>CAVVUL010000014.1:5000-111499 GCA_963751445.1 uncultured Acidobacteriota bacterium | reverse complement strand
TGGAACCTGTTCGGCCAGATCGTGCCGCAGCTGAACAACGGCGTGATGGAGTTCTACCGGCCCTCGGTCACGCCGGATCCCGCGGGGGTGATCTTCCAATCAACGGGCGCGACAACCGCGGCCGGCGAGATTCTTGACGGCGCAATTCGACTTGGGCGACGGCGGCGCTCGCGCACGCGCGTCACGGTGCTGCGTGCACGATCAGGATTTCAGCGATCTCGCCGCGTGCACGTTCTGGCTCGCGCCGGGCCAGGCGCTCTCCACCTACACGATGCGCGCGTTCGCGACCGAGGCCTGGGCGAACGCGACGATTTCGATCTACTCCGCGACGGCGAATGACAATCAGTGGACGCGCCTCGACAATGTCAGCCTGCGCAAGACCCCCAGCCAGGCGACATCGGGCACGGACTGCTTCGGGGCTGCGACGCCTGCGGCATTAGGACTCCAGACAATCCGCTAAGCCCCCGGATACGCATCGGCGGGCTTTAGCCCGCCGAGCTCTTTCGGACGATCCGCTAATCCGGGTTGGCAGCTGAAGTGACGTACCGCGGCCTCAAACGAAGATGGCCCGCGAAATCGCGCGCTCCGTCCGCTCGCGTGCGACCTTTCGCCTAACGTGCTGGCTGCGCCAGCACGTGCACGCTTCACTCCCTGCGCCGCGATTTCGAGTCTCTCTGGCGGGCCACTTCGATTCGGCCTCGGTACGTCGCTTCAACTGCCAACCCGGACTGGCAGCTTCTCGGTGTCCCGCCTTCGCCCTTTGGGCTTCGGCGGACAAGCTGCGCCTCGCCCTTTGGGCTTTGGCGCGGCGGGGCAGACGTACGCGCGATCCCAGCTTTTCATCTCGCGGCCTATTCGACACATACGCCAATAGTCTATTGTGACGTCATTGCACGATTTTGATACCATTGCGACATGAAGGCGAAGCATCCCGCGCCGAGTCGGCGCCCCGCTCGCAAACCGGCTGGTCGGCCAAGGGCCGCCGCCAGGGCGACGACCTACCGTCTCAGTCCCCACTGCCAGCAAGGGTTGGCCTTGCTCGGGCAGCTGCGCCACGTGCCGGCGAATCGAATGGTGAATGAGGCCGTCGGCCAATATCTCAGATCTCAGACAGCGGCGGTTGAGGCGGAACTGAAGGAGACCCTCCGCCGCGTCAGTGCCTATCGCGACACGGATCCGAACTTCGAATCAGCCATTGCGAAGTTCGCCGAGGCTGAGGCGACTCTGGCGGCAAACTCCGCGAAGGCGATTCGACTCCAGCGACAGGGCCCGCTCAGCGGCTGGTGCGGGCACTGATTCGTGGCTGACTGGGATACCAGCAGTCCGCGCCTGCGTCGAAACCTGATTGACGTTCTGCGCCGTGCGCGCGACGCCGCTGTTCGTAGAGACCTTCCGACCGTTGAAGACGCGCGCGGGCCGGCACCGCGACATGATGGCGGGTCTCGATGTGCCCGACACTGATTTCGTCGGACGATTCCGGGGTGATGCCGGACTCGAGACCCTGCGTGTGTGGGTCGGGTCTCGCGAAGGCGTCTCGCCCGGCAATGTCGCCGGAGAACTCAAGACGTTCCAGTGGACCTTGCAAGCAGCCGTGGCTGCTCTCGACGAGCGATACCCTCCTGGGCAGGGACTAGACGAGGACGGCTTGGCCGCCGTGATCGACTTGTGGCGCACGGTCGACTCCACGTGGCTCCGTGTCCATCCGTTCGCCAACGGAAATGGCCGCACCGCCCGCATTTGGGCCAACGTGCTGCTCATGCGGTACGGTCTTCCGCCGGTCCTCCGCCTGCGTCCTCGGCCTGACGCCGGTTATGCCCGCTTGGCCGCCGCGGCGATGGGCGGCAATTGGGGGCCCACAGCCGCCTTGCTCCGGCGACTGCTCCGAAAGCCGGAGGCATAGTCCCGGCCTGCGCCCTCTCGTGCTGACGCGACCGCTGGTGCCGGTTTGCAGTTGACGTGACGTGCCGAGGGCGAATCGAAGTGGCACGCCAGGGATGCTCGAAATCGCGGCGGAGGGAGCGTCAGCTGCAAACCGGGACTCGCAGCGGTCGCGTCGTCTTAGTGTCCTCTTACCGGATGCGTCACATACGGCGCCTCTAGCGCTGCGTTCTCTTCAGCCGTCAGTTTCACATCCAACGCCCGAACCGCCGCGTCGAGGTGCGCGATCTTCGTCGCGCCGATGATGGGGGCGACGACGCCGGGACGGGAGAGGAGCCAGGCGAGGGCGACTTCCGCCATGCCGATGCCGCGGGCTTTGGCGACGGATTCGACCGCGGCGACCACGAGGCGGTCGCCGGGGTGGTCGTACAGCGTGGGGGAGTAGTCGTCGCTGACTGACCGCGATGTGGCGTTGCTGCGGACGCCGCCGTCTGCCGGCCACGGCCGGGTCAACATGCCGCGCCCGAGCGGGCTCCACGGAATCAGGCCGACGCCCTGGTCAACACACAGCGGATTCATCTCGCGCTCCTCCTCGCGATAGAGGAGGTTGTAGTGATTCTGCATGGAGATGAATCGGGCCCAGCCGTGGCGCTCCGAGACCGACAGCGCGCGCATCATGACCCACGACCAGCCGGTACTCGCGCCGATGTAGCGCACCTTGCCGGCGCGCACGAGGTCGTTCAGCGCCTCGAGCGTTTCCTCGATCGGCACACGCGGATCGAAGCGGTGAATCTGATAGAGATCGATCGCATCGATGCCGAGGCGCTTCAGACTGGCGTCGCAGGCCTGCAGGATGTGCTTGCGCGACAGGCCGGCCATGTTAGGCGTGTCGGCGGCCGGGCCCATCGGGAAGTTGACCTTGGTCGCGACGACGATTTCGTCGCGCCGCGCCAGTTCGCGCAGCAGGCGGCCGGTGACCTGCTCGCTCATGCCGATCGAATACATGTCCGCCGTGTCGAAGAAATTGATCCCGGCTTCGATCGCGCGCACGAAGAACGGCCGCGCCGCCGCCTCGTCCATCACCCACGGCCGCCATTTCGGATCGCCGTAACTCATGCACCCAAGCGCGAGACGAGAGACCTGCAAGCCGGTGTGACCGAGACGGGAGTAGATCATGGGGAGAGCATAAGCGAAACGACGGGAACGACGGGAACGAAGGGAAGGCGGGAACGACGGGAACTGGGGAACGACGGGAACGACGGGAACGAACGGGAACGGCGGGAACTGCGGGAACGCGGGAACTGGGGGCGGTCATTGTCATTGTGGCTACATGTAGCTATAATAGCCGTATGGTCACCACTGGCATTCGGGAGCTGAAGAACAACCTCAGCCGATTCGTGAGGCGCGTCGAACGCGGCGAGCGGATTGCCGTGACGGCGCACGGGCGCGTGGTGGCCGAGCTTGGTCCGCCCGCGGTGCAGGGGAGGGCATCGGTCTCGTCTCGAATCGCGACGTTGATTCAAGAGGGGGTCATTCGGGCGCCGCTCGAGTCTGGGGATCCTCTCGCGGGTCTGCCGACCATCCGCCTGGAACGCGGCACCGCCGCCAGACTGCTGGAGGCCGATCGCGATGGCACGTAGGACGCCTCCCGCACCGGTGTCATCGGATGAACCGGTCCGCTACATCGAAACCAGCGCGCTGCTCGCCGCGATTCTCGAACACGACGCGGAAGCGATCGAAGCACTGCGGGCCGATGGGCTGCGCATCACGTCCGCGCTCACATTTGCCGAAGCCGGTCGGGTGATTGTGCGCGCCGCCAAGAGCGGCCAGTTGACGCCGTCACAGGAGCGGTCCGCGACCCGCGCGCTCCGGACATTCGAGCGCCGGTGCCGGGTGGTGGCCATCACCGACGATGTCCTCGCCCGAACACGCCGCTCGTTTCCGATTGAACCCATTCGCACGCTCGACGCGATTCATCTGGCCACTGCTGAATTCCTCGGTGAGCCGGCGAGTCTCATGACCATCGTGACCCGCGATGTACGGATTGAGCGCGCGGCGCGGGACGCTACGGATGATTGGCGTGGAATGACGGGAACGACGGGAACTGGAGAACTGGAGAACTGGAGAATTGGGGAACTGGTGCACTATGTTTCAGTTCCCGTTCGTTCACCGGTTCTCGTCGTTCGCGTTCGTTCCCGTTCGTTCCCGTCGTTCCCGTCGTTCTCGTCGTTCTCGTCCGTTCCCGTCGTTCCCGAGTTCGTCTTCCGCCTCCCGTTTCGGTAATCATCCCAGTTCCCCCGTTCCCCAGTTCCCCCGTTCCCCAGTTCCCGTCGTTTCCCCTATCTCCATGCTGGACAGTGAGTTAGCCGGTGGAGTCCGGATCGGGCCTGTTGTCGCCCCGCTGGTATGGCCCTTGCCCTTAGGAGGGCGTGCGCTTCTCTGTTGCGGCGGTTCGGAACATCGCGGGCCTGGTGCTCGGATTCGGCTTTGGCCTGATCCTGACGTCGCCGACCGTGTCCGCCCTGAGCATGATTCCCGGCCTGTCGCTGCTCGCGCCAGGCGACAACTCGAACGTCTCCGGCACGATCACGTTCGTGGCCGCGGCGGATGCCGAAGGCCTCGTGTCGCTCCAGTTCAAGGTGGACGGCCAGGACTACGGCTCGCCGATCACGTCGGGCTCGTGCCGCGCATCGTTCGACACGCGCACGGCGACCGACGGCCCTCACACGATTCAGGCCGTCGCGCTGGATGAATTCGGCAACACGGCCACGTCGCAGCCGGCGACGGTGTTCGTCAACAACTTCGCGCCGGCGATCTCCGGCGTCGGCGTCAGCAACGTCAGCACGTCTTCCGCCATCATCACGTGGATGACCGCCGGTGACGCCGACAGCCGCGTCGATTTCGGAACCACGGCGACCTACAACTGGTCCTCGTATGACGGCGGGATGCAAACGTCCCACGCGCTGATGCTCACCGGGCTGAGCCCGAGCACGACCTACCACTTCCGCGCGGTGTCGGTCGGGTCGAACGGCATCCTGAGTTCGTCTGGCGATTTCGTGTTCGCGACGGCCGACGCGCCGACACCGACGCCAACGCCGACACCGACGCCGACACCGACGCCAACGCCGACGCCAACACCGACACCTACACCTACACCCACGCCGACACCGACGCCTACTCCGATTCCGACGCCGACGCCGACGCCAATTCCAACGCCGACACCGACGCCGACGCCTACGCCTACGCCAACGCCGATTCCGTCGCCAACGCCGACGCCGACGCCGGCGCCCACGCCATCGCCGGACGCGCCGACGCGTGGTGGCGGCAGCCGGGTGCCGTCGTCCGGCGCGCAGTTCAGTGGCACCGCCATCCCGCGCACGGAGTCGCCGACCGCGACGCCGGTGCCGGTCGGGACCTCAACAGGACAAGGCACGACGGCCGAGACGATGACGCGAACCACCACGGCCATCGCCCGAGTAATCATGGCCGTGCCGCCTCCCACCGCAGGCCTGGGTTCCGGTCAATCCTCTTCAGCGTCGGTCGCGCCGGGCGCGCTGACCGCGCCATCGACGTCGATCGGCGCCAAGTCGAGTTCGCAGACCACGCGCTCGTCTGCCAGCAGCACCACGCCTCGCAGCGCGGATTCGATGGGCTGCGCGGGCCCGGATCCGTTCGCGAACGACGGCGGCGGCCTCTGCGTGAACGGCACCTGGGTGCGCAACGATGCGGCGGCGACCGCGAACGGCGGCGCCACGTCGTCTGACACCACGCCGCCCGCGTCCGCGACGACAGAGACCAAGACTGCAACCGCATCGACAACCACGACGACCACGTCGCAGCCGGTGCTGAGCTCCGCGTCCGGCAGTGCCGTCGTGAGCAAACCGAAGTCCGGCGCGACCGCATGCGCCACCCCAGACCCCTACGCCGCCACCGGCGGCGTCGGCCTCTGCGTGCAAGGCGAGTGGATCCTGCTCTGGAAGCCGGCGGGGAAAATCAAGTAAACGACAGGTAACGACTGGTCACGACTGGTGACGACTGGTGACGACCGGTAACCAGGAACGAACTGACGCAGTCATCCTTCTTCAAACAAAGTCGCGCGTCCCGATCCAGCGCGCCACCTCGCACCTGTCGTCACCTGTCGTCACCTGTCGTACCTGTCGTTACCTGTCGTCACCTGTCGTCACCAGAATCGCCCCCCATTTCCCCCGTCCGCGCCCCTGACGTTTTTGAAAGCGCCCAGCGAATTCGTCCCATGAATATTGACGAAATCCTCGCAGTCCGCGTGGCACAGAACCTGCGTATTCGTAAGCCGGAGTTATGAAGTCGTTCCTGGGTCGGGTTCGGACGCAGCTGGGTCGAGATCAGATCGTCATGGTCTCGATCGCCGTCGCCTACCTGGTGGCCGGCAGGATCGGCCTCTACTTCGGTTACGTGCACCCGGCGTCCACGGCCTTCTTTCCGCCGGCCGGCATCGCCCTGGGTGCGCTGCTGGTGCTCGGCTACCGGGTGTGGCCGGTCGTTCTGCTCGGCGGCACGTTCCTCTACGCGTCGGTCCTGGGCATGGTGCCGGCGGCGCCGATTCTCGCGGTGGCGAATACGGCGGAAGGGCTGTTCCTCGCGTACCTCGTCAATCGCTTCGCCGGCGGACGTCACGCGCTGCAAACGCCGAAGAATGCGGCCCGGTTCGCCAGCCTGACGGCGCTGACCTCGGTGACGTGCGGCGCCACCGTCGCTACGATCACGCTCAGCCTGTTCGGCCTGGCCCCGCTGAGTGTCGCCGACGCGCTCTGGACGAACTGGAGCCTGGGCTCATTCTCCGGCACGCTGCTGACCGCGCCGCTCGTCCTGCTGTTCGCGCAGGCGCGCAACGACCGCTGGAAGAGGGCGCAACTGATTGAAGGGGCCGCGGTGCTCGTGAGCGTCGTCGGCGTCGGCCTCGTCGTGTTCTGCGGCGTGCCGCTGGAACTGCGCGACTATCCGCTCCAGATGCTCTGCTTCGTCGTTCTGCTCTGGCCGGCGTTCCGGCTGGGCCGCCGCGCGGCCAGTCTGAGTCTGCTCGTGCTGATGGGCATGGCCATCTTCGGCACGCTGCACGGTTACGGCCCGCTCGTGCGCAGCAACCCGGCGGCGTCGATGACGATGGTCGTCGCGTTCATGAGCCTGATGGCCATCCTGATTCAGTCACTGGCCGCGCTGGCCGCCGAGTACTCGGTGGCCGAGTCGCAGTTGCGCGAGCTGGTCGTGACCGATCCGATGACGGGTTTGCCGAACTACCGCCGCCTGGTCGAGGTGCTCGCCGCGGAAATCACGCGCGCGAACCGCACCGACGGCACATTTGCCGTGGTCTTCTTCGACATGGACGGCCTGAAACAAATCAACGACGAACTGGGCCACCTGATCGGCAGCCGCGCCGTGTGCCGGCTGGCCGACACGCTCAGGGCCTCCTGCCGCGACACGGACACCGCCGCCCGCTACGGCGGCGACGAGTTCGTCGTCGTGCTCCCGGGATCGGATGAGCCGGGCGCGCGCATCGTGATCGACCGCGTGATGGAGCGGCTGGCCGAGGATCGGGTGAAGCCCGAACTCTCGAGCAGCGCCGGCGTCGCGGTGTATCCGAAGGACGGCAGCACGCCCACGACGCTGCTCAGCGCCGCCGACCGCGCGCTGTATGCCGTGAAGGCGCAGAAGGCCTCGACCCGCCGTCGTGGCGTCGTGCCGATCAGCGAATGGACCAACGTCGGAGTTCGCTGATGGATTCCGCGCCCGCTGCTCCTGAGACAACTGACTCTTCCCGCCTCTCGACGCACCCCATCGTGCTCGCGGGCACGTTCATCGGATACGTCCTGCTCGCAGAGGCCGGCTTTGGTCTGGCGGGCATGGCGACGATGGCGCCGCCGTTCAGGCCCGCGAGCGGCGTGGCGCTGGCCGCGCTCGTGTTGTTCGGCGTGCGCGCGTGGCCCGCGGTGTTCGCCGCCGCGCTGACCGTGTCGTTCGGGCTGACGCGCGATCCGGCGCTTTCACTGGTCACGGCCGTCGGCCACACATTGAGTGCGGTGGCCGGCGCGTGGCTCGTCAGCCGATTCGCGAGCGGACGCGATGTGTTCCGCAGCATTCACTCCACGCTTCGCGCCGTCGCGCTGGTGCTCGTGACGTCGGGGATCCCGGCGTGCGCGCTCGTGCTCGCCGGCGAACGATGGGGCAGCCTCGCGGGCGGCGGGTGGCCGGCGTTTCTGAGCGGCTGGCTCGGCCAAGTCACCGGCACGCTCGTCGTCGCGCCGTGGGTGATGACGATGCTGACGACCGAAACGCGATGGCCGAAGCGCCAGGAATGGCCGGTCATCGCGGAGGGCGCCGCGCTCGTGGTGTCGCTCGCCATCGTGACGTTGGGCGTGTTCGCGGGTTTCATTCCGTCGGACGTGAAGACGTATCCGCTTGAATTTCTTTGCCTGCCGTTCCTGTTGTGGGCCGCGTTCCGCTTCGGCCCGCGCGAGGTCACGATTGCCGTCGCGACGCTGTCGTCGGTCGCCGTGTGGGGCACGCTGCACGGCGTCGGGCCGTTCGCGGATGCCGCGCCGACCGAGGCTGTCTTTCTGCTGCAGGCGTACGTCGCCGTGATGTCGATCGCCGGCATCGCGTTTGCGACCACGGTGGACGAGCGAAGACGCGCGGAAGCGCAGCTCCATGAACTGGCGACGACCGATCCGCTGACCGGCCTGGTCAACTATCGCCGGCTGCTCGAGGTGCTGAAGCACGAGATCGCGCGGTCGCGGCGCACCGGCCGGCCGTTTGCGCTGCTGCTGGTGGACATGGACGGTCTCAAGAAGATCAACGATCGATTCGGGCACCTGGCCGGCAGCCGCGCCATTTGCCGTGTCGCCGAGGCGCTGCGGCGATTGACGCGCGAGACCGACGTGGTCGCGCGCTTCGGCGGCGATGAATTCGCGGTGGTGCTGCCGGAAAGCAGCGATGCCGGCGGCCACGCCGTGCTCGCGCGCGCGTCCGAGAAGCTGACGCTGGATGCGGTCGCGCCGGCGCTGTCCGTCAGCGGCGGCCACGCCGTGTTCCCGCGCGACGGCGACTCACCGACGCTGCTCCTGCGCGCGGCGGACGCCGAACTCTACGCGGCGAAACACGGCGCGACGGAGTTGGCGCCCGCGGCACACCGTCCGTTTGCCGCAGTAGCCGGCGGGCTTTAGCCCGCCGGACGCCCGTGGCATTCGGATCTCGGCGGGCTGAAGCCCGCCGACTACTGCCGCAGGCAGTCGAAGTGGCCGTCGGACTGCAGTAGCCGGCGGGCTTTAGCCCGCCGGACCGCCCGTGGCATTCGGATTTCGGCGGGCTGAAGCCCGCCGACTACTGCCGCAGGCAGTCGAAGTGGCCGTCGGACTGCAGTAGCCGGCGGGCTTTAGCCCGCCGGACCGCCCGTGGCATTCGGATTTCGGCGGGCTGAAGCCCGCCGACTACTGCCGCAGGCAGTCGAAGTCGCCGTCGGACTGCAGTAGCCGGCGGGCTTTAGCCCGCCGGATCAGCGAAGTCGGCGTGCCTACTTCTGCGTCAACGCCACCGCCAACAGAATCAGCTGTTTCGTCGCCGTGCGGGCGGAGGTGGATTCGGCCCATTCCTGGAGGGTGTGCTGCTCGCTGCCGAGCGCGCGGCCGACGGAGATCGACGGGATGCCGCGCACGACGCCGACGTTGGCGTCAGTGGACCCGGTCGGGATGGCCTCGCCACCCGCCGGCATCTTGACGTTCAGGTACTTGAGCACGTCCACCGCGGTCTGCACGATCGGATGCGCGCGGCGACCGGCGAGTTGCTCCGGCCGCCCGCCGGCTTCTGACTTCTGGATGTACTCGCGCGTGAACGTCACCTTCTGCGCCGCCGCGGCCGCCTCGCATCGGCCGACGATCGCCGCGTCCAGCTGCTTCAACAAATCGGGATCGATCGTCCGCAGATCGACGGTGAACGTGACTTCCTGCGGAATCGCATTGACGACGTTGCCGGCGGTCATCATGCCGCCGACGTTGTAGACGGCGCCGACCGGCGCGTTCGGGTCGGGCAGGGGAATCGTGTAGATGTCCGTGATGCACTGCGCCGCGGCGCGCGCCGGGTTCGGCTTGCCGCGCGACGTGTTCGTGTGCGATCCCTCGGCCGTGAAGTGCATCTTCGACCAGTAGATGCCCAGCGCGCCGTAGTTGATCGGGCCGAGCGAGCCGTCGATGGCGACGATCATGTCCGCCACCTTCGGGTTGTGATCGACCCAGTAATACATGCCCTTCAGGCCGAGTTCCTCCTGGACGGTGAAAAGAAAGACGATGTCGCCGTCGGTCTTGATTTTGGCCGCGTCCATCGCCCGTGCGGTCTGCAGCAGGTTGATGACCGAGCCGGTGTTGTCGAACACGCCCGGCGCGTGCAGCGTGTTGTCCGGCTTGCGATCCACCTTGAGGTTGGTGTCCATCGGGTGGACGGTGTCCATGTGCGCCGCGAACACGACGGTCGGGCCGCCGCCGGTGCCGGCGCGCCGCGCCATGACGTTGCCGATGCCGTCGATCGTCACGGTCATGCCGAGCTTCTCGAGTTCCGTCTTGACGTACGCCGCGCGCTTCTCCTCGTGCGTGGACTGCGCCGGAATCTCCGTCAGGCCGATCCACTCGGTCACCTGGCGGTCGAAGCGCTCATCGACGAACGCCAACGCCTGCTTCACATCCGCCCGCTCGGCGACGGCGGCAGAAAAGCGGGTGGGGTAGGTGGATTGGGCCACGAGCGGCAGGACGGCCAGGAAGGGCAGGATGGCCAGGACGAAGATCCGGGTGCGAATGGACATGGGACATTGTAACGACGGGAACGACGGAACGACGGGAACGACGGGAACTGGGGAACGATCGGGAACGACGGGACGACGCAGAACTGTCGTGCACGTCGTGCCCTTAGTTCCCGTTCGTTCCCGTCGTTCCCGTCGTTTCCGTCCGTTCCCGTCGTTACAATGTCCCCATGCCCGACATCCCTGCCCATCGCCAAATCCACGTCCGGCACCGAACTGTCGCTGCTGCCCGGCCTCGCCAATCGGCATGGCCTGATCACTGGCGCGACCGGGACGGGGAAGACGGTCACGTTGCAGGTGATAGCCGAGCAGTTCTCGCGCATCGGCGTGCCGGTCTTCATGGCTGACGTGAAGGGCGACCTGGCCGGCATCGCCGCGGCGGGGACGCTCTCGCCGAAGATGGCGGAGCGGCTGAAGATGCTCGGCCTCGACGCGCCGGCATGGCGCGGGTGTCCGATTGAGTTCTGGGACGTCTACGGTGCGGCCGGCCATCCGGTGCGCGCCACGATCTCGGACATGGGCCCGCTCCTGCTCGGCCGGCTGCTGAGTCTGAACGAGACGCAGCGCGGCGTGCTCTCGATCGTCTTCAAGATCGCAGACGACGCCGGGATGTTGCTGCTGGATCTGAAGGACCTGCGCGCGATGCTGTCGTTCGTCGGCGAAAACGCGAGCAGGTTCACGACCGACTACGGCAACGTGTCCGCGGCATCGATCGGCGCGATTCAGCGCGGCCTGCTCGGACTCGACGAACAGGGCGGCGACCGGTTCTTCGGCGAGCCGATGCTGAACGTCGATGACCTGCTGCAGACCGGATCCGACGGCCGCGGCGTGATCAACATCCTGACCGCCGACAAGTTGCTCAACTCGCCGAAACTCTACGCGACGTTCCTGCTCTGGATGCTCTCGGAACTGTACGAGCGCCTCCCGGAAGTGGGCGATCCGCCGAAGCCGAAGCTGGTGTTCTTCTTCGACGAGGCGCATCTGCTGTTTGACGACGCGCCGGATGCGCTGGTGGAGAAGATCGAGCAGGTCGTGCGCCTGATTCGATCGAAGGGCGTCGGGGTCTATTTCGTGACGCAGAACCCGCTCGACATTCCCGAGACGGTGCTCGGGCAGCTGGGCAATCGCGTGCAACATGCGCTGCGCGCGTTCACGCCGCGCGATCAGAAAGCCGTGCGCACGGCGGCGGAGACGCTGCGGCAGAATCCGAAGATCAAGACGGAGCAGGTCATCACGGAGTTGGCTGTCGGCGAGGCGCTGGTGTCGTTCCTGGACGCGAAAGGCGCGCCGACGGTCGTCGAGCGCGCGTGGATTCTGCCGCCGGCGTCGCGCATCGGGCCGCTGGCGCCGGACGAGCGCGCCGGACTGACGAACGCGTCGGTCCTGCGCGGACACTACGAGCAGGCCGTCGATCGCGAGTCCGCCTACGAGAAACTGCAGGCGCGAGCGGCCGAGCGGCATGAAGGCGCCGAGCCGTCCGCGCCGTCCGCGCCCGCGCCCACGTCGTCCGGTGGCCTAGGACGAACGTCGTCTGGTCCGCAGAGCAAACCTGGGCCGGCTCCAGGCAGCGCGCTGTCCGACCTGCTGTTCGGCACGGTCGGCCCGCGCGGCGGCAAGCGCGAAGGCCTGCTGGAATCCGCCGCCAAAAGCGCCGCGCGATCGGTGGGATCGGGGATGGGCCGGCAAATCCTTCGCGGCGTGCTGGGGAGCATGTTTGGGGGAAAAGCGCGGTAACGACGGGCTTGCCCGCCGAAGCTGCGAGCGAGCGAAGGCGGGAACGAACGGGAACTGGGGCACGCGTGCGCGAAGCCCTTCAGTTCCCCAGTTCCCCAGTTCCCGTCGTTTCCCCCAGTTCCCGTTCGTTCCCGTCCCATCGTTCCCGTCGTTATCCAATTCCCTCCCCCCGGTGTCTAATATCTCAGTCCACAAGGGGGTCCTATGTCTGTGTCGCAAATCATCCGAATGATGGTGGCCGTGGTGGCGATGGCGGCGGTGGCGGCGCCGGTGGCGGCGTTGGCGGGGCAGAAGCCGCCGGTTCGCGTCGGTGGCACGGTCAAGGCGCCGGTGAAGATCAAGGACGTCGCGCCCGTCTATCCGGACTTGGCTCGACAGGCAAGACTCCAGGGGATGGTCCTGATTGAAGCGACCATCGATAGGGACGGCTCAGTCGTGGACACGAAAGTGCTGCGGCCCGTGCCGCTGCTCGAGTCCGCCGCCGTCGAAGCCGTGAAGCAATGGAAGTACGAGCCGACCCTGCTCGACGGCGAGCCGGTTCCGGTGCTCATGGTGGTGACGGTCAGCTTCACGCTGAAGGGGGCCGCGCAGGCGTCAACGCCCGAGCCGGCGCAAGCGGCCGCATCCATGACCGCGGCCGTATCCGCAGCCAGGGCCGTGGCGACGTCCACGTCTGCTCAGCAGAAGCCGCCGGTTCGCGTGGGCGGCGCAGTCAAGGAACCGAAGAAGATCAAGGACGTCGCGCCCGTCTATCCAGACGAGGCCAGACAGGCCGGCGTCCAGGGCATGGTCATCATTGAAACGACAATTGGCACGGACGGTGCCGTGTCGGACGTCAAAGTGCTGAGGTCCGTGGCGCTGCTCGAAATGGCCGCCGTCGAAGCCGTGAAGCAGTGGAAGTACGAACCGACGCTGATCGACGGCGAGCCGGTCTCGGTGCTCATGGTGGTGACGGTCAACTTCACACTGAAGTAAACCCTAACGAGAACGACGGAACGACGGGAACGACGAGAACGACGGGAACGAACGAGAACGACGGGAACTGGAGAACTGGTGAATTGGTGAACGAAGCCCTTCAGTCCCGGTCGTTCCCAAGTTCTCGTCGTTCTCCAGTTCCCCAGTTCCCGTCGTTCCCGTTCGTTCCCGTCGTTCCCGTTCGTTCCCGTTCGTTCCCGTCGTTCCCGATCGTTCTCGTCGTTGCGCTCGTCGTCGCCGCCGCTCTGGTTTCTGCGGCGGCGCAGCGACCGGCCCCTTCCCCTCGCCCTCTTGAACGTTTCACCGTCACCTCCGACGGTCATCCGATGGCGGTGTGGGCGCGGCGGCCGGCGGCGCCGGTTGGCGCGATTGTGCTCGTCCACGGCCGGACGTGGAGCAGCCGGCCGGACTTCGATCTCCAGGTGCCGGGCCTCCAGCGATCCGTGATGACGTCGTTCTCGTCGCAGGGATTCGCCGCCTACGCCGTGGACCTGCGCGGCTACGGCGAGACCCCGCGCGACAGCACCGGCTGGCTCACGCCGAAGCGCAGCGCCGCCGATGTGGTCAACGTGCTCGCGTGGGTCGCCGCCCAGCATCCGACGCTGCCGAAGCCCACCGTGGTCGGCTGGTCGCGCGGCGCGATCATGGCCGGCATGGCAGCCCAGTCGGCGCCCTCGCGCGTCTCGAACGTCGTGCTGTTCGGGTTCGCCTTCGATCCGGATCTGAAGTTCATCGACGTCGACGCCGGCGACAAACCCGCGAAACTGAAGAACGATGCCGCATCGGCGGCCAGCGACTTCGTGTCGCCGGACGTCACGCCACGCGCGGTCATCACGGCCTTCGTGGACCAGGCGCTCAAGGCCGATCCGATGCTGGTGGACGTCAAGGCCGACGCGGAGTTCAACGCGTTCGATCCCGGCGAAGCTGACGACGCCGGCCCTGGTGCTGTTCGGATCGAACGATTCGGGCGTGCCGGCTGTGGATGCCGGTAAGATGTTCGCGAAGATCGCGTCGCGAGACAAACAGATGGTCGTCCTGCCGGGCGCCGATCATGCGGCGCATCTCGAGGACACCCACGACGCGTGGATCGCGGCGATCGTCAACTTCATCACTCGTCCCTCACCGCGCCGGTGAGCGGTTCGGAGGTCTTATGCGTGTGCGAATGGGTCTGTGGATGGTGCTGCTCGTCGCCTTCGTGTGGCCGCTGGCGCCGTCCGCCCAGGACCGCGTCGCCAACGGCCCGTACGATCCGCCGGGCACGTTCTCCATTCTCGGATTCGATCCCGAGACGGGCGAGATCGGCGCGGCCGTGCAGTCGAAAGTCTTTTCGGTCGGCAACGGCGTGCTGTGGGCCGAGGCCGGCGTGGGCGCCGTCGCCACGCAGGCGATCGTCGACGTGAGCTACGGCCCGCAGGGCCTCGCGCTGCTGCAGACAGAACCTCGCGCCGCAGGACATCATCAAGAAGATCCTTGACGCGGATCCCGACAAGGGCCTGAACGGCCGTCCGTGGCCGAAAGCCGGACGCCAGTTCGCCGTGATGAACGCGAAAGGCGAGTTCGCCGCCTACACCGGACCCGGAGCCACCACGTGGGCCGGCGACAAGCAGGGCAAACACTGCACCGCGCAAGGCAACATCCTGGCGGGGCCGGACGTGGTCGCGAAGATGGTCGAAGGATTCGAGTCGTCTGAGCTCGCCGCGAACGGCCGCCGCAATCACATCTCGCTGCGGCTCGTCGCCGCACTCGAAGGCGGCCTCGCCGCCGGCGGCGACACCCGCGGCCAGCAATCCGCCGCGCTCATCGTCGTCAAGAAGGACGCCGGCGTGTGGCTGCACAACGACGTCGTCCTGCGCCTGCAAGTCGACGACAGCGCCGAGCCGATCAAGGAACTGCGAAGGTTGGTGGAAATGTCACCCGCCGCGCGGCAAGGGCGCGGACGCGGCGGAAACTGAATAAACGACGGGAACGACGGGAACGACGGGAACGACGGGAACGACGAGAACGATGCGGAAACTGCGTGAACGAAGCCCTTCAGTTCCCGCTCGTTCCCCAGTTCCCCAGTTCCCGATCGTTCTCGTCGTTCCCGTGATCGTTCCCGTCGTTCGCGATCGTTCTCGTCGCTAAGGGGTCTTCTTCTTCCCGAGGTACAGAACAATTCCCCCGCTCAGTCGGTACTGCGAGTAGTTCTGGCCGTCTTCGCGGATGAAGCGGTAGTCGCCCTGCGCGCGGAGTGTGATCTTGTCGCTCATGATCAAATCCACGCCGCCGCCCGGCTGAATCGCAATGCCGTTGGCGATGCCCACATCGCCGCCCTGGCGTGAGTAGCCGGCCAGCGCCTGAAAGAACGGGCGCACCTCGCCCTCGCCGGCGTGCAGCCGGATGCCGCCGAGAAACGCGTAGCGCTGAATGGTGAAGCCCGAGGCCGGTATTCGCCGTGGCTGCCCCCGGCCTCGCCGACGATGGAGATGATCGGCGTGATGCGGCGGGTGAACGAGCCGACGAATCCATAGAGCAGGTGCTCACTCCAGCTGCCGTCGTAGAGGTACTGGTAGCCGAACGACAGGTTCATCGCCGGATCTTCGGGCGAATTGTCGGCGGTTTTCACGGCCGGCGGCGCCGTCGGCTTCGCCGTCTGCGCCCACGCCTGGCCACTCGTGACGAGCACACCCGCGATCGCGATCGCGGCGACGAACCACTTGCTTCTCGACAAGAAAGCCTCCAGTTTGATCTCGATCGAGCATATCAGGGAACGAGCGGGAACGAGCGGGAACGACGGGAACGACGGGAACGAACGGGAACGACGGGAACGAACGGGAACGAACGGGAACTGGGGAACGACGGGAACGGCGGGCTTGCGCGCCGAAGCTCGAAGAGCGAAGGCGCGAACTGGGCTTGGATCTTGCGTAAACGGGCGGCATGATTGGTGATGAGCTTCGAGCGAGGACTCGGCAATTCGGACTGGACGTGATCGACCTCTGCCTGCAGCTTGGGCATGATGATTTTGGCCGGCTGGTGCGGCCCCAATTGTTGCGCGCGGGGACGGGCGTGGCGGCCAACCATCGCGCAGCATCCCGCGGCCGCTCGCGGCGTGAGTTCGTGGCGCGCCTGTCGGTTGTCATCGAGGAGGCGGACGAGTGTGAACTCTGGCTGGACTTCCTGGAAGCGCGCCGCTATGGGCCACTGGCACAGGTTCAGCGACTGCGCCGCGAAGCCGACGAACTCTGCGCCGTGTTCGTCGCGTCCCGAAGGACGGCGGGAAAGCGAACGAAGTGAACGACGGGAACGAACGGGAACGACGGGAACGAACGGGAACGACGGGAACGAGCGGGAACGAACGGGAACGACGGGAACGACGGGAACGACGGGAACGACGGGAACTGAAGAGGCTGCGTGCACGCCGTCAGTTCCCGTTCGTTCCCGCTCGTTCCCGACCGTTCTCGTCGTTCCCGATCGTTCCCGTTCGTTCCCGTTCGTTTACTAGTTCCCGCCTCTGCCGCGTCCGCCGCCCGCCGGCGCTGGCGGCTTGCGGGGGAGTTTCTCCTCGCGGTTGGCGGCGAGGAAGGCGAAGCTGGCGGCGATCGTCGCGTTGCGGCGCATGTCTTCGGGCTGCAGGCGCTCGTAGCTGTCCAGGTTCGTGTGGTGCGTCATCGAGTTGTACTCCACCTCGTCCTGGATGAACTGGAAGCCCGGCAGTCCGACGCCGTCGAATGACTGGTGATCGGTGCCGCCCGTGTTGGCGACCGTGATGGTCGTCATCCCGATGTTGCGGAACGGTTCGATCCACTGGCGGAAGATCGGCGCCACCGCCTGATTGCCCTGCAGGTAGATGCCGCGGATCGCGCCGGTGCCGTTGTCGATGTTGAAGTAGCCCGCGAACTTCGCGTGCTCGGGCGTGTAGGCCGGCGCCGCGGGCGCCGCCGGTGGCGCGCCGCCGGCCGCCGCGCCGGCACCGCCGCCGCGTCCGCCGCCAGCCGAGCCGTAGTGCTGCTGCACGTACACGCGCGATCCGATCAGCCCTTGCTCTTCCGCGTTCCAGAGGCCGATGCGCACGGTGCGGCGCAGCTTGACGCCCGACTGCTTGAGGATGCGCATCGCTTCCATCATCGCCGCCGAGCCGGCCGCGTTGTCCGTCGCGCCCGTCGACGCGTGCCACGAGTCGAAGTGCCCGCCGAGCATCACGACCTCGTCGGCCTTGTCGGTGCCGCGGATTTCGCCCACGACGTTGAACATCACCGGGGCGGGCGTGTAGGTGTTCTTGATGTCGCCTTCGATGACCACGGGCACGCCCTTCTCGATCATGCGGGCGATGCGGCCGTACTGTTCCGCCGCGATGGAGATCGCCGGCAGCAGCGTCGCCGGATCGGCCGTGCGCGAGCCGCCGCCGATCGTATAGATGCCGTGGCCGCGCGGCGCGGTCGAGAACGTGCCGAGCACGCCTTCGGCGAGGAAGAACGCGTTGCGATTGAACGCCGGTGCGCCGCCCGCTGCGCCGCGACCGCCGCCCGGTGCGCCCGCCGCAGGTGGTGCGCCTGCCGCGGGTGGTGCGCCTGCGCGTCCGCCGGCTGCTGCGGGTGGCGCGGCCGGCGCGGGCATCGCGCCCACGCGCGCGCCCGGGACCATCGGCGGGGGAGCCGGCGCGACCGCCGGTGCGCCGCCTCGACCCGCGGCCGGTGCGGCCCCGCGCGCGGCGCCGAGTTCCGCCGGCGGATCCGGGCTGTCCAGCTTGTCGAGATCTTCACGCCGAGTACCGTTTCCCCGGTGCGGTGAAGTACGCGGCCACGTCGGGCGCCGGGCTCGTGATCACCCACTTGCCCTTGAGCTTGCCGCCCGCGTATTTGGCTTTCAGATCCTGTTCGGTGGTCTCGGTCACCATCACGACCTCGCCCTTGACGAGGCCGCTGGTGCCCGGCGTCCACGCCGACGGCGTGCCGGGAATCGGGAACGCCTGCGGCGAGACGGCGGCCAGATAGAACTTGTCGTTCGACCAGCCGCGCGGGAAGCCGTTGTTGTTGCCGGTCGCGTCGGCCGGGAACGGCTCCAGCGCGACGTTCTCCAGGCCCCAGGCCTTCATCGTCGCCACGGCCCATTCGCCGGCCTTCTGGATGTTGGTGGAGCCGGCCAGCCGCGGACCGTAGACGTCCGTCAGCCAGCTCGACACGTCCATCACCTGCGACGTGTTCACATTCATGCCCATCGCGCGAATGCGATTGAGTCCTTCGTAGTCGATCGCCTCATCGGCCGCTCGCAGCGGCAGCCCAAATGCGGCCACGGACAGAATCGCCGCGAGTCCCAGACCTGCTAAATGTTGCCGTTTCATCGTGTCTCCTTGGAGAGCCGGGTTGCGGGGACAATAGAGCCGGTTTCCTGGGTACGCAGTAGCCGGCGGGCTTCAGCCCGCCGGGGTGTACGGCGGCCTTAAGTCCGCCGCCTACTGCGTGCATGGCGTCTTCTAGTGGTAATCTATCGTCCACTCGTCAGGGAGCCTCTTATGAGAAAAGTCACCGTTTACCTCGCGGGATTTGCGATGTTGGGCGTCAGCGTTCTGGCCGGGCAGACCGGTGGCGGGATGCAGTCGACGGTCCCGGCGCAGGCGCCGGCGGCCCAGCTGCCGACCTCCACTGCGGCCGAAGTCAACACGATGTACAACAACGTCGCCGGGTACATCTCCCGGTCGCTGATCATGGTCCCGGCCGACAAACTGACCTATCAGGCCACGCCGGACGTGAGGAGCTTCGCGCGGCTGTTTGCGCACGTCACGGACGACAACAACGGCGCCTGCGCGGCCATGGCCGGCGTCACGCCCGCGCCGCCGCGCATGGACACGGGTGCAGCGCCCAATTGGGCGGCCGATAAGATGGCCAAGGCGGACTTGCAGAAGGCCCTGGACGACTCAATCGCGCTGTGCCAGAAGGCGTTCGCCACGCTCAACCAGACGACCATGATGGAGTCGGCCGGCGGTCGCGGCACGCGCACGAAGATCGGCGCGCTGATCTACAACACGAGCCACATCAACGAACACTACGGCAACCTGGTGACCTATCTCCGCCTGAACGGAATGGTCCCGCCCTCGAGCGGGGGTAAGTGATCTACCGGCGTCTGCTCGCCGCGGCGATCTGCGCGACGGGACTCCTGGCGGGGTCCTGCGCGCGGTCGTCCGGCTCATCCGCGGACGCCCCCAACCGCGACATTCCCCTGCCCGTCGAAGGGCAGTCGTTCGACGCCAGGGTCCCGCCGAACGCGACGCTCGAATTGCTGCTGAAGCGGCAGAATCTGCCGCCCGACACGACCGGGTCCTTGCTGGAGGCGGTCAAGGGCGTCTTCAACCCGAAAGACCTGCGCGCGAATCAGGCGTACCGCATCACGACCACGCTCGACGGCCTCTTCCGCGAGTTCCGGTACCAGATCGATCCGGACCGCTTGCTCCGCGTGCGTGCCGAGCCGGGCACGGCCGCGTTCACGGCCGAGGTCATCACGATCCCGAAGGAATACCGGGTCGAGGCGCTCACGGTCGAGATCGGCAAGGGCGACTCGCTGGTCGGCGTGCTCGACAAGCTCGGCGAAAACGTCCAGCTCGCGCTCGAACTGGCGAACATCTACGGCGGCGAGGTGGACTTCAACTCGGACCTGCAGCCCGGCGACCGGATCGAGGTGCTGTTCGAGCGCGCGATCCGCCAGGGCGAGTTCGCGGGGTACGGTGAAGTGAAGGCGGCGCTGCTCGTGAACGGCGGCCGGCGCATTCACGCGGTCCTGTTCCCCGACACCGACGGGCACCCGGCGTATTACGACGATGAAGGCCGGTCGCTGAAGCGGCAGTTCCTGAAGTCGCCGCTGCCATTCGATCCGCGCGTCACGTCACGATTCTCCAACAGTCGTCTCCATCCGGTGTACGGCGTGTACCGCGCGCATCAGGGCGTGGACTTCGGCGCGGCGTACGGCACGGCGGTGAACGTGGTCGCGAACGGCGTCGTGGATTTCGTCGGCAACGAAGGCGACGCGGGCCGCATGGTGCGTGTGCGCCACGGCGGCGGCTATCAGACCGCCTACCTGCATCTGTCGTCATTCGCGCCGGGCCTGCGCGTGGGCGCGCGCGTCGCGCAGGGCGACTTCATCGGCCGCGTCGGCACCAGCGGCGCGTCCACGGGCCCGCACCTGGATTACCGGATCGTCAAGAACGGCAAGTACGTCGACCCGATCGCGGAGCTGAAGCGCATGCCGAAGGGCGAGCCGATCGCCGCCGGCCGGCTGCCCGGGTTCACGAAAGTACGCGACGAGTCGCTCGGGCAACTGTCGTCGCTGCTCGCGGCGCCGGCGGCATCCGCCGGAGCCGCTCATCAGCCGGCCGCGTCGTCCGCGTCCGCAGCCGTAGCCGCCGCGCCCGCCTCATCCCGCAGGTAACGTCCCATGTCATTGCTGCTCCCATTCCGGGCATTGCGGCCCGCGCCTGAGGTTGTCGCGCGCGTCGCCTCCGTTCCCTACGACGTCGTCAATGCCGACGAAGCGCGCGCGCTGGTCGCCGGCGAGCCGCTGAGCTTCCTGCGCGTCACGCGATCGGAAGTCGACCTGCCGCCCGACACGCCGCCGTACGACGACCGCGTGTACGCGACGGCCGTGCGCAACCTGGCGGAGCTCCGGCGCGCGGCGCCGATGCTGCAGGACGCCGAACCGTCGCTCTACATCTACCGGCTGCGCATGGGCGCGCACGAACAGACGGGCGTGGCTGGACTGTTTCTCGGTGGACGAATACGAGCGCGGGCTGATCAAGAAGCACGAGAAGACGCGCAAGGACAAGGAAGACGACCGCACGCGGCACATCACCGAAGTGGGCGCGCAGACGGGCGTCGTGTTCCTGACGTATCGCGCCGCGGCGTCGATCGACGCGGTCGTCGAGCGCAGTGTCGGCGGCACGCCGCTCTACGCGTTCACCGCACCGGACGGCGTCGGCCACGAAGTGTGGCGCGTGACGGGCGCCGACGCGGACGCGCTGGTGCGCGGATTCGGCGCGCTGCCGGCGCTCTACATCGCCGACGGACATCATCGCGCCGCCAGCGCCGCACGCTCGCGCGCGCCGCAGTTCATCGCGGTCGCGTTCCCCGATGACCAGGTGCAAATCCTGTCCTACAACCGCACGGTGAAGGACCTGGCCGGTCACACGCCCGACGAGTTGATCGCCGCCATGCGCGGCAGCGAACTGATGGTCACGCACGGTCCGCCGGTACCCGACGGACCCGGCCGCGTCTCCATGTTCCTGGCGGGACACTGGCACACGGTGGTGCTGCCCGCGCCGCCAGCCGGCGCGGCGCGCAGCGAGACGCTCGACGTCGAAATGCTGCAGCAGCACGTGCTCCACCCCTTGCTGCAGGTCGGTGACCCGCGCACCGACAAGCGCATCGACTTCGTCGGCGGCATCCGCGGCACGGCCGAACTCGAGCGCCTCGTCACGTCCGGCAAAGCCGCGGTGGCGTTTTCGCTGGCGCCGGTCAGCATGGACGACTTGATGACCATCGCCGACACCGGCGGCATCATGCCGCCTAAATCGACGTGGTTCGAGCCCAAGCTCAGGGACGGACTCCTGGTGCACCTCGTCTAGTCCCGGGTCCAGGGTCCATCGTCCAGAGTCCGGAGTAAAGTTGACAGCAGTAGGCGGCGGGCTGCTGTAGGGCGGGGCTTCAGCCCCGCCATTGCTGCCGGGCCTGAAGGCCCGGCCTACATTTTGTTAGTTTCAACGAGGCTCACATGTCCGTTCAACGCATCTACAACTTCTCGGCCGGGCCGGCGGTGCTGCCGGTGCCGGTGCTCGAGGAAGCGCAGCGGGATTTGGTGGCGCTGCCGGGTGTCGGGATGTCCGTGCTCGAGATCAGCCATCGGTCCAAACCCTTCGACGAGATCATCCAGGGCGCGGAAGCCGACATGCGATCGCTCGCCGGCATTCCGGCCAACTACAAGGTGCTGTTCCTGCAGGGCGGCGCCAGCCTGCAGTTCTCGATGGTGCCGATGAACCTGCTCACGCCGGGCGCGACGGCCGACTACATCATCACCGGCGACTGGGCGAAGAAGGCGCTGAAAGAGGCCAAGAAGGTCGGCGCCACGAACGTGGCCGCCACCACCGAGGCCGGCAACTTCAAGGACATTCCCGCGCAGGCCGATCTCCGCCTGACGCCGGGCGCGGCCTACGTGCACATGACGTCGAACAACACGCTGCATGGCACCGAATGGACGTCCGTGCCCGACGCCGGCGGCGCGCCGCTCGTCTGCGACATGTCGTCCGACATGTACTCGCGGCCGATCGACATCTCCAAGTACGGCCTGATCTACGCGGGCGCGCAGAAGAACCTCGGCCCCTCCGGCCTCACGGTCGTCATCGTCCGCGAGGACCTGCTCGCGCGATCGGCGGACACGCTGCCGACGATGCTGAATTACAAGACGCATGCGGAGAACGGCTCGCTGTACAACACGCCGCCCGTGTTCGGCATCTACATCCTGCGGCTCGTGCTGAAGTGGCTCAAGGCGAACGGCGGGCTCGAGGAGATCCAGGTCGTCAACGAGCGCAAGGCCGGGCTGCTCTACGCCGAACTGGACCGCACGCCGTTCTGGCGCCCGCACGCGGCGAAGGCGTTCCGATCGCGGATGAACGTCACGTTCCGGCTGCCGACGGAAGATCTGGAGAAGCTGTTCGTGAAGGAATCCACCGCGGCCGGCTTCGACGGCCTGAAAGGCCACCGCTCGGTCGGCGGCCTCCGCGCGTCAATCTACAACGCGTTCCCGGAGCAGGGCATCGTGGACCTGGTCGGCGTTCATGAAGGAGTTCGAGAGAAGGCACGGATAGCGTGCGGCAGTAGTCGGCGGGCTTCAGCCCGCCGAGAACCCCGATCGTCCGGCGGGCTGAAGCCCGCCGGCTACTGCGGCCCAGCGGGTCCGCGTCCCCCGCCGCGTCGCCGTCTCCGGCGCCGTCTTCGTTTCGGTTGGCCGTCTGCGCCTGCACCAGCCGGCCGGTTGCCATCGGCGGCATGACCGTGCCCCTGCGCGTGCCCGTGTTCTCCGTGCGGTTGGCCGTGCGGGCCGTGCGCGTTGGCCGTGGGCGGGCCGGTGAGGGCCGCGGCCGTGCGCGGGGCCGCGGACATGCGGTCGGGGCGGATTGGCGGCCCGCAGTTCCTTCCACGGCTCGACCACCGCCGGGTCATCGCCAAACACGTCGAGCCACGTGACGGTGTCGGCAAAGCTGGGCCGGTTCGGCAGGCCGCGCGCGACCCGCGGCGGCAGCATCGGATCGAGCAGCCGCGGCACGGTCTGCAGGATCTGGCGCAGGCGATCCAGATCCTTGCGCGCGACGGGCAGCGCGCCGAAGTTGACGCGCTCCGGATGCTCCTCGGTGCCGCCCACGCCTCGATCCGGCATCCGGCGGTTGAGCGCGCCGATCGGGTGCAACAGCGCGCCCATCAGCACCGGGGTCGTCAGCTCGGGCGGCGGGGACGGAAACTTCTGCCGATAGCGATCGAGCCGCGCCAGCGAATCCCACAGCGCTTCGGGCGGCGATTTCAGCTCCGGCGTCATCAATTCGAGCAGCCGCACGCGCGCGAGCGCCCGGAAGCTCGCTTCGGCCGATCCCGATCGCAGAATCTTGAAGTACTCCTCGAGCAGCCGCGCCGGCGACGCCTTGGTGATCAGGTGGCGCTGCTCCGCGATCGCTTCGACGACCAGGACATCGAGATCGAATCCGAGCCGCGCGCCCAGCACCGCCGCGCGCAGCATGCGCACGGGATCCTCGACGAACCGCACCTTCGGATCGCCAATCGATCGGATGACGCGCAGCTCGAGATCGCTCAGGCCGCCGACGTAGTCGATGATCGATCGCGTCGCCACATCGTAGAACAGCGCGTTGACCGTGAAATCGCGCCGGAACGCGTCCTCCTCGGTCGTGCCGAACGTGTTGTCGCGATGAACGATGAGCGCGTCCGCCTTCGCCGCTGGCGCGGCTTCCTCCTCCGCGGCGTTCGCCGCTACGGCGGACAGGCCGGCGGACACGTCCGCGGTTCTCGCGGCTCTCGCGGGGACGGCGGACACGTCGGCGGAGAAATCCGCTCGCTTCGCCGCCAGCGCGGCCAGCGTCCGGGCTGACGCAGGTCCAGCGGACCAGCCCTCGGTTGACGACGCCGCGATGGGGGACGGATCCGGAATGTGAGCAGGCGCCGCGCGTGCGACAACCACCGCTTCTGGTTCGACCGCTCCCGGAATCGGCGCCTCCGGCGGTCCGGCAGGGAGGTCAGCGACGTTCTTGCGGAACGTCGCCACCTCGATCGTCTTCAGGCCGAACTTGATGTGCGCGAGCCGGAAGCGGCGGCCGATGATCCAGCAGTTCCGGAACAGCTTCTTGATCTGGTGCGGGTGCGCATCCGTGCCGATGTCGAAGTCCTTCGGCCGGCGTCCGAGCAGCAGGTCCCGGACGCTGCCGCCCACCAGGTACGCCACGTAATCGCTCTGCTGCAGGCGGTAGAGCACCCGCAGCGCGTCTGGATCGATATCACGGCGCGAAATGGGATGCGCTTCGCGCGGGACGACGATGGGATCAGGCACGGACGCTAATTATAGGCCCCCGGCGATCTTCAGGTCCTGCGTCTTCTTCTCGCCCACGCCGAGCGTGATCGCGAACGACGCCGGCACCAGTTGCTCCAGGAACGCCGGATCGTTGGTGTCCCCGGGCGCGAGGTCGACGACGGCGGCCATCCGGTACGCGCCAGGGGGCAGGCCCGTGACGCTGAACTTGCCGTCCGTGGCCGGCCGGACGGTCCGGATCCGGCGCGATTGCGGCGTCCAGAACCGGTTGTCGGCCGCGAACACCACGATCGTGTAGTCGGGCGCGGGGCGGCCGGAGGCGTCCTGCAGGCTGCCGTTGATTTCCTGCGTCGCGTCCGTGAACGTCACGAGGGCGCCGGTGATTTCATCGCCCGGCGCAACGTCGAGCGGGAAGTCGAGAATGTCGCGGCCCTTCACGATGGCTGATGCCAGCCGCCAGGGCGCTGGCTGCGCCGACCCGGGCATCGGCGCGGACGGCGCGCTGCCGCTGATGCGGTAGCGGCCCGGCGTCACGCCGGCAATCGTGAACTGGCCCTGGTTGTCCACCACCGTGGTGGGCGAGCCGAGGGTGACGCGCATGCCGCCCGTCGAGACCGGCGACACGTTGAGGAACACCTTGGTGAAGTCGCCGCCGGGCCTCGCCCCCGCGGCGCGGAATTCAACCTTCCCGGTGATGGTCATGCCGGGCTGCAGCGCCAGCGTCACGCCGGCGACCGGCGACCCGTCCACCGACACCTCGGCCTGCGCCCAGTACTGCGTGACATTGGGATCGCCGCCGCCAATCGCGCCGGGGAGCCCGACGATGTCGTCGGTGGCGCCGCCCGCGGTCACGACTCGCGCGGAGAACGCCATCGTCATCGCCTGCGCCGGCGCGCCGGGCGGCGGCGGGGGCTGTCCGCCGGGCGACCGCGTCGCGCGCGCTGAGATCGTGTACTGGCCTGGCGCAACAGCCGTGTAGGTGAACTTGCCGTCCGGGCCCGGCATCACGCGCTGCATCGCGAGCATCTCCATGCCGGCCATGCCCGCGGGCCCAATGCCGCCGCCTTGTGACGTCGGCGTCATCATCAACTGCACGCTCTGCGGCGCGATGCCCTGCGGCACCGCGACCACGCCTTCCACGGTGGTCGTGCGGACCAGGCGCAGCGGGAGATCCACGCCCAGGCGCTCTTCGCCCGCGGCCACCGTCACCATCGACGCGCTCGCTGCGACGGTCGTGCCCGGGTAGTACACGGGCGCGTACGCGACGGTGACCTTTTCGACGTCCGGCGCCGGCTTCGGCGTGGGCGTCGGCATGGCGGCCTGGTTGGGAGAGCCGCCCACTATCGAATTCTGCGCCGCCTGCGCGGCCTGTTGCTGCTGCAGCGCCTGCATCGTCGCGCGCACTTCGTCGTCCGTCATCGCGCGCACTTCGCCGGGGGTCATGCGCGGCGAGGCGGTCACGACGTAGTCGCCGGGCGGCAGACCGAACAGGCGGAACATGCCGCGGTCGTCGGTCATATCGCTGCTGGTGCCCGACGACGGCGACAGGAACGTCCGCTCGCCGGCCTGCATGCGCGCCTGCATCACGCGCACGGTCACGCCGAACGCGGGATCGCCGTTCTCATCCGTGATGCGGCCGGCGATGACGGCGCCGCGCGTGAGGCGCATGACGACGTCGGTCATCTGGCTGGCGTCTTTCAGGGTGATCGTCGTGCCGGGCAAGTCGACGCGCTTCGAGCCGTACGACTGTCGAAGGAACGGCGCCTTGCTGGCGGAGAGCGTGTAGCGGCCCGCCGGCAGGCCGGCCAGTGAGAAGCGTCCCGCTTCGTTGGTGGACGTGGTGCGCGTGACCGAACCTTCCACGTTGACGACCGTCACGGCGGCGCGGCGGATGGGCTGCGGCGTCTGCTCGTCGGTCACGATCGAGCCGGAAATGCCGGCGGTGCCGGTGCGCGGCGCCAGGGCCTGGTCGCGCGCCTGCTGCGCGTGGATGCCCGACGCGGACGCGAGCGCCAGCGCCGCGGCGATGGTGATGGCAGCGAACGTTCCCGTCGTTCCCGCCTTCGCCCTTCGGGCTACGGCGGGCAAGCCCGTCGTTCTCGTCGTTCCCTCATCGCGCCACCTTCAGGCTGGCGGTGACCTTGTCGTTGTCGCGCACGCGCACGCGCGTCGCCTCGGACACCAGCGATTCCAGGAATTTCGGATTCTGCCAGTCGTTGGCCATCTTGTCGGGAATCGCGATGGCCAGATAATCGCCGGCCGGCAGCCCGGTGATCTTGAAGTTGCCCTGCTTGTCGGCGCGCGTGTTCGAGAGCCGGCGCGACTGGCTGCCGTAACCGACCCATGCGGTGGCGTCAGCCGGGAACACCAGGACCGTCGCCCCTTCCAGCGCGCCCGGTCCGTCTGCGGTGACCTGCCCCGACAGCTCGCTCGGATGATCGGTGAAATTGATCGTCACGCCGCCCACATCCGAGGATTCGAGATCGACCGCCACGACGCTCGCGTCGCGGCCGTTCACCATCACCGACTGCACGCTCCAGTTCGGCACCCCGGCCTTGACGCGGACGAAGTATTTGCCCGGCGGCACGCCCTGCGTCGCGAACTGGCCAGACGACTCGACGCGGCCTGAGGCGTTGTTCACGCCCGGGCGCGGATCGGCGGGCTCGAGGACGACGCCGATCGCCGCGGACAGCTTGTCGGATGGGGGCCGCTCGGCGGTGCCGTTGAACTGCACGGATCCGGTCATCTTGATGCCGGGCCGCAGGCCGATCGACAGATCGGTGACGTCCTTCGCGCCGACAGCCACCGTCATTTCGGCCCACAGCGTCGTGTCGGTCGGAAGCGGCGGCGGGGCCCCGCTGGCCGACATCGACCGCGTCGTCATCACCTGGCCGCCTTGTGAAATCGTCACTTCCATCATCTGGCCCATGGCCATCCGCGGCATGCGCGTCGCGCGGAGCGTGTAATTGCCCGGCGGTACGCCGTCGATCGTGAACCGGCCTGAATCGTCGGTGAAGCCGTTGAGCGTCTCGATGGACGTGACCGCGTCCTCCGCTTCGGCGGGCACCAGCGTGAGTTGCAGGTTGCCGACCGGGCCCTCGGGGCCGGTGGCGATGCCGGAGACGCGCGACGTGGTCACGGCGCGCAACTGGAAATCGACGGAGCCGCGTTCCTCGCCCGACGCCACAGTGATGACTTGCGCGCGGCTCGACACCGGCGCGTTCGGATAGAACATCGTCGCGAACGCCAGCGGCCGGCCGTCTTCGCCGATGCCCGCCGACGGGCCGTTGCCCATCGAGTCCGAGTTGATGAACATCATGTTGCCGCCGCCTCCGCCGCTCACCGACACGGTTCTCGCCGCCATCACCACGCGTTCGCCGCCGCCGACCGCGGCGAACGGCATCTCGGGAGCCGGCTGCTGCATCGGCACGACGACGACGTATTCGCCGGGTTCGAGCTGGCTGATGCGGTACGCGCCGCGATCGTCGGTCATGTCCTGCTGGACGTCCTTGAGCGTCGCCTTGCCGCCGATCGTCGATCGCTTCAGCACGCGGACCGGCGCGTTCACGAGTGTGTCGCCCGTTTCATCCATGACGGTGCCGGCGATCGTCGCGTAGCGCCACATCGGCACGGTGACGTTCGAGACGCGCTCGCCATCGGCCACCATGAGCGGCAGCATGGGTCCGCCGGGCCGGGTTCGGCCGAATGCGCCGTCGACCCATCCGGGCCGCGTGGCGGTAATGCTGAAGGCGCCGGCCGGCATCTGCCGGAACCCGAATCGGCCCTGGGGATCGGCCATCACCCGGAGCGGCTGCGCGCCCGGCAGGTTGATGCTGACGATGGCGCCGGGGACGGGGCGGTTGGAGTCGGCCTCGGTGACCAGGCCGAAGATCACGCCGCTGCCCGTCTTCATGACCGCGCCGCCCACCATGCCCTGCGCGACCGGGCCTGACGTGACGTCAGAGGTGACGATCTTGACCTGCTGCTGGGCGGCAACCACTGCCGTGCTCAAAAGGAGTAGCGGCGCGATGAGTTTGAATTTCATATGTCCTTGTCGTCCTGGGGTCTGGAGTCTTCTAGTCTGACGTACCTCGTTCTCCATGTGTCATTAGACGCTGCTGGTCCGGCGTAGCTGGTTAAGGCTGGGCAAAGAAATTGTTAAGAACGTAAAACGTTGTTACTCAAGGAGTTCCAGCCAGAATCCGCTGATTTCCGCGTGCTAGACTCGATGCCATGTCACGGCGTCGATTGCCGATCGGCCTTCTGGCGCCCGTGGCGCTCGTCGTGCTCGTCGTCGCGCTTGGCGTGCTGCAGTACCGATGGGTTGGCCAGGTGAGCGAGCGCGACCGCGACCAGTTGCGCCAGTCGCTCGACCGGCGCGCGCGCGAGTTCGCCGACGATTTCGATCGTGAGGTCGGCCGGGCGTATCAGGTATTCAAGCCGGACGCCGGTTTCGTGGCTGCGAGCGGTGAACGGTTCGCGAAACAGTATGACGAGTGGCTGTCTTCGGCTCCGTTTCCGGGACTCGTCAAGACCGGGTACTTCGTTGAAGCGGGCGGCAGCGACTTCACGCTGTACCGCTTCGATTCGGGATCGCGGCGCTTCGAGGCGATTTCGTGGCCGGCGACGCTCGAGCCCGTCCACGGGCAGGCTCATGGCGATGCGCTCGCCGTCAATGCCCGAAATGGCTGGGCCCTCGGGCGCGGGTGCCATGGCGTTTGCGGCGGCACCGGTGCTGCCGAACGTTCCGGCGATGGTGATGCCGGTTCCAGAAGCCGACGCGGAACCGACCACGCGAGTGATCGCGGAGCGGCTTCAGGCCTCCAGCGTCGAGCTGAGTCAGCCCCAAGGCGTGGTCTCGATGACGGCCCGCGGCGGCACGGTGAACATGACGGTGACCGTCCGAGGCCGCCGCAATCACGTGGTGCTGGAATTCGATCGGGCGTTCATCACGGCGGAGATGCTGCCCGCGCTGGCCGCCCGGCACTTTCCAGACGAGGGTTCGGACACCGTGCGCCTGTCCGTGACGGATGGCGGGCCCAAGCCGTTGTTCGTGCGAGGGCTGGCGCCCGGACGATCGATGGACGCGGCATCAGCGGATGCGGCGGCGGCGTTCTTCGGACTGCGGCTGGAAATGTACCGCGTGGCCAGCGTCGGGCCGATTGGCTCGACGCCCGCGGCCGCCGCCAGCGACGTCGGTTTTGGCGCGGCGCCGGACCAGGCCATCACCGCGACCGTCACGCGCCAACAAGACAGGAATCAGTTCTTCACCGTGATCGAGCAGTCGTCCTCGTCTGTGTCCGGCGTGGCCGTGCGCGGCGTTTCGTCCCGGTGGACGCTCCTGCTTCAACACGCCGCCGGATCGCTCGATGCCGCCGTCGCCCAGGCGCGGCGCCGGAATCTGTTGCTGAGTTTCGGGATTCTGGGCGTGCTCGCGGCCAGCGTGGGCCTGGTCATGATCAATGCGAGGCGCGCCGAGAAGCTCGCGGCCCAGCAAATGGATTTTGTGGCCACCGTGTCGCACGAATTGCGGACGCCGATTGCCGTGATTCGATCGGCCGCGCAGAACCTGTCGGCCGGCGTGATCCACGATCCCGGCCACGCCACACGCTACGGCGATCTGATCGAATCCGAAGGCCGCCGCCTCACCGACATGATCGAGCAGGTGCTCGAGTACGCCGGCCTGAGCGATGCCAGACGGACTCCGTCGTCCGGCTCCGTCAACGCCCCGGCCGTCGCACGCGACGTCGTTGCCGCGTTTTCGTTGCTGCCCGAGGCGGCGGGCGTCGCGTTCGACGTGCAGATCGATCCTGGCGTTCCGTCCATCCGGGTCGACGAGGAAGCGCTTCGGCGCGCGTTGCAGAACCTGATCGGCAACGCGGTGAAGCATGCCGGTGAGGGCCGCTGGGTCGGCGTCAGCGTCGCTCGCGGGCAGGGCGGTGACCGCGGTTCCGTGCTCGTGTCGGTCGCCGATCGCGGCCCCGGCATTGCCGCCGACGATCTGCCGCACATCTTCGAGCCGTTCTATCGAGGCCGCCAGGCGATCGATCGACAGATTCGCGGCAATGGTCTGGGGCTGAGCCTGGTGAAGCTCATGGTCGAGGCGCACGACGGCCGCGTGAGTGTGACGTCGGCGCCTGGGCAGGGTTCGACGTTCATGATGCGCCTGCCGGTTGCGACCGGCGCGTCCACTGGTGCGGCCTGATGGCGCGCATGACTTCGCCGGCCAAGCGTGTGTTGCTGGTGGAAGACGAGCCGGGACTCGTTCTGACGCTGACCGACCGGCTGCGCAGCGAAGGCTACGAGGTGGCCTCCGCGACCGACGGCCCCTCAGGCCTGGCGATGGCCGTGCGGGATCCGTTCGATGTCGTGCTGCTCGACGTCATGCTGCCGGGAGCCAGCGGTTTCGAGGTCTGCCAGGATCTTCGGCAGAAGGGCGTGTCCACGCCGGTCATCATGCTGACGGCCCGCGGCCAGGTCGTGGACAAGGTGCGCGGCTTGAAGATTGGCGCGGACGACTACCTGACCAAGCCGTTCGACCTGCTGGAACTGCTCGCTCGAATCGAGGTGCAGTTGCGTCGCACGGCCGCCGTCACCGGCAAGAGCGTGGCGGAGTACCGCTTCGGCGACGTTCTGGTGAACTTTCGCAAGGCGGAGGTCACGAGGGCCGGCGAGGTCCAGGACCTGTCCGCGCGAGAATTCCTGCTGCTCAAGTACTTCATCGAGCACCGCGAGGCGACCCTCTCCCGCGATGAACTGCTCAATGAAGTGTGGGGCTACCGCTCCATGCCCTCGACGCGTACGGTGGACGTCCACGTCGCCTGGCTCCGCCAGAAGATCGAGCCCAATCCCAGGCACCCGCAATACGTCCTGACCATCCACGGCATGGGTTACAAATTCGTCGGCTAAAAAGTCCAATCCGGGATTCTTTTTTGGGGCCAATTCCTTGCCAAATTGCTCAGCAATTTGACTCGAATTTGGCCCCAAAAAAGAATCCCGGATTGGACTTTCTAGTTTGCGTAGTAGCCCTGCCTCGCGCGGACGATGGCGTCTTTGATGCCGGGCGCCGTGACGACGATGGCGTGCCAGCCTTTGGCGGAGACGCCGGTGGGGGAGTAGCGCAGAACGTAGCTCTGGCGGAAGTCGTCGACGATCGTCTGGAACGCTTTCGCGATTGACGACGCACGGAAGAACCGCGACTGTTTGTGCAGCTCGCCGCCCGTGCGTTCGGCGGCCTGCGTGATCAGCGCCTCGCCGTTGGGGCGCGCGCGCGGCGTGCACGCGCGCACCCGGTAGCGCGCGCCGCCTCCGCCGCCCGCATAGTCCACCAGGTGCATCACGGCTTCCGATCGCGACGCGAGTTCGAGGAACAGCTGGGAGGGCACGACGCTGCCGCAATCCTGCCGATCGGTCATGCCCACGATCAAATGACGTCGGTCGGGCGCGACCTTGTGCAGCAAGCCCAGCATCAGCGCGTCGCGGATGAGCGAGATGCCGCCGACCGGTTCGAAGTTCGCGTCAACCGTGGTGCCGGCCGGCACCCACGGCACCGACGTGTACACCGAGTCGCCGATCGTCAGCAGGCGGAAGCGGTCGCCGGTCCGCAGCATCGGCACGATCGCCTGAACGTCGTGCTTCATCTCGTCCAGCTTGCCCGCCGTGCTGCCGCTCGTGTCGAGGAACAGCGTGACGTCGATCGGCACGGATTCGATCGAGACCGCGTCCACGGTCTGCGGCACGCCGTTGTCGGTGAGCGTGAAGTCCTTCGCCGTCAGATTCGCGATGACGGCGGCGCCACGCTTGACCGACGTGCTGACGGAGACGAGCGACGTGGTGGACTGGAACACGGGCAACTGGGCGCCGAGGCGCGGTCCGGCGGCGAGCGTCAGGCCGGCGCACCCCGCGGCCGCGATCAGACGACGCCTGGCAGCGGCCGTCATGGCCTGACCTTTCTGCGAAGGTCCGCGATGAGTCCGGGCAGGCGCGGATGGTGCGCGTACAGGAACAGCCGCCACGGGTCGTCGTCTGTCGCGCGAGTGTCGAGCGAGGCTTGCGCCGTATCGTAGGCTGCCGTGGCGTCACCCCGCTGCAGTTGGAGGGCCGCCAGGGCCACGGCGGCCGATTGCGATCCCGGACGCGCGTCGAGGGCGGCGCGCAGCTGCGCCATGGCGGCGCTTGAGTCGTTGCGATTGAGCGCGGTCCAGCCGAGCAGGAAGTGCGCGAGGTACTTCGAGTCAGCATCCCGGGCGTCTGCGGCCGCTTTTCCCAGTTCGAAGCGCGCGGCGTCATCCTGACCAAACGTCCAGTACAGGTAGCCGAGCCGCAGGCTTGCTTCGGCGCCGACGAGGGGATCGGCGGTCAGGGCGTTGAGGAGCGCGATGGCGGTTTCGCGTTGCGGGACCTTGGCTGGCCGGCACGACCACGCGCTGACCCGACTCACGTGACCATGTTCGGCGGGAGTCCGAGATCGTTGATGTAGCGCGCGCCTTCGGTCGTCACGCTGAATCGGCTCGCGGCGGCCATCGCCTGCTCGAGGCGCAGGTACGGATCGCCTGGGAAGCGCGTCAATCCGCGAGCCATCAGGGCCGGCAGCGCGGCGCTCGCCGGTCCTTGTGCGCGCCCGCCGAACAGACTTCCGCGTGCGGTCTGCGGGTCCGAGGGCATGGCCGGCCGGTACAGATAGTTCCAATCGCGCACGCCGCTGACGAGTGCGGCGGCGGCGAGGTACCACGCGCGCTCGGCCGGATCCGGCGCGCCGCGTGCGACGAGTTGTGTCTGCGCCCAGTCGAGCACGCACGACCCGGCGCAACTTGGCGGGCCGCTGGCGCCGACACCCCAGTCGCCGCGTTCGACGCGGAGGTTCTCGGTTTCGAGCGCGAGCGCCGCGGCGACGAGCAAGCGGCGCGGGCGATCGGCGGGATCCGCGTCGATCCACAGCGGCGCGTCTTCCATCCAGTGGCGCCGCAAGTTGCGGCCGGTTTCATCGCCCGTTCTTGCGACGGCCGTGAGCGCTTCGGTGAATCGTCCGGCCGCGTAGGTGTCGAGCAGTTGCGCAACGTCCAGCGGCGCAATCGGGCCGGGAGGGACAACCTTGGGTGGCTTCTGCTGCGCGGCAAGCGTGGTGACGCCCAGGGCCAGCAGCAGAATCGACACGCCACACTGCCGAGGCATTGGGGACATCGTACACGCAGTAGGCGGCGGCCTTCAGGCCGCCGCGCGTCCGGCGGGCTAAAGCCCGCCGGCTACTGTTCTACGCCTACTGCGGCGCTACGCCTTGGCCGCTTTCCAGTTGATTCCGACTCCCACGTCGACCGTCAGCGGCACGTTGAGCGGATAGGCGCGTTCCATCAAGGTCCGCATCTGCGCCGCCAGCTCCTGTGCTTCGGATTCCGGTGCCTCGAACACGAGTTCGTCGTGAACGGTCAGGATCATGCGGGCGGGGCTGAGTGCGGCCGGCGTTGCGTTCGGCGAGGGCGGCGTGGACGTCGATCATCGCGCGCTTGAGGACGTCGGCGGCCGTGCCCTGGATCGGCATGTTGACCGCCTCGCGTTCGGCGGCGGCGCGGATCATGCCGTTCCTGGACGTCAGTTCCGGCACGAGCCGGCGCCGGCCGCTGAGCGTGCGGACGATGCCGGAGAGCCGCGCGTCGGCCAGCGTGCGATCGATGTAGGCGCGCACGCCGGGGAAGCCGGCGAAGTACGCGTCGATGAATTCCTGCGCGGCCTGCTGCGGCACGCCGATGTCCTTGGCGAGCGTGAACGCCGTCTTGCCGTAGAGCAGCGCGTAATTGATGATCTTCGCGCGGCGGCGAAGCTCATGCTTGTCGAGGCCGCTCGCCGCGCCGAACACGCGGTCGGCGGTCCGATCGTGGATGTCGATGCCCTGGCGGAACGCCTCGACGAGCGCGGCGTCGCCGGACAGATGCGCGAGCACGCGCAGCTCGATCTGCGAATAGTCGGCGGAGATGAGCGCGAAGCCGGGCTCGGCGACGAACGCGGCGCGGATCTCGCGGCCCAGCGGCGTCCGCACGGGAATGTTCTGCAGGTTCGGATCGCTGCTGCTCAGTCGCCCCGTCGCCGCCACCGCCTGGTTGAACGTCGTGTGGACGCGCCCGGTGGCCGGATTGACGAGGAGCGGCAGCGCATCCACATACGTGCCCTTCAGTTTCTGGATGCTGCGCCACTTGAGCACGAGCGCCGGCAGTTCGTGCCCGAGCGCCAGTTCCTCCAGCACGTCCTGCGCCGTGGAAATCGCGCGCGTCTTGCCGGTCTTTCTCGCCGACTGCAGGTTCAGCTTCGTGAACAGGACGTCACCGAGCTGCTTCGGCGAGTTGATGTTGAACTCGCCGCCGGCGTGACCGTAGATCGCGGCGCTGAGCTCGTCGAGCTCCGCCTGCATGCGCGTCGCGATCCCGCCCAGCGTGCCGGTATCGACCTTCACGCCGGCCCGCTCCATCGCCGCGAGCACCGGAATCAACGGTTGTTCGAGATCGCGATAGACACCGTCGAGGCCCTCGCGCGTCAAATCCTCTTCCAGGCCGGGCGCCAGCGCGAGCGGCAGGTCCGCGCGCTCGCCGGCAAATCGCGCCATGGAGTCGGGCGGCACGGCGTCGAGCGTCACCGCCTTCACGCCCTTGCCCGTCAGCTCCTCCTCGGAGACCGCGCGGTAGTTGGCGCGCTCGATCGCCAGTCCGTCGATCGAGTGGCTCGATCGTGTGGCATCCACGAGATAGCTCGCGACTTCGGTGTCGAACAGCGCGCCGCCGAGATCGACGCCGTGGCGGGCGAGCGCGATGGTCTGGAACTTCAGATCGTGGCCGGCCTTGCCGATGGCTGGATTCGCGAGCACCGGGCCGAGGCGCGCGAACACCTCTCGCGGCGGCAGGTTCGGCGTGTCGGTCAGGCCGGAATGCCCGAACGGCACGTACACGCCCGATCCGGCTTCCGCGCTGAAGGCCCAGCCGACGACATCCGCGCGGACGCCGGAGGTGTCGCTGGAAATCGCCGCGAGCCCCACGCGCGCGGCCGCGGCGAGTCGTGCGGCCAGCGCGTCCACGTCGTCCAGCGATCGCGCGACGCTATACTCGCGCGCCTCGACCTGGGCAATCGGCGCGAATTCGGCCGTGAGGCCGCGGAAGCCCAGCGACGAAAACAGCGCGAAGCAGCGTTCCGGTGACGGCCCGGCATAGCGCAGCGCGTCGGGGTCGAACGTCACCGGCACGTCCGTGCGGATGCGCGCCAGTTCGCGTGACAGGTGCGCCTCGGCGGTGTGCGCCAGCAGGCTTTCGCGATAGCGCTTCTGCGCGATCGTGGGCGCGGCCTCGAGCAGCGCGTCGAGCGATCCGTGCTGGGTGATCAGCTCGCGCGCGCCCTTTTCGCCGATCCCCGGCACGCCTTTGATGTTGTCCGTGCTGTCGCCCATCAGCGCCAGCACGTCCACCACCTGATCCGGCCGCACGCCGAACTTCTCGACCACGCCGGCCGGGTCGTACCACGTGCCCGGGTCGCGCGGGTTGAACACGCGGATGCCGTCGCCGACCATCTGAAAGAAGTCCTTGTCGCCGGTGACGATCGCCACGTCGTAGCCCGCCGCCCGCGCCTGCAGCGCCAGCGTCCCGATCACGTCGTCGGCTTCGAAGCGATCGGACGTCAGCACCGGCACGCCCAGCGCCTCGCAGGCCTCGTGCACGAGCGGGACCTGCTCGGCCAAATCCGACGGCATCGGGGCGCGATTGGCCTTGTAGGTCTCGAGCAGGTCGTCGCGGAACGTCCGGCCGGGCAGGTCGAACGAGGCCGCGATGTATTCCGGCGACTGATCCGCAATCAGCTTCCGCAGCATCGTCGCGAACCCGTAGACGGCGTTGGTGGAACGGCCGTCCGGTCCGGTCAATCCACGGATCGCGTGGTAGGCGCGATACATCTGCGAGCTGCCGTCGATCAGGAACAGGCGGGGCATTGCGAAGGCGCGCAGTATATCATTCGCCCGATGATCGCGCGGTTCTCCAGGCTCACGGCGTGCGTGTTCGCCGCGGCGGCGCTCGGCGCAGCGTGTGCGAGTCCGTTCGCGCCGCAGTACGAATACGAAGAACAGGTCTACCTGTCGGTGGATGGCCGCGCCACCGTCGTGATCGATTCGTCGCTTGGCCGCGCTGGTCGATTTGCGCGGCGTCGCGATCGATCCGTCGGTCGACGGCAAGGCCGACCGCGACTCGATCCGCCGGATGTTCGAGACCGCCGGGTGCACGGTCGACAACGTCAGCCGTTTCTGGACGCGCAGCGGGCGCCGATTCGTGCAAGTGACCGTCGCGACAGACGATGTGAAGAAGCTGTCGGCGTGCGGCCCGCTCGCATGGTCAACCTACGCGCTGGCGCCGATGGACAAGCGGCGGCCTGCGCTACCAGCAGAACGTCGGCCCAGCCGCGCCGAGCGCGACTCCGGGCTCCATCAGCTGGAGCGGCAACGAGCTCGTCGCGTTCAAGCTGCACCTGCCAAGCCGGATCCGCCAGCACAACGTGAAACTCCTGGACGGCACGAACGGCACGGTCGAGCGGGGCAACATCCTGACGTGGGCGCAAACGCTGACCGATCGCCGCGCCGGCAAGCCGATCGTCATCGACGTCGAAATGGATCAGACGTCCATCCTGCACACCACGCTGTGGCTCTTCGGCGGCGCCTTCGCCGCAGCGGTCGCGATGCTGATTGTGATCATCTGGCTGGTCGTGAGACACGGGCGGAAAGCGAAGTTGGGATAGCGGGAACTGGGGAACTGGGGAACTGGGAACGATCGGGAACGACGGGAACTGGGGAACGATCGGGAACGGCGGCACGCGGGCCGCGGGTTTTCAGTTCTCGTTCGTTCCCCAGTTCCCCAGTTCCCGCTCGTTCCCGTCGTTCCCGTCGTTCCCGTCGTTCTCGTCGTTATTTCCCCACCCTCATGTCCTGCACTTTCTTCTGGCCCTTCGCCACTGACACCTTGATGCTCGACGCGACCAGTTGGTCCTTGAACTCCGGGTCGGCCCAGTCGTTGGGGTCGAGTTCCGTGAGCACGGCGAGGTAGTAGTCGCCGGGGATCGCGGCGGAGAAGCGGAAGGTGCCGTCCGGGCCGGGCCGGGTGTTGCGGTTGACGCGCGAGGAGTTGGACAGCCACATGGCGCGATCCACGGGAAACAACACCACGGTCATGCCGGGCACGGGCCGGCCGTCCGCGTCGATGAGCTTGCCGGAAATCTCCGCCGGCTTGTTGGTCAGCGTAATCACCGCGTCGGTGACCGTCCGGTCGCCGCGCACTTCGAACGTCGAGACGAACGCCTCCTGACCGCCGATCGTGCCGGAGAGCATGGCCCAACCGGTCGCCGCCAACATCGCAGCGGCGCCTGGGTTGGGCAGCATCGCGGGTGCCTGGCCGGGTGGCATCGGCTGGCCCGCGCCGGGTGTCCCTGCCGTTGACGCTCGCGTTCAGTCGATACTTGCCGGGCGTCACGCCGGTCACCGTGAACGCGCCCGTGGCGTCCGGCGACACGGATTGCGGCGGCCGCATCATGCCCGCACCGGGGACTCCGGCCATTTCGAGGCGCACCTGCACGGTCCGCATGTCCGGCGGCGGCGCGCCGTCGAAGACGACGCGGCCACTAACGGCGGGCATCGGCGCGAGCGCGAGCACGAGGTTCGGCCGATCCTCGCCGTTGAGATCGAGATCGAGTTGGGCCCAGAGCGGGCCCTGCGCGGCCATCGCAGCCTGGGGCCCGCCTCCGCGCGCCGATCCCGGATCGAACTGTGCGGTCAGCGTGTAATGTCCGGCCGGAATGCCCACCGCCTGAAACACGCCCTCTTGCTGGCGGACCCCGGAGCTCGACACGCCCGATCCCGTCGCGTGGATGAGCGAGACTTGCGCGCCGACGGCCGTTTGTCCGTCCGGTCCAATCACGCGGCCCTCGAGGCGCGAGGCCGGCACCAGCACCAGTGGGATGGTGACGCCGTTCAGTTCCTGTCCGGCGGCGACCGTGATCTCACCGGCGTCCTGTTCGCGCGGCGTGCCCGGAAAAAAGATGGGAGAGAACGCGACGGGCCGGCCACCCTGCGCGGCGGCGGGAATCTCGTTCGTCGGCGCCGGCGCGATGGTGCGAACGGTCTCGAACACCGAGGGCGGTGTGGGCGCGCGCGCCGCCTCCGCGATGGCCGCGCGCATTTCCGCGTCGGAGAGTTGCCGCGTGTCCTGATTGGAACCGGGTGACGTGGACAGCGGCGTGGCCATGATCACGTACGTGCCCGGCCGCAAACCGTACAGCCGGGTACTCGCCGCGATCGTCCGTGCTCGTCATGCCGCCGTTCATCGGGGAGCCCGCGCTCGTCAGCATGCGCTCACCCTCGCGGCGCCCGAACATCAGGAGTTGCACGCGCACGCCCGGCGCCGGTTGACCGAGCGGATCGACCACCGTGCCTGCGATCACCGCGCCCTTCGCAAGCGTGACGTCGATGTTGCCGACGGACTGGCCGGCTTTGATGGTCACCGTGGTGCCCGGGCCCAGCGTCGGCCGTTTGCCACCGTAGTACATGTTCAGGTAGGCCGGTTTGGTCACGAGTACCTGGTATTCGCCTGGCGGCAGCGATCCGACGGTGTAACGTCCGTCGTCTCCGGTGAGCGCGGTGCGCGATCCGAAGAGGCCAGGTCCCCTTACTTCGACGCGCGCCATTCTCGCCGGCCTTGGCGACCCGTCGTCCTGCATGACCGTGCCGGAGATCGATCCGGTGCCCGTGGGATCCACGGCGCGCGTGTCGCGGACCGGCGCCTGAGGCGTCTGCTCTTCAAGGACCGGACCATGAACGAATGGGCCATGCTCCGCCGAGAGGTCTGCTGGATTCTCCTCGCGCGCCGCCGGCACCGGCATCGGCCCTCGTCCAATGCCCGGCGGTTTCACGTTGGACACCTCGAGCGTCAATACCTTCTTCTCGCCCGCGCCGAGCGTGAAGCGTTGTGCGGATCGCGACAGCAGCGTGAGATACGCCGGGTCCTGCCATTCGCTGCTGAATTCGTCGCGGATGGCGGCGGCGAAGTAGTCGCCGCTGATCAGCGAACCGAAACTGAACACGCCGGTCGGGCTGACGCGCGTCGTCCGCATCCGCAGCGGGTTGTAGCCGAAGTTCTTCCAGACCGTCGAATCAGCCGGAAACAGGACCACCGCCGGCGGATCGGCGCCCGGCGACAGGCCGGTCACCGTGCCGCTCACGGTCGCGACCTGATCGGTGAACGTAATCACGGCGTTTGAAATGCTGCTCGTCAGATCGAACGGCGCGTCCGTGGCGTCGACGCCGTTCACGGAAATCGATTGCACGATGAATCCCGGCGGCGGACCGCCCACACGCAGGAAGTACTTGCCCGGGATCTTCGACGCGGTGACGAATCGGCCTTCGGCCGTCGCGCGAGCCGGGGGGCTCTGTTGACGGCTGTCGCTGCCATCCGCCGGCTCGACGACGACAGGCACTTGCGCGAGGCGCTGCGGATCCGGCCGTGGCCGCGTGCCCGTGAACTCGAATCGTCCGGCGATGTTGAAGCCTTCCTGCAACGCCAGCGTGACATCCGCGACATCCGCGTCTCCGACAGTCACCGGCGCGCTGCCCCACAGCATCGACTGCGGCGGCGCTGACTGGCCCCCCGCAGGCGAGACGAAGCCAGGCGAGAAGCCCGCACCCTGGCCCCCCGGCATGTTGGGGAGCTTGCCGCGGCGCCAGCACCGTCTGAAGCGTGTACTGGCCCGACGGGATGCCGATGAACGTGAACGCACCGCTGACCGTCCGTCACGGTCGAGGCGGCCTCCGGTTCCGACGTGAACTCGGCCGAATCGCTGCGATCAGGCGCAGGACGAGGTTGACGGTCGATCCGTTTGGTGCGATGACGGTTCCAGAAATATTGCTGACCGGCACGTAGCGCATCTGGATGTCGACCGCGTTTCGCTCGTCGCCGGATGCGAGTGTGATGGGCTCAGCCGACGTGATGCTGCGGGAGGCCGGGTAGTACTGCGTCGCGTAGCCGCGCCAGCGGCCGGAGCTGTCCGGCGCGGCCGCAAGAGTATTGGACTGCAGCACGAAGCGCCCGTCGCCGGGCAGTTGCCGGCCGCCGCGTCCCGACGAGGGCGACCCCATCGACAGATTCTGCGACGTCAGCGAGAAATTCTGCCCCGCCTCACCAGACCATGGCGCGCCTGGCGCCGAGATCGACGCCATCGGCGCCGCGATGACGTACGTGCCGGGCGTCGAGATTGTAGATGCGATAGACGCCCCGGTCATCGGTGTTCGCCGACCCGGATTCGCCGAAGCGTCTCTGCCCCGAGACGAGCCCGCGCCGATACGCGCGGACTTGAGCGCCCACAATCGGCTCGCCCGTTTCGTCCGTGATGCGCCCGGTGATCGCCGCGTACTTGAAGATCCGGATCGCCACGTCGTTCATCCGCTCGTTGTCGTCGAGCAGCAATGAGCGAGGCGCGCCGTCCGGGCGGCTCCGCCCGTACGCGCCCTGGGCGTAGCCGGCCTTGGTTGCGGTGAGAAAGTACGTGCCGCGGGTCAGATTGCGGAATGCGAAGCGGCCGTCGCTGTCGGTCAGAATGCGGGGCAGTTGCGGCGGTGGACCGCCGGCACGAACGCCCGCCGCTACGCCCGGCGGCGGCGCACCGCGGCCCGGCCCGCCGTTCAGCGCCACGAGCGCGCCGGCCACGGGCTTTCCCGTCGTCGCATCCACGACGCGTCCGACGATGAGACCGGTGGTGACGAGCGGGGGAGGCGTCGGCGTGATTTGCGGTGGACCGCCGGCGCGCTGCTGCGCGGCGACAGAGAAAGACCCGAGCGCCCCGGCACAACAGAGCGCGAAAACGCCGAGGCGCGAAAGCCCCATGGCCGGGAGAATCTTACAACGAACGGGAACGACGAGAACTGGGGAACGATTCGGGAACGGCGGCACGCGGGCCGCGGGTTTTCAGTTCTCGTTCGTTCCCCAGTTCCCCAGTTCCCGTTCGTTCCCGTCGTTCCCGTCGTTCCCGTCGTTCCCGTCGTTCCCGTCGTTCGTATCAGTGTCCGCCGCCCGCCACCTTGATGTCCTGCGTCTTCTTCTCGCCTTCGCGGAGCGAAACGGGAATCGAGACGTTGAACAACTGCTCGAGGAAGTTCGGGTCGAACCACTCGCCGGGTTCGGCGTCGGTGACGGCCGTCAGGCGATACTCGCCGACCGGCAGGTTGCGGAACGTGAACTTGCCGTCCGTGCCGGGCCGCACCGCGTTGATGCGGCGCGCCTGCGGCACCCAGTAGCCCTTCTCGGCCGCGAAAATGACGATCGTGTAGTCCGAGGTCGGGTTGCCCTGCGTGTCCTGGATCGTGCCCGACACTTCCTGCGTCTTGTCGCCGAACGTGACCGTCGCGGTCACATCCTGATTGGGTTCGACGACGAGGCCGAAGTCGAGCGCGTCCTTGCCGCCGGCGACGGCGGCCTTCAGGACCCACTGCGTGGTGGCGCCGGTCGCTGCGCCGGTCGCACCGCCTCGTCCGCCACCGCCGCCCGCCGCGCCCGCCGCGCCGCCGCGTGCGCCGCCTCCGGCGATCGCCGCGGTGATCGAATACTTGCCGGGTACCACGCCCTTGATCGTGAAGCGGCCACTCGCGTCCACCGTCGCGGGCGGCACGCCGCCAATGTCCATCGCGCTCTGCTGTGCGCCGCGTGGCGAGAGGTTCACGCGCGCGGCCGACAGATCGGCCGGCGGCAGCGCCGAAGACGAGTCGAACACGATGCGTCCGGTCACGGTCATGCCTTCCTGCAGCGAGACCGCGACGCCCTTGACGTCTTCACCGTTCACGTTCACGTCGGCCGATCCCCACAGGACCTGCGAGATCATCCCCGGACCGCCCATGCCGCGTCCGCCCGGGCCCTGGCCGCCGCGTCCGCCGGCCCCGGCCTGCTGCTGGCCCGCGGCCCCCGCCGGCGCGTTCGGATCCTGCGCGCGAATCGCCCCGCGCGCCATCACGCGGTACTGTCCCGGCGGAATGTCCCTGAAGCTGAACGATCCGTCCTGAGTCACGCGCGTCGTGTTCGTCGTGGCGCCGGGCACCGGCGGCGTGTCGCCCTGATCGAGCGAGATCAACGAGAGCTGCGTGCCCTGCGGCAGCGTGCCATCGGCGCTGTGCACCGTTCCTTCAATCTTGGCCGTGGGCACCAGCATCAGCCGGAAGTCCACGCCGTTGCGCTCTTCGGCCACCGTGAGTGTCACGGTCTGCGCGGTCGAGGGCGTGGCCGTGCCCGGGTAATACACCGGCGCATACGTCGTCGTCTGCTGCCCCTCCTGCCCGGAGAGCTGATCCTGCAACTGCTGCAAGCGATCCATGGCCGGGTTGCCGCCGCCGCGGCCGCCGCCGCCGAGGATCTGGTTCACGTCGATGCCCGCCACGCCGGCCCCGCCGCCGCGCCCGCCGCCCATGCCGCCACCGCGCCCACCGCCGCCCGCGCCGCCAGCCGCGGCCTGCGCGGCCTGCGCGGCGCCCAGCGCCGCACCGAGCGGGCCGCTCTGCACCTGCTGCATCAACGATTCAATTTCCGCCTGCAGGGTCTGGCGGAGATCGCCGATGTTGTAGTTCTGCGGAATCGCGCTGACGAGATAGTCGCCCGGCTGCAGGCCGTAGATGCGGTACATGCCGCGGTCGTCGGTCTGATCGGTGCCGGCCTGCTGCAGCGTCCGTTCGCCCGTGCGAATCACGTAGCGAAAGGCGCGGACTTGCGTCCGCGGCGTCGGCTCGCCGTTGTCATCGACGACGACGCCCGTGAGGACGCTGCCCTTGGGCAGATTGATGTTGGCCTTTTCCATCTTCCCGCCGTCGGCCAGCTGAATCGGCGTGCCCGGCCGGCCAGCTTTCTTCGCGCCGAACGGAATGTCGACGTAGCCCGCCTTGGAGGCGGTGACCTGGAACCGGCCTGCCGGCAGCGCGGTGAAACTGAATTGGCCCTGATCGTTGGTGATCGTCGTGCGGCCGCCGCGCAGCTCGGGTGCGGTCAGGCTGATGCGCGCGCGACGGACCGGCGTGCCCAGGCCTTCGACAATCACGACGCCGGAGATGACGCCGGTGCTGGGCTTCTGGGCCTGCGTCTGCGTGTCGCGCGCGGGCGTCTGGGCCGGCACGCCGACCTGCTGGCCTGTTGCGCCGCCCGCCGCGCCGCCGCGTCCCTGCGTCTGCTGGGTGGTTCCCTGGGCCGCCAGGCCGATGCCGAGGATCGCCGCGATCGTCAGTGCGCCAGCGGCGTGTGTCACCCGGGAGTTCGTTGTCATCGACATCGCAATACCTCTTTTGATCGATTATGCCTTGGTTACTTCGCCGGAGGGCCGGGCGGTTCCCGTGAAACTTCCGTGACAGCCGGCCTCATTTCAGCCGCAATTGCAGCGTCGCGACCTGGCCTTCCGCGGCGGTCACGGCGAGGCCGCTGGCCACGGTCTTCAGGAACGTCGGATCCCATAGCTGGCCGGGCGCGAGCTTGGCCACGCGAATGATGCGGTAGCGGCCGGGCGGCAGGCGGAACTCGAAGCCGCCCTCGGTGTCGGGCCGCACGAGTTGAACGCGGCGGGAATAGCGCGTCCAGTAGCGGCTGTCGGCGGCGGCGATGACGACGGCGCCGGCGGTCGTCGGACGGCCGTTGGCGTCGAGCACGGTGCCAGCGACGCGGGCGGGCGGCGTGAGCGTCACGCGCACGTTTTCGATCGCCGTGGTGTCCGCCGTGATCTCGAGCGGCGCGTCGGTGACGTCCACATCCTTGATGAAGACAGAGAGCAGCAACTGGCCGGATTTGGTCAGCTGCTGGGTGGGTATCCAGCTGTATCGGCCGGGCGCGACGTTGGCCATCGTGAACGTGCCGTCTGCGTCGAGCGCGGCGACTGGCCGGCGCGGCTTCGGGGTGATCGGATCCGACGGGATTGATCGGAGATGCGCTTTCCGTTCACCGGTCCGGTGAAACGACCCCGCCGGAAATGCGCGCGCCGTCGCGCAGCGTGAGCGCGACATGCGTGGTGGCGCCGGCCGCGACGATGACCGGCTCGCGCGCCCAGGCGCGCAGCGCGTTGGCCATGGCGTTGGGTGATGGCGCGGCCGTCGAGGTGGGTCGCACGAACAGCAGGTACCGGCCGGCGGGCACGTCGGCAAATGCGAGCCGGCCTCCGGGCTGCGCGCGAACGGCGAGGGCCGGCAACGCGGCCGGATTCGGATCGGGCAGCAGGTTGATTAACAGCGCCGGCGAACCGGCCCCCGGGCCCGCAAGGATGCCTTCGATGCCGCCGGTCGGCGTCGTCCTGGTCTGGATGTTGACGCCTTCTTGATTCGTGTCGACGCCGATCGTGATGCGTCGCGCCGCGCCGCCCGCCGCGGCGAACGTGACGCTGAGTCCCTCGGAGGCGGTGACGACGTACTCGCCGGGGGTGAGGCCGATCAGGCGATAGGTGCCGCGGTCGTCGGTGCGCGTCGTGCTTTCGGACAGAAGGCGAAACTCGCCGTTGATGTTGCGCCGGGCCGCCGCGCGCACCGTCGCTCCGATGACCGGATCCTTGAACTCATCGGTCACGACGCCGGCGATCGTGCCGCCGCGGTGCAGACGGAGTTCGATGTCGCGGACGTTGGCGCCTCGCGCGACGAGCACCGGCGTCCCGCCGATTTCCGGCTCGAAGCCGAAGATCTCCGTGAGGTAGCCCGGCGCCGACGCGGACACGCGATAACGCGCCGGTTCGCGGACGCTGATCTGGAACCGGCCGTCGGCGCCGGCCTTGGCGTCGACGAAGTAGTCGCAGTTGTCGCAATTGGCTGTGGCCGTCGCGCCCGGCACCGGCCGGCCCGTGGTGGCCGACACGATGCGCCCGGAAATGGACATCGTCGCCGGGTCCTGCGCGGCGAGGACGGCGACCAATATCAACAGGAGGGGACGGGTCTGTTTTCCACAGTTTTGGGGGGTTCGGAAAGTCGAATCCGGGATTCTTTTTTCGGGGCAACCGTAGCCCGAAAAAAGAATCCCGGATTCGACTTTCCGAACCCCCCAAAACTGTGGAAAACAGACCCGTCCCCTCATCGCAATTTCAGTACCAGGGAGACTGTGTCTCCGGCCTTCAGTGTGAATCGGGTCGCTGACTGGCGGAGCGCCGCGAGTCGTCGCGGATCCTGCCAGCCCTCCGCCGTCGCGTCGTCGATCGTCGCCACGAGATAGTCGCCGGGCGGCAGTCCCTTGACGTTGAATACGCCGCTCATGGACGTGCGCGTTTCGCGGATGCGGTTGGGCGTCCAAATCGCGCGCCCGTCGGCGACCACGGGCACGATGATCACCGCAGCGCCCACCGCAAACTGCAGACGCGCGTCGCGCACCGTGCCGATCACCTCCGTGCCGCGCATCGTCAGCATCACCGCCAGCGAAGTGTCGGCGCCGCGCACGTCGACCGGATCGTCCAGGGCATCCTGGCCGCCGGCGTCGATGGATTTCACGAACCACCCTCGCGGCAGCGGACCCGTCCGGATGAAATAGCTGCCGGGAATGAGATTCGAGATCGCGAAGATGCCCTCGGTGCCGGCATAGAGCGTGGCGGCGCGCGAGAGCCCCGGTCCCGCCGGTTCGATCACGATCGCCACGCGATCAGGCGGCGCGACCGGATCCGTGTTCCCGGGTCCTCGTTCCAGTCGCACCGTGCCGGACATCGATGCCGTCTCATGCATCTCGATTTCGGCCAGGTCGACGTCGTCGTCTTCGACCGTCACCTCCACGCGGCTCCAGAAGGTGGCCAGCGCATCCACGTCGGGTGTTCCCGGAGCCGTGCGCACCGCGTTGCGCATCGCGGCGCTCACGTTGCCCGCCTGGAGCTGGTAGCGGCCGGCCGGTACTCTGGGAAAGCCGAACGTGCCGTCCGGCGCGGACTCCGTGGTGGCGATTTCGTCGGGCGACGCCCATCCGGCATCCACCGGCATCAGGCTGATGCGCTGATTCCCAACCGCCGCCGGCTCTCCAACCAGTCGCCCCGTCACGCGCCGCGTCCGCACGAGCGGCAGCGCGAAGTTCACGGCATACCGGACGTCGCCTGCCGCCAGGGTGACCGGCAGGGCCAGGATCCGCTGATCGGTGGCGACGTAGAACATGGTGGGGAAGACGCTCGGCGGACTCGTCACGTCCGGCGAGGCGAGGTCGGTGACACTCCGCGACGGCATGCTGATATCCGCCGACGGCACCGTGACCAGGTATTCGCCGGGCGGCAATCCGAAAATGCGATAGAAGCCCTGGTCATCCGTCACCGCGCTGTCAGCGGCCGCGTACGCCCACTCGCCGGACACGAATTGCCGGCGCAGCGCGACGACGCGCACGCCGGCGGCCGGCTCGCTCGCGCCATCGTTGACCCACCCGGTGATCACGGCCGCGCGAAACAACTCGATCTTCATGTTCGGCATCACCTGGCCGAACGGAATGGAGAACGGCAGCGGCAGGCCGCCCGCGCGGCGCTGGCCGTAGCCGCCGTCGAAGTACCCGATCTTCTGGGCGGTCACGATCACTTCGCCGAGCGGGACGCTTCTGAAGAAGAACCGGCCCTTCGCATCGGCCACCACGGTCTCGATCAGGCGATCGCCCATGAAGCCGCACGACAGCTTTCGGCACGGCGCGACCGCTGGTGTCCACGACCTGTCCGATGATCAGCGACTCCACCGGCCGTGTGGCCGGGCCCGTGCTCTTCGGCGTGGCCGTGCGCGTCGTCGTTGGCGGATTCGTCGGCACGACGACCGTCGGGATGACCGGCGGCGGAATCGTCTGCTGCTGGCCGAACACTGTCGAGGCGGCCAGCAGACAGGTGACGACAGGTAACGACAGGTGACGACGGGTGACGACGGGTGACGATGGGTGACGACCGGTGACCACGGGCTTGAGGGACCTGATACTTGCCATCTTCCTTCAATGACGAGTTCGCCGACCAGCGTTACCTGTTTGCTGCAGTAGGCGGCGGCCTTCAGGCCGCCGCGCGTCCGGCGGGCTAAAGCCCGCCGGCTACTGCGTGCATGACCTACAACGCCACGATCGTCGCGACGCCGAGCCCAATCAGGGCGAGTTGCCGCATCGCGTTGCGATCGAGCGTGCCGCGGTGGAGTGTTGGGATGAGGTCCGCCATCGCGACGTAGAGAAAGTTGCCCGCCGCGAACGCCAGCACGTAGGGCAGCGCGTACGGGACCTGGGTGCCGAACAGCAGCATGGCGACCGCGCCGAGGATGCCCCCGATCGCCGACGACAGATTGAGCAGCAACGCGCGCGACCGCGAGTATCCCGCGGCCAGCAGGATCGCGAAGTCGCCGGCTTCCTGCGGAATCTCGTGCGCCGCGACGGCCAGTGCGGTGGTGACGCCCAGCGGCAGTGACACCAGCACCGCGGCGGCGACGACGACGCCGTCGACGAAGGTGTGCACGGCGTCGCCGAGAATGACGAGCGTCACCGTGGATTTGTGCACGTCGCACTCGTGGTCGTCGTGCGAGTGGCGCCAGAGGACGAGTTTTTCGAGGATGAAGAACGTGATGATGCCGGCGAGCAGCGCGCCGAGGGCGCGCGGCGGCGCGAGCGTCTCGAGCGCTTCCGGCATCAATCCGAGGAGCGCCGCGCCGAGCAGCGTGCCGACGGCGTACGACACCAGCCACGGCACGACCCGCTCCCGCACGGATTTGCCGACGAACAGCAGCGCCGAGGCCGTCATCAGGCCGCCGACGCTGCCGACGACCGCCAGGCCGAGCGCCGCCAGCCAGATGGGCACGGTCTCAGTATAGGGGAGTCGTCTTCTATACTTGCGTCATGGAACGAGCAGCGATTGTCACAGGCGCCTCATCGGGAATCGGACGAGCCACGGCCACGCGGCTGGCGCGCGACGGCTTCAGCGTGCTGCTCGTCGGGCGCGACGAGGCGGCGCTGGCGGCCCTGTGCGCGGAGATCGAACGGAGCGGCGGACGCGCGGCCTCGCTGGTGGCGGACGTGACGGCCGCCGACGCCCCGCGCGCGATCGTCGCGCGGGCGATCAGCGTGTTCGGCGGGGTGGACGCGCTCGTCAACGCGGCCGGCGTCATCGCGTCCGGCAGCGTGGCGGACACAACGGACGCGGGCTGGGACGCGATGATGGACGTCAACGTCCGCGCGCCGTTCCGGCTGATGCGCGAAGCGGCCGCGGCGCTGGCGGAACGCCGCGGCGCGGTCGTCAACATCTCCAGCGTCGCCGGCCTGCGCGCGTTCCCCGGCCTCGCGTCGTACTCGGTCAGCAAGGCCGCCGTCGATCAGCTGACCCGCGCCGCCGCGCTCGACTTCGCGCCCAAGGGCGTCCGCGTCAACGCCGTCAATCCCGGTGTCGTCGTCACGAATCTCCATCGGCGGGGCGGGATGGATGCGGCGAAGTACGCCGAGTTCCTCGAACGGTCGAAGTCCACCCATCCGCTGGGCCGTCCGGGCCAGCCGGAGGAAGTCGCGGACCTGATCGCGTTCCTCGTGTCACCCGCCGCGGGCTGGATCACGGGGGAGACGATTTCGATTGACGGGGGACGGCACCTGACCTGTCTGCGGTAAATCTCACACGGAGCGCGGGGGACGAGGCACGAGATTTTCTTGGGGGCTGCCGATCACGCGGGCACTCGCCAAAGAAAGCACGCCCGCCGGCTACGGCGTGTACACCCAAGAAAAGCTCCGTCCCTCCGTCCCTCCGTCCCTCCGCGTCTCCGTGTGACCTGAAACACTCGTCCGGCGGGCTAAAGCCCGCCGGCTACTGCGTGCACTAGTCTCGTCCTTTCCTCGCCTCGTAGTACGTGACCTTTTCCGCCTCCGCGAGTTTTCGCGCGGCGAGGAGGCCGGTCCGCAGGAGCAATCCGATCACGGTATCCGCGTCGAGCGAGGAAGGGGGCGCGACTCGCCCGAGCAGGCCTCGGCCGGTGGCGCCGGTCATGACGATGACCCGGCCGCCGGGCGCCAGCACGCGCACGGCTTCCGCCAGGCGCCAGGCGCGCCGGTCCTCCGGCCATTCGGCCAGTTCGGGCGCGACGACGATGTGGAAGGTGCCCGCGTCGAAGGGGAGCGCGTCAACAGGTGCGGAAATGAACTCGAGCAGGGCGCCGGCCTGCTCAGCCGCCCGGTCGACGGCCGCCGCCGCGCCAGAGCTCTCGCCGACCACGACGGTGCGGCCGTTGAGCCGGGTGACGGTGCCGATTTCCGCGGCAATCGACGGATCCCGGGCGCCGAGGACGAGCACCGCGTCGGCCGCGCGCGGACCGATCATGGCCAGCGAGGTCGCGGGACGAGACGAACCGTGTTTCAGCCACCCGAACACGTCCGAATGATATAGTTTTCGCCCGTGACTCAGCCTGTTCAAATTAAGTCCGCCGAGGGCAAACTCGGCATCCTTCTCGTCGGCCTCGGCGCCGTGAGTACCACGACGATTGCCGGCATCATGGCGGTCCGCAAGGGCATCGCCAAACCCATCGGGTCCATGACCGAGATGGGCACCGTGCGCCTTGGTAAGCGCACCGACGGCCGGTCGCCGGCCGTCCGCGACTTCGTGCCGCTCGCCAAGTACGACCAGCTCGTGTTCGGCGGCTGGGACATCTTCGAAGACGACTGCTACGAGGCCGCCAAGACGGCCGGCGTGCTCGAGGACTCGCTGCTCAGCCAGGTCAAGGACGAGCTGTCGGCGATCAAGCCGTGGCCGGCCGTGTTCGACCGGCAGTACGTCAAGCGGCTCGACGGCCCGAACGTCAAGAAGGGCAAGAACAAGAAGGAACTGGCCGAGCAGCTGATCGACGACATGCGCCGCTTCAAGGCGCAGCACAAGCTGGACCGGATGGTGATGGTCTGGTGCGGCAGCACGGAGATCTTCCTGACCGAGAGCCCGGCCCACCAGACGGTGGCGGCCTTCGAGAAGGCGCTCGAGGCGAACGACCCGTCGATTCCGTCGAGCATGATCTACGCGTACGCCGCGATCAAGGAAGGCATCCCGTACACCAACGCGGCGCCGAACCTGAGCGCGGACGTGCCGGCGCTGCTGGAACTCGCGCAGAAGACGGGCTCGCCGCTCGCCGGCAAGGACCTCAAGACGGGGCAGACGCTGCTCAAGACGATCATCGCGCCCGGCCTGAAGGCGCGCCTGCTCGGCGTGGCCGGCTGGTACTCGACGAACATCCTCGGCAATCGCGACGGCGAGGTGCTGGACGACCCGGAGTCGTTCAAGACGAAGGAAGAGAGCAAGAAGTCCGTGCTGGACTACATCCTCCAGCCGAATCTCTATCCGGATCTCTACAAGGACCTCTGCCACGTCGTGCGCATCAACTACTACCCGCCGCGCGGCGACAACAAGGAAGGCTGGGACAACATCGACATCGTGGGCTGGCTCGGCTATCCGATGCAGCTCAAGATCAACTTCCTGTGCCGCGACAGCATCCTGGCGGCGCCGATCGTCGCCGACGTCGCGCTGTTCATGGACCTGGCGCAGCGCGCGGGCATGTCCGGCATCCAGGAATGGCTGTCGTTCTACTTCAAGAGCCCGATGCACGCGCCCGGCCTGTACCCGGAGCACGACCTGTTCATCCAGCTGATGAAGCTGAAGAACACGCTGCGCTACATGCGCGGCGAAGAACTCATCACGCACCTCGGACGCGAATATTACGACTGATGGAACTGACGCAGTAACGACGGGAACGACGGGAACGACGGGAACGAACGGGAACGACGGGAACGAGGAACGAACGGGAACTGGAGAGCTTTGGTGTCCAAATACCAACCTGCGTTGCTCGGCGGTCTGTTCATCGCGGTCCTGTCGTCGCTGCCGGTGGTCAACATCGGCAACTGCTGCTGTCTCTGGGTCCTCGCCGGCGGCGTGCTCGTCGTCTATCTCCAGCAGCAGAACCTGCCGACGCCGGTGGTCACCAGCGACGCGGCGGTGGGCGGCCTGATGGCGGGCGCCATCGGCGGCGTCCTGTTATCCGCCGTCCAGGTGTTCATGCTGAAGGCGTCCGGGCCGCTCGTGCTGGATTCGTTGCGCAGCCAGGTGGGCAGTTCGGAGATGCCGCCCGAGGCGATGGCGTTCATCGAGCGCCTGCTGACCGGATCGGGATTCGCCGTGCTGATGTTCGGCCTCACGGTGCCGCTCTTCGCGGTGTTCGCGATGCTTGGCTCGCTGCTCGGCCTGACCTTCTTCCGGAAGAAGATGCCGCCGGCGCAGCCGCCGGTGCAGGTCTGACGGCTGAACTTCGAGGTTCGAACTTCGAAGTTCGAAGTTAACAATGTCCAGTCACGAAATCGATGCGCTGCTGAGTGAACGGCGCGTGCTGGAGCCATCGGCGCAGTGGCGCGCAGCGCGCGCGCATGACCGACCCGCGCGTGTACGCAGCGCGCCGCGGCGGACCCCGAAGCGTTCTGGGCCGCGTTCGCGGCCGAACTGGACTGGATCGAGCCGTGGGTGACGGTGCTCGACTGGCAGCCGCCCTACGCGCGATGGTTCGTCGGCGGCCGCCTCAACGTCAGCGTCAACTGCCTCGATCGCCACCTGCGCACCGGCCGGCGCAACAAGGCCGCGCTGATCTGGGAGGGCGAGCCGGGCGACCGCCGCACGCTCACCTACTTCGACCTGCATCGCCAGGTGAATCAGTTCGCCAACGTGCTGCGCGGGCTGGGCGTCAACAAGGGCGACCGCGTGGCGCTCTACCTGCCGATGGTGCCGGAACTCGCGATCGCCATGCTCGCCTGCGCCCGCATCGGCGCCGTGCACAGCGTCGTCTTCGGCGGTTTCAGCGCCGACGCGCTCCGCGATCGCATCAACGACGCGAAGGCCTCCGTGCTCGTGACCGCGGACGGCGGCTACCGGCGCGGACAGATCGTCCCGCTCAAGCAGATGGCCGACGAGGCCCTGCGCGACACGCCCTCCATCCGCCACGTCATCATCGTCAAACGCCAGGAAGGGGATGCGTTTCCCGTGCACGTCCGGGAAGGCCGCGACCACTGGTATCACCGCCTGATGCAGGACGCCGCGCCGCACTGCGATCCGGAGCCGATGGAAGCGGAGGACATGCTCTACATCCTCTACACCTCGGGCACGACCGGGAAGCCGAAGGGCATCGTCCATACGACCGGTGGCTACCTCGTGGGCGCGTACGCGACGACGCGATGGGTCTTCGATATTCAGGACGACGACGTGTACTGGTGCACGGCGGACATCGGCTGGGTCACCGGACACAGCTATGTGGTCTACGGGCCGCTCGCCAACGGCGCGACGGTGCTCATGTACGAAGGCGCGCCGGACTGGCCGCAGAAGGACCGCTTCTGGAGCCTGATCGAGCGGTACGGCGTGACGATCTTCTACACCGCGCCAACGGCCATCCGCGCGTTCATGAAGTGGGGCACGGAGTGGCCCGCCAAACGCGACCTCAGCAGCCTGCGGTTGCTCGGATCGGTGGGCGAGCCGATCAATCCCGAAGCGTGGATGTGGTACCACGAGCACATCGGCCGGAAGCAATGCCCGGTGGTGGACACGTGGTGGCAGACCGAGACGGGCCACATCCTGATCACGCCGCTGCCCGGCATCACCGCGCTCAAGCCCGGATCGGCGACGAAGCCGTTTCCCGGCATCGCCGCCGAGGTGCGCACGTTCACGGGCGAGCGCGTGAAGGAGGGCGGGGGCCTGCTGGCGATCACGAAGCCGTGGCCCGGCATGCTGCGCGGCATCTACGGCGATCCCGAGCGCTTCGTGACGCAGTACTGGCGCAAGTGGTCCGACGGCGTGTATTTCACCGGCGATGGCGCGCGCGTGGATGCCGACGGCGACTACTGGCTGCTCGGGCGCGTCGATGACGTGCTGAACGTCGCCGGCCACCGCATCGGCACGGCGGAAGTGGAGAGCGCGCTGGTCGATCATCCGAAGGTCGCCGAAGCGGCGGTGGTCGGCAAGTCGCACGAGATCAAGGGCCAGGCCGTGGCGGCGTTCGTGACCCTGAAGGAAGGCGTGCGGGCGACGTCTGATTTGATCGACGAACTCAAGGAGCACGTCGTCCGCAAGATCGGCGCGCTGGCGCGCCCTGACCAGATTCTGTTCACGGCGGACCTGCCGAAGACGCGATCGGGCAAGATCATGCGGCGGCTGCTGCGCGACATCGCCGAAGGGAAGACGCTGGGCGACACGACCACGCTGGCGGATCCGAACGTGGTGGCGAAGTTGAAGGACGAGTATGAGGCGATAGAGTAGTCCAGAGTCCAGGGTCCAGAGTCCAGGGTCCAGAGTGCGACTTGTCAGTCCTGGGTCCTTGGGTCCTGGGCGGAACAGCCGGCTTGCCCGGGTCGTAATGGACTGAGGACCAGGCACTTTGGACACGCCGGACGCTGGACTGACCGGGAACTCGTGGACTCTGGACTCTGGACCCTGGACCCCGGACTAATTGAGGCAACACCATGCCCATGATTGAGACGAAAGACCTGTGGAAAACCTACGTGATGGGCACCGAGGAGGTGCACGCGCTGCGCGGCGTGTCCATGACGATTGAGCGCGGCGAGTACGTCGCGATCATGGGCCCGTCGGGGTCGGGGAAGTCCACGCTGATGAACCTCATCGGGTGCCTCGATACCCCCAGCAAGGGCACCTACCTGCTGAACGGCAAGCAGGTGAGCCAGATGAACGACGACGAACTGGCGCGGATCCGGAATGAGGAGATCGGGTTCGTGTTCCAGACGTTCAACCTGCTGCCGCGCGCCTCGGCGCTGCACAACGTCGAGCTGCCGCTGATCTACGCGGGCGTGCCCGCCAAGGTCCGGCACGAGCGGGCGAACAAGTCACTGGACCGGGTCGAACTGACCGACCGCAAGAACCACAAGCCCAACGAACTCTCGGGCGGCCAGCGCCAGCGCGTGGCGATCGCGCGCGCGCTCGTCAACAACCCGTCGATTCTCCTGGCGGACGAGCCGACGGGCAATCTGGATTCCAAGACCGGCATCGAGATCATGGCGCTCTTCGCGCGCCTGCACGAAGCCGGCAACACCATCATCCTCGTCACGCACGAAGCCGACGTCGCCGCCCACGCGAACCGCGCGATCCATATTCGGGACGGACAGATCGAAAAGGACGTCACGCGCGAGCAGCAGCCCGCAGAAGTCGCGCACTGACCTGTCAGTTCACACGGAGGCACGGAGGGACGGAGGCACGGAGAAGATCTTATTGGGTTGGGCCCAGCACGCTGCCTGCGTGCACCCCCAGGAAATGCGATCTTCTCCGTGCCTCCGTCCCTCCGTGCCTCCGTGTGAACTGATCAGATTGCCGCGAGATGCCGCTCCGCGATCTCCCTCAACGGCAACGGATTGAAGCTCTCCACAGCGAAAGGGATCCTCTCCAGCTTTTCTCCCGGCCGCAGCCTGGGCATCGCGGAGAGTAAGGCCCGCGTGTACGGGTGCGCGGCCGCCGTGAACAACTGCTCGGCCGGCGCCACCTCCACCAGCCGGCCGCGATACATCACGGCCACCCGATCGCAAATCTGCCGCACGAGCCTGAGGTCGTGCGCGATGAACAGATAGGTCAGGCCCAGGCGCGTCTGCAGATCGAGCAGCAGATTCACGACCTGCGCCTGCACCGACACGTCGAGCGCGGACACCGGCTCGTCGCAGACGAGGAACGACGGTTCGAGCGCGAGCGCGCGCGCCACGCCGATCCGCTGGCGCTGGCCGCCGCTGAACTCGTGCGGATACTTCCGCGTCGCATCGGCGTCGAGGCCGACCAGTTCGAAGAGCTGGCGCACGCGGGCGTGCCGCTCGTCGCGCGTGCCGATCCGGTGAATCTCCAGCGGCTCCGAGACGATCGCGCCGACGCGCATGCGCGGGTTGAGTGACGAGTAGGGATCCTGGAACACGATCTGAAAATGCCGCCGCGCCCGCCGCAGATCCCGCGGTGACAGCGCAAGGACGTCCGTGTCCTTGAAGCGGACCTCGCCCGACGTCGGCTCGATCAGCCGAAGCAGGCAGCGCCCGGTCGTGGTCTTGCCGGACCCGGACTCGCCGACGAGGCCCAGCGTTTCTCCGGCCTCGATCGTGAAGCTGACGTCATCCACGGCCCGGACCGCCGGTGCGCGCCGGAACCAGCCGCCGCGTGCCGGGAATTCCTTCATGAGGTGGCGGACGTCGACGAGCGGCGTCACGCGCGGCCTCCGGCCGCTGGTGTGGCGCCAGGCGCGGCGTGCAGGTGGCAGCGCACGCCGTGCGACGGCCCCATCGGCGTGAGGCCCGGCACCAGGCTCGCGCACGGATCGAAGCGTTCGGCGCAGCGCGGCGCGAACGCGCAGCCGTCGCCGAACTTGCCGAGCGCCGGCACGGTGCCGGGGATGGCGACGAGGCGCTCGCCCGATCGCCCGCCGGGAACGGACGCGAGCAGTCCGCGCGTGTACGGATGCGCCGGCGCACTCAGGAGTGCAGCCACCGGCGCCTGCTCGACGATGCGGCCGCAGTACATGACGGCGACGCGATCGGCCATCTCCGCCACCACGCCGAGATCGTGCGTGATGAGGAGGAGCGACAAGCCGAACTGCCGGCGCAGGTCGCGCAGCAGGTCGAGCACCTCGGCCTGCACGGTGACGTCGAGCGCGGTGGTCGGCTCGTCGGCGATCAGCAGCGCCGGTTCGGCCGCCAGCGCGATCGCGATCATGGCGCGCTGGCGCAAGCCGCCGCTCAATTGATGGGGGTATTCGCGCGCGCGCCGCGCCGGATCGGGGACGCGCGCGGCGGCCAGCAATTCGACCGCGCGTGTGGCCGCGGCGGCTCCGCTCGCCAGGCCGTGCACCTGCAGCGTTTCGGCGATGTGGAAGCCGATCGTGTAGACCGGGTTCAGCGCCACCATCGGCTCCTGGAACACGAAGCCGATGCGGCGTCCGCGGACGCGGCGCATGTCTTCCTCGCCGAGCGTCAGCAGGTCGCGGCCTTCGAACAGGATCCGGCCGCCGGCGATGCGCCCGGGCGGCATGACCAGGCGGAGGAGGGACAACGCGGTGACCGATTTGCCGCTGCCGGACTCGCCGACGAGTCCCAGCGTTTCGCCGCGCGCGATCTGGAAGCTGACGTCGTCCACCGCCGCGGCCTCGCGGCCGTCCGCGAGCCGGAACACCGTGCGGAGCCCGGCGACCTCGAGCAGGGGCAGATCAGAGGTTGATGTCACGGAATTCGCCGAACGCGCGCCGGAGCGTGTCGGCGATCTCCCCAAGGGTGGCGCGCGCCTCGACGGCGGCGATCACGGGCGGAACCAGGTTCGAGTCACCTCGGGCGGCGGTGTCGATCGCGTCCATGGCGGTGCGCCACGCGGCCGCGTCGCGGCTCTGGCGCACGGCGGCGACCGCCGCGGCCTGGCGCCGCTCGCCTTCGGGATCGATCCGCAGGAGTTCGATGGTGGCCCGATCGCTGGTCTGGTAGCGGTTCATGCCGACAATGACCTGCTCGCCGCGGTCGATGGCCTGCTGCGCGGCGTAGGCCGCATCCTGGACCTGCCGTTGGATGCGGCCGGACTCGATGGCCGCCAGCGTGCCGCCCGTGGCGTCGATGGACGCGATCAGGTCCCGCGCGGCCTGTTCGATCTGATCCGTGCGCTGCTCGATTGCCCAGGCGCCGCCGACCGGGTCCACCGTGTTGGCCACGCCGGATTCGGCGGCGATGATCTGCTGCGTCCGCAGGGCGAGCGTGGCGGAGTCCTCGGTGGGCAGCGCCAGGGCCTCGTCGCGGCCGTTGCAGTGCAGCGACTGCGCGCCGCCGAGCACGGCCGCCAGCGCCTGCACGGTGACGCGGACGATGTTGTTGTCGGGCTGCTGCGCGGTGAGCGTGCTGCCCGCCGTCTGCGCGTGAAAACGCAGCTGCATGGCGCGCGGGTTGGTCATGCCGAACCGGTCGCGGCAGATCGTCGCCCACAGGCGGCGCGCGGCGCGGAACTTCGCGATCTCCTCCAGGAAATCGTTGTGCGCGTTGAAGAAGAACGACAGGCGCTGGCCCAGCCGGTTCAGATCGAGACCTGCGTCGCGCGCGGCGGTGACGTACGCGATGGCGTTGGCCAGCGTGAACGCGACCTCCTGCACCGCCGTCGATCCGGCTTCGCGAATGTGGTAGCCGCTGATCGAGATCGTGTTCCAGTTCGGGAGCTCGCGATCGCACCACGCGAAGATGTCCGTCACGATGCGGAGCGAATGCCGCGGCGGATAGATGTAGGTGCCGCGCGCGATGTACTCCTTCAGGATGTCGTTCTGGATCGTGCCCGACAGTGTGTCGGGGGCCACGCCCTGGCGGCGGGCGACCGCCACGTAAAGCGCGAGCAGGATGATCGCCGTCGAGTTGATCGTCATCGACGTGGACACCCGGTCGAGCGGGATGCCGTCGAACAGCGCCGCCATGTCCTCGATCGAGTCGATGGCCACGCCGACGCGGCCGACCTCGCCGGCCGCCATGCGCGTGGTCGGAGTCATAGCCCATCTGCGTGGGCAGGTCGAAGGCGACGCTCAGCCCGCTGACGCCCTGGCCGAGCAGGTACCGGTACCGCGCGTTGGACTCCGCCGCGGTCCCGAATCCGGCATACTGCCGCATCGTCCAGAGGCGGCCGCGGTACCCTGTGGGCTGGATGCCACGGGTGTACGGGAATTCGCCGGGATTCGGCGCGCGGGCGCCGATATCGGCTGGCAGATCCTCGGGTCGGACGAACGCGCGTGACATAGGGGCATTCTAATGGAGATGCGCGAAGTACATTTTCGAGTTTGACACCCCCCGGAGCGGTGTCTACAATGCCCCCAACTTTTGCTCGCGCGCGATGTCCGTCATGAACGGAGGACTGCATGGATTCCACGATGAAGCAGCTGGCGCGGGAACTGACCGATGCGGTGTCGGCCGCGGTTTCCAGGGACGTTCGCGTCGAAGCGTGCCGTGAGAAGGCCAAGGCTGCCGGCTACGACATGCGGGTGTCGATCGAAGCCGTCGTGTCCTTCACCAGCACCAGCCGCGATGCGGCCGCCGGCGGCAGGACGACCAGCGGACGCCGCACCACGGGCCGCGGTCTGGACATGAGCCAGAACGATCGGCGATTCCTGAAGTCCCTGCGCATCGCCGCGGACGAAACCACCGAAGAAGTCGAATAGCCGCGCGACGTCGGCCTTGGCAGGCGCGAAGTGATACTCTAGTATCACTCCATGAGGACCGAGCTCGTCACGACCCTGAAACGCCGCGCCACGACACTCCTGGCCGAACTTGAGGCGGCACGCGAACCGATACTCATCACGCAGCACGGCCTGCCGAGCGCCTATCTCGTCGATGTGGAGACCTTTCATGCCCTGAAGCAGCGGGTCGCGCTCCTCGAGGGGATTGCGCGCGGCGAACGCGCGGTCGAACAAGGGCGCGTGGTCTCCCACGCGCAGGCCAGGACGCGCATGAGCCGATGGCTGAAGTAATCTGGACCCACCCTGCGCTGGCCGACCTGGATCGCATCGCCGACTACATTGCGCTCGACAACGTCGCTGCGGCGCGCAGGCTCGTTCAGCGCGTGTTCGAGCACGTGGCACAACTCCGGGCCTACCCCAACAGCGGATCCCGGCCGCCGGAACTCAAGGGCCGCCGCTACCGACAAATCGTGGAGCCGCCTTGCCGGGTGTTCTATCGCGTCGGAGGACCACGCGTGTACATCCTGCACGTCATGCGGTCCGAGCAACGGCTACGGCCCACGCGGCTCCGTTCGCCGCGCCCGTGAGCCCCGCTCGCCGGCGCCGGAATCTCTGCTAGCCTAGTTCGTCGATGCAGGGGCGTCATCTGCGGCAGAGAATCTCGCCGCTCGTCTTCCTTGGTGCGATGTGCGCCGCGGGCGCGCTGAGTGCCCCCGCCACCGCCCTACAGTCGGTCCGCTCCGGCCGGACCGCTCTTCCCGAATCAGACCTATCTCATCGATACCTGGGAGACCGAGGACGGTCTGCCGGAGAATTCCGCGACCGCGATGGCGCAAACGCCTGACGGCTACCTGTGGTTCGGCACGTTCAACGGCGTGGTGCGCTTCGATGGCGTGGCGTTCACCGTGTTCGATCCCGCGAACACACCGCAACTGCCGAGCGCGGAAATCATCAACCTGCACGGCGACCGAAGCGGGAGGCTCTGGGTCAGCACGTCGCGCGGGATGGCGGTCCGCGAGGGCGGGCAATGGCGCGCGCTGGGCGCTGACGACGGTTGGCCGAGCGACTACGTGCGGACGTTTTCCGAACGCGACAACGGCGACCTCCTGATCACGACGTTCCACGGTGATGTGTTCGAGTTTGCCGGCGGGCGGATCGCCGCGTTGCCGGCCCCGCCGGGTGAGCCCGGGAAGGGGTACTTCGGGTGCGTCGATGACGCGGGGAAGTGGTGGGTCGCGCAGCATCGGTTCGTCGGGTCGTGGGACGGGCAGCGGTGGACGTCGATGGTCGCGATGACCGCCAGGAATCCGGAACTGGTCGGCTGCGCGCCGGCGCGCGGCGGCGGCATCTGGCTGCTGATCGAGAAATCGCTCCGGAAATTCCAGCGCGGAACTGAAGTGTCCCGCATCACCTTGCCGGAGTTGCCGGGCGGCCTCTGGAGCATGGCCGAGGACGGCCGCGGAAACGTCTGGATCGCGAGCTACGCTGAGGGTGTCAGCCGGATTTCGCCCGACGGGCGCATGCGCCGCTGGACGACGACGAACGGGCTGGTGTCCGCGAGCACCCGATTCGTGTTCGAGGATCGTGAGGACAATCTCTGGATCGGCACGAGCGGCGGCGGGCTGACGCGTTTCAAGCCGCGACGGATCCAGAGCTTCGGCGCGGAAAGCGGCTTGACCGAACGTGTCGTGAGCTCCATCTGGCCCAGCCGGGACGGGAGCCTGTGGATCGCCACGCGGGGCAAGGGCCTGTTTCGTCTGCGCGACGGCGTCGTGAGGCCGGTGCCGCCGCCGATTCCGAAAAAAGTCATGATCGCGCAGAGCGTGCTGAGCGATCGCCAGGGACGCGTCTGGCTCGGGACGGGACAGGATCTTTGGGTCGCCGACACGGATGTGTTCCACAGGGCGTTTCCTGATCGATTGAGCGCAGCCGACATCCGGGCGCTGTTCGAGGATTCGCGCGGACGGGTGTGGATTGGCGCCGCGAAGGGGACGTCGGTCGTCGATGGGGAGCGCCTGCGCGGCTTCACCGCCGCCGACGGGCTGCCGGCGCGGGGCGCGTATGCCTTCGCGGAGGACAGCGGTGGTGTCATCTGGCTCTCGACGCGCGATGGCGTGTTCCGGTCCGAGAACGACCGTTTCGTCGAACTCCTGGACGACAAGGGCCGGTCGCTCCGCAACATCAACTGCCTCAAGGCTGACGCGGACCAGGCGCTGTGGCTCGGCTCGCAGGACGAGGGGCTGATCTACAGAACACGAGACGGGCGGTTGGCCAACGTTCCCGGCCTTCCGGTTCGCGCGGTGAATGGAATCCTGGAGGACGAGTCCGGCGTGTTCTGGCTCGCGTCCAACCGCGGCGTGGTGCGCGTCCGGGCCCAGGATCTTCGATTGGCCGCGGCCGGCAACCTCTCCCGCCTGGACGCGCAGGTACTGGACCTGAGCGATGGGCTTCCCGGTCTGGAGACCGTCGGCGGCCAGCAGCCGACCAGCGCGCGCGATGCGAACGGGAAGCTGTGGTTCGCCACGTTGAAGGGCGTGGCGATGATCGACCCGGCCGAATTCCGGCTGAATACGCATCCGCCGCCGGTCACGGTTGAACAGATCGTCTATCACGCGCCAGCCGCGCAGGCCGATGGGGCCGAGGTCCGTGTGGACCTCCCGGTTCAAGGCCCCCTCCGTTTGCCCCCGGGCAGTCACCAGATCGAGGTGCACTACACGGCCCTGAGCTTTAGCGCGCCGGACAAAGTCCGCTTCCAGGTGAAACTGGATGGCGCGGACGAGGTGTGGCATGACGAGGGCAGCCGGCGGGTCGTCTCGTTCTACGATCTGCCGCCGGCCGAGTACGTATTCCGCGTGCGGGCCGCGAACAATGACGGGGTGTGGAACGACAGCGGTGCCAGTCTGGCCTTCGAGGTGCGGCCGTACCTCTGGCAGACCACCGGGTTTCGTCTCGGGTTTGTCTTGTTGCTCATCAGCACCGGCGGCGGCATCGTGTGGTCGGTAGGCCGATCGAAACACCGCCGCGAACTGGCAGAACTCGAGCGCACGGCCCGGCAGCAAAAGGAACTTGCGCACCTGTCACGCGTGACGATGCTCGGCGAGTTGTCGGGCTCGATGGCCCACGAACTCAATCAGCCGCTCGCCGCCATCCTGAGCAATGCGCAGGCGGCGCTTCGTTTTCTCGCGCGTGGCGATGCCGATTTGGCCGAAGTGCGCGAGATCCTCCAGGACATCGTGGATCAGGACAAGCGCGCCGGCGAAGTCATCAGCCGCCTGCGCGCGCTCCTCAAGAAGGGCGAGGTGCACCGGCAGCCGCTCGACGTCAATGACATTGCGCAGGAGGTGCTCGCGCTGATTCAGGGCGACCTCGTCAATCATGGCGTGACGACGCGCACCTACCTTGCGCCGGATCTGCCGATGGTTCGCGGTGACCGCGTGCAGCTCCAGCAGGTCCTGCTGAACCTGGTGATGAACGCCTCCGACGCGATGAGCGGCAAGCCGGCTGGCGATCGTCGTCTGATTGTCCGCACGGAGCGATCCCGCGAGGACGGCGTGCGCGTGTCGGTGTCCGACCGCGGTTCCGGCATGACTCCGGACACGGCCGCGCGGGTGTTCGAGCCGTTCTTCACCACCAAACCCGAGGGCCTGGGCCTGGGGTTGTCGGTGTGCCGCACGATCATCACGGCGCACGGCGGCACGATCTCGGCTGTCAACAACCCGGACGAAGGGGCGACGTTTGGCTTCACGCTGCCCGCGAGCGTCGAGCGGCACGGGACAGACGGATGACGCCGACGGTCTTCGTCGTGGACGACGACCCGGCGGTGCGGCTGAGCCTCTCGCGATTGCTGCGGTCGGCGCAGTTGGAGGTGGCCACGTTTGGATCCGCCCGGGAGTTTCTGGACCGGCACGACCCGCGCGCGCCCGGCTGCCTCCTGCTCGACGTCTCGATGCCGGGGCTGGACGGCCTGGACCTGCAAGCCGCGTTGTCGGCGAAGGGTAGCGAGATCCCGATCGTCTTCCTCACGGGCCACGGCGACGTGCCTACCAGTGTGCAGGCGATGAAGCGCGGCGCCATGGACTTTCTGACGAAGCCCGCGAATGACGATGACCTGCTCGAGGCCATTCGAGTCGCCATCCAGAAGGACGCCGTTCAACGGCAGGCCCGCGCCGAACTGGACGACATCCTGCAGCGTTTGGCGACGCTCACGCCCCGCGAGCGTGAAGTGCTCGCCCATGTCGTCTCCGGGCAGCTCAACAAGCAGATCGCCGGCGACCTCGGCACGGTGGAGAAGACCATCAAGGTTCATCGCGCCCGCGTGATGGAGAAGATGCGGGCGCAGTCCGTGGCGGATCTGGTCCGCATGGCCGAGCGGGCGGGGATCAATCGTCGTACGTAGCGGGCGCGCTTCAGCCCGCCGGGCGCGCGTATTGACCTAAGGTCCAATATCCAACCTGGACTCGACCGGTCACGATGGGGAATCGTGACCAATCCCCGTCCGCTCGTGGCCATCGTCGATGACGAAGAACCGATCCGAAAGGCGTTGGGCCGGCTCCTTTCGTCGGCCGGCCTGGACGTGGAGACGTTTCCGCTCCGGCGCGGCGTTTCTGGAGTCCCTCAAAAACCACAGCCCCGATTGCGTCGTGCTGGACCTGCACATGCCGCTCATGAACGGGTTCGAAGTTCAGGCGCGGCTTGCGGCTCCTCGCGGCATGCCCGTGCCCGTGGTGATCATCACCGGACATGATTCGGATGAAACCCGGGAGCGGGCGCTGGCGACACGGCCGGTGGCCTACCTCCGCAAGCCGGTGGACGATCAGACGTTGCTCGACGCGATCGAACTGGGGCTGAGGTCCGGTCCTCAGGCGAAGATCGGCACGTGATGAGGAGGATCGCGCCCGCGCTCATCGTCCTCCTCGTCCTGGCCGTGCCGCGCGTGGCCGCGGCGCAATCGCAGGAATCCAACCCGGCGCCCGCCAAAGGCACGTTCGTGGCGGCGCCGCTGCCTCCGCCGAAGTCGCCGTTCATGTTTCCCGATCTGCCGCATCGCTGGGAAGGCTGGGTCCGAATCGATTCGCGCCTGTTCACCCTCAAGCCGGGGCTGGTGATGCTCGCCGACTACAACGCGTTCAGCCAGGACGAAGCGAGCGTGAGTCAGGTGGGGCTGCAGGAGAACGGGTGGGCGGCGCGCGCGGCGCGGCTGATGTTCTCCGGCACGATTGGCGGCGGCTACAAGGTCAGCTACCTCATCGCCGGCGATACAAGGGATTCGAGAGCGATCCTGACACCACCTGGAACATGACCGACGTGTCCGTCACGTTTCCCATTCGCGGTCCGGCCACGAGGCTGACGTTTGGGAAAACGAAGGAGACGTTCGGATATGAAATGGTCGGGGACGCGGCGAGCCTCCCGCACCAGGAGCGCGTGCTGACGCCATTCTTCACCTCGCGCAACGTCGGCGCGAAGATCATTCATGTGGCGTTCGACCAGCGGATGACGATGGCCGCCGGCGTGTTCAACGACTGGTGGGTGAAGAGCGGCGAGGCCCTGGCCGGCAGCGGGACGGACGCGACCGGGCGCGTGACGGCGCTTCCGGTGGATGCGAAGGACGGCAGGCGCTTTCTGCACGTCGCCGCGTCCGTGCGATATGCGGGCGCCGACAACAACACGATGCGCTATCGCGGCCGGCCCGAAACCAACGTCGGCGACTACTACGTGGACACGGGCAATCTCACCGGCGATCACGCCTGGCATCTGGGACTCGAGGGCCTGTGGAACGAAGGACCGGTGTCCGTGCTGGCCGAGTTCATGCGCGCGAATGTCAGCGCGGCCGCGAACGGCAACCCCACCTTCATGGGGTACTACGTCACCGGAAGCTGGGTGTTGAGCGGCGAGACGCGGCCGTACGACCGCACGCAGGGCTATGCGCGTCGCGTGCTGCCGGCCGGCCGCTGGGGCTCGCCGGAACTGGTCGCGCGGTTTTCGCACGAAGACATGGACGACGGATTCGTGCACGGCGGCACGTTCGACAAGACGTATCTCGGCCTGAACTGGTGGGCTACGCGGCGATGGAAGCTCGGATTCGGCTGGGGCCACACGTGGCTCGACCGATCGGGCGCGAGGGGCGTGACCGACAGCGCCCAGACGCGCATTCAGTGGATCTACTGACAGGTGACGACAGGTAACGACGGGTGACGACAGGTGACGACGGGTGACGACAGGTAACGACGGGTGACGACAGGTAACGACAGGTAACGACGAAGACCAACGAGAGGCGAGAGCAATGAATATCAAGAAGAGCTTACGGTACGGATTGGCGTTGCTCCCGGCGGGCGCGGCGCTGTTCAGCGCTGGCGGTCCCGCCAGGGCCGCGGCACAAACACAGACCACGTAGCCCAACATCGTCATCATCTGGGGCGACGACATCGGTCAGTCCAATGTCAGCGCCTACTCGCATGGCGCTGATGGGCTATCAGACGCCCAACATCGACCGGGTCGCCCGCGAAGGCATGATGTTCACCGACTACTACGCCGAGCAGAGCTGCACGGCGGGCCGGGCGTCGTTCATCACCGGCCAGTCGGGCCTGCGCACCGGCCTGACCAAAGTCGGTCTGCCGGGCGCCGCAGTAGGACTCCAGAAGGAAGATCCGACGATTGCCGAGTTGCTGAAGGCCCAAGGCTACGCCACCGGCCAGTTCGGCAAGAACCACCTGGGCGACCGCAACGAATATCCTGCCCACGGTGCACGGCTTCGACGAGTTCTATGGCGCCCTGTATCACCTCAACGCCAGCGAAGAGCCGGAGCTGCCGGACTATCCAAAGGACCCGGCGTTCCTCGCCAAGTTCGGCCCCCGCGGCGTGCTCGACTGCAAGGCCTCGGCCACCGACGATGCGACGGTGGACCCGCGCTTCGGCAAGGTCGGCAAGCAGGTGTGCAAGGACACGGGCCCGCTCACGAAGAAGCGGATGGAGACGATCGACGATGACATCGCGGCGCGGGCGGTGGACTTCATCCAGCGGCAGAACAAGGCCGGTAAGCCGGCGTTCGTCTGGGTGAACTTCACGCACATGCACTTCCGTACCCACACCAAGGCGGAGAGCATCGGCCAGGCGGGGCGCTTCCAGAGCCAGTACCACGACGCCATGATTGACCACGACAAGAACGTCGGGTCGGTCCTCAAGGTGCTCGATGACCTGAGGATGGCGGACAACACGTTCGTCATGTACTCGACCGACAACGGTCCGCACATGAACAGCTGGCCGGACGCCGGCATGACGCCGTTCCGCAGCGAGAAGAACACGAACTGGGAAGGCGCCTATCGGGTGCCCGCGATGGTCCGCTGGCCGGGCCATATCAAGCCGGGCACCGTGTCCAACGAAATCGTCTCGCATCTCGACTGGCTGCCGACACTGGTGGCCATCGCCGGCGACACGCAGGTCAAAGACAAGCTGCTCAAGGGCTACAAGGTCGGCGACATGACCTACAAGGTCCATCTGGACGGCGACAACCTTGTGCCGTACCTGACCGGCCAGGCCCCGAAGAGCCCGCGGGAGTCGTTCCTCTACATCAACGACGACCAGCAAGTGGTCGCCCTGCGCTACGACAACTGGAAGATCGTCTTCATGGAGCAGCAAGCCGCCGGGACGCTGCGGATCTGGGCGAACCCGTTCACCGGCTTGAGGGTCCCGAAGATCTTCAATCTCCGGACGGATCCGTACGAACGGGCGGACATCACGTCGAACACGTACTATGACTGGCTGCATGGACCACGTCTTCCTGTTGGTCCCCGCGCAGGCCTACGTGGGCGACTTCCTGATGACGTTCAAGGACTACCCGCAGCGGCAGAAGGCGGACAGCTTCAACCTGGATGCGTGTCTCTGAAGAAGCTGCAGGAGAGCGGCGGGAAATAGTTCGGACCGGCGGGGCGCCACCCGAGGCGCCCCGCCAGTTTCCTTGACTGGAGCACGACGCCGATGAAGACGACCATGACGATCGCTGTGCTGGCGCTGCTGTCCGTCACCTCAGCCGTGCCCGCTGCCGATCCGCTGCCATCGTGGAACGACGGAGCGGCGAAGCAGTCCATCGTGAGTTTCGTAGAAAAAGTGACGAAGGCGGGCTCGCCGTCCTTCGTGCCGGACGCGGAACGCATCGCTGTCTTCGACAACGACGGCACGCTCTGGTGCGAGCAGCCCGTGCCCGTTCAGTTGTATTTCGCCATCGACCGGGTGAAGGCGCTGGCGCCGCAAGCACCCCGAGTGGCAGACCAGGAACCGTTCGCGTCGCTGCTCAAAGGCGACGTGAATGCCGCGTTCGCCGGCGGCGACCGCGCCGCTGCTCGAAGTCATCATGGCCACGCACGCGGGCATGACCACGGTGGAGTTCGAGCAGATCGTGAAGGACTGGATCGCCACCGCGAGGCATCCGAAGACCGGCAGGCTCTACACCGAGATGGTCTACCAGCCGATGCTCGAAGTGCTCGCGTACCTGCGCGCGAACGGCTTCAAGAACTTCATCGTCTCGGGCGGCGGCATCGAGTTCATGCGCCCGTGGGCGGAGCAGGTGTATGGCATTCCGCCGGAGCAGGTCATTGGCAGCAGCATCAAGACCCAGTTCGAGATGCGCGACGGCAAGCCCGTGCTGGTGCGCCTGCCGGAGCTGAACTTCAACGACGACAAGGCCGGCAAGCCCGTCGGCATCAACCAGCACATCGGCCGGCGGCCCATCGCCGCGTTCGGCAATTCCGCCGGCGACCAGCAGATGCTGGAATACACGCAGGGCGGCAGCGGCGCGCGGTTTGAACTGCTGGTGCTGCACGACGACGCGGCGCGCGAATACGCCTACGGCCCGGCCCGCGGACTGCCCGACGTCAAGCTGGGCGCCTTCACGCCGGCGCTCTACGAAGAAAGCGAAGAAGGACGGCTGGACCGTCGTCAGCATGAAGAACGACTGGAAGACCGTCTTCCCCGGCGCAGGCTGCCGCGGTCACGGCCATCGACATCCTGCTGGAGCCGGACGCCACGATGCTCCGGCATGCGGAGGCCAACAACGCCCGCCTGCTCAAGGCCTTACCCGAAGGGTTTCGCCCTCGATCGACGCACCGTCCGCACATCACGCTGCTCCAGTGTTTCGTCCGCACGGCGGATCTCGACAAGATCTATGCCGCCGACGGGAAGGTGTTCGCCGCGCGCCAACGTGACCGCGCATGAAGCTGGAGGCGTTCAAGTACTACTACGCCCCGGCCGGCGCGACGGGTGTCGCAGGATCTGCGCGAAGCCGACGCCGGAGATTTCAAGCTGCAGGCGGACATCATCGCCGCCGCGCAGCCGTTCATGGTGGAGAACGGGCCCATCGGCGCGTTCACCGCCCCGCACGACGATCCCGCCACCGACGCCGGCCATCATCGAGTACGTGTCGACGTTCGTGCCGAAGATGTCCGGCGCAGAACTTCAATCCGCACGTGAGCACCGGCGTCGCCCCGCGCGACTACCTCGACACGATGCTGACCGAGCCGTTCGAGTCGTTCACCTTCTCGCCGGCGGGCGCGGCCGTCTACCAGCTCGGCCCGTTCGGCACGGCGGCGAAGCTGCTCGAAGCGGTGGGATCTGAAGCGGTGAGGCACAGCGGGCGGCGCAAGAACCAGAGGGGATCAACCGCCGCCCGCCAACGGTGGCCGCCCCACTCGAACGTTGCTCATCAGTCTGGTCATCGTCGCGGTGGCGAGCGTGGGAGGGTGGTGGCTCTACACCGGCCGCTCCCAGGCGCCGTCGACGAGTGTGTCCACGGGCGCAGTGTTCCAGCCCAGCATCGAGGGCCCTCGGGCGGCTCCCGGCGCGCCGCCCGAGGGCATGGTGTGGATTCCCGGCGGCGAATTCTCCATGGGCGCCGCCGAATCGCCGGGCATGAACATGGTCGGCATGCAGGCCACCACCGATTCCCGGCCGATTCATCGCGTCTACGTCGATGGATTCTGGATGGACAAGACCGAGGTGACCAACGCGCAATTCGAGAGCGTTCGTCGCGGCCACGGGCTACGTGACGATCGCCGAGCGCACGCCGCGCGCCGAGGACTTTCCCGGCGCGCCGCCGGAGAATCTCGTGGCCGGCGCCGTCGTCTTCTCGCCGCCGGCCCATCCCGTGCCGCTCAACAATCACTTTCAGTGGTGGTCGTACGTGAAGCGCGCCAACTGGCGCCATCCCGAGGGCCCCGAAGAGCAGCCTCGCGGGTCGCGAGCAGTATCCGGTCGTGCAGGTCGCGTACGACGACGCGGTGGCATTTGCGAAGTGGGCCGGCAAACGCCTGCCGACCGAGGCGGAATGGGAGTTCGCCGCCCGAGGCGGGCTGAGCGGCAAGCTCTACGCCGTGGGGCGATGAGTTCATGCCGGGCGGCCACGGATGGCCAACACCTTTCAGGGGCACTTCCCGGATCGGGATACCGGCGAGGATGGCCACAAGGGCATCGGGCCCGTGGCGCAGTTCCCGGCTAACGGCTACGGGCTCTACGACGTGGCCGGCAATGTCTGGGAGTGGGTGAGCGACTGGTATCGGCCCGACTACTACGCGCAACTCGCGTCGGCCGGCGTCGTCGCGCGCAACCCGCACGGCCCGGACACGCCGTTCGACCCGAGCGAGCCGACCGAGAAGAAGCGCGTGCACCGGGGCGGATCGTTTCTCTGCACCGATCAATACTGTTCACGCTACATGGTGGGCACGCGCGGCAAAGGCGAAGGCAGCACGGGCACGAATCACGTCGGCTTCCGCCTCGTGAAGACTCCCTGATGAAGGACGGGCTCTCGTAACGACGGGTAACGACAGGTAACGACGGGTAACGACCACAAGGACACTGTGACGATAACAACTGCGTCGAAGACGATCGCTCTCGCCGCGTTGGTGGCGCTGTTCGTCCTGCCTGCCCGGGCCGCCGCGCAGTCCGCCGACGATTTGGCGAAGCAAACGCAGAATCCCATCGCCAACCTGATCAGCGTGCCGCTCCAGGGCAACTGGGATTTCGGCCTTGGCGATCGGAAAGCCACCGGGACGCTGCTCAATGTTCAGCCCGTGATCCCGTTTGCGGTGAGCAAGAAGACCAACGTCATTCTGCGGATCGTCATGCCGATCATGTCCCAGCCTGGGCCTGACGGCTCTCGGGTCAACGGCATGAGCGACATCGTCGCCACGACATTCTTCTCACCATCGACGCCGAGCCGCCTGATCTGGGTGTGGGCCCGGTGTTCCTCCTGCCCGCGGCCACGAACAACGCGATCGGCACCGAGAAGTTCGGGATCGGCCCTTCGGCGGTCGCGCTGCTGCAGCCGGGCAAGTGGACGCTCGGCCTCCTGTTCAATCACCTCTGGTCCACCAGCGGGGCCATCGACCGAAAAGACGTCAACCAGACGTATCTGCAACCCTTCGCGAACTACAACCTCGGCGGCGGACTCGCGGTCGGCGTCGCCGCGGAGGCCACCGGCAACTGGGAGGCGGACCAGCACTGGACGACCCACCTGCTGTTCAGCGTCAGCAAGGTGACGCTGTTGGGCAAGCGGCCGACGAACATCGCCCTGGCCGCCGGTCCGACGGTCGCCAGCCCAGACGGCGGGCCGAACTGGAGGTTCAGGCTGGCGATGACGTTTCTCTTTCCGCGGTGAGAGCTCGAACCGGACCGTGTAGGATCTGACGCCGTGGGGCCTGCCGACGCTGTTGACAAGTACGACGCACCATCGCTGGTCTCGAGCCAGGGGCGCCGCTTCCACGTCATGGTCAAGCCGGGCGGCTCCACCTGCAATCTGGACTGTGACTACTGCTTCTACCTGAGCAAGGAAACGCTCCCGGGCGGGCCGGGCACCGGCCGCATGTCCGACGAGGTGCTGGAGCGACTCATCCGGCAGTACATCGACGGCGTCACCGCTTCCGAAGTCGTGTTCTCCTGGCAGGGCGGCGAGCCCACGCTGCTCGGGCTGGACTTCTTCCGCAAGGTCGTCGCGCTCGAACAGAAGTACGCCAAGCCCGGCCAGAAGATCGAAAACGACCTGCAGACCAACGGCACGCTGCTGAACGAGGAGTGGTGCGCGTTCCTGAAAGAGCACGGCTTCCTGGTCGGCTTGAGCATCGACGGCCCGAAGGACATTCACGACAAGTACCGCGTCACGAAAGGCCGCCGCCCGACGTTCGACCGTGTCATGCAATCCATCCGGCTTCTGCGGAAGGCGGGCGTCCCGTTCAACACGCTCACGTGCGTCAACCGCTTCAACGGCCGGCGCCCGGTGGACGTGTACCGCTTCCTCCGAGACGACGTGGGTTCGACCTACATGCAGTTCATCCCCATCGTTGAATACAAGGGCTTCGAACAGACGGCGCCGCACAAATGGAACAACGACGTGCTGCCGCGCGATGGCGACCCGGAAGCCCGGCCAGGCCATCCGAACTCGATCGTGACCGACTGGTCCGTGGATCCCGACGACTACGGTTACTTTCTGATCAAGGTGTTCGACCGGTGGCTGGCGAATGACGTGGGCAAGATCCTCGTCAATCACGTGGAGACGCTGGTCTCGCAGCATCTCGGCCTGGGTTCGCAGTTGTGCATCTACAGCGAGTTCTGCGGCAAGGGCGTGGCCGTGGAGCACGACGGCAGCGTCTATGCCTGCGACCATTACGTGTATCCGGAGTACCGTCTGGGCACGGTCACCGACGGCCAACTCGATCGGATGGTTTTCTCACGCACGCAAGTCCAGTTCGGGTACGCCAAGAACGAGACGCTGCCGCAGTACTGCCGGCAGTGCCCGTTCCTCAGCGACTGCTGGGGCGAGTGTCCGAAGAACCGGATCATCCGCACCGCCGACGGCGAGCCCGGCCTGAACTATCTCTGCCGCGGACTCAAGGCCTTCTTCGCCCACGCCATTCCCGACGTGAACCGGCTCGCGGCGGAGCTGCGCCGGCAGCCGCTGCGCCCGAAGCCGCGGATGTAGATGGCCCGCGTGCCGCCGTAGTCGGCGGGCTTCAGCCCGCCGAGCTCTTGGCCCGCGTGCCGCAGTAGTCGGCGGGCTTCAGCCCGCCGAGCTCTTGGCCCGCGTGCCGCAGTAGTCGGCGGGCTTCAGCCCGCCGAGCTCTTGGCCCGCGTGCCGCAGTAGTCGGCGGGCTTCAGCCCGCCGAGCTCTTGGCCCGCGTGTCGCAGTAGTCGGCGGGCTTCAGCCCGCCGAGCTCTTGGCCCGCGTGCCGCAGTAGTCGGCGGGCTTCAGCCCGCCGAGCTCTCTGGCACGGCCTCTGCAGTACCTGCGGCCATGCCCCGCAGACATACGCCACGCATCTCGACGTTTGACTACACCGGAACCTACCGCTATTCCTGGACGATCTGCACGCACCAGCGACGCCGCGCGTTCGTCTCCCGCTCGGTTGTCGAACCAGTGACGTTGCATTTTCTGCACGCATCCGAAGCGGAGAAAGTCGCAATTCTGGCGTACTGCTTCATGCCGGACCACGTGCACCTGCTCATCGCCGGCGACCAGGAGGCAAGTTGCTCATCAGGTTTCGTCAGCAAGGCGAAACAGGCCTCAGGCTACTGGTTCAAGCGAGAGCACGGAGTGCGCCTGTGGCAGCGCACGAGTTGGGACCGCGTGCTGCGGTCGGACGAGGATGTGTGGAACGTGATCCGCTACATTCTGGCCAATCCCGTCCGAGCGGGACTCGTGGATCGGCCGATGACCTACCCCTTCTCCGGGTCGCTGGTCTACAGTCGCGAGCAACTGCTGGAGGCGGTGTCGGCAGATCCCGCGGGCTAATGACGTGTCCGGCGGGCTGAAGCCCGCCGGCTACTGTCGTACGCGGCTGCGCGTGTCCGGCGGGCTGAAGCCCGCCGGCTACTGTCAGTACGCGGGCTGCGCGTGTCCGGCGGGCTGAAGCCCGCCGGCTACTGTCGTACGCGGCTGCGCATGTCCGGCGGGCTTCAGCCCGCCGAGATCTCAAAACGAAAACGCCAGCGTGCCGGCGAGGACGTGGTTCATGCGGTCCTTGACGACGCCGTGGCCGGGCGCGAACTGGTTGAGGTACCCCACTTCGAATCGGGTCGTGCGATTCAACGTGTCTGACACGCCCGCGAACGCGCGGTTCTGATCGACCCCCTGTCGCGTCAACGTCGTCGTGTTCAGGTGGAGAAAGAGCTCGTCGTAACCGACGAGCGAGATCTTGCTGCCCTTGGCGATCGGATGGCCATAGCGGACGACACTGCGCAGGCGCGCCGCCATGCCGCTGTTGCCGTCGATGAAGCGTTCTTCGAGGCGCTCGCGGACGTTCAGCGTGCCGCCGGCCAGCTGGCTCGTCCACACGTAATGCTGGAACGCGCGATGCTCGATGAGGCCGATCGTCGCCGGCGAGTACTCGGCGTAGGTGTAGCCGCCGCCCACGGTGGAATGCCGGTCCAGGCGGAAGTTGAGAATCGGCCTGAACGCCGCCGTATCGATCGTGCTGACGCCGTCGCGCGTGCGCAGGATGTTCTCGACCGACCATTGCCAAGGCGACGGCCGGTCGGTGCGCGACTGCAACGTGAGGGTGAACCACACGCGTTCATCGGTGACGGTCTGCGCGCCGGCGTTCGACGCCAGGCCGGAAAGGCCGAGCAAGCAGCACAGGCCGAGCAGCCGCGCGCGCCCCAACCCTAGCCCCGGCTCGCTTGCTTCGCGACGGCCTCGGCGGCGCGCGCGGCCGCCTCCGGATCGCCGAGATAGTAGTGCTTCAGCGGCGCAAGCGAATCGTCGAGCTCATAGATCAGGGGGATGCCCGTTGGAATGTTCAGTCCGACAATGTCGGTGTCGGAGACGTGGTCGAGGTACTTCACGAGCGCGCGCAGGCTGTTGCCGTGCGCGGTGATGAGCACGCGCTGGCCGGATCGAATCGCGGGCGCAATCGTGCCTTCCCAGTACGGCATGAAGCGCGCGACGGTGTTCTTCAGCGCTTCGGAGGACGGCAGGTCCGCCGGCGCCAGGCCCGCGTAGCGCGGGTCGTTCTTCGGATGGCGCGGATCGGTGTCATCGAGCGGCGGCGGAGGAATGTCGTAGCTGCGCCGCCAGATCTTCGTCTGCGCGTCGCCGTGCTTCGCCGCGATCTCGGCCTTGTTCAGGCCCTGCAGCGCGCCGTAGTGGCGCTCGTTCAGCCGCCAGCTCTTCTCCATCGGAATCCAGAGCAGGTCCAGTTCGTCGAGCGCGATCCAGCACGTGCGGAGCGCACGCTTCAGGACCGACGTGTAGGCGATGTCGAACACGAACCCGGACTCGCGGAGCAGCCGCCCGGCGGCCACGGCCTCCTCGAGGCCTTTCTCGCTCAGATCGACGTCGGTCCAGCCGGTGAACCGGTTTTCCTTGTTCCAGAGGCTTTCGCCGTGGCGGAGCAGGGCGAGGCGATACAACGGCAAACCTCCTTGTCCGGCGGGCTAAAGCCCGCCGGCTACGTACGTCCCGCGGGCGCCTAGCCAATCGGCTGGCGGATGGCCGATCGTCCGGCGAACGTCGCGGCCGGTCCGAGCGCGCCTTCGATGCGCAGCAACTGGTTGTACTTCGCCGTGCGATCCGACCGGCTCGCCGATCCGGTCTTGATCTGCCCGACGCCGGTGGCCACGGCAAGGTCGGCGATCGTCGTGTCCTCGGTTTCGCCGGACCGGTGCGAAATGACGCTGGCGTATCCGGCCGCGCGCGCCATCTCGACCGCATCGAGCGTCTGCGTCACGGTGCCGATCTGGTTCAGCTTCACGAGCAGCGCGTTGGCGATCTTCTCCTCGATGCCGCGCTTGAGGATGGACGGGTTGGTCACGAAGATGTCGTCGCCGACCAGCTGCACGCGCGCGCCCAACGCGGCCGTCAGTCGCTGCCAGCCGGGCCAGTCGCCTTCGGCCAGGCCGTCCTCGATCGAGATGATTGGATACTGCCGGACCCAGTCGTCGTAGGTCGCGATCATGTCGTCCGACGACTTCTTGCCTTCACCGGACTTTTCGAGCACGTAGCACTTCTGGTCCTCGTCCCAGAACTCGCTGGCGGCGACGTCCAGGGCGATGAACACGTCGCGCCCGGCCTGGTAGCCGGCGGCGCGCACGGCCTCGAGCACGAGCTCGACCGCCTCGCGGTTCGACTTCAGGCTCGGCGCGAACCCGCCCTCGTCTCCGACCCCGGTGGCCAGGCCGCGCTTCTTGAGCAGGCCGCGCAGGGCGTGGAAGATCTCCGCGCCGGCCCGCAGTGCCTCTGAAAACGACGGCATGCCGAGCGGCATCACCATGAACTCCTGGAAGTCCACGTTCGTGTCGGCGTGCGCGCCGCCGTTCAGGATGTTCATCATCGGGACCGGAATGACCGGCCCGCGCGACCGCGCGGCCGCGGGCACGAGCGACGCGACGTATTCGTACAGCGGCTGGCCGCGTTCGGCGGCCGCGGCATGCGCGACGGCCATCGACACGCCCAGCACCGCGTTGGCGCCCAGGCGCGCGAAGTTCGGCGTGCCGTCCATCGCAATCAGGCGCGTGTCGAGCGCGCGCTGCTCGGCGCTCGCGCCGCCCAGCGCCGTGGCAATTTCGTCGTTCACATGCCCGACGGCCTTGCGGACGCCCTTGCCGCCGTAGCGCGCCTTGTCGCCGTCGCGCAGTTCCAGCGCCTCGCGCGTGCCCGTGGACGCGCCCGACGGCACCGCCGCCCGGCCGCGGGCGCCGGAGGCCAGCACCACGTCCACTTCCACCGTCGGATTACCGCGAGAGTCGAGGATTTCCCTGGCTTGGATGCTTCTGATGGTCACAGGTGGGTCACTCCAGGCACCGGTCGCGTTCGACCGGGGATGATATCACGCGCGATTCTGCTACCATCACCGCACGGGAAGCTCCCTGTTCGCCCGTCGTCCATCGGCCCAGCCGGGAGGATGCATGCATCGCCATTCTTCGGTCGCCACCAGCATCGTCCTTGGCGTCAGCGTCTGGCTGGTGGCCGGCGCCTCGGCGCAATCCCTCGTGCCTGAACGCGTGATGGTCCGCGCGGCGGTCAGTTCTGGCCGCGTGCAGGGGTTGGTGCGCGATGCGGCGGGCAACGGCGTCGCCGACGCCAGCGTTATCGCGGTCGGGTCGACCATCGTGGCGGCGCGCAGCGACGTGCGCGGACGCTTCGCGCTCGCGCTCGCGCCGGGCGACTACGTGCTGAAGGCCAGCCGATCGGGCTATCTCTCGAATTATCGCGAGTCCGTCAACGTGCAAAGCAGCACGCGATTGGAACGCACCATCACGCTGACCAAGCAACCGGATCCCCTGGCCGATTTTGCGTCGGACGATGGTCACGGGCACACGGACCTGGCGTGGCAGCTACGGCATCTCACGCGATCGGTGTTGCGCGATGGTGGCGACGACGTGCCGCCGGGTGCGCCCGCACGCGGCACGCCAGGCTGGATCGACCGGTCGCGGGCCGGGTCCGCCTCGGATGTCGCCTCGTCACTCGCGGCCGCGCTCGCCGGCATGGACTTTCGCGGTCAGATGAACTTCATCACGACCGCCACGGCCCGCCCGATGGCGGACTGGGCGCAGGATCCGTGGCCGCGCGGCGTGGCGTACGTGTCGCTCGGGGCGCCGGTGGCGGGGCACGGCGCGTGGCAGGTGCGCGCCGCGGTCGCGTCCGGAGACGGATCGTCGTGGAACATGCTCGGCGAGTACACGTCGGAGCCCAGCGAGCAGCACAACTGGGGTCTGCGGCTGTCGTACAGCGCCCAGGGGTACACGACCGCGAGCGATCAGCTGACCGCGGCGGTCGCCGAGGCTCGCACGGTGGCCGGCATCGCCGGCCAGGACCGGTGGCACGTCAGTCCACGCCTCGACATCGACTACGGCGTGCGCACCGAACGGTTTGACTACCTCGTCAATCCCCAGTTGTTCAGCGCGCATGGCGGCTTCACGGCGCGCGTCCTGCCGGACACCTACCTGATGGCGAGCGCGGCGCGGACCATGGTGGCGCCGGGCGTGGATGAGTTCCTGCCGCCGTCCGGCGGCGGACCGTGGTTGCCCGCCGAGCAGATGTTCTTCCCGCTGTGGGGCCCAGGCACGCTGCGCGCCGAGGAAGTGCGGCACGCGGAGGTCGGGCTGGCGCGCAAGGTCGGGTCCGGCGAGCGGGCGCCGACGCTGCACGTCCGGCGGTTCTGGGAGCGCTCGATCGATCAGATGGCCACCGTGTTCAACCTGAGCGGAGCCGGCCGCGACGGCCAGTACGCCGTCGCGCCTGTCGGCGCGGTGGATCTGGCCGGCTGGGGCATCGGCGTCAGCGGGCAGTTCTCGCCATATCTGCGCGGGCAAATCGAGTACGCGCATGTCACGTCCGATTGGCAGTCCGCGCGCTGGGTGCGCGCGATCCGGGCGACCGCGCCGTCCACGCTGCGAGACGACGTCGAGCGCCTGCAGGACCTGACCGCGAGGCTTGATGCCGACGTGCCGCGCACGTTGACCCGCGTGAGTCTGACCTACCGCGCGAACAACGCGTTCAGCGCGAGCAGCGGCGGCGCCGTGCCGCTGCCCGGCAGCCGCTTCGACCTGCAGGTGCACCAGGCGCTGCCGTATCGACCCACCAAGAGCGGCCGGCTCGAGCTGCTGTTCGCCGTCCGAAACCTCTTCCGCGATTCGCGCGGCGAGTCGTCGTGGTACGACGAACTGCTGACCGTGGGATCGCCGGTGAGGCTGATGGGCGGCATTCAACTGCGTTTCTAGCCTGTTTTTGGCGCCATCCGGCCGGATGGATTTCGATCCGCATTCTTGTTTTGGCGCAGTCAATTATTTGGCGATGAGATATTCTTGTCGCACGTGCCGATGACGACTTTCCGTCGTGTGCGCTCGCTGCTTCGCGTGATGCTGCCCGTGGCGGTCGCGTCGGTCATTGCCTTTCTGGCCATCGTCAACATCGCGCTGGTGAAGGCGTGGCATGGCGAGCCGGAAGACGGCGTCCTGTGGGTGCAGGCCGGCACGAACGTGGTTGCGCACGACGTGGACCCGCAGAGCACCGCGGCGCGCGCCGGCGTGCAGGTTGACGACGTGCTGGTGACCGTGGACGGCCGGGAGGTGGCCACGGTGGCCGACGTCCAGGCGGCGCTCCACCAGGCGCGCGCCGGGCAGAAGCTGCGCTACGTCATCCAACGCCAATCGGCATCCGTTCCGCTCGCGGTGCAACTGCAGTTGATGCCGCTCGTGCGCGCCGGTTTGTACTACTCCATGGCGCTCGTCGGCATTCTGGCGATCGGGCTTGGCGCCTCCGTGCGCCTGCGGCGTCCCACAGACAACGCGACGCTGCATTTCTTCTGGCTGACCGTGGCGTTTTCGGCCGCGCTCGCGTTCACGCCGAGCGGCCTGTACGACCGGCTGGACTACTTCTTCGACTGGGCGGATCTCGTCGGGCGGTTGTTGTTGCCGCCGTTGTTCCTGCATTTCGCGTTCGTCTTCCCGGAGCGGGCCGAGCCGTGGGCGCCTGCGCGCCTGCGCCGGGTGCTGCTCGCGCTGTTCTACGCGCCGGCGGTGGTCCTGGGCGCCACCCGCGCGGGGTTGATGCTGGGCTGGTGGCGGCCGGCGAACGTCGTGGCGGGGCTGCAGCTGATCGAGACGTGGTCGCTGGCGTACCTGGCCGTGTGCCTGCTGGGCGGGCTGGCGGTGATGGTTCGCGCGCTGACGCGTCTGCGATCGGTGACGGCGCGGCGTCAGCTGCGGTGGATCGTGTGGGGATCCTCGCTGGGCGCGCTGCCGTTCGTGTCGCTGTACCTGCTGCCGTTCCTGCTCGGGAGCGTGCCGCGCGGTGCGGAGTACACGGCGGTGCTCCTCGGGTGCATCCCGCTCGCCTTCGCGTCGGCCATCGTCCGGTACCGGCTGATGGACATCGAAGTCATCATCAAGAAGGTGCTGGTGGCAGCCGCCGTGGTGGTGCTGCTCGCCCTGATGTACTTCGGCGTGCTGATGCTCATCGGCGAGCTGCCGGGGGCCGAGCCGAACCAGAGCAGCCGGCTGGCGCTGCTGGCCACGCTGATGGTGGCGCTGGTCGCGCCGTGGATGTGGCGGTCGATTCAATCGGGCCTCGATCGGTTGTATTACCGGGATCGGTACGACTATCGCCGCGCGCTGCTGAGCTTCACGCGCGACTTGAACAGCGACCTCGATCTGAGCCGCCTGAGCCAGCGGCTCGTCGATCGCATCGCGGAAACGCTGGGGATCGATCGGATCGCGCTGTTCCTGCCGGCGCCGAGGGGCGAAGGGGGGCAGTTCGACGCGTGCGCCTCTGGCGGCGTCGCGCTGACCGCGGTGCGGCCGATCATTCCGGCGTCGGCGCTGGCGGCGCGGCTGATGGACGGCCAGACGGTGGCCATCGACGACCCGGTGCCGGGCCGTCGGCTGGGCGGCGATGAGAGCGCGGCGTGGCGCGAGGCGGGGTTCTTCAGCTTCGTGCCCTGCGTGTCGAACGACCTGACGATTGCGGTGATTGCCGTCGGGCGGCGCCCGCAGAGCGAGCCGCTCAGCAGCGAGGACATGAGCCTGCTGACGGCGGTGGCGGGGCAGGCGGCGACGGCGATCGAGAACGCGCGGCTGTACAGCCAGCTGCAGGACAAGGCGAACGAAATCGAGAGCGTGCGGCAGTTCAACGCCAACGTCATGGAGTCGCTCACCGACGCGCTGGTCGTGGTGGATCTGCAGGACCGCGTCCTGCTGTGGAACCGGCGCGCGGAGACGCTCGCCGGCGTCGGGCGGCGCGAGGCGATCGGCCGCCCGATTGGCGAGCTGTTCCGGCAGGCGTTTTACGACACCGTATCGGCCGCCCGCCGCGACGAGCCGAACGGCACGTCGCTGTTCCGCGTCCAGCTCGCGCCGGCCGAGGGCGACCGCCGCGAGCTGCTCGTGAACCTCGCCATTGCGCCGCTCGCGCCGCTCGAACGCGTCGACCGCGAGCAGGCCGGGTGGATCCTGGTCATCGCCGACGTCACCGACCGCGCCACGCTCGAAGAGCAACTGCGGCTGTCGGAACGCATGGCGGCGATTGGCCTGCTGGCCGCCGGCGTCGCGCACGAAGTGAACACGCCGCTCACGGGCATCTCCAGCTTCACGCAGATGCTGCTCGATCGATCCGAGCCGGGCGATCCGAAGAAGGAACTGCTCGAGAAGATCGAGCGCCAGACGTTCCGCGCCGCGAAGATCGTGAGCAACCTGCTGAATCTGGCCCGGCCGTCCGGCGGCGAGGCGGGGCCGGTCGACGTCAACGGCGTCATCGGCGACGTCCTGTCGCTCCTCGAGCACCAGCTTCGCGTGAGCCGGGTGCAGGTGCGGCGCGACCTGTCCTCGGAGCCGGTCGTGGTGCGCGGCCTCGAGTACAAGCTCCAGCAGGTGTTTCTGAATCTGTTCCTGAACGCCCGCGACGCGATGCCGAACGGCGGATGGCTGTCGGTCAGCACGCGCGTCAGGGGGGGCGAAGCCGTGATGGAGGTGGCGGACACCGGCGTCGGGATTCCGTCCGAGCACCTGGCCCGGATCTACGACCCGTTCTTCACGACGAAGGCCGACGGCAGCGGCACCGGCCTCGGGTTGTCGGTCACCTACGGCATCGTGCAGGAGCACGGCGGCGTGCTGTCCTGCGAAAGCACGCACGGCGAAGGCACGAAGTTCCGGCTCGTGCTGCCGATGGCCGTCGCGGCCGTCGAGGCCGTCACGCAAGAAGGATAGCGTTACCCATGGCAGAGACCCACGCGTCGATTCTCGTCATCGATGACGAGGAGATCATCCGGGAGGCGCTCGAAGCGCTGCTCTCGGCCGAAGGCTACCGCGTGACCACGGCGGCGACGGGCCAGCAGGGGATCGATCTGGTCGGCGCCAGGCCGGTGGACGCGGTGCTGCTCGACCTCATGCTGCCGGACAAGAACGGCCTCGAGGTCCTCGACGAGATCCGCCGCGTGGACGAGGAACTGCCGGTCATCATGATCACGGTGTACGGGGCGATCGAAAGCGCGGTGGCGGCCACCAAGCAGGGCGCGTTCTACTACTTCGCGAAGCCGTTCAAGAACGACGAGGTGCTCGCCGTCCTCCGCAACGCCATCGAGCGGCGCCGCCTGGTGCGCGAGAACCGCGAGCTGCGCGACCGGTTGCGCGCGGGCGCGCACCGCTTCGACGAGATCATCGGCGGCAGCGCGCGCATGAAGACGCTGTTCGATCTGATTGCGCGCGCCGCGCCGAGCCGGGCGACCGTGCTCGTCGGCGGCGAAAGCGGCACCGGCAAGGAACTGGTGGCGCGCGCGATTCATCGCCATTCCGCGCGGGCCGACAAGGCGTTCGTCACCGTCAACTCGGGCAATCTGCCGCCGGATCTCCTCGAGTCGAACCTGTTCGGGCACGTGAAAGGCGCGTTCACCGGCGCGGTCTTCCCGAAGAAGGGCCTGTTCGAGCTGGCCGACAAGGGCACGATCTTCTTCGACGAAATCGGCAACATCCCGATCGACACGCAGTCCAAGCTGCTGCGCGTGATCCAGGAGCGCGAGTTCATGCGGCTCGGCGGCGTGGACATCATCAAGGTGGACGTGCGGATCATCGCCGCCACCAACGTGAGCCTGCGCGAGATGATGGCGCAAGGGAAGTTCCGCGAGGACCTGTTCTACCGCCTGAACGTCATCACCGTGGAGCTGCCGCCGCTGCGGGAGCGCCGCGAGGACATCCCGCTGCTCGCCCAGCATTTCCTGGACAAGTACGCCGAAGAGAGCCGCCGGGATTCGCTGATCCTGTCACCCGAGGCGATGGACCGGCTGATGGTCTACGACTGGCCGGGCAACGTGCGCGAGTTGGAGAACGTGATCGAGCGCGCGGTCGTGCTGTGCCCCGATCGGGAAATCGGCGTCGACCTGCTGCCCGACCACGTCAGCGGCCTGCCGGTCACGGCCGAGCCGGTGGTCGTGATTCCCGCCGACGGCATTCATTTCCGTGAAGTCATCATCGGCCACGAGCGCCGCTACATCGAAGCCGCGCTCGACGCGGCCGGCGGCGTCCAGAAGAAGGCCGCGGAGCTGCTGCACATCAAGCCCACCACGCTGAACGAGATGATGAAGCGCTACGACATCAGGCCGAAGAAATAGTTCACACGGAGGCACGGAGCGACGGAGGCACGGAGAAGATCTCTCTTCTTGGGTTTCAGCACGCGGGCTGGCACTTCCAAAGAACTTCTCCGTGCCTCCGTCACTCCGTGCCTCCGTGTGAAAAAGATCCCTCCGCGTCCTCCGTCCCCTCCGCTATCTCCTTCGCCGGAAGCGCGATCGGTCCCGCTGGTGGTTCGGGCGCCGCTCGGGTTCGCGCGGGCGTTCCTTCTCGACCGGCGTCTCCGCCCCCGGGCCTGCGAGGCGCGTGAAGAGCCGCTCGGTACTTGCGCAGGATGTGGCTCCACCGGTAGTGGCGGTTCACGTACATCTTGCCGTTCCGGCCCATCGCCGTCCGAAGTTCCCCGTCGCGCATCAGCAGCTTCAGCGCTTCCGTGAACTCCCACCGGTCGGCGTACCACAGGCCCGCATTGCTGCGCCGGCAGTGTTCGACCAGGACTGCCGATCGCGCGTTGACCAGCACCGGCGTGCCGACGGCCATCGCCTCGAGCGCCAATAACGACAAGCTCTCGTGCGGCGACGGCACGACGACGACGGTGGCGGCTTCGAGCGCGTGCAGTTTCTCCTCGTCCGGCAGCACGCCGGCAAACCGCACGTGCGGGTCCTCGGGAATCGGCATCAGCTTGACGCCCATCAGCATCAGCGTCGTGTCGCCGTGCTCGCGCACGTAGGTCTGGAAGTACTCGAGCAGTTCCTCGCAGCCCTTGCCCGGATTGATGCGCCCGCCGTACAGCACGAACGGCTCGTGCACGCGGTGGCGGCGCCGGAACGCGTTGGCGGGCCCTTCGAGGTGCGGCGGCAGCGGCTCGCGCCCGTACCCGGGCGTGGCCGGCCGCTCGGGCTCCTCGGTGATCGCCTCGCCCTCGGGCAATTCGATGCCGCACCCGATGACGTCCTCCACGACCGGCCGCAGATGGAACCGCGACGACACGAACCGCTGTTCGGCCTCCGTGTTCCACGCGATTGCCGCGGCGCTCGCGAATACCTCGCGGTACATCTCCAGCCGGATCGGCGGCTCGTCGTGCGCGGTCGGCACGAGCACCGACTTGGATGGCGCGACCCGGATGCCGAGCACGGTCGGCGCGTACAGGTAGGTGAAGAACACCAGCACGTCGAAGGCGTGGTGATGGCGCTGCAGGTAATCGACGAGTCCCGGCGCCCAGGGCCCCTGCTGCTTGAGCCACTCCATCTCGTCCTGCTGCGTGTGCGCCTCGACGTACAGCCGCTCGGACAGCCGGTTGAACGCGGCCATATCCCGCGTGCGCGCCGTGGCGAAGCGGCGCACGGTCACGCCGCGCAGACGGTCCGCGCCCTCCGGATAGTCGTTGGCCCACGTCACGTAGTCGCGCGCGCAGGTCGTCAGCACGTCCACCTGGTGCCGCTGCGCCAGGTGCTCGGCCACCAGCCGGCAATGATATTCCGCTCCCCCGAGGATCTCGGTGCCGTAGCGTTGGACGATGAAGGCGATTCTCACGCAGTCACGATCTCCAGCATGTGTCGGAGCGCCGGTTCGACCCGATCGCGCCCGAAGTCGCGAACGCGCGTGCGCTGCCCCGCGAGCACGCCCTGTCGAAAGGGCTCGTCATAAATCAGGCCGCCGAGCAGTTCGGCGGCGAATTCCAAATCCTTGGGCCGGAACGACACGCCGGCGCCGCCCAGCGTCTCCGGCACCGCGGTGTCCGCATACGCGAGCACCGGCACGTCCATCGCCATCGCCTCCACCAGCGGCACGCCGAAGCCCTCGTGCTCGCTCAGCGACACGTAGGCGTGCGCGTTGCGATAGTACGCCGCCAGTTCGCGATCCGGCACCGGGCCGGTGAACCAGAAGCGATCCGGCACCATTCGGTACGTCGAGACCATCGCCCGGATGGACTCGTAGTAGCCGGGCACCACATCGTACCTGCCAACGAAGATGAAACGGTAGGCGACGTCGACATACCGCTTGTAGTGCTCGGCCAGCCGGATATGGTCCTCGATCCGCTTGTTGGGGGCGATTCGTCCGACAAACAGGATGTTCGTGAGGCCGTCCTGGAGCAGCCATTCGAGCGGCGGCACCCGCGATGCGCGCGTCAGGCGCTCCAGGTCGAGCAGGATTGGCGCGACACCCGTTCGCCGGAAACCGAGCGACTCCAGCTCGGCGCGGTTGTACTCCGAGACGCCGACCGCCAGGTCGACGCGATCGGCCAGCGCCGCGAGTTCGGCGCGGGCCGCGGCCGCGGTACGCGCCAGGCCGGCGTCGAACGGCGCGAAGAACCGCGCCGGTGTGACGTTGTGGTAGTGCAGCACCCGCGCGCCGGGCACGGTGCCGAAGGCGGCGCTCATCGGTGACGCGGTCGCGAAATGCAGGATCGTGACGTCGCCGCCGCGCGCCTCCGGCTCCTCCCACGACTGCACATCCGAGGCCGCGCGCTCGTCCGCGGACATGGCGTAGAGCTCGGACTCGTGGCCCCAGGCGCGGAACAGATCGCGAGCCCGTCGCGCGTGATCGCCGACCGCGTCGCCCCGGTGCGCCGCCGGCACCCACTGGTTGACGATCACCGGCGGTCTCCGACGTCCGCGAGCAGGCGCGCGCGCGCCGGCTCCGCGGGCAGCGCGTGAAACGCGGACGGACGCGACTGGCGGATCTCTTCCAGCTCGTCGGCCAACTGGAACTGGCGCCAGAAATCCGGATCGACCGGCGCGGGCGGCCGCCGCGGCGCGTCCAGCACCTGCTGCACGAAGCCGAGCAGGATCTTGCCGAAATCGCGGGCGCGCAACCGCGCCAATGCGTCATCCTGCGCGCGCAGCACCCGGTCCTCGAGGGCCTCGTCGGACAGCACGGCATCCATCAGCCCCGCCACTTCCAGCGGGTCCGTCGTCTCGAACAGCACGCCGCCGCCGTCCATCGTCGCCGGCACCGCGGTTGAGGCGCGAGCCACGACCGGCACGCGCTTGTAGAACGCCTCGACGATGGGCACGCAGAAACCCTCGTGCTCGCTCGCGCATAGGAACAGATCCGCGACGTCGTACAGCGCCGTCAGTTCCTCGTCGGTCACCTGTCCGAGGATGTGGACGTCGCGCGCGCCGAGCCGCGCGGCAAACGCGTGCAGTTCCGCGAGGTACCCGGCGAAATGGTCGTGCGAGCCGGCGAGGAGCAGCCGCGCGCGCGGATCGAACGCCGTCCGGTAGGCGTGCGCGTACCGGATCAGGTTGTCCGGCCGCTTGTTCGCGATGAGACGGCCGACGAACAGGATGTTCGTCCGGTCGTCATCGAACGCGTCGGCGATGCGCGGGTCGGGCGGCACATCCAGATGCGAGAAGTCCGGGACGACCGGCAGCACGCCCGTCGCGGTGAATCCGGCCGCTTCGAGTTCCTGCCGGTTGAATTCGGAGTCGCCGAGCGCCAGATCCACGCGCGATCGGTACGCGAGCAGTTCCCGGCGGCCGTGGTAGCACTGCCGCACGAGCCAGTGGTGCTCGCCCAGGAAGTACTGCGGCGGCGTGATGTTGTGGTACACGAGCAGCATCCGGCTGGGCACGGCGAACGCCGTGCGCGACGCGCGCGATCCAATCGAAAAGTGGTGAATGAGCAGGTCGTCCGGCGCGATCGACCCGACCATGTCGCGGTAATCCCGCGTCAGGGATTCGAGCCGGGGGTCGGCCGTCTCGACGAAGATCTCCGAGTCGAATCCGGCGCCGCGGAGCACGCGCTGGATACCCAGCACTTCGTGGCCGATGGCGTCGCCGTAGCCGAGCGACGCCAGCACCTGATGCACGCGCGGCATCAGCGGCTCACCGGGCCGGCGGGCAGCGCGTCCACCACCGCGCGCGCGGGCGGCAGCGTCCGCCGCCGGCGCGCGGGCCAACCCGGCAGGGGGTCCATCGTCTCCGGCGTGGTCTCGCGCTTCAGGCGATCGAACAGGTCGCGGTACTTCTGCTCAACGACGGGCCACGTGTAGTGGCGGCGGAAGTAGTCGCGTCCCTGGCGGCCGAGGATCGCGCCGGCCGGCCCGTGGCCATCCAGCACGTACAGCGCCTCGATGAACTCCTCCACGGAGTCGTAGAAGAGGCCGCCGCGGCTGCGCAGGCACTGGCCGCGCAACACGTCGCAGCGGCCGTTGACGAGCACCGGCTTGCCCAGGGCCCACGCCTCGAGCACGACCATCGACAGGCTCTCGAACGGCGACGGCATGATCAGCACGTCCGCCGCGGCCAGCGCGTCGAACTTGTCCTGATCGGGCAGGAAGCCGAGGTGCCGCATGCGCGGGTGCGTCGGCACGTCCAGCTGCGGTCGATCCGATCAGCACGAGATCGAGGCCCTTCGGATAGGTCTCGGCGTAGCGGGCGAAGAAGTCGAACAGTTCGAGGCAGCCCTTGTTGGGATCGATGCGGCCGATGTAGATTGCAAACGGCCGTTGCAGGTTGAACTTGCGGCGGAAGCGCGCGGGATCGGTGCGGTCGGGAATCGCGGATCCCATGCCCGCGACCACGCTGGGGCCCCGCCGGTGTGCGACGCCTTCGACCAGCGCCTTCTCTTCAGGGGTGTTGTACGCGATGGCGCGCACGCCGCGGAACACCGGCGCGAAGATGCCAAGGCCCACCGCCGGGTCACGTTCGGCCGTCGGCACGAGCACGGCCTTCTGCGGCACGGCGCGCGCCCCGTGAAAGGCGTGGAAGTACCGGAAGCTGACGAAGATGAAGAAATCGACGTCGTCTTTCGTCCGCGCGATGTGGCGGATGAGCGCGGGGCTGTACGGCCCCTCGCTCTTCAGCCACGCCAGCTCGTCGGCGGCGGAATGCGGATGCTCGAACACCCACTGCGAGCGGAACCCGAAGTCGCGCGGGTCGCGGGGCCGCGAGACGGGGAAGCGGTGCACGGGCACGCCGTTGACCCGCTCCTCGCCGGCGGGCAGCTCATTCCGCCAGGTGACGTAGTCCTTCGCGCACGTGGTCAGGACCCGGACATCGTCGTGGCGGGCCAGGCGTTCGGCGAGGTAACGGGCCAGCAGCTCGGCGCCGCCGTTGATGTCCGTTCCATAGCGCTGAACGACAACGGCCAGCTTCACTGATCCGGCGCTCCGTCATCATCATCCGGACCGTCGTCGGTGTCGGCCGCGGGCGGATTAGTGCCGGCGGCTGGTGTGAATCCTGCGGGCTGCCCGCCGCCCGCTTGCGGACTCTCGGCCAGCGTGTTTCCGGGGCGACGCCGTCTGCGGCGCCGGCGCCGGCGGCTGCCGTCAGGGCGCAGTTGATCGTTCTGCCGGTTGCCGCCCTGACCGCCTGGCGCACCTGGACCGCCTGACGCGCCCGGAGCGCTTGGAGCGCTTGGAGCGCCGAACGTGGCCGGCGGCGCGGATGATGTGCCGGACGGCGCGCCGTTGCTGATTGGTGCCGCCGGTGCCGCCGGTGGCGCCGGTGGCGGCGGCGCGGAGGGCGGCGGCGCGGAGGGCGCACCATATCTCGGACTGTTGCTCGGGGCTGGCCGATTCGTCTCCTGCGGCCGCTGCCGCGGCAGCGCATCCGGCCGGTACTGCACCACGCCTTCGAGCGCGCGTCCGCGCCGTTCGTCGAAGTCCACGCGGCTCGAGAGCGACTCCACGCGCATCTTCAGGTTCTGCGTCTCGATCCCCAGGCGCGTCACCTCGACGACGAGGTTGTGGATGATCTCGAGGTACAGGTTCAGGTCCGACATCAACTGCTTCTGGATCCGCTTCAGCAGGGGATGCAGGAGCATCAGCAGCCAGCGGCGCGGGCCGCGGTGGCGGTGGTACGTGGACGGTTCGTTGCTGCGCTGCCGGAATTGCTCCAGCAGATCGGAGCGCAGCCCGCTGGGATCCGCGAACTGTTCCAGTTTCACGCTCGCCAGTTGCTGCAACTCCGCGTCGGTGTAGTCCGCGCCGCGCTTCTCGCGGATGCGGGTCCGGATCTGTTTCATGATCTGCTCGACATCGACCGAGTCAGATTTCACGTGTACGTCAGCCATATCTGCTCTCTCTTCGCCTCGTGTAGGGCGGGGCTTCAGCCCCGCCAAGCGCCGGGGCTTCAGCCCCGCCGAGCGCGCCGGGCCTGAAGGCCCGGCCTACATGCCTACGCTTGCTTACGTCGCCGCCGGCTCGCGAACTCCGGCGCTTCCTTCATGCACAGGGCCAGAATGCCCAGCGACCGCCACAGGGCCCGAAGGCCCGTGCGCTGGATCTCGGCGCCCCCGGCGGGAATCTCCGGATACCCGCGCGCGTCGGGCGTGACCGTCTCCCAGTTGCGGAACAGCCGGCCCCAGACGCTGCCCAGGACCTCGTGCATCTTCTTCTTCGCCAGGAACGGGTACCAGAAGCTGTCGTGATACACGACGCTGGCCATGTACGCCCACGGCGCGAGCACGGTCTTGAGCGACCACTCGATCGGCTTCTTGAGCGGCCCCCAGTAGATCTGGTGCTGCATCCGCGACGCGAACGTCATCTTCTTGAACGGGCCGACGAAGTGCCAGTTCTGGGCGCCGGCCTCCTGATCGCCCACGATCTCGATGTCGCGCGGATCGCCGCAGCCGAGACCGAGATCGTGCGCGAGCCGGATGAACTTGATCGACAGCGGATCCATGCCCATCAGCTTGGCGGCGACCGCGTCGATCGCCACCTGATCCGCACTCGCGAGAATGACGTTCTTCACGTGCGGGATCATGCAGCGCGGGCCCGGGCCGTCTCCGGCGAACGTGCCGTCCATGACCGCGAAGACGCCGCGATGAATCTGTTTCTGGATCATCAGCAGATCCACCAGGGTCTCGTGGATGACCGGGTGCGTCCAGTGGCGCCGTTCGTTCAGGAGCCCGCCGAACGCGTTCTTCATCGCGCCGGTCGTCGTCGTGAACACGTGGGTCTTCACCGTCGGCAGGTGAATGATGTTCTCGCCGATGAACCGGCGCGGAATCATGAAGCCGTCCGGGTAGACCTCGTTCAGGCACAGGAACTTCTTCGTCAGGTCGCCGACGGCGTCCTTGATGTTGATCCACGGCTCGTCGCCCTCGTACAGGTGCAGGTTGCGGAGCCCGTGCGCCTGGACGACGTTGATCTGCTTGTTCTCGCGCTCGCCGAAGTGCGCATCGATCACGACCGTGCGGTTGTGGCACGCGTGGATCAGGTTCGTGTCGTACCCGTCCTGCTTCATCGCGCGGATCACGCCTTCGAGCTGCCACGGCGTCGTGGAGGCGCCGGGATAGAAGAAGTGCCACGAGATGTTGACCTTGAGCGCCGTATCCGCGTTCCTGGCGACCACGTCCTGGTAGCCGGCCAGGTTCATGAGCTCGTGGTAGTCCGTCAGCACCGTGGCCGGCGACGTGCGGAGGATGGCGACTTTCGATCGGGGCTTTGACGGCATGAGTGCTTGTTATCCGTGCCAGGGGCCGTACAGAATCGCGATGACCGACGCGCCCCAGAGTGCGACGCACGCCAGGATCGGCCGGTCTTCCAGCAGCGTGTCCGAGGGATTGCCGCCGCCCTCGCGCTGATGCATCAGGTACAGGTACCGGAAGATGCCGTACAGCGGAAACGGCACCGTCCACAGCAGCCGGTCGGTGCCGAACTTCGCCACCGTTTCCGGATTGATCGTGTAGAAGGCGTACGCGAGCAGCGTGGACGCCGTGACCACGCCGATCATCTGGTCGAGCAGGTACGGGCTGTAGTCGCCCAGGCTCTTGCGATGCGCCCGCGCGTCGTCCGTCAGGGCCACCAGCTCGGCGCGCCGCTTGCTCAAGGCGAGGAACAGCGCGAGCAGCAACGTCAGCAGCAGGAGCCAGTGGCTGAACGTCACCTGCACCGCCACGGCCCCGCCGGCGGCCCGGAGGACGAATCCTCCCGCCAGCGCCAGCACGTCCAGAATGACGACGTGTTTGATCGACACCGAATACCACGTCATCAACGCGAGATACGCGGCCGCGACCAGGCCAAAGGGCGTGTTGATCCAGGCCGCCACGATCAGGCCGGCGCCGGCGAGCACGGCGGACGCGGCGAGCGCGGTGCCGAGGCCGAGCGCGCCGGAGGCAATCGGCCGCCGCGATTTGATCGGGTGCACCGCGGTCGGCCTCGCGATCGCGCACGTCGTTGAGCAGGTAGACCGCGCTGGACAGCAGGCAGAACACGGCGAACGCCGCGAACGCGATGCCGGTGGCGGCCGGGTCGGTGAGTTTCTGGCCGAAGATGACGCCGGCGAAGACCAGGAGGTTCTTCGTCCACTGCCGCGGGCGCATCGCGCGGACGAGCAGCCTCGCCGGAGACTGATGCGACGCGAGATCTCCAGCCGGGGGAGTGGCGTGCCGTGTGACGGGAGACACCGGAAATGAATGCGCAGGACGGCCCAGCCGTCCCGCCGGTGGCCGTGGCTTACGTGTAGCTCTTGAGCGCTTCCGGTTCCGAGTCGAACGTCTCGAAAACCGTCAGGAGCTTGGTGATCGACGAGCAGGTCCGTGATCCGCTTCGTCAGGTGGACCATTTTCAGCTGTCCGCCCTGCCGGCTCACCGTGGTGTAGGTGCGCACGATTTGACCCAGGCCGGCGCTGTCGATGTAGGGGACTTCGCCGAGGTTGAGCAGAATGCTCATGCGGCCCTGCTGGACCAGCGAATTGATCTTGTCCTTGAGCGCTTCGTCGCCCTCACCGAGCGTGATTTTGCCCTTCAGGTCGAGAATGGTCACGTTATTGACGACCCTTTCCTCGATGTGCATGCTGACTCCTCGTCTACAGCCGGCCCTATGGCGGCCAGCGAATTCCAAATAGGAAGCCTTAGTCTAGGTTGGGGGGGTGTTTTGACAAGGGAAGCGCCCCCGTCCAGCCAACGAAAAAGGCCGGGGCAAGCCCCGGCCTTGTGATTGCTTGCGCGGCGGTTTACTCGACGTCGCGGCGCTGCTTCTTGCGGGAGCGCTTGCGGGCGAGGGCCTGCTTGGCGCGTTTTTTGTCGCCTGGCTTCAGGTAGAAGGAGTGTTTCTTGATGTCCTTGATGATGTCCTCCTGCTGGACCTTTCGTTTGAACCGGCGGAGCGCACTCTCAATGGATTCGCCTTCTTGAATCTTAATTTCTGCCAAGACTTGACACCCCCTTCCCCGCGAGATTTGTCCCTGCATCGGCCGTCGTGCCGAGGGGAACACCGTAGGGTAGCACGACAGAGGGGACGGGTCTGTTTTCCACAGTTTTCGCCGTTTTGGGGACAGGTCTCAAAAGTCGAATCCGGGATTCTTTTTTCGGCAACCGTAGCCCCCGAAAAAAGAACCCCGGATTCGACTTTTGAGACCTGTCCCCAAAACGGCGAAAACTGTGGAAAACAGACCCGTCCCCTATAATTACCCCGTGAAAGTCCTTATTTTGGGGTCGGGGGGCCGGGAGCATGCCCTCGCCTGGCGCTTGGCGCGAGACCCCGACGTCACGCAGATCCTGACAGCTCCGGGCAATCCCGGCACCGCGGCTCACGGGCGTACAGCCCCGGTCGATCTCGGATTGCCCGAGGCCATTCTGGCCCTGGCCGTTCAGGAACGCGTCGATTTGACCGTCGTCGGGCCCGAGGCGCCGCTCGAACGCGGCGTCGCCGACCTGTTCCGCCGGGAAGGGCGACCCATCGTCGGGCCCAGCCGGCTCGGTGCGGCCCTCGAGTGCTCGAAGGCCCACGCCAAGGCCTTCATGCAGCGCCACCGGATTCCGACAGCCGGGTTCGCCGTGTGCGAGGACCTGGCCTCCGCGCTCGACGCCGTGTCTGGGCGGGCGTTTGGTTTCCCCGTTGTCGTCAAGGCCGACGGACTGGCGGCGGGCAAGGGCGTCACCATTGCGGCGGATCGCGCCGAGGCGGAGGCCGCCGTGCGCGCGGCGATGGTCGATCAGCAATTCGGCGCGGCCGGGGCGCGTCTGGTGATCGAAGAATGTCTCGCCGGACCCGAGGTGTCGGCGTTCTTTCTCTGTGACGGTGAACGCGCCGTGCCGCTCGGCACCGCGCAGGATCACAAACGGATCTGGGACGACGACCGCGGGCCCAACACGGGTGGCATGGGCGCGTTCGCGCCGAGTCCGCTCGCGACGCCGGCGCTCATGGCGGACGTCGCCGAACGCATCGTGCGGCCGGTGATCGAGGGCCATCGCATGGATGGTGATCCGTACAGCGGATTCCTGTACGTGAGCCTGATGTTGACCGCCGACGGACCCAAGGTGATCGAGTTCAACGTGCGGTTTGGCGATCCCGAAGCGCAGGCGGTGCTGCCGCTCGTGGAAGGCCGATTCGCCGATGTGCTGATGGCGTCCGCGACCGGGGCGCTCGCGGGGCGGAGCGTGACGCTGGCGTCAGACAAGACCGTGGGCGTCGTCATCGCGTCGCGCGGCTATCCCGCCGGGTCCGAATCGGGTCGTCCCATCGACGGATTGGATCGCGCCGCTGCGATTCCCGGAGTCGTCGTCTTCCATGCCGGGACGAAGATGGAGAACGGCCGTGTCGTCACAGCCGGCGGCCGCGTACTCACCGTCGTTGCGCGCGGCGCGACGTTTGCCGCGGCGATGGCGTCGGCGTATCAGGGCGTGGACGTGATTCAATTTGACGGCATGCAGTGCCGCAGGGACATCGGCCGTAAGGCCATTGAATGATGGGGACGGGTCTCGCCTGCGTAAGCAGACCCGTCCCCGTCCCTTGTTGAAAGAACCTTGTAGGAAGAACAATGAACATAGACGTCTTGATTCTGATGGGATCCGATTCCGACGCCGCCGTGATGTCGGCGGCGGGCGAGGCTTTGACCGAGCTCGGCCTGACCTGGGACATGACGGTCGCGTCCGCGCACCGGTCGCCGGACCGCGTGCGGCGGCTGATTGAGGAAGCGCCGGGCCGCGGCGTCCAGGTGTTCATCGTCGGCGCGGGCGCCGCCGCGCATCTCGCCGGCGTCGTGGCGGCGCATACCTCGTTGCCGGTGATCGGCGTGCCGATCGATTCGTCGGCGCTGAAGGGCCTGGATGCGTTGCTGTCGACGGTCCAGATGCCGCCCGGGGTGCCGGTGGCCACCGTCGCGATCGGCAAGCCGGGCGCGACCAACGCCGGGGTGCTCGCAGCGCAGATGATCGCCCTTGCCCGACCCGAGGTGGCGGCGCGGCTGGTGGCGTATAAGAAGAAGCTCGCCGAGAAGGTCGAAGCGGCGGCGGAGCGATTGAAGAAATAAACTCGAATCCGTGGATTCGAGTTTATTTACTTGATCGCTTGCGCCAGCGCTTGACCGCGGGACTCGCGCGTGCCTTCGACGATGAGCTGTCCGCACGCGGCGCGGATGTCGCGGCCGCGGCTCCGCCGCACCGACACCACCACGTCCTTGTCCGCCAGGATCTTCGCGAACGCGTTCACGCGCGCGTCGGACGGGCGCCGGAACGCAATGCCCGGCGCTTCGTTCAGCGGCAGCAGATTCACCTTGGCCTTGATGCCGTTCAGCAGCCGCACGAGCCGCCGCGCGTCCTCCGGCGTGTCGTTGACCCCATCCAGCAGCACGTACTCGAACGTGATTCGGCGCCGCTTGGCCAGCGGAAACCGCTTGCACGCGGCGATGAGTTCTTCGAGCGTGAACTTCCGGTTGACGGGCACGAGCTGATCGCGCTGTTCGTTGGTCGTCGCGTGCAGGGAAATCGCCAGATTGGGCATCAACGGCTCGGCCGCGAGCTTCTCGAGCTCCGGGAGCAGCCCGACCGTCGAGAGCGTGATGCGCTTCGGCGGCACCGCCAGGCCCTGCGGATCCGCAAGCATGCGAATCGCCTTCATCGTGGCGTCGTAGTTGTGCAGCGGCTCGCCCATGCCCATCAGCACGATGTTGAACGTCGCGCCGGCGAGCCCGGTCTCGTGGGCCAGCACCCGCACCTGCGCCGCGATTTCGCCAGCCGTCAGGTTGCGCACGAGTCCCATCTTCCCGGTCAGGCAGAACGCGCATCGCATCGCGCAGCCGACCTGCGTCGAGACACAGAACGTCTGGGCCGGTGTGTCCGGGATGAACACGGACTCGATGTGTCGTCCGTCTCCGAGCCGCAGCAGGAACTTCGTCGTGCCGTCCGACGACGTCTGGCGAGCCTCGACGATGGGCGTGGAGATGCGCGTCAGGGCGGCCAGTTTGGCCCGCAGCGCCCGGCTCAGGTTCGTCATGGCGGCCGGATCGGTGACGCCCCGGGCCCAGATCCACTCGAAGACCTGCCTCCCGTGGAAGCGCGGCTCTCCCGTATCGGCCAGAGCCTGTTCGAGTTGCGGGCGATCGAGCTCCGCGAGGTCGATGGGAATCGGTGCCGAATCACTCATGGTGCTGGAAAACCGCCAGTCAACATGCTATCATTCTGAACTTGGCTTTATCTCTTAAGTCCAAGCTAGTGAACAACTTAGCGGCCTGTGACGGGTGTCGGGCCGCGCGGAGTGGCTGCCCGTGGTTGTAGCGGAAACCCTGCCGTCCGGATTGCGGCTGGTCACCGAGTCGATGCCGCACGTCCGATCCGTGTCGGTGGGCGTGTTCCTGATGCGCGGCTCCCGCCACGAAAGCGACGCCGAGAGCGGCATCGCGCATTTCGTCGAGCACATGTTGTTCAAGGGCACGGCGAGCCGGTCGGCGCAGCAGATCGCGCAGGAGATCGATTCGATCGGCGGCCAGCTCGACGCGTTCACCGCGAAGGAATACGCCGGCTATTACATCAAGGTGCTCGACGAGCACCTGACGCTCGCGGTCGATCTGCTGGGGGACATGATGCTGCGGCCCGCCTTTGCGGCGCCCGACATCCTTCGCGAGCAGGACGTGATCCTCGAAGAGATCAAGATGGTCGAGGATGCGCCGGACGACCTGGTGCACGAGGTCTTCGCGCAGCAGTTCTGGCCGAAACACCCGCTCGGGCGGCCGATTCTGGGCACGCCCGCCACCGTGACGTCGTTCAGCCAGGCCGGCCTGCGCGACTACTTCGGCCGCACGTACGTGGCGCCGCAATTGCTCATCGCCGTGGCAGGGCACCTCGAACACGCGGAGGTGCGGGATTTGATTGCGCGCACGTTTGCCTCGGTGCCCGCGGGTGCGGAGGCGGGCGGGGCCGCGCCGCCGGCCGTCGCGTCCGGCGTCGCGCATCGCCAGAAGGACATCGAGCAGAGCCACCTCTGTCTGGGTACGCCCGCGTATCATCAGGCCCACGACGACCGGCACGCGATGTACGTCCTGAACACGATTCTCGGCGGGTCGATGAGTTCGCGGCTGTTCCAGCACATCCGTGAGGATCGCGGGCTCGCGTACTCCGTGTTCAGCACGCTCACGACGTACAGCGACGCGGGGATGGTGACGATCTATGCGGGTTGCGCGAACGACAAGGTGAGCCAGGTCGTCGATCTGGCGCTGGTCGAGTTGCGCGCGCTGCGGGACACGCCGGTGCCGGCCGACGAACTGCGCCGCGCGAAAGACCATCTGAAGGGCGGCCTGGTGCTGAACCTCGAGAGCAGCGCCAGCCGCATGTCGCATCTGGCGCGGCAGTATCTGTTCTTCAAGCGCTACTACACGCTGGATGAAATGACTTCAGCCGTCGAGGCCGTGACCGCCGAGGACGTCCGGCGCGTCGCCAACGAACTGTTTCAGGATGACGGACTGGCGGCCACGGTGGTCGGGCCGGCCTCGGCGTCTCCGGTGTCGGCACCTTTGAGGGTCTCGCGATGATTCCGCGCTACACCCGCCCGGAGATGGGCGCCATCTGGAGCGACCAGCGGCGGTTTGAAACCTGGCTCGACGTGGAACTGGCCGCGACCGACGCGCTGGTTGACGCCGGCGTGGTGCCGGTTGATGATGCGCGCACCCTTCGCGCCCGCGCGTCGTTCGACATCGCCCGGATTCAGGAGATCGAAGAAATCACGCAGCACGACGTGATCGCGTTCACGACCGCGGTCGCCGAGCGCGTGGGGCCCGCGGCGCGCTGGCTCCATTTCGGCCTGACGTCGTCCGACGTCATCGATACGGCGCAGGCGCTGCAAATCCGGCAGGCCTGCGATCTGATCCTCGCGGATCTCGACGGGCTGGCGCAGGCGATCCGCGAGCGGGCGATGGAGCATCGCCGCACGCCGATGATTGGCCGCACCCACGGCGTGCATGCCGAGCCGATGACGTTCGGCGTGAAGCTGGCGCTGTGGCACGCCGAAGTGGCGCGCGACCGCGCCCGCGTGGCCCGCGCCCGCGAGACGATGGCCGTCGGCAAGATTTCCGGCGCGGTCGGCATGTTCGCGCATCTCGATCCGGACATCGAAGCCGCGGTGTGCCGGCGGCTCGGCCTCGAGCCCGCGCCCGTGTCGTCGCAGGTGATTCAGCGCGACCGGCACGCCGAACTCATGGCCGCGCTCGCCATCACCGCCGGGTCGCTCGAGAAATTCGCGCTCGAAATCCGCGGCCTGCAGAAGACCGAAATCGGCGAGGTCGAGGAGCCCTTTGGCCGCGGCCAAAAAGGCTCGTCGGCGATGCCGCACAAGCGCAACCCGATCGGCTGCGAGCAGATCGTCGGCCTGGCGCGGCTGATTCGGGCCAATGCCATGGCGGCGATGGAGAACGTCGCGCTCTGGCACGAGCGGGACATCTCGCACTCGTCGGTCGAGCGCGTGATTCTGCCGGACAGCTTCATCGCCCTCGACCACATGCTGAGGCGCTTCACGAAGATCGTGGCCGGCATGGTGGTGTACCCCGACCGGATGATGGAGAATCTGGGCCGGTCGCGCGGCGTGGTGTTTTCGGGCACGGTGCTGCTGGAACTGGCGCGGCGCGGCGTGTCGCGCGAGGACGCGTACCAGTGGGTGCAGCGCAACGCGATGCGATCGTTCGACGAGAAGCGTGATTTCAAGGAATTGCTGCGGCAGGACGCCGACGTCATGACGGTGCTGCCGGCCGACGTGCTGAATGAATCGTTCGACCTGACCGCGCAGATGCGCCACGTCGACGCGATTTTCGATCGGGTGTTTGGAACGGGTTCGTAGCCGCGCACGAGCGAAGCGAAGTGCGCCCGCGCGAACGGAGTGGGGCCATGGGGTCCCCGCGAGTGAGCGCGTCAAGGGGGGCGGCGGGGACGAAGTCCCCCCGCAAAGAGAGGATCTGCATGAAAGCGCGCGTGTTCGTCACCTTGAAGCCGTCCGTGTTCGATCCCCAGGGGCACACCATCGTCGAGGCGCTCCACTCGCTCGGGTACGGCAACGTCGGGGACGTGCGCCAGGGCAAGTTCTTTGAAATCGACCTGAACGTGGACGGCGCGGCCGCCGCCGAGAAACTGGCCGCGGAAGTCGCCGATCGCGTCCTGGCCAACCCGGTCATCGAGAGCTATCGCATCGAACTGGCTGGAGGAGACGGGCGATGACGTTCGCCGTCGTCGTGTTCCCGGGATCGAACTGCGACCACGACGCCTACCACGCCGTGAAGCACGTGCTCGGCGAGGACGCGCGGTTCGTGTGGCACAAGGAAACCACGCTGGGGGATGCCGACGTCGTCATTCTGCCGGGCGGGTTCTCGCACGGCGACTACCTGCGCACCGGCGCCATCGCGCGGTTTTCGCCCGTCATGGAGGCCGTGCGGATGTTTGCGGCCGCCGGTCGTCCGGTCCTCGGCGTCTGCAACGGGTTCCAGATCCTGCTGGAATGCGGGCTCCTGCCCGGCGCGATGCTGCGCAACCGGGACCTGAAGTTCCACTGCGAGACCGTCGGTGTCCGCGTCGAGCGGACCGACACGCCGTTCACCGAACTGTGCGCGCCCGGCCAGATGCTGAGGCTGCCCATCGCGCACGGCGAGGGCAACTACTACGCGCCGCCGGAGATCGTCGAGGGCCTCGAGGCGTCGGGTCGCGTCGTGTTCCGCTACGCCGCGCATGACGGGGCGATCACGGACGACGCGAATCCGAATGGCTCGATCAACAACATCGCCGGCATCTGCAGCGAGGCCCGCAACGTCGTCGGCTTGATGCCGCACCCCGAGCGCGCCTGCGAATCGGTCGTCGGCAGCGCGGATGGACTCGTGCTGTTCCAGTCTGTGGTGCAAGCACTCTCGGCGTCGGGCTCGTTGCAGGCGGTGGGCCGATGAGCGGGAGCGATCGCGCGGCGGGCCAGATCGATCGGGCGGTGCTCGATCGCCACGGCATCAAGCCGGACGAGTACGAGCGGATTCTCGAGCTGATGGGGCGCGAGCCGAACCTCACGGAACTGGGCCTGTTCTCGGTGATGTGGTCCGAGCACTGCAGTTACAAGAGTTCGCGCGTGCATCTGAAGACGCTGCCCACCGAGGGCCCGCGCGTGCTGCAGGGGCCGGGCGAGAACGCCGGCGCCGTCGACATCGGCGACGGCCTCGCCGCGGTCTTCAAGATCGAGTCGCACAACCATCCGTCGTTCATCGAGCCGTATCAGGGTGCGGCCACCGGCGTGGGCGGCATCATCCGCGACATCTTCACGATGGGCGCGAGGCCGATCGCGCTGCTCGACGCGTTGCGCTTCGGCCCGCTCGACGAGCCGCGCAGCCGCCGGATCCTGCAGGGCGTCGTCTCGGGCATCGGCGGCTACGGCAACAGCATCGGCATTCCGACCATCGGCGGCGAGGTCATGTTCGACGAGACCTACAGCGGCAATCCGCTGGTCAACGTGTTCTGTCTCGGCATCGCCAAGCGCGATGCGCTGGTCAAGGGCGCGGCCGGCGGCGTCGGCAACCCGATCTACTACGTCGGCGCCAAGACCGGCCGCGATGGCATCCATGGCGCGACGATGGCGTCCGCGGAGTTCGACGAGTCGACGTCGGAGAAGCGGCCCGCCGTCCAGGTCGGCGACCCGTTCATGGAGAAACTGCTGCTCGAGGCGTGCCTCGAGGTGATGGCGACCGACGCCTGCGTCGGCGTGCAGGACATGGGCGCCGCCGGACTGACGTGCGCGACGTCCGAGACCGGATCGCGCGGCGGCGTCGGCGTCGAGATCGACGTCGCGAAAGTGCCGCAGCGCGAGACGGGCATGACGCCATACGAGATCATGCTGTCCGAGTCGCAGGAGCGCATGCTGCTCATCGTCAAGCGCGGCCGCGAAGCGGAGGTCGAGCGCATCTTCGAGAAGTGGGACCTGCACGCGGTCGAGATTGGCCAGGTGACCGAGGGGCAGTTGTTGCGCGTGAAGCACCACGGCGTGCTCGTGGCCGAAGTGCCGAACCGCGCGCTGACGGACGAAGCGCCGGTGTACCGCCGGCCGTTCCGGGAACCGGAAGGCCGAGATGAGCTGCACCAGATTCCGCGCGACAGCCTGAAGCCGGCGCCGGCCGCGCCCGACGCGTTCCTCACGCTGCTCGGCGCGCCGACGATCGCGAGCAAGCGGTGGATCTACCGCCAGTACGATCACATGGTGCGGACGAACACGATCGCGCCGGCGGGAGCCGGCGCCGGTGTCGTGCGCGTGAAGGGCACCGACCGCGCCCTCGCGATGTCGGTGGATGGCAACGGCCGGTTCGTGCTGCTCGATCCGCGCCGGGGCGCGCAACTGGCGCTGGCCGAGGCGGCGCGCAACGTGGCGTGTGCCGGCGGCGTGCCGATTGGCGCCACGAACTGCCTGAATTTCGGCAACCCCGAGCGCCCCGAAATCATGTGGCAGTTCGCGGAAGCCGTCGCCGGACTGGGCGAGGCGTGCCGCGCGCTGGAGATTCCGATCACGGGCGGCAACGTGAGCCTGTACAACGAAACCGACGGCCGCGCGATTCTGCCGACGCCCGTCATCGGCGTGGTCGGCCTGATCGAAGATGCGTCGTGCGCGCTGACGCGCGTGTTTCCGGCCGAGGGCCTGGATGTGCTGATGTTCGGCGAGAACCTCGGCGAGCTCGGCGGCAGCGAGTATCTGAAGACCGTGCACGGGCTCGTGCGCGGCCTGCCGCCGGCGCTGGATCTGACGCGCGAGAAGGCCTTGATCGGGCTGATGACGCGGCTGATCCGGGATCGGCAGCTGCGGTCGGCGCACGATTGCGCCGAGGGCGGGCTCGCCGTGACGCTCGCCGAATGCTGTTTCGACACGGGCGGCATCGGCGCGGAGATCGACGTGGCCGCGGCCGCGTCCGACGGCGGCGTGGATCGGCTGGCGGCGACGCTGTTCGGCGAGTCCGCGTCGCGCGTGCTCGTGAGCGTGGACCCGGATCGAGCAACGGCCGTGCTGACGGCCGCTCGGCAGGCGGGTGTGCCGGCGACGCGAATCGGCCGCACGGGCGGCGCGGCGATTCGTATCGCCGTGGACCATCACGTCGCGATTGACTGTGCCGTGTCGGAGGCTGAGGCCCGGTGGGCGACGAGCCTCGCCGGCTGGCTGGCCGGGCGGGCTGCGTAGCAGTGTGGATGGAGCCCCGGGCCTTCAGGCCCGGGGGGAGAAAACATTGGCCTTCAAGGAAGAGTGCGGCGTCTTCGGCATCTACGGCCACTCCGAATCAGCGAACCTGACCTACCTCGGGCTGTACGCGCTGCAGCATCGGGGGCAGGAGGCGGTCGGGATCGCGACGTCCGACGGCGCCAGGCTGCAGATCCACAAGGCGCTTGGGTACGTCGCGGACAATTTCGACGAAGCCACCATCAACCGGCTGTCGGGCATGAGCGCCGTGGGCCACGTCCGGTATTCGACGGCGGGCGACAGCGGCATCAAGAACGCGCAGCCGATTCTGATTGATTGCGCCCACGGCGAAATCGCCATCTGTCACAACGGCAACCTGGTGAACGCGCAGGAATTGCGCGAGATGCTGGTGCGCGAGGGCTCGATCTTCCAGACGACCAGCGACACCGAGGTGCTGCTGCACCTGTACGCGCGATCGAAGGCGCCGACGCCGGAACTGGCGCTGATTGAGGCCGTGTCGCAGGCGCAGGGCGCGTTCTCCCTCGTCCTGCTGACCAAGGACCGCCTGATCGCCGTGCGTGATCCGCACGGCTTCCGGCCGCTCACGCTCGGCCGGCTCGGCGATAGCTACGTCGTGTGTTCGGAAACCTGCGCGCTGGATTTGATCGACGCCGAGTGGATCCGCGACATCGAACCCGGCGAGGTCTTCATCGTCGGGCCCGACGGCGAAAAGTCCATCCACCCGTTTGCGCCGGCGAAGAAGGCGCACTGCATCTTCGAGCACGTGTACTTCTCGCGCCCCGATTCCTACGTATTCGGCCGCAGCGTCAACGAGGTCCGCACGCAACTGGGCCGCCTGCTGGCGCAGGAGCAAGGTGTGCCCGCCGATGTGGTGGTGCCGATTCCGGACTCGGGCGTCTGTGCGGCCACCGGCTACGCCGAGGCGGCCGGGCTGCCCATGCACATGGGGCTGATCCGGAATCACTACGTCGGCCGCACGTTCATCGAGCCGCACCAGTCCATTCGCCATTTCGGCGTCCGCATCAAGCTCAATCCGGTGAAGAGCATCTTGAACGGCCGGCGCGTGGTGCTGGTGGACGACTCGATCGTGCGCGGCACGACCAGCCGGAAGATCGTCAAGATGGTGCGGGCGGCCGGCGCGAGCGAAGTGCACATGCGGATCAGCTGCCCGCCCACGATCTCGCCGTGCTTCTACGGTGTGGATACGCCCAAGCGGGCGGACCTCATTGCCGCCACGCACACGCTCGAGGAGGTCCGGGACTACATCGGCGCCGATTCGCTGGGGTATCTGAGCCTCGAAGGCACGCTGTCGGCGGTCGGGCAGGCCCGGTCGTCGTACTGCACGTCGTGTTACACCGGTGACTACCCGGTGGCCTTCCCGCAGAACGAGGCGGCCTACATGCAGCTGGCGCTGAAGCTGGTCGAGTGATGCGGCGCGCGATTTCGGCGATCCTGGCGCTGGCTTTCGCGTGCGGCGTCGGTGCGGCGGCGCAGTCCCAGGCGCCGCCGGCGCCCACGGCGGCCGAGATCCAGGCCGCGATCGACAAGCTGGGGTCGTTCGATTTCCCGCAGCGAACCGAAGCGGCCCGGCTCGTCCGGCGCGCGCCGGTCGATGCGGCGGTGCCGCGGCTGGCCGCCACCGCCCGATCGCACGGCGACGAGTACGTGCGATACCGCGCGCTGACCCTGCTGTCCGGATTCGGCGATCCCGCCGTGGCCGGCGTCATGGCGGACCTCAAGGCCGATCCGAACGATCGGATCCGGACCGTGGTGTTCGCGTGGTTCGAGCACCATCCCGATCCGGACGTGCTGCCGGCGCTGCTGGAGGCCTTCGCCAGCGAGCGATCGGAATTCGTGCGGCCCGCCCTGACGCGCGCCATCGCGGCGCAGCTGAAAGACCCGCGGGCCCGCAGCGTGCTCGCGCCGCTCGTGCTGCGCGGCGACGACTTCTTCCGTGGCTCGGTCATCGAAGCCCTTGGGGAGTTCGGCGGCGGCTTCGCGCTGCCCGATATCGTGCAGGTCGCGCAGACCGAAGGCCCGTTGCAGGAGGACGCCATTACGGCGATCGGCCGCATCGGCGACGTCGCGCAGGTGAATACGCTGGTGGCGCTGCAGCGATCGGCGCCCGCCGAGACGCAGCCGACAATCGCGGCGTCGCTGTGCCTGCTCGGCCGCGCGTGCGACGAGACCGATGCCTATCTCCGGCAGACCCTCGATTTCGCGGCGAAGAATCAGGGCTATCAGAAATTGATCCGCGGCGCCGTGCACGCCATGGCGATGCTCGCGCTGCGCGATCGGCCGCTGCCGTGGAAGGCGTTGCTCGATGCCGGCGTGGCCGCGCAGTCGGATGACCTGCGGTCTCCGATCGCGCTCGGCGTCGGGCTCGTCGCGCTCCGCCGGCCCGACCTGGTGCTGGATGCGTTCGACGCGCGCGTGGATCTGGAGAAGGCGTGCGATCTGCTGCAGGACGCGTTCGACATGCTGGCGGAGGACTTCGAAGAAGAGCGCTTCTATGCGGCCGTGCGGAAGGCCTACTGGGCTGCACAGCCGGATTCGCCCCGCCGTCGGACGACCGAGGCCATCATGCGGAAGCTGGAGTTCTGAATGGGCAAGATCGACTATCGCGCCTCGGGCGTGGACATCGATGCCGGCAACGAGACCGTGCGCCGAATCAAGTCACTGGCTCGCGCCACCTACACGCCGGGAGTCGTGTCAGGCGTTGGGTCGTTCGGCGGCCTGTTCGCGCTCGACCCGTCGATCGAGTCGCCCGTCCTCGTCGCCAGCGCCGACGGGGTCGGCACGAAGCTGAAGGTGGCCTTCATGGCCGGCGTGCACCGGACCATCGGCGCCGATCTGGTGAACCACTGCGTCAACGACATCCTCGTGCAGGGCGCGCGGCCCCTGTTCTTCCTCGACTATCTGGCCACCGGCCGGCTGGCGCCGGACGTCGCGGAGCAGATCGTCGCTGGCATGTCCGAGGCGTGCCGCGAGAACGGATGCGCGCTGCTCGGCGGGGAAACGGCGGAGATGCCGGGTTTCTACGCGCCCGGCGAATACGACGTCGCCGGATTCATCGTCGGCGTGGTGCCGAGGGCGAGGATCATCGACGGGAGCGGCATCACGCCCGGCGACGTGCTCGTCGCGCTGCCATCGACGGGCCTGCACACCAACGGGTACTCGCTCGCGCGGCGCATCGTGTTCGACGTCCTCCAACTCGGCATCGACAGCCATGTGGAGGAACTGGGCGAGACGGTGGGGCAGGCGCTGCTCAGGACGCACCGATCGTATCTGCCGGAGATTCTGCCCGTGCTCGACAAGGGCTGGATTAAGGGCATGGCGCACATCACGGGTGGCGGAATCACCGAGAACCTGCCGCGCACACTGCCCGATGGTTGCGGGTTCTCACTTGACCGCAGCAGCTGGACCATCCCGCCGCTGTTCGCGTGGCTTCAGCGCGCCGGCCAGCTTGATGAAGCGGAGATGTTCCGCGCCTTCAACATGGGCGTCGGCCTGATCGCGGTCTGCGCCCCAGAGCACGCGCCCACCCTGACCGCCGCCCTCGGCCCCTCCGCCTGGAGGATCGGCGTGGTGGGGGACGGGTCTGTTTTCCACAGATCTTGACGTTTTGGGGACAGGTCTCTCCAGCCGCTCTTTGGCCGTGACGACCGCATTGACGTGCTCCGCCCAGGCGCCTGAGGCCAGAAATGTGGCCGAAGCCAGCGGAACGGCCGTCTTGGCCTCCCGGCGGTCGGCCAGGCTTCCCCATGGCCAGTCCTGCGCACGCCGGACCAGCCCGGCGGTCAGCGCGTTGCGCTCGACATACCGGCAAATCCACACGAGTCTGGCCGCATCCTCGATCGCCTTGGACTTGTATCGACCCTGGTAGACGGGGCCTTCGCCCACCGTCTTCTGGCGCAGGCGGAATCGGATGGCATGGGTAGTTGTTACCCAATGCATGAGGCGCGCGAGCCGTTGTGTTCCCGTCGGGCCAGTGACCAGGTGCCAGTGGTTCGGCAAGATGCAGTAGGCCAGCAGCGGCACGGGGTGCCGTGTGAGTCCTTCTCGCAAGATGGCCAGAAACTCGCGATAATCTCGGGGTCTGGCGAACAGGGGCGCCTTGCTGGCGGCGCGGTTGATGATGTGGCAATACTGCTTGGATACCGTTGAGCGTGGGCGTCTGGGCATGGATGGACCTCGGCTATTAGCAAGGCCGATGCCGTGCCCGCGCCGCGTGCGAGGTTCTTGAGACCTGTCCCCTGACTGTGGAATTCCTGTGGAAAACAGACCCGTCCCCCACCTTGGCGTGATGATTTCGGGTCGCGGGAGCAATCTCGCGGCGTTGGCCGACGCGGCTGATCGCGGGCAACTGCCGGCCCGGATCGCGGTCGTGCTGTCGAACCGCGCTGACGCCCCAGGCCTGGCGTTCGCGCGATCGCGCGGCATTCCGGCCGTCGTGCTGCCGCACGGTGATTTCGCCTCGCGCGCCGACTACGACGCGGCGCTCGTCGCGGCCCTTCGGCCGCACGCCCTCGCGCTCGTCTGTCTGGCCGGCTTCATGCGACTGCTGGGGCCCGCGTTTTGCGCCGCATTTCCCAACGCCGTCCTCAACATTCATCCGTCGCTGCTGCCGGCGTTTCCGGGCACGGACGCTCAGCGGCAGGCGCTCGATCACGGCGTGAAGGTCACCGGCGCCACGGTGCATCTCGTGACGCCCGAACTCGACGCCGGCCCCATCGTCATGCAGGCTACGGTGCCGGTCGAAGACACCGACACCGTCGATACGCTGTCCGCGCGGATTCTCGAGCAGGAGCACCGCATCTACCCGGAGGCCGTGCGCCGGCTGCTCGTCGACGACTGGCGGATCGACGGCCGCCGCGTCGTCTTCGGCCGTTCCGGCGGGCGCCTGCGGTAAGCTTCAGCGACGATGACTGTCGACGAACAACTGGCGTACCTGACGAAGGGTTGCGTGGACGTGGTCCGCGCCGGCGAGCTGCGCGAGAAGCTCGCGCAGGGGCGCCCGCTGACCGTCAAGGTCGGCTTCGATCCCACCGCGCCGGATCTCCATCTCGGCCATACCGTCCTGCTGCGCAAGATGAAGCACTTCCAGGACCTCGGCCATCGCGTCATCTTCGTCATCGGCGATTTCACCGGCATGATTGGCGATCCGACCGGCCGGTCGAAAACGCGCCCGCCGCTCAGCGCCGAGGACATCGCGAACAACGCCGACACGTACAAGGCGCAGGTGTTCAAGATCCTCGACCGCGACAAGACCGTCGTCGATTTCAACGCGCGTTGGCTGCACCCGCTCGGCGCCGAGGGCCTGATCCGGCTGGCCGCGCACTACAACGTGGCGCAGATGCTCGAGCGGCGCGACTTCAAGCAGCGCTACGAAGGCGGCAAGCCCATCGCGGTGCACGAATTCCTGTATCCGCTCGCGCAGGCGTATGACTCCGTCTTCCTGAAAGCGGACGTCGAGCTGGGCGGCACGGACCAGTTGTTCAACTTGAACGTCGGCCGCGACATCATGCCGGCTTACGGCCTGACGCCGCAGATCGTGATGACCACGCCGCTGCTGGAGGGCCTGGACGGCGTCGAGAAGATGTCCAAGAGCCTGGGCAACTACGTCGGCGTGACGGACGAGCCCGGCGAGATGTTCGGCAAGGTGATGTCGATCAGCGACGATCTGATGTGGCGATACTACCTGTTGCTCACGGACATGACGGCCGGGGAGATCGACGCGCTGAAGGCGCGCGTCGCGGCCGGCGCGGCGCATCCACGGCAGGTCAAGGTGGATCTGGCGCGGCGCATCGTCGCGGACTTTCATTCGAGCGAGGCGGCCGGGCAGGCCGCCGCGGCGTTTGACGCGCGGTTCACGCGCGGCGAACTCTCGGCCGCCGATCTGCCGGCCGTGGCGATCGATCTCGCCGAGGATTCGATCGGCGTCGCCAAGCTCGTCACCGGCGCCGGTCTGGCGGCGTCGGCCAGCGATGCGACACGGAAGATCCAGCAGGGT
>CAVVUL010000013.1:0-71484 GCA_963751445.1 uncultured Acidobacteriota bacterium | reverse complement strand
GGACATGCGGATCGCCGGAAACAGCGTCTGGTCAATCGCGCCCTGCCACTCGGCGTCGAGCGTCGATACGATGTCGCCGCCGCCGGCCTTGCCGACGTTGTTGACGAGAATGTCGAGCCGGCCGAACGAGGCCAGCGCCGCCTGCACGACGGCGTCGGCGCCGGCCGGCGTGGCCACATCGGCCTCGACGGCCAGCACGGCATTCGCGCGGCCGGCTTCACGGGTCAGCGCCGCCGCGGCGTCGCGCAGCGCGTCCCCGCCGCGCGCGCAGATACACACGCGCGCGCCCTCCTGCACCAGCGCCCTCGCGGAGGCCAGGCCGAGGCCCTTGCTGGAGCCGGTGATGATGGCGACTTTGTCGGTGAGGTGAAGATCCATGTCCGGGTGAGTATAGGAGAGACGGAGCCGATCAGTTCACACGGAGGCGCGGAGGGACGGAGCCACGGAGGACTTCTTTTTGAAATTGCACAACGTCCAGCGGGCGCTCAACACAAGATCCTCCGTGCCTCCGTCCCTCCGCGCCTCCGTGTGAACTGATCTACTCCGCTATCTCCCGCAGCGCTTTCCCCACTCTGTCGGCGACTCGAGGTTCGACAGGTGGCCTGTACGCGGCAGGATGGCCAGCGACGACCCGGCAATCGCGCGGTGCATCGCCTCAGCCTCGGCGGGCGGGATGATGATGTCTTCCTCACCGGAAATGACCAACGTCGGGCACGTAATGGTCGCGAGCAGCGGCGTGGAGTCGGGCCTGGTCTTCAACGCGCCGAGACCGGCCACGATGCCTTCGGTCGAGTTCACGAGAATCAGTCGTCGCACGGCCGTCTCCAGGTCCGGCTGCGCGGCCCTGGTCGTCGCGCCCAACAGCTTCGGCACCATCTCGCGCGCCATGCCCTCAGCGCCTTCACGCTGCGCCAGTTCAATCGTCTTGTCGCGCCCGGCGCGCGCCTCCGCCGAGTCGGCCGCGGCGCGCGTGTTCGACAGCACGAGCCCGGCCACCCGCTTCGGCGCGCGGCGCCACATCGCGAACGCGACGTAGCCCCCCATCGAGACGCCGCACACGACCGCACGGTCAATCTCCAGATGCGCCAACAGCGCCAGCACGTCATCGGCATAGTCGTCCATCGACAGGCCCGCCAGGCCGGGGTCCTCGAAGGCCGGCCCGATGCCGCGGAAGCCGCGCAAATCCGGCGCAATGAAGCGCCAGCCCGGCGGGACGCGATGCAGTTGCGGCAGCCACTGATCGGCGCTGAGCGGAAACGCGTGCAACAGCACAAGGGCGCGGCCGCCGCCGGAGTCCAGGTAGCGCAGGGACCGATGCAGCAGGTTGGCGACGTGGGTCTTCATATCCCGATTGTATGCGGCTGCCGTCGACGCGGAGCGCGCAACCGTGGCAAGATCCAGGGCCATGAGACTGTTTCGCGTAGCCGTGATGTTGCTGGCGCTGCCCGTCGCGCTGGCGGGGTGCAAGCTCAAGGACGATGCGGCGAGCACGGCGTCGCCGAATGACGGCCCGCCGCAAATTCCTGCGCCTGCGGATGTCGCCGCGCCGCCGGCCAACGCGCTGAAGACCGCCTCCGGCATCGCGTCGAAGGTGCTGACCGTCGGTCTCGGCAGCATTCACCCGACCGCACGATCGACCGTCACGGTGCTCTATGTCGGCTGGACCACGGACGGCAAGATGTTCGACGCCGCCGTGAACCACGGCGGCCCGCAGACGTTTCCGCTGAACCAGGTGATCCCGGGCTGGACCGAGGCCCTGCAGTTGATGGTGGTCGGCGAAAAGCGCCGCTTCTGGATACCGGAGAACCTCGCCTACGCTAATCCGCAGCCCGGCGACCCGAGGGGCATGTTGGTGTTCGAGATCGAACTGCTGGATATCAAGTAACGCGCCGAGTAACGGCGACGGCATTTCACACGGAGGCGCGGAGAAACGGAGGCGCGGAGAGATCTTCTTGGACGTGCGGAAGCCCGCGTGCAGAAACCCCAAAGAATGAACCGCTCCGTGCCTCCGTCCCTCCGTGTCTCCGTGTGAAAGGCCTTCTCCGTGGCCTCCTTGTCAGAACTGGAAATAGATAAACTGGGCCCCCTCGAAATCCCCGAACAGCAGCACCAGGTAGAAGACCGCGGCATACAGCGCGTAGCGAGCCACTAGCGGCAACTCCATCGGCGCCGTCTCGCTGCCCTTTCGCGCCTGGTAGGCATGCACGACCATGAGCGGCGCCACGACCTGCAGCATGGGCACGAGCAGCGAATCCACCGTGGCGAGGGTGGGCTGGAAGTCGGTGAACAGCAGACGCGTGAATGACACCAGCTGCCGCCAAGAGTCCGCGCGGAAGATCAGCCAGCCGTAGCACGTCACGTTGAACATCACGACGCCCAGCGCCAGGCGCGGCAGGCTGAAGCCGTCGCGGATGACGATGCCGGCCCGCGCGGACCAGCGCGCAATCACGCGCGCCACCACCAGCACCAGCCCCTGATAGACGCCCCAGATGACGAACGTCCAGGCCGCGCCGTGCCACAAGCCGCCCAGGGCCATGGTGATCATCAGATTGCGGTGCGTCTTCCACGATCCGTGGCGGTTTCCGCCCAGCGAAATGTAGAGGTAGTCGCGAAGCCAGGTGGACAGGCTGATGTGCCAGTTGCGCCAGAACGCCTGCGGCGACATCACGAAGTACGGGAAGAGGAAGTTGACGTTGAGCTCGATGCCCATCAGCTTCGAGGTGCCGCGCGCGATGTTCGAATAGCCGGCGAAGTCGCCGTAGATCTGGAACGCGAACGCCCAGGCCGCCACCAGGATGTCCGCGCCATGCGGCGTCGCCGACGGCCCGAACACGGTGTCCACGAGCGGCGCCAGATTGTCCGCGACGAACATCTTCTGGAAACAGCCCCAGCCGATGAGCCACAACCCGCTCACGATCTGCTCGCGGGTGATCGTGCGCGGCCGCTCGATCTGCGGCAGGAGCAGCGACGCCCGCAGAATGGGCCCGGCGACCAGGTGCGGGAAGTACGCCACGAACAACGCAAAATCCAGCGGATGCGTGGTCGGCGTGATGTCGCGGCGGTACACGTCGATGACGTAACTCACAGTCATGAACGTGTAGAACGAAATGCCAATCGGCAGGATCACGTCGAGCGTGAGCGGATCGAGATGCCAGCCGACGCGGCCCGCGATCGCCACCAGGCTGCCTTCGAAGAAGTTGAAATACTTGAAGAAGCCGAGCATCCCGAAGTTGAAGACGAGGCTCAGAATGAGGGCGAGGCGCCGCTTGCGCGGGTCGGTCTCGCGCCCGAGGTAGCGGCCGACGAGGTAGTCGACGATGGTCGATCCGAGCAGCAGGCTCAGGAAGCGCCAGTCCCACGACCCGTAGAAGTAGTAGCTCGCGGCCAGCAACATCAGGTTCTGGCCGCGGTGCGGCAGCGCGCGGTAGAGCGCGTACACGACCGCGAAGAACACGACGAAGTGCAGCGACGTGAAGATCATCGGCCCACCGGCCCCGTGAGGCCGTTGGCCTCGAGGAAGTCGAAGAGCGCGCCGGCGACGACGTCATGGCCGCGCGGCGTCAGGTGGACGTTGCGCTGGAAGAACAGGCCGATGCGGTCCGGCTGGGCGGCCAGGATGGGCTGCAAATCGATCATCGGCGCGCCGATGGGCGCGAGCGCAGACTGAAATCGCTCCGACGCCGAGTTGCGGACCAGCGTGCCGCCGGCGCTCTTCACGATCTCGGCCAGCCGGCCGTAGTCGGGGTCGTCGGTCTGGAACCGCGCGGGCATCAGCACGATGCCCGTGCGCGCGCCGACGCCGCGCGCGCGATCGGCGATCAACTGAAACGCGCGCCGGCTGACCTCCAGGCCCTGCTGCAGGATCGGCGGCGGATCCGACAGGTAGCTGATGAGCGGCCGCTCCGGCGTGCCCGTGGCGAACCGGCCGCTCAACTGGTCCCACCGCATCCGCACGTACTGCATGACGATGCTGGAGCGCACCAGGCGGCGCATCTGGTTCAGCGCCGGTTGCTGATCCTCCGGAGGGCGCCCGGCTTCGAGCGCCGACGCGGCATCCGCCGCTTCAATCGCGTCGTTGCCGACGAACGCCACAATCAGCACGACGTCCGGCTGAAACGCCGCGCCGTATTTGTCGAAGAAGAACCACTCCTGCACCGGACCGTAGCCCTGCACGCCGCCGTTGATGACCCGCCAGTGGTCGGGCCCGCCGTGCGCGTTCAGCCGGCGTTCGAGGTTCTTGCAGAAGGTCTCCGCCAGTTCGACCTGCACCGACAGCACGAGCGAATCGCCGAGCACGACGATGCGCCGCTCGCCCGGCGGCTTCGGCCCCAGCGGCTCGTCGTCGCGCACGCCCTGCGCATTGACGGCAATGTCGGTGGTGAATTCGACCGTCGTATAGCGAATGTGCGCGCCGGGCCGCAACCGGACGCCGACGTGCGGGTCGGACGTGAACAGCGACTGGAAGGTGGTGGTGCCCTCAGACGCGCCGTAGACGCGGAGCCCGGCCTCGAGTGCCGCGAACTCCACGACCAGGACCAGGATGAGGACGAGCCATCGGCGCGCGGCCGACGGCGCTGAACCCGGCTGGACCATCAGCGGCCTGCGACTCCGAGCGCGGACTCGAAGTCGTCGAGATGATTCACGCGCAGGGCCGCTTCCCCGCGTTCCACCACGCCGCGCGTGACGAGCCTGGCGAGGCACTCCTCGAGCGTGAACGACCCGTACCGGCGCGACATCGTGATCTCCTGGTGCAGTTGGTGGAGCGTGTTGCGGCGGATGTGCTGCCGCGCGCCGTATTGCAGCATCAGCAGCTCCGCAGCCGGCACGCGACCGCCCGACGCCGACGGGAGCAGCATCTGCACGAACACGGCCGACAGCGCGGCGGCGATTTCCTGGCGAATCGTCGGCTGCCGTTCCGGCGGAAAGGAATCGGTCATCCGCGCGATGGTGGACGGCACGTCCGTCGTGTGCAGCGTGGACAGCACGAGATGGCCCGTTTCACCCGCCGCGACCGCGATCTTCATCGTTTCCGGGTCGCGCATCTCACCCACCACGATGACGTCCGGCGCCTGCCGCAGCGCCGACCGGAGCGCCGTCGGAAAGTCCGGCGCGTCCGTCCCGATCTCCATGTGCTGGATCAGGCTCTTCCGGTTCGTGTGCTCGTACTCGATCGGATCCTCAATCGTGATGATGTGTTTCTCGTCGCGCCGGTTGATGTCATCCACGATGGCCGCGAGCGTGGTCGTCTTGCCGGAGCCGGTGGCCCCGCCCACGAGGACGAGACCGCGCGGCAGCCGCGAAAGCAATTCGGTTCCAGGCGGCAGGTTGAGCGAGGCCAGCGCCGGCACCTGGGTCGGGAGCCGTCGGATCGTGGCCGCCACGCGGCCGCGTTCGTGGTGCAGATTCACGCGAAACCGGCCGAGCCCGGGCACCTTGATGGCGGCGTCGGCGATCCCGTGCGCCTTGAACGCCCGCTGGGCGTGCGGCGCCAGTTCCGGCGCCACCAGCTCGAACACGTCGTCGCCGTCCAGCACCGGGCCGCTCGATCGCACCAGGCGTCCGTCAATCCGGAGGGTCGGCGGCTCGCCGGCGACGAGGATCAGGTCGCTGGCCTCGCGGTCGGCCATGACCGACAGCCAGCCCATGAGACCGGCCCCGGCGGCCGACGGGCCGGGCGGCTCGGCGGAGAGCGCCGCCGCAAGACGGTTCAGGTCGTCGGAGGAATTCATGCGTCAGTGCCGATGGCGGTGGCGTAACCTCTGGCCGCCCCTGGCGGTCCAAGTAAACAGGAACCCAGACACGGAGGCACCAAGATGCTGAAGCATATTACAGCCGCCCTGGTGATTGGCGTGACGCTGGCCGGGCCCGTGGCGGCCCAGACGAAGCCACGGCCGGAAGTTCGGGTCAACGCGCAGAAGACGTTGATGGCGAAGCGCATCCGCCAGGGCGTCAAGTCAGGTCAGATTACCCCCGACGAGCGCGCGGAGATCCGACAGCGTCTGGAGGCCTTCCGGGCCGAAGCCAAGCAGCTGCGCGCGGACGGCACACTGTCCAAGGAAGACCGACAGACCTTGCGGCGTGAGTGGAGGCAGATCAGCCGACTCGTATTTGTGAAAAAGCACAGATGAGGTCGCGGAGGTCATCTCACACGGAGGCGCGGAGCGACGGAGAAGATCTTCTCTTTTGGTTTCGGCACGCAGGCTGGAGCCCTTCAAGATCACTTCTCCGTGCCTCCGTTACTCCGTGCCTCCGTGTGAACTGATCCTCACGCGTGCGTGCGAATCACTTCCAAGATCTTCTCCCCCAAGTCTGCCGCCTTCTTGTCTCCGATGCCGTAGACGTGCCGCAGGTCGGCCGCGGTCGCCGGTTTCAGCCGGGCCAGTTCGCGCAGCGTGGTGTCGTGGAACACGACGTAGGGCGGCACACGGCGGGCACGGGCAATCTCCATCCTGAGCTGGCGCAACGCATCGAACAGTTCGCGATCGACGCCTGCCCATGAGGCCGCTTCCGCCCGTGACTTCGGCTGAGGCTTGCCCTTCTCCGGCTTCTTCTGCCGGGCCAGCGCGAGATCGGGCGACGCCGCCGCATCTTTCATCAACGCGACGCCGTCGGCCGTCAGTTGCAGCACCGGAAACTGGTCCTCGGTCTGCCGCAGCAGTTCGTGGGCGATAAGTTGATCGATGTAGCCGCGGACTTCATCGACCGTGGCGTCGCCGAACAGGCCGAAGACACTCAGGGTGTTGTGCCCGCGCGAGACGACGCCTTCGCTTTCGCTGCCGCGGAGGATGTTCGTGACGTGCGCGGCGCCGAAGCGCTGGCCGACGCGCGCGACGGTCGAGAGGATCTTGCGTGCCACGGTCGACGGGTCGGCGATGGCCTCCAGTTCTCCGAGGCAGAAGTCGCAGGCGCCGCAGTCGTCCTTGCCGTAGCGCTCGCCGAAGTAGCCGACCAGGCGGCGATGCCGGCAGCCGACGCTCGCGGCGTACCGCTCCATGTCCCGGAGCAACGTCCGCTTCGCGTCGTTCCATTCGCCGTTCTGCTCGAACATCGCGCGCCAGCGGGCGAAATCGCCGCCGGAATAGATGAGCACGCATTCCGCCTCGAGGCCGTCGCGACCCGCCCGGCCGGATTCCTGCTGGTAGTGCTCGAGCGACTGGGGCGCGCCGGCATGCACGACGTATCGCACGTCGGATCGATCGATGCCCATCCCGAACGCCACGGTGGCGACGACGACCTCGACGTCCTCGTTCAGGAACGCGTCCTGATTGCGATGCCGCACGTCGTCTTCCAAACCGGCGTGGTACGGCACCGCACGGACGCCGTTCTCCGACAGCCAGGCTGCGAGCGCGTCCACTTCGCGGCGTGACTGGCAGTAGACGATGCCCGACTGCTGGCGATGGCGCGCGAGCACATCGGTGAGTTGCTTCTTCAGCGTGCCGCGCGGCAGCACGCGGTACACCAGGTTGGGCCGATCGAACGAGCCGACGAGTTGGACAGCCTGCCGCAGTCCCAGTTGCGAGACGATGTCGCGTCGCACGCGCTCGGTCGCGGTCGCGGTGTACGCGTGCAGGCTGATGTCGGGCCAGCGATCGCGCAACTGCGCCAGTTGCCGGTACTCCGGCCGGAAATCGTGGCCCCACTGGCTGATGCAGTGCGCCTCGTCCACGGCGACGAAGCTGACGGGACGCCGCCCGACCAGACCCGTGAAGCTCTCGCCGCCCTCCCCCACCAGCCGTTCGGGCGCCACGTAGAGCAGGCGGAACCGGCCCTCGCGAAGACCGGACATGACGCGGCTCTTTTCGTCGGGCGTGAGCGCACTGTGGAAGCAGGCGGCCGGCACGCCGTTGCCGACGAGCGTGTCCACCTGATCCTTCATCAACGAAATCAGCGGCGAGACGACAACGGCGAGCCCGTCCTTGATGAGCGCCGGCGCTTGAAAACAGATCGACTTGCCCCCGCCGGTCGGCAGCACGAGCAGGGAATCTCGCCCCTCGATCACCGCCTCCATGGCCTCCCGCTGCAGCGGCCGGAACGAGGTGTAGCCCCAATATTGTTCGAGCACCGGGAGCAGGACGCTCGCCGGCGTTGCGCCGCCCGCCATCGTCACTTCCCCGCCGGGCGCGTGGCCGCGCCGGCGGTGCGGCCGTCGATGATGATTTCGTCAGCGAAGAACCAGGCCTCCTCGCCCTTGCCCGGATGCCACGCGGGCAGGCGGCCGTAGCGCTCGACGGTGACGCGGACGTAGCGCGCGCGCAGGGGCGCCGTGGTGATGGACAGATCGCGCGTCACCGGCGTGTTGTCGCGATCCGACACGTCGTGCGTCGCCTCGCCGAGCGCTCGATACGCGACGCCGTCTTCCGACGCCTCGACGCGCACGCGTCGCGGCAGAACAATCCAGGACCCGACGTCCTGCAGGAACCCCATCGCGACGCGCGTGATTTCGCGCGGCGAACCGAGATCGACGACCGCGGTCAGGTCCGTGCCGAGGTAGCCCTGCCAGCGACCGCTGCGGAACTCCGGCCCGCCGCGCAGGGTGTCGATCAGCGCGTCGTCGCCACCGGCGTTGTACTGGTTCGCGTAGCGCGCGCTCAGGGTGATCGCGCCGGCCGTCGGGAATCTTGTGGAATGTCGCGCTGAACGGCAGGCTGGTCTCGCCGTTCGGCCGGCGGGCGAGGACGTTGACGGTCGTCGTCTCCGTCATCGTCAACGGGCGGTCGTAATCGCGGCGAGGCCGGCCCCGACGGCGGATCCTGTCGACGCGTGTACCGCAGCTCCACGCCCGATTCGACATGGCCAAATCCCACGGTCGTGCGGTCGCGGAACACGCTCGACCCCGTCGTGACGAACGGCGCCGGCACGATCTGCGGCCCGGGAATGGATGTGCTCGGCCGGTCGGCCACTCCCGCGCCCCACGACACGTTCGGCGCATCCCCCATCACGAAGCTCAGTTCCCCTCCCGCGGCGACATCGCGATAGTTCAGATAGGACTTCGTGTAGGCGGCACCGTTCAGCCGTGCGCTCTGAATGTATGCACCGTGCCCCGCACCCGTCGTACCCGTGTACCTGTCGTGATCCGTCGTACCGACCCGAAACACCCGCCCGTTCTCCAGGGCGATCTTCGTCGCCGGAAAGAGCGGGCTTCCAATGACGTATTGATCCGATCCCGGCGTCACGGAGTAGAAGCCGAGCGCGCTCAGCACCAGCCAGGCGCTCATCTGGCCGCAGTCGTCGTTGCCGATCTCGCCATCCGGCTTCGGCGCATACATGGTGTCCACGATGCGGCGGACCAGCGCCTGCGTCTTCCACGGCTGGCCGGCGAACGCGTAGAGGTACGCGATGTGATGGCTCGGTTCGTTGCCGTGCGCGTACTGGCCGATGAGCCCGGTGATGTCCGCCTGGTCGCGGCCGGTGGTCTGGCTGTCCGCCGAAAACAGCGCGTCCAGCTTGCGCGCGAATGCGGCATCGCCGCCGTGCGCGCGCATCAAGCCGTCGATGTCCTGCGGCACGAAGAAGCTGTACTGCCAGGCGTTGGCCTCGGTGTAGTGGACGTTGACCTCGGACGCGGACGAACGGACCGAACCACTGCCCTCCCACGCGCGCGCGCATGAAGCCCGGTGGACGGATCGAACACATTCTTCCAGCCTTGCGCCCGGCGGAAGAAACGCGCGGCGTCCTCGGTGCGCCCCAGCCTGGCCGCGACCATCGCGATGCACCAGTCGTCATAGGCGTATTCGAGCGTGCGCGACACGCTCTCGCTGGCGTCCTCGCCGTCGATGTAGCCGCGTCGCTTGTAGGCGTCGAGGCCGGCGCGGTCGCCTTCGGCGCTCTTCACCATCGCCTCGAACGCGAGCGCCGTGTCGAAGCCGCCGATGCCTTTGAGGATCGCATCCGCGATCACCGGCACCGCGTGATAGCCGATCATCGTGTCCGTCTCGTTCCCCGACAGCTCCCAGACCGGCAGCCGTCCCCCCTCCTGATACTGCCGCAGCATCGTCTGGACGAAATCCCCCGTACGCGCGCGGTCGATCAGCGTGAGCAACGGATGCAGCGCGCGGAACGTGTCCCACAGAGAGAACACCGAGTAGTACGTGAACCCGTCGGCTGTGTGCACCTGAAGATCGCGGCCTCGGTACTGACCGTCCACATCCATGTAGACATTGGGCGTCAGCATCGAGTGGTACAGCGCGGTGTAGAACACGACGCGCTGGTCGCGCGCGCCGCCCTCGACGCGGATGCGCCCGAGTTCGCGTTCCCAAGCCACATCAGCCGCCCGGCGGACCGCGTCGAAATCCCAGCCCGGCAATTCCGCGTCAAGGTTGCGCCGGGCGCCCTCCACACTGACCGCCGAGATCCCGACCTTCACCTGGAGCGGCTCGCTGAGTGCGCCAAAGTCAAAGACGGCCTTGATGGCGGTGCCGGTGGTTTCGTCGAGGCTGTCGTTCGGCTGGTCGCCCTTGGAGATCAGCGACTCCGCGAACGGCTGCGAGAATCGGATCACGAAGAACAGCCGCTGGTCCTGCGCCCAGCTGCGCGATCGGCGATGGCCCGTCAGCTCCTGGTCGCTCACCGTCGTCAGCGACGAATCCAGCACCTGATCCCGGTGCGTCAAGTCGAGGACGACGCGCGCCGGACGGCCGGCCGGAAACGCGTAGCGATGCAGGCCCGCGCGCAGCGTCGTGGTCAGCTCCGCGCGAACGCCGGAATCACGCAGCGTCACCGCGTAGTAGCCAGGACTCGCCTGCTCCTCGGCATGCGAGAACGACGACGCGTAGCCAGGCACCTCCGCTGGTCCCGTCGCAAATAGCGCAGGGCCCATCTCGCCCGTCACCGGCATCAGGAGCACGTCGTTGTAGTCGGGAATCCCGGTGCCGCTCAGGTGCGTGTGCGAGAAGCCGACGATGCGCGTGTCGCTGTAGTGGTAGCCGGACGATGAATCCCATCCGGTCAGCCTGCGTGTCAGGCCCGGGCTGAATCATGCCGAACGGAAGACTGGGTCCGGGAAACGTGTGGCCGTGACCGCCGGTGCCGATGAACGGATCGACGAGCGCGGTCAGGCGCTCCGGTTGCCGCGGTGAGGCGATGAGGACGCTTCCGGCAAGCGCCAGCAGCGGCAGGACCATGAGGCGACGCATATAAGGCCCCATCGTCTCATGGGGCCGCCACCAGGCGCCGCGCGACCCTACTTCTTCACGGCCTTCACCGGTTTCGCCCAATTCATGACCGCCATCAGTCCGGTCGTCGGATTCCGGCCCGACCGATCCCGTCGTGACCGCCGTCGCCGGCACGAGTTGGAAGTACAGGAATCGTTCGGCATCAGGGGAAATGGCATACGTGTGATAGTCGCCACCCGGATGCGGAAAGCCGAGTACCTGCAACGTGAGGACCTCGGCGGGCGCGCCGTGGACGAACGCCTGGCCGTTGACGGTGACGGCCACGGAGTACACCGGACCGATCGGCACAGGCAGCGACGTCTGGGTCGGAGCCTGACTTGGGCCGAGCGAGTGATACAGCAGTTCCTTGACGTCCTTCCGCCAGCGAGGCCAGTCGCCGCCGGCGTCGGACACCTGCCAATGGCCCGCGCCGGACGGAAATGCCTGCACGTGGATCTCACGTCGGCCGCCGACCGAGTTGGAGGCGTAGGCGATCCACTTGCCGTCCGCGGAAATCTGCGCGTGGGTTTCGGTGTACGGCGTCGCGATGAACGGCGTGGCCTTCTTGTCGGCCACGGACAACAGCCAGATGTCTGCTCCGGTCTTGGGATCCTGCACACCGAACACGATGTACTTGCCATCCGAAGACCACGACATCGGCGCCTTCGGCAATTCCGACTCGACGAGCAGTTCCTCGACGCCCGATCCATCCGACGGCTTCCGATACAGACCGGCTTTCCCGTTCCGGGTGGAACTGAAGACGATCGACTCTCCGCCAGGTGACCAGATCGGACTGGCATTGTGCTGCGACGCGTCCCACGTCAGGCGCAGCTCGGCGCCCGTCGGCTCGACGATCCAGATGTCGCCGCCGTCCTTTTCATGGCGGTGCACCGCAATGCGCCTGGTGTCCGGGCTCACCTCCACGCCGCGATAGACCCCGGGAGGGCCGGGCGTGTCGATTTGCTGGCCGCTCCGGGTGGCCCAGGCCAGGTGCCATTCCGCGAGCTCGGACTGCCGGCCGCCGATGACCGTGGCGCCCGCGTTCTGGAAGTAGACCACCGCGCCGCCGAGGGACGCCGAGAAGTGACCGCGGCCGCTGCTGGCCTCTGCCGTGACGTCGTCCGCGATGCGCTGCGGCTCGCCGGACAGTGTCATCGTCTTCAGGTCGAACGGCTGCGCGAAGACCGCCCGGTCGCGGTAGAACACGAGGTAGCCGGCGGATCCTGTTTGCACGTACGCCCCGTTCGATTCGGCCGCCAGGACTTTGGTCTTGTCCTTCGATCCGAGCGTCCCGACGTAGACCGCGCGCGCGCGAGGCTGGCCCCATCCGGTATACAGATAGTGCTGACCATCGGGCAGGAAATGCGGCCAGTAGTGGCCGCTTTCCGAGGCGTCGAGCGTCGTGATCAACTCGGGCGTTCCGCCTTCCGCCGCCACTTTGAACAGGCCCTTTGAGGAACCGAAGATGATCGTGCCGTCGCGGTTCCACGAGCCGCCGAAGAAATCCGTCACGGGGCATACGTCCTCGGGCGGTCCGCCGGTCGCCTCGACCCTCTTGAGCTTGCCGCTCGCCACAAAGGCCATGGAACGACTGTCCGCGGACCAGAATGTCTGCGCGGCATCCTCGGTGCCCGGGAAGCGCTGCGGAGCGACGGCGCCAAGCGGCCGCACATAGAGCAACCAGGGATCGGCCCCGCCGCTGCGCGCCGACATCGCCACCCATCGGCCGTCCGGCGACACGGCGAACGCCTCCGGACGAAACAAGCCGCCGTTCCCGGCCGCCGTGCCCCCAAGATTGATGGTCGCCGGATCGGCGGACAGTTGAATCGGAATGCGGAAGCGAAGCTCATCAGGCGCCGCCTCCCCGCGAACATGGCGATACGCCGGCACGGACATCATGATGCCGGCGACGAGGACCGTCGCCGCCACCACGCGCGGGAGGAGGCGCGACTTCCGCCGCTTGGCCGACGCCGACGCCGCCACGAAACCGTCGTCCGCGCCCGCGGCAATCGCCTGAAGTTCGGCGAGCAAATCGCGCGCCGTCTGCCAGCGGTCCGCCGGTTCCTTCGCCATGCACGTGCGCACGACGTGCTCGAGCGCGGGCGGCGTTGACGGTTCGGCCGCCGAGAGCGGCGGCGGCTCGGACGTGGCGATCGCCGACATCAGCAGCACCCGGCTCTTGCCCTCGAACACTTTCTTGCCGGTGACCATTTCGTGCAGCAGGACGCCCAACGCGAAGATGTCCGTGCGGGCGTCCGCGTCGCCGCCTTCCAGTTGTTCCGGCGCCATGTACTGCAGCGTGCCGATCAGCATGCCGGGCGTCGTCAAACCGGACTTGAGCGCCTGGGCGTCCGGCACGGCGGCCGTTTTTGCCAATCCAAAATCGAGCAGCTTGGGTCCGGACGTCGTCAGCATCACGTTCGACGGCTTGAGATCGCGATGGATCACGTTCTGCCGATGGGCCTTGTCGAGCGCGTCAGTCACGGCAATCGCGACCTCAAGCGCCTCATCGAGCGGGACGGGGCCGCGCTTGATCCGCTCGGCCAGTGTCTCGCCGTCGAGGAACTCCATGACCAGGAAATCGACACCGTTGTCGGCACCGATGTCATGCAGGACGCAGATGTTCGGATGCTTCAGCGACGCGACCGTCTGCGCCTCGCGCTCGAAGCGCTGCTTCATCTCCGCATCGGCCACCCAGTGCGGCGGCAGGACCTTGATCGCCACGGTGCGCGAGAGGCGCGTGTCCGTCGCCTTGTAGACCTCGCCCATTCCGCCGGCGCCGATGGCGCTGACGATTTCATAGGGACCGAGGCGAGTTCCGGGATTTAGAGCCATGTCTTCGCCCCAGTTCGAACTTCGAACTTCGGACTTTGAAGTTTGTTCTTCATTTCGCCGCCTTCGTGAACGCGGCCGGCCAGCCGAGGATGACGGTGAGGCCGTTCGTCAGCGGGCCTGTCGATGCCGCAGCCCCCCCTACCTGCGTCGACGCGTTGAAGTTGGTCGGCGCCGTGGGTGCGCCGCCCCTGTTGCCGCCCGTCACGCCGCTGCCGTTCGCCAGGCGAACCAGGAACCGCTTCCCGTCAGGCGACACGGACCACATGTGGCGGGTGGGATCGCGAGAGGTAATGCTCGCGGCGGTGACGAATAGTTCGCGCGGGACGCCGGAGACGGCCGTCGCGCCCAGGGTCATGTCCACCGCCATGGCCCGGCCGTCGAACGCGCGATAGTAGAGTTCCTTCCCATCCTTCCGCCAGCGCGGCTGGCCTCCGCCTTCGGGCGGCGTCACCTGGTGCTTCTCCGACAATCCGGGAAACGTCATCACGTAGACCTGGAAGGTGCCTGATTCATCCGAGATGTACGCCAGCCATTTCCCGTCGTGCGAGAACTGGGCTTCGTCCTTCTGGAACTTGCCCTGGACGGCCGGAAACGGCTTCCCGGGCTTCAGATCGGCGTCGATCGGCAGCACATACAGATCGTCGTAGCCGTCCTGCCCGAGTTTGTAGACGATGGAGCGGCCATCCTTCGACCAGTCCTCGACGGACTCATCGCGCGGAGAATTGAGAATCGGAACGTCCTGACCGTCGCCGTTGGAGCGCCGCACGAACACGTCGGCGTTTCCGTTCCGATACGACGTGAAGGCAATCCACCTGTTGTCCGGCGACCAGACCGGATTGATGTCGTCGGCCTGATCGAGGGTCAGTTTTTGGGTGACGTTGCGCTCCCAGTCGGTTACCCAGACGTCGGCGGATGCCGCGCCGACGTCCTGCCGCGTGACCGCGATGCGGGTGCCGTCCGGAGACAAGTCGATGTCCCCGTACGGGCCCTGGTCGCCGGCCTGCGCCAGGATATTGCCGGTCCGGTCACGCCAGCCGAACACGGAGTTGTTGTTGACGTTGCCCCGGCCCGTGGGGCCGCCGGTGCCCTGGAAGTAGACGAACGCGCCGGTCTGCGACACGTCGAAGCTGCCCCGGCCGTTCGCCGGATTGAACGCCACGTCGCCGGCCACCCGAACGGGATCGCCGCCGAGCGTGCGGCGGCCGGGATCGAATCGCTGCGCAAAGACCGTCGCGTCACGATGAAACAGCAGGTAACCCGGCAAGGCATACGCCACATTCGACTCGCCGGCCATCAGCGTTGCTTTGTCAGGGGAATCGATCGCCCCGATCATGATGGCGCGCTTCTTCGCATCATCGGACCAGGACAAGAACAGATAGTGCTTGCCGTCCGGCAGGAAACAGGGCCAGAAGTGTCCGGTCTCCGGCTTCGCGACGGTCGTGATCGCGTCCGACTGGCCGCCCTCGGCGGACACGCGGCGCAGCCCCGCGGCGGAGCCGAACAGGATCACGTTGTCCTTGCTCCACGTACCGCCGGTGAATCCCGCCGCTTCGCCGAGGTCCTTGACCGGCCCGCCCGCCGCCTCGACTCTCTTCAGCCTGCCGCCGGCGGCAAACCCGACCGATTTGCTGTCGGGCGACCAGAACGGCAGCGCAGCTTCTTCGGCGCCGGCCACGCGCGTGAACTTCACGGCACCCACTGGACGCATGAACAGGGCGGGCGCTTCCTGCGTGTTGGGACGCGCGACCAGCGCCATCGTCTTGCCATCCGGTGAGATGGAGATGCCCGCAGAACTCAGGCCGTACACCGGGACGCGGAACTGGAGCTCATCCTGCGGGGCCGGGCCGCGAAGATACTGATACGCGGGCCACGCCGCGGCCGCGGTGAGCAGCACGCCGAGGCCGATGCCGGCAAGCGCGAGCCAGTCCTTCTTCCTGCCCGTTGCCGTGTCCGCGGCGGGTTCGGCGGCGTTGACGCCCTGCTCGGCGATCCAGCGCAATTGGATGAGCAGGTCGTGCGCGGTCTGCCAGCGATCGTCGGGGTCCTTGGCCAGACACCGCTTGATCACGCGCTCGAGTGGCGGTGGCGTGAGCGGCTGAAGCCTCGAGATCGGCAAGGGCTCCGCCGTCATGATCGCGCCGGCCAGGCTCGGCTGATTCTTGCCGTCGAACGCCTTCTTGCCCGTGATGACTTCGTACAGGATCGTCCCGAACGCGAAAATATCGGTGCGCGCGTCGGCTTCCTCGCCTTCCAGTTGCTCCGGCGCCATGTAGCGCATCGTCCCCAGGACCGCGCCCTTGACCGTGATGTCCGCCTGGATCGTCACCGCCGATGCGAGCGAATCGAGCGGCGCTTTCCATTTCGCCAGACCGAAATCGAGGAGCTTGACCTGCGGCGAGCCGGGCCGCGACGAGGCGTTCTTCGAGAGCATCACGTTCGCGGGCTTCAGATCGCGATGGACGATGCCGTGACTGTGCGCCTTGTCGAGGGCGTCGGCGATCTGGATCGCGATGCCGAGCGATTCCTCGATCGTGAATCCGCGCGACAGGAGCTTGCTGGAGGACTTGCCGGCCGCGCTGCCGGCGCCACTGCCCGTCCCGCTCGCCGGCGCGGCGGCCGCGGGAGGCGCACCAGAACCACGCCGCGCACTGGAGCTTGACGGGTCGCGGCCGCGCTCCAGTCGCTGCTCGAGCGTTTCGCCCTCGAGGAACTCCATCACCAGGTACGACACCGGGCCGGCCGACACGAAACCGGGATTCGCTTCGGGCCCGGACGCGGCGGACACGACGCCCGACGTCGACTCCACGGAGCCCACATCGTGCAGCACGCAGATATTGGGGTGATTGAGGCTGGCGATCGTCTGCGCTTCGCGATCGAAGCGCTGCTTCATCTCCGGGTCATCCGCGAAATGCGGCGGCATGACCTTGATGGCGACGACGCGGTTGAGCCGGGTGTCCTGGGCGCGGTAGACCTCGCCCATGCCTCCGGCCCCAATCGGGCTGAGAATCTCGTACGGACCGAGACGTGTACCGGTCTCTAGCGACATGAGGTGTCCTGTGGGCTGAACCCGGGGACATTATACGGGAGGGGATGGGTAGAAACTAACAACTAACAACGAACAACTAACAACTAACAACTAACAGGGGCTGCGTGCCCGCCGTCAGTTGTTAGTTGTTAGTTGTCAGTTGTTGGTTACTATGCGCAGCCGCTTGTCGTGCCGCAATTCGCGCACTTGTAGCAGGCGCCCGAGCGCACCATGATCGAACCGCACGTGCTGCACGGCGGCGCGTCTTCCTGGTTCTGCATCGCGGCGAACTTCGACCCCTGCGGCTTGGCCGTCTTGGCCGCGGACTTGTCCGCCGTCGCCGCGCCCTGTGCGGCGGAGGCGGTCGCGTTCACATCCAGCACCAGCTGTTCCGGCGTCGTCGGCGTCTCGGGCACGTTCAGGCCCGCGCGGTACTGCGCTTCCGGCGACAGGAACTTCGCGGCCAGCCACCGGAAGATGTAATCGACGATGGACTTGGCGAAGCGGATGTCGGGATTGCGCGTCATCCCCGCCGGCTCGAACCGGACGTGGCTGAATTTGTCGACCAGGTCCTGCAGCGGCACGCCGTACTGCAGCGCGTAGCTGATGGCCTGCGCGAACGCGTCGGCGAAGCCGGAGATCGTCGAGCCTTCCTTCGCCATCGTGAGGAACAGCTCGCCCGGCTGGCCGTCCTCGTAGAGGCCGACGGTGATGTAGCCTTCGTGGCCGCCGATGTCGAACTTGTGGGTGATCGACTGCCGTTCGTCCGGCAGCTTGTGGCGGCGCGGCCCGGCGTCCACGCCCGCTTCCGCGGGGCTCGCGCCCGGACGCGGTTCGACCTTGTCCCGGCCCGTGTTCAGCGGCTGGGTGCGCTTGCTGCCGTCGCGGTAGATCGACACGGCCTTCGCGCCGATCCGCCAGGAGTCGATGTAGGCCTGCTCGATCTCCTCGACCGTCGCGGCCTTCGGCACGTTGACGGTCTTGCTGATCGCGCCGGAGATGAACGGCTGCACGGCGCCCATCATCTTGATGTGGCCCATGTAGTGAATCGAGCGGACGCCCTGCGTCGCCTTGAACGCGCAGTCGAACACCGGCAGGTCCGTGTCCTTGAGGTGCGGCGCGCCCTCGATCGTCTCTTTTTCGTCGATGTAGCCGACGATGTCCTTGACCTGCGCGGGGGTATAGCCGAGTTTGTCGAGCGCCATCGGCACGGTGTTGTTGACGATCTTCATCAACCCGCCGCCGACGAGCTTCTTGTATTTCACGAGCGCGATGTCCGGCTCGACGCCGGTGGTGTCGCAATCCATCATGAAGCCGATCGTGCCGGTCGGCGCGAGCACCGTGGCCTGCGCGTTGCGGTAGCCGTGCTGCTCGCCGAGCTCGATGCACTCGTCCCAGATCGCCTTCGCGCGATCGAACAGCGCGGCCGGGACGTGGGTGCGGTCGATGTCCTTGAGCGCGGCGCGGTGCTTGCGCATCACGCGCAGCATCGGCTCGCGGTTCTTCGCGTAGCCGGGGAACGGCCCGCCGTGGTCGCGCGCGACGCGCGCCGACTGCGCGTAGGCCGCGCCGTGCATGATCGCCGTGATCGCCGCCGAGTAGTCGCGGCCGGCGTCGCTGTCGTACGGCAGGCCGCGCGACATCAGGAGCGCGCCCAGGTTCGCGTAGCCCAGGCCGAGCGGCCGGTAGGCGTGGCTGTTGCGCTCGATCGCCGCGGTCGGATAGCTGGAATTGTCGACGAGGATCTCCTGCGCCGTGATGAACGTCCAGCACGGCGCGCTCGAACGCCACGGCGTCGAATTCGCCGTCCTCGCCCACGAACTTCATCAGGTTGATCGACGCCAGGTTGCACGCCGAGTCATCCAGGAACATGTATTCGGAGCACGGATTGCTGCGCGTTGATGCGGGCGGTCTCCGAGCAGGTGTGCCAGTCGTTGACCGTCGTGTCGAACTGCATGCCCGGATCGCCGCACACCCACGTGCCCTCGGCGATCATGCGCATCAGGTCGCGCGCCTTGTAGGTGTCCATCACCTCGCCGTGCGTCACCGACCGCGTCTGCCACTCGCCGTCGTCGAGCACCGCGCGCATGAATTCGTCGGTCACGCGCACGGAGTTGTTCGAGTTCTGGAAGAACACCGACGCATACGCCGGGCCGGTGAACGAGCCGTCGTAGCCGGCGTCGATCAGCGCCCACGCCTTCTTCTCTTCCTCGACCTTGCAGTTGATGAAGTCGACGATGTCGGGATGCTCCGCGTTGAGGATGACCATCTTCGCGGCGCGGCGCGTCTTGCCGCCGGACTTGATCACGCCCGCGAACGCGTCGAAGCCCTTCATGAACGACACCGGGCCCGACGCCGTGCCGCCGCCGGCGAGCACTTCGCGCGACGAGCGGATCGACGACAGGTTCGAGCCGGTGCCCGATCCGAACTTGAACAGCATGCCCTCGGTCTTGGCCAGCGTCAGGATCGAGTCCATCGTGTCCTGGACGGAGTTGATGAAGCAGGCCGAGCACTGCGGCGCCTTCTCGAACCCGCAGTTGAACCAGACCGGGCTGTTGAACGAGCCCTTCTGGTACACGAGCAGGTGCTTGAGGTCGTCGCTGAACGCCTGCAGGTCGTCCTCGGACGCGAAATAGCCCTGTTCGCGGGCCCACTGCGTGATCGTGTCCACCACGCGGCCGATCAACTGCTTGACCGAACGCTCGCGCTCGCGGCGCCCCGAGCTGCCCGCGGAAATACTTGGAGACGACGATATTGGTGGCCTGCTGGGACCAGAAGCGCGGAAATTCCACATCGCGCTGCTCGAACACCAGTTCGCCGCGCTCGTTGGCGATCACGGCGGAGCGGAGCTCCCAGTCAATTTCATCGAACGGATCCACGCCGTCCTTCGTGAAATACCGCTCGAATTCGAGACCGGTGACGTCACTCGACGGACCAAACGTCCGCCCCGTCGTTTCGGCCGCTGACTCCGCGTGCTGAGCTCTCTGCATTCCCGCTTCTCCAGATTCCGTCTTCCGTACACACCGGCGCGACGGCCCCGTTCGACCGTCCCGTTCCCATCCGACTCGTTTGTATCGACGCCGCAACCAACCTGCCGGGCAAGGCTTCTGGCAATCGCTGGGAGGATCGCCGTGGGTCTTTTGCGGTACCGGACGACGAATATGCGCCCGGCGTGGCTGGATGTCAAGAGTGAACCTACGACATGTTGTGGCCCCGGGGTCGGGAGGACGCCACATCTTGAGTTTTTGTCAACTGTACGGAGGTTCTTTCACTTGCCCTATTTTGGGACCCAGGGTCCCTTGCGGCTAGCATGTGACCCCAGATGCTGACGCGGCGGGAACTCGTCCTTCTTTGCCTGGTGTTCGTCGTGTCCCTGCCGGCCGTGACCACGCGGCTCTACGCGTCGGACGAGGTCGAGTACTTCGCGTGGCTGCATTCGATCGCGTTCGACCGGGACGCGGACTTCCAGAACGAATACCAGCATTTCTACGACGCCGGCGTCTCGCGCAGCCCGGAGTTCCACGAGACGTTTCTCGAACGCACGACCGAAGCCGGCCGCCGCATCAACTACACCACGCCGGGATCCGCGCTGCTGTGGGCGCCCTTCTACGCGATCGGCCACGGCGTCGCGCTCGCGACCGGCGCGCCCGCGGACGGGTTCAGCCGGCCCTACATCGCCGCCGTCGCCTACGGGTCCGCGTGCTACGCGTTTCTCGCCGTGCTGATCTCGGCGCTCGCCGCGCGGCGCGTCGTCGGCCACGGCCTCCGCGCGAGTCTCTGCGTCGCGGCCGGCACGCCGCTGCTGTTTTACGCGTATCTGGCGCCGGGATTCGGCCACGCCACATCGGCGTTTGCGGTGTCGCTGTTCGTCTGGACCTGGATCCGCGTGCGCGAACGCTGGTCGGTCGGCGATGCGATCGCGCTCGGGCTGAGCGGCGGCCTCATGGCGCTCGTGCGCGAGCAGGATCTGTTCCTGGTCATCGGACCGGCGCTGGATTTCGTGATTGCCTGGTTCGGCGCGCGGCGCGCGGCGTCCGGCGCGGCGCGTCCGTCGCTGGTCACGGCCATCGCGGGCGCCGCGGCGTTCATCGCGGCCTATACGCCGCAACTGTTCGCGTACGCCGCGCTCAACGGCCATCCCGGTCCGACGGAAACCGCGGCGCGCAAGATGACGTGGACCGCGCCGCATGCGCTGTCCGTGCTGTTCAACCCGGCACACGGCCTGTTCGCGTGGACGCCGCTCGCGCTCGTCGGCGTCGCGGGCCTCGTGGCCCTGTGGCTGCGTGGGCCGGGCGATGCGGGCGCCCAGTCGCGCGGTCGCGTGGACGCGCGAGCGGCGCGGCGGATCGCCGGCCTCGCGCTGCTGATGATCGCGCTGCAGGCGTATTCGTCGGGCAGCGTCGAGTCCTGGACGGTCTCGGGATCGTTCGGGCAGCGCCGATTCGTCGCCATCACGCCCCTGCTCGTGCTCGGGCTGGCGGCGCTGTGGTCGCGCGTCCGCGCGGGATGGCCGCGGCGCGTGCTCGTCGTCACCATCGTCCTGTGCCTCTGGTGGAATCTGGGTCTGATGGCTCAGTTCGGGTTGAATCGCATGGATCGGAAGCGCCTCACGCTCGTCGAGAACGCGCGCGTCACGTTCCTCGAACTGCCGCTCGAGGCGCCCGCGATCGCGTGGCGCTACCTCACGGACCGATCGTCACTCTACAAACTGCCGCCGCACTAGAATCGTCAGGTCACACGGAGGCACGGAGCGACGGAGGCGCGGAGCAGGACTCTTCGAATTGCTGGTGCACGCGTTTCAGCGCCTGATACGAATGTGACGCCCGTTCTTGATTTACCATACCCGTGGAGGCTTCGCGTGAAATCATCCCGTCTATTCCCCGTCCTCTTCCTCGCCTGCACCTTCGTTGCCGGCATCGCCCCGCGCGCGCTGACCCAGTCGCCCACGATGGCGGGCTACCCGGCGGTCGGAGCACCGGCCATCGTCACGCTCCTCGAGCCCGGGGCCGCCCCGAGAAAAGCCCTGCGTTACACGATTCCCGCCGGCCAGAAGGCCCGGGCGGACATGACGATGAACATGTCGATGGCGATGAACGCGGCTGGCATGTCCATGCCGATGGACTTTCCGGGCATGAAGATGACCATGGCGGTGGCCGTGACCGGCGTCGCGCCGAACGGCGACATTACCTACGACCTCGGATTCACCGGGCTCACCTTCGACAGCTCGGCGGACGCCAACCCCACGATTGCCGCCGCGCTGCAGCCGCTCCAGGCGAGCATCACGTCGATCAAGGGCAGCACCACGATCTCGAGCCGCGGCGTGACCAAGTCCTCCAAGATGGAAGCGGCGGATCCATCGCTGCAACAGATGCTGGGCTCGGTGACCTCGACCGCCGAGAATCTGTCGATGCCGTTTCCCGAAGAAACCGTGGGCGTGGGCGCGCGATGGGAAGTGCGCACCACCGCCTCCAGCGGCGGACAGACGATCTTCCAGAAGTCGATCTACCAGGTCGTGTCGATCGAGGGATCGACGGTGTCCCTGAAGGTCACATCCGAGCAAACGGCGCCACCGCAGTCCGTCAGCAATCCCGCGCTGCCGGCGGGTTCCGAGATGTACATGGACAAGATGGCCGGGTCTGGCACGGGCACGACGGTGATTCATCTGGATTCGCTGGTGCCGACGAGCGAGATGAACTCCGAGAGTTCCATGTCCATGACAATGAACCTCGGCGGCCAGAGCCAGGCGATCACGACGGACAGCAAGATCAAGATCACGATCGCGCCGGCAAAATGACAGGAACGACGGGAACGATCGAGAACTGGAGAACGGGAGAACTGGTGAACTGGTGAACTGGTGAATGAAGATCTTCAGTTCCCGTCGTTCCCCAGTTCCCGTCGTTCCCGATCGTTTCCTTGACTTTCCCGCCCTACCGCGCCACAGTTCGCCCGATCGCCGCGGTTCGGCTGGCCCTTTGGGGCAGGAGATGCGCATGCGGAAGGTGCTCAAGGCCTCGTTGATTCTGTCGTTCGTCGTCGCGGCCGCAGCGGTGGCCGCGCAGGGCACGGCCACCCAGACACAGGGCGGCCGCGGGTTCCAGCCAACGGTCGGCCAGGCAGGCAAGGACGTCGTCTGGGTGCCGACGCCCCAGGCCCTGGTGGACAAGATGCTCGACATGGCCAAGGTCACGCCCAAGGACTACCTGATGGACCTGGGGTCGGGCGACGGCATCACGGTCATCACGGCCGCCAAGCGCGGGCTCCACGCCGAGGGCATTGAATACAACCCGGACATGGTGGCGCTGTCGAAGAAGAACGCCGAAGCCGCCGGCGTCTCGGCCATGACGAAATTCACCCAGGCCGATCTGTTCGCCACGGACTTCTCCAAGGCCGACGTCATCACGATGTTCCTGCTGCCGAGCATCAACTTGAAACTGCGGCCCACGATCCTGGACATGAAGCCCGGCACGCGCGTCGTGTCGAACAGCTTCACGATGGACGACTGGGAAGCGGATCAAACGGAGACGATCCCGGACTGCACGAGCTGGTGCACGGCGATGCTGTGGATCGTGCCGGCGAAAGTCGATGGCGCCTGGGTTATGGCGGGCGGCCCGCTCACGTTGACACAGAAGTTCCAGGTCATCACCGGCACGCTGGGATCGACGAGGATCACGAACGGCCGGCTGAACGGCGCGCAAATCACGTTCACGGCGGGCTCGACGAAATACACGGGCACCGTGTCCGGCAACACGATGAGCGGCACCGGCTGGACGGCGACGCGCAACAAATAGAGGCACGGGGGTCGTCAGGTCACACGGAGGCACGGAGGGGCGGAGGCGCGGAGCTCCCTTGGGGGAACGGCTCGCACGCGGGCCGAAAACCAGGAAGTTCCTCCGTGCCTCCGTCCCTCCGTGCCTCCGTGTGACCTGACAGACCCGGCGCTTTCCCCATACAATCGGGGCGCTCATGAGCGGATCGCGCGCGAGAACGGTTGTCGCCTGGTTCACCGCCTCGCGGCTCGCCATCGCGGCGCTCGGCGTCATTGGCGTCGCCACCTTCGCCACGTTCACCGATCAGGGCACGGCCGTGCTCGACACGACGGCCGCGCTCAATCCCGCGAACGTCTGGCACACGTGGGACTCGCTCTGGTACGAGCGCATCGCGGAGCACGGCTACGGCTACGAACTGAACACGCTGAAAGGCCAGGCCGCCGCGGGCTACTTCCCGCTCTACCCGCTGACGATCCGGCTCATCCTGCAGCTCGCGCCGGCCCTCTCCTTCTTCTGGGTGGCCACGATTGTCTCGAACCTCGCCACGCTCGCCGCGCTGCTCCTGCTCGCGCGCAGCCTGATCCCGCGCGACGATCTCGTCGGCCGAGTCATGACCATCATGATGACCTCGGCGGGCTCGTTCTATCTGTCGATTCCTTACACGGAGGGCCTGTTCCTCCTCCTCGTGGTCGGCACGCTGGTCGCCACGCGGCGGCGGCGCTACGAACTGGCCGGCCTGCTGGCGGGATTGTCAGCCACGACGCGCGTACACGGCCTGGCGCTCGCGGCCGTACCGGTGATGGCCTGCTGGCTGGACGGCGCGCTCGCCGGGCGCGCGCGCTGGACGCGAGCGGCGGCCGCCCTCGCGCTGTTCGCGGTGCCGATCGCGATCTATCTCGCGTACCTCGCGCAGGTGCAGGGCTCGTGGAGCGCGTTCGTCGCCCGGCAGGACATGTGGGGCAACCCCTCGCCGTATCCGTTCCAGGCGCTCGTCGGCCTGGTGCAGTTCCCGACGCGCATCAGCGGATGGCTGCACGGGGCGTTCTGGTTCCTGTATCTGGGCTTGCTCGCGCGTTACTGGCGGCGGCTGCCGCTCGGCGAGGTGCTGTTCTGCGCCGGCGTGTTAGTCATCTCCACGCAGCAGGAGGCCTTCCACGGCATCTACCGCTACATGGTGCCTCTCGTCCCGCTCACGCTCGCGCTGGCCGAAGACCGCGACGACGTGCGCCACACGATCATCGCGATCAACCTCGTCTTTGGCGTCCTGATGATCCTGGCGTTCGTGACGCACAATCGGGTGACGGTGTAGAAAGTCAAAAGTCAGAAGTCAAAAGTCAAAAGTGTGGAACGAACTGACGCGGGTCATCTCGTTCATTCATGGCCCGGCAACCAAGAAAAGATGAATCGCGTCAGTCCATTCCACACTTTTGACTTCTGACTTTTGACTTTTGACTTTCTCATCGCCAGGCTCTTATGGATCCGATGAGGAGCCTGCACGTGTTCGCCGAGACGCGCAGTTCGACTTCGGCCGCGACGCTCTCGCGGCCGCCGGGGGGCACGATCAGCGGCACGGGCGTCCACATGTCCGCGGTCAACGCCACTTCGTCGACGCGCTGACCGTTGATCACAATCTGCACGCGGCAGTCCTGGCCGGCGGCCGCGTCCCACCGCATGGGAAACAGCGCGGCGCGCGCGTGCGTCCGCAGCCGCCACCGTGACACCGGCTCGGCCACCTGGTACGACTGGCCGTCGAGCTGGCCCGACGCGGCGTGCGCGCCGATCACGTCGGGCGCGTCCGGCGCCAGCGCGACGACCGCGCGCCACGGCAGCGACGCCAGCACGACGGCCACCACCGCGAATTGCCACACGCGCACGGGCCGGACCGGCTCCGCGGCCGACCCGGCTGCCAGTCCGAGCGCCAGAAAGAACGCGGCGGCGATCTCAAATGTCAGCAGCGGATGGCCGAACAGCGCGCTGATCAGAAATGCCGCCAGCCCTGCAGCCAGGGCGTGGTACTCGGCGCCGGAGTGCCAGGCGCCGCGCCCGAGGACGGCCCAGATCATCCACGCGAAGGCGGTCAGTCCGGTCAGCCCCAGCTCGCCCAGCACCTGCAGGAAGATGTTGTGCGCGTTTTCGCCGGCCGCCGCTTCGGGAAACGATGCGACGAGATCCGGCGACAGGTAGTCACGCGACGCGGTCTGAAATCGCCCCGCGCCGGCGCCAAACAGCGGGTCCTCCCTGGCGATCTTGAGCGCCACCCGCCACATCTCGACGCGTGAGGACAGCGCGGCTTGCGGCGCCACCTGCGCCGGGCCCCGGGCCATGACGACGGCCGTGGCGGCTGCCAGGACCATCAGCAGGGCGCCGGCGACCATCGCCCGGCGGCCCGGCCGCGCCAGTGTCGCCACCAGGCTCACGCCGAGCATGACGACCACCGCGACGATCGCCGCGCGCGACTGGGTGGCCAGCATCGCCGCCAGCAGCACCGGCGCCACGGCAACAACCAACAACCATCGGCGGCGCGCCACGCCAAACAGGAGCGCGGTGACCGCGAGCAGGGCGAACAACGACCCGGCCGCGTTGACGTCGGGATACACCGCGCTGACGCGCGTGGTGTGCAGCACACTCAACGCGCCAGACAGGCCCTCACCCCGGGCGAGAGACACCCGGGCCACGCGCACCAGCGTTTGCGCGGCCGTCGCGGCGCCCGCGCCGATCCACGACGCCAGAATGAGCGGAGACCACACGGGCGCGGATTCGGATCGTCCGCTCCGCCATCACGGCCAGCGTCGTGACTTCCATCCACCGGAGCGAGGCGCCCAGGCCCTGCACCGTGCCGGCCCCGGACAGATAGTCGCGGGTCATGTGCCGCCAGATCTCCCTGCCCGCCTCACCCATGGCGCCGAACTGGGCGAACGCGGCCATCAGCGCCCCGGCGGCCAGCACGAGCCCCAGCGAGAACGCCGGCACCGCGAGCCGGGACGTCAGGCGCTCGCCCCGATCCACGACCGCTCGCAGGCTGGCTCCGGCCAGGAACGCCAGCAGCGCGCCCTCAACCGCGTGCGGCGCGCTCTGCGGCAGCGCCGCCAGATCGACGAGCGCGAACGCGAGCGGCAGCAGCAGCGCGAACAGGAGCAGGCCGGCCGCGGGCCGCCAGACGGTGACGACCAGGAGGGTGACGATCAGTCCCGGGTAGATGTCGGGCAGGCCCCGAATCTGCATCACGGACCACAACGGCATCACCCAGAGACACGCCAGGCACAAGTGGCACGCGCGGGCCAGGCGTGGCGACATCGTCATGACGTCGCCCAGCTTACCCCGGCCCTGATAAAGTTCTGCGTGTGGAAGAACCGGAATTCGCCCTGCCGGTCGAGGACGCGGCCTCGCCGGCCGCACCGGCGGCCGTGTCCCCGGTGCGCGCGCGATCGCTGCCCCGCTGGTTCGCCATCGTGCAGTCCATCGCGGTGTCGGGCGTGCCGACCGGACTGGTCGTCGCGCTGGGCGTGGTCCTGACGACGAACATGCAGCCGTTCGAAGGCAACGGCCTGTCGCTCGAGTTCCTGTCCACGGTCACGCTGCTGGATACCGCCCTGATTGCGCTGCTCATCCGCGTGTTCCTGGAACTCAGCGGAGAGGACTCCCGGAGCGTGTTCCTCGGCCGGCGGCCGGTCCTGGGCGAAATCGTGCGCGGCGTGCTGCTGGTACCGGTCATGTTCGCGGCGGTCACGGGGATCGTGCTGGGCCTCCGGGCCGTGGCGCCGTGGCTGCACACGGTGAAGGTGAGCCCGCTGGAACAGTACATGCGCTCGCCGCTCGATGCCTCGATCTTCCTGATCGTCGTCGTGCTGGGCGGCGGCGTGCGCGAGGAATTGCAGCGCGCGTTCATCCTGCACCGCTTCGAACAGTGTCTCGGCGGCGTGAAACTGGGCCTCGTGATCTTCAGCGTGGTGTTCGCCGCGCTGCACGTCGACCAGGGCGGCGACGTGGCGATCGCCGTCGGATCGCTGGGGCTGTTCTGGGGGGTGCTGTACATCAAACGGGGGTCGGCGGTCATGGGCATGACCAATCACGCCGGCTTCAACGCCCTGCAGGTACTGCAGGGCGTGCTGGCGCGAAGTCTCGGAGTCTGATGGCGTTGCGCGGCCTGCGGACCCTCGGCGTGGATCGCCTGCCAGCGTGACGGTGCTGTGCTTCGCGGACACCCGATTTCCCATTGAGCGCGCCAACGGCGTGCAGACCATGGCGACGTGTCATGCGCTCGCCGCTCGCGGGCACGACGTGACGCTCGTCGTCCGGCCTGACAGCGCGCCGGTGCCGCGCGATCCGTTCGCGTTCTACGGCCTCGCGCCGATCGCTTCGCTTCACGTGCGCACCGTGGCGGCTGGAGGCGCGGGCCGGACGCGGCGGCTCCGGTTCCTGCTGTCGGCCGCGCGCATCGCCGCGACGGGCCGCCATGGCGTCGTGCTGACCCGCGATTTGGGTCTCGCCGCGTGGCTGCTGCAACTGCCGAAGGCCACCCGTCCGCCGCTCGTCTACGAGTCGCATGGGCTGGCGGACACGGTGGCCGCGGAAATGCCCGCGCTGTTGGGCCGCGCGGCGCTGGCGCCGTCGCCCGGGAAATTGCATCGCCTGGCGCGCCGGGAGGCGCGCGTCTGGGCCCGCGCCTCGGCGTACGTCACGATTACCCAGGCGCTCGCGGACGAACTGGCCGCGCGCTTCGGACCGAGGCCGCGGGTGTTCGTCGTGCCGGACGGCGCCTGGCCCGCCGAGCCCGGCTCGTCGGCGCCCCGCTCCGCCGCCGCGTTCGTTGCCGGCTACGCCGGTCATCTGTATCCCTGGAAGGGCGTGGACATCTTCATTCGCGCGCTGGCGATCGCCCCGGGCATGCACGGCCTGATCGTCGGCGGGCATCCAGGCGAACCGGACCTGGCACGCGTCACGCGCCTGGTGCAGGAGCTTGGGCTCGCGTCGCGCGTGACGATCACGGGCCTCGTGCCGCCTCGGGAGGTCCGGACGCGCCTGGCCGACGCGTCGGCGCTGGTGCTGCCGAACACCGCGTCCGCCATCTCCGAGCGCTACACGTCGCCGCTGAAGCTGTTTGAGTATCTGACGATCGGGCGCCCGATCGTCGCTTCGGATTCTCCGGCGATCCGGGAAGTGCTGGACGATCGCCGAACGGCGCTCCTGGTGCCGCCGGGCGATGCCGCCGCGCTGGCCGCGGCGTTGGTGGAACTGCAGCAGCAACCGGCGCTGGCGCGGTCGCTTGGCGATGCGGCGGCCACCCTCGCGCCTCGCTACACCTGGGCCGCGCGCGCCGCACGCCTCGAGATCACATTTGGGGCCGCGATCGAGGCCGCGCGCGCGTCATGATTTCCCCCCGCCTCGTGGACGTCGTGCAGTGCCCCGACTGCGGCGGGCGCATCGCCGCCGCCGCGGGCGGCTATCGCTGCGACGGGTGCGGGCGCACGTTCGCGGCCGATGCCGGCTACCTCGACCTGCGGCCGCGCGACGTCGTTCCAGGAGCAGACGAAGTACCTGGACGACGCCCTGCACGCCGACGCGCGCCATGAGGCCATCGCCGCCGCCGCTGCTCGGATCCAAATCCGCAACGACATGCTGCGCGCGCTTTCTGCAGCCGGGACCGGCCGATCGCATCATCGACCTGGGATGCGGCAGCGGCCGCACGCTCGCGTGGAATGCGGCGTCCGGCGCGTCGCCTGACGGGCATCGACATCAGCGCCGTACTTCGCGCACGAGACCATCGCCAAGTCCGACCTGCTGCTCGGCGACCTGCGGCGCCTGCCGATCCGCGACGGGTCGTTCAGCAAGGCGTGGTCGCTCGATGTGCTCGAGCATCTGTCGCGGCCGGCGCTGGTCGCGACTGCTGAAGGAAGCCAACCGCGTGCTCGGCGACGACGGCGCGCTGTTCGTCTACACGCACGTGCGCAAGAACGGCTGGGTCGCGGCCGGCACGCGCCTGGTCAACCGGTTCGCCGCGTTCTGCGAGCGGCTGGGGCTCCTCGACCTCGGGCAGGAACGGCTGCGCAAGTCGGACCACGTGAATCCGCTGGCCGATCACGACGATCTCGCGCGCGTGGCGGCCGAGTGCGGATTCCGGATCGAACGCGTGACGTACTACACGCCGATCATCGGCGCGTTCGTCGAGAACGTGCTGGTCCGGATGGCGGAGAAATGGCTGACCCGCCGGCAGGCGGCCAGGGCCGGCGCCGGGAGCGACCGCGGCGGACGCCGTGCGGGCGGCGCGGCGGTCGGCGCAGGCCCGCGTGGGCCGCGGCGGTTTCGTCTTCGGCGCGCTCACGATCGTGTCGTGGGTCATGCACCTCGACGTCCTCTGCTTCGGCCGGATGAAGTCCGGCCCGTTCTTCGCCCTGTTCCGGAAGATCGGCCCCCCGCCGCTTGCTTGAATCGCGCCGGTAGGTCAGCATGGCCCGCGCGATGCGATGCTGGATCCTCTACGCCGCGCTCGACCAGACCGTGCCCGGCACGCTCGGCGGATCCGTCCACGTGCGAGTCGGTCGCCGCGGGCCTGGCGGCGCTGGACACGACGTCCACGTGGCCGTGCAGCCGGGCGGCGCCTGGCCGTCCGGGCGCGTGCACTGGCATGCGATGGCGCCGCCGCTGGGCCGCCCGCAGCTGCGCTGGCTGCGCGGCGGCGCGGTCGCCGCGCTCGCGCGCGAGGTGCGCGCCGAGTCGATCATGGAGCGCTACTACAACTTCGGCGGCGAGGGCATGCTGGCGGCGCGAGACTCGGCATTCCCGCCGTGCTCGAGGTGAACGCGCCGATCGTCGACTTCGCGGGATCGACGAAGCGCCGCCTCGATCGCGCGCTGCTCGTCGAACCCATGCGGCGCTGGCGCGATCGGCTCTGCCGGCTGACCGCGCTGTTCGTCACGCCGTCGGCGCGACATCCTTCCGTCGTGGGTCGATCGCGCGCGCGGTGCTCGAGGTCGAATGGGGCGCCGACGTCGATCGCTTCCGGCCGGACGCCGCCGGCGCCCGCGCCGTTCACGCGCGACCCGGCGCCGGATCGTGTGCGTGTTCGCCGGCGCCTTCCGCGCGTGGCACGGCGCGGCGCACCTGTCGCGCGGCGCTGGCGCGGCTGCACGCGGCCGGCGACACGCGGTTCGGCGGCGTGTTCATCGGCGACGGGCCGGAACGCGCGGCCGCCGAGGCCGCGGCGCGCGGCGTGCCACGGCGTGCATTTCACGGGCGCGCTGCCGCACGCGCGCATGCCCGCGGCGCTGGCGCACGCGCCGACATCGGCGTCGCGCCGTTCGATCCGGGCCGGCACGCGCCGTTGCAGCTGGGCTTCTACTGGTCGCCGCTGAAGATCTTCGAGTACATGGCCGCGGGGCTGCCCGTGGTCGCGCCCGCGCATCCCGCGCCTGAGCCGCGCTCGTCGACCACGGCCGCGAGGGCGTGCTGTACGATCCCGCTGATCCGCGAGGGCTCGACACGCGCCCTCGTGTCGCTGGCCGACCCGGCGCGTCCGCCGGCGCATGGGCGAGGCCGCGCGCGCGCGCGTCGTCCGCGATTTCAGCTGGGAGGCGCACTGCGCGCGCCCTCGACGCGCGGTTCCAGGAGATCGTGACCCGCGTGAGCGCTCCCCTTCGCGTGCTGCTCGTCACCGACGCGTTCCCGCCGGTGTGCGGCGGCAGCGGCTGGAGCACGTTGGAACTGGCGCGGGGACTGGTCGCCCTCGGGCACCACGTGGAAGTCGTGAAGGTCGTCACGACCGTGCCCACGGCGCGTGGTGGACACGACGGTCGAGGGCCTGCGCGTCACGGAATACCGGCAGCCGCGCCAGCAACATCCCGTTCATCCGCAACGTCGAGAAGAACGAACGCCTCTGGTCCGCGCTCGGACGCTTCCTGGCCGGCCGGCATCGCCGACGGCCGTTTCGACCTCGTCCACGGCCAGCACGCGCATGACGATCGTGCCGGCGATCAACGCCGCGAGCGAGGCGGGCGTCCCGTCGGTCGCCACCGTCCGCGACTACTGGCCCGTCTGCTACTGGTCCGATTCTGATCTACGACCCGTCGCAGCCGGAGCTGTGCCCGGCCTGCTCGGCGAGCATGATGACGCGCTGCATCAAGCCGCGCGCCGGCGCCGCCGGCGCCGCGGCCTGGTCGCTGATTCCCGTACATGCTCACGAACCTGAAGACGAAGCGCACGACGCTGGCGCGCGGCCGGCGCGATCATCGCGCCGAGTCACGCCATCACCCGCGATCTGAAAGAGCGCGCGCCCGAACTGGCGCAGACGCCGCTCTACACGATTCCGAATCCCGTGGACATGACCGCGCCTCGACGAGGTGTACCGGCACGCGCCGAGACCGCATGCGGATCCCTACGCGCTCTACGTCGGGAAGCTCGCCACGAACAAAGGCGTGCAGTTTCTGCTGCAGGCCTGCGCCGACGCCGGCCTCACCTGGCCGCTGGTCATCGCCGGCGACGGCCCGCTGCGCGCGGCCTTCGAGGCCGAGGCGCGGCAGCGCGGCATGGACGTGCGGATGCTCGGCTGGCTGACGCGCGACGACACGCTCGCCTGGATGCGACACGCCGGCGTGCTGGCGTTTCCGTCCTACGGGCCCGAATCGCTCAGCCGCGTGCTGATCGAAGCCTCCGCGCTCGGCGTGCCGATCGCCGCGATGGACACGGGCGGCACGCGCGACATCGTGCATCCGGGCCTGACCGGCTTGCTCTCGGCTGACGCGGCCGGCCTCTCACGCGACCTTCACACGCTCTTCACGGACGAGCGATTGCGCGCGTCCCTCGGCGCGCAGGCCCGCATCGAAACCCACGCGAAGTTCTCGGCGTCTTCGGTGGTCGAGCGCGTCGAACAGGTCTATCGCGGGCTGCTGTCCCCGCGGGCGGCGTGATGGCTGACGCGCGTGCGCTCCGTGTCGCGGTGGTGGCCCGGGCGGTCGCGCCGCTGCACGGCGCTGGGCGGTCTCGAGCGATCCGTCGCCGACCTCGTGCGGCACCTGGCGGCGCGTCAGGTCGCCGTCACGCTCATCACGCCGCCGCCACGAGCGGCGGCGTCGGGTGCCGGCCTCGGCGCGCTCGCCTCGCCGCGCATCCGCCTGCGTCATGTGCCCTACCCCACGTTCCCGTTCGCGAACCGGCGCGGGACGACGATCCTCGATCGCAGCACGTCGTACCTGCTGTTCGGCGCCCGCGCCGGCCGCGTGGCCGGCGAGCTGGCGGCCGCCGGCGAAGCGGATATCGTGCACGGCTTCGGCGCCGCCGTGCTCGGCTACGCGCGATGGCCGGCGCCGCGGCCGGCGCCGCTCGTGTTCAACCCGCAGGGCCTCGAGGAGTTCGGCGCGACGCTCGCCTCCCAGCCCCTGCTGAAGCGCGTAGGCTACACGCCGCTGCGCTGGGCCGTCCGCCGATGCGCGCGCGCGGCCGACTGCGTCATCGCGACGGACCGATCGCTCGAAGCCACGGTCCAGCGCCATCTCCACCTGGCGCCTGGCCGGATGCGCACGATCCCGAACGGGATCGACCTCGCCGCCGCCGCGGCGCTCGCCGGACCCGCGGACGGCGCGCGCACGCGACAGGCGCACGGCATCGGCGCCGAGGACTTCGTGCTCGTGAGCGCCGGCCGGCTCGAACGGAACAAGGGATTCGACGTGCTGGCGGCCGCGCTCGGCCAGTTGGCGGCCGGCGACCGGCCCGCTCGCTCGCCTGCCCTGGCGCTGGGTCATCGTCGGCGCCGGCCCGGCCCAGGCGGAGATTGACGCGGCGATCGCGCGCGCCGGCATCGCGACGCACGTCATCATGGCGGGACGTGTGGACGATGCCGACCTGCACGCGCTGGTACGAGGCGGCGTCCATCTTCGTGCATCCCACGTTGTATGAAGGCAGTTCGCTGGTGACGCTCGAAGCGATGGCGCACCGCAAGCCCGTCATCGCCACCCGCGCCGGCGGCCTGCCCGACAAGGTGCGGCCGGGCGTCAACGGCTGGCTGGTGGAACCTGGCGATGCGCCGGCGCTGGCCGGGGCGATCCGTGAAGCGCTCCAGGCCCGCGCGCGCCTGTCCGACCTGGGCGCGCGCAGCCGCGACATCGTCGAGCGCGAGTTCTCGTGGGAACAGTTAGTCGATCGGCAGATTGCGGTGTACGAGGAACTGCTGGGCGGTCTTCCCCGCTAGATTCGCCCGCTTGCGCATCTCGGCGATCCACTCCGCGATGCGGGCCGCGCGGGCGGCGTCGGCTTGCGCCCCGAACCGCTGATTGAGATAGGCCGCGATCAGCAGATCGTCCCTGAACCAGCCATCCAGCGCCTGATCGGTCGTGCCGACGCGCGTCATGAGCGCGGGCAGGTCGGTGCCGGGCGGCCACGAAGCGGTCCAGACCCGCCGGCGCGCCGCGATGGCGTCGCCGCCGGGCACAGCCGGCGTCGTGCGCGACACTTCGCCGAGCATCAGCACGCGATTCTCCAACGCCCGCTGCACGGCCTCGTCGCCCGCGGCCGCTTCCGGCACCAGCTTGAGCAGGCGCGCTTCCCGGACGTCCGACGCCATGATCGGCGTGCCGTTCACGCGCTGCAGCGTGCGATCCACCTCGACCTGCTGCGCCGCACCCGCCACGCCCGCGAGCATCCACGCCCCGAACACCACACCAGCCACTGGACCGCGCATCAGAACACCTCCCCGATGCTCAGGTGAAACTCCCATCGACGTTCCGGACCGCCGGTGAACACGAGCAGCCGATCCGTCTTGAATCCGAAATCGAGCCGCAGCGGGCCGACCGGCGAGTCCCACCGCACGCCGAATCCGACGCCGGTGCGCAGCCGGGTCACGTCAATATCGCTGGCCCGCCGGAACACGTTGCCGCTGTCCACGAAGCCCACCACCGACAAATCCCGATTGAACGGCCTCGCCACCAACGCGCGCAGCTCGGCGTTGAACACCATCAACCCGTTGCCGCCGTTCGACAACCCGTCTGGTGTTAAGACGCCCTTGACCCCGGGGATGTCTGGCACGCCCAGACGGTCGAGCTGGAAGGCCCGTTGCGAGGTACTGCCGCCGGCGAAGAGCCGCTGGCTGGCCGGGAGATCCTCGACGACGGCGGTGAGTTGATTGCCGCCCGGGCCCAGCACCGGGTTGCCGTTGGCGTCTTCGAGGGGCACCTCGTGTTCGAACCCACGGGCAATCCCGAACTGCGCCCGGCCGCCGAAGACGAGCCGCTTCCCGGCAAGCGGAATGAAGTAGGCCGCCTGCGTGAACGACTTGACGAAGCCCACCTCGGATCCCAGCTTCTCCAGCGCGAGATCCAGGTTGGCACTCACCTGCCCGCCGCGCGTGGTGTACAGCGGATCGTCACGGCGATCCCACACCACGCCGCCGGAGAACATCGAAATGCGCACTTGCGGGAACAGGCGGTCGATGAGCGGCTGATCTTCGGGCGGGATGACCTCGTCGAACAGCTTCGTCCATTCGATCGAATAGCGGCCCAGCGCGGTCAGATGGGGCGACACCGGCCGGAGGAAATCAGCCGAGGCCACGCGGCGGATGAAGTTGTAGTTGGTGCGAAGCGCCTGCTCGGCCGTCGCGGTCAGCAGCAGGTCCGACGCGGAATTGAATGCGTAGTGCTCACGGTACGCGGTCGTGACCCGGTAGTCCGGGCTGCCGAGCCCCTGGCCGTCCTGCGTGGGGTCACCGGGCGCGTTCTTCGGCCTGAGGCTGATCCGCGCGAACCCGTTCAGCGTGCGGTTTCGGCCGCCCAGGTTGCGCCGGCCGAAGCCGACGAACGCCCGTGGTGCAAACTCCACGCGATCTTCCACGCCGCCGCCCTCCACGGCTCGCGGATGCGTGCCGCCTTCGAGACCGCCGCCGATCTCGTAGCTCTTCGTGTCCGCTTCTTCGACGGAGATCACGACCCGAACCGTCGTTTCACCCGGCAGCGGTTCGTCTTTCGCGATCCGGACGGTGCGGAAGCTCGAGAGGTTGTAGAGCGCCCGCTGGCTCTCCACGCGCGCAATTTCGCTGTAGGATGACCCGACTGCGAGCTTGATTTCGTCGAGAATCGTCCGGGCCGACACTTTCTCGTTGCCGACGACGAGGATCTCGCCCACGAGGAGCTGGGGCCCTTCGCGTACGAACACCCTCAGCTTCACCTCGGTGCCGGCGGCGTTGAACTCGGGGGTGACGGTCACCGACCGCGCGAAGAATCCCTGGCTCTCGTAGTACGCCGGCAGGAGCTGCGAATCGACGGCCAGGCTGGCCAGGCTGTAGGGCGCGGGCGGCTTCTGCTCCTTGGACTGCATCAGGTTCCGCAGCACGGCTTCCGTCACGACGGGCTGCGGGTCCATATCGAAGGTGATCGCCGTCACCACGGCCTTCGGGCCCTCCGTGATGTTGGGGTGGATGACAATCACGCCTTCCTGCGCATTGGGCCCGTCGCCCTCCTTGTAGCCGGGCTTCGTCATGTCGACGCGGTGGAACCCGCGCGCCTGATAGGTGCGCTTGATGACCGAGAGCGCCGATTCCACGGCCTTCTCGTCAAACCATTCCCCCGGCTTCAGCGCCTTCTGGGCCTCGAACTCCGCGGGGCTCACCTGCAGGCCCGGAGGCAGGTCGAGTTGCGCGACGCGATACCGCTTGCCACGATCGACGGTGAAGGTGATGAGGAGCCGATCGGGAGACGGGCGCGTTTCCGCGTAGGACGCCCTGGCGCGCCAATAGCCCTGACGCTGGAGGCCGGCGACGATCGCGGCGCGCGCGTCATCCAGCAAATCGGCATCCACCGAGCTCTGTCGTTTGATGGGAATGAAGTCGTCCACGCGCCCCGGCAACTCCCCGTTCACGTGGAGCTCCACGACCGGGCCGGCGTCGATCGTGATGATGAGCGACGCGCGGGTGCCATCCGGGCTGAGCGTCGGCCGCTGATACTGCGCGATGGCGGCATAAAACTGCTTCGCGCGCAGTTCATCGCGAATCTGCGCCAGGCCCGCGGCCAGCGCGCGCTCGCGGAACGGCGACCCCGGCGTCACGCCGAGCCGGGCGAGCGTCCGGGCCGGATCGAGCGGAGACTGCCCCTTGATCTCCGCCGCGGCGATGACCGTGCGCGGGCCGGCGTCGACCGTCACCACCATGGTCGCGCGATCGGGATCGTGGTACGGCACGACGCGGGCCGTCGCCGACGTCGACAGGTATCCCTCTTCCTTGAGGATTCGCCGCACGGCGTCTTCCACGTCCGTCGAGGCGCGCCAGTTGCGGCATGCCGTTGAATTGCTCACGCACCTGACGGTCCAGTTCGTTCGCCGGCACTCCGGTCGTCCCCGAGAACTGAAACGCGTCGACGGGATGCTTCGGCATCAAGTCGAAGATGAGCACGACCCCGTCGGGCCGTGGGTCGACCTGGACGCTGATCCCTTCGAACCGGGGCACCTGATCGAACCGTTGGGTCACACGGCGCCAGGCCTCCGGGCTCAGGCGGTCACCCGGGCGCACATCGATCAGTTGGAGCAGCGGGGGCGCGGTCTCGGCACGTCCCTCCACGCGGAGTTCCACGGCCACGATGGGCCGGCCGATCAGGCGATCGATCGCGTCCTGGGCGCGCGCCGGGGCGGCCCAAAGGCACAGGGCGATGGCGATGCCGGCGATGCGGGTCAGGCCTGGCTTCATCGGAACACGTACCGCAGCCTGAAATCGAGCGCGAACGAACGGTCCTCGTTCCGCGACAGCACCCAGGACACCTGGTCGTTCTGATCGAATTCGACCAGGATGATCTCGTTCTGCGCGCCGGTGAGCGTGCGCGCGTAGGTGAGGTAGACGCGTTCCGAGATCCGCCGGCCGAGAATGAGGCGGGCGGTCGGGTTGAGCTGCTGGGCTTCGTTACCGAGGATCGGCACCACTTGCGCGGTGATCGTCGTGGCCTTCTGGACGGCGCTGCCGACGGTGGCCGTGACCGGACTGGTCAGAATGGCCGCGCCGGCCGTCCGCATCGCCTGGGCCTGAAGTTCCTGCGGTGACCCCAGGGCGCGCAGTTCGGCCGTGCCGACGTCCGGCGTCTCGCCCAGCAGCAGCGACATGATCTGGAACTCCGACAGCCACGGCTCCGCATTCAACCCGAGGTTCAGCTTGTCGATCGTGCCCGTAATGCGAACGGTGATCTGGTAGGTCTGGCCCGGCGTCCGGGCGCGAACCTCCGCGGTGAGATCGAAGAACGGGTCGAACTTGAGCGGATTGCTGAAGTCGATGGACGCGCTCAGGACGTGATAGCGGTTGCCGCTGAAGATCCATTCGCCCTGCGGCACGTTGACGCGCCCCGTGATCACCGGGCGATCGATGGTCCCGGAGACGAACACGTCCGCGCTCGCGTAGATCTTGGCACTGGCCGCTTTGTTTTCGACGAACTGCGTAATCGGTGCGCGAATCCTGATCGCGAGCGCCAGGGGAATCGCCGACGGCGCGGGCGCAACGGCGAAGTCTCCGCCGCCGGTATCGGCCCCACCGCCGCCGAACAAGCTGAAATAGCCCTTCTCCGGCTGGAACCGGAGCGAGTACGACGCGCGCAGGACGTCCACGGTCCCGGAGAGGGTCGGAGACGTGACCGGCCCGATCAGGTCCAGATCCGGCGATGACCGTCGATTGCAGGCCATCGGGATACCGCAGGTGCAGGGACTCCCCCTTCGCATGCAGATCGAACTGGTCCGGACGATAGCCGTCCAGGACGATCCCGCCCGTGAAGAACACAGGCCCTTCGCCCAGAACCGCCTGCAACCCGTCCACCGAAATGCGTCCGGCGGCGAACGTGATGGGCCCGTTGATCTCGCTGAGTCCCTGCGGCATGGCCTCCGGGCGCAACTTCCCGTCGGTGATGTCCGCGCGGCCCGTCAATTCAGGCTTGTCGAAACTGCCGGTCAGGCGCGCCCCGAGCGTCGCGCTGCCGGAGGCGGTCAGGGTTGGATAGAACGCCTGGAGGACCCCGAGGCTGGCCTGTCCCCTCGCCGTCACGTCGAAGGCTCTGGCGGTCAGATCGGCGGTGCCGGACAGGTCGAGGCTCGTGTCCTTCCCCTGGAACCTCACGCGCACGAGCCTGAACGCATTCTCGCGAAACGCCAACTGCAGCGGGCTGTCGCCCTTCTCGCCCTTGTCGATCTCCAGGAGGTAGCCGGAGAACCGCAGCGACGCATCGTCCACGCGCGCATCGACCGCGAGCCGGGTCGTGTCCTTGAGCGGACCGGCAACGCTGAACGAACCCGAGGCAATCACCTGGTTGAGCGGCAGTTCGCGCCCGACGAACTTGAAGTACGGATCGAGCGAGGTCTTCGCGAACCGGCAGTTCACCTTCGCGTCGTACACCGCGTTCAGCTGGATCGTCCCCTGGCACCCGACATCGAGGCGTTCGGAGGCCGCGGCCAGTTCCTTGATCGTCAGCTCGTTGTTCTCGAGCGTCAGCGTCCCTCGCAACACGCCGATGCCTTCGTCGGCGATGTACAGGTCGGGCACGTAGCCTTCCACGTCCCAGACGGGACGATCGAAACTGCCTGACCCTCTGGCCTTGAAACCGCGGAGCATGCCGTGCAACGGCGTGCCCTCGAACCGGAAGGCCGCGATTTCCTCGACGGGCAGCCCCTCGCTGGCGGCATCGACGGAAAATGACTTCTCGGCCCAGCTGAGATGCGCGGTGCCCGTCACGGTGCCGCCGGCGGCGCCGGCGCCCTTCACCAACGTGATGCCGTGCATCCTGACGGACCCGTCACCGTCGAACAGCAGTTCACCGCCGACGGCGTTGAACGGCTCCTTCCACGCGGTGCCGTTCTCGATGCGCATCGTGCCCCGGCCTGCCGGCTTCTCGTACGCACCGGTCAGCTCGAGATTGGCCTCAGCCAGCGTGCCGTCCACGGGCCAGTCCTCGAGGTCGAACGCGGTGCGGAGCGCCTGCATCGGCATCTGTTCCGCGTGGATCGTCGCGTGGATTTCCTCGCCGTGGTCGGCGCGCGGGAACCCCAGCGCGTACCGGCCCGACGTCAGGACGCGGCCGCCGTCGCGAGTCGCAATGCGGCCGTCGATCAGATCGAGGTACCCGTTCTCGATCACAATCCGGCCGGTCGTGGCGCCCCACACGACGCCCCACGCCCGCATGAGGTCGCCGTCGAAGCGGCCGTCGATCCGCGGGGCGTTGAAGGCCTTCGTCAGCGCGCCGTCGAACGTGCCGCGGCCGCCGACGTCGATCGCGCCAGTCGGATGGCCGAAGTTGGACATGATGGCCGAAAACAGCCGATCGCCATTCTGCCAGTCGTGGCTCGTCACGTGGAACGGCACATTGACGTCCCCGCCGCGCGCGTGCCCCTGAAACCGCACGAACGTCGTCGGCGTCGCCACCCAGCCCGGATCGAAATCCAGCGTCGAGCCGGTGAAGCGGTAGGCCGCGTCGGCGCCGATCGCGAACTCGCCGAACGGCCGGTACTTCTGGAATGGGCGCTCGGCCGGCACGGGCTCGGCCCCGGGCGGCAGCACGGCCGTCGCCAGGGACTGGCCGTCGGGCGGCGCCACGACCGTCGCGCCGCGTCCCTGCAGCGTCTCGGTGAACTGGCCGTTGTGCCACGCCATCGACACCTGACCGCGCATCGATCCCTGCGGCTCCAGCGCGGTCCAGCCGAATTGCCGCGTGAACCGGTACAGATCGACACCGCTATAGTCAGCGGTCAGCGTCGCGGTCGCGCCACCGGGCTGTCCGAAGGGGCTCAATCCATACGCAAGCCGCATCCGGCCACCGAGAAACTCCGCATCCGCGCGGCTGACGATGAAATGATCCGGCGCCCACTGCAGCGCGCCGTCGAGGTTCACGAACCGCCATTCGGAATTGCCCAGGCCCAGCCCGGCCTCGTCGCTCCGGAAGAGCCCGCTCAGGTCGAACCCGTTCTTGAAGATCTTGAACACGCCGTTGAAGCGGCCCTCGCCCGACAGACGCCAGGTCGCCTTCGCGAAGAACAACTCGCGCATCCGGTTGAAGTCCACCGTCGACTGGATGCGGTACTCCTGCTCGGGCCACCGGCCGAAGTTGACGAAGCCGCTGATGTGCGACTCGGCCCCATCGGTCAGCAGATCGATGTGCTTCAGCCGGACCACGCCGCCGTCCACCTGAAAGCGGGTGCTGAAGTCGGCGGACATCGGCTCGAAATTCTGGATCTGCACGGCGCCCTTGGTGAACTGCGCCTGGCCGACGTAGGTGTTCAGATTGTTGGCGCGCACCAGCGCGAACTTGAGATTCGGGCCGGTCACGCGCCACGGCGTGAGGTGATCGTCGTAGATGAACTCGCCGCCGCTGCCGATGACGGAGAGGCTGCGAATCTTCGCGGGAAACTTGCCGCCCTGGCCCTTCGATGTGAGCTTCGGCAGGTGCGCCTGGCCATCAGGCCATTTCTCCACGACCATGCGCCAGTCGTAGAGGCGGACGTCGATATACAGGTCCCGGTCCTTGCGGAACAACGTCCACCACGGGACCTCGACGGTGATGCGTCTGGCGCTGAAGAACGGCCGCGCGTCGGACGTCGGGCCTTCGATCACGACGTCCTCGAACGCGAACTTGCCGGGCGTCAGGTAGGCCCGGATCGCGCCGATACGCATCTTGCGCTCGAGGAACTTCGAGGCCTGGGATTCGGCCACGGTCCGGATGGACTTGCCGCCAATCGAAATCCGGCCGATGTCGACCGTGAAGACGGTGACGACGACGGTCGCGATGATGACCGCGACCAGCACCACGAGTCGCCGGGTCCAACGCCGAACCGCCCGCCGTTTGCGCCCGCGCGGGCGCGCGGCCGCGCCGGCGGACGGCGCCGACGCCTCCGGCCCGGGTCGCCCGGTTTCGCCGGGCTCTTGGGGCGACTCTGCCACGCCTTCAGCTTACCTTGGGCACGTCAGAAGTCAGCCGGCCTCTTACTGGCTCTCCTGCGCCTTCTTCCAGTCCTTCAGGAACCGCTCCAGCCCGATGTCGGTGAGCGGATGCTTGAAGCAGGCTTCGATCACGGCCGGCGGGCAGGTGCACACGTCGGCGCCCATGCGCGCGGCCTCGACGATGTGCATCGGATGCCGCACGCTGGCCACGAGCACCTCGGTGTTGAAGTCGTAGTTGCGGTAGATCTCGATGATCTGCCGCACGGTCTCCATCCCGTCCGTCGCGATGTCGTCCAGCCGCCCGACGAACGGGCTGATGTAGGCCGCCCCGACCTTGGCCGCAATCAGCGCCTGCGTGGGCGAGAAGATCAGCGTGACGTTCACCCGATGGCCGGCCTCGGCCAGCACCTTGGTCGCGCGCACGCCGGCGGGGGTGAACGGCACCTTGACGACCACGTGCGGATCGATGGCGGCCAGCGCTTTGCCTTCCGCGATCATGCCGTCCGCGTCGGTGGCGATCACCTCGGCGCTCACCGGGCCCTGCACGGTGCGGCAGATCGTGCGGATGATCTCGGCCGGATCGCCCTTCTCCTTCGCCATCAGCGACGGATTCGTGGTGACGCCGTCGACGATGCCGAGCGGCACGAGCCGCTTGATGTCGTCCAGATTGCCGGTATCGACGAAGAACTTCATGATGCGGACCCTTCCCTGACCACAACCGGATTCGTGAGCGCGCCGACGCCTTCGACGTGCACGGTGACCTGATCCCCGGGCCGAATCGGGCCGATGCCCGACGGCGTGCCGGTCGAAATGATATCGCCCGGGAGCAGCGTCATGACGGAGGAAATGAACTGCACGAGTTCCGGAATCGTGAAGATCAGCTCGCGGCTCCGGGAATTCTGGCGCAGCATGCCGTTCACGAACCCCTGCACCGCCAGATCCTTCCCGTCCAGGCCGACGGCGATGCACGGGCCGATCGGGGCGAACGTGTCGAAGCCCTTGCAGCGGGTGTATTGCCCGTCCTTGTTCTGCAGGTCGCGGGCCGTCACGTCGTTGACCGCGATGAGGCCGAGGATATGGTCGTAGGCCTGGGCGGCGGACACGTCGCGCGCGACCTTGCCGATGACGACGCCCAGTTCGGCCTCGTGATCGACGCGCCCGGCCCACGCCGGCACCTCGATCGCCTGGCCCGGGCCAATCACGCTCGTTGACGGCTTGATGAACAGGAGCGGTTCGGGCGGCAGCGGCTTGTTTTGCTCGGCGGCGTGGTCCCGGTAGTTCAGCCCGACGCAGACGATCTTCGACGGCAGGACCGGCGCGAGAATGCGCGCCGTGGCGCCGTCGATTTCCGCCCCGCCCTTCGAGAACCGGCCGAACACGTCGCCGTCCACGAGCCGCCAGACATCGTCGCGTTCGACCGCGTAGCGCGGTGCGCCGTCATGCAGGATTCGATACAAACGCGTCATCGGGGTCTCACCTTTCGACAGGGGTACGGGGCGTGGCCGCGCGGGCCGACACGACCTTCCGATCGGACGTCGCGCTCGCATTGGGCGGCGTCGCCGTGTCCACCGCGATCACGGCGTACACGTACGTCGCGCCCGCGCGCACGGTCGTGTCGCGGTACGACGCGGCGGCCAGGGGCGCCGGCGTCAGAGGCTGCAGGGCGCCGTTCGCGCCATCCCCGCGCAGCACGACATAGCCGGCGAGGTCGGGGGCCGCCACGCCGGTCCACGCCAGTTCAATGGCGCCGTCGCCAGGCACGACGAGCAGGCCGGTCGGCACCGGCGGTGGAAAACGATCCCGCGGCGTCACGCAGACGGGCGGCGACGGCTCGCCGATCACGGACACGGCGCCGCGCGTCTCCACGGCGCGCACCGCGAAGCACCGCACCTGCCCGAACTGCACCGGCAGGTCGAACGTCACGGCGTCGAGCGGCGCGCCCGACAGCCGCGTGGCCCCGGCGCCGCGCTCGTCCGTCTCCTCGATGACGTAGCGCTGACCCGGCGCTGACACGTCCCACGCCACGGTCAGCGTCTGTTCGGTGTAGTCAGCCTTCACGCCGGTCGGAGCCGCGGGCGACACCGACAACGGCACGGGCAGGATGGCCGACGCCGGACCGCGCCGGCGCCCCGCGGCGGGCACGACCATGTAGTAGCGCACCATCGGGGTGGCGGACTCGCCGGCCGATGCCGCGACGGCATCAACGTGCGAGGCGACCTCGCCGGCCGCAGGCCGCGGATCGGGCGGCGCACCGGGCGCGGGCGGCTCGGCCGATTTCACGCTCACGGTGGCGATGAGATTCGCGGGCACGGCGACGGCAGCCCCGGTCGGCGGCGTCGCATCAGCGGCTTGTGACAGGGCGAAGATCTCGACGCGATCGACGGCCGGCGGCGTGGACCCGTCACGGTTGGCGTCCGGCACGGTGAACTGCAGGCGGACGGCGGCGCCCATGCGCTCGACCGACCACGCCGACACGGCGACCGGCACCGGCCGCAACGGCGCCTGCGGCGGGCCTTTGTGCCCGCAGGCCACGGCGCCGAACCCGAGGCCCATCGCGACGATGACGGAGGCGGCGCGAGGCAGGCTCACAGGATGTATCGCGACAGATCGTCGCTCTTGGCAATGTCTTCGAGCATGCGGTCCACGTAGGGCGCGTCAATCGTAATCGATTGGCCGCCCAATTCGGGAGCGTGGAAGGACACCTCGTCCAGCAGGCGCTCCAGCACGGTGTGCAGCCGGCGCGCCCCGATGTTCTCGGTGCGCTCGTTGACGAATGTCGCCAGTTCCGCGATGCGCTCGATCGCGGCCGGCGCGAACGCGAGCGTCACGCCCTCGGTCTCCATGAGCGCCGTGTACTGCCGGATCAGCGCGTTCTTCGGCTCCGTCAGGATGCGCACGAATTCGTCCTTGCCGAGCGCGTCGAGCTCCACGCGAATCGGGAACCGCCCCTGCAGTTCCGGAATCAGATCGGACGGCTTGGAGACGTGAAACGCGCCGGCGGCAATGAACAGGATGTGGTCGGTGCGCACCATGCCGTACTTCGTGTTGACGGTGGTGCCCTCGACGATCGGCAGGATGTCCCGCTGCACGCCCTCCCGGCTCACGTCGGGCCCGTGGGCGCCTTCGCGGCCGGCGATCTTGTCGATCTCATCCAGGAAGATGATGCCGGCATCCTCGACGCGGCTCAGCGCGGCGCGCGACACCGCGTCCATGTCGATGAGCTTCTGCGCCTCTTCCTGCGTCAGGTAGTCGAACGCCTCGGGCACGGGCATCCGCCGGCTGCGCGTGCGGCCCTGGAACATGCCCGGCATCATGTCCCGCAGGTTGACGCCGATTTCCTCGATCGACCCGCCCTGGATCAGCTCGAAGGACGGCATCGAGCGATCGCGCGTCTCGATCTCCACGGCCTTCGTATCGAGGCGGCCGGCGTGCAGCTGCTCGCGCAGCCGTTCGCGTGTGGTCGTCTGGTGCTCGCGCACCAGCTCCGCGTCCGTCGATCCCTCACCCAGCGGGGAGGCGACTGACGGCGGCAGCAGCAAGTCCAGGAGCCGCTCCTCAGCCGCCCGGCGGGCCTTGTCGCGCACGTCCGCCTCGCGCTCCTCACGCACCATCTTGATGGCGATCTCGGCCAGGTCGCGCACCATCGACTCGACGTCGCGGCCGACATAGCCGACTTCGGTGAATTTCGACGCCTCGATCTTGAGAAACGGCGACTGCGCCAGGCGCGCGAGCCGCCGGGCAATCTCGGTCTTGCCGACGCCGGTCGGCCCGATCATGAGGATGTTCTTCGGCGCGACTTCCTCCGCCAGCTCCGGCGACAGCCGCTGCCGCCGGAAGCGATTGCGCAACGCAATCGCGACGGCGCGTTTCGCGCGGGCTTGTCCGACGACGTACTTGTCGAGCTCGGCGACGATTTCACGCGGCGTCAGCGACGAACCGGCGGGCGCCGGCAAGGAGGGCAACGGCACTGCGGTCATGATCAGAGTTCTTCGATGACGAGGTGGCTGTTCGTGTAGATGCAGATCTCGGCGGCGATGGCCATCGCCCGTTCGACAATCGCGCGCGCATCGAGCGGGCTGTGGCGGACCAGGGCGCGCGCGGCCGCCAACGCGAATGGCCCGCCCGACCCGATCCCCATCACGCCATCGTCCGGTTCGATGAGGTCACCGGTGCCGGACACCAGGTACATGACGCGCGTGTCGGCGACGAGCATCATGGCCTCGAGACGGCGCAGCGCGCGGTCGGTGCGCCAGTCGCGCGCCAGTTCCACCGCGGCGCGTTCGAGGTTGCCGCGGTGCTCCTCCAATTTGCTCTCGAAGCGGCTGAACAGCGCGAAGCCGTCGGCCGCCGTGCCCGCGAAGCCGGCCAGAACCTTGTCGTGGTACAGGCGACGGACCTTCCTCGCCTGGTGCTTCACGACGGTCTGGCCCAATGTGACCTGGCCGTCGCTGGCCAGCACGACCTTGCCCTGGTGGCGGACGCCCAGCACGGTCGTGGCGTGCGATAGCTGCATTCCCCGCATCGTATCGGAGTTTTCGTCCGCCCGGGAGGGCACCGCGACAGGACAATTCCCCTCCCGGAGGCCCCCGGACCGCCAGGATCTGGCCGATTGCGGTCAGGGGCCGCTGGCCGTAGACTTGCAGTTGAACCACCCGACAGAGGTCTGCGCAGGGCCTCGGGAGCAGATGCCATGGCTAAGCCCATTTATCTCATCGCCTCTCTCGGCGTCGTCGTGGCATTAGCGATCCCGGTGCTGGCCAACGGGCAGGCGATACCGAGGACATCGGGTTCGTCGGGTTCGTCGGGTTCGTCAGGTTCGTCGGGTTCGTCGGGTTCGGGTGGCGGCGGAGGTGCGGTCGGCGGGTCTGGGGTGTCCGCGCCGCCGTCGGCGCCTTCAGGCGGGTCCTCGGGCGGGTCGCCGAGCCGGATCCCCAGTGGTTCGTCGGACAGCGGTTCGCGCTCGGCCGGCGCGGTGCGAGGCGGCGGCGTCAACAGCGGCGCGGCACGATCGGCGCCCTCCCCCGGTGGCGTGGCCGTGGCCGTCCCGGCTGGCGGCACCGCACTGGTTGATTCCGGTTCGGGCCGGCGGGCGGCCGGTTCTGACACGTTCTCATCGAGCGTGGCGGCGGCGGCCAGACCACGCGGCGACCAGCCCATCACGGGCCTGGCCACGATGAGACAACCCGGGCAATTCGGTGGCGGCGGCGATTACGTGTCGTTCCCGTTCTACGGTCCGTGGGGCGGCTACTATCCGTGGTACTCGTCCGGCTTCGGCTGGTACGCGGGCTACATGGGTTACAACCCGTGGTACTACGGCGCGACGTGCTGGAATTGGGGCATCTACGGTCCCTGGTATGACCCGTATGGGTACTGCTGGGGTGCCTACTCTGCGCCCGCCTATTTCGGCGTGGACATCGGTGGCGGGGGTGGCGGCGAAGCGAAGGCGCGCAAGACGACCGGAGACGTGCGCATCCTGACCACGCCCAAGACCGCCAAGGTCTACATCGACAACGCGCTGGTGGGCACGGTCGATGAGTTCGACGGCTTGAACGACCACCTGGAAATCGACAGCGGCCGGCATGTGCTCGGCATCAAGGCGGACGGGTACCAGAACTACACGCAGGAAATCGTGGTCGCGTCCGGCAAGACGCAGACCGTGCGCATCACGCTGAAGAAAGTGAACTAGGGCCCACCGGCCCTGCAGGGCCGGCCGACATCTAGGCCCGGGGCGCCGGCGCATGCCGGCGCCGTTCACGCCACGTGAACACGAAATAAATCGGCACGCCCGCCCCGATGACGGCCAGTCCGGCCAGCGTCGTCCCCGTGTTGGTAATCAATTCGCGCGCGACCATCACCGCGCTGGCCAGCACGAAGAAACCCGGCGCCAGCGGATAGCCGAGCGCCTTGAACGGCCGTTCCGCCTTCGGCTCGCGGTGGCGCAGCACGAACACGGACAGCACCGCAAACCCCGAGAACAGCACGACGGCAAATCCGGTGTAGTTCACGAGCTTGGGCAGCGACCCCGAGAGCACCAGCAGGCTGCTCCACGCGGCCTGCGCGAAGATCGCGAGGACCGGCGTGCGATATTTCGGATGGACCTTGGCGGCGGCTTCCAGGAACATGTGATCCCGCGCCATCGCGTAGTACACGCGGGGCCCGGCCATCACCATGGCGCTGATGCTCGCCGCGATGCTGATGATCGTGAAGATCGCGATCACGTTGCCCGCGACGAATCCAAACAGGCGCTCGGCCACGATATCCGTCAAGCGCCCGCTCAGTGCCGACAGATCGCCAATCGGCATGGCGTAGAGGTAGAGCGCGTTGAGCGCAATGTAGATCGCCACCACGCCGACCGTGCCCAGGCCCAGCGCGAGGGGCACGTTCCGGCTGGGGTTGCGGATTTCCTCGGCGACGTACGCCGCGGCATTCCACCCGGAGTAGGTGAACATGATGGGCACGAGCGCCAGTAACCAGCCCGTGCTGACATTGGCCACGTCGTGCGCGCCCGTCAGGTTGCCCCACGATCCGTGGCCCCATCCAAACCCGAGCGCGATGAAGACGAGCAGGGCGGAGACCTTGGCCCCGGCCAGGATGTTGTGCACCACGCGACCGGATCCGTGCAGGTGCACGAACGACAACGCCACAATCGCGGCAATGGCAATGAGCGCCTGGGGCGTGACGACCAGGTCCACGATCGGGATCGGCAGTCTCAGCAGCGGCGTCTGGTTGGCGGCGGCGGGCGCGAAACGGCCGATGTATTCCGCGAGCGCGACGGCGCTGGCGGCGATCGCGCCGGAAAAGCCCGCGACGAAGGACGTCCAGCCCGTCAGAAACGCGGCCATCGGGCCGTAGGCATCGCGAAGATAGATGTACTCGCCGCCGGATCTCGGCCGCAGGGTCGCCAGTTCGGCGTAGGCCATCGCGCCCGCAAACGCGAGCACGCCTCCAAAGATCCACACGCCGATCATCGACGCGCCGGACGGGACGAGACCGGCGACGATGATCGGCACGAAGAAGATGCCGCCGCCAATGACGTTCGACACGACAATGGCGGCCGCGTCGAACGGCCCGAGCCGGCGTTCGAGGGTGATTTCAGGCGGGCGTGATGGTTGGGCGGACAGCGACCGACTCACGGGCGAGGGCCGTCTTGACGGGCGGCTGGCAACAGGCGCCGTTCCACGGGCAACTCCCCGAGCGACGCCATCTTGCCGGATCGCCTCGCGAAGACCTTCACTTTGAAATCGACGAAATAGGAACTTACGAAGAACTCCGCCCGAGCCTGCGGGGACGTATACCCCACATCCGATCGCACGGTGATCGTCTCGGTGGTGGCGCCGGGCGCCAACGGGGTCCGGCCGATGCCCTGGATCAGCTTGGAGTCCTTCTCGCCATCGTCGGTGATCCGCCAGTAGGCGATCACCAGGTCAAGGTATTCAATGGGCAGGCTGCCTTCGTTCTTCAGCTGGAACGTGACCGCTGGAACGAGTTTGTTCTGGCCTTTTTCCGGCCCCTCCCGGACCACGCCGGCGTCGTAGTAGCCCGAGATCCCGGGAATCAGTTTGACCGACTTGAGATCAGGCTGGGGCCCGCACCCCCAGCTTGCGATCAGCCAGAGGCAGGCAACGGCAACGACTGGCGACCGCCATCGCATACTGGCGGGATTGTAGATCAGTACCGGAATTCCAGGATGCGCTTCTTGGCCTCGTCCCGGGTGATGCGGTTCTGGCGGAGGGCCAGCAGGTCCTCGCCCTTCAAGCGGAGGTAAAGCCGGCGCGGAATCGCCGCCAGCGGGTTGGCCGGAGCCACTTCCGCCACACCGACGCTCAGCGTGAGCGTCTGGTTCTCTTTGAGCGGCAGCGCGAACGCCTGGTCCAGCATCGCGTCGAGGAGCGCCTGGCGCGTGTACTCGGAGTATTCCTGTTCGGGGTTGGTGATCATCACGCCGACGACGCCGGCAGGGACCGGCATCGACGGACTGGCTGGATTCGGCGGATTGACCCCATTGCCCATCCGCGGGAGATTCGGATTCTGCGCATTGGGGTTTTGCGCCATGCGTCGGGACATCTCCCACAACATGACGCTCGAGCCCTCGATGCCCGGCACTTCGATGGCGAACAGAATACCCTCGCCTTCCGGGAGCACGAAGCCGGTCACCTTCGGCTGCGTCTCGAATCGGAGGCTGATGTCCGGCACGACCTGGCGGGCGCGCTCGCCCAGTTGAGCGCCCGCCCGCTCGATGGCCACGCGCAGGTTGTTCTCGAACGCCTGCACCTGGCCGAAGCGTGTCCTGCGACACCTGCACGTCCACCGGCGTCTGCGCAGACGCCGCGCTGGCCACGCCGAGGATCCCTGCGACGACGATGCTTCGAAATACCACGCTCTGCCTCCGTCTTACCGATTCAGTTGCAGCTGGGACACAACCAGGCTGCGAAGATTGTCGATCTCTGTTTTCAGATTCGTGTTCCGTGCCGCCGATGTGGTGCGCATCTGATCCAGGCTGGCGTAGATGCTCTTGAGTGCATCCAGCTGGGCGCGGTTCTCCTGCTGCAACTTGAGCACTTCGTCGGCCAGCGCGCTGTGATCGCCTTCGAGCGCCTTCACCGACTGCGAGCGGTTCGAGACCTGCTGCACCCGGGCACCCACGACGCCGAGTTGCTGCTCCACCGACGCGAGGATCCGCTGCTCGGCCGCCGAGAGATCCGCCGCGGTGAGCACGGGCCTGCCGGGCACCGCCACCGTTTCCGACTGGCGCACCATCGTCTGGTCGGGCGCGAACGCGTGGACGGCAACGCTGCCGGCCGCGCCGAGCATGAGCATCACGCCCGCGGCGGCCGCCATGGCCCACGCCGGCACCTGCTTCCACCAGGGCATCACGGGCGCGGCGACGAACGGCCGCCACACGGACTGATGCTCCGGCACGTCCCACGCCAGCAGGTCCTCGCGGACCGAACGGAGGCCGGCCATCTCGGCCCGGCAGTCAGCGCACTCATCGACGTGCCGCTGCACCTCGGCGCGGTCAGCCGCGTCGCCCTCGCCGTAGAGATACCCAATCAGCCGTTCACGTTGATTGCACATGTTCAGTTCCCCAGTTCCCGTCGTTCCCGTTCGTTCCCCAGTCGTTCCCGTCGTTCTAGCTCGTGCTTTCCCACGTCGCCCGCCTCAGGCTCGCTTCTTCGGACTGGCGCCGCTCGAGACGCCGCCGCAGGACGGACAAGCCTTGGTAGAGCCGCGTCTTCACCGTGCTCAGCGGACAGTTCAACTGATCCGCAATCTCCTGGAACGTGAGGCCGTGGTACTCCTTCAGGAGGATCGCCATGCGCTGCTCTTCCGGCAGTTCCGCCATCGCTCGCGAGACGGCCTCCGACATCTCGCGCCGCGCGACCAGGTCCTCGACCGATTCGGTCGGCGACGACGTGTTCGTCCGCCACGTCCATCGCGTCCACGCCTTCCGGCATCTGGGCGATGGGCGCCCGGCGCTCGCGCCGAATCCAGTCGCGGCACAGGTTCAGCGTGATGCGGTAGAGCCAGGACGAGAACTTCGCGTCGCCGCGAAAACTTCTGCAGCCCCCGGAAGGCCCGGAGGAAGGCTTCCTGGACGACGTCGCGGGCTTCTTCTTCGCGGCCCAGCGTCCGGTAGGCCAAGGCGTAAATCGGCCGCTCCCAGCGGGCGACCAGCTGGTTGAAGCAGTCCAAATCTCCCGCCGTCGCCAGGGCGACGAGCTCCTCATCCGTCCGGGTCATGCCTATGGGGCGCCTCGAGCGCCGGGAACAGCCTGCAGACCGTCTCCCAGCGCCTCTGCCGGGTTAGACGGCCCAATGGGAGTACCGGCCTGTACGGGCGGAACTCCTTGGATAACCTCAGTATAGGGCGCCTGAGGGCCGCGGCCGCTATCATGTCTTGGCATGATCCAGCTCTCCGGCCTGACCAAACGCTTCGGCGACCGCATCCTCCTCGATAACGTGACCTGGCAGGTCGGGGACGGGGACCGTGTCGGCCTGGCGGGTCCGAATGGGGCGGGCAAGACAACGCTCCTGCGGATTCTGGCCGGATTGGACGAAGCCGACATCGGCGGCGTCGTCAAACCGGCAGGGCTCACGGTCGGCTACCTGCCGCAGGACGGCCTGGAGCACGGGGGCCGGTCGCTGTTCGAAGAATCGGCCTCGGTGTTCCAGCGACTGCTCGATGCCAGGGCCGAAATCAACCGGATCGAGCACGCGCTGGCCGACCCGTCGCTGGCTGATGGCGAGCACGAGGCATTGCTCGTCAGCTATCACGACCTCACCGAACTCTTCCAGCGCGAGGACGGCTTCAGCATCGACTTGCGCGTGACGCAGGTCCTCGAAGGACTCGGGTTTTCGAAGGCAGATTTCGAGAAACCGGCCGAGACGTTCTCGGGCGGCTGGCAGATGCGCATCGCGCTGGCCAAAGCTCCTGCTCGGCCGGCCGACGCTGCTGCTGCTCGACGAGCCGACGAACCACCTGGACCTCGACGCGCGCAACTGGCTCGAGGAGTACCTGTCGGCCTACCCGTACGCGGTCATCCTCGTCTCGCACGACCGGTTCTTCCTGGACGCGGTCGTGACGCGCATCGCGGAGATCTCGCTGCGCACGATCACCGACTACGTCGGCACCTACTCGGCCTTCCTGATCGAACGCGACGCGCGACTCGAGCGCATGCGCAAGGCCAAGCACGAGCAAGACGAGGAAATCGGCCGGATGCGCGCGTTCATCGATCGGTTCCGCTACCAGGCGACGAAAGCCGCTCAGGTGCAGAGCCGCATCAAGATGCTCGACAAGATCGTGCCGATTGAAGTCCCGCCCGAGCGGAAGCGCGTGCACTTCACGTTTCCCACGTGCCCGAAGAGCGGCCGCATGGTGCTGGAATTGCGGCATGCCCGCAAGACCTACGGCGACCTCGTCGTGCTGAACGACATCTCGCTGCACGTCGAACGCGGCGATCGGATCGCGCTCGTCGCGCCCAACGGCGCGGGCAAATCGACGCTGATGCGCCTGCTCGCCGGCGCCGAAGCCCCGGACGCAGGCGACCGGCGCGAAGGCCACCAGGTCGTCATGCAGTACTTCGCGCAAGACGAGGCGAACCGTCTCGAGCCCACGCGCACGGTCTACGAAACGATGGAAGTGGATTCGCCGGTCGGCATGGTGCCGATGATTCGCAATATCCTCGGCGGGTTCCTGTTCTCGGGCGATGACATCTACAAGCGCGCCGGGGTGTTGTCGGGCGGCGAGCGCACGCGCCTCGCCGTCGCGCGCATGCTGCTGCGGCCCGCCAATACGCTGCTGCTCGACGAGCCCACCAACCACCTCGACCTGGACTCCAAGGACGTGCTCCTGGAAGCGCTCGAGGACTTCGGCGGCACCCTCATCTTCGTGTCACACGACCGGTATTTCGTCGACAAACTCGCCACCAAGGTGATCGCCGTCGGCCAGGGCTCGGTCGAGATCTACCCCGGCACCTACGAGCAGTTCCTCTGGAGCCGCAAACAGCGGAGCGCCGAACCAGCCGCCCCCACGCCGGTGAAGGCGCCCAAGCCGCAGACGGCCCAGGGGAAGCAACCTACCCAGGCGCCGAAGCCAAGGGGAACGGAACGACCCAGCCGGCCCCGGAACCCGCCAACGCCACCCAGCGCTACGAAGAGAAGAAGAAGGTCGATGCCGACACCCGGCGCCGCCGGAAGATAGACGACGACCGAAAACGGCGGATTGCCGACCTCGAAGGCCGAATTACGGAACGCGAACGGGCGATCAAGGAGCTGGAGGCCGAGATGTCAGACCCCGGCTTCTACCAGAACCGCGAGAAGGCCGAATCCACCGCCGCCAGGCACCACCAGCTCATGTGGGAGGTCGGGGATCTCATGAACCAGTGGGAGACCCTCCAAGAGGCCGACCCAGCAGGCCAAGACTGACAATTCTGTTACTATTTTGTAATTGTCTACCCTTTCTGTAATCGCCTAGACCGTTTTTCCCAGTTGCCGATAACAACCTACGCACGGTTTTGGTGGGTAAACCGGCCAACTGGGTGGGCACAAGGATTGCCTTGACATTGTCCGCCCGCAGGAGCGGGACATGATAATGGCGCGTCAGACTGGCATCATCAGCTCAGAACGGCCCGACCGGGTCTCCAAGAACCGGTTGCCGGCCGAACCGGTTCTGGGGCGCCCGAAATCCGAGGACCTCCTCGGGGACCGGTTCTTCCGGCACCTGGTCTTCAACCTCCGCACGGGCGTCCTGGCCATCACCCGGGACGGCCGCGTCGCGGCCATGAACGACATGGCCTACCGTGTGCTGGCCCTGCCCGGCCGGCGGGACTACATCGGCCAGCCCTTCGCGGAGGTCCTGCACGACGTGCCGGAAGTCATGCGGGTCCTCCAGCAGGCCTTCGACAGTCAACGACCTCCCCAACCGCGCCGAAATGCGCCTGCGCAAGACCGGCCGCGCGATGGGCTACACCCTGTCCCACATCCATGACGATGACGGCCGGATGGTGGGCGCGACGATGTTCTTCAAGGACCTGACGCGGGTCGAGCAGATGGAAGAGCGGGACCGCCTGCGCGACCGGCTCGCCGCGCTCGGCGAGATGGCGGCCGCGATCGCGCACGAAGTCAAGAACCCGCTCGCGAGCATCGAGGTCATGGCCGGCGTGCTCAAGCGGCAACTCCACGACCGCGAGGACGCGCTCGACATCCTGACCGACATCATCAAGGAAGCCAAGATGGCGAACGCCATCGTGGTCGAAGTCCTCGAATTCGTCCGGCCGATCCAGCTGCAGGTCGAGCGGGCTGATTTGAACGAAGTGTTGAAAGACTCGATCACGCTCGCGGAGGGCAAGATGCGCCGCGGTTCGGTCTCCATCAACACGAGCATCGAGACCGATGTGCCGGAACTGCTGGCCGACCCGCATCAGCTGCGCCAGTTGTTCTCGAACCTGCTGGCGAACGCCTTCGAGGCGCTCGGCGGCGAGGGCCACGTGGACATCCGCGCGCTGCCTGCTGCCCGGCGAAGAGGAATCCCTCGGCGCCGATCCGCAGCCGCCGCAGGTCGTCGTGGAAGTGCACGACAACGGGCCCGGCATCGCGCCGGAGGATCTCGAACGCATTTTCAGCCCGTTCTTCAGCACGAAGCCGCAGGGCACCGGCCTGGGCCTGGCCATTGTGCGCAACGTCGTGGACGCCCACGACGGACGTATCGACGCCTCGTCGGCGCCCGGCCGCGGCACGACCTTCAAAGTCACGCTGCCGGTGGTGCCATCTGAACGCAGTTTGGGGAGATAAGGGACATGGGACGCATTCTGGTAGTCGACGATCACGATTCGCTGCGCAAGGGCCTGGTTCGCGCGTTGAACAATGCCGGCCATGACGTCGAAGAGGCCGCCAACGGCACCTCGGCCATCGAGCGGCTGCAGGACAACCAGTTCGACGTCGTCCTGACCGACCTGCGCATGGGCGGCGCCGACGGCATGGACGTGCTGCGCACGACGCGGTCGATGCAGCCGAGCGCGGCCGTGATCCTGATGACGGCGTTCGGGTCGATCCACACCGCCGTCGAGGCGATGAAGATTGGCGCGTTCGACTTCGTCCAGAAGCCGTTCGAGATCGAGGAGATGGAGCTGAAGATCGAGAAGGCGATCGAGCTCCGCCACCTCAAGCACCAGGTGGATTACCTGCGCCACGAGCAGCAGGACATCTACGACTTCGACCACATCGTGGGCGCCAGCGGCGCGCTGCAGCAGGTGCTGACGATCGTGAAGAAGGTGGCGCGGAGCAATTCGACCGTGCTGGTCCGCGGCGAGACGGGCACCGGCAAGGAGCTCATCGCCGGCGCGATCCATCACAATTCCAACCGCGCGAACCGCGCGTTCGTCAAGGTCAACTGCGCGGCGCTGCAGGAGAACCTGCTCGAGTCCGAGCTGTTCGGCCACGAGAAGGGCGCGTTCACGAGCGCGGACAAGCAGCGCATCGGCCGGTTCGAGCAGGCCGACGGCGGCACGCTGTTCCTGGACGAAATCGGCGACATGAGCCAGAGCACGCAGGCGAAGATCCTGCGCGTGCTGCAGGAGCACGAGTTCGAGCGCCTGGGCGGCACCCGCACGCTGCGCGTGGACGTCCGGATCATCGCGGCGACCAACCGCAACCTCACGCAGATGGTGCAGGAAGGCCGCTTCCGCGAGGACCTCTATTACCGGCTGAACGTGGTGTCGGTGGAAATGCCGCCGCTGCGCGACCGCAAGGACGACATCCCCGAGCTGGCCGAGTTCTTCGTGAAGCGCTTCGCGGGCGAGCTGAAGAAGCGCATCGACGGCATCCATCCCGACGCGCAGAAGCTGCTCGCGCGCCACAACTGGCCGGGCAACATCCGCGAGCTGGAGAACGTCATCGAGCGCGCGGTGCTGCTGGCCGACGGTCCGCTGCGTCAACGTGGGCGACCTGCAAATCGGCGAGCAGGTGTCGACGGCGTCCGGCAGCGGCGGCGACCGCGCGCTGGCCGTGCGCATCCCGCCGACGGGCATTCCGCTGGAGGAGATCGAGCGGCAGGCCGTGGTCGAAGCGCTCAAGATGTCGAACTGGGTGCAGAAAGACGCCGCGGAACTGCTCGGCATCAGCCCGCGCGTGATGAACTACAAGATCAAGATCCTGAACATCGAGATCCCGCGCAGCCGCCGCGTGGTGGCCGAGCCGGTCGCGCACCAGGTGTAGTCTCGTTCACACGGAGACACGGAGCGACGGAGGCGCGGAGCGGCTTGGGGGGCTGCGGATCACGCGGTCACCCCAAGAAGACACTCCGCACCTCCGTCGCTCCGTGCCTCCGTGTGAACGGATCCCGACGCTCCGTCACTTCTCCGTCGCTCTGCCCCGCTTCGCGCGCGGGTGCGCCTCCCGATACACGTCCATCAGGTGCCCCACGTCGAGGTGCGTGTAGCGCTGCGTCGTGCTGAGCTGCGCGTGTCCCAGCAGTTCCTGAATCACCCGCAGGTCCGCGCCGGCGCGCAGCAGATGGGTCGCGAAGGTGTGGCGCAAGGCGTGGGGGCTGATGCCCTGCGCGATCGCCGCCTCGCGCGTGTACCGCCGCACGATGCGATCGACGCTGCGCGTCGTCAAACGGGCGCCGCGCAGGCTGAGAAACAACGGATCGCGCGGACGCGCGGCTTCGCTGTCTTCGCGCCCGCCAGCTTCGAAGTTCGCACTTCGACGTTCGAAGTCTGACATGGTCAGCGATCATCGCCCGCATCGCCTGATCCGTCGCGCCGTTGAACGGGACCATGCGCTCCTTCCCGCCCTTGCCTCGCACGCGGACCGAGCGCCGGTTCAGGTTCACGTCCTCCAGATCGATATCGCAGAGCTCGCTGAGCCGGAGGCCGGACGCGTAGAACAGCTCGAGGATGGCGCGGTCACGCCGGCCGGCGGCGGTCGCCGAGTCCGGCGCGAGCAGCAGCTTGTCCATGTCGGCCGTGCCGAGGTGCGCGGGCAGCGTGTTGTCGCGTCGCGGCGATCCCACCAGCGCCGTGGGGTCCGCCTCCAACCGCTCCTCCTGGATGAGATAGCGCGCGAACGAACGCAGGGTCGCCAGGCGCCGGGCCGCGGACGAGCGGCTGATCCCGCGCTCGTGCGCGTCCTCGAGGTAGCCGCGCACGCCGTCCGTGTCGAAATGCGCGAGGGTCAGTTCGCTTTGCCGGCACGTCTTCCGCGCCGCCAGATGCTCGAGCAACCGGCTGAGGTCCGCGTCGTAGGCCCGCACGGTGTGCGGGGACATGTTGCGGTTGTGGCGGAGAAACTGCAGGAACGCGGCTTTCAGCTCGGCCAGTCCCCCGCCGGTGCGCACCGATCGGCTCATGGGCGCGCCGCTTCCTGGATCCAGGCCGCCAGATCGGCGAGCGCGCGCGCGCTCGTGGCCTCGGCGCGATCGTGGCGGGCGCGCGGCGGCGCGTCCAGCGGCGGCATGATGCCGAACGTGATGTTCGTGGGCTGATAGCGGGCCGGATCGGCGTGCGACACGTAGTGAGCCAGCGCGCCAATCGCGGTCGTCCGCGGCGGTGCGGCGGGCGCCCGGCCGAGCGCGAGCGCCGCCGCATTGCGCCCCGCGATCAGGCCCGAGGCCGTCGACTCCACGTAGCCCTCCACGCCGGACACCTGCCCGGCGAAGAAGAGGCTCGGCCTCGTTCGCGTCTGCCACGTCTCGGTCAGCACGGTCGGGCCGTTGATGTACGTGTTCCGGTGAATCATGCCGAACCGCACGAACTCCGCGTGCTCCAGACCGGGGATCATCTTCATGACGCGCGCCTGCTCGCCCCACTTCAGCTGGGTCTGGAAACCCACGAGGCTGAAATGATCACCGGCCAGGTTGTCCTGCCGGAGTTGGACAACCGCATACGGCCGATGGCCCGTGCGCGGATCGCGCAGCCCCGCCGGCTTCATCGGCCCGAACCGCAGCGTGTCCACCCCGCGATGCGCCATGACCTCGATCGGCAGACAGCCCTCGAAGAACTTCGTGTGGTCGAAGTCGTGCACCTCCGCCTTTTCAGCGGAGACGATGGCCGCATGAGAACGCGATGTATTCGTCCTGAGTAAACGGACAGTTCAGGTAATCGCCCTGAGACGCATCCGCTGTTGGTTCAGGAGGGGACAGGGGTCGCGCAGCGAGCCCTGTCCCCGCTGCCGCTGATTGAGTATCGATGTTCGGCCGTGCTCCTGAAACTCCTGTCCCACCTCGACTGCCGGAACACCTTGCTCATGTCGATCGTCTCGGCGAGGACGATGGGGCTGATGGCGTCGAAGAAGGCGAGATGGTCGCGTGCCCGCGAAGCGCGCGATGTCGGCCGAGAGGGCGGAGGACGTCAGCGGTCCGGTGGCAACGATGACCGGCCGGTCGACGGCGCTCTCGGGCACGCTCGTCACTTCGCCGCGCTGCACCGTAATCAGCGAATGGCCGTGAATCGCGCGCGTCACGCCTTCGGCGAACTGCTCGCGATCGACGGCAAGCGCCGCGCCGGCCGGCACACGCACGCGGTCGGCCTCGCGCATGATCAGCGAGCCCAGCCGCCGCATTTCCTCCTTCAGCAGGCCGACGGCATTGTCGAGCTTGTCGCCGCGAAAGGAATTGCTGCAGACGAGTTCCGCGAGCCGATCGGTCTGATGCACGGCGGTCCGCACCACGGGCCGCATCTCGTGGAGCACGACGGGCACGCCCATTGACGCCGCCTGCCAGGCCGCTTCGCAGCCCGCGAGGCCGCCGCCAATAATCTCAATGGACATCCCGGCTCCGTTGGGGGCGGCGGGGACAGGCCTCTCAGACAGCTCAGTCGGCATCCCGGCTCCGTTGGGGGCAGCGGGGACAGGCCTCTCACGGAGGCCTGTCCCCTTCTTATCAGGATCTAGGCGGGCGCAAGTTCTTCACTGCGCACGTAGTCGCACTCCTCGTTGCTGCAGAGGAGCTGGCGGCCGAGGCGCTTGGTGATCTTCTCGGTCAGGAACGGCCGGCCGCACGTCGGGCACGGCTCGAGCACGGGCTTGTTCCACAGCGTGAAGTCGCACTTCGGGTAGTTCGCGCACCCGTAGAAGACCTTGCCGCGGCGTGACTTCCGCTCGACCACGTCGCCGCCGTCCTTCGGGCACACGATGCCCGTGGACTTCAGCTTCACGTAGCGGCACTCGGGATAGCCCGTGCACGCGGTGAACTCGCCGAACCGGCCCTGCTTGATGACCAGGTTCTTGCCGCAGTTCGGGCAGAGCTCCTCGAGGATCTGGTCGGGCTTCGCCGCGCTCATGCCCTGCTTGGTCGCGATGATCTTCCGCGTGGTCTTGCACTCCGGATAGCCGGTGCACGCGAGGAACATGCCGAACCGCCCGCGCTTCAGCGACCATCGGCTTGCCGCAGTTCTCGCAGTTCTCCTCGAGTCTCCTCCGTCGGCGCTCTCGGCCGGTTCGAGTTCCTTGCGTGTTGTCGCAGTCGGGATAGCGGCTGCAGGCCAGGAAGATGCCGAACCGGCCGGCCTTCTCGACCATCTCGCCCGTGCCGCACTTGTCGCACGTCTGGCCGGTCGGCTGCCCTTCCTTGAAGTTGGGCATCTCCTTGGCGGCGCGCTTCAGGTCCTTCTTGAAGACCTTGTAGAACGCGGAGAGGGTTTCCTTGTAGTCGGCCTTGCCCTGCTCGATCCCGTCGAGCTGATCCTCCATGCGCGCGGTGTACTCGACGTCGAGAATGTCGTCGAACACCGGATGCAGGAGCTTGTCGATCAGGCGCCGGCCGAGGATCGTCGGCCGGAACTTGCCTTCGATCTTGTTGACGTACTCGCGGGCCTGCAGCACGCGAGATGATCGACGCGTAGGTGCTGGGCCGGCCGATGCCGTCCTCTTCGAGCGCCTTGACCAGCGACCCTTCGTTGAAGCGCGGCGGCGGCTGCGTGAACTTCTGGTCAGGCCGGAGCTCGCGCAGCTCGAGCGTCTGCCCTTCGCGTCAGCACCGGCAGCACGCCGCTCTGCGGCGCGTCATCGTCGGTCTCCGCGGCCGCGCCGGGCGCGGGCGTGGCCGGCTGCTCCGTCCGCTCGCTTTCCTCGGCCTCGCCTGTGCCCTGGCCGTAGACGGCCAGCCAACCGGCGAACTTCGGCACGGACCCCTTGGCGCGGAACACGTAGCCCGCAGCCGTGATGTCCGACCGTGGTGTCGTCGAACGTCGCCGGCATCATCTGCGACGCCACGAAGCGGTTCCAGATCAGCCGATAGAGGTAGAACTGATCCGGCGTGAGGTGCGCCTGCACCGACTCGGGCGTGTAGGCCATCGAGGTCGGGCGAATCGCCTCGTGCGCGTCCTGCGCCGTGGACTTCACGCGGAACTTGTTCGGCTCCTCCGGCACGTAGGGGTCGCCGTATTTCTCGCGGATGTGCACGCGGACGTCCTCGAGCGCCTGGTCCGCGACGCGGACCGAGTCGGTTCGCATGTAGGTGATCAGGCCGACGGCCGCCTCTTCGCCCGGCAGCTCGATGCCCTCATACAGCTGCTGCGCCACCATCATCGTCTTCTTGACCGGGAAGCGGGAGGCCTGCTGCAGCTTGCTGGTGATGAACGGCGGGCACGGAGTTCTTCTTGCGTTCCTTGGTCGCGACCGACGACACCACGAACGTCGCGCGTTCGAGGTCCGCCAGCACGGCCTTGGCTTCGGCCTCGTTGCGGATCTTGGCGGCGGCGTCGCCCTTGCGCATCAGGCGCGCGTCGAATTCGGGCGGCATCGGCGGCGAGCAGGCGCGCCGTCAGGTGCCAGTACTCTTCCGGCACGAACGCTTCGATTTCGCGCTCGCGATCGCAGATCAGCTTGAGCGCGACCGACTGGACGCGGCCGGCGCTGAGCCCGCGGCGCACCTTGTCCCACAGGATGGGACTGATCTTGTAGCCGACGAGCCGGTCGAGCACGCGCCGCGCCTGCTGCGCATCGACCATCTTCATGTCGATGCTCGGTGGGATGCTTCATGGCCTCGAGAATCGCCTTCTTGGTGATCTCGTTGAACATCAGCCGGCGGATCTTCTTCTTGGAGCCGGTGAGCTCCTGGGCCAGGTGCCAGCCGATGGCCTCGCCTTCGCGGTCCGGGTCGGTCGCGACGTAGATGATCTCGGCGGACTTGGCGGCGTCCTTCAGTTCCTTGACGACCTTGGCCCGGCTCGGAATCACCACGTACTCGGGCTCGAACCCCTGGTCCACGTCCACGCCCAGCTTGCTCTTGGGCAGATCGCGCACGTGCCCCATCGAGGCGATGACCTTGTAGTCCTTCCCGAGATACTTGTTAATCGTCTTCGCCTTCGCGGGCGACTCGACGATTACCAGTGCCTTTGCCATGACTGTCCTTTCACTACCCCTCCCTGCGTTCCGGACCGGCCATCCGGACGAACTGCCCTCCGGCCGTGCGCATCACGCGGCCTGACAGCTCGAGCAAGCACAATTCCGTGAGCAAGTCCGAGGCGGTCCGCCCCGTCCTCTCTGCCAGATTATCAACAGAATATGGCTCGCCCTTCGCCATGTTGGACTCTAAGTCACTCAATTGCAAGTGGTTGGGGCTATTTTCGGCCTGAACCGCCGCGCGGTTCGCACCAGCCGATCTCGTCCAGCACGTCGTCAACACTCTCGACCAGACGCGCGCCGTCCTTTATGAGCCGGTGGCAACCGCGGTGGTTCCCGCACAGGATTCCGCCCGGAACCGCGAGCACGTCCCGGCCCTGCTCGAGTGCCTGCCGGGCGGTGATCAGCGAGCCCGATCGTTCCCCGGCCTCCACCACGACCGTCGCCAGACTCAGGCCGCTGATGATCCGGTTCCGCAGGGGAAAGTGCGGCGGAAGCGGCAGGCGCGTTGGCTGGAAGCTCCGACACGATGGCGCCGGCGGCTCGGATTTCGGGCCGCCAGGCTGGCATTGCGCTTGGGATAGACGTGCGTTCAGCCCGGAGCCAATGACGGCAATCGTCCGGCCGCCGCCTTCGAGGGCACCAGCGTGGGCCGCGGAATCCACACCCCGCGCCATGCCGCTGACGACGATCACGCCGGCCGCGGCCAGGTCACGGGCCAGCCGCCTGGCGACGGCGAGCGAGGCCGGTGTCGCGTCCCGCGAACCCACGATCGCGACAGACGGCGCGACGCAATAGCGCCTGCGTCGCCCTGGGTCCACAGCACGACAGGCGGGTCGGGAATCGTCCCGAGCAGTTCCGGGTAGCGGGCGTCCAGGCAGGTCAGGATCCCGTGCCCAGCCAGCCGCCGCCAGCCGCAGGGACTCGTCCACCCGCGCCAGCGCCCACCCGACGTTCTGCTGGCGGTCGGCCGGCCTGCTCCACATCTGGCGCGCGACCTGGGCGAGCCACTCGGGCCGCGGGACGCTCGGCAAGCACAGTTTTGGCATGGCGGGCAGCCTGCGCGTCGAGGCCGCTGCGCAGCAGCGAGATGGCCACAAGGGCTGGCAGGGCGGCGGGGTCGGCCAGGGGTCAGGTTGAGTCACGGCGCTGCTGCGCTTGCAGCGGCCGTGCCAACGAACTCCGCTCCGGTTGACCCCGCCCCTCCCTCTGCCTTTGCCGTCAGGCACGGGAACGGCGCTATGATGGGTTCAAGCAGGCCACCATGAGACTCCGGATTGGGCTCGTTGCCGCGATTCTTGATTGGACTATCGGCGACCGCGTTAGCCGACAAGCGGTCGGACGCGAAAGCGCAGGTGTCGTTCGGCATCACCGTCGCGCAGAAGGGCCTGTGGAAGGAAGCCACACTCCGCGGTGGGAAAGCGCCACCGCGAATCGATCCCTGCCTACGCCTCGGCGTGGAACAACCTGGCCATTGGCTACGAACAACTGGGCCGGTTCGAGGACGCCAAGAAAGCCTACGAGCGGGCGATCGAGTCTCGAGCCGAAGAACGAGTACATTCGCGGAAACTACGAGAGCTTCAGGGAAATCTATGACCGGCAGAACCGCGCTCGCGGCCGTTAGCGTCGCTCTCGCGATCGCGTCGGCCGGCTGCCTCAGCTTCTACGAGGTGACCGTCGAGACGCCGATTCGGGCCAAGCTGGACATCACCGCGTACCGCAACGTGCTGGTCGCGGGGTTCGTCACGGGCGGCACCAGGAACATCGACGCCAACGCGGAAACGGCGCGGCTGCTGCGCAGCCAGTTGCGCTCGAAGACCGACCTCAAGATCATCGACGCGGACGTCATCGAACTCGCCGCCGAGATGGACAAGCGCCGGCCCGGCACCGGTGGCGGCGGCGCCGAATCCGGCCGACCCCGCCAAGCCCGGGACCGACGCGCCGAAGATCAAGGATGAAAAGGACCTGCAGGAATACGAGCCCATCCTGAAGGACCAGGACTACTGGAAGAAGGTCGGCAGCGAGTACTCGGACCCGCTGATCATCACCGGCACGGTGCTGTTCACCGAGGTGGCCCGAAGCGGGATGGTCCCGCGGCTGCGCCAGTACGTCGACTCGATGGGGCGCACCCAGTATGAGGACGTCCGGGAGTTCGCCAATCTCAAGGGCTACTCGCTGACCCCCAAGTTCATCTTCATCGACGGCCGCACGGGCACCCAGCTCCACTCGGAGTCGTTCTACGAAGAGGCGCTGTACAACGAGGGCCAGAACACGCCGGCCCTGTCGTCCTATTTCGAGATGATGGACAAGCTGCTGCCGGGGTTCCTGAATACCCTCAGCACCCAGTCCATCCGCGGCACCAGGGTCCTGCTGGTCAAATAAATTCGAATCCGGGATTCTTTTTTCGGCTCCAAAATCGACTGAAATGCTCAGGAATTCGATCGATTTTTGGGCCAAAAAGAGAATCCCGGATTCGAATTTGTGCTAGTCTTATAGGTTCTGGCCGGCATCCGGACGGGTGCCGTGCACGGGTTCTATCACGCAGGAGCATCCGGACATGTTCGCGATTGTTGAAGCTGGCGGCCGGCAGGAAAAGGTCGCGCCAGGCGGGTTGGTGATCATCGACCACGTCGACCTCAAGGCCGGCGCGGAAGTGAAGTTCGACAAGGTCCTGCTCGTGGAAACGGCTGACGGCGCGTTCGTCGCCGGCACCCCCTACGTGGCGGGCGCGTCGGTGACCGGCGTGGTGGAAGCGCAGACCAAGGCCAAGAAGATCGTGGTCTTCAAGAAGAAGCGGCGCAAGGGCTACGAGAAGACCCAGGGCCACCGCACGCTCGAGACCCGCGTCCGCGTGCAGAGCATCAACCTCTAAGGGCAGCCATGGCAACAAAAAAAGGGCAAGGCAGTTCACGGAACGGGCGCGACAGCAATTCGCAGCGTCTTGGCGTCAAGAGCCATGATGGCAACCTCGTGCCCGGCGGGTCGATCCTCGTCCGGCAGCGCGGCCGCCGCTTCAAGCCGGGCCTGAACGTGGGCCGCGGCAAGGACGACACGTTGTTCGCGAAGGTGACGGGAAAGGTGAAGTTCTCGGATCACGGCGCGCACGGCCGCGTGATCAGCATCTACCCCGTCGACCAGAAATAGGCTCGGCGGGGATCCCCTCCCCATGTTCGTCGACGAAGTCGACATCCAGGTCCAGGCCGGCGACGGCGGCAACGGCTGCATGGCCTTCCGCCGGGAAATGCGCGTGCCGCGCGGCGGGCCCAGCGGGGGCGACGGCGGGAAGGGCGGCTCGATTTACCTGGTCGCCAGTCCCCACCAGAACACGCTCGTCACCTACCGGTTCCATCCCGAATTCAAGGCCCAGCGCGGCGAACACGGCCTGGGCTCCAACTGCACGGGCCACGGCGGCGACGACATGGAACTGGAAGTGCCGCCGGGCACGGTCGTGTACGAAAAGAACGGCGACGACCTGATCCCGCTGGCGGATCTCAAGGAGGTCGGCGAGCGTGTGCTCGTGGCGCGCGGCGGCGACGGCGGCCGCGGCAACAACGCCTTCGCGACGGCGACTAATCGCGCGCCGCGCCGCACCGAACCGGGATGGCCGGGCGAACAGCGCGTCCTGCGCCTCCGGCTCAAGCTCCTCGCCGACGTCGGACTAGTCGGCTTCCCGAACGCCGGCAAGAGCACGCTGATCGCGCGCATCTCGGACGCGCGCCCGAAGATCGCGGACTACCCGTTCACCACGCTGACGCCGAATCTCGGCGTGGTCCGGCTGAGCGACGACCGCAGCTTCGTGGTCGCCGACGTGCCCGGCCTCATCGAAGGCGCCCACGAAGGCCACGGGCTCGGCATGAAGTTCCTCGCCCATCTCGAACGCACGAAAGTGCTGGTGCACTTGATCGACGTCTCGTCGGCAACCGGCCGCGATCCCGCGAAGGATTTCGACATCATTTCGCGGGAACTGGAGCTGTTTGCCGGCGGCGGCGACGACACGGCCGTGATGCTGGCCGACAAGCCGCGCATCGCCGTCGCCAACAAGATCGACGCGATCGACGAGCCCGAGCGCCTGAAGAAGCTCGCCCGCCATTTGAAGAAGCTCAAGGTGCCGCTCTACCCCATTTCCGCCGTCACGGGCGAAGGCGTCCCGCAGCTGCTCGAAGCGCTGTGGAAGCAAATCGCGGCCGAGCGACTGGCCGCCGCGCAGGCATGAGAGAGGGCTTTCTCGGCGGCACGTTCGATCCGGTGCACCAGGGCCATCTCGATCTCGCCGAAGCGGCCCGCGCCGCCCTCGGCCTCGATCGCATCGTGTTCGTTCCGGCGAGAATCCCGTCCCATCGCGGCAGGCCCTACGCCTCGGCCGCGCACCGCTTCGCGATGACCGCGATGGCCGTCGCGCCGCATCCGCACTTGCTCGTGTCCGATCTGGAAATGGAAGACGCGGCCCCTTCGTATACGGTGACCACGCTCGACCGGCTGGCCGCGCGAGGCATGGAGACGAGCGGCCTGTTCGTCCTGACGGGCGCGGACGCGTTTGCCGACATCCGAACCTGGAAGAACTACCCGGCCGTCCTCGATCGCTGCCATTTCGTCGCGGTGTCGCGGCCGGGGTTCCCGGCCACACGCCTGCCGGCCCTGCTGCCCGAACTGGCCGCGCGCATGCAGCCGGCCTCGGCCGGGGTGCCCGATTGCCCGGCCATCCTGCTCGTGGACGCGCCGACCGCGGACGTCTCCGCGACGGCCATCCGCCGGCGCGCGGCCGCTGGCGAACCGCTGACGGGCCTCGTGCCGGCCGCGGTGGCGGCCTACATTCAGAAGCACCAGCTATACTCGGAGACGACGCCGAAAGGCCTTGCATGACCACACCGAAGACACCGAAGTCACCAAAGTCACCGAAGACGCCCGCGAAACGCACGCGCAAGCGCTCCGTTCCCCAGAAAATCTCCCAAGACCTGATGGCCGCCGTGGCCGCGGCCCTCGACAAGAAGGCCGAGAACCTGGTCGTCCTCGACCTGACCAAGGGCCTGGCGTTCACGGACTTCTTCCTGATTTGCACGGGCACGAACCGCCGGCAGGTGCAGGCCATCGCGGACGGGGTGCAGGAGTCGCTCGCCAAGCGCGGCTCGAAGGCCGGCGCTCACGGAAGGCTACGAGCGCGGCGACTGGATCCTCATCGACTACTTCGACTTCATCATCCACATCTTCATGCCCGCGAGCCGCGAGTTCTACAGCGCTCGAGAAGCTCTGGGGCGATGCGGAAAAGATCAAGTCCCTCGGCCGTCAGATCTCAGCGTCGCTGCAGTAGCCGGCGGGCTTCAGCCCGCCGGATCCGTCAGTTCGCATGGCAGACGCGGAGGGACGAGCAGGCATGGCAGTCTCTCTTCTGGGGCTGCCTGCAACCCGCATTGGCAGGGCGCTTGCAGTGCCCATCGCCATGTTGGACTCCGCAACCAATTCCCTCGTCCGCCTGCTGCTCGAACCGGCGTGCGTGTCGTGCCGCGCTGTGCTCGAGCGGCCGCTGGCCAGTCCGATTTGCGAGCGTTGTTGGCTCGGCATCTCGGGCGTAGAACCACCGTGGTGCGCGCGGTGCGGCGACGAACTGCCGGCGTGGCAGTCGAGCGATGCGGAATGCGCGCGCTGCCTGAGTCATCCGCCGCATTTTTCAATCGCCCGAAGCGCGGGGCGTTACGACGGCTCGCTGCGCGAGGTCGTGCACGCCTTCAAATACCGGCATCGGCGACTGCTGGCTGAACCGCTCGGGCGGATGATGCGGCTGGCCGGGGCCGACGTGCTGGATGGCGCCGACGCCGTAGTCCCGGTGCCGCTCCATCCCTTTCGTTCATTCAGGCGCGGGTTCAATCAGGCCGACGATCTGGCTCGACAACTGGGGTTGCCTGTGTGGCGGGCGCTGCGGCGCCAGCCGGCATGGCCCGCCGCAGGCCAGTCTGCCTGCGTCGGCCCGCCAGGCCAATCTGACGTCCGCCTACGGCATCAGCGTCGCCTGGACGCTCCGCGCGCGCCTGGGCGCTTCTCCCCTGCGCGATCGCGTCGTCGTCGTGGTGGACGATGTGATGACGACGGGCGCGACGATTGAGGCGTGCAGCCGGATGCTGCTGGCGGCTGGCGTGCGCGAGGTGCGTGCCTTGACGGCCGCGAGAGCCGTGGCCTCAGCCGGCCAGCGGCACGACCTTTGACCCCAGCAGCGCCCGATCTGGCCGCGTCGGCCTGACCGCTCTCAACATCGCGGGCCGAGGCGCAGATTTTCCGATTCGCAGGTTCTGCGTCTTCGATTCGCCGTCCGCCAGGGTGATCTTCACGGACGCGGGCACCAGCGCGGAAAAGAAGGCTGGGTCCGCGAATATTCTGCGCCGACGTCGGTCAGCGCCGCCATCAGATACTCGCCGGCCGGCAAGTCGCGGATGGCGAAGTGGCCATCGCTGGCCAGGCGCACGGATCGGATTCGGCGTGAGTCCCGGCGCCATAAGGCCGGGATCGGACGGAAACACGACGACGAAGTAGCCGGCGGCCTGTGTGTTGGCCGATGTCTGGAGAATGCCGGACAGCTCGGAGTGGCGATCGGAGAACGTGAACACGGCCCCGGCAATGTCGGCCGCGCCGATGTCGAGCGCGCTGTCGAGCACATCGCGCCCGTCGATGATGGCCGAGCGTAACCACCACGGACCGCTGACGCTGGCTGATACCGCATAGGTCTGGGGCGGGAGCTCGGTGAATGGCGAACGTCCCGTCAGGGTTGACCTGCGCCGACATCTTGTCCGGCCTGGCACCGGCGTTCGGCACGAACGCACCCATCCCGTCCGTCAACGACGTAGAGCGTGACCTGAATCGTGTTCAACGCGGGCCGCGGTGCGCTGCCCTCGAAGACGACACGACCGGCCACGCGCAGGCCCGGCCGCAGCATCAGCGTTACGCCGGTCACGTCGGCACCGCTGAACACAACATCGGTCCGTACCCAGAGCCGCGTTCCAGCCGCGGCCCCTCGCGCGGGTGCCGCGGCCAAGCTCGAGCGTGTACGTTCCCGCAGGACACCGTCGAACTTGAACCGGCCGTCGCGCCCGGGCTCCATGACCAGCGCCCCCGGTCTCGTGGCGAACGTGCAGCGGCAGTTGTGGCCCGGCGGGATAGAGAGTCGGCACGACGGGCGGCACCGGCGAACCGTCATGGGTCTGAATGACACCCTCGATTGAACCGGTCGGGACCGGCAGGACCGTGAAATCAGCCGACCGCAGGTCGCCGCTGGCCAGAACGATGACCTCCGCATTGCCGGCAAGCACGGTCCCCGGAAAGAATGTCGGCGCAAAGACAACTGTGGGCAACCGTGGCGCAGGCGTCGTCGCCGCCCCAGCGGCCTCGGGCCGGGAAGCGCCCCAGCATCTGGGATCGTCGAATCTCGGCAAACACGCGATCCACGTCGTCCGTGGATGGAGCGGCGATTGCTCCGGCCACGCCGCTCGTCCGAACGGCCGCCGCGATCATAGTACTTGCCCGGCGGCAACCCGTAGATCCGATAGACGCCGCGGTCGTCAGTCATAACCGGCGTACCAGACGAAGCCGACGAAGCGGCTTGGCCATCCGGCGGATCCATGCGAATCGCCGTGACCTGCACGTCCGGCATGGTCTCGCCGCTTTTCGATTGCGCAGCGTTCCCGTCACGACCGCGCCGCGGGGCAATCGAATCAGGACGTCCCGGATTGACTGTCCGGGCGACACGGCCACGGCGATGCCCGGTCGATCGGCACGCCTCGGCGCTATGTACGATCGGGACAAACGGCGGCTTTGAAGCCGTCACCACATATCGGCTCGCCGGCAGCTCTTTGAACTCAAACGCCCCCGCGTCGTCCGTGACCGCGCTGCGCGAACGCCCGACGCCATCGGTCATAAGGACGAGGGCCCCGCGAATGGGTGTTTGCTGAGGATTGTCCGCGACAACGCGACCCGCGAGTGTCGCGGTCGTGGCCTGAGGCGGAGTCTGGTGGCTGCCGTGGGCGGCGATCGCGACCGTCAACCCCAGCGTCATCGCCGCGAGCAGCCCCGATTGGCCGACTCATCGGGGCCACCGAATCGTCTTGACCTTCAAGTCCTGCGTCTTCACATCGCCCAAACCGAGGTGGACTCGCGTGGCCTCAGGAGCGGCCGCGGCGAGAAACCCCGGCTCCTGCCATGCGTTGACCTGATCGGCCGGCACCGCGATCAGGAAGTAGTCGCCTGCTCGGCAGACCCAGGAATCGAAAGAACCCCGCGTTCGTCGCCTGCTCGCTCTTGATGCGTGCAGGGCCTCAGACCCGTAGCTGTCCATTGCTCCGATTGGACGGGGAACACTGCATCACCCCGATCCCCCGCAGTTCCGCGCCTGGACTCGTCATGGACGCTGCCCGAGACGCTGCTCGACTCGCTCGTGAGGGTGACGACGCAATCGGTGATGTCGCGGCCCGCCGACAGGTCGAAGGCCCGAAATGTGTAGTCCTGACCCGCGCACACAGTCGATTTCAGGAAGAAGCCAGACGAGAGCACGTACTCGCCTGGCATCAGGCCGTCGATGACGGCGACCCTGGCTGCCGTCATTGCCCGCCACCCGCGGGACGCCGAGCGAGGCCGTGCCGTGGGCGGGCCACGCGGTGAGCGCGTCCTCAACCGGTCTGGCCGCGCCTTCGAACATCGAGGCGCCCCGAGATACTGCCTCCCTTCCGCGGCGTGGCGATCACGTCGTTCACGGCCTGCGCGTCGACATTGATCGGCTGGTGTACCCATAGGCCGGTCTTCGACGTTGGCGCCCGAAAAGAACAGGACCGCTCCCGCCGAGGAAGTCACGCCGAGCGTGCCCTGCCCCGCCGATGGCGTGCCGGGCAGCTGTGGCAACGTCGCCGAACCACCCCTGACGCTGGCCCAGTACTTCGGAGATCGAATCACGCCCGTCGATCACGTACGTGCCTGCAGGCACATTGTTGAACGTGAAGCGTCCCGATCGGAGCCGACGACGGCCGTCGCGGCGGCGGCGCCATCGGCGAGGTCCTCGGTGCCCGGCAGCATCAACCGCAGGGTCAAGCCCGCAGCGGAACTGGCGACCCTCGACCCTTCCCGTGATCGTTCGACCGACGACCGGTGTGACTTGAAGATTGATACCACTGCGCGCTTCACCGGCCGCTATCGTCACCGTCGTGGCGCCGGCGATTGTGGGCGCCGCTGGAAAGAAGGTAATCGGATACACGCGCGGCGTGCCATCGTCGGATCGCGGCGCAATCGGATGCGCGGGCACGGTCGCCGCGGTCGTCACGGGACCTGTGTTCTGCATCGATGGCAGCTGCACGTAGTTTCCGGGCATCAGGTAGGCGATGCGATACGCGCCGCGGTCGTCGGTGGTCGCGACCTGGCCGGCCGCGAGCTGCATCTCGCCGGCCACGGGAATCTGCCGCAGCACCCGCACGAACGCACCGACAATCGGTTCGCCGTGGTCGTCGAGCACCGTGCCGCTGATCGAGCCCGGTCGGTTCATGACCACGCGAATGTCCGGCACCCACTGCCCTTCGGTCAGCGATGCGCGCGCCCCTCCTCCGCTCGCGCGCCCGTAGGTGCCGTCGAGGTAGCCTGGCTTGCTCGCGCTGATGAAGTAGCCGTCGTATGCCGGCAGCCGAGGGAATACGAAGCGGCCCTTCGCGTCGGTCACCTGGCGAAGCGGCTGGCCCTGCGGTCCGTGCTGCGGCGGGCCAAGGTAGACGACAACGCCGGCGATTGGCTGACCGAGCTCCGCATCAACGGCGATGCCGCTAATCGCGGAGGTGCCCGCCTCGGACGGCGCGACTAGCGGATCGCGGGACGCGGTCGGCTGGCCCGCCTCAACCTGGGCCCTGCCCGCGCTGGTCGCTGGCACGCCCGCCGGCGGAGAATGCCCCAGCAGCGCCGAGCACGATGAATGCGGCGACCCAGGTGCGCATCTGTACCGAAAGTAGCGCGTCTTCAGCTGAATCGTTTACGCCACTCGATTGC
>CAVVUL010000012.1:0-146565 GCA_963751445.1 uncultured Acidobacteriota bacterium | reverse complement strand
CGCCCCGCGCCCAGGTCGTTCCAGTTCAGGATCGCGTTGAACGCCAGGAAGTGGTTCCCGCTGCGTCTCGTTCCGCCAGAACGGACGGACGCCGAACAGCACGACGTGCCCTTTGCCGAGGCTCACGTCGACGAGCGCCGGCCGGCCGGCCAGGAATTCCCCGCCGACCAGTGCGCCGGACAGCAGCAGATCGTTCGGATCGGTCGGGTACGACAGCAGCACGCGCGGGCCGACCGCCGCCGCCGGCCCGCCGCGGCCGCGCCTCCGCCGCCCGCACCGCGTCCGCGCGCCACGCGCCCCGCTGCGCGCCGGCCGCCGGCGGGCCGTCGAGCGTCGTCAGCCGCGACGGCGTCGCCATCGGCTGGAGGTTCGGCTGGAACGGCCGGCGCGCCGCCGCGCCCGCCGCCGCCGCCGCGCCGCCGCCGCCCGACAGCGCCAGCACCGGGCCGCCCTTATACATCACCCCCAGCGCCTTCTGGTCGTAGCCGTACAGGATCGGGCTCGTCTTGTCGCCGAGCAGCGTCTTGATCACCGAGCCGGGCGCCCACAAGCCGGCCGGGCTGTTCGGTCACGACGCCGGGCACGAGCCGGTAGTCGGGGAACACGGCCGCCGGCGGCCCCTCGGCGATCAGCACGCCGCCCTCCTGCACGAACGTCTCGAGCGCCCGCATGCCGTCGCGGCCGAGGCTGCCCCGCCGGTCATCGGTCGAGTCGGGCGCCGTCCCGATGTTCGGAGTGAGATCGGTCTTCTTGTACGGCTGCGGCGTGCCGCCCGCCGGGCATGTCGCCGCCATCCACCTGCACGGGCCCGGCCGGATAGATGATGACGTCGAACTTCGCGCGGAGGTTGCCCTGCCGCACGAGGTTGTCGCCGAAGTAGGTGTACGGGATCTTGAGCCGGTCGAACACCATCCGGACCCAGCCCTCGTCCTGCGTGCTCGACCACGAGTGCAGGTAGCCGATGCGCGGCACGTCGAGGTCGTGCATCGGCACGTTCGGCGGCGTGTCGGTGGCCCACGCGGTCAGGCCGAGTTCCTGGATCTGCGGCTCGAGCGCCGCGCGGTCGGCGTTCGGGATGATGAACGCGCCGGGGGCGAAGTGGTGGCCGCCAGGTCGAACGCCTGCTCGGCCGCCGACATCTTCACCTTCGCATTGGCGAACCGGAACGTCGCCAGGTTGCTGTCGGTCGTGTGATCGATGACCAGCGTTCGCGCCGCTGCCGTTGATGGCCCCGACGCCCTTGAAGTCGGCCGCCGCGAGCGCCATCGGCTTCTCGAAGACGCTCTTGTCGTCGATCTTGTGCACCTGCAGGTTGCGCAGCAGCGGGAACGACCAGCCCGTGTCGTCGTACGGGCGCGGATTCTGCTCGGGGAACCACTGCATGCCGAGCAGCATGTTCACCAGGCCGCCGTACGGCTGGTCGAGCCGGACGATGTAGTCGCCGGCGGCCACCTGGACGTTGCCGATCGTGAACGGCGCGGTGGCCGTGTGCACTTCGACCGCGTCGCGGCGGAAGTAGTTCATCAGGTCGGCCGCCTCGGCCCGGCGCGCTGCTTGGCGGGCACGACGTAGGCGTAGGGCGCCTGCGTCTTGCCCTTCTCGATCATCATCTTGTTCTTGATGTAGTAGTTCTCGAGGATCATCTCGCGGTTCTTCGCCACCGTATTGAGCGCGATCAGCAGCGCGGACTGCTGCATGTTGATGTTGGCGCGGCCGCTCCACTGGACGCCGCTCGGGCGGCACCGGGTACGGGCGATACCACTCCTGGCTCTGGCCGCCGGCCACGGTCCGGCCGCGGCCGCGGCTGTGGCGGCCGGCGCCGGCCCACGCCGGCGGCGGCGCCGCCGCGTCCGGCGGCGGCGCCTGCCTGCGCCGCAGCGCCAGCGCCTGCGCCCGCCGGGGGCTGCCGCGCCTCGCCCGGCCGCCTCCGCCGCCGCCCGCGTAGCTCTGCGTCTCGTAGAACCGGCCGATCGAGTTATGCGTGACCGCGACCCACAGCAGGAAGTTCGGCGCCCAGCCGTCCCAATAGTTGTAGGTGTAGACGCCGGGCACGCCGCGCTTGGTCATCTCCATCACTTCGGTCTGCGACAGCCACCACCACTCGCTGGCCAGCACCGGCGGAATCTCGGTGTTGTACGGGCCGGTGCCGGCCGAGGTGTAGAGCAGCGTCACCGACTCGTGCAGGTCGTGCAGCACCTGCGGGCGCAGGTCGAGGAACAGCTTCAGCATGTTGTGCGTCAGCGCCAGGCCCTTGCCCATCGTGTCGCGGTTGTTGTCGTGCGCGACGTACTTGCCCCAGTAGGTCATGCCCGGCTGCGGCTGGCCGGCGGCGGCCGCGCGCCGGTTGTCCACGTAGCGCTCGTGGCCGTCCACCTCGGACACCGGCACGATCACGACGATCGACGTTGTTGCGGATCTGCTGGATGAACGGCGACTCCTCGACCGCCAGGCGGAACGCCAGCTCGATCAGCATCTCCGGGCTGCCGGCCTCGGACGAATGGATGCTGCCGGTCACCACGTAGATCGGCTTCCCGGTCTGGATCAGCTGCCGCGCCTGCGCCTCGGTCAGCGTGCGCGGGTCGGTCAGCTGCTTCGTGATCTGCTTGTATCGATCGAGCGACGCGATGCGTCGCCTCGTCGGCCACGGCCAGCGCCACCATCGGCCGCCCCTCCTCGGTCTTGCCGATCTCCCACATCGTCACGCGCGCCGAGGCCTTGTCGAGCGCCTCGTAGTAGCGAACGATGTCCTTGTGGTAGGTGACCTTGCTGTCTTCGCCCGGCACGTAGCCGAAGAACTTCAGCGGCGACGGCACCGTCGCCGACGCCGGCATGTGATCGACCAGTTCGGTGAGGATGCGCTTGTCCGGCGTCGCGTCCAGGATGCGCTTGGTGTACTCCTGGTCCACGGCCTGCGCGCGCTGGCCGGCGGCCGCGGTCTTCTGGCCGGCGGCCTGCCGCGCCTGGATGCCCACCACGTACGCCAACACCACGCCAAGAATCAGGGCCACGACGACGGTGGTCCGGTGCAGTTGCTTGAACATTGCTTCCTCCACTGGCCGGACCGCATGTAGGGCGGGGCTTCAGCCCCGCCGAACGCTCACGCGGGTGAATCGACCCCGGTGCGGGTCCCGGCGGGTGCAGTGTCTGCGGCGCGCGCGGGTGGTGTCAAGCGCGCGGACCGTGCGTGCCGACCTCGCGTGTCGACGGAATTCGCGACGCACAGAAGTCGAGGAAAGGGCGGCGGGTGGCGGCCAGGAACGAGGCTTGAATCCACCGCCGAAGTCCACTAAGGTGGTCCGAGAAGGGGAGTAGCCAGCGGGAGGGCCCGTCGGCCGAATCGTCACCACTGCGCGGAAACGCGCACGGTTCGGTCGGGTTCCAGGAACAGGCGAGACCTTCGCACAACCGGTGCGAGGTGTCTCGCCATTTTGGCGTTGCGCGACTTCGCACCGCTGCGCTGCCCGTGCAGCGCGGCAGGAGGAGCGCATGGATCCCTTCGCCATTCTCGTCACCGTCACTCGCCTCGGCCTGCTCGCGTGTCTCGGCGGCGTCCTCGCGTGGGCCGCGCACCGGCGCGCGGCCGTGCATCACATCTGGCGCCGGCGTCTGCGCGACAGGCACGCCAATGTCGCGCCGTGGCCCTGCTGGGTGGCTGCTGGCACAGTCGCGGGGCTCGTCTAGTGTCGGCCGCCACGAACGACGTCCCGCCGTCGGCGCCGGTCGCGCCCTCGTCATCCGGCCCGGCGTGGCACACGCTCGACGCCGCGGCTGCCGCCACTCGCCTGCTCGCCACGTCAACCGGACTCACCGCGGCTGAGGCGGCGGGGCGCCTCTTGACGCATGGGCCGAACGAACTGCGCGTCCAGACACGCGCGTCCCCATGGCGCACGCTCGCGGCGCAGTTTAAGAACGTGCTGATCGTCATTCTGCTCTGCGCCACGATCGTCTCCGGGTTTCTCGGCCACACGGTGGAAGCCGTCGCCATCACGGTGATCGTGCTCTTCGCCGTGCTGCTGGGGTTCTTTCAGGAGTACCGCGCCAGTCGGGCGCTTGACGCGCTCCGGGAGATGGCCGCGCCGGCCGCGCATGTCTTGCGCGATGGGGTCGAGGCAACGGTGCCGGCGCGCGAGGTCGTGCCGGGCGACGTGGTACAGCTCCGCGCCGGCGATCGCGTGCCGGCGGACGCTTCGGCTGATCGAGGCCGTCAATCTCGCGGTGGACGAAGCGGCGCTCACCGGTGAATCCACGCCGGCGCGGAAGGTCACTGACGCTATCGGCACGGCCACGCTGCCGCTGGGCGATCGGCGCAACATGGCGTACGCCGGCACGATCTCGATGCACGGGCGCGGCCAGGGCCTCGTCGTGGCGACCGGCATGGCGACCGAGTTCGGCCACATCGCGCGCCTGGTCGAGTCGGTCGAGAGCAGCCGGACGCCACTTCAGATCAACCTCGACCGCCTCGGCGCCACGCTTGGCAAGGCGGCGATGGCTGTCGTCGCGCTGGTCGTCGTGGTCGGCCTCGTTCGAGGGCTGCCGGTGATCGAGATGTTCATGTTCGGCATCGCGCTCGCCGTCGCCGTCGTCCCCGAGGCGCTGCCCGCTGTCGTCACGATCTCGCTCGCGATCGGCGTCCGCCGGATGGTGAATCGGCGTGCGCTCGTGCGGCGCCTCCCGATCGTCGAGACGCTCGGCAGCACATCGGTCATCTGCTCGGACAAGACGGGAACCCTGACGAAGAACGAGATGACGGTGCGCCGCCTGTGGCTCGACGGACGTCGGATCGACGTGACCGGCGCCGGCTACGACACCACCGGCGAGTTTCGGGACGGCGACCGCCGGATCGACGTCACCGACCAGATGCGGGAGCTTGCGGCCGCGGCGGTTCTCGACTCCGACGCAAGGCTCACGCAGGTGGACGGCCGGACGCGCGTGACAGGCGATCCCACGGAGGGCGCGCTGGTCGTGCTCGGCATCAAGGCCGGGCTCGATCCGGACGATCTCAACGCGCCGCCACGCGCGTGTCGGCGAGATCCCGTTCACGTCGGAACGGCGGCGGATGACGACGCTGCACGAGACGTCGGACGGAGTGGTGGCCTACTCAAAGGGCGCGACCGAGGACATCCTCGCCAGTTGCGTGTGTGTCTCGGAGGCGGGCCGCCCGGTGCCGCTCAGTCCCGATCGTCGCGAGGCGATCCGCCGCGTCGAGCACGAACTCGCTGGCGACGGCCTGCGTGTCCTGGCGATCGCGGCCAAGCACGGGGCCACGCTCGATGACGCCGAAGTCGGCATGACGCTGCTTGGCCTGATCGCGATGATGGATCCGCCCCGGCCGGAAGCGCTCGGCGCGGTACGGGCCTCGACGTCGGCCGGCATCCGCACGGTGATGATCACGGGCGATCATCCGCTGACCGCAAGCTCGGTCGCGCGCGAGCTGGGGATCCTGAACGGCCGGCGAATCGTCACGGGTCTCGATCTCGAGGCGATGAGCGACAGCGACCTCGATCGCGACGTGGATCGGATCGGCGTCTATGCGCGCGTCACTCCGGCCGACAAACTGCGGATTGTCGGCGCCTGGCAGAAGCGCGGGGCGATTGTCGCGATGACCGGCGACGGCGTCAACGACGCGCCGGCGCTGAAGAAGGCCGACGTCGGCGTGGCGATGGGGATCGCCGGGACCGATGTCAGCAAGGAGGCGGCCGGCATGACCCTCCTCGACGACAATTTCGCGACCATTGTCGCCGCCGTCGAGGAAGGGCGCCGGGTGTTCGGCAACATCAAGAAGTACCTGATGTATCTCCTCTCCTGCAACGTCGGCGAGATCCTGCTGCTGGCGGGCTCGGTGATCGCCGGTCTGCCACTGCCCCTGACCGCGGTGCAGATCCTGTACGTCAACCTCGCCACCGACGGTCTGCCGGCCCTCGCGCTCGCCGTTGACCCGCCCGAACGCGACCTCATGGAGCGGGCGCCGCGGGATCCGCGGACGGGCATCTTCACACGCCCGGTGGTACTGATCGTGCTGGCCGCGGGTGCCTGGTCCGCGGTCGTCAACATCGGGCTGCTTGACGTGGCTGCTCCACACGGGACGTCCCGTCGGCGAAGTGATGGCGATGACGTTCATCGCACTGGTCTTGATCCAGTTCTTCAACGCCTACAACTGCCGATCGGACCGGCTGTCGGCTTTCCAGGCGCCGTTCGCGAACCGGTGGCTGAACCTGGCCGTGCTCTGGGAGTTGGCGCTGCTGGTCGCCATCAGCTACGTGCCGTTCCTGCAGCCGGCGTTCGGCACGTTCGCGCTCTCCGCTGCCGATTGGGCGCTCACGGCCGGCCTCGCGTTCACCATCGTGCCAGTCGTCGAGCTGGTGAAATGGCTGGCGCTCGAACCGTCACGCCTCAACGGTAGCCGAACACGGGCGGGAAGATGACCACCACCAGGGCCGCCCAGACGGAATACACGGGCAGATAGGCAATCTGCCATCGCTCCAGGACGGCAAACGAACCCCGGCGACGCAGGAAGCTCGCATAGAGCCACGCCGACCACGCCAGGTTGACCAGCAATATGAGATTCTCGCCAAGCGCCGCCACTCGGTTGGGCGTGAAGCCAAACTCGGAGATGCGGGCCGCGATCGCCACGAGCGCCACCCCATCGACCACGAGCGCGCTGACCACGAGCAGCAGTTGCAGGCCGTCGAAGAAGTCGGGCGGCGCCTGCGGGTCGCGCGCCGAGATGGCGTACAGCACCAGCGCGACGACGACCGCCAGCAGCAGATCGAAGCCGATCAGGACCTCCCGCTTCACGTTGATGGGGCTGCCGGTCCACGCCATCGTCGCCAGAAACGCCAGGAGCAGAACGGTGAACAAAGGCGTGAACAGCCGGGTCAGCACCGGCGCCATGTTCTCGATGACACTTTTCTTCGCCTCCACCAGCCAGGATCCAATAATGACGGCCCCCGCCGCGCCGCACGGGATCAGCCAGCCCCCGACGAACCAGTCAGCCTTCATGTCGATGGCGGCGAACATCATCACCGTAAAGCCGGTCAGAACGCCCCCGCCGAGCGCCATGAGCACGTAGTAGATCGCCAGCTCGCCCGAGAACCGGACGAAGTTCATGCGCCCACCCTCGTCGAACCAGCGGCCTCGGACGTACGCGAAGCCGACGGCCAGCCAGAGGGCGATGGGCAAGTGCAGAACGGTCAGCGCCCAGTGTCGCCGCACTGCCGGAAGGGATAGACGTTCGCGAAGACCGCCCCGGCGGCGAAGGGCACCGCGAGCCAGACGCCGCTGGCAATACCCGACCCGCGCTTCCACACGAAGTAGATCGTCAGCAGCGGCAAGACGAACAGGCTGGCGTTGAGGAAGTAGAACGGCGGCAGCTCGTCATCAGGGCTGATCCGAAGACCGAACAGCGCCGGCACCTTCACGGCCAACGCCGCGGCAATGGCAAGGCTCAGGACGACGAGCATCTCGGGGCGTGCGAGTGCTCGCCGACTCATCGGCAGCGCCGGGGGTGCCGGGGGTCATGACCAACTGCTTCCACAGCCGCTCGGAATGCGCGCGTGCGAACTCGCGTGACAGCGCATCGAGGCTGCCCATGCGCTTGACCGCGACCAGGAACGCTTCATCACCGGTCAGGCCGGCCTCGGTGAGCGCCGCCAGTTGGTCGCGCAGATGTCCCTCGAGTTCCTCCACGTCGGGACCGTGAAGGGCCTGCCGGCGGCTCACGTACGTCCGCCACTGCGCGATTTGCTCCTCGAGCGGTCGATCGGCGAATGTCGTCATGCCGGGCACGCCTCCATCCAGATGCCCCGCAGGGTTCCGTCCACGGCCTTCCACTGCTGCCGCTGGGCGGCGAGCTGCGCCCGGCCTTCTTTGGTGATCCGGTAGTACTTGCGCCGGCGGCCGCTCTCGGCCGCGGACCACTTCGCCGCGACATGACCCTGGCGCTCGAGCCGGTGCAGCACGGGATAGAGCATGCCGTCGGTCCACTGCAGGTGCCCGCCTGACAACTCGGCCACCCGCTTGATGATGGCGTAACCGTAACTGTCGCCCTCGGCCAGGATGGCGAGCACGAGCGGCGTGGCGGACGCCGCGACCAGGTCCTTGCTCATGTCCATACGTAGCAGTCTTATACATTGTTGTTCTATGTATGTCAACGACCTGAGGTCCTGAGCCGTCCAGCGAGTGGCCGTATAATCGCGCAAAACCATCGTTACGTTCTTCGGCTCAGGAGTACGCCGATGCGCACATCGTCCAGCAGCGGTCCACGGAAGACCCCGTTCCCGGTCGAGCCCGTCTTTGTCGCGCTCACCGCTTCGGCCGGTGTTGCTGTGGCTCTTGTGCACGGCGTGGCCCTGATTCTTCGCGCCGTCGCGCCCGAATCTTCCTCCGTCACCGCCACGCTGCTCACGGCCGGCGTGCTCCTCGTGTCGGTTCTCCACGCCGCGGTGCTCTGCCCTGCCGGACGCCGCACGGCTCGCCGGATCGGCGCGCTGCTCGTGATCATCGGGGCTGGGGTCCTGATCGTCAGGTTCCCGGGTGCGTACGCGTCCATCGCCGCGTTCTGCGTCACGGCATTCGCACAAATCCTCGCCGCGGGCGCGATCGCGGATCGACTGCGCGCGCCGCTGGCCGGCGCGCGGCATCGCCATCCGTTCGCGTCGGCCGCCTGGGCGGCGCTCGGGCTGGCGTTGCTGGTCCAAAGCGCGCGTCTCAGTACGTTCATGGCCGATCCGTCGGTGGACTACTGGCTGACGACGCGGGATCCGTTCTGGGCGCAGCACATGTGCATGCCCGCCTACATCGAAGCCGCCGACCTGCAGCGCCAGGGCGTGGCGAACGTCTACGACGCGCAGTACTACCCGGTCCTCACGCGGTCTGCGCTGCCGGCGCTGACGGTGAAGAACATGGACGTCTGGGCGGGCGATCCGTTCCAGTATCCGCCGCCGTTCCTGCTGCTCCCGCGGCTCGCCCTGGCGCTGACGGACAACTTCCTGGCCATGCGCACGATCTGGTACGGGGCCCAATTGCTGCTCTTCCTGGGAGCCGCGCTGGCGATGAGCGCGTGGATCGGCGGGGCTGAGGGACGAACCGCGGCGCTGCTGATTCCGGCGGTCTGGATCTCGCTGCCGGCGATGCAGAGCTTGCAGTACGGCCAGTTCCACATGGCCGCGGTGTCGCTGGCGCTGCTGGCGATGGTCGCGTTCGAGCGCCGACGGCCCGCGATCGGCGGCGCGCTCCTGGGGTTCGCCGCGGTCGGCAAGATCTTTCCCGGCGTGCTCCTGCTCTGGCTGGTGTCGCAGCGCCGATGGCGCGAGGCCGCGTGGACCACCGGCATGGCGGCCGTCTTCACCCTGCTGGCCTTCGCCGCGTTCGGTCCCGGACCTTTTCAGGCGTTCATTTTGTACGCGCTGCCGCGGCTGTCAAACGGCGCCGCCTTCGATTTCGCGGCGAAATGGCCGGAGTTCACGGCCGCGCTGATCGCCGACAACCTGTCGCCGGCGGGCGTCGTGGAGAAACTCGGCCTGCTGGGCGTGCCGGGCATGGGCCGATCGGTCGCGATCGTGGTCATTCGCCTCTATACCGCGGCGGTCATCGTCGTCGCGCTCGTGGCGGGCCGGCGGCGGCTGGAGGCTCGTCCGCAGCGGGCCGCGATGTGGCTCGCGCTCCTGAATCTCGCGGCGCTCCAGGCGTACGGCGCGTGGGGCGACTACGTCACCCTCGGCACGGCGTGGCTCATGACGATCGGCCTGCCAGCACCCGCGGGCGCGTGGCGGCCTGGGATGCTTCGCACGAGCGTGCTCGTGGCCGCCGCCGTCTTGTTTTTCGTGGTGCCTGGCGTGCAGCCGTTCCCGCAGCTGTTTCCCGTTCCGGTCGCGATGGTTTTGACGATAGTGATTGCCGTGAGCCTGGTGGCGGTCAACGGCTGGGTGGTTGTCGCGGGCGGACGAAGAGGCGCCCACTAGGTCCGGGGGCAGATCCTATAATGCGGGCGACTCCGTGACTCTGGCACCGGGCACTCAACTCGGCCCCTACGAGATTCTGTCCGCCATTGGCGCCGGCGGCATGGGTGAGGTGTGGAAGGCGCGAGACACCCGCCTCAATCGTCTGGTCGCCATCAAGACGAGTCAGGACCATTTCAGCGAACGGTTTGAACGTGAGGCCCGGGCCATCGCGGCCGTCAACCATCCTCATGTCTGTTCCCTGTACGACGTCGGCCCCGACTACCTCGTCATGGAGTACATCGAGGGCGAGCCGCTGCGCGGACCGGTGCCGCCCGCTCAGGCGCTCGTACTGGCCGATCAGAATCCTGAGTGCACTCGAGGCCGCGCACCACAAAGGCATCGTCCACCGCGACCTGAAGCCCGGCAACATCCTGCTCACCCGGAGCGGCGTCAAAGTTCTCGACTTCGGACTCGCGAGGATGGAGCACGCTCCCGCCCCCGACCCTCACGGCCTGACCAAGACTCTACCGGCTTCTCTGACGACAGACGGTTCCGTGCTGGGCACGCTGCCGTACATGTCGCCCGAGCAGGTCGAGGGACGCGCAGCGGACGCACGCAGCGACATCTTCGCGTTCGGCGTCGTGCTCTACGAGCTGATCTCGGGCGCGCGACCGTTCACCGGCCGTTCGCAGGCCGACCTCGTGGCGTCGATCCTCAAGGAGGAGCCTCGACCTCTGTTCGAGGCGCAGCCGCAGACGCCGCGCGGCGTGGCAGACGTGGTGCGGACCTGCCTCGAAAAGGACCCGGAGCAGCGGTGGCAGTCAGCGCGCGAGGTGCGGCACGCCCTGAAGTGGATGGCCACGGAGCCGCCGGCGATTCCGGCGCGCCCAGTTCGCGTATGGCCCTGGTTGGCGGTGTCGGCGGTGTCGATCGCGTTGGGGATTGGCGGCTGGTTGTTCAGGCCGGCGGAGCCCGGAGCGCTGGGCAGATTCGAAGCACCGGTGCCGGAGAACGCAACGCCGGCCCTTGACGTCTCGGTATCACCGGACGGCCGAACGCTGGTGTTCGTCGCCGAGCAGGATGGACTCTGGTTGCGCGATTTTGGTGGACTGGAATGGCGGCGTCTGCCGGGTACTGAGGGCGGCGTCGCCCCGTTCTGGTCCCCTGACGGCCGGTACCTTGCCTTCACCGTCAGCAACACCGTCAAGAAGATTGATGTCACCGGCGGTCCGCCGGAAACGGTGGCGAGCCTTCCCGACGCCTCGCTTGCGTCCGGTACGTGGAGCGGAAATGGCGACATCGTGCTGGGGAGTTGGGGCGGCGGATCCGGTGGTCCGCTGTGGAGAGTGTCGCAGACGGGCGGCTCGATCAGCGCGCTGACCGAAGTCGACACCTCGAAGGGAGAGTTCTACCACACGTGGCCGACGTTCCTCCCCGACGGCAGACACTTTCTGTACTTCCGATCCGGACCGCCGGACATCGAGGGCATGTACGTGGGGTCACTCGACGTCGGCGCCGCCGACCAGTCGCGTCAACGGGTACTGGCCGGTCGTGTGCCGGCCACGTACGCGAATGGCCACCTGTTCTTTCCGCGGGAGGGCACGCTGATGGCACAGCCGTTCGACACCCGCCGCTTCGAGCCGCGCGGTGTGCCGGTGTCCGTGGCCGAAGACGTGCAGATCTCCTGGTACTACACAGGAGCGTTTTCGGCGTCTGGTAGCGGCGTTCTCGCCTACTGGGCCGGATCAGTGCCTGGAACGTCCCAGTTCACATGGGTTGACCGACAAGGCAAGCCCCTGAGCACGGTCGGATCGCCAGGCCCCGACTGGAACGTGGTGTTGTCACCGGACGGCACCCGCGGCGTGGCGAAGGACGCTCCGTACAGCATGCCGGGCGACCTCTGGACGTGGGACGTGGCCACCGGCCAGCGGACGCGTCTCACGTTCAAGAAAGACGTGTATTCGGCCGGTGTGTGGTCGCCGGACGGCGCCCGCATCGCGTACTCGGCCGGCCAGTTCGGCGACACGATCTACGAGAAGGACGCCTCCGGCGGCGCCGACGCGCGTGTGCTCTTGACGGAACCAGGGTTGCGGCATTTTCCGACCAGTTGGTCGCGCGACGGGTTCCTGCTGTATCACACCGAGAACGCGCCCCGCACGGGATACGACCTGTGGGCGCTCGCTCTCCGTGACCGCCGGCCACATTTGCTGCTCGGCGAGACCTACAACGAGTGGGCTGGCGTCTTCTCTCCCGACATGCGCTGGGTGGCCTACGTCTCCCTCGAGACAGGAACGGAGGGCCAGGTGTATGTCCGCCCATTCCGCGTGTCTGCACAAACCGGCCAGCCTTCACTCGCCGGGGGCAAGTGGCAGGTCTCGAAGGATCGCGGCAACTGGCCGCAGTGGCGTGTGGCAAGGGAGATCATCTTCAGCACGGTTCCGACTGGAACGGCGAGCTTTGCCGCACCCGTGAACACCGCCGGTGCCGTCTTTCAAAGTGGCGTCCCCCAGCAGTTGCCCTTCCCTCCAAACGCGCGCGTGGGGTCCACTCCGCAGTCCGCTGACGACGGCCGGCGCTTCCTGATCGAAGTCTCACAGACCCCGCGGGCGGCTCGATCGTCCATCAGCGTCGTACTCAACTGGCCCGTGTTGCTGAAACGGTAGACATCACTCGAATCTCAGCGGCCGCTCACGACTTGGTGAGGACTCCGAGGCCCGGCCTCTGCCACACTGCGGGCATGAGGACCGTGATGACGAACCCCGTGAAAGCAATCACCCTTGTGACCCTCGGCCTGGCCATCGCGGCGATGGGGATTGATGTGGCCGACGCCGACGACGCGCCAGGCGCCGCGGGCATTGGCATGCTGCTGATGGTGGTGGGCGTCGTGCTCGGTGTGAGGGCCGCGCGCAACCGGCTCCCGCTGTGGGCGGTTCGCACCGCGCTTGCCGTCGGCGTCGTGGTCGCCACGTTCGCGGCATTCCTGACCCATTGGGTCGTGGTGACCGCGCCGCTCTTCCCCCAGTCGCAGGCGGTGCCATCGGTTGTCGCCCCGGCGCCGTCGCCGCAATACGCGGCGGCCGTCGAGCGCGCGCGGGAACTCGTGCGCGCAGCCGTCATGGCGCAGAACCTCCCCGGCGTGTCCGTCGCGGTCGGTGTCTTGCCCGCCGCACCCTCGGCGAAGGAGGGCTTGCCCGGGAGGAGGGCTGGCCCGCCGGAAGGAGGAAGGCGGGCGCCATCGTCTGGGCCGAAGGGTTCGGATGGAGGGACGTCGTGACGCGGACGCCCGTCACGCCGGACACGCGATTCAACATCGGCACGGCGGCGTCCGCGGTCATGGCCGCCGCCGCGCGGCTCGGGCTGACCCACACCGGGGCTGATGCGGCGAAGGAATGGAGCCCTGAAGCGATTGGCGAGGAGGGAGAGGACTTCCCTCCCCTTGCGCTCCTTCGCCACGTCATCTGGCAGCCGCTCGGTCTCATGCGCCCGGAGTACCCGCTGCCGGGCGATCGCGCGACGTTCTATGTCCCGAGATCCACTGACAACAATGCCCGCCGCGGACGACGCCTGATGTACATGCGGGACCTGGCCTGTTGCGCGAACGGGATGGCGTTCTCTTCCACGCCGTCCGATCTCGTGCGCTTCGCGCTGGCGACGAACTCAGGCAGCGTCAATGGTGAGCTCGCCGGCGGCCTGGTGATGTCGCTGGTGGCGGGGCGCGACGGCGGCATCGTCATCGCGGTCACGGCGAACATCGCGCACGCGAATACGTCCGCGCTGGCGGTGCGAATCGGAGAGGCGTTTGGTGCTTCCCTCGGTTCGAGGCGGTGACCCGGCTCACGTTCGTCGAAACCGGGGTCGAGCCACGGCGCGTAGGGGCGCGAAGGAGCCCCCCGGCTCCTACACCCGTTCGTATTTCAACCCGGCCTTCCGGAGGAACGTCATCATCGGGCACCAGTTGGTGAACACGGACTGCAGCAGATTCGCGCCGACGAACAACGTCAGCCAGAGAAACCGCGAATCGACATACATTCCAGCCAGCGCACTGGCCAGCACCACGCCGCCACCAATACCCCTCAACACACGTTCAACCGTCATGACTCCTCCTGCAGCAACACACCTTGAACTGGCGCCGGGACGACCTGACGGCGCTGGACCATGAAATAGATGACCGGGACCACCATCCGGGACAGCAGCAGCGACGCCACCTCGCCGGCCATCAGCGAAATCGCGAGGCCCTGGAAGATGGGGTCGAAGAGGATCACGCCTGCGCCGACGACCACGGCGGCCGCCGTCAGCGCCATCGGGCGGAACCGCACCGCGCCGGCGTCAATCACCGCCTCCGCCAGCGGCATGCCGTCGCGCACGCGCAGTTCGATGAAGTCCACCAGGATGATCGAGTTGCGGACGACGATGCCGGCGCCGGCGATGAAGCCGATCATCGAGGTGGCCGTGAAGAACGCGCCCGACGCGGCGTGCGCCGGCAGGATGCCGACGAGCGAGAACGGAATCGCGAGCATGATGGTCAGCGGCGTCGAGAAGGACTGGAACCAGCCGACGACCAGGATGTAGATGAGGATCAGCACCGCCGCGAACGCCAGGCCGAGGTCGCGGAACACCTCGTAGGTGATGTGCCACTCGCCATCCCACTTCATCGCGTACTGCGAACTGTCGTCGGGCTGCTGCGTGTTGAGAATCGGCAGCGGCTCCCCGCTCGGCGTCCGCACGGTGCGAGCGACCGGTTCATCTGCAGGATGGCGTAGACGGGGCTTTCCGCCTTGCCGGCGATGTCGGCCGTCACGTAGGTCACCGGCTGCAGGTTCTTGTGGTAGACGCTGGGCTCGTGCTGCGTCAGCACCGGACGCGTGATCTCGCCAACCGCCACGTCGCGGGAGCCGCGCAGGCGCAGCGCCTGCAGCGCATCGAGCGACCCGCGGGAGGCGCGCGGCAGCTGCAGCACCACCGGCACCGGCTCGCGCGCGCGCGGATCGTGCAGCAGTCCGGCCGTCGTGCCGGCGCCCGCCATGCGGGCGAGTGACGCGACGTCCGCCGCGCCGAGACCGGCGAGCGCCGCCTTCTCGGCATCCACCTCGAGCCGCCACATGGGGCGGTTCGATTCGACGTACCAGTCCACGTCCACGACGCCCTCGGTCGACTCGAACGTCTTCCGCACCTGGCGCGCCAGGTCGAGCCGCTTCACGGGGTCCGGGCCGTAGACCTCGGCCACCAGCGTCTGCAGCACCGGCGGACCGGGCGGGACCTCGACGACCTGAATGGTGGCGCCGAGCGAGGCCGCCAGCGGATCGAGGCGCGTGCGCAGGCGCTGCGCGATGGCGTGGCTCTGCTCCCGGCGCTCCTCCTTCGGCACGAGCTGCACCTGGACGTCCGCCTGATACGCCTCCTGGCGCAGGAAGTAGTGACGCACGAGGCCGTTGAACGTGTAGGGCGACGCGGTGCCGGCGTAGCTCTGCGCGCTGACGACGAGCGGGATCGCGCATGGCCTCGCCCGCCAGCGCGGAGGTGACGCGCGCGGTGGACTCGAGCGGGGTGTTGTCCGGCATGCGGACGACGAGCTGCAGCTCGCTCTTGTTGTCGAACGGCAGCATCTTCACCGTGACCAGGCCGAGCGGCACCAGCGCCATCGCCGCCACGCAGCAGCACGACGAACGCCGCCGAGAAACGCCCAGCGCGCGCGCGGCACGGTGATCAGCCGCGCCATGACGCGGCGGTAGATCAGCGTGAACCGGTCCTCGCGCATCTCGTCGTGCGCGCCGGGCTGTCTTGAGCAGGCGCACCGCGGCCCATGGCGTGACGATGAACGCGACCGCCAGCGAGAAGATCATCGCGGCCGTGGCGCCGACCGGAATCGGGCGCATGTACGGGCCCATCAGCCCGCCCACGAACGCCATCGGCAGGATCGCGGCGACCACGGTCAGCGTGGCGAGAATCGTGGGGTTGCCCACCTCGTCGACGGCCTGCACGGCCACTTCGTCGATCGGGCGCACGCCCTTGTCCTCGCGGGCGTGCCGCACGATGTTCTCCACCACCACAATCGCGTCGTCCACCAGGATGCCGATGGAGAAGATGAGGGCGAACAGCGTGATGCGATTGAGCGTGTAGCCGTAGAGGTAGAAGACGAGCAGCGTCAGCGCGAGCGTGACCGGGATGGCGATCATGACGACGAGCGACTCGCGCCGGCCGAGCGTGATCCAGATCAGGATCGACACCGAGACGATCGCCAGGAACATGTGCCAGAGCAGCTCGTTCGACTTGTGCGCGGCGGTCTCGCCGTAGTTGCGCGTGATGGTCACCTCGAGATCGGCGGGCAGCGTGTAGCCGCGGACGGACGCGACCTTCTCCTCGATGCGCCGCGTGAGTTCGATCGCATTGGTGCCCTGCCGCTTGGCAATCGAGAGCGTCACCGCCGGGTGCGACCGCTGCGCGCGTCGGATGGTAGGCCACGTAGTTCTCGGGATCGCCGCCGGCGTCCGTGACCGGGGCCACGTCGGCGAGGCGCACGGGCGCGCCGCCATGCAGGCCGACGACGAGATCGCGCAGGGCGGCCAGCGATCGGGCCACGAGCCGGCCTCGAGCGCGATGGCCTTGCCCGGCGCGACGACCTGGCCGGCCGCCTGGCGGATGTTCGCGCGCGCGAGCGCCTGGCTCACGCCGAGCGGATCGAGGCCGCGCGCCTCGAGCGCCGCCGGGTCGAGCTGCACGGTGACCTGCCGCTTCCGCCCGCCGATGATCGTGACTTCGGAGACGTCCGGCACTTCGGTGAGGGCGTCACGCAGCTGCCCGCCGAGCTCGCGCAGCCGGATGTCGTCGTAGCGCTCGCCCCACAGCGTGAGCGCCATCACCGGCACGTTGTCGATGGATCGGACCTGCACCAGCGGCGCGGCGGCGCCGGGCGGCAGCGCGGCGCGGACGTAGCCGAGCTTCTCGTTCACGCGCACCAGGGCGCGCTGCTCGTCCTGGCCGACCAGGAAGCGGGCGATGATCATCGCGCGGCCCGGGCTCGACGTGGAGTAGAGGTACTCGACGCCCGGCACCTCCCAGAGCGCGCGTTCGATCGGCCGCGTGACGCGCTGCTCCACTTCCGTCGGCCCGGCGCCCGCGAAGTCCACGAAGATGTCGATCATCGGGACGATGATCTGGGGCTCCTCCTCGCGCGGCAGCGCGATGACCGCGTAGACGCCCAGCAGCGCCGAGGTGACGATCAGCAGCGGCGTGAGCTTGGAGCGCAGGAACGGCGCGGCGAGCCGGCCCGCGATGCCGAGGCGCGGCGTCATCGGCGGGCTCCCGGCGCGACCTTCGCGCCCTCCTTGAGCGACGCCGGCACGGGCGCGACGACGACCTCGCCGGACGCCAGGCCGTCGAGCACTTCGACGCGCCCGTCAATCGCGGCGCCGGTCGAGATCGCGCGGAGCTGGGCGTGGCTTTCACCGGAGACGACGAACGCGTAGCTCATCTGGCCGCGCGCGATCACGGCGTCGGCGGGAATCGTCAGCACCCGCCGGGGCGCGCCGCGCAGCCGCGCGCGGCCGAAGAGGCCGGAGCGCCACGCGGGGTCGGCGGGCAGGTCGATCTTCGCGGCGAAACTGTGACCCGCCGGGTCGATGCGCGCAATTTCCACGACGCGGCCGTCGTGCCACGGCGCGTCGGGCCCGGAGGCGTCGAGGCGCACCGGCACGATCTGGCCGACGGCGATCATCGGCGCGCGCGCGGCATCCAGGCGCACTTCCAGCCGGAAGGCCGAGGCGTTCTCGATGACGAGCAGGGGCGTGCCCGGCGCGGCCATGCTGCCCGGGTCGACGGTGCGTTCGATGACGACGCCGTCGAACGGCGCCGTCAGGACGCCGAAGGACGCGGTGATTTCGGCGACGCGTCCGCCGGCGCGCGCGGCGTCGAGGCCGGCGCGCGACTCGGCGATGCGCGCCTGCGCGGCGGCGAGCCGCGCCTCGGCGGCCGCCAGCCCGGCTTGCGCCTCGTCGAGTTCCTGGCGCGTGGCGGAGCGATCGGCCACCAGGGCGGTGACGCGCGCGTGCGTCGCGCGCGCGAGGACGAGCGCGCTCTCGGCGCCCTTGAGGTCGGCGGCGGCGGCCGTGGCCGCGTGCTCGGCGGCGGCGGCGGCGCCGGTGGCGCGCGCGGCGTTGGCCTGCAGATCGGTCGCGTCGAGCTCGATCAGCGTCTGCCCGCGCCGGACGCGGTCGCCCGGACGGACGAGCACCGCGCCGACCGGCGCCAGCACGCGGCTGGAGAGGACGGCGGTGTCGCGCGCCAGGACGACGCCGCCGGCCTCGAAGATCGCGGGCCAGTCGGACTCGGTGACCGGCGCGACCGTGACCGGCACGGCCGCGGTCGCGTCCGCGACGGGCTGAGGCGCGGACGTAGCAGGCCGCGGCAGAGGCGGCGACGAAGACGAGGGCGAGGACGAGAAGCATTCGCACGGACACGGCTCCCTTACTGAAGTGGAACGGCAGCGGTCATGGGGCGGCCCAGCGCGCGCCGGAGTTCGGCGTGGGCGATGATCGCGTCGACGACCGCGCGCGTACGCGCGCGGTCCGCGTCGAGCTCGGCGGCCGCCGCGCGCAGGACGTCGGCGACGCCGGCGAGCCCGGCGTCGTAGCGGTTACGGAGGATGCGGTGGCTTTCTCGCGCCGCGAGCACGGTCTGCTGGCCGATGACGAGGCTGGCCTGGGCGGCTTCGAGGCGGCGGACCGCGCTGAGGACCTCGACCTGGATCCCGGCGCGCGTGTCGAGGCCCGCGGCGCGCGCGGCGTTCAGTTGCGCCGCCGCGGCCCTGGCGCGGGCCGCCTCGGCGCCGCCGAGCGACAGCGACCACGTGAGATCGGCGCCGGCCATCCAGGCGCCGGCCCGATCGGTGAAGGACAGGCCGACCGTGTCGTACCCGGCGCGGGCGAAGACGTTCGGCACCCAGGCCGCGCGCGAGGCTTCCTGCTGCTTCAGCCGGGCCAGTTCTTCGGTCGCGGCCGCGCGACGGATCTCCGGGCGGGCCGCCGCGGCTTCCGCAAACAGCGCGGGCAGATCGCCGGGCGCGGCCTGGGGCAGCGGCGGCTCGACGGTCTCGAAGACGCGATCGATTGGCGCGCCCGTCAGGCGATTCAACTCGGCGCGGGCGATGGCGGCGTCGCCCGCGGCGGCGATGCCGCGTTGCCGCGCGTCGGCAACGTGCACCGTGATCGCGAGCACGTCGGCATCCGTGGCGGCGCCGGCGTCGCGGCGCCGCTCGGCGCGCTGCAGATCCTCTTTGGCGGACTCCACGGCGGCCGTGGCGGCGCGCATCGCCGCTTCGGCCGCGAGCACGCGTCCGTAGGCGCGAACGACGTCGAGCGCCACCGACGCCACCGCGCGATCGACGTCGGCGGTGGCGGCGTCACGGGCGCTTCCCGCCGCGCCCGAGGCGGCCCGCGAGCGGCCACCGTCGAACAGCGTCTGGTGAAGCATCACGTGGCTGCCGTACGCCGACACGGTGCCGGGGTTGTTGAGGCGGTCCACCGCGAAATCCGCCGCGGTGAACTGCCGCGCGCCAAGCAGGGTGCTGAAGGCGAAGACCGACGAATTGCCGCGCTGCCAGCTCTCGGTGAAGGTCACGCGGGGCAGCAAGGCCGAGCGCGCGATGGTCACGCCGGCTCCGGCCTCGTCCAGCGCGGCCTGGGCCTGCTTAATCGAAGGATTGACCGCGCGCGCCTCGGCGAGCGCCGCCTCAAGAGTCAGGACGGTCTGTCCCTGGGCAGGTTGAGGCGGCCACGCGCAGATTGCGGCGGCTGCCAGGAGGAAGGACCCGATTCGTAGGCACACCCCTCAGAGATGCAGCCAGCGCGAAAAGGTGACACGGCTACAATGCCGGCGGGTGCGGGTGTGACGAAATCCGGAAAACGGCATCTCTGGTCTGAGGGCGGCGACGACTACACCCCCCTGGTCCGGGCGGCGGCGTCCGGCGACCGGCCGGCCATGGAACGCCTGCTCATGCGTGCGCAGGAGGTGGCTTTCCGGTTCAGCCTGCTCGTGTGCGGCGACCCGCACGATGCGGAGGACGTGATGCAGGATGCGCTGCTGCGCACCTATCGTCACGTGCACCGCATCCGGCGGCCGGAAGCGTTCCGCACGTGGCTGTTTCGGACGGTTCGCAATGCGTGCCTGATGAAGCGCCGGCGCCGCGTGGACGAGCCGGCGCGACTGGTGTCGCTCGACGAACCCGGCGGGCGAGACGGTCGGGAGCCGGCGCCGGTGGAGGTGGCCGATCGCGCGAAGTCGCCGGAGACGGCCGCCATCGATGACTGGCTGGGCGCGCGGCTGCGGCGCGCGCTCGACGCGCTGCCGGCGGGCTATCGCGTCATCGTGCTCCTGCGCGAGATGGAAGGCCTGTCGACGCGAGAGGTCGCGAAAGTGACGGGCCTGTCGGAGGCCAACGTCAAGACGCGGCTGCACCGGGCGCGCGTGATGCTGCGCGAGCAGCTGGAGGGATCGTGACGAAGAAGACGAGCGCGCACTGCGAGGTCATGCTCGAGCGGCTGTCGGCGTACCTCGACGGGGATCTGCGCCGCGAGCGCGTGCCACGACATCGAGCGCCACGCGGCGGGATGCCCGCGATGCTCGGTGGTCCTGCGGGATCTCAAGAAGACCGTCGGCTTGTGTCATCGAGCCGCCGCCGCGCCGCTGCCGGCCGCCATCCGGCGTCGCGCCCGGGCCCGCGTCCGGCAGATCATGCGCGATCGCACGTCCTGACGCGCGGTTTGCGGCCGCGGCCGTGAAGGCCGTTCATGGCACAATTAGGCTTCCTCGATCTGATCTCACACGTTCCGGCATCCCGCCTTCCGCGGTCCGAAGGGTTAGGGGTGTCGAAGCGTTCGATCTTGGAGGGGGTCTTACATGGGATTGAGGAAGGTGTTCGTCAGTGTTTTCGGCGCGGCCGTTCTTGCCGCGCTCGTCAGCGTCAGCCTGCACGCGCAGGTCGGCAAATCGCTGGGCGTCGTGGACGTGAACCTGGCGAGCGAGGCGGACCTGCTGAAGATGCCGAACATGACCCCGGCCATCGTCAAGGGGCTGATGGAGAAACGCCATTTCAGCAGCATCGTGGACTTGAACGCCTACCTGCTCGGCGCCGGGCTGACGCAGCAGCAGGCCATGGACTTCTACACGCGCGCGTTCGTGTTCGTGAACCTGAATGCCGCGACGCGCGAGGAGATTCTGCTGATTCCGGGCGCGGGCCAGCGGATGACGATTGAGTTCCGTGAATACCGTCCATGGAAGACCTTCGCGCAGTTCGACAAGGAGATCAGCAAATACGTCGGTCAGGAAGCGACCGACAAGCTGAAGCAGCACGTCTTCATTCCGGTGGACCTCAACACGGCCACCGACGAGGACATTCTCAGCATTCCCGGCGCCGGCCCGCGGATGGTGCGGGAGTTCAAGGAATACCGCCCCTGGACATCCAAGGCGCAGTTCGACAAGGAGATCAGCAAGTACGTCGGTCCGAAGGAGACCGAGCGCCTCTGGCGTTTCGTGATCATCAAGTAGCCGCCGGGGCACGCCCGGCGCGCGCGCAACGGGCGTGCTCGCGCTATCGGATCGTCGTGTGGGTCTCGGCGATGACCAGTGCCGACGCGGCGGCCATGGACTGGTAGTACTGCACGAACCGCCGCGGCTCCGGCGCGTCGTAGGCGCGCAGGTTCTCCGCCCACCGGTAGCCGATCGGCTGATACCACAGCCGCACCGTCACCGTGAGCGGCCCGGCCGCGCCGTTCGGGTCGATGGCGTAGCGGACCCAATCCCGGCCGGCCGCGAAATCGGCGTCCTGCGCGGCCTCGCCGACGACGGCGACCTCGGGCGTGGCCGTCGCCTTCGGGAACCCGCGCGGCAGCAAGCGGTTGTCCTTGACGTAGCGCGATCCGGTGAGCAGGCCCGTCGTCACCGCCCCACCCGGATCGACCATCATCGACTCGTAAATCTGGACCTGGTCGGCGCGCTCGATCGTGGCGAAGTGCGGCTCGAACTTGAGCGGATCCGCGTCCTGATCGTTGCCGGCGATGCGGCCGTCGGGCAGGAAGGCGCCGGAGTCGAACACGGCGCGGCCCGCGGCGTCGGCAATCGTCACCTGGAGCCAGGCGCGGCGCGAGGGATAGGCGGTCGGGAACTTGTGGCCCGCCAGGTTGACGACGTCCACGTCCACGATGAGCCGGCCGCCGGCGCGCGCGGCGTTCGCGATGCCGACCCGCGCCGTGTCCTGCTGCAGGTGATCGACCGTGCGCTGGATCGCCGCGGCCATGTCGGCGGGAGCCGCGCGCACGCCGAGCTCGTCGCGGTAGCGGCTCATCACGCGCATCATGAAGAAATTGCCGCCGCGGAACGTGTGCCGCGACACGCCTGCCCGCGGCTGGCCGAGCACGGAGGCGATCGGCGCCTCTCCGGCCACGACCGGCATGTGGCACGACTGGCAGGACGCCGTCGTGCTGAACTCGCTCTGCTGCCATTCGAGGTACGGCGTCTGTTCCGGGAGCCGCGAGCCGGCCGGCGTGCCGCGCGCGAGCGCGTGCGTGAACAGCGTGTGGCAGCTGGCGCACAGCTCGGACCGCTGCACGTGCGCGCCTTGCGTGGGCGTGAATCCCGCGGTGGACTGCATCACGCCGGCGCGGGCCGCATCGACCGCGAACGGCCCGAAGGCCGGCCGCGGACCGGCCGCCGGCGTCGTGTCGATGACGTAGCCGCCGGTGAACGTGGACGGATCGCCCAGGCGCGCCGCCGCGAGCTGATGGCACACCGCGCACGACACGCCATCGACGGCCAGCGCGGCGTCCGGCGCCGCGCGCGGCCGCGGCGGCGCCGGGCAAGTACGGGAAAATGCGCCCCTTCGCGCCGGACTGGCGCGCCGGGAACGTCGTCATCGGCATGTGGCAGATCGAACACTCGTCTTCGATCGCCGCCTGCGACTCCGGATGATCCATGATTTCGCGCCGCACCGCCGCCATCCAGTACGGATCGCGCGCGGAGTTCGCCATCATCGACGAGCGCCAGTCCGCGCCGATGGACACGTCCTCGCCTCGATCGGTCACCAGGCCGTTGTGGCAGGCCAGGCACGTGTCCGAGGGCTGAAAGAGGGCCGCGGCCGCCACGTGAGGCCGCGCGGCTGTCTGCCCCGGCGCCGGCGTTGGTGCCTGCGCGGCGCCCGCGACGACGGCCGCGGCCCACACGGCCGCGGCCAGGCCCGTGACCCAGTGCGTTCGCTTACCAGCCATCGCGCAGGCCTCCGTCGAACCAGTCCCAGAGGAAGTACAGCATCAGTTTCGGGTGGCGCCCGGTGCGTTCGTTCACCGGCACGCGCACGCCGACGTTCATCATGAGGTGCTGTCGCGCGCTCAGCGTGATCTGCATCTGCGGAATCACGTCCCACAGCACGCTTTCGCCGTCCACGAGCTCCCGGGCGGCCAGGACTTCGAGCATCGGCGACCACGCGCGCCCGAAGCGGCCCTGCGTGAACGTCTTGCCGAAGGCCATGCGCCAGAACGCTTCCTTCTCGGCGCGATCGGTCAACGGCAGCTCCATGCCGACCTGCGCGTGGATGAACGCGTCCTTCGGCAGCACCTGGCCGAACGACAGGAAGGGTTCGAAGATGGTGGTGCCTTTGCTCAGGCCCGCGGCCTCGTCTCCGGTCGGGAAGATCAACTCCCCGGTCACGGCGAAGATGTAGCCGCGCTTCAGATTGTGGGCGAAGGCCCTCTTGACGCCGAACGCGAGGTCCCCGGCGCCGCCGGCCCAGGCGCCCGTGTCGTCGGCGGCGGTCTGGAAGGGGAACTTCAGCTCGATCTGGTTGCGGGCGCCGAAGCGCTTCTCGTAGACGACTTCGTAGGTGAGCGCACCCGGTCCGGACAGCGCGGCGCTCGTCGTCAGCACGGCCTCGTCTTCAGGGAACGCTTTTTCGGTGGCGAACGTGCGCGGCAGGTTCAGGTCGCCCCGCGGGAAGGCGGCGCTCGTGCAGAACGTCCGGAGGTGGCCGACGACCCGGGTGATCTCGGTCTCGGAGAGCGCGCCGCCGAAGGCCGGCATGAGCGTCGAGAAGCCGCGGGCCGGTCCGCCCTCATGAGCGATGGCCAGCCAGTCCGAGTCCGGTTCGCGCGTGGCGAACGAGCAATCTGTGAAATCCGGGAGCGGCAGGTCGAATCCGACGGCCGAGCGTTCGCGCCCCTTGCCGTCGAGGCCGTGACAGGCCGCGCAGGCGGCCTTGTACCACTTCGGCGCCGGTGCGCGTGATCGCGGCCGACGGCTGTGTCTGCGGCTGCGGCTGTATCTGCGCCTGGCTGATGGACGCGGCCTGCGGCTGGGGCTGCGCCGGGCCGACGGGCGCGGCTTGCGGCGATGCCTGCGCGAACGCAAAGGCCGCAGCGTAGATGACTCCCGCCAGGACAATCGACCAGAACGATCGGATGCGACTCATAGGTGGCGCCTGACCGGCCTTGCGCCGCAGCGCTCTCCCGCTACTCTACTTCAAGGCGTGGCCTTTCGCGGTCCTCAAACACACCGGCGGCCCTTTCAGCCGAGGGTCGCCGTCCGACTCATCGCAAATCAACATTGCTCTTGTGGTCCTCCAACGATCTCTGGCACACTGCTCCTCCTCCGAGCACGGTCATGCCAGACGCCATCGCAACTCATCGCCTCGTTTGTGATGCTAGTGGTCGTCTGCTCCATGACACCGCGACGACGCTCACGCTGATGCTGCCGTGGCCGGTGATCCAGGCGTATCGGCGGGCGTTGCCGTATGGACGGTGGTTCACGTGTCGTCCGGACTTCGCGATTCCACCCGAACCCGGCTCGGGCACCGAAGAAGACGAAGCACTGAGAGTAGTCAATCAGTTCTGCGCTCGGATTCCCGCGAGAGTGCGGCGTGTCGTGGCGGGCTTCCCCGAGCGGCATTGGGACGTTCTGGCGTGGGCTGGAAGCGCCGGCCTGCCGGCGGAAGACCTGCTGGCCTCGAATCCTGCCCTCGCATTCGCCATCGCGTGCGCTGACGACCTCATGGGCGGGCCTCGCGACGTTCGCAGGATTCAGAAACAGTATTTGCTGCCCTTGCGAAAGCAGGCCGAGATTCTGGGCTGGCTCGGGTTTCCGGCCACCGAGCGCGCGAGGAAGGTGTTGAAGAAGATCCGGCCACATGCCGTCACGATGCGCCGGCTCGTGCACCTGCGCCACTGGCTCGCGGACGCACGCACGGCAGAAGCGCTCGCACGGTTGCCGGTCATCGACCACAGCGTGATGGCGATGGTCGAGCGCGGCTCGATTGCGGAGGCGTCGCTGACTGAACTGCTGCGCATCACGCGGGCCGATCAGCAACGGACGGTAGATGCTTCAGTCAGGATGCACACCGATGCCCAGCGAGTCTGGCAGATGCCGGACAGCCTGTTGGCGGAACCGATCCCGCAGCCGCCGCATCCCGGGCGGCCGCTCCAGGCCAGAATGCCGCGCCCAAACCCCGCGGCCGGCCAGACGCCGCTCTGGGACTTTCCGCCGCCTCCCGTCCCAGGGACCGACGCCATCATCCCCATTCGATCCGTCGCGCAGTTGATTGAAGAAGGCCGTGTTCAGAAGAACTGCGCAGCGACTCTGGCCCCGCAGCTTCGAGCAGGACAGTTGGCGATCTACCGAGTGCTGTACCCGGAACGATGCACCCTGAGCCTGAAACGCCACGGTGGCGGATGGGAGGTTGATCAACTGGAGGCCGCGAACAACACACCGGCCCTGCCGGTCACGGCTTGCGCGATCGCCGAGTGGTTGGCTGGACACGCGGCCGCCACCGCTTCACCGGCTAGACCCAGCCAACTCCGGATGCGACACGACGCACAACCCCGACTGGCGGGATTGGGATGAGCTTGTCAGGCCTGGAGCCGGGGTCGCTCAGGACACGGTGGTTGAGCCGCGCGCGATCCGCAGGGTCCAGCCCAGCATGCCCACGCTCATGAGCATCCACGCACCGGCCCACAGCCAGGCCGGCAACGCGAAGAGCCTGGCCATCGTCTCGGCGTCGGAGTGGCCGCCAGCCACCAGCAACAGGACGCGAATGTCGTAAACCGAGTTGAGCGCCACCTGGATGGCCAGCAGGCTCAACACGAACCGCGAGACCTGTCGTGTCCCCTTGCGGGCCAGCGCTACGAGGGCCGCTCCCCAGGCGAGCACGACGACGGCCCCAAACAGGTTCCGAATCCAGATCACCAGCGTGACGAGCATGAGCGCGCCAACCGTCCACAGAATGACGCGCGCCCACTTCTTCACGCGCGTGGCGGCCAGCAGGAAGCATCCCACGACGCTTGCGCCGAGGTACCCGGCGGAGGCCACCGCGCCCTGGGCGATGCGCCCCGAAGGAATCAGACTGCGCGTGAGGCCACTCGTGTCCGGCTCAATCGTGATGGCGGTCACGCTGCCGCCCACCAGGAGGGTCAGAGCGGCATGACTGCACTCGTGGACCCACGTGGTGAAAAGCTTGAAGGGATACAGCAGCCATTGGCCCCATGGCGTCAGGCTCAGGCCCAGAGAGATCGCGGCGGCCAGCCACAGCCAGCCGTCGATGGAGCCCCGGTCGCGCGTGTCAGCGATGTGCAGCGAAGAGCCCATCGGTTCCGATCGATGCAGAGGGTAACACGCGGTGTCTGGGCGCGCCCCACCCCGCGAGAAGAGCGCGCGACCTTCGGCTTAGAAGGGGAAATTGCTGTGGCCCAAGCGCCGCGGCATCAACGACTTCCGCGCGGTGCCATGCCCAGGTGCCATGCCCGCCGTGGACGTTTAGTCGTGGGCGAGTTGGTGCACTCGTTGATGGGACAGACCGAGCAACGCGGCGGCATCTCTTGCGCTCATGTTCAACCTGCCACCCCGAAGCACCCTGACAGCCCGTCGAGCGGCGGCCGAGGCCCGCTTGTCTTCCGCATCGGCCTGTTTCCGCAGCGAGGCGTACGCGCGAATGGCCCGCTCTGCCGTCGCCGGCAGCTTCACGTGATCGACGAGTTCCGCCGAGGGCGCATCATCAACGAAGAGTGAGAGCGCCTCACGAATACGACGGCGCGCCTCGTCGACGGTTCGGCCTTGAGTGTGACAACCCCGAACGCGTCGAACCGAGGCCACCCACCACCCCGACGCATCCCGCTCGTAAGCCACGTGATAGGCGCTCATATCTTCTTCAGCCATCCCTTCCCCAGACAGGGCGCCAGAATCTCGCTCGATTCGTCGCAGCAGCCCCGGCCCCCTTCTGCCGAACCTCCACGCAGCCCTTCGATCTTAGGATGCGCCGGATGTCCTTCGCCGTCACTCGTCACAGTATGCATCACGCGAGCTAATCTGTCTAGTAGTATAGACAGATCTTAGGCCTCTCGAGGCCCGCCGCGCGCTCGACCGTGCCAGGGTGCCATGCCGGGCGCCATGCCAACGGCCCCAAACGGCCCCCGAACACGCCGTATCTGAACTGAACCGCATCGAATTGCTGGAGAAACGCGGCGGGTTTGGCGCGCCCGGCAGGTCTCGAACTTCCTTCAGTTTCCCGCGGGGCCCCACCCCCACGAGAAGAGCGCGCGACCCTCGGCCCTTCCTCGGGTCGCAGGCAGTCTTCCCGCGCGAAGCGCGCACGCGAACGGAGCGGGGCGATGGGGTCCCCGCGAGTGAGCGTGTAAGGGGGGCGCGGCGGGGACGAAGTCCCCCCGCCTAATGTTTGGCGCGCCCGGCAGGTCTCGAACCTGCGACCCTCGGCTTAGAAGGGGCACATCGTTTGTCGGAAGCGACTTCCCTTCAGCAGGTTGCGGCGACTGCCACGCGGATGTGCCACGCGGGGCGTCAAGTCCTCACCACGCTCGATCGAGCCACTTCCGCAATTCCGCTGATGGCTGAAAGTAGATCGTGTTCCCCTGGGGGATGAACCCCTGCGTCGATTCCGTCCGGATATTCGAACACCCCAGTTCCTTCAGCAGCGCCAGGAGCAGGGCCACCTTGTGTTGCGAATTGGAGAACCGCATCGAATCACCAACCCCGTAGCGAGCGTACGCGCCCGCGACGTACGCGAACTTGAGGTCGCGTTCCATACCGAGAAACATCTGGTCGTCGACCCACACGGTTTCCAGACGTCGACGCCGGCCTGTGGCGTCCTCCGTCCACGATTCATTAATTGATGGCGATTGGCGCTTCCGGTACAGGGCGTTCAGACTGTTGGCCAGCACGGCGGAGCGCACCCATCGTCAGGCACTCCTGCCATGTCTCCTGCCGGATCGCCGTCGTCACGCCCTGTTCTTTGGCGAGTTGCTCCAATTGCCGGCGCAACACACTGACTTCGGCCGTTTCGTTGCAATAGAGGCGTTCGACCAGGTCATCACCCTCGACAATGTTGCGGCCAATATACTCGTCGAGGAAGCCGAGCACGAAGAACACCGTCACGCCGCGACCGTTGCTGAGATCCAGCCTGCGGCCTTGGCCCTCTGCCCGACCGCAAGCGGCCGGTACAAGGCAGCACGCGACCACCATCCCGAACGCGGTGATGGCAGCATTGGGAAACCGGAGGCTCCTGACGACCAGTGGATTCTCGCACCAGCGGCGTGGAGCTAGACATCGTGCTCGTGGGTCACTACCCGACAGGTCGCGTTAGAATCCGACCGAGGTGCCCATGAAACATACCGCACTGGCACTGGCTTCCCTACTGACGTGCAGCCTCGCCGCAGGCGTTGGTGACCTCACCGTGCTTGCGTCCGATGGTGCCGTCGCTCCTGCGCAGGTCCCTAAAGGCACTGGCGAAATCTCCGGAGTCGTCCTGGACGCCGTGACGAAGCGTCCGGTGTTTGACGCGACCGTGACACTCAGTCTCGCCGGGAAATTCATTCCCGGTTCCGGCCTCACCGGACGTGAGGTGCTGGACACGGTGCCCCCGGCCTTTCGAACTCAACGCTTCTATACGCAGGCCAATGGCCTGTTTCGATTTGTGCCGCCAACGGCCGGTCACTACAGCCTGGCCGTCAGAAAACCGGGTTACGCCACCGGATACTTTGGACAGCAGAAGCCTCGCGACGACATGCAGTTCTTTGACTTTGGACAGGACCAGGTCATGAAGGGCGTCACGCTGCTCGTGTGGCCTGGTGCGTCGATCTCGGGCGCCGTTCGGTCGGCCGCTGGCGTTCCGCTTCAGGGCAAATGGGTCCAACTATTCGAGGTCAGGAATTTCAATGGCGTCCGGAGCTTCATGCCGGTGATTGAGCCTGTCCACCAGGCGACCGACGCCGCCGGCGCCTACCGCTTCACGGGTTTGACGAACGGACGATATCTGGTGAGGGTTTCGACAACCGAACCGATATTGGGGGCTCTCGAGTTCCTCGGGCTGCCGGAGAACTCCACACGTCTACGCCCCGACGCATCGGATGCGACGTATCCGGCCGGTCAGCTGCCGAGCAGCCGCGATTTCATTGACGTGGCCCTGGGACAGGAGCGCAAGGGCATCGACTTCGCGTTGCCGGACGGTCCGCTGCCGACCTATCAAGTGAGCGGCCGGATCGAAGGCGCGGCATTTTCGCTGGCGGGCCAAAAGGTCAGACTCGTTCTGGCGGATGCCGCGAACGAACTGCCGAGCTATCTCGAAATTGCCGTGGCGCCGATCGCGGAGGACGGCTCGTTCGTCCTGCAACACGTGCCGGCAGGCTCCTATCGGATCCGCAGCCTGCTGTGGCCCGCCTTCGTCAGCGCGCGGCACAATCCGCCGGGCATCGGCCCGCCCGAACAGCAGATCATGCTCGAACAGCGTCGGAGTGTCTGGATCGATCGGGACCTGACGCTGCGCGACACGAACGTGGACGGGCTGGTCATTCGCGCCACCGATGGCGCGCGCGTCCGCGGCCGGATCGTGCTCAGCCCGGAACTGCAGAACTTGCCGTTGTCCGAAATGTGGATCAACGCTCGCTCACTGGACGGGTGGAACCTCCAAAACCTGCCAGTCGGACGCGTGGAGGCCGACGGAACATTCAGCAGCGCCGCGCTGCCGCCGGGCCGCTATTCAATTCTGCCGAGAGGGACCGGGAACGTGTGGTTCCCCGAATCGGCGCTTCTGCAGACCGGCGACACGATCGCGTCGGGCCTCGAGGTTGGGGCTGATGACATCAGCGGACTTGTGGTGACGCTGACGAGTGCGAAGGCTCGAGTCTCCGGAACGGTGACCGACAGCTCCGGTGCGCCTCGCGGCGACGCCCACGTGCTCTTCTTCCGAAAGGGCGGGAGCTGGCAATCGGGGAATGTCGGCGTGATCGGAACAGAACTGGGTTACTGGCGAACGAGCCCGGCTGGCGCCTACGAACTGCCGCTGAACGCCGGCGACTATTTCATCGTTGCCGTGGTCGGCGATTTCCCGGAAGCGTGGTGGGACGCGGCATTTCTCCAGTCGCTCATCCCTCGCGCCACCACCGTTTCCCTTCGACGCGGCGCCTCCATCGTCGAGCCGTTGATCGCGCAGGTTGTGAGATGACCGAGTGAGGTGTCTGCACCGGGCGCAAGGCCAATCGCCCGGCCCACCTTCGCGACAAGGCGCTTCGGCGCGCCACTCGGTCTATGGCGCGACAATCGATGAACCTGGTCAGGCCACGGGGCGACGAACGTAGTCGGCCAAGACCTGGTTGATCAGGGTCTGATATCCGACACTGCGGCGCTTCGCCTCTTTGCGGAAGCGCGCGAGGACAACTGGATCGAGCCTGATGGCGATGAGCTGGCGCGCTCGATCGCCAAGCGGCGGTCGGCCCACGCGTCGCATGACGCCCAACTGCTCCCTGGATGCCTCCGGCAGATCCGAGAAGTCAATTCGTCGGCGAGGTGCCGTACGCCGCCCTTTCCTTCCGACTGGCGCGCCGGGCGCTGATGATGCGGATCGTTTCGCCATTTCCCGATCTCCTTTGCGTATAGGCCACCATGAGCACGCGTGACGCCACCGACCGGCCCAACCGAAGGAACCGAGCTTCGTCAGCCGAGTGCAGCAGGTCGGGGCCGTCCAGTGCGTCAGGATCTGCGAAGACGGTGGCCGCCTCGTCGAACGACACATCGTGCTTCGTCAGGTTCGCCGCAGCCTTGTTCGCGTCCCACTCGAACACTCATTACAGTATATACAATAATTGAGCTTAGTTTGCTGGCGGGATGCCACGCGAACGGTCGAGATTGGTCTAGAGAACGTCCCCGCTTACCCGTCGTGCGGACTAGGTTCCTCAGCAAACGCGCGCTCGGACATCGACCCTCGGCTTTCAGCCGACTCGCTACCCGGACGACATTCGGTTGGTGGAGTTCGCAGTTTCGTCCGCAAGAAGCGGTGTTTTGGCGCGCCCGGCAGGTCTCGAACCTGCGACCCTCGGCTTAGAAGGCCGATGCTCTATCCCCTGAGCTACGGGCGCGTGCTTTAGTTTGTTGATCTTACGGGACTGGCCCGGTACTGCCACTCCGCGACGCTCCCTGCTGGATGGTCCGCACGCTCTGCGACTTCCCTCCTCCCGTGGGCCTGCGTGAGCTGGCGAAACGCGCCGACATCGATGCCGGGTATGCGTCCCGTGTCGTGCAAATCCTCGTACGAGACGCGCTCGTCGTCCGAACGGGTCGCGTTCCGATCACGGAGGTGGACTGGCCTGCCCTGCTTCGTCGCTGGTCCGAAGAGTATTCGTCGCTCAAGAAAGGGCGCATCTCGTGGTATCTCGCGCCGCGCGGCTTGCAGTCGGTCATGGATCGCCTCAAAACGCTTAAGACTGGTTATGCCGTTGGATGAGAAAGAACGACCGTGTCTGGCGTGGCTGATCCGCTCTACGTCCTGGCGCGGACCGTGTTGCTGGACGCGCTCGAAGCCATTTGCCACGGCGCGCCGATGGCGGCAATGACCGTCCGGTCCTCGATCCGGCCTCGATCCGAGCCTTGACAATGACCTCCAATAGAGGTCATATGATCTCTAATGGCGATCAAGACGATGGGAAGTCCGTTCGGCAGTGCGACCAGGACACGAGTCCTTGTGGTGCTGCGTCTGCTGGGATCCAGCTTCTCGCGAGAACTCGCACGCCTGCTGGGCTCGTCCCCCTCTGTCGTGCAGAAGGCGCTTGCGGGGCTCGAACGCGACGGGCTGATCGCCGGCCGGCTGGTGGGCCGCACCCGAAGCTACACGCTCAATCCGAGGTATTTCGCCCGAGAGCAGCTGGAGGGGTTCCTCTCACGATTGGCCGAGGCCGACCGAGACCTGCGGGAGCGCACGGCCGCGCTGAGGCGTCGTCCCCGACGGGCGGGCAAGCCGCTGTGACCCTGACCGGCGATTCCACGCTGCAGGACGTCGCGCTTGCCGTTGGAGCCCACCTGACCCAGCGCGGGATACGAGCCGTGCTCACCGGCGGCGCGTGCGTGGCTATCTACACCGGAACGTACGTCTCGAAGGACGCGGATTTCGTCCTGCAGAGCAACGTCCGGCAACGCGCCCTTGACGAGGCGCTGAGCGAGCTGGGGTTCGAGCGGCGTGGCGACCGCTACGTCCATCCCGAAGTGCCCTTCTTCATCGAGTTCCCTCCGGGCCCCCTCTCGATAGGCGACGACCTCGCCATCCATCCCGTCGAGCTTCCGGGTCAGACAGCGGCATTCGGGCTCTCGGCGACGGACTCGTGCAGGGACCGTCTGGCCGCCTTCTACCACTGGAATGACCGGCAGGCCCTTCGGCTCGCGGTTGAGATCGCCCAGAAGCAGCCCGTGGACTTCGACCTGATCAGGCATTGGAGCGTGGGAGAGGGAATGGCCGACGCCTGCGACGAGTTCCTCCGAGAAGCCGCCCCCGCGTCTCGCAAGGCGTCTCGGCGTCGCCGCGTCAAACCGACGGCCGAGTGAACGGGCAACCGCCAGCCTCCGCCCGAGGTTCCACGCCGGCTGCCGATCGAGCCCGCATTCACGAGCAAACGCCGGTGCGTGTTGACCAGGCCCGAACGGGGTGATATCGTCAATCGACGATTGGCGAAGTATATGCCCACAAAGCCCCCGTCGATCAGGCCCTCAACAACGCTCCAATCGCAGAACCACTCAAAGGCCGACGCGTGCTGCCTGCCCTCCACGCCGAGCCCCGAGGTGGTGGCCAACGCGGTGGCCGACGCGGCCGCCGACGCCGAACTCGCGGCATTCGCCAAGGCCATCGGTCACCCCATCCGCGTGAGGATTCTGCGCATGCTCGCGGAGCGCGAAGCCAAGACATGCAGCCTCATCGTTGACGAGTTGCCCCTCGCCCAGTCCACGGTCTCCGAGCACCTGCGCATCCTCAAGGCCGCCGGCCTGGTCCGGTCCCGCGAGGATGGACCGCGCACGTGGTACTGCATCGAGATGCCCGCGTGGCGTCGCCTGAAGACCCTGCTCAAATCGATCTGAAGAAAGAGGACGTCCCATGACTGCCGTTCGCGTGTTTGACCCCGCCATGTGCTGCTCCACGGGTGTCTGCGGTCCGACGGTTGACCCGCAACTCGCGCGGTTCGCCGCCGATCTCGATTGGTTGACGGGCCAAGGCGTCGCCGTCGAGCGGTTCAATCTCGCCCAGCAACCCGGGGCATTCGCCGAGGATCAGGCCGTGCGCGCCGCTCTCGACGCACTCGGAGAGGCCGCCCTGCCCGTCGTGAAGGTGAACGGCGAAATCAAGAGCCGGGGCGTCTATCCGTCACGCGCCGAGCTGGCGGCGTGGGCCGGCGTGGGCGCACCCGCACCGAGCGTGTTCACCGACGCCGTGGCGGAATTGGTCGCCATCGGCGCCGCGATCGCCTCGAATTGCGAGCCGTGCTTCAAGTTTCACTACGACAAAGCCCGCAAGCTCGGCGTGTCGCGCGAAGACATGCGGCTCGCGGTGACGACCGCGCAGGCCGTCAAGGACGCGCCCGCCAAGGCCATGCTGGACCTTGCGGACAAGTACCTCAGTCGCGAACCCCCTCAGAAGCCGTTGGCCCGGCCCATCATGCTGAAGACGGTCAAGACGACGTCGAGCGGCTGTTGCACGCCGGCGACCGGTCCGTCCGGCGACACCGGAGCGGGGCCAAAAGGCGGCTGCTGCTAGGACGACAACCATGCCCGTGCTCATCGACCGTCCGACGCGCGTCCTGTTCTTCACCGGCAAGGGCGGTGTCGGCAAGACATCCGCCGCCTGCGCGACCGCGATTGGCCTGGCGGACGCCGGCAAGCGCGTGCTGCTCGTGAGCACCGATCCTGCTTCGAATCTCGACGAGGTCTTGGGCGTCGCGCTCGCCGGATCCCCGCGGGCCGTGCCGGGCGTCACCGGCCTCTCCGCGCTGAACATCGATCCGGAACTGGCAGCACAGGCCTACCGCGAACGCGTCGTCGGTCCCTACCGCGGAGTACTGCCGGCAGCCGCCGTGGCCAGCATCGAAGAGCAATTGTCGGGCGCGTGCACGGTCGAGATCGCGGCGTTCGATGAGTTTTCGAAGCTGCTCGGCGACGCGGACGCCACCCGCATGTTCGACCACGTCGTGTTCGACACGGCGCCGACGGGTCACACGCTGCGCCTGCTCGAATTACCCGCCGCGTGGTCCACCTTCATCGAGACCAACGTGGGCGGAACGTCATGTCTCGGCCCGCTCTCGGGCCTGAAGGCCCAGCAGGCGCTCTACGCCGCCTCGCGCGCCGCGTTGAGCGATGAGACCCAGACCACCCTCGTGCTGGTGGCGCGTCCGGACGGCCCCTCGCTCGCCGAGGCCGAGCGCACGCGCCGTGAGCTTCACCAGCTTGGCCTTCGGCGCGTCCAGCTGGTTCTCAACGGTGTCTTCCACGTGCAGGATACGAACGACGCGATCGCGGTCGCCCTCGACGCCCGCGGACGCGCAGCGCTCGACGACCTGCCCGCCGGCCTCCGCGCGCTGCCCCGCACCGAGGTGCCGCTGTTGCCGTTCGGCCTGGTCGGTATCGATGCCCTGCGACAGATGGGCAGCGATGGTTCCGGCCCCGTCGCGGGCGTCGACGTCGCTGCCGCGCCCACCGATCGCGGCGAGAGCCTCGACGCCCTGGTTGAGCAGCATTGCGGCGCGCGGCAGGGGTGTGGTGATGACGATGGGCAAGGGCGGCGTCGGCAAGACGACGCTCGCCGTTCGCATCGCCACCGAACTCGCCCGCGCCGGCCATCACGTGTTGCTCACCACCACGGATCCGGCGGCGCACGTCGACGCGGCCGCGCGAGAACGGCCCGCGACGCTGCGGGTGACCCGTATCGACCCGGTCGTTGAAACGCGACGCTACACCGAGGAGGTGCTCGCGACGGCTGGGCAGGGGCTCGACGCGCAGGGCCGCGCGCTGCTCGAGGAGGACCTGCGATCGCCCTGCACCGAAGAGATTGCGGTCTTTCGCGCCTTCGCGGACGCCGTGGCCGGGGGCGAAGATCAGTTCGTGGTCATCGACACGGCGCCGACCGGCCACACCTTGCTGCTGCTGGATGCCGCCGAGGCCTACCACCGGGAAGTGCTGCGCAAACCCAGCGGGAGCTCCGAGGCCGTGCGGCGGTTGCTGCCACGCCTGCGGGACCCGCAGTTCACCATGGTGCTCCTGGTCACCCTCCCGGAGGCCACCCCGATTCACGAAGCCATGCAACTCGAGCGCGACCTGGCCCGCGCCGACATCGCGCCGTTCGCGTGGGTCGTCAACCAGAGTCTGACCCCGCTCGCGGTCACCGATCCCGTATTGCGCGCACGGCGAAGCCATGAGGCCGTCCATCTGCGCGAGCTCGCGAGTCACGCCACGCGGACGATCGTGGAACCGTGGCACGCCGACGTCATGGCAGCCAACGCCACGCCCGCCTAGTCCAGGCTCTCCAATGGTCAGCACGACCGCAAACGAGGGACACGTCATGAAAGACATCAAGGTGCTCGGCACGGGCTGCTCCAATTGCCGAAACACGATCAAGCTGCTGGAAACGGTGGCGCAGGAGAAGGGCGTGGCGATTCACGTGGAGAAGGTCGAAGACCTCCAGGACATCATTCGATATGGCGTGATCTCCACGCCCGGTGTCGTGATCGAAGGCCAGGTCGTGCACGCCGGCGGCGTGCCGAGTCGTCAGAAGGTCGAGGGATGGTTGCAGCCGCAAGGTGCGGCGTGAGCGAAGCGTGAGGCGCGACGCGATTATGCACAAAGTGCCCGTACCGAATGGCTACCCGCCCGAGGAAGGTTGCTTCTTGCGCGGCAACGACAACTCTCCCGTCGCCGTCGCCGTGATTCTGAAATGGCATCGGGAAGAAACGCCACCCGAGATCGAAGCCCTGGTCCGTGCCGGGATCGAATCCGGCGCCGCCCTTTCGGGCACCCTGCAAACAGAGAATGTCGGGTTGGAAAAAGTGATTTGCAATATCATCGCCAACCCAAATATCCGATACCTCATCGTCTGCGGGCCGGAATCACCAGGCCACCTGACCGGCGAATCGATTGGCAGCCTGATGAAGAACGGCGTCGACGAGAGCAGGCGCATCATCGGCACCAACTCGCCGGCTCCCTACCTGGCCAATATTCCGATGGAGTGGATTGCGAGGTTCCGACAGCAGGTTACGCACATCGATCTGCTCAATGAAGGGGATCCCGACGTCGTCAGGCGCGCAGTCTGGTGCTGCTATCAGGAGAGCCCCGTCACCTTCAGGGAGTATCAGTTGCACGACCCGGGTGCATTTGACGCTGAACCGATCGTCGGCACGATAACCTGGAAGATTGCCGGACCGTATCGTGCGCCGGAAAGCGAAGAGGAGAAAGCCGCAGTCGGCAAGATGCGGAGAATGATCGAAGACCTCCGGGAGCGAAGCCGGAGGACGGGTGGGCAATAGGGATAGACGACGAAATGACGTCGCGACAGGGAGTGTCAACCATGTCGACGCGCAGTGAACCTGCGGCGGGTCTCCGAAGAATCGTCGTGCCGCTTCTGCTCGCGGCAGCCGTCATCGTGGCCTTTGCCAGCAAGCCGGGCCGCGAAGCGACCCGGCCGGCGTCCGCACCGGCGCCGGCGCCGACGGGCAGTCACGGCGGCACGGTCCAGACGGCCGGCGTTCCGCGTCTCGTGGATTTCGGCGCGGACCGGTGCATTCCCTGCAAGTCGATGGCCCCGATCCTGGCGGAGTTGCGGGCCGAGTACGCGGGACGCCTGCAGGTGGACTTCATCGACGTGTGGAAGAACCCGAGGGCCGGCGATCCATACAACGTCTACGCGATCCCGACGCAGATCTTCTTTGACGGGAGCGGGAGGGAACTGACCCGCCACCAGGGCTTCATTTCGAAACAGGACATCCTCGACACCTGGCGGCGGTTCGGCGTTGAGTTCAGCGCGCCCCGCGCAGTCCACGCCGGGAAGTTGAGGCATCTCGTGGACACGCTCTTCACCGCCCTCTCCCACGCCGTCGAAGGCCAGCCCGCCATTGCCCTCGCGGCCGCGTTCGCGTGGGGACTGGCCAGCCTGCTGCTCAGTCCGTGTCACCTGGCGTCGATCCCGCTGGTCGTCGGGTTCGTGAATGGGCAGGGCCAGGCGACACCCGCGCGCGGCGCGGCGATCGCCGGCGCGTTCTCCCTCGGCCTCTTCACGACCATCGGCGCGATCGGCATCGTGACCGCCGCCGCCGGCCGTCTGATGGGCGACGTCGGGCCCCTGGGCCAACTACGTCGTGGCGGCGGTGTTCTTCGTGGTCGGGCTGTCGCTGCTCGATGTACTGCCCCTCGGGTGGAGCGTACCGGATTCGACGCGTTTTCGCGGGCGCGGTCTTCTCGCGGCGTTGGCGCTCGGACTGATCTTCGGCATCGCGTTGGGACCATGCACCTTCTCGTACATGGCCCCGATGCTGGGCGTGACCTTTGCCGTGGCCGGCACGCACGCCGCGTACGGCGTGCTGCTCATCACGGCGTACGGCATCGGCCATTGTTCGATCATCGTCCTTGCAGGCGCATCGACGAGCTGGGTGGGCCGCTACCTTCGGTGGACGAGTGCTTCGCGAGGCGCGGCGCACCTCAGGCACGCATCCGGGCTGCTCGTGTTGGCGGGCGGGGTGTATTTGATCTACACCGCGTAAGACGCAGGCAGCGGGGACCGACTCCGGTCGATTCGAACAACAACTCGACGACGGGTTGCGCGATCTCGACTGACGTGTCTGTCGAGTCGCGGGCTAAGCGAAGATCAGCTTTGCCCCGGCAATGACCAGCACGACGCCGAGAAGCCGACGAAATGTGGGCCTGGCCAGCCGCCGGCTGCCGAGCTCCGAGCCGATGGCGCCGCCGATGACGGCTGCCGTGGCCCAGATTGGCAATTGATCTGGCAGATGGGCGATGCTGCCCGGGCTGCCCGCCAATCCCGCTGCGGAATTGACGAGAATGAAAGCCGCAGACACGCCGCCTGTCTCGCGCGTCTCGGCCCATCCCATCAAGAGCAGCAGCGGACTCAGGAAGATACCGCCGCCTGTGCCGGTCAGCCCAGCCAGCAGCCCGATACTCGCGCCGCAGAGCACGGCGGCGAGTCGCGGCGGGGCGTGCTTCGCACTGAGCTCCAGATCGAGCCACAGCCGCACGGCTGCGGCCCACATGACGAGACCGATGAGCGTCCGATACCAGTGGCCCGGCAGTGTCACGGCGCCGCCGACGAAGGCCAGCGGCACGGAGCCGAGCGCGAAGGGCCAAAACAGCGACCACGAAAAGAACCCGGCCCGAGCGAACCGCACGGTGGCAATCGACGCCACGAGCAGATTCAGGACCAGGGCTGTTGGTCGCATCATCGGAGTCGGCAGGCCCAGCAACGCCATCGCGGCGAGATAACCCGAAGCGCCCGCGTGACCGACCGACGAGTACAGGACTGCGGCGATGAAGAATGCGAGGCCAGGAAGCCAGGTGTCCGCCATCATCGTGTCAGCCGGTCCTCTGGCGGAGATAGACTGGCGCCATGAATCGCGTCAATCGTCCGCAACCCGTCGCATTCGATCAACATGTTCGTTCGTGCATACCGGGTGTGACGGTTCGATCCAAGCGATGGCTTGAGGTGGGTGGTCGTTTCGCGATCGGCGAGGGCGGCGGCGAACTGCTCGCCGCCGTAGAAGCGGAAGGGTCACTGGCGCGAGGCGCCCGCCGTGTCGGTTGGTCGTACCGGCACGCTTGGGGTTACCTTCGTCGGGCCGAAACCGTGCTGGGCCTGCCGCTGCTCCTTACGAAGTCAGGGAAAGGGGCGGCGCGTGGAATGCACGTGACACCAGAAGCGAGGACCGTCATGGCGACGTTGCGGGGAACCAACGCGGCGCAGAGGTCCGCCTGCGCGACCGCGGCTGACGTAAACTAGCGCCGCCCAATCATGCGGAATTCACCATCCTCGCGGTCCTGATCGCCCTGTTCGCCGCCGCGCCCGCCGCGGCGCAGGACACCGAGAACCAGCTGTGGCCGGAGATTGACGCCTTCATCAAACTGAACCCGAAGACGCGCCTGTACCTGCTCTACGGCGCGACGCGCGTGGACAACGTCAACAGCTACTCGGACGGCCAGCTCGGCGGGTACTTCGACTTCTACTCGTTCCGCCTGATCGGATCGAAGGTCCGCGAGCATCTCGACGTCGGCCGCAGCCGGACGTTCATGCTTCGGGCCGGCTATTCGACCGACCGGGCGGCCACCGACGGGTCCGTGACCCAGATGCCGTCGATCGAAGCGCATGCGCGCCTGATGTTGCCCGGACAGGTGCTCCTGTCCGATCGCAACCGGGTCGACTTCCGGGTGGTGAATGGCGACTATCGGCCGCGCTATCGCAATCGCCTCAAGCTCGAACGCACGTTCACGCGCGGCTGGCTCGACCTGACACCCTACGCCCACTTCGAACTCTTTTACGGCTTCAAGACCGACACGATCAATCGCTATCGCTTCAACGCCGGGATGGAGTGGAAGATCACGAAGCACATCATGGCGGAGGGCTACTACTCACGCCAGGTCGACTCGCCTGACGCGTCCAGGAGCTACGTCAACGCGCTCGGCCTGGTCGCGCAGTTCTATTTCCGCTGACGGTCGCGCTCGCCTGCCGTCCGCGATGACGCGGACCTGGCCTTCAGACGCGCCGTTCCGCCCCCAGGTGGTGTCTCGTGATGTCGCCCTCCACCACCGCGGCATCCATCGCCACCATGAGGTGCCCGTCGGCAATCGACACGCCCATCGCCATCCGTCGCTCGAGCCGCGACACCAGCGTCGCAATGAGCGCCCGATCGAAACTGTAGATCTCGATCGCCTCCGCACGGTGAATCCGCTCGCCTTCGAGCTGCCGCAGCAGTTGCGCCGGGTCCTTGTGCGTATAGACGACGACGCGCGCGGCGGCTTTGCTGGCCTTGTGCAGCCGCGCCGCGTCCGGCGTGCCGATCTCGATCCAGACGCGCACGGCGCCCGTCAGGTCGCGCACGGCGAGCGTCGGCTCGTCCGGATCTGACAGGCCGCTGGAGAACGCGATGCCCTCGGCATACTCCAGGCAATACGCGAGCACGCGCGCGACGAGGTACTCCTCGCTCTCGGAGGGATGCCGCGCCACGCGCAGGGCGAGCGTCTCGTACCGCCCGCGATCGGCGTCGGCCAGATCGATGTCGAAGTTATAGAGCGTCGCGGTCAGCGCCACGCCAGCAGCGTATCTTGGGGACGGGTCTCAGCCGTCCCCTATCTGTACAGCGACCGCACCTGAAACAGGATGTAGAACGAAATCAGCGCGCCCAGGAGTGCGCTCACGATGGACCCGCTCACCAGCGACCCCACGGCGGACGCAATCTGCGCGTAGAACATCAGGTTCCAGCCGGACATCTTGCGCGCGAACAGCCCCGGCAGCGCGAGCACCTCCAGCCCGACGCAGACCAGGAAAAACAGCGCCGCCATGCCGAAGCCGGTCGCGTAGCCGACGCCGGCGAACGGCATCAGGAACGTCCCCAGCCCGAGCAGGGCGAGGATGAGCGGCAGCGAGATGGCGAGGAGGACGACGGTGATCCACGGGCCGTACTTGACGATCCATTCGCGCGCGGCGTCTGGAATCTGAAAGGGCGCCTTCTTCACGAGGTAGTAGTCGAGAAACCCGATGATGTCTTTCGGCGCCTGGCTGGTGTCGTCGGCCACTGGGGACCTCCTGGGTTAGGCGAACGGGGGGATTGTTACACAGGTAACGACGGGTACGACGGGTAACGACGGGTGACGACAGGTAACGACAGGTACGACAGGTACGACAGGTACGACGGGTACGACGGGTTCCGGGGTTCGGGTGACTGGAGGGAATAAAGTGGGGGCAGTGCGAGTCTCATCACCAGGAGGCGTCCATCGTGCCGCCGCATGAGGTGCCCGGGCCGGGCCAGCCGGTGGACCCGGACCAGGCGCTGGTCCAACGGGCCCGCCGGGGGGATGCCGAGGCGTTCGGTGATCTGGTTCGCGCATACCAGCACCGGATCGTCAATTTCACGCGCACCCTCGTGTCGGACGCGGCCGACGCGGAGGACGTGGCGCAGGACGCGTTTCTGCGCGCGTATCGCGGGCTCGGCGGGTTCCGGGGCGGCAGTTCGTTCAAGACCTGGCTGTACCAGATCGCGACGAACACCGCGCGGACGCACCTGGCGCGGCGGCGCGACCGGCCGGAACAGGCGGCCGGCGATCCGGCGGCCACGCCCGAGGCGTTCGGGCAACCGAGCACGGGCGAAGACGTCGAGGCGGCCGTCATCCACCGCGACCGTCTGGATCGCGCGCTGCAGGCCCTGCCGGAGGACATGCGCGCGGCCGTCGTCCTGCGGGACGTGGAAGGGCTGGACTACGTAGAGATCGCGCGCGCGTTGGGGGTGCCGTTGGGCACGGTGGAGTCGCGGATCTTCCGCGGCCGGGCCCGATTGCGCGCGCTCATCACGGAGCCGGATGGAACCGGGAAGACCCGGGGAGGATCGTCATGATCACCGATGCGTGCCAGAAATTCGAATCGTTACTGGTCCGGGCGGCCGATGGCCCGCTCGACACCGGCGATCAGATCGCGCTCGACGCGCATCTGCGCGGGTGCGACGCGTGCCGGGCCGCGCTGGCCGACCAGCGCGCCGTGCGCGACGCGCTCGCCGCCCGGCCGCCACTCCGCGCGCAGCCGGACTTCGCCGTACGCGTGGCCGCCGCGATCGAGGCCGACCGTTCGTGGCTCGATCGCCTCGATTTCCGCGTGTGGACGTGGCGCCTCGTGCCGGTGGCTGCGGCGCTCTCGCTCGTCACATGGATGGTCGTGGGCACGGCCGGCACGGCGATCACGCCAGCCGCGACGGCAACCGACACCGCGATCGACGCGGATCTGCCCGTGGCCGCCGCGCTGTGGGACGCGTCGGTCTCGGACACCGCCGTGCTGTCGCTGATGCTTCGGGCCAGCGCGAACGACAAGCTGGCCGATTCTTATAAGGAGCGCTGATCATGACGCCCTCCCCTCGCATCTGGTTCGCGACGTTCGCCGCACTCGTCTTTCTGATCGGCGGCCTCGCGGGCGTGGTCATCGATCGCGCGTGGCTGTTGCCGAGAGGCGGCGGCAATCCACTGGGCCTGGGCCCCGGCCGCGGGATGGGGCCCGGCGGCGGCGCGGGCCTGGGCCTCGGCCGCAACGGCGGCACCCCGCTGACGCAAGGCCCCGATCGCGTGCTCGCGGATCTCGACGACGAACTGGCACTGACGGCCGATCAGAAGATCGCGATTCGCAAGATCCTCGATGAATGGCGGCCGCGCGTGCAGGAACTGCAGAACACGGCGCGAACGGAATTCGTGTCCGCGCAGGAACAGCTGCACGCGGAAATCGCGAAGACGCTGACCGCCGATCAAGCCAGGCGCTTCCAGGAGTTGAGCACCCGGCTGCTCGAAGGCGGGCGAGGACCGAGGGGCATGGGACAGGGCCGAGGCAGGGGACGATAGCGACAACGACGGGAACGACGGGAACTGGAGAACGATCGGGAACTGAAGAACGAACGGGAACTGAAGACCTTCGTTCACCAGTTCCCGTCGTTCCCGTTCGTTCCCGTCGTTCCCGTTCGTTCCCGTCGTTCTCGTCGTTCCCCGCGGGAATAATCCAGCCGCGGCCTGAGTCTACGTCTCCGAGGGTATGCACATGACGAAACGACTGATCGGAATCGGAGCAGCAGTAATCGGAGTGGCGTTGATGGCTGGGGTGGCCGTGGCGCAGCGAGCGGATGACGGACAGGGGCAGGCCGGGCCGCGCGGGCAGGCCGTGCAGCAGGTGCCGCCACCGCAGGCGCCGCCGGCTGGGCAGGGACAACAGCAGGGGGCAGGCGCGCCAGCGCAAGTCGGACCGGGCCAGGGCATGGGCCGCGGCATGGGCCTGGGGCCTGGGCCGGGCGCGGGCGTGGGCCGGGGTCAGGGCTTCGGGCCCGGGTTCGGCCGCGGTCAGGGCATGGCGCCGGGATTCGGCCGCGGTCAAGGGATGGGCGGCGGACGGGGCCGAGGCATGGGGCCGGCGGGTCGCGGCCAGGGCGGTCCCGGCGGCGTCGGGCCAGGCGCCGGACGCGGCGCGATGTTCGCGAGGCTCGATTTGACGGAGGACCAGCGCCGGACCATCGACACGCTGGAGCGCGCGACGCGCGATCAGGCCGCGGGCGTCAACGATGAACTGGACCTGGCGCGGAAGACGCTGCATCGCGAGCTGTTCGCCGACAAGCGTGACGCCGCGAAAGTCACCGCACTCGCGACGAAGGTGACGACGCTCGAGAAGCAGCTGCGCGACCTGCACCTCAAGACACAGGCCGGCATCGCAGACCTGCTCACGCCGGCTCAGCGCGAGACGATGAGGATTGGACGGAAATAGTCCATCGTCCAGCGTCCCGAGTCCAGAGTTCGGGGAAATAGTCCAGGGTCCAGCGTCCAGAGTTCGGGGAACTCTGGACGCTGGACTATGGACGATGGACTATGTCCCCCCACAAACCTTTCCCGACTGCACCGACAGCAACACCACCGGATTCCGGCCGCGGCGGGTCACCGAGTAAGGCGTCCCGCGCGGCACGAGGCTGAACCAGCCGGCGCTGACCACCTGATCCTTCTCGGCCAGCGTCAGCGTGGCGTCGCCGGCCAGGAAATACAACACCTCATCGACGTCCGGATTGCGATGGAGCGCGATGTTTTCGCGCGTGGCGATCAGCTTCGTGGACGTCACGCCCGAACATCCGATCTGCCGCTCGATGGTGGGTTGCGACTCTCGCAACATCTGGTCACCCAGCTCCGCAATCGACTGCACGCGTGGCGCGCCGGCCGCACCGGCGGCTGCCGCTGCCGGGGTTGCCTGCGGCGAAGGCGTCGGAGTCGGCGAGGGCGACGGTTTCGGCGCGGCCCACAACACCCCTTCAGACGCCGTGCGCGCGCCGGCGCGGATCGTGACTTCCTTGTCGAGCATCACGAACCCGTCGCGCGTGATGCGGCAGCGATACGTGCCCGCCGGCAGGTTCTGCAGGGTCACGACGCCATCCACGCCGGTGGTGCCGCCGCGATTGACCGCGCCATGGACGCCGACGATGGCGTCCGCGAGGAGGTCGCCCTTCTCGCTTGTCACGGTGAGCGCGAGCGAGCCCGGCCTCGCCGTCGCGGCGGTTTGCGGCGCAGGCGTCTGCACGGCCGGCTTCGGCGTGGGGATGGGCGTGGTCTGCGGCGGCGGCGTCTGCAGCGCGAGCGCCAGGGTCAACAGCACGGCGGACAGCATGGGAGCACCTCAGGACGGTGATACCACAAGTGCTCGGGTTCTCGGGTTCGTCGGGTTCGTCGGGTTCTCGGGTTCGTCGGGTTCTGCGCGCCAATAGCGCCCGTATGCTACATTTGTGGGTCTCGTCGTGTGGTGGGTGTAGCTCAATGGTAGAGCACCGGACTGTGGCTCCGGTGGTTGCGGGTTCGATCCCCGTCATCCACCCCAACTCTGACAAGAACACCCAAATTGATCGATTGATCTACTGATCTATTGGTCTATTTAGGCCACTGCCCTCTTGCGTGGGCGACCACCCTTGGCGCCGTTGCGCCTGGCCGCGGCCGCTTTCGCCTTGGTTTTGCGTCGTCCGCCCCGGCGTCCTGCAGCCGCGGCGAACAGCCGATGACCAAACGCCCGTTCGACCAGCCCCGGCACATAGACATCGGCGTCGATGCCTGGCCAGAGCAGTGCATCGCCCGCGGGCGATACCGCGACTGCTGCCAGCGCTGACGCCGGCTGGCGCTCAAGGCCAGGGATGATGCCGCGCGGAATGGTCATGGCGCCGCCGCCGCGAAAGAGGAGACGAATCGCGTCCGCCACAGAGTCATAAGTGGCATCGACGACCGCGGATGCATCCCTGGTGCGCGCCTCACCGCGCGCTCGGGCCCCCTTGAAGCGCTCACGGTCAGCGGCGGTCAGTTCGCGGGACCTCATACCCGTCCTCCCGAATGAGCGTCGGCATACATGATACCTAAGGCCTTAGGTTATGGCACGGTGCGGGTTGGCCGCGTCGACGAGCTGCGTCAGCGAAACAGATCTTCGAGCGGCAGCGACCAACCGGGGAGCAAATCGTCCACCGTGACGACGCCCGCCGGACCGAACACCTGAGGCGCGCAACCGGGCCGGAGCAGCCTGGCTGTCCGCACAGCCGGGTCGATCACCAGTACAGCCAGGCACCCGGAATCGAGCCAGTCGGCGTTCTTCGCGGTCACTTCACGGTCGGTGTCGGACGGTGAAATGACTTCGACCGCGAAGTCCGGCGCGCCCGGGAAATACCCTTCGGGCGAGAGATTCATCGCAGCCAGCCGCGCGGCCCTGACGAACGCCGCGTCCGGCGCCCGCACGGTGTCCGGCGCTCGGCGGAGGATGAAGCCGGTTTCCGCGGCGTAGACCTCCCCCAAGCCGTGCGCCTCGACAAACGGACCCAAGCGGGCCGCCACGCGCGCCGCCACCTTGCCATGTGTATGCCCGGCCGGCGTCATCTGCCGCAACTCCCCCTGCAGAAGCTCGTACCGCCACGTGCCTCGCGGCAACCGCAGCAGTTCCTCGGCGGTCATGAGTCCGGATTGGGCAGACACGATCGTCATTCTAGCCCCGCCCTCCGCCTCGCGCACGCAAGTGATCGCCGCACCTGGAGAACGCAAGAAGCACGACTTCTCGAACCCAGCACCTGTTAGCATTCACCCAGCCATGCGCCGAGACCTGGCTGACGCTTTCCGCGCCCTGCGCAGCGCGCCGGGCTTTACCGCCGTCGCGCTCATCGTCCTCACCCTCGGCATCGGCGCAACGACCGCGATCTTCTCGGTCGTCGATGCGGTCGCGCTCCGCAACGTGCCGTTTGCGGACCCGAACCGATTGATGGCCGTCGCATTCGTGGATACGCGCCCAGAGCGGTTCGGAGGCGGCAACACGACCCCGCAGGATTACCTCGACTGGGTCGCCGGCCAGAACGTCTTCGAAGGCCTGGCCGCCGTCAGCGGGCGCACCGGCGGCTTCACGCTGCGCGACGCCGGCGCCCCGCCGGAAGACCTCCGCGTGACGCCCACCACCGCCAACCTGTTCAGCCTGCTGCGCGTGACGCCCCAGCGCGGGCGCGTCTTCACCGCGGCGAACGAAGTCGACGGCAATCATCGCGTCGCCCTCATCAGCGACGGTCTTTGGAAGCGGCGGTTCGGCGGCGCCGCCGACGTCGTCGGCAAGACGATGACGTTCGAGGCCGGCGTGTGGGAGATCGTGGGCGTGATGCCGCAGGGATTCGAGTATCCGCTTGGTGCGGCGAAGCCCGCGGAGATGTGGGTGCCGTACGTCGTGCGCGCCGATCAGCGACAACGCGCGGGCACCCGGAGCTACCTCCTGCAGGTAGTTGGCCGCCTCAAGGCCGGTGTGTCGATCGACCAGGCGCAGTCGCGCATGACGGCGATCCAGAACGACGTCAAGCAGCGTTTTCCGAAGTGGGCGCCGGACTTCGTGATCCAGGTGCGCACGCTGCGCGATTTCCTGGTGGGCGACGCGCGCGGGTGGATGCTGATGCTCATCGGCGCGGTGGGATTCGTGCTGCTGATTGCCTGCGTGAACGTGGCGAACCTGATGCTGGCGCGGGCGACCGCACGCAGCCGCGACGTGGGCATCCGCGCGGCGCTGGGCGCGTCACGTTGGCAGCTCGTGCGCGGCTTCCTCGTCGAGAGCCTCGTGCTCTCCGGCCTCGGCACCGCACTCGGCGTTGTCGTCGCCTGGTGGGGCGTGGAGGCGCTGAAGGCGGTGCTGCCGGCCTCATTGCCGCGTGCGCGCGACATCGGCATCGACCTGCGCGTGCTCGCGGCCGCAGCCGGCGCGGCCGTGGCGACAGGTCTGGCGTTCGGCCTGGCTCCGGCGCTGCAACTGTCGCGGCCCAGCCTGACGGGTGTGCTGCGGGAAGGCGGTCGATCGCAGACGGCCGGCGCCGCCAGGCAGCGGCTCCGATCCGCGTTGATCGTGTCGGAAGTTGCGCTGGCGGTGGTGCTGCTCGTCGGCGCCGGCTTGTTTCTCTCGAGCTTCATCCGCGTCAGCAGCGTGTCGATCGGGCTCGACTATCACAATGTGCTGACCGTCCCCGTGAATCCCCGCGCGAGCGTGAGCGACGCGAAACAACGCGACGCGGCTATGGCGCGCGCGGAGACGCTGGTGCCGCAGGTCATCGACCGCGTGCGCCATCTTCCGGGCGTCACGAACGTCTCGGCGATCGCGAACGGGTTGCCGCTGTCGGGCAACTGGGCCCGGACGGCGGTGTCGATTCCCGGCGCGCCCGCGGAATTCCACAAGGAAGAGGATTCCGTCGACGTCCGGATCATCGCGCCGGGCTATTTCGACGTGGTCGGCATTCCGCTCCGCGCGGGGCGGTCCTTCACGGAGGCGGATCGGACGGGCCCGGCCGTCGTCATTCTCAGCGACGTCGCGGCGAGGCGCTACCTGCCCAATCGCGATCCCCTCGGCGCGGCCATCAACGTCAATGGCGACCGCACGGTCGTCGGCGTCGTGGGGGGCGTCAGGCTCGGCGGACCGGAGAGCGAAGTCCGGCCCGAAGCCTACGTGCCGTTTACCGCGAAGTCCGCGTTCGGCGCCGATCTCGTGATCAAGACCGCGGGGCCGCCGGAAGCGATTGCGCCGGCCGTGCAGGCCGCGATCAAGGACATTGCCCCGGATCTCATGCCCGGGGAGACGCGGACATTCGAGATGATGTTCTCGCGCCTCATCGCGCAGCGCCGGTTCAACATGCTGCTCCTCGCCGTCTTCGGCGTGCTCGCCATCGTGATCAGCGGCGCCGGCATCTACGGCGTCATGGCGTATGTCGTCGAGCAGCGCACGCAGGAGATTGGCGTGCGGATGGCGCTCGGCGCCGGCCGAGGCGGCGTGCAGGCGATGGTGCTGGGCCGCGCGATGGCCTTCGTCGCCGCCGGCCTGGCGATCGGCCTCGTGGGCGCCTACCTGCTATCCGGCCTGGTCCGCTCGTTTCTGTTTCAGGTGACGCCCGAAGATCCAAGCGTCTACGTGTCCACGGCCGCGATCCTCGCCGCCGTCGGCCTGGTGGCCGCCTGGATCCCCTCCCGCCGCGCCGCCCACGTCGATCCCCTCATCGCGCTGCGCGGATAGCCTGTCGTCACCCGTTCTCGTCACCCGTCGTCACCCGTCGTCACCCGTCGTTACCCGTCGTCACCCGTCGTCACCCGTCGTCACCCGTCGTCACCTGTCGTAACCTACCGTTGTGGCACGCCGCCCGCGCAGCACGCGTCTTCCGCCGACGTCTCGGGCGGAGACCGTCCCGTCCGATTTCGACCGCGCGTTCTGGATATTCGCGGCGGCGATCGTCCCCATCACGCTGCTCGCGTATTACCCGGCCTGGCACGGCGGGTTCGTGTGGGATGACGACGGCCATGTCACGAAAGAGGCGCTGCGGTCGGTCGCGGGACTCTGGCGGATCTGGTTCGAGCCGGGCGCGACGCAGCAGTACTACCCGGTGGTGCACTCCGCGTTCTGGCTGCAGTTCCAGGCGTGGGGCCTCGACACGACGGGCTACCATCTCGTCAACATCCTGCTGCACGCGAGTTCGGCCTGCCTGCTGGCCGTCATCCTGCGACGAATCGGCGTGCGCGGGGCGTGGCTGGCCGCCGCGATCTTCGCGCTGCATCCGGTACAAGTCGAATCGGTGGCGTGGATCACCGAACTCAAGAACACGCTGTCGGGCGTCTTCTACTTTGGCGCGGCGCTGACCTATCTGCACTTCGACGAGCGCCGCACGCGCGGCCTGTACGTGACCGCGTTGGGATTGTTCATCCTGGCCCTGCTCAGCAAGTCCGTGACGGCGACGCTGCCGTTCGGGCTGCTGGTCGTGTTCTGGTGGCAGCGCGGGCGGATCGATTGGCGGCGCGACGTGCGCCCGCTGATCCCGTTCGTCGCCACGGGCGTGGCCGCGGGCGCCATGACGATGTGGATGGAGCGCGCGTTCATCGGCGCGGAGGGCGCCGCCTTCGATTTCACGTTCGTCGAGCGCACGCTGATCGCGGGCCGCGCGTTCTGCTTCTATCTGGCCGCGCTCGTGTGGCCCGCCAATCTGGCGTTCACGTATTCGCGCTGGCACGTGAGTCAGGCGATCTGGTGGCAGTACCTGTTTCCGGCCGCAGTAGTGGCGGGGATCGGCGTGGCGTGGTGGCTGCGGCACCGGTCGCGCGCGCCGCTGGCGGCCCTGCTGTTCTTCGGCGTGACTCTGGGACCCGCGCTGGGATTCGTCAACGTCTACCCCTTCCGGTTCGCGTTCGTCGCCGATCATTTTCAGTACCTCGCGAGCGCGGGCATGTGTGCGCTGGCCGCGGCCGGGATCGTCATCGGTGCGGCGCGCTGGCTGCCCCGCGCGTCGGCGCCGCTGCTGTTCGCCATCGTGGTGCCGCTCGCGTTCGTGACGTGGCGCGACAGTCACGGGTACGCCGGCGTCAACGAGCTCTATCGCACGACCATCGACAGAAACCCGGATGCCTGGCTCGCGCATGCGAATCTCGCCGCGCTGTTACTGGATCAGAAACCGCCGGACGTGACGGGGGCACTGGCCCACGCGCGGGAGGCGGCGCGGATTGCGCCGGCGGAAGCGTCCGTGCATTTCAATCTGGGGATGGCGCTCGAAGCGACGGGCGATCCGGCGGCCGCGGCCTCGGAGTACCGTCAGGCCATCGACAAATCCACGGAGGCCGACCGGCGGACGGTCCGCGTGGCGTTGCTGCACCAGCGGCTCGCCGGCGTGCTGCGCGCGACGGGCCAGATCCAGGAGAGCGAGCAGGAGTCCGCGAAGGCCGCCGCGATGCTGGGCGCGCTCAGCGGCGACGCCGCAAGCGGCGGCGCACGGTCGCCGGAGGGACAGGCCGACGCCGGCATCGCGCTGGCGCAGGCCGGCCACGCGGCCGAAGCCGTGGCGGCACTCGGGGACCTGGTGGATCAACTGCCGCATCGGACCGACGCGCGGCTGGCGCTGGGGATCGCGCTTGAGCAGCTCGGGCAATTCGATCGCGCGGTGGACCAGTTCCGCGGGCGTGCTGACCGGGGTCCCGACGCACGCCGTGGCGGCCCTGCATCTCGGCCGATCGCTGCTGTCGCTGGGCCGGCGAGACGAGGCGGTCGCCGCGTTGCAGTCGGCGGTGGCCCTCGAACCCGGCTCCGCCGAAGCGCAGAACGAACTGGGTGCAGCGCTTGCCGAATCAGGCCGGATTGCGGAAGCCGAATCGCATTTCGCCGAAGCCGTGCGGCTCAAGCCGGACTATGCCGAGGCCCGACAGAATCTCGCGCAGGCGCGCGCGCTGATCTCGCAGGGACGCGGGCGCGGCCGGTAGCAGGAAACCGACCCCGGGGGTCGGTTTCCTTTTCGCAGAATCGCCCCGTTCTCGCAGACAACCCGTATAATCTTCCTGTGCAGCCGCCGGAATCCCTGAAGTCCCTCTCGGACCCGATCTACGAGACGTTCTACGGCCTGAAAGAACAGCCGTTCGCGATCTCGACGGATCCGAAGTTCCTGTTCCTCAGCGCGCCGCACCGCCGCGCCTACGACGAACTGATGAACGGCATCACCCGCGACGAGAGCCTGTTGCTCCTCACGGGCGAGACGGGCAGCGGCAAGACCACGCTCTGCCGCGCGATCATCGGCGCCCTCGGGCGAACGGACGTTTTCCTCGGTGCTGCACCAGCCGTACATGACCGGGCCGGAGATGCTGCGGCTGATCCTGCGGGACTTCGGCCTGGTGTCGCGCGAGGATCTGCGCCGCGGCGCGCTGGCCGGGGCCGACGTGCCGCACCTGCTCGAGGTCCTGGAAGCGTTTCTTGCGGTCGCTGACGTCGATCCAGTCCCGCGCGATCGTCGTGATCGACGAGGCCCAGAGCCTGTCGCCCACGCTGCTCGATGAGGTGCGGATGCTGACCGCTCTCGAGCGGGATGGCCGGCGGCTCGTGCAGATCGTGCTGTGCGGCCAGCCGATGCTCCTGAACACGCTCAAGACCGAGCCGATGTATGCGCTGAACGAGCGCATCACCCGGCGCGTGGCGCTCACGCCGCTGTCGGCCGCGGAAGTCGAGTCCTACATCTATCACCGCCTGGCCATCGCCGGCGGCACCGATACCGTGGCGTTTCAGCCGGAAGCCATGCGGCTGATCGCCGATCTCTCGCGGGGCCTGCCGCGCCGCGTGAACGTGCTGTGCGACCGCACGCTGCAGGAAGGCCGCGTGATCAGCGCGACCACCATCACCTCGGATCTCGTGAAGCGCGCGGCGAAATCGCTGGCGGGCGTCCATCCCCCGCCGTCGTCCCTGCAGGAGGCCGAGACGGAGGCCGTCGACGCGACCGCCCTGGCCATCGGCGGCGAGCGGTCGAGCGGCCGATTCCTGCGCGTGGCGCTCATCGCCGCGCTCGTCGTCGCCGTCCTCGGCGGCGGGGCGTATGGGTATTTGGGAAGCCAGTGGCTGGCGAGTCAGTCGGAGTTCACGATGCCGCGGCGCGCGAAGCTGGCGATGCCGGTGCTCGCGCCGGCCATCGCCATGCCGACGGACGCGGAATTTGAAGCCTATTTCAAGGAAATGCGCGCGGTGCTCGCCGCCGGCGGCGGTGGAAACTCAGCCGAGCTCCCACACGATCGCGACTAGCTCCACCGACACGCCCCCGCGCGTGGGCGGCAGCGACACTTGCTCCGGCGGATCCGACTTGGTGGTCGCGTCCAGGCGCTGCGTGCGCGCCAGCCACCGATCAAAATTCTTCGCCCACCGTCCGAAACTCGTCAGCCGCATCGCGGCCGGCGGCAGCGGCAGGAATGGCGCTTCAACCGGCGCCTGCGCCAGCAGTTCGGCCGGTTTCACGGTGCAGGGCTGCGCCCCTTCCCAGTCCACGGTGCGGGTTCCCGCCGCCAGGGGCATCAGAAACGCGACGAACCTGGGCTGGTCGACCTTGCGCTTCCGGTCCCTGAACTGGACGGTCGCGGCGCCGTAGAGCTTCGGACTGTAAGTGCCCTTTTTGCTTATAGTTGGCAGGAACAGCTGGGGGATGTCCGGGGACCCGTTCGGTCTGGTGGGTCCGGCTTGGGCTGTCGGGGGGGGCGTCGCCACGAGACGATGCTAGTCCGGCAGGGGGTCCAATGTCACGCGCGGGCCCGGCGCCGCGCGGGGGCCCTCGCGACCGCCTTTCGGACCGGTTCCCGCTCGATTTTGGCGGTGTGTTTTCGCGACGACGAGACGCGCTCGAGGCTCTGTCGCAGCGCCTCCATCAGATTCACGACCTTGGGCGGCGCTTCCTCGGCCGCGCCCACGACTTCCTTGCCCTCGATCTTCGCGTCGATGATGCGGCGCAGTTCCGCCTGATAGTCGTCCTTGTACTGCGTCAGGTCGCCGCCGATCTCGAAGTTGCCGATGACCTGGCGCGCGAGCTTGATCTCGTCCGGCTTCATCTTCGCGGGCACGAGCTTCAGCTCGTCGATCGCACCCATGGCACGGACCTCGCTGGCGTGTCGCAGCGTGTACATCACGAGGCCGTTTTCGCGCGGCTGGATCGCGACCAGATACTCGCGGCCGTAGAGCGCGAGCTTGCCGATGGCGGCCTTGCCGGCCATGCCTTCGCGCATCACGGCAAAGGCCTCCGCCGCCACCTTGCCGTCCGGCGCCAGGTAGTACGATTTCTCGACGTAGACGGGATCGATCAGCGACGCATCGGCGAACTGCACGACATTGATCACGCGCGTGGACTCGGGGCGGACCTTGGCGAGGTCGTCGTCTTCCATCACGACGTAGCGGCCCTTCTCGAACTCGTACCCCTTCACGAGGTCGGTGTTCGGGACCTCGACCTCGCAGGTCGGGCACCAGCGTTTCTGCTGGATGCGGGATCGGCACTCGCGGTGCAGCTGGTTGAAGCTGACGGTCGCAGCCGCGTCCGTGGCTGGGAAGACACGGACGGGGATGTTGACCAGGCTGATCTTGAGATAGCCCTTCCAGGTCGGGCGTGCCGCCATTGCTGACTCCAGTAAGCCATTATCGGCCCGTACCGCGCGGAAGTGTAAGCGGTTCACAGAACTGCACTTAAATTCGAATCCGGGATTCTTTCTTCTCCAGCCAAATGTGGTCGAAAAAAGAATCCCGGATTCGAATTTATGGCCTGAAATAACATGTCCGTGTCTTGCCCCCCTACCTCCCCATGCTCGCTGCCCTGTCCGAGCCACCGATCGCCCAGAAGGGCCTGGTGTACGAGCCCAAATATGACGGAATGCGGGCCATCGTCACGATCGAGAAACTCGAATCCGGGATTCTTTTCCTTTCGCGTAAGTCGAGCAAAAGAAAGAAACCCGGATTCGAATTCCGCATAGTGTCCCGGAACGGCGTCGACAAGACCCGCCAGTTTCCCGGAAATCATCCAGGCCCTCGAATCGCTGTCCGCGCGGCTGGACGGACCGGTCGTCCTCGACGGCGAGATCGTCGCGATCGACGACCACGGGCGCCCGCTCGGCTTTCAGCACCTCCAGGGCCGCATCCACCTCACGTCGGCGACGGACATCGAGCGCGCGGTCCGCGATCACCCCGCCGCGCTCGTTGTCTTCGACCTGCTGAAGGATGGCGAGGAGGACTTGCGCGGCGAGCCGCTGGTCGCGCGGCGGCTGCGCCTGCAAGAGCGCATCCGCCCGCGGGCCAAGGAGCGCACCTGGGTGCGCCTCAGCGAAATCGCGCTCGACGACGGTCGCGAGATGTTGCGACGCGCCCGCGCCGAAGGCTGGGAAGGCCTGATCGTCAAAGACGGCCGCTCGCGATACGCCAGCGGCAAGCGGTCGCCCGCCTGGCGCAAGATGAAACTCCTCAAGCAGCAGGAGTTCGTCGTCGGCGGCTGGACCGAACCGCGCCAGACGCGCCAGCACTTCGGATCGCTGCTGATCGGCTACTACGACGATGGCGGCGCGCTGCGGTGGGCCGGTGCGGTCGGCACGGGATTCGATCAGAAGGAACTGGACCGGGTGGCCGCGCGTCTGCGCCCGATCGAGACGCCGCGCAGCCCGTTCGATGACCCGGTCAAGACTGCTGAAAAGGCCCATTGGGTGAAACCCACGCTGGTCGCCGAAGTCCGGTTCACGGAATGGACCGGCGACGGACTGCTGAGACAGCCGGTATATCTGGGCACGCGTGAAGACAAGAGCGCCAGACGGGTGCACGCGAGAAGAGCCTGACAAGGTCAGAGGTCAGAGGTCACCGGACAAGGTCAGAGGTCAGAGGTCAAAGCCAGAGGCAAGGAAGGCGGGAAGAGGTCAGAGGCGCGCGGCACGCGGACCGCGCCGTGCGCGAACAGCCTCGATTCCCGTCGTCGCGCGGCTGGAGGAACTCGAAGACGCGCGCAAGGACGGGGATCTGGCGTTGCCGAATGGCGACGCGGTGCGGGTCACGAATCTGGCGAAGGTGTTCTGGCCTGACCTGAAGATCACGAAGGGCGACTTGCTTCGCTACTACGTGCGGGTGTCGCCGTTGATCCTGCCGGTGCTGGCCGATCGGCCGCTGGTGATGAAGCGGTTTCCCAATGGCGTCAGCAAGCCGTCGTTCTATCAGCAGCGGCATCCGGAGGCCGTGCCGCCGGGCGTGCGGCGCGAGGTGCTTCCGGCGCACATCGATCCGCCGGACGAGGAAGGCCCGCGCGATCGGCTCATCGGCGGATCGCTCACGACCCTGCTCTACATGACGCAACTGGCGTCGATCTCGCAGGACCCGTGGTTTTCGCGTGTGCCCGACCCGCTGCACCCCGATTGCGTGGCGATCGATCTGGATCCAGGTGAGGGTGCGGAATTCGATCGCGTGCTCGACGTCGCGCGCTGGGTGAAGGCGGAGATGGATCGGCTCGGCGTGCCTGGCGCCCCGAAGACGTCCGGGTCGCGCGGCCTGCACATCTACATCCCGCTGCCGCCAAAGACGACGTACGAGTCCGGCCAACTGCTCTGCCACCTGATCGCGACGATCGTGTCGTCGAAGCACCCGAAGGTCGCGACGATCGAGCGGATGGTCAAGAAGCGGCCGCGCGGAACCGTGTACATCGACTACCTGCAGAACATTCTGGGCAAGACGCTGGCGGCGGCCTATTCGGTCCGCGCGACCGACTGGGCCGGGGTCTCGACACCGCTGACGTGGAAGGAAGTCGACCGCGGCGTCGATCCGCGAGACTTCACCATTCGCACGGCGCTCGAGCGGTTCCGCAAGACTGGCGACTTGTGGGCACATCTGCGCAAGGGACGCCAGGTCGATCTCGCCAGCGTGCTGCGAAAAGCGCAGCGACATAAACTGTAATTTCCGCGCCGCGTCCCCACGAATCCGGCGGTTGTCATCGAAGCGCGCCGGAGTTACACTACCTCCTCGCCCCAGATCAGCAGGAGGATCGCATGCGACGTCTGTTTGTCGTGATGCTGGCCGCAGCAACCGTGGCCGGCGCAATGGTGGTCAGCATGGCGCGCCCCGAGGCGCAGGGACAGGGCCAGGGCCTCGCCGTCGGCCGTCCTGATTGGGCTGCGGCTGAACACCACGACGTGTCACCACCCTTGCGTGACATCCCCAGCAAGCCGATGGTCAGCACGCGGCCTGAATTCGAGGTCATGCGGCCGCCGCTGAATGAACGGGGCGGGCAGGACACGGCGATCCAGTCCGTCGCGGTCGCGCCCTTCCCCGCGGCGTTCGGCCTGAATTTTCCGGGAGTGGGCGTCACGAATTATGCGCCGCCCGATACGGTTGGCGAGGCCGGCCCCAATGACTACGTGCAATGGGTCAACGTGCAGTTCGCCGTATTCGACAAGGCCACGGCAATAAGCGGCGCGGGCTTCCCGAAGGCGGGCAACTCGCCCTGGTCCGGATTTCGGCGGCGACTGTGAGAACCGGAATGACGGCGACCCCATCGTCCAGTACGACCAGATTGGCCAATCGCTGGATCTTGACGCAGTTCGCGGTGGCCCAGTCGCAACTACATGCAGTGCGTCGCGGTCTCCGTCAACGGCGACCCCACCGGCGCCTACTACCGTTACTGCGTTTCGTACGCCGATTTTCCCGATTACCCGAAACTGACGGTGTGGCCGGACGCGTACTACATCACGTTCAACATGTTCAGGAACGGCCGGACGTTCACTGGCGGCCGCGCCTGCGCCTACGACAAAGTGGCGATGATGGCGGGTGGTCCGGCAACTCAAGTGTGCTTCCAGGTGTCGAACGCGTCGTTGCTGTCAGCGGACTTCGATGGCACGACGCCGCCGCCGGCGGGCACGCCGAACTTCGTCATGAGCCGCGGGTCGAACGCGCTAAATCTGTGGAAGTTCCATGTCGATTTCGCGAATCCCGCAGCCTCGACCTTCACGGGCCCGACGACCATTCCCGTGGCCGCCTTCTCCATCGCCTGTAAGGGCGGCGCCTGCATTCCGCAGAAGGGCACCACGAACAAGCTCGACTCGCTGGGCGATCGGCTCATGTACCGCCTCGCCTACCGCAACTTCGGTGACCATGATGCCCTCGTGGTCAACCATTCCGTCACCGCCGGCAGTGTTACCGGTGTTCGGTGGTACGAGATCAGGAACCCGGGCATCAACACGCCGACCGTCTTCCAGCAGGGCACGTACGCGCCTGACAACCTGTATCGCTGGATGGGTAGCATCGCGATGGACAAGTTCGGCAACATCGCCATGGGCTACTCCACGTCGAACGGTTCGAACTACCCCGCGATTCAGTGGGCGGGCCGACTCGCGACCCAACCGCTTGGCGTGATGAGCGCGGGGGCCACGGTCTTGGCGGGAGCGGGCGCCCAGACCGGAACCCTTCAGCGCTGGGGCGACTACAGCACGATCAGCATCGATCCCGTTGACGATTGCACGTTCTGGTTCACGAGCGAGTACATCCCGAGCAACGGTTCGTTCAATTGGCAGACCTGGATTGGATCGTTCAGATTCCCGGGTTGTGGCACTTCGCCGGCGCAGCGTCCGGCTCCGCAGCCGCGGCCGGTCAGTCATTCGCGCTGACAACAGAGGCGCGGCGGGCTTCAGTCCGCCGCGCCGCCCAAAACGGCATTACGAAATTCGCGCAACGTCTGAACAAGTCTTCCTTCCGGCGCACTTCTCGATCGCGCCGTGCGATCACAATTTCCGTGGGTTTACTCTGCAAAACGCGGCGGGTACACTCGCTCGGTCGTCATGTATTTACAGCACTGATCATCGTGCATGAGTAGCCGGCGGGATCGAGAATCCCGCGGGCGGTTCGTGCGTCGCCGGCGAACTCCTGTTCGCCGACCTGGAGTACGAGCGTGATGCGTTCGCTTTCTTCGCTGCTCCTTCTCACTGTCGTCACAGGTATCGTCCTCGCGCTGTCACCGGGTTCATCGATGCAGGCGCAAGGTCAAGGTCAGGGCCCGCAGGGTCAAGGCGTGGCGGTCGGCCCACCCGACTGGGTTGACTCGGTTCGCCACGACACCTCGCGGCCGCTGCGCGAAATCGACCCGACGCCGGCGGTGAGCTCGCGCGAGGACTTCGACGTCAAGCAGCCGGGTCGCGGCGGCTCGACCAATCAACCCGACGGCGCGACGCAGACGCTGACGGTCGCGCCGCTGGCGGCGACGAGCGGCACGAGCTTCGACGGCATCGGCGAAGGCAACTCGCAGTTTGCCTACAACGTGAACGTGGCGCCGCCGGACACGACCGGCGAGGCGGGCCTGACGCAGTACGTCCAATGGGCCAACACCTCATTCGCGATCTTCGACAAGGCCACCGGCGCCAAGGTGTACGGACCGGCGGGCGGCAACACGATCTTCCAGGGTTTCGGCGGCGATTGCGAAGCGCGCAATGACGGCGACCCGATCGTCCAGTACGACCAACTGGCCGATCGCTGGATCATGACGCAGTTCGCGATTCGATCCGGCAACTACCTGCAGTGCGTCGCCATCTCGCAAACGTCGGACGCGACGGGCGCCTGGTACCGGTATGCGTTCTCGTACGCGGACATGCCGGACTATCCGAAGCTGGCGGTGTGGCCGGATGCGTACTACATCACGTTCAACATGTTTGCCGGCGGTTCGAGCTTCACGGGCGGACGCGTGTGCGCGTACGACCGCTCGAAGATGCTGCAGGGCCTGGTCGCCACGCAGGTGTGCTTCCAGTCCACGTCCTACTGGTCGTTCCTGGCCTCGGATTTGGAAGGCAAGACACTGCCGGCGCCCGGCACGCCGAACTACGTGCTGACCACCATCGGCGGCTTGAACCTCTTCAAGTTCACGGTCAATTTCACGAACCCCGGCAGTTCGACGTTCGTGGGGCCGATCTCGGTTCCGGTGGCCGGCTATACGGCAGCGTGCAGTCAGAACTGCATCCCGCAGCCGGGCACGACCCAGACGCTGGATGCGCTGGGCGACCGCCTGATGTACCGGCTGAGCTACCGCAACCTCGGCACCCGCGAAGCGCTCGTCGTCAATCACTCCGTCATCGCGAACGGCCTGACGGCCATCCGCTGGTACGAGCTGAATATCGGGGGCGGCACGCCGTCGGTGCGTCAACAAGGGACCTACGCTCCCGCCGATGGCCAGCACCGTTGGATGGGCAGCATCGCGATGGACAAGAACGGCAACATCGCCGTGGGCTACAGCATCGGCAGCGCGGCCATGAAGCCTTCGATCCGTTTCGCTGGCCGGGAGTCCGGCGATCCGCTCAACACGCTGAGCAATGAAACGGATCTCTACGGCGGCACCGGATCGCAGCTGGCCAGTCTGTCCCGCTGGGGCGATTACAGCACGATGTCGATCGACCCCGTCGACGACTGCACGTTTTGGTACACGACCGAGTACCTGAAGGTGGACGGGACGTTCAACTGGAGCACGCGGGTCGCGTCGTTCAAGTTCTCGTCGTGCGCGGCTCCGGCGGCGACGTTTACGCTCGGCGCGGCGCCGTCCACGCAGACGGTGGTGCAGGGCCAGTCGACGACGTTCAACGAGACCGTGACCGCGCAGAACGGGTACGCCGGCACGGGCACGTACAGTGTCAGCGGCCTGCCGACGGGCGCGACGGGCACATTCGCGCCGACCGGCTACAGCAACGGCAACGGGTCGTCGACGCTGACGGTGGCGACGCTCGGCAGCACGCCGGTCGGCACGTACACGCTGACGATCACGGCGGCCGACAACGCGGGCACCCCGACGCAGACGAAGACGGTGACGCTGACCGTCGTGGCGCCGCCAACGTTCACACTCGGCGCCTCGCCGGCGACGCAGACGGTGGTGCAGGGCCAGGGGACGTCGTTCACCGCGACGGTGACCGCGCAGAATAGGTACACCGGCACGGGCACCTTCGCGGTCACGGGCCTGCCCGCGGGCGCGACGGGCACGTTCAATCCCACGGGCTACAGCAACGGCAACGGGTCGTCGACGCTGACGGTGGCGACGCTCGGCAGCACGCCGGTCGGCACGTACACGCTGACGATCACGGCGGCCGACAACGCGGGCACCCCGACGCAGACGAAGACGGTGACGCTGACCGTCGTGGCGCCGCCAACGTTCACGCTCGGCGCATCGCCGGCGACGCAGACGGTGGTGCAGGGCCAGGGCACGTCGTTTACCGCGACCGTGACCGCGCAGAACAATTACACCGGCACGGGCACCTTCGCGGTCACGGGCCTGCCCGCGGGCGCGACGGGCACGTTCAATCCCGACGGGCTACAGCAACGGCAACGGGTCGTCGACGCTGACGGTGGCGACGCTCGGCAGCACGCCGGTCGGCACGTACACGCTGACGATCACGGCGGCCGACAACGCGGGCACCCCGACGCAGACGAAGACGGTGACGCTGACCGTCGTGCTGCCGCCAACGTTCACACTCGGCGCCTCGCCGGCGACGCAGACGGTGGTGCAGGGCCAGGGGACGTCATTCACCGCGACGGTGACCGCGCAGAATGGGTACACCGGCACGGGCACCTTCACGGTCACGGGCCTGCCCGCGGGCGCGACGGGCACGTTCAATCCCACGGGCTACAGCAACGGCAACGGGACGTCGACGCTGACGATCACGACCGCAGGTGTTGCCGCGGGCACATATCCGCTCACGATTACGGCGACCGGCAGCGGCGGCGTCACGACGCAATCGGCCAACGTGTCCGCTCACCGTCGTGCTGCCGCCGACGTTCACGTTCGGCGCCTCGCCGGCGACGCAGACGGTGGTGCAGGGCCAGGGCACGACGTTCACCGCGACCGTGACCGCGCAGAATAATTACACCGGCACGGGCACCTTCGCGGTCACGGGCCTGCCCGCGGGCGCGACGGGCACGTTCAATCCCACGGCCTACAGCAACGGCAACGGGTCGTCGACGCTGACGATCACGACCGCAGGTGTTGCCGCGGGCACATATCCGCTCACGATTACGGCCACCGGCAGTGGCGGCGTCACGACGCAATCGGCGAACGTGTCCCTCACCGTGGTGCTGCCGCCGACGTTCACACTCGGCGCCTCGCCCTCGACGCAGGCGGTGGTGCAGGGCCAGGGGACGTCGGTCACCGCGACCGTGACCGCGCAGAATAACTACGCGGGCGCCGGCACGTTCAGTGTCACGGGCCTGCCCTCTGGCGCGACGGGCACGTTCAATCCCACGACCTACAGCAACGGCAACGGGACGTCGACGCTGACGATCACGACCGCAGGTGTTGCCGCGGGCACATATCCGCTCACGATTACCGCCACCGGCAGTGGCGGCGTCACGACGCAATCGGCGAACGTGTCCCTCACCGTGGTGCTGCCGCCGACGTTCACGTTGGCGGCCTCTCCGGCGACGCAGACGGTGGTGCAGGGCCAGGGCACGTCGTTTACCGCGACCGTGACCGCGCAGAACAGTTACACCGGCACGGGCACCTTAGCGGTGACAGGGCCTGCCGGCTGGCGCGTCCGCCAGCTTCAATCCGACGACCTACAGCAACGGCAACGGCTCATCGGCGCTGACGGTCACGACCGCGAGCGAACACGCCGCGGGCACCTACCCGCTCACCATCACGGCGACCGGCAGCGGCGGGGTGGCGACGCAGTCGACGAACGTCACGTTGACGGTCAACCCGGTCCCGGATTTCACCATTGCGGTGTCGCCGGGCAATCGGACCATCAAGCGCGGCAACTCAGCGTCCTATACCGTCAGCACAACGGCGGTTGCCGGGTTTAGCGAAGCGATCGTGTTCAGCGTGACCGGCGGCCCGTCGAATACGTCGTATGTGTTCTCCCGGCTTCCGTGACCGGTGGAAGCGGGTCGACGTTGACCGTCGCGACGTCGAACCCGGCCACGCCGAAGGGCACCTACACGCTGACGATCACGGGGACGAGCGCCTCGAAGACGCGCAGCACGACGGTGACGCTGAAAGTACAGTAAGCCTCATGCTAAGGTGCGGGCGTGCCCGGCACGCCCGCCTTTCGCCTGACCCGTTTCGCTCCTGCCCCGACCGGCTACCTGCATCTCGGCCATGTGCTGAACGCGAAATGGGTCTGGGGCCTGGCGCACGCATATGGTGCGCGCGTGCTCCTGCGCATCGAGGACCACGACCGCGAGCGGTGCCGCCCCGAGTACGAGCGCGCGATCCTCGACGACCTCGACTGGCTGGGCTTCACGCCGGACCTCTTCCCCACCGACGCGTTCCGGGCCGGCCCCTGCGAATCCCGGCAGAGCGACCGGCACACGATCTACGAGGCGGCCGCAAGTGAACTGGCGTCGCGCGGCCTGGTCTACGGGTGCACCTGCAGCCGGCAGGACATCAGGCACTCCACGCCGGGTTTCTTTTTTTCAGGCCCGGCGGCCGAAGACCAAGAAGCCCGGCGTGGATTCTCTGAACTCCGATATCCCGGCACCTGCCGCCATCGTGGCCTCGCCCCTGGACCTGGCGTCGCGTGGCGCCTGAGGCTCGATCCCGGCGTCGAGTCTTTCACCGACCTGATCCTCGGCCCGCAGCAGCAGGATCCCCTCGAACAGTGCGGGGACGTCGTCATTCGCGATCGACTCGGCAACTGGACTTACCAGTTCGTCGTGAGCGTCGACGACTTCCGGCAGGGCGTGGATCTGGTCGTGCGCGGCCGCGATCTGCTCGCGTCAACGGGCCGGCAGATTCGGATCGCCCGGCTGCTCGGCCGCACGGCCGCCGCGACGTTCGCGCATCACGACTTGATCATGAAATCGGCGACACAGAAACTCAGCAAGTCGGACGGTGACACCGGCATTCGGGACTTGAGACTGGCGGGCAAGGCCCCGGAGGAAGTCATGGCGTCGGTTCCGGGGTTCCCGGGTTCCGGGGTTCCGGGGTTCCGGTTCTAGGGTTCAGGGGTTCGGGTTCGGGTACACGCCGCCGGACATCGCCCTACGCCCGCAGCACGAGGCGATTGCCCGACGGGTCGGCGACGGTCAGCTAGCCGATTCGACGAGTCGTGCGCGACGCCTGCGGCGGCGAGGCTTCGCGACACACCGGCCAGCGCGGCCTCGGTTGGCACCGCGATGACGACGTGATCGAGGCCGACCGCGCCGGGCGGCGGAGGCGGCGCGCCGGCGCCCACCCAGGTGTTGATGCCGACATGATGGTGATAGCCGCCGGCCGACAGAAACGCGGCGGTGCCGGCGTAGCGCTGCACCAGATCGAATCCCAACGCCTCGCCGTAAAAACGCTCAGCCTCCGCAAGCCTCGAGACGTGCAGGTGCACGTGACCGACGCGCGTATTGTCGGGCAGGCCGTCCCACGGCGCCGATGAGCCGGGCTCGGCCACGAGTCCCTCGACGTCGAGCGGCTCGCTGCCCATCTGCAGCGCGCCGTTCACGAACAGCCACTCCGCGCGCGGGCGGTCGCGATAGATTTCGATGCCGTTGCCGTCGGGATCGGCCAGATAGATCGCCTCGCTGACGACGTGATCCGAGAGACCCTGCAGCGGCGTCTGCGTCTCCACCAGATGCCGGAAGACACGCGCGAGATCGGGCCGCGACGGCACCAGGATCGCGAAATGGTAGAGGCCGGTCGTGCCGCGCACCCGAGGCGCCGACGAGGATTCGTGCAGCACGAGCCACTCCCGGCCGCCGGTGCCGAGCGCGGCCATGGCGTCCTCGCGCCGATGCACCCGGGCGCCGACGCGGTCTTCGTAGAAGCGCACCGACCGATCGAGATCGGCAATCGTCAGGTGGACGGCGTCGATGTGCGTCGCGGCATCAATGGGCATGGCGATCCCGGTGCGGCGTGAACAACCTGAACAGGTACACGAGCGACGGCACCAGCACGACCGCGCCGGCTCCGAGAATCCAGAGAAACGCCACCAGCACCGGCCGCGGCGCGGCGGCCGCGTCCAGTCGGAGATCCGGTCGAATCAGATACGGATACTGCGCGAGCGCCCAGCCCCAGAGGATGCCGGCGACCTGGATCGCGACGGTGGCGCGCGCCCACAGGAACCGCCGCGTCCAGAGCAACGCCAGCGTCGCGACCGCCGCGGTCCCGGTGACGACGTGCAGGGGCCAGGCCCACGCGGATTCCGTCAGCGCCATCCGCACGTGCGGCGCGTCGCCGGCAAGCACGAAGACCGTCAGCGCGAGCACGCCGGTCGCCACGCCGGCGCCGAGCGCCCGATGCCGGAACGCGTCCACGACCGCGGGCGTGTCGGCGGACACGGTGAGATACACGGCCGCCAGGAACGAGAAGAGGACCAGCGCGAACAACCCCACCGACCACGCGAACGGCGTCATCCACGGCTGGACGTACAACGCCCAGAAGCCCTGGGCGTTCGGATCGATGCGGCCTTCGGTGAGCGCACCCACGACCACGCCGAGCAGCACCGGCGTGGCGACGCTGGCGATGGCGAACACCAGCCCCCAGCGCCGGCGGAACTGCGCGTCCTCTGGCCCGTAGGCGCGGAACATGAACGCCGAGCCGCGCAGGATGATGCCGACGAGCACCAGCATCAGCGGAATGTGCAGATAAATACTGAGACGCGCGAACGCCGGCGGAAACGCGCTGAACAGCACGACGACGACCAGGATGAGCCAGACGTGGTTGGCTTCCCAAATCGGGCCTATCGCGCGGGCAATGGCCGAGCGCTGTTCGGCCGCCGTCGGCCCGGATGCGGCCAGATCCCACACGCCGCCGCCGTAAGTCCGCGCCGCCCATCAGCGCGTACGCGGTGAGCGCCAGCACCACCACGCCGCCGATCAGCAGGGCCGGATCCATGTCAGCGCACCCTCGGCCGCGTCTCGGCCACCATCCGCCTCATCAGCGCGACCACCACGACCGTCAGCAGCACGTAGATGGCGACGATCGCCGTCAGCGAGACGACCAGGCCCGGCATCGGCGTGACGGCGTCCGCCGTGCGCATCACCCCTTGCACGATCCAGGGCTGGCGCCCCAGTTCGGTCACCATCCAACCGGCCTCGATCGCGAGGAAGCCCAGCGGCGTGGCCACGAGGAGCGCCATCAGCGCCAGGCGCGAGTCGAACAGCCGGCGCCGCCACGCGAGCCACGACGCCCACACCGCCAGCGCCGCGAGCGCCGTGCCGGCGCCGACCATGACCTGGAACGACACGTGCACCCAGCGAACGGGCGGCCAGTTCTCGCGCGGGATGTCGTTCAAGCCTGTGACCACCGCGGCCGGATCGCCTTTCGCCAGGAAGCCCAGGCCGCCCGGAATCTCGATGGCGTAGCGCGTCTCACGCCGTTCTTCATCCGGCCATCCGCCGATGCGGAGCGGCGCCCACGCTTCGGTCGTGAAATGCCCTTCCATCGCGGCGAACTTCGCCGTCTGGCTGCGCGCGACCACTTTGCCGGCCCAATCGCCCGCGATCGGCTGCAGCAGCGCCGGAATCACGCCGACGATGAGCGCGACCGACAGGGCGGCGCGATGGAACGGGTGCCGCGGATCGACGAGCAGCCACCGGGCGTGGATGCCGGCGACGCCAAATCCCACGGCCATGTAGGCGGCCAGCAGCATGTGCACCACCTGCGCGCCGGCGGCCGGATTCAGCATCGCGGCGACCAGATCGATGTTGACGACCTCGCCGTTCACGATCTCGAACCCGGCCGGCGTGTTCATCCAGGAATTGACGGTCACGACGAAGATGCCGGACAAGGCGCCGCTGGCGGCCACGACGATGCCGGACAGCAGGTGCGCGCGCGGGCTGACACGGTCCCAGCCGTAGAGATAGACGCCGAGGAAAATCGCTTCGAGGAAGAACGCGAAGCCCTCGAGCGAGAACGGCATGCCGATGATGGGGCCCGCCCACTGCATGAAGCGCGGCCACAGGAGCCCCAGTTCGAAGGAGAGGACCGTGCCCGACACGGCGCCGACGGCGAACAGAATCGCCGTGCCTCTGGCCCACCGTTTCGTGAGGTCGAGATACGCGGGGTTCTTCGTCCGCAGCCAGAGGGCCTCGGAGACAACCATCATGAGCGGCATCGCCATGCCGATCACGGCGAAGATGATGTGGAAGCCGAGCGAGAGGCCCATCTGCACTCTCGCGGCGAGCAGCGAGTCCATCAAAGAGTGACGGTACTACGGATCGGTGACAGTCCAGCGTCCAGGGTCCCTGGTCGCAGAGTCCAGCGTCCCTCGTCCCGAGTGCGACCGCCAGTCCTCATAGTCCAGCGTCCGCAGGACGCTGGACCCTGGACTATGGACCATGGACGACAAGCCGCACTCTGGACGATGGACTATGGACGCTGGACTGTCACTGTCAGTTCCGCTTTTTGTACGTCAGCGACATCCCCTCACCCGACGGCGCGATGATCGTCGTCCACGCGTCTGGTCGGGTCGTGATCGCCGTGAGGAAGTCCTTCATCTCGTCTCGCTTATTGACCACGTTGTGCGCGACGAACAGGCCGCCGGGTTCCAGGCGCGGGAACGTGATGTTGAAGAACTTGATGTAGTCCGGCTTCCACGCGTCCAGGAAGACGAGGTCGAACGTGCCCTCGAGCTTGGGAATTTCGGCGAACGCGTCGCCGCCGATCACGCGGACGTTGGCGGAGACGCCGGCGCGATCGACGTTCGCCTTGGCTTCCTTCGCGCGAACGGCGTCGTATTCAATCGACACCAAATGGCCGCCCGTGTCGCGCAGGCCCAGGCCCATCCAGATGGCCGAGTAGCCGCTCGCGCCGCCGATTTCGAGGACGCGCTTCGCCCCGCGCGCACCGACCAGCACGCGGAGGAACCGGCCATCCTCTTCCGACACGGCGTACAGGTTCTTGTCGCGCTGCTTGATGTCGGCCAGCACGGCGCCGACTTGCGCCGGCACGCCGGCAATGCCGCCTGGCGGGCGGCAAGCGAGGCGCCGGCCAGCAGCGCGGCGCAGACGACGAGAGAAAGCGGGAATCCATGGGCACGCATCCTGTGGAGAATACAGGAAACGGCCGGCCTGGCATCGAGTTCGGACTGGCGCTAGAATGCCGGCCATGCGCGGTGAGGTTTACCTACGCGGTCGGCGGTGGGCCGGGCGCCTCTGGCGCGAGCACTGGCCCCTGGCCTGCATCCTCGCGGTGGCCGCGGTCCTGCTGTTCACGCGCCTTGGCGGAGACTACCTGTGGTCCGACGAGGGCGACACCGCCGTACTGGCCCGCAGCATTCTGAGATTCGGCGTACCCACCGCGTGGGATGGCGTCACGTTCACGGACTCGGACTTCGGCGCCCGCCTGAACGACAACCTGGTGATGGTCAGTCATCCCTGGCTGCAGTACTACGTGACGGCCGCCTCATTTGCGCTGTTCGGCGAAACGGCTCTGGCCGCCCGCGTGCCGTTCGCGCTCTGCGGACTCGCGACGATCGTGCTCATCTATGCCATCGTCTGGCGAGTGACGCGCCAGCGCTGGACCGCGGCATCGGCCGCGGTGCTGCTCACGCTCTCGGTACAGTTCCTGATCTACGCGCGCCAGAGCCGCCATTACTCGCTCAACGCGGCGCTCACCTGCCTGCTGGTGCTCCAGTTCTCGCGGCTCAACTCCTGGGGCGGCAGCCTGATCTTCGCGGTGGTGGGCATCCTGCTGTTTCACAGCCATCCCATCGCGATCGCCCCCATCGCCGCGCTCGGCCTGCTCACCCTCGTCTATCCTCCATACCGGGAGCAGCGGCGCTGGTTCTGGCGCGCCGTGCCCATCATCGCCGTGTTCACCCTTCCGTGGCTGGTGATCGCCAGGGCGGGCTATGCCGAGAATACCGGCCTGGCTGGAAGCGCAGCGATGCTGGTGTGGCGCATGGCGCAGTTCGCGGTCGAGAGTGCGTCGGTCACGCCCGATCGTCGGCGCGATCGTCCTGGCGGCCATCGCCTGGCGGCGACGACCCTCACCGGCGGCTGCCGCTTGCGCCCGCGCCGCGGCGGCGCCCCCCCGTCGCCGGCGCTGTTCACGCCCGCGGAGCGCGCGCTGGTCATGGCGCTCCTGTCCATCATGGCGGTCTACGCCGTGGTGATGGGCCTCACGCAGCCGCGCGACGAACTGTTCGCGCTCGGTCTCCGCTACACGCCGGCCGTCATTCCGTTCATGGCCGTCATCACCGCGCTCCTCATCGCCAAGGTCAGCCGCGGCAAGTGGCCTGCAGCAGTGGCCCTGCTGCTCGTGCTCGGCTTCACGAAAGTGGGCCGGCTCACGCCGTGGACGTTCTGGGAAGAACCGCTGGCGAAACGCGACCCCGCGTCAGTGGTCACGTTTCACAACCCGCCGAAAGCCGTCGATCGGGTGCTTCGCACGGGGCAACTGGGATTCGTGGAGGGACTGTACCGCGACAACCCGGGGACCACCGCAGGCATCGTCGAGTTCCTGAAGTCACATGCGTCGCCTGACGACATCGTCGTGACCAATTACGGCTGGGAGCCGCTGTATTTCCACACGCGGCTGCCACAGGGCCTGACGGTCCTCTCGTCCTATCCGATCTACGGCGCCGCCAAAGCGCGCGGCCTGCCCGATTACGTGTTTCGCGCGGACGGCGCTCGCTGGATCGTGTGGCGTCAGGCGTGGGGCCGGTATCGCGGTCAGGCGCTCGATCAGGTGCTGGCCAAGCTCGAGGCCGACCACGTACCGGTCTCCCTCGTCGCGCGGGTCCGCGAAACGTTATGGGAGAACCGCGAGAACATCCACTTCCGGCGGTTCCCCAACAGCCGCTACATCTATCCGTGGTACGGCGACCTGCCGGACACGCTGATCTACCGCGTCGATTGGCCGAGTGCGCCCGGCGGGAGCCGCGGGGCGTCAGGTGCAATTAGTCCATCGTCCATGGTCCATCGTCCATAGTCCGGAGCGCTGGAACGCTGGACTATGGACGATGGACTATGGACTACTTCCACACCCAGTCCCTGTCTTGCGTTTGAACACGCTGATCCGTGATTCGGATCGCGGCCGGTACGCGGCCATCTCCGCATCCCAGAAGATCGTCGCGCCCTGGCGAGGGTCCACTTCGGCGATCCCGACCATGTCGTAGCACGTCGTCGCGTATTCGTTCGCCCAGGTCACGATGCGCATGTCGGACCCGGGGCGCGCGCCCCACGATGCCGGAATGCCGGACACGACCAGATAGGCGGGACGCGCGGCCTCCACTTCACGACGCATCTCGTCCGCCATGCGCGACGCATAGGGCTGCGGCTCCATCAGCGGATAGGTGTAGATGTAGCCGGTGGCGGAGACGCGATTGGCGTAGAACAGGATCTCCGGCTCGGAGCCGAGGACGGCGATGCGATCGTCCGGTGTGGTGTGGGCCTCGATGTACCGCGCGATCTCCGGCGCTTCCAGGAACGGATTCTCCGCGTAGAGGGAGCGAATCAGTTCCGTCTCACCCATGCGGAACAGGTAGTGGGCGTCGCGCTGGACGTAGGCGCCGGCGACGCCGATGAACACGAGCGAGCGACGCCACGCGCGCCGCCGTGGCGCCGACGCCGCGAGCCAGAAGACCGTCGATCGACGCGATCGCGACGCCGACCAGCAGGCCGGTCACCGGCATCAGCAGGATGAAGTAGTGGGGCCGGAAAAAGAAGCCCGGCACGATCGACAGCGCTGACGCCAGCCCCAGGCCGCGAGCCAGCGACGGCTGTCGCCGGTCCAGCGCACGGCAAACAGTAACGCCAGACCGATCGCGCCGGCTGTACCAGAACCATCCGGTCGCCTGAGTGATGTACGTCCACGCCATGCCCAACACCGTCCAGCGCGATGGACGCCGGCGTTTCGGACACGTAGGCCGCGGCGTACTGAAACGTCCAGAACCAGAAGCGGCCGAGCACGCCTTCAGCGGCGAGCACGACGCCGAGCACGCCGAAGGCCGCCGCAAGCCCTGATGCCACCAGCGCGCCCCGACGCCAGACCAGGCGCGCGACGAGGCCCGGCCCTCCGGCGTCGCTCCACGCGGCCAGACCGACGGCCAGCACGCCGAAGAACAGCGCCTGCTGTTTCATCACGATCGCCAGGCCGACCAGAACACCAGCCGCCACGAAATGCCACGCGCGGCCGGATCGACGGGCCGCCTCCAGGACGAACAGGCCCGCCACGGCCGGCAGCAGCACGAAGTGGGTCGCGTGTGCGAAGACGCCCATCGACCACCGATCCAGCGCGAGCAACGCGAACGCGGACGCACCGATGCCCGCGGCCAGCGTCCCCACGAGCCGGCGGCCCAGCGCAAAGACCAGCGCAACCGTCGCCACATGCACACCGAGCAACCCGACGCGGATGCCCCACGCCGTTTGGCCGAACACCGCCATCACCGCGGCATACGCGTAGTAGGTGCCCGGGAACTTCATGTTGTACGCCAGCGCGTACGGCGGGATGCCTTTGAGGATCAGCTGGCCGGCGTAGGCGTACTCGCCCTCGTCGCGCTCGAGCGGCACGCCGGCCAGCCGCAGGCGCACGTAGACGACGAGCGCAAGGGTGGCGAAGACGATCAGCGCGATCCCGGCGCGCGTGACCCAGGCGATGCGGCGGTTTGCGTCCGTCCCGGGGAGCCGCGGTGCGGCCTGGGGGCCCCGCGCGCGCGCCGGCTCGGCATGTCGTTTGGTCTTTCGCGAGGGCGCCATCGCGGGCATTGTCGCGGTCTAGAATAGCGCCGATGCGCCGGATGCTCCCGGTCTTGATCGCGATCGCGGCCTGGTCGGCGAGCCTCAGCTCGTCCCAGGCGCCTGGGATCAAAGCGGTCGTGCGGACCAGGTGCGATGCCGCGCCAGTGGGCCTCAGCCTCTTGATGACTCGGGCGCGCGGGAGTGCGCAGAGCGTCACCGTGACGCTCGCAGCTCGCGGCAACCGTTTCGTCATCGTCCATCCCGACGCCGGCCCGAACGGCGAGGGACGCGGCGTGATCGTCGACTTCGATGAACGGAATACCTACACCTTCATGAACGACACCCGGGAGTACCGGCTGCAGACGTTCGCACAGGTCCGGAACAGCATCGGCAGGTCCTATCGAAGCGGTGTCGCTGTCATCCCGAGCCTGAGCGAGTTCGCCCCCTCCACTGAAGTGGCTTTGCCGGCGCAGTCCCGCGGGCGCGCCAAGCGGTTCGAGTATGCCGTTGACACGCAAGAGACCGGCCGGCGCTATCAGATGGCTGGCTATGACGCCCGCGAGGTCGCACTGACGATCACGGCGGTCGAGCGGGGCAAGACGCTCGAACAGGATGGCGGTTGGGTCGTGACGAGCAGCGTGTGGGTGGTGCCGCACATTCCAGCCGTGGATGAACTGGTCGCCCTGCAGCGGCGCTACGTGCAAGTCCTGACCAAAGGCATCTACGACACCGCCTTCACGGCGCTCGAATTCCCGGGCAATGAATTCTACGACCCGTTCTCTCCGGAGCACGGGGTCGTCGGCCTTCGCGTCGTCGCTGAAATCGACAAACTGGACGGCACGGTCCTGTCCTCCAACACGGTCTATGAGTTGGAACGGACGGCGAAGGAGATGAAATCGTTCGCGCGGGCACCGGACGGCGCGCCGCCCAAGCGCGTGCCGATGGTGGCGATGCAACTCGAATACGTGTCGATCAGCACGAACGTCTCGGACGCCGACCTCGCGCTACCCGCCGGGTACAAGAAGACGAAATAGAGTGCAGGCCCCTATCGGCCGCCGACGTCCACGGTGACGCCGGCCAGGAACGTGCGCGGCGCAATCCACGCCTGGAAGTTGCCCTGAATCGGCTGGCCGTCCGCGCCGTAGAGAAACACGTCCTTCTCGTTGAAGATGTTGCCCACCTGGGCGTAGAGGCTCACGGTATTGGCGCCGCGCCGCAGAATCCGCACGGCCACCTGGCTGTTCCAGACCTGGTAGGCCGGCTGGTACGTGCCGTCAGTCGCGGGCGGCTGCGCGCCCATGAAATCCCCGCGGATGTTCGCGCGAAGCCCCAGCCGCTCGTTGGCCCAGAGCAGCCGGACCGAGCCGGCGTGCGTCGCAATGCCGCCGATCTTCACGCCGTCGCTGTCTTCACGGTTCGTGAACGTGTACGAGGCGCTCGGCGTGAACCCGCCCGGCAGGTTCACCGCGCCCGACACGTTCGTGCCCTTCGACGTGTAGGCGCGCAGGTTGGCATACGTGTACGGCAACTGGCTGAGATCGAACGTGATCCCGTTGGTCACGTCGGCGTGGAAGTAATCCGCCGAGATCTGCACGCGCGACGCGGCCCAGGAATAGCCCGCGCTGTAGGTGTTCGCCGTCTCCGGCTTGAGGTTCGGATTGCCGACGAACGACGGCGGCGTGTAGAGATAGAGCTCGCCGAAGTACGGCGGCCGGTACCCGTGGCCCGCGCTGGCGCGCAGCCGCTGCCGCGGGGCCAGCTCGAACGTGGCGCTGGCCTTGGGGCTCCACTCGGCGCCGAAGTCGCTGAAGTCGTCGTAGCGGAAGCCGCCCGTCAGCGTGAGCCTGGCCCCGGCGTGGAACTCCTGCTGGACCCACGCGGTCGTGATGTCGCGGCTGGGATCCTGCACGCTGAGCGAGCCGCGCCGCAGCTTCTCGTGGCGCAGTTCCAGGCCGCCCTGCAGCGGATGTTCCGTGCCGAACGCGCGCCAGGTCTGGCTCCCGGTCACCTTCAGCTCGTCGTTCCACTCGCGCCACGGCGCCTGCGGCAGCACGGCGCCCGTGTTCGGAAACACGCGCGTCTCGTCGCGCAGGTACCATCCCGCCGTATACCCCACCGACAGCAGCGTCGAGGACGAGAGGACCACGTCCGCGCTGGGCAGGAACGAGTAGCGGGTCAGCGCACGCTGGGAGTCGTACACCGTGGACGGCAGCTGGGTGGCGCCCGAGAAGAAGTAATTGTCAATGTCGCGCTTCGAGTAGTCGCCGCCGAGCTTCAGCGTGACGCGATTGCCGAGACGCGCGTCGCCGTTCAACGTGGCGGCCCACCAGTTGCTGCGCGGCTGGCCGATCGTCTGCGGGTTGGATTCGCTGAGATCGAAGCCGTCGTAGTGGCGGTAGCCGCCGCTGCCGCTCACGCCGCCGCGGGCGCCGCGCCAGCCGAGCGTCGCATTCAGGCGCGCATCGCCGTAGGATCCGCCGCTCGTGTCGAGTTGGCTGGTCACGCCCGGGGTGCGCGACTGCCGTGTCACGAAATTCACGACGCCGCCGATGGCGTCGGATCCGTACAGCGCCGAGCCGGCGCCCTTGACGACCTCGACACGATCGATACCGGTGAGCGGCAGGTCTTCCATGTTGAGGTTGCCGTTGGCGTCCTTGCCCAGATAGCGGCGGCCGTCGATCAGTACGAGCACGCCGCTGTTGGGGATGCCGTTGAGCGACAGGTGTCCCTGCCCGCCGCCGGCATTCACCTGGATGCCGGAACCCTGCTGCTCGAGCAGCAGGTCTTTCGCGGTGCGGGCGCCGGTGTCGGCGATCTGGTTCTTGTCGATGAGCGCGGTCGGATCGGCCACGTTGAGCAGCAACTGGTCGCGGCGATTCGGCGTGGAGACCGTGACCTGCGTCGAGAACTGGGGCAACGTCATTACGATTTCCACGGCCGCCGGCGCGCCCGCAGCCACGGCGATGCCCGCCTTGGATGCGTCGGCGAACCCCGGGAACGACACCGCGACGGTATAAGTGCCCGGCGCGACCTGGAAGGTGGCCACGCCCTTGGCGTCGGTGGCCGCGCGGGTCGCCGGTGCCTGGGGCACATCGGTCCGCGCCAGCGTCACGTTGGCGCCGGGGAGCACGCCTGATGCGTCACGGACGGTCACCTGCAGCGCGGCCTGCCCCTGTGCCGCTGCGACTGCAGGCGTCAGGAGCAACAAGAACAATACAGTGCGCTTCATGAACATGCGTCCTCTTCTCGCGTTCCGGAATTGACATGGCTCCGCATGGCTCTTGCGGCATCTCGTCGTGCGTCTCGCAAACAGGCCGAACGGATCCTGTAATTATGGCGCGATCGCCGGGTCCGTCACAAACGGCGCGGTCAACCGATCACCGGCGGCCGGTACGGCAGCGTCCAGGCGAACAGCCAGCAGAGGAAAATCACGATCGGCACGTGGAAAAGAAGCTGGAGGATCGAATAGCCGGCGAGATCGCGGGCCTTCACGTTGAGGATGCCCATCAGCGGAAGCATCCAGAACGGGTTCAGCAGGTTCGGCAGCGCTTCGGCCGCGTTGTAGATTTGCACGGTCCAGCCCAGGTGCACCTGGAGCTGGTTCGCGGCGGCCATGAGGTACGGCGCTTCGAGCACCCACTTCCCTCCGCCCGACGGGATGAAGACTCCGAGAATCGCCGAGTAGATCGACACGACGACCGGGAAGGTCCCGCGAGTCGCCACGTGAACGAACAGGCCTGCGAGCCGTGACTCGATCGCCGTGTGCGCAATCATGCCGAACACGCCGGCGTAGAACGGAAACTGGATCAGGACGCCCGCCGTCGCGGGAATCGACTTCGAGACGGCCTGCAGGAACGGCTTCGGGCGCCAGTGGAGCAACAGGCCCAGCGCGATGAAGATGAAGTTGAACGTGTTCAGATCGAGCGCGGCGACCGCGCCCTTCTCGACGACGGTGAACGCGATCCAGGCGAACATGAGCGCGGCCACCAGCACGGTGAGCACCGGGCTCTGCTCGAGCCGTTCGGCCGGCGTCGTCGGCGCCGGCTCCGCGTCGAGGGTCATCGGTTCGAACCGGATCCCCATCGACTCGGCGGTGCGCGCGCGTTCAGGCGCCGGACAGGAGTAGTACGCGACGGCGACGGACACGGCCACGAGCACGCCGGCCATCACCAGGTTCTGCCACAGGAAGATCGTCTGGGTCAGCGGAATCACGCCGGTGACGGGCATGAGGGCCGCGGGAATCGACGAAGGGGTCGCCTGCAGGAGCGCGGCCGACGAGGACAGGCCCAGCGCCCACACGCTGCCGAGACCCAGGTAGGCCGCCGCGCCAATCGCGCGGTAATCGACGCCGGGGATCCGTCGCACGATCTCCCGGACCAGCAGGCCCGTGAAGATCAGCGAGAAGCCCCACGAGAGCAGCGACGAGAGCATCGCGAACAGCGCCACGAACGCGACCGCGCGCCGCGGCGTGTGCGGAATCGCCGCCAGCCTCGCGATGAGGCGGCTGCAGGGCCGCGAACTGGCGACGACGAACCCGCCCACGATGACGAGGGCCATCTGCATCGTGAACGGCACCAGCACCCAGAAGCCGTTGCCGAACTCGCGGGTCAGCCTGGCGGGGCTTTCACCGAGCGCGAGCCCGGAGACGAAGACGAGCGCGACGATCGCCAGGGCGAAGACGAACGCGTCCGGAAACCAGCGCTCGGCCAGATCCGCGATCGCCGACCCGATCCGTGCGAGCGGCGCGTCCTCCGACCGTTCCGACATGGCGGGAATTGTAGTGGAAATCAGCAGACAGGACCCGGACGGCATGGCTATCATCATCGGGTCGTTCACGTGGCCCCAGCGCCAGAGTCAGCCCGAACGGACTGGTTGGACGACGAAGGCGCGGATCGCCCGATTCGACAGGCCATTCACTGCGGACGCTTTGTCCTCACCGCGACGGAACTGCGCCGCGACACCTTCAAGAGCCTCTTCTGCGAATCGAGCCAGATATCGCGCTGCACAAGCCCTCACCAAGCAATAGGGTGTTCGGCGGAAAAGGGAACGGGGCAACCGGTGGACGACGCGTAGACAACTCCGAGATCACCAAGAGTCCGCTGTCGCAGCGCTTCGACGTAATTGTTTTCTCGACCGACTCGCCGCCGATGCCGTAGTGCTCGTACGCGATCGGCGTTCCAAGCGAATCCGTAGTGAGCACGCTCCGCATGCGTCGTCCGCCGCCCGACGACACCGTGGTCATCGTGAATCCGCCATTCGCGTTCCGAACGATCGTGAACTCCTCCGTGGCCGTCTGCGTTCCGTACGGCGTCATCGACGTCGTGGTCAACGTGCCGCTGTCGACGGGTTGGGGCGCCTGCGCGCGGCCCAACGACCCCATCAGCGCGAGGGCAACGACGCTGGCCATTGCAGCGGCAGCCAGCGTCGACTTCGGCGAGGCACTGATTTCGCTCATGGGTGGATGTCTCCCTGCAGGAAGCAATCGCCTTCAAGCGATGCTGAACGAACGCCAGCGCTCAGGCAACCCGTGGACGCCCGCCCTTGCGGCCATTCGCTCGGGCCGCGGCGGCTTTTTTCGCACTGCGGGTTCGCCCCAGCAAGGCACCAAGGCCGACCAATCCGACTTTCGGGTTGCTCGCGCCACGATAGGTCACCTTCGCCACGCGCAGGCTGATCGCGGCCGGCCGGGCGGCTGCCGGGAGCGTGCGCAAGGCCGCGAGGTGAGCCTCGAGCGCTGCCCGAATGGCCCTGGCGGCTGCGGCCTCCGTAGCAGCCGCGGCAAACACGCCTGGCACGCCGACCACATAGGCACTGACCGTTCCGTTCGACTCGTGTTCCAGGACAATCGGATGGTGACTGGTCATGACCGTCCCTGCTCTCCCTTGATGCCGGCGTCCTTGAGGATCCGGTTCGCCAGACCGCTGCCGACTTCCTTCTTCGTATGCACGGACACCGTGATGACTTTCTGCGACGCCGGATTCCAGAATTGCCGGTGACTGCCCTTGCCGACCCTGAGTTCGACGAAGCCGTGCTGCTTCAGCAGCCGAATCAGCTCAGCCCACGTCACGCCTTTCATGCTAAACCTAACGTTGGGATATTTCAACGACTTGCCGGGGCCGGGCGTCCCTGGGGGTCTTGCGACAGGCCTGCCAGCCGAAGCTCGAGTTGATGAGGGTGTCGGCCCGCCTACGCGCTTCCCGCTACGGCGGGATGGCTTGCCAAAGGAATCGAACCTTCAACCAACAGATTAAAGGGCTGATGTAATTATGGCAATCACAAACCCATAAGCACAGCACTCGGTTCTGAACGGCCGTCCGTGTGTTTCAGGCCATATTCTCGCTATTCCAGCCCAATCCAAATCGGGCACGACGCTTGCACCCAGGGGAACGCCCGAAGGCTAACCGAAGGAGTGCAGCCCATGAAGCGGTACCGTTTTGTAAGTGCGGCAATCGCGGCGCTGGCCCTGTCGTACCTGACGATGGCCCACTCCCAAGCGAAGCCCCTCGACTACGACTCATTGTGCAAGCTCGATAAGGCAGAGCGTCTCTACGCGTTTATGAACACGAGCCCCGATATTCACGCGGAGATGATGAAGACCCACTTCTCCCGAGTCCTCACGGCGTATCGCGGTGAGCTTACCGCTGAGCAATACGCGTATATCGCTGAACTGGTGGCAACTTTCACGCCGGATACCTACACAGACGGTCCCGCCGGAGAGCAGGCGCGACAGAAGCAGCAAAAGCTGCTGGCCTACCGGGCGACGGAACTGTTCACGCTTGCTCAGATAAAGCGAATAAGTGTCGTGGACACCTGCATCGCTCCCACGCCGAAGCGATAGAAGCACGTCAGCCCCGTCATTCAACCTCCCAAGCAGGCCATCGCCATTGCCCCTTGAACGAACCTGCCTCCCTTGCAGGACGAACAGGCTCAGAACATCGAGGTCTGATTGTGGCCAGTTCATGGTCCGGTCATTCGGAAGAACGCCGGAGCGAAGACACAAGAAGTCACAAGCCAGTCTCCGGCCCGGCTCGCCGCAGCTCGTCACAGTTAGCATAATTGCTAACATGACTCAGGATGGCCTTGCCTGCCCGGCCGCGTAAACCGCTCTATTGGGTTGGTGGATACAAGAAGGCGGGAAGGTGACCATGGCTGGCAAGGCAAGAGGCGCGAAGGCGGCAAAGCGTATCGACATCGAGCCGAGCAACGGCAACGTCTTTGCGGACCTGGGTCTGCCCCATCCGGCCGAACGCCTCGCAAAGGCCGAACTCGCTCGCGTGATTCGGAAGGTCGTGAGCGATCGGGGCTGGACTCAGTCCCGCGCGGCGAAGGCGGTCGGCATCGCGCCGCCAGACATGTCGGATCTGATGCGGGGCAAACTGGCCCGGTTCAGTCAGGAGCGGCTGGAGCGCTTCCTGAACGCACTCGATATGGATGTTCGAATCCGGGTTGGCCCGCGTCCGAGTGGAAGAAGGAAAGCGACCGTCACGGTTGAGCTCGTAGGCGCGTTCTAGACGGGAGGCCGTCGCCAGGCGTCGCGCTTCGCGCTATGGCGGCCATGTCGGCAAGCAGAAGTGCCAGGCGCAGGGCCAGCACGGCCGTCTTACGCATCGCGCACCGTGCGTGTGCGTGACAGCAGTTCGAACGCCCGTTGATGCCGCTCGGTGAACAGCGCGAACAGGGCATCGATCAAGAAAATCTGCAGGAACACCGGCAGCTGGCGGACGATGGCCTGACCAAAGCCGATGCGATACCCGATTCGCGCACTACGTGCAGGCCCATCAGCTTCTTGCCAGGCGTACGGCTGTAACGCGTCTCGGCCACGGCGCTCAGGAGCCAGAACCCCATCCCGATCAGTCCAATCATCAGGAAGACCGCGATGTTCCGCGGGCCTGGGTCGGTGCCGGAATACGTCATCCGCAGGTAGATGAGCGCCGGGATCGGCAGCACCATGCCGTAGAGCACCGTGTCCACGAGCTTCGCGCCGACGCGCGCCATGAAGGGCGCCGGCGTCATCGCCACAGCCGACAGGTACGACTCCGCCAACGTCATGGGATCCCCCAGCTGTCGAATCGCCTCATCGGCGCTCTCGCCGCGCGCCTGTCGATCGGCGAACGTGCTCCTGAGGTCCTGCGCCACCTGGTGACGCAACGGCAGGTGATGAGGGATCCGATTGAGGTACTTGCTCGACATAGCTATCAAACGGAGTCACGGTCAGCTCCTCTCATGGCGCAGCAGCTTCGCCATTGCGGCGGCAAAGGTGGTCCATTCGTGTTCCAACTGGGCCAGTTCGGCACGGCCAGCCGGCGTGAGCCGGTAGTACTTGCGGGGCACGCCACGGTCGGGTGTGTCCCACCGCACCTGGACGAACCCGGCTCGTTCCAGCCGATACAGCACCGGATACAACGTGCCGTCCGTCACCGTCAGGGCGCCATCGCTTCGGGCCGTGAGCGTGGAGACGATCTGGTACCCGTAGGCTTCACCAGGGGCCAGGAGATGCAGGACGATCAACTCCAGCGTGCCGCGCTTCAGCTCCCGCTCGATACCTTTCCGCCCGCCACTGCGGCTCTGGTCAGCGTCCATGGGCGTCATTGTATAGCCATATATCTTGTTACGCAAGGTATAGGCGAAAGATGATGGTTAGCGGTTCCCGCGGACAACTTGGCCGTACAGCCCGGAAGGAATCGACCACGCTGGCGATGCCGAAGGCCGGAGCCCATTATGTCCCTATTTATGTACGTATGGCGTATACGGAATGGGACATGACAGCCACAAACACGGGGTCTTCACGGACCGACAAGTTCCAGCGGCTCTTCGAACTGGCGGCTGGCCAGGCTGGCTACTTCACCGCGGCGCAGGCGCGCGGAGTGGGCTACAGCGCCCGCAGCCTCGTGCACCATGTCGCCGCTGGGCACGTCGAGCGGAAGAGCCGCGGCTTCTACCGACTTGGGGGCGTGCCCGCCAGCCCGCATGAAGACATCGTGGCGGCGTGGCTCAAGCTCGCCCCTCGTCACGCGGTGGTGTCGCATGACACGGCGCTCGCGCTGTACGAGCTGGCGCCCTCCCGGTCGCAGGAGATTCATCTCACGCTCCCCCGCGGGTACCGGCCTCGGACGGCACAATCCTCCTCCGCCCTGGCGCTGCATACGACAACCGTTTCGTTGCGCCGCGACGAAGTGACGACCCGTTTCGGCGTGCAGTTGACGTCGCCCACGAGGACCATCGCCGACATCGCCGAGATTGGTGCCGATCCCAGTGTCGTTATCGCAGCGGCCGGACGCGCCATCGATACGGGTCTGGTGTCTCCGCGCGAATTGCGCGCGGCGGTGAAGCGCCGGTCTGCTCGCGTCCGGCAGCTCGTCGCCCGCGCCATCACGGAGGCTCGAAGGCGCCTCGATTCGCACACCATTCGCACAAACCGAAAGACCGGCCGAGGGAAGGCCGAGCCGGAGCCGGCCGACAACGTGTTGGATGACCGTGTGTGAGTCGGCCCGCCTACGCGCTTCGCGCTATGGCGGGCAACCTTCGCCTGGCCTGCCAGCCGAAGCTACGAGCGCAGCGAGTGATTAGCGAAGGATGGTGAGCCCGGAAGGAATCGAACCTTCAACCAACAGATTAAGAGTCTGCTGCTCTGCCAATTGAGCTACGGGCCCGGATTACAACTAACAACTAACAACTAACAACTTACAACGAACAACTCACTTGCCCACTTTCATCGCGAACGAGCCGAGCGAGTGAGCCGCCGGAGCGGAGCGGGGCGACGGGGTCCCCGCGAGCGACCGGCGCTGGGGGGTCCGGCGGGGCAACGCCCCCCGGACTGATCTTGGCGCGCCCGGCAGGATTCGAACCTGCGACCTTTGGCTTCGGAGGCCAACGCTCTATCCAGCTGAGCTACGGGCGCAAATCTGGGCACGCCTCCGCCGAGGCTTCGGCGGCCAAGCCGAACGCTGAACCCGACTAATTCATCCACCGTAGCCGCGCGCTCAGCGAGCGTTTGGCGAAGGAGGATGGCGCGCCCGGAGGGACTTGAACCCCCGACCTACGGGTTCGAAGCCCGGCGCTCTATCCAACTGAGCTACGGGCGCACAGCCGTTGAACGATATCACACGGTCTCCGCCCGTTACCCCGCCTCGCGCGCGCAACCGCCGGACGCCCGTTCCCGACCCTCCGGGACGCCCAATACAACTGCCCCGCGCGCAGCGCCGCCGGCCAGCCGGTAGCGGCCCACGGCCTCGAGGCCGCCGGACGCCATGCAGCCGCACTGGCTGCAATCCGGGTTGCCGCCGAACTGGCACGGCGTGATCGCGCTCTTGAAGTCCGCCGACACGCACGCGGTCGTCTGCGCGAAGATGCACTCTGCCGGGCTCGACGGCGGCGGATGAAGTAGCCGTCGAGCACGCTTCGGCCGCATGTCCTTCAGCTTGGGCAGCCGGCTGCACAGCGCCGAGATTTCCGCGACGACGCGCGCGCGATCCTCGCGGCTGCAGCCGCTCGGGCGACTCCTCACCGAGCTGCGGCGTGTACAGGCTGAACCAGATCCTCCGCACGTCCGGCTGCGCGTCCCAGAACTCGGCGAATTCCGTCACGTAGCCCGGCCGCGTCTGCTGACGCGTGATCGTGCAGTGCACGGTCACCTGCTGGCCCTTGATGTGATTCAGGATCCGATCGTAGGTCGCCGGCGCGCGCCGCACGTCGTGCTCGGGCGGCAGTCCGTCGATCGACACGCAGATCTGCAGCGTTCGGAATCTTCGCCCACTCGCTCCGGAATCGGCCGCACCGCGCTGGTGACGACCTGGGTGTAAATACCCATCTCCGCGAGCTTCGGGAGCAGCTCGTTCGAGTTCGCGGAACCGCACGAGCGGCTCGCCGCCGACGATCGACAGGTGCACGGGCTTCGTGCGCTTCACCAGCTGCCAGCGTCCGTCGACCAGTTCGCTGCGCCCTTGTAGTCGGCCAGCTCGCGCAGCACGACGCCCCCGCCGAGGTGCTCGTCGCCGTAGGCGTAGCAGCCCGGGCAACGCAGCGGGCATTCCCGGGTGATTTCAATCGAGAGGTTCGGGCTGATAGCCGCGCCAGAATCCGGCCCCACCCGCTGAACACACGCCGACCATCCATGAGTGGCTACGCGCTATCCTGCCCCGGCGGTCGGCCGAGCGGATTCTCGGCGAAGCACAGATCCTCCACGATCCGCCCGCCGATCACGTGCTCCTGGATGATGCGTTCCGCGTTCTCGGGGGTAACGTCCCTGATACCACGCGCCCTCGGGGTACACGACGCAGATGGGCCCGCCCGTGCAGATCCGCAGGCAGGCGCACCGGGTGCGGTAGGCGGGCCCGTCAGGGCCCGGCGATGTTCAGTTCCTTCATGCGGCGCTTGACGTAGTCCCACGTCGCCTCGCCCTCCTCGGCCGGCGCGCAGTCGGGGCCGGCACACAGGAACAGATGACGCGACGATGCGGCCGACGCCAAATGCGCGGCGGCGGCTTCAGGGGTGGTGCGATCCTTGGGCAAAGGCAATTCCCGGACCTGAAGGTCCGGGGCTCCATGGGTTCTAGTCAGTCGTTACCGGAAAATTCGCCTTCTGCCATTCGCCGATGCCGCCGAGGAGGTTGATGACCTGCTCGAGGCCGCGAGCCCTGAGGAGGCTGGCGCCAATCGACGAGCGCGCGCCGGACAGGCACTGCATGACGATGGGCTTCGTGCGCGGAATCTCGTCGAGTCGATCGACGAGGTAGCCCAGCGGGATGTGACGGGCGCCGGCGATGTGCCCGGCGTCCCATTCGGTCTGATTGCGCACATCCAGCAGCGTGACCGCGCCGCGCGACAACGACTCGCGCAGATCGCCGGCGGTAATCTGCGAGCACCGTGCCGGTCCGCCGGCCGGACGCGCCTCCACTGATCCATCACCGCCGCGTCGAAATAGCCGGCGCAGCGATCGAGGCCGATCATCGCCAGGTCGCGCACGGCGGTGTCGATCGCCAGCGGGTGGGCGCCCGGTCGTCGACGATCAGATAAAGTCCGCGGTGAACGGCACGGTCCAGCCCGCCCACGTCGTGAAGCTCGCGTTGAGCGGAATGTTGATCGTGCCCGGCACGAAGGCCATCGCGAACGTCGGCCGCCGGACGCGTGTCCACGACCAGCGCGCCCTCGTGCAGCGTGCGATCGAGCGCGTGCACATCGAGCCAGTTCCGGACGCGGGAACCCGTGCAGAATCCGCGGGCCTTCCTTGTTCAGCCGCTTCATCTCGGCGAAATACCTGCGGCGGCTCGGGCTGGCCGGCCAGCACGCTCGTCACGAACTCCGGCTTCGCTCGCAGGCTGCAGCGCCCAGTTGAATCGCCGCTCGTACCCCAGCGTGCTGTGCGGGATCGGCGCTGATGCCCTTGCCGCACGCCGAGCCGGCGCCGTGCCCCGGCCAGATCTGCAGCCAGTCGGGCCGCGCGGCAAACTTCTGCAGGCTCCGATACAACGTCCTCGCGCCCGCCTCCATCGTCCCCTTGATGTTGGCCGCGCGTTCGAGCAGATCGGGCCGGCCGACGTCGCCGACGAAGATGAAATCGCCCGTCGCCGCGGCGATCGGCTCATCGGCCGCCGCGCCGTCGGTCACGAGAAACGACGACGTGCTCCGGCGTGTGCCCCGGCGTGGCACGACGTCGATGCGGATGTTGCCGACCGTGATGCGGTCGCCGTCCTTGATCAGCGTCACGCCGGGCTCGCCGGCGAACGCGTACTTCCAGCCGGCGTCGCCCTCGTCGGACACATAGAGCGTCGCGCCCGTGCGCGCCGCCAGCTCACGGCTGCCGGACAGGTAGTCCGCATGAATGTGGGTCTCGGTGATGTGCGCGATCCGGACGCCCTCGGCCTCGGCCGCCTTGAGGTACTGCTCGGCATCGCGGTTCGGGATCGATGACGATGCACTCGCGGGCCACGAGGCAGCCGAGCATGTAACTCGTTTGCGCCAGTTTGGGCTCGAAGAAGCGTTTGACGAACATGGAGGCCTCCGCCACAGCCTCGGCGGTCCGCCAAGGCCCGACCAAAACAGCATACACTCGTCGGGCGCAGTCCCATGCCCCGCTATCGCCTGACCATCGAGTACGCCGGCACCCGCTACAGCGGCTGGCAAATCCAGAAGAACGCGAAGACCGTGCAGGGCGAATTGCACCGGGCGTTGGAGGCGACGCTTGGAAAGGCGCCGTTCGAGACGTACGGGTCGGGCCGCACGGACGCGGGCGTGCACGCCCTCGGCCAGGTGGTGCATCTGGACACGGCCACGACGCTGCCGCCGGCGACGCTCATGGCGCGCGTCAACGACGCGCTGCCGGCGGACATCAACGTGCTCGCCGCCGAGCGCGTGTCGCCGCGCTTTCACGCCCGGCACAGCGCCGTCGCGCGCCGCTACCTGTACCAGATCGCGCGGCGCCGCACCGCGTTCGCCAAGCCCTACGTGTGGTGGGTGCGCGACGACCTCGATCTCGAGCAGATGCGGGCCGCGGCGCGCGCGCTCACGGGCTTCGGCGACTTCCGCGCGTTCACGGACGATGACCCCGAGGAGAAGTCGACACGGGTGCTGGTCGACGAGGTGACGATCGTGGAAGAGGGCTCGCTGCTGCTCGTCCGTGTCACCGGGTCGCATTTCCTCTGGAAGATGGTGCGGCGCATCGTCGGCGTGCTGGTCGAGGCCGGGCGCGGCGCGCTGTCGCCGGCCCAGGTCGCGTCGCTCCTGTCCGGCGATTCGGACCTGCCCCCAAAACTGACCGCGCCAGCCTCGGGCCTGTTCCTGGAACAGGTGTTCTATGACGAGGCTGAGGCCGGGCTTTACGGTTCTGCACGCGGGTCGGCAGAAGTGCGGCCGCGTGGCGGCGTCCTGCCGCCCGTTCGTTGATTTTCACTGCATTTCCGACGGGCGACGGCGGTACATCCCTTGCGATGGCGTGACGTGTGCCTGCCGTTGCCGCAACGCGGACCTACGCCTGCCATTGGGATTACGTCAGCGGCCCGAACCACCAGGGCCCCCCGGCCCGCACGATGATGTGGGTCTGCGAGTATCCGTACCGAACGCTCCGGGCGTCGGGTCCGAACGAAGATTGCGACGACTGCCCGCTTCGGCCGCAGGCCGCGACACACGCGCACGCGCAAGAATCAACGTAGCCAAACCCGCCGCGCGAACGAGCCGGAGCGAGTGAGTACCGGCAGGTGTCTTGCGGCGATGATCGGCCGGGGGACGCGGCCTATTCGAGGTCGGCCTTCTTCAGGCCGAACTTCTCGATGCGGTAGCGGATCTGATCGCGATGCAGGCCGAGGAAAGTCGCCGCGCGCGTCTGGTTGCCGCCGGCGCGTTCGAGCGCCTGCATCACCAGGCTCTTCTCGACTTCCTCGAGATTCACGCCTTCGGCCGGCAGTTCGAATCCGCCATGGCTGGAGGACGGCCGGTGACGCGCGGTATGCAGGCTGTCGAAATCGACTGGCTGCAGCAGTTCGCTTTCGCACAGCAGCACGGCCCGCTCGACCAGGTTCCGGAGCTCGCGGACGTTGCCCGGCCAGCCGTAGGCGCGGAGCGCGGCCTCGGCCGTCTGGCTCAGCCCGCGCACGGGCCGCTTGAATTCGCGGCTGAACGATTCGACGAAATGCTGGGCGAGCAGCGACACGTCGCCCTGACGAATCCGGAGGGGCGGCATCTCGAGCGGCAGCACGTTGAGCCGGTAGAACAGGTCTTCGCGGAACCGCCCGGCGCGCACGTGCTCTTCCAGGTCGCGATTGGTCGCGGCGATCACGCGCACATCCACGTGGATGTCGCCCGAGCCGCCCACGCGCCGGAAGGCCTTCTCTTCCAGCACGCGCAGCAATTTCGCCTGCAGGGCCGGCGTCATCTCGCCGATCTCGTCGAGGAACACGGTGCCCTCGTCGGCCTGTTCCAGCAGCCCGCGCTTCTGCTGCCGCGCGTCGGTGAACGCGCCGCGTTCGTGGCCGAACAGTTCCGATTCCAGTAACGCTTCGGGCAGCGCCGAGCACGTGATGTTCAGGAACGGCCGCGACGCGCGGCTGCTGAGATAGTGAATGACCTTGGCGACCAGGTCCTTGCCGGTGCCGCTCTCGCCCATCAGGAGCACGGTGGACCCCGGGCTCGAGGCGACCTTCCGCACGAGCTGCTTGACGCGCTGCATCGGCTCGGATTCCCCGATGATCGAGGCCACGCCGTACGGCCGGGCCAGCGAATCGCGCAGCGTGCGCAGCTCGCGCCGCAGGCGGGTGGTTTCGAGCGCGCGCGACACGCGCACCGCCACGTCGTCCAGATCGAACGGCTTGGTGGCGTAATCGAAGGCGCCGGCCTTCATGGCTTCCACGACCGTTTCCACGCTGCGGTGGGCGGTCAGCATGATCACCAGCGTGTCGGGGTCGAGTTCGTGCAGTTTCTTGAGGACGACCAGGCCGTCTTCGTCGGGCAGTTTGTAGTCGAGCAGGGCCAGATCCACGCCCTGATCGGCGCGCTCCAAGGCTTCCGCCGCGGTCGCAGCCTCCGTGACCTCGTAGCCCTCGTCGCGGAGCCGCTGCACCAGCGACCAGCGAATCAATTGTTCATCGTCGACCACCAGCACCCGGCGGGCGGACCCGTGTCGCGACGGATGGGAATCGTGGGCGGCGCCGTGCGCCGCATGGTTGTCCGTGGAAGTAGTCATCACGCTGCCAGTCAAAACGCCGCGCCGGCCTCGCACCGGCGCAGCGTGTGTGTCACGAAAACAACCGACCGCCTTCGCCGGCGGCTACGACTTGCCCTTGAGCGACGCGAGATAGGCGACCATGTCGTCGAGATCCTGCCCCTTCACCGTGGTCGGCGCCATCTTGACCTTCGGCGGGTTCTTCGGGTCCAGCACCGTCGGATTCACGAGGTACTTGGCCAGCCACGCCGCATCGCGCTTCGCGCCAATGGCGCTCAAATCGCCCGCGAGCTTGCCACCCGCAGCATTCATCATGTGGCAGGTCTTGCAGTTCGCCGCCGCGTACACCTTGGCGCCCTTGATCGGATCGCCCGCGACCCCCGCGACGCCAGCGGCGCGCGGTGTTGAACCGAATACGACAAGAATGATGGCCGACGCGAGAAGACCCATTACGACGTTGACACGCTTCATGCTCTGTTCTCCCAGGCTTCGCCGACCAACTTCACCACCTCGGTGACGTCGAACGGCTTCTCCACAAAGCGGCACGCCCCCAACGCGGCAGCTCGTTTCACGTCATCGGACGTGCCGTGAGCTGACATCATAACCACTGGCGCACCCGGATACCGCTTGCGGATCTCGGCCAGGAGCGCCAAATCCACACTGTCCGGCAACCGCAGGTCGAGCACGATCACGAGCGGCTCCTGGCCCAACGCCGCCAGGGCGGCTCGGGCCTCGGCGGCGTTCCCCGCCAGCCGGACCGGGTATCCACCCTCGGACAGCCCCTCCGAAAGAGACCACCGGATCAGGGGCTCGTCATCCACGACAAGCACTGATGGTATGGGCAGTTTTCCGCTCATCATGCGAGAAATTCCGCAACTATTCCCGTCGTGGGGGCCAAGTCACGCCGACTTTCCCCGATCCTCGAGGCGGGCAACCGGGTATATTCAAGCCTTGGGCCAACTGCCCGACGTTGTGAGGAAGTCCCCTGCCCGACCCATCGAAGCCCTTGCCAGCCTTGGCGTGGCGCTGGTCTTCTTTTTGGGTTTATGGGTCGTCCCGGGGCAGGAAGTCATGCCCCTCTATGTCGTCAGCGTCCTGCTGGCGATGTGGTCCGAGTGGCCGAAGTTGGGGTATCTGCTGGCGGCCCTGTCCACCTTCGGCATCCTGATCACGGCCTCACAGGGCGTGGCCCCGTGGTCCTGGCCGCACGTCTTCGGCGAGGTCGTGGCGGCCGGCGCGTGCTGGGCGACGGCGTTCGTGGTGGTGCGGTACCGGCGCGGCGGCATGGCGCTCGCCGCCGCCCAGCAGGCGCTGGGCCGGTCGCTGCGCGATCTCGAGCACATGAAATACGCGCTCGATCAGTCGGCCATCGTCGCGATGACGGACGTGACGGGCACGATCACCTACGTCAACGACAAGTTCTGCGAGATCTCCCAGTACTCGCGCGAGGAGATCCTCGGGCGCAATCACCGGGTGCTCAATTCCGGGTATCACTCGGTGGAGTTCTTCAAGTCGATGTACCGCGCGATTGCCGCCGGCCAGGTGTGGCGCGCGGACATCAGGAACCGCGCCAAGGACGGATCGCTGTACTGGGTGGACACCACGATCGTGCCCTCGCTGGACGACCGCGGCCGGCCGCAGCAGTACATCGCGCTGCGGTACGACATCACGGAGCGCAAGGCCTCGGAAGCCGCGTTGCGCGCGCAAACCGCGCTCGTGCAGCTCGGCAAGATGGCGGCCATCGTCGCGCACGAAGTCCGCAATCCGCTCGCGGGCATCCGCGGCGCGATGCAGGTCATCGGCCGGCGCCTGCCGCCGGGCAGCCCCGAACAGAACATCGCCAACGAGGTCGTCACGCGCGTCGACACGCTGAATGAGATCGTGCAGGATTTGCTGCTCTTCGCGCGGCCGCGGCAACCGCTGCTCGAAACCGTCCAACTCGACGAACTGCTCCACAACACCGTCTCCCTCCTGAAGGAAGATCCGCGCTTTCGCGAGGTCCAGATCGCGATCGACGACATGGCCGGCCAGCAGGTCGTGGCGGACCAGGAACAGATCAAGCTCGTGCTGCTCAACCTGCTGATCAACAGCGCGCAAGCCATGGAGGGCAAGGGCCGGATCACCGTGCAGGCGCGCAAGGCGGGCCCCTGGGAGGAGCTGCGGATTATCGACCAAGGCGCGGGAATTCCCCCGGACGTCCAGGAGCACCTGTTCGAGCCGTTCTTCACGACGAAACACAAGGGCACCGGGCTCGGATTGCCGACCGCCCGCCGCATTCTGGAGACGCACGGCGGCTCGATTTCGCTCGATTGCCCGCCCGGCGGCGGCACCGTCGCCATCGTGAGGCTGCCAGTCCGTTAGGTACGGGGCTTGCGTACATCAGGTCCTGCGGGCGAACCCGCAGGACCTGCAGAACCTGGAGGACCTGATGATCCCGATCCACCGCATCCTCGTTCCCACCGATTTCAGCGAGCCGGCCGACGCCGCCCTGAAGTGGGCCACCGCGCTCGCGCGCGAGTTCAACAGCCGCCTGTACCTGCTCCATGTCGTCCCCGAGCCGTACGCCTACCCGTGGGGAACGGAATTGTCCACGCTGCCGCTCAACGACATCCTGGCGCAGTCCGAGGAGGCGGCGCGTCAGCGCCTCGGCGAGCTCGCGGCGGACACCAGACTGCCGGCCGCGCAGGTCTCGACGAGCGCCGTGGTCGGCACGCCAGTTGACCAGGTGCTGGCCTTGATCAAGGACGAGAAGATCGATTTGGTCGTGCTCGGCACGCACGGCCGCGGCCTGGTCGGGCACTTGCTGCTCGGCAGCGTGGCTGAGCGCGTGGTGCGCCGCTCGCCGGTGCCGGTGCTGACCGTGCACGGACCGGAGTCGGCGGCGCCCGCCGGACCACCCCCGGCCGGAGGCACCAGGTAGATCATGCCGAACGAGCCGGTGACCGCCGTGTCTCGACCGATCGTGTGCGGGGTGGATTTCTCGCCGGAGTCCCGGCGGGCGCTGATCTACGCCTCGGCGCTCGCGGGCCGGCTGGGATGCCGCCTGCACGTCGTGTCGGCGGTCGAACCGCTCCTGACCGAAGCAGCGCGGCTGCGCCATCAACTCGACGCGTTCGTCGCGCAGGTCGATGCGGACTTGCGGGAGTTCGCGGCGGCCCTCTCGCTCCCGCCGGACCGTCTGTCGTACGAGGCCGCTCCCGGCGAGCCCGCGCCCGTGCTCCTGGCCGCCGCGACGCGCGCCGGCGCCCGCCTGATCCTCGTCGGCACGCGCGGCCGGGGTCAGGCCGCACGGCTGGTCCTGGGATCGACGACGCTCCGGGTGTTGCGAACGACGACGGTGCCGGTGCTGGTGACGGATTGGGATGCGACGTCAGAGATGCCCGACGCCGCAGCGCGCGGCGCGGTCTCGCGCCTCATTTGCGGTGTGGATTTCAGCGAGGGTTCGCGCGCGGCCAGTGACGTGGCTTCGTCGCTGGCCACGGACCTCGGCGCCGGCCTGACGCTCGTGCACGCCGTCGCGCACGCCGTCGTTCCGGTGGGCTGGGACGGCTTGGCCGGCGACGTGGAAGTCAGCTGGGTCGCGGATGCCAAGGCGAAGCTTGAGGACGTGGCCCGGACGCTGCCGACATCTCCCGCGCGCCTCGTGCGCGTCGGGTCACCCGCGGAGGTCCTGGCCGAAGAAGCCGGCTCCGATCCGCTGGCGATCGTCGCTGTCGGCCTCCGCGGCGCCGCCCATCATCGGCCAGGGAGCACCGCCCTGCGCGTCGTGGCCTTGACGAAGGCGCCCGTCCTCGCAGTGCCTCAGTAGACTATTTCTCTCCCAGCCACCATCGCGCTCGCTTGATTCGGCGCAGGCCGAACGAACCGATCGTGTGCAGTTCGATGTGGCGGATGGCTTCGTCGAGATCGTCGGTGACCTTCAGCAAGTCCAGATCCGAAGCCGTGACCGCACCCTGGTCGACCATCTGCTGCAGCTGGGTCATGAACGCCGCCCAGTATTCCGTGCCGATCAGCACGACGGGGTAGTTCTGGATCTTGCCGGTCTGAATGAGTGTCAGCGCCTCGCACAGTTCGTCGAGCGTCCCGAACCCGCCAGGCAGGCCCACGAACGCGTACGAGTATTTGAACAGCAGGACCTTGCGCACGAAGAAGTAGTGGCAGGTCACCTCCCGGTAAAGGAACGGGTTGGGATCCTGCTCCATCGGCAATTCGATGTTGACCCCAATCGATCGGCCGCCCGCCTCGAACGCGCCGCGATTGGCGGCTTCCATCAGGCCCGGGCCGCCGCCGGTCATGACGGTGAATCCCAGCAGGCTCACGCGGCGTCCGAGTTCCCGCGCGATCGGATAGTACGGATGCGATTGCCCGAAGCGGGCCGATCCGAACACGGTGACGCACGGCCCGCCGAAGTGCAGGACGCGAAATCCGCGGAGGAAGTCGCGCACCGCGCGCCACAGCAGCAGCAATTCACGCATGCGCGAATGCGGACCAGCGAGAAAGTACTGGTCGGGATGGTCTTCGGGACGGTCCGGCTGGCCGGGAGAAGACATGCGGGGGAATCGTATAACGACGGGAACGACGGGAACGACGGGAACGACGGGAACGAACGGGAACGACGGGAACGACGGGAACGAGCGGGCCTGCCCGCCGAAGCCCGCAGGGCGAAGGCGGGAACGAGCGGGAGCTGAGGACTACAGGACTCAGGACCGAGCTAGGACGAGGGACGAGGGACGTTGGACGCTGGACTGACAGGAGCTGTCTATAATCACCCTCCATGCCCAACTTCGCGGCGCGGATCAGCGACGTAGCGGCTCGGATGCCGGCCCAGGCAGCGATTGAGCAGCTCTACGCCGACGGGCGGGTGGACACGACGACCTACGCGGATCTCGAGGGGCTGGCGGGGCGCATCGCGGCCTGGCTGGATTCGACGGGCATTCGCCGCGGCGACCGCGTCGCCATCCTCGCCGACAACGACGCGCGCTGGATTGCCGCCTATCTCGGCGTGCTCCGCATCGGCGCCATCGCCGTGCCGCTCGACACCGCGTACAAGGCCCAACAGGTCGGCACGGTGCTGCAGAATTCCGGCGCGCGCCTGCTCGTCACGACGCCGCGCTACCTCGGGGCGGCCACGGCGGGCGCCGCGCTCGTGCCGGCCGGCGCGCCCGGCCTCGTGCTGCTCCACGGCGAATCGCCGGCGTCCCGGATGCCCGCGCCTTCGACGCCCCTGCGGCCGATTCCGGCGATGGCCGAGGTGCCCGACACCGCGACGGCCGTGCTCCTGTACACCTCAGGCACCACGGCCGATCCCAAGGGCGTCGTCCTGACGCACGGCAACCTGGATGCCGAGCGTGCAGCCGCGTTCGCCGTCGTGCACGTCACCGAGCAGGACGCGCTGCTCGGCGTGCTGCCGCTGTTCCATGCGCTCGCGCAGATGGCCAACCTGCTGCTGCCGCTGTCGCGCGGGCGCGCGTGTCGTGTTTCTCGAGACCGTCAGTTCGTCGTCGCTGCTCGCCGCGCTCGGCACGCGCGGCATCACGCATCTTCGCGTGCGTGCCGCAGTTCTTCTACCTGATCCACCAGCGCGTGATCGGCGGAAGTCGCGACGCAAGGGCGCGGTCGCCCGCGGCCTCCTCCGCGGCATCATCGCCGCTCAACGTCTGGCTCCGCGACCACGCCGGCGTCGAACCCGGCCAACGCATCTTCGGTCGCATTCACCGCTCGCTCGGCCTCCGCATGCGGCTGTTCGTCACGGGCGGCTCGAAATTCGATCCGGCGATTCGCCGCGATCTCTACGGACTCGGCTTCACGATCCTCAACGCGTACGGCCTCACGGAAACGTCCGGCGGCGCCACGATCGTCCGTCCCGGGCGATCGCTTCACCGAGTCGGTCGGCCAGCCGCTGCCCGGCGTGGACGTCCGCATCCAGCTGCCCGACCCGTCCGCACCCGGCGCGGCGGTCGACGACGGCGACGGGCAAGCATGACGGCGAGATTCTGATTCGCGGCCCAATCGTCATGCGGGAGTACTACAACCGGGCCGACGCCACGCGCGAGGCGCTCGAGGACGGCTGGCTGCGCACCGGCGACCTGGGACGGCTCGACGCGCAGGGACGGCTCTACATCACCGGGCGCAAGAAGGAGATCATCGTCCTCAGCTCCGGCAAGAACCTGTATCCGGAGGAGATCGAGGCGCACTACCGCCAGAGCGTCGTTCATCAAGGAACTGTGCATCATCGGCCTCAGCCGGCCGGGCGAGCCGTCCGCCGAACGGCTGCACGCGGTGGTCGTGCCCGACGAAGAGGTGATGCGCGCGAAGGGCATCGTCAATCTGAGGGAGCTGCTGCGGTTCGAAATCGAGGGCCTGTTCGGTGAGCCTGCCCGCGCACAAGCGGATCCTGAGCTACGACATCTCGCTGCGAGCCGCTGCCGCGCACGACGACCGGCAAGATTCAGCGCGGCACGAAATCCAGAAGCGGCTGCGGGAGCACGCGGCGGCCACGGAGGCGGAGGTGCGGCCGGTGGCCGAAGCCGATGCGGCGTGGGCCGCGGAACCCGGGCACGCCGAGGCGCTCGAGATCATCGCGCGCCGGCTGGATCGCGCCGGCGGTGCGGCCCGACGCGAACCTCGAACTGGACCTCGGCCTCGATTCGCATGGAGCGCGTCGAACTGCTGACGCTGCTCGAACAGCGTCAGGGCACGCGCGTGGCGCCCGACGTGCGGGCGACACTTTTCAGCATCAGGCAGCTCATCGCGGCGGTGGAAGCCGCGCCGCGCGCGCGGAAGGTCCTGCGGACGCCGCGGGAACGGCCGAGCCCGGCGCCGAGCTGCCGTGGGAATCGTTGCTGGCCACACCGGCCGACCCGGCGATTGTCGCCACGCTGGCGAAGCCCAGGCTCGTTCGCGCGGTGGTGTTGTTTGCGCTCGCCCGGTGCCTGGTCTTCGTCGCGCGCGGATTCATCCGTTTCCGGCACAGCGGTGCTCGAGCGGCTGCCGACGCACGGACCGTACATCCTGAGCCCGAATCATCAGGCGTACATCGATCCGTTCCTGCTGGCCGCGGCGCTGCCGTTCGCCGCCTTCCGCGACCTGTTCTTCGTGGGCGCGGCGGAGTACTTCGAGACGCCGTTCTCCCGGTGGTTCGCCCGCACCGTCAACCTGATCCCCGTCGATCCCGATGCGAATCTGGCGACGGCGATGCAGGCCAGCGCGGCGGGCCTGCGGCTGAACAAGATCCTGGTGCTCTTCCCGGAAGGCGAGCGATCGATCGACGGCGAACTGAAGAAATTCCGGAAGGGCGCGCCCATCCTGTCCGCGCATCTGGACGCGCCGATCGTGCCCGTGGCGTTGGACGGCTTGTACGAGCTGTGGCCGCGCGGCCGGTCGCTCAACTGGACAGCGGCTGAAGCCGTGGCGCCGGCAGCGGGTGACGTACGAGTTTGGGGACCCGATCCGGACCGCGAAGGGCGACTACGTGGGGGGAACTGCAGCATTGCGCGACGCGGTGGCGAAGATGTTCGAACGCATACGGACGACGACAGGTCAGAGGTCAGAGGTCAGAAGTCAGAGGTAGGTTCGGACCTCTCACTTGTCTAACTCGTGCCGCGCCGCGATTTGCGCCCGGCGGCGGCGACGGGCCAGTTCGGCATAGACGTCCCGGCGAAGCAATCTGAGCGCGGGACGCGCAGGTTCGGGGTTGGGACGCCTGAACACCTGGCCGACCTGGCGAGTCTCGCCCGTCAGGTCCAGGTTCAGGTCCAACTGCCGGGCTGAGGTGCCGTCCACTCGAATCATAAGGACTCTCCTTACCTTCGAACTCTATGCAAACCGTGTGACAGCCGTGGTCACACGCGTTTTCGCCCTGTTTAATGAGACGAAGAAGGGCGGGTGGTGGTTCTTGCGCTGCCTTCTCACACGGAGGCGCGGAGGGACGGAGGCACGGAGAAGACATTTACTTTGGGTTCCCGCCTGGGGGGCTGCGGATCACGCGGGCACTCCCCAAGAAAAGTCCCTCCGTGCCTCCGTCCCTCCGCGCCTCCGTGTGAGACCGTCTCGGTGCCCTCCGTCCCCTCCGGACCTGTACACTTAGCCCCGATGCGCAACGCCGAGGTCATTCGCCAATGGCAGATCCTCCGCGAGATCGAGGCAGGCCGGGTTGGCGTGACGATTCACGAACTGGCCCGTCTGGTGAAGGTCAGCACGCGGACGATCCGTCGCGATCTGCAGGCGCTGCAGGAAGCGGGATTTGCGGTCTTCGACGAAGGCGAGGAGAACGAGACGAAGCGCTGGAAGCTGGAGGCCCAGCCGTTCAAGATGCTGCAGGACGGCCTGACGGTGTCCGACGTCGCGGCCCTCTATCTCAGCCGCGCGCTCGTGGAAGCGATGTCGGGCTGGCCGCTGGCGGCCGAACTGCAGGCGGCGTTCCAGAAGATCGAATCCAGCCTGAACGAGCGCATGCGTGAGTTCCTGGCGACGCTGCCGCAGGTGCTGTCGGCCAAGGGCGGGCCGGGCGCGGGGCCGGCCGGCGGCGCGCTGGTGGATGTGACGCGCCGGCTGCTCGACGCGACGCGCGCGCGCCGCCTGGTCTCGATGCGCTATTTCTCCGCGAGCCGGAACCGCGCGAAGACGTATGAAGTCCAGCCGTATCGGTTGGCGCTGGCCAATGGCGGCGTGTATCTGATCGGCTGGGTCGCCGCCTACGGTGAGTTCCGGACGTTCGCGGTGGGACGCATCGAGAAGCTGTCGGTGAGCGACGAGACGTTTCGCCGCACGCGCGAACTGCCGGACAACCTGTTCGCCCAGTCGATGGGCGTCTTCTGGGGCGAGCCCGAACGGATCGAACTGGAATTCGACGCCGGCCTCGCCGCGTACGTGCGCGGCCGCGTGTGGCACGCCTCGCAGCAGGTGCGCGAGCTGCCCGAGGGCCGGCTTGGCATGGTGCTGCAGGTCTCGAACGACTGGGCGCTGCGGAGTTGGCTGCTCGGATTCGGCGCCGGCGTGCGGGTGGTTGCGCCGCACGCGCTGGCGGGAGCGCTGCTCGAGGAATTCAAGCGCGGGTGCCACGTGTACGAGCCGGGTCTGGCGCTCGAGCCGCGCGTGCCGGCCGATCCCGGGCCGCCGCTGCCGCTCTCGACGCCTACTCCGCCCGGCCGATCTTCCTGATCAGCACGCGGATCGCTTCATCGAGCTGCGAGTCCTTGCCGGCGATGCGACTCGCCGAGCGGGCGCCGCACGTCCACGTCGACCTGTGCGCGGCACGCGTTCCATCTCGCCGCCGTCGGCGGCCTTCACGCGCTGCCGCGGCAGCCGCAGCGTCGATCCGTCCATCAGGCGCTCGTCCCAGGTGTAGATGATCCAGCCGGCGGTCGGCTCGCCCACCACCGATCCGAGCTTCAACGCGCGATAGCCCTCGGTGAAATCCTCGGCGTCGGACAGCGAATGCTGGTTGGTCACCAGCACGGTGGGCGACTCGAGCGCGCGCTGTCCGAGCACGCCGCGGGCCGGCGCCTCCGGCACGCCGCGCGTGGACATGCGGAGATAGGGCTGGCGCGCGAAGATGTCCAGCGCATAGGCGTTGACGAAGCCGCCCGAGTTGTTGCGAATGTCGATGACGACCCCGTCGAGCCGGTGATTGTCGACGTCGAGATCGATGATCAACTGATCGAGCGCCGCCGCGCTCATGTTGATCATGTGGACGTAGCCCAGGCGGCCGCCGCTCGCCTTCAGCACGTACGCGCGATTGCTGTTCACCCAGTCGCGATACAACAGCGCCTTCATCGCGGCCTGGCTCACCGGCCGGACGATCACGTCGCGCGCCGGCCCGCCGGCCGCCGGCGCCACGCTGAGCACGACGCGGCGATCGATGGTGTTCGCGAGCCGTTCGTCGAGATTGGCGCGCGCGCTCACCGCCTGTCCGTCGATGGACACAATCGCATCGCCCGGCGCGATCCCGCCCGCCAGCGACGCCGGGCCCAGCGGAATCACGTCGGCCACCATCAGCCGGCCGGCCGACTCGAAAGCCCGCCGATCGAATTCCAGCCCGAGCCGGCCGATGGCCGGCGACGGGCCCGCGGCGGAGATGCCGAGGTGCGACGCGTTGAGGTCGCCAATCATCAAGCCGATCACACGGCGCAACTCGTCGGCCGTGCCCGCCGCAGCGGCGTAGCGGCCGTAGCGCTCGTGCGACGCTTCCCAGTTCACGCCGTTGAATGCGGGATCGAAGAAGTTGTCGCGCAGGAGCGTCCACGCCTGGTCGAACACGACCTGGCGCTCGCGCGTGAAATCCACCGTGAACTCCGCGGTCACCGCCAGCGCCCGTGACGCGCGCTGCTCGACGTTGGCGATCTGGATGCGGCCCGCGTCCAGATACACGATCTCGCGGCCGTCGGGCGTGAACTGCAAGTCGGACTTGGCTCCCGCCGACGTCGTGATCTGGCGCGCCACGGGCCGATCGACCGCCAGATCGTCCAGCGCGTAGGTGTAGACATTCGTCTGACCCGCGGTCGCGGCCACGACCGCCGCGGTCTTGCCATCGGGACTCAGGGCGACGCTCCGCACATCAAGGCCGACGGGGATGAAGGACAGGCGATCGCGGATGTCGGGGAAGACAGGTTCCGGGGTTCCGGGGTTCCGGGGTTCCGGGGTTCCGGTTCCGGGGTTCCGGGGTGCGGGTTCGGGGTTCGGGGTTCGAGGTTCGGGGTTCGGGGTTCGAGGTTCCGGCTTGCCCGCCGTAGCCTCAGCGGAGGCGGGGGTTCGCTGGGTTCGGCGAAGAGGTCGCGGAACAGGTCTTCGCGGAATCTGGGCGCGCGGGGGACGAGGTCGACGCGGGCCAGTTGGCCGGGTTCCGTGCGCTGGTTCGTGGCGAACAGGATGAACGTGCCGTCGGGGCTCCAGGCGATCGCATCCGCGAACGCGTTGGCCAGGAACGTCGCGGGGCGCATGACGCCGCCCGCCGCGGGCGCGAGTTCGACGTTCGTAAACCGCTTGGCGCCGATCGCGAACACCGCGATCCATCGACCGTCCGGCGACCAGACGGGCGCCGGTGCGCCAAGTGTGTCCGCAAAGATCCCGCTGGCCACCGTGCGATCGGTGCCCGCCGCCAGATCCATCACGTGGAGTTGCTTCCGGTCGCGCAGAAACGCCAACTGCTTGCCGTCGGGCGAAAACACGGGCGAGAGATCCGTCACGCTGCCGGACGTGAGCGCGGCCGACTGGTTCGTTCCGAAATCGTGGATCCGAATCTGCCCGCCGGCCGGCGAGGCGGCGACGTACGCCAGCCGCCGGCTGTCGGGCGCCCACGCCAACTGCGATTCCAGGCTCGTCGTGTCGGTGACGCGCGCCGCGTCGCCGGCGTCCTTCACGGACGCGGCAAAGACGTCGCCGCGCGCGACGAACGCGACCTTGCGCCCGTCGGGCGACAGCGCCAGATCGCTGAATGACGACGTCTGGCGGAGGCGTTCGGGCGTGGGCGCGGCGGGCGCGCCGCGGCGCGTGATCGGCACCGCATGCGCCGCGCCGGTGGCCGTCTCGAGCGTCCAGATGCCGAAGTCGCGCTCGAACGCGATCGTCCGGCTGTCGAGCGTGGCGGTCGGCCACAGCACACGGCCGTCGGTGAACGTCGTGAGCTTCACGTCCGCGCCGGCCGGCGCCGCGGGCCGCGTCCAGAGATTCTCGGCGCCGCCGCGGTCGGACACGTAGAAGAGGCTGCGCCCGTCGCCGCTCCACATCGGCCACACCTGTCGGGAGCCGCGCGGCAGGATCTGCCGGTAGGCCGGATCGCCGTCGGCGTTCATGATCCAGAGCTCGGATTGATCGAGGTGGCTGCTGCCCTTGCGCCACCACTGCGCGGACGCATTGCCGCGCGCGACGAGCGCGATCCGCTGGCCGTCGGGCGAGGCCGCCGCGCCGAACTCGTTGACGTAGCGATCGGCGCTCACCGCCATCGGCGTGCCGCCGGCCGCCGCCACGCGGAACACGTCATTCATGCTCGCGATGTCGCGGCCGGTCGAACTGAAGTAGATCCAGACGCCGTCGCGCGACCATCCATCCAGTTGCTCCAGCCCGTCGTCCCACGTCAGCCGCCGCAGGGCGCCGGTCGCGAGCGTGAGCACGTAGATGTCGCCGCCGCCCGTGCGGGTGGAGACGAAGGCGATCTCGCGCCCGTCCGGTGAGAACATCGGCCGCCGGTCGGTGGCGGGATCGGTGATGAGGAGGCGCGCCTCGCCACCGGCGGACGGCACCGACCAGATGTCTCCGCCCGAGGCGAACGCGATCTCGCGCCCGTCCGGCGAAATACCGGGTTCGGCGTACGCGAACGCGGGCGGTGCGGCCGACGAGGCCGGTGCAGCCCCTCCCTGCGAGCGCGCCGCCACGGCGGCGCCGGCGACGACGAATGCGGATAACGCCATGAGCGAAATCGAGGTGCGCATGGCGAAAGTATGGGAGGTGACAGGTCAGAGGTCAAAGGTCAGAGGTCAGAGGTCAGAGGTAGGGAGGAGGTCGGAGGTCAGAGGTCGAGGTCAGAGGTGGGTCGGAGCTTAGGCTGGTGCACATGGCCGGCGGTCTCCGGCGGGATCTGTGAAGCGGGATGTGAGTGGATGTATCGTAGACACGACGTCCGGCACGTGGGGGTTTGGCGTAACTGGCAGCCGCGCAAGGCTTAGGACCTTGTGTCCGCAAGGACGTGTGGGTTCAACTCCCTCAACCCCCATTTACCCGCCTTCGCCCGCCTTCGCCCTTCGGGCTTCGGCGGGCAGGCCCCCCGTCGTTCCCCGTTCGTTCCCGTCGTTCCCGTCGTTCCCCCGTCGTTCCCGTCGTTCCCGTCGTTCCCGTCGTTCCCGTTCGTTCCCGTCGTTCCCCAGTTGATAAGATGTTCTCCTGATGAAGACCGAGTTCACCGAGGTCAGCGAGACCCGCAAGCACCTCGCGTTCGAGATTCCGTCCGAGCTCGTCGAAGCCGAAATCGCCCGCGTCGCGGACGACTATTCCCGAAGTCCGCCAAGGTCCCGGGCTTCCGCCAGGGCAAGGTGCCCGCCTCGTCGTCCGCCAGCGGTTACAAGGAGCAGATCCTGCACGACGTCGCGCACGACCTGATCCCGCGCATGGTCGGCACGGCGCTGAAAGAGCGCGGCCTCGACCCGGTCGCCGTCCCCGACATCCGGGACGTGGTCCTCGAAGAGGGCAAGCCGCTGACCTTCCTGGCGGACTTCGAGACGCTGCCGCCGATCGAACTCGGCGAGTACACGGGCCTCTCGCTGCGCAAGCCGCCGGCGGTGCTCGAAGTCGGCGCGGTCGATCGCGCGCTCGACCAATTGCAGCAGCGCGCGGCGCGGTGGGTCGCCGGTCGAACGACCGGCCCGCGGCCGAGGGCGACACGCTGCTCGCCGACCTGACGCGGACGCGCCGCGGCCGGCTGATCCAGCTGACCGGCGAGGCCACGCCGCCGTCGGATCAGGAGGGCAAGCCCGAGACGCTGCAGAACGTGTCGATCGAGACTCGGCCACGCGGCCAACCCGCCGGGGTTCAACGACGCACCTGGCCGGCGCGCCGCTCGGCCGCGACGCCGCGAGTTCCCGGTCACCTATCCGGCCGACTACGAGGTCCCGGAACTGGCCGGCGCGACGGTCGACTACGACGGTCACGGTCAAGGGCATCCGCCGCAAGGAACTGCTGCCGCTCGACGATGAGTTCGCGAAGGAAGTGAGCGAACTCGAAACGCTCGACGCGCTGCGCGCACGGATCCACGAGGACCTGCAGCACGGCGCCGAGCACGACGCCGAGCACAAGATGCGGCACGACCTGCTGCACCGAGCTCGGCGGCCGCGTCAAGGCGGTGCCCGACGTGCTGGTCGATCAGGAAATCGACCGGCGGCTCGAGGAGTTCGTGCGGCGCCTCATGGATCAGGGCATCGACCCGATGAAGGCGGAGATCGACTGGCAGGAGTTCCGCGAGCGGCAGCGCCAGGCCCGGCGACCGATACGGTCAAGAGCACGCGTCGCGGTCGATGAAGTCGCGCGGCGCGAATCCATCGAGGCGACCGACGAGGACGCTCGAGCAGGAAATCGCGAAGTTCGCCGAGCGTGCCGGCCGCACGCCCGCGGCCGTGCGGGCGCGGCTGGAGAAAGATGGCGCGATGGACCGCATCCGCGCCGGCGTGCGCCGCGAGAAGACCATGGCGTGGCTCATCGAAAAGGCCAATGTGACCCATGGATAACGCGAAGACGTCCCGACTCCCCGACATCCGCGCCCAGCTCGTGCCGATGGTGGTCGAACAGACCAACCGCGGCGAGCGCGCCTACGACATCTTTTCCCGGCTGCTGAAGGACAGCATCATCTTCATCGGCACGTCGATCGACGACCAGATCGCGAACCTGGTCATCGCGCAGATGCTGTTCCTCGAGGCCGAGGACCCGGAACGCGACATCCTGCTCTACATCAACAGCCCCGGGCGGCTCCATCACCGCGGGACTGGCGATCTACGACACGATGCAGTTCATCAAGCCGGACGTGCAGACCTACTGCATCGGGCAGGCGGCGTCGATGGCGGCGGTGCTGCTGACGGCCGGCGCGAAGGGCAAGCGGTTCTCGCTGCCGAACTCGCGCATCCTGATCCACCAGCCGTGGATGTCCGGCGCTGTCCGGCCAGGCCAGCGACATCGACATCCACGCGCGGGAAATCCTGCGCATGCGCGAGCGATTGAATGAAATCCTGGCGCACCACACCGGCCAGCCGCTGACGCAGTATCCAGGAAGACACCGACCGCGACTACATCATGGGCGCAGCCCAGGCGAAGGAATACGGTATTATTGACGATGTCCTCAACCGGCGAGCCTGAGTCCGTCGCCCGCGGCTAACGGCACCGCCGGGCCGGCCGATAACATCGTGGCGCGAGAAGGTGCGATGACCACCAAAGAAGACCGGCGAGAACGAAGTGCTCCGCTGCTCGTTCTGCAACAAGGACCAGAACGACGTCCGCAAGCTGATTGCCGGGCCCGACCGTCTTCATCTGCGACGAGTGCGTCGAGGTCTGCAACGACATCATCGCCGACGACAACAAGTTCGATCGCGGCACGCGCGCGGCGCTGCCCGATGCCGGTCGAGATCAAGAAGTTCCTCGACGAGTACGTCATCGGCCAGGACCAGACGAAGAAGAAGCTCGCCGTCGCCGTCTACAACCACTACAAGCGCCTCGAAATCCAGAAGCAGTCGCGCGAGCCGGCACGACGTCGAACTCACCAAGTCCAACATCCTGCTGATCGGCCCGACGGGCACGGGCAAGACGCTGCTGGCGCAGACGCTCGCGCGCCTGCTCTCGGTCCCCTTCACCATCGTGGACGCCACGACGCTGACCGAGGCCGGGCTACGTCGGCGAGGACGTCGAGAACATCATCCTCAAGCTGCTTGCAGGCGGCCGGCGGCGACATCGAGAAGGCCCAGCAGGGCATCATCTATATCGACGAGGTCGACAAGATCTGCCGCAAGGACGAGAACCCGTCCATCACGCGCGACGTCTCGGGCGAAGGCGTGCAGCAGGCGCTGCTCAAGATCCTCGAAGGCACCGTGGCGAACGTGCCGCCCCAGGGCGGCCGCAAGCATCCGCACCAGGAGTTCTTCCAGGTCGACACGACCAACATCCTCTTCATCTGCGGCGGCGCCTTCGTCGGGCCTCGACAAGCAGATCGCCCGCCGGCTCGGCAAGAAGACGATGGGCTTCAAGGCGGAGCGTGAAGGCCGCACCGGGCCAGACGCGCGACGCCGCGACGCTCACCGAGCAGCTCGAACCGGAAGACCTCATCAAGTACGGCCTGATCCCCGAGTTCGTCGGCCGCCTGCCGGTCATCGGCACGCTGCACGAACTGGACAAGGCCGCGCTCGATCCAGATCCTCACCCAGCCGCGCAACGCCATCACCCGGCAGTACCAGCGCCTGTTCGAGTACGAGAACGTCAAGCTCCGCTTCACGGACGATGCGCTCGAGGCCATTGCCGAAGCGGCGCTGCGCCGGAAGATCGGCGCGCGCGGCCTGCGCATGATCATCGAGGACATCATGCTCGACCTGATGTACACCCTCCCCGGCCAGAAGAAGATCCGGGAATGCGTCATCACCCGCGAAGTGGTAGAGTCGAAAGAGAAGCCCATCACCGTCATCGAAAAGGCGGGATAAGGCTGCTTCGAGCGTATCGATCGTCGATCAATCGATCTAACGATCTATTTCTGACGGAGCGCCGGAGCTCTTTCGCGCCCATCTGAAATAGATCGATGATCGATATCCCAATAGATCGATTTTGTTGATGACCCCATGGATCAATACGAAACGCTGCCCGTCGTTCCGCTCCGGGACGTCGTCGTGTTTCCCCACATGATGATGCCGTTCGTCATCGGACGGCCGTCGTCGACGCGCGCGCTGGAACATGCGCTCGCGACCGACAAGAAGATCTTCCTGGCCGCGCAGCACGACGCGGCGCACGGACGACCCGCAGCCCGCCGACATCTACACGATGGGCTGCGTCGCGAACATCGTGCAGTCGCTGAAGCTGCCCGACGGCAACATCAAGGTGCTGGTCGAGGGCGTCGAGCGCGCCCGCGCGGTCGAGTGGAAGGAAGACAAGGGCTTCTTCCGCGTCACGGTGAAGCTGTGCCGAAGATGGCCGAGCCCGCCGCCGACGCCGAAGCCGTCATGAGCCGCGTGGTCGAGCTCTTTCGAGCAGTACATCAAGCTGTCGAACAACCTCCAGTACGACGCCATGGTCGCCGCCGTGCGCGTCGACGACCCGTCGCGCCTGGCCGACACCATCGCCGCGCACCTGCAGGTGGGCGTCGAAGAGAAGCAGAACCTGCTGGAAATCGTCGCCCCCGTCGAGCGGCTCACGCGCATCATCGCCGTGCTCGAGGCCGAGGTGGACAAGCTCCAGGTGGACCGCCGCATCCAGTCTCGCGTGAAGAAGCAGATGGAGAAGGCGCAGAAGGAGTACTACCTCAACGAGAAGATGAAGGCGATCCAGCGCGAGCTGGGCCGCAAGGACGAGAAGGGCAACGAGACCGACGACCTGAAGAAGAAGATCGAACAGGCGCGGATGCCCAAGGACGTCGAGCGCGAAGGCGATCGAGGAGCTCAAGCGGCTCGAGGCCATGCCGCCGATGTCGGCCGAGGCCACCGTGTCGCGCAACTACCTCGACTGGCTGATCGCGGTGCCCTGGCACAAGAAGACCAAGGAGAGCCGCGACCTCAAGCGCGCCGAGGCCATCCTGCACGAGGACCACTTCGGGCTGGACAAGATCAAGGAGCGCATCCTCGAGTTCCTGGCGGTCCGCGCGCTGGTCAAGAAGCCGAAGGCGACGATCCTGACGTTCGCGGGCCCTCCGGGCGTGGGCAAGACGTCGCTGGCGAAGTCGATCGCGCGCGCGATGAACCGCAAGTTCGTGCGCCTGTCGCTCGGCGGCGTGCGCGACGAGGCCGAGATCCGCGGCCACCGCCGCACCTACATCGGCGCGTTCCCCGGCCAGATCATCCAGATGATGAAGAAGGCCGGCACGATGAACCCGGTCTTCCTGCTGGACGAAGTCGACAAGATGTCGATGGACTTCCGCGGCGACCCGTCGGCCGCGCTGCTCGAGGTGCTGGACCCGGAGCAGAACAACACGTTCCTCGACCACTACCTGGACGTCGAGTACGACCTGTCGAACGTCATGTTCATCTGCACGGCCAACGTGCTGCACACGATGCCGCAGGCGCTGCGCGACCGCATGGAAGTGCTGCAGCTGGCCGGCTACACCGAGCACGAGAAGACCGAGATCGCCAAGCGCTTCCTCGCGCCCAAGGCCATCGAGGGCGCCGGGCCTCACGAAGCGACAACCTGTCGTTCACCGACGAGGCGTTCCAGCAGATCATCCAGCGCTACACGCGGGAAGCCGGCGTGCGCAACCTCGAGCGCGAGATCTCGTCGATCTGCCGCAAGATCGCCCGCAAGGTCGTCGTCCAGGGCGCAGACGTTCTCGGAGACGATCGACGCGGCCAAGGTGACCGAATACCTCGGCGTGCCGCGCTTCCGGCCGTCGGTGGCGGAGGAGAAGAACGAGATCGGCATCGCGACCGGCCTGGCCTGGACGGAGGTCGGCGGCGAGATCCTCGTGACCGAAGCGACGCTCATGCCCGGCCGCGGCCGGCTGATGCTCACCGGCAAGCTCGGCGACGTGATGCAGGAGTCCGCGCAGGCCGCGATGAGCTGGCTGCGCTCGCGCTCGGAGGACTTCGGCATTCCGCGCGACTTCAACCGCCGGACCGACGTGCACGTGCACATTCCCGAGGGCGCGATTCCCAAGGACGGCCCGTCGGCGGGCATCACGCTGGCCACGGCGATGGTGTCCGCGCTGTCGCGCGTGCCCACGCGCCGCGACATCGCGATGACCGGCGAAATCACGCTGCGCGGCAAGGTGCTGCCGATCGGCGGCGTCAAGGAAAAGCTCCTCGCGGCGCACCGCGCGGGTCTCACTGAACATCATCCTGCCCAAGGACAACGAAAAGGACCTCGCGGACATCCCGAAGGCCGTCCTGGACGTGATGAACGTGCACCTGGTCGAGTCGATGGACGAAGTGCTGCGTGAGGCGCTCACCGGCCCCTTCCCCACCCTGCCGCCGCCCGCGGCCAGAACCGCCGGTCCAGGACCTCGAAACCAGACACTGAAAATCGAATCCGGGATTCTTTTTTCCAGCCCTAGGGCACTGGAGAAAAGAATCCCGGATTCGATTTTTTCGGCCGACCTATCGGCCTTACGCTTTTCTGGATCCCCAGCCGTGGGGCGATCAGTTCTTGCCAGAGTTCAGGTCCATAGGGCGCATTCCTCCGAATAGCGTTGCGGATTCGCGCGGCCTCTTGGACGTCTTCGCCGTTCAGTAGCTCAAGCCATGCGTCCGGCCGCGGCACCGGCCAATCCTCCAAGCGCACCTGCCTCTGTCGACCGAGTCGCTGCGCCAGACTCGACCATGGCCAGTCCTGGGCCCCAGCAACCAGACCGGCACGGACCGGGTTCCGTTCCACATAACGACAAAGCCTTAGAAAGTGGTCGTCGGCGCTGACCGGGAGCGCCTTGAAACGGCCCTGGTAAACCGGTCCAGTGCCCCTCGTCCCATGGGCCGCATGCCAACGCCAACTGTGCTTCGCAGTGAGCCAGTACATGAAGGCCGACAACTCATCGTCTCTCCGCGGCCAGAGGACGAGGTGGAAGTGGTTCGGCATCAAGCAGTAAGCCAGGCATCGAACAGCCGTTCTTGATTGAGCGGCCGCGAACAAATCCAGGAAATCCTTGTAGTCCCCCGGCCTGTCGAACAGTTGCAGGCGGCGCACGCCACGATTCAGCACGTGGAATACGAGACCGCCCGTCTGAGTTGGCAGCCGGCGAGGCATGCCCCGTCTGCAATCAAGATTCTTGCCAACTGCCCAAAGAAAGCCGAGCCCGGGATTCGTTGTTTCCATACACTTAGCTGGCAGAAAAAAGAATCCCGGATTGGAATTTATGCAACACCACCTTGACCCCATCATTGGCACCGTGTTCGGGGTTCACCTGTGGTGGTACGGGCTCAGCTATGCGCTCGGATTCCTGAATGCGCACCTGTGGCTGCGGCGGCATCGGGACAGGCTTGGGCTGTCGCTCCGGTCGGTCTACAGCCTGACGCTGTGCCTGGCCGTGGGCGTGCTCGCCGGCGGCCGCGCGCTCGTCGTCTTCGATCATGAGTGGGTGTTCTATCGCGCGCATCTGTCGCTGATTCCGGCGGTGTGGCTGGGCGGCATGGCGACGCACGGCCTGCTCGCGGGCGGCTGCGCGGGCGTGTTTGCGTTCTGCCTGTGGCGGCGCCTCCCGTTCCGGCCGGTGTTCGACGAACTCGTGATTCCGGCGGCGATGATCATGGGCTTCGGCCGGATCGGCAACTTCATCGACGGCCAGATCGTCGGCAGCGTGACGTCGGTGCCCTGGGCGATCGCCTTTCCCGAGGCGGACGGCTTCCGTCATCCGGTCGTGCTCTACGACGGCCTCAAGAACTTTCTCCTCATTCCCATCCTCCTCTGGGTGCAGCGGCGCGGCGCGCCGCCCGGGCGGGTCGCCGCGCTGTTCGTCCTGCTCTATGCGGGCCTGCGGATTCCGATCGATCTGCTGCGCGAGTATCCGGTCAACGCGCTGGGATTGCCGACCGGCCAGGGCTTCAACGTGATCATGGCGATCGCCGGCGCCGCGTTGCTCGTGCGCAACTGGCGGCTGGCGCGCATCCCGGGCCGCCTGGGCCCGTCCGCGCCACTGCCGGCGGAGCCGAACCCGACGCCGCGCCGGGCTGGCGGCGCGCCGCGCTGGCCCTCGTGCTGCTCTTCTCGCTCGTCATCGCCAGCGATGCCACGCGCGACATTCCGTCGCGGTACGGGCATCGCCATCCCGGGCTCGAGTACCTCGGCCCTGTACCCACGGATTCCGCGTTGAGGACGCCCGAACTTCGACGTTCGAACTTCGAAGTTCTGTCATAATCCCGCCGCCACCCCATGGCTGCCGGCAATTACGGTGAAACGCTCAGGCGCCCCGGTCTGCAGGCGTTTCTCTGGACGCAGTTTCTCGGCGCCTTCAACGACAGCGTCTGCAAGATCATCGTGACGTTCCTGACGATCCGGCACTTTACGGCCGGCCTCACCGCCGCAACGGACATCGTGGCCGCGGCCAATTCCGCCGCCGCCCTCGCCGGCGCGGTGTTCATCCTGCCCTTCTTGTTCTTCTCGGGATATGCCGGCCACCTCGCCGACGTCATCAGCAAGCGCACGGTGCTGATTGCGTGCAAGTTCCTGGAGATCGCCATCATGGCGGCCATGGTCCCTGCGCTCACGCTCTCGGCGCGCGGCCTCTGGTGGCCGATGCTCGCGGTGCTGTTCATGATGGCGGTCCACTCCACGTTCTTCAGCCCGGCCAAGTACGGCATCGTGCCGGAGGCGCTGCCGGCCGAAGATCTGTCGCGGGCCAACGGCCTGCTGGAGATGACGACGTTCGTCGCCATCGTGCTGGGCACGTCCATCGGCGGCGAAGTGTTCCAGACCTGGCACGGCGAGCCGTGGACCACCGGCGCCGTGCTGGTGGCGATCGCGGTGGCCGGCACGATCACGAGCTTCGGCATTCCCGTCACGCATCCGGCCAAATCGCGACAGCGGTTCTCCCTGAATCCCCTGAACGAGATCGGCCAGGGCTTCGCGCGGCTGGCGCGCGACCGCAACCTGTTCATGACCGTGATGGGCATTTCGTTCTTCTGGTTCCTGGGCGCGTTGATCCAGCTGACCGTGCTGCCCTTCGGCCAGGAAGAGCTGCACGTGGGTGAAGCGGCCTCCACGCGGCTCTTCAGCGCGCTCGCGGTCGGCATCGGATTCGGGAGCCTCGTCGCGGGCCGGCTGTCAGGCGACCGCGTCGAGCTCGGTCTCGTGCCGCTTGGCGGGTTCGGCATGGGGATCTTCAGCTTGCTGCTCGTCTGGGCCGTGCCGTCCTACTGGCTGTGCGCCGTGGCGCTCGTCCTGGTCGGCTTCGCCGGCGGCTGGTTTGCGGTCCCCCTGAACGCGCTGCTGCAGCACGCGCCCGGCGAGGACGAAAAAGGCCGGGTGCTCGCGACGAACAACGTCGCGAACACGGTCGGCATCCTGCTGGCCTCGGCCATGCTGTATGTGTGCGGCGAGCGGATGCAGATGAGCGGCAGCCAGATCATCGCGCTGGGCGGCGTGCTCTCCCTGCTGGCCACCGCCTACCTGCTGTTCGTCCTGCCCGACTTCCTCGTCCGCTTCTTCCTCTGGATGCTGACGCACACGGTCTATCGCATCAAGATCGTCGGCCGGCCCCACATTCCGCTGCACGGCCCGGCGCTGATCATCTCGAATCACGTCTCGATGATCGACGGCGCCCTCGTCGGCGCCTGCGTGCAGCGCTTCGTCCGCTTCCTGGTGTGGGGGCCGTACTTCCGCGCGCCCGGCATCAGCTTCATCCTGAAGCGGCTGAAGCGCCATTCCCGTGACGGCGGGCAACAAGGAAGAAGTGGCACACGCCATCGAGCGGGCGCGCGCCGATCTCATCGCCGGACACGTGGTCTGCATCTTCGTCGAGGGCTCGGTCAGCCGCACCGGCAACCTGCTGAAGTTCAAGCGCGGCTTCGAGCGCATCGTCGCCGGACTCGACGTGCCGATCATTCCCGTCTATCTCGATCGCGTCTGGGGCAGCGTGTTCAGCTTCAAGCGCGGCAAGTTCTTCTGGAAGCTCCCGGAGCGGCTGCCGTACCCGGTGACCGTCGCGTTTGGCGCGCCGCTGCCGCCGACGATCACGGCGATCGACGCGCGTCTGGCGCTCATGGAACTCGGCTCCGAGGCCATGACGCACCGGCGGCCGCCGGCGGATCTGCTGCACACGGCGTTCATGCGCGTGGCGAAGCGCCGCTGGCGCCGCTTTGCGATGGCCGACAGCACCGGGCAGACGCTCACGTTCGGACGGGCGCTCGTCGGACTCGATGCTGCTCGGCCGCGTCATCCGCCGCCGCACCGAGGGACAGGAGCATGGTCGGCCTCCTGCTGCCGGCCTCCGTCGGCGGCGCGCATCGCCAACATCGCGGTGCTCATGGCCGGACGCGTGCCCGTGAACCTGAACTTCACCATCGGCGCCGAAGCGCTGTCGGCGGCCATCGCGCAGGCCGGGATCACGACGATCATCACGTCGAAGCTGCTTTCTCGCGAAGGCCGGCCTCGCCGAGCGCCCGGCATGGTCTTCCTGGAGGACCTCCGCGCAGGCGATCACGACCGGCGCGAAGGTCCGCGCGCTGCTGGCCGCGCGCGTGCTGCCGGTCGCGATCCTGCTGCCGCCGCCGTGGCGGCGGCGTGCCCGCCAGTTCCGCGGCCACGATCATCTTCTCGAGCGGCAGCACGGGCGTGCCGAAGGGCGTCGTGCTGACGCACGCGAACATCCTCGCCAACGTCGACGGCCTCGCCCAGATCTTCCCGATGGAGCGCGGCGACTGCTTCATCGGCGTGCTGCCGTTCTTCCATTCGTTCGGCTTCACGGGCACGCTGTGGTTCCCGCTGCTGCAGGCCTGCCCCGTGGCGTATCACCCGAACCCGATGGACGCGAAGACCGTCGGCGAGCTCGCGGCGACGTACCGCGCGACGCATGCTGATCAGCACGCCGACGTTCTGCCAGGCCTACCTGCGCCGCTGCACGCCCGAGCAATTCGCGCACCTCAAGTACGCCATCGTCGGCGCCGAGAAACTGCGGCGAGCCGCTGGCCACGGCGTTCGAGGAGCGTTCGGCCTGACGCTGCTCGAAGGCTACGGCTGCACGGAGATGTCGCCGGTCGTCGCCGCCAACCGCCCGGACGTCAACGCATCGGCGGCGAATCGCAGATTGGGCACCAAGTCCGGATCGGTCGGCCATCCCATTCCCGGCGTGGCGGCGCAAGTCGTCGATCAGGACACGGGCGACGGGCCGATCTACGGCCGGCCCGGGCATGCTGCTCGTCAAAGGCCCGAATCTGATGGCGGGCTACCTCGATGCAGCCGGAACGCACGGCGGAGGTCGTGCAGCGACGGCTGGTACACCACCGGCGACATCGGGATGATGGACGAGGACGGGTTCATCTTCATCACCGATCGGCTGTCGCGCTTCAGCAAGATCGGCGGCGAGATGGTGCCGCACATTCGCATCGAAGACGCGATCGACGACATCCTCGGCGAGATCTGCGCGGCCGTCACCGCCGTGCCGGACGACGTCGCGCGGCGAACGTCTCGTCGCGTTCTACACGCGCGCCGACATGCGGGCCGACGATGCTGTGGGAACGCTCTGCCAGAGCGACCTGCCCCGCCTGTGGCTTCCGAAGCGCGAGGACCTGATTCCGCTCGCGGAGATTCCGACGCTCGGCACGGGGAAAGTCGACCTGCGCGGACTGAAGCGGCTGGCGCTCGAACGGGCTGGTGGTCTTCTTCACACGGAGGCGCGAGAGGGGCGGAAGGCACGGAGGTCTCTTGGGGCAGGGCTGACGCCCGCGTGTGGAAACCCAAGAAGCCGCTCGCGCCGTGCCGGTGGCCTTCAGCGCCGCGCCTACGGCGTCTTCCTCGGCAACATCGCCTCCCGCTTCGCCGCCTGCCAGGCGAAGACGGCGGCCACGGTGGCGATCTGCTTCACATCGTCCGCCTGCACGCGATCGAAGAAGTCCATGTTCGTGTGATGCGTGCGCGAGTTGTACTCGTAGCGCTCCTGGACGAACTGAAACGCCGGCACGCCGACCGCGTCGAAACGCGTGTGGTCCGTCGAGGCACCGGACGCGGGCCGAGAATCTCCACGCCCAAGATCCTTCAACGGCCGGATCCACGCCTCGAACAGCGGCTTCACGGCCGGGTTGCTCTGCATCCAGATGCCGCGGATCTTGCCGGTGCCGTTGTCGAGGTTGAAGTACGACGCTCGTCTTCGCCAGCTCGGGCTTCGGCTCGTCGCGCGTGCCGAGATGCTCGCGCACGTAGGCCTGCGATCCGAGCAGACCGCCTTCCTCGGCGCCCCACAGGCCGATGCGCACCGTGCGGCGCGGCTGCAGCCCGGTCGCCTTCAGAATGCGCAGCACCTCCATCATCGCGCGCCGATCCGGTCGCGTTGTCGGTGGCGCCGGTTGCGCCGTGCCACGAATCGAAGTGCGCCGCCGATCAGCACGATCTCGTCCGCCTTGTCGGTGCCAGGATCTCGCCGACGATGTTGAAGCCATTGGGCTGGGCGGGCGTCTCCTCCCGCAGTGCTCATCTCGACGTTCAGCTCGACCTTGACCGGCATGTTGTGGTCGAGCAGACGGCACCATGCGGTTGTAGTGTTCGACGGCGAGGGTCACCTGCGGCAGCAGCGTCGCCGGGTCGCTCGTCGCCGACCCGCCGGACTGGACGATGAACGTGCCGCCGTCCGTGTGCTGCGTCTGCCAGGACAGATCGCTGCCGCCGGCGGCCATGTCGCTGTTCGAGCCGCGATCGAACAGCGCGAGCACGCCTTCCTCGCGATAGAACTGGTTGACATTGAATCCGCCGCCCGTCCGCGCCCGGCCGCCGCCGCGCGCCACCGCCTCGCGCCGCGCCCGCGGCCGCAGCCCCGGCTCCGGCCGCACCTCCCGCCGCGCCGCCTCGCCCCGCCGCGCCGCGCGCCGGCGCCACGCGCCGGCGGCATCGACAGCGCCTCCTCCATCCACTTCGGGTCGTCGGCGTAACGGAGCACGATGTCGCCGTCGAGCATCCGCACCTCGCGCGCCGGCTGCGTCAGCACGATCTTGCCGCGCAGCTTGCCGCGCCACGTCTCGGCCTGCTCCGCGTTCGCGATCTCCGGGCGGACCACGTCGGCGTCGTGCGTGCCGTTCGTGCCGGGCGTCCAGGCCTTCGGCACGCCGATGATCGGCATCACCCTCGGCTCCGTCATCGTCGCGTGGAACTTCACGAGCGACCAGCCGCGGCCGTAGGTGAAGCGCTCCTTGCGCACGTTCGTGACGCCCCAGTTCTGCAGCCGCTTCACCGCCCAGTCGCCGGCTTCCTCGAACTCCGGCGAGCCGGTCAGGCGCGGCCCGTAGCGATCCGTCAGCCAGAACATCGTCTCCATGACCTGCGAGCGATTCAGGCCCTCGTCGCGAATCTTCGCGATGGCGGCCGTCGTCGACGGGTTCGCTGGTCTGGCGCGGCAAGGGCCACGGCGAACACCGCGGCAAGAATGGCGGCGGACATGACGGTCAGGCGGCGAAGCATGGGGCCTCTCTTCCGCCGCGAATGATAGCAGCCAGGACGTTCAGAGGAGCGTCAGAACATGGTCGTAGGTATGGTCAGCGGCGGGCACGGACAAAGGCAGTCCAGAGTCCATCGTCCATCGTCCGATCGTCCGAAGTTCGCAGACGTCCGGGTCCGGAGTCCAGAGTTCGCCGACCGCCTGCTTCGGACCCTGGACCCTGGACGTCCGGGAACTCTGGACAATGGACCCTGGACTCTGGACTGGCTGCGTACAATCCCAGCATGCGCACGCGGCAGTTCGGGCGCCTGGGCTGGCCGGTGTCGGAAGTCGGCTACGGATTGTGGGGCATGGGCGGCTGGTCGGGCTCGAACGACGACGAGTCGATGGCGGCCCTCGAGCAGTCCATCGCGCTCGGCTGCACGTTCTTCGACACGGCGCTGGCGTACGGCAACGGCAAGAGCGAGCAACTGCTCGGCCAGGTGCTCGCACGCGCATCGCGACAAGACGCTGCGCGTCGCGACCAAGATTCCGCCGAAGAACCTGCGCTGGCCCGCGATGCCCGAGTACCCGCTCGACCGACGTCTTCCCCGCCGATCACATCCGGCAGTCGCACCGAGATCAGCCTCTCGAACCTCGGCCTCAAACCGTCGACCTTCAGCAGTTCCACGTCTGGACCGACGCGTGGGCCGAGGATGATCGGTGGAAGCGCGCGGTCGATGACCTGAAATCGCGAGGGCCTGATCCGCGGCTTCGGCATCAGCGTCAATCGCTGGCAGCCCGACGAGCGTGCTGAAGGCGATCGCCACGGGCGTCGTCGACAGCGTGCAGGTCGTCTACAACATCTTCGACCAGAACCCCGAGGACGAGCTGTTCCCGCGTGCCGCGAACGTGGCGTGGCCGTGATCGCGCGGGTGCCGTTCGACGAAGGCAGCCTGACGGGCGCGCTCCGGCGCGGCATGACGTGGCCGGAGGGCGACTGGCGCAACCTCTACTTCACGCCCGCCGTCCTCGACGCAGACGCTCGACCGGGTGGACGCGCTCGCGGCGGACCTGCCGCCGAACCTGACCTTGCCCGACGCTGCGCTCCGGTTCATCCTGGCGTGCCCCGACGTGTCGACGGTCATCCCCGGCATGCGGAGGGCGCGCCATGTGGAGCAGAACCTGGCGATCGTCCGACCTGCCGGCCGCTCTCACCGCCGCTCATTGCGGCGCTCAGAACGCACCGGTGGACGCGGACGTATGTGGTTACGTAAGCAATGACCACAATTACTTACAGTCAGTCAAACCTAGAAACCACATGCTAATCGCCGGGGCTGAAGCCCCGGCCTACAGCGAGTCTCGCCTCAGCCGGCGTGGGGTCATCGACGGCCCGGTGTATACTTTCTTTTTGCGTCTGACGCCGAGGAGACCACAGTGAAGCCGGCCATTCATCCGAAGTACCACGAGGTCGAAGCCCGGTGCGCGTGCGGGAACACGTTCAAGACCCGCTCGACCAAGTCTGAGCTGCACCTGGAAATCTGCAACATGTGCCACCCGTTCTTCACGGGCCGCCAGAAGCTGATCGACACGGAAGGCCGCGTCGAGCGGTTCACGAAGCGGTTTGGCGCGCAGACGACCGAGGGCCGCAAGGCGCAGGCCACCGAAGAACAAGGCCGCCAAGGCGACCAAGGCCAAGAAGGCCACGAAGCCCGCCACGGCGTAAGATCGCGCTACGTGCGCCGGGGCTGAAGCCCGGCCGACACGCGAAGGTCCGGCCAGCGACGCCTCGGCCTGCGCCACCGCCCCACGGCCATCGGATCGACGCGCGGCAACTGGCGCAGAACCGTTCCGACTTCAGATCGATCTCCTCCACGTAGGTCGAACTCGCCATCACGCATCGCGTCGTTCATGGCAGTGGACCAGGTCGTACGTGTGCCCGAGTTCGTGCACGGCCTCCGTCACCAGCCGCTGGAACAGGCGCTTCGGGTTCGGCGGTAATCCGTACATCTCCTCGTCCAGACGGTGCAGCGAGACGACCGCCGCGCGCCCGCCGAGTTGCGCCTCGCCGAACACGTACGTCAGGACCGGAATGAACAAATCGACGCCGGCGACGCCCAGCACGCGGGACACGTCAGGCGGCGTGTCCTGGAGCAGACTGGGCGAGCAGGACGCGGGAGTTGTACTGGCCCCGGGACCGTCGAACGCCATTTCGCAGTCGAACCCCGGCGTGGTGTGCTGCACCGGCAGGCCGAAGGCCTTCTGCGAACTGCTCCCCGAGCGGCGCGAGCAGGGCCGCGCGCGTCCCGCAGTGAAGTGGCACGAGGCGCAGCACGCTCATGGCCAGGGCTCACCCGGCTCAGCGAGCGGGACTGGCCCCTTCGTGCGTCCGGCCGCTCGAGGCCGTAGCGCTTGATCTTGTTGTAGATCGTCGCGCGATCGATCTCGAGGATCTCGGCCGTGCGGCTGATGTTCCAGCCGGTGCGCTCGAGCACGTCGGCGATGTGGCGCCGCTCGATCTCCGCGAGCGACACGTCGCCGGCGCCGCGCACCCGCCGCGCGCGGCGTCCGCAGCGGCAGGTCGCTCCGGACGAATCTCCGGCGGCGTGCCGACGACCATCGCCCGCTCGATGGCGTTGGAGAGTTCGCGCACGTTGCCCGGCCAGTCGTGCGCCACCAGCAGCTCCATCGCCGCCGGGCTGATGCCGGTGATGCGCTTGTCCATCTGCCGGGCGAAGCGTTCGACGAAATGCCGCGCCAGCAGCGGGAATGTCCGACCGCCGCTCGCGCAGCGGCGGGATCTCGATCGTGAAGACGTTGATGCGGAAGTAGAAGTCCTCGCGGAACGTGCCCGGCCCGGACGGCCTTCTCCAGGTCGTCGTTGGTCGCGCACACCACGCGGAAGTCCACCTTGACCGCGCGGCTGCCGCCGAGGCGGGTCAACTCCTTGGTCTCGAGCACGCGCAGCAGATCCACCTGCATCTTCGGCGGAATGGCGCCGACCTCGTCGAGGAACAGCGTGCCGCCGTCCGCCATCTCGATCTTGCCCTTGCGCCGGTACTGCGCGCCGGTGAACGCGCCCTTCTCGTGACCGAACAACTCGCTCTCGAGCAGGCTCTCGGGGATCGCGCCGCAGTTGACCGGAACGATGGGAAAGTAGCGGCGGCCGCTGTTCGCGTGCATGGCGCGGGCGATCAGTTCCTTGCCGGTGCCGCTCTCCCCGCGGATCGAGCACGGTCGCATCCGTCTTGGCCACGTGGCGCACCAGTTCCAGCACCTTCTGCATGGTCGCGCTCTCGCCGACGATCGCGTCCACCGGACACGAGACCTTCGATGGACTCGCTTCAGCCGCGTCGTTCTCGTGCTCCAGCCGGCGCTGCTCGATCGCGCGCCGCACGAGATGGCTGAGCTCGTCCGGGTCGATGGGCTTCGTGACGTAGTCGAAGGCGCCCTGCTTGAGCGCCCGCACCGCGGTTTCCACCGACGCGAACGCGGTGATCATGATCACGGCAATCTTCGGGTCGATGCGATGGATGTGCTCCTGCAGCTCCATGCCGTCCATGCCGGGCATCTTGATGTCGAGCAGGGCGACGTCGACCGTGCTCGTCCTGCAACGCCCGCAGCGCCTCGGTCGCGTTGCCCACGGCCCGCACCTGGTATCCGTCCTTGCGGAACCAGTTCAGCAGCGAATCGCGCACGGAGAACTCGTCGTCGACGACGAGGATGCGGGCGGCGGGGGCAGTCATGGGTCAGTTCTCCATCTCGACAGGAACAGGGGGCGGCCGCCGAGGCAGCCGCAGGTGGAACGTGGTGCCGCGGCCGGGCGCCGTGTCCACGTCGATGTCGCCGCCGTGGCGCTGGACGATGCCGTAGACCACGGCGAGGCCGAGGCCGACGCCGCTTTCCTTGTCCTTCGTCGAGAAGAACGGCTCGAAGATCCTGGGCAGCACTTCCGGCGGAATGCCCCCGCCGGAGTCGGTGATGTGAATCCTGACCGGCGTCCGCGTCGCCCTCGAGGCGCACCGGCAGCTCGCCGTCGCGGTCGCCGGTCTCCTTCATCGCCTCGACGGCGTTGACCAGCAGCGCCACGAGCGCCTGCTGCAGCTGGCCCGGCGTCGGCCACGATCTGCGGATCGCCCTCGAGGCGCTGGTGCGTCGAGCCGAATGCTCGCGATCTCGAGGTGGTGCCGCATCAGCATCAGGCTGCGATCGACGACCTCGTTCACGTCGATCGGCGTCATCTCCGCGCCCGATCGCCGCGCGAAGACCAGCAGGTTCTGCACGATGGAGCCGCAGCGCGACGCACTCGTGCTGGAGGACGGACAGGTAGCCGTCCAGTTCCTTCGCGCACCTGGCCGTCGAGCGGCTGGTCGGCCAGCACGCGCTGCACCAGGCGGGTGTAATTGAGCATGCCGCTGATCGGGTTGTTCAGCTCGTGCGCGACCGTGGCGGAGAGCTTGCCGAGCGACGACATCTTCTCCATGTGCAGGACCTGCCGCTGGGCGCGGCGGAGCTCGTCGGTCTTCTCGACGACCTTCTCCTCGAGCGTCTGGGACCACTCGGTCACTTCGCTTGCGGGCCGTCGACCAGTTCTTCGGCCATGCGATTGAAGGCCTCGGCCAGCCGCGCCAGGTCGTGCTCGCCGGACACCTCGATGCGCGTCTCGAGGTCGCCGGCGGCGATCCGCTTCGTCCCCTGCACGGAGCCGCGCCACCGGGCGCTGCACGACGCGCCGGATGAACGCGCCCAGGACGATCCCCACCACCGCCGATCAGCCCGGCGGTGATCCAGCCGAGCCGGACACGGGTACCGCGCATCGCCTGCTCCAGCGGCTGCATCGAGACCTCGACGTCCAGCACGCCGAGAATCCTGGTCCGGGAGGGCGGCTCGTGACAGCTCCGGCGCGCGCACGCCTGCTCGTTCTGAATCACGGAGAGGTGGCGCAGGACTTCGGATCCCTGCGGCACCACGGACGAGCGCGCTCTTCTCGAGCAGCGCCACGTCGCTGGCGCGCCCCTGGGCGTGGCAGCTCTGGCACGTTTCGGAGTCGAGCCCGACCGTTTGGCCGACTTCCGACTCGTGGGCCGACATGACGATCGCGCCCTTCTTGTCGTACACGCGGATCGCGGCGACCGCCGGCCCGCTGACGAGGTTGCGCAGCGTGGTCTGGACCACGTCCGGGCGGTTGAGCAGCATGCCGTCGTGGGCTGCCAGCCGGACCAGGTCCGCCGTGTTGTTGGTATTGCCTCTGACGTAGTCGAGGAGGTGGGTCCTGGCAGCGCGGAACGCGAGGGCCGCCGAGGCGGCCAATGCCAGTCCTGCCGTGAGCAGGAGAATCAGCAGCAATTGCGCGACGAGCGAACGCCGAATCTGGCCCAGCATCGGGCCACTCTCACTTCTTGCCCCGCGGAAGACCGCGCCCCTAGATTGCCTGCGCCCGGGGGCCTTCGACTGTCCAGATTACCACCAGCGTGTTGAAGAACGCAGCACGTGCAAGGTGCAATATCTCGCACGTCATGATCGAGACGTGAGAAGTTCCGCACCGATTGATGTGGCGTCCGGATTGCAGCAGCGATGGACGAGGCCGGGGCCGACCGTCGGTTCCGAGGTCCTGGCCGTGAGAGGCAGGCACGATGCGCCATGTCTCACTCGTCAGCGCCGAACCTTGCGTCTGGATGGCGGCCGGCTTGGTGAGCTACAAGCTGTGCGACCGCGATTTCGACTGCCATCGATGTCCGCTGGACGCCGCACTGCGTGGCGGCGCAACGCCGGGCACCGACGGCGCGTTTCCCCTGGGCGACGATCGTCGAAGCCACGGGTTCCCTGAAGATCGTCGATACGCGGCGGGCCATACGTGGGTGTCGACCGTCCGACGCCGGGCGATACATCGGTGCGCGTCGGTCTCGATGGCTTCGCCGCCTCGCTGCTGCCGCGCCCGGTCGCCGTGACTGCATCAGCGGCCCTCGCCCACTCGCCCGAGGCGACGTCATCTGCGACATCGAACTACCCGAAGGCACGCTGTCGGTCCGCGCGCCGGTGGGCGGGCAACTGGTGCGCGACAACGCCGCGCTCCATCAGCGGCCCGGTCTGATCGTGGAATCCCCGTACCTGGACGGCTGGCTCGTGGAGCTGATTCCCGCATGGGACGCCGCGGCGATCGAGGAGTGCCTCGATGCCGGCCGGGCCACGGCGCGCAGCCAGATTCACCTGCGGCACTTCCGCCGGCGCGTCGCGCTCCGCTTGCTGGCCGACGTCGCGTCGGTCGGGCCCACCATGCAGGACGGCGGCCAGCCGCTGATCAGCCTGTCCGAAATCCTCGGCGCGCCGCAGTACCTCCGTATCCTCCGTGAGGTTTTGCGATGAACCCGCTGCCGAGGATCTCCACACCCCTGCCGAGAGACTCGACACCCGCCGCCGCCCGCGGTGTAGGCGCGCGCGAAATCGGCGTCATCGCGTGTGCTCCGCGGGTGGTACGCGGCTTGCGATGAGGACGGGTGAGCCGGGAAACACCCCGACTCTGGAGGCTGCCATGAAAGCGCTTCGACGATTGCTCAGTGAACTGCTCATCCTGGTGGGATCCGTTCGGCCTCGTGCTGCTCGCGATCCCGCTCCTCGTGGTCGGCGCCTTCCTGCTGCGTGCGGCCTTCCTGTTTGCGCTGCCCGTCGCCGTCATTGCCGGCATCGCTCTGTGGTTCAGCAGCGCGCGGTTCCAGACGTGGTGCAGGACCTTCGTCGGCACGGTGGAAACCTACAAGGGACTGCGGCTCGCGCTGGACGTGGATCTCGATCGCGGCCATGCCTGGGCGCGTTCGTACGGGGACCAGGTCACGGTCGGCGCCGACGAACTGCTGACCGCCGCCCTTGGGCCGGTCGATCACGTCGACCTGCCGACACCCGGACGTGCGGTGCGTCGCGGTGACGTGCTCTTCCGCCTCACGCGCGGCGACCGCGCGCTCGAGGTGCGGGCGCCCGTCGACGGCACCGTGCTGACCGGCAACCACGCGCTCGCCACAGAGCCCGGCCTGATTAACGACGATCCGTTCCGACGAGGATGGGCCGTCAGACTGCGTGCGGCGGCCGGATGCCCGACGCGACCGTCAGGGCCTGCGCGGTGGCCAAGACGCCATGGCGTGGTTCAGGACGGAAGTCGATCGCCTGCTGGCCACCGTGCAGGGCAATGTGGCCACCGTTCCCGCGATGGCCGACGGCGGTCTGCTCGCCGGCGATTTCTACAAGGCCATCGACAGCGGCACATTTCAGCGCATCAACGACACCTTCGACGGGAGCCCGGTCATGAAACGGCGGACGTTTTTCGGACTCGTCGGAGCGGCGGCGGGCGCCTCGCTCGTCGGCACTCAGGAAGCCTCGGCCGCCACGGCCGTCCGCATCGATGGCAACGGCATGCTGGTCGATCTCACGGCGTGCATCGGTTGCCGGAGCTGCGAGGCGGCGTGCGCGGAGGCGAACGGCCTGCCGGCGCCCGCCGACCCGCCAGGTGATGGCGCGGCCGGCGCGACCCGGCGGACGACCTCGGATCGGCAGTGGGTCGTGGTCAATGGCACCGAGACCGCCGAGGGCGAGGTCTTCGCGCGGCAGCAGTGCATGCACTGCGTCGAGCCGGCCTGCACCTCGGCCTGCCTGACGAAGGCGCTCTACAAGACCGAAGAAGGTCCGGTCATCTGGCGCGCGGACAAGTGCATGGGCTGCCGCTTCTGCATGGTGTCCTGCCCGTTCGACGTGCCGAAGTTCGAGTACCACTCGGCGAACCCGCGCATCCAGAAGTGCCAGATGTGCTTGGTCGCGGCAGACGAAGGGCCAGAAGCCGGCCTGCGTCGAGGCCTGCCCCGACCGAAGCGGTGACGTTCGGCAAGCGCAGCGAACTGCTCGAGATTGCGCGTCAAGCGGATCTACACCAATCCCGGCAAATACGTGTCGCACATCTACGGCGAGCGTGAAGCCGGCGGCACGAACGTGCTCTACCTCTCCGGCGTCCCCTTCGAGGACCTGGGATTCCAGATGGGCCTGGACGAGACGTCCTACCCGGAGCACACGAGGAATTTCCTGACCGCGGTGCCCGTCGTGCTGACGCTCTGGCCCGCGTTCCTGCTGGCGCTCCGCCGCAGCACGGCGCACGCAGGTTGCAGCGCCTCCGGCTCCAGAATCCGGCGCGAACGAGGAGGTGTAAGGTGGCGAAGTTCTCTCCATCCCGGCCGCCCGTCCGGCCAGTTTCTGGGCATTCCTCCTGCGCGAGCTCAAGCCCAAGGGCAAAGTGGCTCACGCCGTTCAACGTCGTGACGATGGCCCTGATGGCCGCGACGGCGGTCATCCTCGTCTTCCGGTTCGCATGGGGCCTCGGCGCGGTCACCAACCTCGACCAGGAGTTCCCGTGGGGCCTCTGGATCGGGTTCGACGTGATGGCTGGCGTGGCGCTTGCCGGCGGCGCCTACGTCGTCACGTTCCTCGTCTACATCATGCGCCTCGAGAAATACCACCCCATCGTGCGCGTGACGGTGCTGAACGGGTTCCTGGCGTATGTCTTCTACGCGGGCGCGCTGCTGCTCGATCTCGGGCGGCCCTGGAACGTCATCAATCCGGTCATCGGCAATTCGTTCGGACTCGGATCGGTGCTGTTCCTCGTGGCCTGGCACTTCATGCTCTACATGACGGCCGAATTCGTCGAATTTTCCCCGGCCATCGCGGAATGGCTGGGCTGGCGCCGGTGCGCAAAGTCCTCATGGGCATGACGGTGGCCGCCGTGGTCTTCGGCATCACGCTCTCGACGCTGCACCAGTCGGCGCTGGGCGCGCTGTACCTGATGGCCAAGCCCAAGATTCATCCGCTCTGGTATTCCGAGTTCATCCCGGTCCTCTTCTTCGTCTCGAGCATCTACGCGGGACTGTGCATGGTGATCTTCGAGGGCAGCATCTCTCACCGCGTGTTCCACGCGAGGTTGAGCCCGGCGTTGGTCAAGTCACATGACTCGATCGTGCTCGGGCTGGCCAAGATTGCCGGCGCGGCATTGTTCGTGTACCTGTTCCTCGAAGCGCTCAAGTTCCTGCACGGCCGGCTGTGGCATGTCGTTCTCCGGCGGCTGGGCGGCGTGGTACCTGGTCGAGGTCGTCGGCTTCGGCGTGGTGCCGATGGTGCTGCTGCTTCGCGGCAGCCTGACGCACCAGCATGCGCATGGTGAAGTTCGGGGCGATTCTCGGGCTGAGCGGCGCAATCCTGAACCGCCTCAACCTGTCCGTCATTGCCTTCAAGTGGTACGAGTCGTCGCACTACGTGCCGAGCTGGATGGAGTTCGTCGTCACCGCCGGCGTCATCTCGGCCGAGATCTGGGTGTTCCGCTGGGTCGTCACGCGGATGCCGATCCTCTCGGAGGCACCGGAGTACCAGCACGCGCGGCCGGTCAACGTGCAGGCCGTCGCGAAGCAGTTGGCGAGCTAGTTGAGCAGGCGCGCGCGGAGCGGAGCGAGAGCGAGTGAAGCGCGCTAGTCGGGGTGCAGGGGTCCCCGACATCAAAGGAGACGGCCATGGAATTCCTTCCGACCAAAGGCATCGAGTACCTGTTGGCGATTAGTTACCTCCTCCTGCTGGCCCCGTTCTGGTGGTTCGCGGTGAGGGCAGACACGAAGCGCCTGAGCCGGCCGCTGCCGGAGTCGACTCGATGCGGGCGCGGCGCCGGGCTGGTTCCGCGTGCCGGCCGGCTTCCACTTCCATCGGGGCCACACGTGGGCCAAACCAGACGAGGGCGGCCTGCTGCGCGTGGGCATGGACGACTTCGCGCGGCTGTTCCTCGGAAGCCCCAGGCGTTCGCTCTGCCGTCGGTCGGGGAACGGCTCCAGCAGGGCGAAAAGGGATGGAGCGTGAAGGTGGACGGACAGCACGTGTCGCTGCTTTCGCCCGTGCAAGGCGAGGTCGCCGAGGTCAACGCGGACGCGATTGCGAATCCTTCGCTGGTGCAGGACGACCCGTATGGGAAGGGCTGGCTGTTGAAGGTTCGCGCGCCCGGGCGATGAGCCGGACTCAAGAACCTGCTGCCCGCGACGCTCGCCAAGACGTGGATGGACGACACGTCGCGCCGAATCTCGATGCTGATGGCGCCGGACCTTGGGATGGTGCTGCAGGACGGCGGCGAACTGGTGTCGGGCATCGCCCGCGAGCTGGCGGGCGACGAGTGGCCGCAGCTGGCCGACGAGATGTTCCTGACGTCCGAGGACGACGAGTAAGCGGAGGTCTGTCAGTTCACACGGAGCCACGGAGGGACGGAGGCACGGAGAGTTCTTTTGGGGACGTACACGGTGTGACCGCGTGATCCGCAGCCCCAAAAAGAAATCCTCCGTGCCTCCGTTACTCCGTGGCTCCGTGTGAACCGACAGGCCCGCGCGTGATGCCCCTCGACGTCGTCTACAGCAATCGCCCCTTGGATGCCATCTTGCGATTAATTCGTCCCAGCCGATGCGCGGCGTCCTCGCCGCGCGCGGTCGGCGGCGTCCCCCTCAAGCGTTCGAGCGCGTAGCGTTCGCGGCCGTGCCAGGTCGTGCGCGCGATGCTCGTGGTGAATCGCCAGCGCCTCGGCCGCGCGTCTCGCCAGCGGCGACGAGCGGACCGCGGCGGCGGCATTCGTCCAAGACGCCCTGCCACGCCGCCGCGGCTTCATCATGGCGGCCCTTCCCGCCGAGCACCGTCGCCAGCCGCGCGAGCGCGTGGCTGCGCACGTCGCGATCGCCCGGACGTTCTCCGCCGCGAGCTCGAACGCGCGCACCGCGCGGTCCCGCATCCCCGCGCGCTCCCACATGCGCCCGAGCGCCAACTGCTCCGTGCCTCCCGGCAGGCCTCCGGGCCTTCGTGCGCCATCGACAACGCGTGCGACATCACGGCGGCCAGCGACAGCAGGTCGTGGCGATTGTGCTCGAGCACGCCTGTCGATCATCGAGGCATCGCCCGTGCGAAGGAAATGGAAGTAGCGCGCGGGGATCTCGAAGCCGGGCACGTCGCCGATGCGATGGAATCCCAGCACCGACCGTTCGAGCGACGACAAGCTGCAGCTCGACGCTTTCCGTCATTTCTGCCGCAGACCGCGCCGGCCCCACAGCCGGCGCGCCGGCGGCAGCATGTCGAAGTGCGGCACGTCGTCGGTGGCCGCAGACGTGCGATGGAAGGCCCAGCGCGTTTCCATCAGCGGCACGTCGAACGTGCGGCCATTGAACGTCACGAGCAGGCTGGCCTCCTCGAGGATTCGGCGATCGCGCCGAGCATCGCCCGCTCCCCTGCCGGCCCACCAGGAAAAACTGCCGCACGCGAAACGCGCCGTCCTCGAACCAGCCGCAGCCGGCCAGAAACGGCAGCGTGCCCGCGCCGCCGCTGAGGCCCGTCGTCTCCAGGTCGAAGAACACCACGCGGTCGGCCCACGCGGACTGCGCCCGACCCGCGGAATCAAACAGCGCGAGCGGCGCGTCCGGCGCGAGCACGAAGCTGCCGACAGCACGCCGGCCATGGGACTGTGATGCGGCTCCCAGACGCGATCGATCACGATGCACGCGCCCCGTGTCGTCGCCGAGTGGCGTGCCGCCCAGCGCCTCGGCCGGCTCGCGGTGTCCACGCGCCAGGCCGCCGGTGTCCGGCACGTACGTCAATTCGCGCCGAGCGGCGACGGGCGACGAGCCGCCGTGGTCCTTGCGGACGATATCGCGCAGGCGTGAGGTGAGGTCGCGCATGTGCGATCAGGCAGCGATGGGGCGCCGCCGACGCGAGCAACGCCAGCAACGCGACGCCACGGCCTTGGCGAGCGGCCCCGTCGCGCCTTCGGGACCCACACAGGACGGGCAGCCGGACTTGCACGGGCAGCCGTCGATCAGGTCGCGCGTTTGAGCGATGAGTTGCGGGTGCATCGCGTGCAGCGGCTCGCTGAGCCCGATTCCGCCGGGGTAGTTGTCGTAGATGAAGATCGTGGGCGCGGCCGACATTCCGCCTCGGTGGCCCCGCCGCGCGACGATCCGCCCGATCCGCGATGCGCCTTCCACGGCGAGCCCGTCGATCGACAGGCCCAGGTCGTGCGAGTCGCACATGAGCAGCAGCGGCGCGACGTTGCGCATCGCGAACGCGAGGCCGACCACGCCGTCGCGACGATCCGCGAGCCCGAACGGCAGCCCCGCCATCGTCTCGGCCGGTATCGTCACCCAGTAGGACGTTGTGTGCATCTGCTGTTCCGGCAGATCGAGTTCGCCCGAGCCGACGTTCTCGTTTGTATAGAACTTGATCTTCTTGAATCCGACCACGCGAGACACCACGTGGACTTCGCCGTGGGCGGCGGGTTCGTGGGCTTTGCCGGTTCCTCGGGTTCGCTGGGTTCCGTCGGTTCCAGGTTCGCCTGGTCCCGGGAGGCTTCGGCGTCACGAATCCTGTAACCGCGTGTCCGGCTCCGCCGGTTCCTCGCGCGGATCGGTTTCAATCCCGCTGCCAAGCGGGCTGCGCAACCCCTGAACCCTCGAACCCGACCCGAACCCGGAACGGAACCCGAAGGAACCCCGGAACCTCGGAACCGCGCGGAACCTGCAAATGTCTCCAGTATCGTCACCTTCGTGTAAGTGATCGCATCCGTGTAGTAGTCGCACTCGACCGCACGCACGAACGCCTTGCGATTGTCGTAGTCGAACCGCTCCACTTGGTAGAGCTGGCCTTCCACGATGTAGATGGCCTTCTCGTGCAGCGTGGAAGGCCCACTCGTGAAGTCCGTTTCGCCGATCACGCGCTCGCCGTCCGTCTGGTCGACGATGACGAAGTTGTCGGAGGTCACCGACCGCAGGCTGACCGCGTCGGCGGGATACGACTCCTGCGTCCACTGCCACTGCCCGTCCACGAAGTGCACGAAGCCCTCCTCGGCCAGCACGGACAGGATTTCCTGCACGTTGATGGTGCCGAAGCTGTTCGTCGGCGCGGAACGGCAGCTCGAACGCCGCGCATTTCACGTGGTCGAGCAGGATGTGCAGGTTGTCGGGGTTGACGAGCGCGTGTTCCGGCGACGCGTCGAAGAAATAGTCGGGATGCCGCACGACGAATTGATCGATGGGCGCGCTCGAGGCCACGAGCACCGCGGCCGACCGCCCGGATCGCCGGCCGGCCCGGCCTGCACGCTGCCAGGTCGCCGCGATCGTGCCCGGATAACCCGCCATCACGGCCACGTCCAGCGCGCCGATATCGATGCCCAGTTCGAGCGCGCTGGTCGAGACGACGCAGCGGACTTCCCCGCTGCGCAAACCACGCTCGATTTCGCGTCGCCGCAGCGGCAGATAGCCGCCGCGATAGCCGCGAATCACGTCCGCGCCCCCGGTCGGCCCCTGGAACGCGTCCTTCATGTACGTGGTCAACAGTTCCGTGGACAGGCGGCTCTGCGCAAAACGATGATCGCCTGCAGGCCGCGCTTCAGAAACTCGATCGCGACCCGCCGCGTCTCCGCGAGATACGACCGCCGGATGCCGAGTTGCGCGTTCACCACCGGCGGGTTCACGAACAGGAAGAACTTCTCGCCGCGCGGCGCCCCGTTCTTCTCCACCAGTTCGAAGGGCTCGCCGGTCAGGCGCTCGGCCAGTTCGCGCGGATTCGCAATCGTCGCCGACGAGCAGATGAACGTCGGATTCGATCCGTAGTGCCGGCACACGCGCTGCAAACGTCGAATGATGTTGCCGAGGTGGCTGCCGAACACGCCGCGATACGTGTGCAGTTCGTCGATGACGATGTATTTCAGGTTTTCGAAGAGCTTCGCCCAGCGCGGATGGTGCGGCAGGATGCCGGAGTGCACCATGTCCGGATTGCTCAGCACCACGTGCGCGCGCCCGCGAATCGCCCGGCGCGCATCCTGCGGGCGTGTCGCCGTCGTAGGTGAAGACGCCGATGGACGGCCCCCCCTGCACCCCGGCTTCCTCGCCTCCGCCCGCGCCGCCGATGATCTCGGCCATCTGGTGCAGTTCGGCGAGTTGATCCTGCGCCAGCGCCTTGGTGGGAAACAGATACAGCGCGCGCGTTGAGTGGTCGCGCAGAATCGCGTCGAGCACCGGCGCGTTGTAGCAGAGCGTCTTGCCCGACGCCGTCGGCGTGACGATGACGACGTGGCGGCCGGCCATCGCATGGGCGACGGCCTCGGCCTGATGGCTGTAGAACTGCTCGATGCCGCGCGAGCGCAGCGCCTGCTGCAGGCGCGGGTCCAGCGTGTCCGGGAACGGCGCGTACTCGGCCGCGATCGGCTCCAGGCGCCTCACCGCGGTCACGTGCGGGTCGTCCTCGCGCGTGGCGACGCCCGTGCGGGCGCCGGACTCGAACTCCGCCAGCATGCGCTGCAGGGCCTGCTGGAGCGACTGATCCTTGTCTGTCGTGACCGCGGGCAGGGTGTTCATGGAAAGAGCCTCGATCTTAGCTGGATTCGACAGGGCGATGAAACGGCGAAATCGCGACTCCGAACCCTTCAGGTGCGGCGGCGTCTTGCTTACAGGCGCGATGAATGAGCTCGCCGGGCGGCTGGAAGGTAATCTGCTGAGCGTGGAGCAGGACGACGCCCGGGAGTTCGAGGCGCGGCTGGCGGATTCGTCGGCGCTGGCGGTGCGCGTCGCCTACGGGGTCGTTCGGAACAAGCAGGACGCCGAGGACGTGGCGCAAGAGGCGTTCGCCAGGGCCTATCGGCGGTTCGCGTCGCTCCGAGACCGCGACCGCTTTCGGGCCTGGCTGGTGCGGCTGACGTGGCGGCTGGCGTTGGACCACCGGCGGTCGCAGAAGCGGCGCCAGACGCGCGAAGACGCCGTGATGGCCGTGACGCCGCAGGCCGGGGATTTGGTGGCCGACACGGCCGCGCGCGAACGCTCGGCCCGGCTGTGGCAGGCCATCGATGGATTGCCGGAACGGCTGCGCGTCGTGATTGTGCTGGCGTCGATTGAAGGCCACGGCGTGAACGAAGTCGCCGAATTACTGGCGTCGCGGAAGGCACGGTGAAGTCGCGGTTGTTCGAAGCTCGGCAGAAACTGCGTGAGGCGCTGCAATGAACGACAAGCATCTCGACGACGCGCTGAAGGACCTGCAGGCGGAGTTGTCGGTGACGCCGTCGCCGGAATTTGCCGCGAAGGTGCGAGCGCGGATCGAGCATGCGCCCACGAAGCCGGCGTGGAACGTGTGGGCATGGGGTGGGGTGGCGGCCACGTGTGCGGTGGCGGTGATCGCGGTCGTGCTCGGTGTAGGCCGGGCCTTTAGGCCCGGCGCGCCCGGCGGGGCTGAAGCCCCGGCCTCCACGGAAGCCAACACGTCCGCCGGGGCTAAAGCCCCGGCCTACACCGAAGGCACCGCCTCCTCCGATGTAGGCCGGCCCTTCAGGGCCGGCAGATCGCCGGCGCCCGTCGTCGCTGCGGCCGCGCCGCGTGCCGAACCCGAAGTTCTGGTGCCGCCAGACCAGTTGATCGCGATTCGGCGGCTGATGGCGTCGGTGCGCGCGGGTGCGCGGCCGAATCTGCCGGCGTCGCCGACGTTGTTCGATCCCGATACCGGCGAGTTGATTCCACTGAAACCGATTGAGATTCCGCTCATCGTCGTCGATCCCTTGCCCGGGGGTCCCGACGGCCGCAGCGGAGGGAGTGAACGCAAATGACGATGATCAGCAGACGCTTGATGACTGTTCTTGCCGCGACGACTGCGCTGGCGTGCGCCGCCGTAGCCCCGGCGTGGGCGCAGGGCACGCAGGACAAACCGGCCCCTCCACAGAAGATGCAGGCCAAGATCGACGTGGTGGTTGCACGCTATCAGGGCGACAAGAAGGTCGCGAGCCAGCCGTACATGATGATGCCGACGATCAATTCCGGCAGCGGGTACGCCAGCCTTCGCATCGGCGTCGATGTGCCCATCGGCACCACGACGACGACCCGCCCGCCGGAGACGGGCCGCGCCGGCGTGAGCACGACGGAGCCCAAGTATCAAAACGTGGGCACGAACTTGGACTGCCAGATAAATCCTCTGCCGGACGGGCGGTTCGAGGTCATGGTGTCCGTAACAGACTCGTCGCTCTTCAACCCGGACGCAGGATCGGCTGCGCGGCCAAGCGAGTCATCGGCCTTTCGCACGTTCCAGGGCCGGAACACGCTGATCATGCGCGACGGCCAGACGATGCTGCTGACCACCGCCACCGACAAGGTCACCGGTGAAGTGATCAAGGTTGAGGTCACGTTCACGCTGCTGAAGTAGGCGGCGGCCCGTCGGAAGCCGAAGCGCCGGAGGCGCCGCGTTGACACATTTACGTATTTGTGTCAATGTGTAACACATGGCGACTCCGCAACCGCGCGCCGCTCGGCTCAGTATCGACGTCCGCCTCGAGGACCGGCGCCGGATCCGCATGGCGGCGGCCAAGCGCGATGTCTCGATTCGCGACTACGTGTGGCAGGCCGTCGAGGCGCGCCTGGCCCGGGACCTCACCGACGAACTGACGGCGACCGATCTGACCGCGCTCACCGAACGCGCCGATCCGGTGCTGGCCGAACTCTGGGACAACCCCAAGGACGCGGCCTATGACAAGCGCTAGGCGCGGCGACATCGTCCTCGTCAAGTTCGTGTTCGCCGATGAGAAAGGCGTGAAACACCGCCCGGGCCTCATTGTCAGCACCGATCGGTATCATCAGAGCCGGCGGGAAGCGATCCTCGCGGCCATCACGAGCAATGTCGGCCGCGTGCTCGCGGGCGACTACAAAATCAAGGCATGGCGGGAGTCGGGCCTTGCCCATCCCTCCGCAGTCACCGGCATCGTCCGCACGATCAAGCAAGACATGGTCGCGGGTGTCATCGGCCGGCTGCCGATGGACGAATTGAACGCCGTGGAAGACAGGTTGCGGGAGATTCTGGGACTCTAATCCATGCTACGCCGGATTCTGCCAGTCGTCACCGTCCTCGCGCTCTTACTCGTTGGCTCGTCCGTCTCGACCTCGCCGCAGACCCATACGGCTCGCGTCTCCGAGAGCGTCCAGACGATCCAGACCTATCCGTTCTCGGAGCCGAACCCGATTCCGATCCTGGCGAGGGACACGCGGCTCTACCCGTACCATTCGTTCGACGGCTACGCCTACGAGGCCGTGCCGCGGCAATGGAAGGTCGTGCACCTCGAGAACGACTGGATTGAAGTCTTCGTCCTGCCCGAAGTCGGCGGCAAGGTGTGGGGCGCGCGCGTCAAGAAGACCGGCCACGAGTTCATCTACCGCAACGAGGTCCTGAAATTCCGCAACATCGCGCTGCGCGGGCCGTGGACCTCCGGCGGCATCGAGTTCAACTTCGGCGTGATCGGCCACACGCCATCCACCGCCACGCCGGTCGACTACGCCCTGAAGCAGAATCCCGACGGTTCGGTCAGTTGCATCGTCGGCACGATGGACCTGCCGTCGCGCACGGAATGGCGCGTCGAGATCCGCCTGCCGGCCGATCGGCGCGGCGTTCGACACGAACGTGCTCTGGCACAACCCGACGCCGCTCGAACAGCCGTACTACAACTGGATGACCGCGGCCGCGTTCGCGAAGGACGACCTCGAGATGTCGATCCCCGGCAACGCCTACCTGCAGCACCCGGGCGGGCGCGAATCGTGGCCGATCGACGACCAGGGGCGCTTCCTGCCCGTCTACAAGAACAACACCTTCGGCCCCAGCAAGTCCTACCACGTCGTCGGCGAGCTCCAGGACTTCTTCGGCGGCTACTACCGCGACGCCGGCTACGGCTTCGGTCACTGGGCGCGGCACGAAGAGATGCCCGGGCAGAAGCTCTGGCTGTGGGCGCTCTCGCGCAACGGCGGCATCTGGGAGGATCTGCTCACCGACACGGACGGCCAGTACGTGGAGTTTCAGGCGGGACGACTGCTGGTGCAGTACGCACCCGGCGGCGACATCAACCCGATCAAGCAAGCCGGATTCGATCCGTTCGCAACGGACCGATGGAGCGAAACGTGGTTTCCGCTGGAGGGGCTTGGGCGGACTGACTGAGGCGTCGCGCGACGGCGCAATCGCGGTGCGCGAAGTGGACGGACAACTGCAGGTCGGCGTGACGGCGTTCCGCCAGACCTCGGACATGCTGCGGGTGTGGTCGGGAGACACGCTCGTGCTGCAGCAGCCGATCGCGCTGGCGCCTCTGGAGACGGTCACCTTCCGCTGCCCCCCATCAGGCCGGCACACCGTATCGAATCGAATTGCGCGCGCTCGGCATCGACTACCGGTCGGACCCCGCGGATCGAACGCTGTCGCGCCCGTTCAAACCGATCCCGCGGCGATGCCCTCGCTGCCCGAAGACCGATCGTCTGGTATTCGAGGCGCAGGAACTGATTCGAGGCCGTCGCTACGGAACCGCGCGCCCGACTGCTGGAAGCGGTGCTCACCAAACAGCCGTGGCATCGGGACGCCCTGCTGGCCCTGGGCGACCTCGAGTATCGCCGCGCGCGCTACGGCGAAGGCCTGGCGCACGTGACCAAGGCGCTCCAACTCAACACCTACGACGCCGAGGCCAACTTCATCGCGGGCAATCTGTATCGCGCGTTGGGCAAGACGGCCGACGCCCGCGACGCGTTCGGTTGGGCCGCGCGATCGATGACGTACCGGACGGCGGCCAACGTGCAGTTGGCTGAACTCGCCCTGGCGCGCAGTGACTGGGGCGAGGCCGAGCGCTATGCGCGCATCGCGCTCGATTACAACCGGCTCAATCTCTCCGCCTGGGACATCCTCGCCATCGTCGGCCGCAAGACGACCAACCGGTCGCTCGTGGAAACGACGACGGCGCAGGCGCTGGAACTGGACCCGCTGCATCACTTCGTGCGCGCCGAGGCGTATCTGGCGTCGCCGACGGCGGCCACGCTCGCGGCGTTCACGAGCGGCCTTCGCAGCGAGTATCCCGAGCAGGTCATCCTCGAACTGGCGATCGGCTACGCGAATCGCGGACTCACCGCGGACGCGGTGGCGCTACTCGAGGCCACGCGCGCGAAATACTCCAATCCGCTGCTGCGCGCGTGGCTTGCCTATCTGAAGAAGGACGCGTCGCTCCTCGCGCCGCCACCCGATGTCGCGTTCGTGTTTCCCTACCGGCGCGAAACGCTGCCGGTGCTTACCTGGGCGGCCAGCCAATCGCCGCACTGGACCTGGGCCTACCTGCGCGCCCTGAATCTCTGGGCGCTCGATCGGGCCGACGGACGCGCAAACGCCTGCTTCGCCCCCTTGGCAACACGCCCGACGTCGCCGCGTTCTATGTCGCGCGCGCGATCCTGACCTCCCTAGTCGCCCAGGGCAATCCCGAACCCGACCTTCTGGAGGCCGAGCGCCGAAGCAGCCGCGATTTGAACACGTGCCTTCCGCTGATCCGGTACTACCGGCAGACAGAGCGATGGGCGGACGGCCTCGCCGCCTCCACCCGGCTGCGCACACGGTTCCCGAGCGACTTCAGGCTCGACCTGCTGCACGTGCGGTTCCTCGTTCAGCTCGGACGCGCGGACGAAGCCATCGCCATCCTGAACACGATGCGCGTGCTCCCTGCGGAGGGCGCCGCCGACAGCCATCCACTCTACGTCCAGGCCCACGTCCTCGCGGCCCTCGCCGCCATCGATGCCGGCCGCTGGGACGAGGCGTCCCCTCACCTGACCGCTGCGCTCGACTGGCCCGAGCACCTCGGACAGGGCAAGCCGTACGATCCGGAGGAACGCCTGATCCGCTTCCTCATCGGCCGCGTCGAAGAACGCCGAGGGCGAACGGCTGAAGCGACGCGGGCGTTCGAAGCGGTGGTCTGCGGCAACGGCGCCCGGCAATGGCGGCCTCACGCGCCTGGATCTGCTCGCCATTCCCGCGCTGCGTGCGCTCGGCCGTGCGAGCGACATCGATCGAACGCTGATGACCGCGGCGGCCAGGCCGAGCACCGATGGCGCGGTGAGGCAAACGGCCAACGCGCTGGCGCGCCCGGAGTCCATCGCGGCCATTGTCGCCGCCAATCCACGCCACTTTGGAGATCTCGATGGCACCCTTCTCGCTCGTGCGCTCTCGCTGGCCGGGAGGTAGGAGTGCCTTCCAAAACGTAGGCCGGGCCTTCCGCCTTTGCGCGAGGCTTCGGCGGACCGCCATAGCCTTGGCGACGGCGGTCAGGCCCGGCAGCAATGGCGGGGCTGAAGCCCCGCCCTACAGGAGTTCCATGCGCTCCAAGGTCACGGCTGTTGTTGTCGCACTTAGCGCCGTCGTGTGGACGGCCGCCCCGCCCCACGCCGATCTCCATCGCGCGCCGGCGATTCCGAACGTGATCGACGGCGTCACGTTCGAATCCGGCAACTGGAAGCCGGATCTGGTGCCCGGTTCGAAGGGCACGTCGTGGGGCAATCACCGGGCGGTCGTGGAGATCGAGAATCCCGCGTCCCTGCAGCCGGACACGCCGGTGCGCGTGACGATTCCCTGGCGGCGGCACGATCCGAACCCTGCCGGCAAGGCCGTCATCGTCGTCGACGCCGCGACGAACCAGCCGGTCACGAAGGTGCTCGGCGTCGAACTGGGCAACGAGTCCGGCAATGTCGTGTTCCAGCCGAACCGCGGGTCGAACGCCTACTACGTCTACTACCTGCCGTGGCAGACGAGCGGCGGGAGCTACCCCAAGCTCGCCTACCTGCCGCCGGCGGCCCCCGAGATGCGCGGCACCATGTTCGCCGACGCGCCGCGCGCAAGGACGACGCGCATCCAATCGATGAACGATTTCCACAGCTTCTTCCCGATGGAGATCATCGCGACCGGCGCGGAGACGCACCGGTTCATGCAGGGCGCGCCGAACGGGTGGCGCGTGATGCCCGAACATCGCGACTACCCGATCCGCATGCGGCACTACCTGCCGAAACACTGGACCGATCGCGGACCGACATCCGTCTTCGAGAGCCGCGTCCTCCGGGACGAATATTTCACCTTCCAGATTGGCGTCGTGACCGGCACGGCCGCGCTCGGCGACGTGCGCGTGTCGTTCGAGCGCTTCCCCGCCGAATGGATGAAGAGCCTCACCTGCTTCAACACGGGCGGCATCGACGAGAACGGCCGCCCGTTCACGAAGACGGTCTCCGTGCCCGCGAACGAGGTGCAACCGCTGTGGATCGGCGTGCAAGTACCGGCCAACCAGGGTGCGGGCGTGGTCGAAGGCGACGTCGTGATCTCGACGGCCGGCGCCGGGAGTCAGCGGATCACGGTGCGTCTCGCGGTCGGCGCGGAGCAGGCGCGCAATCACGGCTTCGACGAGCCCGAACTCATGAGCCGCCTGGCGTGGCTCAATTCGACCGCTGGCACCGATCCGGACTTCATCATCCAGCCGTTCACGCCGGTCGCGATTGGCGGCGCAACCCGCAAGGAACTGTCCATCCTCGGCCGAACCATCGTCCTCGGCGCCTCGGGGCTGCCGGACCGCATCCTGAGCTACTTCACGCCGGAGATGACCTCGCTCGCGAAGACACCCGAACAGGTCCTGGCCCAGCCCATCGCCCTGCGGCCCATCGTCAATGGCGCGGCTGAGCCATTGCGCGCCGGCGCGTACGACGTCACGCAGGACGGGAGAGGCCGGGTCTCCTGGTCAACCGAGAGCCAATCGAACGCCGTCCGGATGACCGTCCACGGCGCGCTCGAGTACGACGGCATGCTCGACTACCGGATCGAGCTCCAGGCCCTGAAGGATGTGGCCCTCGACGATGTGGTGCTGCCGATCGCGCTCGCGCCGGATGCGGCCGAGTACATGCTCGGTCTCGGCCGGAAGGGCGGCCGGCGCCCCGACCGCGTGGACTGGACCTGGAAGGTGGCGAATCACCAGGAAGGCGTGTGGCTCGGCGGCATCAACAAGGGCCTGCAATACGTGCTGCGCGACGACAACTACGAGCGCCCGCTCAATACGAATTTCTATCAGGACAAGCCGCTCAACATGCCGCCCTCCTGGTTCAACGACGGCCGCGGCGGCATCCGCATCGAGACGACGCCGGGCGCCGTGACGGCCACCAACTACTCCGGCGCGAGGCGCCTTGCGGCCGGCGCCACGCTGCACTTCAACGTCCGGTTCCTGGTCACGCCGTTCAAGCCCATCGACACGAAGACCCAGTTCGACACGCGCTTCGTGCACCGCTACGTGCCGGTCGACGAGGTCAAGGCTCTCGGCGGCACCGTCGTCAACGTCCACCACGCCAACGACATCAACCCGTACATCAACTACCCGTTCTTCAACCTCGACGCACAGAAGTCCTACATCGACGAGGCGCACGCGAAAGGCGTCCGCGTCAAGCTCTACGACACGATTCGTGAGCTGACGTACCGGGCGCACGAACTGTTCGCGCTGCGCAGCCTCGGCGACGAGATCTTCAACGACGGCGCCGGCGGCGGGCATTCGTGGCTGCAGGAACATCTCGAGGACCACTACTACTCCGCCTGGCACGCCTCGGCCACCGACGACGCCGCGATTCTCGACAAGGGGACGTCGCGCTGGACGAACTACTACGTGGAAGGGCTGGCGTGGCTCGCGGAGCACCAGCAGATCGACGGCCTCTATCTCGATGACGTCGCGTTCGGCCGCGACACCATCCGCCGCATGATGTCCGTCCTCTGGGCCCGCCGCGATCGAGTGATCGTCGATTTGCACTCGGCGAACCAGTTCAACCCGCGCGACGGCTACACCAACAGCGCGATGCTCTACATGGAGCACTTCCCGTACATCTCCCGCCTCTGGTTCGGGGAGTACTTCGACTATTCGCAGCCCGACGACTACTGGATGACCGAGGTCTCCGGCCTGCCGTTCGGCCTGATGGGCGAAATGCTGCAGGACGGCGGCCATCCGTATCGCGGCCTGCTCTACGGCATGACGACCCGCGTGTACGGCAAGACGGATCCGCGACCGGTGTGGACGATGATGAACGACTTCGGGATCGCGGGCAGCCGGATGCGCGGCTACTGGCTCAAGGACACGCCCGTGCGCACCGGCCGGTCGGACCTGCTGGCGACGACGTACGTGAAGCCGGGCGGTGCGCTCATCGCGATCGCGTCGTGGTCCGATCGCGACGAGCGCGTGTCGCTGTCGATGGATCTCGCGGCGATGGGCCTCTCCGGCCCCGTGCGCGTCTACGCGCCCGCCGTTGAGGGACTGCAGACCTTCGCCGAAGTCGATCCGTCAGCAGTCATGGTGCCGGCGAAGCAGGGGCTGTTCCTGAGAGTGGAACGGCGCTGAGCGCGGGGTTGGCATGGCTCACCACACCGTCAGATCGAGCTACACGGAGCTCACGGAGCGGCTGAACCGGTTCCCTCAGGGCGCGCCGCCATCCGCGCTGCTCGACGGCATCCTGCGGATGCTCTTCACCGAGCGCGAGGCCGCGCTCGTGTCCTTGCTGCCGATCAAGCCCTTCACCGCCGACACGGCCAGCCGCACGTGGAAGATGCCGCTGGCCGAGGCGACCGCCATCCTGGAGCAACTGGCCGAGAAGCAGGTCCTGCTCGACATCGAGCAGGACGGCCACATGCAGTACGTCCTGCCGCCGCCGATGGCCGGGTTCTTCGAGTTCTCGATGATGCGCGTCCGCCCGGACCTCGACCAGAGGCTGCTCTCGGAGCTCTTCCACGAATACCTGAACGTCGAGGAGGACTTCATCCGCACGCTCTTCACGCACGGCGAGACGCAGCTCGGCCGCGTGTTCGTCCACGAACCGGCGATTCCGGAAGCGCTCGCGCTTCAGGTGCTGGACTACGAGCGCGCGAGCGAAGTCGTGAAGACGGCGACGCACATCGGCGTGGGGATGTGCTACTGCCGGCACAAGATGCAGCATTTGGATCGCGCCTGTGCCGCGCCGACGAACGTGTGCCTGACGTTCAACACGACGGCGGCGTCGCTGACGCGCCATGGCGCCGCTCGGCGCATCGACGCCGCCGAGGGGCTCGACATCCTCGCCGAAGCGCGCGGGCACGGCCTTGTCCAGTTCGGCGAGAACGTGCAGCGCCGCGTGAACTTCATCTGCAACTGCTGCGGCTGCTGCTGCGAGGCGATGATCGCGCAGCGGCGCTTCGGCCTGCTTCATCCGGTCCACACGACCAACTTCCTTCCCGAGATCGACGACGTGGCCTGCAACGGCTGCGGCAAGTGCGTGACGGCGTGCCCGGTCGAGGCCATGGGGCTCGTGTCGGCCAATGACGCGAAGCAACCCAAACGCAAGCTGGCGCAGCTGGACACGGACCTCTGCCTCGGCTGCGGTGTGTGCGTGCCGACGTGCACGACGAAGCACGCACTTCGCCTGACGCCGCGCGCCGCCCGCGTGATCACGCCGGTCAACGCCACGCACAAAGTAGTCGCCATGGCGATCGAACGGGGCCGCCTGCAGGATCTGATCTTCGACAACCGCGCGCTCTTCAGCCATCGGGCGATGGCCGCCGTCCTGGGCGTCATCCTGCGGCTGCCGCCCGTCAAGCAGGCGCTGGCCAGCCGGCAGTTGCGGTCGCGCTACCTGGGCGCGCTGATCACCCGGTGGTCGCACTGAGTGCGACAAATGCGCCGGGCGGAGGCGGGTCGTGCGTCGTCGGTGTAGGCCGGGGCTTCAGCCCCGGCAATTCCAGACGCCGATACTGCCTGCCGGGGCTGAAGCCCCGGCGGGCACGCCGGCCCTGAAGGGCCGGCCTACAACTGGCGCGTTCGCGCGTAGACCGCCGCAACGCCGCTCAAGCCGATCAGGCCGATGAGGTTCGGAAACACCTGCAGGGCGTTCATCAGGTCGCCCCAGGCCCAGACGACCTCGGGTTTGAGCACCGCGCCGAACGGAATCAGCAGGCAGTAGATCCAGCGGTACGGCGTCGTCACTTTCCGGCCCAGGATGTACTCGAGGAACTGCTCGCCGTAGTAGGCCCAGCCGATGAGCGTGGTGTAGCCGAACAGGAACGCGCAGAACGCGACGACCCAGCCGCCCACCGTCGGCACAGCCAGGTTGAACGCGCCGGCCACCGCGGCCGTGCTCGTCACGAACGCCTCGCCGGCGTGCTTCGCCGCAATCGACGTTTCCGCGACGCCGCTCACGAGAATCGCCATCGCGCTGATCGTCGCGGTGACGAACGACACGATGAACACTTCCATCACGGCCTGCAGGCCCTGCTGGGCGGGATTGGTCGTTCTCGCACTGCCGTACGCCACCGCGGCCGTGCCATAGCCGGCTTCGTTGGCATAGACGCCGCGCGCGATGCCGTAGCGCATGGCGATGAACACGCCGAAGCCCATCGCCGACCGCGTCGTCAGCGCTTCGCTGAAGATCGAGCGAGAACACGTGCGGCAGGCGGCCGGCGAAGGTGACGATGACGACGATGCCGCCGATCAGGTAGAGGCCGACCTTGAGCGGCGCCAGCTTCTCCGCCACGCGGCCAATGGACTTCACGCCGCCGATGATCACGCGCCCAGGTGAGCACGGCCACGACGACGCCGACGATCCACGTCGGCACGCCGAACACGGTGTTCACGGCGATGGCGATCGAATTCGGCTGCGTGAACGGCGTGGTCGTCAGGGCCGCGACGCCGGCGACGAGCGCGTAGATCCAGGCCAGTGCGGGCGACTTCAGGCCGTCGCGCAGGTAGTACATCGGCCCGCAGCGGACCTGGTCGCCGGTCGTTTCGCGGTACGTCACGCCGAGCACGGCCTCCGCGAACTTCACGGCCGTGGCGACGAAGCCGTAGACCCAGATCCAGAACAGCGCGCCCGGGCCGCCGGAGATGATCGCGGTCGCGACGCCGGCGATGTTGCCGGTGCCGATCGACGCGGCCAGCGCCGTCATGAACGCCTGGAACGGCGAGAGCACGCCGCCGGTGGCGTCCTTCGACTGCTGCGCCACCATCGCGCGGAACGCCTCGGGCAGCCGGCGCAACTGGACCACGCCGAAGCGCAGCGTCAGGAACACCCCCGCGCCGAGCAGCGACCACATCACCACATTGGTGAAGAGCCAGGTCGAGACGGCGTCAATGATGCCAGCCACGCGTATCTCTCTATTTGCCTATTGATCTATTGATCTATTTGTTAGTTGTAACTTGTTAGTTGTTAGTTACAAGTGTCAGATATTCGACCTCGACTGGCAGCCGTCCACGGTGATGCAGGCGCCGGAGATCCACGAGGCGCGCGGCGAGGCGAGGAACGCGACGACGTCACCGACCTCGTCGGCCTTGCCGAAGCGCGCGAACGGCAGGTCTCGCCGGGTCATCTCCGCGATGAACTCGGGCTCGTCCTGCTGGCGCTTCCACCACGATCCGCCGTCGAACATGATCGAGCCTGGGGCGACGCTGTTCACGCGGATGTTGTCCTTGGCGAGCTGCTGCGCCATCGCCTTGGCGAGGCTGATTTCGGCCGCCTTGACGGCGTTGTAGGTCATCCGTCCGCCGGACTCGCGTCCCCAGATCGACGCGATCATGAGGATCACGCCGCCGCCCGCCTTGCGCATCTCCGGCACGGCCAGGCGGACACGAGCAGCACGTACCGGGTTAAGAACAGGCAGAACAGTGCGCTGCTGCGCGACGGGCGCGCCGCCACGTAGGCGGCCTGCCTTTGACCTTCGTCGTCAAGCGGCCGGACGGCGTCGAATATAGACGCACGCAAGTCGAAGATCAGGGGGCGGGCGGGCGCAGCTATGCGCTGCCGCTGCTGTCGGATGCTTCGACCGGCACCTGGCATATTTCGGTCTATGCCGATCCGAAGCAGCAGGCGATCGGCGAGGCGAGCTTCCTTGTCGAAGATTACGTGCCCGAACGTCTCGATTTCACGGTGACCGCCGCGGCCGACGCCGTGCGCGCGAACGAACCGGTCGAGATCGCGGCACAAACCCGCTATCTCTATGGAGCGCCCGGCGCCAATCTCGAAATTTCCGGCGAGGTGCAGGTTCATGCGACGGATACGTCGGGACTGTCGGCCTTGAAAGGCTATGAGGTCGGGCTTGCCGACGAGACCTTCGAGAATGTGAACAACGATATCGAAGAGCCGGCGACGACGGATGCCAAGGGCAATGCCAAATTATCCGTGCCGATCCCCGACGTCACGGCCTCGCGGCCGCTCGAAGCCAAGATCATTCTGCGCGCCGGAGAGCCCGGCGGCCGCGCCGTCGAGCGCGTGCTCACTCTGCCAATCCTGCCGAAAGGCCGGGCTGATCGGCGTTAAAAAGAATTTCGACAGTCTCGGCGAAGGCGCGATCGCGACATTCGACGTGATCGCGGTCGGGACGGACGGACATCGCGCCATGCGCAAGGCGTCACCTGGTCGCTCTACAAGGTCAACAATGATTATCAATGGTATAATCAGGACGGACGCTGGGGCTTCGAGCGGATCAAATCCTCGAGGCGCGTCGCACAAGGCAAGATCGATCTCGCAACGCGATGCAGCGGCGAAGATTTCGTCGCCTGTCGGCTCGGGCCGCTATAGACTCGATGTCGCAAGCGACGCGGGCACGGATGCGCCGACGAGCGTGAGCTTTTACGTCGGCTGGTCGGGCGATGCCTCGGCCGATACGCCCGATCTTCTCGACGTCACGATCGACAAGACGAATTATAAGCCCGGCGAAGATTTGAAGCTCGATATCGCCTCGCGCTTCGCCGGCAAAGCGACGGTCGCGATCCTCAGCGACAAGATCTCGAACATCGCACATCGCCGATCTTAAGACCGGCGACAATGACGATCGACATCCCCGTCGGCAAGGATTGGGGAGCCGGCGCCTATGTCGTGGCGCTCGCGCATCGCCCGCTCGACAAGGCGGCGAAGCGCATGCCGGGCCGCGCACTTGGCTTCGCCTGGTTCGGCCTCGACGCAGAAGGGCAAGATCGAGTGTGATCTGCCGCGCCCGAAAGGTGACGCCGCGCGGGCCTCTGACGATTCCCGTCGATCTCAAAGGTCTCGCATCGGGCGAAGAGGCCTATGTCACACTCGCCGCCGTCGATATCGGCATCTTAGATCTCACCCGCTACGAGACGCCGGACCCTACGCCTATTTCTTCGGCCAGAAGCAACTGTCGGCGGAGATCCGCGATCTTTACGGGCTGCTGATCGACGGCATGCAAGGCACGCGCGGCGCCATCCGCTCCGGCGGCGACGGCGCAGGCCCGACTGGAGGGCAATAGCCCGACGCAGGAGCCGCTGGCGCGCTATTCCGGCGTCGTCAAAATCGGCGCCGACGGCAAGGCGCAGATCACCTTCGATCTGCCGGCCTTCAACGGCACGGTTCGGCTGATGGCCGCGGCCTGGTCGAAGGGCAAGTTCGGCGTGCCGAGCATCGATGTGATCGTCCGCGATCCCGTCGTGGTGCAGGCGACCCTGCCGCGCTTCCTTGCGCTCGGCGACCGCTCGCAGTTCCATCTGCAGCTCGACAATGTCGAAGGCGCCGCGGCGATTACCGCCGATCTCGATCTGCATGGACCGCTCGACGATCGCCGCCGACCCTTGCGCACGACCATCAAGCTCGACGCCAGGGCGCGCAGGCCTCCGTCGCGATCCCGTGACGGCGGCGGGCGTCGGCGAGGCCTCCGTCGATGTGAGGCTGACGCGGCCCCGGCCTCGACGCGCCGCAGACCCTTGCCTTCAATGTGGAGCCCGGCTCGTCGCGGCTCTATCGGCGCGACGTCCGCGACACTGGCACCAGGCGCAAAGCCTGACGATCACGACGATCTGATCGCCGATTTCTTGCCCGGCACCGGCGCGATCTCGGTCTCGGTCTCGCCTTTGGCGGCATCGACGTGCCGGCGCTGCTGCAGGAGCTCGACCGCTATCCTTACGGCTGTTCGGAACAGACGGTGAGCCGCGCCATGCCGCTGCTCTATGTCAACAAGATCGCGAGCGCCAGCGGCGCTGGCGCTCGACGACGAGCATCGACCAGCGCATTCGCGACGCCATCGACAGCGCGTGCTGGCGCGGCAGGATTCGACCGGCTCGTTCGGCCTGTGGTCGGCCGATAGCGCCGAGGACATCGTGGCTCAACGCCTATGTCACCGACTTCCTGACGCGCGCGCGGGAAAAAATTTCGAGGTGCCGCAAAAGGCCTTCGATCTGGCGCTCGAACGGCTGCGCAACCATGTCGCCAACGCGACGACGTCGAGGCAGCAAAGCGCCGCGATCGCCTATGCGATCTATGTGCTGGCGCGCAACGGGCGGCCGGTGATGGGCGATCTGCGCTATCTTGCCGATACGCAGCTCGATGAGTTCGACAGCCCGCTGGCGCGTGCGCAATTGGCGGCGGCTCTGGCGCTTCTGGGCGATCGCGGCCGTGCGCTCGCCGTCTTCACCGAAGCCGACGCGAGCTGACCTCGGAGCGCGACATCGCTTTTCGCGCGCAGATTACGGCTCGCGGCTTCGCGACGGCGCAGGACTTCTGGCGCTGGCCGTCGAGACGGCCGCGACCGAAGCCGCGATCCAGCGCAGCGACATTGTCAGAGCGAGCGCAACGTGACGGCGCTCCTACCCAGCACGCAGGAAAATGCCTGGATGGTGCTGGCCGCCGAAGCGCTTGACGAGCGAGGCCGCATAATATGGCGCTCACGATCGACGGCGCAACCGCATAAGGGCTCATTCTACCGCACCTGGCAAGGCGATGCGCTCGACGGCAAGACGTTACGATCGGCAATGCGGACAGGCGCCGGCGCAGCCTCGTTCTCGACGACCGCGGGCCATCCGTCGTCAGCCGAGCCCGCGGCAAGCCAGGGCTATCAGGTCGAGCGCGCCTATTTCTCGCTGGACGGCAAGCCCCGATCCCGCCACGTTCAAGCAGAACGACCGGCTCGTCGTGACCTTGAAAGTCACCGAGACGGAAGCCGCCTATGCGCGCCTTCTGCTTGTCGATCCTTTGCCCGCAGGCCTCGAGATCGACAATCCCGTCTGTTCGACGGCGGCTCGATCGAGGCTCTGTCCTTGGCTCAAGAACGATGTCGAGCCGATCCACACGGAATATCGCGACGATCGTTTCGTCGCGGCCTTCGAGCGCGACGGCGCGGACAAGGCGACGTTCTCCGTCGCCTATATCGTCCGCGCGGTGACGCCCGGGCCGTTACGTGCTGCCGCCGGCGACGATCGAGGACATGTACCGGCCGGAGCGTTTCGGCCGCACCGGCCTTTGGGCGACGTCGATATCGGCGGCGACGATAATGACAGAAGCGCGCGCCAGCAGACCTGAAGGCGCGCGAAGCGGCGACGCTGTCGCGTGCCCTTGCGGCCTGGCGGCGCTCGGGCCTCGGCATTCCGGCTGCCGTGGTCAGCATTCCAGCGCGTCGCTCGGGCCGCTTGATCTTTCGCGACTCGCAGCGACGGCTCCGCCTTCGCCGTCGATCGCGACGGCAAGCTTGCTGCGCGCCTTCACGACGCGACGACGGCCGCTGGCGCCTGCCGGTCTCGGGCGAGACGTCGATCCGCGCTTTCTCGCCATGCTCCTGGCCTTTGAGGACAGGCGGTTCGAGACCCATCACGGCGTCGATTGGCGGCTCTCGGCCGCGCGCCGTGCAATTCGCGACGAACGGGCCACGTCGTATCGGGCGGCTCGACGCTCACCATGCAGGTCGCGCGTCTGCTGGAGCCGCGCGACGCGCGCACGCTGCCGGCCAAATTGCGCGCAGATGGTTCGCGCGCTGCGAGCTCGAGCAGCGCTTCACAAGAAAGAAATTCTCGACCTCTATCTTGCGCTCGCGCCCTATGGCGGCAATCTCGAAGGCTTGCGCGCCGCGAGCCTCGCCTATTTCGGCAAGGAGCCGAAGCGCTTGTCGGTTGGCCGAGGCGCGCTGCTGGTCGCCCTGCCGCAATCGCCGGAAGCGCGCCGGCCCGATCCATGCCGAAAGCGCCCGCGCGCGCGCGCGACCGGGTTCTCGTCCGCGCCGTCGCGGCGCGGCGTGATCACGAAGGCAGAAGCGAGCGCGCGCCAAGGCCGAGCCGTTCCGCCGCAGCGGCGCGCCTTTCCCGCCTTCGCGCCGCATGCGACCGAAGCAGCTCATGCGAGCTGCGCCCGACAGCGCATCCAGCGTTTCACCTACGACGCGCGCTGCAAGTCTCGCTTGAAGCAGCTCGCGCAGGAAGCATGCGAGCGGCTCGGCCCAAGATCACCGGCGCGATCCTCGTCGTCGACAATCACGAACGGCGATGTGCTCGCGCATGTCGGCTCGGCCGATTATTTCTCGCCGAGCGCGCCGGCGCCATCGACATGACGCAGCCCTGCGTTCGCCGGGCTCGACGCTGAAGCCCTTCATCTATGCGCTCGCTTTCGAGAATGGCATCGCCCATCCCGAAACCCTGCTGGACGACAGGCCGTCGCGCTATGGCATCTATGCGCCGGAGAATTTCGATCTCACCTTTCAGGGACAGGTGAGCGCGCGGAAGGCGCTGCAGTTCTCGCTGAACATTCCGGCGGTCGACGCTGCTGACCGAAGTGGCGCCGACGCGCTTTCTCGCCCGCCTGCGCAATGCCGGCGTGCACTTGTGCTCCGAGGACGCGCGCCGGGACTCGCCATCGGCCTGGGCGGCCTCGGCATCGCCCTGACCGATCTCGCACGTCTCTATGCGGCTTTGCGCGCGGGGCGAAGTGCCAGACCTCGTCGAACGTCTCGATATGCCGCGCCCAACGAGGCGAACCGCGCCTCGCCGAGCCGGTCGCCTGGGCATGTCGCCGACATCCTGCGCGGCGCGCCGCCGCCCGCGAATGCGCCGGCGGGGAAGATCTCCTTCAAGACCGGCACCTCCTATGGCTATCGCGACGCGCTCGCCGTCGGCTTCGATCGCGCCTATACCATTGCCGTCTGGCTTGGCCGCGCCGACAATGGCGCCGTTCCGGGCCTTGTCGGGCGGCAGGTGGCCGCGCCCATTCTGTTCGACGCGTTCGCGCGCGCCGGCGCCCCTACGACCAATGCCGCGTCCGCCGAGTGCGCTTGTCGCCCGCAAGCGAATTGCCACCGCCGTTGCGATCGCTCGCAAGGACGCGCCCAAAGTCGTCGCCAGCGCAGACCGGCGCAATTGAAGATCGCCTATCCGCCAGAGGGCGCGCGCGTCGATCTCGGCCTTGTCGGAAGGCGAGGAATGCGCTGGCGCTGAAAGTTCGGCGGCGCGCCGCCCTTCCGTGGATGGTGAATGGCGCGCCGCGGACCGCCCGAACATCGCCGACAATGGCGTGGACGCCCGATGGCGCGGGCTTCGCGCGCGTATCCGTTATCGACGCCAAGGGTGCCATCGACAGCGTGCTTGTGCGGCTGGAATTCCCAACGCCGGCCACATGGGCCGGCGTGTTCGATAGATCAGCAGCGGCGCGCTGATCAGCGCTTGGCGGCTTCGAGATATTGCAGGTCGATGTACTTCTCAGGGTTCGACAGCGTGCCACCGGAACCGTACTTGGAGCGCAACGCCAGCACCGTCTTCACGCCTTCCATCAGCATCGCAGCTCCGGGCGTGAGGCCCGACTTCGGCGACAGCAGGCGCGTCATCACCGCGCCCGCGACCCGCGGCTGGATTTCCGGCATGTTCTCGATCAGAATCTCGATCGCCGCCCCCCGGTTCGCCGGATCGAGCGTCCATGCGAGGCCCCCGAGATAGCCCCGGATGAGCCCGTCAACGCCTCCCGATTTGCCGCTGCCCACGCGCGCTTGGCGGCGTAGGAGCCGCCCTGGTAATCGGGGTAGTGCCCGTCGAGGTGTCGAGCACGTTGAAACCCTGCCTGCGGGCGATGCTGGTGAAGGGCTCGATCGTGAGCGTGCCGGCGTGCGTGCCGGCTTTGACGGATTCCCAGCGGACGGGCGTCGCGCCGACGGCTCGATCCCGTAGTCAGCACTTCGTCAAGGCCGTTGCGCTCCAGCATCTCGTAGAGCACGAAGGCGAAGCCCGTCTAGAGCGCGTCGATGGCCAGCGACTTGCCCTTCACGTCCGCATAAGTCTTGATGTCCGCCGGGGGACGAACGCGAATTCCATTTCGTCGCCCCCATGAAGGCGAAGAAGTCCGGCCCTTCATCGGCACCGCCCTTGGCCTTCCAGGTAGGCGACCACGTTGTCGAACGCCGTGCCGGCGATTTGGAACTTGCCCACGGCGGGTTCTCCGCCTGAAACGCCGAGTTCGGCGTCGTCGTCATCTTGATCGATACGCCGTCTTTTCGAACAGCCCTTTCTGCGCGACGTAGATCGGCAGGTTGTGCGCGCCGGGAAAGCGATCAGCTCGATGGAATGGGCGCTCACGCGGTTTCTCCCTATTGGTGTTTTGATTTTTTCAGTCCTTCGCGGCTTTCGCCTGACGGGCGCGCGCATCCTGGATGGTGCGCCAGATGGCGTGCGGCGTCGCCGGCATCTCGATGTCGCGTGACGCCGAGCTCCGACGAGGCATCGACGATCGCGTTGACGATCACGGCGAGCGCCGGCGTCGTGCCGCCTTCGCCGCCGGCCTGATGCCGAGCGGATTGGTCGTCGACAGCACCTCGACGATCTCCGTGCGCGAAGCTCGGCAAATTGTCGGCGCGCGGCATGCCGTAGTCCATGAACGAGCCGGTCAGCGGCTGGCCGCTGTCGGGATCGTAGTGGCACAGCTCCCCATCGCCTGGCCCACGCCCTGCGCGATGCCGCCATGGGTCTGGCCGTGGACGATCATCGGGTTGATGCACGGCCCGACGTCGTCGACCGCGGCATAGCGCGCGATGTCGACCCAGCCGGTCTCGGGATCGATCTCGACTTCGCAGACGCGCAGCCGTTCGGGAAGACGGGATCGTGCATTTCGTTGTCGGTGCCGACTGAGCCGGTCTTGAGATTTCCGGCAGGTCGCCCGTCGGCGCCTCGCGCGCCAGTTCGATCAGATCGAACGCTACGTTGGTGCCCTGCGTGCGAGAAGCGGCCGTTGGTCAAGTCGATCTCGTCGGGCGTCGCCTCCAGCACGAGCGCGGCGATCTCCTTGCGCCCTCTCGTCCAGTATGCAGCTCGCCCGACGGCGATTGATCACGTCGCGGCGTGCCGCATGGAGCGGCCGGAATGCGAGCCGCCGCCGACGCTTCACGATGTCGGTGTCGCCGATCACGATGATCGCTCGTTCTCGACGGGCACGGCCGAGCAGTTCGGCCGCCACCTGGGCGAAGCTCGTCTCGGGCCCTGACCGCTCGGCTGCGTTCCGATCACGACGTCGACGCGGCCATCCGGCTTCACCATGATCTCGCCGCCGCTCCTCGGGTGAGCCGATGGAGGACTTCCACTAGTGCGCGAGGCCGATGCCGCGCAGCTGCCGCGCTTCGCGCGTCCGCGCTTCGTTTCGAAGCCCTCCCAATCGGAGATGCGCCAGCGCGAGGTCGAGGTGCGCTTCGTAGGTCGCCGCTGTCGTAACGTCGCGCCGACGGCGTTGGTGTACGGCATCTGCCGTGGGCGAGACGAGGTTGCTGCGGCGCAGCGTCGACGCGGTCGAAGCCCAGTCTCGCGCGCGGCCCTGTCGATCAGCCGCTCGATGGCGAAGTTGACCTCGGGCCGGCCCGACCAGCGGTAAGCGTTGCGTCGGCATCGTATTGGTGAACACGGCGCGCGCGCGCACGTCGCCGCCGGCATGTCGTAGTTAGCCGGTGATGAGGCCGGCGCCCTTGCCGAGCGGCGACAGGAGACGGCAGCGCGCGCCGACGTTGCTGATGTTGTCGGCGCGCATGCGCGAGGAACCCGCCGTCCTTGCTCGAGCGCCAATTCCGACCGTCGTCGCGAGATCGCGGCCCTGGTAATCGGTGAGGATCGCTTCGGCGCGCGTGGCCGCGTATTTGACCGGCCGGCCGACCTTGCCGAGGCCCAGGAACGAGGCCGAATTCGACATAGGCGCGGTTGCGCGAGCCGAAATTGCCGCCGACATCATACGGTCAGAACGCGCACGTCCTCCTGCTTCGAGGCCGAGCACGGAGGCGAGTCTCGGCCTTCTGGC
>CAVVUL010000011.1:0-1393832 GCA_963751445.1 uncultured Acidobacteriota bacterium | reverse complement strand
GCTGGCTCGCTGGACAGGTTCCTGAGTACCACGGGACACGAGAAATCCCGTGGGAAGCTGCGAGGACCATCTCGCAAGGCTAAATACTCTCTAGCGACCGATAGTGAACCAGTACCGTGAGGGAAAGGTGAAAAGCACCCCTGTGAGGGGAGTGAAATAGTACCTGAAACCGTGTGCCTACAAGCAGTGGGAGGGCTATGCCTGGACCGCAAGGTGACAGGAATGCCTGACCGCGTGCCTTTTGCATAATGAGCCGGCTAGTTTTTCTCAGTGGCGAGGTTAAGCGTAAGCGAGCCGTAGCGAAAGCGAGTCCTAAATCGGGCGATAAGTCGCTGGGAAAAGACGCGAAGCGAGGTGATCTATCCTTGGCCAGGGTGAAGCGCGGGTAACACCGCGTGGAGGCCCGAACTGGTGTTCGTTGAAAAGAGCTCGGATGAGCTGAGGATAGGGGTGAAAGGCTAATCAAACTTCGTGATTGCCCGTTCTCTTCGAAATGCTTTTAGGAGCAGCCTCGGATGGTCGGCATTGGTGGTAGAGCGCTGGATGGACTAGGGGCCTTACCAGGTTACTGAATCCAACCAAACTTCGAATGCCAATGACCGCAATCCGGGAGTGAGACAGTGGGGGCTAAGCTTCATTGTCGAGAGGGAAACAGCCCAGACGACCGGCTAAGGTCCCTAACTTCGTGCTAAGTGGGAAAGGATCTGAAGATGCTCAGACAACCAGGAGGTTGGCTTAGAAGCAGCCATCCTTTAAAGAAAGCGTAATAGCTCACTGGTCAAGCGTCTTTGGGCCGACAATCCAACGGGGCTCAAGCACGAGACCGAAGCCGTCGACTCAACAGTTCTGCGGAATTGTTGATTGGTAGAAGAGCGTTCTCTAGACGTTGAAGCCAGAATCGAAAGAACTGGTGGAGCCTAGAGAAGTGACCCTGCCGGCATAAGTAGCGAGAAGAGAGGTGAGAATCCTCTCCGCCGTAAGCCTAAGGTTTCCTGAGGAAGGTTCGTCCGCTCAGGGTTAGTCGGGACCTAACGCGAGGCCGAAAGGCGTAGCGGATGGATGTCCGGTTAATATTCCGGAACTACCTAATCACGTTTGTACGATGGGGGGACGCAGGAGGCTATACGAGCCAGCTGTTGGATGTGCTGGTTGAGAGTGTAGGGGGATTCGCCAGGAAAATCCGGTGAGTCATTCAACCCTGAGAGCTCGAAGCGAGCGCCGCAAGGCGCACAAAGTCGTAGACGCCACGCTGCCAAGAAAATCCTCTAAGGAGTGGTTTGGGTACCCGTACCGCAAACCGACACAGGTAGGCGAGGAGAAAATCCTCAGGCGCAAGTGAGAACCCTCGTTTAGGAACTCGGCAACTTGACCCCGTAACTTCGGAAGAAGGGGTGCTCGATTACGTGTAGGGGTTTACCTCCGAAGCGTGATTGAGTTGCAATAAAGAGGCCCAAGCAACTGTTTACTAAAAACACAGGACTCTGCAAAGTCGAATACGACGTATAGGGTCTGACGCCTGCCCGGTGCCGGAAGGTCAAAGGGAGAGGTTAGCCGCAAGGCGACGCTTCGAGCTCAAGCCCCGGTAAACGGCGGCCGTAACTATAACGGTCCTAAGGTAGCGAAATTCCTTGTCGGGTAAGTTCCGACCTGCACGAATGGCGTAATGATTTGGGCGCTGTCTCAACGAGGGGCACTGCGAATTTGTGGTACCGGTGAAGACGCCGGTTGCCCGTGGCTAGACGAAAAGACCCCGTGCACCTTTACTGCATCTTAGTAGTGAATGCTGCCGCCGTCTGCGCAGGATAGGTGGGAGACTATGAACCCGGCTTCTCGGAGTCGGGGGAGTCAACGGTGAGATACCACCCTGACTGCTGCGGCGTTCTAACTGAGTCCTGTCATCCAGGACCAGGACACTGCTAGGTGGGTAGTTTGACTGGGGCGGTCGCCTCCTAAAGTGTAACGGAGGCGCGCGAAGGTTCGCTCAGGCTGTTTGGAAATCAGCCGTAGAGTGCAAAAGCATAAGCGAGCTTGACTGCGAGACCTACAAGTCGAGCAGGTGGGAAACCAGGCTTTAGTGATCCGGTGGTTCCGCGTGGAAGGGCCATCGCTCAACGGATAAAAGGTACGCCGGGGATAACAGGCTGATCTGAGCCAAGAGTTCACATCGACGCTCAGGTTTGGCACCTCGATGTCGGCTCATCGCATCCTGGAGCTGTAGCAGGTTCCAAGGGTCCGGCTGTTCGCCGGTTAAAGCGGTACGTGAGCTGGGTTTAGAACGTCGCGAGACAGTTCGGTCTCTATCTGCCATGGGCGCAGGACATTTGAGTGGGGCTGACCTTAGTACGAGAGGACCGGGTTGGACGCACCTCTAGTGTACGAGTTATCGTGCCAACGGCAGTGCTCGGTAGCTACGTGCGGAAGGGAGAAACGCTGAAAGCATCTAAGCGTGAAACCCTCCACGAGATGAGATGTCCCGGGATCGTAAGATCCCCTAAAGGCTCCTGGAAGATGACCAGGTCGATAGGTCGGATGTGGACACACCGTGAGGTGTGAAGCTTACCGATACTAATCAGCCGTGAGGCTTGACCATTGATTCTTTTTGCTGCTCCCGCACATCGAGAACTATGTGCGTGGTGGACGAGATCAACTGCCGTTTGCAGGATATTCAGCGATTTTGCGTGAGTGGCGCGCTTCGGTCGTGACGCACATGCAAGTGCCGGCGGGCGTATGTTCCGCCGCCACACTTTGATAAATAAGTTCGAACGGCGAAGTTCGAACTTCACACTTCGCGCCGGAAGGCGCGTATCGGTTTCCCGGTGGCTATAGGAGCAGGGTCACACCCGTTCCCATTCCGAACACGGAAGTTAAGCCTGCTACCGCCGATGGTACTGTGTGGGTAACTGCGTGGGAGAGTAGGTCACTGCCGGGATTATTCTCAACGGCCCGTTGGTTCTCAACAAACCAACGGGCCGTTTTCTTTTTCAGGCGGGGGGACTTCGTCCCCGCCGCGCCCCCCCTTACGCGCTCACTCGCGTGACTCGCCTCCGGTGACGAGCACTCAGGCAAGTCAACGCTCCGTTCGCGCGGCTCACTCACTGCCGCTCGTTCGCCGGCCGAGTGATAACTTGTTACTTGTTAGTTGTAACTTGTTAGTTGTTAGTTGTTAGTTGCCATGATCACCTTCCTCACCGGCGCCACCGGCTTCGTCGGCGGCGTGCTCGCACGCCAACTCCGCTCGGCCGGGCACGACGTCCGCGCCCTCGTGCGGACGCCCGCCAAAGCCCAGCACCTCGCCGCCATCGGCGTCACGCTTCACGCCGGCGACATCACCGACAAGGCCTCGATGCGCGCGCCGATGACCGGCGTGGATGGCGTCTTCCACGTCGCCGGCTGGTACAAAGTGGGCCTCCGCGATCGGGCCGCCGCCATCGGCATCAATATCGACGGTACGCGCAATGTCCTCGAGCTCATGCGCGAGCTGAAGATCCCCAAAGGCGTCTACACGAGCACGCTGGCGGTGAACTCCGATACCCGCGGCCAGGTTGTGGACGAAACGTACCGCTTCAGCGGCCGCCACATCTCCGTGTACGACTGGACCAAGGCGGAAGCCCACAGGATCGCCGAGTCCTTCATGGCCGACGGCCTCCCCCTGGTCATCGTTCAACCCGGCGCGATCTACGGGCCCGGCGACACGAGCAGCCTGCGCACGCTGTTCGTGCGGTACCTGCAGCGGAAGCTGCCGGTCGTGCCGGCGCGGTCCGCCTTCTGCTGGGCCCACGTGGACGATGAGGCGAGCGGACACAGATTGGCGATGGAGAAGGGGCAGCCGGGCCGGAACTATTTCCTGGCCGGCCCGGCGCACACGATCATCGACGCCCTGGCCGTTGCGGAGTCGATCACCGGCGTGCCAGCGCCGCGCCTCCATGCGCCGCGGGCGGTGCTTCAGGCGACTGCCCGGTTCGTCGGCCTCTTCGACCGCTGGGTCACGCTGCCGCCCGAGTACACCAGCGAAGGCCTGCGCGTGGCCGGCGGCGTGACCTATCTCGGCAGCGGAGCGCGGGCGCAGCACGAACTCGGTTGGCGCGTGCGTCCGCTGCGCGACGGCCTCGCGGAAACGTTGCGGCACGAGATGCGGCTGCTGGGCCTGAAGTAGAAGTTCGAACTTCGAAGTTCGAACTTCGAACTTCCCTTCACGCCGTGTGGCGCGTCTGGTTCACGTCGAGCAGCGCCCGCGCGAGTTGACCATCCGGCCGTGCTGTCTGCCCGGTGTCAAACCCGGGCCGCACGAATGCGAGCGCGTGCGGGAAGCGCTTGAGCAGATCGGTCTCGAGCGAGTCGAGCAGGGCCACGAACCGCGCCGGGACACCGTCGGCCACTGAGCGGCCAGGCTGCATCAGCACACGCCACGCCTGGCGCGACTCCTCGATCAAGAGCAGCGCGACTTTGGCCGATCCATTGGCATCACTCTGCGCGTCGTCCGGTTCGGTGTCGGCATCGAGTGAACTGGACACCGCGCGGAAGATCTTGCTCGCGACGGTTGCGCACATTTCCTCCAGCCGCTCGGCCGCGTCGGTGGCCACCGCGTCGCCACGCCCGGAGAGGATGGGACGCAGTGCCTGCAGAACGGGCCAGCTGCATTGCGCGTACTCGCCACCGCGCGCCACGAGCGGATCCTGCTCGGCGAGCCTGAGCGGCGGATCGCGCCGGCGGCTGACCGGAGCCGCGCCGGTTGCTGGGACCGCCGTGCCCGGCGCGTTCTTCATGGCCTCGCTGGCCATGACCATCGCCTCCTCCATCGTGACGTCCAGGGACACGGCAAGCACGCTGGCCACCCGGCCGCCCGGGCCTGAAAAATGCGTCTGGCGCCGGCGAGTGGTCTGCGTCCACCGCGCGAAGACCGCGCAGCGGTCGCTCAGCGGACACCGCCAGCAGCGATGGTCGCAGAAATAGTGCAGGCCGAACGTGAATGTGGGATTGGGCTGGGGGTTGGTGGTGGTCATGCCACCAGCAATCGCAAGCCACGGGCCAGGCGACCCTGCGCAATCAGGCCGAAATCCGCACGATCCGCCGCCGGACATTGCAGTTTCTGCGTACGGCCCGATCGAGCGTACGCAGAAAATGCAGCCCGAACCCCGAACTCCGGACTCTGGACTCCGGACTCTGGACTCTGGACCCTGGACTCTGGACCCTAGACTATTTGTAACTCAGCAGATACGCCTGCCGTTTTTCCGCGAATGTCTTCAGCGCGTCCATGCCGCTCTGGAACGCGTCGAAGTCGTCCAGTTTGCGTGTGTCCGTCTTCACGTCCGCGATAATCAGCGCCTGATACTTCTGCGCGAGGGGCCCGAGCGTGTTCCAGTCGAGCCACTTGGTCGCGATCTGCTTGACGTAGGTCATGTAGCGCTCGCGCAGTGCCGGTACGGCCAGCAACTTCGATCGCAGCGGCTTGGCCGCGTCGTTCAACCCGATCAGCGGATCCAGGTCCCAGTTTCCGCCCATCATGAGTCCGCCACGTCCTCCCGGTCCGCCGCGCCCCTGGCCGGCCCCCGCCGGCGGCACGCCTCCGGGAGGCCCGAACTGCGCCCCGCCCGGCGGCGGTCCCATCGGCCCGCCCATGCCGCGTCCGCCGCTCGGCCCGAACGTCTCGTTTGCGTCGTGCGGGAAGATGTGGAAGATGCCTTTCACGTCCTGGTAGATGCTGTAGTCGCTCGCGCGGGTCCAGTAGCCGTCGTTGTTCACGAGCGTCGCATCCACGGCCAGGAACTTCAGCGCGCCGTCGACGTCCAGCATCGGGGCCAGCGCCTTCTCGAGTTGATCCGGCGGGGTCGTATTCAGCGTCTTGCAGAGGCGCACGAGATCGGCCCAGGCCTTCGGGTTGTCCTTGGACCTGATCTCGAACGAGCGCTTGTAGGACTCGGGGTCATCACCCACATACTCCAGGCCGCCACGCGCGCCCGGGCTGCCCGGCACCTTCCATCGCGCGCCATCCGACGTCTTGAACCACTCGCTGATGAATGCCTTGTTGTATTGCTGGGCGCTGGGATACACGCCCCAGCTTTCGCCGTTCAGCACCACGCGGACGAAGTTCACCTTGGGCGCGGGCACGTATTCGCGCGCCGCCTGCATGTACAGCACCGTGCGCAGGGCCGTCGGATCCTCGTGCGAGTTGAGCAGGTTGAGCGACGTGTATCCCAGCAGCGCCTGCTTGCCGTCAACGAAGTCCATCGACACGCTGATCGAGTGCTTCAGGCCCGCCGGGATGCTGAAGAACGAGGACGCGCCCCGGAAATGGACGCCGACGTTCTTGTACGTCTTGCCGTCCACGACGAGCGTCGCCGGCACTTCGACGTCCGTGTTGTAGAACGCCATCATTTCCTTCTCCCAGTCGTCGTTCTCGAACTGGAAGAAGAGCGTGCGCAGTACGGCCGGGTCGTAGAGCGGCTCGGCGCCGTATTGCCTGACCGCGGACGGCGCCAGGCTTGGGCCGGGCGATCCGGCAGCCATGCCCCCGCCTCCGGGGCCACCGCGCCCCGGGCCGCCGCGCCCGCCAGGTCCACCGCGCCCGCCGGGTCCCGTCGCCGGCTGGGTCTCGAGCCACAGGCGGGCTTCCCGTCGTTCGGCGGCGTTCAGGCGTTTGTCCTTGTCCTGATCGAACTGCGCAACGACCTTCCGTTCGGGCTGATTCATCCCGAACCCGCCTGGGCCGCCCTGGCCTGGGCCCCCCGGGAATCCCTGGCCCGGACCCTGCGCCGCGCCGGAAAAGGGCACGATGGCGGCGAACAGAACGGCGGCGATGAAGCGTGTGCGCATGGTCATTCGTTCCCCAGTTCCCGTCGTTCCCCAGTTCCCGTCGTTCCCGATCGTTCCCGTCGTTCCCGTCCTCGTTCCCGTCGTTCCCCCTAGCTCTCCATCGGGGCCTGGCGCGCGAGTTCGACGCCCTGCACGCCTTCGATGCGATTCAGCGCTTTCACCAGGGCTTCCGCATTCGCATCCTGGCGAAGCGGCCCCTGGTACGACACATCCACGACGAGTCCCTGCTTGGCCGTGCGCATGGACACGAGCTGTCGCTCGCTCATGTAGGCGTCCAGCGTGCTGCCGACCAGCGTCTCGATCTCGTACCCCAATCCCACGCGCAATTGGAGCAGGAACGGCGCCGACGCTGGCGCGAGCGATTCCGTGCGCGGCCGCATCAGGAATGCCGCGGCGCCCACCACCACGATGCCGATGCCGGCGACCGTGAGGTTATGCGCGCCCACGGCCATGCCGATCACGACGGCGAAAATCACGAACGCCGTGTCCTGGGTGTCGCGGACCACCGTGCGGAACCGCACGATGGACAGCGCGCCCACCAGGCTGAACGCGCGCGCGACGTTGTCGCCAATGACCTGCGTGCTCATCGCAATCAGCACCGAGAGCAGCACCAGCGTGACGGGGAACGTCGGCGCGACATCGGCCCGATTCCGGGTGGCTCGATACACCCACGCCACGCCGATACCCAGCACCACCGCGACGATCAGCCGGACCAGGATGTCCCACGGATTGAGCGTCGGGCCGTCGGCGAAGGGCGCCTTCAGGAAATCAGGCATAGGCGGTCTTTCTGTCCGCGGATGTGCGGGCGGAGGCGGCCGCGACATCCGGACGGACCGCCTCAATGGCCAGGCGGTACTTGGAGATCTTCTCCGGCCTCATCGCGAACTCCTCGATGATCCGCTTGAAGACCGCCGGCATGACCGCACGGAACTTCATTTCGACGACGGTCAGCCTCGCCAGCGCGGTGGTGGGGCCTGTGCTATTGAACTCCGGCCGATCGACGGCCAGCCCGCGAAGATCCTCATCGATCGTCAGGCGGATGGGGCCGTAGTCGGTCATCCCGACGCGCGCGGTGCGCCGGTACGCGACCTGGCACACCACGCCCAACCGGCGCAGGAGAAGGCGCTCGTGAAACCAGCGGCCCTCCCAGCCGGCATCCGGCGACTCCGCGGTCAGCAGCGGCAGGTCATCGTACCGGACGATCGTCCGCCGCTTGCTCAGCAGTTCGGCCGTGCGGAGCTTGCGTTCGAGGAAGACGAAGTCGCTGGCGCCGTAGCGGCGGATGCGGTGCTTGGCGCGGCGATACGACCCCCGGCGGCGGTACACCGCATGGTCGGCCGTATCGAAATACAGCGTCGTCGTCAGGTACTCGTCGGCGTTGAGACCGCCGGCGTAGGGGTCTGGCGACAGCAACTCCCGAGCGCGGGCCCGAATGCGCGCCGCGGTCTCGGCGTCCGCGCTGAACTTGATTTCCCAGGAGCTGGTCCCTGATTTCCCGGGTGGTCTCGCTCGGCGGCATGTCACAACAATACGACAGTTTCCCCCGCTGTTCGGCGCCGCGCCGCCGGCCACCGGATCTTCATCAGGTTGCCATCACTCTGTCACAGAGGCACGGGATAGAGTCATAGTAAGCGGCATGTCGAAGACCGAAACGGCCGGATCGGGTGCGTCTCGCGGGCGCGCGTTGGTGGTCGAGGATGAACCCAATATCCGTGAACTGGTGTCGCTCCATCTTGGCCTGGAGGGCCTGGCGGTGACGACTGCCGCCGATGGAGAAGAGGCGCTGCGGTACGCGTCCAGCGAGCCGTTCGACGTGGTCGTGCTGGACCTGATGCTGCCCAAGATTGACGGCGTCACCGTGTGCCGCGCGATTCGGCGGCAGGGCGCCAACCGCGACGTGCCCATCCTGATGCTGACGGCGAAGCGCGACGAGAGCGACAAGGTGCTGGGGCTCGAGAGCGGCGCCGATGACTATCTGACGAAGCCGTTCGGTGTGCGGGAGTTGGTGGCGCGTGTTCGTGCGCTGCTCCGGCGGCCACGCGCGCACCGGGCCGGGATTGGCGCGGCCCTGGAGGTCATCGCGGCCGGGCCGCTGCGTGTCGATCCGTCCCGGCGGCAGGTGCAGCGCGACGGTCTTGCCATCGATCTCACGCCGCACGAATTCGAAGTGCTGTATTTGCTCGCGGCCAATCCCGGCATCGTGTTCAGCCGCGAGATGCTGCTCGAGCGCGTGTGGACCAGCGACATCCACGTCACCGAGCGAAGCGTGGACACGCTCGTAAAACGGCTGCGGCAGAAGATTGAAGAGGACAGCGCCGATCCGAAGCTGATTCTCACCGTGTGGGGCTCCGGGTACAAGTTCCGGGACGTGCATGCCTGAACTCGTCTGGTATCGCAGTCTGTACCTGCGCATTGCGCTCGGGTTCGTGGCCCTCGTGGCCATCCTCCTCGCTGCGCAAGGGACGGCGTTCCTGTGGCTCACCGGGCGCATGTCGGAGATCCTGCCCGGCCGGTCGCCCGCCGAGTACTCGCAGACGATTGCCGATGATCTGACCATCAGCCTGCTCGAGAAGCCGGACCTCGATCTGGACGCCTATCTGAACGACCGCTACACGGGCACGTATCGCGGGTTTGTCGTGGTCACGCGCGACAATCGTACCGTCGTCAGCCACCGCATTCCGCCCCCGCCGATGCTGGCGGGCGCCGCATTTCGCCGGCTCAACGCCGAGGTCTTTGGCGCGAACGCGACCGCGGGTCGTAGTGGCGCGCCGTCAGCCAGCCCAGGTGGCGCAGGCGCCAATGCGACCGCAGGAACCGGCGCGGGGGCGAGTGGCGGGACCGCGGCGAACTCGAACTCAGGGACCGCGGCGGGATCGCGCGCTGGCCGTGGCGGACGCAGTGGCGGATTCGGGCGCGGGCGCGGCGGTGACGGCCGCAGTCCGGGCGGACCTGGCGGTGGATTCGTCTTTGCGCCGGTCGTGTTGAACGGAGACACGTTTGCGGTCGTCGGCGTGCCGAGCGAAGCGCCGCCGTTGATGGCCGCCGTGCGCAACCTGGGCCCCACGCTCGGCATCGTCGCCGTCGGTCTGCTGATTGCCGGCACGTCCTTGGCCGCGCTCCTGATCTTCTGGCCGACCCGCAAGCGCCTGCGGTCGTTGGAACAAGCGGCGCGGTCGATTGGCGCCGGGGAGAGCGGCGCTCGCGCCGTCGAGTCCGGCCGCGACGAAGTGGCGATGCTGGCACGGGCCTTCAACGAAATGGCGAGCGGGCTCGAGGAGCGCACCCAGGCGCTCGTGGCCGCGAACGAGTCCCGCCGTCAACTCCTCGCCGACGTGTCTCACGAACTGATGACGCCGCTCTCGGCCATCAGCGGCTACGTCGAGACGATGACGATGGCGGATGTGAAGCTGGATGAATCCACTCGGCAGCGCTATCTCGGGATTGTGGCGGATGAAACCGTCAGGCTCGAACACATCATCGGCGATTTGCTGGATTTGGCCAGGGTCGAAGGCGGCGGTGGTGCGTGGAAGCGCGAGCCCGTGCCCGTGGCGGCCCTGTTCGAACGCGTGCTGCATCGCCACGACCCGCTCCTCCAGAGCAGGCACATCGCACTGGAGACTTCGATCGCTCCGGACGTGTCTGACGTCACGGGCGATCCCAACCGCCTCGAGCAGGCGGTGCAGAACCTGGCGGCCAACGCGGTGCGGCACACGCCGGAAGGCGGGCGCGTCACGGCTGCTCGCCGATCGCGTCGACCACGGCGTGCGGCTCGTCGTCGAGGATAGCGGGCCGGGGATTCCGGAGGAACACCTGCCTCGGGTGTTCGACCGCTTCTACAAGGTAGACGAGTCGCGCACGGGCACACCGGTGCCGTCCGGCAGCGGCCTCGGGCTGTCGATTGTCCACGCCATCATCCGCCGGCATGGCGGGCGGATCACGGCCGGCAACGCCGAGGGCGGCGGGGCGCGGTTCGAGATTGTCCTGCCGGCCTGAAGATCTCCCCTCGGGCTGCCTGAGACCTGTCCCCGAAACCGCAAAAACTGTGGAAAACAGACCCGTCCCCCACTTGACGGTGTGATTTCATTGTGATATCAGTATGATGTCAGTCAGTGGGAGGAGTTCACATGCTGCAAGAGAAGGTCATCAAGGGGTTTTCCGGGTGGGCGATGGTCGTCGTGCTGGTGGCGGGCATTCTGGGCGGGGTGGCCTTGCTCGTGGGGCCGACGCCGGTGCTCGAGACGCCGTGGATGATTGGGGCGGTGGTACTGGTCCTGGCCATCGACGGGCTGTGCTGGAACGGGTTGACGGTCATCAGTCCGAACACCGCGAAGGTCGTGCTGTTGTTCGGCGATTACCGGGGGTCCATCAAGATGCCCGGGTTCCGCTGGGTCAACCCGTTGACGCTGCGTCGGCTGGTCTCCCTGAAGATCCGCAACTTCGAGAGCAGCAAGCTGAAGGTCAACGACCACATCGGCAATCCGATCGAGATCGCGGCCATCGTCGTGTGGCGGGTCGTCGAGACCGCCGAGGCGGTGTTCCAGGTCGATGATTACGAGCATTTCGTGCACGTCCAGACCGAGTCGGCCGTGCGCGTGCTCGCGACGACCTTCCCGTATGACGCGCACGAGGAAGGCCAGTTGTCGCTGCAGCGATCGGCGACCGAGGTGTCGCATCGGCTGCGCGAGGAGATCCAGGAGCGGCTCGCCAAGGCCGGCGTCGAGGTGATCGAGGCGCGCATCAGCCATCTGGCGTACGCCCCCGAAATCGCGAATGCGATGCTCCGGCGCCAGCAGGCGACGGCGATCATCGCGGCGCGTCAGAAGATCGTGGAAGGCGCCGTCGGCATGGTCGAAATGGCGCTCGAGCTTCTCAGCGTGAAACAGGTCGTGAAGCTCGATGAGGAGCGCAAGGCCAGCATGGTCAGCAATCTGCTGGTGGTGCTGTGTAGCGACCGCGATGCTCAGCCGGTCGTGAACACCGGCACGCTCTATCAGTAACGGCGCGCGGCAAGGGGCGAAGCCATGGCGGAGCGCAAGGCATTTCTGGTACGGCTCGACCCGGCGCTGCATGAGGCCTTGCAGCGCTGGGCCGACGCCGACTTGCGCAGCCTGAATGCCCAGATCGAGTTCCTGCTGCGGCGCGCGCTCCGCGAGGCCGGACGCCAGCCCCGATCCGATCGGGACGCCTCGACGGCCGAACCGGCGGCGCGGGAGGAGTGACCATGGAGGCTGAAGCACCCGTGCGCGATCTGTCGCGGACATTCGTCACGCCGCCGGAATTGCTGCGATCCCGTCCGCGCGACGTGAGGCTCACCGTCGGCGGCAGGGCGCTGTATGTCGCGGCGCTTGTACTCTTCGCGGCGGCGCTCGCGGTCGGGATCAGTTTTCATCTGAAGGCGTCACGTGACGCCGAGCATTGGGCGACGTTCGATCGGGAGAGCGTGAGCGCCAGCGCCGAGATCACCCGGTTGTGGCGCGGATCGGGCGATCCGAAGCCGGCGTGGGTCGCGTACCGCTTCAAGGCGGCGGGCTCTGACTACGCTGGGCAGTCCAAGATCCGCGTGTCCAGGTGGCGCGCGCTGGAGCGCGGGTCGGCGATCGAGATCCGCTATCTGCCAACCGATCCGCAGCAGAGCGTGATCGTCGGCGGCGACCGAAGCCTGTTGCCGGCGTGGCTCGCGTTCGTCCTGGCCGCGGCGATCGGCAGCGGCGGCGTGCTGTTCCTGGTCTTGCTCAACGGTCAGCGGCGCTTGTTGATGGAGGGGCGGCCGGCGCCGGCCCTCGTGACCGCGGTGGTGACCAACAAGACCTCGCACGGCGGGAGCCATCGATCGATCAAGTACACGTTCCCCCTGCTCAGCGGCGCGATCGCCACAGGGAAGAGCGAGGCGCCGCGCAAGGCGCCGGCGGTTGGCGGCGTCATCTGCGTGGTCTACGACGCCGACCGCCCGTCCCGCAGCCGCCCGTATCCGTTCCCGCTCGTCCGGCTGCAGCGGTAGGGGGACGGGTCTGTTTTCCACAGCTTTTCCGCAGGTGGGGGACAGGTCTCGCGCCGGCACTTTTCTGCATCACGCATTCCTTCGTTGACGCCTCGCGATTCCTGCGATATAGGTAAATAGGAACCTATTTGCCTATTTAGCGAGAGAGGCTATGCGCGTTGAATCGTGGGTGGTGACAGAGCCGGGCCAGCCGATGGTCCGGCAAACCAGGGAAGAAGCGCCGGCGGCCGGAGAGGTGCTGGTCGAGGTCGCGGGCTGCGGCGTCTGCCACACCGATCTCGGCTTCTATTACGACGGCGTGCCGACCCGTCATGCGTTTCCGCTGGCGCTTGGCCACGAAATCAGCGGCCGCGTCGTCGCCGCGGGCCCGGGCGCCGAGACCTGGCTCACTGCCGCCGTGATTGTGCCGGCCGTGATTCCGTGCGGCACGTGCGAGGCGTGCCAGGCGGGTCGCGGGCAGATTTGCCCGGCGCAGGTGTTTCCCGGCAACGACGTGCACGGCGGCTTCGGAACGCACGTGCGCGTGCCGGCGCGGGGGCTATGCCGCGTGCCGGATCTGTCGCAGCCGCAGGTCAATCCGGCCGGTCTGGATCTCGCGTCGCTGGCCGTGATTGCCGACGCCGTCTCCACGCCCTATCAGGCCGTCGTCCGCGCGGACCTGCAGGCGGGCGATCTCGGCCGTCTGGGTCGGCGCAGGCGGCGTCGGCGGCTTCGGCGTGCAACTCTCGGCCGCGATGGGCGCGCACGTCGTGGCGATCGACATCGATGCGGACCGCCTGGCGAATTTGGCGTCCTACGGCGCGGCGCTGACGCTCAACTCGGCGGCGGCCGACGCGAAGGCGCTGCGCAAGAAGGTCCGTGAGTTCGCGCAGTCCCATGGCGTGCCGACGTGGAGATGGAAGATCTTCGAGGCCTCCGGTCATCCGGCGGGCCAGGCCCTCGCCTTCGGGCTTCTGGCGCATGGCGCGTTGCTCTCCGTCGTCGGCTACACCGCCAAGACCGTCGAACTGCGCCTGTCGAATCTCATGGCCTTCGACGCGACCGCGCATCGGCAACTGGGGCTGCCTGCCCGAACATTACCCGGCGGTCGTCGACCTGGCGCTCTCGGGCAAGATCGAATCGCTCCCTTCATCGAACGCCGCCCGCTCTCGAGCATCAACGAGGTGTTCGAGCAGTTGCATCACGCATCGGCGCGCGGACGCATTGTGCTCATTCCGGAGGCTCACGCATGACGTTCAAGAACCACAACCTCACCGCCGCCGCCGACGTGCCGGGGCTGCGCTACGAAGAACTGCCGCTCGTGTCGCCCGATGGCGCCGCCATCCCCGGCCTCCACACGGTCCGCATCACGCTCGACAACCCGTCTCAGTTGAACTCCTACACGACGGACATGGTGAAGGGCGTGATCCTCGGCATGCGCCGGGCATCGAACGATCGCGGCGCGGTGGCAGTGGTGTTCACCGGGGCCGGCGATCGCGCCTTCTGCACCGGTGGCAACACGGCTGAATACGCCGAGTACTACGCGGGCAAGCCCGAGGAATACCGCCAGTACATGCGGCTGTTCAACGACATGGTCTCGTCGATTCTGATGTGCGACAAGCCCGTCGTCTGCCGCGTGAACGGCATGCGCATCGCCGGCGGCCAGGAGATCGGCATGGCGTGCGATTTCACGGTCGCGCAGGACATGGCCAATTTCGGCCAGGCCGGCCCCCGCCATGGCTCGGCCCCCGACGGCGGCAGCACGGATTTCCTGCCGATCTTCATCGGCGCCGAAGCCGCCATGGAAAGCTGCACGCTCTGCGAGCACTGGAGCGCCTACAAAGCGCAGCGCCTCGGCCTCGTCACCACACTGGTGCCCGGCCTGAAGGTGGACGGCCAGTACATCCCGAATCCTCTCGTCATCACCGACCGGTGGCTCGAGAACGGGCAGATCGTGCACGGGGAGTTCAAGACCGGCGCGGATCGCGAGGCCGGCAAGCAGGTCTTCGCCAAGGGCAAGGTCGATCTGACCCAGCTGGACGAGGCCGTGAATCAACTGGTGTTCAAACTGGCGAACACGTTCCCCGGTTGCCTGTCCAAGACCATCGAGAGCGTGCGGAAGCACAAACTCGAGCATTGGGATCGCAACAAGGAAAGCAATCGCGCGTGGCTGGCGATGAACATGATGACCGAGGGCCGCGCGGGGTTCCGTGCGTTCAACGAAGGCAGCAAGGCCTGCCGCGAGGCGGATTTCCTGCTGCTGCGGCGGCGGCTCGCGGAGGGGGCGACCTGGGGAGACGCGCTCACCGAAGAAATCCTCGCCAAGGCGCACCAGCGATGACACGCGCCGCGGCCGCGCCGGCCAAGGCGGCGCGCGTCCGGCCGCTGGCTCGTCGCGACCTGGCCAGCGTCGTCAGGATTGACGCGATTCACACGGGCGCCGAACAGCGTCCGGTACTGGACGCGACTGTTCCGCGAGTTCCTGGCGCCGGGTCCCGGCCGCCAGCGCGTGGCGCTCGCCGCCGAGGTCGATGGCGACGTCGCCGGCTTCCTGCTGGCCGATGTCCGCGCGTTCGAATTCGGCTCGGAGCCGTGCGGCTGGATCCTGGAAGTGGGCGTGGATCCGGACGAGGCCCGGCGCGGGATCGCGTCCGCGCTGCTCGCGGAAGCCGTGCGGCGCCTGCACGCCGCCGGCGTGCTCACGGTTCGGACGATGGTGCGGCGGAACAACGTGCCGGTCCTGACGTTCTTCCGCACGAACGGGTTCGCCGGCGGCCCGTACGTGCAGCTCGAGTTGGTGGCCGACGCGCCACCGGAGCCGCCACGGCGGGCGTAGCCGGCGGGCGCGATGCGGCCGGCGCATCATCGGCGGGCTCTGAGGTCTGCCGACGACGACAGGGGAGTGTGATGGCTGATTTGGTTCGCGTCGCGCCGCAGGACGACGGCGCTTTCTGGCGCGTGACGTTCGGCGCGGCGAAGGGCAACGTCATCGACCGCGCGATGATGGCCGCCTTGTCTCGCGTGTTCGCCGACGCCCGCGCGGCGAGCGGGTTGAAGGCGATATGTCTCGAGGGCGACGGCGGGCATTTCTCGTTCGGCGCGTCCGTGCAGGAGCACCTGCCGGACCAGGTTCGGGCCATGCTCGCGGAGCTGCGCCAGCTGGTCCTCGACATGATGGACAGTCACGTCGTCATCATGGCCGCGGTGAATGGGCAGTGCCTGGGTGGCGGCCTCGAACTGGCCAGCGTGTGCCACCGTGTGTTTGCCAGCCACGGCGCGAAGTTCGGCCAGCCGGAGATCGCCCTCGGGGTGTTCGCGCCGATCGCGTCCATCGTGCTGCCCGAACGCATCGGGCGCGCGCACGGCGAGGACCTGTGCCTGACCGGCCGAATCGTGACGGCGGCCGAGGCGAAGCAGATGGGGCTGGTGGACGAGATCGCTGACGGCGATCCGGCCGACGCGGCGCTCGCGTGGGCGCGCGCGCATTTCGCGGCTCGATCCGCCGCGAGCCTGCGGATGGCGGTCAAGGCCGTCCGCGCCGACCTCGCGGTGAAGATCCGCACGGAGTTGCCGCGCCTCGAAGCGATGTATCTCACCGAGTTGATGACGACGCACGACGCGAACGAAGGCCTGCGCGCGTTTCTCGAGAAGCGCGCGCCCGTGTGGAGGCACGCATGACCGGCGAGAGTCCCACGCCATCGGGTCCGGCATCGGCGCTCGACGCGCTGGTCGGCCGTGCGGATGCGCTCTACCGCGATTACCGCCTGGCGGCGGTGCGCGACTGGAAAGCGCGCACCGGCGGCCTCGCGATCGGCTACATGCCGATCTACATCCCGAGCGAGATCCTGCACGCGCAGGGCGTGCTGCCCGTCGGGCTCATGGGCGCGCGCGACGACCTCGAGATCATCAAGGGCGACGCCTACTACCAGTCCTACATCTGCCACATTCCGCGCAGCACGATCGAGCTGGGACTGAACGGCAGCCTCGACTGCCTGGATGGCATGATCTTCCCGGCGATCTGCGACGTCATTCGCAACCTGTCCGGCATGTGGCAGACGCTGTTTCCGGGCAAGCTCGTCCGGTACCTCGACGTGCCGCAGAATTTCGCCCCGGCGATCGGCGGCCGCTTCTATCGCGACGAGCTGGAATCGCTGATCGCGGATCTGACCGCCCTCGGCGCGAAGCCCTACAACGCCGACGCGCTGTCGCACTCCATCGGCCTCTACAATGCGCTGCGTCGCGCGGTGCGCGATCTGTATGCCCTTCGCCGGGCGGAACCGTGGAAGGTGCCGACCTCCGAGCTCTACGTGATGCTGCGCGCCACGCTGGTCTTGCCGGTGGAGGAGAGCCTCGCGATGCTCGGCGCCTATCGCGCCGCGGCCGAGGCGGCCTCCGACCGGCAGCCGCTCGATCAGGCGCGCGTGCTGGTGACGGGATCGTTCTGCGAGCAGCCGCCCATCGGCTTGATCCGCACCCTCGAGCGCTCCGGGTGCTACATCGTGGACGACGACTTCGTGCAGATTCATCGCTGGATCAAGTCGGACATTCCGACCGACGGCGACCCGCTGGAACGGCTGGTGATGGCGTTCCTGACCGACGCGGTCGCCAGCCCGACGCGCTACATCGACGAGGGCGAGAAGGGCGCCGAGCTGCTGGAGCGGATGCGCGACAGCGGCGCGGAGGGCGTGATGTTCTGCGCGCCGAGCTTCTGCGACCCCGCGCTGCTCGATCAGCCGATGGCCGTGCAGGCCGTGGAGCGGACGAAGATTCCGTGGACGGCGTTCAAGTACTCGGAGAACACCGGGCAGTTTCAAGTCATCCGCGAACAGGCCGGCACCTTCGCGGATTCGATCAAATTGTGGAGCGAGGCATGACGAAGTCCCCCGATTCATTAAAGGACGCGAGTCAACTTCGGCAGAAGGAGATGATCGCGCGGCATTTCGACCGCCTGGCCGCCGCGCCGGACACGGGTGCGAAGAGCGCCTACACCTTCGTGCCGGGCAACCTGACGGAGCTGCTGCTCAGCTTCGACCTGCTGCCGGTGCTGCCGGAAATCAATTCGCTGCAGTCGGCCATGCGCGGCAAGACGGCGGAGTACATCGCGCTCGCGGAGAAACTCGGCCATTCCGAGGACGTGTGCACCTACGTCAAGAGCGACATCGGCATGCTGCGATCCGGCAACATCGGGCCGACCGGCCAGCGGCTGCCGGAGCCGGACATCCTGCTGCTGTCCTACACAGGCTGCTTCACGTTCCTGAAGTGGTTCGAGCTGCTGCGCGAGGAATATCACTGCCCGGTGGCGATGCTGCACGTGCCGTATCAGCCGGACGGGCGGATCACGAAGTCGATGCGCGACTACGTGGTCAAGCAGCTCAAGGACGAAATCATCCCGAAACTCGAGAAGATTTCCGGGCGCGCGTACGACGAAGATCGATTGAAGGCGCACCTGCGGCTCGCGGCCCAGGCGGAAGAGGACCTCGTCTGGGTGCTGCAGTCGGCCAAGCATCGGCCCTCGCCGATCGACGCGTATTTTGGCGCCGTCTACTACGTCGGCCCGATCTTCAGCGCGTTCCGTGGCACGCAGGCGGCCGTCGACTACTACCGCCAGTTGCGGCTGGAGATCGAGGAGCGCATGGCGCTCGGCCTCGGCCCGGTCACGCCCGATGGCGACATTGAACAGGAGCGTTTCCGCGTCGTCGTCGAGGGGCCGCCGAACTGGACGAGTTTCCGGCAGTTCTGGAAGATGTTCGCCGATGAAGGCGCGGTCGCGGTGGCGTCCACCTATACCAAGGTCGGCGGCGTGTACGACCTCGGCTTCCGTCACGATCCGGAGCACCCGCTCGAGACGATGGCGGAGTATTGCCTCGGCTGCTACACGAATCTGGGCCTGCCGACGCGCATCAACATGCTGGCGCAGTACGTCAAGGAGTACGAGGCCGACGGATTCCTCATCAACTCCGTGAAAAGCTGCAATTCCTTCAGCGCCGGGCAGCTCCACATCATGCGCGAGGTGGAGCGGATCTCCGGACGGCCCGGCGGCTTCATCGAGAGCGACCTCGTGGATCCCCGCTACTTTTCGGCGGCGAACATCAAGAACCGGCTCGAGTCTGTACTTTCAGATGCTCGAGCAGAAGCGCCTGGGCGGTGCCGCGTGAAGTACACCATCGGTGTCGACCTCGGATCGACCACGACCAAGGCGGTCGTGCTGAACGAGGCGTCGGTCGTCATGGGTCGGGGCATCACGAACAGCCGCAGCAACTACGAAGTGGCGTGCCAGGTGGCCATGGGTGAAGCGCTGATCAATGCGCGGTTTTCGCTGCTGCGCGGCGAACTGAAGGGCGCGGGCCTGCCGGAGGCCGACCTGGATCGCTGGATGCGCGCGCTGGAACGGTTGTTCCGCGCCGAACAGTACCGATCGCAGCTGGCCGTCCTGACGCGCGAGCTGGAGCGATTCGCGAAGCGCCTGCTGATCGGCGGCGGTCCGCTGCGGGAGGCGGTCGGCCGCATCACGGCGCGCATGTCCGACGAGATCCCGGAGCTGTACGCCGAAGGCACGCGCCGCAAGAGCGATTTCTTCCGCGACCTCGCCGGCAGCCGCTACATGAAGCTGGCCGAAACGGAGGCGCGGGAACACGGGCTGGGCTACGACCAGGTCGTCGGTCTGTTCGACAAGTCGATTCTGGATGTCGAGAACTCGGCCGAGGCCGCCGGCCGATTCGAGGACCACATGGCGGCGGCCGTGAAGGCGGCGGGCGCGGACGACACGCTCAGCCGGGCGGTGTCGAAAATCGCGGCGCTGGAGCTCGAGCAGATTGGGTCCGTCGGGACCGGCTATGGCCGCCAGCGCCTGCCGTTTCCGGAGGGACAGATCAAATCGGAGATCCTGTGCCACGGCCTGGGTGCGCACGCGATGTTCCCGCGAACGCGCACGGTCCTGGATATCGGCGGGCAGGACACGAAGGCCATTCAGGTGGACGAACAGGGCATCGTGACGTCGTTCCAGATGAACGACCGCTGCGCGGCCGGCTGCGGCCGGTACCTGGGCTATATCGCCGATGAGATGAACCTGGGCCTGCACGAGCTGGGCCCGCTCGCCTGCGAATCGTCGGCGCCGGTGCGGATCAACTCCACGTGCACCGTCTTCGCCGGCGCCGAATTGCGCGAGCGGCTGTCCCTCGGCGAGAAGCGGGAAGACATCCTCGCCGGTCTGCATCGCGCGATCATCCTTCGCGCGATGTCGCTGATCGCGCGGTCGGGCGGAATCAGCAACGAGTTCACCTTCACCGGCGGCGTGGCGAAAAACCCGGCGGCGGTCCGGGCGCTCAAGGCGCTGCTCGCGGAGAACTACGGGCGCATCGACATCAACATCTCCGACGATTCCATCTACACCGGCGCGCTGGGCGCCGCTTTGTTCGCGTTGCGCGACGCGGGACGGTCCGGCGCCGCGCCCGCGATCCACTGAGGTCGATATGCCCGGAGACCTGTCCCCAAAACCGTCAGATCTGTGGAAAACAGACCCGTCCCCCACCTCGTCCCCCATGGTAAGTGCGGGGGTGGATGTCGGGTCGGCGGTCATCAAGATGGTCCTCATGGAGAGCGACGAGCACGGCCACGAGCGGATGGTCGCCGGGCGGGCCGAGCGGATCCGCCGTCGCGATCCGCATGCCGTCGCGACCGATCTGTTCGCGGCCCTGCTGCGCGAAGCGGGTCTGGAGGCCGGCGCGCTGGGCTATGTCGCGACGACCGGCGAGGGCGAGACGATCCCCTTTCGCACCGGACATTTCTACGGCATGACCACCCACGCGCGCGGGGGGTTGTTCCTCGACCCGGACGCGCGCGCCATCATCGACATGGGCGCGCTGCATACCCGCGCGGTCGCCATGGATGACCGCAGCAAGGTGCTGGGTTATCGCATGACCAGCCAGTGCGCGTCCGGCTCCGGGCAGTTCCTCGAGAACATCGCCCGTTATCTCGGTGTGTCGCTCGAGGAAGTGGGCGTGCTCTCGCTGCAGGCGGACAATCCCGAGGTCTGCTCCTCGATCTGCGCGGTGCTCGCCGAAACCGACGTCATCAACATGGTGTCGCGGGGCATCACGCTGCCGAACATCCTCAAGGGCATCCACAAGTCGATGGCCGGACGCGCGGTGCGGCTGCTGGTCTCGCTGGGGAAGCCGCCTGTTGTGCTCGTGACCGGCGGTCTCGCGAATGACGCGGGGCTGGTGGCGGCGATGCGCGAAGCGGCCGTCGAACTGAAGATGGGCGTGGACATCCGCCACCACGAGCAGTCCATGCTGGCCGGCGCCATCGGCGCCGCCCTGTGGGGCGCGTTTCGCGCGCGGAAACTGCAGCGCATCCGGGAGCGCATGGCGTCATGACGACCCCAGAACCCGCCGGCGGGGCCCTGTCGTCGTTGCTCGACGTGCGCGGCCGCGTGGCCGTCGTGACCGGCGGCGCCGGCGCGATCGGCGCGGCGATCTGCGCGCGCCTCCTCGAAGGCGGCGCCGCGGTCTATTGTCTCGATCGGCCGGGCCAGCCGCCGCCCGCCGGGACACACGCGATCGCGTGCGACGTGGCGGACGCCGCGGCCGTGTCCGCGGCGATGGCGGATCTCGACACGTCCGCCGGCCGCCTCGACATCGTCGTCCACGCCGCCGGCATCACGCGCGACGCACGGTTGTGGAAAACCAGCGCCGAGGACTGGAACCTCGTGCTGGCCACGAACCTGAACTCGGCGTTTCACCTGCTGCATGCGGCCGTTCCGCTGATGCGGCGCACGGGACCCGGCGCGGTCGTCCTGATTTCCTCGATCAACGGGGAGCGCGGCAAGATCGGCCAGTCGTCGTACGCGGCCAGCAAGGCGGGACTGAACGCGCTGGCCCGCACCGCGGCGCGCGAACTGGGCGCCTTCGGCATCCGCGTGAACGCCATCGCGCCCGGCTGGATCAACACGCCCATGACCGCGGCGGTGCCCGAAGAGGCCCGCCAGCGCGCCCAGGCCGAGTCGCCGCTCGGCCGCCTGGGCGAACCGGACGACGTGGCCCGGGCGACGATGTTTCTCGTGAGCGAATTGGGGCGGCACATCACGGGCCAGATTCTGCGCGTGGATGGCGGCCAGCTGATCGGCTAGCAAGGAGACCCTATGGATATCGACAACGATTCCCCGGCCCGCGATTTCGTCCTCGTCAGAAACCTGCGCACGGAGGATGCCGAGGCCCTGATTGCGATTGACGCCGCGGCCGTAGGCCGCCGCCGGGACCGGTTCCTGTCGCTCAAGATGAAACAGGCCTTCGCCGACACGGGCATCGCCGTGTCGCTGGTCGCGGAACTCGACGAGCACGTGGTCGGGTTCGCCCTCGCGCGCGTCTACTACGGCGAATTCGGCGTCGTCGAGCCCGCCGCGGTGCTCGACGTGCTCGGCGTGCACCCGGACTATCGCGGGCGCCGCGTGGCGTCGGCGCTGATCGATCAGCTGCGCACGAACCTGCTCGGGTTGGGCATTCCGAAGCTGCAGACCGAGGTGCAGTGGGGCAACACGGAACTGACGAGTTTCTTTCAGCACGAAGGGTTCAAGCTGGCGCCGCGGTTGTGCCTGGATCTGGACCTCAACCGGACAAGGACATAGACGGGTGACGACGGGTGACGACAGGTGACGACAGGTAGACGACAGGTAACGACAGGTAACGATGGGCATCACCAAATCGACGCGATACGCGCTCTACGCGGCGGCGGAAATGGCGCTGGCCGGGGATGCGCCCACGACTGTCGCGGCGGTGGCGGAACGGTACGGCATTCCGGAAGGCGCGCTGGCCAAGGCGTTTCAGCAGCTCGTGCGTGCCGGCATCGCCTCCGGCACGCGGGGCATCGGCGGCGGCTACCGTCTCACGCGGTCCGCATCGAAGATCACCGTGCTCGACGTGATTCGCGTCTTCGAGCGCCGGCGCGAAATCCAGGGCTGCCTGTTGCATGATCGCCCGGGCCAGCTCTGCCCGAGAGCGACCGCGTGCGGCGTGCAGTGGCTGTTCACGGAAGTCGATGAACTGGTGCGATCGACGTACGAGTCGGTCACGCTCCAGACGCTCGTGCGCCGCGCGCGCCAGGGAGCGAAATCCCGGGTCTGAAGACCCGGGATCACTTTCACACGGAGACACGGAGGGACGGAGGCACGGAGTAATTCTCAGTTCTTTTCGAACGACCGCGTGATCCGCAGCCCCACCCAAGAGAACTCCGCGCCTCCGTCCCTCCGTGCCTCCGTGTGAAGAAGATCCGTTCTCGATCAGAGAAAATTCTTCAGCGCCTTTCGCGCGGTCCGGTCCGGGCGCACGTCCGTTTCGATCGTCACCTGAATCGATCGCTTATCGTCCTTCAACTCGACGACCGTTCCAGGAGCGAGGTTCGCGCCGACCTTGATGAACCCGCAAGACAGACCCTTGATCGTCAGACCATCGGGCTTGTTGGGTGACGCCACGCTATAGATGCGGCCGCCGTGGCGCCCGATGGCCATGTCGGTCGCGCAGGTCAGGACCGTTCCGATTTCGCGACCCTGCAGGTCACGCACCACGGCGGTGTGGGTGTCGATCTTCCGCAGGTCATTGCCGACGAACGTCAGCGTGTACGGCGCGGCACCGGCCTCGTCGAGCGCCGCCGACCCCAGGAACGTCTTGGTGAATCCATGTCCTTGCGGCGCGAACGGCAGCGCAAACGGCCACGGGTGATGGAGGTACGTCCAGTGGCCGATGTCCTGATGCGAGAGCGGCAGCACGGCGCCGGTCCTCAGCGAGTCTCTCGCCGCCAGGCCGCATGCGATCAGGCCGAGATCCGCGCCGGCCTCCATCAGCCATTCCCAGATTCTGACGGTGTGTCGTCGCTCGACGAAGATCTCGAAGCCCACTTCGCCGGTATAGCCGGAGCGGGACAGCAGCATGGGCGTGCCGTCCGAGAACTGCGCCTCTGCGGCGAGGGGAGAGGTCGGATCGAAATGCCCCTTGAAGGAGAAGTAGGTCAGCTTGTCGAAGGTGGCGTCCGGCGTCTTGAGCACCTTCCGCATGATCTTGATCGCCGCCGGTCCCTGGATGTCGATCTTGCCGAGCGTGTCCGTGAGGTCGACGCAGCGGACGTCCAGGTGCTTCTTGTTCGCTTCGAGGTGCGCGGCAACGGGCCCGCCCATGCTCGCGTTGACCACGACCACATACTCATCGTCCGTGACCTTGTAGACGATGCTGTCGTCGACGGCGTAGCCCTGTTCGTCGAGGAAGGCGCCGTAGACGCACTTGCCCGGCGTGATGGGCGCGTCGTCCTTGCCGACGCAGGCGCGCAGATCCCGCGTGAAACACCATTGGATCAGGTCGAACGAGCCCGGGCCATGGACGCGCACCACGGCCATGTGACTCGTATCGAACAAGCCGGCCTGGTTGATCACGGCCAGGTGCTCGTCCTTGGCGCTCTTGTACCAGACGGGCATCAGGTAGTCGCCGAATTCGACCATGTTGGCGCCGTGCGTCGCGTGCCAATCACCCAGCGGTGTGTGCTTCATCTCGGTGCTCATATCCGAGACAGCATACCGGATTCGGCCAGGCGGGTTGCTTCAGCGATAATGACTATGCCGATGCTGCAACACGTCGCCTATGCCGCCCCGGGCCGGTGCCTGCGCCGGTGCCGCGCATGACGCGGAACCTGCGCGAGCAACTGGACGCGCTGATGGCGCTGCTCGAGGACATCGCCGGCGACCGCGGCCTGCTCGCCGAACTCTCGCCTGAGGAGCGCACGCGCCTGGTCCAGGCGGCCGGGCGCATCTACAACCCCGACGTCGCGGCCCGGCGTCATCTGGTCAAGGCGATCGAGAAGCGGCGCAAGGCCGAGCGCGTCCGCAAGGACGAGCGCGTCCTGCACGGGACCGGCATCCGGACCCTGCGCCGCCAGCCGGTCTTCACCACGCCGAACGTGTTCGCGCCGCCGGTGTTCGATCCCGCAGACGTGCCGCCGGCCGCCGACGACGACGCTCGTGCCCGGGCGGGCGAGGCCGGATTGGTCGGCGAGAAACACTGCTACGTGTGCAAGCAGCAATACGCCGAGCTGCACCATTTCTACGATCAGCTCTGTCCGCCGTGCGCGGCGCTGAACTTCACCAAGCGCACCGAACTGGCCGACCTCCACGGGCGCGTGGCCGTGCTGACGGGCGGGCGCGTCAAGATTGGCTACCAGGCCGGCCTGAAGCTGCTGCGATGCGGCGCGCGTCTCATCGTGACCACTCGGTTCCCGCGCGACGCCGCGGCGCGCTACGCCAGCGAGCCGGATTTCGAGGCGTGGGGCGACCGGCTCGAAGTGTTCGGCCTCGACTTGCGCCACACGCCCAGCGTGGAGGCGTTCTGCCGGGAGATGAATGCGACGCGCGCGCGCCTGGATGTCATCGTGAACAACGCGTGCCAGACCGTTCGGCGGCCGCCCGCGTTCTACGAGCACATGATGGCGGCGGAGAACGCCGCGCTGCACGACATGCCCGCGCACGTCCGGAAACTGGTGGGCGCGTATGAGGGCCTGCGCGGCTATCACCTGCTGCCGGAGGCGGACACCTCCGACGTCGCGCCCGCGGCCATGAGCCAGCGGCTGTCGGAACTGGCTGGCCTGACGCACGCCGCGCAGATGTCGCAAGTCGCGCTCCTGCCGGAGGAAGCGGCGGCGCAGAAGGCGCTGTTTCCCGAGGGCCGGCTGGACCAGGACCTCCAGCAAATCGATTTGCGCGGGCGGAATTCGTGGCGGCTGCTGCTCGCCGAGGTGTCGTCCGTCGAGTTGCTCGAAGTCCAGCTCGTGAATGCCGTCGCGCCGTTCGTGCTCAACGCGCGGCTGAAACCGCTGATGCTGCGCACGGCCACTCGCGACAAGCACATCGTCAACGTCTCGGCGGTGGAAGGCCAGTTCTACCGGCGGTTCAAGACGACACGGCATCCGCATACGAACATGGCCAAAGCGGCCCTCAACATGATGACGCGCACCGCGGCGGCGGACTATCAGCACGACGGCATCCACATGAACAGCGTGGACACCGGCTGGGTCACCGACGAGGACCCGGCCGAGATCGCCGCGCGGAAGACCGCGGAGCACCGGTTCCATCCGCCGCTCGACATCGTGGACGGCGCCGCGCGCATTGTCGACCCCATCATCAGCGGCATCAATACCGGCGTGCACATCTGGGGCCAGTTCCTGAAGGATTACCGGTCCATCGACTGGTAGGAGCGCGGCATGACTCGCTACGTCGCCTTTCTTCGCGCCATCAACGTCGGGGGCCGCACCGTCGCGATGCGCGAGCTCACGCGGATCTTCGAGCGGCTGGGATTCAGCGACGTCGGCACGTTCATCGCCAGCGGCAACGTGATCTTCAGGTACGCCGAGCCGATCGGCCGAGGCGCTGGAGCGGCGCATCGAGGGGGCGCTCACTGACGCGCTGAAATACGAGGTCTCGACGTTTCTCCGAACGGACGCTGAGGTCGCCGCGATTGCGCGCTACCGGCCATTTCCGGCGGCGGCGATGCGAACGGCGGGCGCGGTGACGGTGGCGTTCGTGGCCGAGCCGCTGTCGGCGGCGACGCAACGCGCGCTGAAGGCCCTGACCTCGGACATCGATGCGTTCCATGTCCACGGCCGGGAGGTCTACTGGATGTGCCGGAAGAAGCAGAGCGAGTCCACGTTTTCGAACGCCGTCCTTGAACGGACCCTCAAGGGGCGTTCGACGATCCGCGGCCTGAAGACCGTGGTGCGCCTGGCGGAGAAACTCGGCGCGCGCTGAAACGGATAAGATTGGCCCGTCTCCTGGAGGCGCCGCATCCATGGACTCGTCCGATTCTGAAACGCGACTGAATCCGTCCTCGCCCGGTCCCGCGAGCGCTCAGGGCGGTTTTGCGCCCGGGTTCGCCTTCACCGAACGCTACCGCATCGTGTCGCTGCTGGGCCGCGGCGCGATGGGGGAGGTGTATCGGGCCGACGATCTCCGGCTCGAACAGCCGGTGGCGCTGAAATTCCTGCCGGAGGGGATGACGCACGATGCCGAGGCGCGGGACCGGCTGTTCGCGGAGGCGCGCAACGCGCGGAGCGTCGCGCATCCCAACGTGTGCCGCGTGTACGACATCGGCGAATTCAACGGGCGCGTGTTCCTGACGATGGAGGACATCGACGGGGAAGACCTCGCCTCGTTGCTGCGGCGGATCGGGCGGTTGCCGGGAACGAAGGCGCTCGAGATCGCGCGGCAGGTGTGCGCGGGGCTCGCCGCCGCCCACGAGCGCGGCATCCTGCACCGCGACCTGAAGCCGTCCAACGTGATGATTGACGGCCGCGGCACCGCGCGCATCACGGATTTTGGTTTGGCCGTGAATGCCGAGCGCGCGTCTCCCGCCGACGTCGCCGGCACGATGCCGTACATGGCGCCGGAGCGCTTCCGCGGCGCGCCGGCGACCGTGCAGAGCGACGTCTACGCGCTCGGCTTGATTCTCTACGAAACCTTCACCGGCCAGCGCGCGTTCAACGCGCCAACGGCCACGCTCGAGGAGTGGCGCAGCGTCCACGACAGTTCCGATCCCACGCGGCCGGTGACGCTCGCGAACGACATCGACGCCGCCACCGAGCGCGCGATCCTCCGGTGTCTCGAGAAGGACCCGGCGCGCCGGCCCGCGTCGGCCGCGCGCGTCGCGGCGTCGCTGCCCGGCGGCGATCCCCTCGCGGCCGCGTTGGCCGCCGGCGAAACGCCGTCGCCGGCGCTGGTGGCCGCGTCGGGCTCCGAAGGCACGCTGCCGAGACGCGTCGCGTGGGCATGGCTGGCCGTCTGCGCCGTCTCGCTGTTCGTGTGTATCGCGGCCGGTGTGCGGTACTCATTGGTCCCGAAGATCGCCTTCGCCGGAAGCCCTGAGGTGCTCCGGGCGAAGGCACGGACGGTGCTGGGAGACCTGGGCTACACCGACGCGGCGCGCGACCATGCGTGGTGGTTCGTGCGCGAGTCTGATCAACTGGAGTATCTGGCGAGGACCGGGCCGCCCGAGGAGCGCGTCCGGAGCGCGGCCTCCGCGGTGCCCACGCCATTGGCATTCCAGTACCGGCAGAGCCCCCGCGCCATCGAATCCCTGAAGGCGGGGGGCGTCGTCACGGCCGACAGTCCTGCGCTTGCCGGTGAAGGCGACGCGCTCGTACAGCTCGATGCGGCCGGGCGCCTGACGTACCTGCAGATCGTGCCGCCGCCGACGGATCCGCGCGAGGCCGGCCGTCCGCGCGAACCGGATTGGAGCGTGCTGATCGCGCAGGCGGATCTGCGCAACGCCGCGCTGGCGGATGGGACGCCGCGATGGGTGCCGCCGACGGCCTTCGACATCCGGAAGGCGTGGACCGGAACGCTGAATGGCGAGCCGGTTCGTTTCGAAGCGGCCGCGTACGGCGGCCGTGTGGTGTTCGCGAAGCGAAGCGGCGCCTGGAACGATCCCGATGTGAGCCCGGCGGACGCCGTGGCCGGCGGCTACGGCCCGGTCGCGGGCCTGGCCGAAGCGGTGCTGCCGGTCCTGTGGATCGTGGTCCTCGGGTCGGTCGCGTTGCTGGCGAGGAGGCACGTGAGACTCGGGAGAGGCGACCGGCGCGGCGCGCTGCGAGTGGCCGCGTTCGTGCTCGCGGTCGGCGCGATCGCGGACATGATGGCGCGCCACTGGGTCTTCGATTCGGCCTCGATCTGGACGGTCATCAGTCGCGACCAGGGACGAGCGCTGTTCAACGCCGCCCTGGTCTGGCTCTGTTATCTCGGGCTCGAACCGTTCGTGCGCCGGTCCGCGCCGCACTTGCTCATCGGCTGGACCCGACTGATCGGCGGGCAGTGGCGCGACCCGCTCGTCGGCCAGAGGCTGATCGCCGGTGTCCTCCTGGGCACGCTGTGGCCGCTGGTCTCGACGCTGCCGCTCGCGGCGGCCCCGCTCCTGCACCTGGATGGCGCCCAGCTTCGCCTGAATGCGCTCTCGCTGGCGCCGGCGCCGGCCTATCTGTCGACGATCGCGTGGTCGGTGCTGAACGGCGTGATCAATGCGCTGGCGCTGGTCGCGTTCATGGTGGCCGCGCGATTCGTCCTGCGCAACGAGAAGCTGGTCCTCGTGGCCACGGCCGCCGTGACGACGCTGGCGGGCATCATGGGTGTGCGCCCGTTCGTGCTGGACGTCGCGCAGGCCGTCATCATCGGCGTGGCCGCCGTGTGGTTCATCAAACGGTTCGGCCTGCTCGCGTTGGTGACGGGGCTGGCCATCAACTGGGCGATCCGCGCCACACCCTGGACCGCCGATCCGTCGGCGTGGTTTGCCTGGCGGTCGGGCCTCACCGCCGCGCTCGTCCTTGGTGTCGCGCTGTGGGGCTTCCTGAACGTGCTCGGGCGACAGTCGCTCGTTGCGGACGCAGGGTTCGACGGGTAGCGGCTGGGAGCAACACCGATCCCGGGGGTCGGTTCTCGGGTTTCAGAGGAAACGCGTCAGCGCGATATCGACTTTGCGCACCGTCTCCGGTGCGCGCCGCCATTGCACGAGAATCGGCGTCTGGTAGGTGCCTTCGACGACGGCGCCTCTGCCCGGCGTGCGGCTGTCGGAGACGAGCAGGTCAACGCCACGATCCATGCGGAACAGGCGAGAGGCGCCCACTTCGAGCGTGCGGGCGAGTATCCGCTCGATGAATGACGACTGCAGGCCGAGTTTGTCGACCAGCTTGTTGAGGGCGTAGACCATGTCGTACTTCGCGTAGGCGCGGGCCTTGGCCGGAATGGCGCGCGGGTCGTGCCACGCATGACGGGCGCGCTCCGCGGCGAACCGCAGCGGATTGCGCAGCACGTCGGCCAGGTCGTGGTGCATGAGCCACGTCTCGTATTCGTTGACCGTCAGGCTGGCGTGCTGCTCGTGCGAATCCAGCTGCAGGTGCACGCGGCCCTTCGCGACGCCGTGCTTGTCGATGAACTCGCCAATCTGATCGTACAGGCCCAGGCGCGGGTCCTTCAGGTTGACGGCGTCAACCGGGTGACCGGAGACCGGGACGGTCAGAGTGCCGCGCGCCACTTCTTCTTCGCGATTGAAGCCCACCAGCGTCGTCGCGCGCCGCCGCGGCGTGCCGTTGTTCGTGCCGTCGAGATCCACGAAGAACACCGGACCCGGCCGGGTCGTGTCGTAGACGACGCAGGACTGCAAGCCGCTGGCGATGAACGCCAGGTGCGAGTCCGCGTTGGCCGGTTCGACGGCGCGCTGTTCAGGCGCCAGTTCGTGTCGCTGCTCGAGCTTGTCGTGCGCGTAGCCGGCGCCTTCCGGAAACATGGCGCGGAACAGTTCGAGATAGGAGTTGAGGCCGTCGTCTTTGGCGGTCAGCCGCGCCGCCAGTGGTTGCGGCAGGAAACCGGCGGTGGTGTGCGCGGACACGTACAGGCACCGCGAGTAATTCTCGAGCGCGGATCCGTGAACTTCGGACGCACGGGCGCGGATGTCGATGACATCCACCCGGGCGCGAGGATTCACCTCGACAGTCAGTTCTCTCGGCGCCACAGAACCCAATTATAGGGGGACGGGTCTGTTTTCCACAGGTTTTCCACAGAGAAGGGACAGGGGTCGGCCGCCATCATGGGGCCGACCCCTGTCCCTTCTCTGTGGAAAACCTGTGGAAAACAGACCCGTCCCCCAGTCTCTTGCGAATGTCTTCGGGGATGTCGACGGCGCGCATGGGGGTCGCGTCCGTGCTGACGCAGGCGGCCGTCATGGTGCCCGTGGCAATCACGGTTTCGCCCCGCGTAATCGTGTGGGCGTACCGAATCGTGCGGCGGGACATCGCCTCGATCCGCACGTGCACCTCGCACTCGTCCTCGAAGCGGAGCGGCGCGGCGAAGTCGATGGTGACGGCGACGCGCGGGAACACCAGGCTGCCGCCGGGTTGAGCGATGCTCAGCCCGGCGGCCCGCCACAGCGCGTGCTCCGCTTCTTCCATGTACCGCGCGATCCAACTGAAGTGCACGACGCCGACCATGTCGGTGTCGGCGAACTGCACCCGGCGCCGGTAGCGAAACTCGGACACGGTCATCCCATCGCCGCCGTCAGTAGAACCGGACATCCGGCGCGGTGTCCCACTTCTTGCCGACGAACGCGCCTCGCATCAGCGAGACCGTCGTCTGCACGGCCGTGGGATCCAGCTGCTCCGTCTTCAGCGTCTTCACGATCCTGGCGACCGCCTGCGCCTCCGCCGTCGCCATGGCCGTGGCCTGCTCCGCGTAGGCCGAGGCCGCCTGATCGATCTGCGCCTGGTCGCCCGCCTGGACCGCCGCGCCCAGCTTCAGCCGCGCGTCCGTCAACGCCAGGCGCAGCGGCGCCGCCGCCTTGAACGCGTCGTCCAGCACCGTCTTGGCTGACTTCTTCTGGGCGTCGTCGAGCTTGAGCGTCGCCACGATCACGCCCGATCGCGTCTGGGACATGCCCATGCCTCCGCCGCCTCCAGTGCCGCCCCCGCCTCCACCGCCGGGCGGACGACCGCCGCCTTGCGCGGACAGCGCTACGACGCCGACGCCGGCGCAGAGGGCCAGCGACAGCGCCGCCATCATGGATCTGACGTGAATACGCCGGCTCATTGGCCACCTCCTCCGCCGCGCATCGATCGACTCGCGCGCGGCGTCGGCGGGTTGAAGATGCCGGCCATCAGCACAAATGCCTCGCCCGACTTGGACAGCTGATTGGGCTTGAGCAACGCCTGCACCTGTTTGAACGCCTTGACCTCGGCCGCGGTCATGCGCTCCGACGCGGCCTTGAACGCGGCCGTCACGGGCGCCAGCTGCTCCGGCTTGCCGTCGAACTCGACCATCTGCGCGCGCAGGCGCACCAGATCCTGCGCAATCGGCCCGGCCGCGGTGGCCGCCGCCGTGAAGATCTTCACGACCTCCGGCAGTTGCTTCTTGGAATCCAGCTTCAGCTTGGACACGAACTGTTCGAAGGGTGTCGGATCGGACGCGCTCCCCGACGGCGCCCCGCCGCCCCCGCCCCCCTGGCCCTGACGGCCTTCCGCGACCGGAGCGAGCAACAACAACACGATGACAAAGACAGGCAGATATGACTTCACGATAGCGGACCTCCCGCGTGTTCGGAGGGGAACTCTACAAGCCTGGACGCCGGCGCGCAACTCCCGCGGGGGTCAGGCAGGTGCCTGCACGCGCTCGACGGTCAAGTAGAGGGGCGCGACGCCCATCACGGCCAGGAAGGGCAGCGCGAATCGGCCGGCGCGATTGGCGAAGCGAAACTCGACCGTTTCACCCGGCGCCGCCTCGAAGTCGATCGTCTTCCGGACGAGCGTGTTGTTGAGGCGAAGCCGATGGGCGCCGGGCGGAATCTCGCGCTCGACCGTCTCGCCGAACAGCAAGGTCGCGATCCGCTCGTCATCCAGGATCACGTAGACCTGCCGCTGCGCGACGTCGATCGGCAGGGTGCGCGAGACGACGAGGCGGGCCGGCGCGGCGGTCACGGCCGGCGACAGGCGGCGATCACGCGATCACGCGGCGCCGAATGAACGGGTGAACAAGTCCTCAATGGCCGCGAGCGCGTTTGGCCGCGGCGATCGTGTTCCCGTTCCGGTGAAGTGCGGGTGCGTGACGACGGGTGCGTCCGCGCCCCGGCGCGGCGTCCACGCCTCGCCGGTCCACTCGAACCAGCCGTCCTTGTCCTGGTCGAAGACGAACAGCGGCTTGTTGCACAGCTTGGCGAATTCCGCGCCCCAGCCCGTGCCGCCGCGCACGGTGTCGTCGTCGAGGATCGCGCCGATGACGTAGATCTCCTGGCCGTGGTTGACCTGGTACCACAGCGTCTGCAACACGCGCCGAATCGTCGGTGCGTCGGTGTAGCGGCGGTGCATGAGCCGCGACACGTAGGCCAGGCTGATGTCGCCGGACTGCAGCTCCTCGTGGTTCAGCACGCGCACACCGCGGTGCCGCGCCATCTTGTGGCTCTCGAACGTGAAGTTGACCTCCTCGACGCCGTGCCGTTCGGCGGCTTCGCCAAAGGCCGCCTCCGCGCCGGGCGCGCCGCCACTGAACAGAATGCAATCAGCAGAATTCATCCGTCGATGATAACACCCGGGGTCGCGCCGGCCGGACTTCGCTCACGCCGGCGTCGCGCCAAACCCCGGCGGCCGCCGCGCGTGCCACTCCGTGGCGGATTCGAACGCCGCGGCGGCTTGCAGCATGCGCTCTTCCCGGAACAAAGGCCCCGTCACCATCAACCCGACCGGCAGACCGTCCACGAACCCCGCCGGCACGGTGATCGCCGGGATGCCCGTGAGATTCGCCATCGCGACCGCCTCGCTCGACGCCGGCGCGAGGAACGACCTCGATCGACGTCGAACAGCTGGTTCATCTGTCTCGAGCAGCAGCGTCCGCGCGCGCTGCGCGCGGATGTAGTCGACCGCCGGGAATGAATCGCGAGGCGCGCAGTTGGTTGGCGCGGCCGTTGACGCTCGTGTCCGCCAGTTCATTGATGCCGCCCGGACCGCACGAGTTCGTCGAACATCGCGCCTGCCTCCGCGTTGAGCAGCGCGTAGATCGCGCCGCCGGCGGATCCGGGCAGCGGCGATCGGCATGAGCGTCGCGCCGGCGCTGGCGATAGACGTCGAGCGCGGCGGTCAGCGCCGCGGCGCCGGTCGGACCCGTGCCCGCTGAACTCCCGCTCGACGTAGCCGATGCGGAGTCCCTTCAGATCGCGACGGCCGTCCCACGCAAACGGCAGATCCGGCACGGTCTCATCGCGGCCATCCGGCCCGTGCAGTGCCTCGAGCACGAGCGCCGTGTCCGCGACCGATCGCGCCATGGCCCCCACTTTGTCGAGCGTCCACCGGAGCGTCATGCAGCCGTACCGGCTCACGCGACCGTACGTCGGCCGCAAGCCGACGACGCCGCACGTGGAAGCGGGCGACATGATCGATCCGTTCGTCTCCGTGCCGACGGCAAATCCCACGAGGCCCGCCGCCGACGCCGAGGCCGGGCCCGCAGATGACCCGCTCGACCCCCGCTCCGGATTCCATGGATTTCTCGTGCGTCCGCGGAACCACAGGTCACCCACGGCCAGTTCGCCGGTCGAGAGCTTGCCGATGCAGCACCGCGCCGGCCTCGCGCAGGCGCGTCACGGCCGTCGCGTCGTAGTCGAACACCTGCCGCTCGTACGGCTTCGCGCCCCACGTCGTCGGCAGGCCCTTGGCGGAGAACGAGATCCTTGATGCCGTACGGGATCCCGTGCAGCGGGCCGCGATACCGGCCGCGCGAATGTCCCGATCGGCCTGCGCCGCCTGCGCGCGCGCCAGGTCCTCGGTCAGCGTCACGACGCAGAGCAGTGTGGCGTCGTGCCGCCTCAGCCGCTCGAGATACATCGACGTCAACTCGGCCGACGTGATTTGGCGCGTGCGCATGCGCTCCGCCAGCGATGTCACGGGCTCGAACGCGTTCCTCGAGATTGTCCGGCTGCGGGACGGCTGCCGGGACGCGCCGCCGCGGCGCGCGCGGTCGGCGGCGTCGGCCGGGCTGCCTGCGGCGCCGCGGCGGACGATACGAGAACGCCGGTTCGACGTCAGCCGCGAGGGCGACGTTGCGCACGGCCTCGATGTTCGCGAGATTGCGCGCAACCAGCGAGCGCGCCGACTCGCGCTCGGCGGCGGGCAGCGTGACGCCGCCACCTGCTGTGCGGCCGCCAGCGTCTCCGCCGTGATCCCGCCGCGTTGGCCGCCTGGGCGGCCGGTGCGGAGCGCCGGCGTCGGCGCCTGCCGCCTGACGCCGCGGCGCCGAGCATCGCGGGCGCCGCAAACCCCGCGCCGATCGGCCGCCGGCAATCTGCTTCAGAAATGCGCGCCCTCGGCTTCTGCATGGCTAGTCGCTCCAACAATCTCAGCGCATTGCCGCCGAGAATGCCGGCCTTGTCCGCGTCCGAAATCGGCAGCGCGCGATCGCCTCCAGCATCAGCGGGATGCTGCCGATCATGTGCGGATAGTCGCTGCCCGCCAGGATGCGGCCGGCGCCGGCGAACTCGATCGCCAGCTTCAGCGGCCCCTGCGCGAAGTTCACGGTGTCGTACCAGAAGTGCCGCTTCAGGTACGCCGTCGGCGGCTCGTCGATGTGGGCGCGGCATTCCTTGAACGCCCGCCAGCCGCGGTCGAGCCGCTCGGCCAGGTAGGGAATCGTGCCGCCCAGATGTCCCAGCACCCAACGAATCCGCGGATAGCGCTTCACGACGCCGCTGAACACGAGCTTCGATGCGGCGAGCGTCGTGTCGAACAGGAACCCGTTTAGCGGCATCAGCCAGTATTCGCGCATGGCTTCCACGCCCACGGGTAGGTCGGATGGATCATCAGCACGGCATCGCGATCGTTGGCCGCCTCGTACAGCGGCCAGAACTGCGCATCGTCCAGCCCGATGCCGTTGATGTTGCTGAAGAGCATCGCGCCGGGCAGCCGCAGTTGGTCGAAGGCGCGGACGAACTCGGACACCGACGCGGCCGGGTCGCACAGCGGCAGCGTGGCCAGCGGAATGAACCGGCCGCGCCGCTCGTCGCGCACGCGCGCGAACGCATCGTTGGTGATCATCGCCAGCGCGACCGCCACGGCCGGCGGCTTCGACGTGCGTCCCCGGCGTCGTCAACGTGATGACCTGCGTGTCCACGCTCGTGCTCGTCCAGCACCGCCTGCCGATACGCGATGTCGCGATGCCCGCGCACCATCACGTTGTAATCGCCGGGGTAGTGGACGACCGGATTGCCGTGCTCATCGTGGGTGATCGTCAGACAACTGCCGGACGGCCCCAGCGCGTCCAGGTACTCGGGCGGATAGTAGTGATTGTGGAAGTCGATGATGCGCATGGCGGACTCTACACCGGCGCGCACCAGAGGCAAGGGCACGTATGATTCGGGGAAGTGAGCCGCCTGCCATGACGCCGATCGTGCCTTCGTCCGATTCGCCTGGATCACGCTGGCCGTCACCGTTGCCGTGATCGTCTGGGGCGCCGTCGTGCGCGCCACGGGATCGGGCGCCGGATGCGGCAGTCACTGGCCGCTGTGCAACGGCGCGGTCGTGCCGCTCGCGCCGCGACATGGCCACCGTCATCGAGTTCATCCATCGTGTGACGAGCGGCGCGGCCATGCTGCTGTCGCTCGGCCTGCTGTCTGGGCGCGCGCCGCGTGTTTCCGGCCGGCCATCGCGCGCGCGCATGGGCGCTGGCGGCGTTCGTCTTCATGCTGATCGAAGCCGCGCTCGGCGCCGGCCTCGTCCTGCTCGGCCTGGTGGAGCACAACACCTCCGCGCTGCGAGCCGCCTACATGGCCGTGCATCTCTCGAACACGATGGTGCTGGCCGGCCTGATGACCGGCACGATTTGGTGGGCCGAGTCAGCCGCTCGGGTCGCGCGGCGTCAGCGGTCGTGCGGTCGCGCGGGTTGCTGCTCACGCTGGCGCTGACGATGGTGGTGGCCGCGGCGGGCGGCGCCGTGGCGCTGGGCGACACGCTGTTTCCGGCGGCGTCGCTCGGCGAGGGGCTCGCGGCCGATATGAGTCCGGCGTCGCATTTCCTGATTCGGCTGCGCGCGATCCATCCGATGCTGGCCGTCGTGTGGCGCTCATCCGCTGGCGCAGACGCGGCGCGACCCGACGTTCGCCGCGCCCGCGGCGAATCGATGCGCACGACCGTCGTCACGCTCGTGCTCCTGCAAGCCGGGCTGGGCGTGCTCAACCTGCTGATGCTCGCGCCGCTGCCGCTGCAGATGGCGCACCTGCTCGGGTCGAACCTGCTCTGGATCGCGATGGTGTGGAGCTGGATGGGGGGAAGACAAGGACATTCAACGATCGGGAACGAACGGGAACGACGGGAACGAACGGCGAACGACGGGAACGACGGGCCAACGACGGGAACCGCCGGGAACGGCGAGAACTGGGGAACGAAGCTCTTCAGTTCTCGTCGTTCCCAGTTCCCGTCGTTCCCGTCGTTCCCGTCGTTCCCGTCGTTCTCGTCGTTCTCCGTCGCCCTCGTCAGAACTGATTCCACAGGTACTGGTTCGTCACCTCGTGGTGGAACTGCACTTCGGACGTTTTGATGCGTGAGCCGAGCGCCCTGGGGCAGCGGTCGGCCTGCGCGGTCTTGACGCCGATGTAGCGGTCGTGGACCTCGGCGCCGAGCAGGTCCGCCATGAACTTGCTGCCCTTGAACAGGCGGATCGCGTCGTAGATGTTGTCGGGCAGGAACTTCGTCCGCGCCCGGCGCGCTTCGGCATCCTCGTCGCCCAGCGGGCCCTTCGAGCCCGTGCGCAGGGCGGCGTAGAGCGCGAGGTACGGATTGGCGTCCGGCGCGATCGATCGAATCTCGATGCGGGCGGATTTCTCGTTGCCGATCGGAATCCGGACCATGGCGCCGCGATTGACGGCCGAGGCCTTGATCTGGTTCGGCGCCTCGTAGTGCGGATCGAGCCGCCGATAGGCGTTGACGCTGGGATTGAAGAGCAGGCAGATCTCCTGCCCGCTGGCCAGCACGCGGTCGATGAACTGCCAGCCCGACCTTCGACGAGCTGGTCCTGGCCCTTCGCGTCGAAGAACAGGTTCTTGCCGCCCTTGGCGATGGACAAGTTCGTGTGCATGCCGTTGCCGTTGACGCCGGTGACCGGCTTCGGCAGGAAGCTGGCGGTCATGTCGAGCCGCGCGGCGACCTGACGGCAGACGAGCTTGTAGAGCAGGACCTGATCGGCGGCGATGTTGACTTCGCTGTAGCGCGTAGTTCATCTCGAACTGCGACGGCGCGACTTCCGGGTGGTCCTTCTCGTTGGCGAAGCCCAGCGCGCGCTGCACTTCGGCCGCGGTGTCGATGAACGTGCGGAGCGGATCGCCGGGCAGCGAATGGTAGTAGCCGCCCGTGCTGATGAACTCGAACGCCGCCGTCTCGTGATAGTGCCGTTCGGCATCGCGGCCCTTGAACAGGAAGCCTTCGATTTCGTTGGCCGCGTTGAAGACGGTGCCGTCCTTCGCGAACTTCTTCTCGGTGTAGGCCTTCAGCTTCAGCCGCATGTCCGCGAGGTACGGCGACCCGTCCTTTTCGAGCACGTCCGCGAAGACCAGCACCTTGCCCGGCCCGAAGATATCCGACGGCAGCCAGTAGAGCGCGGGCCAGTCGATGCCCAGCCGCAGGTCCGATTCGGCCTGCTGCGAAAACCCGCGAATCGAGGATCCGTCGAACGTGAGGTTGTCGGCGGACTTGAGCAGGAACTTCTTGTCGTAGTCCAGCATGTGCAGCCGGCCCTCGAGGTCCGAGAAGCACACGGTGACGGCCTTGATCCGCTTCTCGTCCGCGAGGTATTTCATGTGCTTCTCGCGCAGTTTGTGCGCGGGCGTGCGGTTGAGCCGGGCCTCCTTCGTGGCCAGGTTCATTTCTTCGAGCTTGTCGTACGGGATTTCAAGGAAGTCGCGCAACGTCGTCGCCATGGCTGTCTGCTCCTCGGGAATAAGAGAATGACTTTATAGCACAAAATATCGTCCATTAGTAATAGGGACGCTAATTTTTATGCTTATCTCATACATAAATAGTACTAATACGGCAAGCGAGGCGGGTCCTGGCGACGTCGTCGCCTGGAATGCTAGGATGCCCGCGTTCAGCCGTCTTCCCGGGAGGTGTGTCCATGATTGGTGTGCCGACGTTCGTCCGCCGTTCGATGCCTGGTGTCCTGCTGGCCTCGCTGGTCCTGGCCGGCGCCTGTTCGGAGCCCGCGCCGCCGCCGGCGCCCGCCGCCCCTGCCGTGAAGACGGCGGAAGCCAGGACGCAGTGGTACCAGGCGTGCTGGGACCACTTCAACAACAAGGCCTGGGATCAGTTCCAGGCCTGCTATGACGAGAATGCCGTGTCGGAATCGGCCGATTCGAATCCGGCCTCGGTCACGGGCCGCGCGGCCATTGTCGCGCACGCGAAGGCGATCGCGGAGAGCTTTCCCGATCGTCGGGGCGAACTGCGTCTCATCCTGGCCAATGGCGACAGACTCGCGAGCATCGCCCTGTACGCCGGGACGAATACCGGACCGCTGCCTCCAGGCCCGGACGGCAAGGCGACGCCGGCGACCGGCAAGGCCATCGGCATGCTGATGGCCCACACCCTCGACTGGGACGCGACCGGTTCGGTGGCCGTGCGCGACACCGACTACCTGGACGAGGGCACGATGATGGCGCAACTCGGGCTGAACCCGATGCCCGCGCGGCCCGTCGAGAAGGCCACCGGTGCGGCCGCGACGGTCGTGCTCGCGAAGAACGACGAGACCGAGAAAGCCAATCTCGCCGCGGCTCAATCCATGTTCGACGCCGTCAATAAGCATGACGTCAAGGCGATCGACGCCATGAACGCAGACGACTATCGGGCCATCGAAATCGCACGGCCGAAGGACGTGAACAAGAAGGAAGCCGTGGCCGGCGCGAAGGAGATGTTCTCGGCCTTTCCAGACATGAAAGTCACGCCCGTCACCATGTGGGCCGCCGGCGACTACGTGGTGATCGCCGGCACCTTCGAAGGCACCAACACCGGGGACATGCCGTCGATGGGCATGAAGAAGACCGGCAAGAAGGTGACGTCGAAATTCCTGGAAATCGTGAAGTTCGAAGGGGGCAAAGTGAAGGACGACTATCTGTTCTACAACGGCGCCGCCTGGGCGGCGCAGCTGGGCGCGAAATAGAGAAGAACGACGGGAACGACGGGAACGAACGGGAACGACGGGAACGAACGGGAACTGGGGAACGATCGGGAACTGAACCGGGGTGCGCAGTTCCTCAGTTCCCGATCGTTCTCGTCGTTCCTCAGTTCCCGTCGTTCCCGGCGACGTCGAACCGGGTGGTCGTGTCGTTGCTGCGCGACACGATGCGCGTGGTGCTCAAGCAGGAATAACGTGCGTGCAGTAGGCGGCGGGCTTCAGCCCGCCGCGCGTCCGGCGGCCTGAAGGCCGCCGGCTACTGCGTGACCACGTGTCCTATCCGCCGCACGCGCCGCGCGTGGGCGGGCCGCCGGCCGCGGGTTTCGGCCACACGTTGTCGCTCGGGATCGCGATCCGGGAACCGGCACGCGGGATCGAGCTGGATCGACGTGATCGCGCGGCCGCCGAAGTCGAGCACGGCCTTGAACGTGCGGCTGCCGTTGAACCACACGTCCACCGGCCACGTCACCAGCGCGGAATTGCCCTCGATCTTCGCGTTGGCCATCGGCTTGATCGCCGGGCCGGTCCGCCGCGAACTGCACGCGCAGCACGACCGGCGACGGCATCTGGCCGTCCTGCCGCACGGTCACCGTCGTCTTCGCCCGGCCGTGGTGACGTTGGCGATCGAGCCGTCCACCGATTCGGTCGTCCACAGCCAGTAGTACCAGAACCAGTTCAGGTCCTGCTTCAGCTGCGGCGTTCATGAAGAAGATGTAGTCCCACGGCGACGGGTGCTTGAACGCCCACGTCTTCGCGTATTCGCTCATCGCGCGTCTGCACGTTCTCGTCGCCGACGATGCCGCCGAGCATGGAGAGCATGAGCGGCGTCTTCGAGTACGTCTGGAAGCTGGTACATGCGGGCCGCGCGTAGTTCGCGTTCCACATCATCGGCGGCTCGTCCTCGTTGCCGCTCGTGCGCGCCGTAGCTCTGGCCGAGCCGGTTCAGGTTCGGCGTCGCGCCGCGCGGCGTCGGCGTCGGAGAGGACGTTCATGTACTGGTTGAAGCCCTCGTCCATCCAGCCGTACCAGGTCTCGTTGTTGCCGACCATCATCGGCCACCACTGGTGACCGGTCTCGTGATCGGCCGCGCCCTGGTTGGAGTTGATCACCATCGGGTATTCCATGCCGGCGCTCGGGCCGTCCTGCAGCGTGAGCTGCGGGAACGGGTAGGGCGCCCAGAGCTTCGAGTAGAACTCGAGCGCGTGCCGCGCGATCGGGCCGGCGTTCGCGAAGCGGATGCGCGCGCTCGGGCGATACACCATGTGGATCGGGAATCGGCCCCTTGCCGGGAATCGTCGCGCGCGTGGCCTTCCAGGTGAACTTGCGCGCGGTCGCCCACGCGAAGTCGTTCACCATGTCCGCGACGTAATGCCACACGAGGCGATCGCCGGCGCGCCGTCGCCTGGCCCGGCCCCACCTCGTCGTCGCCGACGATCGTGATGACGTCGTCGGACTCGAGCACGTGCGACAGGCGCTCGCGCGCCGTCGCGGTCGAGCACCTCCTGCGGGTTCTGCAGCACGCCCGTGCCGCTGACGATCCAGCCGGCCGGCACGTCCATCTTCACGTCGAAGCGGCCGAAGTTGTTGTAGAACTCGGCCGGCCCGAGGTAGAGGTTCGTGTCCCAGCCGCGCAGGTCGTCGTACATCGGCGATGCGCGGATACCACTGCGTCGGCTGGAACAGGCGGTCTTCGAAGCGCTGCGTCATGCGATGGCCGCTGCCGTTGGGCCGCCCGGGAGCTTCGTGCGCCACGCGATCTCGAGCGTCGCCGTTGCCTTCGCGCGACTGGGTGCCGCGAGCGAGATGCGCGCGCCACCGTCTGGTCGAGGCCGCGTCGCGGCGAGCCGCCGCGGGCCGGCCGGAGCCGCGCCCGCCACCGCGCCCGCGCCCGCCGCCCGCGCCGGCGGGCCGCAGATCCACGGCCTCGCCGTTGACGGCGATGCGTCGTGACGACCATGCCCTCGGTGTTTTCCGCCGGCACCGACGAGCCCGCGCGGGACGCAGCGCGCGCGGAAGATGTTGTGATCGAGCCGCAGGTATGATCTCGTCAGGTCCTGCGGGCTGTTGTTGTGCAGCGACGATCGTCTCGGTCCCGGTCAGCGTCTGCGTGGCCGGGTCGAGGCTGCACGTTGATCGTGTAGTCGGTCTGCAGCTGCCAGTAGTTCGGGCCGGGCTTGCCCGCTCGCGTCGCGCGTGCCGGCGTCGAAGGCGCGGCGGATCGCGTTGGTCATCGGCACGTCGCGCCGGATGCCGCGCGGCACCTCCGTGCCCGGCCCGGACTGTGCGAGCACCCCGGCCTGCTGCAGGGCCGCGGCCCCGAACAGCGACAACACCAGCGCGAACATAAGACGGCGAATCATGGGATGAGCCTCCTTCTAGTTCTTCTTCGCGGTCAGCAGGCGGAGCGCGTCGAGCGCTTCGGCATGCGCGGGATCGATCTGGAGCGCCGCGCGCATTTCCGCGACGGCCTGCGGGATCAGGCCCCGCCGCGCCAGCGCCGCGCCGAAATCGTGGTGATAGTCGGCGTTGTTCGGATCCAGTTGCACCGCGGTTTGCAGCGCCTGGAGCGCCTCGTTCAACTGCCCCGAGAGCGCGAGGCTGCGGCCCAGGTCGTGCGCGCCCGGTGCGAACGACGGATCCGCCGCCAGCGCCGCCATGAACTGAATCGTGGCGCCGGGCATGTCCCCCAGATCCATCAGCGTGCCGCCCCACAGGTAGTGCGTCCGGACCGGGTCGCCGCCCAGCCGCGCGGCCGCCTCGAAGTGCGGCAGCGCCTCGCGCTTCCGATCGGCCGCGGCCAGCGCCGACGCCAGGTTCAACTGCGACTCCGCCGACCCCGGCTGCTGGCGCACGGCGGTTTCGAATTCGGCAATGGCCTTGTCGTGCTGGCCCTGCTTCACGTACGCGATCGCCAGGTTGTTGCGGGCCGGGGCAAACGCCGGGTCCAGCCGCAGCGCTTCCGTGAATTCGGCGACGGCATCGTCGAGCCGGTCTTGCGCCGCGCGCGTGAGGCCGAGGTTGTTGTGCGCCTGCGCGAACCGCGGCCGCAGTTTCAGCGCGGCGGCGTACTCGGCCGCCGCGCGGTCGTGATCGCCCATGTCGGCCAGGAGCACACCGAGGTAGTTCCGGGCGTTCGCATAGTCGGGATTCAGCCGGATTGCGTCGGTGTATGCGGTCAGTGCGCGGTTGCGCTGGCCGTCGTCCGCCAGCGCGAAGCCGAGGTTCGTGTAGGCGCGGTAGTTGTCGCGCGTGACCGCGACCGTGCGCTCCCAGAGCGTGACGCTGTCTCGCCAGTACGCGACCTGTCGATAGGTCAGCCCCGCCGCCGCCACCACGAGCACCGTACCGGCGATGGGCCAGGCGCGCGACCAAGCCGGCCGCGCGGCCGCCAGGTCCTTCGCCGCCCACGCGGCCATGATGAACAGCCCGATGGCCGGGATGTACATGTAGCGATCGGCGTAGGGCTGGCTGCCCACCTGGATGATCCCGATGACCGGCACCAGCGTGCCCAGGAACCAGCCCCATCCGGCCGCGAGATACGGCCGTTCACGCCGCGATCGGATCACCACGGCCGTCATGGCCAGCAGGGCGACGGCCGCACCCGCGCTCTGCCACAGCGGAATCGACGAGGGATACGGATAGAGCGGCGCCAGCCGCGCGGGCCAGATCGTGCCGATCACGTACTGCGCGTACGCGACCGGGACGTTGGCCAGGCGCACGGCCAGGGGAAACGCGTCGAGCGATTGCACCGCGCCGGCCTGGCGCTGGACGATGAACGTCACCACGGCCGACCCGGCCGCCAGCACGAAGAGCAGCGCTTTTTCGCGCACGAGCGCGAGCGCACCGCGCGCATCGGATCCGGCGCTCACGCCGCGCCATCGCCCGAGCGGCCACGCGTCCATCAGGAGCAGCACGAAGGGCAGCGTGATCGCCATGGGCTTGGACAGCAGCGCCAGCGCGAAGCACGCGGCGACGAGCGCGAAACGCCCGCGACCGGGACGTTGGACGTAACCCACGTAGGCGCTCATCGACAGCACCCAGAAGAACGCGCTGAGCACGTCCTTGCGTTCGGCAATCCAGGCGACCGATTCCACGTGCATCGGGTGCAGCGCGAACAGCGCCGCCACGAACGCGCTCGGGCCCGCCGCCTTCGTCATCCGCAGCAACAACCAGAACAGCAGCAGGCTCGTCAGAACATGCAGCCACAGGCTCGTCAGGTGATGCCAGCCCGGATCCATGCCGAAGAACTGGACGTCCGCCATGTGGGACAGCCACGTAAGCGGATGCCAGTTGCCGGCGTATGGCGTAGAGAACGCCCACCGGAGGCCCGCCCAGGTGAGGCCGGCCCGGACCGCCCCGTTGCCGGTCACGTAGTCGACGTCGTCGAATTGCAGGAACGCGTGGCCGCGGACCGACGCATACGCCGCCAGCGTGGCCGCCGCCAGGACGAGGGCCAGGGCGATCAGCCGGCCCCGATTCGAGGAGGCTCCCGGCCGCGGCGGGGCAGGCGCGTGACGCGGTGTTCGCTGGGCGCTCAAGGGGCTCAGTCTAACGTTTTTTCGGGTGCGGTCTCCGGCTGTTGATAACATGCCAAGACCAGCCCGCCGTAGACGACCACAGAGGTCACGACCATGACCAGATTCAGCCGAGGCACCGTGAGCAGAGACAAGATGACCAGCGGGCGTGACATCCGGATTGCGGCGGTCGCCATCGTGGCGGTTGCGCTGCTGCTGGGCGCGCGCGGCGCCGCCCGCCAGCGCGGCCAGGAGAGCAGAGGGACGCAGACCGTGACGGTCGATTTCGTGGTCGTCAGCAAGACCGGGCAGCCGGTCTCCGACCTCAAACTCGACGAAGTCACCTTGCGTGTGGACGGCGGCGTCCGAGTCCTGAAGTCGTTGCAGTTCATCCGGGTGTCGAGCGGGATGGGGTCGGTCGCCGCGATGGCCTCGGCCGATCCGTCGGCGCCCATCACGCCCGCGTTCGCGACGAACCTCATGGCGGTGGCGACCACGCCGCGGTCGATCGTGATCATCGTGGACGACGAGTCCATGCCGATCGGCCAGGAAATCAAGCTCCGGCAGGCGCTCAAGGACTTCGTGCAGAAGTTGCCGCCGGCCGATCCCGTGGCGCTCGTCACCGTGCCGCACGGCGGCGTCAAGGTGGGATTCACCACCGACCGCGACCGGCTGGCTCGGGGAATTTCGGAGATCAGCCCGATCGTGCCGATCGCGTCCGCGCCGTGCCAGACCAAGGACGTGTTGTCCACGCTGGAGTCCACGCTCGGCCTGTTGACGCGGAACAGCGAACAGCCGGTGGCGGTCGCGTTCCTGTCGTCCTCGTTATCCGGGCAGAGCACGGGGGAGGCGGCGCAGCAAGCCAACATCGGCGGCCGCGGCGGCGTCTCCGATCAGGCCGGCAGCTGCCATATCACGGCCGACAACTTCGAACGCCTCGGCAAGGCCGTGGCCGCGGCGAAGGCCCAACTCTACGTCATCCATCCGGACTACTCACCGCAGCCCGTGCTGTCAGGCATCGAAAGCCTGCGTTCGGTGACCGGCGCGCCGCTGTTCCACCTCACGTCCAGCGGCGAGCCCGGGTTGACGCGCATGGCGCGCGAGACCGCCGGCTACTACTCGGCCACGTTCGAGACGCAGCCCGATGAACTCACGGGCAAGCCCCATCCCTCCAGCATCAAGACCACCAGGCCGGACGTGGACGTGCGCTACAAGCCGTACGTGGTCGTGGGCCGCGCCAATCCGGCGCCCATCGCGTCGGCCGCTTCGACGGGCGCGACGACGATCACGACCGCGTTCGACATGGTCCGGAGCGGCAAGATGTTCCGGGATTTGCCCATGCGGGCGACCGCATCGTCGTCGCGCAACGCGAAGGGCGTGGACGTCATCGGCTGGTTCGAGCCCATCGATCCGAACGTGAAGGTCATGACGGCCGCGGCCGCGTTGTTCGATGAGAACGGGAATGCGCAAGCCTACTGGCTCAGTGAAGAGGGCAAGCCCTTGACGACCTGGCCGATGGCGATTGGGATGACGGTCAAGCCCGGCACGTACCGGCTGCGGATTGCCGCGATTGACGCCAACGGCCGGGCCGGGCTCATCGACGACAAGGTGGTCGCGGAAGTCCGTTCGGCCGGTCCGCTGCAGATGAGCGGCCTCGTGCTGGGCGTCTCGCGAACCACCGGATTCACGCCCCGGATGCAGTTTTCGTCGGAGGCGGCGGGCATCGCCTATATCGAGCTGTACGGCACGATCACCGAGGCGATGAAGGTCAGCGTGGTGTTCGAAGTGTCACGGACGACGGACGGGCCTGCCATGATGACGGTCAACGCGACCGCCGCGGCGACGAACGAGGACGACAAGGTCGCGGTGACGGGCACCATCCCGGTCGGGGCGCTGGAACCCGGCGACTACGTGATTCGCGCGGTCGTGACGGTCGCCGGGCAGGGCTCCGGGCGCGTCATCAGGACCCTCCACAAGGCCTGATGGGCCACTTCCGCGGTCCCTGGCCAGAGTGCGCGTTTTTCGCGCACTAAATTCCCTCTCAAATCCATTCGAATTGGTTATATTTTTCGCAGCCAAATCAATTATTTGGATTGAAAATTCCCTGCTTGTGAACCGCTTCACGTACGGTCTAGAATCCCTGTGCTTGGCTCCCCTCGGGCGTTGCTCGTGGGGGGCTGGCATTTGAGGGAGGAAGAATGGCTAGACCAGGATGGATGACAGCTCTGGCGTTGGTGTTTGCCCTTGTGGCGGCGCCGGTGTTCGGTCAGGGCGGAACGAGCAGCGCGACGCTCAGTGGCGTCGTGACGGACAAGGACGGCGGCCTGGTTCCAGGCGCGACCGTGGTGGTCACCAAGTTGGCCACGGGTGAAAAACTGCCGCCGCAGGTGACGAACGCCTCCGGCGCGTACTCGTTTCCGGGATTGGCCGCGGGCAAGTACAAGGTGGCGATCTCGCTGCAGGGATTCAAGACCGCCGAGATCGACGCGACGCTGACGGGCGGTTCCACGAACTCGCTGAATACCAAACTCGAAGTGGGTGCGGTGTCGGAAGTCGTGAACGTCACGGCCGGCACGGAACTCGTCCGCACGGACACGCCGACCGTCACGCAGACGGTGAACGCGAACTTCATCCAGACGCTGCCGCGGTCGGACCGCAACGCGTTGAACTTCCTGATCTTCCTGCCGGGCGTCACGACGGTCGGCGGCGCCGGCGGCGCGCGCAACAACACGACCATCGCGGGGCTGCCGAACAACCAGTTCAACATCACGATTGACGGCATCACCAACAGCAACCTGCTGCAGACGAGCGACGGGTTCTTCTCCCTCGTCGTGCCGCGCTTGGACGCGGTCGAAGAAGTCGCGCTGACGACCGCCAGCGCCGGCGCCGACGCGTCGGGCCAGGGCGCGATTCAGGTGCGCTTCGTGACCCGCTCGGGCACGAACAAGTTCGAGATCAGCGTGCTACGAGTTCATGCAGCACGCGAACTTCAACAGCAACACGTTCTTCAACCGGCTGAACGGGCTGCCGGTCCCGAGGGCGACCAACCACACGTATGGCGGCCGCATCGGCGGTCCGATCATCCTGCCGGGCTTCGACGGCCGCGGCCGGGCGTTCTTCTTCTTCAACCAGGAAGAAGTGTACGGCCCGATCGAGACGGCGCGCGCGCGCACGATCATCAGCCAGCCGGCGCTGAACGGCGACTTCGGCTATGGCACGACGACGATCAACACGGTGAACGTGATGGCGCTGGCGGCGGCCAACGGCCAGGTGTCGACCTATGACCCGACGGTCAAGTCGCTGCTCCAGTCGATCCTCCAGTCCACGACGACCACCGGGACGATCGCGCAGCTGGTGACCACGCCGAATACCGCGACGTACAACTGGCTGGTGCGGCAGCAAGGCGATTCGGCACACGCCGACGACGAACATCACGGTGAACCTGACGCCGAAGAACCGGTTGCAGGGGTCGTACTACTGGCAGCGGTTCAACAACACGCCGGACACGCTGAACAACGCGGATTCGACGTTCCCGGGCTTCCCGGCGTACGGCGACCAGGCGTCCTACCGGACGACCGCCTCCATCTCGCTGCGGTCGACCATCAATACCTCGATGGTCAACGAGGCGCGCGGCGGCTGGGCGTGGGCGCCGAACAACTTCTTCAGGAACTCGAACGCGGGGATGTTCGAGAACCAGGCCGGGTTCAACCTGAGCCTGGGCTTCGGCCTCACGGGCGCGGCGCCAGGCAATTCCAACTCCTGGTCGTCACGCAACACGCCGAACTACACGGCGTCGGATCAGTTCAACTGGCTGAAGGGGTCGCATGCCTTCACGTTCGGCGGCGACTACACGCACCTGGTTGACTGGAGCGAGCCGGCCAGAACGTGGCGAACCTGTCGCTGGGGTTCTCGACGAACTTCGACCCGGCGAACGGCGATGTTCAGCATCGCGAACTTCCCCGGCGCCGTTCGGGCGACCTGAACAACGCGGGCCGCTGTACGCCGCTGCTGACCGGCCGCGTCTCGTCGATCACCGGCACGGGCCGTTTGAATGATGCGGGCACCGAGTACATCTACAACGGCAACCTGTACCGGAAGGAAATCCAGGACGACTACTCGTTCTTCGCGCAGGACGTGTGGCGGTGGAAGCCGACGGTGACGGTCACGGCCGGCGTGCGCTACCAGTACACGCTGCCGATGAATCCGGCGAACAGCGTGTTCTCGACGATCTCGCTGGCGGATGCGTGCGGCGCCTCCGGCCAGGGCCAGGGCCCGTCCGCTGACGGCGCGAAGGACCGGTTCTGCAACATGTTCCAGCCCGGGACGTTCGGGAATCCGACGGCGCCGGCGCCGTCCTATTACCTCTACACCAAGTACAACAAGGGCTACAACACGGACTTCAACAACCTGGGCCCGATTGTCGGCGTGGCGTGGCGGCCGAACGTGCAGAGCGGCTGGCTGCGGGCGCTGTTGGGCGACCCGGAAATCGCGACGGTCAACGGCGGGTTCACGCGCAGCTTCGTGCGCACGCGCCTGGACCAGTTCCTGAACGTCTACAACGGCAACCCGGGGCAGACGATTGCGGCGACGCGCAGCACGTCGACGACCGCGTTCCCGATCGTGGGCGGCCCGGGCGACTCCGGCCAGTGGCCGATTCTCTACAGCCAGAAGGACCGTCTGGGGGCGCCGGCGTTCAATCCGGTGCCGCAGTTCCCGATCTTCCCGAACACCATCAACGGTTCGGGTTCGACCGCGATCTGCACCAACTGCGCGGCCTCGTCGTGGAACTTCAACCCGAACATCGAAGTGCCGTGGACGGACTCCTGGAACGTGAGCTTCCAGCGGGCGATCACGAAGGACACGGTCTTCGAGGTGCGGTACCAGGGCAACCGTGGGTACGGGGAGTGGGTCCACGAAGACTGGAACGCCACGAACATCCAGGAAACCAACTGGTACGACATCAAGAGCGGCGCGGGCGAGTTCAAGACGCTGCAGTCGAACCTGCTGGCCAACGTGGCGGCGGGCCGCGGGCGCGACGATGGCGTACATGGGCCCGGGCACGGGCACGGCGCCCACGCCCATCACGCTGGCGCACCTGAACGCGTCGACGAATGCGAGCAACCCGGCGGCCTACAAGGGCGCGATCTGGACGCAGCACCACGTTTACCGGCGCGCTGAACCCGTATCTTCCCGAACCCGACGAACTTCGCGGCGAATCTCTATGGTTCGACGTTCAGTTCGACGGCGCTGGCGGCGGGCATGAGCACGCGGCTCTTCAACAACGCGCTGGCGACGGGCATTCCGTGAACTACTGGGTGCTCAATCCGCAGTTGTCCGGCGTGGCGTGTGTAACCAACTCGGCCAACCAGCCGGTCAACCACCTGGTGGTCCTGCAGGTGCGGCGCCGGCTCTCGGAAGGTCTCGCGGCGCAGGTGAGCTACACCTGGCAGCGGAACATCTCGGGCAGCCGTCTCGACTACCACGAGCCGCTGTTGTATCTCGAGTCAGAACACCGTGCCGCATTCGATCCAGGCGCTCTGGTCGTATGACATCCCGGTGGGGCGCGGCAAGCGCTACGGCGCGAACATGAACGCGTGGCTGGACGGCGTGATCGGCGGCTGGACGTTCTCCGGCACGGCGCGCTTCCAGACGCAGTCGTTCAACATCCGCAATGCCCAGCTCGTGGGCATGACGGTGAAGGAAGCGCAGAAGGCGCTGAGCACCATCCGGTTCGTGACCGACCCGAACTCGGGCGCGGTGACGGTGTTCAACTTCCCGGAGGACATCTACACGAACACGCGGCTGGCCTATACGACCGACGTGTCGTATGTGGGCGGCTACGCGCCGGGCACGGAGCCAAACGGACCGAAAGGCATGGTGGGTCCGGACGGCTCGCACGTACCGGTACTTCGCACCGGCGAGTTCGCCCTCGTGCAACTTCGTCTTCACGGGCGATTGCGGCACGCAGGACATCCGGTTCCTCGGACGGTGGTTCGGGGAAATGGACTTCCGGCTGGCGAAGGCGTTCCAGCTGCCGGGCAAGGCGCGGTTCGAGTTCAGCGCGGAAATCTTCAACGCGACGAAGGCGCTGAACTTCCCGAACACGGTCTCGCCGGGCAGCGGCGCGGGCACGTTCCAAATCGGCAGCACGCAGAGCGGCGCCCGGACGGCGCAGCTCGTGTGGCGCGTGAGCTGGTAACCCTCATCTGACAGCGCCGGGACGGGGCGTTCCCCGTCCCGGCGACCGATTCGACCGCTGACCCCGGCCGGGCCTGAAAAAGGCCCGGCCGGGGTTTTTCTTTAGGTTTAATCGACCACTGGCCTGTTTTGTTCGAAAAACTGCAGGTTTACCTGGCCGTTCCAAGTGTGTGTGAATTAAATTGGACGTTTACCTAGAGTTCTGATCTAGACTCCCGCAATCGGCGCTACTCGATTGTGAAGTCTTTCCCCGCCCGGGGGAGGGGCGCCGGTAATTGGGGGAGGATCCGGATGGTGAGAACACGATGGATGACGGCTCTGGCATTGGCGTGTGCCCTTGTGGCAACTCCAGTGTTCGGTCAGGGCGGAAGTAGCAGCGCGACGCTGAGCGGCGTCGTGACCGACAAGGACGGTGGCCTGGTTCCCGGCGCCACGGTCGTGGTCACGAAGGCCTCCACGGGTGAGAAACTGCCGCCGCAGGTGACGAACGCCTCCGGCGCGTATTCGTTTCCGGGATTGGCGCCCGGCAAATACAGGGTGACGATCTCGTTGGCGGGGTTCAAGACCGCCGAGATCGACGCGACGCTGACGGGCGGTTCCACGAACTCGATCAATACCAAACTCGAAGTGGGCGCGGTGTCGGAAGTCGTGAACGTCACGGCCGGCACGGAACTCGTCCGCACGGATACGCCGACCGTCTCGCAGACGGTGAACGCGAACTTCATCCAGACGCTGCCGCGGTCGGACCGCAACGCGTTGAACTTCCTGATCTTCCTGCCGGGCGTCACGACGGTCGGCGGCGCCGGCGGCGCGCGCAACAACACGACCATCGCGGGGTTGCCGAACAACCAGTTCAACATCACGATTGACGGCATCACCAACAGCAACCTGCTGCAGTCCGGTGACGGGTTCTTCTCGCTCGTCGTGCCGCGGTTGGACGCGGTCGAAGAGGTCTCGCTGACCACCGCCAGCGCCGGCGCGGACGCGTCCGGGCCAGGGTGCGATTCAGGTGCGCTTCGTGACCCGCTCGGGCACGAACAAGTTCGAAATCAGCGTGTACGAGTTCATGCAGCACGCGAACTTCAACAGCAATACGTTCTTCAACCGGCTGAACGCGCTGCCCGTGCCGACAGCGACCAACCACACGTTTGGCGGCCGCATCGGCGGTCCGATCATCCTGCCGGGTTTCGACGGCCGCGGCCGGGCGTTCTTCTTCTTCAACCAGGAAGAGGTCTACGGCCCGATTCAAACGGCGCGCGCGCGCACGATCATCAGCCAGCCGGCCTTGAACGGCGACTTCGGCTATGGCACGACGACGATCAACACGGTGAACGTGATGGCGCTGGCCGCGGCCAACGGCCAGATTGCGACGTATGACCCGCAGGTCAAGTCGATCATCCAGCAGATCCTCCAGGCCACGACGACCACGGGCACGATTAACCAGCTGGCGAACACGCCAAACACGGCGACCTACAACTGGCTGGTGCCGAACAAGACGATCCGGCACACGCCGACGACGAACATCACGGTGAACCTGACGCCGAAGAACCGGTTGCAGGGGTCCTACTACTGGCAGCGGTTCAACAACACGCCGGACACGCTGAACAGTGCGGATTCGACGTTCCCTGGCCTGCCGGCCTACGGCGACCAGTCCTCCTACCGGACGACCGCGTCCATCTCGCTGCGGTCGACGCTCAGTACCGGCGATGGTCAACGAAGCGCGCGGCGGCTGGGCGTGGGCGCCGGTCGGGTTCTTCGTGAACACCAGCCCGTCGATGTTCGACAACCAGGGCGGCTACAACATCAGCCTGGGCTTCGGTCTGACGGGTGCGGCGCCTGGCAACTCGAACTTCCCGGAAGAACGCAACACGCCGAACGTCACGGTGTCGGACCAGTTCAACTACCTGAAGGGCTCGCATGCCTTCACGTTCGGTGCGGATTACACGCACCTGACGAACTGGCTGACCGACTCGGTCAACGTGCCGGGACTCAACCTGGGGTTCTCGACGAACTTCGACCCGGCGAACGGGATGTTCAGCACCGCGAACTTCCCGGGCGCGACCAACACGGACCTGAACAACGCGAAAGCGTTGTACTCGCTGCTGACCGGCCGCATCTCGTCGCTGCCGGGCACGGGGTACCTGGCGGAGTCCGGTGATCAGTACGTGTTCAACGGGCCGATCACGGGCCGCGAATTTCAGGACGACTACTCGTTCTTCGCGCAGGACGTATGGCGGTGGAAGCCGACGGTGACGGTCACGGCCGGGGTGCGCTACCAGTTCACGCTGCCGATGAATCCGTCCAACAGCGTGTTCTCCACGATCTCGCTGTCGGATGCGTGCGGCGCGTCCGGTCAGGGCCAAGGGCCGTCCGCTGACGGCGCCAAGGACCGGTTCTGCAACATGTTCCAGCCCGGGACGTTCGGGAATCCGACGGCGCCTCAGCCGTCCTACTTCCTGTACGACAAGTCCAACAAGGGCTACAACACCGACCTCAACAACCTGGGTCCCATCCTCGGTGTCGCGTGGCGGCCGAACGTGCAGAGCGGCTGGCTGCGGGCGCTGTTGGGCGATCCGGAAATCGCGACGGTCAACGGCGGGTTCACGCGCAGCTTCGTGCGCACGCGCCTGGACCAGTTCCTGAACGTGTACAACGGCAACCCGGGGCAGACGATCGCGGCGACGCGGAGCACGTCAACCACCGCGTTCCCGCTGGTGGGCGGCCCGGGCGACTCCGGCCAGTGGCCGATTCTCTACAGCCAGAAGGACCGTCTGGGGGCGCCAGCGTTCAATCCGGTGCCGCAGTTCCCGCTCTTCCCGAACATCGATCAACGGCATCGGGTTCGACGGCGATTTGCACGAACTGCGCCGCGAGCGTCGTGGAACTTCAACCCGAACATCTCGGTGCCGTGGACGGACTCCTGGAACATGAGCTTCCAGCGGGCGGTCACGAAGGACACGGTCTTCGAGGTGCGGTACCAGGGCAACCGGGGGTACGGGGCGTGGACGACCGAGAACTGGAACGCCACGAACATCCAGGAAACCAACTGGTACGACATCAAGAGCGGCGCGGGCGAATTCGCGACGCTGCAGTCGAACCTGCTGGCCAACGTGGCGGCGGGACGCGGGCCGACGATGGCCTACATGGGGCCGGGCACGGGCACGGCGCCGACGCCCATCACGCTGGCGCACCTGAACGCGTCGACGGACGCGAGCAACCCGGCGGCGTATAACGGCACGATCTGGACCAGCACGACGTTTACCGGCGCGCTGAACCCGTATTTCCCGAACCCGACGAACTTCGCGGCGAATCTCTATGGTTCGACGTTCAACTCGACGGCGCTGGCGGCGGGTATGAGCACGCGGCTCTTCAACAACGCGCTGGCGACGGGCATTCCGTCGAACTACTGGGTGCTCAATCCGCAGTTGAGCGGCGTGAACGTGTACACCAACTCGGCCAACCAGCCGATCAACCACCTGGTGATCCTGCAGGTGCGGCGCCGGCTCGTCGGAAGGGCTCGCGGCGCAGGTGAGCTACACCTGGCAGCGGAACATCTCGGGCAGCCGTCTCGACTACCACGAGCCGCTGTTGTATCTCGAGCAGAACACCGTGCCGCATGCGATCCAGGCGCTCTGGTCGTATGACATCCCGGTGGGCCGCGGCAAGCGCTACGGCGCGAACATGAACGCGTGGCTGGACGGCGTGGTCGGCGGCTGGACGTTCTCCGGCACGGCGCGCTTCCAGACGCAGTCGTTCAACATCCGCAATGCCACACTCGTGGGCATGACGGTCGAGGAGGCGCAGAAGGCGCTGAGCACCATCCGGTTCGTGACCGACGCCACGACGGGCGCGCAGACGGTCTACAACTTCCCGGAGGACATCTACACGAACACGCGGCTGGCCTACACGACCGACGTGTCGTATGTGGGCGGCTACGCGCCGGGCACCCGACCCGACGGGCCGACGGCAATGCTGGGTCCGGACGGCTCAGACGTACCGGTACTTCGCGCCGGCGGGCGGGCCGGGTTGCAACTTCGTCTTCACGGGCGATTGCGGCACGCAGGACATCCGGTTCCTCGGACGGTGGTTCGGGGAAATGGACTTCCGGCTGGCGAAGGCGTTCCAGCTGCCGGGCAAGGCGCGGTTCGAGTTCAGCGCGGAAATCTTCAACGCGACGAAGGCGCTGAACTTCCCGAACGTGGTCTCGCCGGGTAGTGGGGCGACGACGTTCCGTCTGACCAGCACGCAGAGCGGCGCCCGGACGGCGCAGCTCGTGTGGCGCGTGAGCTGGTAAGCACCGGCTGACCGGTTCGATCTGATACCCCCGGCCGGACCTTCACGGGTCCGGCCGGGGTTTTTTTCTGGTTCGTCGGGTTCGTCGGGTTCGTCGGGTTCTCAGGTTCGGGAGGCCAGACGCGAGATGAGCCGGTCGATCAACGCTCCGGCGCACGCGCTCACGGCCAGGAGGGCGATGTACTGATAGTGATCCGCGACCAGCGAGTACTTCATGAAATAGACATCCACGAACCCCATCACCGGCGCGAGGGCAAGACCGTAAAACGCCCACGCGAATAGCGCCGGCCGGCCCCAGGTCGTGTCCCGCCGCCACACCAGGAACCCTGTGACGAGCACCGCCGCCAGCAGCGGAAGCCACCAGCGAAGGTCAGTGGCGTTGATGGTCCACTGCGGATAGACAAACGCCAGATTGATCGGCAGGACCGCCTTCCACACGTAGAACCACAGCACGGCTCCGGCGCCGAGCGCGCGCTCCACCAGCGTCGCGTGGCGAACCACCTCCGGCGCACCGTAGGCCTGGACCCACATGTTCACGAGGGACAGTCCGGCCGCGACCGCGAAGAACGGCACCGTCCGGACCAGATCGCGCGGCGCGATCGCGCGGCGTTGCCACCACGCGAGAAGCAGCAGCATGGGAGGCAGCACGGCCACGGAGCCTTTGCTCAGCATGGCGAGGACAAACGCCAGCAGGCTCAGTCCGTACCACCGCGCCCGTCCGGGCGCGTGCGTGTGTTCGTCGTCGTTGTCGTGTTTGAGGTACCACAGGATCGACAACAGAAAGAACAGCATCGAGAGCGTGTTCTTGCGCTGGGCGATCCAGGCCACCGATTCGACGTTCACCGGATGCGCGACGAAGATCAAGGCCGCGAAGAACGCCCCTGGAATCTGGAGCCGCCGGAGGATGGCCCACGCGAGCGCGGCGTTGGCGATATGCAGGAGCACATTGGTGACGTGATACCCGATCGGGTTCATGCCCCACAGCCGCCACTCCAGCCAGAACGAGCTGTTCGTGAGCGGCCAGTAGTCGACGGGTTCCGTGGTGAACCACATCCGGTACAGGCCATCGGCGGCTTTGACCAGGGGACTTCCGGTCAGCAGCAGATCGTCATCCCAGAGGAATCCGCCCGTGAGTGACGGCCAGTAGACGATGCCGGCGACCACGGCGATCAGCGCGAACCCAATCAGGTTTCGGCGCGCCACGGGCCCACGCGCGGTCGTCACCGCAAGAGTATATTGTAGGAAGATCCTCGCATGAGCAAGGCAAAGCGCGACAAGCGGCCACGCGTCGTCGGTGAAGAAAGCGGCGCGTCGCGCCGCGCCACCACGACGCGGGATCCACCGCTGCTGATGAGTGTCGTGGCTCGCGCTTCTGATCGTCGGACCGCTTGCGCTGCTCGCACGGAGCCAGACCTATCATACGCCGATGCCATGACCCTGTGGCGCACGACGGTGTCGAAGAACCCACGGGCCTGGCTGGCGAGAACGAATCTGTCCGCGCTGCTCCTGGATGGCCCGCCGGCCGGCTGGGCCGAGGCCGAGTCTCAGGCCCAGGAGGCCGTGCGCCTCAATCCGGACGATGCGGCGTCGCATGACAACCTCGGTTTGGCCTGGCAGCGGCGCGGCCGGTATGAGGACTCGGTGCGGGAGCATCGTGAAGCGATTCGCCTGAAACCCCAGGTGCCAGCGTCGCACTACAACCTCGGCATCTCGCTGGCCGCGCTTGGCCAGTCGGCCGAGGCGGAGGCGGCGTACCGCGAGTCGCTGCGGCTCTTCCCGCCGCAGCCGGAAGTGCTCAGCAATCTGGGCCAACTGCTGTCGAGGCAGGGCCGATTCGACGACGGGGCTTCGCTGTTGCGTGACGCGGCTCGTCTCGCGCCGGGGTCGCCGGACATTCAGATGAACCTCGCGAACGTCCTGCAGACCGGCCACGCCTACGTGGAAGCCGTCGCCGCCTATGACGCCGCGCTCCGGCTTCGTCCGGGCTGGGGTGAGGCTTGTCACAACAAGGCGCTCGCGCTCAGGGCCCTCGGCCGGCTCGAGGAGTCGCTGGCGGCGTTCCTGGAGGCGGAGCGGCTGATGCCGGGTTCGGCGCAGGTACAACTCAGCCTCGCGAGCCTGCTGCAGGCGATGAACCGGCCCGAAGAAGCGGCGGCGCACTACGAACGGGCGGCGCGAGTGCCGCGGGGCGGGAAATAGGTCGTGGCGTCGCGACGCTCGCCGCGCAAGCCTCGGCCGGTTCCCGCGTCGGCGCCGCCGCGTGAGCGGCCCTGGCTTCTGTTCATCGCTCTCGCCATCGTGACCCTGGCGGCGTACCAGCCCGTTTGGCACGGCGGCGTGTTGTGGGACGACGATGCGCACCTGACGCCCGCCGCGCTGGCCTCGTGGCAAGGGCTCGGCCGGATCTGGACTGATTTCCAGGTGACCCAGCAGTACTACCCGATCGTCAATACCGCGTTCTGGGTGATGAACCGCGTCTGGGGCCTGGACACGTTCGGCTACCACGTCGTGAACATCCTTCTGCATGCGCTGTCGGCGTTCCTGGTCGCGGGCGTCCTTCGCCGCTGGTCGCTGCCGGGCGCCGTGATCGCGGCCGCGATATTCGCGCTGCATCCGGTTCACGTCGAGTCGGTCGCGTGGATGACCGAATTGAAGAACACCCTGTCAGGCGTGTTCTACCTGTCGGCCGCCATCGTCTATTTGCGGTTCGATGCCGAGCGCATCTGGCGGCCGTACGCGCTGGCACTGGGCCTGTTCGTGCTGGCGCTGGGCAGCAAGACGGTGACGGCGACCCTGCCGGCGGCCCTGCTGGTGGTGTTCTGGTGGCGCCGCGGGCGAATCGAGTGGCGCAGGGACGTGCTGCCGCTCGTGCCCTTCTTCGTGGTGGGCGTGGCCGCCGGCATCGGCACCGCCTGGCTCGAAGTGTCCTGGGTCGGGGCGAAAGGGCAATCGTTCGATCTGACGTGGGTCGAACGCACGCTGCTCGCGGGTCGGGCGGCCTGGTTCTACCTGGGCAAGGTGTTGTGGCCGGTCGGTTTGATCTTCATGTATCCGCGCTGGTCCATCGATCAGGCCGTGTGGTGGCAGTACCTGTTTCCGCTCGCGCTCGCCGGCGGACTGGCCGCGCTGTGGGCGATCCGGGCGCGGACACGGGGCCCGCTGGCGGCGGCGCTGTTCTTCTGCGGCACGCTGTTTCCGGCGCTGGGATTCGTGAACGTCTTTCCGTTCCGCTACTCGTTCGTGGCCGATCACTTCCAGTACCTGGCGTCCCTGGGTGTCATCGTGCCCGTCAGCGTGGGCCTGGCGCTCGCGGCTCGGCGCTGGCGGTCCGGCGTGTCCGATGGCGTCATCGCCGCGGCGGTGGCCGTGCCGCTCCTGGTCCTGACGTTCCAGCAGAGTCGTCAATACGTCAGCGCGGAAACGCTGTATCGCGCGACGATTGCGGCGAACCCCGATTCGCTGCTCGCGCGAAACAACCTGGCTTCGCTGCTGCTCGATGGTCCCCAGGACATGTGGGCCGAGGCGGAGCAGCAGGCGGCCGAGGCCGTGCGCATCGATCCCGCCGACGCGTCGGCGCACAACAACCTCGGGCTGGCGTGGCAGCGGGCCGGGCGCTACGAGGACTCGGCGCGCGAGCATCGCGAAGCGATCCGCCTGAATCCCCGCATGGCCGCCGCGCACTACAACCTGGGAATCGTTCTGGGCGCACTCGGCCGGCTGGACGAAGCCGCAGCCGCGTATGAAGAGTCACTGCGCATCGTGCCCTCGCAGCCCGATGTGCTCAACAGTCTGGGCCAGTTGCGGGCGGGGCAGGGCCGATTCGATGAGGCGATTGCCAGGCTGCGGGAGGCGGTTCGTCTGGCGCCCGGGTCGCCCGACCTGCAGATGAGCCTGGCGAACGCGCTGCAGTCCGGCCACTCGTACGACGAAGCCATCGGCGTGTATGACGACGCGCTCCGGCTTCGTCCGGGTTGGGGCGAGGCCTGGCACAACAAGGCCGTGGCCCTGCGGGTCCTGGGCCGGCTTGACGAGTCGCTGGCGGCCCTCCTGGAGGCCGAAAGGCTGATGCCGGGCGTGGCCGAGGTCGAGCTCAACCTCGGCGGCCTGCTGGAGTCGATGAACCGGCTGGACGAAGCGGTGACGCACTACGAACGCGCGCTGGAGTCCGCGGACGCGCCTCGGCCCGCCGAGATTCACAACGCCGCCGGAATCCTCCTCGCCAGGCTGGGGAGGTTTCCGGCTGCGGCCGCCCACTTCGAAGCGGCCGTGCGCCTCCAGCCTGATTTCGCGGCCGCGCGGGCGAACCTGGCGCGCGTGCAGCGAGGCGGGAGATAATTCCGTTCTCATGTCGTCCGCCGAAACCAGGCCCAAGGTCGTCGTCGTGATGCCGGCATACAACGCGGCCCGCACGATCGAACAGACGTGGCGTGAAGTCGTGGCGCACCCGGAGGTGGACCTGGTGATCGTCGTCGACGACGCGAGCCAGGACGAGACCGTGGAGAAGGCGAGCCGCCTCGACCAGGTGGTGACGCACGTCCACTCCGAGAACCGGGGCTACGGCGCGAACCAGAAGACGTGCTATCGGCTCGCGCTCGAACATGGCGCCGACATCGTCGTCATGGTCCATCCCGATTACCAATACACGCCCAAGCTCATTCCGGCGATGGTCGGGCTCGTCGGGAGCGGCTTGTATTCGTGCGTGCTCGCGTCACGCATTCTGGGCGGCCAGGCGCGCAGCGGCGGCATGCCGATGTGGCGGTACGTGTCGAATCGGGCGCTGACGTTTGTCGGCAACCTGCTGCTGGGCACCAAGGTATCCGAGTTCCACACCGGCTACCGCGCGTTTTCGCGCACGCTGCTCGAGCAGTTGCCGCTGTCCGCCAACTCCGACGATTTTGTGTTCGACAACGAAGTGCTGGCCGAAACGGCCTGGCTCGGCTACCACATCGGCGAGATTTCGTGCCCGACGCGCTATGCGCCGGATGCGTCGTCGATCAACTTCCGGCGGAGCGTGAAGTACGGATTTGGCTGCATGGCCACGGCGGTCGTGTTCCGGCTGGCGAAGTGGGGGCTGGTGCGATCGCCCAGGTTCCCGCGCTGACATTTGAAGGTTCGCAGGCGGCGGGCTTCAGCCCGCCGCGCGATCCGGCGGGCTGAAGCCCGCCGGCTACGTACGATCAGGCTATGTACGATCAGGCAGTAGAATCAGGATCGATGAGCATTTCGGGCAAGACCATCGTGGTGACCGGCGACGTTCGCGCCAGCGGCGATCTGACGCTGGACGGACGGATCGACGGCCCGGTGTGGTGTGACGGCGTGCTGACCGTGACCGCGTCGGGATCGGTCGCCGGCGATGTCGTGGCGCAGGACATCACGGTCTACGGCCGGGCGACGGGCCAGTTGATCGCGACGGAGGTCGTGGACGTGCGCGCCGGCGCCGTCGTGATGAGCGATGTGATCGCGCCGGGTTTCATCCTGCACGATGGCGCGTCGTTCACCGGCCGGGTGGACCCGGCGAGGCTCGACGCCGCGCTCAGCGTCGCCAGATTCAGACTGAAACAGCGCGACGCCAGCTGAGGTGAGAGGTCAGAGGTCAGAAGTCAGAGGTGTGGAGCGAACTGACGCTGGCCATCGATCGTTCTAGGGAGATGCCGATGTCGAAGCAGGGAGTGACGTTCTATCGCTGGGATGACATGCCGAAGGAAGAGGTGACCGGCTTGCTGTCGCGGCGGTTGATCACCGGCGATCGCATGATGCTGGCCCACGTGTACCTGAAAAAGGGCTGCGTCGTGCCGCGGCATCAGCATGAGAACGAGCAGTTGACCTACGTGCTGGAGGGCGCGCTGCACTTCTGGATCGGGGAAGACGGCTCGGAAGAGGTCGTCGTGGGCCCCGGTGAAGTCCTGCACCTGCCGTCCCAGGTGTGGCACAAGGCGGTGGCGCTCGAGGACACGCTCGATGTGGACATCTTCAGCCCGCCGCGGGAAGACTGGCTGAAGAAGACCGACGACTACCTCCGGAAGTAGGTCATGGATCTGGGATTGACCGGCCGCGTGGCGATTGTCGCGGCGGGCAGCAAGGGCCTGGGCCGCGCGGTGGCCGAGGAACTGGCGGCCGAGGGTGCGGCGGTCGTGATCTGCGCGCGCGGGCGGGAGGCGCTTGACGAGGCGTGCCAGGCGATCGTGGCGCGCGGCGGCCGCGCGCACGGCGTCGTGGCAGACGTCTCGGAACCAGCGGCGCCGGCGCGAGTGGCCGCCGACGCCGTGCGGGTGTTCGGCCCGGTGGACGTGCTCGTCACGAATTCCGGCGGCCCGCGATCGGGTCTGTTCGAGACCTTGTCCGACGAGGACTGGGACGCGGCGGCGCGGACGCTGCTCTGGAGCACGGTCGCGTTCGTGCGGGCGGTGCTGCCGGACATGCGGGCCCGGCGCTGGGGACGAATCCTCAACATCACGTCCATTGCCGCGCAGCAACCGGTCCATGGATTGATGCTGTCGAACAGCCTGCGCAGTGCCGTGATCGCGTTTGCCAAGACGCTCTCCAACGAAGTTGGCGCCGACGGCGTGACCGTGAACAATCTGCTGCCGGGCTACACCCGCACCGATCGCGTCGTGGAACTGGCGGACCAGATGGCGGCGTCGGGCGGCACCACGGCCGCCGCCATCTTCGAGAAATGGTCCGCGGAGATTCCGATGCGGCGGCTGGGTGAATCCCGCGAACTGGCGGCGCTCGCCGCGTTCCTCGCCTCCGAGCGCGCCAGCTACATCACCGGACAGTCCATCGCCGTGGATGGTGGGTGGACGAGGGGGTTGTAGGACCCTCTCCAGAGTCCAGGGTCCATCGTCCCGAGTTCCCGGCCAGTCCAGGGTCCGATAGTCCGATAGTCCGCGGCGAACTGAGGACGATGGGACTCCAGGACGACTGCGGACTCTGGACTAGGGACTATGGACTCTGGACTCTGGACTTCCCTGTCATTGATGCAGTATTTTCGCCGCCCGGAAGAGAGAATCCGCCGATGCGAGCAACACCCAGCGTAGTCGGGCCGGGTAGGTCGCCGGGAGTTCGTCGATGAACTGGCGCACCTCGGCGGCCGTCTGGGGTGACTGGTAGCCGGAGAGCGTGGCATCGGCCCAGCGTTTCGGGAAGAAGATGTCGCCGGTGCGCTGAATCTCCAGCACGAGACCGAGCGCGTCCAGGACCAGTTTCCGAGACGATGCGGCGCGCAAGGGATGGTGAAGATAGCGGGCCGCCTCGAGCACCCAGGCTTCGTGCGCGCGGTTCTTCACGTCCTTCAGACTCTCGAAAAACGCTTCGCGCACCGCCGGGTCGCCTGACACGGCCGGCCGCACGAAGGCGAACCGCGCCTTTCGGTCGGCGTTCTTGAAGCGGGCGAGCTGCGCGTCCAGAATCGCGGCGGCGTGCGGCACGTCGCGCACCGCCAGCTCCAGCGCCAGCTCCGCCTCGTCTGGCTCCGCCATCGGCAGCTTGGGAATCGTGACCTCCCGATGCCAGACCTGTTCGAGCCAGGCCAGCGTCGGTCCGCGTCGTCGCCGACGCTCCGCAACGCGCCAAACCAGGCGGCCTTCTGGCTGGTCGTTGACGCGCGGTCCAGCCCGGCGCGCAGCATCGCCTCCAGCTTCGGCGCCAGCTCCGTGCGGTCGTCGGCGGCGGTGAAGCGCCAGAACGACGCGCGCGTGTCGTCGAGCATCTGATTGGTGTTGAGTTCGTCGCATTCGACCGGCAGGGCCGCGAAGATCACGTCGGTCATCCGCCCCGGCGTCACGCGGCCCTCGAGCATCGATTCCCACAGCGTGACCAGCGCCGACCCGCGCAGGAGCGCGTCCGTCATGGACGGCAGCGCCGACGCGATCGCCTCGAGATTGGCCGTGTCCAGCACGAAATCGCCGTAGCCCAGCCCGGCGCCGGTGGGCAGCACCCAGAGCGGCGCACCGCCCGGCGCGGGCGCGATGGTCACGGTCTGTTGATCCGCTCAGCCGCACGCGCGTCGCGATCGACGCGATCCCCCGGCGTAGCCCATCCGCGAGTTCAAGTTCCTGCGGCCACACGAGGCGCCGGCCCTGCGGGTCGGTCGTGTCGAGTGAGACGGTCGTGCCACCGGCCGTCGCCTCCCGGTGCAGGGTGATGCGCGGCCGCCCGCGTTCGTCCACCCAGGCGCGGCTCCAGGCCGCGAGATCCGCGTCCGTGCGGGCGTCGAGCATCGTGATGAGGTCGGACCAGTCGCGTTGCCGAATGCGTGCGCCTTCAGGTAGTCGCGCAGGCCGTCGCGAAACGGCTCGGCGCCCATCAGCAACTCGAGCTGCCGCATGACGATCGGCGCCTTCTGGTAGATGATCGCGCCGTAGAGCGATCCGGCTTCATTCAGATTCGCGAGCGGTTGCCGGATCGGGTTTGCGCCGTCCGTGCGGTCGACGTCATAGGCGGCCGGGTAATACGACAGCAGGAATCGCAGCTCGTGATTGACCGCGGGGAACGACGGGTTCACGATCTTGGCGGCCATGACGTTGGCGAAGACTTCCTTCATCCAGACGTCGTTGAACCACTTCATCGTGACCAGATCGCCGAACCACATGTGCGCGGTCTCGTGCGAAATGAGGCTGGCGCGGCCCAGGAACTGCGCCTGCGTGGCGGACTCGTCGAGCAGCAACCCGCTCGCGTTGTAGAACACCGCGCCCGGATGCTCCATGCCGCCGAACTGGAACGACGGAATCAGCACGAAGTCGAACTTGCCGAAGGCGTAGGGGATGCCGGTGTAGTCCTCGAGCCAGGCGAGCGCGCGCGCCTGCAGGTCGAAAATCGCGTCGCGGTTGCGCGTCACCTTGGCCGCGTCCGTCTCGCGATGGAACATGCGGAACGTGCGGCCCGCGCGTTCGGCGGTCTCAATGGAGAACTGGCCGGCCGCGAACGTGAAGAGGTAGGTCGGGATCGGCGGTGTTTCGTCGAAGACCAGGCCGCGCGAGTCCGGGCCGCCGATTCGGCCGACTTCGCGGCCGTTCGACACCGCGGTCCAGTCGGGCGGGATGTTCAGCACCAGCTTCCAGCGGGCCTTGAGGTCGGGCTGATCGAACACCGGCATGGCCGTCGAGGCGCGCGCCGGCACGAACAGCGCGTACAGGAAGTCGTCGTTGCGATTGAGCGCCGCGTCGCCGGCCACGAACTCGAATTCGACGAGATTGTCGCCCGCCACCAGCGCGTCAGCCGGGATGATGACGTGCTGGCGCTGGACGTTGGGTTCGATGATGCGGGCGTTGGCGTGCATGGCCAGCAGGCGTTCGGCGGGTTGGGCGAAGTCGAACGCCAGGGGGCGCGTCGCGTCCGAGAGCGTGAACGTCGCCCGCAGATGTCCGGAGACGGCGTCGGTGCGCTTGGCGGGAATGCGGAAGGTGACGTCGTACCGCAGGTCGGTGATCCGCGCCGCCCGTTCGGACGCCAGCGAGTCCGGGATGCCGGCCTCCGGCGGCGCCGGCGCCGGCCGGCGGAGGACGAACAGCGCCGCGGCGCCAGCGGCGAGGACGAGGACCACAACCGGAACGATCAGGCGGCGGGACACGGGAGAGATCTTATGCGAACGCTTCGATCACCACATCGAATCCGTGCCGGGCGGCCGCGCGCAGGTGATCCGCCCGGCGCTCCAGTTTGCTGACCTCGGGCCGCGACGGCCGCAATCCCAGTACATGCGCCCGGCCCAGCGGGCCGCGGCCGGCCGCAATGCCGTCGAGCATGGCCGCGTACGGCCCGCTCGCGCCCGGCGTACAGCGCCGCCAGGGCCGGCGAGAGGCGGCGCAGGCGCGGCACCACATAGAACCGGTCGAGCGGTGAGCCGCCGGTGGACCGTGCCGGGCGGCCGCGTCAGCAACGCGAGGATGTGCGTAAACCCCTCCGCTTCGGCGAGCGGCACCGGAATGGGTTCGGTGATCGACGCATCGAGGTACTGCCGTCCGGCGAACGACACCGGCGGGCCGGCGATGACGGGCATCGTCGCGCCCGCGCGCAGCGCCGTGAACAGATCGTCCGCGCTGCTGAAATGCCTGAGCGCGGCGCGGGTGGCCGCGGCGACATCCGTCGCGATGACCACCAGCGGCGAGGCGGACGCGAGCACGAGATCGGTGTCCAGCGGCTTGCGCCGCCGCGCCACGTCGTCCAGCAGGAAGCCGAGATCGACGATCGGGCGGCCCCGAAGCGGCCGCCAGAGGTCGATGAAATGCCGGTTGTTGATGTCTTCGCTGTAGATGCGCGAACCCAGCCTGGCCTGGCCGGCGAGGAAGTAGGCGCCGTTGATGGCGCCGCCCGAGGAACCGTACACCGCGTCGAACGCGTGCGTGAGCCCCAGTTCTTCGAGGGCCGCGACCATGCCGGCGGAGATGACACCTCGCATGGCGCCGCCTTCGATGGCGAGCGCGATGCGCGCCTCGTCTCCGTGCGGCGCCCGGCTGCCGCGGTCGCGGCGGGCCTTCAGCAGGTTGATCAGGTCGACCGTCACGCGACTGTCATTTCACGAACACGCTCTTCGGCATCTTGACGTGCACGCCATGGTTCGGCGCGTCCACGATCTGCGTCACGGCGACATGCCCGGCCATGCTGGTCAGTTGATACGCCTGCTGGGTCGTCAGGCCCTTCGTCGCCGCGAGGAAGTCGATCATCTCCTGGATGGCCGCCTTCGTGGCGACCATGAGGTCCGGATCGGTGGCCATCGTGATGTAGTCGGTCGCCGTTTCCGCGCGCGGCCATTTGAGCGCCAGGCCCTTGCGCACCGTGAGCTGCAGCCGCCCGCGGAGCGACGTTTCAATCGCGGTCTGATCCACCTCCCCGTCGCCCTGCGCCGCATGGCCGTCGCCGACCTCGAACAACGCGCCGGGCACGAACACGGGAATGGTCAGCGTCGATCCGGCCACCAGTTCCCGATTGTCGATGTTGCCCGCGTGACGGCCGGGCGGATTGCTGCTCACGCGCCCGAGTTCCGGCGCGGGCGCCACGCCCAGGCTGCCGAAGAACGGCCTCAGCGGAATGACGATGCCCGGCAGGAACTCCGACGTCATCGTCTTCCGATCGAGCGTGAGGATCGTCGAGCGCGACGGGCCGCAGTTGCCGGCCGCGAGCGGCCCGCTGCACGTGTTGTAGCCGTAGTCGATCGGCAGATCGATCGACAGGATCTTCACGTCGAGCGCGTCGCCAGGCTCGGCGCCCTCGATGTACACCGGACCCGTCAGGATGTGCCCGCCCGGGCCGCGATCGGGGTTGCCTCGCGGAAAGGCCGCGGTCACGGCCTTGAGCGACGCCTGGATGCGATCGTCGGCGACGCCCAGGCCGGCGAGCGTCTGCGGCGTGCTGGTCAGCAGCGTGTCCACGTCGATGATGTCGCCCGACGCGATGCGCAGCGCGGGCTTGGCCTCGGCCCAGTAGTAGCCGTAGGCGACGGTCTTCGCTGTGGCTTCGAGCCGATGCGTGACCGGGGCCTGCGTGGAGACGTTGACGGCGAATCCCAGCAGAACCGCGACGATCAGGGGCAGCGTGTGGCGGGGCATGACCCTCATCCTATAATCGAACCGATGGCCAGAGACGACGAGTTCGAGGTGCGCAAGAGTGACGACGAATGGCGGGCGGCGTTGTCGCCGAAGCAGTACGAGGTGTTGCGCGGCCATGGCACGGAAATGCGCGGCGAGAGCCCGCTGAATGGCGAGAAGCGCGAGGGGACGTTCCAGTGCGCCGGCTGCGGCGAACCGCTGTTCCCTTCCGCGACGAAATACGAGAGCGGCAGCGGCTGGCCCAGTTTCTTCGCGCCGATCAAAGGCGCGATCGGGACCACGGTGGATCAGAGCCTCTTGATGACCAGGACCGAAGTACACTGCAAGCGCTGCGGCGGCCATCTCGGGCATGTGTTCGAGGACGGCCCGGCTCCGACCGGTCTGCGATTCTGCATGAATGGAGCCGCGATGACGTTCAAGGCCGGCCATGAGTGAACGACCCACGGCTGGCGGCGACGTGACCGTTCTGCCGGTGCCTCCGGGCATGGAGCAGGCGCTCTTCGGCATGGGCTGCTTCTGGGGCGCCGAGCGCAAGTTCTGGCAGATGCCAGGCGTGCGCACCACCGCCGTCGGGTATGCGGGCGGCCACACCGAGTACCCGACGTACCAGGACGTGTGCACGGGCCGCACCGGCCATGCCGAAGTCGTGCTCGTGGTGTTCGATCCGGCCCACGTGACCTACGGCGATCTGCTGAAGACGTTCTGGGAAAACCACGATCCCACTCAGGGCATGCGTCAGGGCAACGACGTGGGCACGCAGTACCGCTCCACGATCTACACCTTCTCCGACGCCCAGCGGAAGGCGGCGGAAGAGACGATGGCGGCGTATCAGGCGGCGCTGGGCACGCACGGCTACGGTCCGGTGACGACAGAAATCCTCGACGCGCCTCCGTTCTATTTCGCCGAGGACTACCACCAGCGCTATCTCGAGAAGAACCCCCACGGCTACTGCGGCATCGGCGGCACGGGCGTGCGGTGCGGGTAGTGGTGAAGAGCGACACCGTCATTGCGATCGCCACCGCCGTGGCGGTCGCCGCGCACCTGGTCCTGCGCTTCATCGTGCCGTCGGCCGCGCTGCCAACCGGCGCCGCGGACTGGCCGCTCTGGGTCGTGCTGGCCGCCGGCGGCGTGCCCCTCATCTGGAACCTGGCCGCCACGCTGGCTCGCGGCACATTCGGCGCGGACTGGCTCGCCGGCATCTCGATCGTCACCGCCGTGCTCCTCGGCGAATATCTCGTCGGCGCCATCGTCGTGCTGATGCTCTCGGGCGGCACCGCGCTCGAGCACTACGCCACGCGGCGGGCCTCGAACGTGCTCGAAGCCCTGGCCAAACGGCTGCCGCACATCGCGCACCGGGTCGAAGCCGGCCAGATTCATGAAGTGAAGATTTCCGACATTCGCGTCGGCGACGTCCTCCGCCTGCTTCCGCACGAAGTGTGTCCCGTCGACGGCGATGTGACGGAAGGGCATACGACGATGGACGAGTCGTTCCTGACGGGCGAGCCGTTCGTCATGCAGAAGACGCCGGGCGCGACCGTGATTCGGGCGCGGTCAACGGCGAGCAGGCCATCACGATTCGGGCCACGCGGGTGGCCGAGGACTCGCGCTACGCGCGGATCATGCGCGTGATGCGGGAGGCGGAGCAGAACCGGCCATCCCTCCGCCGCATCGCCGACCGGCTGGGCGGCTGGTACACGCCCGCGTCGGTGGCGGTGGGAGTTGCCGGCTGGGCGGCGAGCGGCGACCCGGACCGGTTTCTCGCGGTGATGGTGATTGCCACGCCGTGCCCGCTGCTCATCGCGATTCCCGTCGCGATCATCGGCGCGATTTCGCTCGCCGCGCGCCAGGGCATCATCATCAAGAACCCCGGCGCGCTCGAGGAAGTGGAGCAGTGCCGCACGCTCGTGCTCGACAAGACCGGCACGCTGACGTACGGCCGGCCGACGCTGACGGAGATCGTGCCGGCCGGCGGCCATGACGAGGCGACGATTCTCAAGCTGGCGTCGAGCATCGAACAGTACTCGAAGCATCCCCTCGCGCAGGCGGTGGTGCGGCGCGCGCGGGAATCCGCCGAAGTCTTCCTCGACGTGACCGAAGTGAATGAGCGGCCCGGGTTCGGCCTGCGCGGGCGGGTCGGCGGGCGCGACGTGCTGGTCACCGGCCGGCAGTCGGACGCGGCCCGCGCCGTCGCCGATGCGCTCGCGCCCATCGCCTCCGGCCTCGAAGCGCTGGTCTTCATCGACGGCGCCTACGCCGGCGCCCTGCGGTTCCGCGACGAGCCCCGGCGCGACAGCCGGTCTTTCATCGAGCACCTCGGGCCGAAGCATCTGGTGAACCGCACGATCCTGCTGTCCGGCGATCGCGACAGCGAGGTCCGCTATCTGGCCGACCACGTCGGGATCGACAACGTGCATGCCGGCGCCAGCCCGGAAGACAAGGTCGCCATCGTCCGGCAGGAAACAGCCCGGGCCAAGACCATGTTCGTGGGCGATGGGATCAACGACGCGCCGGCGATGCAGGCGGCGACGGTCGGGGTCGCGTTCGGTCACCAGCATGAGATCACGGCGGAAGCGGCCGACGCCGTGATTTTGGAACCCTCGCTGATCAAGCTCGACGAGTTCCTGCACATCGCCAGCCGGATGCGGCGCGTCGCGTTGCAAAGCGCGCTGGGCGGCATGGCGCTGAGCCTGGCCGGGATGGCCGCGGCGGCGCTCGGCTGGCTGCCGCCGATCTACGGCGCCGTGCTGCAGGAAGGCATCGATCTCGCGGCGGTGCTCAATGCGCTGCGCGTGGCGATCCCGTCGGGCGAGATCGCGGACGTTCCCCGATAGGGCGTCGTGACGGCCGCGCCGTGGGTCACGCCCACGGCTCGCGGTGAGGATATGATTCTCTCCACAATGATCCGGGCATGTCTCATGGCGTGGGCGTTGGCGTCGGTGTGCGCGCTCGCGCTGTCGGCGGCCGCGCAGGCGCCGGCGGCCACGCCGTTCTTCTTCCTGCAATTCAGCGATCCGCAGTTCGGCATGTTCACCGCCGACAAGGATTTCGCGCAGGAGACCGTCAATTTCGAGATGGCCATCGCGACCGCGAACCGCCTGAAGCCGGCGTTCGTCGTGGTCACGGGCGACCTGGTCAACAAGGCCGGCGACGCCGCGCAGATCGCCGAATTCCAGCGCATCGCGCGCAAACTCGATCCCGGGATTCCGTTCTACCTCGCCGCCGGCAATCATGATCTGGAGAACACGCCGACGCCGCAGACCGTGGCGGCGTACGTGCGCGGGTTCGGACGGGACTACTACGCGTTCCGGTTCGCGAGCCTGTACGGCATCGTCCTGGATTCCACGTTGATGACCGCGCCGGACGGCGTGCCGGACCTGGTCGCGGCTCAGGAGGCGTGGCTCGAGGCGGAACTGACCCGGGCCCGGGCCTCAGGCGCGCGGCATATCGTCGTGTTCCAGCATCACGCGATGTTCCTGAAGGACGCCGCCGAGCCGGACGACTATTTCAACGTGCCGCTGGCGCGCCGCAGCCGGTATCTGGGCTGGTTTCGATCGGCCGGCGTAAGCGCCGTGATGGCGGGGCACTATCATCGCAACGCACTGGCGCGTGACGGATCGCTGGAGATGATTACGACCGGCCCGGTCGGCATGCCGCTCGGCGAGGGCACCCAATCCGGTATCCGCGTCGTCATCGTGCGCGACTCCGGCCTGGAACACCGCTTCTATGCGCTCGGAGAGTTGCCGAATAAGATTGAATTGCTCAAGTAACTAACAACTAACAACTAACAACTAACAATAACAAGTAACAACCCACGTTACAAGGTGACAAAGCTCGAAGGCGAATTCGGCGGCATCGATATCTACCTGTTCGATCAGCTTCTGAAAGGGCGGATTGGGCCGGGGGATCGGGTGCTCGATGCGGGGTGTGGATCGGGGCGGAACCTGGTCTACCTGCTGCGATCGGGATTCGACGTGTCGGCGGTGGATGCCAATCCGCACGCCATCGCGGAGGTGCGAGCGCTGGCGGCGCGCCACGCGCCGGCACTGTCTGAGGAGCGCTTTCGGATCGAGCCGGTTGAGCGCATGAGCTTCCCGGATTCGGCGTTCACCGTCGTCATCAGCAGCGCCGTGCTCCATTTTGCGTCCGGCGACGCGCCTTTCGACGCGATGCTCGCGGAGATGTGGCGCGTGCTCGCGCCGGGCGGCATGCTCTTCGCGCGGCTGGCGACGACGATCGGCATGGAGTCGCGCGTACGGCCGCTGGGGAACCGGCGATTCGCCCTGCCCGACGGTTCGGAACGCTACCTCGCCGACGAAGCGATGCTCGTGGCGCGCACCGCGTCTCTCGGCGGCCAGTTGCTGGATCCGATCAAGACCACCATCGTCCAGGATCAGCGATCCATGACGACCTGGGTCGTGCGAAAGCAATGACGCGGTGATGAGTGGCGCATGGCTGACATCGTTTACTGGCTGACACCACTCGGCTGGTATCACCTCGTGTCGTTTGGCGTGCTGGTGCCGATCCTGGCCTACCGGCAACGGCGGCGCAACGTGGCCGCGGGCCGGCCGACGGGACCGAGAATCCGCCAGTACAGGGCCACGACGCTCACGTTGCTGTTGTTCGGCGCCTTCTCGCTGCTGGTCGCCAATCAGCAGCGGCTGGCGCTTTGGGGATGGCCGACTCGAAGGCTCTGGTTGTCCTGGCTCGTGGCGGCGGGCATGTATGGCCTGATGGTGGCCGTGATGCGGCCGCGCTGGCGCGCCGCGGTCGCGCGGCGCACGCCCCATATCTACTACTTCATGCCAGGCACGGGAGCGGAGCGGCGCTGGTGGGTGACGGTCTCCGTGCTGGCGGGCGTCTCCGAAGAGATCACCTGGCGAGGCGTGCAGCCGGCCCTGGTGGCTTACCTGGCCGGGTCGCCCGTCGTGGGCGCGTTGGCGACGGCTGCCAGCTTCGGCGCCGCCCATGCCGTCCAGGGTCGCCGCCCGGCGGCCGTGATCGTCCTGTTTGCCTTGGCGTTCCAGTCGCTGGTCTGGCTGTCAGGGTCCCTGCTCCCGTCCATGGCCGTCCATGCCGCCTATGACATTACGGCAGGCCTGGTGTACGGCCGTTTGGGCCGGGAACTGGGGTACGACCGGCCCGATCCGCCATCCCCCCCTCAGAACCCGTAGTTTGCCGGGTGTACAACCGGGATTTCGTCTGGCACCATTCGAGTGCGAATCCCGCCCGAGGCCCGGCCGCGCGATGCCCCGGGCCGTTGACCGCGGCGGCTTGGCACGTGCACCCGGTGGGGGAACTGCGATGGCGTCATTCCAGGAACGTCGCCAAACGATCCGTGTCGGCACCAATGGCGAGTTGAACGTCGAGTGCGAACGCCGAGGGCCAGCGCTGACGCTCGTTGATGTGGGGAGCGGCGGGTTCGGCGCGCGATCATCGGTCGCGATCCCGATCGGCGGCGTGGCGAGTTATCGGTTCACGACGCCGGATCGAAATTGGTCGGCCACCTTCCGCGCCAAAGCCGTCTATTGCCGTCCTGAGATCCTCGACGGCAAGGCGACGGGCCATTTCATCGCGGGATTCAGCTTCGTCACCGAACAGCCTCCAGCCGTTCGACAGCAGATCATGTCCATGATCGATATCGCGACGAAATTCCTGACGTTCTCATGACGAGCGGGTGTGGCGCGGGCTGACGGCCGCGACGCGCTGGGCGAGCGCGCGCGCGAGTCCCGCGATTTCCTCGACACACGCGCGAAGCTGCTGCGCATCTTCTTCTGGCCGATCGCTTCTTCCGCTGGCGAGGATCCGGCTGCTGAGGAGCGCGGTCGTCAGCGGACTGCTGACATCGTGGGTGAAGCGCGCCACGAGCTCGGCGAGCCGATCGGGTGAGGTGGGTTCCGGCGCGGACGCCATGGCATCTTCGGTCGCGATGCCCAGGAGGTTGGGGCCAATGGCGGCCGTGGACACGGTGTGGATGCGGGTCAGCCCAAGCTCCTGCAGCTTCGCCGAGAGCAGGGTGCGGACCTCGGCCCGGTCGTCGGCAATCAGCGCGCGCAGGTTCGACAGGTCTGGGACAGGCATTTCGGACTCCGTGCAAGGGAGTATAGGTTCGGCTACACTGCCATGCCAATCCACGTGGCGACTATCGTTCTGGCAGATGACCACGCCCTCTTGAGGGCGGGACTTCGCCGGATTCTCGAAATGCACGGGCATGTGGTGCTCGGCGAGGTGGGCGACGGCCTTCAGGTGGTGGAGGTCGTGAAGCGGCTTCGGCCCGAGCTGCTGCTGCTGGATCTCGGGTTGCCGGGGCTGCACGGCCTCGACGTGCTGCGCGACGTGCGGCGCCGGGCCAGGAAGGTGCGGGTGCTCGTCGTGTCGGCCTACAACCGCGACGAGTTCGTGGTGAGCGCCCTCCGGATGGGCGCGGCCGGCTACCTGGTCAAGACGGTTGACGCCGACGAACTGGTGACGGCCGTGGACGCGGTGGCGAGCGGCGGCTTCTACGTGAGTTCACAGCTGGCCGGGCCGGCTGGCCGCTGCGCCGCGCCCGATGCGTACGAGGCCTTGACGAAGCGCCAGCGCGAAGTCTTCCACCTGATGGCGGAGGGCTACTCGCGCCTGCAGATCGGCGCGCGCCTGTTCATCAGCACGCGGACGGTGGAAGATCACCGCCTGAGAATCAATCGCAAACTGGGGCTGGAGACGCAGACCGATGTCGTGCTGTTCGCGTTGCGCCGCGGCATTCTGGCGCTCGATGACGCCACCGGCGCGCCGAGGCGCGACACGTGATCAGTTCACACGGAGGCGCGGAGGGACGGAGGCACGGAGATCTTCTTGGGGCGGCGGATCACGCGGTCACTCCCAAGAGAAGAAACTCCGCGCCTCCGTGTCTCCGTGTGAACTGACCAGTCTCCGCGTGAACTGACGTCGCCTCCGTGCGCTCTTCAGAATTCGAACAGCACGCCCGCCGACGGCACGCGCGGCAGCAGGCGATCCACGTAGCCGACCGCATCGAGATTCGCGCGAATGCTGCCGTCCACCTGCCGCCAGTTGTCGCGGCCGATCAGGTTCATGACCTCCACGAACAGCGTCAGTCGCGACCGCTGAAACGTGAACGTGCGGTTGGCGCGGATGTCCAGGCGGGCGTACAGCGGCAGCCGGACCTGATTGCGCAGCGTCGAGAGCTTCAGCGCCTCCGGGTCGGTCGTCCCGGAGAAGTAGCCCACGAGCGGGAAATTGCTGCCGATGCGGAGCTTGCCGCTGATGGTCATCCGGTACGACAGGCGCTGCTGCGCAAACACGTTCAGGGTGTGCCGCTGGTCGAAGTCACCGTCGAAATTCTCGCCCGTGAGTTCATCGCGGTGGCGCGTGTGGGCCCACGTGTAGGAGACCCATCCGCTGAGGCCCGTCGGCGACCGCCGGATGATGAGCAGTTCGACGCCGCGTGACGTGCCCGTCAGCGTCGGCGAAAACACCGGAAACGTGGATTCGACGATGCGCTTGCCCGTGACCGGATCGACGCGATCTTCGCCGGCGCGGCGCAGCACGTCCGACTCGGTCCGGTAGAAGCCGGTGGCTTGCACGCGAATGCCGTGTCCGATCGGCTGATCGACGCTCGCGTCGTAGGACGTCGCGGTTTCCGGCACCGGGTCGGTCGGCGCCACCGTGACGATCAGCGGATCGAGAAACTGGGCCGACTGCCCGGCGCCCGCGCGGAGCGTCGTCGATCCGAACGTCCGCTCGGCCAGAAACCATGGCAGCACCGCGCCATGCGTCACGGACGATCGGTCGGTCGCGCGCACGCCGCCGCTCAGCCCGCCCTTGTCGCGGCGCCATGTGGCCTGGGCCCAGCCGCTGATCGAGGTCGGCGAGGCCGACGCGCTGCGTTCGGCCGTGACGCGCACGCCGCCGCCGCTCACGGTCGCGAACTTGCGGGCGGTCTGGCTGACGGCCAGCATCTTCGAATCGCGCGCCGCCTTCGAGCGTCCAGCCGTGTGGGAGCGGCGCGATGACGTCGCCGCGCCAGATCGCCTGCTCCGTGGGCCCTCGGCCGAGATGCTGCCGCACGACGCCGTGATTGACGAAATCGTTGCCCACGAACGACACGCGCTGCGTGACGATGGCGCGAGGATGCGCGTACCGCCACGCCAGCGACCCGAGCGCGCTCCGCGAGTGGCGTCCTGCAGGCCGTTGGGCAAGCCGGCCTGAGCCTCTCGCGATACGCGGCCATCGCCGGCGATCGCGAAGAACTGCAGTTGTTGCCGGCTGGTGAGATCGAAGACGAATTTGGCCTGCGCGTCGGTGAAGCCGATCGCGCTGTCGATACCCGGCTCAATCTCGCGCATGAGCCAGTCGATGTAACTCTTGCGCATCGAGACGAGCCACGACCCGCGATGACCGCGGCCCATCGGGCCCTCGAACACGCCCGAGGCGTTCGTGCCGCTGACTGCGGCGCGCACGGCTGCGCGATCGCGCGATCCTTCGCGCACGTCGAACTCCAGCGTCGCGCCGAGCCAGTCGCCGTCCTGGTCGCGTCTGCGGGCCGGAAACAACGCCGCGCGGCTCAGGATGTCCGAGTTGATCATCGCCACCGACCCGGCTTCGTTCCTCGCCGTCAAGGGCTGTGCATCAGCAACTGCGTCGGCGTGCCGTCCATGACCACGCCGACCTGCCGGAAAGCGGACCCCCGCACGGAAAACTCGGCCTGGAAGTCGTCGCCAGTGGCCACGCCCGGCAGCGCCTGGATCGCGCGCATCGGATCGTCGGCCGCCACGCCTCGCAGATCCTGCAATCCGGCCGATCCCAGCTCCATCTGGGAACTGACGCCGAGGGCCTTGGGCTGCGTGCCGGCCTCCGCCGCGACCGTGACCTCCTCCTGGTACGTGCCCGTGCCTTCCGCGAGCGGCACGAGGAGGTCGACGTCGAGGTTGGCCTTCAGTTCGATCGTCCGTCGCACGAAGATGTAGCCGATCGTCGAGACCGTGAGGGTGTAGGTCTTCGGCCGGCGACGTGCCCGAACTCGAATCTTCCGTCCGCGCCGGTGCGCATCGTCCAGCGAGGCTTCGACCAGCGTGACGCGCGCGTCCGCGAGCGGCGCGCTCGTCCTGGCGTCCACGACCGTGCCGCGAATCGACGGCTGCGTCGTTTGCGCGGCACTGCCGCCCTGCAGGGCCATGAGCGCCGCCAGCATCCATCCTGCCGCCAACATCAGCCCGCCTCCACGAGATCGGCGTCCGGGCGCGATGCGGCCAACCGCCGGCGGCTGTGAAAAATCGCCGCCGGTCATCAACTGCTCCGTCACGTAGTCAATCGCCGGATCGTCCGACCGCGCCAGCAGCGCTTCGAGCGGCGACCGCGTCGCCCACGTGCCTTCGCGCTGCTGCATCGTCGGCCACGAACCGTCCGGCCGCTGCGGCGCGTAGCGGCACCAGAACCCGACGTGCCAGCGCAGGAACTCCCGCAGCCGCTCCGCGCCCATGTTCGTCGTCGCCCCAGTGCTCGAGGCCGATCGCCACATAGCGGCGATAGATGGCGAGGCGGTCGTCCGGCGGAGAGATCCTCGTAGCCCCCGTCAACTTCGCGGAAGATCCACGGCTTGATGAGCGCGCCTCGCGCGACCATGACGGCGGCACACCCGCTCGTGGCCAGGCGATCGCGAATCTCGTGCGCGAAGAGCAGGTCGCCGTTGCCGATGACCGGCACGGGCACGGCCGCGGCAACCGCGGCGATCGCCTCCCAGTCTGCCGGGTGGCGGTAGCGGGCCTCGCGCGTGCGCCCGTGCACCCCGATCGCGCCGGCGCCGGCGTCGACGGCCGCCCGAGCCAGTTCCAGGTAATTCAGTGAGTCCTTGTTCCAGCCGAGCCGGATCTTGACGGTGACCGGCACCTTCACGGCCGCGCGCATCGCGGCGACGATGCGCGCGACGCGGGCGGGCTGCCGGCCGAGCGCCGCGCCCAGGCCCATGCGGGTGAAGTGGTCGATCGGGCAGCCGAGATTCACGTCGATGAAGTCCGCGCCGCGCGACTCCGCGAGCGCCGCGGCCCACGCCATTTCCTCCGGCTTGTTGCCGGCGAGCTGGACGCCGAAACACGGCTCGCCTGGCGCGCGTCGAATCAGCGCGTACTCGCCCTGCCGCCGCTGTTTCAGCCGGCGCGCGACGACCATCTCGCTCACGAGCACCCGCGCACCCAGCTCGACGCACAAGCGCCGGTAGGGCAGGTTCGATCCCTTGGTCATCGGCCCCATCACCACGGCGCCCGTCAGCAGTTCCTTCAACGACACATTCTAAGGGGGACGGGTCTGTTTTCCACAGTGTGAGAAAAGTCGAAGCCGGGCTTCTTTTTTCCCGTACCCTAGCGACCAGAAAAACGAAACCCGGCTTCGACTTTTCTCACACTGTGGAAAACAGACCCGTCCCCCTTGACGCCTACGTGCCCGGCATTGTCGAGGCCGTTCGGCGGCATCGCGCCGCCGTGATTACCGCTGCGCCTGGCGCGGGCAAGACGACCCGTGTGCCGCCGGCGCTGGCGGCGCAGGGACGGGTCCTGCTGCTGCAGCCGCGTCGCGTTGCCGCTCGGGCCATCGCGCGATGGATCGCCGTCGAACAGGGCTGGACGCTCGGACGCGAGGTCGGCTGGCACGTGCGGTTCGATCGCAACTTCAGCGCGGACTCGCGCCTGATCGTCGCCACCGAGGGCATCCTCACGGCGCGCCTGCAGCAGGATCCGCTCGTGCAGGACCTCCGCACCATCGTCATCGACGAATTCCACGAGCGGAGCATTCACGCGGATCTCGGACTCGCGCTGGCGCGCGAAGCGTGGCGGGCGCGCGACGATCTGCGGCTCGTCGTGATGTCCGCCACGATCGATGCCCGGGCCGTCGCGGCCTATCTGGACGACTGCCCGGTCATCGACGTGCCCGGCCGGCTCCATCCGCTCGAGATCAGCTACGAGCCCGGCCTGGCCCTGGAACAGGCGATCCAGCGGATGGTGCCGCGGTCGGCCGGCGCGGTGCTGTGTTTTCTGCCGGGAGCCGGTGAGATTCGGCGCGCGGCCGAACGGCTTCGCGCCGGATCCGGCGGATCGGCCTTGCCCGGCGGCGTGCCGGTCGTGCCGTTGCACGGCAGCCTGAGTGCGGACGAACAGGACGAGGCGCTGCGGCCGACAGGCGGCCCCCGCGTCGTGCTCGCGACCAACGTGGCGGAAACGACGCTCACGGTTTCCGACGTGACCGCGGTCATCGACACGGGCCTGCACAAAGTGGCCCGCTACGATGCGGATCGCGCCATCGACAGCCTGGAGACGGAGCGGGTGTCTCAGGATTCCGCCGATCAGCGGGCCGGCCGCGCCGGCCGCGTGCAGGCGGGGGTCGTCATGCGCTTGTGGGATGGGCGCGATCGCCTGCGGCCGCATCGGGAGCCGGAAATCGCGCGCGTCGATCTCGCGTCGGTCGCGCTCGACATTCTCGGGTGGGGCGGGGACCCGCGCGCCCTGGCGTGGTTCGAGGCCCCGCCGCCGGGTGCCCTCGATGCGGCGATGACGCTGCTGGCGAGATTGGACGCGGTGGATCAGAACGGTGCGCTGACGCCGACCGGCCGCGCGCTCCGGCGGATTCCGCTGCACCCGCGGCTGGGCCGGATGCTGCTGGCGGGCCGCGCCGCGCCGGCGGTCGCGCGCGCGTGCGCGCTGTTGTCGGAGCGCCATCTCGCGCCTCCGCGACACGGCGCCACCGCGTGCGATCTGCTGTCCGCCATCGATCGAGAACAGGACGTGCCGGCGCATCTGCGGCGTGTGGCGCGTGAGCTGGAGGTGGTCGCGCGCGCGGCGATATCGGGGCCGCCGGCGACGAGTCTCGCGGACGCTGAATTCCGGCGCGCGGTGCTGGCGGCGTATCCCGACCGCGTGGCCCGCCGGCGAGCCGCCGGCGGCGATCGCTTCGTGCTGACCTCCGGAACGGGCGCGCGACTCGCGCGCGAAAGCGGCGTGGTCAACGCGGAGTTCATCGTGGCGGTGGACGTCACGAGCGGCCAGACGTCGCCGGGCGCCGAGGCGCTGATCCGAATGGCGACGGGCATCGAGCGGGATTGGATTCAGCCGACGTCGAGCGGCGTCGTCCACACCTTCGACCCGGCCAAGGGATCCGTCAGGGCCGCGCGCGTCGAGATGTACGACGCCCTGGTGATGAGCCGAACATCCCGTCGCGCCGGATCCGGACGCCGCCGGACCGATCGTGGCGGCAGAGTACATTCGCCGCGGACCCACCGAGCGCGATCGGCAGCTATTGAAGCGCGCGGAGTTCGCGGGTGTGGACGTCTCGTTCGATGAAGCCGTCCGCGTCGCCGCCGCATCGCAGGTACGGCTGGACGATGTGGATGTGGAGGCCGCGCTGCCGGGCGAGATCAGGCGCGCGCTGTCCCGCCAGGCGCCTGCCGCGCTCACGGTGCCGAGCGGTCGCGAGGTTCGGCTCGAGTACCGCGACGGCGGCGTGGTGGCGGCCGCCGTCAAACTGCAGGAACTGTTCGGCCTGGCCGAGAGCCCCCGGATCGGTCCGCGCCGGGTGCCGGTGACGTTCGAGCTCCTCGCGCCGAACGGGCGCCCGGTGCAGGTGACCAACGACCTGCGCAGCTTCTGGACACGCGGCTACCCGGACGTGCGCAAGGAGCTCAAGATCCGGTACCCCAGGCACCCATGGCCCGAAGATCCCTGGACCGCGACACCCACGGCTCGCACCACTCGAACCCGTCGAACCCGACAGTAACGACAGGTAACGACAGGTAACTGACGGGTAACGACGGGTAACGTCGGGCCTGTAAACTACTGCCCGATGTCTCTTCGCGATCGATTCCTGACCTTCGTCACCGAACAACAGCCCTTTGCCAGCGCCCTGGCCGCGACGGTCTGGGACCGTGTGGTCACGCGCGAGCCGAAGACGGCTGATGAGATTGAGAAGCTGCGCGTGCCGATGGCGCGGGCGTTCCGCGCGTCGATGAAGTGGCCGAAGCTGCCGGCGGGCACCGAAACGACGCCGGGCGTGACGGCGCGCGAGCGGCTGGGCCACGCGGAAGAGGCGCTGGTGGCCGCGTGCGACGGGTTCCTGCGGCGCGAGGCGATCGCGCGCAGCCTGACGAACGACGAGCGGCTCGAGATTCTGCGCGGCATGATCCTGACGCGCGCGGTCGACACCCGCCTGAAGGTGTTCTTCACCGGGTCTGAAGTGCGGCACGGCAACACGCCGTTCCAGGGCAAGGGATTCCGGTCGCTGGGGCAGGAGGCCATCTATGCCGCGCCGATCCGGTTCAAGCGCGGCGCGGCGTTTCGCGGGCCGGACGGATCCTGGCAGGGCGATGTGGTCGCGCCGCTCATCCGTGATGCGGGCGCGGCGCTGGCGATGCGGCCCGAAGCCGGTCACGGTGCGCATGATCCTCAACGGCCAGATGGCCAAGGCCGGCGCGCCGATGGACGGGCGCGATTTGCACGTCGGCGACTTCGACTGGGGCATCGTGCCGGCCTCCGCCCCGCTGTCCATCAGCAGCCTGACCGCGGCCGGCATGGGGCTCGCCTTCGCGCGCCTGGGACAGGACCGCGTCGCGGTGTCGTTCATCGGCGAGGGCGGATCGTCGCTGGGGGAGTGGCACGAGGCGATCAATCTGTGCGCGGCGCGGAAGCTGCCCGTGATCTTCTGCCTGCAGAACAACCAGACGGCGCTGTCCACGCCCGTGCGCGACAACTCCGCCGCGCGGGTGTTTGCGGAGAAAGCCGCCGGCTACGGCATTCCCGGCCTGACGATCGACGGCACCGATCCGGACGCGATCGCGGCCGCGTTCACGTGGGCGGCCGAACGCGGGCGCGCCGGCGAAGGCGCCACGCTGATCGAGGTCGTGGCCATGCGCATGTGCGGGCACGCGCACCACGACGACATGCTGTATCTCGGCAAGGACCCGCAGCCGTCGTGGGAGTATCCGCCGCTCACGCCGCAGGGCTACGCCGATCCGAAGCTCTACGAGTTCTGGCGCGCGCGCGATCCGATTCCGGCCTACGCGGAGCGGCTCGACTCGATGGGCCTGCTCAGGCGCGGCGACCTGCAGTTGATGAAGGATCGCGCCGAAGCGATGGTCGAGGAGGAAGCGCGCGCCGTCATCGACGCGCCGTGGCCCGACCCCGCGCGCGTGACCGCGGGCGTGATCGCCAACGACCCGGTCCGGCGCGGCCGCGTCGAGGTGCTGGAACGAGACGACCGCGCCACCCCGGCGGCCGTTCCGCCGCTGGCCGTGGAGAGCGCGCCGCCCTTCGACAAGAAGGGCATGACGTTCCTCGAGGCCGTGATGCACGGCGTCGGCGACGCGCTGGACGCCGATCCCCGCGTCTTCGTCTTCGGCGAGGACGTCGGCGGCAAGTACGGCAACGCGTTTCTGCTGCTGCGGCCGCTGCTCGAGAAACACGGCGACCGCATCATGAATTCGACGCTCGCCGAAGGCGCCGTGCTCGGCGCGTGCGTGGGGTCGGCGCTAGCGGGTCTGCGGCCGATCGGCGAGATCCAGTTCAACGACTTCGTCGCGACCGGATTCAACCAGCTCGTCAACAACGCGGCGAAGATCCGCTACCGGTGGGGCGGCAGCGTGCCGATGGTCGTGCGCATGCCGTGGGGCGGCCTGCGCCACGCCGGGCCGTACCACTCGCAGAACACCGAGCCCTGGTTCTACCGGACGCCGGGCCTGAAGATCGTCGTCCCCTCCACGCCGTACGACGCGCGCGCGCTGATGGCGTCTGCCGTCGCCGATCCCGATCCGGTGCTGTACTACGAACACATCGCGCTCTACCGCGATCCGCGCATCAAGCAGTTGGTGGATCCGAACGTGGCGCCGGCGGCGCTGCCGGTGGGGAAGGCCGCGCTCCGCCGCGCCGGCGACGACCTCGCGATCATTTCCTACGGCGCGTACGTCCATGCCGGCTTGCGCGTGGCCGAGAAGCTCGCCGAGAGCGGCATCCAGGCCAGCGTGCTCGACCTGCGCTGGCTGTCGCCGCTCGACCGCGACGCCGTGCTGACCGTCGCGAAGCGCGCCGGCCGCGTGCTCATCGTGCACGAGGACTCGCGCACCGGCGGCATCGGTGAATCGCTGGCCGCCATCATCCAGGAAGAAGCCTTCGAATGGCTCGACGCGCCGATCCGGATCATCGGCGCCCTCGACACGCCCGTGCCGTACTCGCCGCCGCTCGAAGAGGCCTTTCTGCCGACCGAGGCCGACATCGAGAAGGCCGCGCGGTTGCTGGTTGCGTACTGACCCTGGGCGTGCCGGGCGGCCGGCCGTTTCCCGGTTCCCGGTTGGTGCTAGCATCGCCTTGTGTTAACGGACCTGCTGCTCGTCGCCATCCTGGCGCTAGCGTGGACAGCAAGCGCCGCCGCCCCGCACGGCTGAGAGCGTCCGCGCGCTGCGCCCATTCGCCGCCGCGAGCCGCGCGAAACGACAAACGGAACTGACCGTGCGTTGGATCGTGGCGGCGCCTCCGGCGGGCGCCGCCGCCGGCGCCGCGGCGGGCACGCTCGTGGCCGCCCGATCGGTGCCCGAGATCAACGGATTCGAGATTCTGAAACGCGGCACCGTTGACGAAGCTCCCGTGCGCGAACGCGATCCGCAGATCGGCCCGGACGAGGTGGTCATCGTGGCGGTGGACGCCCAGGGCCAGGAAATAGCCTGGCAGCACCTGAAAGATCCCCGCATCGTGCGCAGCGAGCAGGCTGGGCCCGGCGGTCTGCTCTCCGGACAGGTCTTCTACCGAACCGAAACCGAGCTCGTGGTCCGCGTACCCGACGACGTCGCGGCTGTGGCCCTGCGCGTGTACGAGGTCCAGTGGGACGGCCGTGAATTCCTGCTGCGCGGCGTCGGTACCGTCCCGATCAGCGCGCGATGAATCCCCCGGCTGCGTGGCCGCCCGGACGTCGCCGGAGCACAGCGCTCGCGGTGGTCCTCGTGGCGGCGCTGGTGTGGATGCCGGCGCCACGGGCCGATCCGTCGGCCCTCATTCGGAACAACGGCTCCAGCGCGAATCGGGTCGATCTGGTTATCCTGGGCGACGGTTACACAGCCGCGGAGATCGACGGCGGCAAGTACGCCAACGACGTCGAGCAGTTCGTGCAGGGCATGTTCCTGCAAGAACCCTACCGCGAGTACCAGAACTACTTCAACGTGGTGCGCATCGACACGCCGAGTGCCGAATCCGGCGCCGATCACCCGGAACGGGCTCCCCAGGTCTTCAAGAACACCGCGTTCGACGCCACCTACAACTGTTCGAGCATCCAACGCCTGATTTGCGTCAATACCAGCAAGGTCAACGCCGCCATTGCGAACAGCGGAATCGTCGGGAATGCGCGCGACGCAGTCGTCGTCATCGTGAACGACACCGAGTATGGCGGATCCGGCGGGTCGATCGCCGTCGCGTCGCTCAATGGCGCCGTGATCGAATTGGTGCTCCACGAGATGGGCCACAGTTTTGGACAGTTGACCGATGAGTACGGTGGTCCGCCGCCCCCTTCCTGCAGCGGCGTCGAGCCGTCGGGCGTCAACGCGACCCGGCAGACCGTTCGAGAGCTGATCAAGTGGAATGCGTGGATCGCCCCTGAGACACCGGTGCCGACGTCAGGCACGGTCAACGGTGAGCCCGGCCTGTACCAGGGCGCCGCCTACTGCGACACGGGCGCCTACCGGCCGACCTACAACTCCAAGATGAGGAGTCTCAATCAGGGTTTCCATCAAATCAACAGCGAGCAACACATCAAGCGCATCTACAACTTCGTGTCGCCCATCGATGACTCGAGCCCGGCCGGTACGGTCATTGCCGCGGGAGCGTCGCAGGCGTTCGCCGTGTGGATTCCCCAGCCGTTCACCCATAACCTCGAGGTGACGTGGCGAGTCGACGGGGCTGTTCAGGCCAGCGGCACGACGTACACGGCGAGCGGATTCGGCCCCGGCGACCACACGGTCACGGCAACGGTCGTGGACCCGACATCGATGGTTCGCAACAATCCGGCCGGACTCCTTCTGGAAGTCCGGACGTGGACAATCAACTTCGCGATCGCGAGCCCCACGATCACCCTGCAGCCGGTGTCCCGGACCATCGTGGAAGGGTTCGGGACGACGTTCACTGCGGCCGCCACCGCCGCCGTCACGCCCACCTGGAGGTGGCAGGTGTCCGGAGATGGCGGGGCGACGTGGGCCAATCTCACGGACGGCGCCCCCTACAGCGGCGTCCAGACGGCCACCTTGGTCGTCACCGGCGTCCCCACGGCCGCCAGCGGCAAGCGCTACCGCGGCGCCGCCTCCAACGCGGGAGGGACGGCGTTTACGAACGCCGCTCTCCTCACGGTCCATGCGCTTGGAACGAACGTGCTGCAGAACGGCGATTTCAGCAACGGACTGACGAACTGGCAGCTCTTCGAGCTGCCCGACATCACCTGGAACATCAATGGCGGTGTGATGGAGTTCTACCGCGCGAGCACACCGGCGACCGCGTCGGGCCAAGCTACGGTGTTTCAGCATACAGGCGTCGAGATTGGCGCCGGCGGGGCGGTGCAGGCCCGCTTCGACCTGGGCAACAGCAGCAGCGTGCGCAAACGCATCAGCGTGCTGATCCTCGATAGTGATTTCACCGATTTGTCTGTGTGCACGTTCTGGCTGCCGCCCGGCGCTCCCCTGCAGACGTTCGGCATGAGCACCCACCCGACTCAGGCGTGGAAGAATGCGGCGATCTACTTCTATGCGGCCACGACCGGGAGTGATGGCGGCGCCTATCGACTGGACAACGTGTCGCTGCAGGTCGATCCGGCGGGCGCCACGGATCGAACCGGCTGCGACGATCCGAATGCGCCGGTGCCGACGGGCAACCCGTCCGGCGCGAACCTGATCGTCAATGGCGACTTTGGCAGCGACCTGACAGGGTGGTCCCTGTTTGGCCAGCTCGTTCCGGACGTGAGCGCCGGCGTGTTTCAGTTCTATCGGCCGGCGGCGCCCGGCCCGGCCGGCGTCATCCTGCAGCCGACCAATGCCGCTCTCTCGCCGGGAGCGATCGTCACCGCGGCGTTCGACCTCGGCAACAGCAGCGCTGTTCGCAAGAGGGTGACGGTGCTCCTGCACGACCTGGACTTCAGCGATCTCTCTGCCTGCACGTTCTGGCTTGCGCCGGGTCAGGCGCTTTCCACCTACACGATGCGGAGCTTCTCGACCAAGGCGTGGACAAACACGACGCTGTCCGTGTACGGGGCGACCGTCGGGCCTGAAACCTGGACGCGCCTCGACAACGTGAGCCTGCGGCACACGCCTGGCGTGGCGACGAACGGCACGGACTGCCTGGAACCCGCCAGCGGACCTCCACCGGCGCCTCCGGCCATCGGTGAGACCAGCCGCGCCATGCCGGCGAGCCGCGAGCAGGCCAGCGGTCCGACACCGGCTGCGGCGGTAGGCGAGCTCGCCCCCGCAGCGGTCCGCGGCGCTCCCGCGATCCCGACGGCGTCAGCGATCCGAGACGAGTCTCTCTGGGTGACGCGTCTGGTCGACCTGCGCGACGCGACCGATGTCAGGCTGCAGTTCCAGTCCTGGTCTGGCGGCGAGGCAGCAGCGGCCTCAATCCAGGTCAGCACCGACGGCCGGTCCTGGCAAACACTCGCATCCGTTCCGCCAGCTAGCGGCTGGGCGCGGGTGGACGTCGACCTCAGCACGTTTTCGGGACAGGTCGTGTGGATCCGGTTCGTCTTCGACGCGCCCGTGCCTAACCCCGATTCAGGCCGGAAGCGCTGACCGGCGCCATTTCGCCTCGGCGGGCTGAAGCCCGCCGACTACTGCAGCACGCGGGTCGTCACCCGTCGTTACCTGTCGTCTACCCGTCGTTACCTGTCGTCACCTGTCGTTACCCGTCGTTACCTGTCGTCACCTGCCGCAACCGTCCATCTTCCATTTCGTAGATCCGATCGGCGTAGCCGCGGATCCGCGGGTCGTGGCTGACGATGAGCACCGCGCGGTCGTGGAGATGGGCGGCGTCGCGCAGGGCCTCGATCACGCGCTGGCCTGAACGCGAGTCGAGAGACCCCGTGGGCTCGTCGGCGAGAATCAACGGCGGATCGTTCGCCAGGGCTCGCGCGATCGCGACGCGCTGTTTCTCGCCCGCACTCAGCTTGGCGGGCCGGAAACCCAGCCGGCTGCCGAGGCCGAACTGCTCGAGCAGTTGCACCGCCCGCGCGTGCGACCCGGGACGCGACGTGCCCGCGATGTTCAGCGCCAGTTCCACGTTCTCGGTCACCGACAGCGCGTCGATCAATCGAAATGCCTGGAAGACGTAGCCGATCGTGCGCAGCCGCAGGTGGGTCAGCGTCGCCTGCGGCAGGTCGCGGAGGGGCTGGCCGAGCAGTTCCACGTTGCCGGACGTCGGCGGAATCAGGCCCCCCAACAGCGACAGCAGCGTCGTCTTGCCGCTGCCGCTCGAGCCGGTAATGAGCGTCACTTCCGCGGCGTGCAGATCGAAGCTGACATCGCGGACGGCGTGCACGGGCTCGGCGCCGCCGTCCTGGAACGTCTTCGACAGGTTCTGCACGCGCGCGACGCAGGCGAGATTCGTCATGCGCGGAACACCTCGGCCGGATAGATGCGCTCGAGTGTCCTCAGTGGAAGCCACGCGCTCAGCACGCCCATGCCGAGCGCGGCGAGTCCAATCCACGCAGCGGCCTTCCAGGAAATCGTGAAGACGAACACCGGCACCACTTGACCCAGTACCGGCCGGACGACCACGACAATCGCGAGCCCGAACACGAAGCCCCAGGCGACCGCCGCCACGCATTGCCCGAGGACGAGCCAGCGCAGGTACCCGCGGCTGGCGCCGATGGCCTTCAGCAGCGCGTAATCCTCGCGCCGCTCAATCACGGAGCTGTAGAGCAGCAGCGTCAGCACGGTTGCCCCCACCATCCCGCCGAACACGCCGACGGTGGACAGGATCGGCAGCAGGCCGGAACGCATTTCGTCCAGGTTGTTCTCGACGAACTCCTCTGACGTCAGCACGTTCAGTTCTTCCTGCCGGCCCCGCAGGTCCGCGACGAGCGCATCGATCGTGACTCCGGGCTTGGGCGTGACGAACAGGAAACTGACGACGTAGCGGACGGCCGCCGGCAGGAGTGCCGTGGCCTCGTCCAGGCTGATGAAGGTGAACTGCGTCAGCACCGCGTTCGTGCCCACGCTGAGGCCGACCACGCGAAAGGTGCTGTCCTGCACGCTGACCGTGTCGCCGATCGTCGACGCCCGCCTTGCGCGCGAGCGATCGGTCCATGATCATTTCCCCGGCCGCGAGATTCGCCCGGCCTTCGACCACGGTGGGCCGGGTCGCGCTCAGGTCAGGCCGGATGCCGCAGACGAACGCCGAGTAGGCCTTCCCTCGAATCGTCACCTGCATGACCAGGCGCAGCACGGGCGCGATCGAGTCCACCGCCGGGCTGTCCTTGAGGATCTCGACCCAGGCGGAGTTCATGAACGACGTCGCCCGCATGAAGTTCGTCGTCTTGCCCTGCGCCACCCAGGCGCCGCCGGGCCGGCTGGCGATGTAGCCGTTGGATTCGGTCTTGACGCCCTCGTAGGTGCCCGCGAGGAACAGCATGAGCGACAGGGCGATGCCGGTGCCGGACGCGGTGACCAGAAAGCGCACGCGGTCGTGCGACACCATCCGCCATCCCAGCGGCACCCGGCGAAACGATCCCACGACGGCTCCACGTCATGCGCGTCTCAGCGTACCAGATTCTGCCCGGCGCGGTGGCGCGAAAAATTGCCGTACAGCGGCGGGCTTCAGCCCGCCCGATCTCAGGGTACAGTGACGGGTCGTGAACCTGCGCCGGTTCTTCACCTGGCTTTTCACGCCGCTGGCGCGGCGGCTGGCGGGGGTCAGCCCGAATACGCTGACAGGCATCTCGATCCTGGCCGGGCCTTCGCCGGCGCGATGTTCTTCCTGGCGCGACGGCCGGCCCGCGTATTTCGCGGCCGCGACGGCGTTCGTCGTCATTTCCGGCGCCACCGATGCGCTCGACGGCCTGGTGGCGCGGCTGTCAGGCCGCGTGTCGAAACTGGGCGAACTGTTCGATCACGTCGGCGACCGGCTGATCGACATCTTCATTCTTGGCGGCATTGCGGCCATGCCGGACGCGCACCCGATGCTCGGCATCGGCGTCATCATCCTCGCGCTGTTGCACGCCTATCTGGGCACCCAGATCGAAGCGACGTTCGGCATCCGCGATTACAGCGGCGCGGGCAAGGCCGAACTGTTCGTCGGGTTCATTGCGTTCGGCGCGGTCCTCACCGTCGCGTCGCTGCCCGCCGGGGCCTCGCCGTACGCGGCGTGGCTGCCCAACATCTTCCTGTCCGTGCTGGGCGCCAGCGCCGTCGTGGCATTCGCGTTCCGCTTGCGCCAGGCGTACCGGCTCGGCCGCAATGCCGACGCCGATCGTTCCAGTCGAGTCCGAAGGACTAGTGGCCCCGGACGCACTCGCGGCCGTCGCGCGCTCGGTCTTCCTGTGCTGGCTGCTGCTGCCGGGCATCGGGATTCCGCTCAGCCTCCTGGCGCAGAGACGCGGTCATCGCGGATTCCTGCCGCGGCTCGTGCCCTGGTTTCGTCGTCGTGCTGGCGGTTTTGATCCCCTGCATACGCCGGCGCCTGGTACATTCCTTGCGCTCGTGTGCGCCGTGGCCGTCATGGAGACCTGGGAACTGGCCGGCGTTCCGATCCGGACGACGCGCCGCCGATCGCCGTGCGATGACCGTGTCGCTCTCGGCGGTCGCCCTCGCCATGCCCTCTGGGCGCATTTCGGTGATCGTGCTTCGGGTCGCCCACGCTCGTCGTCATGGTGGCCGGAGGCGTCGTGTGGCTGGCGGCCGGTCGCGGCAGTCGCCCGTGGCCCGTGATCGCGCTGGCCGCGTCACTCGGCGCGGCGTTGGCGTTCTGGATCCGCCTGGAGCGGCCCTCCGACGGTTTCCGCTTCGTGGCGTGGGCGTTTTCGGTCGTGGCCGTCAACGACATCTTCGGGTTCGTCGACCGGCCGCCTGATGCCGAGAGGACGGCCGTGGCCGCGTCTCAGCCCCGGGAAGACCTGGAGTGGATACGTCGGCGGGATCGCGGCGGCGGTGCTGATTGGCCAGCTGGGTGCGTTCTGCCTTCCGGAATTCAGCCGCGCACAGCTGGTGCCGCTGGCCATGCTGCTGGCCGTCGGCGGATCAACGGGCGATCTCGCCGCGTCGGCCATCAAACGCCGGTACGACATCAAGGACTTCAGCCGGGCGCTCGGTCCGATGGGCGGGGTGCTCGATCGGATCGATTCGCTGCTGGGAGCGGGGTGGGTCTTCTATCTGGTGCTTCGCTGGTCGCAGATCTCGGCGGGCTGAAGCCCGCCGACTACTGCAGCACGCGGGCCGTACGTAGCGCCGCAGGGTCGTACGTAGCCCGCGGGTCGTACGTGCACGCCGGCGGGCTTTAGCCCGCCGGACTTATTCCAGTCCCTTGCGCAGGAACGCGATGAACAGATTCGGGTCGCGCGTGAGGCCGCCGAAGCCGACCTTGGGCTTGCCGTCCGGCGTCATCGCGGCGTAGTAGGGCAGCGCGACCGTGCCGAAGATCTCCCGCTCCATTGTCTGGAAGCGCTGGTACATCTCGCCCCTGCCGTCCGTGTACAGGCGCACGCGCACGTAGCGGGCCATTTCGCGCGCGACCTCGGGCTTCGGGAACATGTTGGCTTCCATCCACCGGCAGTTCGTGCAGGTGTAGCCGGTGAAGTCGATCAGGATCGGCTGCTGCGTCCGTTGCGCCTGCGCGAGCGCCGCCTCCCAGTCGTTCATGATCCACGGCAGCTCGCCGGTCGGCGTCACCGCCGCGAGATCCGCCGGCGGCAGGAACGCTTCGAGCTCGCCGAGGCGCCGGCCGGCGATGCCGAGGCTCAACCAGACCCCCAGCACAATCGCGCTGGCGACGGCGATCATGCGACCGAATCCAGGGCGCTTCAGTTTCGGCACCGGTCCGAGCTTCACCAGGCCGGCCAGATACACCACCAGCACGATCGACAGCAGCACCCAGCTGCCGAGCACCACTTCACGCGTGAAGATGTGCCAGCCCCACACGAGGTCGGCGTTCGACAGGAACTTCATCGCTGCCGCCACTTCGACGATGCCCATGACGGCTTTCACGGCCATCAGCCACGGCCCCGATCGCGGCAGCGACGCGAGCGTCTGCGGGACGATCGCCAGGATGACGAACGGCAGCGCGAAGACGGTGGAGAACGCCAGCATGCCGGCGAGCGGCCACTGCCAGTCCCCCTGCGCGGCGACGACGAGCAGCGTGCCGAGGAATGGCGCGGTGCAGGTGAAGGACGTCAGCGTGAACGCCAGGCCCATCAGCAACGTGCCCACCAGTCGGCCCTTGCCCGAGTCGGCTTTCGACGCGGCCGTGACCAGCGACGAGGGCAGCGCCATCTCCCAGATGCCGAAGAGGCTCAGCGCGAACGCCAGGAAGAGCGCGGTCACCGCGAGATTCAGCCACGGATCGGCCGCGAACCGGTTCAGACCCGATGCGCCGAAGACGATCGCCAGCGTGAAGCCGAGGCCGGTGAAGGTGAAGATGATGCCGAGGCCGTAGATGAGCGCCTGCGTCACGGACTCCCGCCGGCTCTTGCCCGCGCGGTTCGTGAAGTAGGACACCGTGATCGGCACCATCGGGAACACGCACGGCGTGAGCAGCGACAACGCGCCCATCAGCGCCGCGAGTCCGATGTACGCCCCGAGCGTCGACGCCTGCGACGACGCCGCCATGTCGACGACGACCGCGGCGGCAGGTGCCGCGACCGTCGTAGCCTGGACGTAGCCACGGCTGCCGCCGCGCGTCGGTAGCCGCCGTACGTCGTACCCGGTCGACCTGTCGTACCCGTCGTACGGCCGTCGTACCCGTCGTACCCGTCGTACCGACGTTGATCTCCACTCGTCAGACCGTCTCGTCCCTTGGCGGCAGGCAGAGGCGGTCGTTGCAGGTCGTCCAACTGGCCGTCACTTGAAGCTTGTGCCTCCCGAGCGGCGTGTCGGGCAGAACCTTCAGCGGCAGCGTGAACGAGACTTGCTCCTCGTAGTATTCCGTCTCGAGGTTGAAATTCGGATCGAACGCGCGCGTGCCGGGCGGCGCACCGATGGGACCCGCCAGCGCGAATGGCTTCGGTGTGGCCAGGGCGATGACCGTGGGCAGCGGACCTCCCGTCGGCTCTTCGAGCGCGTACAGGTGCCAGCCCTTGTCGATTCTCGCCGTCAGCGTGGCTTCAAGCTTCTTGCCCGGCAGGATCGGGTCTTTGGACGAGACCGCGATGGTCCAGTGGATCGGATCCTGGGCGCGCGCTTCTGGCGGCAGGACGCAGGCCACGCCCGCGGCCAGAAGCGCGATGGTGATCAGGCGGCGCACTTACTTGCCGCCGCCCTTGTTCTTCGGCGCGGGCGCGAACACCACGTCGGCCTTCGCCGCGTTGAGGATATTGGCCAGCGCGGGGTCCGCCTTCGGCATCGGCGGCGGTGCCGGCGTAGCAGTCGGTGTGGCCTGCGCCGCACCGGCCGCACCCGCCGCACCCGCCACTCCTGGCGCCGGAGCCGCCGGAGCCGCTGGCGTCACTGGTTTCGGCGCGCGATACGCGCCCTCCTGCAGGAAGGCCACGACGACGAGTTCGGAGGTGTCGATGGCGGTGTAGGGGCCGCGGACTTCGGCCGCGTACTCGCGCGGCGTGGAGCCGGCCGGTTCGCCCTTGTGCCGCTTCTCCATTTCGGCCGCGAGCGTCTTCGTGATCTCGTCCTTGATGGTGCTGAGGCTGAAGGTGACCTTCGTCGTGCCCGGCCGCCGCGATCGGAATGCCCGCGCCCTTTTCGCCCACGGTCGCGCGCACGGCCATCGGGTGGAAGCGGATGCCGTTCTCGCCCGTGAACTTCAGCTCTTTCTCCGCCAGCGCGATGTGCAGGCGCAGGTCCTTCGCGTCGGCCGGCAGGCTCGTCACGTTGACCGTGACGCTGATCTGGTCGCCTTCGCCGACCGCGCTCACGGTGAGCGCCGCGCGCGCCGGCATCTCGAGGGCCTTGTCAATCGACGCCTTGTAGTTGTTGTACACCGACGGCGTGTTGGGCCGCCCGCCGCCGCCCGGGTTGCTGCCGGCCGCGTTGGCGACCATCGAGCCGTCGATTTCGAACGTCGGCACGCCTGAGACCGAGTAGTACAGCCGGCGGTCGTTGCCGTAGGCCGCCACCATCGGGTCGGGGGCCGGAATGTTCTCGTGATACACGAGCGAGATCACGTCATTGCCGTAGCGGACCATCGCGGCATCGAGCGCGAGGTCGGCGGCCACGCAGGGCGGGCAGCCGGATCCGGTGAACATCTCGAGCAACACCAGCTTGTTCGTCCGCGCCGGCGTCGGCGTGTACTTCTCCGGTGTCACGGGGTTCGGGAACTTGTCGCGGTACGCCTTGTCCAGCGCTTCTTCCAGGCCCGCGGCGTTGCCGTTGTGCGCCTTGGCCCACAGCGACGTCATGGCCGTTTCGTCGGCCGGCTTGAGCGAGCCGCCGAGCGCGGCGGTCATGTAGTGATCGAGCGCCGAGGCGTTGTCGCCGCGCTTGGCTTCGAGCCGCGCCAGCGGCAGCAGGGCGGTGGCGAGCGTGGCGTTGTCCTTGACGATCTCCTTCAGCGTGGATTCGGCCGCGGCGTCATCGCCCTTCTTGATGTAGAGATCGGCCAGCGCCTGCTTCGGCCGGACCGCCACGGCCGGCGAGTTGGCCGCCTTGATGGCGTCCTTGATCACGGCTTCCGCGTTCGCGTAGTCGTTCTTCGCCGTGTAGATGTCCACCAGCGCCGTCGTGGCGGTGCCGAACGCCGGGCTGGCCTTCACGCATTCCTGGTACGTCGCCAGCGCCTTGGCGTCGTCGCCCTTGGCCACGTAGACCCTCGCGAGCGTCTCGAGGCCTCGTGCCTTCACGGCCCCGAACGACGTTTCGATCGCCGCCGCCGTGGGCTCCGGACGATTCGCGCGCTGCGCGGTCTCGCGCTGCGTCTGCGCGTACTTCTCGGCGTCGAGGCCGGCCAGGGCGGCCTTCATCAGCGTTTCGGACCGGTCGAGGAGCAGTTTCTTCGAAGCGAGTAGCGTGACGGGCGCCGAGGTCTGGCTCAGGCGGGCTTCCGGGGACGCGGTGCTGGCAAACCGGGCGATGAGACGTTCGAAGACGGTCGTGATGTCGGCCACGCGGTCGGGGAAGTTGTTGACCAACGTGTTCAAGATCTGTGAGTCGACGCCGGCCAGGTTCGTGCTCTCCGGGAAGTCCGTCCGCATCTTCTCGTAGGCCGCGAGCTTGGCGGCCGGGTCTGTGAGCGCATTGGCCGCGTTCAGCGCCTGCATGTCCGGCGGCACGACGCGCGGTGCCTGCGCGGGAGCGGGAGCCGGCGTGGGCGTCTGGGCCGCTGACGCGCCCTGGCCCTGCGCCTGCTGGGCGCCGCCGGTCATGACCGCGAAGCCGACGAAGGCGAACACGAGCAAGGTTGCGAGCACGATGCGTCGGACATGTGTAGTCACTGGGGTCTCCTGGAAACGCGAAAGCAGCCTCGACCGTTGATCCAAGGAATTCTACGCGTACCGGCTCGCCGCGTCCACGTGTCCCTTGGAGGCAGGTGCGGTATATCGCCGCGATTCAGGTGGCCCGATTACCTGCCGCCGCGCCCGCTTTTCCGGGTGAATTCGTCCAATGCCATGCGGACGTCCGCATCGTCGGGCTTCAGCCGCAGCACTTCCCGCAACTCCTTCATCGCCTCATCCGTGCGGCCGAGCTTGGCCAGTGCGACCGCGAGGTTGCGATGGGCGTCAGCCAGATCCGGTCGCAGGCGGGCAGCCGCTTCGAAGTGGGGCAAGGCCTGGTCGACCCGGCCCTGCCCCGCGAGCAGCAGGGCGAGCTCGTGGTGGACCTGGGCGAGGTCGGGGTTGAGGCGAAGGGCCTCCTGGTATTCGGCGATCGCGTCGGGGATCTGGTTGTGCCGCCCGAACAACTGCCCGAGGTACTGGTGCGCGAGGGGCGGGAATGCCGAGCTGCCGCCGGCCTGCGAGAAGAGCAGCGTCTGCAGCGGCATGACGTTGTTCTCCGCCAGCAGGTACTCGACGACGAGGGCGGTGCGGCGATCGTCGAGTCCTGTCGCGGTTTGCAGCGCGTGCGCCCAGAGCGTCGAGTCGTTGCGCCAGTACTGCACCTGGGCGCGCGCGGTGACCGCGCACGGCACCAGCACGAGCGCGGCCAGGGCCGGACCCAGCCATCGGCGGACCGGCCAGCGCGCGATCAGATCGGCGGCGCCCCACACCAGCAGCACGAACACGCCGATCAATGGAACGTACGTGTAGCGGTCTGCCATCGCCTGGCGGCCGACCTGCACCAATCCGATCACGGGCACGAGCGTGCCCAGGTACCAGAGCCAGCCGACGGTGGGATAGGCGCGCACGCGTCTCGCGGCCACCACGGCGACCGTGACGACGATCAGGAAGACGGCGCTCGCGGCGACCTGCCCGCCCGGCACCGACACGGCATGCGGGTAGTACATGTAGAGATCCACGGGCCAGACCATCTTGATGAGGTAGGTCGCGTAGCTGACGACCGCGGTTTCCAGGCGCAGCCCGAACGGGATGACGTCAAGTCTGACGACGGCACCGCCGGAGCGCTGGGCCACGATCGTGGCGAGGCTCGACGCGGCCGCGAGCGCGAAGAGCGGCAGTTTCTCGCGGACGAGCGGCCAAACGCGCTGCGACCACGGCGCGGCCGAATCCGGCGAGAGCCGGCCGAGCGGCCACCAATCGAGCAGCAGCAGCACGAAGGGCAGCGTGACGACCATCGGCTTGGCCATGAGTCCGAGCGCGGTGAAGGCCACGACGGCCGCATACCGTCTCCAGTCCGGCTGCTTCACATAGCGCAGATACGCGCACAGCGTCAGCATCCAGAACAGCGTGCTGAGCACGTCTTTTCGCTCGGACACCCACGCCACCGACTCGACGTGCAGCGGATGCGCCGCGAACAGCGCGGCGACGACGGCGCTGCGGCCGAGCGCGCCGGTGGACGTGGCGAGGAACCAGAACAGCAGCAGCGTGCTGGCGATGTGCAGCAGCAGATTGACGAGATGCGCCGGACCCGGCTGCAGCCCGAACAGCTGGATGTCCAGCATGTGCGAGAGCCAGGTCACGGGATGCCAGTTCATGGCGTAGCCGGTCGTGAACGCCCACCGGATGCCGGCCTCCGTGAGGCCGTTCGCGATATTCGGGTTCGCGGTGACGTACTGCGGGTCGTCGAACTGCACGAAGTGAAACGACCACACGCCGGCGTACACGACGAGCGTGAGCGCCACAAGCGCGAGCGCGAGCCCGGCGAAGGCCGGCGAGCGGGCCGGATGCGCGCCGGCGCTCGTCCGTTCGGGCTTTGTCGTCTTCGCTTGCGAGTCATCCCCGCGCGTGTTTCGCGAGCGAACGCACCGCTTCGACCATCGACTTCAGGCCCATGCCCTTGCCCATGGAGATGTTCTGCCGGAAGAGTTGCTCGACGAGATCGGATGGAATGGCCGCGATCTCTCCCGGCGTGAGGCCGGACAGCGATCGATCGAGAATCGCGGCGAGCGCTTTGGCCGACACGCCCGACGGATTCTCGACCGCGAAGTACAGCTTCAGCGTCCCGCCCGGTTGTTTCATCGCCCAGACGTACGCTTCCGACTCGCAGTACGGCACGAGGTGCTCCTGGCCGAACGGCCGGGTGGCGACATCAGGCGGCACTTCCGTGAACTGATCGGCGTAGCCCAGCAACAGGTTCGTTCGATCCGCCGGATCGGCGAACAGGGCGAAGGTGTCGAGGACGGCCTGGAGGGATGTCGGCACGCGTCACTTCTCAATCGGCACGCCGACCGTGTTGCCCCATTCCGTCCAGGATCCGTCGTAGTTCCTGACGTTCTTGAACCCCAGCAGGTACTTCAGCGCGAACCACGTGTGACTGCTGCGCTCGCCAATGCGGCAGTACGCGATCGTCGGCTTCTTCTTGTCGAGCTTGTTCGTCTTGCCGTACAGCTCGATGAGCTGCGCGGCGTCCTTGAACGTGCCGTCTTCGGGATGGATGGCCCGCGCCCATGGAATGCTCTTCGCGCCGGGGATGTGGCCGCCGCGCAGCGCGCCCTCGTTCGGGTAGTCCGGCATGTGGAGGCGCGTGCCCGCGTATTCCTCGGGGCTGCGGACGTCCACGAGCTGGCCCTTCGCCTTCACGTGCGCGAGCACCTGCTTCTGGAACGCGCGAATCGGCGCATCGCGCCGCGGCGCGGCGCGGTATTTCGTGGGAGAGAACGTCGGCACCTCGCGCGTCAGCGGCCGGCGCTCGTTCGTCCACTTGAGGCGGCCGCCGTCCATCACGCACGCGCGGGTGTGGCCGAACAGCTGAAACACCCAGAAGGCATAGCACGCCCACCAGTTGCTCTTGTCGCCGTAGAAGATGATCGTCGTCTTCGGGGTGGCGCCGATGCGGGACATGAGCGCCTCGAAGGCCGCCCGCCCGATGTAGTCGCGCTTGACTTGATCGTTCAGGTCCGCGGTCCAGTCCACCTGCACGGCGCCGGGGATGTGGCCGGACGGGTAGAGCAGCATGTCCTCGTTGGATTCGACGATGCGAATGTCGGGATCGGCGATATGGCTGGTGACCCAGTCCGTGGAAACAAGGACTTCGGGCCGCGCATAGCCGCGCGTACTGATCTCACTCATGTGGCGTCCTCCAGGGGGAGAAGCTGATCATACCCCCGGAGCCGCGGCGCGCCGCCGGGTCTACTTCACGCGATCGAGAATGCCCAGCAGGAAATCGTAGAACTTCGGCACGCTGGCGACATCCAGCCTCTCGTCCGGCGAATGGACGCCCGTCATGGTCGGGCCGAACGAGACCATGTCCATGCCGGGGTATTTCTCGCCGATGATGCCGCACTCGAGGCCCGCATGCACCGCCTTGACCGCCGGGTCCTGGCCGAACATCTTCCGGTAGGTCTCCTGCGCGACCTTCAGGATGGGCGACGCAAGGTTCGGCTTCCAGCCCGGGTATCCGTCGGAGGCGTGCACGTCGGCGCCGCCGAGCTCGAGGATGGCGCTGACGGTCTGTGCGATTTCCCTGATCTCTGACGCGACGGAACTGCGCTGGCTCGTGGCGAGCGACACGCCCTTCTTGTCGGTCGTGAGCACCGCGACGTTGGTGGAGGTCTCGACGAGGCCGGGAATGTCCGAACTCATCTTCATCACGCCGTGCGGCAAGGCGGCGAGCGTTCGCAGGATCTTCGTTTGCGCGCCGCGCGGAAGCACCTTCACGCCGCGCGCGGTCTTCAGCGGGGTCACGGCGGCTGTGAAGCCCGGTTCGACCGACGCCATTTCCGCCGCGATGTCTGCCGCGAGCGCGTCGACGGCGGCCTTCATGCCGGCCGCCTTCGCGGCCGGCAGGCACACGATGGCTTCGGCATCGCGCGGAATCGCGTTGCGCTTGTTGCCGCCGTGCATCGTCGAGACGCGGGCGCCATACTCGGCCGCGACGAGCAGCAGGCGCGTGAGAATCTTGAGGGCGTTGCCGCGGTTCTTGTCGATCTCGAGGCCGGAGTGGCCGCCGCGCAGGCCCGCGATGGTGATCGACCAGGCCGCCGCGCCTTTCGGCGCGGCCTCGAATGTCGCGGGCCAGTGCGCGTTCGTGTCGCGGCCGCCGGCGCAGCCGACGTAGAGTTCGCCCTCTTCCTCGGAGTCGAGGTTGAGCAGGATATGGCTGGAGACGAAGCCGGGTTCGAGGTGGCTCGCGCCGGTGAGGCCGGTCTCCTCGTCCACGGTGAACAGGAACTCGAGCGGTCCGTGCGTGAGGCTCTTGTCTTCCATGATCGCGAGGTTCGCGGCCACCGCGATGCCATTGTCCGCGCCGAGCGTCGTGCCGTTCGCCATCAGGAAGCCGTCGACGAGCTTGAGGTCGAGCGGGTCCTTCAGGAAGTCGTGTTTCGTATCCGGCGTCTTTTCGCACACCATGTCGAGGTGGCCCTGGAGGCACACGCTGGGCGCGTGTTCGCGCCCGGGCGAGGCCGGCTTTCGCACCAGCACGCTGCCGGCCTTGTCCTGCTTGGCGGCGAGCCCGAGGCGCTTCGCCGTCTGCATGACGTATTTCGCGATCGCGGCTTCGTTCTTCGATCCGCGCGGGATGGCCGAAATTTCCGAGAAGTACTTCCAGACCAGCGGTGGTGTCAGGCCGTCCGTCGCAGTTGCCATGTTCAATACCCTCAACCGTCTATCTTATGGCGGGAGCGATGCCGCCATCCGCGGGCCGGCGCCCGAGGGTAGAATGCCTCGTCCGATCCCGGAGGTGCGATGGCAGGCAGTAACGTTCACCAGCAGTCGGCGCTGAGGACCGCGCTCGCGGGCCTCATCGGCAACGTGCTCGAGTGGTTCGACTTCGCGGTCTTCGGGTACTTTTCGGCCACGATCGGCCAGCAGTTCTTTCCGCAGTCGAGCCCCGCCGCGCAACAGCTGTTTGCGTTTGCCGCGTTCGCGATCGGGTTCTTCGCCCGGCCGGTCGGCAGCATCGTGCTGGGCATGGTGGGGGACCGCATCGGCCGCCGCGCGCTCCTGACGCTCTCGATTTCGCTGATGGGCGTGGCCACCCTGTTGATGGGCTTGCTGCCGACGTACGCGCAGATCGGCGTCGCGGCGCCGGTCCTGCTGGTGCTGATGCGGCTCGTGCAGGGGTTCTCACTCGGCGGCGAATTCACCGGGTCGATGGTGTACACGACCGAGGGGTCGTCGCCGCTCATGCGCGGCCTCGTCAGCAGTTCGACGGCGGCCGGCACGACCATCGGATTCATCCTGGGGTCGGCCGCGGCGTGGCTGGTGAACTCGCAGTTGCCGCCCGATCAAGTGGCGGCCTGGGGCTGGCGCATCCCGTTCGTCGGCAGCGTCCTGTTCCTGGTGCTCGGCTATCTGCTGCGCCGCGGCATCAGTGAGACCGCGGAGGGCGTGACGGCGGCCGCCGCACGCCCGCCGGTATGGCCGTCGCTCTTCGCGGATTGGCGGCCCATCGTCCAGACGTTCGGCATTGTCGCGATGACCAACGCCGCGTACTACCTGACCTTCGCCTTTGCGGTAGAGCGGCGCAAGGCCCTGGCCGGGACGCATGGATCCGAATTCCAGCTGGCGAACACCGTCACGCTGTTCGTCGTGCTGCTGGCGAAGCCCCTGGGCGGCTGGTTGTCGGACAAGGTCGGCCGGCGGCGGCAGATGCTCGTGCTGACCGCCGTCATGATGGCCATGATCTACCCGGCGCTGAGCATGATGCTGAATGGCACGTCTGTCGACTTCATCATCGGACAGGTGCTGGTCGCCGTGCCGATCGGCATGGCGCTGGGCATGCAGGGCGCGATGGTCGTCGAGATCTTCCCGTTGCGCACGCGCGTGACGTCGATGAGCGTGGCCTACAGCCTGACGCTGGCGCTGGCCGGGGGCGCGGCGCCGTTCGTCTCTTCATGGATCATCGACACGCTGGGCCACCAGCTCTGGCCGGCGTACTACGTCATGATCTATGGCGTCATCGGCCTGGCGATCATGTGGCCGATGTCGGAGACGAACACGCGGCGGCTGGACGAGTGACGCGAAAAGTCCGCGCGGCGCATAATGAACATCGATGCGACTTCCGGACTGGCTCCCGACCGAGTCCGATGCGTGGGAGCGTGATGGGCTGATTACCGCCGATCAGCGCCGCGCCATTCTGGCCCGCTACGCCGCACCGGCCAGCGCGGCCGACCAGGCCTCTTCCGCGCTCACGTGGCTCGCCGTTCTGGCGGCCGGCATTGGCGCGATCGTTCTCGTCGCGTGGAACTGGACCTCGATTCCGGACATCGTGAAGATCCTGCTGTCGGCCGGGCCGATGCTGGGGTTGTACGCCGCGTCCGCGATGGCCGCGCGCGCCGGCCGCGACGTGCGCGCCGAACGGTTCGCGCTGCTGGCGGCGCTCTTCGCCGGCGGCGTGCTGTTCGTCACGGAAGATCTCGTCCACATCGATCCGCAACGCACGAACACGACGCTGCTGTGGGCCGTCGTGCTCGCGGCCACCGCAGTGCTGACGCCGTCGGCGTTGACGGCCGCGGTGGCCACGCTGGCGACGTTGTGGTGGGTGTTGATGGCCGGCGACTCGGGCGCCGGCGCGTGGTGGTTCCTCGCGATCTGGCCGATGCTGGCGCTGGCGGTCGAGCGCGCGCCGAATCGATGGGTCGCGTCGGGTGTGACATTCGCGTTCGGCTTCTGGGTCTTCTTCATCACGTTGAGCATCTGGGCCGATCAACCGACCGCGCCGGGCGTCGCGGTCGTGCTGGCCGGGTGCTGGCTCGATTCGCTCGCGCGCGCGCCGGTGGGGCGGCGGCCCGCGTTTGCGCGCACCACGCCGGCGCTGTTCGTGACCATGCTCGGCATGGTCCTGCTGCTGCCGAGCGGATCGCACGCGGCCATGAGCGACTGGCACGTCACGGCGGGATCCGTCTGGCCGGGCCTCGCGCTGCTGGCGGCGCTGGCGCTCGGAATCGCCGCGAACGCCGCGGCCAGTGGTGTGTGGCGGTCGCGAACGGTGGCGGTGGCCGCGCTGGCGGTGTGCTGGGTGATCGCGTGGCTGGCGCTGCCGGGTTCGTTGCGCGCCAGCTGGTGGCAGCAGTGGCTGTGGACGTGGGCGTTCAGCGCCGCGATGATTCTGATGGGCGCCGGCGCGGTGCGCGAAGCCGCGCGCACGCGGGACCTCGCGCCGTTCGCGCTCGGCCTGTTGTGCGTCCTCGTGTTCGTGATCGTGCGCGTCGTGGATGCTCAGAGCCTGGTGGTCTCGGGTCTCATGCTGCTCGCATCGGCGGTCGTGCTGTGGTGGCTGGGCCGGCTGTGGGCGCGTGCGACGAAAGGCGAGGTGGCGTCATGACCGGCGCGCGCGGGATCCTGGCCGCGGGCCTCGTCGCCGTCGCCGTGACGGGCGCGCACGCGCTGTATCGATCGTGGCCGGTGACGCACGGGACCGAGATCTGCGTGCCGGCCGCCCTGTTCCGTCAACCGGTGCAGGTGGGCGTGGTGCTGGTCCGCCTGCCCGTGGCGCGGATTGTGCTCGATGTGCCGCACACCACTCCGCCGGTCACCGAGGCGTTCGAATCCGTGCGGCGCATCGGCGGCTGGTGGGTCACCGGCGGCGACGCGCGCGCGAATGCCAGGACGGCTGCGAGGCCGCGAGTTCTATCTGCAACTGGCGGCCGGTCAGCCCGTGTTCGCTGGAGGCCCGGCCGAGATGCGGCCGGTCACCGTGAGCGACGTGGCCGTCGACGGCGCGATCAATCTGGCCGGTACCGTCACGCGCGTCCGCGAGGATGGCTATCTGTGGCTGGACTTTTCGATCGGCTGGATTGGCGTGCCGAGCGAGATCGAATCGAACGCGCGGCCTCTCGACGCGCCCGCGCCGCGGAATGCCGGCGCCGGCGCAGGGGCCGAAGTCGGCGCCATCCCGCCGGGGGCCGATCCCGGCGTGTTTGCGGTGCTGAGGGTGCTTCCGTCGGGCCGTGCCGCGCTGACGGGCGTCATCGTCCGCGGCACGCGCTACTGACCTTCCGTCGGTTACCACGACATCCACCAGGCGCGCCGAAACCGTAGAAGCGTCTCCGCGACCACGTTCGGGTTGGCCGCCGCGACGCGCAGCAGGGCGCGGGCCGGACCCTGCGGCCGGCGTTTGCCCTGCTCCCAATTGCGAAGCGTGTCGACGCTGATGCCGATCATCCGGGCGAATTCCTCCTGGGTCGCGTGGAATCTGGCGCGGACGTCCAGCACGTCGAGGGGGCCGAACTCGAGCGGATACGGTTCGGCCCGCATTCTCTTCGCCCGCGCGCCGGGTGGGGTCGGCCGGCGCTGGCCGGGCCGGAACGGATCGCGGAAGGGATTGGGCGGCCGGTCTTTCCAGGGTATTGGCCGCGGGTCCGAGAGCCCGCGCGGTTCGTGGCGGCGCGGGAGGGCTTGACGTCGCAGTTTCTGCCATTCCTTCTTGGGATCTGGACGCATGGGTGACAGCACAAGCAACGTTCGTGCCTGAGAGCCCAGAGGACGGCCGATTCGCCCTGACCACCCGACGACCGGGTGGTTCCCAAATCGGGCGCTCGGTCACTGAACCAGGCGCTGTGGTTCAGTGACCGAGCAGCCCGGCGGGGAATGCCCCCAGAGGATGCTGGGCCAGCCAGGTCACACCGCGCCGCGCGGCGCGCGCGTGATTCGCGCGCCCGCTGCGCCATCCATATACTTAGGCGGCGCGCGCGGCCGACGTCGCGCCGCGACACGCGGGGCGGGGAAGTGCCTGCTTCGCGGTAAACCCCGCGCGAAGCGAAGGAGCGCCCGCATGTCATCCAGCCGCCGCGATTTTCTGAAGACGTCCTCCGTGCTCGGCGCCGCCGGTGCGCTGGGGATGACCGGCCCGCCGCACGCCGTCGCCGGCGCGACGCCCGCTGGCGCGACGCCCGCTGGCGCGCCGCCCGCCGGCCAGACGCCGCCGGCCAATCCGCTCGCGAGCCTGCAAGCGCCCGCCGTCGGCAAGGCGCCAACGTCGCTCAACCTCCTGATCATCGGCGGCACCGGCTTCACCGGCCCGCAGCAGGTCAACTACGCGCTCGCGCGCGGTCACAAGGTCACGCTGCTCAACCGCAACCGCACGCGCCCGGACCTGTTCAAAGGCAAGGTCGATCAGCTGATCGGCGACCTCAACACGGACGTGAGCGCGCTCGCCGGCAAGTCGTTCGACGCGGTCCTCGACATTCCGACGACGTTCCCCGGCTGGGTGCGCAACGTCGGCCAGCACCTCAAGGGCCGCGTGAAGCAATACGTCTTCATTTCCACGATCTCGGTGTACGCCGACAACAGCGCCGCCTGGAAGGACGAGACCGACACGCTGCTGCCGATGCCGGACGGCGTCGATCCGTACGACCTGACGCCGGCAAATCGCACGCGCTACTACGGCGCGCTCAAGGCGTTTGCCGAACAGGAAGTGGAAAAGACCTATCCGGGCATGGCCCTCATCATCAGGCCCGGCCTGATCGTCGGTCCGCTCGATCCCTCCGATCGGTTCACCTACTGGCCGGTGCGCATCGATCGCGGCGGCGACGTGCTCGCGCCCGGCGATCCGGCCGATCCCGTGCAGTTCATCGATGCGCGCGATCTGGCCGAGTGGACGATCCGGATGATCGAAGCCCGCGCCACCGGCGTCTTCAACGCGACCGGCCCGGCCACGCCGCTCTCGATCGCGGAAATGCTCTACGGCATCAAGGCCGTCACGACCTCGGGCGCGCAGTTCACCTGGGCGCCGGCGGACTTCCTGCGCGCCAACAAGGTCCAGGCCTGGCGCGACATGCCGGTGTGGGTGCCGCCGCAGGGCCAGCCCGGCTTCGCGCAGCGCAGCGTCGCGAAAGCCGTCGGCAAAGGCCTCACGTACCGCACGCTCGCGGACACCGCGAAGGCCACGCTCGACTGGCACAAGACCCGGCCCGCCGCCGAGCAGCAGGCCCTGGCCGATGGCAAGATCGCCGGCATGGCGGCCGCGCGCGAAGCGGACGTGCTGGCGGCGTGGAAGGCGAAGAAGGCGGGCGGCTGATGGCCGCGACCCGTTGGCTGCAATCCTATTCGGGCGTCAGGGCGCGGATCGGCCTTGATTCGCGGGTCAACAGCGACGACGAGACGTTCGCCTTCAGGCACGCGTACTGCTACGCCCTCTCGCGCCTTCAGGCCAATCCCGCCTCGTCCGCGCGCCTGATACTCGCGCGCGATCCCAGGCCCACGGGACCCGCGCTGGCGCGGGCCCAGGCGCAGGGGCTGATCAGCGCGTGCCGGGATCTGGGCGTCAGCCTCGACCTCATCAACCTCGGTGTGATCTCGACACCCGCCTGGCAGCATTCGGTGCGGTTGTTCGGCGCGCACGGCGGCGTCATGATCACCGCGTCGCACAATCCGCTCGACGACAACGGTTGGAAGTACGCCACCGGCGTCGCGACGGTCGCGGTCGATCCGGCGCCGCCGGGCGCGCTGCTCTCCGCGGCCGAGATGGGCAGCCTGATTCGCGCGGCCGGGGCGTTCCGGCCGGTCGCCGAGCCGGCGCCGCACGGCCTCGAGACGGATCCGGCGGCGCGCGATCGCGCGCTCGACGCCTACATTGACTTCATCGCCGGCGCGTACCGCGGGCGCACGGGCGGCGCGCGCGTGGTGCTCGATCCGAACGGCGGCGCCGCGTGTGGCATCGCCGATCGCATCTTCCGGGCGCTCGGCGTCGATCCGGTCGTCATCAACGGCGAGGAAGGCCGGCCCGCCCATGAAATCGACGCGGAACATCCCCGCGCGGACGGCACGCACGTGCTCGACCCGCTCGCCGATCGCGTGCGACGCGAGGGCGCGCTGTTCGGACTGGCCTTCGACTACGACGCCGACCGCGGCAACCTGACGTACGTCGACGCGACCGGTGCGAAGCACATTCCGTCGCCGCAGGCCGCGGCGGCCATCAATGCTGCGATTGCGCTGGCGCTGCACCAGCGGAGCGGCGACCCGCGTCCGGCCGCGGTGGTGGCCTCGGACGCCACGTCCTGCCGCGTGAAGCAGATCGCCGCCGCGTTCGGCGCCGAGGTCGTCGAGGTGGAGACGGGCGAGATCAACGTCGTGACCGCCATGCGCGACCTCGAACTGCGCGGCCGCCGGGCGGTCGTGGGCGTGGAGGGGCCGAATGGCGGCACGGTGTTCGCGGGGACCACGTGCCGCGACGGCGCGCTGGTGGGCGCGGGCGCGTTGCTCGCCGCCGCCGACGCCGAATTGCGCGCCATCGCGGCCGAACGGCTCGCGCCCGGCCGCGCGCTGGACCCCGGCCTCGCCGGCCTGATTGCCGCGCTGCCGCACCAGCGCTCGTTCACGGCCCGCACCGACACCGCCGGCGAGTGGGCGGTGACCGCCGCGCAACTCGACCGCGGGTTCCCGCGTGCGTTCGCCTCTCAACTGGCCCGCGCGTGGGCGCGCTTCGACATCGTGTATTCCTATACGCAGCACGTCGGCGCCGATCGGCCGGCCGCCTCGGGCTACGGGTGGAAGGCGCGCGTCTTCCGCCCGGGCGCCGAAGGGTTCGTCTGGATTCGAGGATCGAAGACGGAATCGGGCGTGGTGCGCATCGTCGGAGACGGTCCGGATCGCGCGTCCGCGCAGGCGTTGCTGGATGTGGGGCGGCGCCTGCTGGCGGCCGGACCGTCGGCAGGATCAGACACGCGCGCGTGAGGGAGTGGAGCAGGCCTGATGGAAATCATTATTCAACCGACGCCCGAAGACGCGAGCCGCATTGCGGCGCGCATCGTCGCCGGCGTGCTGCGCGAGAAACCCAAGGCCGTGCTCGGCCTGGCCACGGGCAGCACGCCGCTCGTGCTCTATCGCGAGCTGATCGCGATGAAGCTCGACTGGCGCAAAGTCACGACGTTCAACCTCGACGAGTACGTGGGTCTGTCGCCCGACCACCCGCAGTCGTTCCACAGCGTCATGTGGGCGAATCTCTTCCGGCACGTGAACATCGCGAAGAAGAACGTCCACGTGCCAGACGGGCAGACGAAGGACATCCCCAGGTTCTGCGCCGCCTACGAGAAAGAGATCAAGGCCGCCGGCGGGATCGATGTGCAGGTGCTGGGCATCGGCACCGACGGGCACATCGGCTTCAACGAGCCCACGTCCTCGCTCGCGTCGCGCACCCGGATCAAGACGCTCACGCAACGGACGCGCCGGGACAACGCGCGCTTCTTCGGCAGCGAGGCCCAGGTGCCGCGCCACGTGATCACCATGGGCATCGGCACCATCATGGAGGCGAAACAGATCGTCCTGCTGGCGTTCGGCGAGGCGAAAGCCCGTGCCGTGGCCGACGCGGTCGAAGGGCCGGTCGCGGCGATCACGCCGGCGTCCGCGTTACAAATGCACCCCGTCGTGAAGGTGTGTCTCGACGAGCCCGCCGCCGGCAGACTGAAGCGGGCGGACTACTACCGGTGGGTGTACGCACCACAAACCGCGATAGGTCGTCAGGCGCGTCCTGGCGGTTGCGGGATCGCCTTTCCGCAGGTTTCGCATTCGCCGTCGACGCCCTTGCACGGCACACCGTCGCCCTGCGCTTCGCCGCACAGGCCGGTGCCCGTCCACACGCGTCCCCTAGCCTTCTTCACTTCTTCTTCTTCTTCTTCGAGGCGGCGGCTGATGTTCGCTTGGGCGCTTTCGGCATGATCTCCCGTTCCTTCCCGTCGGCCACACTTTACACCCGCTCCGGGGGCGCGCGTCTCCGGCGGTTTATCGCAGGTACTCCAGCGGGCCCAAGGTGAGCCACGGCACATAGGTGATGAGCAGCGTGCCGATCAGAATGACGATGTACATCGGCAGGGCCGCGCGAGCCAGGTACAGCAGCGGCTTGTTGAATCGCTGCGAGGCGACAAAGAGGTTTTCGCCGACCGGCGGCGTCAGGTAGCCCAGTTCGGCATTGGCCACGAAGATGATACCGAGGTGCACGGGATGCACCCCGAAATGCATCGCGATCGGAATAACGAGCGGCACGACGACGATGATGGTCGAGAAGATGTCCATCATGCCGCCGACGATGATGAGAAATCCGTTGAGGCCCAGCAGAAAGAGCCACTTCGAATGGACGTTGACCGTGGTCCATTCGACGATGCGCTCGGGCACGGCCGCGTCGGTGAGGTAGTTCGTGAATCCGACCGCCACGGCCAGGATGATCAGGATGCCGCCGACGAGCGAGATGGACGTGCTGGTGACGCGCCGCAGGGCCTGCCAGTCCTTCACGTCGCGGTGGACGAACAACTGCGCGCACAGGGCGAACAGCGCCGCCAAGGCCGACGACTGCACCGTCGTCGCACCGCCGAGCAGCGAGCCGACGATGACGAACGGCACGAGGATTTCCCACTTCGCGTCCCACGTGGCGGCGAACGCCTCGCGCCACAGGAATCGCTGCCGTGCGCCGCGCACGATCAGCCCCTCTCGCACGGCCAGCGCCGCCAGTGCGGTGACCATCAGCACGCCGGGGAGCAGGCCGCCGATGAACAGATTGCGGATGGCCACGCCGGCCACGATGCCGTAGAGAATCAGCGGCAGCGACGGCGGAAACAGAATGCCGAGCGATCCGGCGGACACGAGCAGGCCGTGCGAGAACCGCTCGCGGTAGCCGTCGGCCAGCAGCGTCGGCAGCAGCACCCCGCCGACCGCGAGAATCGTGATGCCCGATCCGCCGGTGAGCAGCGTGAAGAACGCGCACAACATCACCGTGACCACCGCGGTGCCGCCCGGCATCCAGCCGACCCAGGCGCGGAAGAACCGCAGGAGGCGGTCGGGCGCGCGGCCTTCGGCCAGGAGGCACCCGGCCAGGGCGAACAAGATGATGGCCGGCAGATTGGCGGACGCGAGCTGGTCGAAGCCGCCGATGACGACGAGCGCGGGAACGTCGCCCTGCACGAGGAACAGCACCGCCGCGAGGCCGCCGAACAGCGCGAAGATCGGCATGCCGAGCACGGCGGCGCCCATGAACAGCCCGACCCAGAGCCAGGGCGACGTGCCCATCATCAGGTCGGCATGCGCGGGCGCCGCAATCCAACTCCCCGCCACGAAACCCATGGCCGCGACCGCGCGGCCGACGCCGCCATCCGACGCCTTCCACGCCGTGCGCGCGGCGATCAGCGCGAACGCGACGAGGAACGCGACGTCGGCCAGCCAGACCGGCACGCCGAGTGCGATCTCCTTGCCCGCCGCCCGGTGGACGTCCAGCAACTGACTGGCGCCGGCGAAGAGCAGCGCCGTGACGAACGTGGTGGCGAACCCGACGGCCACGGCGGCCAGGCGCCTGGCGCGGCCGTCCGGCAGCATCGTGCCGGTCGCGATCGTCAGCAGCCGGCCTTCGCGAGCCGCGATTGACGCGCCGACCATGCCGACGATCAGCGTGAGGTACGACGTGAAGGGGGCGGCGCCAGGAATGCCGGTGCGGAAGATCCGGCGCAGCACGACTTCGGTGAGCGGCAGCAGGATGACGCCAGTCGCGGCGACGGTGCCGATGACGTCTTCGCTGCGGGCCACCCCGCGTGCCAGTCGCGACAACCAGCCGGTGGCCATCAGCCCATCTTACCGCCTCGCCAAAGTAGAATCGTGTGATGACCATCGTGCTCGCCGCGCTCGTCGCGTTCGCGCTGCCCGGGTTCGCTCAGCAGCAGACGCCACCGCCATCGCCGTTGCCCTCCAGAGTGGCGGCGGCCGAAGCCGTCGTCGGCGCGCTCGTGGCGCGCGACTTCGCCAAGGTCGTGGCGCAGTTCGACGCGACGATGAAGGCGGCCTTGCCGGAAGAGGATTTCCGCAGAGGATGGGACACCACGGCGTCGCAAGTCGGCGCCTTCGTCCGGCGGACGCCGGCGCAGGAACAGCCGCGCGGCGGCTACACGGCCGTGCTGATTCCCGTGCGAGTTCGAACGGGGCAAGCTCGACATGACCGTCGTCTTCAATGCGGCCGGCGAGATTGTCGGGCCTGTCGATGCGGCCACCCGCGCCGGAGGTGCCGTACGCGCCGCCCGACTACGCCGTGGCCGGGGCGTATACGGAGCGCGAGGTGACGGTGGGCAGCGGCGAGTGGGCGCTGCCCGGCACGCTGACGATGCCAGCCGGGCCAGGGCGGTTTCCCGCGGTGGTCCTCGTTCACGGATCGGGACCGAACGACCGTGACGAGACATTCGGCCCCAACAAGACCTTCAAGGATCTGGCGCTGGGGCTGGCCTCGCGCGGCGTGGCCGTGCTCCGCTATGACAAGCGCACCAAGGTCTACGGTGCCAAGATCGCGCCGCTCAAGCAGTTCACCGTGAAGGAGGAGACCGATTGACGACGCGGTCGCGGCGGTCGCGCTGCTGCGCGCCGATCCCTCGGCATCGATCCGAGCCGCATCTACGTGCTCGGCCACAGTCTGGGCGGCATGATCGCGCCGCGCATCGCGGAAGCCGATCCCGAGATCGCCGGGATCATCGTGATGGCCGGCGCCGTCCGCTCGCTCGATCAGTCGATCCTCGATCAGTATCGACGTACCTGGCGGAGGCGGACGGCAAGATCACGGAAGCCGAGCAGCAGGCGATCGACGGCGCGAAGAAGACGATCGCGGAGGTCGCGCAGGCGCTCACGCCGGCCGACGCCGCGTCCGGCAGCGGCATTTCCGGCGCGCCGGCATCCTACTGGCTCGATCTGCGCGACTACAATCCGCCGGCGGCACGCGGCCCGGCTGCCGCAGCGCATCCTGGTGCTGCAGGGCGAGCGCGACTACCAGGTGACCACCTCCGACTTCGTGCGCTGGCAGGCGGCGCTGTCCGGGATTCCCACGGCGCAGTTCCAGGCTGTACCCGGCGCTCAACCACCTGTTCATGCCCGGGCGCCGGCCGGAGCCTGCCCGCCGAGTACCTCGTTCCCGGCCACGTGCTCGCTCGACGTCATCAACGACATCGCCACGTGGATCAAGAGTAGCTTGGCGAACTGGCGCCGTCCGGCTGGGATCTCGTATGCGCCGTTCTACGACTGGGAGAACGCGCGCACGATCGGCCGGCGTGACGTGGCGTTCTGGCGGAGTTCGTCGCGCGATCAGGGCGGCCGCGCGCTCGAACTCGGGCTGCGGCACCGGCCGTATCCTGATGCCGCTGGCGCGGGCGGGCGCCGATGTGACGGGTGTCGATCGATCCGACGCATGCTGGCGCGCGCGGCCAGCCGCGTGCCGGCCGGCTGGCGCGGACCGCGAGACCGGGGCTGGTGCTGCGGCGACATCCGCAGCCCTGCCCTTTCGCGATCGGGCGTTCTCGCGGGTGCTGGCGCCCTACGGCGTCCTGCAGTCGCTGACGTCCGACGCCGATCTCGAGGCCGCATTGGTGCGAGGCGGCGCGCGTCCTGAAGGCGCGCGGCACCATCGGGATCGATCTCGGTGCCCGACCTGCCGGCCTGGCAGGCCTACCGGAAACGGTCCGCTTGCGCGGCCGGCTGGGACGATCCGCGATCACGCTGGTGGAATCCGTCCGGCAGGACCGCCGCCGCGGGTTGACGATCTTCGATGAGGAGTTCATCACGCGCACCGGCGGCCGCGCGCGCCGGCACACGTTCTCGCTGACGTTCCGGACACTCCCGATGAAGACGATGCTCGCCCGGGTGGCGCGCGCGGGTTTTTCGATTCGAGGCCGTCCAGGGCGATTACCGGGGCGGCGCGTGGCATCCCGACGCGGACGTCTGGCTCATCCTGGCCTCGCGCCGTTGATCCCGGCCGGCCAGCCGCCCCCGGGGGCGGGTCCTGTCCTGCGACCCGCATGGTAGAATCGACGGTCCGGGCAGCGGGTTTATAGCGAAAGGGTCGAGCCATGTCAGGCCATTCCAAGTGGCACACCATCAAGCACAAGAAGGGCGCGGCCGACGCCAAGCGCGGCAAGATCTTCACGCGCATCATCAAGGAATTGACGGTCGCGGCGCGTAACGGCGGCGGCGACCCGGACATGAACCCGCGGCTCCGCACGATCATCGCGGAAGCCAAGCAGGTCAACATGCCCGCCGACAACATCAAGCGGGCCATCCGCCGCGGCACGGGCGAGGAAGAGGGCGTCGTCTACGACGAAGTCATGTACGAGGGCTACGGGCCCGGCGGCGTCGCGGTCCTCATCGAAGCGCTGACCGACAACAAGAACCGGACGGTCGGCGAGTTGCGCCACATGTTCACGCAAGTGGGGCGGCAAGCTGGGCGAGCCGAACACGCGTCGCCCGCATGTTCCACAAGAAGGGCGTCATCATCGTCGACAAGAGCAAGGCCAGCGAAGAAGCCCTGATGGAACGCGGTGCTCGACGCTGGCGCCGACGACATGAAGGACGACGGCAGCGCCTGGGAGATCGTCTCCGCGCCCGACGCGCATCCCGCCGTCGCTGGAAGCGGTGAAGGCGATGGGCATCGAGCCGGCCACGGCCGAAATCGCGATGCTGCCGCAGCGACTACGTCAAGCTCGAGGGCAAGGCCGCGCAGCAGATGCTGAAGCTGATGGATGCGCTCGAGGAGCACGACGACACCAAGAACGTCTGGTCCAACTTCGACGTCGACGAGAAGGAAATCGAGGCCTCGCTGGCGTGAGAGTCTTCGGGATCGATCCCGGCTCCGTCCGCACGGGCTACGGCTGTATCGACACGGACGGCCGCCGCCACCGCCTCGTGGCGTGCGGCGCGATTGCGCCGCGCCGCCGGCGACGCCGCTTCCCGATCGCCTGCGGGACATCCACGAGGGCCTGCGCGCGCTGATCGCGCGCACCGTCCCGACTGCGTCGCGATTGAGAACCTGTTTCACGCGAAGAACGTGAAGAGCGCGCTGGTGCTCGGGCACGCGCGCGGCGTCGCCGTGCTGGCCGCGTCAGGCGGGCCTGCCGATCGTCGAATACACGCCCGCCGAAATCAAAGCGTCCGTGGTCGGCCACGGGCGCGCCGAAAAGCACCAGGTGCAGCAGATGGTCAAGCTGCTGCTCGGCCTGGACGACCGCGCCGTCGCCGCACGACGCGGCCGACGCGCTGGCCGTGGCCATCTGTCATGCCCATGCCACGGGCCGGCGGCGCTGGCCGCGGGCGCCTCCGCGCGCGTGCCGCGGCACCTGCAGCAGCTGGCGGCACGTGAAGACTGAGCGCGTTCGACAGGCGGCAGGCCCCGTGATCGCGCACCTCACCGGCACGCTTCTCGAGAAGCACCTGCAGCGGCTGATCGTCGACGTCGGCGGCGTGGGCTACGACGTGCATCGTGCCGCTGTCGACGATGTACGCGATCGGCGAGCTGGGCGGCCGCGTCGAGCTGCGCATCCACACGCATGTCCGCGAGGACGCGCTGCAGCTCTTCGGGTTCGCGACGCCGCTCGAGCAGACGCTCTTCGAGCGGCTGATTTCCGTGAGCGGCATCGGGCCGAAAGTCGCGCTCGCGGTCCTGTCCGGCATCGAGCCGGCCGAACTGATGCGCGCGATCCGGTCGTCGGACGTGGCGCGGCTGACGCGGATTCCCGGCGTCGGCAAGAAGACGGCCGAACGCCTCGTGCTCGAACTGAAGGATCGGCTGCCCGAGATCTGTCGTCGCGGTGCCCGACACGGCCGGCGGCGGCCCCGGACGCCGACGTGCGCGACGATCTGCTTGTCGGCGCTCGCGAACCTCGGCTATCAGCGCGGCGCGGTGGAGAAGACCGTGGACAAGGCCATCGCCGCGTCGGACGATCGACGCCTTCGAGCCGCTGTTGCGCGCGACGCTGAAACTGCTGGTGGGGCGGTAAGTGGCGACGCCAGATTCCCGCCTGATCAACGCCTCGCGGGTCGACGACGACGCGCAGTACGAGGCGGGACTGCGGCCGCGGACGCTCGCGCGACTACATCGGGCAGGAGCGCGTTCGCGAGAACCTGAGATGTTCGATTGCGGCGGCGCGCGCAGCGCAACGAAGCGCTCGATCACGTGCTGCTGTACGGGCCGCCCGGCCTCGGCAAGACCACGCTGGCGTACGTCATCGGCAACGAACTGGGCGTGCCGGTGCGGTCGACGTCCGGGCCGGTGCTCGAGCGGCCCGGCGATCTCGCGGCGATCCTCACCAACCTCGCAGGCGCGCGATGTGCTCTTCATCGACGAAATCCACCGGATGAACCCGACGATCGAGGAGATCCTGTATCCGGCGATGGAGGACTTCGAGCTCGACATCATGATCGGGCAGGGGCCGGGCGCGCGGTCGGTCAAGGTGCCGCTGCAGCCGTTCACGCTGGTGGGCGCGACGACGCGCGCGGGCCTGCTGACGTCGCCGCTGCGCGCGCGCTTCGGCATCGTGCACCGCCTGGACTTCTACGAGGAGGCCGACCTGATCGACGATCGTGACGCGGTCGGCGCGGATCCTCGCGGTGGAGACTCGAGGCCGCGAGCGGCGGCCGAAATCGCGCGCCGATCGCGCGGCACGCCGCGCATCGTCAATCGCCTGCTGCGCCGCGTGCGCGACTTCGCGCAGGTCCGCGCGGACGGCCGCATCACCGCGCCGGTCTGCCACGACGCGCTCGAACTGCTCGAAGTCGATCAGCACGGGTTCGACGAGGCGGATCGGCGGCTGTTGAAGACGATCATCGACAAGTTCGGCGGCGGGCCGGTCGGGCTGAACAGCCTGGCCGCCGCGATTGGCGAAGAGAAAGACGCGATCGAGGACATCTACGAGCCGTACCTGATCCAGATCGGGTTCCTCGATCGGACGTCGCGCGGGCGCGTGGCCACGGCTCGCGCCTACGAGTATTTCGGGCTGACGGCCCCAGGAAAGGAACGGTTGTGGTGAGCGGCTTGCGACCAGTGAAATTGGCGGGCTTGGCGACGTACGTGCCGCCGCGCCTGCTGACCAACGCGGATCTCGAGAAGATGGTCGACACGACGAACGAGTGGATCCTGCAGCGGACCGGCATCCGCGAGCGGCACATCGTCGATCCCGGCGTGGCGACGTCGGACCTGGCGAAGCCGGCGGCGATCGCGGCGATGAAGGAGGCCGGCGTCACGCCGGAGCGACATCGGGTTCATCGTCGTGGGGACCACCACGCCCGACACGATCTTCCCGAGCACGGCCTGCACGCTGCAGGCGAAGATCGGCGCGGTCAACGCGTGGGGCTTCGATCTGCTGCGCGGCCTGTTCCGGGTTCACGTACTCGATGAGCGTCGGCTACCAGATGGTGGCGACCGGCGCCGTGGAGCACGCGCTGGTCGTCGGCGCCGACGTGATGTCGAGCATCATCGACTACACCGATCGCTCGACGTGCGTGCTGTTCGGCGACGGCGCGGGCGCGGCGGTGCTGTCGGTGGCGGCGCCCGGCGAGCCGGCCATCATCGACTTCTGCAATCTGACGGACGGCACGGGCGGCCCGTCGCTGCAGCATGCCGGCCGGCGGCAGCCGCATGCCGGCCTCGCACGAGACGGTCGAGAAGCGGCTGCACTACGTCAAGCAGGACGGCGCGGCGGTGTTCAAGTTCGCGGTCCGCATGACGGAGGAGATTTCGCGCCGCATCCTCGAGCGCAATCATTTCACGGCGAATGACGTCGACCTGTTCGTGTCGCACCAGGCCAACCGGCGCATCATCGAGGCGGCCGCCGATCGGCTCGGATTGGGCGAGGACAAGGTCATCATCAACCTCGAGCGCTACGGCAACACGACGGCCGCGACCATCCCGCTGGCGCTGACCGACGCGCGCGCGGAGGGGCGCCTGAAGAAGGGCGACCTCGTCCTGCTGGCGTCGGTCGGCGCGGGGTTCACGATCGGGTCGGTGCTGCTGCGGTGGGGGCTCTAGACGGGTACGACGGGTACGACAGAGTACGCAGACAGGTACCGACGGGTACGACGGGTAACGAGCCCGTCACGTGCAGCACGCGCTTTTTCACGACCCCGCCCTCGGCTCCTGTCAGCGGGTGTGACACGACGAACGCTTCGGCGTCACACTCGTGCACGAGCGACTTGATCTTGCCCACCTCGAGGCGCGTCACCACGCAATAGAGAATCGACTGGTCCGCGCCGCTCAGGCCGCCTTCGCCCTTGAAGACCGTGACGCCCCGGCCGAGCTGGCCGGTGATCCGTTCGCGAATCAGCGCGTGCTTGCCGGACATGATGGTGATCGCCGTGTACTCGTCGATGCCGTAGAGCACGAAGTCGAGCGTCCTGGCCGCGGCGACGTAGGTCAGGATCGAGTAGAGCGCCTTGTTCACGCCCAGAAGGGCGACGGCAATCGTGAAGAGCAGGACGTTGAACAGCAGAATGACGTCGCCGACTCTCAAGAACTGAGCGCGCCGGCTGATCAGCAATGCGGCGATTTCGGTGCCGTCCAGGACCGCGCTGCCGCGCATCGCGAGTCCGATGCCCGCGCCGAGAAAGAACCCGCCAAAGACTGCGGTGAGCAGCAGATCGTGCGTCACGGCCGGATACGACAGCGTCGCGAGCACGACGGCGAGCCCGCCAATCGCGAGCACGCTCCGGACCGCGAACGCGCGGCCGAGCAGGCGGTACCCGACGGCGATGAATGGGAGATTGACGAGCGGCAGCCAGAGCGACAGCGGCAAACCGGTCGTCCTGGCGAGCAGCATGGAGACGCCGGTCACGCCCCCGTCGATGAAATCGCTGGGCTGGAGGAACCCGCGCAGGCCCATGCCCGCGGACAGGATGCCCAGGACGATGAGGCCGATGTTACGGAGTTCGGAAGATCGCACGGGGTTCACACGGAGACACGGAGGAACAGAGGCACGGAGAGAACATTCTCGGGGTGTTGTTCATCGTACGCAAACGCTTTTCCCAAGAAGATCTTCCGCAAAGAACTCTCCGCGCGCTCTGTCCCCTCCGTTACTTGACAGGGATCATTAGGTGCGCGTACGGCGTGCCCGGGAACATCACGTAGGGCACCTTCGTGTTCGTCGCCGTGGTCGGATAGCCCGCGAACTGGTCGCCGATGTTGAGCACCATGACGTGCGGGCCGGTGTCCACCCACTTGCCGCCCGGGTTCGGCTGTGTCGCGAACGGATCCGTGTTGCTCGCGTCCGATCCGCCCGCCAGCATGTAGGCAAAACCCATCTTGCCCTTGGGCGGGTCCTTGTGACTCATCCAGGCGTTGGCCCACTCCATCCCGTTCTTGTCCACGCACATGGGATCGACGCCGGGCGACGGGCCATCGGGGAAGCACGTCCAGCCGTTGGTGCCCTGTTTCAGCGTTTTCATCGAGGTCATGTCCATGACCGCGGCGTCCTTGGCAATGGCCTCGGGTGCGGCAGACATGGCGCTTTTGATCTTGTCCGCGTCAGTCGTCGGCGGCGCGACCGGGCCAACCTTCGACGTGGACGCGGCTTGTTTAGTCGGGGCGGCCGCGGGTGCGGACTGGCTGTAAACCAGGGCGCCGGAGGCCAGGCAGAGCAGAGCGGCGACACACATAGCGACGAATCTCGACAGCATGATCGACCTCCAGAGAGAGTTAGTTGTGGGGAATCCCCGCAAGGGATTTTACCGCAGTTCAGCCTTCCAGACGCACGCCGAGTGCGGCGGCAGCGTCCAGGCGCCGCCGGCGGCCACGGTGATCTCGGCGCCCTCCGGATCGGCGGTATCGATGAGCCGGGTCCATCCGGATCCGTTGCGCCACGCGCGCAGCGTGAACTGCCTGTTCCCGGTCGGCGCTGTTGAACAGGATGAGCAGGGAGTCGCCGATGATCTCCTCGCCGCGCCGGTCGCGCTCGAGGATGCCGCGGCCGTCGAGCAACATGCCGAGCGCGCGGCCGGCGTCGTGCGTCCAGTCACCGTTGGTCATGTCCTGTCCGTCCGGGCGGATCCACAGCACGTCGGTGTTGCCCGGCCGGCGACCGGACAGGAAGGTGCGCCGGCGCAGCACCGGCTGGGTGGCGCGCAGCGCGTTCAGCCGCGCGATGAACGCCTGGAACGGGCGCTCGGCCTCCTCGCGATCCCACGGAATCCAGGACAGCGGCGAATCCTGGCAGTAGGCGTTGTTGTTGCCGAGTTGCGTGCGGCCGACTTCGTCGCCGCCCGACAGCATCGGCACGCCCTGCGAGACGATGAGCGTCAGGGCGAAATTGCGGCGCTGCCGGCGGCGCAGCTCCAGAATCACCGGATCGTCGGTGACGGCCCTTCGACGCCGCAGTTCCAGGCTGAGGTTGTGCGGGTCGCCGTCGCGATTGTCTTCGCCGTTGGCGTCGTTGTGCTTGTCGTGGTACGCCACCAGATCGGCGAGCGTGAAGCCGTCGTGCGACGTCACGAAGTTGATGCTGGCGTGCGGCTGCCGTCCCCGACGACCCGTACAGGTCGCTGCTGCCGGCCAGCCGCGTGGCGAGCTCGGGCAGCATGCCCGCGTCGCCCCGCCAGAAGCGCCGCACGGCGTCGCGGTACTTGCCGTTCCATTCGGCCCATCCGGGCGGGAAATTGCCGACCTGATACCCGCCGTCGCCCACGTCCCACGGCTCGGCGATGAGCTTCACGCGCGAGATGACGGGGTCCTGCTGCACCACATCGAAGAACGACGACAGGCGATCGACCTCGTGCAGCTCGCGCGCGAGCGCGGCCGCGAGGTCGAACCGGAAGCCGTCCACGTGCATCTCCTCCGCCCAGTAGCGGAGGCTGTCCATGATGAGCTGCAGCACCTGCGGCGACTGCATGTTCAGCGTGTTGCCGCATCCGGTGAAGTCCTGGTAGTGGGACGGCTGGCCGGGCATCAGGCGGTAGTAGGCCGTGTTGTCGATGCCGCGGAACGACACGTTGGGGCCGAGGTGCCCGCCTTCGGCGGTGTGGTTGTAGACGACGTCGAGGATCACTTCGAGCCCCGCCTCGTGCAGGGCGTCCACCATCGTCTTGAATTCCCGGGGCGCGTCGAGCGGATCGCGGGACACCGTGAAACGGAGATCGGGCGCGAAGTAGCCGAGCGTGTTGTAGCCCCAGTAGTTCGTCGCGCCGCGCGCGACGAGCGAGGCTTCGTCCATGTGGGAGTGGACCGGCATCAACTCGACCGCCGTCACGCCCAAGCGTCGCAGGTGGTCGATCACGGGTGCGGACGCCAGGCCGAGGTACGTCCCGCGCAGCGCCGGCGGCACGAGCGGGTGCAGCGCCGTGGCGCCCTTGACGTGCAGTTCGTAGATCACCGTCTCGTCCCAGGGCACCTGGGGGCGCCGCACGCCGCGCCGGTCCGGGGTGGTGTCGACGACGGCGCCGAGCGGGGCGTACGGCGCGCTGTCGGTCTGGTCCGCCGCGCCGTCGCCATCGGAGCCGGCGGCAAACGCGTAGAGCGACGGATGCCAGACGGGCGCGCGGCCGATCGCGCGCGCGTACGGATCGAGCAGGATCTTCGCCGGATTGAAGCGGAAACCCCTGGCTGGGGCCCAGGGCCCGTGGACGCGGTAGCCGTAGAGTTGGCCGGGCGCGGCGCCGGGCAGGTAGCTGTGCCAGACGCCGTTGGTCCGCTCGGTCAGCGGCAGACACAAGCGCTCCATCGCGTCGGTGGCCCGATCGAACAGGCACAGATGGACGCTCGTCGCGTGTTCGGAGAACAGCGCGAAGTTGACGCCGGATCCGTCCCAGGTCGCGCCAAGCGGATACGGCGATCCCGGCCACACGCGCATGGGCGCATTGTACTCGCGCGTTTCTGCAAATGCGGCGATGATGGAACGGGATGACGACGCGGGGGATGCGGCGCGTGGAGCGGCGGGATGCGCGTCGCTGATTTCGATTTCGCGCTGCCGGAGGCGCAGATCGCCCAGGAGGCTCGTCCGCGCGGCGCGTCGCGCCTGCTCGTCGTCCGCCGCGCGGCCGGCACGTGGGAAGAGCGCGCCTTCCGCGACTTGCCGGCCCTGCTCGAGCCCGGCGATCTGATCGTGGCGAACGATACGCGCGTCTTTCCGGCGCGGCTGATCGGCCGCCGCGATCCCAGCGGCGGGCGCGTCGAGTGTCTGCTGCTCGAGCGCGAATCGGCCGCCGAGTGGTCCGCGCTCGTGCATCCCGGACAGAAACTGAAGGCCGGCGCGCGCATGGTGTTCGAGGATCCCGGGCGCGCGCCCGGTGTGCGCATCGACGGCGAGATCCTCGCGCGCCGCTTCTACGGACGCCGCGTCGTGCGACTGACGGTCAGCGGCGCCGAGTCGGTGGACGCGGCGGTGGACGCGCTGGGCCACGTGCCGCTGCCGCCCTACATCACGCGGCCCGACACGCCGGCCGACCGCGAGCGCTATCAAACCGTGTTTGCGGACGCGCGCGGGTCGGTAGCCGCGCCGACGGCCGGCCTGCATTTCGACGCCGCGGCGATCGACGCGATTCGCGCGCGAGGCGTCGCGTGGGCGACCGTCACGCTGCACGTCGGTTATGGCACGTTCAAGCCCGTCCGCGTCGATCGCGTCGAGGACCACACGGTGGATGCCGAGCGCTACGCGATCCCGGCGCCGGCCGCCGAGGCCGTGCGCGCGGCCCGGGCCGCGGGCCGGCGCGTCGTCGCCGTCGGCACGACCACGACGCGCGCCCTCGAGTCGGCGGCCACCGAATCCGGCGACCTGCGCCCCGGCTCCGGCGTGACCAGCGCGTTCATCTACCCGGGCTATCCGTTCAAGGTCGTCAGCGGCCTGCTGACGAACTTCCACCTGCCCAAGTCGTCCCTCCTGATGCTGGTGGCCGCCTTCGCCGGCTACGACCTCACGATGGCCGCGTACCGCCACGCGGTGGGGGAGGGGTTCAGGTTCTACAGCTACGGCGACGCGATGCTGATTCTGTGAAGGTCAGAAGAGTCGAAGTCGAGGTGAGGAACGCGCTGCCGCTGGCCATCATTAGCCTTATGTTGGGGTCCCGCAAACAAGCCAAAGATGGCCGCGTCATTCGTTACCCGACTTCTGACCTCTGACCTGATAAAATCATTCGTCTTGCCGGCGTAGCTCAGTTGGTTAGAGCATGCGGCTCATATCCGCAGGGTCCGGGGTTCAAGTCCCTGCGCCGGCACCATTTTTCTTCCGCGAGACACGCGAGACCACGTCATGACCAGCGGCAGGCGCGCCCTCCTCGCTCGCGTGGCCCGCACGCTCCGGCAGGAGTGCCGCGTCGGCACCGGCCCCGGCGGCGACGCCCGGCGCGTCGCCATTGCCGTGTCCGGCGGCCCCGACTCGGTCGCGCTCACCTGGATCCTGCACGCGCTCGCGGCTGGTGACGGACCGGACATCGCCGGCCTGATCCACGTCAACCACCAACTGCGCGGCGCCGAGTCCGACGCCGACGAAGCCTTCTGCCGGGCGCTCGCGGCGCGGCTGGATCTGCCCATCGCGGTCCTCCGTGTGGATGTGGCCGCGCTCGCGCGGGAACGGCGCGTCTCGCTCGAGGTCGCGGCGCGCGACGCGCGCTACGCGTTCTTCGACACCGCCGCGGCCGCGCTCAACGCAGACGAGGTGGCCACCGGCCACACCATGGACGATCAGGCGGAAACGGTGCTGCTGCGCCTGCTCCGCGGCGCGGGCACGCGCGGACTGTCCGGCATCCGCGTGCGGCGCGGCCGTTTCATCCGCCCGCTCCTGCATGCCCGCCGCGCCGATCTGCGCACGTACCTCGACGCGTGCGGTGAAACGTGGCGCGACGACGCCTCCAACGCAGACGAGGCCATCCTCCGCAATCGCATCCGCCACACCCTCATGCCCGTCGTCGCGGACATTGCGCCCGGGGCCGTTCGCGCACTGGCGCGCCTGGCCGCGCTCGCGCAGGACGATGAGGCGGCGTTGATGGAGGCGGCCATCAAAGATCTGCCCGCGCTCGTCTTATCCAAAGAGATTGCGCCGGCGCGTCGGACGATTGACATTGATGGCGCCGCACTCAGCCTGATGCCGCCGGCGTTGGCGAGGCGCGTGATCCGTGCGCTGGCCGGTGAGCTGGCGCCCGGCTCCATGCTGACCGCGCGCCATCTGGAAGCGGTGTGCCGTCTGGCCGCGAGCGACGAGCCCGAAGGGCACGCGGATCTGCCGGGCCTGATCGCCGAGAAACGCGGGGATCGATTGAGCCTCGCCGAGGCCGTGCCGGCAGGGGAGCCAGACGCGGGCCCTTCGGCCTGGCCGGCGCGGCGGCTGGACGTGCCCGGCGTCGTGGTGCTGCCGGAGGCGGGTGTGGCGATCGAGGTGCGCGCCGCTGTGGAAAACGAGGGCGACTGGAGCCGGCTGGGCGCGTCGAAAGCGGCGATTCGGGCCGGCGCCGTGCGCCTGCCGTTGTCGGTGCGCAACCGGCGGCCCGGCGACCGTTTTCGACCGTTGGGCGCGCCCGGGAGTCGAAAGCTGCAGGACGTGCTGGTGGACCGGAAAGTGCCCAGATTCCGGCGCGATCGGGTGCCGATCGTGGTCGATGCGGACGGCAACATCGTGTGGGTGGCGGGGGTCGCGGTGGCACACGGCTGCCGCGTCACGGCGCCCGGGGATGGCGTGCTAATCTTGGAACAGCGGACAGCCTGATGAATTCAACATTTAAGAGCCTCTTGTTCTGGCTGGCGATCGTGGTCGCCGCGTTTGCGATCTACCAGTTTTCCAGCCTGCAACAGAGCGACAACGAGCTCACCTTCACCAAGTTCCTGACCGAGGTCGAGGCCGGGCGGGTGGAGGAAGTGACGTTTGCCGGCAACAAGATTTCGGGCAAGCTGACGACCGAAGCCAGCGGCAAGGCGTTCTATACCTACGCGCCCCCGAACGTCGAGGGGTTGGTGAACGATCTGCGCGCCAAGAACGTGGACGTCAAGGCGGTGGACACCGCCGCCAGTCCCTGGGCGTCGATGCTGCTCACGTGGGCGCCCATCGCCCTGCTGATCGGGTTCTGGATCTTCATGATGCGGCAGATGCAGAGCGGCGGGAACAAGGCCCTGTCGTTCGGCAAGAGCCGCGCGAAACTGTCGTCCAGCACGCAGAAGAAGGTCACGTTCAAGGACGTGGCGGGCGCGGACGAGGCCAAGGAAGAGCTGCACGAAATCATCGAATTCCTGCGCGAGCCGCAGAAGTTCCAGAAGCTCGGCGGCCGCATCCCGAAGGGCGTGCTGCTGATGGGCGCGCCCGGCACCGGCAAGACGCTCCTCGCGCGCGCCGTGGCCGGCGAAGCCAACGTGCCGTTCTTCTCGATCAGCGGATCCGACTTCGTCGAGATGTTCGTCGGCGTCGGCGCCTCGCGCGTCCGCGATCTGTTCGAGCAGGGCAAGAAGAACGCGCCGTGCATCGTGTTCATCGACGAAATCGACGCGGTCGGCCGGCACCGCGGTGCCGGCCTCGGCGGCGGGCACGACGAGCGCGAGCAGACGCTGAACCAGCTCCTCGTCGAGATGGACGGCTTCGAATCGAACGAAGGCGTCATCCTGATCGCGGCGACCAACCGCCCCGACGTTCTCGATCCCGCGCTGCTGCGTCCCGGCCGTTTCGATCGCCGCATCGTCGTCAACCGTCCCGACGTGAAGGGCCGCGAAGGCATCCTGATCGTGCACACCAAGAAGATCCCGATGGCCGACGACGTGGACATCAAGGTGATCGCGCGGGGCACGGCGGGGTTCTGCGGCGCGGACCTGGCGAACCTGGTGAACGAGGCCGCGCTGAACGCCGCGCGGTTCAACCAGAAGGCGGTCAAGCAGGCGGACTTCGAGTACGCCAAGGACAAGGTCCTGATGGGCACCGAACGGCGGTCGCTCATCATCACGGAGGACGAGAAGCGCATCACGGCGATCCACGAAGCCGGCCACGCGCTGCTCGCCGTGCTGCTGCCGCACGCCGATCCGATCCACAAGGTCACCATCATTCCGCGCGGCATGGCGCTGGGCGTGACGATGCAGCTGCCGGTGGATGACAAGCACAACTACTCGAAGGACTACCTGCAGGATCAGCTCGCGATTCTGCTGGGCGGGCGCATCGCCGAGGAAATCACGAACGGCGGCCTCACGACCGGCGCCGGCAACGACCTCGAGCGCGTCAGCGCCCTGGCCCACAAGATGGTCTGCGAGTGGGGCATGAGCGAATCGATGGGGCCGATGACGTTCGGCAAGCGCGAAGAGGCGATCTTCCTGGGCCGCGAAATCGCGAAGACGCAGGACTACAGCGAAGAGACCGCGCTCCGGATCGACAAGGAGATCACGCACTTCGTGATGGAGAACTATGACCGCGCGCGCGCGGTCCTGACCGAGCACAAGGACGCGCTGCTCAAGATCGCGGACGAACTGCTGCTGCGCGAAGTGCTCGACGCGGACCAGGTCACGCGGCTGGCCAAGGGGATGGCGCTCGAAGAGCCCGTGCCCCCCGCGCCCGCCCCGCCTGCCGCCGATGATGCGCCGAAGCGCGAGCAGCCGGAACGTCCCGGCCTGGTGCCGCCGCTCACGAATCCCATCACGTAAGGGCACGTTTCAGGTATAGGCCGGGCCTTCAGGCCCGGCGGCAAGGGCGGGGCTGAAGCGCCGCCCTACTTCTGACTTCTGACCTTGCTGACTTATTTCCGTCGTCCATTCACCGTCCCCCTGCCCCGATGGCCGTGCGCTCGAGTCTGGGCGCGCGGACGCTCGTCATGGCCATCGTCAACGTCACGCCGGATTCCTTCGCTGATGGCGGCGCGCGCGTCGATCCCGATCGCGCGATTGCGGACGCCGTGCGCATGGTCGCCGACGGGGCGGACATTCTCGATATCGGCGGCGAATCCACGCGGCCCGGCGCCGCGCCGGTGCCGGCCGATGAGGAATGGCGGCGCGTGGCGCCCGTGCTCGAGGGCCTGCGCGGACGCGTCGACGTGCCCCATCTCGATCGACACCTACAAGGCGGAGGTCGCGGAACGCGCGATCGATCTGGGCGCGGTCATCGTCAACGACATTTCCGCGCTGGTGTACGACCCGGCGCTCGCCGGTGTGGTCGCGCGGCGCGGCGCGGCGGTGGTGTTGATGCACAACCGGGGCCGATCGCGCGAGATGTACGCCGAGGCCGCGTACGGCGATGTCATCGCCGACATTGCGTCCGACCTGTCCGCGCGTGTGCAGGTGGCGGAGGCCGCCGGCATCGCGCGCGATCGCATCATTCTCGATCCCGGCTTCGGCTTCGCGAAGACGGCGGAGCACAGCCTGGCCGCGCTGGCGGGCCTGCCGCGCCTCGCCGAGCTGGGATTGCCGCTGCTGTCGGGGCCGTCGCGCAAATCGTTCCTGAAGGTCGGCCTCGGCGACGTGCCGCCGGCCGCGCGCGTCTGGGGCACGGCCGCGGCCATCACGGCCTCGGTGCTCCTCGGCGCGCACATCGTCCGCGTGCACGACGTCCGCGAGATGGCCCAGGTGGTCCGCGTCGCCGACGCGATCGTGGCCCGCGTGCCGCACTAGTGTGCCGCAGTAGCCGGCGGGCTTCAGCCCGCCGGTGCGTCCTCTCGGCCTCTTGGCGGCCGGCTTGCCCAATCCCGGGCATGCCATTCGGGATTCCTGAGCGGCTACAATACGGGCGTGGCGCAGCTGGCGGCCCTGCTCGATCGACCCCGTCTGACCTGGTGGGATGTCCTGGACATCATCATCGTGTCGCTGCTCATCTATGAGGGCCTGAAGCTGATTCGCGGCACGCGCGCCATGCAGATGGCGACGGGCACGGTGCTGGTCCTGATCCTCTTCTACGTGTCGCAGCTCTTCCCGCTGCAGACCGTGGCGTGGCTGATCCGCAACGTCCTCGTCTATCTGGCGTTCGCCGCGATCGTGCTCTTCCAGTCCGACATCCGCCGCGCGCTGTCGCACCTGGGCAGCGCGCCGTTCTTCCGCTACTTCGGTCGCGCGGAGCGCGCGGCCGAGACGATCGAGGAAATCATCACGTCCGCCGGCATGCTCTCCAAGAGCAAGGTCGGCGCGCTCATCGTCATCGAGCGCGAAATCGGCCTGCGCAACTACGTGGAGAGCGGCATCCCGGTGGATGCGGAAGTCAGCTACGACCTGCTGACGACGATCTTCCAGCCGTCGACGCCGCTGCATGACGGCGCCGTCATCATCCAGGAGGATCGGATTGCCGCCGCGGCCTGCTTCCTGCCGCTCACGGTCAAGCCCGGCCTCGACCGCGACCTGGGCACGCGCCATCGCGCGGCGATCGGCCTCACGGAGGAATCGGACGCCGTGGCGGTCGTCATCTCCGAGGAACGCGGCGAGATCTCGCTCGCGGTGCGCGGCACGATTCATCGCCGACTGACGCCGGACGACCTTCGGGCGCGCCTGCGCGCGGCGATGCTGAAGAAGCAGTGGGTGCCGGGCGAGCCGAAGCCGGCGGCCGGGGGCGACCGCTGATGGCCTGGCATCCGTTCCGGAACTTCGGCCTGAAGATCGTCGCGCTGGGGCTGGGCTCGCTGCTGTGGTTCACGGTCAGCGGTCAGCAGGCGGACCGCACGGTCACCGGCGTGCCGGTGGTCTATCGCAACAAGCCGAGCGCTCTGGAGATCACCGATCAGACGAAACTGGTCGACATCCACGTGCGGGGCCTCGACAGTCAGTTGCGCAACGCGTTGCCGCGCGATTTCGAGGCGCGCGTGGATCTCACCGGCGCGCGCGCGGGCACGCCGACCTTCGTCCTGCGCACGGACCAGGTGTCGGCGCCGTTCGGCGTCGAAGTCACGCAGGTCGACCCGGGATCGGTCACGGTCCAGCTCGAACCGGCCGGGGCGGCGAATCTGCCGGTGCGGCCGTTCGTGGACGGCACCCCGGCTCCCGGATTCGTCGTGAGCAACACGACGACCGACCCGGCGTCGGTCACCGTCGTGGGACCGGCCCGCCGGCTCGTCGGCACGCTGGCGGCGACCACCGACCGCGTGTCGATTGAGGGCGCGAAGGAGACCGTGACGCAAGCCGTCAGCGTCGGCGTGCTTGATGCCGCCCTGCGGCTGCGGGAGTCGACGACCGCCAGAGTGGTCGTCACGATCGAACCCGCGGGCGAGCGGACGTTCGCGACCCAGCGCGTGTCGGTTCGGAATCTGCCTCCGGGCTCGCGGGGGACGATCGAGCCGGCCGTCGTGGCGGTGACGCTGCGCGGCGCCCAGACACTGCTGGCCCGGCTGGACCCGAAGTCGCTCCTGCCCTACGTGGACGTCACCGGACTCGGGCCGGGCCGGTACGAAGTGCCGGTCCTCCTGGATGTGGCCGCGCGGCTGACGGTGGCGTCCATCCGCCCGGCCACGGTGACCGTCACCATCAACTGAATCATGACGACGCGGCTGTTTGGAACGGATGGCGTGCGGGGTGTGGCGGGCGAGTGGCCGCTGGACCCGCCGACGATTGCGCGACTGGGCGCGGCGGTGGTGCGGACGCGCGGAGGCGCGCCGTCGGCATCGCTTGGGCACGGCGCTGCGCGCCTCCTCCTTGGCCGCGACACGCGCGAATCGGGAGAATGGATCGCGCAGGAATTCGCGCGCGGCGCCACGTCCGAGGGCGCGCGCGTGACCAGCGTCGGCATCCTGCCGACGCCCGGCGTGGCCTACCTGGCGCGCGAGCGCGATTTCGACCTCGGCGTGGTGCTGTCGGCGTCGCACAATCCGTACGGCGACAACGGCATCAAGATCTTCTCCGGCCACGGCCAGAAATTCGGCGAAGAGGTTGAGCGTGCCGTCGAGGCCGTGATGGCCGATCCGTCGTGGACGGTCGATCCGTCAGCGCACGGCGCGCATCGAGACCGTCGATCTGACCGCGCCCTATCTCGCGCATCTCACGCGGCTGCTGCCGTCCGCCGGCGCGCTGAAGGGCGCGCGGATCGGCGTGGACATGGCCAATGGCGCGACCACGACCACGGCGGTCCGCCTGTTCGACTCGCTCGGATTCGAGGTGATCGCACTGGGCAATCAGCCGGACGGGCGCAACATCAACCTGGCCTGCGGATCCACGCACCCGGCCCGCCTCGCCGCGGAAGTCGTCGCGCGCGGATGCCGGCTCGGCGTGGCGTTCGACGGCGATGGCGATCGCGCGATCTTCGTCGATCATCGCGGCCGCGTCGTGGACGGCGATGCGGTCCTGCTGATTCTCGCGCTCGATCTGCAGCGCCTCGGCCATCTGCCCGGCGCGACCGTCGTCGCCACGGTGATGAGCAACATCGGCCTCGAGATCGCGCTGCGCGATCGCGGCCTGACGATGATCCGGACGCCGGTGGGCGACAAGTACGTGAATGAAGCGATGCTGGCCGGCGGCTACGCGCTGGGCGGCGAGCAGTCCGGCCACGTGATTCTTGCCGAGCATCTGCCGACCGGCGACGGCATGGCGACCGCGCTCGCGGTGCTGCGCGTGATGGCCGGCACGGGCCGCGAACTGGCCGACCTGGCGTCGGCGCTGCAGACGTTTCCGCAGACGCTCGTGAACGTGCGCGTGAAGCAGAAGACGCCGGTCGAGTCCGTGCCGGCGATCGCCGCCGCGATCGGGCGGGTGGAAGCCGCGCTCGACGGGCGCGGCCGCGTGCTCGTGCGGTACTCGGGCACCGAGCCGCTCCTGCGCATCATGATTGAAGGCGAGGATCAGTCAACGGTGCAGGCGTGGGCTGAAGAAATTGCTGATGCGGTGCGGGCGACACTGACGTAGAGCGTAGGTAGGGCGGCCCTTCAGGGCCGCCGGACTCCGCCGGGCCTGAAGGCCCGGCCTACGTTCGGCGGTTAGCCCGCCGGACAGGGAACTCGGATGATCTCGCTATCAGTCAACGTCAATAAGGTCGCGACGCTGCGGAACTCGCGTGGCGGACAGGTGCCGAGCGTGCTCGCGGCCGTGGAGACGTGCGTGGCGGCGGGCGCGCCGGGCATCACGGTGCATCCGCGCCAGGACGAGCGCCACATCCGCCCGGCGGACGTGCACGAGATCGCGGCCTGGCTGACCAGGCAGCCGGCTCGCGGCGGGCACCGCGTCGAATTCAACATCGAGGGCGATCCGCGGCCGGATCTGATCGACCTGATCCTGAAGATCAAGCCGACGCAGTGCACGCTCGTGCCGGTGTCGCCCGGCGAAGTGACGAGCCACGCCGGCTGGCCGCCGGACACCCCGGCCGACTTTCTGGGCGGCGTGATCGCGCGCTTGCAAGCGCGCCGGCATTCGCGTGAGCGTGTTCGTGGATCCCGAGGAAGCGCCGGTGCGCTGGGCCGAACGGATCGGCGCCGATCGCATCGAGCTTTACACCGAACCCTTCGCGCGCGCCTTTGCCGAAAGCCCGGCCGCCGGGCGGCGCCTGTTCGAGCGCTATGCGGCGATGGCGGTCATCGCGCAGTCGCTGGGCCTGGGCGTCAACGCCGGCCACGATCTGGACCTGGACAATCTCGGGCTGTTCCGGACCCTGCCGTACCTGGCTGAGGTCTCCATCGGCCATGCCCTCATCAGCCACGCGCTGTGGGTCGGCCTGGACCGCGCCGTCCGGGATTACCTGGACGCAGTATCCGTCACCACCGAGGCCTGACTTGCGCGGCGGGCTGAAGCCCGCCGCCTACTGCGGTCAAGGGTGCTGCAGTAGCCGGCGGGCTTCAGCCCGCCGGACACCTTGACGGGCTATCATTGGAGACCTATGACGCGTGATGGAATCATCTTTGGCATCGCCGGAACCTGTTTCGGCTTGATCGTGGGCTGGATTGTCGGCAGTCAGCAGGGCGGCGTCCGGCCCGTGACGACCGCAGCGGCGGTGACGCAGTCGGCTCCGGCCGGGGCCCCCAATCAGGCCGCGCCGCCGCCCATCGATCTGCAGCAGGCGGCCGCGCTCGAGCAGCAGGCGAAGGCCGCGCCCGCCGACGCCGCCGTGCGCGCCCAACTCGGCAATCTCTACTTCGACGGCCAGCGCTTCGACCTGGCGATTCCGTGGTACGAGGCGTCCCACAAGCTCGCGCCGAAGGACATCAACGTCAGCACCGATCTCGGCGGTCAGCTACTACTACACCGAGCAGCCCGACAAGGCGCTGGCCCAAATCGACCGGTCGCTCGGCCTCGATCCGAAGCACCCGACGACGCTGTTGAATCAGGGCATCATTCGGGCGTTCGGCAAGCAGGATTTCGCCGGCGCCATCGAGTCGTGGGACAAGGTGATCGCCTACGCGCCGAACAGTCCGGATGCCGCGAAGGCCAGAACGCTCAAGGAAGCGCACGGATCGGCGGCGACCGCCACGGGCGCCGCTCCGGGCGCCGGTCGCGGGGGCCGCGGGGGACTCTAGCTCGTTGTGATCGCTCTCCTCTGGATCGCGCGCGCGATCATCCTGCTGCTGATCCTGAGGTTCGTGCTGCGCCTCCTGTTTGGCGCCGGCGCACCGTCCGCGCGCCGGCCGGCGCGCGCGTGCGGGCGGCCCCGTCGAACGCGCGGGTGGCGAGCTGGTGCGCGACCCGCAGTGCGGCACGTACATTCCCAAGGCGCGCGCGATCGCGGTGGGGAGCGGCGCGGAGGTGAAATATTTCTGTTCAACCACGTGCCGTGACGCGCATGGCCGGACCTAGCCATTCGCCGCACGCTCCGCTGAACCGGCCGTGAACGCGCCATCCCGCGCCTGGTGGCCGTGGGCCGGTCCCGTCGTCCTCGCGTGCGCCCTAGCCACATTTACGCATGCGGATCCGGATCTCTGGGGACACGTCCGATTTGGATTGGATACGCTCGCGACGCGCAGCCTGCCGTCGGTGGATCCGTATTCCTTCACCCAAGACCGCCCGTGGATCAATCACGAGTGGCTCAGCGAAGTGGGGATGGCCGCGGCGTACCGATCGGCCGGTCCAGCCGGTCTCGCCCTGCTGAAGGCGTTGCTGGCCGTGTCGGCGTTCGCGATCGTCTGGATGAGCTTGCGGGGCGTGCGCATGGGCATTCGGCTGGGCGCGATGGCATGGCTCGTGCTCGGCGCGGTCCACATGTTCTCCACCATTCGCCCGCAGTTGTGGTCGTTTCTGTTCATGGCGGTGCTGTGCCGGGTGTTGTCGCGAGGCTCGGGCCGGCAGGCGTTCTGGCTCGCCCCGATGTTCGCGCTGTGGGCGAACCTGCACGGCGGGTGGATTGTTGGCCTCGGCGTTCTGGCGGTGTGGGAGCTCGTCGACCGCCCGCCCGGCGGCGAGTGGCGTCACCGCCCGCCCATGTTATTGGCGGTGTGCGCGGCCGCGACCCTGTGCACGCCGTACGGCTGGCGGCTCTGGCAGTTCCTGTGGCAGACCGTGGGCTTCGAGCGATCCATCAAGGAGTGGCTGCCGCTCTGGCAATCGGCTTCGGTCGTGGAGTGGGTCGCATGGCTGGGCACGAGCGCGGCCGTGTTGTGGATCGGGCGCCGGCCCGGGCCCAACCGGCTGGCGCGGCTGCTCGTGCTCGCGTTCCTCGCGTATGCCGCGCTGCGCGTCATGCGAATGGGATCGCTCTATGTCGTGTCCGCGCTGATCTTGTTGTCGCCGGCGCTGCGCGCGCTGGCACCGGCTCGGCCCGCGCGCGGCATGATGCGCCGGTCGACATGGGAACCGCTCGCGCTGGCGATGCCGCTGCTGGTGGCGTTCGTCGCGGCGGTTCGTCTCGGGGCCACGTCGCTGGCGTGCGTGCCATCGACCGGGCCATGGGCCACCGACCGCGAGGCGGTCACGCGGCTGTCCGCGGCGCCGCCCGGGCGGTTGGTGACCTATTTCGACTGGGGTGAATACGCGATCTGGCAACTGGGCCCGCGCATTCGCGTGTCGATGGACGGCCGGCGAGAGACCGTCTATTCGCAATCATTGCTCGCCCAACACGACGAGGTGGTGCGCGGGTCGTCGGCCGGCCTGGACGCGCTGGCGGCGTGGGCGCCGGACTACGTGTGGCTCCCGCAGAGCAGCGCGAGCACCAAAGGCTGGTTGATCGGCCACGGATATCAGATCGTCGTTGAGACACCGGGGTCTTTCGTGGCCAGCCGGGTTCCACTGCCGGTGACGGCCGTGCGCCCCGCGCTGACGGCATCGACGACGGCAGCCCGATGTTTTCCAAATTGAGCGGGTGGACGCGCGCGCTGTCGACGATCTCCGCGCGCGAAGCGTGCGTGCACGCCGCGATCCTGGCGGTGGTGCTCTGGTCGCTGGCGGTGTTTCTGTGGGCGTGGCCGGGCCCGCGCGACGCATTCGGCACGCTCAAGGGGGCCGACTTCGTCCACTTCTACACGCTGGGCCATCTCGCTCTGGTCCGCGATGCCGCCACCCTCTATGACGCGGCCTCCCAATATGCGCTCCAGACCTCGCTGGTGCCGGCGTCAGCCGGCGACTACTTCGTGCCGGTCTATCCGCCGCAGACCGCGCTCGTGTTCGCGCCGCTGGCGGCGTTGCCGTACGGGTGGGCCGTTGCCGCGTGGATCGCACTGACCATCGTCGTCTACGGCACGGTCGTGCGGTCGGCGTCGTTCGGAGCCCGAGGAGTGCTGGCCGATCGGCGCGTCGTGTTCCTCGCGGCCGCCGCGTTTCCGCCGTTCTGGAACCTCGTGCTCCACGGACAAACCACCATCGTCCCTCTGGCCGCGTTTGCCTTGGGTGACCGGTGGCTGTTACGTCATCGCCGCTTTCTGGCGGGCGTGGTGCTGGGGCTGATCGCGATCAAGCCGCAACTTGGCCTGGTGATGGCCGTCGTGTTCCTGGTTTGCGGCGAGTGGTTCGTGCTGCTCGGCGCGGCCGTGTCGGTGGCCGTCCAGGGTCTTGCCAGCGCGTGGGTCTTTGGTTCAAGCGTGCTGACCGCGTATGCGCAGGTCGCGCGGCGCCTGCCGGAACTGGCGCCCCTCCTCGAGCCCAGGCCGTATCAACTTCATTCGATCCGAGCCGTGACGTCGCTTCTTCCGGATCCACTCGGCACGATCGCATGGGTGGCTCTTTCGGCAGTCGTGACATGGGTCGCCGTCCGGGCATGGCGATCGACGGCGCCCGTCGAGGTTCGCTTCGCGATTGTCGTCATGGCATCGGTGCTGGTGAGCCCGCACGTGACCATTTACGACGCCACGATTCTGGCGCTGCCGATTCTGCGGCTGGGTGTGTGGATGGAAGCCGGTGCGGCCCCGCGTCTGCGCCCGACCTACTGGCCGTTGGTGTACTGGCTGTTCGTCGGGTTTCTCGTGCCCTGGGCCGGGCTGATTCGCCTGCAGGTCTCTGTCGTGATTCTCAGCGCGCTGTTTTGGTATGCCGCTACGGAAGTCCGATCCGTCGCAGCACCACCCACGCCTCATCGTCGTGGGTGACTGACCATCGGCGGTCGGCGCGGAGCCGCTGTGTCACTGGGGAATCCGGCGGGACCGCCGCGCAGCGGATTCCGTAGCGATCGAACGCCTCCTCGAACCGCCCGTCGAATTCGAGCGTCCGGTTCATCCGGAGGAAGTCGTCGGGATAGGGATCCTGCCGGTTGTCGATGAACACGCGCGTGGCGGGCGTGAACCAGATCAGCACGCCGCCGTCCCGGTAGGTGTTGTAGATCGGCCCCTCGCACGACTCAATCGCGCGGATCGTGGCGGTGCTGATGGGCCGCCATCCGAGCCGCGGCGGCGGATGCGTCCATACCAGTCCGATGCCCACGGCGGCCAGCGCGGCTGAAACGAGCACGATCGCGCCATTCACACCTTCGCGTTCGCCGGCGGCGCGCCTGCGGTCCGGCGGGGCAGCGGCCCAGGCGCTCGTGACGGCCGGGATGGCAGCGAGCAGGAACACCTGGACGTTGCGCATCGACCGAACCGCCAACGGCAGCAGTACCAGCGCGATGCCGAGCAGGCGTGCCGTGCGTTCGTCGAGCGTGCGCCGCCGCAGGATGATCGTGAGCGGGACGATCGCGACCAGCGCCCAGAAGGGCCACAGCAGCGGATCGGCGCCGGGCGGCAGCCATTCCACCAGTTGGTTGATGCGCGAACGTTCCATCGACCGGAGGATCTCCGGGTACATGCGATAGCCGATGGGCGACATGCACATCGCCACCGCACTCGCGGCGAACGTCCACACGAACGGCCACGCCGGCCGCCGCCGCACGACGGTCTCGGCCGCGCCGGCGCCGGCGATCGCCGCCAGGCTGAGGACGGCCGCGCCATGCAAATTGATCCAGACGACGACCAGCGCGGGAATCCACACGAGCCGGCGGGTGTCCGTGAGCGCGCGGCAGACCAGCATGAACAGCAGCATCGAGAGCACTTGCGGCCGAAGCGCCCAGGACCCGGCGGCGGCCGCGATGCATCCGGCGACGAGCACGAACCGCCATTCGAAGGCGCCGCGCGTCATGCGCCAGCACAGCGCCCACGTGGCGACGATCGCGCTGGCGCACAGCGCCGCGAGGAGCGGCAACCCGCCGGCGCGGAACGCCGCATAGAACGCGGCCTCCGACAGCCACTCGTGGTTCCACCAGAAGCGGCCGAAGGCCGTAAAGGAGTACGGGTCCGTGAGCGGGATCGTGCGCGTGGCAAAGATGTCCTGGCCGGCGCGCACCAGCCACCAGGTGTCACCTTGCGCCGGCGCCAGGCAGGCCAGCACGGCGATGGCGATAAACAGGAGGCCGACGCCGAGGTTGTCCGACCCGAGGCGGATCACTGTTCTGGGAAGTCTCTCATTCCGATACCTATTTGGTAGGGCCCTCGGGAAGAAGGGACACCGGGCGACTCTCTAAGGGGTCATAAGCGTCAGCTAAGTGCTTTATTGCCAGTTGTTTGCTTGGAATTGTCTGGCGAGGACATCGGCATCCGACACATGGGTTTCACTTTTGGTGCTGTAACACGGCCCTGCACAGGCGTATCGTAGATAAGTCCGGGCCATGGGTTCTCCGGTTGAGGCAATGGTGTCTCAGTCCAGGGGGAAGATGGAAGGCCGGGAATTCGTTTCGAGGGAGATGACACACACTATGCGACAGCTGACCACTCTTGCCCTGCGTTTTGTTCGTGACGAAGACGGACAGGACCTCATCGAGTACGCGCTGCTGGCCACGTTCGTGGCGCTCGTGGCGATCGCCGGCGCGACCCTGCTCGGCACAGCCCTGAACAACTGGTACGGTCAGGTCGCCGCCCGCGTCAACACCGCGGCAGGCACGGCCGCCAGCTAACTCGCCGAACAGGTCCGACACATCGTGCCCGCCCGTTCAGCCGCTCACGCGGCGGACGGGCGGCGCGCCATTTGTGCGCAAGTTTCACCGGCATCGGTATCCCGCCCTTGCCGGGGAACGTGGGCGGTTACGACGTTCTAAGGAGAGGCACCATGCGACAGTTGAAGACACTCATTGTACGTTTGGTCCGTGACGAAGACGGCCAGGACCTGATCGAGTACGCGCTACTGGCCACGTTCGTGGCGCTCGTGGCGATTGCCGGCGCAACGTTGCTCGGCACGGCCCTCAACAACTGGTACGGCCAGGTGGCCAGCAACGTCAACGGTGCGGCTGGGACGGCAGCCAGCTGATCGGGAGCGCGGCGCGGTCGACTGGGCGTGCGGGTCCATTTGACGCCCGCGGCCTCCGAAGTGCATCCATGAAGTCAATTCTGGTCCGTCTGCTCCGCGACACAAGCGGCCAGGACCTTATCGAATACGCGCTCCTGACGGGCGCGATTGGCTTCGCGGGTCTGCTGGCGTTTGAAGTGATCAAGAACGCCATGTGCAACACCTATAACGGCTGGGAGAGAACGTCAACGGCCTCTGGGAATCCGCCGGACCCGGGAGCCGGGTCGTGACGGCGATGCCGTGGGCACCGATCGTGGTTGCCGCGTTTGCGTGCGTCACTGACCTGCGGACGCGGAAGATTCCGAACGTGCTGACGTTCGGCGGTGCGGTGGCCGCGCTCGTGACCCATGGCGTCACGAACGGGTTCGCGGGCATCGGGTTCTCGGCGGCGGGCTGGGCCGTGGGGCTGGCGTTGTTCTTCCCCCTCTTCTTGCTTCGCGGCATGGGTGCCGGCGACGTGAAATTGCTGGCCGCGCTCGGCGCGTGGGTCGGTCCGGGAGCGGCGGTTTGGCTGGCGCTCTGGTCCGCGATTGCCGGCGGCGTCTCTGGCCGTGGGCGTCGCGCTGGCGCACGGCTACGGGAAGCCAGGCGTTCGGGAACGTGTGGGGGATGCTGAGTTACTGGCGCGTCATGGGCGTGCAGCCGCATCCGGCGCTGACGTTGGAAACCGCAACGGCGCCGCGGCTGCCGTATTCGTTGCCGATCGCCGCCGGACTGGGGCTGACGTTATGGCTGCGATGATGCAGCGGTTACGGCTGCGGCGGCGCGGGCGCCGGGAAGACGGCGCCGAGCTGATCGAACTGGCGATCGTGCTGCCGATCCTGCTCCTGGTGGTCGCGGCCATCATTGATTTCGGTTTCCTGTTTCAGCGGTACGAGGCCGTGACCAACGCGGCGCGAGAGGGCGCCCGAATCGCCGTGCTGCCCGGCTACACGCACTGCCGATGTGCAGGCGCGCGTGAATAGCTATCTCGACGGCCAGCGGGATGCCGAGCGCGCCGACGCCGCCATCGGTCAGTGTAGTTCGACGCAGGCGCTGCCGAGCGGGGCGACGATATCGGTGGCCACGGTCGACGTCGACTATCCCGCGAACCTCAGTTACTCGGGCCGATTGCCGCGCTCGTCGGCGGCACGCAGCAGAGTTCGATCATCTTCGCGCAGTGTCGAGTAATGCGCACGGAGACCGGCCGCGGGCGGATCGTAGCGAGGGCAGACGTATGAACAGAAGGACTCGCACGTTAATCGTCGTTGGCGTGGCCGTGGCGCTCGCCAGCCTCGCCAGTTTTGGCGTCTACCGCACCATCCAGCAGATGCCGGTGAAGCAGGTGCCCATCGCGGAACGCTTCGCCGTCGTGGCCGGCCAGAGCGTGCCGGTCGGCATGCTGCTGACCAAGGAAATGGTGCGCGCCGTGGCATGGCCGGCCGAACACCCGGTCGCCGGCGGGTTCGCATCCGTTGAAGAGGTTGTGGGCCGTGGCGTCACATCCGGGCTGGTCGAGAATGAACCGATCACGGAGAACAAGCTGGCCCCGAAGAACTCGGGCGGCGGCCTCACGACCACCATCACGCCGGGCATGCGCGCCATGTCGGTGAAGGTCAACGACGTCATCGGTGTGGCCGGATTCACGGTGCCGGGAACGCATGTGGATGTGGTGGTCACCATCACCGCCGACCGCGAAGGCATCTCCCGAACGGTGCTCAGCAACGTGCAGGTGCTCACCGCCGGCACGAAATTCGACGTGGACAAGGCGAATTCAGGCACGCCGATCCCGAACACCACCGTCGTCACGCTGCTCGTCACGCCCGCCGACGCCGAACGGCTGGCGTTGGCGACCACCCAGGGACAGATCGTGCTGGTGCTGCGGAATCCGATTGATGCCGAGCCGACGAAGACGAACGGTGTCCGCACGTCGGGGCTGGTGTCAGTTCGCCGGACGCGGCGCCGGTGAAGACGGCCGTGCCGGGCCGCCCGGCGCGCATGGTGACGCCGGCGCCGCCGCCCGCCGCCGCCGGCGCCATACAAGGTGCAGTCGATTCAGGGGACGAAGCTCACCGAGGTCATCATCAAGGACCCGAAGGACATCAAGTAAATGACGAGACACTCCTCGCGACTTCATCTCCTTCGAGCGACCGCGGCCCTTGCGGCGCTCGTGATTGTGCTGTCCGTGCCGCCGGTTCGCGCCGTGCAAACGGGCAGGCGCCGCCCCGTCGCAGGCCCCTGCCGGTCAGGCGGTCCCTGCGGGACAAACGGCGGCCCAGGCGAAGCCGCCGGCAGCCGACCGGATCGTGATTGTGGCCGGCCGTTCGAAGGTGTTGGACACCAACTTCAACATCGAGCGCATCGCGATCACCGATCCCGAAGTCGCCGAGGTCGTCGTCGTGCAGCAGCGTGAGTTGCTGATCAACGGCAAGAAGCCGGGCACGATCAGTCTCTGGGTCTGGGGCGAAGGGCATCGCATCGAGTACGAGTTGGTCGTCGACCCGGCGGTCACCGACCTGCAGCAGCAGTTCCAGTCGCTGTTCCCGGGCGAGGATATTCAGGTGAGCGTCTCCCAGGGCGCGGTGCTGCTCTCCGGCCGCGTGTCCAGTAACGACGTCATGCTGCGCGCGGCGGAGATCGCGCAGGCCAGCTCGCCGGATCAGAAGGTCATCAACCTGCTGCAGTTGCCCGGCGGCAGCAGGCAGCCAGCAGGTCATGCTGCAGGTCCGGTTCGCCGAAGTGAACAGCAAGGCCGTGAAGGAGCTGGGCGTCAACCTGTTTGCGAACCGCACCGCATTCGCAGCGCGCTCGACCACGGAGCAGTTCTCCGCGCCGAGATCCAGACGCGCAGGGTGGCGACCAGCGGTCTGGCCTTTGCCGACCTCCTGAACCTGTTCTTCTTCCAGCACGATCTGGGATCGGCGCTGTCATCAAGGCGCTCGAACAGACCGGCGGATTCGAGAGCCTCGCCGAGCCCAACCTGATCGCGTACAACGGCCAGAGAGGCCAGTTCCTGGCCGGCGGCGAGTTCCCGGTCGTCACCGTCGCACGCAACGGCTAGGTGAACGTGGAGTACAAGGAATTCGGCGTCCGGCTGAAGTTCAAGCCGACGATTGCCGGCGACATGATCCGCCTGCACGTGCGGCCGGAAGTCAGTGCGCTCGACTTCGCCAACGGCATGACCCTTTCCGGCTTCCGGATTCCGGCCCTGACGACGCGGTATGCCGAAACGGAAGTGGAACTGCGCGATGGGCAGTCGTTCGCCATCGCCGGCCTGCTCGACCACATCGGCCAGAACGATTCAATCCGCCGTGCCGTTTCTCAGCCAGATTCCCATCATTGGCTATCTGTTCAAGAGTCAGTCGAATCGCGACGAGCGCACCGAGTTGCTGGTGCTCATCACGCCGCGGCTCGTGCGGGCGCTGAATCCTGATGAGGTGCCGCCGTTGCCGACCCTGGTCAAGCCCGGCGGCGGGACGCGGTGGTGGTGGCGGGGGCGTGGGCGACCTGCTGATGGGCGGCGGCGGTCTGCTCGACGCGCCGGCCAAGGTAGCCCGGGACGAGGCAGCCGGTAGTCCGGTTCGGTCCAGTGGAGTGGGTGCCATGACCAGCGCCATCACGCGTCCGAATCGGAGCGCGGCGCGGTGCTGGTCCATGTGGCATTGCCATGCTGGCACTGATGGCGTTCTCTGCGTTTGCCATGGACTACGGCGTGCTGTTGACATCCCGCCGTCAGGCGCAGAACGCCGCGGACGGCGCCGCGCTGGCTGGCGCGGTGTCTCTGGCGTTCGACGACCCACCGACACGTCGCCCAGCGGTCCGCGCTGCGCTGGCGGCGGAAGCCATCGTCCTGACGGCATCGTGTGGGGAGCCGGCGCCGGCGGTGTCGGTGCTGGTCGGGACACCAAGCGACCGTCGTCGTGTCCACCTGGAGAGGCCCAGGCACCTGCGTGCGCGTGGACGTGTATCGCGATGGCACCAAGGGCAGCACCCATGTCCGATGTTCTTTGGCCCCCTGTTCGGATAGACGCAGCAGCGCATCCGCGCCACTGCCACCGCGCATTGCCGCTGCGGCCAACGCCACGACGTTTGAAGCCGTGCGGTGCATTCGACAGCTGGAATGACACTGGAGTGGAAACGATCACTCGAGGGGACGTGGGATCCCGCCATTTCGACGTACAACAAATACAGGAAACAGGGGAATTCGATTGTCCTCGATCCGTCGATCACGACCCCGGATCAGTACATCCTGCCTACTGCGACAGACATGGGCTACCGGGTGCATCCATTCTGGCGGACGGTATCACCCATGCTCCGGACTACGGCCGCCAGGTTGCACCTGACCGTCGGCACCCAGCAGGATTTTCAGTTTGCTGCCTGGCTGGTTCTCTGCGCTGGACGCTGCAGGACAGCCGCGGGGGAAACGACTACGCCAACAACATCAAGAGGTGCGTCGGCGGATTCCTGTACAAGATCGGCGATCAGATCCCATGCGACCGAGCCGGAGAAGTCGGTCCGACGCGAGCAGGCCGTCGAGACCGATGCCGATTCCTGTCATCAACCAGGATCCGGGCGCCAATGGGTGCGCTGGCACCGGCGGAGGTGCGGCATCGCTGCCAGCGGCATCTCCACAGTGCAGCCCACGGATTCGTCGCGGTGCCGCTCGTCGAATCCGGACGAGATGGTCGCGCGAACAACAACGGTCGAACGACCGTGACACATCTCGAACATCATGGGCTTCTTTGTTGAGGGATATGACGTCAAGCGAGAAGGCCGTCATCGGGCGGCCCTGTGTCGACTGCCGGGTATGAGTCACGACGCCGGGCGCGACGGTCGGCCCGGGGTCCGGGTTCTTGAAAGCCATCACGCTGATTCGGTAACGCCGGTTGTTCGACAAGACGGTTTGCTATTCGATAAACGAGGAGTCTGTGGCACTGAGTGTCGTGATTGTGGAATCGGCGGCCGGCGAGCTGGGCGCCCTGGCGCGGGGCGCCGGGTTGAACGCCACGTCGGTCGATCCGGTCAACGGCTTCGCGTCCCTCTCGCGCAACGGGTCGGCGCCGGACGTGCTGGTGATGGACCTGCGTCTCGGATTGGGCATTCCGCCCGATCTCGATCGACGTTCAAGCGCCGGTTCGCCCGGACGGGCATCGTCGTCGTGGTCCCGCACCTCGATCCCGCGATGATGCTCGACGCGATGCGCGCGGGCGTGAACGAGGTCGTGCCGGAGCCGGTGTCGGGCGCCGACCTCCGGGCGGCGGTCGAGCGGGTGACTCGGCCAGCAGGCGCCGGCAAACGAGCAAGGCAGAGTACTGGGATTCGTCGGCGCCAAGGGCGGCGTCGGCACGACGACGCTGGCCGTCAACGTGGCCGCCGCGCTCGCGGCCGAGCCCGGCACCAGTGTGCTCATGGCCGATCTGCACGTGACCGGGTCACGGCGATGCCGCGTTGTTCCTGGGCGTGGAGCCGCGCTTCTCCGTGGTGGACGCGCTCGAGAACGTGCATCGGCTGGACGGCGCGGTCCTGCGTTCCTGGTCGTCCGCGCCAAGGCGGGCATGGACGTGCTCGCGTCGCCGGACCGTCCCGCGCTGCGGCAGGCTGACAGCCAGAACCTGCGCACGCTGCTGGATCGGCTGTCCGCGAACTACCAGTTCGTCGTGCTGGACCTGCCGCGATCGGATTTGGGCGTGATCGACGCGATCGAACCGATGTCGGCCATGACGGTGGTGGTCAATCAGGAATTGCCGACCGTGCGCCGGGCGGCGCAGGTCGCCACGCTGCTGCGGCAGCGGTACGGCAAAGACCGGGTCGGCGCGGCGGTCAGCCGCTATGATGCCCGCGCGGACATCGGCCAGGACGACATCGAACGCGTCGTCGGACTGCCGGTCTGGGCCCTGCTGCCGAGCGATTATCGGCGCGACCGTGGCGGCGGCCAACGCGGGCAAGCCCGTCGGTCGGGGACGGCACCAGCCGGCTGGCCACGTCCATCATCCAGTTCGCGCGAAAACTCTCGGGCATGTCCGCCGCCGAGGCCGCGCCCGTCAAGCGCGCGTCGCCACGGAAGACTTTTGGAGCCATCTTCTAAGTCATGCAACCACTCGTCAAAGCACCCGGCGGCATGGACGTCCGGCACTCGTCCGCGTACCAGGACGTCAAAGCCCGCATCCACGAGCAGTTGCTCAACCGGCTGAACCTCGAGCGGCTGAGGCAGATCCGCCGCGATGAGGCCGAGCCGGAACTGCGTTCGGTCATCGGGTCGCTGCTCGAGAAGGAATCCGAAACGACGCCGCTCAACCTGCAGGAGCGCGAGACGATCGTCGTCGACGTCCTGAACGAGCTGTTCGGCCTCGGGCCGCTGGAGGCGCTGCTCCTCGATCCGGAGATCTCCGACATTCTCGTCAACCGGTTCGATCAGATCTACATCGAAAAGAACGGCGTGCTCGAGCCCGTGAGCGCCGTCTTTCAAGGACGACCGCCATCTGATGCGCATCATCGAGCGCATCGTCAGCACCGTGGGACGCCGCATCGACGAATCGAGTCCCATGGTGGACGCGCGCCTGCTGGACGGGTCGCGCGTGAACGCCATCATTCCGCCGCTGGCGCTCGACGGCCCCGTGCTCTCGATCCGGCGATTCCGAACGGACAAGCTGAGCGCCGACGACCTCGTCAAGGGGCAGTCGATCACCGAGCCGATGATCGCGTTTCTCAAAGCGGCCGTCGCCTGTCAGCTTGAACATCATCATCTCCGGCGGCACCGGCGCCGGCAAGACGACGCTCCTGAATGTGCTGTCGTCCTTCATTTCCGACCAGGAACGCATCGTCACGATTGAGGACGCGGCCGAACTCTCCCTGCGGCAGCGGCACGTGGTGCGCCTCGAGACGCGCACTGCGAACATCGAAGGCAAGGGCGCGATCCGGCAGCGCCAGCTCGTGATCAACGCCCTCCGCATGCGTCCCGACCGCATCGTCGTCGGCGAGGTCCGCGGCGAGGAAGCGGTGGACATGCTGCAGGCCATGAACACCGGCCATGACGGCAGCTTGACGACCATTCACGCCAACACGCCGCGCGACGCGCTGTACCGGCTCGACACGATGGTGGCGATGGCGAACCTGAACCTGCCCGACCGGGCCGTCCGCCAGCAGGTCGCGTCCGCCATCCAGTTGGTCGTGCAGATCGCGCGCATGTCCGACGGATCGCGGCGGGTGACGCAGATCTCGGAAATCACCGGCATGGAAGGCGAAGTCATCGCCGTGCAGGACATCTTCGTGTTCGTACGCACCGGGATGACGCCGGCGGGCAAGGTCACGGGCCGGTTCCGGGCCACGGGCATCCGCCCGAAGGTCGCCGAGCGGATCATCGCCTCGGGCATTCCGCTGCCCGCGCAGTTGTTCGAGCACGTGCAGGAGATCAGGTAGGGACCGGCCATGTTGATTCCCGGGCTGGTATTCGTCGGCGTTGTCGCCATCGTGCTTGGCGCGTACTTCCTGTTCGTCGTCCGCGACGAGCAGACGATGCTGCGGCGCCTGCAGCCGGAGGTGCGGGCCAGGCTCGGCCGGCGGCCCAGGCGGCGGCATGCTCAAGCCCGAAGAGACGATGAGCTCGGTCGGCACGATCGACAACCTCCTGCGGACCAGCCGCTTCACGATGGCGATCCAGACCTTCCTGGATCAGGGCGGCGGTGCGGGTGTCGGTCAGCGTGTTCCTGCTGGCGTCCGCCTGCACGGCCCTGGCGCTGTTTGTCGTGGGGACCTTGATCGGCCGGACCCCGATCGCCGGCGCGGTCCTCGCGCCCATTGGCGCCATGGTGCCGTCGCTGTACGTGCGAAACCGGCGCGCCAAGCGCGTGCGCCAGTTCGAAGAGCAGTTTCCGGAGGCGATCGATCTGGTGGCTCGCGCGCTGCGCGCCGGTCACGCGCTGCCGACCGGGCTCGGCATGGTCGCCGACGAATTGAAGGCGCCGGTCGGCACCGAGTTCCGGATTCTCTACGACGAACAGAACTTCGGGCTGACGCTGCCGGACGCCATGCGCAACTTCGCGCGGCGCGTGCCGGTCCTCGACGCCAAATTCTTCGTGACGGCCGTGCTGACGCAGCGCGAGACCGGCGGCAACCTGGCGGAAGTGCTGGACAATCTTGGAGCCGTCATCCGCGATCGGTTCAAGGTCAAACGCCAGGTGCGTGTGCTGTCGGCGCACGGGCGCATCACGGGGTGGGTGCTGGCCATGCTGCCGCCCGTGCTCGCCGTCGCGACGTTCGTCGTCAATCCCAATCACCTGGGCATGCTGATCAACGATCCGCTGGGGCGGAAGATGATCGTGGCCGCGATCGTGCTGCAGGTGACGGGCACGCTCATCATTCGCAAACTCGTGGACGTGGAGTACTGAGCGTGACACCGGTACTGCTGCTCACGCTCGTCGCCGTCTTTGCCTTCGTGGCCGTGACGAGCGCGTCGCTGATCTCGGGCATCCTGAACGCGATGGGCGTCCGGCCGTCGCCGCCTGTTTCAGGCGACCCGTCAGCCGTCAACGGGCGTGCTGATCGATGCGCCGACGCTGACGGCGGAGGAATCGGCGTTCGTCAAGCGCATCTCCACCCTGGTGCCGCGGTCGCCCAAGGAAATGACGGCGTTCCGCCGGCGGCTCGGGCGCGCGGGCTACTACACCCTCGGGCCCGCTGCGGTGTACACCCTCGCGCAGATCCTGCCTCCGCTGCTGTTCGCCGCGGCCGCGCTGTGGTTCGCGCCTCCAGGGGTGCTGAAGTGGGTCCTGGGCGGCCTGGCTGGGCTCCTGGGATACCAGGTCCCGGGGCTGTGGCTGTACCGCAAGACCGTTCTGCGCCAGAAACAGATCGAGAACGGCCTGCCAGATCTGCTGGACCTGTTGATTGTGTGCCTCGAGGCCGGGGCCGCGCTCGATCAGGCCATCATCAAGGCCTCGGACGAGTTGGTGCTGTCCTATCCTGCGCTGGCCGAGGAGTTCCGGATGCTCGTCACGGAGACCCGGGCCGGGAAGCCGCGACTCGAGGCCTTCCGGAACCTGGCGTCGAGAACCGGCGTGGAGGACATCCGGGCCCTGGTGTCCATGCTGGTGCAGACCGACCGGTTCGGCACGAGCGTGGCGAACGCCCTGCGGACGCACGCGGACGTCTCCCGAACCAAGCGCCGGCAGCGGGCGGAGGAGCGGGCCGCCAAACTGGGCGTCAAGCTGGTCTTCCCCCTGGTCTTCATGCTGTTTCCCGCTTTTTTTGTCGTCACGTTGGGGCCAGCCGTGATTCAATTCGTCCGGGTCTTCTTTGGCCAGATGGCCGGCCAGTAGACCCGATCGTTCACAGACGTCAAAAGGAGCGCGCGAATGCAGACTTACCAGATCATCCTGTTGGTGGTGGCGGCGGTCTTCCTCTTCCTGTACATCCAGCGGCGCAAGAGCCGGATGAACCGCGAGGACTAGTGTTCCAGGGTTTCCTCCGCTCGCGACGGGGTGGGCTGGCGGTCCTCGCCCCCTGCCTGATATGCCTCGTCGGGGTCGCGAGCGGATGCGCTTCGCACCAGCCGGCCACCCTGGCTCCGGTGGACAAGTCTCTCGACGCCGCGACGGTCGAACTGCAGGATCCGGCGCTGAAGGCGACGCTGGCCAGCGCCCGCAGCCATGAGACCGCCGAGACGCTGCGGCAGTTGGCGGCCGAGTACCATCGGCTTCGCATCTACGACCAGGCAGACGGGTACGTGTCGCGCGCGTTGGCGCAGAGTCCCAGGGATGCGGCCAGTTATGACCTGCGCGCCCGGGTGCGCCGCGACTGGGACGCGCCGGAACTCGCGCTCCCCGACGCGAATCGCGCGGTGTACCTCGATCCCAAATCGGCCGCCGCGCGCAACACGCTCGGCACGATCCTCTTCGCGCTCGATCAGCCGGCCGAGGCGGCCAAGGCGTTCGCCGCGGCGCTCGCGCTGGATCCCACCGCCGCGTGGGCGCAGAGCAATTTGTGTTACGTGTCCCTGATGACCGGCGATGAAGCGACAGCGCTGGCGCGATGCGGCGCCGCGCTCACGCTCGACCCTTCACTGGTGGTGGCGCGGAACAACCTGGCCCTGGTGCACGCCGCGGCGGGCCGCGTCGATGTCGCCGAGCGGGAGTTCATGGCCGGCGGATTGCTGGCGGCTGGCTACTACAATCTGGGACTGGTACTGATGGCCCGCGGGGAGTACGCGCGGGCCCGTGACGCGTTCGAAGCGGCCGGACGCGCCCAGCCGTCCCTCGACGCCGCGTTTACCCGCGCCAAAGAGGCCCGCCTCCTGGCGCTCCGCGCAGCGGCGGGCGGAAAGTAGATCATGCCAACCTCGATCGGCCTGGACATACTCGCGCAGATGCCGGCGCCGGCGTCGCTCGAGGAGACCGGGCTTCGCCTGGATCTGGTCATCCAGTTGCTCATCAAGGCGCTCCATTTCTCGGGCGAGTTGTCGGGCGTCGAACTCGGCGGCCACCTGGGTCTGCCGTTCCCGGCGATTGAGCCGGGCATCGACGCGATGAAGGCGCAGCGCCTGTGCGAAATCGTCGGCGGCACGACCATCGGTCCGCCTTTGTACCACTACCGCATCACGACGCTCGGGCGCGAACGCGCCGCGGGCCTCCTGGCCACCAACGCGTATGTGGGCCACGCGCCGGTGCCGTACCGCCAGTACCGCCGCTACATGGTCGATTTCGAAGCCGCGCTGACGAAGCGCATCGCACCGGACCAGATCGCGCGGGCGTTTTCGCACCTGGTCCTGGGCCAGCACATGCTGAATCAGTTGGGGCCGGCCGTGAATTCCGGCCACTCGCTGTTCATCTACGGGCCGCCCGGCAACGGCAAGACCGTCATTTCCCAGGCGATCCGGAATCTGCTGACGGGCGACCAGTGGATTCCTCATGCGATCGAGGTCGATGGCGCGATCATCAAGGTGTTCGATCCGATCAACCACGACATCCTGACGCCGCCGAAGCCGGCACAAGGCCTGTCCGCCTCGGACCGATTCGACCGCCGGTGGATCCGGTGCCGGCGGCCGGCCGTGACGGTGGGCGGCGAGCTGACGCTGGAGGCCCTGGACCTCATTTACAACCAGGGACTCGGCTACTATCACGCGCCGGTTCAATTGCTCGCCAATGGCGGGCTGCTCGTGGTCGACGACTTCGGCCGGCAGCGCTGTTCGCCGCGGGAATTGCTGAACCGGTGGATTTACCCGCTCGAGTCGCGGGTGGACTACCTGACGCTCCAGACCGGACAGAAGATCGACATGCCGTTCTTCGTCCTGCCGGTGTTTGCCACGAACATCAAGCCGTCGGATCTGGTCGATGAGGCGTTCCTGCGGCGGATTCAGTACAAGATCTTCGCGGAGAATCCGACCGAGCAGGAATACATGCGCATCTTCGAGAACGTGTGCCGCGAACGTGCCATCGAGTATGACTTTGCGGTCGTGCGGCATCTCATCGATCAGGTGATGGCGCCCAGGCAGATTGCGCTGCGCGGCTGCCAGCCGCGCGATCTCATCGACCAGTCGCTCGCGCTGGCGCAGTACCTCGACGAGCCGCGTCGCCTGACGATCCCGCTGCTGGAGGCGGCGTGCGCCACCTATTTCGTCGATGACACCCAGGGTGGCATGACAGTCCAGTGACGTGAGACACTTCGAACTGCGAAGTTCGAACTTCGAACGCGACCCGCACCATGTCTGACAACGTGAGACACGACATCGTCGAAGTTGGCCGCCGGCTTTGGCAGCGGGGATTTGTCGCGTCCAACGACGGCAACATCAGCGTCCGCATCGGGCCGGATCGCCTGATGATGACGCCGGCCAGCGTGTCGAAGGGATTCATGACGGCCGAGATGATGGTCGTCACCGATCTGGACGGCGCCGTCGTCGAGGCGGCGCCCGGCCGGAAGCCATCCTCGGAAGCCATGATGCATCTGGTGGCATACCGCCAGCGTCCGGACATCGGCGCCGTGGTGCATGCGCACCCGCCGACCGCGACCGGGTTTGCCGTGGCGGGCATTCCGCTCGATCGCGCGGTGCTGGCCGAGGTCGTGACCACGCTCGGGAGTATCCCCATCGCCGGCTACGAGACGCCGTCCACGCGCGCGCTGGCCGACGCCGTCGGGTCGCTGCTGAAGGCGCATGACGGCGTGCTCCTGGCCAACCACGGCGCGATCGCGCTCGGGAAGGACCTGTTCTCGGCGTACTACAAGATGGAGACGATCGAGCACTTCGCGACGATCAGCCTGGTGGCCCGGCAACTCGGCCGCGAGCACCTGCTGTCGCGCGGGGAAGTGGATCGGCTGCAGGAGTTGCGCGGCACCTACGGCATCGCGGCGCCGGCGCCCATTTGCCCGGATCCCGGGCCGGGCGGCGCGGCGGACCCGTCCTGCCAGGTCGTCGTGGCGCCTGTGGCGCCTGGGGAACGGCTGGTGGCGGACACCAGCGTGGGCGGTGGCGCGCTCACAGTAGGTACCGATGGCGAGATTCGGCTAACATACGCCCAATTGACGGAACTCATCGACGAGGCCGTCCGACAGTTGGCATCGAAGGCGTAGGCCGGGCCTTCAGGCCCGGCGTGAATGGTAGAAACGAGGCGACGCAATGGGTGAGGCACTGGGAATGGTCGAGACGAAGGGGCTGGTCGCGATGATCGAAGCCGCCGACGCGATGGTGAAGGCCGCGAAGGTCACCCTCGTCGGGTGGGAGAAGATCGGCGCCGGCTACGTGACGGCCATCGTGCGCGGCGACGTCGCGGCCGTCAAGGCGGCGACGGACGCGGGCGCCGCGGCGGCGCGCCGGGTCGGCGAGCTGGTGTCGGTGCACGTCATTCCGCGTCCGCACGCGAACCTCGAGGACGTGCTGCCGATCGGCAAAGCGGCCAAGTCCTAGGCGGACTCGCGGTGCTCATCGCCAAGGTCGTCGGGACGGTCGTCGCGACTCGCAAGGACGACCGCCTGCTGAACGCGAAACTGCTCGTCTCGCGCCCCATCGATCCAGCCGGCAAGCCGGAGGGTTTCTATCTGGTGGCGGTGGATACCGTTGACGCCGGCGTTGGCGAGACCGTGCTCATTGTGAGCGGCAGTTCCGCCCGCATGGCGTCCGGCCTGAAGGACTGTCCCGTGGACGCCGCGATCGTCGGCATCATCGACCACATCGACGTCGAGAAGGCGTAGGCGCCGATGCAACTCGCGCGCGTCATCGGCGATGTGGTCGCCACCATCAAGGACGCCAATTACGCCGGGCACAAACTGCTGCTGCTCCAGCCGGTCAACACGGACCGTGAGCCGGCCGGCCGCACGCTCGTGGCGCTCGATGCGATGGGCGCCGGCGTGGGCGAGCACGTGTTCTTCGTGCGCGGCAAGGAAGCCGCGTTTCCGTTCTATCCGCAGGAGCCCCCGGCCGACGCGTGCGTCGTGGGCATCGTCGATCACTGGGATCTCGGGTAACGGGCCGTGCAAATCGGACGTGTCGTGGGCACGGTCGTGGCGACCCAGAAGCACCGCAAGCTCGAGGGGGCGAAGCTGCTGCTCGTGCAGCCGCTGACGCTCGACGGCCAGCCGCGCGGCGTGCCGCTCCTGACGATCGATTCGGTCGGCGCCGGCGTCGGCGAGACAGGTGCTGATGGTGATCGAGGGGCGCGCGGCCGGTGAGGCGCTGCGCAAGAAGGCGGCGCCGGTGGATGCCGCGATCATCGGCATCATTGATGCGGTCACCCTCGCGCCGGGGACGCTGGCGGCATCATGACGGATCAGGAACTGCGCGCGCTCGTGCGGGACGCCGTGCAGCGGCATCTGGGGGCGCGGCCCGCGCCGCCGATGGCCGCGCCTGGGCACGCGGCCCTCGCGTCTTTCGCCCCGGCCGCGGCCGCCGTCACGCCTGCGCATCCCAGCCACGCGCTCTACCTCACGGTCGTCAATACCAGTGAGGCCTGCACGATCGAATCAGCGGTGCCCTGCGATCATTGCGGGTACTGCAAGAGCCACGGGCACTAAAGGCAAGTTCGAACTTCGAAGCTCGAACGTCGAAGTTCTTCATGACTTCATGGTGAGTCCCCAGACAATCGCCACCGTTCTGAACAAGCTCGGCCGCGCGATCCGGGGCATGGACGATTTGGCGGTCGAGAAGATCGCCGAGGATAGCCGCGAAGATCCCTTCCGCGTGCTCATTTCGACGATGCTGTCGGCGCAGACGCGGGATCCGGTGACGCACGCGGCGTCCATGCGCCTGTTTCGGGTGGCGCGCACGCCGCGGACTCTGGCGGCCTTGCCGCGGGCGCGCGTGCAGCGATTGATCTACCCCGTCAGCTTTTATCGCGTGAAGTCGGGGACCGTGCGCGAGGCGTCACGCCAGATCGTCGAGCGGTTCGGCGGGCGCGTGCCCGATCGCATGGAGGATCTGCTGACGCTGCCCGGCGTCGGCCGCAAGACCGCGAACCTCGTCCTGATTCTGTCGCACGCGAGCCGCGACAACATCTGCGTGGATACGCATGTGCATCGCATTGCCAACCGTCTCGGCTGGGTGAGGACGCGCACGCCGGAGCAGACCGAGCACGCGCTCTACCGCGTCGTGCCGAAGCGCTACTGGCCGAAGGTGAACCTGTATCTCGTCACGTGGGGGCAGAACGTGTGCCGGCCCGTGTATCCGCGGTGTCGCGCGTGCGTCGTCGCGGCGCTGTGTCCGAAGGTTGGGGTCACACGGGTGGGAACCCGGTACAGATCCGCCTCGGCGCCAGGAGTGCTACGCTCGACGGGCCCAGGGTCGCTCGCGATGAACATTCTTTCCCTCTATCCGCTGCCAGGTGTGTCGTATTCGCATGACGCGAGTGCCTGCATCATCGACGGCAGCGGCGTCAGGTTTGCCGCCGACGAGGAGAGATTCCTCAGAAGCCAGCACGCGATTGGGCCGTTTCCGGAACGGGCCGCTATGGTGGCCCTCAAGGTCACCGGCATCCTGCCCGAGCGGATTGATCTCATTGTCACGGCTTCTATCGAGCGATGCCGCCGCCAGCCGGATTATCGACGGCGCCTCCAGTTCATTCGCGACCAACTTCAGATTCCTGGTGCCACGCCGGCCGTGTGCGTGCCGCATCACCTGGCGCACTCGGCGCTAGCCGTGCTGACCTCGCCGTTCGAGTCGTGCGCCTTCGTGACGCTTGATGGCGGTGGCGACGGCGTGATGGGTCACTGGGGCACGTTCGAAAACGGTCGTTTTCGGATCATCGAGCACTGTGTTCTTTCGCCGGCCGCATTCTTCACCTACGTCACGTCGCTCTGCGGATTCGCGGCGTTTCAAGAAGGCAAGGCGATGGGTCTGGCGGCATACGGCGTCCGGCACGAAGGCCTGTGGCAGTACTTTGCCCGGCATTTTCGAGTGGCGAAGCACGGCGCCGCGTTGGAAACGGACCTCGCCCTGCAGTGGAGAAGCACGCTGGATGTAACTCGAGTGGACCTGGACGCATTCGCACGGTCACGCTACCTCAAATGGCACCTCGACATGGTTGGCGCGGAAGATGCCGCGTGGATCGGTGAGATTCCGCCGCAGGACATCGCGCGAACGGGTCAGGCGTTCTTTGGCTCGCTGCTGGAGGAGACGGTGTCGAACGTCTGGCAGCGCACGGGTGCGACCAGTGTCGCGTGCGCGGGCGGGGCCTTCTTGAACGTCGTGGCGATTGGCGAGTTGATGCGTGCCGAGTCCCGCCGGCGCGTCCACGTTCCACTGGCGCCGCATGATGCCGGCCTCTCGGTGGGCGCCGGCTTGTGGGCCCGCCACATTCACGGCTTGCCCCGGCTGCCAGTGCCGACCGATCCGTACCTTGGTCCGGCGTTTGATGCGAGCGAGGTCACGGCCCTTCTCGACGAGTACGGCCTGTGGTCCTCCCGCCGCAGGCATTCGCACGTGAGGTGGCCGGTCTTGTGGCGGCGGGCCAGGTCGTCGGCTGGTTCTGCGGTCGAGCTGAGTTTGGCGCACGCGCCCTGGGCGCAAGGTCCGTGCTGGCCGACCCTCGCAATCCGCTCTCCCGAGCTCGGCTTAATCAACTGCTCAAGAAGCGCGACTGGTTCATGCCGTACGCGCCGTCGAATCCTTGAAGAGCATGGGGCGGAGTCCTTCGAGGACTTTCGGCCGAGTCCCTACATGAACGTGGCTTTCACCGTCCGCCCAGAAGTCGCCAGCCGAATTCCAGGCGCGCTGCACGTCGATCGAACGTGCCGCGCCCATACGCTGGATGCCGCAGCGCACCCGCAGTACCGCGCGGTCCTGGAGGCGTTTCGGGCAACTGACCGGCATCCCGCTCATCCTGAACACGAGCTTCAACCGCCACGGTGAGCCGATAGTGGCGACGCCGCGGCAGGCGGTGCGGTTGCTTCTGGAGGGGTGCGTTGACATATTGGCAATCGAGGGTTGTCTTGTCACGTCGCCGCGGACGCGGCCGGTTGGTGAGGTCGCCGATGACGCGGCCATGCTGGCCTTGATGACCTCTCGGCGGGCGGAGGATACTGGTGCGTCGAGGCCGACCGGACGCTGCCGACCGGCTTCTTCGCGCGGCAAACGTCGACGCGGTGAGTCCTGGGGCCCGGACTAGCCGCTAGAGGTACAGGACCCGGTACATCGGCGATCCCTTGAGTCGACCCACGCAGAATCCCAACCTGACCACCAACGGCGCCCGGGTCGCACGATGGCGCGCCTGCAGCAGGCCGCGCGCCACGACCAGCCACTCGCGGCCGCTGTCCCTCATTCGCCTCGACGGCATGCCGTGTTCGCGAAACGTGCGGTATAGAAGGACATTGTCGCGGCCCCAGTTCACGGCCTGCCGGTAGAGCTCTGGCATCGATTGGCGGTAGCGGTACCTGTAGACCGCCGCCGGGACGAGGTGAATGGGGGTGCCTGCCAGTCCGGCACGCCACGAAAACGCCACGTCTTCAGAGCCTGAGAACTTCTCGGGAAACCCGCCCAGGCGGTCGAGCAGACCGCGGCGGATTCCGATATTCACACCGGCCGCCGGGAGGAATCCGAAAAACGCCGCCACGTGGTCGGACTGCCAGGGCGGACCGTGCGCACCCTGCACCCACTCCGGATTGAGCGACACCGAGTCCACGCGAGACGTGACAAGGTCATGGGCGTCGAGCGCCTGCGACATCGCAGACACATAGCCATCGTCAATCTCGTCGTCGGCGTCGATGAAGACCAGCTTGTCGCCGATGGCCGTCGCCGCACCGACGTTCCGTGCGTATGACGGATTGGCCATGGCGTCGGCCTCGACCACCCGCAGTGGCAAGGACGTCGCGTATCCCTCGGCAATCTGCCGAGATTGGTCCGTTGACCGGTTGTCGACCGCCACGACCTCCCACGCTGCGGCGACGGACTGTCGCGTCAGGCACTCGAGCAGCGAGGCCAGGTGTTGTTCCGCATTGCGGACCGGAATGATGACGCTGACGGCAACCGGTCCGACGGTCTGCGCCGCGCTGTCATTCATGAACGTCCCTCGTTGTCCGAGAGAAGCGCATCGATACGGCCGGCAAAATCTTCCAGGCCACTCATGGGCACCCGCGGCAAGGCGAGCGGGTCGTCGTCCATACGGGCCGCCCGGCCGGCAACAGTGACGCCGATTGTGTAACCCGCCGCGGCAGCCAGTTGTGACACCGCTGGCGTGACACCACCGAACGGATAGGCAACTCCCTTGATCGGCCGGTTCAGGCGGTTCTGAAGCACACGCCTGCAGTCCTGGAGTTCAGTTCGGCAGGTCGTCTCGGTTTGGGCTGGCAGGAGCGGATGGCTGACGGTGTGTGAGCCGATGTCGACACCCGTCATTGCCGCAAGCCGTTCCAGTTCGTGACCGAGCATTGGTCGGCGGCCGCACGCGGCCGTGACTGGTCGTCCTGACGGGATCCAGCGGCCCACTAGGTCCTTCCGTCCCTCGGGCGAAGCCTGCATGGCCTGCTGGTGAATCTGTCGCAGGATCTCCGTGTCGTACCCCACGGCGTCGACTAACGCATCCCACCAGAATTCGTGCGGCTCGTCGAGTCAATCCGTGGTCACAAAGAACGTCGCGGGGAGGTTGAGGCTCGCGAGAATGGGCGCGGCCTTCGTCAGGTTGTCCACGTAGCCGTCGTCGAATGTGATCGCCACCGCACGCTCCGGTAGCGATCGACTGGCGATCGCCGCGGCAAACGCGGGGAGAGTTAGGGGTTCACACGTGCGTCTGATGTGCTCCATGTGCTGCCGGAAGAGGGAGGGGGGCACGCAGAGGCCAAACGGATCCGGCGCCGCGTCGGCGATGCGATGGTAGAGCAGAATCAAGCCCGAGTTGGCGCGAGACGACGACGTCACAGCACCTTGACGATCCGGACCGCGTGGATCAGCGGGAACCATGGATCATGGAAGTCCAGCGCCTCGGCTGGCAATTCCTCCGCAGCCAACCCGTACAGGAAGGCCGTGCACGTCCGCACATTCCCGTACGTCTGAATCTCCAAGTCCCGTGTGCCAGGGAGCTCTTCGAACAGCCTGCGGACGGCAGCGCGCGTCAGGCGCCAATAGTCCCCGCTTTCGAGCCCGCCGTCCTCATAGCTGACCCGGCTGACGGCCGGGAGCGTGCAGAGCAACACGCCGCCAGGCTTGAGCACGCAGATGGACTGCCGCAGCGCGGCCCGGATGTCGTAGATGATGTGCAGCGTCTGGGTGAGCACAAAGCAGTCAACGTCACTGATCGGCAACGGCTGGGCCGCGGACAGGTCGCCGACGACCGTCGCGAACCGATTGGCCGCGTTGATGTCGAGGACCGATGACCGGACAATCCGGTCCCCTCCAAAGCGCTGCGTGTACACCGGGTCCTTCACTTCGAGCACGTGGCCACGGATGTCTGCGCTGTGCTCGTTCAGGAACTGCGTGATGTAGTGGCGGTCCACCGGTGTCCCGCGGTCCACGCCCCAGGTCGAACTGATCGGCGACTCGCGCGCCAGCGCTCCCCAGTCAACTCCCGTCCTGTCGGCGCCGGTTGGCGCGTCGGACGTCCCGCTGTCCGGTCTCAGGATGCGGTAGGCGGCTCGCAGCGGCCGGGTGACCAGCCAACTCTTGGAGGCATGCAGGGCCTGCACCTCGGCCCGCGCCTTCCGGATCTCCTCGGTGTCGCCATGATGCCGCGCGGCGGCGGTTGATTTCTCGGCAAGCAGTTCGGCATCCGCGGTCCGGAGTCTCTCGGCCGCCAGCGTCCGTTCGGACTCCAGCGCGTGCCGCAGGGCGTGGATTGAGCTCTGATGCGCCGCCAGCTCCCGCTGGAGGTCCTGGACCACATCGTCGAATTCCGCACGGTTCGCGGCGACTTGGGCTTCCGCCTCTTGGAGGTGCCGGGCAAGAGACGTCGTCTGGGACAAGGCCGTGGCTCGCTCCTCCGCGCTTCGAGCCTCTGCCGCCGCCCGCTCGTCGCTCAGTCGTGCTTCCGCTTCGAGGAGTTGCCGGCGGAGATCGGCGGCTTCGATCTCAACGAATGCCCAGCGCACGCTGTCACGGTGGGTTACCTGCAGCTCTCGCTGCGCAGTCGCGGGGTCGTAGCGCCTGAGTGCGACCGGATCGCGAAGGAAACCGGCCGGCGCCTGGATGGCGTTGTACTGAACGTGCCATCCACGATTCAGCTCCTCCGTGGCGTACCTGGCTTTGCGCTCGGAGAAGACCTTACGCTCGCCGTGCGCCTGGCCTCTGATCGGATAGTGCCGCACCAGAAACTGAATTGGGAAGACCCGGCGGTCTGCGAATGTCGCCTCGTGACCGGCGGAGGCGACCAGATCGACCCGGCCAGGACCGCGTTTCCAGGCCTTGATCTGCACCGAATCCCAGGGATCGGCTGGCTCGTAGTACGGATAGGCCGCCCGCACATCGCTCTTCGGCACGAACTCGTCGTGAGTCGGCCTGAAATTGAACAGCCGGAAGTCGATCGCGTTGTAACCCAGCTGGTCCACAACGCGAATCGCCTCGACTAGATTCAGTGCCGGCCACGGGCTCTCGCGAAATTCATCCGCGTCATGGTGGATAAACCAGTCCGCGTCCAGGGACGCGCTGAGCGCCTGTTTCCTTCCGAGAATCTGGCCCCATTCGAAACGGGACGTGTCGGGCCGCTTTTCGATGCCAATCAGGCCGCGATCCAGCCAGCGGCTCGCCTCAAGAATGGTGTCGTCGGACGATCCATCGTCGATCAGATAGACGTCGATCCCCTGCTCGACGAGATCGCCGATGACCTGACCGATGACGTCGCCCTCGTTTCTGGCGGCGATGAGGGCGATGACCCTGAATGTGCCGCTCATGTGACCGCCGGCTGATGATCGGGTTGTTCAGACTGCGGCAGTGTGCCGCCCGTCAGCAGGCGGAGGTACCGGTCAACCGCCTCGGGTGCCGAGCCGTCGCAAGCGACGCGGCCACCTTCCAACAGGATGCCGCGGTCGCAGAACCCCTGAACCACGGGCGGCGCATGACTCACGAGCACGATCGTATGCCCCGCCGCGTGTAACTCGCGATACCGCTCTTCGCACTTCGCCTTGAACCCCGCGTCGCCGACCGCGAAGATCTCGTCGAGAATCAGTACCTCGCGAACGGCTTCGAACGCGACCGCATAGCCGAGGCGTGAGGACATGCCGCTCGAGTAGTGCTTCAGCTTGAGATTGGCGAAGCGTTCGAGTTCGGCGAACGCGAGGATGCGATCCATCCGGCGCCGGATGTCCGCCAGCGTCAGGCCCATCACGGATCCGATCAGGCACACGTTGTCGATGGCGTCGAGCTCGGGATTCCAGCCGACGCCAAGCTCGAGCACCGGCGTGATGGCGGCGTGCCGGATGACCCGGCCGCTGTCGGGCGGGTACACGCCACAGATGATCTTCAGCAGCGTGCTCTTGCCGCCGCCGTTCCGCCCCATGATGCCGAGCGCTTCGCCCCGTTCCACGGTGAAACTGACGCGGTCGAGGACCTGCAGCCGCTCGAAGCGCCGTGGTTCAAACGCACCCAGCACGTGTTCGCGCACGGTCTCCCGCCGGACCGTGGGAATCCTGAACGCCTTCGAGACCGCGTCCACTTCAATGACTGTCGACATCACAAATATTCCGCCGCACGCGGCCGCAACTGCCGGTAGACGACGACGCCTGCCGTGAGGGCGACCGCCACCGCCAGCGCCAGATACAGATGCGCCGTGGCGGTGGGGAACGCGTGCGTGACCAGCACGGCCCGCGAAAACTCGATGATGGGCGTCGGCGCCCAGAGATACAGATAGATATGAAACCGCTCGGGCAGGATGCCAATGGGATAGATGATCGGCGCGACGAAGAAGCCCGGTCTGAATCATGACGTCCCACACCTGATTCAGGTCGCGGTACCGCAGGAAGAGCACGCTCGATCCGAGCGAAAACCCCACGACGATCAGCGCCAGCGCCAGCGAGGTACGCCACGAAAGCAGCATGGCGCCGGCCGACGGCGGATGCCCGGCCCAGATCAGGAACGCAAAGATGATCACCGTGAACACGGCCAGCGTGATGAGCGCGTTCGAAATGGACGTGATCACCAGGATCCACGCGGGACAACGCGCCTTGGTCAGCAGGAAGCCGCGCGCGTGCAGGGACGTCAGGCCGGCCATGGTCCCGTCCGCGAAGAAGTTCCAGAGGAACAGGCCAATGATCAGGTTGAGTTTGTAGTTGGGATCCGAGGCGAAGAGAAACGAGAACACCGCCATCAGCATCACGAACATCGTGAGCGGCTTGAGCAGGGCCCAGACGAATCCTCCGGCGGTGCCGTTGTACCGCACCTTGAAATCGGTGCGGACGAGCGTCCAGATCAGTCCCGCCCGAATGGCGAAGGGAGACGAGTCCGCTGCGGGCGCGGAAGGATTAACGGCCGCCATCACGTTTGCCGGCGAGCCGGGCTTTGTTCCTGCTGATGCATGCGTCATTGCCGGGTGTATCTGGCGCCAGTGTCCTGATTTCCTCGCAAAGCCGCAAGGCCTCCGCCGGATTGCCGCCGTCCCGGTCCTCAATGACCGCCAGGCCGTGACGCGCCGCCACATTCTGCGGATCCATCACGAGCGTGCCGAGATATCCGCGCCGCGCCTCCTCGAAACGGCCGCCGAGCAACGCCACCGTGGCCAGCCCGTTCGAGGCTTCCGCGGACCGCGGATCGATCGCCCGCAACTGCTCGAACGTGGCCTGTGCCCCCGCCAGATCGCCCGACTCGGACAGGCACACGCCGAGCTTGCTGTAGGCGGCCGGCTCCTCCGGCTGGGCGGCGATGGCGCGCCGGTACGACTTCATCGCCTCCGCATGCGCACCTATCTTGTGCAGTTCTTCGCCCAGCGCGAGATTCGGCAGCCACTGGTCGGGTGCCTGCGCGGCCGCCTCGGCCCACACCATCACCGCGTTGTCCCACACCGCATTCCGGAGAACCGTGCGGCCCGCCGAGCGACACGACGATGGCCACCAGGCTGGTGGTCAGGACGACGCGCAGGACCCGCCGGTCGATCGGGATCCATCCCCACAATCGCCCGGCCGCAAGGCCCGCGGCCAGAAAGAGGCCGCAACTGGCCAGATAGACCCGATGCTCGGCCATCGGTTCGCCGCGATCGAGCATCACGAGCACGCTCGACGGCGCCAGCAGCAGCAGGAACCAGATCACGCCGAAGCTCACGCCGCCGGCGCCGCGCCGCATCCGCCACGCCAAGCCGAGCAGCGCGCCGACGACGGCGACGCCGACGAGCGCGCGCAGGCTGAAGAGGCTGTCGATCGGCGACACGCTGTGGAAGATCGCCTGGCCCATGGGCCGGATCATCAAGCCGAGATAGCGCGCGACGACGTCGAGTTCGACGAGGGCGAGTGACCATTGCACCTGGACGCCGCCGCCGTGCTCGACGAACTGAAACACGGCCAGGCGAATCACGACCAGGGCGATCGCGATGGCGAACAGCGGCAGATGCAGCCACACAAGCCGGCGGCGGCGTTCTTCCGGCGTCCCGGGGGACACGAGGCGGTCGTACGCGAGCACGGCAAACGGGAACATCGCCGCCATTTCCTTCGACAGGAGCGCCAGCAGCCAGCATCCGACGGTCAAGACGAGCCATCGGCGGCCCGCGCCCTGCATCCAGGCGCGCGCCGACAGCAGGGCCAGCAGGAAGAACGTGGCGCACAGGACCTCGGACCGGCCACTGATGTACCCGACCGCCTCGGTCATCATTGGATGCACGGCGAAGAGCAGGGAAGCCACCACCGCAGCCACGTCCGGCCGGACCGGCGACGCGACGGCCGAGGTCCGCCGCCAATCGCTCGCGGCGCGCCACGCCAGCATCGCGACGAGCGCCACATTGATCATGTGGAGCAACAGACTCGTGAGGTGGAATCCGAAGGGAGCGGGCCCCCAGACCGCCCGGTCGATGGCGTAGGAGACGTTCACCAGCGGGCGCGTCACCTCATGCCAGAGCACGGCGCGCACATTCGACAGATCGCGCAGGGACTGGTTCAACGCCACGAGCCGGTAATCGTCGTACACGAAGGGGTTGTCGAGCGCGTTCAGGTAGACCGCACCGGACAGCGCGACGGCGACCGCGCACCCGGCCACGCCGCGTCGCGTGAGTGGCGCCGCGGACGCCGGGCTGTTTCCGGAGGAATCAGAAATGTTCATCGTGCCGTTCGGACGGATATAGTCTATGTCGGTCGTCACCGACAATCATCCAGCATGCGGCCTCTCAGCATTCTCCATGTCACGCCCTACTGGGCCGAGGCGTGGGCGTACGGCGGCATTCCGCGTGTCGTGGGCGCGCTCACGCGTGAGCTGGCGCGCGCCGGCCATGCGGTGACCGTGTGCGCCACCGATGCCTGCTCGGCGACGAATCGGCTGGCGGGCGGGCCTGCGCGTCAGGCGACGACGGCGGCCTGGCCGGCGATGCGCACCGCGGACGGCGTCGAGGTTCGCATCTTCCCCAATCGATCGAATTCGCTCGCGCACGACTGGCAAGTCTTCACGCCCGTCGGCCTCGACCGTTACCTCCGCGAGCACGCGGGCGAGTTCGACGTGGCCCACCTGCACGCCTGTCGGAATCTTCCGGGCGTGATTGCCGCGCGGCATCTGGTGAGACACGGCGTGCCCTACGTGCTGGCGCCCAATGGCACCGCGCCGATCATGGAACGCCGTGAACTCGCGAAGCGCGCGTTCGATGCGGTAGCGGGCCGCTGGATGCTGCGCCGGGCCGCGCGAGTGCTGGCGGTCTCCGAGGCGGAGCGAGGCCAACTGCTCGCACTCGGCGTGCCGGTCGATCGCATCGCCCTGGTGCCGAATCCTGTCGATCTTCGAGGAATTCGACGCCCCGATCGAGCACGGGCGGTTCCGGCAGCACTTCCGGCCGAGCGTCAGCGATTGATCGTGTTTCTCGGCAAAGTGACGCCCCGCAAGCGGCTCGACATCGTCGTGCGCGCCTTCGCCGAACTCGGCGACGCTGACGCCAGGCTTGTCATCGCCGGCAACGACATGGGCGGGTTGGCGGATGCGCTGGCGCTCGCGCGATCGCTCGATGTTGATGCGCGAGTCCACGTGACGGGCCTGCTGCAGGGCGTCGATCGGCTCCACGCGCTGGCCGATGCGGACGTCGTCGTCTATCCGTCCGAGCACGAGATCTTTGGCCTGGTGCCCCTGGAGGCGTTGCTGGCCGGTTCGCCGGTCGTCGTCGCCGACGACTCGGGATGCGGAGAGATCGTCAGGCAGGTGGGTGGCGGACGGGTGGTGCCGGTCGGAGATGCCCACGCACTCGCCGGCGCGATGCGCGACATCCTCGAGAACCAGGCGGCCTGGCGCGCGCCGCGCCGCCGCCGCGGCTACGGCGGTGCGGGCCCGGTACGGCGCGACGGCCGTGGCGGCGCAGGTGATCCAGATCTACGAGGAGATGGCCGCCGCCGATCGCGCGCCGGCGTCAGATGCGAACTGGTGTCAGCTTCATCGTGCCGGTGCGAAACGGCGCGTCCTGCGTGATGAACGCGGTCGAGAGCATCGAGGCGCAGGCGGACGGCCGGCCGATGGAAATCCTGGCGGTGGATGATCGCAGCGCCGATGCGTCGCGGTCGATTCTCGAGGAACTCGCGGATGCCGGACGCATCCGGCTGATTGCGGGGCCCGGCCGCGGCGCCGCGGCCGCCGTGAACGTGGGCCTCGCGGTCGCGCGATTTCCCATCGTCTGCCAGGTCGATCAGGACGTCGAACTGCAGCCCCGGTGGATGTCACGCCTCGTCCGGGCGCTGGAGCGCGATCCGGGCGTGGCTGCCGCGCAGGGATATTACGAGACCGATCCGCGCGCGTCGATGTTCGCGCGCGTGACGGCGCTGGATCTCGAACTGCGCTATGCCGCCACCGATGAGCGGGACATGGAGCACGCCTGCACGGGCAACACGGCCTATCGCGCGAAGGCCCTGGCCGAGGTCGGCGGGTTCGACGAGACCCTGGGCTACGGCTACGACAACGACATGAGCTACCGGTTGCGCGCGGCGGGACATCGGCTCGTGATGTGCCGCGCGGCGCGGAGCCGGCATCGCTGGCGCGAAGGGCTGCGCGGCTACTGCCGCCAGCAGTACGGATTGGGCTACGGCCGGCTCGACCTGGTGGCGAAACATCCGCGGCGCCTCGGAGGCGACAGCGTCTCGCCGTCGCTGATGATGGCTCATCCGCCGGTGACGTTGGCGGCGTTGACCGGTCTCGCCTCAGGCGTTGCGCTGCGGCTTTCGGGTGGTGACGGCCGTCTCGCGGCCGCAGTCGGTGCGGCGCTGCTGGCGCTGTTGGCTGCCGAGCGGACGGTCGCGGGCGTCCGCGCCGCCGTTCGATTCACAGATGCGGCGGCGTTGTGGTTTCCGCTTGTGCACCTCGTCCGCGATCTGTCGTGGGTCACCGCGGTGCTCGTGTGGTCGATGCGGCGGCTCGTCCGCCGGCCGGCCCGCCCGTCAGACAGCATGCGGCCGCGCCAGGCTGACGCCGGTGTGCCGGCTGCCGGCCGAGGTGTGAAGGTCCCGTCGCGCGTGCTCGGGATCGTGCCCGCGCACAATGAAGCGGCCACATTGCCGGCGGTCGTCTCGGAAATTCGACTCATGGTGTCCCCACCTCGATTTGTTGGTGGTGGATGATGGATCGACCGACGCCACGGCCGATGTCGTGGCGGCATTGCATGTCCGGTCGCTTCGCCTGCCGGAACGGATGGGTGTGGGCAGCGCGATGCGAGCGGGGCTCCGGTATGCCCGGCGGCTGGGATACGACGGCGTGATCCGCATCGACGGCGACGGACAGCATCGTCCCGACGACATCGAACGCGTGCTCGCGCCGATCCGCGAGGGCCGCGCCGACGTCGTGCTCGGTTCTCGCTTCGCCGCCGGTTCCGCGAGCAGACCGGCCGGTGTGCGCGGGCTGCAACGTGTGCTGGGCGCGTGCCTGGGGACGATCACGGGCCGCCGGGTGACGGATCCGACCTCGGGGTTCTGCGCGCTCGGCCCGCGCGCGGTGCGGTTCCTCGCCGAACATCATCCCACCGGGTATCCGGAGCCGGAACTTCGGCTCTTGCTCGATCGCAACGGGCTTGCGGTCACGGAGGTGCCGGTGCGATCGCGAGAACGGCTCGGCGGCCGCACGACGCTGACGCCGGGCCGGATGACGGCGGCCGGCGCGCGCATCTTCCTGGCGATCCTCATCGTGCCGCTGCGCAACGGCATCAGGGGAGGCGAGGGTGATTGATCGCATCCAGGTCGCTCGCGATCGCCGGCAGCGTCCTCTTTCTGCTCGCCGTCCTCGAACTCGTACGGCGGCGGAAGCTCGTCGAGGAGTACTCGTTCGTCTGGATCGCGTGCGCCCTGGCGATGCTCGCGTTCTCGATCTGGCGCGAATGGCTGCACGCCGCCGCGCGTGAACTCGGCGTGTACTACCCGCCGAGCGTGTTGCTCATCGGCCTGACGGCTGGCGTCCTCGTGATGCTGCTCAGCGTGTCGGTGATTCTGTCCACGCACCGGCGGCAGATCGAGCGCCTGATGGAGGAGACGGCCATCCTGTCGGCTGAAGTGCGCGATCTCCAGTCCGGGCGTCACGGCGCCTACGCCAGCGGGCCCGCTCCCAGGCGGCCCCGAAAGTAGTCGAGAGTCCCGCGTCCCACCGCCGACAGCCGGCTGACGACCGACCCGCCCCTTGCCCGCACGGCGTGGGCCGCGTTCAGCGCGATGATCGATCGCCACGGTGAATGGCCGGCCGACCAGGGACTGCCGCCCCGAGGTCCGGCGCGCCAGCAGCAGATGATTGCGCGCGGCGAAGTACAGCCGGGTCGTCGACGCCGCGCCGATCGACCGGCCGCCCTCGTGAAAGGCGCGCGCCCCGCCCGCCAACACCGTCGTGAAGCCCGGCGTCTGCGCGCGCAGGCACAAATCGAGATCCTCGAAGCTGAAGAAGTAGTCCTCGTCCAGCAGTCCGACGCGATCGAACACCGTCGCGCGTGACGAGCATGAGACAGTCCGCTGACGCCGTCGACCGGCCCGGCCCGGAGTGACGACGTGACGCGATCGACGCCCAACGCCGCGATGCCGCATGCGGCCGGTGACCGGCGGTAGGTCATGCCGAGCGACGCCACGCGATCCGGGCGCGTGGCGGGCCAGCACCACCGGTCCGGCGATGCCCGCGCCGGGCGCGTCCATCGAGCGCACGCTCGAGTTCGCTGAACGCAATCGGGCGGGACGATCATGTCGCTGTTGACGAGCAGGACGCGGTCTGCGCCGCGCGCGAGCGCCTCTCGAATGCCGACGTTCATCCCGCCGGAGAAGCCGAGGTTGCCGGCCGTTGCGAATGTAGATGACGCGATCGCGACAGCGGCCGGAGCGCCTCGCCGCACGCGCGGCGACGTCGTCGTTGTCGACGACGATGAGGTCGTCGATGGGGCGGTGCGAGAGGAGCAGCGACCGCACCGCCAGGAACGTGTCGTCGGGCGTGCGGTAGTTCAGGACGACCGCGGCCAATGCGGACGCGCGATCGTGGCCGCTGGAACTGAGCCGCGGCGCCGGTGGCCTCGGCGAGCGCGACGCGTCGCGTTCGATACAGGCCGCGCGTCAGCCGCGATGTCGTCCTCGATCGTCCGGACGCGCGGGAATGCCACGCCGCAGCGCGGGCAGCAGCCCCGGTTCGTCAAGCAGCCGAGCCAGCACACGCTGCGAGATCGTCCACGTCGCCGGCGTCGAACAGCAGTCCGTTGACCCCGTCGTCGACGGCCTCCGGAATGCCGCCGATCCGCGACGCGACCACCGGAACGCCGGCGAGAAACGCCTCGCGAATGACGAGCGGGCTGTTCTCGGGCCAAATCGACGGCACGACGAGGACGTCGAGTCGACGCAGCGCGTCATGCGACGCGCTCGTGCGGCGAGAGGGCCGTGCGCGCGGACGCCCGGCTGTCGTCGAGCAGCGGCGCGAGCCGCGCGCCGGTAGCTGTCGTCACCGTGATAGGCCGTGTGCGCGCCAAAGAGATCGACCGTGACCGAGCCGGGCGGAAGTCGGGCGCACGCGCTTCGAGCAGCAGGTGCGGCGCCTTCGAGACCATCAGGCTGCCGAGGAAACCCAGGCGCAGCGGGCCGGTGCGGGCGCCTGCGTGCGCCGCTGCGGATGCGGCGCACGCGGGCGGCGCATCGAACGCCGTACTCCGCGACCGTGATCGCGATCGGGCGGCACGCCGAACGCGATGAAGCGGTCGCGCATGTGCCGCGACGGCGCCAGGAAATGCGTGATCGTCGGCATGACGCCCCGCATGTGTTCCAGCCGCCGTCGCGACTCGTCCGCGCCGCCGCATCGGCAGACGCCACGGCGCCGGCGAGACGCGTCGCGCCGGTCCGAAGCGGGCGAGCGACGGCGCGCGGGCAAGGCGCGTTCGATCGCGCGAAACGCCGAGGCCGCGGCGAATCCGTCCCGCGCCTGACGCGCCCGCCACGCCCAGGCAGGCGGCGCAGCCATGCTGGTTCCGGCCCTCGGCAGACCTGCGAGTGCGGCGTTCGAGCAGCTGTCCGCGATGACAGATCAGCCAGTAGTCGTGCAGCGTGTAGAAGGCCGGGATTCCGCGCGCCGCGAGGTCGCGCACGATCGTCGTGGACAGGCAGGTCAGGTGGTGCAGGTGCGCGACGTCCGGCCTGAATTCGTCGATCGACACGCATGGCCGCCGCGGTGATGGCATTCGTTGGCGTAGCTCTCCGCGAATGAGCGCATCGCACGGAAGGTGTTGTTGATCCAGACGATGCGTCAGGCCGTCGCGGTGCTCGGTGCGCACGGCGTAGTTCCGGCGCGGTCGGATCCTGCTCGCGGGTGATCACGCAGGACCTCGTCGCCCGCGCGCGCGAAGGCACGGGCGTGCGAGGCCGCGTAGATTTCGGCGCCGCCCTGGGCGAGCGGCGGGAATCCGTGAACGACCAGCAGGATCCGCATCAGACCGGCCTGCCGGCACCGACGGGGCGCTGCCAGCGCTGCGCATCGCGCGCGCCCAGTACTGGCCGAGCGGCCAGGCGACCGCCAGCGCGAGCGCACGCGGCCGACGCTGCGGCGCGCGCCAGCTCGCAACGCGGCATGAAGACGAGGCAGGACAGGACGGCGCGAACCAGCGACGCGCGCGTCGGGATCGTCTGCAGTCCAAAGAGCGTAGAACAGGCGCGCGTGCAGCATGCGGGTCCGCTGCGAACTCGTAGCGGGCCGACCGATCGTGCGAATGGATGACTACCGCCTCCGGGACGTACGCGAGGCCGTGGCCGGCCAGCAGCACCTCTCGCGCCCACTCGAGGTCCTCGGCGATCGGCGTGCGCGTGGAACGGATGCGCCTCCCAGGCCGAGCGCCGGATGCACGGAGCAGACGTTGTCGAACGCGCACCGCTCGATCTGCTGCATCGGCGTCAGCGCGTCGAAACCGGCGCGGTCGGGAAGTCGAATCGTCCGGCTCGTCGTTGAACTGGCGACCCAGCTCGCGAGGTAATGGCGCGTGAGCGCGCTGGCGTCGGGGCGCGGCACTTGCCGCGCAAACGTGCCGGCGAGCGTCGGGTCCGCCGAGAGCGGCGCCGTCAGCGGGCTCGAGCCAGTCGTCCGATGCCGGAATCGCGTCCTGCACCAGCAGGACGACGAGCTCGCCGCGCGCCTGTTCGATGCCGAGGTTCCGGGTCAGCCCGTGATCGAATTCGTCGGGCCGGATGCTGATCAGCCGGTGCGCACGCGGCGCGAGCAGTTCGGGTCGTGCCATCGGTCGAGCCGGAGTCCACGGCGATGATTTCGAAGCGGCAGTCCGGTCCGCTGTGCGCTGCAGCGCGTCGAGCAAGGCCGGCAGCGTCGCCGCGCCGTTGCGCGTCGGAATCACGACCGAGACCGGCGCAGGCGGCGCTCATGAGGCCGCGCCCACTCCCGCGCGCCTGGCCGCGGACGTCCGCGTACGCCGCGTCCCACTCGGCCGCATCCTCCGCGATCGACTTGACGCGCGGGCGCCCGCGCGGCCAGTTCAGCCAGAAGGCCGGGTTGTCGATCAGCCGGCGGAGAGCGCCTGGCGAGCGCATCCGGTGACGTCGGCTTCGTAGAGCAATCCGTTCGACCCCGTCGGTCACCAGGTCGGCGATGCCGCCCATGCGCGCGGCCACGACCGGCACGCCGGCCATGAACGCTTCGTGAATCACGAGCGGCGAGTTCTCGAGCCAGAGCGACGGCACCACGAGCACGTCCATCTGCGCGTAGACGTCGGCGGCGCGTTCGCGATCGAAGGCGCCCGTGAACGCCACCGGCAGGCCCGCGGCCGCTCGCGGCAGCTCCGCGACGTAGTCAGGAAACGTCTCGGTGCTGCCGAAGATGTTCAACTCCCAGGCCGTCGGCGGCAACTGCCGGACTGCGTCGAGCAGCACGTGCACGCCTTTGTGCCACACGAGCGTGCCGACGAAGCCGATGCGCAACGTCGTGTCGCGTGGGCCGCGCGGCTGGCGCGTCGCCGGAGGCATGGGCGCAAAGCCATAGTCGGACACGCGGAGTTTGTCGAGGCGGCATGCCGAGTCGCTCAAACTCACGCGCGATCGACGCCGACGGCGCTACGAACAGATCGATGGCGTCGAAGATCTCGCGGGCGGCCTTCAGGCGCGCCTCCATGTCCTGTCGCGTCACCGGCGCGGCCGCCGCGTGGCGAGCGGCTCGCCCGGCCAGCGCCGTCAGTCCCGGCGCCAGGCGCCTGGCGGCGACGGCGACTCGTCCGATCAGCCGCGATGCCGGGACAGATGACGCCACGCGGCCGAGGGCCATCTGCGTGGAGAACGGGCGATTCCGCGAAACAGCGCACGCAGCGGTCGAGGTCGATCTCATGGCACACATGCGCGTCGCGCCGATGGAGGCGCTGCCCGCCAGACGAGCAGACGAGCGTGTAGTCGTGAAGCGTGGCGACCACCGGAATGCCACGCGCACGTGCCAGGGCCGGCAGATCGAACGAAAGATTGAGGAGGTTGTGGACGTGAATCACGTCCGGCCGGACGACGTCCAGGGCGTGGCCATCCGCTGGCCCATCAGTGGCGGCCGGTAGCTGTCCGCGAACGATGGGCAGACCCAGTTGTTCACGATCTCCATGACCGGCACGCCGTCGTGCAGCCGCCAGGTCACGTGACCGTGATCGCGGGCCGTGTCGTCCTCGGCGCAGAGGACCGTCACGTGGTGCCGGGCCTGCTGCGCGCGCGCCAGTTCCCATGCGTAGATCTCCGATCCGGCGCGGTGCCTGGGCAGGAAATCGTGAATGGCGTGGAGAATGTTCACGGGTTGGCGGCCCGATCGTAGCACTCGATTCGCGCTAGATTAAGGGCCGTGCGGCCGTTGGGCATGAGGAGGCGGTCATGAGGCGAGCGGTGTTTCTTGCGATGATTCTGGCGTCGGCCGTGCTGGTCTCCACCGGCGTCACCGGGCAGTCGGCGACCCCGAAACCGGCATCAGCCAATCCGGTGCTGGTGTTCGAGACGGCGAAGGGCACCATTGAGATCGAGTTGTTCGCGTCCGAGGCGCCCAAGAGCGTGGCGCACATCCTGGTACTCATGAAGCGGAGCTTCTATCGCGGCCAGCGATTTCACCGTGCGACGGCATCGCTCGTGCAATTTGGCGATCCGCAGTCGCGCGACATGTCGCGGCGGGACTACTGGGGCAACGGCAACAGCGGCAACCCGATCGGCGTGTTCGAGTGGTCGAAGCCGCGCACGCACGTGCGCGGCGCCGTCGGGCTGGCGCATTCGGGCAGTCCGCTCGGCGCCGACAGCCAGCTCTACATCATGAAGACGCCGAGCCCGAGCCTCGACGGCAAGCACGCCGTCATCGGCCGCGTCACCGCCGGCATGGCCGTCGTGGACCGGATCGCGGTCGAGGACATGATCAAGAACGCGACGGTGAAATGATGGGGAGGGTTCCGGGGTTCGGGGTTCCGAGGTTCCGAGGTTCCGGTTCCGGGGTTCCCAGGTTCGGGTTCGATGCCGGAACCCAGAACCCGGAACCACGGAACCCAGAACCTAGAACCCAGAACCCGAACCCCGGAACCTCGGAACCGGAACCCCGGAACCCCGGAACCCCGGAACCCACCATGAACTTCTCCCGCCCCGTCGTCGGCGCCTTCGTACTGGCCGGCCTGCGCATCTACTTTCGGCGCATCGAACGCTTCCATCCCGAGCGCGCGCCGGCTGAGGGCCCGGTGCTGTTCGTGTCGAACCACCCGGGATCGCTGACCGATGCGTTCATCATCGGGTCGTCCGTGCCGCGCCTCGTGCATTTCGTCGCCACCGTCCGGCTGTTCAAGTTCAAGCCGCTCGCGGCGCTCCTGCGCCGGTGCGGCGTCATTCCCATCAACCGGCGGCAGGACGATCCGGCCGCGATGCGCACCGTGGCCGCGACCTTCGAACGGTGCTTCCAGGTGCTCGAGGCGGGCGGCGCGATCGGCATCTTCCCGGAAGGCGTGAGTTACAACGACGAGCAGATGCGGCCGGTCAAGTCGGGCGCGGCGCGCATGGCGCTCGAGATCGAAGACCGGCACGAGGGATCGCTGGGGCTGCAGATCGCGCCGGTGGGCCTCACGTACGCGGCAAAAGGCCGCTATCGGAGCGACGTACTCGCGCATTTCGGCGAACCGTTCCCCGCGGCCGAGTGGCTCGCCCGGTATCGCGCGGACCGGCACGACGGCGTGCACGCGCTCTCCGCCGAAATCGACCGGCGCATTCGCGACCTCATCCTCGACCTGCCGTCACTGGATCATCAGCGGATCGTGGCGTCCGTGAAGCGCCTGTATCTCGATCGGCTGCGCGCGCGAAATCTCCTCGTTCGCGAGCCGATGCCGGAACACGCCGAGGAACTCGTGCTGAGCCAGGCCATCGGGCAGGCGCTGAAGTACTTCGAGGATCACGAGCCCGCCCGGCTGCAGGACTTCGTGATTGAGCTGATGCGGTACGAGCGGCGCGTGTGGATGCTCGGGCTGTCCGACCCGGCGCTCGAGGCCGTGGACGAATCGGGCGAACCGTCGCCGCTGGGGTTCTGGCGCGCGGCGGCGCTCATCGCCGGCGCGCCCGTCGCGCTCTACGGCTGGGTCCATCGGCTGGCGCCCGTCTGGTTCATCGAGTGGGCGGTGCCGAAGTTCTCGCCGCGCGAGAACGTGCGCGCGCAGATCGCGCACGGGTCGATGATCGCGGGCCTGGTCGGCTTCGGCGTGCTCTACGCGGCCGCCGCGGCGCTCATGTGGCATTTCGCCGGCGGAGGATGGGCGCTGGTGTATCTGCTGTCGCTGCCGCTGTCCGGCCTGTTCGCGCACGCGTGGGTGCGGTCGCTGGTGCGCTTCGGCGGCCAGGTACGGGCGAGCTGGCTCATGGGGCGGTTGCCGCTGACCAGGCGCCACCTGGCCCGGATGCGCGCGCGGCTGATCGCGGAGATTGACGCGTTTCGCGCCGAGTATCGGCGCGAGGTGCTGAAGGTGGAGTAGATCAGAGGCGCCGTGGTCCGGGCGCCGCCCGGTCAGTCCGCGGCCGCTGTCAGCACGGTAGAGCCCACACGGGCGATGGATTGAAAGTGGGCATCGTAAGTAACGACCGGCGCGCCGTGCCGGGCGGCGATGGCCGCAATCCAGATGTCGTTGGCCGGCACGGGCGTGCCGGCCTTCCGCAGGTCGAGCACGATGTCGGCGTACACGCCCACCGTGTCTTCGGTCACCGCGAGCACGTCCACCGCGGGGTTCGCGAGGAACTGCTGCAACTGGGCATGGTTGTCCGCGGCGCGGCGACCCTGCAGTTCCACCACGGCGCGATCCCCGCGTTTGAACTGACTGTAGGCGGACGTGTCGAGGCAGACACGCGTCACCGCCACATCTCCTCGTCGACCGTTTCGAATGGCGCGACGGCGGGGTCGAACTCCCGTTGTTCATCGGCGGTCCAGGTGCCCGCCAGCTGCGCCAGGCCGCCGACTGAAGCCTGCGGGTTATACCGTGCAGCGGACTACGAACGACGGACTCTCGGACTCTGGACCGCCGCGAACTCTGGACTCTGGACCCTGGACTCTGGACCCTGGACCCTTGACTACAGAAGTCTCCGCTCCTGACTCGCGATCGCCTCCAACTCCGGATACCGTCCGACCATCTCCTCGCTGTACGTCCCCGGCAGAATCTGCCCGAGTTCGTGCTTGAGCACCGCGGCGTTCGCGGAGCTTTCGACGAGAAGTGGTTGTTGAAATACACGAGCACCGTTGCGCGTGGTGGACACGGCGTCGCGGCCGCCTCGGCGAATGGGCGAGTTCCTCGCGCCGAGTAGAGATAGTTGTACCGGTCATCGCTCGACGTCGTGCTCCCACCACTGCCGCGGCATTGCGGCCGTGCAGGCGGATGTAGGCGAGCGGCGCGGCGCCGGCGAGCGCGCTGCGCTCGGTCTTTGCCGGACGGACGACTGGAACTTCGGCTCATCGATCAGCACCCACGCCGCGCGTATTGCGTGCAGCAGCGCGCGCGTGCCGTGCGCGTCGTCGCTCCAGGACTTGTGCCGCAACTCGACGGCGACCGGATAGGCCGCTGAGCCCGCCCAGCAGCCATTCCAGGTAGTCCCGCGTGTCCGCGTCGCATGAAAGCTCGGCGGAAACTGCGCGAGCACCGCGGCGAGCCGGCCCGCGTCCGCCAGCGGGCGCGACGCCCGCGCGGAACAGATCGAAGTCCGCGCGCGAAAGGTCCCAGTCCCGCGCGCCTGCCGCGCGCCAGGTACATGTCCGGATGCGTGAACTTCTGGAACAGCTTGACGGCAAAGAGAAACGACGCGGGCGTGCGCCGCGCCCAGCGCGGCGCTCATCGCCGGGCTCCGGCATGCGATAGAACGACGAGTTCACCTCGACGGTGTCGAAGTGCTCGGCGTAGTACGCCAGTTCGTCGAAGCCGCGCGGCCGTCGCGCGGGATAGAACATGCCGTTCCACGTTCCCGCGCCGGACGGGTAGTTCCAGCCCGACGTGCCGATGCGGATCTCGCCCACGGGAGAAGAGTACGACAGAATCTGCCCGTGATCCGCGGGGCTCGCCCGCTGTGAACGCCGGCGCACTGTACAAGACTGATGCTGACCGTCCACGAAATCTACGTCATCCATCCAGGGAGAATCGACCCACGCCGGCCGGCCGTGCGTGTTCGTGCGCCTGTCGGCCTGCGATCTGCGCTGCGCCTGGTGCGACACGCCCTACGCGTTCACCGGCGGCCGAAGATGACAATCGATGCCGTGTCGCCGGTCGTGCGCTGCACGGGATGCCGGCTCGTGGAGATCACCGGCGGCGAGCCCCTGCTGCAGACGGACGCGCATCCGCTGATGTGAACAGCTGCTCGCGCGCGGCTACGAAGTCCTGCTCGAAACCGGCGGACACGTGCCGCTCGACGAGGTGCCAGACGACGTCGTCGCGATCGTCGACGTGAAGTGCCCCGGGCAGCGGGGAAGCGCACGCGCATGCACTGGCCGAACCTCGATCAGTTGTCTCCGCATGACGAAGTCAAGTTCGTGATCGAGGACCGCGCGGACTTCGACTACGCCTGCGAGTCGTCGCGCCGCCACCATCTGGCCTCAAGGCGGGCGCCCTGCTGTTCTCTCCGGTCCACGGGGTGCTGCCGCCCGCCGAACTGGCCCAGCTGGATCATCGACGCGACGCTGCCCGCACGGCTGCAGATTCAGACGCACAAGTACATCTGGAGACCAGAGACGCAGAGGAGTCTAGCCGAGTCCGCGTGTCGGGGCGTGGGTGAACGGGGGAGTAAATCTCATGGGGAGCCGGAAACAAGTCGGATCGCAGGGCGGTCATCTTGCTTGTCGGGCGGACTCGATTCCGCAACCGCGGCGGCGCTCGCGCGCCGCGAGGGTTGGGCGCTGCACGGCCTGACGTTCGCTACGGCCAGGTGCACGCGTGCGAGATTGGACGCCGCACGCCGGTCGCCGCCTCACTCGGCTTCGTCCAGCACGTCGAACTCGACATCGACCTCCGGCAGTTCGGCGGATCCTCACTCGTCGGGGACGGCGTCATCCCCGAATTCGCCAGTTCCCCAGCTCTCCAGCTTCTCCAGTCCGACTCGCTCTGCGCCGGACTCTGACCACGTCCCCTCAACCTACGTGCCCGCGCGCAACACCGTCTTCTTGTCCCTCGCCCTCGCGTGGGCCGAGGCGCTGGAGCCGTCGCGCATCGTCATTGGCGTGAACGCGCTCGACTACTCGGGCTATCCGGACTGTCGGCCCGAGTTCATCGCGGCGTTCGAGTACCTGGCGACGCTCGCGACCCGGGCCGGCCTCGAGGGCCACGCGCCGCGCATTTGGGCGCCGCTGCAGCACCTGTCCAAAGCCGCGATCATCCGCGCCGGCCTCGAACTCGGCGTGGATTACGGACTGACGCATAGTTGCTACAACCCCGGCCCGGCCGGCGAGCCCTGCGCGCAGTGCGACAGCTGCCGAATCGCGCGCGCGCGGATTCGACGAGGCCGGCACGGCCGATCCCCTGTTGTCACGGCGCGGCTGAGCACACACAATAGCGCTCCGCTGTGGCCCGCCCCCTTCGTCGAACAATTCGCTGCTCGCCACGTTCCTGCTGCTGGCACCCGGTCGGCGGCGTCATGGTGTTTGCCGCGGGTGCGCTATTCGCGGCCCAGGTCGACCTGGTCTACGCGGAGGCATCGGGACGTTCGCCCGACCGTCGCAGCCTACATGGACGCTGACGGGACCGGCGGGCGAGGAGAAGCTTGGGGCATTTCTGGACGGCTGCCCTTGCCGCCGGGCAGCGGTGCTCCTGATCGATGGACGCCAACGGGCGCGAGGTTCCTCATCGCATATGTACGCCGCGGTCGGCGAGACCGGCGACCTGCGATACCAGCCCGACGACGACAATGACCGCGCCGTGGTCGGTCAGCGTCGGCATGCCGACCACGGTCGCGTGGCGAGCGCGCCATGCCGAACTACGCGCCGACGATCGCGATCTCCGGCGCTGGCCACGGCTGATTCTCGTCGTCGCGCAGGTCGATCTTCCTGCGCCGCTGCTGCCCGCGCTCGCGGCCTCGAGCGCAGCGCCGAACAGGTCGGCGCGCGGCGACCTGCAGCCGTCGCTTCGCCGGGCCCATGCCCTCGCGCGAGACTCGAACACCTGCGCGACGCGTTTCAGGACATGGTGGACCAGCCTGCGGACGGCGCGCGAAGCCATCGTCGCTGCAGATGGAGGAAGAGCGTGCGATGCGCGAGGAGCTGGAGTCGCTGCAGCAGCAGGTGGTGCGGCAGGAGCGGCTGGCCGCCATCGGCGTGCTGGTCTCCGGCATCGCGCACGAATTGAACAACCCGCTGCAGGCCATTTCCGGCTTTGCCGATCTCCTTCAGCGCGATCCGGCACACGAGCGATCGCGGCGCGCGCGGACCTGGCGCTCGTTCACCAGGAAAGCGTGCGGGCGAGCGCCATCATCCGCAACCTGTCGCGGTTCGGCCGTCAGCAGAATCTCGACGCCGGTCGCCCGTCCATCTGGGCGAGGTGCTCTCGTCGGTCATCGAACTGCGCCAGCGCAAGCTCGCCGAGCAGAACATCCGCCTGGAGCGCGACGAACGCGCGACGCGTCCGGCGCACGCGGTCTTCACCGAACTCCAGCAGGTGGTCCTGAACTTCGTCATCAATGCCGAGCACGTCGCTCCGCGCCGTCGACCCGTCGTCGCGCCGCATCGTGCTCCGCACGCGCGACGATAACGGGGGCGTGCTCCTCGAAGTCGAGGACTCCGGTCGCGGGCGTGGCGGCGGAGAACGAGACCAAGCTGTTTCAGCCGTTCTTCACCACCAAGGCGGTGGGCGAAGGCACCGGACTCGGCCTGTCGGTGAGTTACGGCATCATCCAATCGCTGGGCGGCCGAGATCGGCTACCGCCCCAGCGACCTAGGCGGCGCCGTGTTCTTCTTCACGGTCCCTTCGACAGGAGTCGCCGGCGTGACGACGACTCGCATCTACTTCACCGACGCGCTCGCGCGCGAGTTCGAGGCGGAGGTGCTCGGCTGCACGCCGGCGGCCGACCGCGCCGATCGTTTCGAGGTCGTGCTCGATCGCACGGCGTTCTACCCCTCATCCGGCGGCCAGCCGTCCGACACCGGCCTAGCTCGGCACGGCGCGCGTCCTCGACGTCGTCGATGGAGACGACGACGTGTCATCCGGCACGTGAGGACGGACCGCTCGTGCCGGGTGACCGCGTGCGCGGCCGTGATCGACTGGGCGCGCCGGTTCGATCACATGCAGCAGCACACCGGGCAGCACATCCTGTCGGCGGCGTTCGACCACAGGTTCGGTCCGTGCGCACCGACCAGCTTCCACCTCGGCGCCGACGCCGTCCACGATCGATCTCGGCGCGCGAAGTGACGGACGCAGGAGATTCGCCGAGGCCGAAGCGCGAGGCCAACCGCGTCGTCTGGGACGACCGCGCCCGTGACGTCCGCTTCGTCACGGACGAGGAGGCCGCGCGCCTGCCGCTGCGCAAGGATCCGGTGCAGCACCGGCCTGCTGCGCCTGGTGGAGGTCGCCGACTGTCGACCTCTCGGCCTGCGGTGGGCACCCATGTGCCGCTCGGCCGGCATGGTCGGCGCACGATCGCCGTGGCCGGGTGGGAGCGATTCAAGGGCGCGACCCGACTGACGTTCGTCTGCGGCGGGCGCGCGCTGCGGTCCCACGCCGCCCTGCGCGACATCGTGACGCCGGCCACCCGCGTCCTGTCGGTCCTGCCCGCCGAATTGGCCGGCGCGATCGAGCGCCTGCAGGCCGAGGCGAAGGAGCACGGGCGGGCGCGAGAAGCGGCTCTCAGACAGAATTGGCGGACTTCCAGGCCGCCGAACTTCGGGACGGCGGCGACAACCATCGGCCCCTATCGCGGCGTCTTAAGGACACAACCGGGAGCGATGCGGCTGCGCTCAAGACATTGGCCCAGGCCATCGTCAGCGAACCCGGCATGGTTGTCGTATTGGTAGGAGACGGGACGCCGGCGCCGCTCGTGGTGGCGCGATCGGCGGACGTGACGATGGGATGCGGGCGCGTGGCTGAAGCGGGCCATGACCGAACTCGGCGGCCGCGGCGGCGGGCGACCGGAACTGGCGCAGGGCGGAGTCGCGGCCACCGCCGACGCGTGCTCGATTCGCCAGGCGCACGCTTGGTATGAAGCAAGGCGCACGAGAACGAGATCGAATCTTGACAATGTTGTGACAGGGGCCCCCGACGCCGGCGCGATGCTGGTGCTGGGACGAGACGGTAACCAGTACCGGGATACAATCGCGCTTCCGTGATCGATTCGCTGTTCACGTTCCTGTTCAAGTACCCGTGGCTGGTCTTCGAACAAGGGACCTTCACCTTCGGCGCCAGCCGTTCAATGTGGCTGACGGTGACCGTGGTCGCCGCCGCGGCGGTGTACGCCCTGTGGACCTATCGCCAGATCGCGGCGCTCCCGACGCGCCAGCGCGCGATGCTCCTCGCGGCATGCGCATCGGGCTGTTCCTGGTCGTGCTCGTTCGCGTCTGCTGCGGCCCATGCTGCTGCTGAAGGTGGCCGTCCCGCAGCAGAACTTCGTCGGCATCCTGCTCGACGACTCGCGCAGCATGCAGGTGGCCGATCACGATGGCGGCAAGCCGCGCAGCGCGTTCATCGCTCGAGGAACTCGGCCGGCCGGATGCGCCGCTGCTGACGGCGCTCGGCGACCGGTTCAATCTCCGCATCTTCCGGTTCTCGTCGTCGGCCGAACGGCTGCAATCGACCGCCGACCTGAAATTCGAAGGGCACCGGCACCCGGCTCGGCGATGCGCTCGATCGGGCGCGCAACGAACTGAGCGGCCTGCCGGTGGCGGGCCTCGTGCTCGTGACCGACGGCTCCGACAACGCGGAGCGAACGCATCGACGAGTCGATCGCCGGTCTCAAGGCGCAGGGCATGCCGGTATTTTCGGTCGGCGTGGGCAAGGAAGCGCTGACCCGCGACGTGCAGATCACGCGCGTCGAGACGCCGCGCGCAGGCGCTCAAGGGCTGCCTCGCTCGTGCTCGACGTGGTCGTAACCCAGGTGGGCTACGGCGGCAGGAAGGTCCCGCTCGTCGTCGAGGACGAGGGCCGGATCGTCAGCACGCAGGACATCACGCTGCCCGATGACGGCGAGTCGCAGACGGTGAAGGTGCGGCTGAAGGCAGTCGGACCTCGGCGTCGCGGTTGTTCCAGTTCAGCATTCCGACCGCAGGCGAGCGAGGAAGTGCCGCAGAACAACCGGCGCGAGGCGCTCATCGACGTGGTCAACCGGCGCGAGAAGATCCTCTACGTCGAGGGCGAGCCGCGGCCGGAGCCGAAGTTCATCCGGCAGGCCGCCGATCTCGGATGACAACCTGCAGGTCGTGCTGCTGCAGCGGACCGCCGAGGCGACGGTGAGCGTGCCCGACAAGTACCTGCGTCTGGGCGTTGACGGGCCGGAGGAGCTGACCGGCGGATTCCCGTCCACGCGCGAGGAGCTGTTCTCGTATCGCGGCGATCATCCTCGGCACGATGGAAGCGTCCGCGTTCACGCCCGAGCAGCAGCGCATGCTCGAGGATTTCGTCGACGTACGCGGCGGCGGGCTGCTGGCGCTCGGCGGCCCGCGTTCGTTCTCGGAAGGCGGATGGGCGGGCACGCCGCTGGCGGAGGCGCTGCCGGTGGTGCTCGATCGCGGATCGCGCGGCCCGCAGTACCCGCCGGCTGAGCTGATCGTGCGGCCCACGCGCACGGGCGCGAATCATCCGTCGCTGCAGATCACCGAGAAGGAATCGGACGCGGCGGCGAAGTGGCGGTCCTGCCGCCGTGACGTCGCTCAATCCGATTCGCGACGACCAAGCCCGGCGCGAACGTGCTGCTGGTCGGCACCGATGAGAAGGGCCGCGAGCAGGTCGTGCTCGCGGCGCAGCGCTACGGCCGCGGCAAGGCGCTGGCGCTGCCGGTGCAGGACACCTGGCTGTGGCGCATGCACGCCAAGATGGACGTGAAGGACACGACGCATCACATGTTCTGGCAGCGCTGCTGCGCTGGCTGGTGGACGGCGTGCCCGATCGCGTGATGGTCAGCGCGGCGCCCGCGCGCGTGCAGAAGGGCGAACCCGTGACGCTGACCGCCGACGTGTTCGACGAGGAGTACAAGGGCGTCAACGACGGCGCGCGTGACGCGCGCGCGTCACGGCGCCGTCCGGCAAGGTCGAGGACGTGCCGATGGAGTGGAGCGTCGAGCACGACGGCGAGTATCGCGCCCGCTTCACGCCGGCCGAGGACGGGCTGTACCAGGTGGCGGTCGGCGGCACGGCGAAGGACGGCACGGACGTCGACGGCGGCGCGGCCAGCCTGCGCGTCGCGCCGAGCGACGCCGAGTACTTCGACGCGGCCATGCGCGCGCCGCTGCTCGAGCGCCTGGCCGAAGGAAACCGAAGGCCGCTTCTACCATGCGAACGACACCGCCAGGTCTGCCCGATGCGATCAGCGTACAGCGGCAAGGGCATCACGGTGGTCGAGGAACGCGAGTTGTGGGACATGCCGATCATGCTGCTCCTGCTGCTCGGCCTGATGGGCGGCGAGTGGTGGTATCCGGCGTCAGCGAGGTTTGGCGTAGCGAAGTCGCACGGGCCGAAGGCCCGGCCTGCGTTCGGAACGTCGTGGAGGCCGGCCCTTCAGGGCCGGCGTTGGCGAGGTCGATGATGACGAGAACACGCGTCATTCTGGCGGTCGCTGTGCTGGCGGCGTCGCTGGCGCCGTGACGACGTTCGCGCAGCGGGGCGCGGTTCGCCGGGCGCGAGACCAGCGCCAGTCGTACAGCGGCAACGTCCGGTATGACGGGCAAGTTCATCTTCGTGCGCATGAGCTATCCGTTCGGCGGGCGCATGGGCGCGCCGTGGGCGCACGACTATCCCGAACGGCGAAGTAGCACTTCATGAAGATCCTGACGGCGGTCACGCAACCTGCCGTGCACATCGACGAGAGCAGCATCATGTCGCTTCAGCGACCCGGAGCTGTTCAAGTTCCCCGTGGTCGTACCTGGTCGAGCCCGGGCTACTGGTACATGTCGGACGAGCGACGTGGTGAACGCTGCGCGCCTACCTGCAGAAGGGCGGCTTCCTGATCGTGGACGACTTCCCGAGCCGCGGGCCGGTCGGCACCGGCAATTTCGACCAGCAGATGAGCCGCGTGTTCCCCGAGGGCCGCTGGATCGAGCTGCGATGCGACGCATCCGATCTTCCATTCGTTCTTCGAGATCAATTCGCTCGACATCATTCCGACGGCCTACAACCTCGGCGGCAAGCCGATGTTCCGGGCGTTGTTCGAGGACAACGACCCGAAGAAGCGGATGCTGGCGGTCGCGAATTACCAGAACGACCTCTCCGAGTTCTGGGAGTTCTCGGAGCAGGGGCGCTACATGTGCAGGACAGCAACCAGGCGTACAAGTTCGGCGTGAACGAGTTCATTTACGGGATCACACACTGACAGGCAGATTGGCGGACTCGGAGAGCGATCACGGCATTGAGCTGATGTGACATCGCACCAGCGCTAGCGAGTACCAGTCCGCAGAAAACCGTCGCGATGGATTCGCCGGAAGACATCGCGCTGGCCGACAAGATGAACGTGGCCAAGCAGAAGATCATCAGCCGAGCTGGGCAAGCTGATCGTCGGCCAGGAGCAGGTCGTCCATCAGGTGCTGCTGACGCTGTTCGTCGGCGGCAACAGCCTGATCGTCGGCGTGCCCGGGCCTGGCGAAGACGCTGCTGATCCGCACGCTGGCCCAGGTGCTGGACCTCAAGTTCAACCGCATCCAGTTCACGCCGGACCTGATGCCGTCGGACATCACCGGCACGGACATCATCCAGGAAGACGCCGACCACCGGCCGCCGGCAGATGGTGTTCGCGCCCGGGCCGATCTTCGCCAACATCGTCCTGGCGGACGAAATCAACCGCACGCCGCCGAAGACGCAGGCCGCGCTGCTCGAGGCGATGCAGGAGCACCGCGTCACGATCCAGGGCCGCACCTACACGCTCGACGAGCCGTTCTTCGTGTTCGCCACGCAGAACCCGATCGAGCTGGAAGGCACGTATCCGCTGCCCGAAGCGCAGCTCGACCGCTTCATGTTCCACATCGTCATCGAGCATCCGCCGGAGGACGAGGAGTTCGACGTCGTGCGCACGACGACCGCGATTCTCGATCCGAAGTTCGAGCGGCCGGTGAGCGGCGCGGAACTGGTGGCGTTCCAGAAGCTCGTGCGCCGCGTGCCGGTGGCCGAGCCGGTGATGCGCTATGCGCTGCGCCTCGTGCGGACCAGCCGCCCGAAGGCGCGCCAACGCGCCGGAACTCGATCAAGAAGTACGTGGCCTTCGGCGCCAGCGTGCGCGCGGCGCAGTACCTGATCCTGGGCGCCAAGGCGCAGGCGCTCACCGAGGGCCGGTACCACGTGGGCTTCGACGACATCCGGCGCTGGCGCATCCGGTGCTGCGGCACCGCGTGCTCACGAACTTCCGCGCCGAGTCGGAAGGCGTCACGAGCGACGCGCTGATCGACGAGTTGCTGAAGACCGTGCCGATGCCGAAGTCGGGCATGTAAGCGGGGGCATCTGGATGGAAACGCACGCCCTGCCCGGCGCGCGCTTCGTCGACCCGAAGGTCCTGGCTCGCGGATCAAGGACCTGGAGCTGCTCGCGCGCAATGTCGTGGACGGCTTCATCAACGGGCTGCACCGCGCGCCGTACTTCGGCGCGTCGATCGACTTCGCCGAGCACCGGGGCTACGTGCCGGGCGACGACATCCGGCGCGTGGACTGGAAGCTGTACGCGCGCACCGACCGCTACTACGTCAAGCAGTACGAGGCGGACACGAACGCCAACTTCGCGGTGCTGCTCGACGTCTCGAAGTCGATGGGCTTCGCGAGCGGCGGCGTCACGCAAGCTGCAGTACGGCTCGTTCCTGGCGGCGTCGCTGGCCTATCTGTCGCACCGCCAGCGCGACCGCGTCGGCATCATCACCTTCGACGAGGACATCGTGACGCACGTGCCGCCGTCGGCCAAGCACTTCAACGTGCTGCTGCACACGCTGGACCGGGCGCAAGGCGGAGCAGCCCGGGACGCCTGCATGCGCGATGCTCGACAAGATGGCGGAGCACTTCAAGCGCCGCTGGATCGTCGCGCTGATTTCCGATCTCTACGAGAACCCCGACGGACCTGATGGAGGCGCTGAAGCCGTACCGCTCGCTGGGCAACGACCTGGTCGTCTTCCACGTGCTCGACCCGGCCGAGATCGACGTTCCCGTACACCGAGCCGTCGCGGTTCGAGGATCTGGAGAGCGGCGAAGAAGTGCCCGTCGTGCCCGAGGTGTTCGCCGACGCAGTACCGGACAGATGATGCAGCGAGCACATCGAGGCGCTGCGGCGCGCTGCTCCGAGTCGCGGATCGACTACATGCAGCTCACGACGTCGCAGCCGCTCGACGAGGCGCTGTTCTACTACCTGGGCAACCGCGAGCGGTTGATGCGGGTGCGGTGACGCCATGTCGTTCCTGGCGCCTCTTGTTCTTCGCGGGCCTGGCGGCGATCGCCGTGCCCGATCCTCGTGCACCTGATCCAGCGCGAGCGCAAGAACGTCATCGCGTTCCCGTCGCTGATGTTCATCCGCCGCATTCCGTACCAGTCGGTCGAGCGGCGGCGGATTCACAACTGGTGGCTGCTGCTGCTCCGCGTCGGCCGCGATGGCGCTGCTCGTCGCGGCGTTCTCGCGGCCGTTCTTTCACGGTCGATCCCGTGAAGGCCGCCGCGGCGCTGAGCGGCGCGCGCGAGGTGGTCATCCTGCTCGATCGCTCGGCCAGCATGGGCTACGGCGATCACTGGGCGCAGCGCGCAGGACGAGGCCCGGAAAGTCGTCGCGCAGTCTGAGCGGCGAGGACACGGGCGACGCTCGTCCTGTTCGGCACCGGCGCCGAGGAAGCCGTGCGCGCGACCGGCGATCGCAGCCGGCTCGAGTCGGCGATTGGCGCGGCCGAGGTGTCGTCCGACGCCACGCGGTTCGCGCCCGGCGCTGCGGCTCGCGCAGAGCCTGCTCAGCCGATCGGCGCTGCCGCGCAAGGAAGCCGTGCTCATCAGCGACTTCCAGGCGTCCGGCTGGGAGCGGCAGGAGGAGATTTCGCTGCCGGAGGGCGCGACGCTCACAGCCCGTCTCCGTGGCGTCGACTCGAAACCGCCAACGTCGCCGTGACGTCGGTCGCAGTTCCAGCGCACGTCGTTCTCCGGCGAGGAGCGCGTCATGGTGACCGCCGGCGCTCACCAATCGCAGCGCGCACGCCGATCAAGGACCAGCCCGTGCAAGCTCGAAATCGACGGCCGCCTGGTGGACACGCGGACCGTGACGCTCGAGCCGAACGCCGCCGGCGTCCGTGACGTTCCCGCGCGCTCACCGTCGCGGACGCCGATGCGCGCCACGGTGCGCGCCGGCACCGACGCGCTGCCCGAAGGACAACGAGTTCAACTTCGTGCTGTCGCCCGAGCCGGCCCGTGTCGGTGCTGATCATCCAGGCCGAAGCGGCGCCGGCGTCGAGCTTCTACCTCACCACCGCGCTGGGCATCGGCATCGCGCCGCCGTTCAAGACCGAAGTGCTCTCGCCGTCGCGCGTCACGCCGGCCAGCTTCGAAAAGCGCTCGCGTCGTCATCCTGAACGACGCGACGCCGCTGTCCACGCAGGCGGACGAGGCGCTTGAGCCGGTTCGTCACGCAGGGCGGCGGCCTGTTCGTCATCGCTGGGCGACCGCACGCCGTGGAATGGCGCGATCGCCGCTGCATGCCAGGCAAGCCCGGCGCGGCCGTCGATCGCCTGACCGGCGGCGGCGGGCACGCTCGGGTTCATCGACTACAGCCATCCGATCTTCGAGGAGTTCAAGGATCCGCGGAACGGCAACTTCGCCGACCGTCCGCTTCTTCAAGTACCGGACGCTCACGCCCGGGCCACCGACAAGGTGCTCGCGCGCTTCGACGATGGCGCGGCGGCGATGGTGGAGCGGGCGGTGGGCAGCGGCCGCGTGATCGCGTTTGCCTCGACGGTCGACAGGACGTGGAATGACTTTCCGACCAAGTTCCTGTTCCTGCCGCTCGTGCACGAGGCCGTGAGTTACCTCGGCGCAGTACCAGGAGCCGGACGCGTGGTACACCGTCGGCCGGATGCTCGACGTGTCCGTGCCCATCGCGGCGATCGTGCGCGAAGGCGGCGCCGGCGAGACCGCGTCCGCCGCGCGCCGGCCGGCGGGCGTCGTGATGGCGCCGTCGGGCACGCAGGTCACCATCGGCGAAGGCGGCGCGCAGGCAGTCGATCTGGCCGAGCAGGGGTTCTATTCCGTGCGGCTGCAGGGACTGGGCGAGCGCCGGCCGTTCCAGGTGGCGGTGAATCTCGATCCCGGCGGAATCGGACCTCACGCCGCTGCCGCCGGCGGAATTCCTGGCGTCGGCGACCGGGCACGCGGCGGTGACGGCCACAGGACAGTCGCTGGAAAACCCGGACCTGACCCCGGCAGGATATCGAGAAGAAACAGGCGGTCTGGTGGTACCTGCTCGCGGCCGGCGCGGTCGTGCTGCTGGTCGAAGCCGTCCTCGCCAACCGCCTGTCGAAGCGCTTCGGCTTTGGGCTAAGCTGACCTAACGGTACGAGAGCAGGTAGGCCAATCCTTCATGGCAGACGTGCCGGAGAAAGTCCATGGCGACCGCTCGACGCTCGTCAGGAACTCGTCGAAGTCATCCGGCAGGTGCGCAGCCGCTGGCGCACTGCGGATCCTCCTGCAGGGCGGCGTCATCGTCCTGGCCGGCGCGCTGGCGGCCATCGCCCTGGCGTCGGTCGGCCTGCAGACCTACAAGTTCAGCCCGCAGTCGGTGACCGGCTTCCGCATCGCGGTGTTCGCGGCGTTCGCGGTGCTGCTGCTGCGTGTGGCTGGTGCGGCCGATGCGCCGGCGGGTCGACGGATCTGCAGGTCGCGCTGTACGTCGAAGAGCACGAGCCGTCGCTGCAGGCCGCGATCCTGAGGCCGTGGACATCGGCGCCGCCTCGGCGAGCGGCCAGCGACGCCGGACGTGCCGGCGGTCATCGTCGACAAGACTGGTGGCGCAGGCGGTCGAGAAGTGCCGGACGATCGAGGGCGGCCGCGCCGATCGGGCGCAGTCGGCCTGCGGCGCAGCGCCGTGGCGCTGGGCGCGATCGCCGGCCGTCGGCGCACGCTGCTGCTCGTCGTGGGCCCCGAATTCCTTCGCCAGGGCGCGTCGGCGCTGCTCGTGCTGTCGAAGAGCGCGGAGGCCGCGAGCCCGTACGCGATCACCGTGCAGCCCGGCGACGTGAAGGTGCCGAAGGGATCCGACCAGGCCATTCACGGCGAAGCTGGCCGGGCTTCCGGTCGAACGACGTCGGCGTGTGGGTGCAGGCCGAGGGCGACGCACAAGTTCTCGCGCGTGCCGCTCGTCGCGGCCGGCGACGCCGAGACAGTTCGAGGGCATGCTGTTCGACGTCAAGGCGTCGGTCGAGTACTACGTCGAAGCCGACGGCGTGCAGTCGCCGACGTACACGATGAACGTCGTCGAGCTGCCGGCGGTGACCGCGCTGGAGATGGAGTACGTCTATCCCGCGTACACCGGCCTGCGCGCCGCAGAAGGTGGAGGTCGGCGGCGACGTGGCGGCGATTGCCGGCACCGAAGTGCGCGCTGCACGATCACGTCCACGATGACGACGCCCGGCGGGCGGCTGCAGATCGAGCCGGCGTCGGTCGTCGGCCCTGACGGTGGCAGCCGGACGGCACGCGTCACCGGCAGCTTCAAGATTCTGCAGGACGGCTACTACCACGTCGAGCTCGACGGCCCGAGCGGCGAGAAGGTGGCCGCGTCGCCGAAGTACACGGTCGACGTCATCGAGGACCGCGCGCCGACGGTGACGTTCGACAAGCCGAAGCGCGACATCCAGGCCAATCCCGTCGAGGAAGTCTTCATGCAGGCGCGCGCGCAGGACGACTTCGGCGTGCGGCAGCTCGACCTCGTGCTACTCGGTCAACGGCGGCGCCGAGAAGACCGTCGTCGCTCTACGGCAAGGGCGCGAAGCCGCTCGACGACGTCACGCGCGGGGCACACGCTGTATCTCGAGGAACTGGGCGTGAAGCCGGGCGACTTCGTGTCCTACTACGCGAAGGCGACCGACACGGACACCGTGAAGGGGCCGAAGGCCACGACGAGCGACATCTACTTCGTGCAGGTGCGGCCGTTCAACCAGAACTTCCGCCAGGCGCAGTCGCAGGCAGGGCGGCGGCGGGGGCGGCGGTGGCGGCGGCGGGCAGCAGGGCAACCAGCCGGGCGCGCTCTCGCAGCAGCAGCGGCAGATCATCTCCGCCACGTTCAACGTCGATCGGGACAAGGCCGAAGACGCCGCCCGACAAGTTCAAGGAGAACGCCGTCTTCGTGCGGCTGTCGCAGACGAAGATTCGCGAGGAAGTCGAGGACGCTCGTCCAGCAGATGCAGCAGCGCATCGGCGCGGCAGGGCGGCGAGAACATCCAGCACATCATGGAGGCGCTGCCGAAGGCGATCGCCGAGATGAAGTCGGCCGAGGATCTGCTGAAGAGCCAGAAGGCCAAGGACGCGCTCGCGCCCGAGCAGCGCGCGTTGAAGCACCTGCAGGACGCCGAGCAGGCGTACGAGCTCGAGGTGCGGCAGCAGCAGCAGGGCGGCGGCGGCGGTGGCGGCGGCGGCGGCGGCCAGATGGCGCGAGGACCTGGCCGACCTGTTCCAGCTGCAGCTCGACCGCATGGCGAACCAGTACGAGACGCAGCAGAGCGCGCCAGCAGCAGAGCGCCGCAGCAGCAGGTCGACGAGCTGGCCGAGCGGCTGAAGGAACTGGCCAAGCGGCAGTTGCAGCAGGCCGAGGCAGCAGCGCCGCGCGGGCCAGCAGCAGAGCGGGTCGGGCAGCGGCGCCGGCGCAGCGGTCGCTGGCCGAGGAGATGGAAGAGGCGGCGCGGCAGCTCGAGCAGTTGCGGCGCGACGCGGAGACAGCAGGGCAGCAGCGGCAGGACCTGGCGGATGCGGCGCGGCGGCTGCAGGAAGGCGCGAACGCGGCGCGGCAGGCGGCGGCCAACGGCAACAACGACGCCGGCGCCCAGGCGCAGCGCGCGCTCGCAGAAGCATCCAGGAGGCGCAGCGGCTGCTGCAGAACAACCAGACGCAGCAGGCGGGCCAGGACGTGAAGAACCTGCAGCGCCAGGCCGAGGCACTGGCCCAGCAGCAGCGCGACGATCGCGAAGCAGGTCGCCGGCCTCGACAGCGCCGGCGCGCAGCGCGAGCAGACGCATGCAGCAGCTGTCGCAGCAGAAGGACGAGATGCGCGGCAAGGTCGGCCAGATCGAGCAGCAGCTCGACACCATCGCCCGCGACGCGCAGGCCGCCAACGACCGCGACGCCGCGCGCAAGCTGCAGGACGCCGCCGGCACCATCCGCGACGAAATGGTCAAGGAGAAGATCGAGTACTCGAAGCAGGCGATGGCCGGCGGGTCCGAGGTACTCGAAGCCCATCGAGAACGAGATCAGTCCAACCTCGACACGCTGCGCCAGCGCATCGGCGAAGCGGCCGCGGCAACCGACAAGGCCGCAGCAGGCGCAAGGACTGAGCGCGCACGTCGAACGACATGCGCAATCTGTCGCGCGGCCTGCAGTCGCTGGGCGAGCAGGTGAACCAGCAACTGGGTCAGCAGGGCCAGCAGGGCCAGCAAGGCCAGCAGGGCCAGCAAGGCCAGCAGGGTCAGCAAGGCCAGCAGGGTCAGCAAGGCCAGCAGGGTCAGCAAGGCCAGCAGGGCCAGCAGGGCCAGCAGGGTCAGCAGGGCCAGCAGGGTCAGCAGGGCCAGCAGGGCCAGCAAGGTCAGCAGGGCCAGCAGGGTCAGCAGGGCCAGCAAGGTCAGCAGGGCCAGCAGGGTCAGCAGGGCCAGCAGGGTCAACAGGGCCAGCAGGGTCAGCAGGGCCAGCAGGGTCAGCAGGGCCAGCAGGGTCAACAGGGCCAGCAGGGTCAGCAAGGCCAGCAGGGTCAGCAGGGCCAACAGGGTCAGCAGGGCCAGCAAGGTCAGCAGGGCCAGCAGGGTCAACAGGGTCAGCAGGGCCAGCAAGGTCAGCAGGGTCAGGGCAGGCCGGCAGGGCCAGGGCCAGCAGCGGCTGGGGCAGAACGCTCGAGAATCCGGATCCGCGCAGTCGTTCGGGCGACGCGCGGCCCAATGGCACCGATTTGCGGCAGCTCGCCAACCAGGCGCGGCAGCTGGCGAACGACGCGCAGAACGTGCGCCAGCAATTGCAGAAAGCCGGCGTTCCGCCGAAGGACCTCACGCCGGTTGACGACGTGGTGAAGGCGTTGCGGGACTTGGGCGACGAGAAGAAGTTGCAGAACCCGACCGGCCTGCAGGAGCTCTACCAGACCGCCGTGCAGCGCTTCAAGACGCTCGAGTTCGAGATCCGCAAGCGCGTGGACACGCTCGAACGAACAGCTCTTCCTGTCAGGCTCGGAAGACGTGCCGCCCTCGTTCAAGACGCTGATTGAGGAGTACTACCGCGCGCTCGCCAAGAAGGGCGGGGGGAAGTAGGGACGGAGGTTCAGGGGTTCCGGGGTTCCGAGGTTCCGGGGTTCCGGTTCCGGGGTTCCGAGGTTCGGGTTCGAGGTTCTGGGTTCGGAACCTCGAACCGTGAGCCGGAACCGCGAACCGCGAACCCAGAACCCAGAACCCAGAACCCAGAACCCGAACCCCGGAACCTTGGAACCGGAACCCCGGAACCTCGGAACCCCGGAACCCCTGAACCTTCGGTCCTACCCTGGCCGTCCCGTGCGCCGACCCAGTCCCAGGCGATAACAGAGAACGTCGTGCATCCCCGGCGCGAGATTGGGGAATGCCAGCTGCCGGTTCCAACTGCTGTCCCGCTCAAAACGGCACTTCTCCAGCACGCGCCAGGAGGCCCGGTGATCGGGATGGCACAGTGCGTAGAGGCGCCTGACGCCGATGTCGGTGCCGACGTCCACCATCGCGGTGAGCGCCTCGGTGGCGAAGCCCTTCCCCCACGCGTCTGACGCCAGCACGTAGCCCGTGATCGCCTGCCCGCCCGGCTCCAGGCCGAGGCCGGTGCTCCCGAGCAATTGGCCGTCGGCTCGCGACCAAATCAGGTAGGGGCCGGCTCCCTCCTGCTCCCACTGAACCGCACTGAACGCCAGAAATGCCTGCGTGTCGGCGACCGTCCGATGCGTGGGCCAGCCCAGATACTTCGTCACCTCAGCGTCGCTGGCGTAGCGCGCGAAGATCGCGTCGGCATCCGCGGCCGCTGGCGCCGACAACGCGAGCCGTGGCGTTTCGACGAGCGGCGGCGCGTTCATGAGTGGTCCCCGAACACACGCGCGAGGACGACGTTCGCGGCGCGCGCGACCAGAAACGCCGGGATCGCCGTCATGAGCGGCCAGATCGCCAGCGACATCAGCAGGACTTCGCGGTGCTGGCCGGTTGAGGCGACGGACAGCGAATGTACATTCGCGCCGACCGCCAGTCCGAAGGCTCCGATCGCCACGGCCGCGGCGATGTGCAGGGCCGCCGACGCCGGCGAAATGCCCCTGCTGGCCAGCCACTCCCGCTGGAAGGCGCGTTGCGCCTCAACGGAAACCAGCTCCAGGTCCGGCCCGGAATCGAAGATGTCGACAAGTTCGGGACCGTGAATCGACACGGTCCGTTCGAAGACGCGCGAACCCTCGGACTCCGAACGCACGCAGCACATGGGACGCTGGACCCTGGACGTTGGACCCTGGACGACGCTATCTCGTCACCAATCGCAGTAACACCTTCTCCACGACATCGTCCACCTCCGATGCCGCGGCCGTGAAGTGATTCGCGATGATCGAGAACACGAGCTTCTCGCCCGAGTTGGTCTCGAGATAGCCCGAGAGCGCGCGCATGTTGGTGATGGTGCCGGTCTTGGCCTGCACGCGCCGGTCGAGCGCGGAGTTCTTCATCCGGTTCTCGAGCGTGCCGTCGTGCGCGCCGACGGGCAGCGCCGCCACGAACGGGCCCCGCAGCCGCTCGTCACGCCACACGTGCGTCAACAGCGAGACGACGGCGTCCGATGTGACGTAGTCGTAGCGCGAGAGGCCGGACCCGTCATTCATCACGTACGAGTCGGCGTTGATGCCCCAGCCGGCGAGCGTGTCGCGCACGATCTCGCGGCCGGCCGCCGCTGAACCGGGAGTCGAGTTCGTCCGGCCAATCGACTTGAGCAGCATCTCGCCGTAGAAGTTCTGGCTGACCTTGAGCATCTGCGCGCCGAGCGACGACAGCGGCGCCGATTCACGCCGCGCCACGACACGCCGCTGGCCCTGAGCGAGCGGATGCTTCAGGTCGTCGATGTCCCAGGCGCCGGCGTCGACCGTCACGCCACGCTCCGCCAGCGCGAGCCGCAGCGCTTCCACGAAGTATCGCGTCGGATTCTCGATGGTCGTGACCCGCGCCACGGGTGAGCTGCCGGCCGGCACCAGTCCGGTCACGACGAGGCGCGAGCTGCCCGGCAGGCGTTCGAGCGCGATGCTCGCCCCCGATCCGGCCGGGCCCGTGCGGGCGTGGTTCTCGACCGCGAATTCAGCCCCGGGCGGCGCCGCTGCAACCGCGGCCGGATCCCCGTCGGCGCGGCCGGGCGTGATCCGGATCGTCGCGACGTTTTCGTTGTAGCTGAGCGCGCCGGATGGCGCGGCGTAGCCCGCGGCCAGGTAGTCCCACGCCCAACCCGCGCCCAGGCCCCGGTCGTCGAACGCGCGGTCATCGCCAACGAGGCGTCCGCTCACGCGGTGAATGCCGGCGTCGCGCAACGCGGCGGCCCACTCGAGAAACAGCGCGGGATGGCCGAGGTCGGGCGATGTGATCGACGGATCGCCGCCGCCCACCACGACGAGATCCCCGGTGAGCACACCGTCCGCGATCGGGCCCACCGCCTCGAGCCGCGTTTCGAAACGATAATCCCACCCCAGCCGCTCGGCTGCGACGGCCAGCGTGACCAGTTTCAGGTTGGATCCGGGGACGACCAGTTTGTCGCTGTTGCGGCGATAGAGCGTCTCGCCCGTCTTCAGGGAATCGACTCGGACGGCGACCAGGGCTCTGGCAAAGACAGGGGAGTCGAGCAGCGCGTCAAGGTCGTGGGACAGATCCTGTCGTCCAGAGTCCAGAGTCCAGAGTCCAGGGTCCAGGGTCCAGAGTTCCCGGTCAGTCCCGGGTGCTGGGTCCCGAGTTCGGCACGCTGTCGTGAATCTCGGACGCTGGACTCCGAACTCCGGACTGACTGCGAACTCTGGACCCTGGACTCTGGACTCTGGACGACTGTGACGAATATCACCAGCCCTGTCGCCGCCGCAGCCCGCCAGCTCACTTGGCGCCAGTCAGTTCCTTCAGGAGTGTCACAGCCCGGTCGTAGTCGGCCGTGCTGACGATCGCGGCGCCGGATTCGCCGGCGCGGATGGCGTGGACGACGCCGGCCGACTTGCGGAACCGGATCTGCTCCGTCGTCGGCGCGTCACCGAACTTCGCGCTGAACACCAGTTCCTCACCGGTGGCGAGCGCCTTGTCGGCGAACTTGTCCGCCTTCAGGTTCGACACGGTCGTCAGGAAGTCCGTGATCTTCGTCTGATCGAGGTCCTTGGCGGCCGGCTTGGTCTGCTTCCACACCTCGGTGGGCGTGGTGGTCGAGTCCTTGGCCGCGGCCGGCGCGGGCGCCGTCTGCTTCTCGAACACGTAGGTCTGGCCGCCGAAGGTCACCTCGGCGCTCTTGGCCGAGAACGACCGGAACTCGAACAGGTCCTTCTTGCGGAAATCGTCCGCGCTCTTCTTGAGATCGTCGAGCAGCGACGCCTCAACCGTGAAGATCATCGGGCGCGACAAATCGCGCGCGTAGAGCGAGCCGTCGCTCTTGGCAGAACCCAGCGCGAGCGTCGCGCGCGCCGATCCCGCGCCGACCGTCGCCGTCGCCTGCGGCTTGTCGAGCCCGTATTTCTTCAGGTCTTTCGTGCCGTCAGCGGTTTCGATCGCCGTCATCTTCGCCTGGTTCAGCTTGCCGACGATGCCGTCGACGAGGTTGAAGTCGGCCTTGGCGTCGTACGGTTTGGTGAAGCGCCAGTCGGCACCCTTCTTGGCGAACGCCATGGCGGGGGCGTCGGCCTTGTCGACCGACAGCGTGTCGGCGGCGTCGCGCTCGAACTTGAGGATCGTCTTGTCGCGCAGCTTGAACGGTGTCTTGTTCAGCGAGTCCTCGAGGTAGCCGCTGATCAGGAACACGCGCGGCTCGCCTTCAACACGCGCATAGAGGTCGCCGCCGGTCGGGGTCTTCTTGCCGACCTGGAGCCTGGTGGGCGACGCGGCGCCGGCGGCCTTGAACGCGACGCTGAAGCGCGCGGGCTCCAGGCCGAAGTCCGCCGCCGATTTCGGGTTCGCGTCCACGATGCTCTGGATTTCCAGCCCTTCGATCGAACTCACCAGCCCGCCCACCTCGGTGGAGTCGGTCGTCATGGTCTCGGGCGCGACGATCTCCCACAGCCCGTTCTTCTTCTTGAGCGTCGTGGTCTCGCCGGAGGCGGCGTGCACCTCGATTTCCTCGAACTTGGACGAGTCGGTGGAGAAGACCTTGTCCTTCTTCACGACCTTCGTATCGCCGGCGGGCTCCCGCTTCGACTCGACAAAGTAGATGTACCCGCCCAGTCCGAGCGCCACGACGAGAAGAATCAGAAATGACCGGCCACCGCGCATAATGTCTTCTTGCCCTCTCCCGATGTAGGGCGGGGCTTCAGCCCCGCCGTGCACGCCGGGCCTGAAGGCCCGGCCTACGTCTGCCTACCGTCGTTTCCAGTACAACCTGAACGCGTTGCCGAACAGCAGCGCCGGGACGATCAGGAGCGTGAACCAGAACACACGGCCCTGCTGGTCGGCGGTGAGCTGCAGCCGGCGATCTTCGGGATCCTTCGGGCGAATCGCGATCAGATCTTCCTGCTGCGCGAGCCAGTTGGCCGTGTTCAGGAGCAGGTCGCCGTTGCCCTTGACGCCGATGCCCAGCTGGCTGTTCGAGCCGAAGTCGCTGTCGCCGACGACGACGAAGCGGGTCTCGGGCTTCGGCGCATCGGGTCCTGCCGATGCGCCGGGCGCCGGCGCGGACACGGCGACGGCGACGGACACCGGACCCTTGTGATCACCCTTGTCGAGGTTCTTCTCCGGGCGGCCGGTGGCGTACAGACCCTTCACGTCGGTCTCCCCCCAACTGTCCGGGCCCGACTGGATGAACGTCTGCGCGATCTTGCCGTCCACGCCGCCCTGAATCGGCGAGACCGATCGGGACAGACGGAACACCGTCATCAGCTTGAAGCCGGCCGTAATCGGATGGGCCACGGGCATCCCGACGGGCACGGACGCGTCGGCGCCGACCAACTGACCGTTCGGGTCCATCACGACATCGTCGTCGACCTGGACGCCCCATTCCCTGGCGAGCGCGATCAGGCTCGACGCCTGGGCGGTGCCGCCCTTGGCCGGCGGATCGAGCATCAGCAGCACCTTGCCGCCGTTCTTGAGGAATCCGCGCACGAGTTCCGTTTCCTGCGGGAGGAAATCGGCGGTCGGTCCCGCAATGACGAGGACCGTGGCGTCCGCGGGAATCGAGCCCTTCTGCGCGATTTGCAGTTTGGCCACCTCGAAGTTGTCGTCCGCGAGCGCCGCGCCGGCGCCCCGATAGCCCTGCGCGGTCGTGCCGTCCTCCGGGTCGCGCTCGCCATGCCCCTCGGTGAAGTAGGCCTTCTTGGCCTTGCCTTCGATCACCTTCTTCAACGCGTTGGCGACGGCCTGCTCATCGTCGCTCGTCGCCCGCTGCGTGCGGCCGGCGTATTCGAAGACCAGGGTCGGGACGGCCGTGATTTGGTATTTCTCCGATTCCGTCGGCTTTCCGGTGGCGTCGATGTATTCGATCGACACCTGCTTGGAGAGGTACGCGAAGCTCTCGAGGCGGTCGCGATGCGCTTGCGCGCTGTCCGGCCGGTCCGGAGTCGACGCCCAGAACACCTTGATCGTCAGCGGGCCTTTGAGGTTCGTGACGATCTGCTTCGTCTGATCCGACAGCGAATAGACCTTCGACTCGGTCAGGTCCCAGCGCTTGTTCTGCCGGTTTCCGATCCAGTTGAGGCCGACCAGAATCGCGAGGAACATGAGCACGCTGCCGGCCGCGATCGACCCGTACTGCACGTTGCGGCCCTGGAACGAGCGGCCGATGTCGCGCCAGGACGCGGCGGCGTAGAGCAGCGTCGCCACGAGTCCGGCCATGGCGAGGCCCTGGTAATACTGGTGCAGTTCCGGCTTCGTGAAGCGAAGGACGACGGCCGCGACCGACGAGCGCGACGCCCACCCAGCCGAGAAAACCAAGAATACGTTTCACGGCTAGCCCCTCCACCGGTCGCTGTCCACGGACTTGGTCGCGAGGAACAGGCCAAAGACGATGAAACTCAGATAGAAGATGACGTGCTTCGTATCGATGACGCCCTTGCTGAAATCATCGAAGTGCTCGGTGATCGACAGGTAGCTGAGGATCGCGCCCATCGTCGGTCCCGCGCTTTCACCGAACCAGCTGATGATCCAGAGGAGCAGGAACACCACGAAGCTGGCCGTGCCGGCCACCATCTGGTTGTTCGTGAGGCTCGAGATGAAGAGCCCGGTGGCCACGAATCCGCCGCCCATGAGGATCAGGCCGAGGTACCCGGACAGCACCGGCTTCCACGCCGGATTGCCCCAGATGAACAGGATGCTCATGTAGAGCGCCGTCACGGCCAGCATCCCGAGGTACATCGTCATGGCGCCGAAGAACTTGCCCATGACGATCTCGATGTCCTTGAGGGGCGAGGTCAGCAGCAGCTCGATCGTGCCGGACTTCTTTTCCTCCGCGTAGCTGCGCATCGTCACCATCGGCAGCAGGAAGAGGATGAGCACGTTCGTGTTGCCGAGGAGCGCCGCGGATCATCCGCTGGTTCACGTTCACCGTCTGCGGGCCCTGGCCCATCTGGCCGGCCATGCTCTCGCGCACGAACGCCTCCAGATACACGCTGAAGAAGTAGCCGAACAACGCGGCGAACAGCCCCAGCAGCACCCAGGCGACCGGGGACGAGTAGTAGCCCCTCAGTTCCTTGGCGGTGATGGCCCTGATGTTCCGGATGCTGTCACCCATGGTGCACCTCCTCCGCCGCCGGCGCCGCGGCCTGGTCCTTGTCCTCGGTCGTCAGCTGCAGGAAGATCTCCTCGAGGCTCAGCCGCATCGGCCGCAATTCCAGGAGCCCCCAGCCCGACGGCGACGATGGCCTTCGCCACCTCGGTCCGCACGTCGCGGTTGCGGTTCGGATTCGATCTCGTAGCCCAGATACTCGTCGTGCCGATCCGCCAGGCGCACTTGCCGCACGCCAGGCACGCGTTCGAGCGCGCCGGTGGCGTCCTGCGCGCCGCCCACCTGCACGTAGAGCGCGGCCGCGCCCTTGAGCTGGTGCGTGAGATTCTCGGGCGTATCCACCGCGACGACTTTCCCCTTGTTGATGATGACGACGCGCGAGCAGGTCTGCGCGACTTCCGGAAGGATGTGCGTGCTGAGGATGATCGTGTGGTCGCCCGCGAGGCCCTTGATCAGATCGCGCGCGTCGCTGATCTGCTTCGGGTCGAGGCCGGCCGTGGGCTCGTCGAGCACGAGCACTTCCGGCTCGTGGATGAGCGCCTGGGCGAGGCCCACGCGCTGGCGGTAGCCCTTGGAGAGCTTGCCGCACTGGCGGTTCGCCATGTCGTCCACGTGCGTCTTCTTCATGACCTGGTTGACGCGCGCGTGGCGATCCGCCTTGCTGAGTTCGCCCACTTTGATGCGGGCCGCGAAGTTCAGGTACTCGCGGACCGTCATGTCCGGGTAGAGCGGCGGCGTTTCCGGCAGGTAGCCGGTCCGCTTCTTCGCTTCGATCGGATGCGTGAACACGTCGTAGTTCGCGACGACGACTTTGCCGTCCGTGGGCGGCATGTAGCCGGTGATGACGCGCATCGTGCTGGTCTTGCCGGCGCCGTTCGGTCCGAGAAAGCCGAGGATCTCGCCCTTCTCGACGCGGAAACTGACGTCATCGACGGCCGTGACCGGCCCGTAGCGTTTCGTGAGGTGCTGGACCTCAATCATTCGGACTCCTTCGTGCGTTCATGCCAGCGTGCTGCAGTAGGCGGTGGGCTTTCGCCCACCGCGCATCCGGCGGGCTGAAGCCCGCCGGCTACGTACGGCTTGGATTCATCGCGGGCAGGCCGAACGGGCATCGTAGTTACAGGCCGAAAACGTGTCAACTGGCGCGGAGGCGGCGCGGCAGCCGCCAGCCCATTGACATATGAGCGTCTGCTCAGATACTCATAGCTAATGATGCCCCATTCAGCCCACGCCCAGGGCCACCCAGTCGCCCTTTCTGACGTGCGCACCCGCCTTCTGGGCGGGCGCCCGGTCGAGTCCATTGCCGAGGTCTTCCGGCTGCTTGGCGACCCCACTCGGGTGCGCCTGGTGGACGCGCTGACCCACGGGGAACGCTGTGTCGGCGACCTGGCCGCGCTCGTCGGGATCTCGGAATCGGCGGTCTCGCACCAACTCCGGCTGCTGCGCGCCGCCCGGCTCGTCCGCGTGCGCCGGTCCGGCCGGCAGGCCCACTACGCGCTGGACGATCATCATGTCGTAGAGTTGTTCCACGACATGAGGAGACACGTGGAAGAGGGCGCTCGATGAGCGACGCCTGCTGCGACACCTGCGCGGCTCCGGCGCCCGCGCTGCCATCGCCGGAGCCGATCCTGCGGCAGCGCGCGCGCCCGCTGCTGCGGCTGGCGGCCGGCGGCGCGGCCCTGGCGGCCGGCGCGGTGCTCGGCTGGTTCGGCTGGGCGCTGGCCTCACGCGCGGCGTTCGGCGTCGCCATCGCGCTCTGTCTGCCGCCGCCCGCGCAACGCGCCTGGACGTCCCTCCGCCGGCGCGTGCTCGACATCAACGTCTTGATGGTGGTGGCCGTCGCTGGCGCCGTCGGCGCTCGGCGAATGGTTCGAGGCCGCGGCCGTCGTGTGGCTGTTCGGCGTGTCGCAGGAACTGGAGATGGTTCAGCCTCGAGCGGGCGCGCCACGCGATCCGATCGCTCATGGCGATTGCGCCGCCGATGGCGCGCGTGCGCCGCGACGGCGTGCTGCGGGAGGTGCCGGTCGCCGACGTGCGCATCGGCGACCTGCTGGTCGTCAACCCCGGCGAGCGGATGCCGGTGGACGGCGTGATCGTGGCGGGGGAGTCGGCGTTCGACGAATCGCCCGTCACGGGCGAATCCTGGCCGGTGGAAAAAGCGCCGGGCGACGACGTGTTCGCCGGGACGATCAACGGCACGGGCGCGATTGACGTGGCGGCGCGGCGGCTGGCGGCTGACAGCACCATCGCGCGCATCATCCACCTGGTGGAGCACGCGCAAAAACAGCGCGCGCCGGTGCAGAGTTACGTGGATCGATTCGCGCGGCGGTACACGCCGGCGGTCGTCGTGCTGGCGGTGCTCGTCGTGGCGATCGGGCCGCTGGCGACGGGTGGCCTGTCGGGCTGGAGCGGCCGCGTTTGACGTGTGGAGTTACCGCGCGCTCGCGCTGCTCGTGGTCGCGTGCCCGTGCGCGCTCGTGATTTCGACACCGGTCGCGATTGTCTCCGCCCTCACGGCGGCGGCGCGCGCCGGCGTGCTGATCAAGGGCGGCGCGCATCTCGAACGGCTCGGGTCGGTGCGGTCGGTCGCGTTCGACAAGACGGGCACGCTCACCTACGGCCACATCACGGTGACCGACGTGCTCGGGCTCGAAGGCACGCCCGCCGAGAGCGTGCTGGCGGTTGCGGCCGCGCTCGAGTCGCGTTCCGAGCATCCGATTGGCCGCGCCATCGTGCACCGCGCGCGAGTGGCCGGTCTCGACGTCGTGCCCGGCGCCGCATTTCGCGCGCTGCCCGGCCTCGGCGCGGAAGCCACCGTCGCGCACGTGCCCGCCATCGTGGGCAGCCATCGCCTGTTTGAAGACCGGCAGCTGTGCACGCCGGCGCTGCATGCCTGCATCGACGAGGTCGAAGGCCGCGGCGCCACGCCGGTGCTCGTGGGCCACGCCGGTTCGCCCCTCGGCGTGATCGGCCTGTCGGATTCCATGCGCAGCGGCGGACGCGATGCGGTGTCGGATCTGCGCGACGCGGGCATCGAGCGCGTCGTACTGCTCACCGGCGACGTGCGGGCGAGTGCGGAGCGCGCGGTTGCCGGCGCGGGGTTGGACGAGGGGCTCGCCGAACTGCTGCCGGCGCAGAAGGTGGAAGCCATCCAGGCGCTGCGCGACCGCTACGGCCCGGTGGCGATGGTGGGCGACGGGATCAACGACGCGCCGGCCCTCGCCGCGGCCGATGTCGGCATCGCCATGGGCGCGGCCGGCAGCGACGTCGCGCTCGAGACCGCCGATGTGGTGCTGATGTCCGACGACTTGTCCAAGCTGCCGTTCGCCCTGCGCCTCGGCCGCGCCACGCTGGCCAACATCCGGCAGAACGTCATCATCGCGTTGTCGCTGAAGGTCGCCTTCGTGATCCTCGCCTCCGCCGGCCTCGCCACCATGTGGATGGCCATCGTCGCCGACACGGGGGCGTCACTGATCGTGACAGCCAACAGCCTGAGGTTGTTGCGAAATCGTTAGTCCAGGGTCCAGCGTCCCTCGTCCCGAGTCCGCAACCGTCCTGTAGTCCGATCGTCCGGAGTGCGGCGCGGACTATCGGACTCTCGGACTCTGGACTGCCGCGACTCTGGACTGCCGCGGACTCTGGACGAGGGACTCTGGACCCTGGACTACTTCTGTTCCACAAACGCACTGAGCAGGTGCTGTGCTTCCGCCGTCAGCCGCTCGAACTGAATGCCCATGCCGACGCGGCGGTCGCTCCAGGCGACGCGGCCGGTCGCGGTGATGTCTTTCGTGGATCCCGGCAGCCGGAACGTCAGGTCGAGCACCGTGCCCATCGGCAGCGGCTCGAGCGTGCGGATCGCCACGCCGCCGCGGCCGAGATCCTGCGTGCGGGCCCCGGCGATCACGCTGCCCGTCTGAAATGACACCGGCACGGCGACCGGCACGCGCGCGTTCGCCCGGCGGTTGAAGTTATCCGGAAACAGGTGCGGCGCCAGCGCCGGCAGGATCTGCGCCGTGACGGCGTACTCGTTGATGAAGGCCGTGACGCCGAGCGCCGCCAGGCCGACCACCTGGTCGGCCGACGCCACCGATCCGGCAAACACCACCACCGGGGTCAGCCGCTCGCGGCCGCGCAGGATGTCCGCGATCAGGTCCAGCGGCGCGTCCGACAGCCCGAGGTCCACCAGCGCCAGGTCAATGCGCCGGGCGGGGTCGGCGAGCACCGCGCGCAGTTCGGGTGCCGTGCCGGCGGCCACGGACGCGTGGCGCGCCTCGGCCAGCGCGGCGGCAAACCGGTCCCGAACGGCCGGCATCGGGTGCGCGACAAGGATCGTCTTGACAGACATGTGGGGGTCAGTCGCTATAATCGCTCTCGGGAGCTCCAGAAGGAGAGTGTATGGCGACCTGCCCTGAGTGCGACGCAGAAATCGAGATCGACCCGGACGACGTGGAAGAAATGGAAGTTGGCGATCCCTGGAACTGTGACGCCTGCGGCAGCAGCTTGCGCGTGCTCAGTCTCGCTCCGCTCGAATTCGACGCCGACGAAGACGAGGACGAGGACGAGGACGACGAGGACGAGGACGACAAAGACAAAGAGGAAGACCTCGACGAGGACGACGAGGACGACGACGACGAGGAAGAAGCCGACAAGGACTGGGACGAGTAGCTACTTTCGAACGACCGCGAGCAGCGAACTGCCGATTGGCAGGTTGCCCACGCGGAGCCAGGCTGCCTCGAGTCGCAGCAGGCCGTCGAAGACTGCGTTGACCGGCGCCGGCGGCACGCGAAGGTCCGCATCCGAGGCCGTGTCCGCCCGTCCCGTCAGCCGCTCAACCAACCGGACCAGCAGCGCAAGCGGGAACGAACTCATGTGCGTGAAGGTGATCCGCTCGACGCGGAACCCCGCGCCAGCCAGCAAGTCCGTCAAACTCCGCTTGCTGAACCGTTGTTTCTCCAACGTCAGGGCCGAATGCGAGCCGCGCAGGATGTCGAGCGCGGCGACGTTGACCAGCGCCACTCCGCCCGGCCGGAGCACCCTCCACATTTCCCCCACCGCCGTGCGCGCCTCCGCCGCGTCCAGCGCGTAAAGCACGTCGAACGACGTGGCGACATCGGCGGAGCCATCCGCGAAGGGCAGCCGGGTCACGTCGCCGCGGACGAGGCGTCGTCCCTGGCGACGGCCGTGCGCGAGGCCCGTCAGAGACAGTTCGACGCCGACGGCCGGGCCGAGAGCGCGAAGCCAGTCCAGGTTGCGGCCGGTGCCGGCGCCGCAGTCCACAATCAGCCGCGGCGACTGGCCCCCGAGCGCCCGCGTCAGCAGGTCTCGCGAGTGCCGGCGCAGGCCGCGGAACCAGAAGTGCCGGTCCTCGGCGGCGGCGGTCGCGTCGAGCATGCGATCCATGGCTGTCGATTCTAGTCGCGGGCGCTCCCGCGTGCGACCGGGCGACCGCGCAATCCGTTGACAGGCTGGCCGCGCGATCGGATAAGCTCGAATCGTGGCCGCCCGGCCGCGCGGCGTTTCACGCGGAAAGCGGAGGAGAGCATGAGCATGAATGGGTTCCGAGGGGCCGCGGCGTTCGCGGCGCTCGCCTTGATGGTCCAACTCGCGGCGTGCGCGAAGAAGCCCGCGCCTCAACCGTCGCCGACCCCGCAGCCGCCGCCTCCGGTGGTGCAGCAGACGCCGCCGCCTCCGCCGCCCGCGCCGCCGCGGCCGACACCGACGCCCCCGCCGCCGCCGCGCGTGCAGACCGACGACGAAGTGTTCGCCGCGAAGACGGTGGACCAGCTGAACGCCGAGCGCCCGCTGGCCGACGTGTTCTTTGCGTACGATTCGGCCGATCTGACCGACGCCTCGCGCGCCGCGTTGCAGAAGAACGCGGACTGGCTGCGGCGGTGGACGTCCAGCCGCGTGTCGATCGAGGGCCATTCGGACTCGCGCGGCACGAACGAATACAACCTCGCGCTCGGCGAGCGCCGCGCGTCAGCCGTCCGCGACTACATGATCAGTGTCGGGATCGCGACCGCGCGCATCACGATCGTCAGCAAGGGCGAGGAAGAACCGGTCTGCAAGGACGAGACCGAGGCCTGCTGGGCGCAGAACCGGCGCGGACATATGGTGATCACAGCGAAATAGGTCAGAGGTCAGAGGTCAGAAGTCAGAGGTAGGTCCGGAAAACAAGAAAAAGATGGCCCGCGTCAGTTCGTTCCACACCTCTGACTTCTGACCTCTGACCTCCGACTTAACCCGCCGCTTCGTTCGCGATCTGTCTCGCGGCCTCCCTCGGGTCTTTCGCGCCCGTGATCGGCCGTCCCACCACCAGATAGGAACTGCCCGCTGCCACCGCGCCCGCGGGCGTCAGCGTGCGCTGCTGGTCGTCCGGTCCTGACTGCGCCCCTCCGCCGCGGATGCCCGGCGTCACAATCACGAAGTCCGGGCCGCACGCCGCGCGAATCGCCGCCGTCTCCTGCGGCGAGGCGACCACGCCGTCCAGGCCCGAAGCCCTGGCCAGCTCGGCCAGCCGCACGACCTGATCCTGCGGCGAGACGCCGATGCCGACCGACGTCAGTTCCGTCGCGCCGAGACTGGTCAGCACCGTCACCGCAATCACCATGGGCCGAGCGCCCGATTTCGCCGCCCGCTCGTCCGCGGCGGCTTCCGCGGCCTCCATCATCGGCCGGCCGCCGCTCGCATGCACGTTCAGCATCCACACGCCGAGCTGACACGCCGAGTGCACGGCGCCGGCCACGGTGTTGGGAATGTCGTGGAACTTCAGATCGAGGAACACGCGATCGCCATGCGACACCAGGGCGCGCACGATCTCCGGTCCGGCGGCGGTGAACAGCTGGCTGCCGACCTTGAATCCGCCCACGGCGCCTCGCAGCGTGCCCGCGAGCGCGAACGCCTCGGCGGCCGTAGAGACATCGAGTGCGATGAGAATACGGTTCATCAGTGAGCCTTCTGATCGATGCGCAGCGAGCCGACGAAATCTTCACGTGGGCGATGCCGTGTCGCGTCATGTAGGCATCGACGCCGGCGATGAGCTTGCCCCAGATGAACGGGTCCACGAAGTTGGCGGTGCCGACCTGCACGGCCGACGCGCCCGCAATGATGAACTCGAGCGCGTCGCTCGACCGTCGCGATGCCGCCCATGCCGATGATGGGGAGCTTGACGGCCTGATGGCACTCATAGACCATGCGCACGGCGATGGGCCGGATGGCCGGGCCGCTCAGGCCGCCCATCACGTTCGTGAAGCTTGGGCATGCGCGTCTCCACGTCGATCGCCATCGCGAGGAACGTGTTGACCAGCGACACCGCGTCGGCGCCGGCCTCTTCCGATGCGCGCGCGAACGACGCCACGTCGGTGACATTCGGCGTGAGTTTCGGAATCACCGGCAGGCGCGTGACCTTGCGGACGCCGCTGACGACGTCGTGGGTGCCATGCAGGCTGCAGCCGAACTGGATGCCGCCTTCCTTGATGTTCGGGCACGAGATGTTCAGTTCGATCGCGCCGACGCCTTCGTGGTCCGAAAGGACGCGCGTGACTTCGCAGTACTCGTCGATCGTCGACCCGCAGACGTTGACGATGACCGTCGCGCCGAGCCGGCGCAGTTCCGGCAGCTTCTCGGCGACGAACCGATGGACGCCGATGCCCTGAAGGCCGATGGCGTTCAGCATGCCGGCGGGCGTTTCGACGATGCGAGGCGGCGCGTGACCCTCGCGCTCGTTGAGGAAGAGCCCCTTCACGGCTACGCCGCCGAGCGTGGCCAGGTCGACGGCTTCGGTGTACTCGAGGCCGTAGCCGAAGCATCCGGACGCGCCGATGAACGGGTTGCGCAACCGCAGGGCGCCGATGCGGACGGACAGGTCAGCCATGATCAGTGTCCCCGCCCCGAGCGCGTCCCAGACGATGGCGCGGCTGTCGAAGACCGGGCCGTCGAGGCACGACGCGCACGAACGTGCTGCCCTCGCCTCGGCGCACGCGCACCACGCAGCTGTAGCAGCCGCCCATGCCGCACCCCATGACCTGCTCGAGCGAGACGAAGACCGGACGTCCGGCGGCCTCGCCGAGTTCGGCCACCGCGCGCATCATCGGCGTCGGGCCGCAGGAGTACAACGTGACGTCGAACCCGCGGGGGACGTCCTGCAGCGCACGCGTCAGCGGCGCCGTAATGCGACCGCGCTCGCCCCGCGTGCCGTCTTCGGTCGTCAACACCAGGCCTGCGCCCTGCGGTCGAAGGCGTCGGCGAAGTGCAGGTCGGCCGCGCGACCGCGCGCCATAGAACAGCCGCATCTTCGTGCCGCGCGCGGCGAGCGCCTCGGCCAGCGTGGAGAACGGTGCGAGGCCGACGCCCCCGGCGACCATCCAGGCTTCGGTCGGCGGATCCACCGGGACAAACGGCCGGCCGAGTGGGCCGAGCACGCTGAATCGTGTCGCCCGGTTTCGCGGCGAAGAGCAGCGGCGTGCCGACCCCGACGCGCTTGTTCAGCAGGCTCATGCCGACTGATGGCGCCGGACGCATCGCGCAGAATTTCGAAGATCGAGAACGGCCGCCGCAGCAGCGGATCCAGGCCCGGCTGCGGCTTGACCATCACGAATTGTCCCGGCGCCGCGGCGCGGGCGATGCTCCGGTGCCTCCAGCGCGATGACGTTGTAGTCGGACGACAAGCCGGCGTGTTGGCGAGCACTTGGCCGCCACGTCGAGCAGCATGCGCCGGAAAGTATAGCGCGGCCGGCAACTCGCTCGCGCGCATGCCGCTATGATCGGAGCGCCCATGCGCTATCTCCGCATGCTCACCAACGCGTTCGCCGCCGGCTTGCTGACGCGACCTACCTCAGGTGCTCGTGCTGCAGCTCAATCCGCACGTGCCCGATGGTGTCGCTGACGGCGTTCGGCTGGTTCATCGCGCTGCTCGCGATGTACTGGCCCGTACCTGACCGCCCTGATCATCCTGCTGATCCTCGGCGGCGAGGCCATCGCGGCGCGCGCGCTGCATCCGGGTTGGCTCAGCCTGCGCATTCTCGCGTGGCTCGCCGCGCTGTTGGCCGTGGCGGCGGCCGTCCTGACTTGGGGCAACCTGCACGGCATGCGGTCGGTGCTGACGGCCGGCGGCGGAGCGCATGAGCGAGGGCGCCACCGCCACCACGGCGTGCGCCATCGTGCTGGTGGTCGTCGCCGTCGGGCGCTTTTCGTTCGGGCGGCGCGGCAATCGGCCCGCGGCCGTGCTGATGATCACATCGGTCCTCGCGTCGCTGCTCGTGCCGCTGTGGATTCGCGGGCCCGGCGAACTGAAGGTGCCCGCCGCGCGCCGGGCGAATCAGGCGCGCCCGGTCAGCCAGCCGCCGCGCGTGCGGATGCTGCTGCTCGACGGGCGCCTCGCGCGGGTTCATCCTTCAGCGCGTGGCGGGCGGCCAATTACCGAACTTCGGCAATCTGCTCGATCGCGGCGCGATCATCGAACTCGCGACGCTGCGACCGACGCAGGCCGAACCGGTCTGGGCCGCGGCGGCGACCGGCAAATACCCGCCGAAGAACGGCGTGCGATCCGAGTTTCTCTATCGCGTGACGGAGGCCGACGACGTCGACCCGGTCAACCTCCTGCCCGACTACTGTTTCGCGCAGGCGCTGCTGTATCAGGGCTTATTCGCGCCGAACCGATCACGGCCGCCGCGCTGCGCGCGCGGCCGATGTGGGACATCCTCGCCGACTACGGTGTCCCGTCGGGCATCCTCAATTGGCCGCTGACGCGTCCCGCCGAAGCCCCGTTCGGCTATCTCATCAGCGACGAGTTCGACGAGGCGACGAGCTCGCCCATTCGGTCGGGCGATCCCTAGGCCGGCGATCCCACGACGGCGGTCGCCATTGCGCGCGAAGTGTTCGATCGCTGGCAGCAGGCGCCCTGGACGAGGTCTTGCCGACCGTGTCGCCGTCGGATCCGCGGCTGCAGGGCATCCGTCGGGCGCGGTGGGACCGCGCCTACGCCGAGGCCGAAGCCGAGCTGACGAAGTTGTTCGCGCCGCGGCTCACGGCGCTCCGGCTGGAGGGCGTCGACGAATTCGGGCACGCCTTCCTGCGCGACGCCGAAACGGAACTGCTCGGCGGCGCCCCGCGAGGCGATCCGGAACGGTCGCTGCTCGATCGGTACTACGCGTACCTCGACAGCCAGCTGGAGCGCGCGATCGCGGAGACCCAGCCCGGGGACCTGCTGCTGGTCGTCTCGGGATTCGGCATGGAACGCACGCCGCTGGCCAAGCGGCTGCTGGCCAGGCTGATTGGCGAAAAGGACATCACGGGCTCCCACGAAGCCGCGCCGGACGGGTTCCTCATCGCGTACGGCACGAACGTCAATCCCGGCGAATACCGGCGCGGTTCCGTCGTCGACCTGGCGCCGACGGTGCTCTATTACATGGGCCTGCCGATCGGCCGCGACATGGATGGATTCGCCCGCACCGATCTCTTCCGGGCCATCCATACGCAGGAACGCCCGGTGACTTACACGCTGACGCATGAGAGATAGGCGTCGTCCTAGGGTCCTAGGGTCCAAGGGTCCTAGCGGTCCTAGGGTCCTACGGTCCTACGGTCCTCGGTCCTATGGTCCTACGGTTCCTTTGTCCAAGGGTCCTTGCGTTTCGCGGGGTGTCCAGATGGGGGCTTGTTGCGCTTCGCGAGGGCCAGGAGTGATTTGAGCAGCGCCATCGTGGCGGCGCCGCAGCGGTCGCCGAGTGTCAGCGTGTCCGCGCAGTCGCGGTCGGCGAAATGCCCGCGGTGGACGCCATCCCGGACCCGGACCTTGGCTTCTTCGAGGGATGCCAGCGAATAGCGCACGAACTGCGCCATGTCGCGGGCGACGTAGCGGCGCCAACCCTCCGCGAGGTTGGCCTCCACGCTGCTGGCGGCCTCGCGCAACTGGTCGCAGTAGCGCAGGTCCCGTTGCGCGGCTTGATGCTCGCGGATGAGCCGGTACACACTCAACTTGAACTCAACTGCCAACTGATACGCGACAAGGTCCTCCAGTCTCCGCACACCCATGGCCGGTTCCATCGCAAGGCCCGTGCCGGTCCACGAATCCGTCACGCCGTCGCGCCGGGCCGGACAATCCGGCCATAAACAGCGACACCCACCGCCGCGCCCGGCGTCGGCCCGAATCGGCCCTTGCATAATCTGCAACGTTCCCCCCAGCGAGATCGCAGGAATCGCAATCTCCTGCCCTCGGCCCCTTGGCCCCTTGGCCCCTGGGACCCTTGGACCCAAGGACCCTTGGACCCTTGGACCCTTGGACCCAAGGACCTTAGGACCCTAGGACCGTAGGACCTTGGGACGACCGTGATACATTTACCTCGCTCTTTAACTCGGTCCGGTGAGGCCGCGAAGAGGTGAAGATGGCCGCGCTTCGTTCCCCCACGCTGTTTCTCCCGTCCCAGAGGCTCGTATGGCTGTCGTAATGGACGCGGACCGCGTCTCGCGCAGTCTGACGCGCATCGCGCATGAAATCGTCGAGCGCAACCGCGGCGTGGAAGACCTCGCGCTGGTGGGTATTCGCGCGCGCGGCGTGCCGCTGGCGGCGCGGCTGGCCGCGGATCTCCGCGCGCTCACGGGCGTCGAGGTGCCGACCGGCGCGCTCGACATCACGCTCTATCGCGACGACCTGATGCGCCACGCGGTCGGGCCGCAGCCGGTCGTCCGGCGCACGGAGATCCCGTTCTCCATCGACGACCGGATGATCCTGCTGGTCGACGACGTGCTGTATACCGGCCGGACGATTCGCGCCGCGCTCGACGCGCTCATCGATTTCGGCCGGCCGCGCGCCATTCAGCTGGTCGCGCTCATCGATCGCGGCCACCGCGAGCTGCCGATTCGGGCGGACTATGTCGGCCGCAACATTCCCACGTCACAGCAGCAGAGCGTGCAGGTCCGTCTGGTCGAACTCGACGGCCGCGATGAAGTGGAGGTGGAAGGATGACGCCCGCCACCGCGCTCCGCAGCCGCCACCTGCTCGGGATCGAGGATCTCGATCGCGGCGAGATCGACCTGATCCTGGAGACCGCGCTGGCCATGAAGGAAGTCGGCACGCGGCCGATCAAGAAAGTCCCGACGCTGCGCGGCCGCACCGTCGTGAACCTGTTCTTCGAGTCCAGCACCCGCACGCGCATGTCGTTCGAACTCGCCGAAAAACGGCTCAGTGCCGACACGCTCGGCATGACGACCGTCGGGATCGAGCGTGACCAAGGGCGAGACGCTCAGCGACACCGCGCGGACGATCGAAGCCATGGCGCCGGATCTCATCGTGATCCGTCACGCCTCGTCGGGCGCGCCGCACCAGCTCGCCCGGATCTGCCGGGCCGGCATCATCAATGCGGGCGACGGCACGCACGAGCATCCGACGCAGGCGCTGCTCGATGCGTTCACGATCAAGGAACGCAAGGGCCGCCTCGAGCCGGCCTGCGCGTCGCCATCATCGGCGACCTGGAACACAGCCGCGTGCTGCGATCGAACCTCTTCCTGCTGACGAAGATCGGCGCGTCGGTCGTCGTCTGCAGCCCGCCGACGCTGATGCCGCTCGGGCTGACACCGCTCGGCGTCGCACGTGACCTCGTCGATCGAGGAGGCCGTGAGCGGCGCCGACGTGGTGATGATGCTGCGCGTGCAGCACGAGCGCATGCGGGGCCTCTACCTGCCGTCGCTGCGCGAGTACTTCACGCTCTTTGGCCTGACACCGGCGCGTATGGCCGCGCAGCGCCGGACGCCATCGTCATGCATCCCGGGCCCATGAACCGCGGGGTGGAAATCGATTCCGAGGTCGCCGACGGGCCGTGGTCCGTGATTCTCGACCAGGTCGCCAACGGCGTGGCGGTCCGCATGGCGGTGCTGTATCTGCTCGCAGGGGAAGAAGAATGACATCGATGCTGTTCAAGTCCGTTCAGGTCGTCGACCCGGTTGCCGGCCGGAACGGGCGGTTCGACGTGCTCGTGGAGGACGGGCGGGTCGCGCGCGTCGGGACGCGACATTCCGGCGGGCTCCGCGCACGTCGTCGAGTTGCCGGCCTCCTGCGTGATGACACCAGGTTTGATCGACATCCACGTGCACCTGCGCGAGCCGGGACAGGAGCACAAGGAGACGATCGCGACCGGCACGGCGGCGGCCGTCGCCGGCGGCTTCACGGCCGTGGCGTGCATGCCGAACACCGATCCGATCAACGACAGCGCCTCGGTCACGCAGTTCATCGTGAAGCGCGCGGCCGAAGCCGCGCTGGCCCGCGTGTACCCGATCGGCGCGGTCTCGATCGGATCGAAGGGCGAGCAACTCACGGAAATCGGCGACCTGCACGCCGCCGGCTGCGTGGCGATCACCGACGACGGCCGGCCGGTCGCCACGTCGCTGCTGATGCGCCGGGCCCTCGAGTACGCCTCGATGTTCGGCATGCCGGTCATCGACCACTGCGAGGATCCGTCGCTCAAGGGCGATGGAGTGGCGCATGAAGGCGCCATCGCGGCGATGCTCGGCTTGAAGGGGCATTCCCGGCGCGGCTGAGTCCATCTGGGTCGAGCGCGACATCTCGGTGGCCGAACTGACCGGCGGGCACGTGCACATCGCGCACATGAGCGCGCGGCAGTCGCTGCGGGCCGTGCGCGCCGGCAAGGAGCGCGGCGTCCGGGTGACCGCCGAAGTCGCGCCGCATCATTTCATCCTGACCGACGAGGCGCTGCGGATGGGCGGCGGCTACGACACGAACGTGAAGATGAACCCGCCGCTGCGCGAGGACGCGGACCGCGCCGCCATGATCGAGGGCCTGCGCGACGGGTCGATCGACGTGATCGCCACCGACCATGCGCCGCATCAAGCCGACGAAAAAGCCGTCGAGTTCGACCGCGCGCCCTTCGGCATCGTCGGCCTCGAAACCGCGGTCTCGCTGTGCCTGGATCGGCTGGTGCACGCCGGCGTGATCGGCCTGCCGAGGCTGGTCGAATTGTTGTCGGCCAATCCGGCGAGGGTGCTGGGGCTGCCCGGCGGCACGATCCGCGAGGGCGAGCCGGCCGACCTCGACGATTCTGTCGCCCGATACGCCGGTGACGATCCGCGCGGCCGCGCTGCGCTCGAAGTCGAGGAACACGCCCTTCGACGGCTGGACGCTGAAAGGCGCCGTGGCAGCCACGATCGTCGGAGGGCGGGTGGTGTACGTGAACCCGGCTTGATTGACGGGATGATGCTAGGTAAGTCAGAAGTCAACAGTCAGAAGTCAACAAGTAAGTTGAGGAACCTGAATGACCCGTCGTGAGCAACTGAAAGCCAACGCCCTGATGAACCTGCGCGAGCACGAAGTGCTCATGCTGGACGGGCACTTCGACTACGGCAACGGCTACCACGGCCGCGTGTACCTGAACCCGCACAAGATTTTCCGGCAGCCGTCGCTCATCTGGCGGTTCGCGCAGGATCTGATCGAACTGCTGCCGGACACAGTCGTGTCCGAGATTGAAGTCGTGGCCGGACCGGTGATGGGCGGCGCGCTCTTCGCGCACACGCTGGCCGGGTTGCTCGACGGGCGGAGGAGCCTCACGCATCCGCCCACGAGCTTCGCGCCGCTGACGGTGGACGGGAACGGCGTGCTGTCGCTGCGCGCGTTCTACCGCACGGTCGTCAAGGGCCGCCGCGTGCTGCTCGCCGACGACGTGCGCAATACGGGCGAGACGTTCGCCCGCGCCAAGGCCGCGATCGAAGAGGCCGGCGGAACCGTCATCGCGACCGCCGAGATCTGCGATCGACTGGAATCGGTCGTGGACGTGGGCGTGCCCAACTTCGCACTGGCCGACTATCGCGCGCCCGAAAACTATCCGGTGGCCTCCTGCCCGCTCTGCAAGGCCGGTCAGGCCGTGACGACGTTCTGACGGGCGGGACCAGCCGATCTCCGAACGAGCCATGCGAGTGAGCCGCGCGAGCGGAGCGGGGCGCCGGGGCCCCCGCGAGCGAGCGCGTGAGGGGGGTGCGGCGGGGACGAAGTCCCCCCGCTTTATGAAGACCGCGCTCGACGGCCTGTACGCGTCGTTCAACTATCCGGACTCCGCCCGGGATCCCATCCAGATTGTGCGCCGCTACGACCGGCTCGACGACCGCGAGGTCGTCGCGTTCCTGGCCGCGGGCCTCGCGTTCGGCCGCGTCGCGTCGGTGATGGCGTCGATCGAGGCCGTGTGCGCGGCGATCGGGGCGTCGCCGGCGCAGTTCGTCCGCGGCTTCGATCCGGCGCGCGACGCCGGCGAGTTGCGTCCCATCGTGCACCGCTGGACGCGCGGCGAGGACCTCATCGGCCTGCTGTGGGCGCTGCGAGCGCTTGATCGAGCACGACGGATCCTTGGAGCGCGCGTTTGCGCGCGGGCTCGATCCGTCCGCTCCGGACGTGGAGGCCGCGCTCGAGGATTTCTCACGCCGCGCGCGCGCCGTGGATTTGCGGCCGGCCTACGGACGCCGCCCCCGCCAGCCGGGCGCGCACTATTTCTTCTCCCGGCCCTCGACCGGGTCAGCGTGCAAGCGCCTCAATCTGTTCCTGCGGTGGATGGTGCGCCGCGACGCCATCGATCCCGGCGGATGGACGTCCGTGCCGGCTCGGCAACTGGTGGTGCCGCTCGACACGCACACGATTCGAGTGGGGAAGTGCCTGCGCCTGACCCGCCGCGCGTCGCCGGGATGGAAGATGGCCGCCGACATCACCGCGTCGCTGCGTGCGTTCGACCCGGACGATCCGGTCCGCTACGACTTCGCGCTGTGCCACCTGAGCATGATGGGCGCGTGCGGGTACGGGGCGAAGCAGGGCGACTCACAGTGTCTGCTACGAGGACACTGCAGGCCCGGACGGGCGCGGACGAGTAAGGACTGATCAGTCCAGCGTCCAGGGTCCATCGTCCAGAGTTCCCGGACGGTCCATCGTCCGGGGTCCTATAGTCCGCGGCGACCGCCCGACTCAGGACCCAGGACCTTCGGACTACGTGGGACTACGGGACTGTCAGAGGACTCTGGACTCTGGACTCTGGACTCTGGACTGGACTCTTGACTCACCGTCCTGCCGGCTTCACCCGAATCGGCTGCGCGAAGGCTCGCGCGCGATCGGTCTCCGACTTGATGCCGCCGGCCGCCGCCACGTAGAGCGCGACCATCTCCGGCGTCATCGCGTTGCGTGGGCGAGGGCGATCAGCGTGTTGGCGCGATCGGCGTCGGAGGCGACCGCGGCCGCGTCCTTCAGCGCGGCGATGAGCGCGGCGTCGGTCATCGGCACCTCGGCGGTCTTGGCGGGTTTGTCGACGGACTTGATGATGTTTTGAATCAGGTCGAGCGTCGGGGCTGTGGCGCGCACCAGGATCGCGTTCGTCGCCTTGTCCATCGTGATCGTCGGGCGGCTGCCAGCCGCGGTCGTCGTCAGCATCTGATTCAGGATCTGCACCACCTCCTGGACATCGGCCTGCGCCAGATAGAACGTCTGCAGATACTGGTCCTGGCCCGTCAGAATCGGGCGGGTCGCGTCGGCCGCCGCGGCCCCGCGCTGGGCCGCGGGCTTGTCCACGGCGTCGATGATGTTCTGAATCAACTGCAGTGCCTGAGGCGTGGCGCGTACCACGAGCGCGTTCTGCGACCTGTCCATGGTGACGGCCGGGCGGCTGCCGGCCGCGGTCGTCGTCAGCATCTGGTTCACGATCTGAGCGACTGCCGGAACATCGGCGTGCGCCAGATGGAACGTCTGCAGACGCAGGTCATCGCCCGCAGCGGCGGACGGCCCGCTGATGACCAGGCCGACCGCGGCCAGGACGGCGGCGTTGAGTTCTCCGGTGCTTACCAGGCCGTTGTCGAATCGGACTTCGAGCGCATCCAGCTTGCGCATGGCGTCTGCGAAGCGCTGGCGAACGGAGGCCATGTCAGCATCTGATGGCAGGCTGGGCAACGGGCGAGCCTGATCGGCCAGCAGCGCCTGTTCGACCTTTGCCAAGGTCGTTTCGTAGGCCACCGTGTCCACTGGTGCCACCGTGCCAATCTCGACCTTGGCCAGCGAGCCCTTCCAGTGCCGCGTCGCCCTGTCGAAGATCTGCTGGAGCATGGCCTGCCGTTCCTTGCGCCACTGCACGAGTTGGGGACTGTCGGCGGAAACCTGCTGGACCGGCGGACGCGATGGTTCCGGCTGAACCACCGCCTGAACCGGTTCGGCCGGCGATCTGCTTCGATGTCGCTCCGGGGTGTCGATGCGTGGCGGCGCCGTCAGGCGCATCCCGAGGGCGCCCGGATGTTCCGCGACGTCTGCCATCGGCACCGCCGCGAACGGGGCGGCGGCGTTGGTCGCATCAGGGATCGGCGCCGCGACTGGCGGCACACGTGCCGTGAGGCGAACGGCCGAGACCGGCAGCATGAAGGCGACGAGCGCGGATGTGAGCCAGCAGGCTTGCGCGCGAGACGCCTCGGCGGCTGGTCCGTTCGTCGAGGATGGCGCGAATGCGCCGATCGAGTTGCGAGTGTTTCGCCATCGCGAGGGCGCCGGATGATCGAACGGCGGGCGTTCTGAGCGATCGAGCGATGTCGAGCAGATGGCCGGCGTAGTCCGACGGCTTCGTGCCCAGCGCCACGACCGCGTCGTCGCACGCTCGCTCGCGCTCGAGGCGGGCCTTGCGAGCGGCGATCCACATCAGCGGGTTGAACCAGAACACGGCGACCCCCAGTCTTGTGATGAATTGCCAGAGTGCATCCCACCGCGCGATATGCGCGGCTTCGTGGGCCAGGACCGCGTCGAGCCGTTCGGAAGACTCCAAGCTCCAGGAGACGACACTCGAGGGCAGCAGAATGGCCGGACGGAAGAGGCCCCATGTGACGGGCATCCACTGCCTGGGAGAAACCAGGATGCGGATCGGCCGGCGCACCCGCAAGCTCAGCCGCATCCGATCGAGGCGGGCGACGATCGGGCCCTCCTTCAGCAATCGCGCGCAGCGGCCGAGCCGCCGGACAAACGTGGCAGCCAGAACCGCTCGCAGGCCGATCAGGCTGACTCCGGCGATCCAGATAGCGGTCAGGAAGTGGTCGGCCGTCCAGGCAACGGTTCGAGGCGCAGGGCTCGCGCTGACTGACACTCACACCGGTGGGGTGGCACGGGCAGGCATCGCCTCCGCGGCGGTGCTGACGGGAGCCACACGCGGGTCCGTCACTGGCGGCGTCGTGGGGACGATTGGCTGCGGGGCTTCTGCAGCCAGGACGGCCAGCCGGATTGCCGGGAGCGCGAGTCGCGCGATCGGGCAGCAGCAGCACGGCACCGAACGTCGCGGTCCAGACCAGGTGCCGTGACGCCGCCGATGCCTGCACGCATCAGGGCCGTGGCCGTCGCGGCGAGGACCAGCAGAGTCGTCGCCTTCAGCGGCAGGTCGGCCAGGATCGCAATCATCGCCCCTCCCGCCGCGCGGCGGTCGACGCGCTGGACGAGGTCGTCGAGCTCGGACCTGGCTTAACCGTCGTGTCGGCCGATTCGAGCAGGGCGAGGACCGCGTCCTCTGTCGAGCCGTCAAAGAACGTGCGCACGAGGTGGCGGATCGCCGACTTCCGCTCGACGGCCCGCGACGTCGATGGGTTCGTAGAGATAACGGGGCCCATCGACCAGATGCCGGACATGCCCTTTCTTCTCGAGGATGCCGAGCAGCGCGCGGACGGCCGAGTAACTCGGCGGGGCTGGCAGCTCGGCGCGGACCACTGGCCACGGTGGCCCGCGGCAGCCGGTGCAGCACGTCCATGATTTGGCGTTCCCGGCGCGACAGCGAGTGGGTCAGCGGGCGCGGCATCGGCGGCAACGGCTACGAAATTAGCACAGTGCTAATAATTTAGCAATACCGGGCGGAACTCCCGCCGGAGGCACGTCCGTCACGGCGTTACCACCCGCCTTTCCACGTCGCCATCCAGATGTTGCTTGTGACTTCCGCCAGCGTGAGGATCATCCGGTCGTGCGCGATCGAAAAGCCGGTGATGCTCACCCGGGATCCGACGTGGGAATGGTAGATCGGACGCGGGTCGCCCACGGGCCGCAGCGTCACCCGGTCCACCGGTTGTGCCCAGATGCAGTTGAATCCGTCACGGTTCGACAGGTCATAGGACAGCGTTCCGTCAGGCGACAAGCTGCCGCCGATGTCTGGCAAGGCTGACCAACTGCTCTCCGGCGCCATGGTCTTGCCCTGGAACGGTGCTTGGAACGCCCTGAATTGCCCGCTCACCCCTTCCGCGAACCGCACGAAGCGGCCGTCCGGCGAAAAGCCGATCCCAAAGAACCACCGATCTTTGATGGCCAGCAGGTTGGTCATTTGCCGACCGGCAACGTCGATCAGGATCAACCGTCCGTCGACGGAGTTCCCGACCAGATACTGGCCATCCGGCCGCCACCCGCTCGCTTGGCCGCCGTCCTCCCCGACCCGTTCGGCGGCACCCCCCGCTGCGGGGACGAGGTAGTGATCGTACCTGCCGCTGTGATTCAGCGAGAATGCGACGGTCTTGCCATCCGGGGAGAAGCTGGGGCCGTACTTCTCCTCGCCGTCTGCGGTGAGTTGCGTGTTCTGCCCAGTGCTCAAGTCCGTGGTCCAGATCTCTGGGTGGCCGGACCGGGTCGAGACGAACACGATCCCGCTGCCGTCACGCGACAGCGAAGTGTGGAAGTTCCGCCCGGCGTCCCGCGTCACCTGGCGCAGGTCTCCCGTGACCTTGCCTGTATTTCCTTCGATCGGCAGGCTCCAGATATCGGATTTCTCGGCCCGACTCGCGAACGCCATCGTCACGGTGCCCGCGCCTGTGGACGCCAGCGACGGCCTGTGGTCGATGGCAGAGCTCGACGTCAGCCGCTCGGGCGCGCCGATCGCCTTCCACGTCTTTGGCGAGATGCCCATCCGCCAGAGGTTCCGGCTGTCGCCCGACAGAGCGGAGAACACCAGCCAGCCGCCTCGCCCGTCCCACGCAGAGGGAATCAAGGCCCACGGATAAACGATCGACTCGCCCGTGAGTTGCGCCTTGCGTGTCGCTTTCAGCGCACCGGTCGGGATCGCCGGCCCCTGGTCCAATGGCGTCACCCACCAGTCGAGGCCCTCGTCAATGGACTGCGTGTCGTCCTGACGTCCCAGGAACAGCAGATGCTGCCCGTCAGGCGCCCATTCGGGATTGGTCACGGCCATGAAATCGGCGCGTATCTGCCTGGGCGCGCCACCTGCGGTCGGGACCACGAAGATTCGGCAGTAGTTGCGCCCGCCGAATGACGCATCCGAAGGTCGGAGGCTTCCGGTCCAGTACGCGATCTGGCTGCCATCCGGGGAGAACCGGGGACGCTGGCCGTCCGGCGCCGGCGCGATCTTCCGCGGCGGCGTGTGGCCGCCCAGCGCCGATACGGTGTAGATGCCGCCTCCGTCCTTGTTCGACTGAAACACGATCGTGGTCCCGTCGGGTGAGAACGAAGGCTCGCGCTCGTCTGCCGGATCCTGTGTCAGGGGGACAGGGTCGCCGCCGCCGATCTGCCGAACCCAAATGTCGAGGTTGCCCTTCCCGCCCCGGTCAGATGTGTAGGCGACCATCTTCCCATCTGGCGAAAGAGCGGGGAAGGTCGAAAGCCCCGCATCCGTCGTCAACTGCATGAGCACCGGCGCGCCGAGCGGCGCCGGGGGAAGCAGCCACCAGAACCCGACCGCCGCCAGCGCCAGCACGACCACCGCCGTCGCGGCGATCGCCCACAGACTGGTGCGTGCCCGGCGACGCGGCACCGCCGTCGCCAGGCTGCCCGAGTCGGAGTCGTCTTTCAGATCGTCCAGCGCGAGCTTGACGTCGTCCAGATGCTGGATGCGCCGCGACGGTTCCTTTCGCAGACAGCGCCGGATGATTTTGTCCAGTTCCGGCGGCGCGTCCTCGATCGGCGCCGGCTCCAGGTGCAGAATGGCCGACAGCGTGGACACCGTGGTCTCTCCGGTAAAGGCGCGCCGGCCCGTCACCATCTCGTACAGCACCGCGCCGAACGAGAAGATGTCGGAGCGCGCGTCCAACGCTTTGCCTTCCGCTTGTTCCGGCGACATATAGGCCGCCGTGCCGACGACCATGCCGTCTTCCGTCTTTTGGCGTCTGCGACACGGTCGGCGCGTTGTCATCGACGACGGCCTCGATCAGCTTGGCCAGGCCGAAGTCGAGTACCTTCACCCGCCCGTCGTCGGTCACCATCACGTTGCCGGGCTTCAGATCGCGATGGACGATGCCCGCGCGATGCGCGGCGGCCAGCGCATCCGCGATCTGCGCGCCGTAGACGAAGACGTCGCGGAGTTTCAGTCCCTTGCGTCCGATGAGCTCGCCCAACGTCCTGCCCGAGACGCACTCCATGACGATGAAGTCCACGCCGTCTTCGGCAGCGACGTCGTGCACCGTGACGATGGCGGGATGATTGAGGGCGGAGGCCGCACGGGCTTCCTGAATGAACCGCCGCTTGCGTTCGCGGTCCGCCGTCCGATCCGGCGGCAGGAACTTGATGGCCACCAGGCGGTCCAGGTGCGTGTCGTGCGCCTTGTAGACCACACCCATCCCTCCCTCGCCGAGTTTCTCGAGGATGCGGAAGTGGGCAATCGTCTGGCCGATCATGCTCCAGTCCGGCAGGGCCGGGTGACCACTCTACACCGAGACGGGAACGACGCCAGGCCGGCGCTGGTACACGGCGACGGTGTCCTGCACCATCTTCTCGACGCTGAATTCGCGGACGACGCGCGCCCGGCCGGCGGCGCCCATCGTGCGGCGGCGCTCGGGATCGCGCAGCAGCGTGACGATCGCCTCGGCGAGTGCGGCTTCGTCGTGCGGCGGCACGAGGAGGCCGGTCTCGCCGTCGGCGACGGCTTCCGGTAAACCGCCCGCGCGGGTGGCCACCACCGCCCGACTGCACGCCATCGCTTCGAGCGCGGCCGATCCCAGGCCCTCGGTGACGGAACTCATCACGAACAGGTCGAACGACTTCATCAGGCCGAGGGCATCCGCACGGAAGCCCGTGAGGAACACGTGACGCTCGAGCGCGAGGCTCTTGATCTGCTTCTCCAGCGGCTCGCGCAGCTCGCCCTCGCCGACGATCAGGAACCGGGCGTCCGGCACCTCGCGCATGACGAGCGCCGCGGCGGCGACGAGGTGCTTCTGGCCCTTGTGCGCCGCCAGCGCCGCGACGTTGCCGACGAGGGGCGAGCCGTGGGGGAGCCAGAACGCGGCGTGCGCGTCCACGCGGTCCTGCTTGTCGATCAGGCCGAGGTTGACGCCGTCATGCACGACGGTAATCCGGTCGCGCGGGATGCCGTCGGCCTCGAGGATGTCGGCAATCGTCCGCGACGCGGCGACGAACATCTGCACGTGGCGGTATTTCCATTTGGAGAACGCGTGGCGTTTCAGATGGAAATCGACGCGCCGCGCCGCCACCACGTACGGCGAACCGGCGGCCGCGCCGTTCTGCATCTGCAGCGCCATCGCCGTGAGCGCGACGCCCATCGGATCGTGCGCGTGGATCACGTCGGGCTTCACCTCGCGGAGGACGCGTCCCAGTTGCCAGGCGGCCTGCACGTCGAACTCGCTGCGCGGCGAGAACCCGACGAACCGCAGGCCTTCGTGGGCCCGCCGCTTCAGCTCGCCGGCATCGTGCGCCACCAGCCACGTCGGATGCCCGAGCGATTCGAGGCCGGTGACGAGCTGGAGCACCTGGTTCTGACCGCCGCGCCAGGTCTGGGCCGTGTCGATATGAAGGGATGTGATCACGGGGTTGGCGGGCCGGGGCGCTGCGTGCGCGAGGGTTCCGACGCCCACAGCTTCGCGAATTTCAGGAAGACGTAATACGCATTCATCGCTGAGATCACAAACCCCGCGGTGCCGTCCATGCATCCGCGACGCAGGATGTAGTTCCGCAGGAACGCGGCGAACGGGTGGATCGCGAGATCGACGAACCCCGCCCGCCGCCCGCGCGCCCGCATGTCCTCCGCCGCCAGCGTCGTATACCGATCCATCGTCGCGAAATGGTGGCTGAGGTCGCGATACGCGAAGTGCTGCAGTTCGCTCCGCAGCTGGCTGACGTCGCCCGTCGCGGTGACCGATTCATGGACGAGACGCGGCGGCCACGTCGCCCGCGCGCGGTGATACAGGCGGAGCTGGTAGTCCGGGTACCAATCGGTCGTGCGGATCCAGCGGCCGAGATGCCACGTCACGCGCGGGATGCGAAAACCGGCTTCGCGCGGATCGCGCGACAGCGTCTCGCGAATCTCGGCGGCCAGGGCCGGCGTGACGCGTTCGTCGGCGTCCACCGAGAGAATCCAGTCATGCGCCGCCTCGCCGGCGGCGAAGTTCTTTTGGGCCGGGTAGCCGGGCCAGTCGCGCACGATGACGCGGGCGCCGCGCGCACGCGCCAGATCCGGCGTGCCGTCGGTGCTGCCGCTGTCCACCACGAGCACCTCGTCCGCCCAAGCCACCGACGCCAGGCACGCCTCGATGTTCGCGGCCTCGTTCAGGGTGATGACGGTGACTGAGACGAAGGGCACGGGGCAGATATTACCGGGTTCCGGGGTTCCGGGGTTCCGAGGTTCCGGTTCCGGGGTTCCGGGGTTCGGGTTCTGGGTTCTGGGTTCGAGGTTCCAAGTCCTGCGCTTCGGAGTTTTCACGCTGCGGTTTTGAACCTAGAACCTCGAACCCGAACCCCGGAACCCCGGAACCGGAACCTCGGAACCCGGAACCCCGGAACCTCGGAACCCCGGAACTATCTCGTTTTCTGCACCCGCTCGAGCGTGATGAGCGCCCGGTTGTAGGCGATCATCGCGTTTAGCTCCGACGTGCGGGCGGTGGCCAGCTGGGTCTGGCGGACCTGCAGGTCGAGGATGGTCGACATGCCGACCGCGAAGCGCCGTTCCTCGGCATCGAGTTGCTGTTCGGCGGCCTGCCGGAACGTTTGCGTGGCCTGCACGCGCTGGTAGCTGTTCGTGACCTGGCGCGCGGCATCCCGCATCTGCCCCACGATCTGCAACTGCATGTCCTGGAGCGCCATTTCCTGCTGCCGCTTCTGGATTTGCCCCTGGGCGTACGCCACCTGCGCGCCCGTGCGGCCGATCGGATACCCGATCGTCACGCCGGCCGACCACGTCGGGAAATCGCCCAGGAACGTATCGGCCAGGGCGCTGGTCCACGGCCGAAAGGCGCTGCCGATGACGGGTGGAGGAAACCCGGACCCGTAGGTGAACTGCGTGCCCCCCGTGCCTTGTGATGAATACGCGAGCTTCAGGTCCACCGACGGCAGCGTGGTGTTGTGGCTGAGCTCGAGGTTGAGATTCGTGACGTCCAGCGAGCGCTTCTCCGCGATCAGGTCCAGCCGGTTGGTCAAGGCGTTCGCGACCACCTGATCGACATCGATGTCGCGCGGCGTCAGCCGGATCGTGTCCGTCGGCACGATCCGCACCTGCCAGAAATCCGGCCGGCCCGGTTCGAAGATGATCGAGCGCAGTACATCCTCGGCGGTGCCGATCTGCGCGTCGCTCAGGATCAACTGCTCCTGGTTGCTGGCGACCTGCGCTTCGAACTGGATGATCTCGATCTGCGGCGACTGGCCGACCGCCACGCGCGCCTTCGACTGCCGCAGCGATTGCTGCGCGATCTCCATGTTCTGCTCGGCCACCTTCTTGCCTTCAATGGCCCCCACCAGATTCAGGTAGGCGAACCGGACGTTCGCTTCGGTGGTGACGATGCGCTGCTGTAGATTGAGGTCCGTGATATCGCGGTTCCATTGCGTCGTCGTCAGCGCGGTGCGTGAGGAGTCCGTCTTGAAGTTGCGCAGCAGCGGCTGCGCGAAGTTCAATTGCAGCGTCGAGCCGACGCGCGGGTTGAAGCTCGACAGGCCGCCATCCTGGTTGAACCGGCTGCCCGCCCAGGAAATCCCGTAGTTCGCGCCGTACCACGGCAGATTCTGCCCGAACGCGGCGCTGCCGTTGATCGCCGGTCGTCGAGATGTCCGAAGAGCCCTGCGTGAAGTCCGACGGCTGGTATTTGGATCGCTGGCGGCTGATCGTGCCCTGGACCTGGGGCAGAAACGACGCTTTCGCGAGGGCGATCGATTCGCTTGCCACATCAAGATTGAGGCGCTCGGATTTCAGCCCGAGGTTCGCCTCGAGCGCCATGGCCACGGCCTCCGTCATGGACAGCGGCAACGCCTGGCCGGGCGGTGGCGTCGCGGTCTGGGCGACGCCCTGGGCCGCGCCCTGACTGGTCCCCTGGCCCATGGCCTGGCCCGCGCCGCGACCCGTGCCGGCTCAGGCCCACGATCTGGCCGGCCGCCGCGCGCACGCCGAGCCCCTCGGTACTCAGCAGCAGGCAGGACAGCGTGGCAACGGTGGCGATCTTTGGTTGCGGAATCGAATGTGCATATGAATTCTCCCAACGCCGACCAGCACTTCACGGCCCATATAGGGCGCTAGTATGGCCTATCGTCCATGCCAATAGACGAACGGCAGGGGTGGCTGGTTCGGGTGAGCCGCGGAACGAGGCCTTTTCGCATTCGTGTCTGACTTGATGTAAACCACCCGCGGCTGGCGGGCGTCCTAACACCAGTCTGGAGGGCCGTCGGCCGCATGCGAACCGCGATCCGGGCACTTCGTTGGGCTCGTGATGGCCGCGCTCGTGGCCGGGTGCCGGGCACCGAGCGGCTCGGCGTCGCCCGCCCAGGCCGGTGCTGGCCCTGCCAGCCCGGCGGCGGTCAGGTTCTCCGGGACCCTCGAAGCCATCCGCTCGCGCACCATTTCGGCCCCCCGCCTGTCGGGCAACTTCGACGACATGACCATCACGACGCTGGCCAAACCCGGCACCCGCGTCCAGACCGGCGATCTGCTGGTCGCCTTCGATCCGCAGGATGCAGGAGCGAGCCGCGTTCGATCGACGAGCCGAACTGGTCGACCTGGACAGCCAGATCGAGCGCAAGCGCGCCGATCAGACGGCCGAGGAACAAAAAGACCGAACGGGGCTCGTGGCCGCCGAGAACGACATTGCCGCGCGCCAAACTCGCGGTGTCCACCAATGACCTCATCGCGCCCGTGGCGGCCGAGAAGAACACGCTGACGCTCGCAGCAGTGCGTCGCGAAGCTCGAACAACTGCAAGCGACGTTTCAGTTGCGGCGCGAAGCCGCCGCGGCCGATCTGCGCATCCTCGAGATCCGCCGCGAGCGAGCCGAACGCGCCCTGCGGTACGCGGAACAGAACGCCACGAAGATGCAGGTCCGCGCCCCGTTCTCCGGGCTCGTCGTCGTCAAGACCACGTACCGGCCCGGCCGGGACGGGGCAGGTCGAGATCCTGGAAGGCGATGAGGTCTGGCCCGGCACTGCCGATCATCGACGCTCGTTGATACCTCCGCCATGCAGGTGCGCGCGCGCATCAACCAGGCCGACGCCGCAGATCGTGCGGCCCGGTCATGCCGGCCACGGTCCGGCTCGACGGCTTCCCCGATCTGAGTTTCAAGGGCCGCATCGAGCACGATCGACACCCCTGGCCGTCACCGGCATGTCCGCAGACCGTCCGGTCTGTTCATCGCCGTTGTCTCCGTTCAGGGTTCGCACCCGCAACTCCTGCCGGACCTCACCGCCTCCGTCGAGGTCGTGCCGGTTCCGGGCTGCTCGTCCGTCTACAGCCGGCAAGGGTGGCCACGATGAGAACCAAGGGGCTCGCCGCCGTCGTCGCGGTGGTCGCCCTGCTGGCGCGTGCGGCGCCGCCTGGATGCGCTATCGCCGTCCAGCGTCGAACCCGGTCCTGCCCACGGCGGAGGTCACGCGCGGCGCCTTTGCCGACGTCGTCGAGATTCGGGGCGAGGTCCGACCCGGTGCGATCGACGCTGGTCCTGGCCCCCGGCAACGCCGGCGAATTGACCATCATCACGATCGCGAAGAACGGCGCCGCGGTCAAGGCCGGCGAGATCGTCGCGCGAATTCGACGCTATGACGATGCGGCGGACGATTCAGGAGAAGCAATCGGACTTGCGCAGCGCGCTGCGCGGAACTCGATCAGACGCGTCGCGCAGTCGAAGATCGCGCCTGGAAGAAAAGAACGCGCGCCGTGCGACGGGCGCAGTTCGAAGTCGTGAAGGCGGAGTTGGCCGTCACCGGCGCCGACCTGGTCGGGTCGATCGAGAACGAGCGCGGCAAGCTCGCGCTCGCCGACGCCCGGCAGCGGCTCCACGAAGCCGAGTCGGCCGAGGCGGCCGCCAAGCTCTCCGCGGATTCGGACGTTCGCCGCGCGCACGCGGCGGATCGACAGCCTCAAGCGCGATCTGGCGCAATTACGAGCAGCGCCATCGTCGGCGCTCGTCGCCAAGGCGCCCGATCGACGGCACCGTCAATATCCTTCCAGAACTATCGATCATCCAGCATGATGGGTATGCCCGCGGAGTTCCGGCCGGGCGACAAGACCTATGCGGGCGCGGCGATCCTCGAGTTGCCGGACCTGTCGGCGGTGTTTCTGATCGCGCGTCTGGACGAAGACGGACCGCGGGCTGCTCAAGACCGGGCAGACCGCGCTGATTCGGGCGGATGCGATCGCCGATCGCGACTATCAGACGCGACGATCTCCGCAGCATTTCGCTGCTGGCCCGCGTGGACTTTTCCGGCAGGCTGGCCGCCGACGAAGCAATTCGATCTGAAGATCACGTTTACGAATCCTGACGGGCGCCTGCGCCCCGGCATGAGCGCGGTCGCGCGCATTGGCGGTGGGCCAGATTCCGGACGTGCTGATCGTCCCGACCAAAGCGGTGTTTACCGACGGCGGCCGTGCCGTGGTGTACCGGTTCCAGCGCGGTGACTTCACGGCGGTGCCGATTGAGATCATCCGCCGCGGCCGCGACCAGACCGCGATCAAGGGCGCCCTCACGCCCGGCGACCGTGTGGCGACCGGTGTCGCCGGTCGCATCAGCGGACCGGGGGCGGGGTCATGACCCGCCGGCGCCTGGCTGGCCCTCGTGCTGCTGGTCGCCGCCGTCGGATCGCCGGCTGCGGCCGGCGTTCACCTGGTCCGGACGGCCGTCCTCGGTGTCCGCGTCGCCGGCCCGTCGTGCCGACGGCCCGCGTCACGCGCGGGTCGATGACGCTGACCGTGAACCTCCGGGGTGAGCTGCGGGCGGCGAAGCAGACTGAACGCTCATGGCGCCGGCCGTGGGCGGTGCGCTGCGCATCCTGAGTCGTGGCCGAGACGGGCACCCGGGTGGCCAAGGATGACCCCGTCGTCGAGTTCGATCCGGCCGACCAGCAGTACGCGCTCGAGCAGGCCGAGTCCGAACTCCTCGAGGCCGAGCAGGAAATCATCAAGCGCCAGCGCCGAGATTAAGGCGCAGGAAGCGCAGGACAAGGTCACGCTGCTCACCGCCGAATTCGACGTCCGCCGGGCCGCGCTCGATGCGCGCGTGGACGCGGATCTCGATTTCGCAGAACGATTTCAAAATCCGGCAAGCCGAACTCCAGGAGGCCACGCGCAACCTCGAGCGTCTCAAGCGGGACGTCGACGTCGCGCGTGCTGACGAGCACGGCCTCGCTGACCGTCCTCGAAGAGAAGAAGGCCCGGGCGAACGATGGCGGCCGACCCGGGCCCGGCAGAACATGGACAATCTGGTGTTGCGCGCGCCCATGGACGGCGTGGTCTCGGTGCGGGACAACATGGATGCGGCCGGCGGCATGTTCTATTCGGGCATGACCCTCCCGCCGTACCGGGCGGGCGATGCCGTGTCCTCGGGCCGCCCCCTCGCTGGATGTCTTCGACATCAACACGATGGAGGTCAGCGGCCACCGTGAACGAACAGGAGCGCGCGAATGTCGCGGTGGGCCAGACCGCGCGCATCGAGGTCGACGCTGTGCCGGGCCTCGCGCCGACGGCGCGCGTGTCGGCGGTCGCGGGCCTTGGCCGGGCCGACAGTCGCTCCGGGCCCGCTCCGGCAGTTCGACGTCACGCTCGAGTTGGCCGATGCGGATGCCCGCCTGAGCCGGGCACCACCGTCCGCGTGCTGGTGCAGGGCGGCACCGTCGACAATGTGCTGCTGATGCCGAGGCAAGCCCTGTTTGAAATCGGGGGCAAGCCCACGGTGTACCTGCGCACGGGCAGCGGCGACGTATTTGTTCCCGCGCCAGATCAAAGTGCTGCACCGGACCGAGAGCCAGGTGGCCGTCGAAGGCGTCGGCGAGGGCTTCGAGGTCGCGCTGGTCGATCCGGTTGCGGCGCTGAAGCTCGGCGGCGCGGCGTCGCCCGCGTCGAGCCCGCATGGATACCAGGCAAATGACCGCCGCCACGCCGCGCCAGGGCCGCCGCAAGTTCGACTTCGCTGCCGGAGCTGGCGCAGGGCTTCGACAACCTCCGCGCGCACAAGCTCCGGTCGGCCCTGACGATGCTGGGCATGATCTTCGGCGTGGCGGCGGTCATCGCGATGCTGTCCATTGGCGCGGGCGCCCAGCAGCAGATGATCGCCTTCATCCAGCAGTTGGGCGTCAGGAACGTCATCGTCGAAGCGCGCGAGACCACCGATCCGGCCGTCGTTTACCAAGAACGCGCAAGCTGTCCGGGGGGCTGTCGTTTCGCGATGTGCGGATGATTCAATCGAGTCTCGAAGGCGTCTCCGCGGTCACGGCGCGCAAGCGATTCACGCCTTCCAAGCTGCTGCCGAAGCCGTACGGCGACGTCCCGGTCGTCTACGGCGTCGTCGCCGGTGTACCAGGGCATCGCCGGCCTGGCGATCGCGCGTGGCCGGTTCTTCACGTCTGAGGAATCCGACGCCGCGGCCCCGGTCGCGGTGCTCGGCCAGGCCGCGGCGGCGGGGTTCTTCGGATCCGAGGATCCGATTGGACGATTCATCAAAGTCAACGACACCTGGTACCGCGTGATTGGTGTGGTGCGCCCGCAGATCGCGGTGCAGGGCGATGCGGGCGGCCTGCCGGCGCAGGATCAGAACAACCTGATCTACGTGCCGCTGATGTCGGCCGATCATGCGGCATCGAAGATGCGATCGGCGTACTACAAGGACGAAATTGACGGCATCTACATCGGCATGGCCAGCGACGACCGCGTCGCGCCGGCCGGCATCCTGGTGCGCGGCTTGTTGGACACCGACGCACAACGGCGCTGGTGATTTCACCATCATCGTGCCGGCCGAACTGCTCGCGCAGCAGGAGCGCACCAAACGGCTCTTCGAGTTCGTCATGGTCGCCATCGCGTCCATCTCGCTGCTCGTCGGCGGAATCGGCATCATGAACATCATGCTGGCCAGCGTCATGGAGCGCACGCGGGAGATCGGCGTGCGCCGGGCAGTCGGCGCCCGCAAGGTGGACGTTATTCACCAGTTCCTGATCGAGACGACGCTCATCACCGTCAGCGGAGGGTTCCTCGGCACGGTGGTCGGCATCGGGCTGTCGGAGTTGATTGGGTATCTGGCAGGCTGGTCGACGATCGTCACGGTGTCCTCGGTCGTCGTCGCCACCGCCGTATCCATCACCGTCGGCATCGTGTTCGGGCTCTACCCGGCCGTCCGCGCCGCGCGCCTCGATCCGGTGGCGGCCCTCCACTACGAATAATCCGGGACGGATATACTATCGGCCGGGTTTCGCGCCTTCTTCGCGCCGCGCCCGCAGGCCTTTCCCTTGAGAGTGACACACATGCGTAAAACCGTCCTTATCCTGGCTTTTGCCCTGGCCGCGACGGCCTGGATCGGTGCCCAGCAGACGCCCGCCCAGAAGCCCGCCCAGACCGCCGCCCCGCAGCCGATGCTGACCGTGGACAGCATCATGCGCGGCCCCAAACTCATCGGCTCGACGCCATCCGCCATTCAATGGTCCAAGGACTCGTCCAAGGTGTATTTCAGCTGGCAGAAGGCCGGGGACCCGCAGTCCGCGAGGTATGTGGTCAATCGGGACGGGACCGGGCTGAAGGCGATGACGCCCGAGGAAGTCCGCGCGATTGAGGTGACGCGGACCGGCCGTCCGGACCGGGCGCGTCGGCGCCTCCTGGCCGTCGAGAACGGCGACGTCGTGATCTACGATGCCGCCAGCGGCGCGCGCCGGCAGGTCACGCGCACCTCGGCCATCGAATCCAGCCCCCGCTGGGCCCGGAACGACGCGGCCGTGACGTTCGTGCGCGACGGCAACCTGTTCATCATGTCGATCGAGGCGGCGAGCAACGACGCGGTGCCGTTCGCGCAGTTGACGGACATCGTGCCGGCGGCAGCGGCGGCGGCCGCTCCTGCCGTCGCCGCGGGTCAGCGGGCCGGCGGAGCCGGCGGCCAGCGTGGCGGAGGCGCGGCGGCGGCCGGCGGACGCGGCGCCGGCGCGGCCACGACCACCCAGACCGAGGCGCAGCGGCTGCTCGCGGAGCAGAATCGCGCGCTGATCGAATTTCTGCGCAACCAGCAGGGCGGCCGCGGCGGTGGCGGCGCGCAGGGTGGGCGCGGCGGTGCTCCGGGTGGCGCGCCCGCGCCGGCTCCGACGCCGATCGTGCGCCTCGCGCTCACCGAACGCCAGAGCGTGTCCGATCTGCAGTTGTCCGCGGACGAGAAGTTCGTCTGGGTCGGCATCACGGAGCAGCCGGACGGCACCGCGCGCGGCCAGGACGTGCCGAACTACGTGACGGCTTCCGCGTATCCGGAAATGATTCCCGGCCGCACCAACGTCGGCGACGTTCAGAGCCGCCGCATGCTCGCGGTGCTCGACGTGGCCGGGAACAAAACGGTGTGGGCCGACGCGTCGGCCTTCGCCGGCGTCGAACGCAAGGCCAAACCGGCCGATCCCGACGTCCCGCGCATTCTGAACTGGAGCACGCCTGACGTCTCCGAAGATGGCGCGTACAGCGTGGTCGCGGTGCGATCGCAGGACAACAAGGACCGCTGGTTCGTGACCGTCGATCCGGCCACCGGCAAAGCGTCCGTCATCGACGGGCTGCATGACGAGGCGTGGATCCGTGAGCAGAGCCTCGGCGGCGCGGCCGGCGGCGGATTGGGCGGCGGCGCGGGCATCAGCTGGCTGCCGGACCACAAGCGGTTCCTGTTCCTGTCCGAGAAGGCCGGCTACATGCACGTGCATTCCGTGGACATGTCTGCGGCGGCGCCGGCGGCCAAGCCGCTGACCAGCGGCACGTGGGAAGTCACCGACGCGCGGCTGTCGCAGGATCGCAAGACGCTCTTTCTGACCACGAACGAAGTGCACCCGGGCGAGCGCCACTTCTACACGATGTCGGTGGACGGCGGCGCGCGCACGCGCATCACGACGCTGGTGGGCTCCAACGACGCCACGGTGTCGCCGGACGAAAAGGCACTGGCGGTGATCTACTCGTACACCACCAAGCCGCCGGAGCTGTTCATGATGCCGCTGGCCGCCGGCGCCAAGGCCGCGCAGGTCACGGTCACGCCGTCCGACGAATTCCGCGCGTTCAAGTGGATCGATCCGAAGGTGATTACCTACAAGGCGCGCGATGGCGCGGAGGTGTACGCCCGCCTGTTCACGCCGGAGATGATCGGCGCGAAGCGCGACCCGAAGAAGCCCGCCGTGATTTTCGTGCACGGCGCGGGCTATCTGCAGGAGGCGCACAAGTACTGGTCGTCGAGCTACTACCGCGAGAACATGTTCAACAACATCCTCGCGTCCAAGGGCTACGTCGTGCTGTCGCCGGACTATCGCGCGAGCTCGGGCTACGGCCGCGACTGGCGCACCGGCATCTACCGGCACATGGGCGGCAAGGACCTCGATGACGTCGTGGACGGCGCGAAGTTCCTCGTGCAGACCGAGAAGGTCGACGCGAAACGCATTGGTCTCTACGGCGGCAGCTACGGCGGCTTCATCACGCTGATGGCGTTGTTCACGACGCCGGACGTCTTCGCGGCCGGCGCGGCGCTGCGGCCGGTCACCGACTGGGCGCACTACAACCACGGCTACACGTCGGCCATCCTGAACGTGCCGCAGAACGACATGGAGGCCTACAAGCAGAGCTCGCCGATCTACTTCGCCGAGGGGCTCAAGGGCCGCCTGCTGATCTGCCACGGCATGGTGGACTCGAACGTGTTCTTCCAGGACACCGTGCGGCTGATGCAGCGGTTGATTGAGTTGCGCAAGGAAAACTGGTCCGTGGCGCCGTACCCGGTCGAGAACCACGGGTTCACCGAGGAGACGAGCTGGGCCGACGAGTACAAGCGCATCCTCAGCCTGTTCGAAGACACGCTGCGGAAATAGAAATGCAGGCCGGGCCTCGGGCCCCGATGCAGGCCGGGCCTTCAGGCCCCGATGTAGGCCGGGCCTTCAGGCCCCGATGTAGGCCGGGCCTTCAGGCCCGGCAGAGGACCACGATGAATCAAGACGCCGTGCTCGCCTTATTCCGGTCGTCGGGCGCGCTGCTCGAAGGCCACTTCCGCCTGTCGTCCGGGCTCCACAGCGGCGGGTACCTGCAGTGCGCGCTCGTGTTGCAGCATCCGCGCCACGCCGAGGCCCTCGGCCAGGCGCTCGGCGAGAAGCTGCGCGCGCTCGGCGCGACGGTGGTGCTGTCGCCCGCGCTCGGCGGCCTCATCATCGGCCATGAAGTCGGCCGCGCCCTCGGCGTGCGCGCCATCTTCGCCGAGCGCCAGGAGAAGGTGCTCACGCTGCGCCGCGGCTTCCAGTTGACCGCCGCCGACCGCGTCGTCGTCATCGAAGACGTGGTGACGACCGGCGGCTCCACGCGCGAGACGATGGTCGTCGCGGAGGCGGCGGGTGCGAAGGTGGTTGGCGCCGGCGCCGTCATCGATCGCAGCGGCGGCTCGTCCAACCTCGGTGTGCCCTTCCTGTCACTCGTCACGTTGAGCCTGCCCACCTATCAGCCCGACGCCTGCCCCCTGTGCGCGGCCGGACAGCCGGTGGTGAAGCCGGGGAGCAGGACTTGAGAAGGTCAAAAGTCAAAAGTCAGAAGTCAGAAGTAGGTTACAAGTCCAATTTCTGAACTTACTTTTGACTTTTGACTTCTGACCTGTAACTTTCCCATGCGCACCCTGAAGCTCACCCTCGCCTATGACGGCACCAACTACGTCGGCTGGCAGCGGCAGCTGAACGGGCTGTCGGTGCAACAGGTCGTCGAGGAGGCGTTCGCGCCGCTCGTCGGCGGCGTGGCGCCGACGGTGGCGGGCGCGAGCCGGACGGACGCCGGCGTGCACGCGCTGGGGCAAGTGGCGAGTGTCCACGCGGAGACCGAGGTGTCCGCGATCGCCGTCGGGCGCGCGCTGAACGTGCGGCTGCCCGCCGACATCCGGGTGCTGTCGGCGGAAGATGCCGCGCCGGGATTTCACGCGCGCATCCACGCCGCCGCCAAGTCCTATCGCTACCGAATCGTGACGTCCCCCGTGCTGGTGCCCTTCGATCGGCTCTACGTCTGGCACGCGCCCGAGCCCAAGCGAATCGACTGGATGCGGGAGGCCGCCGCGGTCCTGGTCGGGCGCCACGATTTCGCGTCGTTTCAGGCGCGTGGTGCCTTCGTGCGCGAGACGACCCGGACGATCGATCGCCTGGACCTGCACGACGCCGGCGGAGAGATCCGGATCGAGTGCGAGGGCGACGGGTTCCTTCGCCATATGGTACGGACCATCACCGGGACGCTGGCGGAGATCGGGACCGGCCTCCGGCCGGTTTCGGCGATGGCGGAGATCCTGGCCGCTCGCGACCGGCGCGCCGCCGGCGCGACCGCGCCCGCGTGCGGGCTCACGCTGATGGGCGTCACGTACCGCTAGCGATGGTTCCGCTGTAAGATTCCATCGATCTCATGGCTCTCGCCGACGTGCTCGCCGCCGTGCCGCAGGGTTCTCCGGAAGACGCGCTGGCTCGCCGGATCGATTTCGGCCGCCTGCCGCGCCACATCGCCATCATCATGGACGGCAACGGCCGCTGGGCCGAGGCGCGCGGCCTGCCGCGCGTGGAAGGCCATCGCGCGGGCATCGAGGCCGTCCGCGACACCGTGGAAACATCCGCGCGCCTCGGCATTGCCGTGCTGACGCTCTACGCGTTTTCGGTGGAGAACTGGAAGCGGCCCGACACGGAGATCAGCGCGCTGATGGGCCTGCTCAAGCACTACCTGCGCGCCGAATTGAAGTCGCTGCTCAAGAACAACATCCGCTTCCGTGTCATCGGCCAGCCCGAACGGCTGAGCCGCGACATTCGCGACGAACTGGCGCGCGCCGAGGCGCGCACGGCCTCGAACACCGGCATGCAGTTCAACATCGCCCTGAGTTACGGCGGCCGGGCGGAAATCGTCGAGGCGGCTCGCCGCGCCATCGCGAGCGGCGTCGATCCCGAGGCCCTCGACGAGGCGGCGTTCGCCTCGTTTCTGTACACGGCCGGGCAGCCGGACCCGGATCTGATGATTCGCACGAGCGGCGAAATGCGCGTCAGCAATTTCCTCCTGTGGCAGATTGCCTACGCGGAGATCTGGGTGACCGACGCGTTGTGGCCGGATTTCCGCGCGCGGCATCTGTTCGACGGCATCGTGGAGTACCAGAAGCGGGACCGCCGCTACGGCGCCGTCCATTCACAGGCGGTCGGCGCGGTGAAAGGCTAGCTGGCTCCCCGTGTCCGTCACCCGCATCGTCAGCGCACTCGTGCTCATCGTCGGCGTCGGCGGGACGGTTCTCTTTTTGCCGCCGTGGGCGACCGTCGTGCTCGCCGCGGTGGCGGCCGCGGCCGGCGGTGTCGAGCTCGCGCGGCTGGCGCGGCCCCTCGGGGCGTCGGTGTCCCCCGGGTTCCTGGCGCTGTGTGCCGCGGCGTTCTGCGTGGTGCTGGCCGTGCGCCTGCCGGCCGAGGCCCTGCAGCGCGATCTGATTGTCGCGCTCGTGATTGGCGTCACCGTGGCGGCGGGCCTGATTACACTCGCCACGACGACGCCCGGTGCGCCGGTCTTCGCGTCCCTCGCCGTGATGATGCTGGCGCCGCTGTACGTCGGCCTGCCGCTCGGCGCGATGGCCTGGGTGCGTGACGCGCGCGGTCCGGCCGCGTTGATCTGGCTCGTCGGCGTGATCGCCCTCAGCGACTCCGCGCAGTACTACGCCGGCAACCTCTGGGGGCGGCGCAAGCTCGCGCCCGTGGTCAGCCCCAAGAAGACCGTCGAGGGTGCGATTGGCGGGCTCCTCATCGCGCCGGTCGCGGGCGCGCTGCTGGGCCGCTGGGCGTTCCCGGAGATGACCCCGCTGATCACCGGCGCGCTCGCGCTGGGGCTCTCGCTCTTTGGCATGGCCGGCGACCTCTTTGAATCGCTGCTCAAGCGCAGCGTGGGCGCCAAGGACAGCTCGGCGTTGATTCCCGGTCACGGCGGCGTGCTCGATTGCATCGACGCCTATCTGTTCGCCGCGCCGGTCTTCTACCTCTTCCTGAGGTACGTCGCGTGAAGCGGATTGCCATCCTGGGCGCGACCGGTTCGATCGGGCGAAGCGCGCTGGCCGTGGTGGACGCCAATCCCGGGCGGCTGCAGGTCGTGGGTCTGGCCGCCGGGGAGAATGCGGCGCTGCTCGCCGTGCAGATTGCCCGCTATCGCCCGGCCGTCGCCGCCGTCGCGACCGCCGCCGCGCTGGGCGAGCTGATGGAACGGCTGGGTCCCGCCGGACTGCCGAAGACGATCGATTCCGGGTCCGAGGGACTCATCGCCGTGGCCACGCATCCGGACGTGGACGTCGTGCTGTGCGCGTCGTCGGGCACGGCGGCGCTGGAGGCCGTGCTGGCGGCGATTCATGCCGGCAAGACCATCGCGCTCGCCAACAAGGAAGTGCTGGTGATGGCCGGGTCGCTGATGGTGGACGCCGCGCACCGCAAGGGCATCCCGATTCTGCCGGTGGACAGCGAGCACAACGCCATTCATCAGTGCCTCCACGGCCGGCGTCGCAACGAAGTGCGCCGGCTGATCCTGACCGCGTCCGGCGGCCCGTTCCGCTCGCTGCCGGCCGGGGATCTCGATCGCGTCACGCCGGAAGACGCGCTGCGGCATCCGACCTGGCAGATGGGGCGCAAGATCACCGTCGATTCGGCGACGCTCATGAACAAGGGGCTCGAGGTGATCGAAGCGCGGTGGTTGTTCGGCATGACCGCGCGCGAGATCGACGTCGTGATCCACCCGCAGTCGATCGTGCACTCGATGGTGGAACTGCGCGACGGCTCGGTCATCGCGCAGATGGGCGTGACCGACATGCGCCTGCCGATTCAATACGCGTTTTCGTACCCGGATCGGTGGGAAGGTCCGATTCCGCCGCTCGACATTTCCCGGCTGGGCCCCCTGGAATTCGCGCCGCCGGACCTGCAGCGCTTCCCCTGCCTGCGGCTGGCGTATGACGCGTTGAAACAGGGCGGCGCCTGGCCCATCGTGCTGAACGCCGCCAACGAGGTGGCCGTGGACCAGTTCCTCGCGGGCCGGCTCACGTTCCCCGGAATCCCCGCCGTCATCGAGGCCGCCCTGAATGCGAGTGATCGGGACAGCCTCGCGCCGCAGTCCCTGGACGACGTGCGGGCGGTGGATGCCTGGGCCCGAGCTTTTTCGCTGGAAACCATCCGTACGCTAACATCGTCCTAGAAGGCATAACCCGTGATTACGACCGTCCTGACGTTTCTGCTCGTTCTCGGTGTGCTCATTTTCGTCCACGAGCTGGGCCATTTCCTGGTGGCCCGCTGGTACGGCGTGCGCGTCCTGACGTTTTCGCTGGGATTCGGCCCCAAGGTCCTCAAGATCACCCGCGGCGGGACGGAGTACTGCATCAGCGCCGTGCCGCTCGGGGGCTACGTCAAGATGGCAGGGGAGACCACCCAGGACGAGCGATCGGGGGCGCCCGACGAGTTCCTGTCCAAGAGCAAGTGGGTGCGGTTCCAGGTGTACCTGGCCGGGCCGATCATGAACATCGCGTTGGCCATCGTCGCCCTGACGGTCGTGCTGTCGGGCGGGGCGGACGTGCCGAACTGGCCGTCCTCGCCGCCGGTGATTGGCATCGTCGCCGACGACAGCGTGGCGGCAAAAGCCGGCATCGCGCCCGGCGATCTCATCGTGTCCATCGATGGTCGCGACGTGAAGACGTGGGACGACCTGCAAATGGCCGTGCTGCCGAAAGCCAACACGCCATTGTCCGTCGTGGTCGAGCGCGCCGGGGTGCGCCGCACGATTGGCATCACGCCCGCCGCCGAGACCAAGTATGAGTTCGGCACACTGGGTGTGGGTCCTGTGCTTCGGCCGCAAGTCGTCGCCGTACGGCCGCACATGCCGGCCGAACGCGCCGGGATGCGCCGGGGCGACGTGCTGCTGTCGGTGGGCGACCAGAAGGCGACGACGCGCGAGCAGGCGATTGCGGCCATCAAGAAGCAGGGCCCGAACCCGTTCGTCATCACCGTGGAGCGGGACGGTCAGCCGCTGAACATCACCCTCACGCCGGAAGGTCAGGCCGGGTCCAGCCTGATCGGCGCGGACATCTTCGGCGCCGAATTCCAGCGCGTCGATTTGTCGGTGGCGCAGGCGTTTCGCATGAGCCTGCGGCAGAACTGGGACAACTCGAGGATGATTGGCAAGACGCTGAAGGGCCTCGTCACGCGCGAAACGCCCGTCAAGCAGTTGATGGGGCCGTTGGCCATCGCGGACATGTCCGGCGCGGCCGCGCAACTCGGCTGGCTCAAGGTGCTGGAGTTGATGGCGATGATCAGCCTGAACCTCGCGCTGCTCAATCTGATGCCCGTGCCGGTGCTCGACGGCGGCCAGATCGCGATCCTGGCGCTCGAAGGCGTCGCCCGCCGCGACATGAGCGGCCGCGCCAAGGAGCGCATCGCCATGGTGGGCGCCGCGCTCATCCTGCTGCTGATGGTGACCGTGCTCTACAACGATATTGCGCGGATACTGCGGTAGCAGGTTCCGGGGTTCCGAGGTTCAGGGGTTCCGGGGTTCCGGTTCCAGGGTTCCGGGGTTCGGGTTCTGGGTTCTGGGTTCGAGGTTCCGGGGTTCGACGGCAGTACGCATTTCTTGCGAATCTCCCGGCCGTCGGATTGCTAAATTTGCAACATCAGTTCTACCTGCCACGCATTTCCACGGCAAATTGACGATGCTTCTGGCATGGACCGTGCTGCGGTCAGGGCATGGCCGGGGTTCGAGATCATCGGGAATTGGAGGCGTGGAAACTGGCGAACGCGGTCAGGCAGGAGGTGCTGAGATTGACCGGCGGCCCCCGGTTCAGGGCGCACATCGATCTGCGAACTCAACTCGTTCGGGCCACCGAATCCGCATGCGCCAACATCGCCGAGGGCTTCTCGCGCTACCTGCCCAAGGACTTCGCCAGATTTCTTCGGATCGCCAACGGTTCACTGTCGGAGACCATCGAACTGCTATCGATCGCGGCCGACCGAGGGTTGATCGATCAACCCTCCCTGGCCTCAGTCACCGAACTCGCGCGTCGTTCCCGCGGAGCGTGCACGCGTCTGATCCGGTACCTGGACTCCGCCCGTCCCCCGAAGTAGGAGTTCGCCAAGAACCTCGAACCAAGAACCTCGAACCGAGAACCGAGAACCTCGAACCCGAACCCCTGAACCCCGGAACCGGAACCCCGGAACCCCGGAACCTCGGAACCCCTGAACCTACTTCTTCCGCAAAACCGGATACTCCTTCACGTCCGCGCCCAGCATCTCGTCCAGCGCATTCCACGTCACCAGTCCGTCGTCTGACGTCGGCGCGAGAAGGTAGAAGGCGAGTCGCGCGAGCTTCTGGTTCATCGCGATCGCGAACTGCCGGCCGGGACCGTCGCGTCCGGCGCGGCTTCCCAGGCGCCGGTGAGCGTGCGCAGACCGTGCGTGCCGGCGTCCGGGCTGTTGCCGGCCTGCCGCTGGTTGTTCGACGCGATGACGAAGTGTTCCACGCCCTTGACCGGCTGCGTGAGCTGGCGCATCTGGACGCCGTGGGCGCGGAGCAATTCCAGCGCCTTCTCGGCGCCGGCGGGCACGTAGTATTCGGCAGCGACGGTCTCGGTCGCGGTCGGCGCGAACCACATGCCGTTGCGCATGACCTCGGCCTTGAGCGACGTCCTTGCGCCGGTTCATGCAGGCGCCGTTGTTGGGATTGAGCTCGTCTTCGACTTCGCCCATCAGGATCTCGACGGTGCCTTCGACCTTGATCGCCGAGCGCGTGCTGAGCTCCTTGCCGACGATGGATTCCTTGTCGGCGTCGGCGGCGATCTTCTTCAGCCGGTCGGCGTTCTGCATCGCGAAGTTGAGCGACTCTTCCATGAAGTAGTTCGTCGCCTTGATCCGGTCTTCGAACGTCGCGTAGGCGTAGGCTTCGCTCAGGAGCGCGAACCGGTTTCGCATGCCCACGTAGCTGTTGTGGTAGCGGGGCAGGGCTTCGAACGAATTCCACGCGCGCGTCGGTTCGGGTGACGCGGGCGGCGTCGCGACGGCCGAGTGCGCGCCGACCGGCGTCGGTGTTTCCGGCGGGGCGCAGACTCGGGGCGTGCCACGCCCGCCGCCGCGCTGTCCACCAGCCGCCGCCGCGCCCGCGCCTGCTCCGGTACCCGCGGCACCAGCGCCCGCCGTGCCAGTGCCCGCCGCGCCGCCGCGTGCGGCACCGCCAGCACCAGCGGCTCCACCACCCGCTGCGCCGCCCGCTCCTGCGGCACCGGCTCGGGCCGCGCCCGCTGCCGCAGCACCGGGAGGGCCGCCCGCCGCCGCGCCGCCACGCCCGGCCCCGGCGCCGGGCCCGCCGCCCGTGTTGCCGTAGTAGAACGTGTCCCACCCCCGCTTGCTCTTCATTTGCTTGGTCACGAACGGGAACCACTCGTTCTTCATGTTGGCCATGATCGCGTCGTTCGTGGCCGGGTTGAGCGGTGGCGCGTAGGTGAGGTAGTAGCCGTGATACGAGCCGTCAGACGTGTGCAGGTCGAAGCCCATCTGCGGGTCGTAGTCGTTCCAGAGTTTGACGAAGGCGCGGCCTTCCGGGGTCTCGAGCTTCATGAAGTCCCGGTTGATATTCAGGCCCTGGCCCTGGCTTCGAACGCCCATGCCGTTGATCGGGCCGTTCTGGCTGCCGCGATTGGTGAGGGCGAACTTCTCGTTGCCGTCGGCGTTGAAGATCGGCGTGATCAGGAACACCATCGACCGCAGCCAGTCGGCGTGCTGGCCCTGGGCGAGCTCCCGCAGCAGAACGAGTGCGGCCTCCTTGCCTTCGACTTCGCCCGCGTGGATGTTGCCCTGGATGTGGACGCGCATCCGGTTGGAGGCCAGCACGGAGGCGGGGCTCCCATCCTTCAGCCCGGCGCCCACCACGGCCATCGGCATGTCCCGGCCTTCGTACGTCTTCCCGTAGGTCACGTAGAACACCTGCGGGGAGGCCGCGTCGACGGCCTTCATGAACCGCACCACGTCGTCATAGCTGGAGGTCGCTTTGTAGCTGGTGGCCTCGGGCGTGGTTTTGAGTTCGGCCAGCGAGGGGGTCTGTCTGGCCTCTCCAGAGATGACGACCACGCCGGCGGCAAGGGCGGTAATGACGAGTGTTCGGAACATGCGGGCTCCTTCGGCGTCGAATGCTATCACCATGACCCCAGGTCCCTGGCAACCGTGTACAGGTCTATAATCCGCCCCATCGTGGGAAGCCGGTCGCCGGTGCAGTTCAGGGTCGCTCGCAGAGCCTCCGAGTTCGAGCAGGTGTCTGCGCTGCTGTACGAGACCTTTGTCGAGGAGATTCCCCAGCATCCCCCCAATGCCGCACGCCGGCACGTGGACCGGTTCCACGATCAGAACCGGTATGTGATCGCCGTGGATGGCGAGGTGGTCGTGGGCGTCATCGCCCTTCGGGGCGAACGGCCGTTTTCGCTCGACCAGAAGATTGGCCCGGTGGATGGCCTGCTGCCCCCCGGCCGGCGGGTGTGCGAGCTGCGGCTGCTGGCGGTCAAATTGGCCTATCGCACGGGCCAGGTGTTCCGCGGCCTGGTGGAGTCCGTCGTCCGTGAGGGTCGCGCGCACGGCTACGACCTGGCCATCATCTCCGGCACGCTCCGGCAGACCCGGCTGTATCAGCACTTGGGATTCGAGCCGTTCGGCCACCTGGTGGGCACCGACGAGGCGCCGTTCCAGCCCATGTTCATCACGTTCGAGAAGTTCCTCGCGGCGGCGCCGTCGGTCGTGACGTCAGGCGAGCCGATGAGTTTCCTGCCGGGTCCCGTGCCGATTGCGCCCGACGTGCGTGCCGCGTTCGAGCGGCCGCCGGCCTACCATCGCGATGAGGAATTCGGCCGCGCGTTCGCGAGCACGAAAGCGCGCCTGCGCCGGCTGGCCGGCGCGGAGCGCGTGGAGATCCTGCTCGGGTCGGGGACCCTCGCGAACGATGCGGTGGCCGCGCAGCTCTCGCTCACCGGCGCGCCCGGCGTGGTCGTGAGCAACGGCGAATTCGGGCGGCGCCTGATCGATCATGCGCGGCGTCATCGGCTGCCGCACACGGCCGTCGAGTCGGCGTGGGGCCAGCCGCTGGATCTGGCGGCCGTTGAGGAGACCGCCCGGCGCACCGGCGCGCGCTGGTTGTGGGCCGTGGCCAGTGAGACCTCGACGGGCATGCTGAACGATCTCGAGGCGCTGAAGGCGATCGCGCGGCGCCGCGACCTTGCGCTGTGCCTCGATTGCGTCAGTGCGATCGGCGCCGTACCGCTGTCGCTCGACGGCGTGTTCCTGGCGTCCGGCGCCAGCGGCAAGGCCCTCGCGTCCTATCCCGGCCTGTGTTTCGTGTTCTACGCGCACGACATCGCGTCCGAGCCGGAGCGGCTGCCCCGGTATCTCGACCTGGGCTATTACGCATCGAAGCAGGGTATTCCGTTCACGCACTCGTCCAATCTGATTGGCGCGCTCGACGCCGCGCTCGGCCGCTTCGAATCGGATGAGCCCTTCCGTCAACTGGCCACGCTGTCCCGCCTCGTCCGTCCGCGCCTGCGCGAACTGGGCTGGGCGCCGCTCGTGGCCGATTCCCTGTCCACGCCGGCCGTCGTGACGGTCGCCCTGACCAACGGCTACCGCGCGGCCGCGATCGGCGAGCGTCTCGGCCGCGAAGGTCTATTGATCGCGCACCACAGCGAGTACCTCGCCGCCCGCAACTGGTTCCAGGTGAGCCTGATGGGACACCGATCCGCGGCACCGGTGGAGTGCCTGCTCGCGGCGTTTGGACGGATCGCGGTAGAACACTGACGACAGGTGAGAGGTTAGAGGTCAGAAGTCAGAGGTGTGGAACGAACTGACGCGGGCCGTCCTTGTTCTTTTGGTGAGTTCTTCTTAAGAAAAAGTAAGCAATCGTCAGTGCGTTCCACACCTCTGACTTCTGACCTCTGACCTCTCACCTTCGTCAGATTTCTTGCGCCCGCACCGCCGCGCCGAGGAGGCCCGCGGCGGGATTGAGGATGACCATCACGGGTAATGTTCTGAGCCAGTCCACCATGGGCTCTTTGCCCACGAAGGCTTCCATGAAGCCGCCGGCGGAGAGCGCCCGGAGGATCTTGGGTGCGATGCCGCCGCTGACGTAGACGCCGGCCGTGGCCATCGAGCGCAGCGCCAGGTTGCCGGCTTCGGCGCCGTAGGCGTCCACGAACATGTCGAGCGCTTCAGCGCACTGTTCGCAGCGCCCGCCGAGGGCCGTGGTCGTGACGGCGGCGGGCAGATCGATCGGGTCGACATCCGGTCCGATCGCCCGGCACGCCGCGCGTACATCCTGCGTGCCATGCGTGAAACGGAACAGATTGACGAGGCCGCGGCCGGAGACCACGCGTTCCACGTCCACGCGGCCGTGAATCACAGTGAGGTCGTGCACGAGGGCCAGTTCGCGCGGCGTGCGCGCGGCGAAGTCCGCGTGGCCGCCTTCCGAGGCCGCCGGCACGAATCGCCCGTTCACGTTGTGGAGCAGCGCCTCGCCCAGGCCCGTGCCCGCGGCAATCAGTGCCGCGTTGCCGCCCGGCACGGCGATGCCTTCCTGCAGGACCGCCAGTTCTTCGTCGTCCAGCACCGGAATCGCGTGGGCCATGGCCTGCAGATCGTTCAACAGTTCAATGGGGCAGTCGCCCAGCCGCTGTGCCACCGGCGAGGCATCGGCCAGCCACGGCACGTTCGTGAGCCGCGCCATCAGGCCCGACACCTGCCCGGCCACACCGATGCACGCGGCCTCGACGGTCGCGGCGCCGGTCTCCTCGAAAAACGTGGCGACGATTTCGTCGAGGCTGTCGAAATCCAGGGTCGCGTACTCGCGCACGACCGCCGGTTCAGGCCGATCCCCGCCCCGGCGGAACAACCCCACCAACGTCTTGGTGCCTCCCATGTCCGCCGCGAGCAGCATGGCTGAATAATAGACCATGAATAGACCGCTTGACATCCGTCTTCAGCCGATTCATCGTGACCGGCGAGTGACGCGAACTTCGGCCAATCATCCGTTTGCCGGCGAGCACGTGGCGGTGGCCGGCAAGCTGACGCTCCTGACCAAACGGGACGTGCGCGCGCTCGTCGAGCGGCTGGGCGGTGTCTTCATGCCGGATCCCAGCGAACAGACGACCGTGCTGGTGGCCGCGGGGGATCTGCTGGCGGTGCCGGCGACGGTCCGGCGCGTGCTGAGCGAGGACGACCTGTGCCGCGCCGCGGGCTGGCCGGATCTCGAGACGCTCCGGTCGCAGTACTACGCCGCGCGCGATCTGCGCGCCATGTATCCGGCGCTTGGCGACGATCACCTTCGTTTTCTCGAGCGCTGGGGCTTGATCCGCGCCGTCGCCGGGCGGTACTCCTTCCAGGACCTGCACCTGATCAAGCAAGCCGTCGCCGAACTCGAGCGCGGCGTGTCGCTGAACGCCCTGCTGCGTGCGCTCGACGCCGAGCGGCAGGGCCAGCTCGCGCTCGATTTTCAGCCGGCACGGGCCGACCGCACGCCGGCGAAAGTCGTCGCGCTGCCGACGGCCGCGCCGCCGCCGGCCTCACTGTTCCCGCCATCGCGCGCGGCCGACGTGGCGGCCGCCAACCAGGCGCTCGCCGCCAAATACTTCCTGGATGGCGCGGAACTGGACGATGGGGAAAACCGGGACCTGGATGCCGCGGCCGCGGCCTATCGGCGCGCCGCGCTCTTTGACCCGCAGCTCGTCCCGGCGGTCGTCAATCTGGCCAACATCTACTACGAGCGGGACGAGCTCGTGGAAGCCGAGGCGCTGTACGAAAAGGCGATCCGCATGGATCCCGAGTGTTTCGAGGCCTACTTCAACCTCGGCAACATCCATCACGACCTGGGACGCTATCAGGAAGCCCTGGTGTCCTACCGCGACGCGCTCGCGATCAACCCCGGCTATCCCGAAGCGCACTTCTATCTGGCGGTGACGCTCGAGAAGCTCGGCCGGTCCGCGGAAGCGCGCCCGCACTGGCGCCAGTACCGCATGCTGGCGCCGGATGGCGAGTTCGTGACGCTAGCGACGGAGTTTTCGGAAGAGAAGAGCACTTAGAGGTTCCGGGGTTCCGGGGTTCCGGGGTTCCGGTTCCGCGGTTCCACGGTTCGGGTGCTTGGTTCGAGGTTCGGGTGCTTGGTTCGAGGTTCGGGTGCTTGGTCTCGAGCTAGATTCAGGGTCGCGATCCAGCTTCGAGGTTCGCGAAGAACCGCGGAACCCAGAACCCGAACCCCTGAACCCAGAACCCGAACCCCTGAACCCTGGAACCGGAACCCCGGAACCTCGGAACCCCGGAACCCCGGAACCTAGTCCGTAATCAGCTTCAACCCAAACGCCTCTTCCACCAGCTGGAGGTCGCGGCGTTCTTCGGGATCCGCGAGCGTCAGGGCATGGCCCTTGGCTTCATTGCGGCCGGTGCGGCCGACGCGGTGGACGTAGGAGTCGAGGCCGTGCGGGACCTCGTAGTTCACGATCAGCATCACATCGTCGATGTCGAGGCCGCGCGCGGCGACGTCCGTGGCCACCAGCACGGTCGTCCGCCCGGTGCGGAAACTCTCAATCGCGGCCGTGCGCTGCTCCTGCGTGCGGTCCGCGTGGACCGCCACGGCCCGCAGGCCGCTGGTGGAGAGCTGCCGGGCGAGCCGGTCACAGCCGATCTTGGTGTTCACGAACACGATGGTCGGCTCGGTATGGCGGCGCAGGTACTTGGCGAGGAACGCGGCCTTGTCGCGTGTCGGCAGAACACGCGCTTCGTGCGTGATCGTCGCCGCCGGTCCGCGCCGCGAGCCCACCTGCACGAACACGGACGTCGGCGCCAGCGCGTCCGCGAAGCGCATCACTTCCTCCGGCATCGTCGCCGAAAACAGCATCGTCTGGCGCTGGGTCGTCGGCGGCAGCGCCTCGGCAATCTTGCGGACATCGGGCCAGAAACCCATGTCCATCATGCGATCCGCCTCGTCCAGCACGAAGATCTCCAGCTTGGAGAAGTCGCCGACGTTGCTGCGCATGTGATCGAGCAGTCGTCCTGGCGTGGCGACGACGATGTCCACGCCGGCTTTCAGGGCGCGTTCCTGCGGTTCCATCGGCACGCCGCCGTAGACCGCGGCGCTGGCCACGGGCGCGTGATACGCGAAGCCCTGGATCTCGTCGTCAATCTGCGTCGCCAGTTCGCGCGTGGGCGCGAGAATCAGCGCACGGGTCGCGTGGTGCGAGGCGCGCGGCCCGGCCTCCCGATCCTCGCGAATGAGTTTGGAGAGGACAGGCAGCACGTAGGCGGCCGTCTTGCCGGTGCCGGTCTCGGCGCAGCCAATCACGTCGCGGCCCGTCATGGCGTACGGCAGCACGGCGCTTTGGATCGGTGTCGTCTGTATGTAGCCGCGCTGTTCGAGCGCGTCGAGCAGGGCCGGTTCGGTGACCAGCTTCGCGAACGGCACAGGGGCCGGATCGAATGGTGCCGATGGGCGTTCGGCCGGCGGCGTGCGGGCCATGGCCGGGCCATGGCTGTGGCCGCCGGGACGCGCGCCCCCGCGGCCGCCGCGCCGGCGTCGGCCAGATTCAGATGGACGGGATTCGTGGGTCAATCGGTGGCGCTAGCGAGCGCGGAACGTGATGATGCCGCGGACCGGATCGTAGGGCGATACGCCCACCGTGACCCGGTCGCCCGGGACCACTTTGATGCGGAACCGCCGCATCCGGCCGCTCAACTGGGCTAATACTTCGTGGCCGGCGTCCACCTGCACGCGGTAAAGCCCGCCGCTGTGAACGGCGACCACGGTGCCTTGGACATCAATCAGGTCGTCCTTGCTCAAATTCGCTATCCTCTCAGACCCCTTAGCATAGCAAACCGGAGCCCCGAAGGCCCCATATGACGCTGGTCATACCGCCAGACGCCGCCGTGGGGTTAACTCCTGTCGCCAAGGAGAGACCATGACCTCACCGCTTCGTCGCAGTCTGATCGCCGCCGCTTTCGCGCTCGCCGTGTGCTTCAGCGCGGTGCCACGGGCGGCCGCGCCGCCGCAGAGCAAGGACGTCGTGGACACGGCCATCGCCGCCGGCTCGTTCAAGACGCTGGTTGCCGCCATCCAGGCCGCCGATCTGGTGGCTCAGCTCAAGGGCGCCGGCCCCTACACCGTCTTTGCGCCCACCGACGAGGCATTCGCCAAGATCCCAAAGGCGGATCTTGACGCGTTGATCAAGGACAAGCCGAAACTGAAGAAGGTCCTGACGCACCATGTGTTTGCCGGCAGCGCCACTTCCGACGATCTGGCCATGCTGAAGGATCTGTCGGTGGCCGATGGCGGTCGCCTGGCGATCCAGTTCACGAAGGGCTCGCCGCTCATCATCGGCGGCGCGAAGGTCCTCAAGGCGGACGTGAAGGCGAGCAACGGCCTCATTCACGTGATCGACACGGTGCTGATCCCGAAATAGAGACTCGATCTGTTCACACGGAGACGCGGAGCGACGGAGGCGCGGAGGGTTCTTTCTGGGAGTGCCCGCGTGCCCGCAGCCCCCGAAAGGAACTCCGTGCCTCCGTCCCTCCGTGCCTCCGTGTGAACAGACAAGTGCTTGTCACCGGACGATCTCAAACGCGATCGCGGGCAGCGCGCCGAGCGGCAGGCGGCGCCGCGCGGCGGGCGCCTGGGTTTGTGCGTTCGCCGGAGTAACCCGCTCGCCGGTGACGAGCACGATGAGATTGCCGCGGAGCTCGGGGGAGACCTTGGCAGCGTCGGCGGCGATGGTGAAGTTCGCCATCGCGCCGACGACCGAGGTGTCGGCCAGGGTGATGCCGGCCGGCGGCTCGCTCAATTCGAACTGGATGTTCTCGAACACGCCGTAGCCGGGCGGCAGGGTGGCGTGCACGCGGACCGTGCCGCTTGCGGGAATCTTCAGGGGCTGGGACACGAGCACTTTCGCCGGCACGCGCGTGCCGCCGCGGCCTGACACCATGACCCGCAGGTCATCGGCCGGCACCAGGTGGTGATAGGCGAACGCCTGCATGCGATCGTCGGCGGCCACGGCTTCCCGCACGATCGTCTTGCCGTCGAGGATCGCGCGGCCTTCGACCCGCACGTCGATCGCGTCGCGCGTGGCGACCGGCGGGGGCGTAACGGTGATCCGCACGCTCGGCTGCCCGGCCGGTATCAGCCCGCCACTGACCATGAATCCGCCGGCGTCGCGCAGGGAGAGCGCGATGTCGCCTCCGTAGCCATCTTTGCGAATCGCGGTCACCGTCACCGGCACATTCATGCCGCCGGCCGCGTTGATGGTCGAGGGCGACACGCGCAGTTCGAAGTCGGGTTCAGGCTCGCTGATCCGCAGTCGATACGCGTATTCCGGCCCGCCGCTGTGCTGCACGTCGCCCAGCCGTACGAAGTAGGTGCCGTCGGCCGGCAGCGTCGCCATCACGAACGCGTCGGCCTGATGGGTGAGCAAGGCGGCACCCTTGTCATCGCGGTCGTCATTGAAGGCGAGGCGCTTGCCGCGAGCGTCCGTGAGCTCGAGGACCGAATCCAGCGGCGACTCGAGACGCCGCGCCGTGACCTCCGCCACCACCATTTCGCCCGCTCGACCCTTGAAACTGAACACGTCCCAGTCGCCAGACTGGCCCACGCGGCCGTTGACGATTGCGGGAAGCGTGATGGATTGGGCGTCGGTGTGGGCGTTGTTCGGTTCGCGTTCCAGACGTTCCGGCAGCGTGTCGACCGCGAAGGGGAGGCGATTGGACTCGATCGGACCGCTCTTCGCCGACACCGGATACACGCCGGGCTCCGGCCTCGCATCGACCGTCAGGCGGTTCGAGGGCAGATTCCAGCCTGTCACGTCGACAGTCGTCTTGCTGCCGGCCGGCCCGCCGAGCGGAAAGATCCCGGTGATGAACGGGAATTCGCCGATGCTCACGCGATAGACGAAATCCTCACGGCCGCGATAGATCGCGTCACGGACTTCGACGATGTACTCACCGTCAGCCGGGACCTGGTAGTGGAACACCGGATCCGGGCTGAATCGATAGTCGTCGCAGTAGGCGACTTCGTGGCCAGCCGTGTCGTACAGCGTGACGACGGCCTGGAACCATCCCGGCACGGCGTCGGCCAGATACGGCATCAGGTCGCGTGCGCTGACGGCGACGACCAGGTGTTGATCCTTCCTGGCCTGGAACCGGTAGCGGTCCACGTCCCCTGGCGCGTACTGATTCGGCGCGCGCAGCGGCACGCGCTGCACGTCCACATCGCCCGGAATCAGCCGGCCATTCGCCGTGACGGGCAGCGTCACGCTCAATTCGGCGTCCGCGCGGCTGTTCTTGACGTCGCGCTCGCGGACTTCCGGGAGCTGTCCAATCTGGAAGAGCAGGGGAGCCGACACGCCCAGAGGTGTTTGCAGCCGCAACTGGCGCAGCCCGGGTTCGGCGTCCGGATCGATCCTGATCTCCAGCGTCGCGAAGTCCGAGAAATTCGGCGTGCGGTTGCGGCGGACGGAATCGTTGAGCTTGTTGCGCAAGGGGAGCAGTTGCTGCCGGATCGCCGGGTCGGTCGCCGCCTTCTGGTTCATCTGCTGAAGTTGATCGCGCAGTTCCTGGATCTGTTTCTGGTTCAGCGGCTTGTCCAGACTGACGAATGACGCCTTCACGCTCTTGCCCGATACGAGGACGTCGGACATGCCATCCAGGAACTGCCCGGCCACGACCACCTGTACGGTCGTGCCCTGTTGTCCGCCGGCCGGATACACGTAGCTCGCCCGCGGCACGTTCTGCGCCGGCTGCTGGCCCGACACCGATGCCATGAATAGGACGAGCAGCAGGATTCCGAAGACACTCGCGGTCAGGTGCTTGTTCATGGCGTACATTCCCCTGGACCCAATGTAGGGCGGGGCTTCAGCCCCGCCGATCCGCCGGCCCTAAAGGGCCGGCCTACATGATTTCTGTCAGCCGTCCGCCCGCACTGAGCCCGTCAGTCGGGGGCGGCATGACACGGGCATCCAGTCCCTCCGGATGCGGCAACTTGGCCTGGAGATCGATCCCGAGCCGCTCGTACACGCTGCCGATCAGATCGGCGGGCGAAACGGGCCGCGTCTTCACCTCCTCGCCTCTCGCGTCCGTGGCGCCTACGACGTGACCGCCCTTGAAACCGCCGCCGGCGAGCATCGCGCAGAACGCCTGGCCCCAGTGGCCGCGGCCGCCGTTCCACGGCGCTTCCCACTGCACCCGCGGCGTGCGGCCGAATTCGCCGCCCCACCACACGATCGTGCTGTCCAGCAATCCGCGTTCCGACAGGTCCTGCAGCAGCGTCGCCAATCCCTGATCCATCTGCGGCAGTTTCTGCCTCATCGTCTGGAAGTTCTGCTTGTGCGTGTCCCAGCCCTGATAGTTGATGGTCACGTACGGCACACCGCGTTCGACCAGGCGCCGGGCGACCATGCACGACTGGCCGAACGTGTTGCGCCCGTACCGGTCCCGCGTGGCGTCGGTTTCCTGTGACAGATCGAACACCTTGCCCGCGTCGCCGAGAATGAGGTCGTAGGCCTGTTCGCTCGACTTCGTGAACGCGTCGAGCGACGCTCCGGCGCCGGCGACATTTCCCATGGTCGTGAGCTGCCGCAACAGTTCACGGCGATCGCGCTGCCGGTCGTCGGTGATGTTCTGCGCGACCACGCCCTCGACGACGAACCGCGCCTGGCCCGGATCGCCGCCGGTGGCGAACGGCGTGTAGCGCGGACCCAGGAATCCGGCTTCCGAGAACCGGCCCTGCGGCTCGGTGAGGACGATGTAGGGAGGAATCAGGCCCGTGTAGCCGGCGTTGTAGCCCTTGAACAGCGACACGACGGCGCCCACGGACGGAAACACGATGTGCTCGCCGGGTTTGCGGCCGGTCTGGACGGCGTACGACGCCGTTTCGTGCGCGTTGATGCCGTGCGTCATGCCCCGGATCAGCGAATACTTGTCGGCCTGCTTCGCCAGGAGCGGCAGCAGTTCACCGATCACGATGCCCGGGACGTTGGTGGCGATCGGCTTGCCGAGCGCGCCGTAGTAGTCGTAGCCGGCGTCCGGTTTCGGGTCGAACGTGTCGAGGTGCGATGGGCCGCCCCACATCCAGATCTGGATCACGGACTTGGCGGCGCTTGGCGCGGCCCACGTGCGCGTGCTCAGGCGGTCGGCGACGAACAGCCCCGTGGCGCCGAACAGGCCGAGGTGGATCGCATCGCGTCGTGTCAGGACCATGGCGTCCGCCCTTCAGTGCCGGTAGAGGAATTCCGTCGTGTTGATCAGCGCCCAGGCCAGGTCGAGGCCGGCCTGGCGCCGGTTGGCGGCGGACCCCTGTGCGTACTCGGCCGCGATCTTCAGTTCGGCATCCGTCGGCGTGCGCGACAGAATCGTGACGTAGAGCAGCGTCACCGCCTGTCGCAGATCGCCCCGGCTGATGGCCATTTGCAGCGTGGTGCTTTGCTCGACCTTCTTCTGCACGTGACTCGAATTGAGCAGGTGCAGGCGCTCGGCCGCCGTCGGCGTGTGCGAGCGCTCGGACTCGAGCCCGGTATCGCGCGGCGGGCGGCCGAAGGTCACGAGGAAGGGGCTCGTGATGCTGCCGTCCGCCAGCGCAATCGCGCGGGTGTTCTCCGGCAGGAAGGTGTAGGGCTCGGGAATCGCGCTCGAATACTGCTCAGATGTGCCCGTGATCTGGCAGAGCGCGTCGATCAGCACCTCCGCGTCGATGGGGCGGACCAGGTAGTGCGCGAACACCGACGGGTCATCGGGGCCATCGGCGGCCGGCGTCGAGGACAGCTGGTACGTCGCGGAGTTCAGGATCAGCCGGAACAGGTGTTTCACGTCATAGTGCGACGCCGACAATTCCTGCGCGAGGTACGCCAGCAGTTCGGGATGGCTTGGCGGATTGTCCGGCCGGATGTCGTCGGGCTCCTGGACGAGGCCTCGTCCCATCAGCCAGAACCAGACACGGTTGGCGAGACTCTTCGTGAACCAGGGATTCTCGGGCGAGATGAGCCAGTTCGCGAAGACCTGGCGTGGATCGGCATCCGCGGTGAGGCGCGCGGCCACGCCGTCGGGGAACATCGCCGCCGGCGCCCCGGCGCCCACGCCACCTTTGTCCGGATCGAAGAAGACGATTTCCTCTTTCCACTCGCCGGTGGCCTTGTAGCCAATCCGCGAGAAGAAACCGGCCATGCCGGCGAGACGTGCCTTCGGCCAGAGTTCGGCGCGCGCGCCCATGAACGTGAGGGCCACCGCCTGCGCAATCGCAGACGACTCACGGCTCTGGACGGCGCGGTAGAAGTTGACCGGCGGCACGCGGAAGTTGCTGCCGCTGTCGGTGAGCAACGCGCGCACGAACTGGTCGTACGGCACGTTGTCGCGGATCGAGGTGCGAATCCAGTGGTGGTAGGCCTGCACCGCATTGGGCCAGAGGTTGATCGGAAACTCCGACTTCACCCGCAGCAGGTCGGACCATTTCATCGCCCAGTAGTCCGCGAATTCGTCGCGGGCCAGCAGGCGGTCGATGAGCTGCGCCCGTTTGTCCGGCGACTGATCGGTCAGGAAGGCGCGGACCTCGACCGGTGTTGGCAGCGTCCCAATCGTGTCGAGATACGCGCGGCGCAGGAACACGGCGTCGGAGGACCGCGCGGCGGGACGCCTGTCGAGCTGTGTCAGCTGAGCGAAGACGAACTCGTCGATCTTGTTACGCGCGACCGCAGGAGCAGACCCGCCGCCTGCCTGCGGCGCCGGCCCGCCGGCCGGCGCGGCCGCGAGCGCGGTCATCAGCGCGATGGCCGCGACGGCCGGCTTTCATTCGCCGGGCTCCGGAAACGGCACGGCGTGCGATGAGCGCCCGATGGCCGCGGCGATCGTCTCGATCGATCGCGCCAGGTCGGCGAACGCGTCGAGCGTCAGCGACTGCTGCCCGTCGCTCATGGCCGCGGCCGGATCGCAGTGGACTTCAATCAGCAGGCCATCCGCACCGGCCGCGATCGCCGCGCGCGACATCGCGGGCACCATCCAGGCGTGTCCGGTGCCATGGCTGGGGTCGACGATGACGGGCAGGTGCGTGAGCCGCTTGAGCATCGGCACGGCGTTCAGGTCCAGGGTGCTGCGGGTTGACGGCTCGAACGTGCGGATGCCGCGCTCGCAGAGAATGACCTGATCGTTGCCGCCCTTGAGGATGTATTCGGCCGCAAACAGGTATTCGTCGATCGTGGCGCTCATGCCACGCTTGAGCAGGACCGGCCGGCGCAGCCGCCCGACTTCCTCGAGCAGCGTGTAGTTCTGCATGTTGCGCGACCCGATCTGCAGCAGGTCGGCCACGGCCAGGACCGCCGGCAACTGCCGGGCGTCCATCACTTCCGTGACAATCGGCAGACCGGTCACTTCCCGCGCGAGCGCAAGGAGCGCGAGCCCATCTTCCTGCAAGCCCTCGAAAGCTGTAGGGGGACGTGCGCGGCTTGAAGGCGCCGCCGCGAAGCGCGCGGGCGCCCGCCGCTTTCACCGCTCGAGCGGTCGTGAGCAACTGCGCTTCGTTTTCGACGGCGCAGGGGCCGGCGATGACGACGACTTCCCGGCCGCCAAAGACGACACCGCCCACCCGGACGAGTGTGTCGGCCGCATGCCCGGCGCGTCCGACCAGGGCTCCCGCCCGCTCGGTCATCGTCATGTCGTGTGTGGCTGTCGGGGCCATGGGTCGCTTCCTCGTCGCCTGTGGGTGCCGCGCTTACGCTGGGGTCCGGCGCGGCATCACCGCGATGGCCTCGATCTCGATGAGCAGATCCTCGCGGCACAATCGCGCCTGGATCCCGGTGCTCGCCGGGAGCGGATCGAGACGATGCCAGGCGAAGAACGCCGTGCGGATGTCGTTGAAGTCCTTGTAGTCGCGTTCGATGTCGCGCAAGTAGCAGGTCGTCCGGATGATGTCGTGCCAGGTGGCGCCTTCGGCGGTGAGCAGCGCCGTGATGTTGCGGTAGGTTCGCCAGAGCTGCGCGCGGAAATCGCCCACATGAACCGAGCGGCCCGCTTCGTCCACGCTCGCCGTTCCGGAAATCATCAGCATCGTCTTGTCGCCCAGGTCGAAACGGATGCCGCGTGAGAACGCGACGGCCGTGGCGTAGTGATACGCCTCGTTGAGCACCGCGGGCGCGTGCATGGCGTGGCGCGTGATGCCGGGCGCCGACGGGAGCGCCGGAGGCACGGCCATGGCGCCATCAGGCGACAGCACGCCGAGTGCCGCCATTTCCTGGCGTTCGTGGTCGGACAGGGGTGAGATGCGGGGGGCGACGAGTTCCTGGGATGCGACGGCCGTGCCTGCCATGAGGACGCCTTTCCGTGCCGGGGACGCGATGACGCGTGCGGCCCTGATCCACTTTGACCGGAAACGCTCACGAAAGGTTACCGTGGCCCCCGAACGCGCAATATTTAGCACTATGCCTGGTTCCGGTCGAATTTACGCCCGCGTAACGCTGGCGACACGATTTCGCAACCCGAGGCTACTAAGCTCCTACTGCAAGCCCGCCGGATTGCCGTCCGGGGGCGAGGCGGAGCTGGATCCGCAGGAGGCACCCGAGAATGTTCCCGATCAGTCAACTGGCGCGAAGAGCGCTGATGGTGGCCCTGGCCGCAGTCGTCGCGCTTGCCGCGGCGGCTCCTGCGTTCGCCCAGGGCATGTATCTCAAGGAAATTCCCAAGGACGGCCGGATCTACGTCTTCAATATCCAGGCCAATGCCGACCGCTTCGAGAAGACGGGCGGCGAAATGGGGGTCGGGATCACGATGCTCAACGCCGGCCCGAACGGCGAGACGGTGATTGGCGACAACGAGAAGGCCCTCCAGCTCTACTTCTTCAAGCACAACATCCCGATGGCCGTGCAGGATCCGCCGCCGGCCGCAGCGCCCGCGCCGCCGTGGAAGATCAGCGGGCTCGTGTTCGGTGACTTCTACGACTTCGAAAGCAGCCACCTCACGACCTGGCAGGACCAGTACGGTTTCTGGATTCGCCGGGCGTACTTCACCTACGACCACACGTTCACGCCGCAGATCACCACGCGCTTCCGTCTCGAGGCGAACGGCAATGGCAAGCTGGCCGGCGGCACGGCGGCACCGTATATCAAGGACGCGTACGTGCGCTGGACCTATTACGGCCGCCAGCAGGTCACCGTCGGCATCCAGCCGTCGTTGAGCTTTGATTTCCTGGAAAGCGTGTGGGGCCTCCGGCACATCGAGAAGACGCCGCTCGACCTCTATCGCTGGGATTCCTCGCGCGACACCGGCGTCACGATGGCCGGGCCGATCAATGACTCGGGGACGCTGAAGTACCAGGTGCAGTACGGCAATGAATCCGGCAACAACGGGGAGACGGACCGTTTCAAGGGCTATCGGTTCGCGGCCCGTTATGAAACGAACCCCGGCTTCACGATCGAAGGCATGGGGGCGTTCTTCAATCGCAACGGCGATGCGGACCGCGTTACCGGCCAGATCTTCGCGGCCTATCGCGCGAAGAAGGGCCGCGTGGGACTGCAGTACTCCTGGCAGCAGCGCAAGACCGCCAAACTCGCGGACGGGACCCAGACCAGCTCCGACATGTCTATCATCTCCGGCTGGGGCGTGTGGGATCTGAAGCCGCAGAAGTGGTCCCTCTTTGCGCGCGTGGACCGCTACGCCGATCCGTGTCCCGACTGCTCGGGCATCGACTACCTGCCCATCGACACCAAGGAAGCGTTCACGACGACGATCGCCGGTCTGGAGTACGACATTCATCCCTCCGTGCGCTTCAGCCCGAACTTCGAGTACGTCAAGTACAGCGCGCCGTCTGACGGGGGCGTCACGCCCAAGAGTGACGGCGTCTTCCGAATGACGTTCTATTGGGTCTGGTAGGTCAGATTTAACAGCGGCGAAACATCCAGGAGCCGGCCGGTCGCTATCATGACTGTGTCGGCGGGCGCCGCGAGAGGGAGCAAGCGTATGAAGCGTGTAGTGATCGCAGCAATTCTTTCCGCCAGCACGGTCCTGCTCGGCGCCCAACAGGCGCTGAAAGTGGATGCCGGTTTGCCGGCCTATTCCAAGGTCAGCGGCGTGTCCGGCAGCCTCAGCAGTGTCGGGTCGGACACGATGAACAACATGATGACGCTCTGGGCCGAGACGTTCCGGAAGGACTATCCAAACGTCAAGATCCAGATCGAAGGCAAGGGCTCCGGCACGGCGCCGCCGGCGCTGATTGCGGGCACCTCGCAGATCGGACCGATGTCGCGGCAGATGCAGCCGGCCGAACTCGACCAGTTCGAGGCCAAGTACGGCTACAAGCCGACCGAACTCAGGACGTCGTACGACGCACTGGCCGTCTACGTGAACAAGGACAATCCCATCGCGAAGCTCACGCTCGCGCAGGTGGAAGCCATCTTTTCCAAGACCCGCAAGCGCGGCTACAAAGAAGACATCAAGACCTGGGGCCAACTCGGGCTGACCGGCGACTGGGCGAACCGGCCCATCAGCCTCTACGGCCGCAACTCAGCCAGCGGCACCTACGGCTTCTTCAAGGAACACACGCTGAAGAACGGCGATTACAAGACCACGGTGAAGGAACAGCCGGGTTCGGCGTCGGTCGTCCAGGGCGTCACTGAAGATCGGTTCGGCATCGGTTACAGCGGTATCGGCTACAAGACGTCCGGCGTCAAGGTGGTCCCGCTGGCCGAAGACGACAAGTCTCCTGCATCCGACGGCTCGTACGCCGACGTGTTGAGCGGCAAGTACCCGCTCTGGCGTTTCCTCTTCATCTATGTGAACAAGGCGCCCGGCAAGCCGCTCGAGCCGCTGGTCGGCGAGTTCGTGAAGTTGATCCTGAGCAAGGGCGGCCAGGAAGCCGTCGTGAAGGACGGCTATATGCCGCTCAACGCCGCGCTGGCGCAGGGCGAATCGGCGAAGATCAAATAGCGCGATGCAAGACCGGCGAGCCGCGGCCATATAGGCCGTCGCCTCGCCGCCGACCGTTTCTGGCAGTACCGCACCGCGGGGCTTCGGCCCCGCGATGCGTGTGAATGGTGGTAAGAGGGGCGGGGCATCGGCCCCGCCCATGTTGTTTTTTCCGTAGAGGGCCGTGACTGACACGTCAGTTCGCAGCAGGATGGCGACCGCCGCCAAGCGGATCGCCCGGCTGAAACGCATCGACCGGGCCGCCGTGGTGATCATCACCCTGGGCGGCCTCGCCGTCGTCGTGGGCGTGCTCGGCATCCTGGTCTTCATCGCGGCGGAAGCGGTGCCGATGTTCAGGCCCGCGGGGCTGACGCCTCGCGACACGGTCCGCTTCGCCGGCGATGTACCGGCCAGCGCGCCCAGCCTCCAGGCGGCCGGGGTCGATGAGTATCGCCGCTACGTTTTCAAGATCGATGCCGAGGGGCGCGTGGTCTTCTTTGACGCCGGCACCGGCGCCGTCGCCGATGACCCTGCCGATGCCCGGCATTCCGCCCGGCACGCAGGCCGTCGCGTCGTCGCGCAGCGCGCTCGGCAGCTACCTGGCCGCCGCCGCGGCCGACGGCCGGGTCGGCATGGCGCAACTCGTGTTCACACCTCAGTACACGAACGAGGTGCTCTCCGGCCTGGACATCAAAGTCCGCGATCGCGGTCTGGCCACGCTCGAGACCCAGGCCAGACGCTCCGTCAGCTGACGTATGTTGAGCTCGACGGTCAGAAGTACGTCGCCGCCATTGTCGGCGATGCCAGCCTGGCACTCTGGCGAACCGACGAGGCGGGGGCGGAGCACCGCGCGACGGTGTCTGCGCCTGCGGGTGAGCGCCTGACGCTGGTTCGCGTGGGCCGGAGCGGTGCCGTGGTGGCCGCGAGCGAAGCCGGGCACCTCTTCAACTGGGTCTACACCGAAGAGGAGCCCACGCTCACCGACGTCGCCTCCGTGGCGGCCGAGCCCATCACGGCCCTGGAGTTCCTGATTGGCGGCAATTCCGTCGTGGCCGGCACGGCGAGCGGACAGGTCTCGAGCTGGTTCCGCGCCACGCTCGCAGACGGCACTGAGAAGCTGGTCAGGGGCCACACGTATGAGCCGCAAGGCAGCGCCGTGGTGGCGTTCGCCCCTTCGCCCCGCGATCGCAGTTTCGCAGCCGCGGGAGCCGACGGGTCCATCGTGCTGCGCCACCAGACCTCGGAACGCACACTCGCGCGGGTGAGTGCGGGTTTCACCTCCAGCCGCCTGGTCATTGCCCCGAAAGCCGACACGATCTTCGCGGTCGGCGCTGAGGCGTTCCGGCCGATCGACCTGCGCAATCCGCATCCGGAGATCAGTGTTCGGGCGCTGTTCGGCAAGGTCTGGTACGAGAGCTATGCCCAGCCGGAATACGTGTGGCAGTCCACGGGCGGCACCGACGACTTCGAGCCCAAGCTGAGCCTGGTGCCGCTCATCTTCGGCACGATCAAAGGCACGCTCTACGCCATGCTGTTTGCCATCCCGATCGCCGTGCTGTCGGCGCTGTACACGTCGCAGTTCGTGCATCCGTCGATCAAGGCCAAGGTGAAGCCGGCCGTGGAGATCATGGCCGCGCTCCCGAGCGTCGTGATCGGCTTTCTGGCGGGCCTGTATCTGGCGTCGGTGGTGGAGAAGAACCTGGTCGGCCTCTTCGTGATGCTGATCCTGATGCCGATCTTCGGGACATCCGGCGTCGTGATCTGGCGGTTCCTGCCGCGCCGCCTGCTGCACGGCCTCCGGCCCGGCATGGAGGTGTTCCTCATCGTCCCGATGCTGTTCCTGGCCGGGTGGGTCGCCCTGCTGGCGGGCCCGTTTGTGGAGAACTGGCTGATCGGCGGCGACGTGCGCGGCTGGCTGCAGTCGGCGCTCGGTCTGACCTACGACCAGCGCAACTGCCTGGTCGTGGGACTCGCCATGGGATTCGCCGTGATTCCCATCATTTTCACGATCGCGGAGGACGCGTTTACGAGCGTGCCGTCGAGCCTGACGGCCGCGTCGCTCGCGCTCGGGGCCAGCCGGTGGCAAACGGCCCTCCGGGTCGTGCTGCCGACCGCGAGCCCCGGCGTGTTCTCGGCCGTCATGATCGGGTTCGGCCGCGCGGTCGGCGAAACGATGATCGTGCTGATGGCGACGGGCAACACGCCGGTCATGGACTGGTCGATCTTCAACGGCATCCGAACGCTGTCGGCGAACATCGCCGTCGAGATCCCCGAATCCTCCTACGGCGGCACGCTCTACCGGACGTTGTTCCTGTCGGCCGCGCTGCTGTTCGTCATGACGTTCATCATCAACACGTTTGCCGAGCTGATCCGTCAGCGCCTGCGCGAACGCTACAAGGCCGTCTGATGGCGTCCTGGCGAGAGACCCTGCGCCGCGGCGATCCGGCGATCTGGCTGGCCGGCACCGGCCTCGGCATCAGCATCCTGATGATCGCCGGCATGATCCTGCTCATCCTGACGAATGGCCTGGGGTTCTTCTGGCCGCGGACGCTCTCGGAGGTCACGCTCAAGGATGGCACCGTGCTGATGGGCGAGATTGAGGCTCGTGAAGCCATTCCAGCACCGGGCACGCCGGAGCACCTCAAGCGGTTCCGCCTCCAGTTCAAGCTGGGCAACCGCGATCTGACGGGCGTGGACTTCAAGTGGGTGAACGAGGCCGACATCGTCAAGACGGAGCAGCCGCTCGATGCCGTATACGTGGAGCGGCGCGAGTATGGGCCGTTCATCGGCCGGCTCACGAAGCTGGTCGATGGCGACCGCGACGTGGCGACCGGCGGCGAAGCGGTGCTCGAAGCCCTGCCGGCGTGGGTGGCGAGGGCCGCGACGGACCGCGACGCGATCCGGACCCTCGAGCGCGGCGAGATTGGCGCGGTGAACAACCAGATTGAAGAAGCCCGCTTGCAGGTGCGCAAGCTCGACCTCGATCTGAAGCGCCAGCCCGGCGTGGATCAGACGGCCACGCGTGCGGCCATCGACCAGGACCTGGCGGGCCTCAAGAGCACGTACGCGGAACTCGAAGCCAAACTGGCCGTCGCGGTCGAATCGGCGTCGAAGTCGCGGGTGACGCTCAAGGCGGCGAGCGGCGAGGAAAAGGACCTGCCGACGATTGACGTCTTCCGGTTCTACGCCGCGAACCGGCTGACCGTCTGGGGCCGGGCCCGCGTCTACGCGAGCCGCCTCTGGGAGTTTCTGTCCGGCGATCCGCGTGAATCCAACACCGAGGGCGGCATTTTTCCCGCGATCTTCGGCACCGTCATGATGGTCATGCTCATGAGCGTGGTCGCGGTGCCGTTCGGCGTGCTGGCCGCGTTGTACCTGCGCGAGTATGCGAAGCAGGGCGTGCTGGTGCGGATCGTCCGCATCGCCGTCAACAACCTCGCCGGCGTGCCGTCGATCGTCTTCGGCGTGTTCGGTCTCGGGTTCTTCGTGTACTTCGTCGGCGGATCGATCGACCAGTGGTTCTTTCCCGAGCGCCTGCCGACGCCGACGTTCGGCACGGGCGGCATTCTGTGGGCGTCGATGACGCTGGGCCTGCTGACCGTGCCCGTCGTCATCGTGGCCTCGGAGGAGGCGCTGTCCGCCGTACCGCGGTCGATGCGCGAGGCCTCGCTCGCGACGGGCGCGACGAAGTTCCAGACGATCCTGCGCGTGGTGCTGCCCGCGGCCGCCCCCGGCATCCTGACGGGGCTCATTCTCGCGATGGCGCGCGGCGCCGGCGAAGTGGCGCCGCTGATGATCACCGGGGTGGTCAAGCTGGCCCCCGACATGCCGGTGGACGGGTTCTTCCCGTTCGTGCATCTGGAGCGCAAGTTCATGCACCTGGGCTTTCACATCTATGATGTGGGCTTCCAGAGTCCGAACGTCGAGGCCGCGAAGCCGATGGTCTACGCCACCGCGGTGCTGCTGCTGTTGATTGTGGTGCTCATGAATCTGACGGCGATCATCGTGCGGAACCGGCTGCGGAAGAAGTACCAGACGTCCGCGTTTTCGTAAGAGCCGACGTCGAATGACAGGACCTGTGATGACAGACGCATCCACCCAGGGACGCGACACCGGCGTGCGGATCAGCACGGCCGGTGTGCGGTTCACTTCACCGGCCGAGCCGACCGGGCACGGGCCGGCCATCCACATCCGTACCGCGAATCTCTGGTACGGCTCGAATCAGGCGTTGTACGACATCACAATGGACATTCCCGACCGGCAGGCGACCGCGTTCATCGGCCCGTCCGGCTGCGGCAAGTCGACGCTGCTGCGGTGCCTCAACCGCATGAACGATCTCATCGACAACGTGCGGGTCACGGGCGAATTCATCGTGCACGGCCAGGACATCAACGCCAGGAGCACGGACGTCATCGAGGTGCGGCGCCGCATCGGCATGGTGTTTCAGAAGTCGAACCCGCTGCCGAAGTCGATCTTCGAGAACGTCGTCTACGGCCTGCGGATCGCCGGGATCAAGGACAAAGCCACCCTCGAGCAGGCGTGCGAGACATCGTTGCGCGGCGCGGCGTTGTGGGACGAGGTCAAGGATCGGCTGCACTCGAGCGGCCTCTCGTTGTCCGGCGGGCAGCAACAGCGCCTCTGCATCGCCCGCACGATCGCCATCGAGCCGGAAATCATCCTGATGGACGAACCGTGCTCGGCGCTCGACCCCATTGCCACCCAGAAGATCGAGGAACTCATCTACCAGCTGCGGTCGCAATATACGATTGTCATCGTGACCCACAACCTCCAGCAGGCGGCACGCGTGTCGGACAAGACCGCGTTCTTCTGGCTGGGCCGGCTCGTCGAATACGGCAACACCGTCGACCTCTTCACGAATCCGAAAGAAAAGCACACAGAGGACTACATTACGGGGCGGTTCGGCTGATGCCCCCGGGTGGATGCGCACACGCATGACTGAATTCAACGTTCCGCATTTTCAGGAATCGCTCGAGCAGCTCAAGGGGCGGCTGCTGGAGATGGGCGGGCTGGCCGAGGACCGCGTCCGATTGGCCGTTCGCGGCGTCGTGGACGGCGACCGAGCCGCGCTCGGACGGGTGGTGTCCGGCGATGAGCCGATCAACAGCCTCCACCTCGAAATCGACGAGCGCTGCCTCACGCTCCTGGCGCTGCATCAGCCGGTGGCCGTCGATTTGCGCGCCATCGTCTCGGCCGTCAAGATCAACTCCGATCTCGAACGCGTCGGCGACCTGGCCGTCAACATCGCCGAGGCGGCCGAACGATATCTGACGCATCCGCCGGTCAAGGAGCTCATCGACATCCCGCGCATGGGCGTCATCGCGCAGAGCATGCTGCGAGACGCGCTTGACGCCTACGTCCGGCGCGACCTCCAGCTCGCGCAGGCCGTCCTCGATCGAGACGATGAACTGGACGCGCTGAAGACGCTGGTGTTTCGGGAACTGCTCACGCACATGATGCGCGATCAGGCCACCGTGGAGCCGGCGCTCGACCTGATTCTGATCTCCAGGCATCTCGAACGGATCGGCGACCATGCCACCAATGTCGCCGAGGACGTGATCTTCATGGTGTCTGCCAGGGACGTGCGCCACCACGGCAAAGACGCCTAGTCCTGGGCCATAATGGCTCTGGGTTCCTAGACCAATCAGACGCGCCGGCCCGTCACGGCCGCGCAGGAGGCTTCTATGTCGCGCATCGTGTGTGTACTGGCATTGTCGTTGGGAATCGCCGCTCCGGCTCTGGCGAGGCAGGCCACGCCGCCACCGGCCGGCGCCGCCGCGCCCCAGCAGGCAGCGGTGACCGTGCCCTGGAACGACCGCATCCCGCCCGGCACGCCCGAGCACGTCGATCGGGCGCTGAAGGAATCGTCGCGCCACGGCGAATGGGTGGACATCAGGATGGCGGACGGGACGAAGCTGAATTCCTACGTCATCTATCCCGAGCGCGCGGACAAGGCGGGCGTCGTGCTGGTGATTCACGACATTCGCGGCATGAGCGATTGGGCCCGTGCGCTGGGTGATCAACTCGCGCAGGACGGGTTCATTGCCATCGTGCCGGACTTCCTGTCCGGCAAGGGGCCTGACGGCGGCGGCTCGGCGTCGCTCGGGTCCGGCGTGGGGCAGGCGATTCGGCTGCTGACCGACGCGGACGTGGCCGCCCGGCTCGACGCGGCGATGGCGTACGGCAAGGCGCTGCCTGCGTCCAACGGCAAGACGGGCGTCATCGGATTCTGCTGGGGCGGCGCGCGGTCCTTCGGCTACGCCATGGCGCAGCCGAAACTGAACGCCTCGGTCGTGTATTACGGCGAAGCGCCCGGCGCCACGGCCGACGCCGCGCCGGAAGACGCGCTCGCGAAGATCGCCGCGCCGGTCGCCGGCTTCTACGCCGGCAACGATGCGCGCATCGACAGCACGCTGCCGCCCACCGAAGCGGCGATGAAGAAGCTCGGAAAGTGCTATGAGAGGCACATCTTCGAAGGGGCCGGTCACGGTTTTCTGGGCAGTCAGGCGGGCGCAAACGGCGCGAACCTCAAGGCCGCGGAACAGGCGTGGCCGCTGACGATCGACTTCTTGAAAAAACACCTGAAATAGCAGGTACGACGGGTGACGACAGGTCACGACGGGTCACGACAGGTACAAGGAACGAACTTACGCCGGGCCATCTTTCCTCCTCGTGGGTTCTGCACGAACCAACTAATCGATAGCTGGCCCGCGTCAGTTCGTTCCTGGCACCTGTCGTCACCCGTCGTACCTGTCGTCACCCGTCGTACCTGGCGTACGATGTCCCCATGTCTCTGGTCTCTTTGTCCGCCATCCGCGACGCCGCCAAGCGCATCCAGCCGATCGCGCGGCGGACGCCCGTGCTGGATGTGTCGGACCTGGCTGGCCGGCCGCTCTGGTTGAAGTGCGAGCCACAGCAGCCGGGCGGCGCGTTCAAGATCCGCGGCGCGACGAACATGCTCATGCGCCTGTCGCCGGACGCGCTGAAGCGCGGCGTCATCACGTTCTCGTCCGGCAATCACGGCCAGGCGGTCGCACTCGCGGCCTCGCGACTCGGCGCGCCGGCCGTCATCGTGATGCCGAAGACGGCGCCGGCCATCAAGATCGCCGGCGTGAAGCGCTGGGGCGCCGAGGTCATCCTCGAAGGCACGACGTCGGTGGAGCGCCGCAAGCTGGCCGAGGAGATCGCCACCGCGCGCGGATTGACGATGGTGCCGCCGTTCGATCATGAATGGATCGTTGAAGGGCAGGGCACCTGCGGGCTCGAGATCCTCGAGCAGGTGCCCAAGGTCGGCATCGTTGTCGTCCCGATCGGCGGAGGTGGTCTCGTCTCCGGTGTCGCCGCCGCGATCAAGCAATCACGGCCAGACGTGCGCGTCGTCGGCGTCGAGCCGGCCGGCGCGGCGAAGATGACGGCGTCCTTGGCTGCGGGTCATCCGGTCACGCTCGAGTCCACGAAATCCATTGCCGACGGCTTGATGCCCGTGCGGCCAGGCGATGTCACGTTCGAGCACGTGAAGGCGTACGTCGATCAAGTCGTGACGGTCGATGATGCGTTGATCGCGCGAGCCGCGCTGTGGCTGTTCCACGAGGCGAAGCAGGTCGTCGAGCCGAGCGGCGCCGCCAGCGTCGCCGCCACGCTGTGGCCATCCGAAGGCAGTCTGCTCAACGACCGCTCGGCCGTCGTTGTCGCCATTCTCAGCGGCGGCAACGTCGCGCCGGAGACGCTGGCGGCGCTGGCGGTGCCGGCCCACTGACGGCCACGTCCGCCCGCGCTCCGCGCCGACCCGACTGTTCACAACGGTACAGACGGCTGCTTGGAATCCTCACAAGCTGGCGGTGGGAGGAGTCTTGGTACATGCGGTTCAGCAAGTTCTACCTCGCCATCTATGTTGTAACGGTCCTGGGCATCACCTTGGTTGCTATGTCAGACCGGCCTGACGGGTGAGGCTGCCAATTACGCACTCGGCGCAGCCGCGCTCAGTCTATTGCTCGCGGGCGCCGCGTTGTTTCTCGCCTTTGGTCGTTTGATCGCCGCGTCGCGGGAGGTGCTCGCCCTCTGCTTCGCTGACATCGAGGGTTTCACGCAGGAAGCGGTGCCGGCTCCAGAGTGATCGCCCGTGGCGTCACGCCGGCCGGCTCGGTAGGCGCGACCCTTTTCCGTGTGCTGTTTTGCACAGTCCCTTTTGGTACAGCCGCACCCTGGCCACCCGGCTAATGTGGGAACCGTAGCTCTGCGCCCAGCGCAGAGAAAGGGTTCCCATTATGGTTCGTCGCGTCGCGCCGTTTACTCGATTCGTGATTCTGTTTGCGGGCACGTGCCTCGCGCTCTCGACGACGGGGATCGCTCGCGGGCCGGACAGTGCCACGGGAGGGCCTTTCGGCGGCGGCAACGCGATGCCCGCCACAGGTCAGATCACCGGCGTCGTCACTGACGCGGTCACCAGCGCCCCGCTCATCGGAATCACCCTGGAGGCGTACACGTCGACGGGATCGCTGGCGGGTATTACCAGCGCGGACGGCGCGGGCGCGTTCACCATCGCCGGCCTGGCGACGGGTTCGTATTACGTCCGGACCCGGGTATCGGACACGGACAACCACATCGACGAGATCTACAACAACGTGCCTTGTCCGCCGTGCGACGTGGGAAACCTGATTGCGGTGACTGACGGCGTCACGACCAGCGGTATCGATATCGCCCTCGCTCCGGGCGGGACGATCAGCGGCACCGTGACCGTGGCGGGGACCGGCGTGCCGATCGCCAGCATGACGGTGGTGGTGACGACGGGCGCAGGCATCACGATGAAGAAGGCGGTGACGAACGGCGCCGGCGCATTTGTCGCCACCGGCCTGCCGGCCGGCTCGTACTACGCGGCCACGTCGGCCTCGAACGTCCAGAACTACGTCGACGAGCTCTATCGGGAAACTCCGTGCTTTCCGAGTTGCGATGCGGGCGGCGGCGTGCCCATCACCGTCACGGTTGGCGGCACCGCGGGCGGGATCGATTTCACCCTCGCGCCGGGCGCCACGGTGACCGGCACGGTGACGGCGGCGGCGAACGGACTCCCGCTCGCCGGCATCAGCGTCGGCGTCTACTCGTCGTCCGGCACATTCGTGAGCAGCGCCAACACGAACGCCGGAGGCGTCTTCGCCGTGACCCGCCTGACAGGAGGAACGTTCTACGCCCGGACGGAACTCAATGGACTGAACTACCAGAGCCAGCTCTACAACAGTCTGCCGTGTGTCGGCTGCGACGTGACGGCCGGCACGGCAATCGGCGTCTCGGCGGGCGGCACGACGAACGGCATCAACTTCATCCTGACTCCGGGCGGCACGATGACGGGCACGGTCACCTCGGCGGCCACGGCCAGTCCGCTCGGGGCCATCGCCATCCATGTGTTCGCGCCGAACGGCGCGTTCGTGACCCGCGTGCACACGACGGGCGCCGGCACGTTCACCGCCACTGGACTGTCGACAGGGTCGTACTTCATTCGCACGGTCGTCTCGATCGGGCAGAACTACGTCAACGAGCTGTACAACAACCTGCCGTGTTTTCCGGACTCGAGCTGTACGGTGACCTCAGGCGCCGCGGTGGCGGTCGTCGTGGGTGCCACGACGTCGGGCGTTGACTTCAGTCTCGCGTCGGGCGGGACGATCGCCGGCACCGCGACCAATCAGTCGACCGGCGCGTTCGTGAGCGGGGTGACCGTCCGTGTCTACAACGACACCGGAGCGCTCATCAAATCCGCGCAGACCGGCAACGATGGCTCGTACACGGTCGCTGGCCTGGTGGCGGGCTCGTACTTCGCGCGCACGGCCGTCGCGCCTGGCCAGAACTACGTCGATCTGTTGTACAGCGGCCTGGCGTGTGTCGGCGCCTGCACGGTCACAGGCGGCACGCCAATCAACGTCATCGTCGGCAGCACGGCCTCCGGGGTCGATTTCATTCTCAGTCCCTCCGGCACGATCACGGGGACTGTCACCGCCGCGGTCGGTGGTGCGCCAATCGGAGGCCTGACGCTTCGGGCCTATACCTCGACCGGCATTCTGGCGGCGAGCGCCACGAGCCTGGCGTCCGGCGCGTTCTCAATCACGGGCCTGGGGGCTGGAACCTATTTCGTCCGCTCGGAAAACGCGCTCGGCTTCATCGACGAGCTCTACAACGGCGTGCCGTGCGTGGCCGGCTGCGTCGTGACGGCCGGCGCCCCCATCACCGTGACGTCCGGGGTGGCGACGAACGGCGTGGACCTGGCGCTGGCGCCGGGGGGGCGCATCGCCGGTCACGTGACCGACGCGACGAGCGGCGCGTCCCTCGCCGGCATCACGGTCGGTGTCTACGCGGCCAATGGGGCGTTCGCCACCGGCGCGGTCACCGACGGCGCCGGGAACTATCTCACGCCGACGGGGCTGGTGAGCGGCACGTATTACGCGCGCACGTTCAACACCGCCGGCTACCTGAACGAGATTTACGACAACCAGCTCTTCTGCGCGCCGAACTGCCTTGTGACCTCGGGCACCCCCATCGTCGTGACGGCGGGCGTGACGACTCCAGGACGGGACTTCGGCCTTGCCGCCGGCACGGAGCTGATTCGCAACGGCGATTTCGCGGCCGGCACGGCGTTCTGGTCGCTCTATGCCACGCCCGACACGAGCTACCTCAAGTGGCAGATGCCGAACGGCGCGTTCAAGTACTATCGCGCGCTGCCGCCGCCGGGCACGTCGAACTCGGCGGTCATTCTGCAGCCGACGGGCGCACCGGTCTTGGCCGGTGCCCCGTTGCTCGCGGAGTTCGATCTGGCCAACACGAGCAGCGTGCGCAAGCGCATCAGCGTGCTCATCCACGACAGCGACTTCAGCGATCTGTCGGTGTGCACGTATTGGCTGCCGCCCAACAGTCCTCGTCTCCGGTACGGCATCCAGACCCACGGCACCCAGGCGTGGACCAGCGCGACGATTTCGTTCTACGCGGCCACGGCGGACAGCAACGGCGGGTTCTACGAACTCGACAATGTGTCGCTGCAGGCGCTCCCGGGGCCGGTGACGGCCCGGACGTCCTGTCTCGATCCACTGGCGCCGCCGCCGCCGGGCGGGCCGGACGGTCCGGCGCTCCTCGCGAACGGCAACTTCGGGGCCGGCGTCACCTCCTGGAGTCTTTTCGGCCAGATCGTTCAGCAGGTGAGCTCGGGTGTGTTCGAGTTCTACCGGCCGGCGCCGCCCGATCCCGCCGGCGTGATCCTGCAGCCCACCGGATCGACGCGCGCGGCGGGAGAGATCCTGACGGCGCAATTCGATCTCGGCAACAGCAGTCCGGTCCGCAAGCGCGTGACCGTGCTGTTCCACGATCTGGACTTCAGCGATCTGTCGGCCTGCACGTTCTGGCTCGCGCCGAATCAACCGCTGGCGACGTCCACGATGCGGAGCTTCACCACGAAGGCGTGGACGAACGCGACGATCTCGGTGTATGCGGCGACGGTTGGCACGGAGACGTGGACGCGGCTCGACAACGTGAGTTTCCGTCACACACCGGGCGCCGCGACGACCGGCACGGTGTGCGTGGCGCCTGGCGGCTAGGCAGACGGCGTGACGCGTGTGCAATTCCGCACAGTGCTCTTCGGAACAGACGCAGCCGTCCGATTCGCGCATGCTCGGACACGCGGGTGGCGATGACTCGCGGCGGTCATCGCCGTTCGCGCGTCGACTCGATCGAGAGGCGCGGATTCGGTTCGGTGAGCTGCGGCCCGTCTGAGGAGGCAAGTATGTTGAAACGCACTGCAATAGTCGGAGCGGTGGCCCTGACCTGTGTGTTCGCCCAGCGAACAGAGGCCTGCCACGCTCATCTTCGGCGACGATTTCCATCAGCGGGGCGTATATCCCGGTGACCATTGGCAACTGCGAAACCCAGGCGGGCTGCCAGGGCAGCGGCATGGCCACCCTCGGCGCCGCGACCGGGCCTGGACTTCATCACGACGAACGGCATCACGAGTCCCGGAGTCGCGGGCGACTACCGCGTCGGCGGGACGACCGGAGATTTCACGACGGCCGGTATCGTGTCGGGGGTCAACGGGGAACAGGGCAAGATCAAGGACATCTCGCTGACCGGTTCCAGCCTGAACGGGTTCTCCACGACGCCTATTCTGCTGTTCCAGCTCAACAACAACGGCAACTTCTCGTTCGACCTGCTGTCGCTGACGTTCACACACTCACCCAACCAGCTCGACATCTTCGGGACTGGAACGCTTCACCTGGCCGGGTACCTGGACACGCCTGGGCAGTTCTTCTTCAGCAACCAGGGAACCGGGCTCGGCACGTTCACGTTCTCGGCCACCGAGGGCTCGTTGGAGGAACTCTCCCCGTCAGGGCCGGTTCCAGAACCCGCGTCGCTGCTCCTGCTTGGCACCGGGCTCGTCGGGCTCGCGGCGGTCGCTCGACGCCGTCGTCGCACGGTGGCGTGACGCGTGTGCGATTTTGCACAGTGCTCTTCGGAACAGACGCAGCCGTCCGGTTCGCGCATGCTCGGAAACGCGGGTGGCGATGACGTCGCGGCGGTCATCGCCGTTCGCGCGTCGACTCGATCGAGAGGCGCGGATTTGGTTCGGTGGGCTGCGGCCCGTCTGAGGAGGCAAGTATGTTGAAACGCATTGCAATAGTTGGAGCGGTGGCCTTGACCTGTGTGGTCGCCCAGCGAGCAGAGGGTGCCACGCTCATCTTCGGCGAGATCTCCATCAGTGGGGCGTATATCCCGGTGACCGCTGCCGGCTGTGCAACCCAGGCGGGCTGCCAGCTCAGCTTGGCGACCATCGGGGCCGCGACCGGGCTGGACTTCATCACGACCAACGGCATCACGAGTCCAGGAGTCGCCGGCGATTACCGCGTGGGCGGCACGACCGGAGACTTCACGACGGCCGGTATCGTCTCGGGGGTCAACGGAGAGCAGGGCAAGATCAAGGACATCTCGCTGACCGGTTCCAACGTGAACGGATTCTCCACGACGCCCATTCTGCTGTTCCAGCTCAACAACAGCGGCAACTTCTCGTTCGACTTGCTGACGCTGACGTTCACGCAGACACTCAACCAGCTCGATATCCTCGGTACCGGAACGCTTCATTTGACGGGGTACTTCGACACGCCTGGGCGCTTCTTCTTCAGCAACCAGGGAACCGCGCTCGGCACGTTCACGTTCTCGGCCACCGACGCCTCGTTGGCGGCGGTTCCGGAACCCGCGTCGCTGTTCCTGCTGGGCACCGGCCTCGTCGGGCTCGCGGCGGTCGCTCGACGCCGTCGTCGCACGGTCTAGCTCGTTTCGCGGCTCCCGGCGGCCCGCCGCCGGGAGCCGCGCCTTCGGCGTCCCCGCTGCCGTAGAATGGGCCTCGCGAAGAGTGAGGTCCCCATGTCCCGTATGACTGCCCGACTGGTCGCGGCGCTGGTCGCGACGATGGCTGTTCTCCAGGCGCAGACGCCGCCGGCGCCGGCCCGCGCCGGCCAGGCCGTTCGGCCCGCTACAGCGGCCATGATGCCCGGTGTCGATCCCACGTTATTCAAGGGCCTGAAATACCGTCCGGTCGGGCCGTCGCGGGGCGGGCGGGTGACCGCCGTGACGGGCGTGCCGTCGCAGCCGGCCACCTTCTACATGGGCGCGGCCGCCGGTGGCGTGTTCAAGACGACCGATAGCGGCGCGACGTGGACGCCGATCACCGACGGCAAGGTGCCGGTCGGATCGGTCGGCAGCATCGCGGTCGCCGACAGCGATCCGAACATCATTTACCTGGGCACCGGGTCCGACGGTCTGCGCAGCAACGTGTCCACGGGGCGCGGCGTGTACAAGACGACCGACGGCGGCGCGACCTGGAAGTTCATCGGGCTCTACAACGCCGGCCAGATCGGCGCGGTCCGCATCCATCCGACGAATCCGAACATCGCCTGGGTGGCGGCGGTCGGCGATGCGTTCAAGGCGAACGCCGAGCGCGGCGTCTTCAAGACGACCGACGGCGGCGCGACGTGGAAGAAGACGCTCTTTCTCACGGACATGCTCGGGGCGATGGACGTGGAGATTCAGCCGGGCAACCCGAACGTGGTCTACGCATGGATGTCGAGGCTCGAGCGCAAGCCGTGGACGATCATCAGCGGCTCGAAGGACGGCGGCTTCTACAAGAGCACGAACGGCGGCGACTCGTTCGCGAAGATCATGACCGGCCTGCCCTCCGGCCTCATCGGCAAGGCGAACCTGGCGGTGACGGCCGCGAAGCCCGACCGCGTCTACGCGTTGATCGAGGCGCCGCCCGGCGGCGGGTTCTACCGATCGGACGATGCGGGGCAGACGTGGGCGAATACGGCGCGCCGGCCAACACGCAGACGTCGCTGCTGCAGCGGCCGTTCTACTACACGACGCTCGGCGCCGATCCGACCAACGCGGACGTGGTGTATGCCGGCGCGGAGGGTTTCTTCAAGTCCGTGGACGCGGGCAAGACCTTCGCGTCCATGCGCACCCCGCACGGCGACAACCACGACATCTGGGTCAACCCGACGAACAGCCAGATCATGATCCAGTCGAACGACGGCGGCGCGAACGTCTCCACCGACGGCGGGCGCACGTGGTCGTCGCAGAACAACCAGGTGACCGCCGAAATCTACGGCGTCGCGGTTCGACAACCAGTTCCCGTTCAAGATCTACGCCGCCCAGCAGGACACCGGCAACACGATCATCATGTCGAGCCAGGCGGCGTCCGCTGAACCTCGACGACTGGCGCGGCGGGCCCGGATGCGAGACCGGACCCGTCATGCCGCACCCGCGCGACCCGAACATCGTCTACGGCGCGTGCAAGGGCCAGTACCAGCGGATGAACCTGAAGACGGGGCAGCAGAAGAACTACTGGATTGGCGGGCAGTCGCTCTACGGCAACCCGGCCAGCGACCTGATCCTGCGGTTCCAGCGGGTCTCGCCGATGGCGACCTCGCCGAACGATCCGGACGTCCTGTATTTCGGATCGCAGTATCTGCATCGCACGCGCGACAAGGGCGTGACGTGGGAGACGATCTCGCCCGACCTCACGGCGCACGATCCCTGCTGCCAGGGTGTGAGCGGCGAGCCCATCACGCGCGACGTGACCGGTGAGGAGTTCTACAGCACGCTCTACGCCATCACGGAGTCGCCGCTCGAACGCGGCGTGATCTGGACCGGTGCGAACGACGGCCCGGTCAGCGTCACGCGCGACAATGGCAAGACGTGGACGAACGTCACGCCGAAAGACCTGCCCTCCGGCGGGCGCGTACAGTGGATCGATGCGTCGCCGCATCGCCGCGGCTCGGCGTACGTCGCCACCTATCGCTACCTGCTCGGCGACTACGCGCCCTACCTCTATCGGACCGACGACTACGGCAAGACGTGGACGAAGCTGACCGACGGCAAGAACGGCATTCCCGCCGATTGGCCCACGCGTGTGGTCCGCGAAGATCCGGACCGCGAAGGGCTGCTCTACGCGGGCACCGAGTTCGGCATGTTCATCTCGTTCGACAACGGCGCGCACTGGCAGCCGTTCCAACTCAATCTTCCCAACGTGCCGGTCACCGACATCAGGGTCCATCAGAAGAACCTGGTCGTCTCGACGCAGGGACGGTCGATCTGGATCATCGACAACCTCACGGCGCTGCACCAGATGGCGCTGACGGTGACCTCGTCGAGCCCGTATCTGTTCAAGCCGCGCGACGGCTATCGCACGCGGACGAACCCGAATCTCCTCGGCCCGATGATCGAGTACTACCTGCCGGTCGCGCCGGCCGGGCCGGTCGTGATGGAGGTTCTTGATCCGAAAGGCGCGCTCGTGAATCGGTATTCGAGTGACACGCCGGCGGCGGCAGCCGGCGGCGGTCGTGGCGGGAGGGCCGGAGGCGCAGGTGCTGGGGCGGAGCCGCCCGCCGATCCGGACGCCGCGCCGGCGGCAGGTTTTGGCGGCCGAGGCGGCGGGGGCGCGACGTCACGTGTCACCAAGGACGCCGGCATCAACCGCTTCGTGTGGGACGTGCGGCACCAGAACGGACTCGGCGCGCCGCCCGCGAGTTATCAAGCGCGGCTGACCGTGGACGGCCGGACGTTCACGCAGCCGTTCACCGTGCTGGTCGATCCGAACCTCGCGGCGGAAGGCCTCACGGCGGCGGACATTCAGGGGCAGTTCGATCACAACGTCAAAATGCGTGAACTCAGTGCGCAGGTGACTCAGGTGCTCACGCGCGTGCGAACGGCGCGCCAGGCCGCGTCGGCCGATCCGAAGCTGTCCGCGGCGCTGACGGCGATCTACGAGAAGCTCGTCGCCACGCCAGAGGGCGTCCGCTACAACAAGCCCGGGCTGCCGCAGCAGGTGTCGTATCTGGCCGGCATGACCACCGGTGTCGATCAGAAGGTGGGCAAGGACGCGCTCGATCGCTACGCCGTGCTCAAGAAGGAACTCGACGGCCTTGTCGTCGAGCTCGACAAGCTGACCGGAAAGTGAAACCTCGCACGTAGCCGGCGGGCTTCAGCCCGCCGGAATTCATCGGCCGGCCCGATCAGTGGCCCGTGATCGTCAGGAGCGCGAGGCTCGGTAGCATGGCGATGCTGCTGAAGCGGTCGATCCAGCGCGAAGACACGCGGGCCTCGGCGCGGACGCCTTGCAGGTAGTCGCGGACGGTACGAGGCGGCCACTTCCGGAACGAGCCGTCGGGCAGGCGGCGGGACGCGAGCGAGCGGAAGATGGCGTCGAACTGTTCGCGATGCGGCCGGGTCGGCGCTGGAGTGTTCGGGCGCCGTGCCGGAAGAAGCGTAGCACGGGACGTGGGCCTATAATTCGCAACCGTGCCCCTGGTTCGACCTGATGACGGCTTCGCACCCGTGCCGCGCGCGGCGTTCGTGGGCTGGGCGGCCGCCTACGTGCTGTTCCTCATCTACGCCGCGCTCAACACGAGCGGGTTCCTGTTCATCGACATGGCCAATCTCATGATTCACGAGATGGGGCACACCCTGTTCAGCTGGGCGGGCTACTACACGACCATCCTGGGTGGCACGCTGGCGCAGATCCTCGTGCCGCTGGCCTGCCTGCTGGTCTTCCTGCGGCAGGGTCGCACGACCGCCGTGGCGTTCGCGGCGTTCTGGGGCTTCGAGAACCTGCTCTACGTCGCCACCTATATGGGCGACGCGCGGAGGTCTGCGCTGCCGCTCGTGGGCGGAGACGAAAGCGACTGGACGATCCTGTTCTCCCACTGGGGCGTCCTCCAGCACGACCTCACGATCGCCGCCTGGACGCGGGGTATCGGCTGGGTCGGCATGCTGGCCACGGTCGCGTGGCTGGGGTGGATGCACCTGACGGTCGAGCCCGCCCGCGACGCGGACTGGACAGAAGGGCGCTGAATCCACGTTCAGGACCCGTGCTATTCTCGCCGGAGTCCATCCACGGAGGTCTGCTCATGAAACGCCTGTCGATATGGTCGGTCGTCATCATTCTGTGCGGGCTGGCAGCGCCCGTCCTGCGCGCTGATGTGAAGACGACCGAGAAGTCGCTCGTCAAGTTCGAAGGCCTCCTCGGCGGGGCGTTCAAGATGTTCGGCGGCAGCGCCGCCAAGGACGGCGTCACGTCAACCGTGGCCCTGAAAGGCTCGCGCAAGTCGTCGATGACCGACACGAGCGGCGAAGTCATCGATCTCACCGAAGAGAAGGTGTACCGAGTCGATCTGAAGAAGAAGGAATACAAGGTCGTGACCTTCGCCCAGCTGCGCAAGGAATGGGAGGACGCGAAGGCGGAAGCCCAGAAGAACGCCGAGGAAATGAAGAAGGCGCAGAAGGAAGAGCCGAAGCCTGAACGCGAGATGGAATTCACGGCTGACGTGAAGGAAACGGGTCAGAAGAAGGACATTGCCGGCTCCAGTGCCCGCGAAGTCATCCTCACCATCACCGGCAAAGAAAAGGGCAAGACGCTCGAAGAGGGCGGCGGATTCGTCATGACCAACACGATGTGGCTGGGACCGCGCATCGCGGCGCTCGATGAGATCGGCCAGTTCGACATGAAATACATCAAGGCCGTGTACGGCGATGACTTCGCGGCGCAGGCGCAGCAACTGGCGGCCGCCTTCGCCCTGTATCCGTCCATGCAGCCCATGATGGCGAAGATGCAGGCCGAGGGCGGCAAGCTCCAGGGCACGGCGCTCCAGACGACGGCCGTCTTCGAGAACGTGAAGAGCGACGCGCAGATGAAGGACGCGCAGAGTCAGCAGTCCTCCAGCGGCGGTGGCGGCCTGTCAGGCGCCCTGGCCAGCCGCATGATGGGCAGCAAGACCGCGCCGAAACAGCGCTCGACCGTGTTCACCACGACACACGAATACCTGTCGGTGAACCCGTCGGCGAGCGACGCGGACGTCGCCATACCGGCGGGGTTCAAGGAAAAGAAATAGCGCGTCGCTACCGGGCGAGGACAATCCCGATCAGCCCGACGAGGGCGACGAGGATCGCGCCCGGCACGGCGAACTTCAGCCAGCGTCCATAGCTGACCTTCGCGCCGAGCAGCATCGCGAGCAGCGCGCCGTTGCTCGGCGTGATCATGTCCATGAGGCCGGCGCCGGTCTGATACGCGATCACCGCCGCGTCGCGCGAGCGGCCCAGCAAATCGCACAGCGGCGCCATGATCGGCATCGTCAGCACTGCCTGGCCGCTCATCGACGGTACGGGCACGTGGAGCAGTGCGTGCATCGGCACCATGAGGAGCGGTGCGAGCACGCCGGGCACCCGGGCCAGCGGCGTTGCCAAGCCGTAGAGAATCGTGTCGAGCACCTGGCCGTCGGACAACGCGACACTGATGCCGCGCGCGACGCCCACGAACAACCCCGCGGCCAACATGCCTTCCATGGCCTTGAGAAACGCCACGGCGGTATCCGACAACCCGCGGCCGGACACGAGGCCGACGGCGAAGCCGGCGACGAGGAACAGCCCGGACAACTCGTTGAAGCCCCAGTCCCAGCGAAGCACGCCGATGACGTAGGGCACGAAGGGCAGCAGCACCAACGCGAGCAGCATTCCGTCGCGCGCTGTCGCCGGTCCGGTCGATGTCGCCGTCGTGGTGGCCTCCGGTCGCACGTCGTCGCGCGACGTCATCGCGAGCGTCCACGCAATCCAAATCACCACCGCGGCCGCGAACATGCCGAAGCGGAGCGTGGGTTGACTGAGCGGCGGCATGTCGGCGAACCGCAGCGCGATGCCGGTGCAGAACGGGTTCGTCGGACCGAACGCCGAGCCGACGACGGCGCTGCCGACGCTCATGGCGAGCGCGGTGATCGCGCCGAATCCGAGGCCGCGGCTGAGCACGAGCAGCACGGGGATGAGCGCGACGATTTCCTCGTGCATGTTCTCGAGGGCGCCCAGCGTCGCGAAGGCGAGGCACACGAATACGACTACGACTCTTGGCTGGCGCGTGCGGCCGACGAGGGCGCCCACAAGCCGCCCGAGCGCACCCGTCGCGTCAAGCAGCCCAAACGCGCCGCCCACGAACAGCACGACCAGAATCACGTCCGCGCCGGCGACGATGCCCCGCGGAACGGCCATGATGGCCGGCATGAGGCCGACCGGCGTGGGTGCCACGCGCGCGTAGGTCCCGGGAACGACGACTGAGCGGCCACTGGCGGCGTCGGTCTTCCGCTGATAGGTGCCGGCCGGCAGGACCCAGGTCAACGCGACAGCCACGGCCACGCAGCCGAGCAGCAGGACAAGTGCGTGGGGCAGTTTGAGGCGCGACGTCATGTTGGGGTCAGGGGCGGAATCATATACGAGGCGCCGCAATAGCGCGACATAGTGCGCCTTCAGACTCCGTACAATCAACCGACGCCGGGACGGACTGGTTCCGGCGCCTTCCGGAGCGCCCTTTTTATGAAGACGGTGTCGTTCACACTCAACGGCAAACCCACGAAGGTCACGACGGATGAAACCCGCATGCTGCTGTGGGTGCTCCGCGACGATCTCGGACTCACCGGCACCAAATACGGCTGCGGACAGGCCATCTGTGCGTCATGCACGGTGGTCATCGGCAAGGAAGCGGTCCGGTCGTGTTCGATGGCGATCGGCGACGTCGAAGGCAAGACCGTGACGACGATCGAAGGCCTCCTGCAGAACGATAAGCTGCATCCGATCCAGGACGCGTTCGTGAAGCACGCCGCGTTGCAGTGCGGCTTCTGCACGCCGGGCATGGTCATGGGCGCCTACGCGCTCCTGCTGAAGAATCCCAAGGCCACTCGTGCCGACATCGTCCATGAACTGGAAGACCACGTGTGCCGCTGCGGCGCGCACGTGCGCATTCTGGCGGCCGTCGAGGACGCCGCGGCGGCGATGCGAGGAGGTGCGCGATGAACCCGCTGACCCCATTCGATCTCGATCAGGAAAGCCCGGAGACCTGGAGTTTCGTTCAGACGGTCGATCGCCGCGAGTTCCTGCGGCTCACAGGCACAGGCCTGCTCGTCACGTTCGTCGTGGACGGACTGTTCGGGCGTGTCGACGTCTCGGCGTTCCAGGGCCGCGGCGGCGGTGCGCCGGCGGACGTCAACGCGTACCTCCACATCGGCGCCAACGGCCGCGTGACCTGCCTCGTGGGCAAGGTCGAAATGGGCCAGGGCGCGATGACGTCGTTGCCGCAGCTCGCGGCGGAAGAGCTCGACGTGCCGCTCGCGTCGGTCGACATGGTCATGGGCGACACCGATCTGTGCCCGTACGACGCCGGCACGTGGGGCTCGCTGAGCATCCGGCAGTTCGGCCCGGCGTTGCGCGCGGCTGCCGCCGAAGCCAAGGCCGTGCTGATGCAGATGGCCGCTGAGCGCCTCCAGGTGCCGGTGACCGATCTCACGGTGGACGCGGGCACGGTCGTGCACAAAACCGATCGGACGAAACGCGTCACGTATGGCCAGCTCACCGAGGGCAAGCGCATCGAGCGAAAGCTCGAGGGCCGGCCGACGCTCGAGGCCGTGTCTGCCTTCACCATCGTCGGCAAGACGACGCCGCGGCGGGATTCGATCGAGAAGGTCACCGGCAAGGCCAAGTACGCCGGAGACCTGGTGCCGCCGAACGCGCTGCACGCGCGGATCCTCAGGCCGCCGGCGCATGGCGCCACGCTGCAGGCGGTGGACACGGCCGCCGCCGAGAAGGTGCCCGGGGTTCGCGTCGTCCGCGACAAAGGAATTCGGCCTGGTGATGACCTGATCGCCGTGCTGCACGCGCACCGCGACGAGGCCGACAAGGCGTTGCGTCTGGTCAAGGCCACGTGGGCGCCGTCGCCCAACACGCTGACCAACGAATCGATCTTCGATCATCTCGTGAAGACGTCGGCTCCGGGCAACGCGGCGGGGCAGGGCGGAGACCTCGCCACGGGCGAGGGGCTCGCGACGCAGAGGTTCGACGAGACCTACCGCAAGGGCTACGTCGCGCACGCGCCGATGGAGACGCACACGGCTGTGGCCGCCGTCGAGAACGGCAAAGTCACGGTGTGGGCCGGCACGCAGTCGCCGTTCGGGCTCAAGGGACAGATCGTGTCCGCGCTCGCCTTGCCCGCGGAGCGGGTGCGCGTGATCACGCCGTACATCGGCGGCGGATTCGGCGGGAAGAGCACCAGCCAGCAAGGCGTGGAGGCGGCGCGGCTGGCGATGGCGGCCGGCGTGCCGATCCGCGTGGCGTGGAGTCGCGAAGAGGAGTTCTTCTACGACACGTTCGATCCCGCCTCGGTACTCACGATTCGATCCGGCATCGACGCGAACAAGAAGATCGTGTTCTGGGACTACGCGGTTTACGGCGCGGGCTCGCGCGGCGCGGCGCACTTCTATGCGATTCCGAATCACCGCACGCAGGTGCGCGGCAATGCGCAGGGTCTGCATCCGTTTGGAACCGGCCCCTGGCGGGCGCCGGGCGCCAATGCCAACACGTGGGCGCGCGAATCGCAGATCGACATCATGGCGGCCAAGGCGGGCATGGATCCGGTCGAGTTCCGCCTGATCAACCTCGGCAACGACCCCACCGGCCAGCGCATGCGGCGCGTGCTCGAAGCCGCCGCGAAGGCCTTCGGGTGGACGCCCGAAGCCGGGACCGAGCGGCCGCGGCTACGGCGTGGCGCTTGGCACGGACGCGGGCGCGTACTGCGCGAACATGGCCGAGGTGAAAGTGGACAAGGCGACCGGGAAGATCCAGGTCGTCCGCCTGCTCGCCGCGCAGGACATGGGCCTGGTGGTCAACCCCGAAGGCGCCATTCAGCAGATGGAAGGCTGCATGACGATGGGGATGGGGTACGCGCTGGCGGAGGACATCCATTTCAAGAACGGCGACATCGCCGACACGAACTTCGACACGTACCAGTTGCCCCGGTTCTCGTGGCTGCCGAAGATCGAGACCGATCTTGATCGACGCGAAGGATCAGCCGCCGCAGGGCGGCGGCGAGCCGGCGATCGTCCAGATGGGCGGCGTGCTGGCGAACGCGGTGTTCGACGCCTGCGGTGCGCGCCTGCGCCAGTTGCCGATGACGCCGGCGAGGGTGCTGGCGGCGCTGAAAGCATAAGTCCGTGCCGCAGTAGCCGGCGGGCTTCAGCCCGCCGGACGCGCGGTGGGCTGAGGCCCACCGCCTACTGCAGCAACACGGCTGCGCTACGGCACCCAGATCGCGTAGATCAGGTACGACACCGCGCCGGCGGCGGCGAGTACGAGCAGGCCGGCGAACCGGTGCCGATGCACGAACCAGATCAGCACCAGGCCCGTCAGCGACACGAACACGAGCAGCCCCGCGGAGACGTCGATGAACCACGCCCACGCGGCTCCGGTATCGCGGCCCTTGTGCAGATCGTTGATCACGGCGCCCCAGCCCATCCGTGACTCCGTGAGCTCGTAGCGGCCGCTCGCGCGATCGATGAACACGTCAGCCGAGTAGCCAGGCCCCTTGAACGTGACGTCGCATTCGCGGTCGTCCACGCGGAAATCCGCCAGGGCGCCGTGGATGCCATGCGTGTTGCGCAGATGTTCGACGATGTCGAGTGTCTTGACGTCCGCGTCGGTCGCCGTCTGCGTCCACGCCGGATTGAGCGAGCCCTTCACGTTCGCGGTGCGCACCTGATGCGCGAACCACTGCGGGTGATTGAGCGTGAGTCCCGTCACGGCGAAGAAGAACACGATGGCGAAGCTCGCCATCGAGCCGTAGATGTGCAGCCAGCGCGAGTATTTCGCGGTGATCCGCCGGCGGTGCAGCGCGGCGGGGCTACTTCGTGACACGGTGGTAATCGAGTGACGCAGCCGACACTTCGACGTTGCCGGGCAGGTCGATCTTCTTCGCGACGCCCGAGAAGTCCATGTCCTGCCGCGTGATCTGATACGTGCCGTGCTCGCGCGCGGCCTCGATCAGCACGGTGTAGATGCCGGCCTTCACGGGATTGCCGGCGTTGTCCTTGCCGTCCCACACGAGGGTGTACCGTCCTGGGCCGCGCGTCGCGCTCGAGACGGAGCGCAGGAGGTCCGTGCCCTCAGCCATGGTGCGGAGCCGATCGCCGCGGTACCACGCCTTCATGTCCTGCAGGTATTTGCCTTCCCGCCGGTTGTACCACACGGCCAGCGTGCGCACCGGAAACCGGTCCTTGTCTTCGATCCACACGGCGAGGTACGGCCGCTGGGCGCGGAACCCCGTCTGCGCGATCTCGAGCGTGATCGTCAGTTCGTACTCCGGCTTCCACAGCGCCTGATCGGCGGCGTGCAGCGTGGCAACCATGGCCGGCGGCGGTGCCGGCCGCTCGACGAGGCGGGTCATGGCGCGCCAGCCGGCGCTCTCGATGTGTCGTCCGTCGGCCAGCACCAACAGGAACTCGGCACCGGGCACCGTGCGCGCGAGACGCTCGCTCTCGTCCGGACTGAGTACACAGAACGCCGTCGCGAGGGCGCCGGCGTCCGCCGCTGCCGGCGCCACGACCGTCGCGCCGAGCACGTGACCGGCGGGCCGTCCCGTGCGCGGATCGACGATGTGTGAGTAGTGCACGCCCGCGATATCGAAGCCGCGCCGATACCCGCCGCTCGTCGCGACCGCCCGATCGCGCACGGCGAGTTGGGCGAGCGGCCGGGCATTGTCCGCAGGGGCCTGCGGATCGGTGACGTGCACCGTCTCGGTCCAGTCACCTCGCGTCACCAGGTCGCCGCCGATGTTGACGACGATGGCGCGCACGCCAGGTTCTCGAAGCCCGCGAGCGGCCGCGCGATCGACGATGTAGCTCTTGGCGAAGGAGTTGAGCATCAGGGGCGCGGCGTCCAGGTGCGTCGCGGTCCGGCGAACGGCATCGAGGCGCCAGTGCGTCCGGCCGGCCGCCGCCACCGCCGCCGTCAATTCCGTGCTCGACGGCGTGCGGCCGGAGGCCTCCGCCGCCTTCCACGCGCGCGACACCGTTTCGGCAGACGCGTCGAGCGCGCCGCCGGTCCGGGCTTTCCAGGCATCGAAGCGCTGCAGAACGTCGAAGAGTTCCGGTGACAGGGGAGTGGCCGTGTGCTCGGTTGCGAACCACCGCCGGAATTCGCTGGACGCATCGTATCCGCCCAGGATGCGCGCGTCGCGATCGACCTCCGCCAGCACCGCGGCTTCCGCGCGCGCGGCGGCCGCGTCCGAAGTCGCCAGCACCTTCAACTCCATCGAGGTGCCGAGGACACCCTCATAATTGCGAACGTAGACCTCGTTCGGCCGCCAGGCATCCGCGATCAGGCTGCCCACGGCCACCGACACCACGAAAGCGCCCGCAATCGCGGCTATCTTGTTCATTTGGTTAGCCCCTACAGAATTGATTCTAGACAACCCGGATTCAGGGCGTGTGTGGAATTACTGTGGCAGGCTCTTCACACGGAGACACGGAGACACGGAGTCTCTTTCTTGGAGTGCCCGCGTGATCCGAGCCCCCCCCCAAAAGAAGCTCCGTGCCTCCGTTACTCCGTGTCTCCGTGTGAACTTCTAACCCTTTGGCTTCGCGAACTTCGCGTCGTCGATCGGGGTGTTGACCTTGACGTCGGTGATGGTCAGGACGTCGAGGGTGTTCCAGTTGTTGCGCCTGATCGTATGCGCCGTCATGACGCCGTTGACTGGCTTGTAGTCGCTGTAATCGAAGACCTCGGACAGCGAGCCGTTGAGCGGCGCTCGGGTGATCACCTGATGCCGGAGCAGGAGGCCCGTCGTCACGTCGAAGTAGAACCGCTCGGTGACGTTCGGCGACGGAACGCCCTGGATCAGGTTGACGTCGGTTGGCGTGCCGCCGGGTGTCGTCGCGGGCAGCCGCGTCGGCCGGCCGGCCTGCAGGTTCTGATAGCGGTTCTTGAACTGCAGCGCGCGGGACAGATCGTTCAGCCGCGTCGCCTGCGCCAGCGGGAATCCCTCGAGGTCCACGAGGGTCGTGCCGGCCTGGAGCCATCCGGCCCGGCCGTCAAACCCGACCGTCATCGGGCCGGCAGGCAGCTGCGTGGTCTCGCGGTACTTGGCGCCCTTCTCCTCGATGGTGAACGCCACGGTCTGGTTTGCACGAGTGACGTACGAGCCGGTGATGACGCGAGACTGCATCTTTTCCAGCGTCGCGCGTCCGCCGAGTCCTTCGATGTACTTGTTCAAGACGTCATCGATGGGGGGCGCCGGGACTTGATTCCCACGACCGCCCGGGGCAGCCTGGCCGGCCGCACCGGCCTGACCGGCCGCGCCGGCGGGAGGCGGCGTTCCGCGTCCTGCTGCGCCTGCAGCCTGGCCACCCTGTCCTGCTGGTGCTCCTGGCGCTCCCGCTCCCCCTGGCCCGCCCTGACGAGCCGCTTGCGCCTGCGCGGCCGCAATCTGTTCCGGCGTCATCATGATGGCCGCCGGCAAGCCGATGGGCTGGTTCCGCCCCGCGTGGCAGGTGGCGCAGTTGATGCGGGCGCCGTACTCGCCGGCGTTCACCACTTGCACGAGCCGGATCATTTCGCGGCCTGTCGTCTTGCCGCGCGCGTCCTTTTCATAGGAAAACACGCCTGTCGCCTGATCCCGCACGTGGCAACCCTGGCACTGAATGCCCGTGGAGGCCACGAAGTAGCGCATCAGGACATCCACCTGGTCGGCCGGGACGTCCTTCAGGACCTGGATGTCCTTGTATTTCTCAGGCGCCAGGGGGCCGATGGGCGCCGCCGGCTGTTGGGGGGCCTGCTGCTGGTGGGCCCCAAGCATGGCGGCTGCGGGGAGGGCCAATGCGGCGCAGAGAACGGCAGTGCGGACGAGAACTCGTCGTGTCATATAAGAATCCCCTCGGTGGACAGGAAATGAGGGGCCGATCATGGCACGGCCCCACACCAAGCGCAAACACTTGGCGTGGTTCCCTCGTCATAGGGAGAGTAGCCATGTCCAGACTCGCGGTTCCGGCGGCGGAGGCCAAATACCAGCTCTTACTGGACATCGCCCAGCAAATCAGCCGGACCATTGACTTGCAGGACGTCGTGACCGGCCTGCTCGGGTCGGTGCGGTCGGTCGTGGACTACGACGCGGCCGGCATCTTCGTGCTCCATCGCAACGTGCCGTTCGGGCCGGCAGTTGGCCGCAACAAGATCGCCGCGATGGCGACCGTCGGGTTCGAACATATCGCCGACAGCCGGGACCCGATGCTGCGTTCCGGCAAAGGGATCGTCGGACACGTCATTCGCACGGGCGAAATGGTGCTGGCGCCGGATGTCCGTCGCGATCCCCGCTACATCGAAGGGCGGGTCCAGACGCGATCGGAGATTGCGGTGCCCATCGTGAGCAACGACGAGGTCATCGGCGCCCTCAATCTGGAGAGCGACCAATACGACGCGTTTTCCCGTTCGGATGCGGAACTCCTCGATGCGCTCGCGGTGGCTGCGGCGATCTGCATTGAGAAGGCGAGGCTGCACCAGCAGGTGGTGGAGAAGCGCCTGATGGAACGGCAACTGGAGATCGCACGCGAGGTGCAGGGGGGGCTGTTGCCGGCCGGCCCCCCGGTCCTCGACGGGTACGACATCGCGGGGCTCAACATTCCGGCGTGGGACATCGGCGGCGACTACTTCGACTACTTCCCGCTCGAGGACGGCCGATTGGGCCTGGTGATCGCCGACGTGTCCGGCAAAGGCGTGCCGGCCGCGCTGCTGATGGCCACGTTCCGCGCGGCGCTGCGATCCGAAGTGCGGAAGGGCCAGCCGGTGCCGGCCGTCATCGAAGATGTGCACCGGACGCTCGTCGAGTCCATGGACACGTCGCGGTTCGTCACGGCCGTGTACGGCATCCTCGATCCGCGGTCGTCCACGTTCACCTACGTGAACTGCGGCCACAATCCGCCGCTGATATTGCGCGCCGGCGGCGACCTGGAATACCTCCGGACGGGACGACGGGCGGTCGGCATGTTCGGGAGCCAGCCGACGCCGGCGTGCGTCGTGACGCTGGATCCCGGCGACACGCTCGTCCTCTACACGGATGGGGTCGTCGAAGTCAGCGATGCCGACCAGACCGAATTCGGCGCCGAGGGCCTGGCGCGCGTCCTCGCCGATGCAGCAGAGCAGCCGGCCGACCTGATCATCGGATCCCTGGTGGACGCGACGCGCGAGCACGCGGGCAGCGAGCACTACAGCGACGATTTCACAGTGATGGTGGTGAAGCGGGATCGTACGTAGCCGGCGGGCTTTAGCCCGCCGGACGATCTCGGCGGCCTCAAGGCCGCCGACTACTGCGTGTACACGGTCACATCGCCCGGTGTTCCGTCCTGGCGATGATCTCGTCCTGTAACGGCTTCGTCAGGTCGCAGAAATAGTCGCTATAACCCGCGACGCGCACGATCAGATCCCGGTACTGCTCCGGGTCGGCCTGGGCCTTGCGCAGCGTGTCGGCGGTGACGACGTTGAACTGGATGTGGTGGCCGTCCAGCGAGAAGTAGCCCCGCACCAGGTGTCCCAGCCGCTCCAGCGCGCCGTCGTCGTCCAGGACAGACGGCGTGAACTTGAGGTTCAGCAGCGTCCCGCCCGTGCGGAGATGATCCATGCGCGAGGCCGACTTGAGCACGGCCGTCGGTCCCTGTGTGTCGGAGCCCTGTACGGGCGAGATGCCGTCCGAGACCGGTTGCTGCGCGTGACGGCCGTCCGGTGTCGCGCCCACCTTCGATCCGAAATACACGTGGCAGGTGGTGGACAGGTAGTTGAGGTGATGTTCGCCGCCGCGCGTGTTCGGCCGGCCGTCCACGATCGCGTGCACGATGTCGAACACGTGCTGCAGCAGGCTGTCGGCGGCCATGTCGTCGTTGCCGTAGCGCGGCGTCTTGTTCCAGAGCCGCTGCCGCAGCACCTCGTCGCTGCCGAAGTCACGCCCCAGCGCCTCGAGCAGCGCGGGCATCGTCACGTCGTGCTTCTCGAAGACATGGTGCCGAATGGCCGACAGCGCGTCGGTGACCGTGGCGATGCCGACGGGCATGATGTAGGTCGTGTTGTAGCGCGCGCCGCCGGCGTTGTAGTCCAGGCCCTTGGCGATGCAGTCGTCGATGACCAGTGACAGGAACGGCGCGGGCATGCGGCGTGGCGTAGAGCCGCTCGATGATCCGGTTCGCCGTGAATCTTGATGTCGAAGAAGTGCCGGAGCTGGCGCGTGAACGCCGCGATCAGCTGATCGAATGACGTGAACGTCGCCGCGTCGTCCGGTCTGCGCGCCGATGCGCAGGCCGGTGGCCGGGTCGATGCCGTCGTTCAGCGTGATCTCGAGCACCTTCGGCAGGTTGAAATAGCCGGTCAGGATGTAGGCTTCCTTGCCGAACGCGCCGGTCTCCACGCAGCCGCTGGTGCCGCCCACGCGCGCGTCCTCGATCCGCTTGCCCTGCCGCAGCAGTTCCTCGACCACCATGTCCGCGTTGAACACCGAGGGCTGGCCCCAGCCCTGGCGGATGATGCCGCACGCGCGCGTGCAGGAAGCGGTCCGGGTTCTTCGCGCTCAGCTGGATGTTCGATGACGGCTGCAGCAGATGCATCTCGTCGATGACCTCCAGCAGCAGATAGCTGACGTCATTCACGCCATCATCGCCCGTCCGCCGTGAGGCCGCCGACGTTGATGTTGCAGAAGTCCGTGTAGGTGCCGCTTTCGGCCGCGGTCACGCCGACCTTCGGCGGCGCCGGCTGGTTGTTGAACTTCACCCAGAAGCACTCGAGCAGTTCCTTCGCCCGCTCGCGCGTCAGCCGGCCTTCGGCCAGGTCGCGCTCGTAGAACGGCTGCAGGTGCTGGTCGAGCCGGCCCGGGCAGAACGAGTCCCACGTGTTCAGCTCGGTGACGACGCCGAGGTGGACGAACCAGTAGGCCTGCAGCGCCTCCCAGAACGTGCGCGGGGCGGATGCGCGGGCACGCGGTCGCAGTTGGCGGCGATCTGCAGCAGTTCGCCACGCCGCTGCGGGTCGGGCTCGTCCGCGGCGGCGTGCGTCCGCGCCAGCGCGGCGTACCGGCGCGGCGAAGCGGATGATGGCCTCGGCGGACTGCCGCATCCCGCGGAGTTCCAGGGCCTTGTCGTACGCGCGCGGATCGGCGTCCCAGTCGAGCGCGGCGATCAGCGCGGTCGCAGTCGGCGACGAGATCGAGGAAGCCGCGGCGGTAGATCACGTCGCCCAGCACCGTGTGCCCCGGCGCGCGCTGTTCCATGAACTCCGTGAACACGCCGGCGTCGTAGGCCGCGCGCCATGCGGCCGGCACCTCGGCAGAAATCGCCTCGCGCATCGATCGGCCCGTCCAGAACGGGAATGACGGTGTCCTGGTAGGTGCGCCGCGCCTCCGGCGACACGCCAGTAGGCGATGCGCTCGCGCGTGTGCAGCACCGTCAGGTCGTCCAGCGAGTGGCAGCACAACTCGGGAAACGTCGGCGTGCCCTTCGGCGACGGCCCGCGCTCGCCGACGATGAGTTCGTCGGCGCCGAGGATAGAGCGCCTTGTGGTCGAGCACGTGCGCGAACAGCGCCGCGCGTTGGAGCGGCGGCGCCAGCGCGCCGGCACGCGGCATGGCCTCGGTGACGAGGCTGGCCCGCTCGGCCGACAGCCAGGGGCGGGTATCGAGGCTTTCCTGACGCAGGCGTTGGACGCGGGGAGTCATCATCAACCTCCGAGATGGACCGTGAGGCCCAGGGCTCGTAGTACTGGCGCCGCGCGGGTTCGAGCGCGGCCGCGGGCTGCGCGCGATGTCGGGCAGCGTGTAGGCGCGGCCGAGCCGCTCGTACTTCGCGATGCCGGCGGTGTGGTACGGCAGCAAGTCGATCTGCGAATGCCGTGGGCGCGCGCCAGCTCGCCGATGCCGATCAGGTTCTGGCCGCATCGTCGTTCACGCCAGGAATCACCGGCACGCGCACGCGGACGGCGGATGGCGCGCGCGAGGTACCCGCGAAGATTCTCGAGGATCGTCCTGTTCGAGACGCCGGTGAACCGGCGGTGCCGCTCGTCGTCCGCGATCTTCAGGTCGAACAGCACGAGATCGGCCCTGGCCGCCACGTCGATGGCCTGCCGGCTGCCGAAGCCCGGATGTCTCGACGGCGGTATGCAGGCCGGACGCGCCTTGCACGCGTCGATGGCTTCGCGCAGAAACACCGGCTGCGTGAGCGGCTCGCCGCCCGAGAACGTCACGCCGCCGCCGGACTGATCCAGAAAGATCCGGTCGCTTCTCGATTTCGGTCAGCAGGTCCGGCGACGGTCCACGTCGTGCCCGGAATCGTCGCGCGCGCCGGATGGGCACGCCTCGGAGCAGTCCCCGCACGCCTCGCAGCGTCGCGCTCCGTGGCGTAACCGCCCGCCGCTGATTCCACGATGGCCTCGTGCCCGCAGAACGGCGCGCAGGTGCCGCACACCAGGCACCGGTCGTCCTTCAGCAGCAGTTCGGGCTCGGGCGACTGGCTTTCCGGGCTGTGGCACCACGCGCAGCGCAGGGGACAGCCCTTCAGAAACACGGCCACACGAATGCCCGGGCCATCGTGGATGGCGAAGCGCTCGATGAGGAACACCAATCCCGTCGCGCCGGACATGACGGGATCAGCATACGGCGCGAGATAGTGCGATATGTTGCATTGCGTGCAGACGGCGCTGCAAGGCGAGAGCTGGAGGGCAGCGCAAGCCTCCGCCTTACCTCGAAATCTCCCTGGGCGCCATGGCCGCCGCCGCGATCTCGGCGCTTCCCACCTGCGAAGCGTAGGCTTGGGCCGCAACCCTGAACTCCTGCGGGAAGTCCCGGGCCGTCCCGAGTTGCCGCAGGGCCAGAACAAAAAGGTCGGTCCGTCCCGCTTCCGCAAAACCCTGAAGCCAGGAACCGGCGGCGTTGTAGTCTGCCGGGCGCTCGAACTTCTGCCCTGCGTAGAAGCGGATCGGCCCTTGGATCAGCGCGGCTCCCGCAGGGCGGTCACGGTTCGCGAGCACGCACCGGTACGGGTCTGCATAGACGAGGGCCCACGCGCGGCTGTCGGCGAGCAGGGAGACCAGATGGGTCTGGTCCTCGCGAATGTTGATGAGTACGGCATCGAACTTCCAACGGGCGTGCAGCTGGCCAAACTCCGTCGGCTGCTGCAGCGCTCTGAAGTACCTGCGACGTCAGGCCAACGTCGATGAATCGCGTGTCCGCGTACGGCTGCACCGAGGGAAGGGCGTACTCGAGGTAGCTGCCGTCGGACGAATGGGCGAAGAGCGATCCGGAAAACCCACGGCCCCGCAAGTATTCGGTGGCCGCCACCGGGTAGTCGTCCGTGGCCAGGGCGCTGCCCGGGGAGTACTCGTAAGAGACGAGCGGCGCGTACGACCCCGTGGCGAGTACGCGGCCTGTGTAGGTCAAGGCAAGGAGAGCGGTCAGCACGGGGAAGACGAGGCGAGGACCCCGGCGCGCCAGGAACCCGCTCATCGGCCCGAGGTGCTGCGCCAGAAGCGGCCCGCTCATCACGACCGCGAGAGGCGCGTTCCGCGCGGACAGGGCCCCCAGGGCAACGCCCAGCAGGCCGAGCGCCGGCTCATACAGGCGTCTTCCTCTGACCAGGTCACCCAATCCCAGGATGGCGACCAGGCAGAACCAGCCCCAGAAGACGCCCACCGTCCAGCCGTAGCCTGAAAACGGGTACGCGCGAAATTCGATGACCGCACCCCGCATCGCGGAGAAGTAGCGTGCGAACTCGAACGCGGTCCCCCAGGCTCCCCAGCCGAAGGGTGACACGAGCGTCGCTGCCGAGACGCCAGCGAGAATCTGCCACCCTCTCGTCAACCGATCGGGGCGCTGTTCCTGGAACAAACCGCACACGAGCCAGAACGCCAGGATCGCCGGCCCCAAAACGAAGTAGCCGTGCATGTTCGTCCAAAGGACCTGCGAGGCCACCCATACCAGCACCTTCCGCCAGTTCATCGTTCCCGCGGCCAGCTGGCTGATCAGCCACAGATGCAGCGCGAGAAAGAGGTACGAGAACACTTCAGGCCTCTCCTCGAAACGAAGCTGGCAAGCCACAATGGCGGCCGCGGACAGGGGTATCCCGGCTACGGGAAAGGTGAAGGCGCCCGCGGTGCGTGCCCAGAGGGCGAAGGTCGCGAACCACAGGCCGGCGAGCAGAGCGGTGACCGCGGGCATGCCTCCCAGCGAGTACACGAACCACGCCATCACCTGGAAGACCCAGTAGATATTGCGGTAGGCGGGTTGGTGCAGGAGCACAGTGCCCGATACGTCTGGAGAACCGAACCGGACGACGTCCCGTCCCAGAGCGAGGTGGTACCAGATGTCGAAGCCATACCACTGGTGGCAGACGCAGACGACCAGAAGCAAGGTCACGGCGCTCCAGCAGAAAGCTTCCAGGATCCGAGAGGTAGGCTTGCCGACAGCCATGTCTCTATGCACCACGCACGCGTGAAGATCGGCGGCCCACGATCACCATGCCAAGGAGCAGGAGGGCCGCGGCGCCTGAGAGGGCGCCTCCTACGGCAACCTCCGGCGGCCGGTAGGTCATTTCAAGCGCATGTCGCCCAGCGGGCCAGGCGACCGCGCGAACGATCGCATCCGCGCGCAGGATTGGCGTTGGCCGGCCGTCGACGCGGGCAGTCCAGCCTGGCCACCAGGAATCTGCCAACACCAACAGACCGTCGGCGGGCGCCGTGGCCACGACCCGGACACGGTCCAGGCCGCGTTCGATCGACAGGATCGAACCCGCCGTCAGGACCGGCGGGGCGGTTCCCTCCACGACGGCTGCCGGGTCCCCGCCGGTGGCCGCGGCGGCCGTCAACGCGATCGCTTCCTGCTCGCCGCCCGCGGTCCGCACAGATGCGACGAAGCGGGCCCATGGCGTGTGCGGCACTTGGAACACGCGGACACCGCCGTTCGGGCCCTGTCCCATCTCGAATCCATCGGCGATCGCCGCCTCGGCATTCGCGACATCCGCATCAGTCAACGGCGGGGTGATGACAACGTGGGTGATCGCGAAGCGGCGGAACGCGATCCAGCGTGCTGGTCCTTGCTCGGTGAGCCGCGCGAGCAGGGCGTCGTAGCGGCGCGGCACGAGCCCTGTATACGTGACGAAGCTGTCAACCCCGGCCGGGACGTTGTACGCGGGTCGCGCCGCCGCAGATCTGATGGCTTGAGCCGCGTCGAACATGTCGAAACCGAGCGAGACCGGAAGCGCAATCTGATCGACCGGCTGGATCACCCGCGGGACGGCCGTCGCACCCCGCAACTCCGCGAGGGGTTCCTGCGCCCGCGCGTCGCGCCGCCCCGCATGCAGGGCGGCCGGCGAGGCCATGAGACCGGTCACGAGCACGAGTGCCACGACCCATCGCTCGCGGGCTGACGTCTGGCTTCCAGGGTCGCGATACCGCGTGGCCGTCACGGCCAGCACCGCCATGGCCGCGCCGGCGAGCGCGAAGCCTCCGGCAAGCCTGACCGCGGCGAGCGGCCAGAGACCGGCGGGCCACGACGCCGGACCGGCGATCGCGCGTCCCGCCGCGAAGACGCCGGCCGCCAGCGCCGCCAGCAGAAGCGCGGCGGGCCACGCCACCGGCCGCACGCGATCGATCCCCCGTGCGGCGAAACGCGGCAATCCCAGTCCGGCAAGGACAGCCACGAGCAGCGTGAACGGACCGACGAGTTTCTCGGAATAGCGGAACGAACTCCACACGGGCACCCACGACAGCGCCTGCGTGGCGAGCAATCGGTGACCGAGCGCCAGCCAGAGCAGCGCGCCTGCGGCGACGCCGCACCAGCGAGCCGCGCGCGACACGCGCACGCCCCAGGCCGCGCACAACAGCGCCGGGAGTCCGACGAACACGCTTTGGAGGAACGGCAGCGGGTACTGGGACGAGCCGTCGAGCCAGAGGAACACCGGGGCCGGCGTCGGTCCGGGCTGCCCGGCGAAGAGTCCCGGCACAACCAACTCCAGCAACCGGACGGGGTGAAACGCCCACTGCGCCGTGTCCGCCGCGGAGAGGCCGGCAGATCGGCTCGCTTCGCCGAGCATGACCCAACCCGGGATCAGTTGGACGGCGGCAAGCATCCCCCCAAGGCCTGCCGCGGCGCCTGCGAACAGGCCGCCGCGGATGCCACGCCCTTCAATCGCCAGCATGACGCCGAGCCCCGCGGCCACCATCGCCCACTGTGGATCGCCGGCGAAGAACTGGATGGCGAACAGGACGGCGCCGATCGCCACCGCCGCGGAATCGCCACGTCCCGCGCGGCGCAGGGCGACGATCGCCCAGGGCGCCGTTCCCGCGGCCGCCAGGTACTGGATGACCGCCGAGAGGCCCAGCAGATAGCCCGAAAGGCCGTAGCCGAGACCGGCGACGGCCGCGCCCGAGGCCGAGGCGCCGAGACTGCGCGCGAGCACACCTGCGCCGAGCGCGCCGGTGAGGACGTACAGCACGATCATCAGATCGATGCCGCTGTGGGGGGCGAGCATGGCGGCGAGAATGGACCAGGGGTGCAGAACGCCGTGCAGCATCTGCGCAAAGAGGGGGAGCCCCGCCCCCTCGTAGGGGTTCCAGAGCGGCAATTGGAATCGACGAAGCGCTTCCGCGATCAACGGCCGCATCGGCTCGAACAATGACGCGGTATCACGCCAGGACAAGGTTCGGCCGGCCAGGAGGATCGCGAGGCACGGCATGAGCGAGCCCACGGCGACGATCACGACCCAGGGCCACTCGGCCCGAAAGACCCGGTGAAGGTCTGCGCGTCTGTGTGTCACCGAATCAACTGGAAGACCTGGATCCGGTTGTTGTCCCGGTCGGCGATGAAGACCTCGTCCTTGTCGTTGATGCACATCTGGGAGGGCTGGCGGAGCGCGCCTTCGTCCCAGCCGAGCGTCAGTTGCCGCGCCATGAACGACCCGTCGCGCCGGAAACTCACGATCGTGCTTCCGGGGCCTTCGAGAACATAGGTCAGTCCTTTGCTGGCGGTCATGTAGCTTGGCATGGTGGCCAGTGATTCCGTCAGGTTTCCGCCCAGCTGGGCGAACGTCGTGGCATCTTTGCCGGCAAAGAACATTCGTCGCTTGATCGCATCGAGCAGAAGCACGCCTCCCGTCTCATCAACGGTCAGGTCCGAGGCGAATCCGATGTCGTCGGGCAGCGCCAGTACCCGCTGGAACCTGCCCTGCGCATTGAGCACAAGGATCCGCGCGGAGAAGACATCGAGCAGGTAGATGTTGTCGGTCGAATCGATCGTGAACGCTTTGTACACGACGGTGGTGGGAGGCGGCGCGCCCTCCGCGTTGAGCGCATCCTTGAACTCGGCCTCAGGACTCAGGTGGGCGATCCGTCGCTCTTTGCTGTCGAGCACGTAGATCTCTCCCTTGGAGTTCAGCTGTACCCGCGACGGCGCCGAGACCTGCGGGATCTGGATCGCGGTTCCTCCGCTCACGGTCTTGTCCCGGTAGGTGAAGCGAACCAGGCGATTGTTTCCGGTATCGCCGACCACGACCTGACCATTGGCGCCGCACCCGACACCCTCGGGCGCGCTGAGGCCGGTCCCCTGGTCATCGGCGTAGATCGAGAGCAAATACCTGAATTTCGCGGTCTGGGCGGCCGTCAGCTGCAGCTGTCCCAGGACCAGGGTGACGCCGACGAGACACGCGCATAAGACCGTCTTCATCGATCTACCTCACGAACTTCTTGTGGCAGCGGGTGCACAGCTCCAGGTTCGTCCCAGCGAGGAGCATGCGCTTGAACTCGGTGCCGTGTCCCTTGTGACAGCTCAGGCAGTCCACACGCAGGTTCTTGTTCCTCGGGTCCACCGCCTTCTCGCCCACCGGGTGAGCCGAGTGCGCCTGGGAGTCGTGGCACTGCTCGCAGAGCTTGTTCACGGATGGCTGGTCGATGAGGTACGCGCCGTCCGCGCCATGTGGTGAGTGACAGGCCACGCACATGCCGGCCTCAACCGGCACGTGCTTCGCCGGCGTGGCCGCGATTCTCTGCAGCGTGTCTGGATGGCAACTGCGGCACAGTTGGGCGGTGTCCGTCTTGAGGAACTTGGCCTGGTTCGACGCGTGAGGGTTGTGGCAGTTCACGCAGCCCTTCTTGTCGGCCACGGGCCAGTGCAGGCGCTTCTTCGCCAACGCGGCGTTGACCGTGTCCTGGTGACAGGCCTTGCACAGTTCGTAGCCGTTCCCTTTCGTCGCGAAGGGCACGGCGGAGTCCGGGCCCTGATGGCAGAGGTTGCACCCGCCGGTGCTGACGGGGGCGTGGACGTTGTTCAAGAGCAGCGCCGGCTGGTTCGAGCCGTGCGGGTCGTGGCAGGTCAGACAGGACCCTTTGGCCACGGGGTACTTCTGGTGCCTCGTCACAAAGGCCGGGCTGTCGGGCTTGTGGCACTCCACGCACAACGCCGGCGCGGCCTTCTTCAGGAGGCGGCCCGACTGGTCGGATCCGTGCGGGTCGTGGCACGTCGGGCAGCCCTTCTGCACCGGGTCGTGTCTGAACTTGGCCGTCGTGACAGTCTCGCCGATCTCCTTGTGGCAGCTGAAGCACAGGTCGTTGCCTTTGGTCAGCAGGAGTTTGGCGTTATCGGACGCATGGGGATCGTGACACTTCCCGCACTGTCCGTCGGCCACGACCTTATGCGCGCTCTTCGCCTTCGCGGGGATGACGCTGTCATGACATCCGCTGCAAATCTCACGCAAGTCGCCGGACAGCAGCTTGGGGTGGGATGACACATGCGGGTCATGACATCCCGAACAGTCGCCGCCCTGCACCGCGGCGTGGACGACCGGCTTCTTCAGCTTCTTTGCGAAGTCGGTGTGACACCCGAGGCAGATCTTCGTTTGATCCGGGTCCTTCAGCCGGTAGGGATTCTGCTGCCCACTGGCCGGCAGCTGCGTCCCGAGCAGCACCGCCACCGGCAGGCATGCGATCGTCAGACGCCAACCCATGGATGTGGTCCTCACTTGATCACCTGCTTCTTTGCCAGGTGGCAATCCGTGCAGGATTTCATGGCAAACGGCGGATGGACGTTCTGTTTGAAGAAGTGCAGCTCTTTCGAGGCATGGGCGTCATGGCAGCGCTCGCAGTGCATCACCGACGGGTCGATCTGGACGTGCGCGTCGCCGAAGGCCGCCGTGCGCACGTCATGACACTCCGCGCACATCTCCCGGACGGGCCGAACCATCAGCTTGGCCTCACCGGAGGAATGGGGCTTGTGGCAGCGGAAGCAGTCCCGCGCCGCCGGCGAATGAACGCGCCCGGCGGCCATGGCCGACTTGAGTGCGCTGTGACAGTTGAGGCACAGGTCTGGCGGTTTGGCCAGCAGGAGGTTCGGGAGGGCCGTCTGATGCGGATTGTGGCAGGCGGCGCAATCGCCTGCCGCCGCCGGCTGATGTGTCGCCTTGTCAGAGGCCAGCGCGTCCTTGACGTTGGAATGGCACGCCGCACACAGGATCCCGAGCTTGTCCTTCGCCATCCCTTTGACGTTGCTGGCGTGAGGGTTGTGGCAGTCGAGGCACATGCCCTCGACGAACGGCAGGTGCCGCGTGCCGCCGGCAATCGGCTTCATGAGATCGGCATGACACGACTCGCAGAGCTTCGAACCCTCGGCCGTCAGCAGGCGCGGTCGATCGGAGCCGTGCGGCTGGTGACACGCCGCGCACGCGCCCTCCTGAACCGGCCTGTGCGAATAGGTCTTGGCGAAGTTGGCCTCGGCATCCGAATGGCAGCTGTAGCACACGCGGTCCATCCGATCTTTCAGGATGCCCTTCACGTTCGAGCCGTGCGCGTCGTGACAGGCCGTGCAGTCGGCGGCCGCGGCCGGCACATGCGGCGTCTTCGATTGCTGCGCGGCTTCCTTCGTCTTGGCGTGGCACGACACACACAGAGACCCGGATTCCGCCGCCAGCAGCTTCGCGTTGTCAGACGAATGCGCGCTGTGACACGAGAGACACCCCTTGTCGGCCGCCACAGGGGCGTGTGGGAACGCGACGGCCGTCTCCTGCTCCTTGTGGCAGGTCAGGCAGAGGCGATTCCCCTTGTCTTTGAGCAGCTTCGGGTTGGCAGCGGCGTGGGGGTTGTGGCACAGGAGGCACTCGCCGTCCTTGAACGGCAGGTGCTGCACCTTCCCGTTGCCCTTGGTGCTGGCTGCGTCATGACAACCGGCGCACAGTTCGCCGCCCTTCTTGTTCACGGCGAACGGCTTGGCGGCCGTGGGCGCCGCGTGGCAGGCCTCGCACTGGGAACCGGCGACCGGCGCGTGAGCGCTCGTCTTCAGCAGTCTGGGCTGCGCCGAGCTGTGAGGACTATGGCAGGCGGAACAGGACGCCTGGTCGACCGGGTACCCGCCGTGCGCCTTGCTGAACGCCGGCGCGCTCGCCGGATGGCAGCCGAGGCACAGCGTCTTCTCGTCCTTGACCAGGAGATTCGGCTGATCGGCTGCGTGCGACGCGTGACAGGCCGCGCACCCGTCCGTCTGTAACACCTTATGGACGACCTTCTGGTTGTAGTTCGCCCGGTCGTGGCACTGGTAGCACAGCTGGCGTTCGTCCACGCTCAGCAGGTGATCGGCGTTGGAGGCGTGGGGGTTGTGACACAGCACGCACCGACCGCTCTTCACGGCCGTGTGGACGTTCGGTTTGGTCAGCCCGATCTTGTCCTGCGGATGGCAGGTGTAGCAGAGTTCGTTGCCGTCCCGCTTCATGGCGAGTTTGGCGACGAGCCCGTGGCGCAGGTGGCATTCCTCGCACTTCGTGTCCTTGACCACGGCATGCACGTTCTTCATGCCCATGTACTTGTCGGCGAACGGCTTGTGGCAGCCGAGGCAGTCGCGGCCGCCAAGGCCCTGCTGCGCGTTCGGCGCGACGCCGCCCAGGTACTCGCTTCGGCGGCTCCTGTCCGTGGGAGGCCTGGAAGCCCCCGCACACCACGAGCAGCGCGACCCAGGCCAGCGCCCCGATTGGGTTTGCTCTTCTCGACATCAGCGAGCCCTCACCAGATATGTTTCAACCTTCGTCTGCGCCCGCAGTTTGGCGGCGTAGGTCTCCACGCCTTTCTTGATCTTCTCGCCGTACAGCTTGGTCGCGATTTCCTCTCTCACATCGTCGTAGGGCCTCGGACTCGCCGCCAGTACCTGCTGCACGGAGAGGACATAGAAGAAACCCTCTGGGCTCGCGTACAGCCTGGATTCGCCGGTCTTCACGCCCACGAGCGCCTTCTGCATCCCGTCAGGCATGCTGTCGAGCGTGACGGGCTTTCCGTCGAATGTCAGCAGGCCGGACGCCCCTTTGGCCGCCTGGCCCTCGGCATTCGCGGCCAGCCAGGCGAAGTCGGTCCCTTCCTTCAGCTTCCGCATCGCGTCCTCGGCGGCCGTGCGTCGGGCGAAGGCCAGGCTCCGGATTCTCAGCATCCCAGGGTAGGAGTAGTCCTTGGTGTGCCCGTTGTAGTACTGCTTGACCTCGTCCTCTTTCATTTTGTTTTCAGGGGCGACGACTTTCTGCACGAAGCTGTCGAAGACGAGGGACTCTTTGTAGCCCGTGACGCGATCGCGATAGGCATTCGTCTTGTCGATCCCGAGCTTCAGGGCTTCCATGTTCAGCAGTCTCCGGCCGAGCGTGGCGTCGAGGGCCTCCTGCTTCTTGGCGTTCATCCGCCTCAGTTGCGATGGCTGGTTGGAGCCGTGGTAGTACTGCATGCGCAGGTAGTCGGTCAGATCGCCGACGGTCACGGACGCCGCGCCCTTGATCTCCGCGACGACCCGCTTGTCCTTCAGCAGGGTGTCGAGGGTGGGCTTGGCGGCTTCGTAATTGAGGCTGTTGAGCAGGGTCGTGTTGACGACGACGAACTGGCGCCGCAAGGTCTGTTCGTGGGCGGTGAGGAACGCCAGTTGCTGTTGGCTCAGAACCTGCTTCTTGGCCGCCGCCCGAGCTTCCGCATTCTCCGGGTAGCGCATGTCCGCCACCTTCACGATGACGAATCCGGCCTGCAGACGGATGACGGGGCTGACCTGTCCGACCTGCAACGTGGCGATGGCATCCGCAATCTGGGGGAGGTAGTCCTTCTTCGGATGAAACGTGCTGTCGCCATCCGTCTTGGCCATCTTCGCGGCCACCGCCCGCGCCGACACGTCGGCGAACGCGGCGCCACCGGCGATCTCCGTGCGCGCGCGCCCTGCGGCCGCTTCGTTCTGGAAGAGCAGCGATGTCGTCTTCCACTCCCTGACCGACTCCCGGAACAGCTTCTCGACGGCCGCCGGATCCGGTACGACGTCCTTGACGAGTCTGTCGATGAGCACTTCGCGCAGGATCTCGCGCGATGTGACCTCAACCTGCTTCCCGATTTCGGGAACCTCGGCGAGACCCATGGTCGTCGCCTCCTGAACGATGAGCTTGATCGTGATGAGGCGGTCGAGCAGGGCGAGGTCATCGGTCGTGCCCTGTCCTTGCTGCAGGCTGGCGCGGTTCGCCGATGGCCCGATTTCCCTCACCAACTCATCGAGGTAGATCGGGTCGCGATTGACGAGCGCGACGGCCGGGCGGCCGTTCTTCAAGGGGAGGGCGGACTGAGCCGCGCCACCGAGGAACGCCTGGGCCTGCATCGACACGACCAGGAGGCCAGTCACGACGAGAACCTGATATCGCATAAGTCCTTCCGAGCGACCCGGTGTCGCTCCTGTCTTCAACGCTCGTCTTCAACGCTCGCGGCCGGCGATCAACTCGGTCGTCAGCCTCACCATCTGCGCAGCCACGGCGTGCGCCGTCCTCGAAGCTCCATGCTCGAAAAGGCCCATGCCATCGCTGCCCAGGTTGTAGCTATTCGAACTCCACACAACCTTGCGACTCTTCTTCTCAATCAATGCGGTCGAGAACTCCACCCCGGTCTTGCCCGCAAGCCCCTCGTAGTCCTCGTAACGAAGCACTCGTCCCGCCAGCACGAAGTCCGCTTCGATGAGCGCCGCCACCGTCTCGGCGTCGCTGATGGACAGGCCGCCATCCATGATGATTCTGGCGTCAAGGAGTTGCTGTCGGGTCACGCCGGTATCGACGATGCGGAACTCATGGAAGCTGGACAGATGCCTGATGAAATGCAAGGCCAGGATCTCTCCGGCATTTCGCCGGGCGCTCAGATTGAAGAAGGGCACGACGGCAACGGAGTATGACCGGCCGGGCTCGAGGCTGAGCGTTCGTCGGAACGCCTTCGGTCGGAACTTCGACGCGGGCTTCGGGTCTGCGCCGGTCTGACCCGTCCCAAGGTAGGCGGCGAGCGATCGGCCGAGGCGATCGAACGCACGTGCCTGGAGCAGCTCGTAATCGTTGACGAGGCCCAGTTCAAACAAGCCCGGCGCATCGTCTCCAGACATGCCGGTATCGTCGGCCCAGACCACGACCGGAGTCGTCGCAATCGACACGAGCCTCACGAACAACGCGACTTTCGGCGGCACGGCGGAGCTCGAGAGCTCGACCGAGGCAATCACGATGCCATCGACGCCGGTTTCCTGCCGAAGCAGCTGGGCGGTGGCGGCGTCGACGCCTGCGCCGTACCGGATGCGATGGCGCGCCATGAATGCCTCGAGCGCGTCGTCACCCAGGATGCGGACGCCTTCGGCCGAGAACTTGTCAATCAGGGACTGCTTGATTTGCGCTCCGGGAATGCTGCCCGAGCTCAGGTTCTCGACGGGAAACACCGCCACGGCGGCGATCCGCTCGCGGGCGGACGCCCGCTGCATCCCAGAGCTGCCCAGGAGCGCGAGCAGCGCCACCCCGACGACGGGCCGGAGACGGCTAGGACCCTGACTGAACACGCTTCACCTTCGAGTCGATGATGGCCTTGATGCCCTGCAGTGTCGCGGGCGCCGACGGCAAGGTGGCCTTCTGCTCCCGGGCGGCCGCCGCGAGTCTCTCGTAGGCCGCGCGGACGGCCGCCATCACGTCGGCCGCAAACCGGTCGGCGCGGTCGTCACGGGCATATTCGTCCATGTACACCTGTCCATAGACGGTCCTGGCGCGGTTATCCACGAACATGATCGAGGCGCGGCTTGTGCTCACGGGGACGAGGACTGCGGAGATCTGGACCACCACGGGCGCGCCGCTCTCGCTCAGCAATTGCAGGGTGGCCTGCTCGAGCAGCCGCGGCTCCAGCGCCAACGCCTTCTCGTACGCCGTCCACAAGGCCCTCCCCGGGGCGTACGTCGGATATTCAAGGGTCAGCCGGCGCAGCGCGAGCGTGAAATCAGGGTCGGTCGGGCTTCGTCCGAGGAACAGCGAGAGAGCCTGGTCGCCCATTCTGCCGGCGGTCACGTGGAGGCCCCATCGCTCTTGCTGCGCTTGACGCCCCGCTTCGTCTGCGGCCGGATTCACGTAGGGGAGGATGGTCTCGCGATTGGTCGCGAGGGCCTCGACGTTGGCGGCCATCACCGTTGGCGCCGCGATGGAGAAGGGCACCGAGTATTCGAGGTACGGACGGTCGTCGGTGTTCAGGGTGCCGTTCTGCGCGAAGCGCTTCATGCCCTCCGTGCCCATCACGAAATAGCTCAGCAGATCGGTGGCCGATCCCATCGCCACGGCCTTCAGATCGCCAGCGACGGTCGGTTCCGCGATCCGGCGTTCGAGTTCCGCTTCGTCGATGACGAACGCGGCATTACTGCCGACGAGCACCGCATCGGAGTGGGTCAGCCACAACAGCGCGTGCGGGAAATGCTGCTGAAACGTCTTGACGACCGATGCGAGATTCTCCGGAGTCAGCTCGTAGATCGGGAGCCACTGGGCGATCACGCCGCCGGGCCGCAGGTGTTTCGCGGCGAGCGCGAAATGCTCACTCGCGTACAGCGAGCCCGCGCTCTTGAACCAGGGATGAACCGGGTTCGCCGTGATGACGTCGAACATCTGGTTCGTGGCTGCCAAGAAGCTTCGTCCGTCGTTGACGACGATCCTGACCTTCGGATTGTCCAGGACATGGTGGTTGTAGGCGTCGAAGGTCCTGGCGACGCCGAGCACCTGCGGCGCGACTTCGACGAGCGTGAGCTGCGCGACGCCGGGGTGAACGGCGGCCGCTCCTGCCGTCATGCCGCTGCCCATTCCGATGACGAGGACGTCCTTCGGATTCCGGGCGAGGAGCATCGGCAGATGTCCCAGCGTGAACTGGACCTGCTGCGCCGGCACGTCAGCGGACGCTTCAACCCTGCCGTCGGAGAGGAAGGCCTGCTCGCCGCCCTTGACCCGGATCACGCTGACAATCGCCTCGGCGCCCTCCGCGTAGTAGAGGACGTCCGTGTTGTCCATGGCTTCCTGGACCATTTCTGGCGTGCTGAACGCCTCGGGCTGGTTGCTCCGGAAGATGGCGAAGTGCTTGCGGTCCCAGAGTCTCGCCACTTCGGGATTCAGCGCCAGGATCGCGACAACGGCAACGGTGGAGGTCGCGGCCAGTGCGGGCAGCCATCTCGGCTTGCGAAGGCTCGCGAGCACGAACAGCCCCAGGCCGATGTTCATCAGCGTCAGGATCTGGAGCGATCTCTCGATACCGAAGACGCGAATCATCAGCAGTCCGCTGCCCGCAACTCCCAGGATGGCGCCCACCGTGTTGGCCGCGAGGAGGTCTCCCACGGCCCGGCCGGTCGCCTTCCGGTCCCTGGCGAGCGCCTCGCCAGCGAGCGGAAACGCGACGCCCATGAAGCCTGCGGGGACCAGCACGTACAGAAAGGCGAGTGTGAAACTGGCCCAGGCCCTCGCCTGAAACGGCGCGATCCCGGTGCCGAGGAAGTAGTTCTGGAGCCGGACGGCGTTGGCCGGCATGTCACGGAAGTACACCGTGACCACAAGGGCGGTGATCCCGACGATCACCTGCGTGATCCCGAACCAGACGACGACGCGCCGTGGGCTTGGGACCGCCTTTCCGAAGATCTTCACCCAGATCCCGTAGGTCGCGCTGCCCAGAGCAATCGCCGTCAGAAACGCGGCCAGGATGATCGTGAAACCGTAGACGCTGGCGCCGACGGCCACGGTGAAAATGCGGGTCCAGAGCACTTCGTAGCCCAGCGTGCAGAATCCGCCGAGTCCGATCGCCCAGAGGATCCATGTGACGGGACCGGCCGGGGCTCCAGCCGCCTCCTGGGCCGCAACAACGTCCTGCTGGGCGGTGGCGCCGTCAATCCTCTTCTGCAGCGCGAGGCTGACGAAGCCGATCAGCACGTTCGTGGCAACAGCCAAGTAGAGCGTGGTGCTGACGGAGTACAGCCGCAGCAACACGAAGCCCGCCAGCAGCGCCCCGGTGACGGCGCCCAGGGTATTGACCGCGTAGAGGAAAGAAAGGTGGTTGCGCAGGTTCTCCGGTCGGCGGGAGACGACGCGCGAGAGCACCGGCAGCGTTCCACCCATCAGCATCGTCGGGACAATGAGGGCGACGACCGAGAACAGGATTCCGACGAACGTGAGATAGAGCGTGGCGTCATCCCGCCCGCGGGCGAGCGTTCCGTAGATCGAGGGGTAGAGCTTCATCAAGCCGGCGAACACGAGAGCCGATGGCGCGATCCCGAGCTGGAGGAGACCGTAGAGCCGAAGCGGTTTCACCACCCGATCCACACGCCTGCCGACGACGTAGCTGCCGAGGGCCAGCCCGCCCATGAAGACTGAAAGGACTGCTGTTCCTGCCAGGGCTGACCCGCCGAAGACCAGGGTGAGGGAGCGGACCCACACCACCTGGTACACGAGCGCAGCCGCGCCGGACAGAAAGAACAGCAGGTAGATCAGGCCCACAAGCACGGCTATTCCTTTCGGGCGGGGCTCAGCAGCTTCTCGAAGAGCGCATCCACGGCCTCTTCCGTCACCCGGTTCAGAGGCTGACCGCCTCCGCCAATCAGGCGGTTCCAGAAGCTGATTCCACCCTTGGTGGATGACGCGCTCCACACGACCCGGCCGGTGCCCGTCTCGATGACCTGGATGCTCATGGAGATGATGTTCGCCGCGCTCGTGCCGGACCGCACTTCTCCGTATTCCCGGACGACACCGGCGATCACGGCATCGACCTTGAGCAGGGCGCCCAGCTTGATGACTTCGTCGGGTGTCGGCGACGGGGGAGTCTGGACCTCCGTCTTCGTGATCCCGCGAGCGACCTCGCCGATCGGAAGGACATAAACCGCTTGCGTGGCCATCAGGCGACTGATGAACACGTCGCGCACGCGCTCGGCCACCACCTGATCCCTGGCCAGATTGGCGAACGGCAGGACAGCGACCGTCTTGATGCTGCCAAAGTCCATTCGTGAATCTCTGAAGACGTCCGTTACCTGCGCCGTGGCGCCCGACGCGCCGATCGCGAGCCCCCACAGGGCGAGGGCCACTACTCCAAGCACTCTTCTCATGCGTTTGCCTCGCAATCCATCACAGAAAAAACCTCACTCGCGCGGTGATAATTCTCGATTCGGTCGTCTGAAACGTCGTCGCACTCCGGGTCCGCTGGAACGACACGTCCACGTACGACTGACGCGACACGTTCCATCGCACGGCACCGAGGGTGTTCCGGTCCTTGCCGAATTCCAAGGCTCGGAGCGCTTCGTTGTAGGCGAAAATGAACTGCAATGTGCCGTCCGGGAACGGCGACCAGGACGTGCCGATGTCGAGCGTCGTTCTCGTGGCCTGGCCCGTGGCGGCAATGACTTCCCCGCCCAGGACCAGGTGCAGCGTCCGAATCGGGTCGACCGCAAGAGCCGCGTAGGACCGGTGCTCCGTGGTCTGGGAATTGCCAACGAAGGTGCCCGAACGGTCCGTCGTCCGGGCGTCGTAGTTCAATGTCAGGCTGACGTGTTCCCGCGGGGTGAGCGTGGCGCTCAGGTTGATGAGCCGGTCGCGCGAGATCTCGCCGGTTTCCTGGGTTGAGGACGTCCAGCCGACGCCGAACAGCACGTCAACGCCGCGATAGGGCCGCGCCGAGTTCTGGATGAACAACCCCCTGCGAGTCCTCGGCAGGCCGGCAATAGTCTCGTCCTGGCCGGAGTACAAGAACGCGCTCTGGAACGTCGGAATGGGATCGATCGTAAAGGTCGCGTTGGTCACGTTGGCGACCCGGTAGCCATCCGCTTCGTTGCCTTGCTCTCGCGCGAACCTCCCATAGGCGGAGTAGATGCGCCCGAACGTCTGGTTCACCGACAGGCCGTTGGACAGCGTGTCGGTGGACGGGTTGAACCCGTTGGTCCGTTTGGACAGGTAGTAGCCTTCGTAGTACAGCGACGGGGTGTCGAGCAGGCGCATTCTCACGTCGGTATTGAGCAGGTAGGTGTCCTGGGCCAGCGTGCCCTTGACCTGTTCCGCCGGTCGTCGGAGGAAGGCCTGCATCTCCGTGACGAGAATGTCCCGGAAGTTCGACGAATCCGGCACGACGGCCGAGAGCGGCCGCGTGACGACCTTGATGTACCGGGCCGTGATGTCGGGAAAATCGATTTCGAACCGGTTCTCGAACGCGCCGAACGGCGCCACCGGCACGGTGGTTTCGCGTTTCCAGATCACGTTGTCCGGGCTGCTGTAGATCTCCCACGAGAAGGCATTGGAGACCTCGATGGGCAGCTCGCGGTCGACCCAGATCAGGAACCGGTTGACGGCTGTTGGCGTGAGCAGGTCGAGGCCGATGTTCCTCAATTGCGCGTCCGCCGGCGTCGCCGCCAGGCCGAGATTGATGCCGGCGCCCGCCGTGAGATTCCCGTCGACGAGCTGCGGGTTCTGCGTGAGCCTCGCCGTCACCGGCGTGTCACTGATCGCCGCCAGGCCGGCAAACGGCGTCACAGGGAGCGCCACCTCGCCTCCGGCGCCGCGCGCAATCGTCGTGACACCATGATGGTTGACGTTATAGGTGACGTTCCAGAGCAGGCGCTTCTGGATGAACGACTGCGAGTAGTCCCCCCGCGCGGCGTGGGTCGATTGACGCGTTTCGAGGCGCGCAATCTGGTCGTCCGTGTTCAGATAAGAGCCGCGATAATACACGCCCAGGTTCCGGTAGGCGTACGAAGACACCAGCGAGCCGAAGTCCTTGGTGACGTCCTGAGCCACCTGTTCGCCGTCGAACGTGTGCGTCCGGACAAACTGGAAATCCGACCGAGGCCCTCCCTCCGGCTTCCAGCCCAGGTAGGCGTCGTATTCGTCGTTGACGAGCTTGACGTTCGACAGACCAGCCGTCCTGTCGCGGGCCACCCGCCTGAAATACCCGAACCCGGGAGAGAGCACCGGATTGGTCGAACGCAGAAGGACGAACGGCCGGTTGTTCGTGAGCGTCGAGTCCGTCGTGAACGGCCCGGTGCGGGTGGAGAGCATGTTGAGTTCGAACGTGCCGCCGGCATTCAGTCTGAGATTGGGGAAGAGCGCGGTGTTCAGATTCACCGTGAATCGCGGATAGATGTTCGTCGTCTCCGTCCGCGTGCCCGCGCCGGACGCAAACGTAATGTTCGAGGAGAAGTGGCTGAACACGGACTCCACACCCAACTGCAGGCCAGTGAAGATGCCCTCCTGAGCCGACGCGGGATCGGCGAGGAGGGCCAGCCACCCCGTCACGAGGAACGCGACAGCGGCAACGCGGCGCCGCACCTACTTCTCTCCCATGACCGCGACCCAGTACGCCCCGTCGCCGACATCGATTTCAGACGCGACTTTCCGGTCGGCGAGGCGGCCGACGACCACCGTCCGGGTGTCCCGGTTCACGATGTACAACCGGTTGTCCGTGGGATCGATCATCATGTGCGAGACGCCGGCGCGAACCCTCATGGAGTACAGCGGCATCAACGCATTGGGGTCGTAGAATTCGACCGCCGCGTCGCTGCGGCCGCCGAGACAGACGAGGCCTCTCACGCTGTCGACCGCGATCGCCCCCGCCGCGGTTCCCAGCCGTACCCGCGTGACGATCGTCAGTTGCTGCGGGTCGATGACGGTCAGGTACGGCGAACGCTCGTGAATCACGTAGAGCCGGTTCCCGCTGCTGTTGAACTGCCCGCGCAGTGGCGCCGAGTCCATCGATAACGTCGCCGCGAGGCTGCGGCTCGCGAGGTCGATGATCGAAATCGAACTGGAGAGCGTGTTGAAGACGAACGCTCGCTTGCCAGTTGAGTTGATGAGGATCGAATTGGGGCCGCCGCCGACGTTGATTCGTTCCTGCCGGTTGAGCGACACCGCGTCGAAGAACGTGATGCTGTTCGAGCCGGGGTTGGCCGACACGAGCGTGGCGCCGTCGGGGGTCAGCGCGAGTTCGCGCGGCTGGTCGCCGGGAGACAGGCGGACACGCTCGATGATGTCGCCCGTGGCCACGTCAATCGACTGGATTTCGTCATCCTTCGAGCAGGCCACGTAGACGCGCCGGCGTGGCTGGTCGAGGGCCATTCCGGCCGGGCCCGCGCACGTGTCGATCACGGCAACCGCTTGGGCCAGGCTCTTGTCGAAGACCGTGACCGTATTCGACCCCGAGTTGGTCACGAATCCGGAGTGGTCGGCAATGGGCCTGGGCGGCGTCAGCGCAAAGAAGACGGGACTGAAGTCGCCTCCTGCCGACACGGAGTCCTGGTACTTGAGCATCAGCCAGAACAGCGGAGTCCGTTCACTGACGACGGAGAACGGGAAGTCGAGCCGGGCTGGCGTGTCCGGCACGACCAGCGCGACGTCTCCGCGGTCGTTCTTGAGGGTGGCGCGCGTGACCTTGAACAGGAATCCCACGTAGCGGCCGACCGGGAGGTGGCCGGCAGCCAGAAGCCGTTGACGGCTGGCCTCCGCCGGTCCCACGACCTTCAAATTCAATGTGAGCGGGTATTCCGAGCCACTGGCGGAGACTGCCGACACCGAGGCAATGGCGAATGTCAGTTTGGCCGCCTCCGGCGGAAGCGGCTGCAGGTAGAGCTGGACCCCGCCGTCAGCTGCGCCGGCCAAGGCGGGGGCCAGGAGACAGGCGACGAGGAGAGTCAGGCGGGCAGAAGACACAAGACCTTGCTGATTCACGCAAATGGGTTGCCAGACCGGCTAGCGGCGGCATGGTCGATTTCGCGCGTCCAGTCGCGGCAAATCGCCGAGGCGCCGGCCTGGGCCCCGGTCGCGCGGCGGAAATTCTCCGCGTCGGCGGGTGATTTTTACCAATTCCAAGGGGCACCGCGAGGAGAAACCACATGCAGAAAAAGAAAGGGCTGGGGGGAGCCAGCCCTTTCCCGACCGCCAATCTACAGGTCGTCGATCGTCACTAGTCCTTCGCGTGGCACTTGTTGCAGAGCACGCGCTGGTAGCTCGCGAATTTGGTCACCGGACGGTCGTAGTAGGCCGCCTGGGTCTCGGCGCCGAGACGGCCGCGGGCGAACTGCGGCACGGTCGGGGTCGTGTCGGTCCCCGGGAACAGGCTGTTGTAGATGATGAACTCGCCTTCCATGTTCCACCGCAGCGCCTCCGGCCAGCCAGACGCATGCGCCCGGTGGCATGACAGGCACATGACCTTGTCACTGGAGCCTGGGCCGTTCAGGTACGAATCGTCATTCTTCGCGTGCGACTGAAGCGTCGCGATGTCGCCCGTGTTCTCGGCGAACGGCACGAGGGAGGTATAGGAACTGCCAATCACGCCCGTCGAGATCGCCGGACATCTTGTACGCGTTGTAGATGTTGGCGACGTTCGAGCCGAGGCCCTGATCAATCGGGTGCACCGTATTCGTTGCTGGAGTGCATGTCCGGGTGGCACGTCGCGCACCAGTTGCCCCACGTGTTGCTGCCCTGGGATCCATAGGCCACCCGGGTCTGCGTCGAGGACTCGGCGCGGTTATAGGTGCCCGGGGCCACGGCGATCGCCACGCCGGCGAATGTGCCGTAACCCGTGCTGTCGTTCATGCCGCGGAGGAGGCGATAGGCGCCAACCGACTGGCCAGCCGCCGGGGTCGCGCTGGTGGCGTAAGAGCCGGAACCGATGACCGGACCGGCAGCCTGACCCAAAACGCCAGGGGTTGAATAGGTGCCGTTCGACAGGCGACGGACACGGCCGTGCGGGTCGTGGCAGCTGGTGCATCCAAGCTGGGTTGACGGGAACGTCCCGCCGGGCGCGGTGGTGTTGTCCGTATCGGCCGCGAAGACGGTATCAACCGCGACAATGTTATGACCGTGGGTCTGGCCAAACTCGGTGAAGGGCGTGTTCCGGATCACGCCGGTGTAGGTCTTCCGGAGCCAGCCGAAGTCTCCACCCGGCGTTCTGTGAAGGGGAGCCTTCCCGGCGCCCAGACTCACGTCAAGCGTGGCGATGTGATACGAGGATGGACCCGTGTCGGCCGCGTTCGAGTGGCAACTGAGGCAGGTGGAACTCGGGTCCGTCCCAATCAGGAGGAACGAACCGCCTGCCTTCGGGTTGTGCATGCTGTGGCAGCCGCCACACTCGGCCGCGCCGCCCGAGTGGAATGCCTGCGTGGTGCTGCTGCCGGCGAACACCCAAATGGCGGCCGCCGCCAAAAACGTAATGCCAATTCCTATCGATTTCGATCGCATCCCTTACCTCCGTGACGGACAAACAGCCAAAGAACCTTCTCGAACTGAGACCTGCGTTGTGCAATTCAGGATCCAATCGGTCTCAGGATCCAGAATTGAGAAAAATCTTTATTTCGTAGATACTTACGGACTGCTGATTTTCGCCGCTTACAGGACCGAAAGGCCTCTGGAGTGGGTGAGAACCCCCAGGCCGGGTCAAATGGCGCACCCGGATTCCTGGGCGTCTGGTGTTCAGCGTGGATTGAGCGCAAACACGCTGACGCCGCGTCTGCGCGCCTGGGACACATAGACCCGGTCCCGCCGGTCAACCGCGACGTCGTCCGGGACGATGAGGTTCTCCGGCCTGGGTCCGCGGTACCCGAATTCGGTGAGGAAGTTGAAGTCCTTGTCGAACACCATGACGACGCACTTCAGCTTGTCGGCCACGAACAGGTTGCCCTGGCTGTCGGCGGCGACGCCGGCCAGGATGCCGAATCGCCCCGGCGCTGAACCCGACCTGCCGAACGAGGTTAGTTGCCCGTCCGGCGAGCGCTTGAAGACCCTGAACAGGGCCGGCATGGTGAGAAATATATTGCCGCCCTGATCGACGGTGAACCCGACCGACTCGACACCGTCCTGCCGCTCGCTGGGTTCCAGCAGGGGAAGGAACTCAATGTGCGATCGAAATCCGCCGTTGGCATCGGTGATGATCACGCGCGAGGCCGCCAGGGAGGCAAAGTAGAAGAGGCCGTCGCGATAGATCATCCGGTTTGCGCTGAAGGTCAGCCCGGCAGGGAGGTTCGTGAATTCCATGGGGCCGATCGGCACGCCCCTGAAATTGCATCGCGTCACGATGGATCGGGAGTCCTTGTAAGAGAGCAGGATGATGTCCCCATTGCGATCCGCGGCCGCGTCGACGATCTGACCCAGGTCGAGGTCATCGCCGAAGCTGAACACTTCCATCCCGCTGGCATTGAAGATGTGGACCAGGTTCTGGTAAATGACGAAGGTTTCCTCCGTCGCCTGGTCCACACTGACCCGGACGCCGTCGTAGCCAAGTGGCCCGGCGAAGCTGGCCAGGGTGTACAGGTAGGTCGCCTGGCCCTGGGCGAAGAGCGCGGTCGCACCGATGGCCAGCGCACAGACGACCACCGCGACACGCAGGGCCTTCACGCGGGCCCCGAGCGCGAGAGCGCGACGTGGGCGACTTCTTCGAGATCGAGTGGCTTCGCCAGGATGTCGGCCCCCGGCCCACACATGGGCCGCAGTTCGCCGATGCTGTCCTGGTCGGCCAGCAGGATCAGGTGCGTGTCCGGGTGGTCCTGGCTGATGTCCGCCACGATGCCGGCGACGTTCTCGAGAATCGAGGAGACTGACACGAGCGCCAGTGAAAACCGCTCCTTGAGCAGGCACGCTGAGGCTTCGGCCCAGGTGGCCACCGCCTCCACCTGGAACCCTTCGGCCTCGAGCGCCCGCCTGAGCGCCCAGCGTCCGAGCTCGGTGTCTTCCAGGACGAGTGCGAGCGATTCCCTGGCTGCCATAGGTATGCAACGGGTCAACCTGTTGAGCCCGCTACTGTATTCAAGTGCCGTGCCCGACTTGCCAAGTAATAAACTGCTCATTATCAAAGGCCTGCCGGAATGGCTGCGGCCCGGCACGCCCTTGGCCGTGGCAAATGGCGCACCGGTGGGTGACACTGCGCACCTCACGACTCGATCCCGAACTTCTTGAGCTTGTAGCGAAGGGCATCGCGGGAGATGTCGAGCAAGTGCGCCGCGCGCGTCTGGTTGCCGCTCGCCATCGCCATGGCCTGCCGCACGAGGGATTCCTCCACGCGCTCCAGAGACACTCCGCCCTGCGGCAGGGTGAACTCGCCCGATGACTCGCTGGCAGGCGCCGCCGCCGGTGCGCGCGTCAACTGGATGGGCAGGTAGCTCGGTCCTGAGCTCGTTGCCGTCCTCCAGGATCACCGCGCGTTCGATCGCGTTCTTCAGTTCGCGCACGTTGCCGGGCCAGTCGTACCGGGTCATTGCGTCCATGGCGGCGTCGGAGATCCTCATGCCGGGCTTGCGGAATTTGAGCGCAAACTGACCGAGGAAATGCTGCACCAGGAGCGGGATGTCCTCGCGGCGCTCGCGCAGGGGGGGCATCGTCATTTCGAACACGCGCAATCGGTAGAGCAAGTCCGGTCGAAATTCGCCCTGCTGGACGGCGGCGTCCAGATTGCGGTTCGTGGCGGCCACGACGCGCAGGTCCACGGTAATGTCGCGCACGCTGCCGACTCTCCGGAAGGTGAGCGTCTCGAGCGCGCGGAGCATCTTGGGCTGGAGCGACATCTTCAGCTCCCCGATTTCGTCGAGGTACAGCGTGCCCCCATCGGCGAGTTCGAAGAGGCCTTTCTTCAGGGCCCGCGCGTCCGTAAACGCGCCCTTCTCGTGGCCGAAGAGCTCCGATTCCATGAGGGTGTCGGGGATGGCGGAGCAGTTGACCGCGACAAACGGGCCACTCGCCCGCGGACTCTGATAGTGCAGCGCCTTCGCGACGAGGTCCTTGCCGGTGCCGCTCTCGCCCGTCAGCAGCACGGCGCTGGCGCCGCTCGCGGCCAACTTGCCCAGCATCGCCACGCTGCTCCGGATCGCCGGCGAGCTGCCGACAATCGTCGTGTCCGCGGGCGCGCGTTCGACCGCCCGCAGGCGCTCCACTTCGGTGCGCAGGTGACGAGCCTCGAGACCGTACCGTAGCGTGACGCCCAGCGCGTCGAAGTCGAGGGGCTTCGACAGATAGTCGAACACGCCCAGCTTGAAGGCGGCAACCGCCTCGTGGACGCCTCCGTGAGCGGTCACCATGATCACGACGGCCTGCGGATCGATGGCGCGGATCTGCCGCAGCACGTCCACGCCGGTCTGGTCGGGCAGTTGCAGGTCGAGTAGCACGAGGTCGGGCAGGTGGCTCGTGAATGCCTCGAGGCCAGAGTGGCCGTCGGCGGCTTCGATGACCTCGTAGTTCCAGGCGGTGAGGTGCTTGCCCATCGCCCACCGCTGGAGTGGATCATCATCGACGACGAGGATGCGGTCGCGCGCCATAGGGTCAGGCCCGGGCCTGTTCGTGCCGGGCAAACACCGGCAGGGTGAACGTAAAGCAGGCGCCGGGCTCTTCCGGGTTTTCGAGCCAGAGGCGGCCTCCCTGCAGTTCGATGAGCCGGCGGCTCGTGGCCAGACCGAGGCCCGTTCCGCGGGGCTTCGTCGTCACGAACGGCCGGAAGATCGCCACGGCCCGTCCGGCGGGGACGCCGGGCCCGTTGTCCCGAACGCTGCACGCGGCCTGCCCGTCGCGGACGGAGGTCGAGAGGACGACCGTGGCGTCGGCCAGGCCCTCGACGGCCTGGAGGGCGTTGATGATCAGATTCACGATCACTTGCAGCACCATGTCGGCGTCGGCCAGCACGTCGTGGGGCTCGGCGCGGCGCTGGACCTCCAGGGTCGCACCTTGCGCGGTGGCCCTCGGTCCCGAGAGCATGACGGCGTCATCGAGCAGTCGCCCCAGGTCGACCCTGGCGAGTACCGGCGCCTTGGGCTTGGCGAAGCTGAGCAACTGCCGGACGACGCCATCGACGCGGCCGAGTTCCTCCGACACCTGACGCAGAATGCGTCGCGGCTCCTCCGCGGTCTCCGCGCCGGCCAGCACGTCGATGGCGGCTTTGGTGCCGGACAGGGGGTTGCGAATCTCGTGGGCGAGGCTGGCCGCCATCTCGCCAAGTGTGGCCAGTTGCTCCACGCGGGTCAGGTGACCGCGCTGGGTGTCCTCCTCAACCTGACGCGCCCGGCGAAGCCTGGCGACCATGTCGTTGAATCCGGCGACCAGACCGTCGATCTCGGTGGTGCCTGACGGGACGGCGTTCACCTCCAGGTTGCCGTGCTGCACCTGGCCCATGCTCGCGGACAAGCGCTGGATGGGCCGGACGACCACGAGACCGAGAATCAGGACGACTCCCGTTCCGATGATCGTGAACTGCGCAATGGCGATCACGGTGGCCATCTCGCCCCAGGTCCGCATCCCGGCGCTCTGCCGCGACAGACTGATCTCGATGTCCACGAAGCCCAGCACCTTCCGATCGGGCGCGTGACATTTCGAGCAGCGCGGCTGATTGAGGATCTGGCCGGACGCATGGAGCACGTCGGACCGGCTCGCCACGATCTGCAGTCCGTCGCCGCGGTCTGTCGCGCCGGACTCCGGCGGGTGGATCGCCATGATCTGCCCGATCTCGGACGGCTTCGAGGAATACAGCACCTTGCCGGACGTGGACAGGATGCGGGCCACCTCCACGTCCGGGCTCAGATTGAGGCGTTCGAGCGAGGTCTGCATGTGGTCGCGATCGACCATGTCCCGGTTCCCGACGTCGTCGACCGTGCTCCGGACGTACGCCAGCCCGTAGTGTGCGCGTTGCTCGGCGACCAGCTTCACGCTCTCGCCCATGGCCCGCATCGCGAAGAGCGACACCAGGGCCATCCCCGCCAGCACCAGCGCGACGATGGGGATGACGACTTTGAGGTAGAGGCTGCGGACGTGCAGGCGCGGCATGGGTACCAATGACGCTCTCGGGGCGAGGACGATCCACGGATCGGGTCGCCCGCGCCTCGGAGTTTAGCACGCGGGTTGTCTTGCAGCTGGCAATATATTGCTAGTCGTCAAATCGCCGGTTTCACGACCACGCCGCGATGGTCCTTGCCGTTCATCCGCACGCTCAGCGGCGCGCGGAGTCTGATGTGGCGCACGTTTGCGTGTTCGCTCACGGCCGGCTGGGCGGCCAGCCAGGCCCAGTCGACGGTGCCTTCGCCGACTTCGGGGTTGACGGTGAAATAGCCGACGCGGAACGTCATGAGGTGCTGGAAGAAGTGCGAGCCCTGCGACGGCGTGACCTTGAAGTCATGGAAGCCGGCCTCGATGATGGCGCGCGCGCCCGCGATCTGGTCCCAGACCACCGGCACGCCGAGCGTCGGTTCGCTCGACCCGAGTCGGCCCACCACCACGAGGAGGTAGGGCGTGCCCGCGGCGACCAGGTCGGTATTGACGCGGCCGATCTCCGTCGCGATTTCAACGGCGCGCGTCGCGCCGAAGCGCGCCGAATCGAGCACCACGATGTCCCGGAGATCGTCGAGACGGCCGTGGCCGAGGACGGCGTCGCTCTCGCAGAGGATCGAGGCCGGATCCTCCACGTCGAGATCCAGTTCCGCTGTTTCGCGCGAGAAGGAAAGCGGCCGGACCTGGAGCAGCGCGAATTCCGGCGCGTGCGTGCGATCGCCGCAGGTTCGCCGCGAACTCCATTTCGACCGGTCCGCCGACGCCCTGCTCGCTGACCGCCAGCACCTCGGTCAGGATCTCGGCGAGCGGGAACAGGCCGTGCTTGAGAATCGGCGCGAAGCTGACCAGGCGCACGCCCGGCCGCGAGATGCCGTCGAAGATGGCGTCGTTCTCCGGAGAGTAGGTCGATCCCACCGCGGCCAGCACGCCGTCGATCTCGGCCGCGTCGAGGCCGTACTGGTGCAGATCGAAGCTCGGCCCGGGCGTCCGATGATCGGCGGCGTCCATCCGGAGCGCATAGAACGTGCGCTGCGAGTTCTGCAGCACGTCCCGCACGGACGAGAACTGGATGACGTGCTGCGGGAACCGCGGCGAGAAGCGGAAGCACTCCTCGCCCCCGACGACGGTGGCGCCGAGCCCGAGGCCGATGGCCGCAATGCCGTCGCGGGGCGTCAGCGGCGGCACCGCGTAGAAGTTGTGCGACCGCGCGACGCCGGCGAGATCGGGATAGTACCGGTCCGCCCGCTGCCGGCCCGCCACCCGCTGAATGACGACCGCCATCTTCTCTTCTTCGTGGCGGTACGGCGACCCGTGCAGGTAGGCCTTCACCCGGCTCTTGAACGTCGAGGCGTACACCCGCCTGATGGCCTCGATGAGGTACGCGAGCCTCGTGTCCAGGTCTCCGCGGTTCGACACCATCACCGTGTCGTACACGCCGGAGAACGGCTGGTACGGCGAGTCTTCGAGCAGGCTCGACGAGCGGACCGCCAGGGGATACCGCGCGACGTCGAGATAGGCCGCGAGCCCTTCGCGCACGTCTTCCGGAAACGCCGCGCCGCGGAACCGGTCCAGCAGCGCGCGGTCGTCGGTGGACGCCAGCGCTGCCGCGCGCAGGCCGCCCACGTCGAGCACGCGGTCGAATGCGTCCGTGCCGAGCACGACCGCCGGCGGCACGCCGACGTCGACCGACCCGAACTTCGATCCGAGCTCGTATTCCTCGATCAGAAAGCTCAAAAAGGCGAGGCTCCGGCCCTTGCCGCCGAGCGACCCGCTGCCGATGCGGCAGAAGCTCGACTCGGGGTCGAACGTCGCGCGATCGAAGTCGGCGACGATGCCGCGCGTGCGGCGACGGCGGTAGTCATGGATGGCTTCGATCAAGTCGTGGCGCAGGTCCTCGATTGACCGGAAGTCGGAGACCTTGCGCGGCCGCAGGCGATACGCCAGGGCGAACTCCGTGCGCGCTTTCAGCCACTTCGAAAAATGATTGCGCTCGCCGTGGTAGGCGAGGCACTCGGCCGGCACGGTGCGCAGGCGCGCCTCCAGCGTGCGGAGATCGCCGGCCCGGGCGACCACCGACCCATCCGGCCGGCGGAAGACGAAGTCGCCGAAGCCGAAGTGCTCGACCATGAACTGCTGCAGTTCGTGCAGCAGGGTGGGGGAGTCCTTGAGCAGGAACGACGCCGGCACCGCTTCGGCCAGGGCGGCATTCTCCGGCAGGCTCGACTGCAGCATGATCGGAATGTCCGGCTGCCGCTCGCGCACCTTGCGGGCGAAGTCCACCCCGGCTTCGGCCGAGACGTGTCCGTCCTTCGGGAACTCGATGTCCGCGATGACGCCGAGGATCGCGTCCTGGTACTGCGTGAAGTAGCCCCACGCCTCCTCGTAGGTGCTGCAGAGCAGGATCTTCGGCCGCGCCTGCTGCCGCATCAGCTTGTCGGACAGGTTGATGCCTTCCGGCACCAGCGTTTGCGCGTGGCGCATCAGTTCCGCGTAGATCACCGGCAGGAAGGACGAGTAGTAGCGAACGCTGTCCTCGATCAGGATGATCGCCTGCACGCCCATCTCGCCCGTGTCGGCGGCGACGTTCAGGCGGTCTTCGACGGACTTCACGATGGCCGGCAGGATGCCGACGTCGCCCTGCCAGAGGAACACGCGGTCGATGCCGTCGGTGTCGCGGGGCGCGGACGGGCCAATCAGGTCGGCGGCGTCGTACGCCATCGCGACCACGGGCACCGTGCTGCCTTGCTCGCGCAGGCGCCGCACGAGTTCGACCACGCCCATGTCGCCGAGCTGCACGGCGGCGATCACCAGATCGAAGTGGCCTTCGGCCTTCGCCAGGCGCAGGGCCTCGGCGCCGGTGCCCGCGTGGCGCAACCGTGGTGCACTGTGCGGCTCGAAGCTGAGGAACCGGCCCAGCACGCCCTCGGCGGGCTGGCCGTCCTCGGTCAGGATGAACGCGTCGTAGAGGCTGGAGACGAGCAGGATGTCGTGGACGCGATAGCGCGCGAGATCCTGGAAGCCATGGAGCCGGCTCCCGGACCCGAGCCAGCGATTGACGACGGGCACCTCGGTCATGCGCGCTTATTGTGTCTCAAGCGTGTGTCGATGGTCCGTGCAAAAGAGAAAAGCGGGCGGCAGCCGAAGCCACCGCCCGCCTGCGTGCGAAATAGATCAATTGATCACTAGATCAATCGATCAATGTCAAGCGCGTGTTACACCACGCCCTGGTCCATCATGGCGTCGGCGACCTTGAGGAAGCCGGCGATGTTGGCGCCGTTGACGTAGTTGCCAGGCGTGCCGAACGCTTCGGCGGTGTCGAAGCAGTTCTTGTGGATCGCCTTCATGATGCCGTGCAGCCGCGCGTCGACTTCTTCGCGCGTCCAGCTCATGCGCATGCTGTTCTGCATCATTTCGAGGCCCGACGTCGAGACGCCGCCGGCGTTGGAGGCCTTGCCGGGCGCGTACAGAATCTTCGCCTCCAGGAAATGCCCCACGCCATCCAGCGTCGTCGGCATGTTCGCGCCCTCGGAGACGACGAAGACGCCGCCCTTGAGGAGGTTCTGCGCGTCCTTGGCGTTGACTTCGTTCTGGGTCGCGCTCGGGAACGCGCACTGCGCCTTCACGGCCCAGAGCGGGTTGTGGTCCGCCTTCGGATCGATCGGCGTGTAGGTGACGCCCTTGAACTTGTCGGCGTATTCCTGGATGCGTCCGCGCCGCTCGTTCTTGAGCTGGAAGACGAACTTGAGCTTCTCCCGGTCGATGCCGGCCGCATCGTAGATGAAGCCGTTCGAGTCGGAGAGCGTCACCGGCTTGGCGCCGAGGTCGATCAGCTTCTCGACCGTGTACTGCGCGACGTTGCCGCTGCCGGACACGAGGCAGGTCTTGCCCGCCAGCGAGTCCTTGCGCGTCGCCAGCATTTCGGCCGCGAAGTACACCGCGCCGTAGCCCGTGGCTTCCGGGCGAATCAGCGAGCCGCCCCAGTTGAGGCCCTTGCCGGTCAGCACGCCCGTGAATTCGTTGCGCAGGCGCTTGTACTGGCCGAACAGGAAGCCGATTTCCCGGCCGCCCACGCCGATGTCGCCGGCCGGGACGTCGGTGTCCGGGCCGATGTGGCGCGCGAGCTCGGTCATGAAGCTCTGGCAGAAGTGCATGACTTCGTTGTCGCTCTTGCCCTTCGGATCGAAGTCGGAGCCGCCCTTGCCGCCGCCCATCATGAGCGTGGTGAGCGAGTTCTTGAGCACCTGCTCGAACGCGAGGAACTTCAGGATGCCGAGGTTGACCGACGGATGGAAGCGGAGGCCGCCCTTGTACGGGCCCAGCGCGCTGTTCATCTCGATGCGGAAGCCGCGGTTGACCTGGACGCGGCCGTGGTCGTCGAGCCACGGGACGCGGAACATGATGACGCGTTCCGGCTCCACCATCCGCTCGAGAATGCGCGCGGATCGGTATTCCGGCCGGCGATCGAACACGGGCGCCAGGGACTCGAGCACTTCCTTGACGGCCTGGTGGAACTCGGGTTCTGCGGGATTGCGGGCGACGGTTTGCGCGAGGACTTCGTTGACGTATGAGGAACCGGCTGTGTCACGAGTGAGCGTGCTAGGCATGTGCCTACCTCCTAGGTAGCGCCCATCAACGTACACTACTTTTGACTGCGTGGCGAGTCCGGGTGAGGGCGGTATATCACCTGCGCCGCCTTCCGGGGTACGTGCTACATTCGCGGGATGACCATCAGAACCAAGCGTGTCCTCGTGCCCTTCCTGGCGCTGGCGTTCTGCGCCGCCGCCTTCAGCCTGTCGCCGCGAGCCGAAGAAGGCTTCTGGCCCTACAACAGCATCCCGAAAGCCGCCATCAAGAAGCAGTACCGGCTTCGACGTCACCGACGCGTGGCTGAACCACCTGCAGTTGTCCACCGTGCGCTTCGGCGGCGGCACCGGCTCGATCGTGTCGCCGAACGGCCTGGTGCTGACGAACCACCACATCGCGCTGTCGTCGCTGCAGCGCCTCAGCACGCCGGAGAAGGACCTGGTCAAGAACGGATTCATCGCGCAGTCGAACGCCGAGGAACTCAAGGTGCCCAACATGTCGCTGAGCGTCCTGCAGTCGATCGAGGACGTGACGCCGAAGGTGCTGGGCGCGATGACGGCCGGCATGACGCCGCAGGACGCGACGACCGCGCGCCAGAACGCGATCCAGCAGATCCAGGGCGGCGCGCAACCGGGCACGTCGAAGCAGGTCGTGGCGCTCTACGCCGGGGCCGTCTACAACCTCTATACCTATAAGGTGTATTCGGACGTGCGGCTCGTCTTCGGCCCTGAATACCAGACCGGCTTCTACGGCGGCGACATCGACAACTTCACGTATCCGCGCTACTGCCTCGACGTCGGCATGTTCCGGCTCTACGAGAACGACAAGCCCGCGGCGACGCCGAATTACCTCAAGTGGTCGGTCGCCGGCAGCAAGGAAGGCGAGCTCGTGTTCACGACGGGCCATCCCGGAACGACGCAGCGGCTGAACACGGTGGCGCACCTCAAGTACCGCCGCGATCTCGCGCTGCCGTTCGCGGTCGGCAACAACGAGATGCGCGAGGCGGCCACGCAGAAGTGGATGGCGCTGAGCCCCGAAAACGCACGGCAGAGCACGAGCGACCTCTTCGGCATCCAGAACAGCCTCAAGTCGCAGCGCGGCCAGCTGAAGGGCCTGCAGGATCCGGCGGTCATGAGCGCGAAGGAAGCGGCCGAACAGCGGCTGCGGACGGAACTCTCGAAGAACGCGGCGAAGCAGGCGGAACTGGGCGACGCATGGGACGTCATCGCGAAATCGATCGAGGTCGCGCGGCAGATCGACGCCGAGCGGAACTTCATCGTGAACGCAGCCGGTCTGAACTCGACGCTGTTCTCGCAAGCGCGCCAGATGGTGCGCGCCGCCTACTCGCCGGCGCCGGCGGCGGGCGGCCGCGGCGGGCGCGGCGGCGGTGCGGGCGGACCCGGCGGTCCCGGCGGTGCGCCGGCCGGCCAGGGCGGAGGCGCGGCCCTCAACATGGCGCGCGAGAAGATCAACCTCACCGAGTCGCTCGCGTTCATGCTGAAGTACCTCGGACCGGACCACGCGATCACCAAGCGCATCCTGAACGGCAAGACGCCGGAGGCGCGCGCCACCGAACTGCTCACGACGCGCATCGCCACGGATCCCGAGATCCGCGCGCTGCTCGTGGCCGGCGGCCGCGCGACGATCGACGTCTCCACCGACCCGATGATCGTGCTCGCGCGCTCGCTCGAGCCCGACGTCCAGCCGATCACCGATCGGTTCGACAAGGAAGTGACGGCGGTCCAGTCGGCCACGTATCCCAAGATCGGCCAGGCCGTGTTCGCCGTGGACGGCGCCAAGGCCTATCCGGACGCGACGGGGACGCTGCGCCTGTCCTACGGCACGGTGAAGAGCTACGTCGAGAACGGCAAGACCATCGCGCCGTACACCGTGGTCGGCGGCCTCTACGAACGCTCCGACCAGCACCAGGCGCAGCCGCCGTACGACCTGGCGCCGCGCTGGGCCGAGGCCAAAGCGTCGCTCGATCCCAAGACCCCCTTCAACCTCGCCACCACCAACGACATCGTCGGCGGCAACAGCGGCTCGCCGGTCGTGAACAAGAAGGGTGAGGTCGTCGGCCTGATCTTCGACGGCAACATCCAGTCGCTGCCGGGGTACTTCATCTATCAAGGGGACATCAACCGGGCCGTGTCCGTCGATTCGCGCGGCATCGTCGAAGCGTTGCGCAAGGTCTACAAGGCCGGCGCGATCGCCGACGAGATCACGGGGAAGCCCGCCGCTCCGGCGAAGAAGTAACGCGTCAGTTCGCACGGAGGCACGGAGGCTACGGAGGCGCGGAGCTTCTTCTTGGGGGCTGCGGATCACGCGGTCACTCCCCAAAGAAGATCCTCCGCGCCTCCGTCGCTCCGCGTCTCCGTGTGAACTGACAGACCGTTGACCCGTTCAGCTACTATTCCTCAGTGCCTGTGGTCCCCGACAAGCCAGCGACGGCGTCCGACGGCCGATGGCCCGCGCTGGCGGTGTTTGTCGGGGTGCTCGCGGCCGCGGCGTGGCTTACGCCGATCTGGGCGCCCGAACCGAGCCGCGCGGGCGGTCTGCTGCTGTTCGGCGGCGCGGCCGCTGAACTCATTCAGGGATTCCGGCGCCGCACGCCGGAAGGCCAGCGCGGCGCGTGGTTCGGCGCCGGACTGACGCTGCTGCTCGGCGCCCTGATCTTCAACGCCGCGTGGATCGCGAGTACGGCGGTCACGCTGGTGGTGGCCGCGCCGTTCGCGCTCGACGCGCTGCGATACGCCCGCGTCGCGATCCGGCAGGTCTCGAGCCGCGAATCGCCGCGGCGCGCCGCGGCCGCCGCATTCGGCAACGCCGGCGTCACCGTCGGCCTGCTGCTCCTGGGCCGCTATGCCTTCAGTTGGGTGATTGCGGCCGCCGCGGGCACGCGCCTGTCGGGCACGGCGATCAATCTCGTCGCCGCGCCGGTCTATTCCGGGCAGGACGTCGATGAGAGCGTCATCGCCGACATCGGCATCGATCGCCCCGATCGACTGGCCGAGACGGCCGCCCGGCTGCAGCGCGAGGAAGAGCATCGCACCACCGCGGATCGCAACTGGATCGCGGTCCTGCTGGTCGTCCTGTTCGCGATTCACATCAGCCGCATGGGGCTCGATCAGTCGGCGCTGGGCCTCCTGTCGCCGCTGATCGCCGTGATGGGCGATGCGGTGGCGGCGCTGCTGTTGGCCTACCTCGTCATCATCCCGCTGCGGATGCTGGTCAGGCGCCTGACCATGGACCTCGCCCGGCGCGGCTGGGAATGGGTGCTGGACACCCAGCCCGTATCGGCGGTGCGGACGCCGTTGAAGCGCGCGGTGCGCTGGTGGCTCGAATCGCGCATGCGGCTGTCGATCCGCCTGCGATCGGCTCGCTACTCGATGCGGTTCGCGTTCGGGCGCGGGCTGCAGATCGGCCTGCCGCTCGCCGCCGTGCTCGTCGCGTCCGTGCCGGTCTGGGGCATGAGCTGGTACTTCGACACCGAGAACTGGGCCGCCGGCATCTGGGATTCGTGGGCGGCCGCGCGCACGGATACGTGGCGGGAAGCGATGGTGCGCGCCGTGAAGGACGCCGGCCAGGTCGCGCCCGGCGCCCGCGCATTCGCGGTGTCGCCGGCCGGCGTGGACGGTGCCGAGCCGTTCTCGTTCATCGTCATCGGCGACACGGGCGAGGGCGATGCCAGCCAGCATGTCCTGCGCGACCAGTTGATTCGCGCGTCGGAGCCCGAGGACGTGCGGTTCCTGGTGCTGTCGTCGGACGTGATCTATCCGACGGGCGCGATCAAGGACTACGAGACGAAGTTCTGGCTGCCGTTCAAAGGCGTGACCAAGCCCGTCTATGCGATTCCCGGCAACCATGACTGGTACGACGCGCTCGAGGGATTCGCGGCGACGTTCTTCGATCCGGCCGCGGCGCGCACGGCGATGCGCGCGCGCATCGCCACGGACAAGGGCGTGACGAGCACGACCGATGCCCGGCTCGACGGCTTCGTCAAGACCGCCGACTTCCTGCGGCGCCAGTACGGCGTGCCGACCGGATTCCAGCAGGCGCCGTTTTTCCAGGTGCAAACGCCCGCCTTCGCGCTGCTGGCTGTTGATACCGGCGTGCTGCGGACCGTGGATCCGGAGGAGTGGGCGTGGCTGACAGCCGCGCTCGAGGCCTCGCGCGGCAAGATGGTGATGGCGGTGCTGGGCCACCCGTTCTTCGCCGGCGGCCGCGATACGTCGACCGGCGACGAGGGCTTCACGCAGATACGCGACCTGTTCCGGCAGTACGACGTGCGCCTCGTCATGGCGGGGGACACGCACGACCTGGAGTACTACGCGGAGCGCACGCGCGACGGCGCGACGGTGCACCACTGGGTGAACGGCGGCGGCGGCGCGTACCTCAGTTTCGGCGCGCCGCTCTCGTGGCCCAAGACGCCGGTGACCGACGAGTGGGCCTACTACCCGGGCCGGCGAGAGGTGGTCCAGAAGATCGAGACGCTCACGCCGTTCTGGAAGTGGCCGGCGTGGTGGTGGACGCGCGAACTGAACGCCTGGCCGTCGTCGGCCGAATGGCTGTCGGCGATGTTCGACTACAACTCCGCGCCGTTCTTTCAGAGCTTCGTCGTCGTCACCGTGGATCCCGCCGCCGGCCGCGTCACGGTCCGGCCGTGGGGCGTCCACGGTCCGCTCGCGTGGAAGGATCTCGATCGATCGGCCGGCGCGATGCCAGCGGGCGCGACACCAGAGTCGCGCGTTGAGTGGGTGATAGGGAAGTAGCTGGCGCCGGCTTAGGCCGCGTCGTCAGGCTGGCTGCGGCACCTGGGCCGCGGACGTGACGACTTCAATCCGCGGCGGCGCGTGCAGGTGCCGTTTCACCGTGCACAGGTTGGCCGCTTTCACGATCCCCTCGCGGTACTTCTCCGGAAAACCCGGCGGCGTCTTGATCTCGACCGTGATCTTCGACACGAGATGACTCGCCGGATCCCAGTCCGTATGCTGCGTCAGTTCGAGGCCTTCGGTCGAAATGCCCCGCGCCTGGCAGAATCCCAGCGCGTAGATGCCGGCGCACGTGCCGAGCGACGCGAGAAACAGATCGAACGGTGTCGGTGCGCTGTCGTTGCCGCCGGCGCCCTGCGGCTGGTCGGTTGACACCGAAAACCCTTTGAAGTCGGCGCTGACCTTCTTGTTGCCCGGGAAGTGAATCCGCATATCCATCGGCTGTCTCCTCGTTCGAATCTCTGGTGCCCGCCCTCACGCGGCGAGCGAGAGCGCCTGGGCCCGCACGGACGCCGGACTGTCCTTCAGGCGGTAGGCGCGGAAGCCCATCGCGCGCAGCATCTTCACGCCCCGCGCGGCACGCGCGCACGCGCGCCCGCGGCAGACCACGTAGTAGGTCCGCGTCTTCGCGAGCGATCGAGCCTTCTGCGGCAGTGCATCGAGCGGCAGGCGGACCGCGCCCTCGATGGGCGAATGGGACGCTTCGTACTCGTCGCGGATGTCGAGCAGCGCCGCTTTCTTCCCGCGGATCTCTCCGGCGACGGTCCGGAGGGCGACCGGACGATCCTCGCCGGCCACGCCGCGGTCCATCTCCGCAAACACCGGCGAGACCCGCTCGGCCAGATCGAACAGACTCTCGAGCAGCAACGCGACCGCCGGATCGGCGACCCGGTAGACGCGGGAGAGCTTGTCCTTCCGGCAGACCAGGAGTCCCTCCCGGCGGAGTTTCTGCAGATGCTGCGAGACATTGGCGACGGTTTCACCGGTGAGGGTGGCGACGGCGTCGACCGACCGGGGCGCCTGCGCCAGGACGTGGAGGATCTTCAGCCGCGCCGGCGAGCCCAGCGTCCCGGCCATGCCGGCGACCATGTCGAACAACGGCTGTCGTGTCTCGGGATGGCGGCGCGAACTCATAAAGACAAGTATTCAATAGAGTACTTGAATAGTCAAGCCCGCGGGCGTATCCTACGGTCATGAGATTCCCGCTTCTCGTGCTGGTCGCCACCCTGGCTGCGGCCGGATCCCGGCCCGCGGTCGCGGGTCAGTCCGCGGCCCCGGACCTCGAGCGTGACGCGCGCGTGATTGACGCGATGCTCGTGGCGCCCTGCTGCTTCAGTCAGCCGGTGTCCGTCCACGCGTCGCCCGCGGCGGACGACGTCCGTCGCGACGTCCGCGCGAGGCTGGCGGCCGGTGAAACCCGGCAGCAGATCGTGGACGCCTACGTCGCCCAATACGGCAAGCGGATTCTGGCCGCGCCGTCTGCGGACGGCTTCGATGTGACGCTGTACGTGCTGCCGCTGGTCGTCTTGCTGGCCAGTGCCGGACTCGGCGTGCTGGCGATTCGGCGATTCACAAGAGGAGCGTCGGGGGAGCCAGCCCAGCCCGGCGGGCTCGCGGGTGCCGGCGCCGGTTCGGCCGAGGACGAAGCCAGACTGAACGACGAACTCCGCGATATGGACTAGGTCGGGTTCGTCGGGTTCTCGGGTTCGTCGGGTTCTCGGGTTCGTCAGGTTCTCGGGTTCGAACCCGACGAACCTGACGAACCCGACGAACCCGACCTACTTGATTGTAATGGTCCCCGCTCCCGCCTTTGTCGCCGCGGCGTTGAACGCCGCGATGTCCGCGGTCAGCGCCGCGGTCCAGCGGGCGGCCATCTGCTCGTACTGCGGCTTCAGATCGGTGTAGCGCTCATTGATGGACGTGCCGAACTTCCGTTCGGTACCGACCATGTTCTGGTAGAGCGCCGTCAATTGGTTGTCGAGGCGGCCGGGGAAGTTGAGCGCGTCCTGCCCGCCTTCGCCCTGCAGCTGCGTCATGTCGCCTTCGACCGCGACCAGCTTGTCGGTCAGTGTCTTGACGGCTGAGGCGACGGCCGGCGTCTTCTGCGCGAGGTCCGCGGCCTGCGTCTTCGCATCGCGGATCTTCGCCAGGTTGTCGTAGAGTGACTTGACCCAGCCGCCGACTTCCAGCGTCATCTTCAACTGCGCCGCGCCGTCGGCGTCGCTCATCGTCGGCTGATACCGCGGATCCGCGCCCAGATGGAACGTCTGCGTCTGCGACCACGTGCCCATGCTCAGCTTGACGGTGTAAATACCCGGCGCCATCTTCGGGCCCTGGCCGCCGCCGCCGCCCCACATGATGATGCCGCGCGGCACCGTGTACGGCGCAGGGTAGTTCCCGGGATTCCAGACCGCGGCGTTCAAGCCCTTGTGGGCCGCGACCGTGCCCGGCGTCGGACCTACGCCGCCCGCACCGGCGCCACGTCCGCCACCACCGCCGGCTCCGCGGCCACCACCTGCGCCTTGGCCGCCCGTCGCGGCGTTAGCCGCGCCGGCACCGGCCGCGCCACCGCCGGCCGCACCAACTCCCGCGCCCGCGGCGCCGCCACCACCCGCGCGGCCACCGCCCGCGCCGCCGCCGCCCGCTCCGCGTCCTCCAGCAGCCGCGACCGTGGCCGGATCAGGAATGAGCGCCGGTGGCTGCGGCGCCGTGCCGGTTCCCGGCTGGCCCGTCGCCGTGTACACCACCGCACCGGCCGGGTCCATGACCTGCAACGTCACCGGCGCCGTCGGTTCGTCCTTGAACCAGTAATTGAACGTCGGCGGCGGAATCGTCGCGCCTCCGCCACCGCCGCGCCCGCCGCCACCGCTGCGATACGCGTCGGCCGGCTTGAAGAGCGCGGCTGTGTCGGCGCTCTTGACGCTCTTCAGCCCTTCGACGACCGGCACGTCGTCCAGGATCCAGAAGCCGCGGCCTTCCGTCGCGGCGATCAGGTTGTGGCGATAGAACTTCAGATCCATCACCGGCACGCGCGGCACGTTGAGCTGGAACGACTGCCAGTGCGCGCCCTCGTCGTACGAGAGGTACAGGCCGTATTCGGTGCCCGCGACCAGCAGGCCCGGCATGTCGGGATCTTCGCGGACTACGCGGGTGGCGTGGCCGGCGGGAATGCCGTTCGTGCCGTCGGCGATTCGCTTCCACGTCTTGCCGTAATCGTTCGTCAGGTACACGTACGGCGTGAAGTCCGCGAGCATATACCGGTAGGCCGTCACGATCGCACGACCGGCGTTCTTCGCCGACAGATCGATCGTGTTGATCGTGCTCCACTCGGGCAGCCCCGGCGGCGTGATCCGGTCCCACTTCGCGCCGTTGTTCATCGAGATGTGCAGCAGTCCGTCGTCGGACCCCGCCCACAGCACGCCCGGCGTCACCGGCGACTCCTCGAACGAGAAGATCGTGTTGTAGACCTCGACGCCCGTGCTGTCGCGCGTGATGCCGGTGCCGCCGGCATAGTCCTGTTTCGTCTTGTCGTTGCGCGTCAGGTCCGGGCTGATTCGCTCCCAGTTCTGTCCGTTGTCCTTCGACCGGTGCACGTATTGCGACGTGGTGTAGACGATGTCCGGATTGCTGGGGGAGAGGCGGATGGGCGCGTTCCACTGGAAGCGGTATTTCATGTCCGCGGCGCGCTGGCCCGTTTCCTCGTCGGCATAGACGCGGACGCTTTCGTTGATGCCGGTGACGCCATCGGCGCGCTGCAGCGTGCCGCCGTAGTTGCCCGCGTACACGATGTTGTAATTGCGCGGATCGACGGCGAGGTACCCCGCTCTCGCCCGGGCCCGCGCTCAGGTTCGGCTGGCCGACATTCGTGCTCGGCACCGCGACGCTCGAGTTGTCCTGCTGCGCGCCGTACACCCAGTACGGCCAGCGCGTGTCGACCGTCACGCGGTAGATCTCCTGCGTCGGCTGGTTGTTGAGCGTGGACCAGGTCTGGCCGCCGTCGAGCGACACGGCCGCGCCGCCGTCGTTCGATTCAACCATCGCCTTGTTGTTCTGCGGGTTGATCCACCAGTCGTGGTTGTCGCCGTGGCCGGTGCGAATCGTGGTGAACGTCTTGCCGCCGTCCGTGGACTTGTACGCGCCGGTGTTCGTGAGGTACACGGTGTCCACATCAACGGGATCGGCGAAGACGTGCGTGTAGTAGAACGCGCGCTGCTGGTAGTTGCGGCTGGTGTTCGTCCGCGTCCACGTGTCGCCCCCGTCGTCCGACCGGAACACGCCGCCCTGATTGTCGGCGGCCTCGATGTTGGCGTAGAGGCGTTTGGGATTCGCCTGCGAGACGGAGACGCCGATCTTGCCGACCATGACGGTCGTGGGCAGGCCGTTCGTGAGCTTCTTCCAGGTGGTGCCGCCGTCGGTGGACCGGAAGAGGCCCCCGTCCAGGCTGCCCGAGTGCGTGCCCCACGGCTGGCGGCGCCAGGCCCACATCGCGGCCACGATCGTGTCCGGCGTCGAGTTGGCGAACGTCAGGTCGATGGCGCCCGTGTTCTCGCTGACGGCCAGCACCTGCTCCCAGGTCGCGCCGCCGTCCTTCGAGCGGTAGACGCCGCGCTCCTTGTTCGGGCCGAAGCTGTTGCCGACCACCGCGACATACACGAGATTCGGATTGGCCGGATGGATCTTGATGCGGCCGATCAGTCCGGCCTTCTCGAGACCGATGTGCTGCCAGGTCTTGCCGGCGTCGGTGGACTTGTACATGCCGTCGCCATTGGAGACGTTGCCGCGCGGATCCGCCGTGCCAGTGCCGACGTAGACGATGTCAGGGTTGGAGTCGGCGACGGCGATCGCGCCGATCGAGCCGACGCCGATTTGGCCGTCCGTCACGGGAATCCAGGTGACGCCCGCGTCGGTCGTCTTGAACACGCCGCCAGCGCTGCCCATGTAATAGACCTGTTGATTCGACGGGACGCCCGCGACGGCCGTGACGCGCCCGCCGCGGCTGAACACCGTCAGCGGCCGGAAGTAGACCCCGCTGAAGAGGCCCGGGTTGACGCCGGGGCTGCCCTGCGCGCCGATCCCGATGGCTCCCACCACTGCCGCGGCCGCCAGTGCCGCGACCACCATCAACTGCTTCATGCGACGTTGCCACACCGTCATTACCGAGTCCTCCCCAGGACGACGAATCCAGTCGACCAATCTGAACGAAACAGGGGGGTATCTTACCGCGCCGGCCAAGTGTGCGGTGGTAGGATTGCCCCGGCCGCGAGGCTTGCGCCCGAGGTGCGGCGCTGATGGGTTCGGACCTTCGTTACGCCATTCGCGCATTGCGGTCAGGGCGGCTGTTCACCGTGGTCGCGGTCGCCTGCCTCGCCGCCGGCATTGCCACCAACACGGCGATGTTCTCCGTGTTCGACGCGATCTTCTGGCGGCCGTTGCCCTTTGCCGACGCCGACCGGCTCCTCACCATCAGCGGCCGCGATCCGAAGACGGGCCGCAGCGTCGCGATGTCCTTGGAGGACGCGCACGTTCTGGCCAGCACGACTCAGTCGATTGACGCGCTGGCCGCCTACCGTGGCTGGACGGCGACACTCACCGGCTTCGGCGACGCCGAACGCCTCCCGGCGCAGGCCGTCACGAGCGCGCTCTTTGCCACGCTCGGCGTGCGTCCGCAGCGCGGCCGAAGGCTCGAAGCCGGCGACGATCTGGCGACGGCTGCCGACACGGCGGTCCTGAGCGATGCGCTCTGGCGCCGACGATTCAATGCGGATCCCGCGGTCATCGGCCGGCTGATTCGGCTCGACAACATCCCGTACACCATCGTCGGCATCATGCCGGCGGGATTTGGCTTTCCGAACCGCAGCGAGGTCTGGGTCGGCCTCGGGCCGACGCTCGCCAGAGGCGGCGCCGCGGTTCCACGCGTGTCGCTGCTCGGGAGGCTGGCGCCCGGCGCGTCGCTGGCCCGCGCCAATGCGGAACTTGCCGCGCGCCAGTTGCCGGCGGTCGGCGCGCGCGCGATCCGCATGGGTGTGGCGCGCCCGCTCCGAGCCGCGGGCGTCGGCTCGGAAGAGCGTACGATCACCGGGGCGCTCATGGGCGCGACGAGCGTGCTGCTGCTGATTGCCTGCGCGAACGTGGCGAATCTGCTGCTCGCGCGCGGCGCGGGGCGGCGCCGGGAGATCGCCGTGCGGGCCGCGCTCGGCGCCAGCCGCGGTCGCATCCTCCGGCAATTGATGATCGAGTCCGTCCTGCTCGCGCTCGCCGCGGCGATCGTGGCCCTGCCGATCGCCTGGTACGGCATCCGCTGGATGCGGGACGCGGTGCCGGTGACCGATCCGATGGTGCCGTCCTACATGCAATGGTCGATGGACGCGCGCACGTTCGCGTACGCCATTGTCGTCGCGTTGCTGACAGGACTCGTATTTGGTCTCGCGCCTGCGCTCGACGCCACCGGCCGTCGTCTGCAGAACCCTCTCCGAGAGGGCACCGGCGCCGCTGGCAGCCGCGTCCAGCAGCGCACACACCGTATTTTGATCGTCGCGCAAATGGCCCTGGCGCTGGGCTTGCTCGCCACGGCGTCGCTGTTCGTCCGCACCTACGTGGGGCTGTCCCGCGTCCCGCTCGGTTATGACACGTCGCATCTGATGACGATGCGGGTGTACTTCACGGGGCCGCGCTACGACAAGGTGCCGGAGCGCGAGCGCGCGATTGACGACATCGCCGCGCGGCTGGCCACGCTGCCAGGCGCGCGCGCGGCCACGGTGTCCGACCTGGTGCCGCTCGACGACCAGGGCGGGTCGGACGCGCCCGCTGAGATCGAAGGACAGACGTTCGACGAGGGGAAGGCGCCGACGCTGCATTACGCAGGCGTCGCCGGCCGCTGGCCCGAGACGTTCGATATGCGGGTCCTTGACGGCCGCACATTCCTCGAACCGGAACTCCAGGCGAAGGCGCCAGTCGCGTTGGTGAATGCCAAGCTGGCGGCGACGTTCTGGCCGGGACAGAATCCGCTGAGGCGCCGGTTTCGCATCGCGGACGACGAGTCGTTCCCCTGGATGACCGTGATCGGCGTCGTGCCCGACATCCGCACGGTCAAATTGGATGAGAGCGGCCAGACGCCGCCCACCGCGTATGTGCCGCACCGGTTCCTCGCCACGCGCAATTACGGCATCATCGTGCGGACGGAGGCCGCTCCGGAGTCCGTCGTCGCCGGCGTCCGCGACCTCGTCCGCGCCGTCGATCCGTCGTTGCCGCTGTTCGATGTGTATTCGATGGAGCAGGTCCGCTGGTTGAGCTACTGGATGTACGTGCTGTGGGGCACGCTCTTCGGCGTCTTCGGCCTTGTCGCGCTCGCCATCGCCGCGATCGGCGTGTACGGAGTGGTCTACTACACCGTGGCACGGCGCACGCGTGAGATCGGCCTGCGGGTCGCCCTCGGCGCGTCGCGGACGCAGGTGGTCGGCCCGATGCTGCGGCAGTCAGCGTGGCTCGCCGGCGGTGGCATCCTGATTGGGCTCGCCACCGCCTCCTTCATCACGCCCGTCGTCGGCAGCCTGCTCATCGGGGTCTCACCGAACGATCCCACCGGGTTGGCCGGCGTTTCGCTGACGTTGCTGGCCATTGTGCTCGTCGCCACCTGGGTTCCCGCGTGGCGCGCGTCGCGCGTGGATCCGATGGTGGCCTTGCGCGACGAGTAGGACCGGCCGATGACCGCGTTGGAGGGGGCATCCTGAACCGCGCCGCGTGGGCGACCGTCGTCTTGGCGGCATCCGTCTGCGTGCGGGTGTTCGGCGGAGCTCAGCCGGTGCAGCCGCCCACGCCGGCCGCCCAGCAGAAGCCCCCGGTCTTTCGAGCCGGCACCACGCTCGTGCCGCTCACCGTGACCGTGCTCGACAAGGACGGCCGCCCGGTGTCCGACCTCACCCAAGCCGACTTTTCGGTATTCGAGAACGGCAAGCCGCGCGACATCGTGAGCTTTTTCCCGCAACCGATCGTCGCTGGCGAGGCCACGCCGATCGTGGCGTCGACCTTGCCGGAGGCCCGCGCGCCCTGGCGGCCACAGGTGCTGCCAAAGACCAGCCGCACGTTCCTGTTCGTGCTCGGGTTTGGGCGGATTCAGTACCCGACCAAAGCCGTCGATGGGGTGCTGCAGTTCATCCGGACGAAAGTGCTGCCGCAGGATGCGATCGGCGTCCTGGCCTTCAACCGCGCCACGGACTTTACGACCAACCACGCGGCGATCATCGCGATGCTCGAACGCTTCAAGCGCGAGCACGAACGGATCGTCTTTGCCGTCAAGGAATTCCGCATCTTCAATCGGCTGGGGATGGCGCAGCCGGCCGCCACGCAGGCCGACATCGACGCGATCTTCACGGGCCCGTCACCGGGCGACCCGATGCGGAAGGCGGCCGACCTGCTGCTTGGGATCGACCAGTCGGTGCCGATCCCCGAGCAGCGCGGCACCCTGACGGCCAACCTGGGCTGGACGGCCCTGCCGCTGTCCGATCTGGTCACCGAACTGAACGTGCTCAAGATCTACGCGGGCGTGGAGTATCTGCGCCCCATGGACGGCGAGAAGCGCCTCGTCTTTCTCGGCGGCGAGATCGAGATCGCGTCGGCCGAGGAGGCGACCATTCTGGCCCGCCGCGCCAGCGACGCGCAGGTCACGCTGGACATCATCCGGACGCTCGGTACGCCCTCGGCCTTCGCGGTGCCGAAGGAATTCGCCGATCTGCCGAACGGCGGGTTGGCCGGGCTGGTGGACCTGCTGCAACTGCAGACGGCGGCGAAGTTGACCGGCGGCATGTTCACCGGCGTGTCGATGGCCGAGAAGGCCCTCACGTTGATCGATCAGCGATCCCGTTCGTCGTATTTGATCGGGTACGAACCGGTCAACGCCGTGCTGGACGGCGACTTCAGGGAGGTGCGCGTCACGGTGAATCGCCCGGGCGCCACCGTCCTGTTCCGCCACGGCTACTTCGCGGCCGAGCGGCCCGATGTCGCGGACGTGAACGATGTCATCGCGCTGGCCCGCGTTGAATCCGCGGTTCGTTTGAACCAAACCTCAACTGATATTGGTCTGCAGGTCCGGGCGACGTCGATTCGCACCGGACCGACCCAGGAAGTCGTCGCGGATCTCACGATCACTGCCTCGCGGCTGGCCTTCAAGCCGACCAATGACGGCCGGTACGCCGTCAGTATTGCCGTGGGGATGTATTGCACGAACCCGCGGAATCAGTTGATTGGCATGGTCAAAGGGCGCCTGAGCGCGACCGTCAATGAGGCGACCTACCGTGAGTACCTGCAAACGGGCATCCCGTACTCGCTCAAGGTGGCGGTCAGCGGAGATCCGTACACATTGAAGGTGATTGCGTCCGACGCCGGCTCGGGCCTCGTCGGCACGGCTTCCGCGCGGGTGCGACCGAAGTAGGACTCGCTGCCTCGGACCGACGAACCCGACTGGCCGTATGCTAGCGGGCGTGTTTTCCAGACTGCGGAACACGAGCGGCCCGGCTGGACGGCTGGCGCGGTTTCTGATCGGACTGATCGTGCTGCTCGTGGCACTCGAGATCTTCGAGCGCCGCCACAGCGCGTTCATCGTGGCCGCCTCGCATCGCGGGCTCACCAAGGTCGCGATGTTCGAGCAGCATTCTCGAGTGGATGTGCTGTTCCTCGGCACGTCGCGCACGCAAGATGGCGTGTCTCCGGACCTCGTCACGCGCGGGTTGCGGGGCGTCGCGCCGGAACTCGGCGACCTGCCGGGATTCAACGCCGCGTTCACGGGCTCGAGTCTCGGCGCGCTCGTCTCGCTCGCGCCGCGCTTTGACGGCCGGCCGGACGTGCGCATCGCGGTGATCGAACTGTCCGACCCGCAGATCTTCAATGAGCCGGCGCCGTGGGATGAGCCGGTCCGCGCGTCCGTCACGCTGGAGGACCGGCTCGGCGACGCGGTGCAGCGCGTGTACTTCGTTCGGTATCGCAAGGCGCTGCTCGGCGGCAATCTCGGGCGGCTCCCATCACTGTGGATCGCGTCCTCGCTGGGCGGCTGGGAGACGAAGGGCAGCGAGCAACTCGCGAGCTGGCTCGGGCAGAAGGAATCGCCAGCCACGGGATTCCTCCCGGAGCGATGGCGGCCGTCGGTGATCGGGTCCGCGTCGGCGCGGCAGTCACTCGACGAATCGACGGACGCCGTGGCGGGGCAGTTGTCAGCGCTGGCCCGCCGGTTCCGATCGCGGGGCGTCAAGGCCGTGTTTGCCGTTCCGCCGCTGGCCGCGAGCGAGCGCGACGCCCCCGAGCGGCGCGGGCTGGAGCCGCTGTTCGCGGAGGTGGCGCGCCGGTGCGCGTGCGAGGTCTGGAACTTCGCGCCGCTCGAGCTGCCCGATGCGTACTTTCGCGATGTGTCTCACCTGAACCGCGAGGGGCGCGCGCAGTACTCGGAGGCGCTCGCGCGCGAGATCGCGCGGGCGCTCAAGTCGAACTGACATGCTGTTCAACTCGCTGACGTTCTTTGCGCTGCTCCTGCCGACACTCGCGGCCTACTGGATCGTGCCGTGGCAGCGCGCGCGGCTCGCGCTGCTGCTGGTCGCGTCGCTGGTGTTCTACAGCTACTTCCACTGGCCCAGCGTGTTCCTGCTGCTGTTCACGATCAGCTTCAACTATGGGATGGGCCGGCGGCAAGCGCGCGTCCGTTCGCGCGTGCAACTCGCGGCGATCATCGCGGTCAACCTGTCGTTGCTGCTGTGGTTCAAGTACGCGGGCTTCCTCGCCGACAACGTCAATCACGCCCTCTCGCTGGCGGGAACGCCCTGGCTGGTTCCGCGGCCGCCCGTGTTCCTGCCGCTCGGTATTTCGTTCTTCACCTTTCAGGTGATCGCGTATCAGGTGGACGTCTTCCGCGGCGAGATTCAGGCGGAGCCCTCGTTCCTGCGGTTTGCGGTCTTCAAGTCGTTCTTCCCGCAGCTGATCGCGGGGCCGATCGTCCGCGCGAAGGACTTCCTGCCGCAGTTGCGCGAGCGCGCCCGGTTCAATTCCACGCTGTTCCATCACGGCGTGTGGCTCGTGCTCGCGGGGCTGGCGCTCAAGATTGGCGTGGCGGACGTGCTCGCGCAGTTCGCCGACCAGGCGTTCAAAGCGCCCCAGGAGTTATCCACGTCCGGCGCGTGGACGAGCCTCTACGCCTACGCATTCCAGCTCTACGCGGATTTCTGGGGCTACTCGACTATCGCCGTGGGGCTGGCCGCGCTGTTCGGGCTGACGCTGCCGCTCAATTTCGACACGCCGTATGTCTCCGCGAACCTGCAGGAATTCTGGCGGCGCTGGCACATCACGCTGTCCGCGTGGTTCCGCGACTACGTCTACATCCCGCTCGGGGGGAGCCGTCACCGGCTGGCGCGCAACCTGCTCGTGACCATGGGTCTCGCCGGGCTGTGGCACGGCGCCGGCTGGCCCTTCGTCATCTGGGGCCTGGGACACGGACTCTGGCTGCTGGCGGAACGCTACGTGCCGGCGATGCCGTATGCCGAGACGCGCGCCGTGCGGATCGTGAAGGCTGTCCTCGTCTTCCACGGCGTGTGTCTGCTGTGGGTCTTGTTCCGCTCGCCGTCACTGGCGATCGCGCAGGAGTATTTGTCGCGATTGCTCTGGCCACACGGCGGCACGGGGACGCCGTCCGTGCTGACGAACTGGCTGGTGATGGTGGCGCTGGTGCAGTGGCCGCTCGCGTGGTCGTTCAAGGAACGACGCTTCCCGGCGCTGCGGCTCACCCGGCAGTGGCTGCTCGCGCTGGCCAGCCTCTACTTCATCCTGGCCTACGCCGGCGCGCGCGTGGACTTCATCTATTTCAATTTCTGAGCGGCGCGTCTCCTGGCGGCCGGCCTCATCCCTTCCGGGCCGTGCGAACGGCCGGCCAGGCCACCGCCATTGCAATCAGCAGAAGCGACCCCGCCGCGATCGGCGCGGTGAACGGGCGGCTCGACGACCGCGGCTCGCCACCCTGCGGTTCGCGGCCGGTGATGGTCCCTTTCGGCGTCAGCTCCCGGCCCTTGAGCGCCGGGTGGTCCGAGCCGTAGCGGTACGCGCGGAACAGCGAGTTCGTCATGGGCAGCACGTCACCGAGGACCTTCACGGCCCCGTCCCGCGTCACCGGGTTGATGTACTCCCACGCCAGCTTCCCGTCCGGCGTGACCTCGAAGAGATGCCCCTCCGTGTCCGAGCAGATGAACGTATTCCCGTTGGGAAGGCGCTGGCCGCTCGACCCGATGTGGCTGAAGAAGTTGTGGCTGTTCACGGCGCGGTACGCTCCAGACGACCTGGTTCGAGATGAGCCTCGGCTGATTGTGCGTGTCCTTGTCGTATGTCTCCTGCGATATCCGGCGAGCGGAGGGTTGACGTAGGTCCGTGCCTCGCGCCCGTTCGCCTCGAGGAACGGATTGATTTCCAGTATCGACGACTGCGGCGTGCGCTGAAAAAGGTACTGCCCGTTGTTGAAGACCATGAGGTGGCCCGGCCCCGGCAGGCCCGGCCGGCATCCAATGCGCGTCGTGCGACCCGCCCATCTGCTTGTGGCCCGACGTCGCCGAGTCCCAGTTCTCCAGGATGCGCGGCGGGTCGCCCTGCGCGTAGCGCGCGGGATCGCCGAACCGGTACAGGAAATCGCCGGCCGGCCCGGCCGCCCTTCGATTCCGGCCTTCGGTCGCCGGCGACGAACGTCCCGTCATGGTCGATCACGTACAGCTCGCCCTGGACCGAATTGATGACGATGTGGCCCGACGCGGCGTTGTAGTCCACCGAGTTGCAGTGCAGCCAGTCGCGCCGCAGCGGCTTGCCCGGGAGGTTCAGGTTGATGCGGCCCGGATGGTCGGCGACCGTCTTGCCGGGGCCGACGTAGTTCGGCTTCGACGGCGTCGACGTCCTGCACGACGTGATCGAAGAACCACCACTCCCACACGACGTTGCCCTCATGTCCACCTCGACCAGCGCGTCCATCTGCGCCGTCGTTGTAGGGGGCCTTCTGCGGATCGGCGCCGGCGGCGAGCGCCTGCTCGTTGCTGATCGATCTTGTTGGCGATGTAGAGCGTGGTCGGTCGTTCGACTTCTTGTTGAACAGGCGCACCCAGTCGTGATGGGGCGCGTAGCCCTGGCGCTTCTCGACGTACTCCCAGACCGTCCTGCCGTCCCAGTCCACCTCGTGGAAACCCGGGGAACCCGCGGGGATCGTCCTTCGATGCGTCGAGCACGTCCCGTTGTCGAGCAGCTCGGGTTCGTGCCGACCGGCCACGTGTGGACGACGCGCCCGTCCATGTCGAGCAGATAGGTCCGGCCGCCGACGCCGAACAGCGTATAGCCGGTACGCCTTGGCCTTGTTGTAGAAGAGCAGTTCGGTCGGCCCCTGCAGCCGCTCGTAGGCAAACACGGAACTCGCGAGCAGCGCCCAGATCGACGACGGTCGTGCGTTTCATGTCACTTGCTCCTTTCGATGACGCCCTTCGGCGTCAGGTCCCGCCCGCGCAGCCCCGGGTAGTCGGCCGCGTAGCGATGGACCTTGAACACCGCGTTGAAGAGATGCCCGCGGTCGTCCTTGCCGGGCAGCTCGCCCTGCGCGAGGATGCCGCCTCGCACCATCGGGTTCACGTACTGCCAGACCATTTCGCCGGCCGGCGTCACCTCGAACAGGTGACCGACGACGCCGGCGCAAATCAGCGTGTTGCCGTTCGGCAGCCGGTGCGCGCCGGAGATCTCCGACGAGAAGAAGTCCGTGCGCGTTCTTCGCCTCGTAGTGCCAGACCGGCTTCTCGGGTCCGTAGGCCTCGCCGCCGGACGAGGACGTAGCGTCCGATCGGCGTCCATCGGCGGCACGATCTCCTCGATGCTCGACCAGCCGCGCTCGTAACCGTTGTTGAAGATGGTCATGTGGCCGGCGCCGGGATAGCCGTCCGGAATCCACAGCGCGTCGTGCTGCTGGATCAACTGGCGGTCGGCCGCCGTCCCGCGGCCGTACATCGCCGGGTTGCCCCAACGGTAGATGCAGGTCGCCGCCCTTGCCGGATCGGCCGCCCGTGTGCCCGGCGGCCTCGGCCTTCGTCGTCGAATGGTCGATGATCCAGATCTCGTTGCTGCCGCGCACGCTCAGCACGATCTGATCGAGCGCCGCGTTGTAGTCGAGCGAGTTCATGTGGTTCCAGAACGCTCGGCATGCCTGCGGCCCTGGCCGTCCGGCGTCGACGAGTTCCGGATGGGCGGCGGGGTCGGCGCCGCGCGCAGGTGATCCCACACGTGCCATTCCCAGACGATGCGGCCGCCGCGCGGCAGAACGGGCTCGATCTCGACGACGGCGTCGGGCAGCGAGGTAGTCGTCTCGCAGCGCAGTTGGGATCGAAGCCTGCCGCAACCGCCTGCTCGCCGGACTTGCGCTCCACCATCAGCGCCAGCACGTGGCCGTTCGGCATCGGCTTGATGTCGTGGTGCAGCTGATAGTCGCGGGTGGCATGTTCGAACGCCCAGACCAGCTTGCCGTCCCAGTCGAACTCCTCGATGCGGCCGCCCTCCCCGCCGCCGGTGCCGCCCTGCACACGCACCATGCCGGCGCGCAGCAGATGCCCGTTGGGCAGCAGGTACGCGGACTGCCCGGGCTCGTAGTCGCTCTTCCACTGTGGACGACGCGGCCCGCGTTGTCGAGAGGTAGGTCACCGTGTTGTGCTTCGGCGCCATCAGCGTGTAACCGCGAAGGCCTTCGGCGTGTGCATGTACAGCCCGACGGTCTGGCCCGGAGTGGGCGAGGTCGGCAGCTTGTTCTCCGCCATCGCCTGGCCGCGGCCCTCCGGCGGCCGCCGGGCGCCCGCCTTGTCCGCCTCGTCCGCCGCGCCCTGGCCGTCGCCGCCGGCGTCGCCGACCCGCGGCCGCGGCTGCCCGCCGCGCCCCTCGCCAGCGTCGACGTCGGCGAGCATGCCCTGCCGCGCTCCCGCCTTCGCCTCGCCGGCGTGTAGACGACGCTGAAGCTCGGCGCTGGCGAGCACGTTGCCCTTGATGGCCGCGAGCAGCACCTCACGCGCTGACCTGCGCCGGCGGCACCGTGACAGCTGCGGCGGCCGATGACAGCGCGTACACGGTGCAGATGTACGTCTTCGGGCCCGGGCCCTTCGAATGCGGCGGGGCGTAGCCGACGCTGATCGTTGACGCTGTTGTTGCCGAGCGTGCCGATGCCTTTCACGTTCTTCGGCAAGCCGCCGCACGTCCGCCGGGATGTCGTAGAGAGCCCAGTACCACTTCACCACGCCCTCGCGGATCGATGTGGTGCATGATGACGGCGTAGCTCGTCGTGCCCGCGGGCGCGCCGCTCCATTCGAGCGGCAGCGTCGCGCTGGCTGCCATCGCCGGTGAACTCCACCGGCAGCGCGCCGCCGTCGGCGACGGCCGGGCTGCGCAGCACGAATACGCCGCTGCGGGCGCCTGCGCGGCGCGGTCGCGCGCTGACGGCATGCCGCTGACGCCGGCCTGCGCCCTGGCCCCGCCCGCGTCCCGCCGCCAGGCGCCGCGTGCCACCGTCGGATCGGCGCCGCGGACGGTCGGGCACGCGGCTGGCCTCCGCCGGCCGGTGTTGCCCGCGACGCGTGTCCGGCACCGGTGTCGGCGTATCACGACGGCGCGGCTCTCCGCGCCACCGGCAGCACCACGCCGGAAGCCGACGTGGTAGTAGGGATGGTTCGGATCCTCGCGGGCCGCGGAAGTAGGACGGATTGCGGTTCGAGACGCGGCCGTGGCCGTGCTCTCGCCGTTGTACCAGTTGCCGCCGCGCATGCCGCGGTACGGCTTGCCGTCCGGCATGAGGCTGCCGCGCGTCGGGGCCGGGCGGATTCGTCGGCCGGGCCGTAGCGCGTAGTAGTCGCGCTCGTACCAGTCGTTGACGAACTGCCACACGTTGCCGGACATGTCGAAGAGGCCGTAGCCGTTCGCGCCGTTGACGGTCTGGAACGTCTCCTGCCGCGCCGGGCCATCCGAAGTCCGCCTTCCGCCGCAGCTTGCCATCGAAGAACCCGACCGGCGTCGTCCACGGCTCGGGCCCGGCGCGGAACGGGTTCTTCGACTCCGGGCCAATTGGCCCTGCTCGGCGTCCGCGTCGTCGCCCCACGGGAAGTTCCGGTACGGGCGTCTGCTGGCCGCCGCGCGCGGCGTATTCCCACTCGGCCTCGGTCGGCAGCCGGAAGCCGCTCCTGTTGAAGTCGCTGTCCCACGTGGCGGTGTCGTAGACGGCGGGCCGCTTGCTTCTGCGCGCTCAGCCAGTTGCAGTAGACGGCCGCGCCGGGCCAGCGGATGCAGACGACGGGATGCTGCTCCTTGCCGTCGAGCACGCGTGAAGCGCCTTGCCGTCCCAGCCGATCCGGCTGTAGGGCGACATCGCGCGGGTTTCGGCGAGCAGTCGCGTGCCGCCGGCGAGATAGACGCCGCCGTCGCGCACCTGATCTGCCGCTGGCCAGCGCCGAGTTCAGGAACTCGCACGTACTCCTGCGTCGTGACGTCGTTGATGCCCATGTAGAACGCGTCCAGCCGCACCGTGTGCACCGGCGTCTCGTCGCTGGCGTGCTGCGGATCGACGAACCCGTGGTGGTCGCCCATCTCGAACGTCCCGGCGGGAATCAGCGCCAGGCCTGGCCGCTTCTCCTGGGCGAGGGTGCCGAACGCCGCCGCGCCAAAGACCAACGCGATCGTCACGACGAGGCCGAGGTGTTTCTTCATGACGCACTCCTCAGCCTGGACTGTAGATCGCGCACCTTGCGGAAGTCTGAAGCGGCCCGTTTTGGGGGTAGGCTGTCCTCCATGACACGCGTGCTCGTCGTGGAAGACGACGACAAGCTCGGCCGGCAGGTGACGGAAGGGCTGCGTGCCGGCTGGATTCGAAGTCGAGTGGGCCAAGCGCGGCGACGAGGCCATGGCGGCCGACTTCGGGTCGTTCGCGCTGGTGATTCTCGACCTGATGCTGCCGGGCGCCCACGGCTTCGACGTGCTGAAGGCGCTGCGCACCGAGCATCATCAGGTGCCGGTCCTCGTCCTGAGCGCGAGGCCGGACGCGGCCGACAAAGTCCGCGCGCTGGAACTGGGCGCCGACGACTACATGACCAAGCCGTTCTGGCCGGAGGAATTGACCGCCCGCGTGCGCGCGCGGCTGCGGCGCCCGGCGCTCTCGACCAACGGACACGTCGCCGTGGTCGGTCCGATCCGAATCGATTTCCTGGCGCGCCGGGTCGACGTGGCCGGCGTCGCCGTGGAACTGACGCGTGTCGAGTTCAACGTGGTCGCCGCGCTGGCGAAACGGCCCGGCGCGGCCGTGTCGCGCGCCTGGCTCATGGAGCATGCGCTGGATCCGTCGCGCGACAGCGACGAACGCACGCTCGACGCGCACGTGTCGCGCGTCCGGCGCAAGCTCGGCGAGGCCGGCAAGCAGATTGTCACCGTCTGGGGCGTCGGTTACCGGCTCGAGGACGGGGCATGACCCTGCGCACGCGCCTCTTCGTCACCAGCCTGCTCGTCGCCGTTCCGCTCGCATTGGGATGGTTTGCGATTCGACACCCGCATGCGTCTGGCGACCAAGGAACAGGAACTGCGGCGGTCGGTTGAGTTCGACATCGCCGGCGGCCTTCGCGAACGGTGCGAGGCGAATCCGCCGCAGATGGGCCGGCCCGGTCGCGGCGGGGTGCCGCCGGTGGGAGGGCGCGACAGCGGTGGCGGCGGCCGAGGCGCCGGACGTGGCGGTCCCGGGCGCGCCGGTGGGGCCGGGCGCGGCGGTGGTGCGCCCGTCGGCACCGGCGCGTACCAGGACTTCGCGTACACCGTCGATGGCCAGCCGACCGCCGCCGATGCGCCGCCGCTGCCGACGGACCGCGAGGGCACGGAGGCCTCGACCTACTGGACCGGCGGCGGATTCGGCCGCGCGCTGGTGGTGCCGCTTGCAAGCGAAGGCCCCTGTGCGTTCGTGCTGGCTCGCATTCCGCCGCGTCCTGGCGAATTTCGCGATCAGCTGCAGGCGCTGGCGCTGGTCGTGTTCAGCGTGCTGGCAGCGGCCTGGTTCGCGGCCGGCCCGGTGATTCCGAAGCTTCGGCGTCTCGCGGACGGCGTGCGGCAGTCGGCGGCCTCGCGTACGCCGAACCGGTGGCGGTTGAAGGGCCGAGCGAGGTGGCCGCGCTCGCGGTGGCCTTCAACGAGGCCGGCGGGGCAAGCCCGCGCGCACTTGATGGAGGTGGAAGCCCGCGAGGAAGCGCTGCGCGGGTTCGTCGCCAATACGACGCACGACATCGCCATTCCGCTGACGGTGCTGCAGGGACATCTCGCGGATCTGGACCGCGAGTTGGCTGCCGAGCCGGAGCATCGCGAGCGCGTGCGCGCCGCGATGCGGGAAGCGCATTTCATGGCGTCGCTGCTGCGGAATCTCGGCGCGGCGATCACGCTCGAGGAGTCGCACGCGGCGGTCGTGTGCTCGCCGGTCGATCTGTCCGCGCTCGTCGAGCGCGTCGTCGCCCGCCATCGGCCGATCGCGCGCGCGGTGGGTGTGGAACTGAATATGGCCGTGCCCGATCCGCCGCTGGCCGCCTCGTCCGATCTCACGCTGCTCGAACAGGCGCTCGGCAACCTCGTGGATAACGCGATCCGCTACAACCATGCCGGCGGGCACGTCGCCGTGCTGCTCGATCGTGCCGGGGACGGCTTCGTGCTGTCGGTCACCGACGACGGGCCCGGCGTGAAGGACGATGAACTGGCGCAACTCACGACGCGCTGGTTCCGCGGGTCGGACGCGCGCACGCGCCGGCCCGACGGCAAGGGCCTCGGTCTCGCGATTCGTCAACGAATCGGTGAAGCGGCTGGGCCTGACGCTGGCATTCGCGCGGCCCGCCGAGGGCGGGTTGCGCGCGCAGATCCGCGGCGCCGCGCGGGGCGTCGGCGATAAGGCGTCCGGCCGCGCTTGACCGGATCGACGAGCGCCTGTTTCACATTCACGATTCCTGCCGCAGCGCTGTCAGCGGATCGATGCGGGTGGCGCGGCGGGCCGGCCACCAGCAGGCCAGGAGCGCGCCCGACACCAGCACCATCGCGGCCGCGGCGAACGTCAGCGGATCGGTCGGCGCCACGCCGTAGAGCAGGCTCGTCAGCAGTTGTGTCACGGCGACGCTGCCGGCTCCGCCGACGGCCACGCCGACCGCGGTCACGGCGAGGCCTTCGCGTGCGACCATCCGCCAGACCGCGGTGCGTGGCGCGCCCAGGGCCATGCGGATGCCGATCTCGCGCGTGCGTTGAGAGACGCTGTACGCCGTCGTGCCGGCGAGGCCGACCAGGGCCAGCAGGAGTGCGAACGCGCCGAACAGGCTGGTCACCGCCGCAATCAGGCGCTCGTCGCCCAGCCCTTTCGCCATCCGGTCCGACAGGCGCTCAGCCGTCATGCGGGGCAGCGCCGGATCGAGATCGCGGACGGCCTGTGCGATGGCCGTCGCCACGCTTGGCGGCGCGTTGCCGGCGCGCGCCAGGATCGTGAGGTTCGCGCGCCGACTCTGCGCGTCGGGCATGAAGAGTTCCGGCCGCGGACGATCGTCGCGGACGATCGTCCGCGAATCGCGGACGACGCCGACGATCTCGATCGGCGGGTTGAGGCCGAACTGCACGAGGCGCAGCCGTTGGCCGATCGGGTCCGCGTTCGGCCAGAACGTTCGAGCCATGGCCTCGTTGATGACCGCCACGCGAGGCGCCGAGGCGTTGTCCTGCGGCGTGATGTCGCGCCCGCGCACGATTGGGACGCCCAGCGTCTGGAAATAGCGGGGCGAGATCTGGTTGAAGTTGACCTTCACGCGCCGTTCGCCGGACCCGGGCTCAGGACCGGCGAGCGCGATCTCCCTGTCGCCACCAAACCCGTTGCCGTAGCGCGCCACGGCACTCGCGGCGCTGACAGCCTGTACGCCCGGCAGTGCGGTGATCCGCTCGGTGATCGTCCGGTAGAAGGCCTGCGCGCGCTCGTCGGAATAGCCGGCCCGCTCCAGATCAGGATCGACCAGCCACAGGTGTTGTGTGTCGTACCCGATGTCCACGCCGCCGGACTTCTGGAGCGTTCGGACGAAGAGCCCCGCCCCGGTCAGCAGGACCAGGGACACTGCGACCTGCCCGCCGACCAGCGCGCGAAGCAGCCACGCGCGCCGGCCCGTGGCGCCGCGCACGCCCTTCAGGTCCGACGCCTGGCCGGCACGGGTCAGGTGAAACGCCGGCGCCAGTCCGAACGCCAACGCGGCGAACGCCGAGATCACCGCGGCGAAGAGCAATACCGGGCCGTCGATCCCGAAATCGAGTTCCGCCAGCCTGCCGACGAGCGCGGCGATCCAGTACGAGACGCACAGGCCGGCGACGAAGCCCGATCCCGCGAGCGCCACGCCTTCGCCGAGCAACTGCCGGACAACGCGACCGCGACCGGCGCCCAGCGCCACCCGTACGGCGATCTCCTGCCGTCGCCCGGCGGACCGCGCGAGGAGCAGGCAAGCCAGATTCGCGCAGCCGATCAGCAGGACCAGCGCGGACGCGGCCGACAACAGTCCAAGAATCGACACCGCGGCCGCGCGCCATCCCGGATCCGGCAGCCTGACGTGCGGCGTGATCACCACCCGAGGCCGCTGCTTCGTCTGGCCGTCCGGCGTTTCGATGCGCGCGGCCAGCACGGCCAGTTCCGCGTCAGCCTGCTGGAGCGTCACGCCCGGCTTGAGGCGGCCGACCACGCTGAGCGTCGAGAAGAAGTCGTTGTTCAGTTGTGGAAAGCGCGCGCGCGCCTCCGCCTCCATCATCAGCGGCAGCCACACGTCCACTGCGTCGCCCAGTTCCAAGCCCCGAAAGTCCCGTGAGGCGACGCCCACGACGGTGAACTCCGTGTCATTGAGTCGAAGGCGTCGATCGCGCAGAACGGGATCGGCACCGAGGTCGCTCCGCCACAGCCCGTCGCTCACGATCGCCACCGGCCGCGCGCCTGGTGTCTGGTCTTCTTCCGGGAGGAACCCGCGGCCCGGCGCGATGGGCACGCCGAGCACCGAGAAGTAGTTGCCGCTGACGAGGCGCGCATCGATGACGACCGTCTCGCCGCCGCGCCTCAGCCCCACCTTGGCGCCGCGGGACGCCGCCAGGCCGGTGAACGACTGCGCCTGCTCGCGGTATTTCAGGTAGGCAAGATGTCCGAAGCCGGTGAAGGTGCGGTCGCCGCCACTCCGGCCGAGCGCCACAAGGCCAGAGGGTTCGATCACCGCCGGCGCGGTGCGCATGAACACTTCGTTGGCGGCGCTGAAGATGGCGGCGTTCGACCCGATGCCGATGGCCAGCGTGGCGACGGCGACGACGCTGAAGCCGGGATGCCGGACGAAGATTCGCCAGCCGTAGCGAATGTCCTGTCGCAGCTCGCTGCCGAAGGCCATCTGCGCTCCTCCTGCGCAGAATAGCGCGAGCCGGCGCTCGCCTCCTATCGATTCCCGCGCGGCTTGACCGTGTAGGAAATCGCGACCTCGCCGTTCTTGCGTTGCGCCGTTTCGTCCTGGGGCAGGTAGGCGCGGACGTAGTCCACGCGCACGTCCGCAGACGACACGGTCACACGCAGATGCCCGGCGTTCGGCAGGATGTCCCCCGATCGATACGCATCGCTGGTTGAAGGCGGTGTAGGTCGCGTCCGCGGGGTTGGGGACTTCCTGATAGGTGACGCCGTCCTTGTCCTGCCGCGCGAACAGGTGATCGTGGCCCTGGAAGAAGATCGTGACGCCGGTTTTGACCATGAGTTGGTGGATCGGCAGCTCCCACGTGGGCCGCCTGGCCTTGAACTGGACAGCGCCGTTGCGATCCTTCCCGCCCCACTCGTAGAAATCCGCGCCCTCGATCGCGCCCCGGCCCGTGCCCATCACGTGATGCGCGAAGACGAACTTGTACCGCGCCGTGCTGGTTTCCAGCGTCTTCTTCAGCCACGCGTACTGCGCGTCGCCAATCGTGATCGACCACAGATCTCGGGTGCGTCCCAACGCGCGCGCGGCATTCTGGCCGCCACCGCGCCCGCCACCGCCGCCACCGGCACCGCCGCCGGCTCGACCGCCGCCTCCGCCGCCGCCGCCGCCCGGGTCCGCGTCCACCTGCACGGTCGAATGCCAGTACGGATCGATGACGACGAACAGCGCATCGCCCCAGGTCCACGCGTAGTAGTCGCGCAGCAATCCGATGTGTTCGACCTGTTCGGCATCGCCGGTGTAGAAGCCGCCCGGCGCCGGCAGGGGATAGTAGGCCGTTCGCGCCTTCGCGGCGAACACGGCCGGGTTGTCGGCCGTGCCGTCGAGCAGGAACCGCGCGGCTTCTTCGTGATTGCCGTTCACGAGGAAGAGCGGCGTCGATCCACCCATGCGCCCGACGAACGGCCGCTGGCTCGCGTAGACCTCGTTGACAGTGGCTTGCGACGTGGTCTTCTGCGCGATCAGCCGCTCGATACTGAAGTCGTCGCCCAGCATGACGTACAGATCGGGCTGCTCGCCCGCCACCAGATCCATCGTCCGCCGGTACAGCTCGGCGTCGTACATCTTGCCGTCGCGCTCGGGATGCGAGTCGCCCTGGACACCGAACGTGAAGGTGCTGCCAGCCGCCCGCGCGGTCATGAACGTCTGCGGGGCGCCGGTCTCGAACGAGGTCTGCCCGGGCCGCTGCTGGCGCAACCGATAGTAGTAGCGCGTATTCGGTTTCAGCGCGGTGAGATCGATCTCGAATGGCACACCGGCGGCGCCGTGCGCGGTCGGCGTCTTCTCCGAATACTGCGCCGGCGCGGTGCCGTACTCCACGAACGCGTCCAGCGCCGTCGGCGCCAGCACGCTCACGGTGATCGATCGATCCGTTGGGCGGCCGAGCAGGACGGTCAGGCCCATCGCCGGCGCGCCGCCACGCCGGCCTCGCTGTTGCGCCGCTGGTCCACTGCCGCAGACCATGACGACACCCGCCGCGGCCACGACTCCCACAAGCACCCGCACCCCGCACCGCATCATCGGCCTCCCGCTGGCTTGATTGTGTCGCGATTGACGACTTCCGCGTTCTTGCCGGACAGCCGCGACTTCACGTATTCCATGGTCGAACCGGCGGCCGAGACCGAGACGCGCACGTGCCCCGAACTGCCGAGGAGCGTGCCCGAGGCGTACCCGTATCCCTTCGCACTGCCGGTGGCGTCGCCGCGCGCCTGGCTCGGTTGCGGCACTTCCTGGTAGACGATGCCGTCCCGCGCCTGCCGGACGTAGAGGTGATCGTGTCCGTGAAAGACGGCGGAGACGTGATGCGCCTTCAGGAGATCGTGAACGGGCATCGGCCAGCCGGATCGATGCGACGCGAAGCCGGGCGTGCCGTTTAGATTGGATCCGCCCCATTCGAAGAACGCGGAGGCTTCTGCGCCGCCGCGAGCCTCCCGGCTGTTGCCGCCCACGAGGTGGTGGATGAACACGAACGTGAACGGCGCGCGCGACGCTTCGAGCGTGGCGCGGAGCCAGTCTGTACTGCGCGCGTCCGAGCGTCCACGCCCAGCCGTCGGCATCGTCTCTCGGTTTCTGGCGCGTCTCGGTGAACGGATCCAGGACGACGAACAGCGCGTCACCCCACGTCCAGGCGTAGTAGGTGTTCGTGGCCGGGCCGCTGGCATAGAACGCGTTGCGCCGCACGGGCGGAAGGTACTTCTGCCGCATGGCGGAAGCCCAGGCTGTCATGTCGCCGGGCCCACGCCCGGGCCAGCCGGCCTCGCCATCATGATTCCCGAGGGCCAGGTAGATCGGCATCGTGCGGCCGGCCAGACCGAGGTAGTAGCGCTGGGCCACGTACTGCCGCGCGGCGTCCTTGTAGGCGGGGTATTTCTCGGTCATGAACGTGTCGCCGAGATCGATCAGGAAGTCCGGCCGATCGGCGACGATGTTCGCCAGCGTGTTGACGTAGACCCGCGGATCGCAGTTGCCGTCGAGGTGAGAATCCGCCTGAAGGTCGAACGTGAACGGATCGCCGGCCGGACGCGCCGTGCGGAACGTTCCCGTCGCCAGCGGTCTGTCGGTGGCGATCGTGAAGCGATACGACTGGTTCGGCGCCAGCCCCGTGATCTCGACGTCCTGAGGCACGCCGGCTTTCAGCGCGAGCGACCGTGGCGCACCGCCGGGTTCGTACGAGAAAGCGGCGGTGATGTCGCCAGGCGTCATGACGCTCAGCGTCACGGCCGTCGACGTTGGCCGCGCCTGGATGACGTCCAGATCGTGCGCCGGCACGTCCGTCAGGAACACGCCCGGAGGGCCTCCCGATCCGCCCTGCCGGCCCTGCCGCCCCTGGGCGAGGGGCCACGCCGCCAGCGCGGCGACGGCGATTGTCCACACGATGATCGAGCGGGTCATCTTGGTCTTAGACCGCCGGGGGGCGGCCAGGTCACACCGCAAGGCGGCCGTCGATCAAGGGCTCCCACGGTTCTCCCCCAACTCGCTATGATGACTATAGAGGTGGCTCGTGTCGCGTGACGATCTGTCAATCCTCCTACCGGAATGGCAAGGCTGCGGGGTTGATACGGCGGTCGCGTCCGGCGCGCGCGCGTTGGCCGGTCTGTTTGGCCCTGGCGCGTTTGTCGAGGTCGAGGCGCCGTCGGCCGAAACGCTGACGCCAGTGGACGGGGTCATCGGCTTGCCGTCAATCGCCCCGCGGGCCGAGCGAACGCTGGAACTCCTGCGGACACGCCAACCCGCGCGCATCTTCACCGTCGGCGGTACGTGCGGCGTCGAACTGGCGCCGGTGTCCTACTTGAATGAGCGTTACCACGGCCAGCTCGGGGTCGTGTGGCTCGACGCGCACGCCGATCTCAACACGCCGGCCACCTCGCCGAGCGGCCGGTTTCACGGCATGGTGCTGCGCACGCTGCTGGGGTCGGGCCCAGCGCCGCTGGTCAGCCTCGTCCCGCGCCCACTGACACCCGTCCAGATCGTGCTGGCCGGCACCCGCGACCTCGACCGCGACGAGCGGATCTTCGTTAGCAACTCGGCCATCTCCATGCTGTCGCCGGCCGATCTGCTCGTCCCGGGACGCGTTGCGGGCCGGATTCGCGCCGGCGGCTTCACGCACATCTATGTGCATCTTGATTTGGATGTGATCGATCCGCTGGAATTGCCGGACGTGGCGGTGCCCGCGCCCGGCGGCGTGTCGATGGACAACGTCGCCGACACGCTCCGCGAATTGGCGTCAGCCTTCGCCGTCGTCGGGTTCAGCGTCGTCGAGTTCCGTCCGCGGTCGGTGGATGCGCTGCCGAAGATCAGCCGGCTGCTGCAGCGAAGCGGCATCGCGATCGGCGCCCTGGCCGGCGCGAAGGTCGGGTGAATCTCCGTAGGGCCGTTTGCGGGAGAGCGCTGGAATCTGGCCACAGCAGCCCGCCGTCATGCACTCGTCGCATAACCGCTGGCCGCACAGATCGCACTGATCGAACTGATCCGCCCCAGCCGGGCCGGCGCCGCAGCGGTCGCACTGCATATTCAGGCGCCGACGGGCGTCGCCGTGTAACTCAATTCGCGGAATTCACGCCGGTGCCCGCCGGTCACGGGACTGAAAATGTGGCAGTGGGTCATCTCGCCGCCGTAGACGTGAATCGTGACGGACGGCGTCGGATCCGCGTTGGCGATCACGTGGTATTCGAACGGCGGGATAAGCGCGCCGGCTTCGCCCGGGCCGGCCGTGATTTCGGCCTCCTTCTCAAACCGCACGATGCCCTTGTCGGGATCGCCGCCGCGGACCGAGTATGAGGTCACGTGGATCCGCCCGCGATAGACGCACTCCACGCACCAGATGCCCGCGTGATCGTGGAGCGGCGTGCCCTGTCCCTGGCCCCAGACCATCGCGATGACGGTGTAGCGGCCCGCGGGGTCGCGATGGAGGAGGCGGCGCGCGTACCGATCGGGCATGGGCTCCAGATACGGCGCGGGGATGGACATCCGGCCGCCCGTGACGGCGTCGATCAGCACCTGCTTCACGTGCAGGCACCGCGACTCGTCGTCTCGCGCGGCGACCGCGTCGTCCAGGCGGCGAATCAGTTCGGTCGCGTTCAGAGGTTCAGGATTCAGACCCACGGCGTCCTCCCGCCGGCTGCGACAACAATTCAGGCGAAGGTCAAATGGTAGCAGAGCCGCGGGCGATCAGCGCCAGCTTCTTCGCGCGGCTCAGCCGCTTGATGTGGTATTCGCGGCGGAGCGCCGCGCCGAGCGATTCGCACGCCTCCACGTAGACCAGCCTGACCGGCCGCCGGCCCGAGGTGTAGCGCGCGCCCCGGCTGGTGTTGTGCGCCTTGACGCGCGCGCGCGGGTCGCGCGCATAGCCCGCATATAACGTGCGGTCGGCGCAGCGGACGATGTAGACGAAGTGCGAGGGAGGCGCGGCCGCCGTCATGACAGCAATATTGGCACCTGGAAGCTGAATCTCGCCAATCCAAAGTCGCCCCGTGGTCATGGACAGGCAGTAACCGCCGCGCGCCGGAAGGCGCGGTGTCCGCTCGGTTTCCCGCCGATTACCGTTTCGTCGCTGCGTTTCAAAGACCGCCATTTCGAGGAGTGCCGGCCGGTTCAGCCGGCACTCTTCGGCACAAGGCCGGCTGGCCCGGATTCTGCAACACGCACCAGTGGACGTTTACAAACTGGTGGTCACCGGCCCATGACTGTATCTTCGAGACCTCCCGAGACCGCGTCGCCGGAGCCTGAGCGGCCGCTGGTGCGGGGCAACGCCCACACCGCGGGGTTTGCCGATGCGCTCGGGACCCGGCACCTCAAGTTCGACCATGCGGCCGGGGCGTCCCTTGAAATCCTCAACGTCAGAGCGGATCTCGGCGATGTGCCGGCGTTCGAAGCGGCGCTGCGCGCCCGTGTCGAAGAGGTGCGTCACGTCCAGCACCCGTCGCTGGCCACGATTCACGGTGTCGAGCGGCGCGCCGGCGAGGGACTGTGCCTGATTTCCAGGCTCACGTCGGGCCGCCGCGTCTCGGAACTGGCGCCCAAAGCGCAAGGCGTCACGTTCGCGCTCGAGCTCCTGCGCCTGGTGACTCCCGCGCTGGCGATGCTGCATCGCGCGAACATCGCGCACGGCGTGATTTCGGCCGAACGGATCGTGGTGGCGCGCGACGGCCGGCTGGTCGTGGCGGACTACGTGTTCGGCTCCGCGATCGAGGCGCTGAACCTCTCGCGGACTCAGTTGATCGACCTTGGACTGATCGCGCCGGCGGGCGACCAGCCGATTCGGTTCGACGGCCGGACCGACATGGCGCAGCTCGGCTTCGTCTCCCTCTCGCTCCTGCTCGGACGCACGCTGGATGCCGGCGACTACCCCGAGAAGATCCCGGCCTTGCTCGACGAATTCGTCCGGGGCGCGGGATCGCCGATCCTCTCAGGCCGGCTGCGAGGTTGGCTCGAACGGGCGATGCAAATCAGCCCCCGGTCGTTCGCCTCCGCGCGCGACGCGAACGACGCCCTGGGCGAGCTGCCTGACGACGCCGAGGTCCAGATCGCCGCGGCGGTGGCCGCGGCATCGACACGCCAGGAGGTCGCCGCCCCGTCGGCGCCGGCGGCCGCGCCGCAGCGAGAGCGTCCGTCCATGCCCGCCATCAGAACGGACCACGCGCCGGTTCTCCGCGCGGCACCAGAGCCGTTTCTCCACGACGATGGAATGCCCGCCGGTGCCGGGAGGCCGAGCGCTGGCTGGATGACGCGCACGCTGGCGGTGCTGGCCGGCGTTGAAGCGGTGGTGATCGCGGCGCTGCTGCTCACCAGGCCCGCGGCCGGACCGGCCGGATCCAGCGCGCCGATTTCGACGGAAGCGAACGCCGCCGTCACGACGGGCGCTCCGCCGGCTCCCGCACCCTCCACGCAGGCGCCGGCCGTCCCGCCCGCGCTGAATGCCGCCGCGCCCGCGCTGCCCAGGACCGAATCGGTTCAGCCGACGGCGTCACCCGCGCCACCGCCCGCGCCCGTCGTGCCGGCCGCGCCGCGGGTGGGGTCGATGACCATTTCATCGCCGATCGATTTGCAGGTGTTCAAAGACGGCGATCCGGTGGGATCCACGGCGGGCCCGATCACATTGAGCGAGGGCACGCACGGCCTGGACTTCGTCAACGACGAACTCGGCTTCCGGATCCGGCAGAACGTGAGCATCAAGAACGGCAAGGCGACGCCGGTGACGATCGCGGTGCCGAATGGCCGGGTCAGCATCAACGCCGTGCCATGGGCGGACGTGATCATCGACGGGAACGCCGCGGGTGAGACGCCCATCGCCAATCTGTCGCTGCCGATTGGTTCTCACGAGATCGTCTTCCGGCATCCGCAACTGGGCGAGCGCAAACAAACCGTCGTCATCAAAGTGGACGGGCTCCTGAGGGTCACGCAGACCCTGCAACCCGGCGCTGCGTCCGGGTCGGCCGGGGGGCTGAAGACCCCGGGCTCCATCAATTACTGAGGCGAGACGAAGGATGATCAGTCGCCCCGCGCGTCTTCGCTCGATCGCCCTTGTGGCGCTGTGGGCCGTGGTGTGGACGCCGGCCGTGGCGTCCGCGCAGGACGTCCTGTCGCGCGCCCGTGAGCTCTACGCCTCGGCGGCGTATGAAGACGCGCTGCAGTTGCTCGAAACCGTGAAGGACAAGCCGGCCAGCACGGAGGCGTCCGCCTATCAGGTGTTTTGCCTGGTGGCGCTCGGTCGCCGTGATGAAGCGCGGTCCGCCATCGAGGCGATCGTGCGGGTCGATCCGCTGTTCCGGCCGTCCGACGCCCAGGTGTCGCCGCGCATCCGCGCGTTCTTCGACGAGGTGCGCACACCGCTCGTGCCGGACATGGCGCGCGCGTCGTACGCGAAGGGCAAGGCGGCGTTTGATCAGAAGGACTGGGCGCACGCGATCGCGGAATTCGATCGGACGCTGGCGCTGCTCGACGAAAGTGGCGCGGCCGATCCAGGAGCCGCCGACCTGAAGACCCTGACGGCCGGCTTTCGCGACCTGACGCGCGTCGCCATGCAACCGCCACCACCGCCACCGGCGCCCGTCGCGTCGCCGGCGAAGCCGCCCGAACCCGTGGTGTACGGCGCCGGCGAGGCGAACGTCATGCGCCCACTGCCAATTTCGAAGCCGCTGCCCGACTGGCACCCCAATCCGGTCGAGGCCAAGATGTTGTTTTCGGGTGAGGTCGAACTGGTGATCGGCGAGGACGGGCGGGTGCTCTCCGCGTCCATCGCGCGCAGCATCAATGCCCGCTACGACGGGCCGCTGCTCCAGGCCGTGAAGACGTGGACCTTCAAGCCCGCGATGAAGGACGGCGTGCCCGTCCGCTATCGATATATGGTCGACGTGAGACTGGGGAAATAACAGGTCAGAGGTCAGGCCTCTGACCTTTCGTCGTGTTCTTCGACGAACTCCTCCCACGGCCCGTTGAAGTCGAGAATCGTCCCCGGTTCGAGGCGCCACACGTGCGTGCCGACTTCCTCCATCAGGTCCTGGTCGTGCGTCACGAGGAACACCGTGCCCTCGAATTTCTGCAGCGCGACGTTCAGCGCGTTGATGGATTCGAGATCGAGGTGGTTCGTCGGCTCGTCGAAGATGAGCACGTTCGGCTTCTGCAGCATGATGCGGCAGAAGAGCAGGCGCGCCGTCTCACCGCCGGACAACGCATCCGTCGGCTTCAGGCCCTCCTCGCCGCTGAAGAGCATCTGGCCCAACAGCCCGTGGATATCCTGCCGGGAGGCGCCGGGGTCGAATTGGTGCAACCAGTCCACGGCCGTCATGCCCCGGGTGATCGCGCCCGTGTGATCCTGCGAGAAATAGCCCACTGAGACTTCGTGACCCCAGCGCACGCTGCCCGTGTCGATATCCGCCGGCGAGGCCTTCAGGCCCGGCGCATCCGACAACAGGGCCTTGAGCAGCGTCGTCTTGCCGACGCCGTTGCGGCCGACGAGCACGACCTTCTCGCCGCGATGGACGATCGCGCTGAAGTTGGACACGACGTGCGCGTCGCCGTAGGCCTTCGAGACGCCCTTGCACTCCATGACGACCTTGCCAGACGGCCGGGCCATCGTGAACTTGATGTACGGGCGCTGGATGTTCGACCGCGCCAGCGCCGTCGTTTCCAGCCGCTCGACTTCCTTGCGCCGCGACTGGACCTGGCTGGACCGCGTGCCGGCGGAGAAGCGCGCGATGAAGTCGTTCAACTGCGCGATCTTCTTGTCGCGCTGCGCGTAGTCGGCCTCGATGCGCGACCGGATCTGCGTCTTGGCCATCACCATGTCGTCGTAGCCGCCCGTGTAGGTGATGATCGTCTGATAGTCGATGTCCGCGATGTGCGTGCAGACCTCGTTGAGAAAGTGCCGGTCGTGCGAGATGACGATCAGCGTGCCGTCATAGCGGACGAGGAACTCGCGCAGCCAGTGGATGGAATCGAGGTCGAGATGGTTCGTCGGCTCGTCGAGGAGGAGCGCGTCGGGATGGCCGAAGAGCGCCTGCGCCAGCAGCACGCGGACCTTCTGGTCGCTCTGGAGCTCGGCCATGTGGCGCTCGTGCAGGTCGTGCGGGATGTCGAGGCCCTGGAGCAGGACGGCGGCGTCGCTTTCGGCCGAGTAACCGTCTTCTTCGCCGACGATGCCTTCCAGTTCGCCGAGGCGCATGCCGTCGGCGTCGGTCAGCGACGCCTTGGCGTACAGGACCTCGCGCGCCTGCAGCGCCTGCCACAGCCGCTGGTTGCCCATGATCACGGTATCGACCACCCGGAACGCGTCGAACGCGAACTGGTCCTGCCGCAGCACGCCGAGCTTGGCCGGCCGCAGGACCGTGCCCTTCTGCGGGTGCACGTCGTCCGTGAGCAGCTTCATGAACGTGGATTTGCCGGAGCCGTTCGGCCCGGTGAGCCCGTAGCGCCGGCCTTTCGAGAAGGTCGTGGTGACGTCCTCGAAGAGCAGCTTCGAGCCGAAACGCATGGAGACCGCTTGGACGGAGATCATGAACCCCCCATTCTAGCAGCCAGCCGCCCCTGAATCTTCATCGCCGTCGGCGTCGTCGCCAGGCCGCCGAGCGAGGTGCAGCGGAGCTCGCGCGGCATCTGGCCCGCGACGCGGCGGGCGGCGTCGACCACCTCGTCGAACGGGATGACCGGATCGAAGCCCGCGAGCGCCATGTTCGCGCACGACAGCGCCTGACTGGCGGCGAGCACGTTCTTGCCGAGGCACGGCACCTCGACGCGGCCCGCGACCGGATCGCAGATCAAGCCGAGCATGCTCTGGAGGGCCATGGACGAGGCGGCCACGGACTGCGCGAGCGTGCCGCCGGCGAGCGTGACGAGCGCAGCGGCCGCCATCGCCGCCGCGGATCCGCCTTCGGCCTGACAGCCGCCGACTTCGGCCGCGAACGTCCACTGACCCGTGATGAAGACGCCGATCAGGCCGGCCGCAAGCAGGCCTCGGGCCATGTCTTCCTCGGAGAGATGCATCTCCTCGGCCACGGCGATGCACGACGCCGGCAGCGCCGCGCACGCGCCGGCCGTGGGCGCCGCGACAATCACGCCCATCGCGCTCTTCACTTCCATCAGCGCCGTGACGTACAAGACCGCGCGATTGAGCGCGCCGCCATTCAGGAGTCCGCCCTCGCGCATCAGCCGATCGAATCCGCCGGATTGATGACCCAGCACACGGTCGTCGTAGGCAGTCCCCGCGATGCCCTGGTCAATCGACCGGCGGAGCAGTCGGACGATCGTCCACCATGCGCGCGAGGACGTCCGCCTCCGAAAGGCCGCCGCGCGCGCACTCGTACGCAACGGCCCATTGCCAGAGCGGCACGTTGCGGCCGGCGTCGTGTTGCACCAACTCTTCGCAGGTGTTGAACGGGACCCGGATGCCGGCCCGCGAGAGCACCGGCAGCACCGGCGCCAGGCGCCTGACGATCAGGTCCGGCGCGATCGCGCGCAGATCGGCCAGCCGCGCGTCGCTGACGAACGCCTGCGCCCGCACCTCGACCAGCTGGCCGGCGGGGGAGTCGTGCACCTCAATGTCGTCGGCCGTCATGCCGGCGGCCACCGCCCGCGCGATCTCCGGTCCGCCCGTTCTCGCAAAGATCAGCGTCTCGAAGTAGTCGCCGCCAACCGACACGGGGATGCCGTCGATGGCGATGACTTCGATCATCCCGCCACCGGTCGAAATGGCCACCATCGTCCGCTGCTCCCTGGCGTTGCGCAGCGTCAGGCGATAGGTGTTCGGGTGCGGGTCGTGCACGTCCACGATCTCGATTCGGGTGGTCACGCCCGCCGCGCGCAGCGCGTCCGCCGACCGCGGCAGCCGTTCGTCCGCCGCCTCCCAGCCCAGCAGGCCGCCGAACAGCCCCATGTCCGAACCCTGGCCCTCATGCGTCGTCGGCAGCGAGCCCCAGCGATCGAACTCGACCAGCACGTCGGTGAGGTCGGCGTTCATGAGATCGCGCGCGAGGCGGCCGATGCGCAGCGCGGCCGCGCAGTGGGAACTGGACGCGCCACGCATGACCGGTCCGATGACGTCATTGAAAATGCTCACGACCATGGGAAATGACTCCTGCGTTGACTATGCTAGTGCCTTCCGAACGTAGCCGGCGGGCTTCAGCCCGCCGGACGCGCGGCGCGTACGTAGCCGGCGGGCTTTAGCCCGCCGGACGGCAATCGGCGGGCTGAAGCCCGCCGACTACTGCGGCACACAGGGGCACTCGTGACGATGTCTGACCTCTCCGGCGAGCATCCAGCGGCCGGCCGCAACCTCGAGCGCGTGCTGCGCGCCGCGGTGGTGGCCCTGGCGATCGGGTTGCTCGTGCTGGCCGCAGCGCGCGCGGCCCGATCGTGGCCTCTTCAGGCGCACCTGGGCTATGCCGAGGGCATCTGGCTCGGGTTGGCGAACGACGCCAGCCATGGCGTGTTCTACCGCCCGCTCGAAGGCCCGCTGGGCTACGGCGGCACGCGGTATTTCCCCCTGTTCTATCTCGCGCATGCCGCGCTGATGCGCGTCGGGTTCGCCCCGATCGCGGCCGGGTATGCGCTGGCCGCCGCGTCGGTCGGCCTTCTGGCTGCCGGCGTGTTCGTGTTCCTGCGGCGGGTGGGCGCCGGCGCGCGGCTGGCGGCTGCGGCCGCGGCCGTGGCGCTGTCGTGTCAGCCGGCGCAGATGGCGCTCCTCGCGATTCGCGGCGACGCGCTGCCGGCGGCCCTGGTGCTGTTGGGTCTCGCCGCCTGCCTGCCGGGCGGACGGCTGCGCGCGGCGCCGTGGTGGTTTGCCCTCGCGTTTGCCGCCAAACCAACCAGCCTGTACGGCGTCGTCGCCGGCGTCCTCGCGCTGGCCCTGAACGATCGAGGGCCCGAGGCGCGGCGACTGGGGTGGCAGACGCTGGCGGGGATGCTGGCCGTCATGGCCGTGATGGTCGTCGCGACCGGCGGTCGCGTGATCGAGATCCTCACCGCGAGCGCGTCTGGTGGCGCCGGCTTCTCGAGCTTCCTTACCGCACCGATGAGCCTGGCGCGGATCCTCAGGCGCGTGCCGGAGTCCACCTTCTTCATTCAGGCCGCGTGCGCGTTGGTTCTCGCCGGCTTCCGTTGGAAACTGCCGCTCGAGCGTGTCGCCCTGCTGGTGTGTGTCGCGACGACGACGGCCATCTATGCGTCGCCGGCGACGATCGAGAATCATCTGATCGACGTGACCGTGCTGTCCGTGGTCGTGATCGCCGCCTGGGCCGCGCGCGAGGCACGGTGGACGCGTCTCGTGCTGGCGATCCTGCTCGTGGGCGGCGTGGCGGCGGCGGCGTCCGCCTTCTGGCGATTCCGGACCGAGGACGCCGTGGATTACCGGTCGAGCCGCCGGGAGGTCGTCGCCGCGCTGGCGGGAACGACGGAACCGATCCTCTTCGAGCAGCCGATGCTCGCCGCCGAGCGCGGCGAATCGCCCTATCTGCTCGATCTGTACATCCTCTCCGTCAGGGTCGCGAAGGACCCCGCGGTGCTCGATCAGTTACTGGCGGATATCGATCGGCGGCACTTTGGCGCCATCGTGATCGAGGCGGCCACGCTCGAACTGGCGTTTGCGGACACGCTGACGGGCGACGCCGCGATGCGATTCCAATCGGCGCTCGCGCGCAGCTATCGGCGTGATGCGGTCGTGGGTGGCCGGACGGTGTACCGGCCGAAGTAGATCGCCAGGAAGACGCTGGCGGAGGGAGGGCGCGTGACGACACGGCGGCTGCTCGCGGGACTGGTGCTGATGACGGCGGCGGTGGCGTGGGCACAGGCGGCCGCGCCGCGGCAATCCGCGGCGCCAGCCGCGGCGACCACGGCCGCGGAGCGTCGCGCGGCCTGGGACGCACACCGGCGGCTCGCGGCCGAGTCGCCCTTCGCGAAGCTGCCCTGGCGCGCGCTCGGGCCCTCGCAGCAATCGTCGCGCATCGAAGCCATCGCGGTGCCCGCCGGCAGCCGCAACACGATCTACGTGGCGCCGGCGTCCGGGAACGTGTGGAAGACCGTCAACAACGGCTTGACGTGGCAGCCGATCTTCGAGCACGAATCGGCGTTCGCCGTGGGCGACATCGCCGTGGCGGCCTCGAATGCCGACATCGTCTGGGTCGGCACCGGCGAAGTGCAGCCCCGGTACTCCGGCTACGCGTTCGCGGGCACGGGCGTGTTCAAGTCGGTGGATGCCGGCAAGACCTGGACGCACATGGGGCTCGCCGACAGCCATCACGTCGGCAAGATCCTGATTGATTCGGCCAATCCCGACATCGTCTACGTGGCCGCGATGGGGCACCAGTGGACACCGAACGCGGAACGCGGCGTGTTCAAGACGATCGACGGCGGCCGGACGTGGACGCGGTCGTTGTTCCTGGACGATCGCACCGGCGCGATTGACGTGGTCATGGATCCGTCCAACCACGACGTGCTGTACGCGTCGATGTGGGAAATCGAGACCGGGCCCGCGAGCGGCGTCTACCGCACGACCAATGCGGGACGCACGTGGCAGAAGCTTGGCGGCGGCCTGCCGGCCGGGCTCATCGGCCGCAGCAACATCGACATCGCGCCGTCGCGGCCGCAGACGGTCTACGTGTACCTGGATAACCGCGGCCCGGCGCCAGCGGGCGCCTCGGGCCGTCCGTTCGCCGGCGGGGAAGTGTATCGATCGGACGATCGCGGCGACACGTGGCGCAAGGCCAACACCGAGGACATCTATCCGGTGTTCGGCGTCTACGGCTGGAAGTTCTGCGACATTCGCGTGTCGCCGGACAATCCGGAGGAGATCTACATCTTCGGCAACCGCGCGTTTCATTCCGTCGACGGCGGCCGCACCTACGCGCCGATCGGCGAGACGATTCGGCGGCTGCGCGACACGCAGGGCCTCGTGATGCACCTGGACCATCACGAGTTCTGGATCGATCCGGCCGATCCGAACCACCTACTGCTCGGCAACGACGGCGGCGTGCTGTCGTCGTACGACCGCGGCCGGACGTGGCTGCACCTCAACACGATTCCTGTCGCGCAGTTCTACAGCGTGGCCGTGGACATGGCCGAGCCCTACAACATCTACGGCGGCACGCAGGACAACGCGGCGTTCTACGGGCCGAGCACGTACACGGTGGACGATACGCGCAACGAGAACGAGCCGTGGAAGCAGGTGTATCTCGACCAGTGGACGGGCGGCGACTCGTTCGTCACGCTGCCCGATCCGACCGATCCGCGCTTCATCTACTACGAGCATCAGAACGGCGAACTGCGGCGCATGGACACGACCGGCCCGTCGATTCAGACGGGCAGCCCGGCCTCGCAACGCATCGCGCCGCGCGCGCCGCGCGGGGAGCCGGCCGTGGCGGATCGGCTGGTACATGCCGTATCTGATCTCGGCGTTCGATCCGTCGACGCTGTCGCGGGCACGAACAAGCTGGTGAAGAGCACCGACCGCGGCGTCACGTGGACGGCGATCAGCCCGGATCTGTCGGATCCGGCCGGCGGTGATCGCGCGCGCGTGCCGTTCGGCACGATCACGATGATTGCGCGAGTCGCCGCTGCAGCGCGGCTTGCTCTACGTCGGCACCGAGGGCGGCCGGATCCATCGCGACTGCCGATGCCGGCGCGACGTGGACGGAGGCGGGCGCCGGCCTGCCGAAGAAGTGGGTGAGCCGGCTCATCGCGTCCCAGTACGCGGCAGGCACGGTATACGCGTCCTTCACGGGATATCGCGAAGACGACACGCGCGCGTATCTCTATCGATCGCTCGATTTCGGGCGCGACCTGGACGTCGATCGTGAGCAACCTGCCAGCCGAGTCCATCAACGTGGTCCGCGAGGACCCGCGGAACCCGGACGTGCTGTACGTCGGCACCGACGCCGGCGTGTACGCGTCGCTGGATCGCGGCGCCACGTGGGTGTCGCTATCGGCGACGCTGCCGACCACGCCCGTCCACGATCTCGTCGTGCATCCGCGAGACGACGAGATTGTGATTGGCACCCATGGGCGCGGTGTGTTCGTGCTCGATGCACGGCCAATCCAGCGGTGGACGCCGCAGGCGGGTGTCAACGCGGCCGCGCGCGGGCCGCGCCTGTTTCCGCCGCATCCCGCACTCGTGCGCCTCGCGGACGAAATGCAGCCGTCTGGCACGCCGGGCATCGCCACGTTCGCGTTCGCGCTCGACGACGACGGGCCGGCGACGCTCGTCATTCATGCGCCCAGCGGCGCCCTCGCCGCGACGATCACCATCGACGGGCGCCGGGGCCTGAACGTGGTGACCTGGGACCTGTTGCTCTCCGCGGCACCCGGTGCGGCGCGGCGGCCGGCGGCGCCGGGCGAATACGTCGTGAGACTGGTGGCGTTTGGCGGCGCCGTCTCCGAGTCGTCGCTGCGGCTGGATCGGTTCGTGCGCTGGACCCGGTGAGCCGCGGGCCTGCTGCAGATTCCCCGAGACGTTTCTCCTTCGACAAGCCACATACCTTTGACGGTCGTCCCTGCGCCGGCGGCGAGCCACCGTGCCCGATCGCGACCGCGACACCCCACGGCTTCGGGAAAGCGAGGAGAGACATGCGACAAATGCTGAGGTCTATCGCGCTGACGGCGACGCTGCTGCTGGTCGGCATCGGGACGGTGACGCACGGACAGGGGACCTGCTTGCTCCCTGGCTGCCTGGACGCGTCCTTCGGTGACAACGGAATGGTCTCGACGCCGCTGCTGACGGGAGGAGTCAAGACCCTGGCCGTTCAGACCATCAATGGCCAGGATCTGATTCTCGCGACCAACTCTGCGGGCAATTGGACAATTGCCCGGTTCCTGCCCAGCGGGAGTCTCGACACCAGCTTCGGCACCGGCGGGATCGTCACGAGGACATACAGGAAGGGCTACGCGTGGGCTGACGAAGTCGCGGTGCAGCCTGACGGCAAGATTGTGGTGCTCGGTCGCCTGCCGATCGGGCCTGTGGTCTCCGGCACGCCGTCCTCCACACTGGTTGTGACTCGTTACCAAGCCGACGGCAAGAGCTTTGACCAGACCTTTGGTGCCGGCGGCACGGTGATCATCAACCCGCCTCCGGGAGCCCTTCCCTTCAGGGCCGGCGATCACCGACTGGCTCTGCAATCGGACGGCAAGATCCTCGTGGCAGCCGCCGCCGACGCGGATCGGGATCCCTACACCGCTCCCTTCGCCGATCTGCATGTCGCTCGTCTCGACTCGGCAGGGAGGTTCGACAACGCCTTCGGTCCTAATCCGCAGGATGCTTTCGCCAGCTTCCCCAATGCCGGGAAGCCGACGTCGATGGTGATCCAACGCGTGCGTGTCTCCGAGAACGTGTTCGAAGAAAGGATCGTGCTGAGCACGGCGACACAAGTGAGCTATGGCTCGGACGTGCTGCCGTATCACGTGACTTCAGTCAGACGCCTGACCGCCAGTGGATCACCCGACCTGACGTTCGCCGACGCAGGCGTGGCACAGATGGCCATCCCATCGGCCGACACAACCATATTCAGGAGCATCGCGGTGGATTCCCGCAACCGGATCGTCGCCGCAGGCGGTTTCTACCCTGACTCCAGTGTCTCTTCCCCCCGCATGTTGATGGCGCGCTATCTCGAGAACGGATCGCTGGACACCAGCTTTGGCAATCTCGGGACGTTGCGACAGGACTGGCTGGATGCTGTACTTCCTGGATATGGCGACCCAGCCGGATGGCCGCATCCTCGCGACCGACTCCCTCGGGCCCGGCACCTGGCGCTTCCTGGAGAACGGGTGGTTGGATTTTGACTTTGGGCAGGGCGGATTCGCCACGCGCCCGGTCGCGGGGTGGGGCGGGATCGCGCTGGTGAGGACACCCGGCGGCAGGAACGCTTTCGTCGTGGGCGACGTGACCACTGTGGGAAGCGGCAGAAAGACGACGAATTTGTGCGCCCTGTGGCGGGACTCTCGACGAGGTCAAGTCGCGGTCTACGAAGCCGCCTGAGCCTGGCTTGGATTGCGTGCACGGCCGAGCACGTGATCCGGGCCAACGAGACGCATGGCGGCCGTGATGCCGCGCTGTTCGCGGACGATGTCATTGATCCGTGACGGCGCCACGTGCAAGGCCTTGGCGAGCGCATGTGCCGCCAGGCCGGCCGGCCGAAGGACGAGGCCGCGCGCCAACCAGTTTGAACGGCCCCAAGGGAACGGATGGGCCAGCAGATTCCCCGGGATGTTCCCTTCCCCAGGACCACATACCTCCGACGGTCGTTCCTGTGCCGATCGCGGGCCCGCCTTGCCGGACGGCACCCTGACGAGGGCGTCGCTCTTCAGAAACGGAGGAAGGTATGCGTCGGATTGTGCAAACGATTGCCGTGGCCGCAGCCATCGTGCTGGCCGGCACCTGGAGCGTTGTTACTCACGGCCAGACTGGCCCCTGCTCCTATCCCGGGTGTCCTGATGCGACGTTCGGCGGGACGGGCATCGTCACGACCCCGTCCTTGCAGGGGAACATCGGGCAGATTGCCGTGCAGACCATCAATGGGGAAGAGCGGATTGTGGGTCTCAAGACCACTCCCGGCACCTGGGTCATGGCGCGGTACACGGGCAGCGGGCAACTGGACAGCTCGTTTGGTGCGGCCGGGATTTACACGCGGACCTTCAGCAAGGGAAGCACCCAGGCATACAGCGTCCTGGCGCAGCGCGACAACAAGCTGTTGGTCCTGAGCTACCAGCCCCGTGGCCCCCAGGGCGCGTTGAGGCTGGTCGTGACCCGGTACTTGCCCAGTGCTTCCTCCGTTGCCCCTGGCCCCTTCGATACCGCCTTCGGCAACGGGGGTGAGGCCGGGACCTGGGTCCTACACCAGCGTCCCGTGGGGAATGGTCCTGCAGGCGGACGGCAAGATCGTCGTGGTTTCAACTGGCTCTGGCCGCCTCGTCGTCCTCAGGCTCCTGCCATCAGGCTCACTGGACACGGGGTTTGGGACGGGCGGAGTCGCCGAGTTCGCTGGCGGTGAGTTCCTCCGTGGCGTTGTCATCGAGCCCGTATCAAACGCTGACGGCGTGCTGGAGGAGCGAATCGTCGTCAGCTCGGGGGTGGACACCTCTCCCGGTTCGATTGGGGGACCCTACAGTGTGCGGTTGCGCCGCGTCATGCCGGATGGCACACCGGATGCAACGTTCGGCAACGCCGGCTCGACTGACATGCAGATACCCGGCGCTGAGGAGACGATGTTCTGGCACCTTGCCGCCGACGCGGGCGGCCGAATCGTAGGCGTGGGCTCCTACTGCGTGCGCATGAGTTCCGGCGCCCTGGACTACTACGTCCTCGCGGCCCGCTACACGGCCGACGGGCAACTCGATCCCACGTTCGCCAACGGAAATGCCTACCGGCAGGACTGGCTGGGCGACGATCACCAGATGAAAGGCGTGGCGATCCATCCCGACGGACGAATTCTGATTGCCGGCTGGCGAGGCACGGCTGACTACAACACGATGTCGCTGGTCGTCTGGCGGCTGCTGGACAACGGCGACCTGGACTCGAGCTTCGGAATGAACGGCATGATGACGACGAATGCCATGGCGGGAGGGAATGGTACAGTTGCCGGACCGGTCTTCGTGCGTGGCGGAACGGCGTTCGCGATCGGCGGCCGCGCCTACGTCAAGGTGGGCCAAAAGGGGAAGAACCCGATCATGTCAAACGTCTTCGCTGCTGGACGGTTCCTGTACCAGAGTCTGCGGCTGCCGCACTCCTGTCGGGCGGCACTGTCTGAGCCAGGGCAGACACGCGCGGTCCCGCGCGTGTCCGTCCCTGGTCAACGCCGCACCAACGGTCAGCGGGTGATGCCCGGCGTCGCCGCCGGCAGGCCCACCAGCTTGAGCGGCGCCTAGAAGCGCGAGGCAGCCCCAAGATTCCTCGGGACGTTCTCTTTCCCAGGGCCACATACCTCCGACGACCGTCCCCGCGCCGATCGCGGGCCCGCCTTGCCCGACGGCACCCAGACGAGGGCGTCGCTCTTCAGGAACGGAGGAAGGTATGCGTCGGATTGTGCAACTCATTGCCGTGGCCGCAGCCATCGGGCTTGCCGGCACCTCGACCGTTATCCATAGCCAGACCAGCCCCCAGGGCCGGGTCATCGTCGTCCCAACGGTGTCCGTCCCGACGGTGTCCGTCCCAACAGTGTCCGTCACGGCGGCGTCGACCGACCCCTGCACACTGCCGGCCCCCCTGCCGACGCAGAGCGCCTACACGAGCGGGCTGCCGGGGGTGTCGGGCTACTTCGATTCGACGTTCGGGAGCGGCGGGAAGGTCATCGGTGCTCGGTTTTCGAGCACCTGGCCGACTCGTGGTTCGCCCGTCGCCATCGACCACGCGAACAGGATCATCGTGGTCGGCAGCAGGAACTTCCCGTGCACGCGCAACAACAGCACCTCTGAAATGATCGTGGCGCGGTATCAGTCGGACGGCAGCCCCGACGTCACCTTCGGCACGAACGGGCTCGTGTCGATTGCCTTTGGAGGGGGGAATGGCGGCGCGGCCTCGGTGGTCGTTCAGGCCGACGGCAAGATCGTCGTCGGCGGCGGGGCCAAACAGGCCGAAGAGCACCGCCAGCCTTCCCGTGATCATCCGGCTGAATCAGTCCGGCGGTCTCGATCCCGGCTTCGGCAAGGGCGGCTACTTCTGGTTGTCACCCCCCTTCGGGACCAAGGCGAACGGTGCCGTCGTATCGCTTGCGCTGCAGCCGGCGGGCTCCGCCGAGAAGATTGTCGCCACCGGCTGGTCGGACTACGGTCCTCGGTTCCTGCTTCGGCTGAACGCCAACGGCGCTTTCGACGGGAGCTTCAACGGGACCGGCTATTCGCTGTTGAACCTGCCGAACGTCAGTGCCGTCAGAATCCAGTCCGTCGACGGTAGCCCACGAATCGTGGTCTCGGGGTGGACCCGCGACATCCAGAACCACTACCTCGGCGCCGTGTGGCGCTTCATGGACTCCGGAGCCCCCGACATGGACTTCGGCGGCGGCACCGGCCTGGTGCAGACATCGTTTCACGACGACGCCGCGGGCAACTCGCTCGGCGACACTTTCCACAGCGTCGCGATTGACGGGGCGAACCGAATCGTCGCCGTCGGCGCGAAAGCCTATTTCCTGGTACCTGGTGACTACTCGACGACCCGAAATCAGCTGGTGCTGGCGAAGTACGACGTGTCCGGCAACCTCGACGGGTCGTTCGGATTCGGTGGCAAAGTCTGGGTCCCTTTGAGCGCACGCGGTAACGACATCGGGCAACGCCGTCGCCGTGCAAGGAGACTGGCGCATCATCGTCTCGGGGTACACGTACGATCCTTACGCGGCGGGCTCGCACGCGGCCGTCGTGCGGCGCCTCAATGCAGATGGTTCGATCGACACGTCGTTCGGCAACGCCGGGTCGAATGTGGATGCCATGGCTCACAGGTGCCCGCCTGACGTACCTGAGCCGGGATGGCCGTCCAGCCGGACGGTAGGATCGTGTGCGCCGGCCACGTCAGCATGCCCGGTAGCCCCGGGATCAACTACATCGTTCTCGCAAGGTACTGGCAGTAAGGAGATGGCTACGGGTTCCTCGACACGCCCGCCAGCTTGAACGGCGCCCAGAAGAACGGATGGGCGAGCGAAATCTCGGTCTTGCCCATCCGGACGCGCTGCTGCAGAAGGTGCAGCTTCGCCTCGCGCAGCGCCGCCGACGCGGACTGCCCCTGCGCCAGCGCCTCGTAGAAGGCACGTCATCATTTCTCCGGTCGTTTCGTCGATTCGTCCACAGCGTCGCCAGCACTGACCGCGCGCCGGCCTGCTGGAACGCCGCGACGAGCCCCACGAGCCCCTGGCCCCAGTCCGCGCCGCCGCCGAGCGCGGTATCGCAGCCGCCGAGCACGACGAGGTTCGCGCGCAGCGGCGTGCGGAGCACTTCGTACGCTTGCAGGAATCCGTCGCTTCCGGTCGCCGTCGTCGGGCGCGAGCACGAGCGTGGAATACAACGGCTGGTTGTCGGCGGCGACGCCATGTGTGGCGAAGTGCACGATGTCGTACTGGCCGGCCTGGGACGTGTACGCCGTCTCCGTGGCCTTGTCGCGCATGACGATGGTGGATGCGCCGGGGGCGAAGAATCGCGCGATGCGCTCCACCTCAGCCTCGGCGCTGGGCAGCGGCGTCAGGAACGCGCCGAAGGCCGCCGACCGCAACTGTCGTTTAAGCGGATCGTCTTGCGCGAGCGCGGGCGCTGCCGTCGCGCTGGCCGTGGGATTCGCGAGCGCGAAGAGCCGCCGCGGCGCGTCGGCCGGCGCGGGCGCAGCCGCGGCATTCAGCAATTCCGCCGATGACGTCAGGTAGCTGATTGCGTAGCGCCGGATGAGGAACGCCTCCTCGGCGAACCCGGCATCCAGCACGCCGCCGCGCGCCACGCCGCGCGGCGGCCGATTCGACCAGCGCCTCGAACGGCACGACATGCAGCACATCGTCGGGCACGATCAGAATGTCCGTGGCCGGGCCGAGCGCGGACCGCACCGGCGCGAAGATCGCCTGGTACAACGCGTAGGCCGCGCGCGTGTCGTAGGTCAGGCGCGTCAGGTCCATGTCGCCCGCGCGGAGCTGCCGGAACGGCGCGAGCAACTGCCCGGCCTGTTCGCGCACGCGCGCGCGGTTCGTGGCCAGCGGGAGCACCTTGATATCTGCTCCCGACACCACGAAGGCATAGCTCATGTCCTCCATCACGCAGATACTCGACGAGGACACGTCGATGGCCCAAGCGCGGCCTGCACGGGCGCGGCAAGCGAGGCGGCGAGGTTCGTCGGCGCGGCAAAGCGATACTGGCCCTGCGCGAGGCTCGCCAACAGGCGCGCGTGATCCGCCTGAATCTGCTTCACGTCGGCCTGCAGTTTCTCGATGAGGACGGCATCGCGCGCGTCAGGCTCCTTGTCCAACTGCTCGCGGAGAATCCGCTGTTTTTCGGACAGCCGGACGTCCATCTCCCGTGCGACGCCGCACCTGGTCGGGGATGGCGTCGGGCGGCGTGCGCGCCCACCCGGTTGCGAGGAGGGCGGAAAGCGTCTGTGTGCGCTTCCGTTCGGCGGCCTGGAACGCGCGGACGGCGTCGGCCTGGCGCCCGGATGCGGCCGCCTTGGCGGCGAGCAGCCCGGCGTACTCGCTCGTAGATCTGCGTTCGATCGAACCCAAACCGCAGCCGGAACTCCTGTGAGGTGGCCTGCTCCCGAATCGATTCCAGCGTGGTCAGCGCCTGGTCGTACCGCGCTTCCGCGCCCGCGAGGTCGCCCGTGCGCGTGAGCGCGACGCCGAGCGCGCGTTCAATCTGCCATACGCGACCGACGTCGTACGGATTGACGGCGTCGCGCGCTTCCAGCAGGCGCCGTCTTGCTTCGGCGGCGTTGCCGGCGCCCAGTTCCACAAGGCCGAGCACCATCAGGGTGTCGCCAGCGCCACCGGTGTCACGTGATATTGGATTCCGCCGATCGGTCTCCGCGGCCGCCGTCAGGAGTGTCCGCGCTCGATCGGGTTGGTTCGCGGCCGCCGCGGCGCTGGCCTGGAGTCCCAGAAGGTGTCGCCCGCGCGAGGCGTGGATAAGCGGGACACGCCCAAGAGCCTCAAAGAGCGGGATGGCTTCCTCCGGATGGTTGGTGAGCAGGAAGATGTCCAGCAGCCGCTCCTCAGCGGCACTGGGCGTCGAACCATTGTCCCGCCCAGAGACCCGACGTGTCCCCTTGGAGTTCGGCGGCTGCTTCCCGGGCCAAAGCCAGAGCCGTGTCGGCACGACCGGCGAGTGCGTGCGTCCACGCGATTGCGGTCTTCCAGGCGACCGTGTGGCCGGTCACAGAGAAGCCGTAGAAGTTCCGGTTGGTCGAGGCCATCAGCGGCCGGACGTCCTGCCAGTCCTTGAGCGACGCGTCGAAATCGCCGAGCTGGGCGTACAGCGTGGCGCGGTCTTCCAGGATGTCCCGGCGGGTGAGATTGCCGATGTCCTTCACGGTGGGGTCAGCCAGACGTGCGAGCGCCTCGTCCCAGTACCGCATGGCGTCAACGGGCTCGCCGAGGATCTTCGCGATGCGACCGAGCCGCGTGTACGCAGTCGCGATGCTGAACACCACAGGGCGTTGCGCCTCGATCACCGTGGTTTCGAGCAGTTGGCGGAGCTGATCGGCAGCCGCCCGCGCCAGTGACGGCTCTCCGATCTCTGAATAGATCTGCACGATAACCTCGTAAGCGTTGAGCTCGTCGGAGTTCCCGGGTTTCGCAGCGGTCCCGACTCGTGAGCGTTCCGCTCGGCGACGCTGGGTGTCAATGGCGGCTTGGTAATCTCCTCTGCCTCGTTGCAGAGTGGCGAGGTTCATCAAACTCCTCAACTCCTGGGCTGGGGCCCCCGACTGCTCGGTGTACCGCACAGCCGCGGCGACGGCTTGCTGCATGTCTTCGACGGTCTCAGATCCAAGACGCAGGGCTTTCACGAGTTCCAGTGAATCGTTGGCTTTCCGGGCCGCACTGGCCGCGATCCCGGCCAGCGCGATTTGATCCGCGTGAGTCGGCCGTCCCGTGGGCGGCTCCGCGGCGCGATTTGCGATCTGCGCGACCTTCAGCGCGTTCCCAGCGCGATCGGCGAGCTGGATGGCCTGCCTGTAGGTCGTCGTGGCCAGGGCGGGTTCTTCAGGCCGAACATACACACATGTCTCTGCCTCGTTGGCCAGTGCGTCGGCGGTCAACTCCAGTTCGCCAGCCGCCAGGCACACTTCACGCAGCTGACGATAGGACGCTGGAAGGAGCGCGGCGATGTCGCCGGCAGTCGCACCGGTAATACGCGCCTTGGAGAGCACGCCGCGGGTGAGCCACTCGAACGTGACGGCCCGCTCGTGCGGGTCGTCAAGGCCCAGAGCCAGGGCCACCGCCTCTTCCTCGAGATCAGGCCGGTACGGTCCGGGGCCAGACAAACCGGTCATCTGTTTCACCAATGCGAGCTGGCTTCTGGGGCCAAGCGCCCGGCTGAGCCGGACGAGCGCGTCCTGGTTGCTTCGGAGCGCCGCCTCCGAACGATTCTGGCTGAACAACGTCTGGGCGCTGAACGATAACTGTCTCAGCGTGTGGAGGACGGCGTTCTCACCGAACGGCCGGCTGATGTCGAGCGCCTCCGTCAGCACCTTCTGAGCGTCATCCTGCCGGTTCAGTGTTTGATAGGCGCTCCAGAGTGCGGGTAGCGTCTCCCCTGCGATTCGGGGGGCCGGTGCTGGGAACAGCCAGTAGTTGACGGTTTCGAGCGCGGGCCGCGATTGCGAAAGCACCCGGGCCCGTTCCCAGTACCCGACCGCCTTCTCCAGTAACGCCTGCGCGCCGGCCTGCCCGGCCGATTTCCGGGCAGTCGCCGCGGTATCGCGTCCGAGTTCATACAGGATCTGCACCTGCAGTCCCGGCAGGCCGAGGCGCGCTGCGATTGCCAGCGAGGCTTCCGAATACGGCCGCTGCCGAGCCCGCGTGAGCTCGTCGCCGAGCTGATTGGTCAGTTGTGCGATGGTCTTGGTCCACTCGGCGCCGTCTACGTTCAGGTTGATCATCTGCCTCAGCGCGTCGAGCTCGCCCCTGGGAAAGGAGAGCGCGCGATACCGACCGGCAACGCCGGTGAACTCAGCGGCGAGTGACTTTGCCGCAGGCGCCGGCGGGCCCCGTCAGGTTCTCCCCCGGCCCGGCTGGGCGATACGCGCTTCTCAGGTGATCCAGCGCGGCCATGTGGTCGCGCACGACGTCGATGAGCGCTTTTCGCTTCTCGGCATCCGCGGTGTCCAGCGTGGTGACGACGGTCTTCGCGACGTCTGTACTCCTGGATGCGGAAGAACACATCGGCGAGGCGCTCGGCCCGCGTGCGCGCGTCGTTCCGGCTGCGGGCGGACCCCGGCGCGAGATACGCGCGCTCGAGGTAGAACACGAAGAGCTGGCCCGATGCGGTCCAGCTCTCGGGCACGAGCAGCCGCGCTTTCTGTAGGTCGTTCGCGCCGAGGGCGCGGTCCAGCGCCGGCGCTGGAACCGCTTGCGCCTGCACGCCATCCCAGACGAGCGCTCGCCCGGATAGCGCCGAAACGACGCCCAGTACGCAGAGGATGCCCGCCACGCGCGGGCGCACGGTCGATGTCATGACGTGCTCCTCAGGTTCTCAGGTTCCTCAGTTCCCCAGTTCCCCGCAGTTCCCCAGTTCCCCAGTTCCATCTCGTTCTTCCTTGCGACGAGGATGTCAACCTGCGCCAGCAACTGCCGCGCCTCGTCTTCCAGCCGCCCGTGCGTTTCGATCGTGCGCGTGAGTTCGTCGCGCGCGGCCGACAACTTGCCCTGTCGCAGGCGCGCCTTCGCCAGATAGAAATGCGCTTCCTCGAGGAACGGCGACTCGCCCAGCGCGATCGCGCGCTCGAAATCAGCGACCGCCACATCCACTTGATTCGTCAGAAGCTCGCAGACGCCCAGGAAGAACGTGGTACTGCGGCGCGTCGGCGCGCAGGGCAGCCGCGGCTCGCAGGCCGGGAATGGCGCCCGCGTAATCGCCGTCAACGTAACCTGCGCATCGCCGCGTCGAAGCGCTCGGCGGCTTCACTCGGCGTGGCGCGCAACTGGGTCGCCGGAACGTACGCCGGCGCCTCGACGCGCGCGAGAATGCTGAGCGGGACGACGGGTGGGGGAGCCGGGGTCGCCGCGGGACTTGAAGGCGGGGCCGCCGCGGGCGTAGCAACCCCCGAAGACGGAGGCGCGGCCGGGGACACCGCCGCAGGCGCGACCGCCACTGTGGACTCCGGCGCAACCGGCGCGGGAAGATTCAGCCACACGGCGGCCGAGGCCACGATAATGAGGACTCCGGCGGCCACGGGCGCAGCAACCCACCACCACGATTCCGCGGGCACCGGCTGGCGCGCGCGCGCGCCAACGACAGCAGTCGAAGCCAACGCCTTCTGCAGGCCCTGATACACCTGGAGCCGTGTGGCGCAGGCATCGCACTCGAAGTAATGCGCCTCGAACGCACTCCGTTCGTCCGGGCCGAGCGCGTCGCGCACGTAGCCCTCGAAAACGTCGTCGCGCGCCGACCAGGGACAAGCCGTCTGCTTCATACCGTTGGGCCGCTCTTTCGTATGTGGTCCGGCCGCCCCTTTCGTCCCCGGGTTTCAATCTCCGCGGCCACCGCGTCTACGGCGCGGGACTTGTGGCTCCGAACTGCCTTGGGCGTGAGCCCGACGATGGGGGCGATTTCGCTTGGGGTCAGACCTTCGACGAGCGTCAAGAGCAGGATGCGCCGGTCCAGGGCGTTCAACCGGCCGAGCGACTCGCGGATCAACTGCGTCTTGCTCGGTCGCGAGGACCGCCTGGTCCGGGCCGGCATCGCCGGGCGGATTGGGCGGATCGCCGGCGATCTCCCGGTTTCGGGTCTGCTTCCGGTGATGGTTGTTGACGAGATTCGTGGCGGTGCCCAGGACGAACGCGGGGAGCTTCTCGAGCTCGCGCAGTTGTCCGGCGCGCAGCGCCGTGAGGACCGCGACGATGGTCTCCTGGGCAATGTCGAGCGCGGCGTCCGATCCGTGAAGGCGAGCCGTGGCGAGGGCGCGGACGCGCGGGTGGAAGTGGTCGGCGAACTCCGCTTCGGCGCCGGCGTCGCCCTGCATGATTCGGCGGGCCAGCCCTGCCCAGAAAGTAGCGAGGTCCCCAGTCGGCCCGTCCGGGACGAGCGCCGGTTTCCCCCGCCGCTCCGAGAGCAGCGTCACAGAAACACCAGTCTACACTTGTATGCGGCTCTTCGCTCCGCGCTCGCAGGCGCAGCATAACCCGCGTGTACGGCGCCATAATCTACGCGTGACACGCCGATTCCGGCTTCACGTCGCGGCGTTCGCCGTGGTGCTGTGCGGCGTAGCCTATGCGGCGCTTCCGGCGATCACGGTCAGATTCCTGTCCTACCCCGACGTCGAAACGTTGCCGGGCGTGGCCGCGCTCGAAAGTCTCGCCGGCGTGCCCGCTTCCGGGCGGCCGGCCGCGTGGGACGCCTGGGTCCGGCAGCGCGCCGCGGACGTGCATGCGCGCCTCTTGCGCGGCGAGGAGGACTCGCTGGCCTACCTGCTCGTCTTCGGCACGAGCTTCACCGCGGCTCCCCGAGTCACCCGCGAGTTCCTCGAGCAGACCGCCGTTGGCGGCGCGACGGGCTCCACCTCGTCGCCCGCGTTGCAGAAGGCGTTCGACACGCGTCTGGCAGACTGCCTGCGCGCGCTCGCCGCACCCGGGGCCGACGAGCGCCTCTCGTGGGCGGCGGCCACGATGGTCCGGCTGGGCCATCGGCTGGATACGCCGGACGGGATCACGAAAGCCAGCGAGTACCTGCTGCGCAATCTGTCACGGGTCCTTCGGGAGAGCACCGAACTGAGCCGGGCGCTCGCTTCGGCACAAGGCGCGGGCGACCGGGACGCCGAACTCGCACAGCGCGCCCGCGTCTTCGCCCGCCGGGGCCTCGCCCCGGACACGTCGTGGCCGATCAACTTCGCCCTGGCCGACGCCCTCCAGCAGTTGAAGGACACGTCCACGCTCGCGGCCGGCAGCGTGCGCCGCATCGCGATCGTGGGCCCGGGCCTGGATTTCGTCGACAAGGACGAAGGCCAGGACTACTATCCGCCGCAGTCGCTCCAGCCGTTCGCGGTCATGGAAGCGCTGCTGGCGTCCGGCCTCGCCATCGCTGGTCAGCCGGCCGTCACGACCATCGATATCAGCTCGCGCGTGAACGGGCACCTGGCCCGACTGGTTGGACCCGGCGGACGCCGGCCTGTACGACCTGCAGCTCGTCCGGGATCGCCGGGTCACGTGGACGGCGGCCGCATCGCGCTACTGGGCCGGATTCGGCGCCGGGATCGGCACCGAGGTCGCGCCGATCACGCCGCCGCCTTCGGCCGGGCCGCTGGACGGCCGCGCCATCCGCCTGTCCGCCGACGTGCTTCGCCGCGTGTCACCGATTGAAGCGAACATTGTCTATCAGCGTATCGACGTGGAGGCGGGCGAGCGGTTCGATCTCCTGATCGCGACCAACGTCCTGGTCTACTACGACGCCTTCGAGCAGATGCTGGCCGCCCACAACGTCGCGCGCCTGCTGGCGCCGGGCGGCCTCTTCCTGACGAACACGAGGCTGGATGATGTGCCGGCGTTTCCCCTGACACGGGTCACCAGTTCCGCGACGCCCTTCTCGAGCCGGCCCGGTGACGGCGAGTACATCTACGTCTACCGGAAGTAGGGGACGGGTCTCAATTGTGGAAAACTCCGTTGAAATCCTCTACACAATCCCCGGAGTTTTCCACAATTGAGACCCGTCCCCCAAGATCTCAGACACCTTGAAGGTGTACCGCCAGGACGTCGATCTGTTGGCCGATTCGTAATACGCCATCGACCAGGTCGTCGGTAAGGTCAGCTTCCCGACGGGCTTGAAATCGTCGAAGCGTTCTTCCAATTGGAGGTACACGTCCGACTCCTGTGAAGAAGAGGTGATGGTCGGTCCCAGGTTCTGGGCCCGGCTCCAGACATAGACGGTTGCCATATGCCGGTAGGTCCGCGGATCGAAGTACAGGGAGATGCTGAGGTCTCCTTGGCGGCTCTTGGCGCGGTAGCGCAGCCGGTAGTGGCTGCGCCCGTCGAAGTTCTTCAGCCCGTCGGTTTCGATCTTCGCCTGGCGGCGCGCGACGTCGAGCAGGGGCCAACCGGCGTTCAGCACGCCGCCCAGCAGGCCTTCGCGCAGGATGACGTCGTTGTCCGCGATGAACACGGCGAGAGCCGAACGCCGCCCGAGTGGGGGCACACTGAAGCCAATCGTGGCCTTACTGCCATCGAACTCGAACGTCTCGCCCACGTAGTTGTTGGCGCCGAATTCGATTCGCAGTCGCATGGCCGCCGGGCGGGTGTCCAGCGTGAAGCTGCCTTCGAGCGCGCCCTTGCCGGCCTGACGCGTCTCGACCCGGCTTGCGCCGCGGACCTCGCGCCTCTCCACGGTTCGAAACTCGAGTTGGCCGAGGGCCTCGTCCAGGTGACTGTTGATGACACGCGTAACTGCCGCCGGAACCTGGGCCCCACGAACGGGGGCCAGGCAGAGCAACAACGCCGCAATGGCCGCGGGCCGCAAGGCTACTTCTTTGAGCGCAGGTTGAACGCGGCCAGCCACGCGGCCGCCAGTTGCTGCGCCTGGGCGATCTCAGCCGGTTCCATCGTCGCGGCGAACGCGTCGCGTTGGTCCGCGTATTTCTTCTGGTCCGCGCCGGACGCCCGGTCCACCGCCAGGATCAACCACTTGTAGGCCTCGACCGCGCTTCGCGGGACGCCGCGACCTCGGTTCTCCATGACGGAGAGGTTGAGCATCGCCGTCACACTGCCCAGATCCGCCGCCTTGCGGTACCACGCCACGGCCTGCGCGAGGTCCTCAGGGACTCCCTGGCCCTTGTCGTACATGAACCCCAGGTTCACCATCGCCGCGGCTTGGCCGAGGTCGGCGGCCTTCTTGTACCAGGCCGCCGCCTGTCCGAAGTCCTGCGCGACACCCTGCCCTTTGTCGTACAGGATCCCCAGGCTGACCATCGCCGCAGCCTGCCCGAGGTCGGCGGCCTTTCGATACCACGCGGCCGCCTGCACGAGATCCCGCGCGATGCCCTGGCCGGTCTCACACAGTTGGCCCACAGCGACCATCGCTTCGGGGATCCCCGCTTCGGCCGCCTTGCGATACCAGACAGCCGCCTGCGCGTAGTCACGCGGTACGCCCTGGCCGCCGGCGTACATGACGCCGAGGTAGAACATCGCATCCGCGACGCCGTTGTCCGCGGCTTTGCGGTACCACACGGCCGCCTGCGCGTAGTCCTGTGCGACACCTTTGCCCTGGTAGTACTGCCAGCCGACGGTGTTCATCGACGCCACATGGCCTGCTTGGGCAGCCTTGCGCGACCACGCCGCGGCCTCCTGGTCGTTCTGGGGCACGCCGGCACCCATGCCGTAGAGCGCGCCGAGCTTGGCCATGCCTTCGGCCGAGTCCGCATTGGCCGCCTTGCGGTACCACGCGGCCGCTTCGGCATAGTCCCTGGCCACGCCGGCGCCGCGCGCATACGCGTCGCCGAGGGCGACCATCGCCGTCGCCGTCCCCTTGGCCGCATCGGCCTTGAGGCCAGCCAGGGGATTCGGCCTGGCCGGCCGTCCCTTGCGCCGGAGGCTTGGATTGGACTTGGGCAAGGCCTGGACCGGCCATCAGACACAGGGCAATGGCCGCCGCGAGCAGCCGATAGGGGCGCAGTTGATCCATGACGACGGGAGTATACGTCCGCCGAGCCGAACCAGTGGGCCGAGCCTTTTGTCAGGCGACGGGCCGTCCGCGCGAGATATGTTGCCCCTCCCCAACCCCCCATGTTTTTGCTGCTGGCGTTTTGACCGCTTGCGGAGTATCCTCCCGCGCTAGCGGGCTACGTTTACTGATTTCACGTCATAGGGGAGGTCAGAATGAGAAGCGTCTTTCGGACCCCGGTCGTCACATTGGCTCTCGTCGCCGCTGTGTTCTTCGGGGGAGCAGGCACGAGCTGGGCACAGACCGAAACCGGAAAAGTCAACGGCGTCGTTTCCGATCAGACCGGCGGAGTGACTGCCGGGCGTCACGGTGAAACTCACGTCCAGTTCGACGGGCGCAAGCCGGACGACGGTCACGGACTCGGTCGGGCGGTACGCGTTCGCCAGCCTCCTGCCCGGCGCGTATACCCTGACGACGAAGCTCAGCGGATTCAAGGACCACTCCACCAACGTGGTCGTCGGCGTCGGCGCGAGCGTCTCGGTCGATCTCAAGCTGGCCCTGGCCGGCGCGGCCGAGACGGTCTCGGTCACCGCGGATGTCCCGCGTATCAACCTCACGAACGGCGAACTGTCGGTGACGATCCGCGAGGAGCAGATTCGCGACCTGCCAACCCTGACGCGGAACCCGTACGACTTCGTCGGGATCGCGGGCAACGTGGTCGCTGACAACGCGTCGAACCGCGGCACGGGCTTCGCGATCAACGGCATGCGGTCGGCGAGCACCAACATCCTGCTGGACGGTTCCGCCAACAACGACGAGTTCACCGCGACGGTCGGCCAGAACGTGCCGATCGACTCGGTGCAGGAATTCTCGGTCATCACGTCCAGCTTCTCGGCCCAGTACGGCCGCGCGTCGGGCGGCATCGTCAACGTGGTCACGAAGTCCGGCACGAACGTGTTCCGCGGTTCTGCCTACGACTTCTTCCGCAACGACGCGCTCGCGAACAACACGGTGACCAACATCGCGAACGACATCGAAAAGGGCAAGTTCACGCGCAACCAGCTGGGGTATTCCCTGGGCGGTCCGATCGTGAAGGACAAGGTCCATTTCTTCTCGAGCCTGGAGTACACGCCCATCCGCAGCACCGACACCGAGATTTCGTGGGTGCCGACGGCGGAGTTCATCGCCGCCAGCAACGCGGCGACGCGGGCGTTCTTCGACGCCTACGGCAAAGGGGCGACGATCAACGGCCCGATCCTGACGCGGGATCAGGTGTCGGCCATCGTCGGGACCGGTTCGGGTGCGTTCAGCCAACTGCCGGGCAATCTGCCCGTCTTTGGCCAGGTGCAGAAATCGCTGCCCATCGACGCGGGCGGCGGCAATCCCGGCAACGGGTACCAGTTCGTCGGCCGCGTGGACTTGAACTTCGGCTCATCGTCCTCCGGTTACGTCCGGTACGCCTACCAGAACCCGGCGACGGATCCAGGCACGAACGCCTCGAGCCCGTACGACGGCTACGACACGGGCCTGACGGTCAACAACCACAACATCCTCGGGTCCTTCACGAAGGTGTACTCGTCGACCTGACCGGCCAGACGAAGGTGGTGTTCAACCAGGTGGCGAACGACCAGCCGCTCAACGGTCCGAATCAGCCCACGCTGTACATGAACCCGACCACGCCGGTCAAACTGCAGGGCTACAACATCACTTTCCCCGGCTACCTGCCCTGGAGCCCGGGCAGCGCGATTCCGTTCGGCGGCCCGCAGCGACTGCTGCAGGTGTACCAGGATCAGACCTGGCTGAAGGGCGGGCACGACTTCCGCTTTGGCGGGTTCGTACGTCAACATCGCCGACGATCGGACGTTCGGTGCGTATGCGAACTCGGTCGAAGCGTTGAACACGACGTCGGACGCGCTGACCTCCCTGGACAACCTGGTCCTGGGGCAGCTCAAGCGATTCCAGACCGCGATCAACCCCAAGGGTACCCGGGCGGCACCTACACCACGCCGGTGGGATTGCCGAGCTTCCTCAGCAAGAACCGCTACAACGAGTTCGCGCTGTATGCGAATGACGACTGGAGCCTGACGAGCCGCTTAAGGTGAATCTCGGCGTCCGGTACGAGTACTTCGGGCCGCAGACGAAGAGCGACCCGAAGTACGACTCGAACTTCTACTACCCCTTCCACGAGACCTCGGTGAACACCAGTTCGCCGGAGCGATCGTGAGGGCGGTGGCCAACGGCAAGGTGTATCCCGACCAACCAGAGTCCCATCGGCAACGCTGTGGAAGAACGACTGGAACAACTGGGCGCCCCGGGTCGGGTTTGCGTGGGACGTGAACGGCGACGGACAGACCAGCGTCCGTGCCGGCTACGGCATCGCGTTCGAGCGGAACTTCGGCAACGTGACCTACAACGTGCTGTTCAACCCGCCGCAGTACCTGGTGGCGTCGATTGACGCCCCGGCCGACGTCCCGTTCATGCCCATCTTCGTGGACAGCGCCGGGCCGTTCGGCGGCGTCGCGGGCGTGACGAAGACCATTCCCGGCGGCAGCCTCCGGCACGTGGACCAGAACATCGAGACCGCCTACAGTCATATCTACTCGGCCGCGTTCCAGCGGGTCTTCGGGGGCAACATCACCGTGTCCGCGGAGTACTCCGGTTCCACCGGGCGGAAGCTGTACGACCTCGCCGACATCAACAAGCCGGGCGCGATGATGATGTTCCTCGGGATCGGCACGAGCACGTCGGCCCGTCCCAACACCAGCTACACCGCGTTCAACACGCCGCGGCAATCGCGGGCAGTCCCAGTATCACGGCGTAACCTTCAGTATCGACGCGCGGAGGTTCGGCCAGACGGGATTGCAGCTGACGGCTCAGCTACACGCTCGGCCAGGCCAAGGACAACCTGAGCTCCACGTTCTCGGATTCAGGCAACAACTTCAACCTGGGCTACCTGGACGCGTTCGATCCGATGCTCGACTGGGGGTACGCGGAGTTCGACGTCCGGCACCGGGTGGCGGGATCCGCGATCTGGAACGTGCCGTTCGCTCGCGACGCGACCGGCATGAAAAAGGCCCTCGTGGCCGGCTGGCAGCTGACCGCGATCTTCAACGCGAGAACCGGCTTCCCGTTCACGGTGTTCGATTGCGCGAACGGCGAAGTCTACTGCATGCGAGCCATCGATTCCGTGGGCATCAGCAAGAACGCCAACGGCACGAAGGCCACGGAGAACCCGAACGAGTACATCCTGCTCGACCTCACGCCCATCCTGGGTGATTACGGCAGCTACGTGAATCCCAAGTCCGGCAACTCGGATTGGGGCCCGTACCCGGCCAACATGACCAAGCGCGATGCGTTCCGCGGCCCGGGTGCCTGGAACGTCGACTTCGCGATCAGCAAGCGGTTCCTCATGGGCCAGAGCAAGGCGTTCCAGTTCCGCTGGGAGATCTACAACCTCTTCAACCATGCGAACATGTTCGTCAACTCCGGCAACGCTGAAGTCAGCTACGGCATGATCACCGGCTACAAGGACGGCAACCGCCGCATGCAGCTCGGGTTCAAGTTCGAGTTCTAGAACCGGAGCCCGTTTCATCGACAGACTGGGGGGAGCCTCGCGGCTCCCCCCAGCGCGTGTACGGCCCCCGACGTTCAGTGCCTGGATCTCAAAGGCTCGGTGACGCTCCTCGAGTTCACGGCCTGGTGGTGTGGGGCCGTGCGTCAAGAGCTATCCCGGCCTGGACCGGCTGCGCCAGCGCTTTGGCGCGCAGGGCTTCAGCGTCGTCCTCGCGACGCGCCTCTTCGGCTACTTTGAGTCCGAAGGCCTGCCCGTGTCCTTGGTGCGAATCAACGTCGCTGGACTGGCGACGACGAGCGTCGTACCGCCGAAATCCCGCACGTCGTTGTCGCCGACGTCCGCAGCGGCGTTGTCCGCGAGCACGCCAAGGGCGAGTTTGACGCGCGCGACATTCTCCGGCGCATCGTCGATGAGCAGGTCGATGTCCTTGGTGAAGCGGGCGCCGCCGTGGGCGATGACGGCGAATCCGCCGATGAGCACGTAGCGGGCGTTCGCGTCCTTCAGCGCGCGGCCGATTCGGACGAGGTCGTCCGGCTCAGGCGCGCGTGCGTACGTTGGATCGTGTCCGTCATCCACGCGTCAGCCCCTTCGAAACTCGAGAATCGGTACACGCCGCGTGGCACGAGCCACGGGGTTCCGCGCAACTGCGCGGCGGTGCGGGCCAGGGCGCCCTGGTCGAGCCTGGCCCGGTCGCCGGTGGTGCGGTGGCCAACGGTGTGCACCCGAGCATTATCGCACTGGCGTGCCTCGAATCGGCTCCGGCGGGCGTCGGAGGGCGCCCAGGCCGCGCAGCTGCCGATCCTGATTGACCTCACGGGCTACACCTGCACGAACTCCCGGTGGATGGAAGCCAACATGTTCCCGACGCCCAAAGTCGCCTTCGGCGGCCTCACCCGAGACCCGAATCAGTTCATCGCGTTCCTCAGACGGGGATCTCGAGTAAGGAAGCTCTCCCCTTGGCGGTAAGATAAGGCATGCCCAATCTGAACGCGGTCGCGGCCCTAGGCGTAGCCCTCTTCCTGTTCCAGCCCGGTCCGGCGGTGCAAGCCCACCAGTCCCTCACGCGCGTACCGGGGCTTGGCAGCATCAGTTTCCCGAACTCCGGCAACGTTGCGGCGCAACCGGCCTTCATTCGTGGCGTGCTCTTGTTGCACAGCTTCGAATACGAGGCCGCCGCCGAGGCGTTTCGCGAGGCCCAGAAAGCCGATCCGGGTTTCGCGCTCGCCTACTGGGGCGAGGCGATGACGTACAACCATCCGCTGTGGCAGGCCCAGGACAAGCCGGCCGCGCTGAAGGCGCTGGCGGGCCTGGGCGCGACGCCGGCCGCGCGCGCGGCCAAGGCGCCGACGGATCGCGAGCGCCAGTACCTGGCGGCGGTCGACGCGCTGTACGGCGACGGCACCAAGCACGATCGCGATGACGCCTACATGCGCGCCATGGGGCGCCTCATGGCGGCGTATCCGGACGACATGGAAGCGCGCGCGTTCTACGGGCTCGTCGATTCTCGGCAGCCGCGACGGCGTGCGCGACTTCGCCACGTACATGCGCGCCGCGGCCACCGTCCAGCCGGTCTTCGACGCGAACCCCGACCATCCCGGCGCCGCGCACTACCTGATCCACGCCTTCGACGATCCGATCCACGCCCCGCTCGGTCTGCCGGCGGCCCGGAAGTACGCCGCCATCGCGCCCGGCGCCGCGCACGCCCAGCACATGACCACCCACATCTTCGTCGCGACGGGCATGTGGGACGACGTGATTACGGCGAACATCCGGGCGCGCGACACGCAGGACGCGGACTTCGCCCGTCGCGGCCGGCCCGCGAACGTGTGCGGCCACTATTCGTCGTGGCTGCAATACGGCTATCTGATGAAGGGCGATGCCGCGGCGGCCTCGGCGCTGATGGACACGTGCCACGCCCGCATGTCCGGGAAGCCCAGCGGGGAGAGATCAACTACTTCGTCTCGATGCGGGCGCGGCAGATCCTCGATACCGAGGACTGGTCGCTCGCCTCGAAGTGGACGTGGACGCCTCCGGCGGGAGCCGCGGGAGCCGCGGCGCGCGAGCGGCGACGCCTTCACTTTTGCGTTCACGAACGCATTCGCGGCGCTGCGGCGGGGCGATGCCGCGGCCGCGCGCGCGCTGCTCGCCACGCCGATTCCGTCCGACAGCGCGTCGAAACTCCATGCCGACGAACTGCGCGGACTGGTCGCGATTGCCGCCGGCAGGGCCGATGAGGGTCTCGGCCTGCTGCGCGCGGCGGCCGCGGCCGAGGACGCCTTGCCGTTCGAGTTCGGTCCGCCCGCCATCGTAAAACCCACCTTCGAACTGCTGGGCGAGGAACTCGCGAGGCTGGGCCGGAAAGGCGAGGCGCGCGCGGCCTTCACTCGCGCCGCCGAGCGGACGCCGGGCCGCACGCTGGTCACGCGCGCGCTTCAAGACGGCCGGTAGGACACCTGCAGGCCGGGCCTGAAGGCCCGGCTGCACCTGGCACGCGCTCCCAAGGCCCTTGACGCCCCGGCGAGCGGTGGTAGCGCGCGGTTTCAAACCGCGCTAGACTCGCGGGGTCCTTGCCTGTGTGTTGGTGATCCCCATGGCCGCTGGTAGAACCCCGACGTTGCGCGCGTGGTTGGTCGGCCTCGCGCTCCTCGCGCCGCTGATGGCGTGCGACGGCTCAGGCCCGTCAATCTCAACCGCACGGCAGGCCGCGCGTGACGAGGCGGACCGAGCGCCCTATCAGGCCGAAGCGGAGGAGGGGCTGGGGGCGGCGGTCGCCATCCTCGTGGACACGTCCGGGTCGATGGGCGACGCGGCGCCCGGCGATTCCCGTCCCAAGTACATCGTGGCGCGGGAGGCGATCGAGGCCATGCTCGACGCGACCGACGCGGTCGTCGCCAAGCGGTCGGGTTTCCCGGTCAAGGTCGGCCTCTACAGTTTCTCGAGCAGCGTGAATTTGGTCCTGCCGATCCAGCCGTACGACCGCGCCGCCCTTCGCGCCGCGCTGGCGGGTCTGCCGTCGCCCGGCGGGGGCACCGCCATCGGCGAGGCGATCCGGACGGCGCGGCCGGCGCTGTATCGGGCCGGCGTCTTCCGCAAGTACCTGCTCGTCGTCACCGATGGCAACAACACGGCGGGCCGGAGTCCGGACGGCGTGGCGCGCGAGATCTGGCGCAAGAGCGAGGGCGGCGTGCAGATTCACTTCGTCGCGTTCGACACGAGCCCGGAGAAGTTCTCGTTCCTGCAGGAGGTCGGCGGCAGCGTGATGACCGCCGCCAACGGCGTCGAACTGCAAGAAGGCGCTCGACGACATCTACCAGGGCAAGATCCTCGCCGAGGCGCGTGGACGCCGGCGAGAACCCGTCAAGAAGTAGCGTCAACGAGCAAAGGAGCCCCCGTGATTCTCGAGAAGTTCTGGTCCGCGTTCGTCGCCCAGATCAACAAGGTCGCCAACATCTTCTGGGAAGCCGACCCGATCGCGCAGATGCGCTACGAGTACGACCAGGCCGTGGCGCAGCTCAAGGAAGGCCGCGTCGGGCCTCGAGCAGTACCGCGGCCTCGTCGAGCGCGTGACGCGCCAGGTCGCGGCGAACCAGGGCGCACGTGCAGAAGCTCGAGGCCGAGACCAAGGCCTACCTGAAGGCCGGCGACCGCGCGACCGCCGCGCAAGTTCGCGCTGGAGCTGCAGAAGGCCAAAGCAGGAGCTCGCCGCCAACGAGCAGCAGCTCGACATGCACGAGACGGCCTACGGCAACAACCTCAAGAAGATCCAGCACGCCAACGAGAAGCTGATCGAGCTGCGCGACAAGATCCAGAAGTACGACGCCGAGCTCAAGATGAGCAGCGCCGAGGCCGAGATCGCCAAGCTCTCCGAGAGCTTCGACGTCAACCTCACCACCGACTTCGGCGAGATCGAGCAGGTGATCCAGCAGAAGATCGACCAGAACCGCGGCAAGGTCCGCGTCGCCGCGGACCTGTCGCAGCAGGGCATCGCCGAGATCGAGGCCGAGGAGCGCATGGAGGCGCAGCTGGCCGAGCAGGCGCTCACCGACTTCGAAGTCGAGCTCGGGACTCAAGTCCCCCGAGACCACGCCATCGCGCAGGCCGCCAAGGACCTCGGGCCCGCGGCCACCGACGCCGACGAGCAGAAGCAGAGCAACTAATGAGGGGCGGCTCGCGAGCCGTCCTTGACAGTCGATAGTGCAGAGCGGACTCGAAACCCGCGTTCTGACAGGAGAGTTCACATGGCGAACGGACAGCCCCGGCCGGCTTTTTACGTCGCCGTGCTCGCGGTGGTCCTCGGCCTGGTCGGCCTGGCGATCTACCGCATAGCGGCCGCGTCCCCGGCACCGACAGCGGCCGAAGTTCGACCCAGGACGAGCTGAAGCAGATGAAGGGCGGCGCCGAGGCGCCCGACAGCTCCGGCATCACGACCGTCAAGGAATACAACTACGTCGCCGCCGGCCAAGCTGCCCGAGGTCAAGGGCATCTCCAACTACACAGCCGATGGCCGACCGCACGGTCCGCTTCGCGCATCAACGTGTGGGCCGGGCTGGGCGCCGATCATCTACGCCAACAACGGCTTCAAGCCGGGCAAGGTCTGGAAGACGCCCGGCGGGCAAGGACTTCAAGGTCGAACTCGTCCTGATCGACGACCCGGTCGCCATGCGCGACGCCTACGCCGCCGGCAACGCTCCACGTCGGCTGGGCGACGCTCGACATGGTGCCGCTCTTCCTCGAAGGGCTGCGCAAGGACTCGCGCGTCATGCCGCGCATCTACCAGCAGGTCGACTGGTCGAACGGCGGCGACGGCATCGTCGTCCGCGACACCATCAAGACGATGGCCGACCTGCGCGGGAAGACGGTGGTGCTGGCGCAGAACTCGCCGTCGCACTTCTTCGTGCTGAACGCGCTGATCAACGCCGGCGTGCAGCCGGCCGAAGTCGACTTCAAGTTCACGCCAGGACGCCTTCCAGGCCGCCGCCGCGTTCAACGCCGACAAGCGCATCGCCGGCGCGGTGAGCTGGGCGCCCGACATCTACAACCTGGAGAAGGTCAAGGGCAACAAGCTGATGGTCACCACGGCGACGGCCAACAAGCTGATCGCCGACGTCTGGTTCGCGCGCGCCGACTTCGCCAAGGACAACCCCGACATCATGGAGGGCTCGTCGCGCGGCATCTTCGACGCGATGGATCGACCTCAAGGCGCAGGACGCCAAGCAGAAGGTCGCCAAGCTGATGGCCGCCGGCTACTCGATCCCGGAGACCGACGCGCTCGGCATGCTCGGCGACGCCCACTCGACCAACTACGCCGAAAACCGCGAGTTCTTCCTGAACCAGAACAACCCGACCAACTTCGAGCGCACCTGGAACACGGCGTACTTCCTCTACAAGCGCATCAACGCGGTCACGCGAGCAGACCGCCGTTCGACCAGGTCATGGACTTCTCGTCATCCAGAAGCTGGCAGCGGAGCCGAAGTACGCCGAGCCAGAAGAACGAGTACGACGTCCAGTTCGCGCCCGCCACGGCGGGCACGATCCAGGGCGAGAGCGACGAGATCCTCACCAAGACCGTCGTCATCCACTTCTTCCCGAACTCGTGGGACCTCAACAAGAAGGTGACGCGCACGGTCGACACGGCAAGGACGTCGAGGAGCTCTACGATCCGAACGTCAGCGTTCGTGCGTCGAGGAGGTCGGCAAGCTCGCCGGCCAGTACGGCGCCGCGCGCATCGTGATCGAAGGGCACACCGACGGCTCGATGCGCGGCCAGGTGCCGCACGAGCGTCGTGCAGGAGCTGGCGCTCAACCGCGCCAACGCCGTCAAGGAAGGCGCTGCTGCGGAAGTTCCCGTCGCTGCAGCCGAACCAGTTCTCGACCGCCGGCATGGGCTGGGATCGACCCGGCCGATCCGGCCGATCCCGACAACCACGCCAAGAACCGGCGCGTGGAGATCAAGGTCTACCCGGCCGAGGCGGCCACGATCGAAGTAAATGGTCGCCCGATCGCCCTTGCTGGTTCACGCTGCGCGTGCCGCCCGCGCCCGCTGGTGCGGCGGCTGCTCGGCGTGGGCAGCGTTGGCTGCTCGTGCTCCTGCTCTGGTGGATTGTCGACGCTGGGGCGACGGCCGAGGCGCGGATCGATCTCGCCGGTGATCCTGCCGAGCCCGGCCGAGGTGGTCCGCGAGCCTCCCCTCGCTGCTGAACGAGCGGGCGCTGGTCCAGAGCATCGCCGCCACGCTGCAGCGCGTGCTGGTCGGCTTCGGGCTGGCCGTCGCTCGTTGGCGTCCCGCTCGGCATCCTCGCCGGCGTCTGGCGCGTGTTGGCCGGCCGCCGCGCGCGCCGCTCGCGCTCTTCGGCCGCAACCTGCCGGTGGCCGCGCTGATCCCGCTGACCATCCTCTGGTTCGGCATCGACGAGACGCAGAAGGTGATGTTCATCTTCATCGCCTGCGTGCCGTTCGTCTCTCCGACGCGCGTCGCGCGCCATCGTCGGCGTGCCGGACCGCTACGTCGAGACCGCGCAGACGCTCGGCGCCACCCCGGCGCAGATCGTGCGCAAGGTGCTGGTGCCGCTGGCGCTGCCGGACATCTACAACAGCCTGCGGCACCTCTTCGGCATGGCCTTCGGCTACATCATGCTCGCCGAGCTGATCAACGCCGAAGCACGGCCTCGGGCTACCTGCTGATGGACGAGCCAGCGCCGCGGCCCGTCGGAGCACATCATCCTGATCCTGCTGATCATCGGCCTGCTCGCCTTCGGGATCGACCGCTTGCTGTTCTGGGTCCAGCGCGGGTCTTTCCCGTACCGGGCGGTCAAGGAGTGACCGAGCGACGTGAACGCGCCAACGTCGTCGGGACGTTGCCAGCACGTCGTCGAATTCCGCGGCGTGACGAAGCGCTTCGAGACGTTCACCGTCATCCGCGACGTGACGTTCTCGGTGGAGGACCGGCCCGGGCAAGGGCGAGTTCATCGCCATCCTCGGGCCGTCGGGCTGCGGCAAGTCCACGGTGCTGCGGCTGATCGCCGGCCTGCGCCCGCACCACCCGGCGACCGCCGGGCAGGTCATCGTTGGCGGCACGCCGGTGGCGAGCCGCCCGGCGCCGACCGCGGCATGGTGTTCCAGGACTACACGTCGTTCGACAACCGCACCGTCGAGGACAACGTGGCGTTCGGCCTCGAGTGCAAGCGGCGTGCCGGCGCGCGAGCGCCGCGAGCAGGCGCGCGAGTGGATCGCGCAAGGTCGGCCTCGACGTCAAGCGCGACGCGCACGAAGTATCCCAGCGAGCTCTCGGGCGGGCATGCGGCAGCGGGTGGCGATCGCCCGGACGCTGATCCTCAAGCCGCGTATCATCCTGATGGACGAGCCGTTCGGCGCGCTCGATCCCGACGACGCGGCTGAACATGCAGCAGCTCCTGGTCGACCTGTGGCGCGAGGCCCAGGCCACGGTGTTCTTCGTGACGCACTCGATCGAGGAGGCCGTCTATCTCGGCGACCGCGTCTACGTGTTCTCGTCGGCGCCGGGGACGATCCTCCGCGAGATGGCGGTGCCGCCGCCGGACCGCCCGGCGCGGGTGATGCAGCGCGAGAAGGCGTTCCTCGACGTCGTGTTCGACATCCGCGACATGATCGAGAAGCTCGAAGTCGTCGACCAAGGCCGGAGCGACTGATGCCATGGCGAAGCCGCTGCCGCCGTCCCCGCCGCCGATCTCCAAAGCGCCCGAAGGCGCCGGCCTCGGGGACTACCTGAAGGAGGCGTTCCTCTTCCGCTGGAACCTGCTGTTCTTCCTTGGCGGCGCCGCCGGCGCGGCGCTGACGCCGCTGGCGCCGGTGCTGCTGCCGCTGGTCGGCGCGGGCGAGCTGCTGTATCTGACGGGGCTGTCTCGGTGCCGCGGTTCCGCGCCGCGATCGACGCCAAGGTACACGCGGCACGGGACGGTGGACGGCGCCGCCGCGCCGGCGCCGGCGGTCTCGCTCGGTCAGTCGATGCTGCAAGGGCTGCCGCGCGACGTCGCGCGAGCGCTTCGAGCGGCTGCACGCGCGCTGCGTGGAGATGCGCGGCATCGCGGCCGGCGTCCGCGGCGCCGCGGGCGATGCCGGCGGCAGCGCCGAGGAGATCCGCACGCCGGGGCTCGATCGCCTGCTGTGGCTGTTCCTCCGCCTGCTGCTGTCGCAGCACCGCCCTCGACCGGTTCCTCCAGAGCATCGACGACACGAGCTCACCAGCAAGGCTGGACGCAGCTGCAAGAAGAGCCTGGCGGCGGCGCAGGCGGCCGACGACGAGCGCATCGCGCCGCTCGCTCCAGGACAGCCTCGCGATGGCGGAGCTGCGGCTCGACAACTACGGGCGCGCCAGGAAGAACGCCGAGTTCGTCTCGATCGAGCTCGATCGCATCGAGGGCAAGATCCAGGCGCTCGCCGAGATGGCCGTCAACCGCCAGGACCCCGATTTCCTCAGCAGCCAGGTCGACTCGGCCGCCGAGAGCATGCGCCAGACCGAGAAGGCGGTCAGCGAACTGCAGCACCTCACCGGACTGGCCGACCAACTCGACGAGCCGCCCGCCGATCCTCGAATCCGACCTGCAGCGAGGTCCTGCGCCAATGACGCCCTGAGGCCGACGCGCCGCCGCCCGCAGCGGATCTGCCCGGACTGGTTCCCGCCGTGGGCCGCGCAGCTGGCCGAGCTGTACTTCTCCGGCACCACCGCCGCCTTCGTGCTGCACGGCAACACGTACGACCTCCTTCCGCATCGGCGCCGAGCGAGGCGGCGCGGCACGGCAGGCTCGCCGAGTTCCTCGCCGAGCAGCTGTTCGGCCGCTGGGCCATCGTGCTGCACTACGACCTCGGCGGCGGCCTGCGCGCCTATCGCCGGCGGTCGACGAGGCGCGGCTCGCAGGACATGGTCACGCTGGCCAACCGGCGGATCGGCGACCTGGCGGCGCTCCCGAAGGATCCGGCGGCGGCGTTCGCCATGCATCGATCGCTTCGTGCGCAACAACATCATGGCCGCCGAGGAGGATCGCGTCTGAGCCTCGCGCTCGTCCTCGACCAGGCGCTCGTACCTGTTTCCCGCCGGCGAGCCCGGCCGGCTCAGCCTCCCAGGCCTCGTCGCAGCTCGTGACGTGCTGAACTGGGCCATGAGCCCGCACGTGAAGCGGCTGAACATGGCGTTCGTGCTGATCGACGAGAAGCTCGCCGACCTGAACGACCGGCTGACCGGGCAACCCGCACGTCGCCGCCATCGAGGTGCCGCTGCCCGAGCGCAGCCGGAGCGCGAGCGGTTCCTGCTGATCGGCGACCGGCGCCGAGGCGCTCCGCTCGAGCAGTTCTCCGATTACGACGCGCCGCAGCTCGCCAAGCTCACCGCCGGCATCGCGCTGACCGACCTGAACGTGCTGGTGCAAGTCGGCGCGCGAAGGCGGGCGGCGGCTCGACGCGGCGCTGTTCCGCGCGCTCAAGAAGCGGCTGCATCGAGCGCCAGTGCCACGGGCTGCTCGAGTTCATCGAGCCGCGCTGGACGCTCGACATCGGTCGTCGGGCACGAAGCGGCCAAGGCGCGGCTGCGCGAGGACGCGGCGCTCCTGAAGCGCGGGCGCGCTCGACAGCCTGCCGATGGGCTACCTGCTCTGCGGACCGGTCGGGCACCGGCAAGTCGTTTCTGGCGCAGTGCCTGAGCGGCGAGATCGGCATGCCCTGCGTGTGCTGAAGAACTTCCGGTCCAAGTACGTGGGCGAGACCGAGGGCAACCTCGAGGGGTGCTGGCGGTGCTGCGCGCGATGGGGCCCGGTGGTCGTCGTCATCGACGAGGCGGACGCCGCGCTCGGCAGCCGCGAATCGGATGGGGACTCGGGCACGTCGAGCCGCGTGTTCGGCATGATCGCCACGCAGATGGGCGACACGCGCTATCGCGGGCGATCATCTGGATGCTGCTCACCGCGCGCCCGGACCTGCTGCCGATCGACCTCAAGCGGCAGGGTCGCGCCGAGGTGCACATCCCGCTCTTCTATCCGACCGACGAGGCCAGGAAATTCGCCAGATGTTCGTGATTCTCGCCGCGAAGCTCGGGTCGCGCCTGTCGCCGGAGCGACGTGCCCGCGATTCCCCAGCAGGGGCAGTTGTCCGGCGCCGACATCGAAGGCATGGTCGGCCGTGCGTGGCGGACGTCGCTGCTGGCCGGGCAGGACCACGTCACGCGCGAATCGCTCGCTCGAGGTTGTCGCGCAGTTCATGCCGTCGACGCAGGGCCTCGAACGTGAGCTGCAGGAGACGGCGGCGATGATCGAGTGCACCGATCGGCAGTTCCTGCCGCCGGCGATGGTGGAGAAGATCGAGGCGCTCGGCGGCCGCGGCAAGCTCGACGCGCGCCTGACGGCGCTGAAGCAGCTGGTGAGGCCATGTGGCGGAGTTCAGCCGGGCCGCGAGCCGGGCCTGAAGGCCCGGCCTGCAGGCGGACCCGGCACGATGTAGGGCGGGGCTTCAGCCCCGCCGAATGCTGAGGACAGGAGATCACTGATGAATCGCACAAGCTGGTTCGATGAGCGCGGAGAGCATCCCGCGGTGCAGGAAGGCGTCAACAAGCTGGAGTCGTTCACGCGCGCGCTCGCCGACGGCATGGTGGAGCCGCACGAACTCAAGGACCAGGAGCAGCGCCTGCTCGCGGCGATGCGGCAGCTGGAGCCGGCCCTGGACGACGCCCTCCACGCGAAGGTGACGACGGTGCTGGTCGAGCTCAGCGCCTACAACATCATGCGGCTGCTGCACGAACTGCGGACGCAGCAAGTACGGGCGGCGTTCGGCCGCTTCTGATCGGGCGGATTCCGCGCCTTGACTGCCCGCCCTGCCATTCAGGCCACAGGTCTGCGCAAACGCTACGGCCACACTCAGGCCGTGGACGGCGTGTCCTTCGAGGTTCAGGACGGCGAGATTTTCGGCCTGATCGGCCCCAACGGCGCCGGCAAGACGACGACGATGGAGTGCATCGAGGGCGTGCGGACGCCCGATGAAGGACGGATCTCGGTGCTCGGCCTCGATCCATTCAGGGACGCCTACCGCCTCCAACTGCGCGTGGGCGTTCAGTTGCAGGAGGCGCAGCTGCAGAAGCGCATCACGGTGCGCGAAGCCGTCGCGCTGTGGGCGTCGCTGTATCAGACCAGGGTCGATCCGGGTCGGCTGCTCGAACAGCTCGGACTCGGCGACAAGCGCGACGCGTGGTTCATGACCCTGTCCGGCGGCCAGAAGCAGCGCCTCTTCATCGCCCTCGCGCTCATCAACGATCCCGAACTGGTGTTTCTGGATGAACTCACGACCGGGCTCGACCCGCAGGCTCGCCGCGCGATCTGGGAGCTGGTGCGCGGCATTCGCGCGCGCGGCAAGACGGTGTTCCTGACGACGCATCTGATGGAGGAGGCGGAACGTTTGTGTGACCGCGTGGCCATCATCGATCACGGGCGCATTGTGGACATCGATTCCCCCGCGGGTCTGGTTCGGCGGCATTGCCCGGAGCGCACGGTCCTGGTGTCGACGAGCGATGCCGCGGCCCACGCGCACCTGCAGGCACTGCCCGGCGTGCTCGTGGAGCAGGGTGACGACGGCGTGCTGGCGATTCGGGGCGACGCAGACGACCTGATGACGGCCGTCATCCAATGCGTGGCCGATCGCCGGATTCAGGTCACGGACTTCCGCACGGTGATGCCGACGCTCGAAGACGTGTTTCTGAAGCTCACCGGCCATTCGGTCCGGGAATAGGAGCGGGCGTGCGCGGACTCTGGAACCTGACGTGGCTCGAGATCAAGATCTTCGCGCGGGAACCGCTGGGTCTCATCGGATCGGTATTCATCCCGGTGCTGATGTTCGTCGGACTCGGCCGCCTGATGAGCGGCCGTGTCGAGTCGAGCGCCCGGGTGCGCGACTTCGTCTCGGCGGACGTCCCGGTGCTGGTCGTGATGTTGATCGCGCTCAACGCGGTCCTGTCGCTCGTCACGGTCATCGCGATCTACCGTGAGGGCGGCATTCTCAAGCGGCTGCGCGCCACGCCGCTCCGGCCGCACACGATTCTGACGGCGCACGTGCTCGTCAAGCTGATCTTCACCGGCGTGACCCTGCTGCTGACGGTCGCGGCGGGACGCCGGTTCTACCCTGTGGCGCTCGACGTGCCGTGGGTGAGCGTGACCGCCGCGCTCCTGCTGACCACGATCAGCATTCTCTCCATCGGGTTTCTGGTGGCCAGTGTGGTGCCCACCGCCCGATTTGCCCAGCCCATCGGGACGATCTTCTTCTACCCGATGCTGGGCGTGTCGGGCCTGTTCGTGCCCGTGGCGTCGCTGCCGCCGGCGCTGCAGGCCGTGTCTCATGCGCTGCCGTTGACCTATGCGGTGTCGCTCCTGCGCGGCATCTGGGTGGGCGAGGGGTGGGCGGCGCACGGCTGGGATGTGGCGGCGCTCGTCGCGGTGTTCGGTGTGTGCACGGCGGTGTCCGCGCGCGTCTTCCGGTGGGAGTAGGCCTTGCGTAGAGTAGACTCCAGGCCGACCGTGCCAGACGTGCCCCCACAGGAACGGCTGAACCAGGACCTGGGCCTGGGCGGCCGGATGTCGGACCGGAGCCGCGCCCGGATCCTCAATCGCGACGGCACGTTCAACGTCCGCCGGAACGACCTGAGCCCGTTCCATCCCTACAACGCGTACCACACGCTGCTGTCGCTGCCGATCCCGCGCCTGCTCGCACTGATGGTGGCCGGCTACGTCGCGACGAACGTGCTCTTCGCCGGCCTGTACTGGCTGGCCGGGCCGGGCGCGCTCGCCGGCGCGGCGGTCTCGCCACTCGCGCGCTTCGAGGACTGCCTGTTCTTCAGCGTCCAGACGCTCGCCACGATCGGCTACGGGAAACTGGTGCCCGACACGCGCGCGGCGAATCTCCTCGTCGCGGTCGAAGCGCTGGTCGGGCTCCTCGGGTTCGCCATCCTGAGCGGCCTGCTGTTCGCGCGCTTCACGCGCCCGAGCGCCAAGATTCGCTTCAGCCGGCACGCCCTCATCGCGCCCTACCGGAACGGATGGGCGCTGATGTTCCGGCTCGTCAACCTGCGCAACCACGACCTGTCCGATGTGCGCGCGATCGTCACGTTCGCGCGCTGGGTCGACGAGAACGGCACGCGCCGCCGCCGATTCGACCAGCTCGCCCTCGAGCGCGACGCCATCATTTTCATGCCCCTGCACTGGGTCGTCGTGCATCCCATCACCGAGACCAGCCCGCTGCGCGGCCTGACGCCGGAGAGCTTCGGCGCCGCGGACCCTGAATTCGTGTGCCTCCTCAGCGCCGCGGACGAAACCTTCGAGCAAACCGTGCACGCCAAGACCAGCTACGACAAGACCGACCTGGTCTGGGGCGCGCGGTTTGCCGACATGTACCTGCCGGACCCCGACCGGGTGGCGATTGACCTGAACCGGCTCAACGAGATCGAATCGGTCGCCCCGCCGGCGTCACTGTGACGAGCCTGCCGGTGTCTCGGAGCGCGGTGTCACCGGGGCCGGTCGGCCGCGCCCTGGCTACTTCACATCCCCCGTCGGAAATCAACTGCGCGACCTGCTCTCGATCGGATGTGTACAGCGACTTGGCTTCATAACTCGCGGTGTTCCTTGATCTCCTGGGTCTGAATGGACATCTGGATCACGCGTGCGAAGGGGTTGACGAGTTGGATGCCGGATCTGAGTGGGGTCGCGGACACTCGTCCGAAGACATCGACGACGCCGACATGCCCCGCCTTGATGACCGTGACGCAGGGATGCGAGGTCAATTCGCGGTCAGCCGCTGGTGTGAGGATGCCAGCCGGGAAGTGGGCCCGGTCTTGATACATTGGGCAGCATGAAACTGCTGCTGCTCCTGTTCGTCTGTGTCGGTGTCGCCGCGTGCAACACCACGCCCCGGACCTCCGCCAAAGCTCCCGTGTCCAAGATCGAACCGGTGAAGGAGACGCTGCACGGCGTCGAGGTCATCGACAACTACCGCTGGCTCGAAGGTGATACGACCGAGCCGGCGAATCCGCAGAAGGTCACGCCCGAAGTGACCGCGTGGACCGACGCGCAGAATGCCTACACCCGCGAGGTCCTCGATCATCTGCCGGGCCGGAAGGCGCTCGAGGATCGCCTGCGCCAGTTGATGGAAGTGGGCGCCGTGTCGCCGCCGGCCATGCGCGGCACGCGCTACTTCCTGTCGAAGCGGGAGGGCAACCAGAACCAGCCGATCTTCTACTGGCGCGACGGTGCGCGCGGCAAGGATCGGGTGCTGGTCGATCCGGCCGCGCTTGATTCGTCGGGATTGACGACGGTGGAATGGCTGTCCCCGTCGCATGACGGCAAATTGGCGGCCTACGGCACCTACAAGTCCGGCGACGAGAACACGACGCTGCATCTGCTCGAGGTGGACACGGGCACGCGGCTGCCGCTCGAGATCCCCGACAAAACCCAGGCGCCGGACTGGCTGCCGGACGCGTCTGGCTTCGTCTACCAGAACCTGAAGAACCCGAAGGACCCGTACACCGGCCAGGTGATGTTCCATCGGATGGGCGATCCGGTGTCGAAGGACTCGCTCATCTTCCGGCAGTTCACGCCGGCCGAGAACGCGAAGCTCGCGACCACCTGGGGGCCCACTGGGAGCCTGTCGCACGATGGCCACTGGCTCGTGCTGGGCTACTGGATCGACACGAAGTCCAACGACCTGTGGCTGGTCAACTTCGATCAGTTCCGCAAGACCGGCAGGGTGGATCGCAAGGTCGTCAGCGTGGGGACACCCGGGCTGGCAGCTGGCACGGTCATCGACGGCACGCTGTATCTGCACACGACCAAGGGCGCGCCGAAAGGACGCGTGATCGCGGCGGACGCGGCGAAACCCGGCGAGTCGGCCTGGCGCGTCATCGTGCCCGAGCGCGCCGACGCGGTGATCGAGGGTGTGTCCTTCGGCAAGGGCCGCATCGCGGTCACGTACCTCAAGAACGCCTCGAACGTGATCGAGATCTTCGACCTCTCCGGCGCGTCCCAGGGGAGTGTCACGTTGCCGGGCATCGGTGCCGCCGGCGTGACGGCGGAAGTGGATCGTACCGAGGTGTACGTGAGTTTCACCAGCTTCAACTACCCGACGTCGATCTTCCAGGTCGATGTGTCGGCGCCCGCCGCCAAGCCCGTGTTGTGGGAACAGCCGCCCGTTCCGGTGGATCCCTCGCAGGTTGAGGTCGAGCAGGTCTGGTACCCGTCGAAAGACGGCACCAAGATCAGCATGTTCCTGGTCCACAAGAAAGGCCTGGCGAAGACCGGCGACACGCCCACGCTGCTCACCGGCTATGGCGGGTTCAACGTGAACGAGACGCCGGTGTTCGCCGCGCATCTGTTTCAGTGGTTCGAGTCCGGCGGCCTGTTCGCGCTGCCGAACCTGCGCGGTGGCGGCGAGTATGGCGATGCGTGGCACGAAGCCGGCATGCTGGACAAGAAGCAGAACGTCTTCGACGACTTCATCGCGGCTGCCGAGTGGCTGGTCGCGCAGGGCTACACGAAGCCGGCGCGTCTGGCGATCTCGGGCGGATCGAACGGCGGCCTGCTCACCGGTGCGGCGCTGACCCAGCGCCCCGACCTGTTCCGGGCCGTGGTCGTCGCCGTGCCGCTGCTGGACATGCTGCGATACGAGCGTTTCCTGATGGCGCGCTACTGGGTGCCGGAGTACGGCACGGCCGAGGATGCCGCGCAGTTCACGTTCCTGCTCGACTATTCGCCGTATCAGCACGTCAAGGCCGGCATGAAGTATCCGGCGGTGTTGCTGACCGCCGGCGAGCACGATTCGCGCGTGCACGCGCTTCACGCGCGCAAGATGGCGGCGTTGCTGCAGGCGTCGACGGCGTCGGACACGGGCGAGCAGCCGATTCTCCTGTGGGTCGATCGCGAGGCCGGCCACGGTCAGGGCAAGCCGCTCGACCTGCGGATTCGCGACGCCGCGGACCAGCGCCTGTTTGTCATGTGGCAGCTCGGGATGGTGAAGTAGGGGATGGACGGGAGAGGGATATGCCATTTACTACATCACCCTGTGGATACTCGAAGCATCTGGCGAAGCGCTCGATGCCTGACGCGAAGGCCGCGGTGGTCGAAGCGCTCAAGCAGGAGGGCTTCGGCATCCTGACGGAGATCGACCTCAAGGAGGCGTTCAAGAAGAAGCTCAACGTTGACTTCCGGGACTACCTGATTCTCGGCGCCTGCAATCCGGCGTTCGCCCACCAGGCGCTGCAGCAGGATCTCGAAGTGGGCCTGTTGCTCCCGTGCAACGTCTGCCTGTGGTCCGAGGGCGACGGCATCACGGTGGCCATGGTGCGCCCGGATGCGATGTTCACGCTCCTGGACGACGCCGACGTGGCGCCCGTGGCGCATCAGGTGGACGAGAAACTCCGGCGCGCGCTCGACGCTGTGGTCTGATGTCGTCGCTGTACGAGGTGGCCCGATGAGTGTGTCGCATATCGACCGACGCGATTTCCTGAAGTCGACTGGCACGTTCGCCCTGGCGGCCGGCGCCTGGCCCGGCACGCTGCTGTTCCCGTCGGCCTCGTCTGCGCCGCTCGGGGCAGACGACGCGCGCATGGCGTGGTGGCGCGAGGCGCGCTTCGGCATGTTCGTGCACTGGGGGCTGTACGCGCTGCTCGCAGGCGAGTGGGGCGGCCGCACGGACTACGGCGAGTGGATCCGCAACAACGCGAAGATCCCGATCGATGAATACGAGACGCTCGTCGGCCGATTCAATCCGGTCCAGTTCGACGCCGATCGCCTGGCGGCGCTCGCCGCCGAGGCCGGCATGAAGTACCTCGTCATCACGACGAAGCACCACGACGGATTCTGCCTCTGGGACACGAAGCAGACCGACTTCAACGTGATGCGGACGCCGTATCGACGCGACATCATGAGGCAGGTGGCCGACGCCTGCCGGCGCCACGGCGTGCGGCCGTGCTGGTACCACTCGATCATGGACTGGCATCACCCCGACTACCTGCCGCGGCGCGACTGGGAGAAGGCCGCCCGTCCGGCGACGGGCGCGATGTTCGATCGCTACATGCGCTACCTCCACGCGCAGGTCGAGGAACTCCTCACGCAGTACGGCGACATCGGGGTCATGTGGTTCGACGGCGAGTGGGAAAGCACGTTCACTCGCGAACTGGGCGCGGCGTTGGCGGAACACTGCCGCAAGCTCGCGCCGACGGTCATCCTGAACAGCCGCGTGGCGCCCAAGCAGGCGAGCGGGCTCGAGGCCAAGCTGGCGGCGACGGAAATCGGCGACTTCGGCACGCCCGAGCAGCAGATTCCCGATCGTGGGCTTCCGGGCGTGGACTGGGAGTCCTGCATCACGATGAACAAGAACTGGGGCTACAACCGCGCGGACAAGGCCTTCAAGCCGCTGCCGCAACTGGTCGGCATGCTGGTGGAGACGGCGTCGAAAGGCGGCAACCTGTTACTGAACGTGGGGCCCACGGGCGAGGGCCTCGTGCCGCCGGAGAGCGTCGATCGGCTGCAGGGCCTCGGCCGCTGGATGCGCGTGCACGGCGAGGCGATTCACGGCACCGAGGCGTCGCCGTTCGAGAAGGCCGGGTTCCGATCGACGCGGAAGCAGAAGCGGCTGAACTGCTTCGTGCCCGAGTGGCCGGCGTCGCGCGAGTTGCTGCTGCCGGGCGTGAAAGCGAAGCCGGTGCGCGCGCAGATGCTGGGCGATGCGTCACGCCAGGCCCTGCCGGTCAAGCAGGTCGACGCCGGCGTCGTCGTGTCGTTGCCCGAGCGAGCGAACGACCCCGTGTGTTCCGTCGTCGCGCTAGATTTCGCCGAGAACGTGCCTGCGAAGTACTAGCGCAGCATCTTGAACGCGTGCACCCAGTCCTGCTTCATGAAGCCGGGGATGCACCAGAGCATGCACAGCGGTTCGATGGCGCGCGCCGCCGCGGCGCCACCCATGTCTTCCGTCTCCCAGCCGAAATCGTCCAGGATGCCGCGCACGGTCTGCTTTGACGATTCGTCATCGCCGCAGATGAACATGGTCGGCTTCCCGCCGGCGAACGCGGGATCGACCATGCAGGCGCTGCCCACGGAGCTGAACGCCTTCACGAAGCGGCCTGCGGGGAACTCCCGCTGCAGGCGCTCCATCAACGAATCGTCGAGCGTCGTGAAGAACTTCAGGACGCCGTTGACGGGCGGCTCAGGCGCGATGGGGTTCGTGGCGTCGATGATGACCTTGGCGGCCAGATGGGCCGCGCCCGCCGAGCGCAGCGCGTCGGAGGCGGCCGTGCCCTTGACCGCGAGCACGACGATCTCGCCGAACGCCGCGGCGTCCGCCACCGGGCCGATCTTCGCGGCCGGGTTCTGACCCGCCCACTCCGCGAGCTTGGATGCTGTGCGAGTGCCCAGCATGACGCTGTGACCGTGCTTGATGAATCCTGCCGCCAGCGACTTCGCCACGGCCCCAGAACCGAGAATGCCGACCTTCATCACTACCTCCAGATGTTCCCTGGCCAGTATTGGTGAATCGCGGTATCGGTGACAAGATCCTGCGCAGACGATGCTCAACCTGACCGACATTCAAGCCGCCCGAACGCGCATCGGGTCGCGCGTGCCCCCGACGCCGCTCATGCGCCACCCGCTGCTCGATCTCGAGACCGGGCTCGAACTGTGGGTGAAGCACGAGAATCACAATCCGACCGGCGCGTTCAAGATTCGCGGCGGCCTGAATCTGATTGGGTCGCTGGCGCCGGAGGAACGGGCGAGCGGGCTCGTGACCGCCAGCACCGGCAATCACGGGCAGTCGATCGCGATGGCGTGCCAGGTGCATGGCGTCGCGTGCACCGTGTTCGTCCCGGTGGGGAACAACCCGGAAAAGAACGCGGCCATGCGCGCGTTTGGAGCGACGCTCGAGGAGGTCGGCCGTGACTTCGACGAGGCGCGCGCGCGGTGCGAGCGGCGCGCGGTCGAGACCGGCGCGCGCTACGTGCATTCCGCGAACGAACCGCTCCTGATCGCGGGCGTGGCTACCTACGCGCTGGAGATCTTCGAGGCGCTGCCCGATGCCGACGTGATCGTCGTGCCGGTCGGCGGTGGCAGTGGGGCAGCAGGCCTGATTACCGTCCGTCACGCGCTCGGATCCTGAAGACCCGCATCATCGGCGTCGGCGCCGAACGGGCCGACGCGGTGGCCCGCTCATGGCGCGGGCCCGAGCGCGTCGTGGGCACGTCGGCCAACACGTTTGCCGAAGGCATCGCCACGCGCGTGACGTTCGATCTGACGTTCGATCTGATGAAACGATATCTCGACGACTTCGTCCTGTTTCGCGAGGATGAACTGGCGGAGGGCGTGCGCATGGCGCTGCGCGCCACGCACAACCTGGCTGAAGGCGCCGGCGCCGCGGCGATCGCGGCGGCCTTCAAGATGCGCGACGGCTGCGCGGGCAGCGCGTGGTGGCGATCATGTCCGGCGGCAACCTCGACGCCGCGAAGCTGCGGTGGATCCTGAACGGACGCTAGTCGAGGTTCGGAGGGGACGGAGCGTTGTTCACACGGAGGCGCGGAGGGACGGAGGCACGGAGAATTCTTTTCTGGGGCATGCATCCGCGTGATCCGCAGCCCCACAAAAGAACTCTCCGTGCCTCCGTCCCTCCGCGCCTCCGTGTGAACAAGACTCCGTCCCCTCCGGACCTGCTGAGATCAGTACGCGAACGCGTAGCAGTCGCGCCGCGGATCGGCGCCGGCGATCCGGCTGCCCGTTCGGGGATCGATCATCACCGCCGTGGCGCATCCGCTAATCGACACGGCGGGCACCGTGCGCACGTCGTGGCCGCGCGCCTTCAGTGCGGCGAGCACGTCCGCGCCAATGCCGCTCTCGAGATCCAGCCGGTTCAGGTCGATCCGATGCGGCCAGAAAGAGCTCAGGAAGTGCAGCGTCTGGATGCGCGGCAATTCGAACGCCGTGTGCAGATTCGGATACCACTTCTCCGGGAACTCGACGATGTTGAGGAAGGCCTGGAGAATCGTCTGCTCCTGGTTGTCGCCGCCCGGCGTGCCGAGCGCGAGATACGGCTCGCCGTTGCGGAGGACGATGCTGGGGGTCAGGGTATAGCGCGGGCGCGAGCGGGGCCGCAGCTGCGCGGCCCTCGTCTTGTCGAGCCAGAACTGCTCGCCGCGCGTGGACAGGCCCACGCCCGTGCTGCCGGCAATCACGCCGCCCGTGATCCATCCGCCCGAGGGCGTCGCGTCGAAGATATTGCCGTCCGCATCGATGACTGAAATGTGCGTCGTGTCCTTGAGCGACGGATCCTCGTCGCCAACCTGGGGCGCGACGCCGGTCGGCCCTTTGCCGGCGATCCAGTAGGGCCAGGTCTTCACGTCCGGATCGAACGGCAGGGGATCGCCGGCCCTCTGCGTCGGCTCCGCGCGCGCCATGTCGATCTGGCTCGCGCGCGCCTTCGCGTACTCCTTGGACAACAGCCCTTTCGCGGGCGTCTTCACGAAATCGGGATCGCCGTAGTAGCTGTCGCGGTCCGCGTAGGCCATCTTCATCGCCTCGGTGACCACGTGGATGTAGTCAGCCGAGTTGTGCCCCATCGCCTTGAGGTCGAAGTGCTCGAGGATGTTGAGCGTTTGCAGCAGCGCGGGGCCCTGGCTGCCGAATCCATGCTTGTACACCGTGAGTCCGCGATAGGTGACCGACGCCGGCGCCTCCACGCGCGCAAAGAACTCGGCGAAGTCGCTGGCATCGAACGGCGCGCCGTGCTCGCGGAGGAATCGCACCATCTCCTGGGCAATGTCGCCCTTGTAGAAGCGGTCTCGCGCTGCCTGCAGCCCGGCGGCACGCCCGCGTGGCAATGCGGCGCGCTCGGCATCGACCATCTTCTGCATCGTGGCCGCCAGATTCGGAAGGGCGATTGTGTCACCGGCGCGGTACGGACTGCCGTCGGGCTTGAGCCAGGTCTGCTGGTTGGTGGGCCAGCGGTTGATGAACGCGCGCTGCCGCTCGATCGTCGCCGCCGTGCGCGGCCTCAGCGGGAACCCATCGCGCGCGTGCGCGATCGCCCTCGCCGCCACCTGTGCGAACGTCATCGTCCCCCAGCGTTCGAGGACGGTCAGCGCCGCGTGCGGGGCCCCCGGCACGACCACCGGATCCAGGCCTTCACCGGCCAGGGACTTGTTCCGTTCAAGGTACCAGTCGATCGTCGCGGCCTTCGGCGCCCACCCCTGGCCCACGACAGACGTGACGCGGTTCTCCCGGCGGGGATACACCAGCACCAGGCCCTCGCCGCCGAAGCCGTACAGATCCTGTTCGACCACGCCGCCGACGAGCATGGCGGCGACGCCGGCGTCGAACGCATTGCCGCCTTGCTGGAGGATCTCGATTGCGACCGCGGTCGTCAGCGGGTGTCCCGCGGACACCCCCGCGTGACGTCCCATGACGGGCGGACGCTGCCTGGCGTTCATGGACGTCGTGAACGCGCCCGCCCACACCACCACGCCGACCACTGCTGCTGTCAGGATGCGCATGGACGCGATCATAGACCGCACCACGCGCCGGCGCGCCGCTCCTGTATGATCGGGCTCTTCCCATGATCCGAGACCTCCGAGAAGCCCTCCGTCTCCTGCGCGCGAATCCCGGGTTCGCTGCCGTGATCGTGCTGACGCTGGCGCTCGGCATCGGCGTCAACTCCACCATCTTCAGCGTGCTCTACGGCGTGCTGCTGCGCCCGCTCCAGTACGCCACGCCGCACGAGCTTGTCGTGCTCTGGGAAGCGAACCCGCAACTCGGACAGACCCAGTCGGACGTGGCGGGCGCCACGTATCTCGACTGGCGCGGCCGCTCGAAGACATTCGCGGGCATCGGCGCGTACCGGTACCGCGGGTTCACCGTGACCGGAACAGGCACTGACGCGGGCGCCGCCGAGCGCATCGCGAGCGTGGACGTCTCGCCCGCGCTCTTCACGGTACTGGGCGTGCCGGCCGCGCTCGGTCGGACGTTCACGGCCGAGGAGGAGGGGCCCGGGCACGAGCGACTCGCCGTAATCAGCCACGGCGCCTGGATCCGCCGGTTCGGCGGCGATCGTGCGGTCGTTGGCCAGTTCCTGCGACTGGACGGCGAGCTGCACGAAATCGTCGGCGTGATGCCGCCCGAGTTCCAGCTCCCCGCGGGCGACCCGGATGTCGAAGTCTGGTCGCCGCTGACATTGGATCTGCGGTCGCTGGCGTCTCGGCCGCACCGCATGTACAAGACGATGGGGCGCCTGGCGCCGGGCGTGACGATCGAGCAGGCTCGCGCCGAGATGGCGATCATCGCGGGCGACATCGCGCGCGAGCACCCGGATTCGAACGCCGGCTGGGGCGTGTCGCTCGTGCCCGCCCACGAGCAGGTGGTGGGGAAGATCGGCCCCACGCTGTGGGTGCTCTTCAGCGCCGTCGTGCTGGTGCTGCTCATCGCCTGCGCGAACATCGCGAATCTGCTGCTGGCGCGCTCGGCGATGACGCGTCGGGATTTTGCGGTGCGCGCCGCCTTTGGCGCCGATCGGTGGGCGCTGGTGCGCCGGTCGATGGCCGAGAGCGGCGTGCTGGCCGTGTCCGGCGGCGCCGCCGGGCTTGCGCTCGCGTGGGCCGGCATCCGCGCGCTCCGACCCTTGATCCCGCCCACGGTGCCGCGCGCCGACGGCGTGGGTCTGGACGAGGCCGTGGTGCTCTTCACGGCCGCCATGACGATGGGCGCCGGCGTGCTCTTCGGCGCCGTGCCCGCCTGGCGCGCGATGAGGCCCAACCTGCTCGACGCGCTGCAGGAGGGCGGCCGCAGCACCACGATCAGCCGGCGATCGCGCTGGCTGTCGGATGCGATGGTCGTGTCCGAAGTCGCGATCGCCCTCGTGCTCGTGATCGGCGCCGGCCTGCTGCTGCGGAGCTTCGTGCGGCTGACGTCCGTGGACCCAGGTTTCAGAACGTCACAGGTCGTCGCCTTCCACGTGGTTCTGCCGGACGCGCGCTACCGCGGCAGCGCGCCGAAGCGGCAGTTCTTTGATGACTTTCTGACGCGGATGCGTGCCGTGCCCGCGTTCGACCAGGTGGCCGCGGTCTCCGCGCTGCCGATGAGTCCGCTCGGCGTCCAGTTCGAGCTCGACTTCTCCATTGACGGCCTTGAGGCCGCCTCGCCGTCGGAGCGGCCGCGGGCGCAATACCGCGGCGTGATGCCCGGCTACTTCGAGGCGATGGCGATTCCCGTTCGCGAGGGCCGGGCCTTCGACGCGTTCGACGGCCGCGAAGGGCGCCAGCCCGTGGCAATCGTGAACGAAACCCTCGCCCGGCGGTACTTCGGCGCAGCCAGCCCGATCGATCGCCAGGTCAAGCTGCCGATGGCCGGTGATCTCACCATCGTCGGCGTGGTCGGCGACGTGAAGCACGATGGCCTGCAGGCGGCCGCGGTGCCGGAGGTGTTCGTGCCTTACGAACGGCTCGCGCTGTCGCAGATGCAGGTCGTCGTCGTGACGGGGTTGCCCGTGCGCGAGGCCACGGCGGCTGCGCGAGCCGTTCTTGGGAGCCTCGATCCCGCGCTGCCGTTCGGCAAGATTTCGAGGATCGAGGATCTCGTGTCGGCGTCGATCGCGCAGCCGCGGTTCAACATGCTGCTGATCGTGGGGCTGGCGTTGTCGGCGGCCGCGCTCGCGGCGGTGGGCGTGTACGGACTCGTGACGTACGCCGTCGCGCGCCGCACTGTCGAGATTGGCGTCCGGTCCGCGCTCGGCGCGCAGCCGGGGCAGACGTTCGCGCTGGTCGTGCTGGGCGCGCTGAAGCTCGTGATCGCCGGGGTGATCGCGGGACTCGTGGGCGCCGCGGCGATGGGCCGCTCGCTCGAGAGCCTGCTGTTCGGCGTCTCGGCTGTCGATCCCCTGACCTACGTCGCGGCCGGCTTGACCGTCGTCGTCGTCGGTCTGGCGGCAGCCACGCTGCCGGCCCTTCGCGCCTCGCGGATCGATCCGGTACGGGCGCTCAGACAAGAGTAGGGCCGGGGCACGCGCGACCGGTCGGTCCGGGCCGCATAGTCAAACCCACGGGAAGCAGAGTACGCTGTGCCGGTGCTGACCGGACGCGTCGGAGTGCAGCCACGGGGACACGCATGGATAAATGGGCATTTGGTCTGACGGTGACGGTCGTCGGCGTCGGGGGCACGTTCCTGACGCTCGCCATCCTCATCTGGTCAATTCAGCTTCTGAAGAAACTCATGCCGCTGCCCGCCGGGGACAGCGACAAGGGCCGGCAAGCGTAGGGTCCGGGGAACAGCCATGCTCGCAGACATCCTGACCGGCCTTGGCGGCCTCACCGAAGGCGTCCAGTTACTGCTCACGCTCACCGGGCTCAAGCACGTCGTCATGTTGCTGGTCGCCGGCGTCCTGATCTATCTCGGCGTCAAGAAGAACGTCGAGCCGCTGCTGCTGGTGCCGATCGGGTTCGGCTGCCTGCTCGTCAACATCCCGCTCAGCGAGTTGATGCACGACACCGGCTTCCTGCGCACCTTGTACAACATGGGCATCGCCAACGAGTTGTTCCCGCTGCTGATCTTCATCGGCATCGGGGCGATGACCGACTTCGGGCCGCTGCTCGAGAACCCGAAGATCCTGCTCTTCGGCGCCGCCGGCCAGGTCGGTATCTTCCTCACATTGCTGCTGGCGCTCGCGCTCGGCTTCCCGCATCTGCAGGCGGTGAGCATCGCCATCATCGGAGCGTGCGACGGCCCGACCTCCATCTACGTCGCCTCGCAATACGCCCCGGAGTTGCTGGGGCCGATCTCGGTGGCGGCCTATTCCTACATGGCGCTGGTGCCGATCATCCAGCCGCCGATCATGCGGGCGCTGACGTCGGAGAAGGAGCGCAAGACGCGCATGCCGAAGGTCAAGCGCAGCGTCTCGGCGAACGTGAAGCTGGTGTTTCCGATCGTCGTCACCCTCGTGACCGGGCTGATCGCGCCCAAGGGCCTGCCGCTGATGGGTGCGATCATGCTCGGCAATTTCATGCGCGAGTGCGGCGTGGTCGCACGGCTCACCAAAGCGTCGGAGAACGAGATCGCCAACATCGCGACCTTGTTCCTCGGCATCGCCATCGGCGCCACGATGGGCGCGGAGGCGTTCCTGAAGCCGACCACGCTCGCCATCTTCGGGCTCGGCTTCGTCGCCATCTGCCTCGACACGGTGGCCGGCGTCCTGTTCGGCAAGCTCTGGTACGTCCTGTCCGGCGGCCGCATCAATCCGCTGATCGGCGCCGCCGGCATCTCCGCCTATCCGATGGCGGCGCGCGTCGTGCAGACGCAGGGCCAGCGCTACGACAAGCAGAACTTCCTGCTGATGCACGCCATGGGCGCCAATACCGGCGGACAGATCGGCTCGGTTGCCGCCGCGGCCGTCATGCTGTCCGTACTCAAAGGCCTCGGCTTGATCTGATCCGTGTCGGTCGGGTGGTCCAACGTACAATCGAGCCCGGATGTACGTTGAGGATTTCGTCGTGGGCAGCGAGTACGCCACCGACCTTCGGCAGGTCAACGAGGCCGACGTGGTGGCCTTTCTTGATCTCTCACTGCTCAAGAACCCGATATTCATGGACGACGGGATCGCGCAGGCGATGGGGCATCCCCGGCGCATTCTCCCGGCACCGCTGCTGATCAGCGTCGCCATGGGGCTGTGCCAGCAGCGGGGGCTCTTCGATCACATGGTGGCCGTGATTGAGTTCGAGTACGTCAGGTTCCAGAAGCCCAGCTATCTCGGCGATTCGGTCCGGGTGAACAGCCGGGTGGCCGTCGCCCGCCTGACGAAGAATCCGCAGCGGGGCGTGGTCAAACTGGTGTTCGAACTTCACAATCAGCGTGGAGAATCGGTGCTGGAGATGGCGGCCGTGTACCTGATGCTGCGCCGGCCCGAGCCGGTGTCGTAGTCGGCGACTTCAGCGCGCGGACGTCAGCGGACGGACTTGCCCATCAGCGTCCACGCCAGGGGCAGGACTTTGGCCGCGATGGCCGCCTTGACGAGGTCCATGGCGATGTACGGCAGGAAGCCGCCGGCGATCGCCGTGGCGATCGTCTGGCCCGGCATGAGCGACAGCCACGACACGCCGCCGGCGAAGATCACGACGAGCCCCAGCAGCATGCTCGCGAGCGACGTGAGGTAGCGGCGGTCCCATCCGCGCTCGGCGAGCCAGCCCGTGACGAACGCGGCCACGGGATAGGCCAGCAGATACCCGCCGGTAGGACCGACGAGGCGCGCGGCGCCAGGCGGCAGCACGACGGACGGCGCGAACACGGCCAGGCCGGTGGCGCCCGCCGCCAGATACAGCGCCTGACTCAGGAATCCCAGCCGGGAACCCAGCGCGGCGCCGGTCAGCATGACGGCCAGGGGCGCCAGCGTGAACGGCACGGCAGTGAAGGGCAGCGGGGAAGTAAACTGCGCCGCGGCCGCCGTCAGCATCGTCGCCGCCAGCACGGCAGCGGCGCGCACCGGAATCGAGACGCCGGCCCGCCCGACCGAACGCGAGAAGATCGATCCGCTCATCGCCGAGGTCTGAGCCATCATGCGGAGCGATTCTACAGCAGCGGGCCAGTGTAGGATAGGCTGGCGCTGCTCGGATAGCCCACACGAGGAAAGAGACCCACACCATGGCAGAAAAGGTGCTTGCCCCGCTGGCTGGAGTGATCTTCGCGATATCGGTGGACGTCGGATCCACGGTGGAAGAAGACGACGTGCTGCTGGTGATCGAGGCCCTGAAGATGGAGAATGCGATCTATGCGCCGTGCGGGGGCACGGTGAAGGAAATCGCCGTCAAGACGGGCGACAAGGTGGAGGAAGACGACCTGCTCGTCGTGATCGAGTAGCACGGCGCGAGCGAACCGAGTGAGGGCCTCATGTTTTTCGATCTGACGGAAGAGCAACGACTGGCACAGGACACCGCGCGGCGCTTTGCGAAGGACGAGATCGCGCCGACGGTGGCCGAAGAGGAGAAGCACCACGAGTTCCGGGCGGACCGCGTGGTGAAGATGGGCGAGCTCGGGTTCTTTTCCTGCGCGCTGTCCGAGGAGTACGGCGGCAGCGGTATGGGGTTCCTGGAATCCGTCCTGCTGGCCGAACAGATCTCCCGCGTCTCCGCGTCCTGGCGCCTGCCGTTCAACATGCAGAACCTCGGCCCGGCGTTGACCGTCGAGAAATACGGCTCCAGTGAGCAGAAGAAGAAGTACATCCCCGGATGGGTCGACGGTACGCAACTGGGCTTCTTTGCGATCACCGAGCCCGACACCGGTTCCGACGTGGTCAGCATGAAGACCTACGCCAGGGACATGGGCGACCACTGGGAGGTGCGCGGCGCCAAGACGTGGATCTCGAACGCGCAGGTGGGCGATGCCGGGTTGCTCTACGCGTACACGGACCGGGACAAGAAGCACAACGGCATTTCGGCCTTCATCATCGAGCCGAAGACGCTCGAGAATTTCACGGCGACGCCGATCGAGAGCAAGCTCGGCCTGCACTGCGCGCCGACCGGCGAGTTCGCCTTCGACGGCACCAGGATCCCGAAGGACGCCATCCTCGGGAAGCCGGGCGACGGCTTCAAGATCTGCATGTGGCAGTTGAACAACACTCGTCTGGGTTGCGCGGCCGGGGCCCTCGGCGTGGCCGGCGGCGCCGTGGAACTCGCGATCAACTACGCCAACGAACGGACGCAGTTCGGCAAGCCCATCTCGCAGCACCAGATGATCCAGGCCCAGATCGCGGAGATCGTCGCGGAACACCACGCCGCCCAGTTGCTGGTCTACCGCGCCGCCTGGCTGAAGGACCAGGGCAAGCCGAGCCAGTACGAAACCTCGATTGCCAAGCTGGTCGCCTCGGAGGCGGCCGTGCACGCAACCAACGAGTGCATGAAGATCTTCGGCTCCTACGGGTACTCCACCGAGTACGCGGCGGAGCGCTTCTACCGCGATGCCAAGTCCCTTCAGGTCGTGGAGGGCACATCGAACGTCCAGAAGATGATCATCGCGGGCATCGCCTGCGGGCACACGTCCAACCGATAACGGTTGCCCGGTCGACTGTCACAGAGGAACCGCATGAAGCGCTACTTCGCGAAGATGCAGGACTTCGGCAAAGAGCTCAAGGAAGGGCGAATCAAGCGCGCCGAAGCCAGCAGCGCCCAACTCAAGGAGGTCGAAGCGGCGATCCGCGCCGCCCGGCAGAAGGTCGAAGAAGCCGGGCTTCCGGCCGCGGAGATCAACAAGCGGGGCGTGATGACGGTCTGGCAGCGGCTGGACTACCTGGTCGATCCCGGGACCTGGCACCCGCTGCACAGCCTCTACAATCCGCTCGACAACGAGGAAGGCACCACCAATGTGGTGGACGGCCTGGGGAAGATCGCCGGGCGCTGGGCGGTCATCATCGGCTTCGACAACAAGGTCATCGCGGGGGCCTGGCTGCCCGGCCAGCCCGAGAACATCCTGCGCGTCACCGACCTGGCCATGCGGCTCAACATCCCGCTGGTCTGGCTGGTGAACTGCAGCGGCGTCAAGCTCACCGAGCAGGAGAAGTTCTACGCGGGGCGACGGGGATCGGGCACGACGTTTTTCCGGCACGCCGAACTCCAGCAGGCCGGCATCCCGATTCTGGCCGGCATCTACGGCACGAACCCCGCCGGCGGCGGGTACCAGGGGATCAGCCCGACGATTCTGATCGCGCACAAGGACGCCAACATGGCCGTGGGCGGCGTGGGCATCGTCTCGGGGATGGCGCCGAAGGGCGGCTTTGACCTCGAGAACATCCAGGAACTGATCGCCAAGACACGTGAGTTCACGGAGAAGCCGCCGGGACGCGCCGAGATCCACTACGACGAGACGGGTTTCTTTGCCGAGGTCCACGACGAAGAGACGGGCGTCCTCGACGGCATCAAGGAATACATGAAGGCGATGCCGGCCTACGGGCCGACGTTCTTCCGCGTCGCCGAACCCGCCGAGCCGAGATGGCCTGCCGAGGATCTGTACTCGCTGCTGCCCATGAACCAGAAGGAGGTGTACGCCTTCGATGAGATCCTGGCGCGCCTCGTCGACGGCAGCGAGCACCTGGAGTTCCGCGCCGACTACGGGCCCGAGATGTACACGGGCCTCTGCAAGGTCGATGGTCAACTGGTCGGCTGCATCGGGAACCGGCAGGGTTTTCTGGGCAAGGGCTATCCCGAATACGCCGACTACCCGGGCATCGGCGGCAAGCTGTACCGGCAGGGGCTGATCAAGATGAACGAGTTCGTGACCCTCTGCGGGCGCGACCGCGTCCCCGTCATCTGGTTTCAGGACACCTCCGGCATTGACGTCGGCGACCAGGCCGAGAAGGCCGAATTGCTGGGCCTGGGACAGTCGCTGATCTACTCAATCCAGCAGACCGACGTGCCGATGATGCTGGTGGTGCTCCGAAAGGGGACGGCCGCGGCGCACTACGTACTGGGCGGGCCCACCGCCAACCGTCACAACGCGTTCACGCTCGGCACGGCGGCCACCGAAATCCAGGTCATGCACGGCGAAACGGCGGCCGTCGCGGCGTATGCGCGGCGGGCCGTCAAGGAGCAGGACGCGGGGCGGCCGCTCGAGCCCGTCATCCAGAAGATGAACGAGCTGGCGCAGCGCTATGCCGACACGTCCCGGCCGGCATACTGCGCACACTACGGGTTCGTGGACGAGATCGTGGACCTCGGGAACCTGCGGAGCTACCTGAAGGCGTTCGCCGGCGCCGCGTACCAGAACCCGAAGTCGATCTGCGCGAAGCACCACATGCTGCTGCCGCGGATCATCAAGGGCTGACGCGCATGAGAGTCGCGAAGACGATCACGCTCCTGGGCGTGGCGGCCATGGCCGCCGCGTTGTTCCACGGCTTCACCGCAGGCGATTTCTTTGGTGAGGGGAGTCAGCTCGCGGCCATGCCCTGGGGCATCGTGTCGCTGGTTGATCTGTACACGGGTTTCGCCCTGTTCTCGTGCTGGATCGTCTATCGCGAGAAGTCACTGCCCGTGGCTCTGATCTGGACGATTGCGATGATGACGCTCGGGTTCTTCGCCGGGAGCGTCTACGCGTTTCTCGCGCTCCAGCGCAGCCGGGGTGACTGGCGCCTGTTCTGGCTCGGCGCCCGGGCCTGACGCGAGCCGGTTTCCGCGTTTTCTGCGCCTTTGACTGTGGGGGACTTGTGGCCCAGGCGCAGTCAGTGAATAAAAAGGAAATCCCGGCCTATTTTCAGGTATACCCTGTCCCCGGGGCCCCGTGCTCCTAGAGCCAGGTCATCTCATCGGCGCCTACGAAATCGTCGGCCAACTCGGCCGCGGCGGGATGGGAGAGGTCTACCAGGCGCGCCATACCCAACTGGGCATGCTCGCCGCCATCAAGGTGGTGTCCGACAGGCTCGAGTCCGACCCCGATGCCACCGGACGCCTCAAACGCGAAGCCCGGCTCGCATCGTCGCTGAACCATCCGTCCATCGTCACGATTCACGACATCGGCGAGATCGACGGCCGGACGTTCATCGTGATGGAGTTCGTCGACGGGAAGCCGCTGTCGGAGCACCTCGCGGCGGGCGCCCTCGACGTGCGCGATGCAGTCGACCTGGCCGCGCATGTGGCGGACGGCCTGGCCGCCGCGCACGCCGCGGGCGTGGTCCATCGGGACCTGAAGCCACAGAACATCATGGTGACGCGTGACGGGCGGGCGAAGATCGTGGACTTCGGTCTGAGCAAGGTCGCGCCCCAACCAGTCGGCTCAGAAGACGAAACGCACCGGTTGCCGGATGACCTGACGACGCCGCACGCCGTGCTTGGCACCGTTGGCTACATGGCGCCGGAGCAGGTCGGCCGGCACGAAGCGACCTTCCGCACGGATCAATTTGCCCTCGGCATCGTGTTGTACGAGATGCTGACCGGCCGCCGGGCCTTCAAACGCGACAGTGCGATCCAGACGATGGCGGCGATCGAGAAGGAGCAGCCGACGCCACTGACGAAACTTCGCCCGGGCCTGCCGCCGCAACTTGTCGCGATTGTCGAGCGATGTCTCGCTAAGCGCCCTGAGGATCGGTACGGGTCTACGCACGACCTCGCCCACGATCTCGCGGCGGTACGGGAGCAACTTGCCCGTCGGAGGCTGGTGTTTCCGCCTCTACCAGTCGTTCTTCGCTGGGCTGGGCGCGGTCGTCCTGCTGATTGCGTTGGCGGCGGCAGGGGTGCTTGCCTACCTGAAGTGGCTCGCCCCTCGGCCTGCGCCCGGTGCGGCTGCGTTTCAGCAGGTCGCGGTGCTGCCGTTCGGCTGCGCAATCCGAACGATCAGGTGTTCTGTGACGGACTGGTGGAGACCCTGACGAGCAGCCTCGCGGGGCTGTCGGCGTTCGATCTGAAAGTGCGCGTGGTGTCCCAGGCGGTCGCGCTCCGCGATATGCCTGTCGAGAAGGCGAGTCCCGAGGCCGCCCGCCGCACTGTGGGTGCGACGGTGGCCATTACGGGGGCCATGGAGCGCCGCGCGTCGGGAATCAGGGTGACGCTCACTGCGGTTGACGCCGCGGATCCAGCACGCCGAGCATGTGGACACGGTCTTCTGGCTCCAAGGTGGAGCAGCGCGATCACAGACAGCCGATGTCCCAATTGCGACCGAATTGAAAACAAATTGTAGCGCGGTCATTGGTCACGGCGGCGGCGGGCTTGCTGCACTGAGACGCCGAAGCAGGCAAGCGCTGCGATTGACGTTGGCGGCACAACGGTGCCGGCGGCTTTCCGGGACTATCTTCATGGGTCGCGGCTATCTGCATCGGCAGCCAGCGCCGGAGAACATCGAGCAGTCCATTCAGGTGCTCGGTTCCGCGGTGAACGCCGACCCCGGTTTTGCGCTTGCCCATGCGGCTTTGTGTGAGGCCTACTGGCGCATGGGCTCGAGTGGCGATACGAGAGGCCCGGAACGGCTGCCTTGAGGCGATTCGGATCGATGAGCAACTGGTGCCCGTCCACCTCACACTGGCCAGGATTGCCCAGCGCGAGAACAAGGACTACGAACAGGCCATTGGTTCGGCGCAGCGGGCTGTAGCCCTGGCTCCCTGGAGCAGCGACGCGTACCACGAACTGGGAATGGTTCGCGAAGCTCGTGCGGAATGGGATGCCGCCGAGGCCGTCTACAAACAAGCTCTCGAGAATCTGCCGGACGATTCCCAAGCGCAAGGCGATCTGTGTCGGCTGTATCTGGGCAAGGGGCAGCGCGACAGCGGCAAGCCCTTCTACAGCTCGCTGAACCAGAGTGCCGAAGGGCCGTCGGGTTGACGCCTGACAATGCGCGCGTCCTGACGTTTCTGGGAGCCGCGCTGTTTAAGCTCGACCGGCTGGAGGAGGGCGCCAAGCAGTATCAGCGTGCTTGGGATATCCGACCGTTCGATATCGCCGCTGCGACTGCCGGCGGCTGGGACGCGCGATCGACGTCTACGGCCGTCGCGATGCTGGGTTTGTACGACTACCAACGAGGGGATTACGCGAAAGCCGCGAGTCACTACGTGGACGCCACAATGCTCAACCCGGGGGATGTCGAACTTGGCGCAGTCTTGGTTCCTCCTACTGGGCGTCGGGCGCCGGCGTGACAAGTCCGGTCCGGCCTATGAGAAGGTCGCGCAGCTCATCCTGGCGAACCGGTCGATCAGGGAATTAGAAGACGCGAAGAATGACAAAGCGCTGGGACAACTCGCTGACGCGTACTCGCTGACGCAGGGCCGCCAGAAGGACGCGAAAGTGGCCCTCGACAGCACTGGAGCGGGTCGAGGCTGCGCAGCGCGTGCAGACAACGAATTGATGCAGGTCGTGGCGGGCGCCTACTGGCAGATCGGTGATCGGCCCATGCGCATTGACTGGCTTGGCCCGGCCGTGAAGGCCGGCTATTCGTGCGACAAGGTCAAACGGTCGCCGTTCTTCGAAGAACTCAGGAAGGACCCTGGAATATGCAAGCGTGGGCTGCAAGTAACCGTTAAGAGGAGAACCGAGATGGCCAAGAAGAGCAAAGCCAAGAAAGCCAGGAGCACCAGAAAAGCCAAGAAGATCTATGTCGTCGCTCACGAGTTTGGCTATCGGGTTTACCCGCCAACGATTGTGCTGACCAAGGGAGACACGTTCAAGTTCGTGAACATGACGGGATTGGATCTGGAGTGGACGGTTCGCAACGCCCCGTTCGGCAGAGGAACCTCGAGCGGCGCCGTCGGCAAGGGGCAACAGTCGCATCTGGTCAGGGTCCCGAGCCACGTCGAACTCAGGAAGTACGACTACGAGGTCCTGGTAGCGGGCACGACGAAGGCCCAGGGGAACTCCGACCCGATGATCATCATCGATCCGCCCCGAGCGCGGGGGCGCAGGGTAAGCATCGACAGGAGACCGAGATGGCCCCCAGCGATCCAGCCGCATCAGCCATGGCCAGAACCAGTGCACGTCGTGCCTCCGGGTAGGGTATCCTCGTGCTGCCGTCAGCCATCGATGCTGGCGCCCGACGACACGCTGAAAGTGGTCAATCAAAGGCTATCTCTGGTCGTGACCGATGGCGCGCGTTCGGCGGAGGGCGTCAGGTCGACGCTCGCCCACGGCCCCCAAGACCGTCGGCAGGTGCGGCTTCTGAAGTCGCGATCGAGCGATTCCATGGAACAAGGCCAAGGGCCACTCCGACCCGATGATCATCTTCGACCCCGAGCCAGCTTCCCTAGCTCGTCCGGTAGTAGTCCTGCAGCGGGTAGCGCCGGGCGAACGCGGCGAAGGCCGCGGCCGCCACCAGCGCGAAGCCGGCGAAGAAGAACATCAGGAACGCGTTCATGCTCGAGCCGGTGCTGGCGATCGCGGGCGTGACCGCGTCGCTGCGCACCGCCAGGTTGGCGAGCAGCACCCACAGGTTGCCGACCGTCACCGAGAGCCTCCAGAAGCTCATGATCACGCCCTTCATCGCCAGCGGCGCCTGGCTGTAGGCGAACTCGAGGCCGGTCGCCGACACCAGCACCTCGCCCAGCGTGAGCAGCGCGTACGGCAGCATCTGCCAGCCGATCGACACCGCGTCGCCGCCGTCGATCCACAGCTGGAGCCCGCCGGCGACGATCCACGCGAGCCCGGACAGCGCGATGCCGGTGCCCATGCGCCGCAGCGCCGTCAGCTCGATGCCGACGCGCCGCAGGCGCCGGGTACAGCACCAGGTTGTTGAACGGGATGAGCAGCATCACCAGCAGCGGGTTGAGCGCCTGCATCTGCGCCGGTTCCTTGACGAGCCAGCCCAGCCACGAGCCTTCGGCCGGCAGCACCATCTGGCCGCCCTGCAGCACCCAGGTCGAGGCCTTCTGATCGAACAGCGACCAGAACGGCGTGACCAGCGCGAAGACGATCAGCACGCGCAGCACCGCGCGCACGCCGTCGACGGCCTCGTCGGGGTGGCGCTGCCGGGCGCGCTCGAGCTGCATCGCCGTGCCCACGCCGCCGAACAGCAGGACGCGCACGAGCGCCATGCAGACGCGCGATCACGACGCCGAGCTGCGGCGTGTAGGCCGAGCGACAGCGACGCGCCAGCGCCGCACCGAGCGCGGCCACCACGCAGGCCGGGGCCGGTCGCGCCGCGACGCCAGCAGCGCGGTGCGCACGACGCGCAGGAACGCGTGCGGATCCGGCGGCGCCGGCGGCACGATCACGTAGCGGCGCCGGCCGAGCCAGAAGATGACCGTCGCGATGAACATCAGCATGCCGGGCATGCCGAAGGCCCACGCCGGGCCCCAGCCGCGCAGGAAGCGCGGCATCAGCAGCGAGGCGAAGAACGAGCCGAAGTTGATGATCCAGTAGAAGGCGTCGAAGACGACCTTGGCCAGGTGCTTGTTGGTCTGGTCGAACTGGTCGCCGACGAACGCCGACACCAGCGGCTTGATGCCGCCGGAGCCGAGCGCGATCAGGAACAGGCCGGAGTAGAAGCCGGTCGCGGTTGTCCAGAAGAACGCCAGGCAGGCCTGGCCCACGCAGTAGACCAGGCGACACCAGAAGATCGTGTTGTACTTGCCGAACCAGCGGTCGGAGATCCAGCCGCCGAGCAGCGGGAAGAAGTACACGCCGATCACGAAGCTGTGGAAGACCTCCTTGGCGTGCCGGCCCGCTCGGCCTGCGGCGCGTAGAGGCAGCAGGCTGCGTCACCAGGAACGGCGTGAGGATGTTGCGCATCCCGTAGAAGCTGAAGCGCTCGCAGGCCTCGTTGCCGATGATGTACGGGATCTGGCGCGGCAGTCGGCCGCCGTCCGGGGTCACTGGGGTCTCAGTCATGGTCGGCACCGTTCCCGATTAGCGATGCGCCGGTTCTGCCGCGGCAGGCGTCGTGCGGCTGCCGACCGGCACCAGTTCCCGGATCTTCGCCGCGACCATGTCCGGCGACGGGACGAGGCCGCCGGCCAGGCCGAAGAACTGCACGTCGCGCGTGCCTTCGGCGGCGAGCTTCACGTCCCACAGCATCTGGCCCATGTTCATCTCGACGGTGAGCACGCGGCCGGCCTCGCGGCATGGCATCCATCGCGGCGCGGCACGCGGCGTACGGGATAGCGGACTGAGCGTGATCGGCCGGAACAGCGCCACTCGCCGGCCTTCCTTCTTCACGTCGTCGATCGCCGTCTTGCAGATCCGCGCCATCGTGCCGAACGCGACGAGCAGCAGGTCGTAGGGCTCGCTGCCGTTGTAGAGCTCCCAGCGCTGCTCGTGCCGCTCGATCTCGTCGTACTTCGCTTGAGATGCACGTTGTGCTGGTTCAGCGTTTCCGGCGACAGGAACAGTGAATTGACGATGCGCCGCGGGCGGCCTTTCGCGCCCGGTGAGCGCCCAGTTGTTGTCCTTGAGGCGCGCGCCGCGGCCTTCGCCGGGGAACTCCACCGGCTCCATCATCTGGCCGATCATGCCGTCCGCGCACACCATCACCGGGTTGCGGTATTTCTCGGCGAGCTCGAAGGCGAGCGTCATCAGATCGACCGCTTCCTGCACGGAGGAGGGCGCGAGCACGATCAGGCTGGTAGTCGCCGTGGCCGTGGCCCTTCGTCGCCTGCAGGTAGTCGGCTCTGCGACGGCAGGATGCCGCCGAGCCCGGGGCCGGCGCGCATGATGTTGATCACGACGCAGGGCAGTTCGCACGCGGCGAGGTAGCTCATCCCCTCGGCCATCAGGCTGATGCCCGGCGAGGACGATGACGTCATGCACTTCATGCCGACGCCCGGCCGCGCCGTACACCATGTTGATCGCGGCGACTTCGCTCTCGGCCTGGACGAAGCGCGCCGCCGACTTCCGGCAGCCGCTTGACGAGGTATTCCGGGATCTCCGTCTGCGGCGTGATCGGGTACCCGAAGAAGTGCACGCAGCCGGCGCGGATGGCCGCCTCGCCGAGCGCTTCGTTGCCTTTCATCAGTACTTTCGCCATCAGACCCTCACTGCACCGCACGGGCGCTGCGCGCGGCTCGCGACGCCGGCGCGAAACGCCGCAATCGATGGCGCCACGAACTTCGCCTTGTCGCCCGCGAATTCCTCGGCGATCGCCTGCTCGATGGCTCGCGGCCGGCACGACGTCGGTCGCCCCGGCGTACGCGCCGAGCATCACGAAATTCGCCGCGCGCGGCGCGCCGGCCTCCTGCGCCAGTTCGCGCGCGGCGACCTTGATCACGACACAGTCCGTGCCGCCCGGGATCCCGGTCGACCAGCGACTGGTTGATCGACGATGACGCCGCCCGGCTTCACCTTGGGCGCGAACTTCTCGAGCGACGGCAGGTTCATCGCGACCAGCGCGCGCGGGCTCTCGATGAGCGGCGAACCGATCGGCTTGGCGGCGATGCACACCATCACGTTCGCCGTGCCGCCACGCATCTCGGGGCCGTAGGAGGGCAGCCAGCTCACCTCCGCGCCCGATGTCCATGCTCGCCTGCGCCAGCACCTTCCCGGCGAGCAGCATCCCCTGCCCGCCAAACCCGGCCATCAGGACTTCCGTGTCAGGAGACATGCGACACCTACTGGGCCGTACCGTCGTACTGTCGCCTGTCGTACCTGTCGTACCCGTCGTACCTGTCGTACCCGTCCGGGCTCCTTGAAAATCCCCAGCGGGTAATACGGCATCATCGTGTTTTCGAGCCACTTGTCGGACTCGTCGGGCGAGAGGCCCCAGTTCGTCGGGCACGTCGAGAGCACCTCGATGAACGAGAAGCACGTGTTGTCGCGCTGGTACTCGAACGCCTTCTTGATCAGCCGCTTCAGCTTGATCGAGTGCTTGCCGTCGTGGGCCGAGCCGCGGGCGATGAACGCCGGCGTCTGCGAGCGTGGCGAGGAGTCTCCGACACGCGCATCGGATAGCCCGGTGCTCTCCACGTCCCGGCCGAACGGCGACGTCGTCGTCTTCTGGTTCGGCAGGGTGGTCGGCGCCATCTGGCCGCCGGTCATGCCGTAGATCGCGTTGTTCACGAAGATGACCGTGATCTTCTCGCCGCGGTTGGCCGCGTGGAGGATCTCGTTGCCGCCGATCGAGGCCAGGTCGCCGTCGCCCTGGTAGGTGAAGACGATCAGTGTCGGGTCGGGCGCGCTTGGCGCCCGGTGGCCACCGCCGGCGCGCGGCCGTGGGCGGCCTCGAACATGTCGATGTTGAAGTACTCGTAGGCCAGGACCGAGCAGCCCACCGGGGCGACGCCGACGGTGCGGTCGAGCAGCCCGAGCTCGTCGAGCACCTCCGCCGTCAGGCGGTGGATGACGCCGTGCGTGCAGCCGGGGCAGTAGTGCGTCATGTTCTCGGTCAGCCCCGTCGTGTTCACGAACGTCTGCTTGTCCTTGTTGTTCCAGACCTCGATGCCCTGGTCCGGGCAGACGACGGCGCACATCGTGCAGCCGCTGCAGTCCTCCAGCTCGCCGGTGAACGTCACGTAGTTGTAGCCGCGGTCGTTCAGTTCGTGCGAGAAGCGCGATCAGGTCCTTGGGGCATTCGGCGATGCAGCGGCCGCATCCCTTGCAGCGGATGCTCTCAATGGCGATTCGGGCCACGTGTCTCTCCTTCAGCGAGTATTGACGAGATGAAATCGGTCGCGGCCTGCCGAGCGGCACCGGCCGCGCGGCGGGAACCGGGGGCGGTCGGCGCCTCGCCCGCGCCGCGTCGCGTCGGCTCGTGGACTGCAGCCACGGCGGCAGCATGTGACGGTGAAGCGGAGAATCGGCGCGTCGATGACGTCCAGTTCGGGAGCGTCGGCGAGGTGCTCCATGGCCGCGACGAACCGTATCGGCAGGCCGGTGCGCGCCGCGCACAGCCTGCGCCAGCCGCCAGCCGTCCAGCACCGTATCCACCGTGGTCTCGTCGATCAGGTGCGAGTTGACGAGCAGGCCCGTCACCTTCCAGCGCGAGGCGCCCTCGAGGCCGCGCGTCATGGCACGCAGCCCTCGACGGTGTCCGTGAAGGGCCGCTTCGCATTGATCACCTGCCACAGTTCGTACTCGCCGTCCGCGATGCTCGTCCGGAACGACGCCAAGCGCCCGCGCGCCGACGTCGTCACCGCCGACGTCGAGGATCGTCACGCACGCCCGCCGGCGGGCGCAGCATGCCGCGAATCTCCGGCAGGATGATCGGCAGGTCGGCGAACACCTGGGCGCCCGGGGGCACGACCACCCGGATCCCGTGGGCTTCCATCAGCTCGCGCGGCCTCGCGGCAGCGGAAGTAGGGATTGACGATGTCGAGGTCGGCGATCTGGACGCGGCGCCCGGCGGCGGCGAGCTGCAGGGACGAGATTGACGGAGAGCTCCGTCTTGCCGGAACCGTAGCTGCCGACGATCGCGATCACGCGATCGTCGGCATGCACGATGGTCGGATCAGGCCGACTCGTGTCCACTCCAGTGCTCTCCATCGAGCTCCGAAATCGATCATACCCCTCGTTATAGACGCACTATGTCGCCTATGACGAGGAGGGAGATGCAGCCGCTGCCGTCGGCCTACTGCTTGATCAGGCTCAGTCCGGTGACGATGACTTCCGTGTTGTGGCCGAACCGAAGTCCGTAGACGCCGTCGGTGGACTTCAGCTTGCCGGCGCCGACGATGGCAGCCTTGGCGTAGCTGCCGACGACCGTGCCGTTGACGGAGCACTCGACCTTGTCGCCCTTCACCGACACCGCGATGTCCTGGGTCACGGGCTGCTTCGGGCCGGCGGCTTTGTGAATCGAGGCGTTCGCTTCCGCGCGGGCCCCGTTGACCTGAAACGCTTTCGGGCCGAATCCGCGCACGATGAACGTGCCGTTGCCGTAGGCGCTGCAGTAGAGCACGCTCATCGCCGCCGGGTTGTCCAGGTCGTTGCCGCCGATGACGATGCCGTATGGGTGCGGATGCGTGTTGATGCTCATGTACTGCGGCTCGTTGAACGTCGCGCTGACGGTGTAGTTGCCGGAGGCCTTGTTGGCCGGGTTCCAGTACGTCATGGACGGCCCGGTCGCGACGCGGAAGCCTTTGCCTTCAGAAGCAAACTTCGCGTCGTTGACGGTCAATCCCGCGTTTTCCGAGCTGTCGTCCATCTTGCCGGTCCAGCCGGCCACCGAGATCCCGCCGCCCTTGACCGCAACGGACGCGTTGGGATCCTGGGCGCCGGTTTGGGCGTCGAGCGTGGATATCAGTAATGTGGCGGCAATCGCGATGGTCAGGCCGTAGATCAGGCGCATGGCAGTCCTCTCCCCCAAAACGAAAAAGTGGTGAGGGACCAGTGTATCCCGGCTACCGCACCGGCGATGCCAGAAAGGCCGGGTCCCTGGGCGTGGACAGGCCCACGTGCTCGACGACCACCGTGGCGGCCACGGTCTTGTCGAAGAGCAGCCGGATGGACGTCAACTGGCGCGGATCGAACTCCGGCGCCGATCGCGCGAAGTCGGCCAGCGGCATCACGAACGTCTGGGGGATCAACTCGTAGATGGTCGAGAACCGCGACGCATCGCGGCCGGCGCGCCGGTAGATGCGGGCGTCGAGCGGATGCCGCGCGATGCCGTAGCGGCTGAGCGGCAGACGCGCGACGTGTCCAGCGCTGTCTCTGAGCTCGATCGTGAGATCGACCGGCGTGAGATCCGGCTCTTCCTTCTTCTTCGGCGGCGCCTTCGGCGTGGGCGTCGGCTTTGGTGTGGGCGTGGGTTTGGCCGCCGGCTTCTTGGCGGCCGCGGCCTTGTCCTCTTCGTCCTTCTTCGGATCGCGCGGCGGCTGCCTCGGGCCGGGCTTCGTGTTCGTCACGGCGAGTGAGAGATACACCGCGCTCTGATCGCCGACGCCCCACGCCGTCCGCAGCGCATCAGGCACCGAGATGGAAAACGCCGCCGGCGGGCCGAGCTTCTTCTCAGCGGTCTGTCCGGCCGCAGAGGGCTTGGCAGCGGTAGCCGTCGTTCCCGTCGTTCCCGTCGTTCCCGTCGTTTCCTTCGTCCCCGCCAGTTCGTTGTTCCACCCGATCCACACCGCGTTGTGGTTCTGCGTGGTGCCGCTGCTGCGGAACGGCACCGCGTTCTCGTTCCACGTCGAGAGGTTCTCCCCGGCCAGCACGACGCCGCGAGCCGCGCCGGTCGTCAAATCCACGTCGGTGTCGAATTCCGTGAGCGCGTGATATCCGCTCTCCTGGAATCGCGTCGTGTACATCGTCTTGGGCAGCCAGGCGCCGGCGGTGCGGTGGTCGCGGAACATCGGCACGTATTCGCGCTTCTGGTGCAGCGTGGCTTCGAGGAACCCCGAGATGACCACTTTCGCGAACTGCCGCTGTTCTTCGGGGTCGATCAGCGCGCGCAGGTCGAGCGATCGGCCGCTCCGGGGGCCGTTGTCCTTGTTGCCCCAGACGGTGTTCCACTGGCCATGGTTCGCGCGGTACATGAACAGCACCGCCTTGAACCAGGGTTGATCGTCGGTGAACCGCAGACGCTCGTACTGTCGCAGTCCCATCGCCGTGGACACGTCACCGTCGTGTGAGCCGTGGATGAGCAGATAATTCACGTTCTCCAGGGGCGTGAACTGGCCGGTCGGCTTGTATTGCCCGTCCACGGGCGCGATGGCCACGACGGTCTTGATGTTGAAGTTGAACTTGAATTCCTGCTTGAAGTCGTCGGGGTAGTACTTGAGGCGGTTGAATGTGGCGGCCACCGCGGCCGCCTCGCCGCCGCGCGAGTGGCCCATGACGGCGATGTTCGTCATGTCCACGCGGTGGTAGAAGGGGCCGTCGGCCGTGTCGTTGAACTGCTTCCAGGCTTCCAGATGCTTCAGCAACAGCCATGCGCGGCCATCGTTCTCCGAGTTCAATCCGTTGATGAAGTTCTCGTCGACGGATGCCAGGATGAAGCCACGCGAGGCGAGCAGTTCCCCGAGATACTCGTACCCGGGATCCGAGAACTCCTGCCAGTTGTGATTGCCGTGCACGATCAGGGCGAGCGGAAACGGGCCCGGGCCATCCGGGTACCAGACGCGCGCGTTGAGGGGCGCTTTCTTCAGATCGAATCCCCAGAACTTCTTGCGCGTCTTGGCCTGCGGGCCCGAGACCGACGCGAACGGCGACACGTCTACCGTCTTCGTCTTGATGGCGACGTCTTTCCCGAACTCCGGGCGCTTGATGTCCGTGCCCGATCCGTAGAAGAGCTTCTTCACGGTGTACGAACCGCGATCGCCCGGGTTGGATGCGGTGAGCGTCTGCTGCGACAGCACGACCGCCGAATCGTCCTTCATGAGTTTGAGCGGCTGGGAGCACGCCCCCGCCGAAGCGAGGGCCATGAGGGCCAGCAGGGAAGCGCGATGCGTTAGCGCCATCGGACGGTCACTCCATGACTGGCGCGCCCGCCGTCAACGAACTGGACGCCGTATTCGATCGTGAGGCGATCCGCGGTGAAGGCCGCGCCGAGCGAGACAGGGTTCTGCGCATCGGTTTCCGGCCGCCTGACGCCCGCGCGCAACGTCACCGTGTATCCCTCGATCCAGCTGTAGCCGATCTCGCCGCCGGCCGCCGGCGCCACCCAATCGGGCCGCATCGTGACCTGCCCATACAGGCCCACGTCGATGGGACCCGCCGGTCTGGCGATGGAATAGCCGGCCAGGAACTGTTGCGGCGGCGTCATGACCGCCGGATCGTCGGTGACGGAGCGGCCAAGGTTCTGGGCAGAAAACGCGACCACGCCCCACAGCATGTTCTTGGCCACGCCGATGTCAACCAGCCACGCGTGCTGCGCGATCGACACCGGCGTCGGGTCGCCCGCCGGCGTGGACGCGCGGTCCGACACGTACTTGCCTGCGCCGCCGATGCGAAGACCCTTGTAGGCGATCGCGCCACCGAACGCGAGGAGCATGCTTTGCCCATCCGCGGCGCCGCGGGTGAGTAGCACGTCGCTCGTATATGGATAGGGCGCCGCCGGATCGACGTTGAAGCCGACGATGCGCGCGCCCCAGCCGAGCGTCAACGACCACTTGCCGGCGGCATACGCCGACGCGGCCGAGACCGCCGTACCGGCCTCGCCCGGCCGGATCACCGACACCGCGAAATCCCGGCCCGTGCCAATCAACTGCGCCGGGTTGTAGAAGATCACCTCCTGGTCTCGCCCCGCCACCCACGCATCGCCCAGGGCGGCTGTTCGGGCACTCGAGGGAATGCGCAGGACGAGGGGCGCCGTCGCCGGCGCCTGCGCAGAGGCTCGCCAGGGCAGGGCGCATGTCAACACGGCCAGAATCGCGAAAGATCGACGATGCATTGTGCCGCCCACTATACGACGAAGCGGCCGGCGCAGGCCGGGAGGCGCTAGACCGCGGCGTAGGTCTGGATCATGCCCAGCTGTGCCATTCGCCCGAAATCGTCGTCCAACGACCAGACCAGCGCGCCGATCTCGTGCGCGAGCGCGGCGATCATCAGGTCACTCAAGGCGAAGCGATGCCCCTTGTCAGCAGCCAACGGAATCCAGCTTTCCATGAGCTTCCACGTATCCTCGGTTGGCACCACGACAGGGAGTCCGGAGAGCCCGTGCACAAGCGCGCGGCGATCCTTGCGCGCGACGCCGGAGGCGAGCTCGAGGCGCACGGGCAGTGCGAGGGCGAGTTCGTCGGCCTCAAGCAGACTCCGCAGCGCATTCGGCACGGGACCGACCGGGCGTCGATTGGCCTCCACCCAGACGCAGGTGTCGACGACGATCACAGGCGGCCGCGTTCCTTCTTGCGGAGGACCGTCGGATCGAACTCGAAACCAATGTGCCCGATCATGGCCGCCAAGTCGTCGCGGCGGCCCCGGCGGACGACCTCGCGCAAGGCGTGGACGACTGTATCTGTCTTCGACGTGAACCCCAACGTTTCCCGTGCTTCGTCGATCAAGCGTTCGGGGAGAATCAACGTGGTGCGCATATCATTCAGGCTAATGTATATGCCTGTGATATGTCAATACGCAACAGATTGTATGTATGTTACTTGGCTTCAGCGACGAGTTGCCGGGCGAGGTCGAGGCCCTCGTCCAGCGTCGTCACGTGGCCGTCGAGTTGCCGCTCGTAGATCGCCTTGAGCAGCGCGCCCATGGCGGGGCCTGGTTCCACGCCCAGATCCAGAAGGTGCCGGCCGAGCACGACCGGCGCCGGTGCCTGGTGCTCGACACCCAGCGCGCGCGCCCGTTCCAGGAACCAGTCCATCGCGGAGCAGTCGAACACGCCGGTGCGTCCATGACAATCAGCCTTGGCGAAGCGCGCGAGGAGTTCCAGGTCCACCTTCTGCGCCAGGCGCCGGAACGCGCCGTCGCTGACCGGCGTCGGCGACTTCCTGAACATGCTCGGTTTCAGATGGTGCGCCACCAGGCCGAGCACGGCTCGGCGCACGTCGTAGCCGTCGAACGTGTGCACGTTGAGCCGGTCGAGCAGTGTCGTGGCGGGCGCGACGCCGCCTTCTTCATGGCCGGGCGACCGCAGCCGGCCATCGATGAACGCCGTCGTCGCCGGCTTCCCAAGATCGTGGCAGACGGCGCCGAGCATCATCGCGAGCGCCGGCCCGCGCTCGAGGCCCTCGATCCGGTTGCGGGCCTCGTCGATCACCAGGAGCGTGTGAATCCAGACATCGCCTTCGGGATGCCATTCCGGCTCTTGCGGGCAATCGATGAGCGCGTGGAGTTCGGGCCACAGGCGGGCGACGATGCCGAGATCGCGGGCGAGCGTGAATCCCAGGGAGGGGCGTGCGGCCGCAAGCAGCAACTTCTCGATCTCACCCCAGACGCGCTCGGCCGGTAGGTCATCGAGTGGAATCGATCGGAGGAGATCCCGGGTGGCCTCGTCCACCGCGAGATCGAAGCGCGCGACGAACTGCAGCGCCCGCAGCACGCGCAGGCTGTCGTCGGCAAACGTCGCGGGATCGACGACGCGCAGGCGGCCAGCGCGCAGGTCCGCTTGTCCGTCGAACGGATCGACGAGTTCGTCCGTCAGCGGATCGCGGGAGATGGCGTTGATCGTGAAATCGCGCCGGCGCGCGGCCTCGGTCACCGACAGGGCTGGATCGCCTTCGATCACAAATCCCTTGTGGCCGCGGCCGGCCTTCGACTCGCGCCGAGGCAGGGCGACGTCCAGGCCGCCGATCTTGTACACGGCGAAGCTCTCGCCCACGGCATCGACCCGGCCCAGGCGCTCGAGCAGCGCGCGGAGCTCGTCGGCGGGAACGCCAAAGACCTCGAGGTCCAGATCCTTCGGCGCGCGCCCGAGCAGTTCGTCCCGCACGCAGCCGCCCGACCAGCAGCGCGCGGCCGCCGCGTTGCCGCACCGCCTCCGCGATCGAGCCGGCCAGCGTTCGATCCGGCGTCACGGCTGCCGCCGCCTTTCGTATCTCCTGACGAGCCGATCGACCGAGGCCGGTGCCAGCGTGTTCAGCCAGCCCAGCCACCACGCCAGGCGATAGGGGTAGACCTCCGCTCGCGGCGATTCGATGCAACGCTCGATGGCGGCGGCCACGTAGTCGGCGCCCTGGCGGGGCCCGATGCCTTCGACGGCGTGGCCGAAATCCCGCGCCATTGCTTCGCGGAATTCCGTCCGCGTGGAAACTGGGAAGACGACCGAGGCGTGGATGCCCGTGCCGATGAACTCCGAACGCAGTGACTCGATGAACGCTTTCTGCGCCGCCTTGGTGGCCGAGTAGACGCTGGCGCCTGGTGTGCCGCGCAGACCGACGACCGACGACACCGCGATGACGTGGCCGGCCCCTTGCCGCAGGAAGACGTCGCAGGCCGCGCGTGCCGCGTAGATCGTGCCCAGCAGGTTCACGCGGACGAGCCGATCGGCCACGTCCGGCGGAGTCTCGGCCAGCCGGCCGTGGAAGCCGATGCCGGCGTTGCAGATCATCACGTCGAGCCGGCCGAAGGCCTCGACCGCTCCGGTCACGAGTGCGTGCATGTCCGCGACGTTCGTGACGTCGCCGGGCACCGCCAGGGCGCGGCCGCCGCGGTCGGTGATCGCACGGGTCACGTCGGCGAGCAGCGCCGCGCGCCGGGCCGACAGCACGACTGTCGCGCCACTCCGTGCCAGCCGCTCGGCGCAGGCCCGCCCAATGCCCGCGGACGCCCCGGTGATGGCCACGACCCTAGGTGTCACGCAGCGATCATAGACAGTTCTTCACACGGAGGCACGGAGGGACGGAGACACGGAGAAGATCGCATTTCTTGGGGGTGCACGCAGGCAGCGTGCTGGGCCCAACCCAAGAAGATCTTCTCCGTGTCTCCGTCCCTCCGTGCCTCCGTGTGAAAAGAGCCCTCCGTCCCCTCCGCAACGTCCTATGATTTGGGCATGGATCCCATCTCGCTCTTATCGGATTTGGTCGCCGCCGACTCCGTGAATCCGTCGCTCGTCCCCGGCGGAGCGGGGGAGCGGGACGTCGCCGCCATCGCCGGGCGTGCGCTGGCGGCCGCGGGCCTTGACGTGGTCATGCAGGAGGCCGCGCCCGGGCGGCCGAATGTCATTGGCGTGCTCGACGGCGGGTCTCCCGGACCCACGGTCATGTTCTGCGGTCATCTCGACACCGTCGGTGTGGAGGGCATGACCGATCCCTTCACCCCCCGCATCGAGCACGGCCGCCTGTACGGCCGCGGCGCCCAGGACATGAAGGGCGGCGTAGCCGCCATGATCGCGGCGGCGGCCGAGTTATCGCGCGGCTGGACACGCGGACGGCTCGTCGTGGCGGGCGTCGCCGACGAGGAGCACATGAGCCTGGGCGCCGAGGCGCTCGTGCGCGAGTGGCGCGCCGACGTCGCGATCGTCACCGAACCGACCGATCTCAGACTCGCCATCGGCCACAAGGGCTTCGCGTGGGTGGAGATTGTCACGCGCGGCCGCGCCGCCCATGGCAGCCGCCCGGAGGAGGGACGCGATGCGATCGCGCGGATGGGCCGAGTGCTGGTGATGCTCGAAGCGCGCGATCGCGAGCTGGGCGCGCGGCATCCGGTGGCGTTTCAAGGCACCGGATCGCTGCATGCGTCGATCATCCGGGGAGGGCACGAACTGAGCATCTATCCGGACGAGTGCATCCTGCAGATGGAGCGGCGGACGGTGTCCGGCGAAGACCGCGACAGCGTCCAGCGCGAAACCGACTACCTGCTTGCGCGCCTGCACCATGACGATCCGCAGTTCGAAGCGCGGGGGACCGTCACGGCCTATCGTCCGGCCTACCACCTGGAGCCGTCGCACCCGTTGCCGGCCGCGGTGGGCCGGGCGCTCGCGGCTGCGGGGCTCGTCGCCGAACCCACGGGCATGTCGTTCTGGACTGACGCGGCCATCCTGGCGGGCGCCGGGATTCCGTCGGTGCTCTTGGGGCCGGGGGGCGCGGGCCTGCACAGCCATGAGGAATACGTGAACGTGGAGGATGTCCGTACGTGCCGGGACATCCTGGTCGCCGCCACGCGGACATTGGTGTCGGCGCCGGCGATTCTCAGCCGTGCCTAGCCGGGACGGGTCAGTTCACACGGAGACACGGAGACACGGAGACACGGAGGAATTTCTCTCAGGGGGAGCGACCGCGTGATCCGCCGCCCCAAAAAAGAAGCTCCGCGCCTCCGTCCCTCCGTGTCTCCGTGTGAACTGACCGCTATTTCTTCTTGTCTCTGAGCAGGCCGCGCAGCACGAAGCCGACGTTCGCCGGGCGTTCGCCGAGCCGCCGCATGAAATAGGGGAACCACTCGGTGCCGAAGGGCACGTACACCCGGAACGGATAGCCCTCGCCGGCGAGCGACGCCTGCAGGTCCCGGCGGATCCCGTACAGCATCTGAAACTCGAACGCGGTGCGCGCGATCCCGTGTTGTTCGGCGAAGGTCTTCGTCGCGGTGATCATCGCCGGGTCCTGCGTGGCAATGGCCGGATACGTGCCCTTCTGCAGCAACAGGTGCGTCAACTCGACGAACGCGGCGTCGACCTCGGCCTTCTGCTGGAACGCCACTTCGCGCGGTTCGCGATACGCGCCCTTGACCAACCGCACCCGCACGCCCATCGTGTTCAGGTGCTCCACGTCCTTCGTCGACCGCTTGAGGCAGGACTGAATGACGGTGCCGACGTTGCGGTATCCGATGTCCCACACCGTGTGCAGCGCCTCGAGCGTGGCGTCGGTGTACGGCGAGTTCTCCATGTCGATGCGCACGAAGAACTCGCCAGGCGTGGCGGCATCCAGGATCCGCCGCAGGTTGTCCACGCAGGTCGCGCGATCGACGTCAAGCCCGAGCTGCGTCAGCTTCAGCGAGATGTTCCGGCCGACGCCCGCCCGCTCGAATCTCGCCAATCATCTCGACGTAGACGCGCGTGGCGCGCGCGGCTTCCTCGGCTGACGACACGCTCTCGCCGAGTTGATCGAGCGTGACCAGCAGGCCCTGCTGCTCGATCAGGCGGGCCGCGGCGATGGCTTCCGCCACGGTTTCGCCGGCGATGAACCGGCGCGCGAAGCTGCCGGGCCGCCGCATGCCGTAGCGCGATGCCAGGCGTTTGAGGGTGCCGCTGGAAGCCAGAACAGAGAACGCTGCTTTCGGGAGTGCATCGAGCATCAGTGGGTCGTCCTATGGGGTCGTCCGAGTTCAAGCAAGTGTTCGATGGAGCGGGCGTAGTACCGCAACACGACGCGGTCGCGCACCCGGACGACGGATCGCTCCTCGACCAGCACGTCGCGGCCGGCCAGCAGCGTCACGCCTTCATCGGCGGCCTGCCGGCCGCTCCTGACGGCCAGGTTGGCGCCAGCCGCCGCGAGATATCCAATCCGCTCGTCGAGCCGCGCCACGAGTTCCGCGCGCGCCATCCGCGGGCGCATGACCGAGGCCACGAGCGCGGTTGGCAGCACCTTGTGCTGGCGCCCGACGTCGTCCTGTACCCGGTGGGCGAGCCTGACGAGATCCCGCCGCGAGTCCGGATCGAATGAGCCCAGCGAAATGGGTGGCCCGAACGTCACGAATGCCCGCGACTCGTATCCCACGGCATGGCGCACCATCTCCGCCACTTCCTGCGCGAACGGCCGCTTGCTCTTCCGCACCGCCTCGCGCGAGAGCATCCGGTCTTCCAGCACGAGGTCGTAGGCGACGGCCATCGGGACCACGGAGATCTCGCTCCGGTCGGCCGCCAGCGCGGCCTGCAGCAGGCCGGTCTTCGGGGATTTCAATTCGCCGCTGTAGCTGCGCCCGCCTTCGGCGTAGTAGAGCAGATCGCGGGTCTTGAGGAGTTCCGCGATGTACGCGCGCAACGTGACCAGGTACAGCGGATCCTTGCTGTTGCGGCGAATCGGCACGGCGCCGGTCACGTGCTTGTGCAGCAGTCCCAGCGCGCCGCCGAACAGATTGATGCCTGCGGCGAGCAGGGGCGGCCGGATGCCGTTGTCATCGAGGACCAGCGGCTCCACCAGATAGTCCAGATGGCTCTTGTGGTTGGAGACGTAGACGACGCGCCCGTGATCGACGGCGCTCCGGGCGAACTCGACGCCCTCGGCGAGCCGGCGGACCTTCCGGAGAATCGGGTAGAGCGGGTGCTGCAGCGCGCGGTAGAAGCGGTAGCGCTGGGTCGTCCGGAGTTCCTCGAGAAACGCTTCGATGCGCTCGCGAGCATCTGGAATAGAGCCTGGAGCGTCGAGGTATCTGGCCACGTCCTCGCGTTCGAGGACGGCTCGTCTAATGTCGTCCGGACCCACGTCGTCGAAAACTATAACAGAAGCGACGCGCGCCGCCGGCCGTTCGCCACTGGCGGAGATTTTTCCGCAGCGGCCCTGGGCCGCCAGTCCCGAACGCGTCGAATGGCCCGCCTGCGCGACGAATCGCGCGTGGTACGGCGTTTGCTGCCGGTACGGTGGGCGGCAAAATGATTCAGATTCGACAACATCCTCTGTCCCGTCGACCGGTCGGACCTCTCACGGCGCGCCTTGCTGGTGGCCGCCGCCCTGGCCCGGTGGCACGATGCCCGGCTTCGCGTGATGGAAGTGGTCTCGGTGCCGCTTCCGGCGCCATCGGCCGCGCCCGCCGCGGTCCAGGGATTGTCGATGGACGTCCGTCGCGCCCTCCTCGAGGAATTGGATCGGTTTGCCCAGCCGGCCCGGTCGTCCGGCGTGCCGATGCACTTCACGGTCGAGGAAGGCAACGTGGTCAACGAGATCCTCAGGGAGGCCGCCGCGCTTCATGCGGATCTCATCGTCCTGGGCACGCATGGGCGATCGGGCTTCGACCGCGTCGGGCTGGGCTCCGTCACGGAGAAGGTCCTCCGGCGCGCCTCGTGTCCCGTGCTGACGGTCCCGCCGTCGGACACCGCGGTGCCGCTGGCCGACGGGCCGCCGTTCCGGCGCATCGTCTGCGCCGTCGATTTCTCCGACGCGTCGCTCAAGGGCCTGGAACATGCGTTTTCGCTGGCGCAGGAAGACGATGCGCAGTTGTTCGTGACGCATGTCATCGACTGGCCCGATGACGCGAACCTGCCGCCCGCATTGGCGCAGGCGATCGCGAGCACCCGGCGCGAGTGGGAACATGGGAAGCAGCGGCAGCTCGAGCAGCTCGTGCCCGAGTCCTCGCGCACGTGGTGCCGGCCCGAGCACGTGCTGCGCGTGGGGCCCCCCGCCCGCGAACTGCTGCGGGTGGCCGCGGAGCGTGAGGCCGACCTCATCGTGGTGGGTGTCCACGGCCGCGGCGCCATCGACCTGGCGCTCTTCGGATCGACGACGCACAAGATCCTGCGCGACGCCGGGTGTCCGGTGCTGACGGTCCGGACGACGAAGTAGCGGCGTTACAGTCGCTGGGCGAGTGCCGGCGCGACGCGTTCCAGCAGCCGCCGATCCTCGTCGCCGAAGGCGGCCGGCCGATCGCTGTCGATGTCGATTTCTCCCAGCACCGACGTCACCGCGCATGATGGGCACGACGATCTCGGATTTCGTGTCCAGGCTGCACGCGAGATAGCGCGGGTCGCTGTTCACGTCGTCGACCGTGATCGTCGCCTTCTGGGTGGCCGCCGCGCCGCAGATGCCACGGCCGAGCGGAATGCGCACGTGGGGCGACGGCTTGCCCAGGTACGGTCCCAGCACCAGGTCGTCGCCTTCCAGCAGGTAGATTCCAGCCCAGGTGTAATGCGGGCGGCCTTCTTTCAGGAGCCGGACGGTTTCTGAGAGCGCCGCGCGCGCGTCCGGCGCGGCGGCGATGGCGGCGAGAACGGTGTCAGCGAGCGTCATCGTCACGGTGTTTCTTTCGCTTCCATCCAGATCAGGCCCACGCCGGCGGCGATCGTGACCAGCATGACCATGCTGGACAGGCCATGCAGGCGTCCGAACTCGGCCTTGCGCGGATCGGTGTCGGGCAAGGCCGCCACCGTGCCGGGCGTGTCGTTCCGGATGCGGTCGATGCGAGGCGCAATCACGAACGCGCTGGCGGCGCCCAGCGCGACCATGCCCGCCACCGTCCAGAGGCGCCAGGCGAGCCGCCGCGGCCTGGGGCCGAGCAGGGCGCGCACCAGCAGCACGGCCGCCAGGAGCGCGCCGAGGGCCAGGGCCACGTACTGAAAGCGGGCAAAGACGGCGCCGAAGACCATCGCGGCCAGCGTCCGGCCCGCGGCCGGGTCCTGCGCCGAGAGCGTGGCGAAGATCGCCGGCGCCGCGACCAGGCCCAGGACGGCGAGGCCGCCCACCCACATCGCCAGGATCACCAGGGCGGCCACGCGGAAGACGATCACCCAGGGATTATGGAACGGGCGAAGATCGAACTACAAACCGCGCCGCGGGGTACTGTAAACTTTGCGCGCATACCGCATGTCTGAATCATCACTCGCCGCCCTCCATAACCTCGCCACGCAACTCCGGATCGATTCGGTGCGCGCCACCAGCGCCGCCGGGTCGGGACACCCGACGACGTGTCTCTCCGCCGCCGAGATCGTGGCGGCCTTGTTCTTCGCGGAGATGCGATTCGATCCGCGCGATCCGCAGCATCCCGAAGCCGATCGGTTCGTGCTGTCCAAGGGGCATGCCGCGCCCATCCTGTACGCGGCGTGGGCCGCGGCGGGTGCCTTCCCGCGTGACGAGGTGCTCAAGCTGCGCGAGCTCACGTCGGACCTGGAAGGGCACCCGACGCCGCGCCTGCCGTTCGTCGATGTCGCCACCGGATCGCTGGGCCAGGGCCTCGCGGCCGGCGTGGGCATCGCGCTGAACGCGCGGCGCATCGATTCCGACTACCGCACGTACGTGCTGATGGGGGACGGCGAGTCGGCCGAAGGGTCGGTGTGGGAAGCGGCGCAAGTCGCGGCGCATCACCACCTGGATAATCTGTGCGCCATCACGGACGTGAACGGCTACGGCCAGAGTCGCGCCACGCAGTGGGAGCGCGACGCCGAGGCGTTCGTCACCCGCTGGCGCGCGTTTGGCTGGCACGTCGTCAGCATCGACGGGCACGACGTCGCCCAGGTGCTGGCCGCCCTCGCCGAGGCCCGTCGCACGCAGGGCCGGCCGACGATGATCGTGGCGCGGACGCTGAAAGGGAAGGGCGTCGCCCTCTTCGAGGGCAAGGACGGCTGGCACGGCAAGCCCCTCAAGAAGGGCGCAGGAGACCGACCAGGCGCTGGCCGAGCTCGAGGCGCAGTACGTCAAGACGAGCGATCCCGCGCCCGCGATTCCCAAGCCCGCGCGACGGCGTGCGGAAGGGCCCCTGCCCGACTTCGTGAAGGCCATGCCGGCGCCCGCCTACAAGCTGGGCGACAGCGTGGCGACGCGCGAGGCGTATGGCACGGCGCTCGCCTCCCTGGGCGGCATCGATCGACGCATCGTCGCCCTCGATTCGGATGTGAAGAACTCCACGTTCAGCGAGCGCTTCGAGAAGGCTCACCCCGACCGGTTCTACCAGACCTTCATTGCCGAGCAGGTGATGGTCGGCGCGGCGATGGGGCTGGCGGCGCGCGGCGCGATCGCGTTTCCGTCGAGCTTCGCGTGCTTCCTCGAGCGCGCAAGCGACTTCGTCCGCATGGCCGGGATCTCGAATCTGAACGTCAAGCTGGCCGGATCCCACGCCGGCGTGTCGATTGGCGAGGATGGCCCGTCGCAGATGGCGCTGGAGGACCTGGCCATCTTCCGTGCCGTGCCGAACTGCACGGTGTTCTATCCGTCGGACGCGATGAGCACGGAGCGCCTGATCGCGCTCGCGGCGGCCACCCACGGCCCGGTCTACATTCGCACCACGCGGCCCAAGACGCCGGTGATCTACGACACCGCCGAACCGTTCGTGGTGGGCGGGTCGAAGACGATTCGCCAGACGAGCACAGACGCCGTCACGGTCGTCGGGGCGGGCATCACGCTGTTCGAAGCGCTCAAGGCGCACGACGCGCTGGCCGCGGAGGGCATCGCGATCCGCGTGATCGACGCGTACTGCGTGCAGCCGATCGATCGCGCGGGCCTGGTCGCGGCCGGCCGGGCGACGGGCGGCCGGATCATCACGGTCGAGGATCACTACGCGCACGGCGGCCTTGGCGACGCGGTCAGCGAGGCCGTGTGGAACGAAGGGTTCCGCGTGCAGCGGCTGGCCGTGCGCGAGATTCCGCGGAGCGGCCCGCCTGAGGTGTTGATCGACAGGTACGGCATTTCCGCCAGGGCGATCGGCGAGGCCGTGAAGAACATGCTCGCCGAAAGTCACAAGTCAGAAGTCAAAAGTCAGAAGTAAGGTCAAAGGCACAATTATGGAGCGTGCGGGCGGGCGCCGACGTCGGTTCACGCTGATGGCCGGACTGGCGACCGCGGCCTTCGTGGCGGCGGCGCTCGTGCCGCTGCGGGGCGATGCCCCATCGATCGCACCCGCGCAAGCCCCACCGACCGCCGACGCCGCGCTCACCGCAGGTGTGCGCGAAGCCTCATGGTCGCCAGACGGCAGGCGGCTCGCGGTCACCTGGTACGACGCCATCTGGACGATGGGGCCGGACGGGAAGGATGTGAAGCGGCTGGTGCCGGCACCTCAGGGCTGGGCAGCGGAGCGGGATCCCGCCTGGTCGCCCGACGGACGGGAGATTGCGTTCAGCACGAGCACGAACGGCGAGTTCGACGTCTGGATTGCGCCGGTCTCCGGCGGAGCTCCGCGAAAGGTCAATCCAAGGCCCGGCGACGAACGCTGGCCATCGTGGACGAAGGACGGCCGGAGCCTCGTGCTCTCGCATCGCGACCCGAAGGGGACCTGGACGCTGTTGATGGTGGCCGCACAGGGCCTGGGCGAGGCGGTGGCGCTCACCTCTGGCGATGCGGCGTCGTGGCAGGGCGTCGTCTCGCCTGATGGTCAGCGGGTCGCGTTCGTCTCCGAGCGCGAGGCCGAGCCGAACAACGACGCCGACATCTGGATGCTCGATTTCACGTCGACCCCAACGGGACTGCGCCCGCCCGTGCGCGTGACGCATGCGCCCGGCGCGGAGAGTCACCCGACCTGGGCGCCCGACAGCCGGCGCCTCGCGTACGCCGCGGCACGAATGGGAACAGCGGGCATCTTCGTTACGGGTACGACGGGTCGACGACGGGTACGACGGGTACGACAGGTACGACAGGTACGACGGGTACGACGGGACAACGCGGGCGGGGAGTGGCTGGACCGGGCGCTCGCGGGTCCGCAGCCGCCGCGGGATCGGCAGACATCCTCGCTTCGCGCCATTTGGGCGTACCGTCATGGTCGCCCGATGGCCAGTGGCTGGCGATCGCCACATTCGCGAGCGCCAACGCGGCCTACAACGGGAATCCGAATCGCAACGATAACGATCCGCCAACGGCGTTGTCGGCGGCCGGTCAATATCAACTCTGGCGAGTGCTGGCGCCGCGCGCGGTCGACGAGGGCGCCGCCAGCGTGGCGCTGGCGGCGACCGATGCGGCGCGATGGACCTCCGCGTTCGATCAGGTCTGGCAGACGCTGAAGAACCTCTACTACGCGAATGGCCCGTCGGCCCCGGCGTGGGACGCCCTGCGCGACGAGTATCGTCCGCGCATGGCGCAGGTCAAGGATCTGGCCGGCGCCGAAACGGTCATCGACGAAATGGTCGCGAAGCAGCCGCCGATCAAACCGGCGCTGCCGCCGGCGCGCGCGATGGTCGCGTCGGGCAACCCGCTTGCGTCGGCGGCGGGCGCTGCCGTGCTCGAGCGCGGCGGCAACATCGTCGACGCCGGCATTGCGACGGCGTTTGCGCTGGGCGTCGTCGAGCCCGATGCGTCGGGCCTGGGCGGCGACGGCCAGGCGATTCTGTTCTTGAAGGGCATGGCCGAGCCCGTGGTCGTGGAATACAAGGACATGACGCCCAGCCGCATCGCGCCCGACAACGCGCGCCTGTTCACGCCGGCGGGTGGCCGCACGGCTCCGGATGGCCCGACCGTGGCGAACATCCCCGGCGTCGTGGCCGGCCTCGATTTGCTCTACCAGAAGTACGGCAGCCGGAAGGTCTCATGGGCGGATTTGATTGCGCCGGCCGTCAAGCTCGCCGATGAGGGGTTCATCCTGGACGAGGCGCTGCCGACGACCGTTGCGGAGGGGCGGGAGGCGTTCGCGAAGTACCCCGAGGCCGCGAAGATCTACCTGCCGGGCGGCAAGATCCCGAAAGCGGGGGACCGCTTCGTCAACAAGGACCTGGCGGAGACGCTGCGCACGCTCGCGAAGGAAGGCGCCGACGCGTTCTACCGCGGATCGATCGCGCGGCGGATCGCCGACGACATGGCGGCCAATGGCGGCGTGATCGGCCTCGAGGACCTGGCGCAGTACCGCGCGATGGAGCGCAAGCCGCTCGTGGGACGGTTCCACGGCCACCTCGTGTACTCCGTGCCGGCGCCGGTGTCGACAGGGTTGCAAATCGTCGAGACGCTGCAGGTGCTGGACAACTACACACCAAAGGCCGGCGCCACGATCGCGAACGACGCGGACTATCTGCATTACGCGATCGAGGCGTGGCGCGTGCGCGATGGCGGCGCGCGGATGGCCGATCCGGAACGCTGGCCGGTCGACCTCGGCAACCATCTCGATCCCGCGCATGCGCTCGAGCGTTTCAAGCTGATCGATCCGAAGAAGGTCTACGCGGCGGCCGGCGGAGGGCGGGGTGGCGGCCCGGTCGGCTCGGTCGGACCCGTTGGACCCGCCGGACCTGACGAACCCGCCGGACCCGTCGGACCTGACGCACCTGACGCACCTGACGAACCCGAAACTCGCCATGTGCAGACCGGCACCACGTCGTTCGTCGTGGCTGATGGCGAAGGCAACATGATTGCGTTCACCCAGACGCTGTCCACATGGGGCGGGAACTACTACGTCTCGAAGGGGCTGGGTTTCCTCTACAACGATCACTTCCGTGGCGGCGGCGGGCGAGGCGGCGGGTTCGGCAGCACGCTGCCGTTGATGCGTTCGTCATCGACGAGCGTGCCGACGCTCGTGTTCAGCGCCGGACCGGCGGCCGCGGATGGGCGCGTGGTGCTCGTGCCGAGGATGGCGGTCGGCGCGGCCGGCAACGCGTGGATTCCGGCGTCCGTCTACAACATCATCCTGAATGTCGTGGACGGAGGGATGTCTGCGCAGCAGGCGATCGAAGCGCCGCGGACGCTGATCGGGGGCGGCGCCGGCGGGCGATCCAACGTGCAGATCGAAGACCGGATTCCCCGCGCGATTCTGGCGGATCTGGAGGCGCGCGGACACAGCTTCACCAAGGTCGGCCGCAAGGGCGAAGTGAAATACGGGTACGCGGCTGTCGCCGTCGTCGATGCCGCGACCCGCACCGTGCAGGCCGGCGCCGAGCCGCGGCGTTCGCACGGCGCGGCGGCGGCAGGGAAATAGCCCATGACGCCGCATTTTTCGCCCGGCATGTTCGCGTTCCTGCGCGACTTGAAGCGCCACAACACGCGCGAATGGTTCGCCGCCAACAAGGATCGCTACGTCTCGCTGGTCGAGGCGCCGATGTTGCGCTTCATCGTGGATGTCGGCGCGCGCCTGCCCTCGGTCAGCCGCGCATTCGTCGCCGATCCCCGTCGCAGTGGCGGATCGATGTATCGGATCTACCGGGACACGCGGTTCTCAGCCGACAAGGCTCCCTACAAGACGTGGGCCGCGGCGCATTTCCGGCATCGCGCGGCCGCCAGGGACGTGGCCGTGCCGGGCTTCTATCTCCATCTCGGTCCGGGCGAGTGCTTCGGCGGCGGCGGCATCTACCATCCCGAGATGCCGACGCTGACGCGCATTCGCGAGCACCTCGTCGCCGACCCGAAGGCCTGGGGTGCCGTGAGGCGGGCCGGCATTGAGATTGAGGGCGACAGCCTGAAACGCGCGCCGGCCGGGTTCGACCCGGCGCACCGGTTCATCGAGGACCTCAAGCGCAAGGATTTCTACGGCGGGGCGGAGTTCACCGAGCGCCAGGTGACGTCGCCCCGATTCCTCGACGCCTACATGGACGCGTGCCAGGACGTGGCGCCGCTCGTGAAGTTCCTGACCGCCGCGCTCGGCCTCCGCTGGTAGATTTCCCGCACCTGGAGCCCCCAGGGGCTCACGGAAATCACTCATGCAACAAACCACGCGAACAGGCGTAGAGTGCCTGTAGGAGGTGCCGCATATGGATATCGAACGCTGTGCGCACCCGGCGTGTGAGTGCCGAGTGAACAAGGGCGGTCCGTACGGCAAGTACTGCAGCGAACACTGCAAACACGCCGGACAGATCTCAGAGTTGCGCTGCTATTGTCAGCACGCGGAGTGCCGGACGGTCGGCCAGTCGCCGCAGCCGCCGGCGAACCCACCGGTCCGCTAACGAACGCCCACACGACTACTCGAACTGACGCGCCTACCTGACACGCGGGTCAGGCTTCATGGCGAACGTCTGCGTGTAGACCTGCCCGTCAACGGTCAACCGTGCCGTGAACGTGCCGAGCGGCGTGGCGCCGCCGCCCGCACCGCCGCGGCCGCCACCGCCGCCTCGCCCGCCGCCGCCAGGACTCCACGCGACGCGATGCATGCCAGCCGCGCCCGAGAACGGCTCGGGCGTGGGCCGCCACAACGCCGACGTGTTCGGGATTCCACCGCCGCCTCGGCCCGCGCCGCCACCCGCGCCGCCCGCACGGCCACCGCCGCCACGGCCGCCCGCGGCATTCGGATCATTCGAGAACGTGGCGAGCACCGCGCCGCTCGCGTCAAGAACTTCGAGCGTGACGGCCGCTGAGGCTGCCTTCAGGTAGTAGTCAATGTAGGCGCCGTTCGGGGGATTCTGCGCTTGCGGTTCGTCCTTCTGCGTGGGCGTGCCGTTGTCACCGCCCTGGCTCACCAGCACCGCGTCCGACGGCTTGAACAAGAACGCGTTCGCCTTCGTGACGGTGTCATCGATCTGCCGGAGCGCGCCGATGTCGTCGATCACCCAGAACCCGCGGCCGTGCGTGGCGACGATCAGGTCGTTGCCCTTCATCTCGAAGTCGCGCATCGGACGTGACCGGCAGGTTCAACTGCAGCGACTGCCAGGTATCGCCGTCGTCGAACGACACGAACACGCCGCGCTCGGTGCCGGCAAACAGCAGGCCGCGCCGCACCGGATCTTCCTTGACGACATGCACGTAGACCCCGGCCGGCAGGCCGCTGGTGATCTCCTGCCACGTCTTGCCGAGATCGCGCGTGCGGTAGATGTGCGGATTGAAATCCGTCAGTTGATGGCGATCGACCGACGCGTACGCCGTGTTCGCGTCGAAGTGCGAGGCCTCGATGGTCGTCACGCGGCTCCAGGAGTGACGGCCGGCGGCGTGACGTTCTGCCAGGTCGCGCCGTCGTCGCTGGTGACCTGGATCAGGCCGTCGTCCGTGCCGATCCACACGAGCGGCACGCGCAGCGGTGACGGCGCGACCGCGTAGATGACGCCGCGCGTGCCGTTGCGGTCCGTGTCCTTCGCGGCGATCTCGTCCAGGTTCGCGGGAATGCCGGGATCGGGGCGCGTCAGATCCGGACTCATCACCTTCCACGTCTGCGCGTCATCGGTGGTCTTGAACAGGAACTGGTTCGCGTAATAGAGCACGTGGGGGTCGGCCTTCGAGAAGACGAGGGGCTGCGTCCAGTCCGTGCGCGCCGGCTCCGGGCCCTGCGGCGCGCGGGTGGCGCCGACGGCCATGTTCAGGTCGAGGTCCCAGCGGCTGCCGGTGCCGCCGAAGAGGATCCCGGGATGGAGCGGATCGGCGGCCGTCATGCCGCTTTCGCCGCCCGCGCCGATCGGCTCCCAGTCGCGCATCGAGATGGTCGCGAACTTGCCGCGCGACCGCACGGCCACGGCGCCGCTGTCCTGCTGCGCGCCGGTGACCCAGTACGGGAACCGGTAGTCCGCGGACACGTGGTAGATCTGCGCGATGGGCTGGTTCAGCCACGAACTCCAGGTCACGTCGCGCGGATCGTCCGTCGTCGCGTTGCGCGTGATGATGGTGCCCTGATCGCTCGCGACAATCATCGTGTTCGAGTCGTCCGGCGAAATCCAGGCCTGGTGATAGTCGTCGCCGCCGGGGAGCCGCGCAGCGGCACCCAGGTCTTGCCGCCGTCCTTCGACCGCGAGACCGACACGTTCGGCACGTACACGATGTCGGCGTTCTTCGGATCGACGGCGACCTTCTCGAAGTACCAGCCGCGGCCCCATAGCGCGGTGTCGCCGGACAGCTTGGTCCACGTCGCACCGGCGTCGTCGGATCGATAGAACCCGCCCTGCTGCGGCGTTGGCGCGGCCGGAGCGGCGGCGGCACCCGCGGCACCTGCCGCGCCCGCACCGGCGCCCCTGGCAGAGGGCGTTCCCGGGCACGGCGTGCCAGCGGGCGCGCCTTCCGGCAGGAAGTCATCGACCACCGCATACAGACGCTTCGGATCGCTCGGCGCCACGGCCAGGCCGCTGCGGCCGACGCACTCGGTCGGCAGGCCGTTGGTCAGCTGCGCCCACGTCGTGCCGCCGTTCGTCGATTTGTAGATGCCGCCGCCGGGCCCGTTCGTGGGCTGGTAGGTGTACCAGGTCGGCCGGCGCGTGTTCCAGAGCGCGGCGTAGACGACCTGTGAATTCGTCGGATCGATCACCACGTCGACCGCGCCGACGTTGTCGTTCTTGAACAGCACCTTCGTCCACGTGCGCCCGCCATCCAGCGATCGAAACACGCCGCGGTCCGGGTTGGCGCCGTACAGACTGCCGATCGCCGCAACAAAGACGATGTTGGGGTTCCTCGGATCGACGGCGACCTTGCCGATGTGCTGCGTCTTGTCGAGGCCGATGTGCGTCCAGGTCTTGCCGGCGTCCGTGGACTTGTACATCCCGTTGCCGTAGCCCATCGAATCGCGCAGCGTCGATTCGCCGCTGCCGACGTAGATGGTGTCCGGGCTCGAGGGCGCCACGGCCAGCGCGCCGATCGAGGCGACCGGCTGCGAATCGAACACCGGCGTCCAGACGCGGCCGGCGTCAATCGTCTTCCAGACGCCGCCGTTGACCGCGCCGAAATAGAACTCGTTCGGCCGGCCGGGAACGCCGCGTGACGGCGTCCACACGCCCGCCGCGGAACGGCCCGAGCAGCCGCCAGCGAAGGCCCGAATACAGGCCGGCATCAAAGGGCGCCTGATGCGCGGACACCATCGGAAAGGCCGCGACCGCAAGGATGAGGCCAAGGACAAGACGAATCACGCGGGACGTGAACGCGTTCATGAAGATGCTCCTGCACTGCGAACGATACATCCGAACGGCGGCCGATGTCGCGGACACGCCCAAAGGCGTGTACGCTCTGCCGGAGATGCGAATGAAGATGCTGGCGGGCGGAATCGGTGCCGGGGTTATCGCGTTGTTGATCGGCCGCGCGCACGTCGGAGCGACGACGGCGTGTGAAGGCCTGGCGTCGCTGACGCTGCCGCACACGCAGGTCACGCGGGCACAGACCGTGCCCGCGGGTCAGTTCGCCGGGACGCCGGCCGGCGTACTCGCGCCGGGCGCCCCCGCCTTTCGCCCCTACAGCGCCCTGCCCGAATTCTGCCGCGTCGCCGCCACGCTCACACCATCCCCGGACTCCGACATCAAGATCGAAGTCTGGATGCCGGCGTCGGGATGGAACGGCAAGTTCCAGGCGGCCGGCAACGGCGGATGGGCCGGCAACATTTCCCTTCAGGCGCTCGCGGGCGGCGTCTTGCGCGGCTACGCGATCGCGACCACCGACACGGGACACACGGAACGCGACGGCAGTTTCGCGTTCGGACACCAGGAAAAGCTCGTCGACTTCTCGTATCGCGCCGTCCACGAGATGACGATGCAGGCCAAGGCATTCGTGCAGGCCTACTACGGCAAGGCGCCGGCCAGGTCTGGTACTGGGAAGGCTGCTCGACCGGGCGGCATGCAGGGGCTCAGCGAAGCGCAGCGCTATCCGGACGATTACGACGGCATCATCGCCGGCACGCCGGCGAACTACATGACGCACATGCTGTCCCAGATCCTGTGGGTCGCCCGCGCGACACTCACCGATCCCGCGAGCTACATTCCGCCAGCCAAGTACCCGGCGATCCACAAGGCGGCGCTGGACGCCTGCGATGCGCGGGACGGCGTCACGGACGGCGTGATCGACGATCCGACCCGCTGCCATTTCGATCCCAAGGCGATGCAGTGCGCCGCCGCCGACTCGGCCGCGTGCCTCACGGCGCCACAGGTGGAGGCGGCACGCAAGATCTACGCGCCCGCGACGAATCCGCGCACGGGCGCCGCGATCTTCCCGGGACTGGAGCCCGGCAGCGAGTTGGGATGGGCCGGCCTGGCGGGCGGGCCCGCGCCGATGAGCATCGCGAGCGACTATTTCAGGTTCATCGTCTTCAAGAATCCGGCCTGGGATTTCACGACGTTCGACTTCGATCGCGACGTCGCGCGGGCCGACCTGGCCGACAACGCGGTCGTCAACGCGATCGACCCGAACCTGGCGGCGTTCTTCCGGCGCGGCGGGAAACTGCTGATGTACCACGGCTGGAGCGATCCCCTGATCGCCCCCCGCAACAGCGTCGATTACTACACCCGCGCCGTCACGGCGTCCGGCGGAGCGGCCGCGGTGCAGGACTCGATTCGCTTGTTCATGGCGCCCGGCATGGGGCATTGCGCCGGCGGCGACGGCCCCAGCAATTTCGACAAGCTCTCCGTGCTGGAGCGCTGGGTGGAGCGGCAGATCCCGCCCGACCGCCTCGTCGCCTCGCGGGTGGCCGGAAACGCCGTCGATCGCACGCGTCCGCTGTGTCCCTATCCGCAGGTCGCGGTCTATTCGGGCGCCGGCAGCACGGACGACGCCGCCAGCTTCAGCTGCAAGGCGCGGTAACGGTCGAAGCCGGGTTTCGTTTCTCCGGCAGCAACAGACGTGGAGAAACGAAACCCGGCTTCGACCGTTACCGCTGCGTGATGAGCATCGCGAGCGTGAGCCCGATCATCACGACCACGGTGGTCCAGGCGATCGACGTTGAACGTGCCGCGAGTTGACGTGCGCTTGCCCATCAGCTCGCGGTCATTCGTCAGCAGCAGCATGAAGATCAGGACGAACGGCAGCACGACGCCGTTGACGACCTGCGACAGCACCATGATGTGGACGAGCGGAAAGTGCGGAACCAGCAGCACGCCGGCCCCGGCGACGATCGAGCAGCGTGTACAGCCAGTAGAACGACCGGCGCCTCGTGGAACTTCTTGTCGAGGCCCGATTCGAAGCCCAGCCCTTCGCACACCGACGTACGACGTCGAGATCGGCAGGATCGACGCCGCGAACAGCGACGCGTTGAACAGCCCGGCCGCGAACAGCAGGTACGCGTATTCGCCGGCCAGCGGACGCAGCGCCTGCGCGGCATCGGCGGCGTCCCTGATGCTGCGTCACGCCCGGCCGTATAGCAGCGTCGCCGCGCACGCCACGATGATGAACCAGGCGACGATCGCCGCGAACAGGCAGCCGACGATGACGTCCCAGCGCGACGCCCGGTACTGCCGTGATCGTGACGCCCTTTTCCACGATCGACGCCTGCAGGTAGAACTGCATCCACGGCGCGATGGTCGTGCCCACCAGGCCGATCACCATGTAGAGGTAGCCGTAGTTCCGGATGCCTTCGCCCTCGACGGCCGCGTCACCGTCGCGAACGTGGCCGCGCGCCCAGTCCGGATGCGCCAGCACGCCCGCGACGATGTAGCAGACGTAGAAGCCGCGAGGCGACGAGGAAGATCTTCTCGACGCTGTTGTACGTGCCCTGCACCACCAGCAGCCAGACGACGGCCGCCGCCAGCGGGCACGACGATGTATCGCGAGATGCCGAAGAGCTCGAGGCTGCTGGCGACGCCGGCGAACTCCGCCATGACGTTGCCGAAGTTCGTGATGACGAGCGCCAGCATCAGCAAGAACGTGACGCGGAAGCCGAACTCCTCGCGGATCAGGTCGCTCAGGCCCTTGCCGGTGACGGCGCCCATGCGCGCGCCATCTCCTGCACGACCACCAGCGCGATCGTCGTCGGGATCATCGACCCACAGCAGCGAGTAGCCGAACTGCGCGCCCGCCACCGAGTAGGTCCAGATGCCGCCGGCGTCGTTGTCGACGTTCGCCGTGATGAAGCCCGGGCCCGACGACGGCCAGGAACAAGAGCGATGCGCGGCTCGCCATCCGCGTTGCAGGATCATCGGCAGCGCCCGCTCAGTGCTTGTGCCGCAGCATCGCGATCACGTCGTCGGCGGTGATGATGCCGGAGAGGCGGCCGTGCTCGTCGGCGACGGCGAGCGTGATCAGGTTGTACTTGTCGAACAGTTCGGCCACTTCGCGCTCCGGCGTGTCGGGCGCGCAGGACGCGCGGCGTCTCGCTGAGCGACGTCGAGCGGCATCGTCGGGCGGCGAGATGGCGATGCTGCACGAGCGGCACCGCGCCCGACCAGCCGCTGCCCGCGCCGATGAGGTAGATCGTGGCCAGCGGCTTCGCGGCTGCCCTCGAACTGCCGCAGCGCTTCGATGGCGTCGGCGACCGTGCCGGCGTCCGGCACGGCGATGTACTCCGTCGTCATGCGGCCGGCGGCGGTGTGCTCGCCGAACTCGAGGAGCTGGCGTGACTTCCTGCCGCTCCTCCGGCTCCATCTCCTGGAGAATTTCGCCGGAACGGTCCTGCGGTGAGATCGCCGAGCAGGTCGGCGGCCGCGTCCGGGTCCATCTCCTCGACGATGTCGGCGGCGCGGTTCGCTGTCGAGCGACTCGACAATCGACACCTGGATGTCGGGATCGATCTCCTCGAGCGCTTCGGCCGCCACTTCCTCGTCGATCGTCTCGAAGACGGCCTTCTGCTCGGCCGGCGGCAGGTCCTCGACGATGTCCGCGATGTCGGCGGGGTGCATGCTTCGAGAGCCCCTCGTAGGCGATCTTCAGCTTCACGCGCCGGGCCGGGTCGGTCTCGATGCAGGTCGACGTACTGCCACGGGATGACGCGCGGCGGAATCCGTTCGAGCAGCGCACGCAGCGTGAAGGACGGCACGACGCCCTTGACCAGCCGGCGGACGGCGCCGCGGGCGCCGACGTCCACCGCGACGCACGTCGAGGACGATGTGGCTGTTGACCGGGTTCGAGTCGAGCTCGACGTCGTTGACGCGCACGACCTTGCGGCCGTGGACGTCGATGATCTGCTGATCGAGCAGGTCGCGCTTGAGCAGCAGCACGCCGTCGAAGGCGCGTGAACGGCGCCAGGTGTCGGCGTCGTGCCCGCGCGCGGACGGTGGCGCCGCAGGACGTCAGGGCGTCCGCGGGCAGCATGCCGCTCGCCGTCGGCGGTGCGGACGATGAGGATACGCGACCCGCGTGGGGTGGTCCTGCGGCGCGACGGCGATCTCGCGCACGCGTCCCGCAGCGAGGCCGCCTGCGTCGCGGACCGTAGCGCCGAGCAGTTCCGACAGGGCGACGACGGCATGCGAGGCCTCGACCATTCCAGAGCCGGGTCACCGTGAGGCGACAACGCGAGTGACGATCCTCGCGAGTGTCCCGCACGCGTGCAGGAGAGTCAAGGCAAAATCAGAAGATCAGTCGAAGGCCGCCATTGATGTTTCGGCCGTCGAGCGGCGCCCAGGCATCGACGGTCCATCGCCCGTCAGGCGCCCGCGAGGGCCGGATCAGCGGATCCCACTTCGTCTGGCGCACGCCGGTCAGGTTCTCGCCGTTGATGAACAGGCGGAAACGGCCGAACTGGTGCTCGGCCAGCACCCCGACAATGGCGTACGGCTGGCTCGCGGTGGCATACGGATTCTCGTCGAGGCGCTGAACGCCGGTGAAGTAACACTCGACCCCGACGCGTCCCTTGCCGTCGCGTTCCCACATGCCGACCACGCCCACTCCGTGGCGCGGTGTCAGCGCCACGTCACGGCCCGTGCCCTCCACGATCTCCCGTGCCTTGACGAACGCATAGGACGCCGTCACCGAGTAGGCGGCGTGCCGGAATGTGCCGAGCAGTTCGACGCCCACGTTCGTGGTGGGATCGGCCAGGTTGGTCATCACCAGCCCCGCCGATCGATCGACGTTGATCGGACGCCTAATCCGCGACCCGAAGACCGTGACCGTATAGGTGAACGGGCCATCGCGTCCCGTGAGATCAATGGACGCGCTTCGGCCGCGCTCGGCCTCGAGCGGTTGGGGAATCACCAGTCGCGTGAGGCCGGCCGCCTCCGTCTCCTCGGTCAGCGGCGAAGGACCGTAGAACCCCGATCCGATCGACATCCGGCTGGTCCATCGGCCCGATCGAAACAACGCGGACAGCCTCGGGCTCACGAAGAGGCCGTATTCGCTGTGGTAGTCGAGGCGGGCGCTGCCGCTCACCGAAAGCCACTGGGCGAGTTCAAGATCCGCCTGCCCGAACACGCCAGGCACCCAATGGCGAAAGTCGAATTGGGGCACATCCTCCGAGCGGTAGTCGTTCTCTTCGAATGCCGCGCCGGCCACGAGCGTGTGCCGCCCGGCCTGGCGGCGGACGGTCACTTCCGCGAACGTCGTCCGATGCCGGTCTCGTTCCAGAATTTCGCCGAATTGATGGTCGTGGCGCTGACCGGCAAACGCCGCACGGGCGCTCACGAGTGCCCCGGATCCGAGCAGGGCCTGCGCCGTAAACCCGCCGTCGATGTGCCGGGTGCGCAGCGCCTCGACGTACGGCACGCCCGCGGCCGGCAGAACGATGCCGTCGACGGTGCCGCCTGTGCGGTCTTCGGCGGTGACGCCCACCGTGGCGAAGAACGCATCGCCGCGGCCGTTGTTCCAGAACACGCGCGGCCGGACGACGCCGCGTGTGTACCCGAGCCAGGTCCGCCCACGTGTCGCCATCGACGTCGTTGGCGGACTGCCAATGCCCGCCCCCGATCAGCGTGAGCGCCCAGCCGGCCCGGGCCGGCGTCGCATACCACCCCACGAGGTCGGTCGCGCCTCGCGTCGAGCGATTGACCAGGAACTCGCGCTCCGCTGCGGCTCCAGGCGGCCGGGACACGAGATTGACGACGCCACCCATGGCGCCGGCACCATAGAGTGATGACGCGACGCCCTTGATGACTTCCACCTGGCCCAGGTCCATCGGCGGCACTTGCAGCAGGCCGATGCCGCCAACCTCGCCAAAAGCGGAAGCCCGTCGGAGAAGAAGCGCGTATAGCGGCCGCGCATGCCTTGCACGCGCACCGTGGCGGCGCCAAGGCCCGGCGATGTCGCCTGCACGCGCAGGCCGCCCATTTCGTTCAGCATCATGACGATGTCGCCGGGCGTCATGAGCATCTTCTCTTCGATTTCCTCGCGGTTGAGCACCTCCACCCGCGTCGGGATGTCGTCAATCCGCCCGCCGGTGCGCGTCGCCGACACCGTGACCGCTTCTTCCACGCTGGCGATCCGTTCCAGCGCGACGGCCAGATCCCTGCGTTCGCCCGCGGTGAGCGTGACCTCGAGCGTGGCCGGCGCGAACCCCTCCTTCGACACCGTGACCCGTGTCGGACCGGCCGGGACCTGGAGTTGGGCCACGCCTGCCGGGTCCGTCGTCTGGGTGGCGCTCCCGATCGTCATCGCCGCCCCCTCGACGGGATGCCCGGCCTGGGTCACGCGGATCTGGATTGTGGCTGGCGCCTGCGCGTGCGCCCGCGCGGGGACTGCGATGACGATGGCGGCGAGCAGGATGACCCAGACAGCAGCGCGTCGCGCCCGGACCACCCGTTCTCGTTGAAGCATGCCTCGGGATGCCGCGCGCTACTTATCGCCGAACCGAAACACGACGCCGCCTGACAGCTCAACCTGGTTGGAAAACTTCATGTCGCTCTGGACGTAGCAACCCCAGTAGTTGCCGCACCACCAGCCGTCGGCGCCGGAGGTGATGTAGGTCGGCATCCACTGCAGTCCGGCGCGGAACGCCACCTTCTCATTCGCCCACGCCTTGAAGCCGGCGCCGACGGTGAAGCTGAACCGCACGGGCCCGGGGATCTCGCCGGACTGGTTCGCGCCGACGAATGGCACGGTGCCGTAATCGGTCGCGCCGAACCCGACAGACACGTACGGCCGCACCTTGGAATGGGGCATCGCGTTGTACGCCACGTAGGCGTGGTAGTGGTCGATGCTCATGTTGCCGATCTCGACCGAGGTGACGCCCTTGACGCCCAGCTTGGACATCTGGTGGCCCCACTGGAACCCGATCTCGCCGCCGTTCGCCATGACGACGCCGAAGGACGCGCCAAAGGAACCGCCGCTCTTGACGGTGATGGTGTCGAACATCCCGGACGGGGTGATGACGGGATTGCCGCTGATGCCGCCTCCGAACGTCACGCCGCCAAACCCCTGGACTTCATAGTGCTTCGGCGAGGTTGTCTGGGCATCCACCGGGGCGGCCACGGCCACCATCAAGACGCCTGCGATCAGTGCTCCGCGAATCATAGTGACGCTCCTTGTGTGCTCAAGTCAGTCCCCCGACCGTCCAAGTCTACCGCCGTCCAGATCGCGGGCGACTTCAGTGCCAACCGGTGCCGTGCGACCGACGGCTTCGACGCGTGCCGCGAGAGGCGCCGCGGCCTTCGCAGTCCCGACCAAGACGCAATCGACTAGGGCACTATATCGCCCTCTTCGGCGGCCTCGGCCGAGCGTATGCTTTGCGCGATCACGGTGGTGCGGACGCGATGGGCGCACCAGTGCAGGGGAGGCCATCATGAGTCAGCGGTTGACGATTTGGGAACAGGCCCAGATGCGGGGGCATTCCCGTCGGGACTTCTTGCAGTTCTGCACGTGGCTGGCGGCGGCGGCCGGCATCGAATCCTCGCAGGTAGCCCAGGTCGTGCACGCGCTGGAAACCAAGCCGCGCATTCCCGGTGGTCTGGTTCCACTTCCAGGAATGCACGTGCTGCAGCGAGTCGTTCATCCGCTCGTCGCACCCGATCGTGTCCGACATCATCCTGGACAAGATCTCGCTCGACTACACGCAGACCTTGCAGGCCGCGGCCGGCCACGCAGCCGAAGCCGCGCTGCACGAGACGATGAAGAAGTACCACGGCGAGTATCTGATGCTCGTCGAAGGCTCGGTGCCGACGGGCGCCGACGGCGTCTACTGCTGCATCGCGGGGCGGACGGCGCTCGACACGGTGAAGGAAGCCGCCGCGGGCGCCAAGGCGATCGTCGCGTGGGGCAGCTGCGCGTCGAACGGCTGCATCCAGGCGGCGAACCCGAACCCGACGGGCGCCACGCCGATCCACAAGATCATCACCGACAAGCCGATCATCAAGGTGCCGGGTTGCCCGCCGATTGGCGAAGTCATGGCGGGCACGATCGTGCACCTGCTGACGTTCGACACGATTCCGCAATTGGATCGCGTCGGCCGGCCGATGGCGTTCTATTCGCGCCGGGTCCACGACACCTGCTATCGCCGCCCGAACTACGACGCGGGCCTGTTCGTGGAGTCGTGGGACGACGAGAACGCGCGGCGCGGGTACTGCCTCTACAAGATGGGCTGCCGCGGCCCCGTGACCTATAACGCGTGCGCCGTCACCAAGTGGAACGGCGGCGTCAGTTTCCCGATCCAGTCGGGCCACGGGTGCATCGGCTGCAGCGAAGAGAACTTCTGGGACAACGGGCCGTTCTACGAGCACCTGACGAACTACCCCGGCTTCGGCATCGAGGCGACGGCCGACAAGGTCGGCGTCGCGGTCGGCGTCGTGACGACGGCCGGCCTCGTCGGGCACGCCGTGCTGACGTCGATCCGCAAGCGTGACGTGATCAACGCGAAGACCAAGGACGAGTAGGGGAGATTGCCATGGCGAACCGCATTGTCATTGATCCCATCACCCGGATCGAAGGTCACCTCCGCATCGAAATCGAGGTGAAGGACGGCAAGGTCGTCGACGCGTACAGCTCCGGCACGATGGTCCGGGGATTCGAGCTGATCCTGAAGGGCCGCGATCCGCGCGATGCCTGGGCGTTCACCGAGCGGGCGTGCGGCGTGTGCACGACCGTGCACGCGCTCGCGTCCGTGCGGACCGTGGAGGACGCGCTCAACATCAAGGTGCCGCCGAACGCCGAGCTGATCCGGAACCTGATGTTCTGCGCGCAGTACCTCCAGGACCACGTCGTCCACTTCTACCACCTGCACGCGCTCGACTGGGTGGACGTGGTCAGCGCGCTCAAGGCCGACCCGAAGAAGACCTCCGAGCTGGCGCAGAGCATTTCCAACTGGCCGAAGAGCTCGACCGGGTACTTCTCGGACGTCCAGAAGCGCATCAAGACGTTCGTGGAGAGCGGGCAGCTCGGCATCTTCGCCAATGGCTACTGGGGCCATTCCGCGTTCAAGCTGCCGCCTGAAGCGAACCTGATGGGCGTGGCCCACTACCTCGAGGCCCTCGAGTGGCAGAAGGAGATGGTCAAGGTCCACACGATTTTCGGCGGCAAGAACCCGCACCCGAACTACCTGGTCGGCGGCGTGCCCTGCTCGCTGAACATCAACGAGGTCAACGCCATCAACGCCGAGCGGCTGGCGCACGTGGCGCAACTGTTCAAGGACGGGCAGACGTTCGTCGAGCAGGTGTACCTGCCGGATCTGATGGCCATCGCCTCCTTCTACAAGGACTGGGGCGCGATCGGCGGCGGGCTGAGCAACTACATGTCGTACGGCGATCTGCCGGTCAACGGCTACGGGGATCCGTCGAAGTTCAAGTTCCCGCGCGGCGCCATTCTGAACCGCAACCTGGACGAAGTGCTGATGGTGGACGGCAAGGACCCGATGCAGGTCCAGGAATACGTGACGCATTCCTGGTACGACTACGCCGAGGGCGACTCCACCGGGAAGCACCCGTGGAGCGGCGAGACGAAGCTGCACTACACGGGGCCGAAGCCGCCGTACGAGCAGCTCGAGGTGGCGCAGAAGTACTCGTGGCTGAAGACGCCGCGGTGGAAGGGCCATCCGATGGAGGTGGGTCCGCTCGCGCGGGTGCTCGTCGCCTACGCGTCGGGCAGCGCGGAAGTGAAGGAACTGGTAGGCGCCGCGCTCAAGCAGCTCAACGTGCCGGTCGGGGCGCTGTTCTCCACGCTCGGCCGGACCGCGGCGCGCGGCCTCGAAACCAAGCTCATCGCCGGATGGGCGCACGAGTTCTACAACCAGCTGATCACGAACATCAAGTCGGGCGACACGCGCACCGCCGACACGTCGAAGTGGGATCCGTCGACCTGGCCGGCCGAGGCGAAGGGCGTCGGCATGAGCGAGGCGCCGCGCGGCGCACTCGCGCACTGGATCGTGATCCGCGACCGCAAGATCGACAACTACCAGCTGGTGGTGCCGAGCACGTGGAACGCGTCGCCGCGCGACGACAAGGGGCAGATGTCCGCCTACGAGTCGTCGCTCATCGGCACGCCCATCGCCAATCCGGATCAGCCGATCGAGGTGCTGCGCACGATTCATTCGTTCGATCCCTGCATTGCCTGCGCGGTGCACATCCACGATGAGCACGGGCGGCACGTCCATCAACTCGACACGTTCTGAGAGGTGCGCCATGGCCAAGACCACCTACGATCGCGTGTACGTGTGGCAGGCGCCGGTGCGGATGTACCACTGGGTCAACGCGGCCTGCGTGTTCGTGCTGATCGCCACGGGCCTCGTGATCGGCAACCCGCCGGCGTTCATGTCAACGCGTGAAGCCTCGGACGCCTACTGGTTCGGCTGGATCCGGTTCCTCCACTTCACGGCCGCGTACGGGATGAGCTTCGCGTTCCTCGTGCGGATCTACTGGCTCTTCAAGGGGAACGAGTACTCGCGGTGGACCGCCTTCCTGCCGACGACCTGGGCGCGCCTGAGGACCCAGTGGCGGGAAGCCGTCAACGTGCTCCGCGTGGACATCCTGCAGATCGAGAAGCAGCCTATCGACTACGTGGGCCACAACGGCCTGGCGGCCGCCAGCTACTTCTTCGTGTTCCTGGCGACCGCGTTCCAGATCACGACCGGCGCCGCGCTCTACGCGCCGATGAGCACGTTCTGGCTGCCGCACCTGTTCGGATGGGTGTCGCCGCTGATGGGCGGCGATAACCTCGTCCGCATGTGGCACCATGCGTTCGCGTGGGTCTTCATCATCTTCTCGATGATCCACCTGTACCTGACCATCTTCCACGACATGACCGAGAGCCGGAGCGAGATCTCCTCGATCATCACCGGCGTGCGGTTCGTGGAACGCAAGAGTGAGTAGGGGCACCCTCGTCCTCGGGATCGGCAATCTGCTGATGGGCGACGAGGGCGTCGGCGTCCGCGCCGTCGAACACCTGCAGCGCGAATCCTGGCCGCCGGGCGTGACCGTCGTGGACGGCGGCACCGGCGGCTTCCACCTGCTGGAATACCTCCAGGACTTCACCCCAATCGTCATGATTGACGCCACGATGGACGGCCGACCCGCCGGCACCGTGGGCGTCATCCGCCCGAAATACGCGTCGGACTTCCCTCGGGCCCTGACCGCGCACGACATCGGCCTGCGCGATCTTGTCGAGACGGCCGCGCTGCTGGGCCCGCTCCCCGACATCACGCTCGTGACCGTGTCGATCGCCGAGATCAAGTCGATGGTGACAACGTTGTCGCCCGAGGTGGAAGCCGCCCTGCCGGCGGTCGCCGCGCTGGTGCGCCAGGTCGTGGTGCCGGAGACCTCTCTGCATGCATGAACTGGGCGTCGCCGAGAGCATCGTCGACATCGTACGCGCGCACGTCCCCCTCGCCAGCGCCCCGGCGGTCCGCGAAGTACGGATCCGCGTGGGCGATCGCGCTGGTATCCTGATTGAGTCGCTGGAATTCTGCTTCGGCGTCGCCGTGGCCGGCACGCCGTACGCGTCCGCCGTTCTCGCCGTGGACCGTGTGGCGGGAGACGACCTGCACGTGGTACACGTGGAACTGGCGGATGACGAAGATGGAGCCCGGGGACTTCAGACCCCGGGGTGTTGAGGGCCATGGAGCCCGGGGCCTTCAGACCCCGGGAATGACACCGTGCATGTGATCACGATCGAGCGGAAGGTGCTCGAGAAGAACGACACGATTGCCGCGCAGAACCGGCGCCGGTTCGCCGAGGCCCGCCTGTTCGTCATCAATGTCGTCAGTTCCCCCGGGGCGGGGAAGACCTCGCTGCTGGAGCAGACGATCGAGCGGCTGAGGGGCCGGCTGCGGCTCTCGGTGATCGAAGGCGACGTGCAGACAGATCTCGATGCGCAGCGCGTGGCGCGGTACGGCGCGCCGGTCGTGCAAATCGTCACCAACGGCGGCTGTCATCTCGAAGCGAAACTCGTGCAGGACGCGCTGGATCAGCTGGACCTCGCGCAGACGGATCTGCTGGTCATCGAGAACGTCGGCAACCTCGTCTGTCCGGCCAACTACGATCTCGGCGAAGCGATGAAGGTTGTGCTGCTCAGCACGACCGAGGGGGACGACAAGCCGCTGAAGTACCCGTCGATGTTCCGCAACGCCTCGGTGCTGGTCGTCAATAAGATCGACCTGCTGCCGTACTTGCCGTGTGACATCGGCACGCTCGTGGCGAACGCCCGCGCCATCAATCCCGGCCTGCGCGTGTTCCAGGTGTCGTGCACGACCGGAGCGGGGCTCGACGACTGGTGCATCTGGCTGGCGGCCCAGGCCGCCGCGGCCCGTGCGTGAACGCCTGCGGCTCACCGTTCGCGGAGCCGTGCAGGGTGTCGGATTCCGGCCCTTCATCTACCGCCTGGCCCGGGAGCACGATCTCGCCGGCTGGGTGAACAACAGCCCCGCGGGCGTCCACATCGAAGTGGAAGGGCCGCGCGCCGCGCTCGAAGCGTTCCATCTCTCGATTGAACGCCAGCGCCCGCCTCGCGCGGTGATCCAGGGTCTCGAGGCCGTGTGGCTTGATGCGCTGGGTGCGGCTGCGTTTGAGATTCGCGACAGCGATGTGCCTGCAGCGGGATCCGGCCCTGCCACCACGCCGGTCCTGCCCGACCTGGCGACGTGCGACGACTGCCGCGCGGAGATCTTCAATCCCGCCGACCGGCGCGCGCGCTATCCGTTCACGAACTGCACGAACTGCGGACCGCGCTACAGCCTGATCGAATCGCTGCCGTACGATCGACCGCGCACGTCGATGCGCGGGTTCGAGATGTGTCCCGATTGCGCCCGCGAGTACCGCGATCCGTCGGATCGTCGATTCCACGCGCAGCCGATCGCGTGCCCGGCGTGCGGGCCGCAGGTGGCCCTGTGGAGTGCTGGCGGCGACGTCCTGTCGACCGCGGACACGGCGATGCGGCAGGCGGCCGACGCCCTGCGCGGCGGCGGTGTCGTGGCCGTCAAAGGGCTCGGCGGGTTTCACCTGATGACGCTGGCGTCTCGGGCGGACGCCGTGTCCGCGCTGCGGACGCGCAAGCGGCGCCTCGAGAAGCCGTTGGCCGTGATGGCGTCATCACTGGCGGAGGCCGAGGCGCTGTGCGAGGTGTCGGCGGCCGAACAGCGGCTGCTGCTCTCGCCGGCCGCGCCCATCGTGTTGCTGCGCCGCCGCACGGGCGCGGGCCGGCAGGTGGCTGAGGGTGTGGCGCCGGGTAACCCCTGGCTGGGCGTCATGCTGCCGTACACGCCGCTGCATCATCTCCTGATGGGCGACGTGGGCGAGGCCGTCGTCGCCACCAGCGGCAATCTGTCGGATGAGCCGATCTGCATTGACGAACACGACGCGCTCGAACGGCTGGCGGGCATCGCCGATGTCTTCCTGGTGCACGACCGGCCCATCGTGCGCCACGTCGACGATTCCATCGTGCGCGTGCAACTCGGACGCGAACTGGTGCTGCGCCGCGCGCGGGGCTACGCGCCGTTGCCGGTCATGCTGCGCGAGCCCGCGCCGGCAATCGTCGCCGTGGGCGCCCATCTCAAGAACACCGTGGCCGTGAGCGTGGGCCGGCAGGTGTTCATCAGCCAGCACATCGGCGACCTGGAAACGCCGCAGGCGCTCGAGGCGTTTACACGCGTGTTGGGCAGCCTCGAGGCGCCTGTACGGCGTGACGCCGGTCTCGGCGGCGGCGGATCTGCACCCGGACTACGTGAGCACACGCCACGCCAATGCACTCGGCGTGCCGGTCACCCGCGTGCAGCACCATCTGGCACACGTGCTGTCGTGCGCGGCCGAAAACGATCTGAGCGGCGAATGGCTCGGTGTGTCGTGGGACGGCACGGGCCTCGGGACCGATGGCACGATCTGGGGCGGTGAGTTCCTGCTGGTGGGCGACGAGTCGTGGAGCCGCGTGGCGTGCCTGCGGCCATTCCGCCTGCCCGGGCGGCGAGCGGGCGATTCGCGAGCCGCGACGCTCGGCCTTTGGCGTGCTCCACGCGATGCGGGCCGATCAGGCGGGTGTCGAGCCGGCGTGGGCGCTGGAGGGCGTGCCCGCGCGCGAACGGGACCTGTGGGCGCGCGCGATCGAGGCCGGCGTCAACGCGCCGGTGACGTCGAGCGCCGGGCGCCTGTTCGATGCCGTGTCATCGCTCGCGGGCGTGCGGCAGGTCGCGTCGTTCGAGGGCCAGGCGGCCATGGAACTGGAGTGGGCCGTGGATCCGCGCATCTCGGATGCGTACCCGTGGCGCCTGGGGGCGCATGAGGGGCCGGCGCCAGGCACGTTCGCGCCGCCGCCGCTCGTCGTAAACTGGGCGCCTGCCGTCGCCCAGGTGCTCGCCGATGTCGCGGCCGGCACGCCCGTGGGCGTGGTGGCCGCCCGCTGGCACAACACGATGGCGGAGATGATCGTCGGTGTGGCGCGGTCGGTGGGCCGCGCGCGCGTCGTGCTGTCGGGCGGGTGCTTTCAGAACGCGGTGCTGTGCGAGCGGGTCGATTCCCGGCTGCGCGCCGAGGGCTTCACGCCATACTGGCACCAGCGCGTGCCGCCCAACGACGGCGGCATCGCGCTCGGGCAAATCGTGGCCGCGCTGCGACATTGATCGATTGCTCGACTGATCGATTGGTCTATTGATCTATTGACGTACGGAGCCGGCGGGCTTCAGCCCGCCGGGGGAAAGGGCTGACGATATGTGTCTGGCTGTTCCGGGACGCATCCTGGCGATCGAGGGCAACGACCCGATTCTGCGCAGCGGCACGGTGGATTTCTCGGGAATCACCAAGCGCGTGAACCTGAGCTACGTGCCTGAGGCCGTGATCGGAGACTTCGTGCTCGTGCACGTCGGCTTCGCCATCTCGACCGTGGACGAGGAGGAAGCGGCCAAGGTGTTCTCCTACCTCAAGGCCATGGGCGACCTGGCCGAACTCGAGGACGATACCCGGTGAGGTTCATCGACGAATACCGCGATCGTGAGAGTGCGGAAGCCTACGCCCGGGCGCTGCGGCGCATCACCACGCGGCCGTGGACCCTGATGGAGGTGTGCGGCGGCCAGACGCACGCCATCGTCAAGTTCGGCGTGGACGAGCTCCTGCCGCCGGAGATCACGCTCGTGCACGGACCGGGCTGCCCGGTCTGCGTCACGCCGCTGGAGCTGATCGAGAAGGCCATCGAAATTGCGGCGCGGCCGAACGTGATCTTCTGCTCGTTCGGCGACATGCTGCGCGTGCCGGGACGCGATCGGGATCTGCTCGCCGTCAAAGCCGCCGGCGGCGACGTCCGCATCGTCTATTCGCCGCTCGACGCACTGGCGCTGGCCGAGCGCCACCCGGACCGCGAGGTGGTGTTCTTCGCCGTCGGCTTCGAGACCACCGCGCCGGCCAATGCGATGGCCGTCTTCCAGGCGGCGCAGCGCGGCGTGACGAACTTCTCGTTGCTCGTCTCGCACGTGCTGGTGCCGCCCGCGATGGAGGCCATCCTGTCGTCGCCCGCCGGGAAGGTGCAGGGCTTCCTCGCGGCCGGCCACGTATGCACGGTCATGGGCTTCACCGAGTACGAGCCGATTGCGGCGAAGTACCGGGTGCCGATCGTCGTGACGGGCTTCGAGCCGGTGGACATCCTGCAGGGCGTCTTCATGTGCGTGAAGCAGCTCGAAGAAGGGCGCGCCGAGGTCGAGAACCAGTACGCGCGCGCGGTGCGCCGTTTGGGCAACCAGCCGGCGCAGCAACTGGTCGGCGAAGTGTTTCGCGTGGTGCCGCGCAAGTGGCGCGGCGTCGGCGAGATTCCGCAGAGCGGCCTCGGGCTGAAGCCGGCCTACGAGTCGTACGACGCCGAGCGGCGCTTTGGCGTGGCCGATCGCGTGATCGACGAGCCGCGGGAGTGCATCAGCGGCCAGATCATGCAGGGCCTCAAGAAGCCGCATGAATGCCCGGCGTTCGGCGGGGTCTGCACGCCGGAGCATCCGCTCGGCGCCACGATGGTGTCGTCCGAGGGCGCGTGCGCCGCGTACTACCGCTATCGGCGGGTGAAGATCGATGACGCGGGCGAGGTGCACAGCCATGGCCGCTGACCCCTGGCCCGGACTCGTCTGCCCGGTGCCGATCGAACGGTCCTCGCACGTGCAGATGGCGCACGGCGGCGGCGGACGCCTCAGCCAGCAGCTCGTGGAAAGCGTGTTCCTGCCGGCGTTCGCGAACGCGGCGCTGGGCGCCCGCCACGACGGTGCGCGCCTCGAATTCGGTGCGCTGCGCCTCGCGTTCTCCACGGACGCCTACGTGGTCAAGCCCCTGTTCTTCCCGGGCGGGAACATCGGCACGCTGGCGGTGAACGGCACGGTCAACGATCTGGCCATGTGCGGTGCGCGGCCGCGGTTCCTCAGTTGCGCGTTCATTCTCGAGGAGGGTCTGGACATGGACGTCGTCACCCGCGTGGTGGCGTCGATGAAGGCCGCGGCCGATGCCGCCGGCGTCGCCCTGGTGACCGGTGACACGAAGGTGGTCGATCGCGGCAAGGCGGACGGACTGTTCATCACCACGGCGGGCGTCGGGCTGATCGAGCACGAGCGGGTGATCGCACCCATGCGCGTGCGGTCCGGTGACGTGCTGTTATTGTCCGGCGATCTCGGCCGCCACGGCATGGCCGTGCTGGCCGCACGCGAGGGGCTGGAATTCGAGTCGAACATCGAAAGCGATTGCGCGCCCGTGGTGGCGCCGGTGCTGGCCATGCTCGAGGCCGGCATTGACGTGCATTGCCTGCGCGATCTGACGCGCGGGGGACTGGCCAGCGCGGTCGTCGAAATCGCGCAGGCGTCCGGGCTGCACATCCGGCTCGAAGAGGACGCAGTGCCGGTGCGCGAGGACGTCCGCGGCGCGTGCGAGATTCTCGGCTTCGATCCGATCTACGTCGCCAACGAAGGCCGCTTCGTGGCGTTCGTGCCGGAAGCGGAGGCCGATCGCGCGCTCGCCATCCTGCGCGGCCACGACGTCAGCGCCGGGTCGGTGCGGATCGGCGCGGTCAGCGAGCGGCCGCAGGGTCTCGTCACGCTCCGCAGCCGCATCGGCGCCACGCGCGTCGTCGACATGCTCAGCGGCGAGCAGCTGCCCCGGATCTGTTAGACACGCGTGCCGCAGTAGCCGGCGGGCTTCAGCCCGCCGGACCGGTCGGCGCCGGGCTGACGCCCGCCGCCGGCTGCTTGGCGAACGTGCCCTCGTAGATCACCGGACCGCCGGATCGCAGTTCGCCTGGCCTGGGCAGGTTGTACTCGGTGAGCGGTCCGGGTGCGTCGCGCACGAATCCCGCCTGCCCGAGTTCGGCGAGGATTTCATCTTCCGTCAGAAAGCACTGCGGCTCGCCGTTCCACGACGAGAACACGAACGTCTCTCCGGCATCCGCGCGCGCGTCCGGAGGCAGCGTGTGGCGAGAGAACGTGAACAGAAACAGTCCCGCGCCCGGCTTCGATACCCGCGCGGCTTCCGCGACGCCGGCGCGGAACTCGGCACCCGACCGCGCCAGGTTCCAGATCCCGTGCGCGACCACCAGATCGAAGGTGGCGTCGGGGAAGGGCAGCGGGGCCATCGGGGCGATGATCAGGTGAACCGTCACGGACGGCGCCGCGGCGCGCACCCGGTCACGGGCCCCCGCGATCATCGGGGCCGACAAATCGGTACCGGTCACGCGAAAACCCATTTCGGCGAGCGGCGCCGCATTGCGCGCGGCGCCGCAGCCGAGATCGAGGCAGCGCCTCGGCCCGGGCGCGTCGAGGACGCGCCTGGCATACGCCAACAACACCTCGTTCGGCGTCCCTGATACGAAGCCAGCGACGGTTCGCGGATCCTCCCAGCGCGGGCTCACGTGTGGCATGGTTTTGATCTTCAGTTCCCCAGTTCCCGTCGTTCCCGTCGTTCCCATCGTTCCCATCGTTCCCGTCGTTCCTACTTCAGGATCCGATAGATCTTCGTCTCGAACTCGCCGTCGGCAAACGGGCCGTACGCGACCGAGATCCTGGCGCAATTGAGCGGCCGTGGTCACGTCCCGATAGCGCTCGCGGCCGTAGTAGCGCTCGTGCACCACCGCATAGACGATGCCGATCTCGCGCATCTTGTCGACGGCGGCATCGGAGGGAAAATCCTCAACCGCGCCCTTGGCGAGGACGTAATAGGTCGGATGGGTCCCGGTGTACCCGTTGAGCATCGGCCGCCAGTGGAACGTCGATTCGAATTCGTACAGAAATTCGACCCGGTCAAGCGTCGAGTCCCTGTCCTTGGGCATGGGCAGGTTGACGATCGGCGCGGGCGGCTGCGAGCGGAGCCAGACGGAACTCTCGCTCGCCTTCGTGGACACCGGGACGAGCGCGAGCGGGTACATCAGGTACTCGAGGAGCACGACGCTGCCGATCGCCGCGAGTACGGGCCGCCGGAGTGTCGGACGGCGCCGACGCAGCCAGTCGAGCACCCGGACGACACCGAATCCGGCCAGCACGGCGGCCGCCAGGAGCGCGATCTGGCCGAATCGCGCCGGCACGCGCAGGCCGCGGTAGATCACGACGTGGTCCCACAGCCACCCGAGCAGCAGTCCGCGCTGCGCGAACGACACGTCGACGGCGATGGCCAGCGCGAGCGCGTAGGCGACGCGCGTCCGGTTGAGCGGCGGCCACACGCCGACCACCATCAACGCCATGACGAGGAAGCCCATGAACAGCCGCTTCTCGTGGACGCTGATCGGCGCGGTGGCGGCGCCGTACAGGATGTTGTTGGGCGTGGTGGCGAGGTAGTGCTTCGGACCGGCGCTGAATCCCAGCATCGCGACCGTGCGTCCGCGCTCGCCGATGTCCGCGCGCGCCGACTGGTACGCCACGATGTAGGGCACGAGCATGATCGCGGCGACGACCGCGCCCGCGAGCAGGGACAGCACGGCGCGGCGGCGAAGATGCGGCGCCGCGGTCGTCAGCAGGATCGGCCCCGCCACCGCCAGAATGGTCACGAGGAACACCGTGTAGTAGACACACGAGAGCCCCTGCAGGCCGATGCAGATGCCCGTCCAGAGCCCGTCGCGCAGCCGGCCGGACTTCAGCGTGCGATGCAGCATCCAGAGCGTCAGCGGGATCCACTGCGCCCACAGGAGTTCCAGGTGGACGTAATGATCGAAACGGAACGGCGCGAACGTAAAGACGATGCCGCCGATGAGGCCGGCGGCGCTGCTGCCGGTGAGGTCGCGGACCAGCAGGAAGGCGCCGACGCCGGACAGCACGAACCCGGCGAACACCAGCAGGTTGTAGACGATCACCGTCGGCACGCCGATCCACATCAGCGGCGCGCCGGTCAGGCCTTGGAGGAGCACCGCATCCGAGTAGGCGAGCGTGTGCCGCAGCGGATAGAAGATGTTCGTGTCGAACAAGTGCCGCGGATCGGCGGCAGCTGGTGCGCGATCCAGGCGATCCGCCACATGCTGAAGTAGGTGTCCATGAAGTCCGGCACGCTGAGCCAACGAATGGCCTGCGGCCAGGTGAACACCACCGTCAGGAGCGCAAACACGCCGGCGGCCGCCCAGCCCGAGAGGCGCGGCAGGCCATCGACGGAGACGGGGACGGAATCGTCGTTCATCGGAGCTGCGCGGCTATTGTCTCAGATCCGCCCCGCGCCATCTTCCGCACCGCGCCGGAAATGCGGTATCGTGAGTGAGGGCGGCTGTGCCGCCCCATTTCCGGAGGACTCCTGTCATGTTGCGCTTTGCCACCACGTCTCTCGCCCTCGCGCTGTGCCTGACCGTCGGCCTGTCGGCCGCTGTGAAGAAGTACGGCAAGCCGCTGACGCTGAAGGAGACGACGAAGATCTCCGACATCTACGCCAATCCGGACAAGTTCAAGGACAAGCGCGTCAAGGTGCAGGGGCCCATCGTGGACGTGTGCGCCGAGAAAGGCTGCTGGCTGGCGATCGGCAGCGACAAGGACTTCGAGTCCATCCGCTTCAAGGTGGACGACGGCGTGATGGTGTTCCCGGTGTCCATCAAAGGCCTGAAGGCCACCGTCGAGGGCGTCATCTCGGTCGCGATGCTGAGCGTGGAAGACCAGATCGCTCAGGGCCAGGAAATGGCCAAAGAGAAGAAGATGGCGTTCGATCCGAAGTCCATCAAGGGACCGAAGCTCAGCATTACGATCAAGGGTGAAGGCGCCGAAGTCGAGTAGTCCGCACCCGGCCCCGGTCGATCGAGATGCACTGGCACAAGCTGAACGTCATTCTGCATCGTGACGTCGGCTATCTCGCCTTCGCGCTGACCATCGTCTATGGCATCTCCGGCCTCGCGGTGAACCATCGCGCGGACTGGAATCCGTCGTTCAGCCCGTCCAAGCGGGCCGTCATCATCGCGCCCATTCACGGCAGCGGACGCGCGGAGCTCGTGGCCGACGCGCTGGGGAAGCTCGGCATCACCGACACGCCGCGCAGCGCCTTCCAGCCGGACCGGGACACGCTGCGGATCTTCTTCGAGAACACGACCTACTCCGTGGACCTGCCGACCGGCATGGTCGTGATCGAGCGCAACATCCCCCGGCCGGTGCTCCGGGAGTTCAACGATCTCCATCTCAACGCGCCGAAGGGTGTGTGGACCTGGATCGCGGACGTGTACGCCCTGGCGCTGATTCTGCTCGCGGTGACCGGTCTCTTCGTGCTGAAGGGCCGCCACGGCATCACGCGCCGCGGCGGATGGCTCACCGCGATCGGCATTCTGCTGCCGGGCGCCTACTGGGTGTACCACCTGTATCTGGAGTGAGTTGGCAACTAACAACTAACAACTAACAACTAACAACTAACAACTAACAACTAGACCGCGTGCACGCAGCCAAATTGTTAGTTGTTAGTTGTTAGTTGTCAGTTGTTCGTTACTGTCTTGTCTCCCCGGAACTCCCCGAGCAAAATCGGCACGGCGACTTTCAGCATGAGCGTGAACACGAGGAACCCGAGCGCGAAGATGCCGGCGGCGACGCGCAGCTCGGCGAGGCTCGGCGCGTACTCGGTAGATCTCGCCCAGCGCGTCCGGCGTGAGGCCGGGGATGATGAGGCCCATGCCTTTGTCGATGTAGCACCCGGCGTAGGTGGCGAAGCAACCGATGTTCAGCGTGAGCCAGTAGCGGCGGGTCTTCGGCGTGATGAACAGAATGAAGGCGGTCAGGTTGAGGCCGACGGCCGTCCACGCGTACGGCACGAGCGTACCGATGCTCGCCAATGCCCTGGAACCAGTAGCGCGTGTAGACCAGGTGCTCGGTGTTCGAGTAGTACTCCTTGAACGCCTCGGAGCCGTGCAGGAACAGGTTGATGAACGTCGCGTAGGCCATCAGTTCCGCAATCTTCGAGATGGCCTCGTCCTGGATCTCGAATCGCGTGAACTTCTTGAGCAACTGGATCACGAAGAGCAGGATCGCCGGGCCCGAGCAGAACGCCGACGCCAGGAACTGCGGCGCGAGGATCGACGAATTCCAGTACGGCCGCGCCGCGATGCCGTTGTACAGGAACGCCGTGACGGTGTGGATGCCGACGGCCATCGGAATCGACAGCAGCACCAGCGGGACGACGACCTTCGGCGAGTAATGCCGGCCGTGGAACGCACGGTAGAGGATGTGCGTGACGACGATGAAGTTGATGACGAAGTAGATGTTGAGGACGATGACGTCCCACGCGAGAATCGACTGCGGGAAGTTCAAGTGGCCGATCACGGGAAACAGATGCCAGAAGCGGTCCGGCCGGCCGATGTCCACCAGCACGAACGACAGGCACATGATGATCGCGCTCACGGCGAGCAGTTCGCCGAAGATCACGATCTCGCGGATGGGCTTCCAGTTGTAGATGTAGGCCGGGATGACGAGCACCACGGCCGCGGCCGCCACGCCGACCAGGAACGTGAAATTGCCGATATAGAACGCCCAGCTCACCTGGTCGCGCATCGCGGTCACGATGAGGCCGTCGCTGACCTGCCGGGCGAACGCCTGCAGGCCCGACGCGATCAGCACCAACAGCACGCCAACCCAGAGCCAGTAGATGCCGGGGCCGCGGCTGACCAGACGCAGGCTGCCCGTGACGAAACGGCCGAACTGCTGGACGAAAGTCACCGGGACCTCACGTTCCGTAGAAGTAGAAGAACTTCGGCATCGTGTTCAGCTCCGGTTTGAGCAGGAGCACGCGCTTGTTCTCGATGATGTAGCGGATCTCGCTCTCGGGATCGAGCAGGTTGCCGAACTTGCGCGCGCCCACCGGGCAGACCTCCACGCAGGCCGGATACTGGCCGGCGCGGGTGCGCTGGATGCAGAACGTGCACTTCTCGACGACGCCCTTCGGCCGCGGGCGGTTGCCGAGGACGTGCGTGTTCGGGTTGATCTGCTCCTTCGACAGGGTCGGCTGGCCCCAGTTGAAATGCCGCGCGCCGTACGGGCACGCCGCCATGCAGTACCGGCAGCCGATGCACCAGTCGTAGTCGATGACGACGATGCCGTCGGGTTCGGTCCAGGTGGCGCCGGTGGGGCACACCTTCGTGCACGGCGCGTTGCGGCAGTGCTGGCACGCGGTGGGCACGTAGAAGTGCCCTTCTTCCGGCACTTCCTTCGGGTTGTAGTACGGATTCGCGTCCTGGAAGTCGACGCCCTTGTCCTTGTTCATGGACAGCACGCGAATCCACTGCACTTCCGGATCGCGCGACTGGTTGTTTTCTTCGACGCACGCGTAGACACAGCGGCGGCAGCCGATGCAGCGGGAGATGTCCAGCGCGTACGCGAACTGCACGCCCGGCATCGCGCCCGAATCCGACACCGTGACCGCCTTGCCGTACTGTTCCGTGTACTCGCGTTCCATCTTCGCGATGGCGGCCTTCAGGCGATCCTTCGGAATCTCGTGCAGCGGCTTGTTGCCGCAGGCGGTGAGCAGGAACCCGGCGGCGGCCGCGGCCGCGCACGACGTGAACTCGCGGCGGGTCACGCCCGTGGCGGGCCCGTCGGCAGGCGCGTCGGGCGCCTTCGGTGGAAGGATCATGGCAACCTCCCGGGTCGCGTTGGCGGTTTGGGCGCCGGCTTCGGCTCGAGCGGCTTGAAGTGCGGCTGGTGCGGGCTGTGGCAGTTGACGCACAGCAGGTACGTCTTATGCCCGTTCCACTGTCCCGTGCGCCGTCCGTGCACGCCGGCGCGCCAATCCCGGAGTTTCTCCCCGTGGCACTGGCCGCAGAGCTTGTAGGACTCGTCGAACGACAGCTTCTGGCCGCTGGCCAGGTGCAGATAGTCGCGGTCGTCGGCGTTGTGGCAGTCGAGGCACCAGCGGTTCTGTTCGTCGTGCTTCAGCACGATCTCGGTGTGAAAGGCAAGCTCGCGGCGGGTCCGATCGACTTTCATGTCCTTGTGGCAGGTGGAGCAGGGGAAGATGCCGTCGGAGAACGGTGGCGGCGGCACTTCCAGCGTTTCGCCGGTGGGACTCTTGGGCGTGGCGCGCTGCGCGTCCCCGGACTGCCCGACCGCCGAGAGCGCCGCGGCCATGATGACCATGACCGGGATCACAAGTCTCATGCCGATCCCTTTCGAGCGGTGTGCATCTCGACCACCCGCTGCATCTCGCGGAGCCACATGCCCTGGAACACCTGCAACCGCTGGCCGATGATTTCGGCCACGTTCCGCGTGACGACGTAGCCTACCGCGGGTTCAGCGGTGAAATACTGCAGCAGTGCCTCTCGATCGAGGGCGAGCACCTCGGAGTCGAACGGCGCGGTCGCCGTCAACGTGAACTTGTGCGGCGGGATGAGCGCCGACCAGCCCAGCGTCTGGCCTGGATGGCGCTCCTCGATCAGGATGTTCTCTTCGCGGCCGAGCACTTGCATCGGCAACGTCAGGGCCAGGTGGCCGCGCTCGACGATGTAGAGGCTGTCGGCCGGGCCGCCCAGGCGAAAGAGCACGGTGCCACGAGGCAAGATAATGCGTGTGCCCAGCGCGAGCAGGTGATCGGCGTCACGCTGAGCGAGACCGTGCAGCAGTTCGCGCTGGGACATGGGACCTCCTAATAAGCCGAGAACAGGTCAGAGGTCAGGTCAAGTCAAAGGTGAGGTGCGGCGCTGCGCGCCGGTCATTACCTCCGACCTCTGACCTCTGACCTCTGACCTGTCCTTCAGTGCACCAGCGGCGACAGCGTCTTGGTGTGGAGCGCTTCCACCGACGGCATCGCCAGGAACGACTCGACCGCGGCCTGCTCCATCCGCACGTGCCCCTCGATTTGCATCAACAGCACTTCGACCGAGACCGGCTGGTGGTCCAGCTTCTCTTCGGTGAAGAACCCGGATGGCGCCGGCTGCAGCGCTTCCGCCGGGGCAGCCACGTCGCCGGCCTGGTTCTTTGCCGCGGCCGCGAACAGGAGTCCGCTCACCGCCACGCCTAACAGGGTCATCGCCAATCCCGCCAACAGCATCTCCATGGGTCGCCCCTCCCTGTGTGCGGACGTAGCAGGGTTGATGCCAGGTCAGATCGACGCGTTCGCCGCGGGAATCGGGCGATCCGATGACCCGGCGGCGGCGGGCCTGCCGAAATAGCAGGCGTCAGCCTGACGTTGTGTCAGGGGCTCTGGATTGGAATTTCCGAAGACTCCCACGGGAGCTCAGCGGTGACGTATCGGTGACGTCGTCGCCCGATCATCGGCGACGGCTCCAGCGTCCAGGATTCTGAACGTCTGAGGCGACAACACGCGAATTGGCAGACGAGGGGAAGCTGCGGGTGTCTCGAACCGTGGGAGGAATCCGGATCTTCCAGCGCACGGACGTGGCGATGTCTTCGTTTTCGGTACCTCGGGTAACTGAGGCGCAGGAGTCTGAGATTGCCGGGCTTCCTCCGGGCCGTCACTTGATTAGCAGCCCCGGCTTGAGATCGAACCGCCGGAACGCTTGGTAGGTCGCCAGTCCATCGACATAGGCCCTGGGCGACGCGCCACCGCGGCCCAAGCCATCGTTGCGTACCGGCGAAGCCACGCTGTGCTGTTCGAACATCCTGACGGGGACCCAGACATCGATCCCTGGCCGGTTCGCATACTGCACCTGGATCTTGCTCTCGCCGGCGAGAGACGTCACGGTCAATTCAGTCTGCACCACGCGGCCCGTCTCCGGATCAATCCAGAAACGGCCGGTGGTGGTGAAGTCATCCGCGTCGGTCATCCGTGCGTGTGGCCGTTCGCTGAACTTGAGTACCGCGACGCGGACGTCACCGACCGTTTTCATCCCGTCCAACTCGAAGACGCCGAACTGCTGCCGGGCGGTGCGGAGGTACGTGAGTGCGGTCGTGGGAATCGCTGGCGCGCGCGGGATACTGCCGATCGTGTACGCGGCGCTTGCCGCGGTCGCGCGCATGGCCTCCGCGAGCGCCTCGTGCGTGGGGTCCGCCGCCAGTGCGGCAAGGCGGCCCAGCTGTGACGGTAGCTGCTTGTTATCGACTGTCTGGACATCGCGGAAGGCCATCCAGCCCGCGCCGCCCGAATTGAAGAGTAGCATGTCCCCCGTGGTTACGCGGCGGCTCGGGCCGTTCGCAGACTCGCGGCGGCTCGGGGCATTCGCTGGCCCGTTCGTCGCTTGCTCGTAGCGTTCCTCTGCGATCACGGCTCGGAACGACGTCTCATAGTCGGCGATGTAGCGGCCGGCTGCCGCAAGCAGTCGAGGCACCGTCGGATCAACGGCGCGTTGGGCCGCGCGCGGGCGATCGGGCGCCAGCGCCAGCGCCACCAGGGAGCCGACAACGGCGGCATAGCGCGCCGGTCTCATCGTTCATACCCCTGGCGCGTCTTCACGGTCGCGCCTTTCTTCGACACTGACACCTTGACCGCGTGATATCCGGCCGACGCCACTCCAGTCGGTGAATAGGCCAAGAGATACCGCTGACGGTATTCGGTCAGGAGGCGCAGCAGCGTGTCTCGTAGCTCAGCCGTTGACTGAATCTCCACCGTGTCGCCACCGGTCGCGTCGGCCAAGTCCCTCAGAAACGTCGTCCGCAGCCTGCCCGCCGACACACCAAACACCACGACTTCCGTTCGCCGGGCGACGTCGATGACCGAAGCCGGGGGAAGCCAGCTTGTCGTATCCACGCCATCGCTAAACGTCAGGATGAGCGACCGCCCAGCGTCCGAGGCCCCGACCACGAGGCCCGCCAGCGACGCGTCGATGAGCGACGTGTGGCCTCCGGGTTCGCCTTGATCCAGCGCCCGTCGGAGCTGCGAGAAGTCTGCAGTCAGCGTACTCCGGAGCAAGATTGCTTGCGTGAACGATACAAGGGCCGCGCGATCGCCGGGGCGCAGGTTATCCAGCACGGCCCTGCCCGCCGCTCGCAGGTCCTGCAACCGCTGACCAGCCACGCTGCCGCTGACGTCAAGAGTGAGGATGACATTCAGCGGCAGCTCATCGACGCTGAGGAACTCGATCGTCTGCGGGACGTCGTTGTCCAGTACGGTGAAGTCCGAGTGTTTCAATCCGAGAATCGGACGCCCACGGTCAGCGACCAGCACGTCGAGCCGTACGACCTCTCCGCGCGACACAAAAACCGGCTTCTGCGGTTCGGCTTGAGCGGACACCCCCACCACGATGCCGGCGCCAAGCACGAGAAGTCGAAACGCCCTCATCGCAGTCGATCGCTGATGCTCGCGCGCAGGGATGCGATCCGGTCGCCAACGCCCGAAACCAAGTCGATATCGTAGGTCCACCAAGGATCTGACGCCGGTTCTCGGGGGTTGAGTGCCTGGATGGATGTGAACGCCTCGTCGCGGCTCGAGCTGAGCATCGCGAGTTGCGCGACGGCAAGACGCGGACTCTGGGCATCTGGAAAGGCCGCCGAGGCCCGCGCAAAGGCGGCGCGCGCCTCGACACGGTTTCCGAGTTCAGCGTGAGAGAGCCCGCTAAACAACGCCGCGAAGTACTTTGATTCCGGACGTCCCAGACCGGCCTCGGCGCGAGTAAGCAAGGGCAGCGCCTCGTCCGGCCGGGCCATCAGCAATAGCGTGCGGCCGAGCCTCAGCGCCGCGTCCCCAAGCTCGGGATCGAGCAGCAACGCGGATCGCAGCTGAAACTCAGCCTTCCGCAGCAGATCGGGCCGCGATCCAATCGCCAAGCCGCTTTGGCCGTGCTGGAAGGCCGCCTGAATCGCGGGTGATGCCAGATTCTCGTAGGCCGCGCCGAGGCACAACGCGATCCGCGCTTCTCCCGGCAGCGTGCGTTGGGCGTGCTCAACGTGCGGCACGCCGGCGGCGTAATCTCGCTGGCTCACGAGATATTCGGCGGTTGCGGCATACCAGTCGTGCACCAGCATCCCGCCCACGGGCGTGGGTTCGGCCAGATCCATGGCGGTGCGGGCGCAGCTCCAGTAGATGCCGAGATCCGACACGTGCCTTCGTTCCGCATCGTTCAGGCGAATCGTCGTCGCGGCCGCTGATCCGGCCGATGCCGACGCGCCGGCCATGTCCTCGCGGGAGGCGGCCGTCAGGAAATCGGTGTGAAGCATGGCTGCTCGGAGGAGGATTCGGGCGATGGCCTGCCGGGGTGCACTGTCCGGCTTCCGAATCGCCTGTGTGCCCATCGGCTGGCCCTGGCTCAGGAACAGATCGAGCGGCAAGTCGAACAGCGCAGGGAGATCCTTCACCGTCAGCGTGCGGCCGGCGGACAGCGCAGACGCGACGACGGGCATCTCCTGGTCAATCAGACTCTGGACCGCCCGAAGATCGCTGTCGATCCCTTGGATCTGGGCCACCGGCCAAGTGGCGAGTGTCCGAACGGCGTTGTCAACTTCTCCGACGCGATGCGTCTTCGAGAGTTGAATCCAGCTCTGCAACTGCGCGAACGCGGGCAAGGGCCGCGCGGGCGGGACGACCTGGGCGGAGCGTGTGACGGCTTGCGCCGACGCTGACGGTGCGCCAACAAGCAGCACGACCAGTACCACGAAGGCGGACATCAGCATGGCGCGCTCTCGACCAATCGGACGCCCGGCGCGTCACGATTTCTTCAACCGGAGATCGAATAGCACGCGCAGCATTCCTGTGGCAAGTGACGTCGAGACCTCAGCCGGGTAGGCCCACGGCCGCGGCGCCCCCCCGCCCCCTGGTGTCAAAGTGGGAGTAAGCGAATTCAAGACGGTCTTCCGCTGCGCTTGAACCCATTCCACACGCAAAGCCCAGGGACGACCGGCAATTCGAGACCTGGTGCCGAATTCCATGCCGATCGCGTAGGCCCAACGGGTCGTCGAGGTACGACCAGACCCTTCGCTCAAGGCTGCCGAGCACGGGAAGGGACTACTACATGAATCGACGAGCTTCGACGAGTTGCCCTCACCGAGGGCGCCGACCGTGACGTACGGCATTACCTCTCGGACGATGAAGCCAACCCGCCCCACTCCGGAACCAGTACATCCCGCCCCAAGTGTCGGTGACCGTTTCGGCGCCGACGCCACCTGTGGTGCTGCCGTAGTAGCCAAGGCCGCCGAGCCCGAACTCGCCACCCAGGACGATTGCCTTGCCAACACGGAGGCCAAAACCCACGCGGCCGCCGACGTTCAGTCTTGGCGTGACCTGCCCGTTGACGACGCCGTTGGAATGACCAGGCGTGGTGTCCAGGTTGACGGAGAAGTCAAGCGTTCTGAACGCCCCGCCAATGTCGGCTCCAATGTGCCAACCGTCCCACACGACTTGGGCCGCGGCTGGGGCCGACCACAGCAACGCCAGCATTGCCAAGGCAACTGCGCAGAGAGTTCGCCGCACTGCTGCCCCCGTTTCGACGCTGTTGCCTTTGACCATGACATAAGGCCGACGATAAGAGGCATTAGCGACGTCGCTTGTTGACATAAGACCCGCTCCGACTCGCCCTGAGACAGCGCCGACTAGCCGACGCCTCTTAACCCCGCATCTTGGCGCCGGCGGGAACATTGTCAAGGGCAGCAAAACGCACACAACGTCTTTCCCAGACCCCTGCCAGAACGGATCGGTCAGGGGCCGGGGATGGTCCGGCGGCCTGCAGCCCTCGGGCCGCCGCCGCGCTTGCGCACATTGACGCCTTCGGGTGGGTCTGCCAGTATCCGCTCGTCACCCCAGTGGAGATCCGCCGCCTGATTCCGCGATTGACGAGCACCACGGTCATGCTGGCCGTGGGCATCACCGCCGCCGTGATTGCGGCGAGTGCGGCCGGCGCCTACCTGTACTCCGTCCGCCACTCCCGGACGCTGCTGGCCACGGCCCGCGAGACCGCCGTGGCGCAGGCCGAGCTCATTCGCGCCGGGCTCGAGCACCAGATGATGGAGAACGACCGCTCGCTCATCGGCCGGATGATCCAGACGTTCGGCCAGCAGCCGCAGGTTGAGCGCGTGATGCTCCTGGACCGGCAGGGCGCCGTGAAGTACTCGAGCCAGCCCCAGCCGGAGGGCATGACCTTTTCGCTCGACTCGCCAACCTGCCAGGCCTGCCACCAGTACCCGGCGGCCCAGCGCGAAACCAGCCGGGTGATCGACGCGGCGGATGGCGCGGTGCTGCGCACGATGATTCCCGTGCGCAACCAGCCGCGGTGCCAGGCCTGCCACGATCCGAAGCACGGCATCAACGGCGTGCTGGTCTTCGACATGAACACGTCGTCGATTACCGCCGGCATGGACCGCGACCTGCGCGTCCTCGTGCTCGGCACGGGCGCGATCGCGCTCGTGCTCATTGCCGTCATCGCGGGGGTCGTCCGCATCGTGCTGCTGCGGCGCCTCCAGCGGTTCGAGACGACGGCCAGCCTCATTGCGAAGGGCGATCTCGAGAAGCGGGTGCCGACGGAAGGCTCCGACACGATCTCCTGGCTCGCGCGGGAGTTCAACACGATGGCCGATTCGATGACCGGCCTGCTCGATCAGGTCCACGGCCAGCAGCGCCGGCTCGAGACGATCATCAACAGCATCGACGACGGCATCGTCGTGCTCGACCCCCGGCGGCGGGTGATCGCCGCGAACGACGCCTTCCTGGCGCGGTTGGGGAATACGCGGGACGAGGCGATCGGCTGCTCGTGCGGCAGCCTCACCACGACGCTTTGCCAGAGCAAGGACTGTCCGACGATCGCGTGCCTGCATTCGCACGAGCGGCAGGTGCGGGTGTCCGAGCGCATCGGGCCCGATGGGGCCTCGCGATGGGAAGAGGTGCACGCCTCGCCGATCATCGGGCCGGACGGAAGGCCGACGCACGTCGTGGAAGTGTGGCGCGACATCACGGAGCGCCGGGCGGCCGAGGCGCGGATGTCGGAGTCGCATCGGCTCGCGTCGCTCGGCATGCTCGCGTCCGGGTTCTCGCACGAGTTGAACACGCCGCTCGCGACGACGCTGACCTGCGTGGAGGGCATTCTGCGCGAGGCGGCGGCGAAAGACGGCGAGCCGATCGATCGCGCGCACATCGAGGACAGTGCGGCACTGGCGCGCGAACAGGTGCTTCGGGCGCGCGGGATCACGCAGCATTTCCTCCGCCTGTCGCGCGGCCAGGCGGCGTCGGCCGATCTGGTGAACGTGCGCGCGACGCTGGCCGCCGTCGCGCGCCTGGTTGAACCCACCGCGCGCGCGCACGGCGTGAAGATCGCCGTGCCGCCCGCGCCCGATGTGCTCATCCGCGTTGACGACGCCGAACTGCAGCATGTGCTGATCAACCTGACGTTGAACGCGGTGCAGGCCAGCTCGCAGGGCGGGGAAGTCACCCTGCTGTGCGAGGCCACGGAGCCGGCGCACGTGCGCGTCATCGATCATGGATGCGGCATCGCGCCGGAAAATCAGAAGCGCATCTTCGAGCCGTTCTTCAGCATGCGGAAGGGCGGCACGGGGCTCGGTCTCTTCTTGTCATTGAACTTCGCGCACAACTGGGGCGGCGACATCACGGTCACGAGCACGCCCGGCGGCGGGTCGACGTTCGACGTGGTGCTGCCCGCCACGGCCGGCGCCGCGGCGTCCCGAATCGCATGAAGGCGGCCCCCCTCGTGCTGCTCGTCGACGACGATGACGCCTACCGGCGGGCGCTCGGCGGTGAGCTCAAGCGGCGCGGCTATCAGGTCGAAACCGCGGCCTCCGGTGCTGAAGCAGTTGCCGCCTGCAGCACCGTTCAGCCCGATGTCGTGCTGCTCGACCTCCAGTTGCCCGACATGAGCGGGCTGGACGTGTTGAAGGTGGTCCGCGAGCGTCAGCCCGCGAGCGACGTGATCATGCTCACCGGGCACGGCACGATCGACACGGCGATCGAGGCGATCCGGCTTGGCGCGTTCGACTATCTGTCGAAGCCCTGTCCGCTCGACGAGCTGGAAGTGCGCATCCAGCGCGCCCAGGAGCGGCAGGCGCTGAAGAAGCGGGCGAGCCTGCTCGAGCGCGGATTGACGCCGCCCGATCTGGGCAGCGAGTTCATCGGCACCAGTCCGTCGTTCACGCGTGTGCTGGATTCTCTGGGCCGGGTGGCGCCGACGGACTCGAACGTGCTCATCACGGGGGAGACGGGCACCGGCAAGGAGATGGCGGCCAAGCTCATTCATGCGCGCAGCTTGCGCCGGCAGCGGCCGTTCGTGGTCGTCGAATGCGCCGCACTGCAGGAGAGCCTGCTGCAGAGCGAGTTGTTCGGGCACGAGCGCGGCGCGTTCACGGGGGCCGATCGCGCCAAGCCCGGCCTATTCGAGGTGGCCGACGGCGGGACGGTGTTTCTCGACGAGATCGGCGAGGTCAGCCTCGCCACGCAGGTCAAGCTGCTGCGCGTGCTGGATACGTCCACGTTCCGCCGGGTGGGCGCGACGACCGAGATTCGGGTGAACGTGCGCGTCCTGGCGGCGACGAACCGGGATCTCGAATCGATGGTGAAACAGAGCCTGTTCCGCGAGGACTTGTTTTATCGACTGAGCACGATCACGCTGCACCTGCCGGCGTTGCGGGAGCGGCAGTCGGACGTGGAGCTGCTCGCCAACCACTTCGCCAGCCAGCTGAACGAGCGATTCGCGTTCAACAAGCGGCTGAGCCCGGCGACGCTGGAGCGGCTGCGCGCGCACGACTGGCCGGGCAACGTGCGTGAGCTCCGGCACGTCATCGAGGCGGCGATGATCGTGTCGCCTGAGTCGGAGATTCAGCCGGAGCACCTGCCGGCGGCCGTGCGGAGGATTGCCGCGCCCGCGTCAGCCGCCGCCAATGTCGGCGCCACGCCGGCCTCGCTCCCCACGCTCGAGGACCTGGAGCGCGCGCACATTGAGTTGGTGCTGCGCACAACCAACGGACACCGCGGGCACGCCGCCGCGATCCTGGGCATCAGCGAGCGCAATCTCTACCGGAAACTCCGCGAGTATCAGATGGTGCCGCACGGCACCGACGACGGCGGCGACAACGGTCCGGCGGGCTGAAGCCCGCCGGCTACGTATGCCCGCGGTCCGCGTGCCGCAGTAGGCGGCGGGCTTCAGCCCGCCGAGCGTCGAAGTGCCTACTTCAGGTAATCGCACAGGGCGGCAAAGTCCCCGTCCAAGAATTGACTTGGGCCATGGTGGACCAGTTCACCCGTGTCCCCGTTGTAGGCGAACATGCCGGTCCACACGAAGATCCGTCCGTAGCCGGGGACGGTGAAGAAATACATGGGTCCCATCCCGTAATGCATGCCGCTCAGGAACGGACTCTCGCCCACAGCCCCCTCCCACACTGGAAGCACGAAGCGATTATGCTGGCCTGAGCCGGGTATCGCGAACACCTCCTTGCCGTTCGTGGGGTTATAGATCCGGTCGTAGAGGAACTCCGCCTGCACGATCTTCTGGAGGACCGTCGTTCCTGACTTGTCGAAGCGGTCGACCACGGTTTCTACGTACTTGTAGTCCTCGAAGAGGTCGAAACTCCCACAGCTCGCCAACGGGATCCCCAGCAACTCTGTCGGCCCAACGACGTATTTCTCAATCCGATTCTGACCTTGCGCAAACACCGCGCTCCCCGCGAACAAGAACGCAATTGCCACACCGACGACACCTCGACGCACCATGGCGACCTCCTGTCTCCACTTGGGTAGGCGGAATCGGGCTCGGAAAAACCGCATCGGCCAGACCCCGGCCAGAGGGTGTAGCATTGACCCGCTGTTTCGGCCCCTCTCGGCCCTCTGGGCCCGGGGCGGGGGCATTGTGCCGGGCACCTCACAGGCGGAGATCACCGGATTGCTCCTCGCGTGGCGTGGGGGCAATGACGGTGCATTCGAACGGCTGGCGCCGCTCGTTTACCAGGAACTACGCCGGCTGGCTCGCTGCCACATGCGGGCCGAGCGGCCGGGCCATCTCCTCCAGACCACGGCGCTCGTCAACGAGGCCTACCTCCGGCTGATCGACGCCCGTCGCGTCCAATGGCACGACCGCGCGCATTTCTTCTCGATGGCGTCGCGCCTGATGCGGCGCGTGCTGGTGGATGCCGCGCGCGCGCGTCGCGCCGACAAACGGGGCGGCCACGATGTGCACGTCGGCCTGGACCACGCGTCCGGGCTGCCGGCGCCGGAGCGTGGCCTCGACATGGTCGCGCTCGATGACGCCCTGCTCGCGCTGGCGAAGCTCCACGAACGCAAGAGCCGCGTCGTGGAACTCCGGTTCTTCGGTGGCCTGAGCGTCGAGGAGACAGCGGAGGTGCTCGGGGTGTCCACCGATACGGTGACGCGCGACTGGACCTTCGTGAAGAGTTGGCTCAGGCGCGAACTGGCCGGGAGTGCGGCGTCATGAGCGACGCGCGCCTGCAGCGCATCGAGGACCTCTATCACGCGGCGCTGGCCCGGCCGCCGGAGTCCCGCGCGGCGTTTCTCGCCGAAGCCTGCGGCGACGACCAGGCGTTGCAGCGTGAAGTGATGGACCTCGTCGCGCACTCGGTGGACGACAGCTTCCTCGAGCGGCCCGCTGTTGTCGCGAGTGAGGCTGCTCCGGTGCGCCCGGGCCAGATGATCGGGCGCTACGCCGTCGTCGAATTCATCGGAGCCGGCGGCATGGGTGCGGTGTACCGGGCGCGGGATTCGCACCTTGGCCGCGAGGTAGCGATCAAGGTGCTGCGGGAGGACGTCGCCACCGCGCCGGATCGGCTGCGCCGCTTCGAGCAGGAAGCCAAAGCCGTCGGCGCGCTGAACGATCCCCACATCCTGACGGTCTACGACGTCGGCAATCAGGACGGCACGCCCTACGTCGTGACTGAACTGCTCGAGGGCGAGACCCTGGGCAAGGTGCTCGCGCATCGGTCTCCCACCGTGCGGCAAGTGCTGGCGTGGGGCGTTCAGGCCGCGCAGGGGCTGTCCGCCGCGCACCGCAAGCACATCGTCCACCGCGACGTGAAGCCGGACAACCTGTTTCTGACGACCGACGGACGGATCAAGATTCTGGACTTTGGTCTGGCGAAGCTAACGCAGCCGGAGGATCGCGACGCTTCCACGGCGACGGCGGACAGCATGCCCGGCGTCGTGATGGGTACGGTGGCTTACATGTCGCCGGAGCAGATCAGGGCCGAGGTGGTGGATCACCGCTCGGACATCTTCTCTCTGGGCGTCGTGCTCTACGAGCTCCTGTCCGGTCAACACCCGTTCCGTCGAGCGACGACGCCGGCGACGCTGACGGCGGTGCTGCACGAGACTCCGCCCAAACTGTCCATGCTGGCCGAGGCAATCTCGCCGGCCGTGGAGCGGATCGTTGATCGCAGTCTCGAGAAGGCGCGCGAGGGCCGGTTTCAGTCCGCTCAGGATTTGGCACTGGCGCTGGAGGCCGTGCTCGCGGCGCCAGCGGGGTCGGCGACGGCGACGTTGGTGGAGGTGGCGGAGCGGAGCCCGTACCCAGGACTCTCTTCGTTCACGGAGGCGGACGCGAGCCGGTTCTTCGGCCGCGAGCAGGAAGTCACAGCGCTCTGGGAGAAGCTGCGCGGGCGGCGATTAGTTGCGGTGATCGGTCCCTCGGGCGCCGGCAAGACCTCATTTGTGCGCGCCGGCGTGGTGGCGTCCCGACCTGACGGATGGGCCGCGGTCGTCAGCACGCCGGGCACCGCGCCGCTGCGCGCGTTGTTCCAGGCGCTGGGGCCGGAGCTCTCCGGAGATCCCGAAGCGCTGCGCAAGCTCGCGGGCTACGACGATCCCGAGACAGCCTTCGAACTGATCGTGCGTTGGCGCCGCGCCCATGACGAGGCCCTCATCGTCATCGATCAATTCGAGGAGCTGTTCACGCTGAACGCGCCAGAGGCGCAGGCGCGATTCGCGGCCCTCCTCAAGGAGCTCGCGGGCGACGCGGACGTCCATGTGCTGCTGTCTCTGCGCGACGACTTCCTGATGCGGTGCCACGAGCACGAGGGACTCTCGGCCGTTTTCGACGGCCTGACGCCGCTCGGCGCGCTGACCCGCGACGGATTGCGGCGAGCGCTCGTCGAGCCGGCGCTCAAACAAGGATACCGATTCGAAGACGAGGCGCTCGTTGATGAAATGGTCGATGCCGTCGAGGGCGCGCGCGCGGCGCTGCCGCTGCTCGCCTTTGCCGTCTCGAGGCTTTGGGAACGGCGCGACCGGGAGAAGAAGTTGCTGACCCGGGAGGCGTACCGGGAGATCGGCGGCGTGGAAGGCGCGCTGGCCCAGCACGCCGAGGCCACCCAGGACCGCATCGGCTCGGAGCGCGAAGGCGTCGTCCGGGAGATCTTCCGCAATCTCGTCACGGCCCAGGGCACCCGAGCGGTGCTGGATCGCGAAGAACTGCTGTCGGCGCTGCCCGACCGGGCGAGCGGCGAACAGCGCTGCAGCAACTCGTGGACGCGCGGCTGCTGACGTCGTACGAGACGGAAGGCAGCGACGGACAGCCGGCCGGGCATCGGGTAGAGATCGTGCACGAGTCGCTGCTGAAAGCCTGGCCGCGGCTGGTGCGTTGGCAGACGCAGGATGCCGACGGAGCGCAGCTTCGGGACCAGCTCCGTCAGGCGGCGCACCTGTGGCAGGAACGCGACCGCACCGAGGATCTGCTGTGGACGGGGGCTTCCTTCCTCGACTATCAGGCCTGGCGCGAGCGTTACCCGGCAAGCTCTCCTCGGTCGAAGAGGACTTCGCCAGGTCCATGGCGAGCGTCGCCGACCGCAAGAGGCGCCGGCGCCGGGTTGCCGTCTCGGCCATCGTCACGGTCCTGGTCATGGGGCTCGGCACCGTGGGCGTCTTCTGGCTGGACAGCCGGGCCCAAGGCCGGCGCGCGGAGGCGAGTAAGTTACTGGCACTCGCACAGGTCGAGTACGAGACCGATCCCGCCAGGGCTCTGGCTTATGCCACGAAGAGCCTCGAGGTTCTCGACACGATGGAAGCCCGGCTTTTCGCCCTCCGCGTACTGCAGGATGCCCCGATCGCCACGAGGACGCCTGATGAGACCTTCGACTCCGGGGTTGAGGATCAGCGCCTCGCCTTCAGCGGGAGCGGTGAGTGGCTCGCCGTAGGCGGTTACAGGAAGGTGCACTTTCGAAATCGGGACGGTCGAGAGCGCACCGTACTTCCCATGGAGTATCCCAGCGCGGCCTTCAATACGGTTTCGGTCGGCTTTGGGCGCGAGAGCGACATCTTGGTGACCAGCAGGTTGGGAGATGTCCGCCTGTGGTCCGTCCCGGATGGGCGGCAAATCCTGAAGGCCCGGCCCGAGGACGGGAGTTCCAAGCTTTTCGTGAGGGGCGGAGGCTTCCTCACCGCCACGACTGTTGGAGCAAACAAGGTGGTGCGTTGGTGGCCGCTTCCCGAGGGAGAGTCCCGGGTGATCGGGTCCGGGGAGGTGCCGACGGCCTCCGATATCGATCGCTCCGGTGCCCGCTACGCCTACGCCCTCGGGCGCAAGACCTACATGCGATCTCTCGATCACTGGAACTTGCCGCCGGTGCTCGTCGCCGAGAATCCGGCCGACGTTTCGGGTATCGCGTTCCACCCGGACGGGCAGAGCCTCGCGGTCGTTGACACGTCGGGGAAAGTGCATATCTGGCCGACGGGCCGAAGAACCGACCGGCCGATCCGCATCCTGGAAGCGAAGGGGTGCACGAGTCTTGTCTACAGTTCTTCGGGCCGATGGCTCGCGGCCCCGTGCGTGGTCGATGGTTGGCAAGTCGTGCGCCTCTGGGACCTGACGGCGCTGCCCTGGGTGGAGCCGCTGACGCTTCGCAGCGACTTCAATAACTTCGGCCAGCTTGAATTCGAGCCGTCCGAGCAGTGGCTGGCAGCGACTAGCCCTGGCGTGCGTGTTGAATTCTGGCCTCTCGGCGAGGCCCGCACTCCGGTCCTCAACGCTGGGGCGAAGGTCCGCAGTGTCGCGTTCACGCCCGATGGAGCCGCGCTCGTTTCCGCGGATCCCACGGGCATTCGCGCTTGGCCGCTGACTGCGCAGGGTCCCGCCGAGCCCCGGATTCTCCTGCCAAGGGCGGCCTATGGGATGGCTTTCGATTCAATCGGGAAGCAGATCGCCGCGGTCGGAGTGGGAGGTCGCGTTTCCGTCGTTTCTCTCGACGGTGGGTTGGCGCGCGATCTCGGGGGATTCTCGGAGAAGGCGAATCTGCTCGCCGTTGCGTTCGACCGCGATGGGCAGCGCGTGGCGGCGGCGCCCTTTCTCGGGCCGATCGGGGACAAGGTGATCCGCGTCTGGGATCTCCGGACCGGAGACGCCCAGGTCCTCGGCCCTGTCCCGTACGCTGGCGATGGATGGGAAGGCGGCATTGTGAGCCTGGCCTTTCTGGATCAGGACCACGTTCTGGCGGGCATCTACCCGCAGACGGGGCGGTTCCGTGCGGGTCTGGCGGTCTTTGATTTGCGCAGCGGAAAGGGCGCGCTGCTGTCCAAGAAGCCCCAGTTGTCCATCCTCAGCGCCCCAAAGGGTGGTTTCGGGCTGGGGGTAGACGACCGCGATACTACCTGGCTCTCTGATACAGAGGTCGTCCGGTTCAGTCCTGACGGCACGGTGCAGGCGACGCTCGGTCCGCATCGCGGCGCACAGGTCGTCGCGACGGACCCGAACTGGACCTTGCTCGCGAGCGGGGCCAGGGATGGCACCGTCAGGATTGGGCCGATCTCCGGTGCCGAACCGCATGTGTTTCATGGCCACAAGGGCTATGTTCTGGGACTGGCGTTCTCCCCCGATGGCCGTTGGGTCGCCTCCGCAGGCGAGGACGCGACCATTCGCCTCTGGCAAGTCCCTGACGTCACGAAGACCCCGCCGCACAAACGCGGTCACGAGGAGTTCCTCGCGATGCTGCGCTCCTGGACCAACGTGCGCGCCGTGCCCGACGCGAAGTCCTCGACCGGCTGGAAACTCGAAACCGGCCGCTTCCCCGGCTGGAAGGACCTGCCGATTTCCTGGCGATGACGGGCTCTATCTCATCGCCAATTTGCGCTTCGCGTCGGCGACCTGAGTGCGATCGATGTTGCCGTTGCCGTCGGGGGCTTTCGCCTTCGCGGAGCCTGGTCAGCCCGCCGGGCGTCCGAGCGGGCCGCCCTGGGCTAGAATGACGTCGAGGTAGCCGTGGCGGACCGGTTTGATCGGATTACTCAGAATCCCGACGTCCTGGCCGGGCGGGCAACCATCCGCGGTCTCAGAATCTCTGTCGCGCATGTGCTGAACCTGGTGGCGAACGGAATGACCCCCGCTGAGATTGTGGCGGATACTTCCGGACCTCGAGGAAGACGACGTTCGTCAGGCCCTCGCGTACGCCGCGGCGCTCGCCGAAGATCAACTTCACCCGCTGCGCGCCTGAGGTCCATGCGGTTTCTGGCCGACGCCGGAATCTCGCCGGGAACTGTCGCGTTCCTGCAGTCACGTGGCCATGAAGCCCGACACGTTCGAACGCTCGGCATGCAACGGGCGTCGGACCGTGAAATCGTCGCGCGGGCCCAGGTTGATGACAGCGTGATTCTCACGTTCGATCTCGACTTTGGCGAGGTGCTGGCTCTCGGCGTCCTCGAGCGACCCAGCGTCGTCATTTTTCGGTTGACCGACGAACGGGCAGAATCAGTCAATGGGCGTCTGGGCCGGTGCTTGCCGAGCGGACCGGTGAGCTTGAGTCCGGTGCGTTGATCCTGGTGGAAGACTCTCGGTACCGGGTCCGGAAGCTCCCGATTCGCCGGTAGTTCCCCGCGGCGTTGTGTCCCAGCCGGCGGGCGCGGCCGCTCGGTAGGATTCGACGCCATCAACGACCTCTGTGCTGACGTCCTGCTCCTTCCCCTCACATCGCAGACCGGCCCGCTCCGAGTCACCCTGCCCGACCAGCCCGATGGTCCATGGCCTCCGGACCGCGAGTTTCGCGAAATGCGAGTCGCTCGGCCCCATCCACAAGTCACGGCTCAAGAAACGGATTGGAACCATCCCCGCGAGTGCCTCGCCGGATCTCGAGGCCGGCATCAGGCGGGTCCTCGGACTCGAGTAAGGGGCCCGGACCTGAAGGTCCGGGGCACCATCAGCGCCCTCTGGAAATGCGCGGCACCAAGATCAGCGCGGCGCCGTAGGCGGCGAGGGCGATGAAGAGCGTCGACGGACGCGACGTCGGGAAGTCCTCGGCCAGAATCTTCAGCGCGCCTGCCGCCAGCACGCCGTACGCCAGCCATCCGAATTCGACGAATCGCGGCGTGCGGCCCAGATCGCGAGGCCTGCCGCCGACGCCGCGAGGACCACCGTCTTCATCGTCGCCATGACGCCCGCATTCGTGGCGGCGCCGGGGATGAGGTGCCCGAGGCCGATGATCAGAAGGCTGCCGGCGCCGGCGACCAGCGCCACGGACAGCGCGATGCGCGCGACGGACGCGAGCATGGGCGGCTCGTCCTCGTGCACCGCGCGGGGAATGCAGAGCGCCGCCAGCACCGCCGCGAGCACGATCCAGATCGGCGCGCCGGCCGGCGGCCAGGCCTGGCTGTGCGTCAGCCAGACGCTGGCCGTGAAGGTGACCAACCCGCTTTCCGCCGACGCCACGACGGCGGCAATCGCGCCCTGCAACGCCAGCATCGGATGCCCGAAGCGCCACGCGACCAGGCTCACGATCAACGCGCCGCCGGCGACGGCCGCGGGACGTGCGGGATACGGAAAGACGAGACTGACGCCGACCAGCGCCAACGCCAGCGCGGTCATCCCGACGTAGTAGAACTCCGGGCCGAACCCGCGCCGCGGCACCACGCGCGCAAACGTCTGCACGTAGAACAGGCCGGCGGCGATCAGGCAGGGAATGGCAATGGCCGTGACGCCCATCCCGTGCGCGTGCGCGATGGCCGTCGCGCCGGCCAGTCCAATCGCCAGCGCAGCAGTCGTCTGTCCCACCTCGAAGAGCCTGACGTCCCGCTCGTGCAGCAGGACGCGGATGACGAAGGACCCGAGGTACACGAGTATCAAGAGGGCGTGCGCGAGCTGCGCGGTCAGCGGGCCGTCACGCGGCGGCGTCGCGACGGCGCGCAGGGCGAGGAAGATCACCGCGAGGTCGGCGGCGGCCGCCGTTGGCCACGTCAGCGAATGCCATCGGCGGGCATAGGACACCCACAGGGCCGCGCCGCCGATTGCCAGAAGCGCCAGCACCGAGGGGAGCATGGTGCCGGTGCCGAAGGCGAGCGCGAACGCGGTGGCGACGCCACCGAGCGCCGAGACCACCGCGAGCATGCGCTGGCCCCGGCGCCAGGCGACCGCGAGCGCCGTCACCACCAGCGTGCCGAGCACGGCCGCGCCGGTCGCGGCGGGGAACACGCGGAATTTCAGCGCGGCTTCGAGGATCAGCGGCAAGCCGACCATCAGGGCGGCGACGCCGTGGAAGAACGTGCTCGGGCCTGACGTCCGCGACGCCATCGTCAGCCAGAGCGCAGCGTAGGCCAGGCCGATCCAGACGCCCGCGGCGGCCGGGAGTTGTCCGGATTCGGTCAACGCGCGCAACAGGAACGCGCCGCCGAGGACGATGAAGGTGCGGCCGACGAGGCCGAGCCAGCCCGGCGACGCGGCGCGCGCGTCGCCGCCGGCCTCGAGGTTCGATGCGGCGATCGAGTCGGAGGCCTCGCCCGCCTCGGAAGCGGTGGCCGCGTCGCGCGCCTCGAGCCGGTCGAGTCGCGCGGAGAGCCGCGCCACCGCCTCTTCCAGGTCGCGAATTCGATCATCCGCGCCGGACGGCCGCATGGGTCAGCCTCGCGCCTGTTCCGGCTGCTCCTCGGCAGGCCACGGCGGGAAGATCTTCACGAGCACCCAGAGGATCGCGAGCGGCATGACGAGGAAGATCAGCGCCGGCAGCAGCCCTTCGCGCGTGGCGAACTCCAGCTTGTAGGACGTGTACCCGAGGAAGCTCTTCGAGAAGAGCTGTCCGCCGATGACCACGTTCCACCGCATCGCGAAGATGCCGATCATCGTGAGCAGGCCGGTCACCGTGTAAATCGCGATGCGCGTGCGGTCGGCGAAGCGTGTGAACTGCACGAGCGCGAGCAGGGCAATCGGCAGGAACGTGCCCAGGAGGATCTGCACGACGATCTGCGAGGTGAACAGCCGCGTCTTCACCATGAAGTCGAGCGCGCGCAGGGACTCGTCGGCCTCGTAGAGGCGGTGAATCAGGTCGAGCAGCTCGAGCGCGAAGTCGATCAGGAACGCATAGAAGAGGTACCTGGCGATCGTGTCCACGCACCGCATGTCGATGGCGACCCGCCGCAGGCGGCTCAGGGCCATGTACAGCAGCATGACGGCGGAAATGCCGGACACGATGGCGGAGAAGAGGAACACGACGGGCATGAGCGGCGTCGACCACCAGGGATTCGCCTTGATCGAGCCGAAGATGAACCCGACGTAGCCGTGCAGCAGGAAGGCCGAGGGGATGCCGATGATCGTGATCGCGCGCCCGAGTTTCTCGTCGGTCCGCAGCGCCTCTTCGGAGATGTCATCGGACCAGAGGCAGAGGGCGCCGTAGAACCGCTTGGTCCAGCCCGTGCTCGCGCGCCAGGTGAGCACCAGGTCCTTGCGGTAGTCGAACCAGATTTCGAGCACGAGCACCGCCATGAGGTACCAGAGGTAGACGAAGCCGAACATCGCCATGGCGGACTCGCGATGCGGCGTCAGATACATCTCGTACGACCGCTCCGGATGTCCGAGATGCATCTGCAGTGGCAGCGGGGCGACAAGGAGGAAGGCGAGGGCCGTGAGGAGCGCCAGTCGGTAGGTCGGTCGCACCGCTGCCACATTGAACACACGTTCGAGGGACGCGAGAATGAACGCGCCCGCCACGAGCCCTGTCAGGTAGGGGTAGAGCACGATGAGGACGGACCATTGCAGTTCGACTTCGTTCGGGTAGATGAATCCTTCGACGCCATGCATGATGGAATCCTTTACCGCACCGCGCCGTCGAGCCCGTTGTAGTAGAGCTTCGCGCCGGTGGCCATCTGGGGTTTCAGGACGTGGACCTTGTGCGTGCGCAGGAATTCATGGACGGGGTCCTTCGGATTCTTGAGGTCGACGAGCTGGCGCGCGCCGGTCGGGCACACCTCGCAGCAGGCCGTGGTCAGGCCCTTGGTGATGCGGTGATAGCAGAGCGAGCACTTGTCGGCGGTGTGCGTGCGCGGATCGATGTAGCGGCAGCCGTACGGGCAGGCCTGCACGCAATAGCGGCAGCCCAGACAGCGGTCCTTGTCGACCAGGACCACGCCGTCGGGGCTCTCGAACGTCGCGCCGACGGGGCAGACCTGCACGCACGGCGAGTGCGCGCAGTGGTTGCAGAGTTTCGGGACGAAGAAGACCTTGACGCCCGCGCCCGGCGTGTCGAGGCGGTGAATCCGTCGTACCCGCCGTTCGGGGACGCGGCGTCACGCGTTCGGGCTCGAGCGGTGTCGACATGTCGTGGCCGACTTCATAACGCTCAACCCAGGTGCGGAAGCAGCCCTCCTTGTCGGTCGGGACGTTGTTCTCCGCCTTGCAGGCCCTCACGCAACTGCCGCAGCCGATGCACTTCTCGATATCGACGACCATGCCCCACCAGTGCTCGGTGGCGTTGTAGTTCGGCGCGTTCTGCGGTGCGCCGGCCACGACGTAATCCCAGGCCACGGCGGCCGCGCCGGTGAGCGCGATGTAGGCGCCCGTGCTTTCGAGAAACTCCCGGCGACTCTGGTCCATGTGAGGCGCTCCTAGTCGATCTTCGGGCGGTGAGGTTTGTGGCAGTCCGTGCAGGGCAGATCACCCATGTGGTCGGACGGCGACGATTCGCGGGAATCCCTCCGGCAAGCCCGCCTGCGCGTGTGGCACTTCAGGCAGAGGAGGCGGGGATTGAGCGCCGGCGGTTTCGCGTCCACGTCGCGCGAGGCGTGCTTCGCCAGCGGGCCGTGGCAGGCCTCGCAGTGCACCGCCGCGTGCCGCGGGTTCTTGCGGACGTTGCCCACGTCGGTGTGACAGTCGAGGCACACGGTCTCTCCGGCATGCACCGGCGCCTGCGCCTTCACGTCGTCGAGCGCGCCGGCGCGGTAGAAGCCGTACACGCCGAAGTCAGCCGGGATCAGGAAGTGGCGGACGATGAGGAAGACGGTGAATCCCGCGGCGAAGAGGCCGAGGACGCGAACAACGTGTGCGTAGTGCCGCCGGCCGCCTGACATGGGCGCGCCTCCAACACCAGAAACTCGAACGAAAACCGAAGTGCCCATTCGTTCTGCAATTCGAACGCCAGATGCAGTCGAACGCACGTGCGCGAGAAGCTGTGTTTTTCACGCAGTCAGCCTGAGGCCGTGGGAAATTTTCAGCAGGGCAGCGCGGGGTCGTTCCCAGTTGGAGGCGCCAGTGCAATATGTTGCGAGTCGATCGGGCGAGTGCAGGCCGGGGCCTTCAGGCCCGGCATGACCGGCGGCCCGGCTGCCGTCAGTTCACACGGAGACACGGAGGATTGGAGACACGGAAGATTCTTAGGGGCCGTTCTTTGCTCAGTCCGCTCCCGCCAAGAAGCTCCGCGCCTCCGTAGCTCCGTGTCTCCGTGTGAACTGACTTGTTCGGCCTTGCGCGCCCTACTTGGTCCGTAGCGTTCGAAGAACCGCCGCTCGTCCTCGCGGTCGCCGATCAGGATGAGTTCGGCGTCCGCCTCGAGCCGGGGCCGCGATGTCCGGCGGCGCGGCGGAACCGCCAGCCCGGCGCACCGCGAAGACGTTGCATCCCGTGTCCTCGCGGAGCCGGCACTCCGCGATGGCCTTCCCGACCAGGGGCGCCGGCACCCGCACGGTGAACACCTCGAGGCCCTCGGCCAGCAGCAGCAGGTTGCCGCGGCGGACGATGTCGAGATTGCCGTGGCTTCCATGGGGACGTAGGACAGCACGAAATCCGCGCCGGCGCGATGCAGGGTCGAGACGTTCTGCTCGAGCGTCGCCCGGCTCAGAATCTGCACGTCGTCCCGCTTCGCCCGGCAATACAACGTGAGGTAGACGTTGACGTCGTCATCGTGGGTCGTGATCGCCACGCTCGCGGCGCGATCGATGCCCGCCTGCGCCAACGTCTCGGGATCGGTGGCATCGCCGATGACGTAGCGCGACCAGTCCGGCACGCGATCGCTCGCGCGCTCGACGATCTTGTGCTCGATGCCGGCCGCGGCCAGATGTCGCGACGTGGCGCGCCCGACCCGGCCTCCGCCGATGATGACCGCGAACGACGCCGGCAGCTCCCGGGCGCGAATCTCGCGTTCGTAGGCATCGAAATCGGACCGCGCGCCGGACAGGAGCAGCGTCATGTCCTCGGTGATCGGCGTGTCGGCCGATCCGGGCGCATACGTGCCGCGCTGCCAGACACCCACCACGTTCAGGTTGAAGCGCTCTCGCAGCCGCGAATCCCGCACGGTCTGACCGACGAGCGAGGTGCCGGCGGCCGGGGCTTCGGCGATGAGCATGGCATCCAGCTGTCCGATGACATGCGTGCGTCCGCCCACGCGGCCGACGATGCGGCGCGCCATTTCACGTCCGAGCAATTCGCCCAGTTGGATGACCTGCTGGCTGCCCGCGCGCTTCAGGAGTTCCGTGGAGGCTTCCCACTCGGCCGTCGCCACGATCGGCACGGTCGCGGATCGCTCGCGCACCGTCAGCACGACGGTGGCGTTCGCCGTGTCGGGCAGGGTCGTGGCCACCAGGGACGCCCGCTCGACCCTGGCCCGCCGGTAGGTCTCCACCGAATCCAGTGGCCCCACCATCACGCGCACGCCCTGGTCGTGCAGCGCGAGCGCGCGCGCGGTGTCGTTCACGATCACCACATACGGCAGGTTGAACTGTTCCAGGCGCTCGATCAGCGCGGCTTCCACCGGGCCATAGCTGGTGAGGATGACGTGGTCCTTGGTCTGCGGCGGCAGTTCGCGCGGCGTGCGGGCCGCGTTGCGCGCTTCGAGCCACGGTGCGTAGACGAACTGGATCAACATGAACGGCAGCAGCACGAAGAGCAGCAGGACGCCCGTGGTCAGCACGAGTATCGAGAATCCGCGGCCCAGGTCGGTGTCCAGGACGATGTCGCCGTACCCCAGCGTGGTCATGGTCTGCATCGTCCAGTAGATGGACGTGATCCACGAGTACTCCCGGTGCTCGCGGAGCATCAGCGCATGGAAGAGCGCGCTGTACGCCAGGATGATCGCGGCCACGAACCCCAGCAGGCCCATCAGCGCCCGGACCTGCGTGGTGTGGCGGCCGCGCGTGGCGTGCCGTTCGAAGGAGGCCGGTGGCACGGAGCATCGTCGTCACCCGCATCAGTAAGATCCACACGCGGCCGTACGCTATACTTCGCAGTCGCACACGCGTTCGCGTCAGTCGTTTCAGGCGTGCCGCGCGGCGGTGAATGAGGATCTGCATGGCGCCCACCAAGATTTCGACGGAATCGCTTCGCACGCTGCCCACCGACGAGATCCGGCAGATCATGTGGCGGTTGGCCGACCGCTACGACCACCAGATGCTGGTGCAGTCGGCGCGCGCCGTGGCGCGCGGACCGGTGGCGCGGCTGGTCGCCGGCGGCGCGCGATCTCCCACGACTGGACGCCCGAAAAGGCCACGCTGCTGCAGGCGTTCGACGAGGCCGGGCATCACCGCGGTCTTCCTGGACCCGGAGCACGGCGGCTTCATCGAGGGCCCGAAGAACCTCGCGCTCGCGCTGGTCGCGTTCGAGCTGGCCTGGGTGGACGCCGGCGCGGCCACCTGCAGCCTCGCCGGGCACCTGGCGCTGGCGCCGATCCACGAGCGCGGCACGCCGGAGCAGCGCGCGCACTACATGGCAGCCGCGCGGCCCGCGCAGCCGGGCGAGGACCGCAAGCCGTGGCGCGGCGCGTTCTGCCTGACCGAGCCGATTCCGTACGTCGGCGTCGAGACCGGGCTGCTCGGCGGCAAGGTCCGCGTGGCCGAGTGGAAAGAGGGCAGGAGCCGATGCTGCAGGTCGACAAGCGCGGCCGCTTCATCACCAACATGGGCTTCGCCAACTTCGTGACCGCCGCCGTCGACTCGGCCGACGAGCGCATCAAGGGCAGCTGCATGGTCATCCTCGAGGAGACCGATCCCGGGCATCTTCGACCGCGGCACGCCGACGCGCAAGCTGGTGCACCAGCTCTCGTCGACCCGCGATCCCGTCTTCAGCCTGAAGGTGCCGGCCAGCCGCATCGTCGGCGGCTACACGGTCAAGGACGGCGTCATCGTGCCGAACTACAGCCACGGCGAGGTCATCGAGGCCGTGTTCCGCCGCACGCGCGTGACGGTCGGGCTGATGACCGCGGCCAAGCTGCTGTCGGCCGTCGAGCCGGTCCTCCGCTACCAGCGCGACGCGCTTCCGCGGCGGCGAGTCGATCACGCCCGGGCTCGCCGCGCTACGAACTGGGCTTGCAGCAGAAGGAAGACGTCGCTGCACCGGCTGGTCGACATCTGGGCGACCGGCGAGGCGAGCGCCTCGCTCGGCTTCGCGGCGGCGCGGTTGTTCGACGAGCTCGATCCGCTCGAGAAGCGGCAAGGACGCGGCTCTTCGCCGGCGCAGGGCATCGAGGGCGCGCGCGCGCAGATGCGGGCGCATGGGCAAGGTCGCCGAGGACGCGCTCGAGTACCTGACGCTGGCGGCGATGCCGGCCAAGCGCCGCGACGCCGAGCGGTTCGCGGCGCTCGCAGTCGAACGAGCTCGTGCACTTCGTGCTGCTCGATGCGGTGGCCAACGTGCTGTGCCCGGCCGTCAAGCTGTGGAACACCGGCCACGGCGCCAACGATGATGCGCGAGGCCGTCAGCCTGATGGGCGGCTACGGCATCACCGAGGACTGCCCGGGCTTCCTCGGCTACAAGTGGATGGACTCGCAGCTCGAGGCCACCTACGAGGGGCCCGAGGCCGTGCAGCGCCGCCAGCTCTCGGTCACGATGACCAACGAGGTGTTCCTGGCGCAGTTCCGGCAGTGGATCGCCGAGATGCGCGCGATCGCGAACCGGCGGCCGGGCACCGGCGCCTGCACGCTGGCGACGCGCGATGCAGCTGTGGCTGTGGACGCTGCACGCACCTGCAGAGCGCCAAGGACGCCGACGGCGCGGCAGCTCTATCAGGGCAACCGCCAGGGCGTCACGTTCCCGCTGGCCGACGCGCTGTGCTGGCTGCTGGCGGCGCGCGCGCAGATTCTCGACGTGCTCGAACTGGAGACGCGAGGGCGCCGAGAATCCGGCGGTCGCCGAGGCCGTGCCCGGGCTACGTGCAGTTCTTCACCGACCTGTGCCACGTGCAGGCGCGCGCGCGCCGCCGGCGAGGTCGGACGCATCTGCGCCGAGCTGGTCTATGGGCTACCAGCCGCCACCCGCGTGGGACGACCCGAACGCGGCCGGCTGCATGCGGCGGCGACGAGCTGGATGAGCTCGAAGGCATGATCCCCGGGTTCGGCTCGCGGCGCGCGCATCTACATGGACGTGATCGAGGCCGACGGATCGCATGCCGACCAAGGCCGGGCCCTGCGTGCAGTTCACCGGGCTCGAGACGTTCCTGCGCGCTGCGCGTCGCGACTGGACGGCTGCCTGACCGGCTCGCGGCTGGCGAAGGACCGCGCCGCCGAGGCGCTCACGCACGTGATGATTCCGGAGGCGCTCGATTACCCAGCCTGATGACGCGGCCGGCCGACGAGCGCACGGTCATGGACGTGGACATCGTGTGCGTGGGCTTCGGCCCGGCGACCGGCGGCTTTCTCACCACGCTGGCCGCGCGCTGACGAACGAGGACGGCACGCCGCGCCTCGAGAGCCGCGTCGCGCCCGGCCTGCCGCTGCAGGTGCTCTGCTTCGAGCGCGCCGACGACATCGGCTTCGGCGTCTCGGGCGTGGTCACGCGCGCGCGCGGCATCCGCGCGTCGTTCCCGACCTTCGACCCGCCGAGATCCCGCTGGCGACGCCGGTCACGCGACGAGTCGCTGGTCTACCTGCTCGATCCGATCGGCGCGAGCCGGCGGTCGCGGCCGCTGCGGCTCGATCGACGGATTGCTGCGCGCGACCGGCGGCTGCTGATCGATCGCCACGCGCGTCGAGCTGCCGTTCGTCCCGGCCTTCCTCCACAAGCACGACGGCTTCGTGTTCTCGCTCGGGCAGTTCAGCCAGTGGGTCGGCGGCCAGGTCATGGCGACCGGCGCCGTCGCAGGTCTGGCCGGCGTCGCCGGTGGCCGAGCCGCTGATCGAGGGCGATCGCGTGTCGGCGGCGTTCGGCTGGTCGACCAGGGCACGAACCCGCGCGGCGAGCCCGACGCCGGCTACATGCCGGGCATGGACGTCCGCGCCGCGCTGACCGTGGTGGGCGACGGCCCGGTCGGCGCGGTCGGGCCGCGCGCTCGACGACGACTTCGGCCTGCCCGAGGGCCACGTGCGCGACGATGGGCGGTCGGCATGAAGATGGTCGTGGACCTGCCGCGAGGACGTCGGAACTCGAGCCGGGCACGGTCCTCCACACGCTTCGGCTTTCCCGGAGCCGGAGATCTTCGGCTTCCTCTACGTGCATCGCGCCGCGCACGGCGTCGCTCGGCATCTTCGTGCCGTCGTGGTTCGACAGCCCGGTGCGCACCGCGTACCGCTACCTGCAGCACTGGATGCTGCATCCCGTACCTCTGGCGGCTGGCTCGAGGGCGGCACGCTGCGCTCGTGGGGCGCCAAGTCGCTGCAGGAATCGGGCAGGCGCGGCGAGCCGCACCTGGCCGGCGACGGCTACGCGCGCATCGGCGAGGGCTCGGGCAGCACGAACGTGCTGACCGGCTCCGGCGTGGACGAGGCCTGGACGACGGGCGTGCTGCTCGCCGAGGCGGTGATCGAGCTGCTCGCAGCCGGGCGAGCCGTTCACGCGGGAGAACCTCGAGCGCGACCTACGTCGCGCGCCGGCGCGCGAGCTGGGTCGAGCAGGAAGGGCGCGTCGCCGAACGGCGCGCGCGACGGCTTCCAGCGCGGCGTGATCGCGGGCCTGATCGGCATGGGCCTCGCCGGGCTGACCGGCGGCGCGCTGTCCGGCCTGCCGGGCCGCGCGGCACGTCGAGCGCGCTGCCGTCGCTCGAGGAGTACTTCGCGGGCCGCATTCCCGCCGACGAGATCGCGCGCATCCGCGACGAGTGCGACGCCGACGGGCAGCCCGCTGCACGACGCGTTGATGGATCGCGCGGGCTGGCCGGCGATCCCGTACGACGGCCAGCTGCTGGTGACGCACCAGGACGCGCTGCTGATGGGCGGCAAGGTGCAGGCGCCGCCGGGCTACGCGGATCACGTGCGTCTTCCACGACCGACGCGCTCTGCGGCACGTGCCGAGACGCAGCTCTGCGTCGAGATGTGCTCGGGCCAGGCGATCACGTCCGGCGCCGGAGGCGGCGTGCCGGCTTCGACCGCGAGAAGTGCGTCCACTGCGGCGCCTGCCTTGGAACTGCGACGCGGCCGCTTCCGGGCGAGCCACGGGCCGCGCGAACCTCGAGTTCCGCGCCGGCGCCGGCGGGCTGCATTCGGCGGAGAATTGACGGAGAACTGAGTTCACGGAGCGGAAGCCGACGAATGAGCACAGGCTGTTTCACATCGTCGTCTGCGGCGGCATCGTGCCCGACCCGCTGCAGACCGCTCGAGCCGGTGATGGGGCCGGCCGGGCCCGGGCTGAAGAACGAGACGATGCTGCCCGCCGTGCTCGATCCCTGGGCCGGCCACGCGCTGTACGAGGCCGCGCAACCTCGCGAAGGCGCACGCCGGGCAGCAAGGTCTGGCTCGTCAGCCTCGGCGCCGAAGGCCAAGCTGCAGCAGGTGATGATGACCGTCGCGCAGAAGGTGCCGTTCGAGCTGGTCGCGCTCGACGGCCGGCCAGCGGTTTCACCGACGCGGCGCGCGACGGCCGCGGCGCTGGCCGACGCCATCGACGCGATTCCCGGGCTCGACCGGTCGCGGCTGCTGGTGTTCGGCGGCTGGGAGTCGGCGTCGCGCGGCGCCGGCGCCACGATGCAGATGGTCGGCGAGCGGCTCGGCATCACCGATCAGTTCCAGGGCGTCGACGAGCTGACGGTCGGCGCCGACGGCGCGTTGCGAGATCCTCGAGCGCATCGAGGGCGGGCGGCACCAGGTGTCGGTGTGCGCCGGGCCGCCCGCGCGTGCTCGGCTGGGCGACCGGCCACCTGCCCGAGCCGCCGAACAACCCGCAGGTCGGCATGGCGAACATGCGCACGCTCATGCCGGCGCTGCAGAAGGCCAAGCCGGCGCCGGTCGCCGATGGGCGGCGCGTTCGCGAGCGCGGCGGTGCCGACGCAGCGGCGCGAGACGCGCGTCGTGAAAGACCTGTCGCCGGACGAGATCGCGCAGGAGATCGTGGAGTGGATCGCGGCAATGAGCGTCCTGGTACTCTGGCCCATGTGGAAGCCGACGGCGCGCTGGCCGAAGCCGGCGCTCGAAGCGCTGACGGCCGGCGCCGGCGCTCGCGGCAGCAGCTGGGCGCGCCGTTCGCCGTCGGCCTGGTCGGCGCGGACGTCGCCGCGGCGGCGGCCGTCGGTCGCCGGCGTGCGGCGCGGCGCGCGTGCTTGGCGTGAGCGGCGCGGAGTTCGCCGACGTCGCGCTACGCCACCGATGCCGCGGCCGCCGAGGCGCTCGTGCCGCGCGGCCGGCGCGCGATCATCGTGCGTCGCCGCCGGCACGTCGCGCTGGCTGCGCGTGCTGGCCGGGCGTCGCCCAGCGCCTGGGCGGCCGCGTCGACACGCACGTCACGCGCATCGTGGCCGACGCGGGGGCCGTGTCGGTCGCGCGCTGGTACTACCGGCAGCGCATGGAAGGCGTGACGTCACGCGCACCGAGCGCCCGTGGATCCTCGCGTCGAGCCCGGCACGCACGAGCCGTGGGCCGGCGCGCGCGGCCGCGGCCGACGGTCGAAGCCGTGGCCGTCGACGCTGCCGGACGATGCGCACGCGCGTCATCGGGGTCGCGCGCGCCGGCGACGGGCGAGCAGACGATCCGCCCCGACGCGGACGCTGCTGTTCGTCGCCGGCGCCGGCTGGACCAAGAAGCAGGCCGACGGCCAGACGCACGTGCCGGAGGCCGAAGCGCTGATCCTCGGCTTCCTGCGCGGCGCGCAGGCCTCGCTCGGCGGCAGCAAGTCGCTGGTCGACCTGAGCGGCGAAGGCCAGGCCGTGCTGCCGTTCATGACGCACCTCAACCAGGTCGGCCAGACCGGCTCGACCCCGCGCCACCGGAAGGGCCTCGCGACCTGCTGCCACGGCGAGGAACCGCACGTGGTCGGCTGGCGCTTCATCACCGAGCGCCGCGCGGTCAACCTCAATCCCGAACTGCGGCTGGGCGCAGGGCAAGGCCGACGTGCTCTACGTCGCCGACGCGTTCGAGGTGATGAAGAAGGTCAACGAACTGCTGGCTCGGTAGCCGCGTGCCGCAGTAGCCGGCGGGCTTTAGCCCGCCGGACGCGCGCGGCGGCCCAAGGGCCGCCTACTGCACGTCCGTCGCAGAGACGTTCATGATGCGTTCCATTTGGGCCGACGTGCGATTGGCGGTTCGCGGCCTGCTGAAACAGCCGCGATTCACGGGCGTGGCGGCGTTCACGCTCGCGCTCGGCATCGGCTCGGTCACAGCCATCTTCAGCGTCGTGAACGGGGTGCTGCTGAAGCCGCTGCCGTTCGCCGAATCCGGCCGGCTCGTGAACCTCTGGAGCAACGCCGCCGGGTCTCAGCCTCAACCAGTTTCCCCTGTCCCCGGACCTCTATTACTTTTTCCGCCGCGAGGCCCGGTCATTCGAGGACATGACCGTGTTTCGGCGCCGCGACGCCAATCTCACGGAAGCCGCCGATCCCGAAGTCGTGTCCGTCGCCGAAACGACGTTCACGTACTTCAGCACGTTCGGCATTGCACCGGCGATCGGGCAGTTGTATGCGGCCGCGCACGACGTGCCTGGCGCGCCCCTGGTCGCGGTCATCAGCCATCGGCTGTGGCAGCGACGGTTTGGCGGTGATCGCGGCGTCATCGGGAGGTCCGTGCAGTTCGACGGCGAACCCGCCACGATCATCGGCGTCCTCCCGCGCGCGCTGGACGAGAACGGGTCGCCCGACGCCTGGTTGCCCGCGCGCCTCGACCCCGACCGGCCGCCGACCGGGACCTTCGGCTGGCCGGTCTCCGCGCGGTTGAAGCCCGGCATCAGCCCCGCGGCGGCCGAGGCGGAGTTCGTGCCGCTCGTGAGCCGGCTCCTGGAGGGCCTGCAGGGGCAGGGGTACCAGGCGTTTCTCACCCAAGGCCGCTACCGCGTCGTCGTGCACCCCGTGCGCGACGATGTCATCGGCGACGTGCAGCGGCCGCTGTGGATCCTGCTCGGCACTGTCGGATTCATCCTGCTGATTGCGTGTGTCAACGTCGCGAATCTCTGCCTCATTCGCGCCGAAGGCCGCCAGCGTGAGATGGCGGTCCGCGCGGCGCTCGGGGCCACGCGCGCGGCACTCGTGCGCACGCAGCTCGTCGAGGCGCTCGTCCTGGCCGTCATCGGCGGCGGCCTCGGCGTCCTGATGGCAAGCGTGTCGGTGCCGGCCCTGATGCGCGCGGCGCCGGCCACCATTCCGCGGCTGAACCTCGTCGGGATCGATGCCGCGGTGCTCCTGGTGGCGGCCGGGGCCACGGCGCTGGCGGCGTTGATGTTCGGCATCGTGCCGGCCGTGCGCTACACGCGAGCGGCCGCGCTGGGCGCCCTCCGGCAGGGCGGGCGGGGTTCTTCCGCCGACCGCGTCCGGCATCGCGGACGGCGCGTGCTCGTGGTCGTCCAGACGGCGATGACGCTCGTGCTCCTGGTCGGGTCGGGGCTGCTGGTCCGCAGTTTCTCGCGGATGCTGGACGCCGATCTCGGCTTCGATCCGGCCGGCGTGCTCACGTTCCGAGTGGCGCTGCCGCGCTCGAGCTACCCGAATCTGCCGCACGTGCTGGAGTTCGAGGCGCGCCTGCTCGAGCGGATCGCGGCGCTGCCGGGCGTGGAGGTGGCGGGCGCGGCGTCGAGGGTGCCGATGGCGATCAACATGTCGGGCACCGCGTTTGACATCGACGGCAGTCCGACACCTGCGGGGCAGTTGCCGCCCCTCCTTCGCTACAAGTTCGCCGCCCCCGGGTACGTCGAAGCGATGAGACTCCGCCTGCTGCAAGGCCGGACGTTCGATCGACGGGATCTCGTCCGGGGGGGGCGCGACGTGCTCGTGAACCAGGCGCTCGCCGACACGCTCTGGCCCGGCGTCGATCCGATCGGCAAACGGCTGCGTCCGAGCGGGGCCGCGGATGCGGCCGGGGCTCCCCTTTGGTACTCCGTCGTGGGCGTCGTGAGCTCGGAGCGGCACGAGGGGTTCCGCCGCGATCCGCCGCTGGCCGTGTATTTCGGCCTCGGCGCGCTGTTTGGAGACGACGCGCGGTCACTGACCTACGTGATGCGCGGCCCGCGCGCCACGCAGAACGCGGTGGCCGCGCGGGCCGCCGTCTGGGCGATCGATCCGCGCCTGCCGGTGGCCGTCGTGCAGACCATGGACGAGATCGTGGCGCGTTCGATCGTCCCGTTCACGTTCACGATGCTCACGCTGGGGATCGCCGCCGCGGTGGCGCTCGTGCTCGGGATGGTCGGCCTGTACGGCTTGCTGTCCTACACCGTGACTCTGCGCGTGCGGGAGATTGGCGTTCGGCTCGCGCTGGGTGCGGACCCGGCGCGACTGATGCGAGCCATCGTCGGTCAGGGCCTCGCGATCGTCGGCGTGGGGCTCGTGGTCGGGGTGGGTGGCGCCGTGGCCCTGACGCGATTCCTGGGCGGCCTGCTCTACGACACGCCGCCGCTGGACGTCACGACGTTCGCGGCCATGGCCGCCGCGCTGTTCGTCGTGGCGGCGGCAGCCGCCTGGGTGCCCGCGCGCCGCGCGGCGTCGGTCAGCCCGCTGGAGTCGCTGCGGCTGGAATGAGGGATGTGTTCGATCGTTCTCCAGTTCCCGTCGTTCTCCAGTTACACTTCATGTCCGTGGGGGTTCCATGAGTGTGCTGCGGGTCAAACCGCTCGACGCGATCCTCAGCGAAACCGAGGGCGGCGAGCATGCGCTGAAACGGGTGTTGGGCGCCGGCGATCTCATCATGCTGGCGATCGGCGCCGTCATCGGCGCCGGGATCTTCGGCGCGATCGGCACGGCTGCGGCCGGGCAGGTCGGCCCGAACGGCGAAGTCATCCGCTACGGCGCCGGCCCCGCGCTGATCTTCTCGTTCATTCTTCTGGGCGGCGCCTGCGCACTCGCGGCGCTGTGCTACGCCGAACTCGCGGCGATGATTCCCCAGGCCGGCAGCGCCTACGCGTACTCCTATGCGACGCTGGGCGAACTGGTGGCCTGGATCATCGGCTGGGACCTGATCCTGGAATACGCCGTGGGTAACGTCGCGGTCGCGATCAGCTGGGGCGACTACGTCAAGACGCTGCTCGCCGGCGTCGGCGTCCATCTGCCGTCCTGGCTCTCCACGGGGTATCGCACCGCGCTGCTCAGCAGCGATCCGGCCGTGCACGGTCTGCTGGACACGGCGCCGCGGCTGGCCGGCGTCCCGGTGCTCATCAACTTCCCGGCCTTCTTGATCGTGATGTTCGTCACGTGGCTGCTGCTGCGCGGCGCCCGCGAGAGTTCGAAGGCCAACACGATCATGGTGATCGTCAAGCTGGCGGCGCTGGCCCTGTTCTGTGCCGTCGGATTGACCCACCTCAACTGGGACAACTACACGCCGTTTGCGCCAAATGGGTTCCGGGGCATCCATCAGGGCGCCGCGATCGTGTTCTTTGCCTACATCGGCTTCGACGCGATTTCCACCGCGGCCGAGGAGACGAAGAATCCGCAGCGCAACCTGCCCATTGGCATCCTGGGCGGCCTCGCGATTTGCACGGTTATCTACGTGCTGGTCGGTTTCGTCCTTGCGGGCATGGTGCCGACCAAAGAACTGGGCGTGGCCGATCCGCTGGCGCACGCGCTGAATCTGGCCGGCTTCTCCGGCGTCGGCTGGATCGTCGCGCTGGGTGCGGTCGTGTCGCTGTCGGCCGTGTTGCTGGTGTTTCAGGTACGGCCAGCCGCGCATCTTCTTCGCGATGGCCCGCGACGGCCTGCTCCCGAAGTGGGCCGCGCGCGTGAACAAGAAGACCCGGATTCCGTCCACGACGACTGTCGTCACGGGCGTCATCGTCGCGCTCGCGTCGGCGATTGGGGACGCGGCCGAGACGTACGACCTGACCAACATCGGCACGTTGTTCGCCTTCGTGCTGGTCTGCGGCGGCGTGCTGATGCTGCGCGTCAAGGACCCGGGCCGGCACCGGCCGTTCAAGGTGCCGTTCGTGTGGGTCATCGCGCCGGGCGGCATGGCCGCGTGCGCGTTCGTGATGTACGGGCTGCCGAAACAGGCCTGGGAACGGTTCGGCCTGTGGCTGGCGATTGGCCTCGTGCTGTACTTCACCTACGGCTACTGGCGCAGCAAGCTCCGGACGAGCGCGTAGGAATTGTGTGCTGCAGTAGGCGGTGGGCTTCAGCCCACCGCGCGTCCGGCGGGCTGAAGCCCGCCGGCTACGTAGCGCACCCCGCACGCCGGCCGGAGGTGGTGCATCGACATGTCGATTGCCGTCCTGCCCAAGCGTCTGCTCTCGTCCCACCAGCATGGGGCCCCGGCGATCCGGGTCTCCGCGCTCGCCGTGCAGGCGGCCGCACGCGATGCGGCAGGCGTCTACGCGCGCCTGAAGACGCGCCCCGAGGGACTGACGCCCGACGAGGCCGCCGCGCGCCTCGCGCGACCACGGCCCCAACGTGCTCGCGAACGACCAGCGGCCGAGCCTGGGGCTCCTGTTCTGGCATGCGGTGCTCAACCCGCTGGTGATCCTGCTCGCGGTGCTCGCGACGATCTCGTTCGCCACCGGCGACGCGCGGGCGGGACTCGATGATGTCGCTGATGATCGTCCTGAGCGTCGGCCTGAAGCTGATCCAGGAGGCCAAGGCCGACAGCGCGGCCGCCAAGCTCAAGGCCATGATCTCGGTCACCGCCACCGTGCTCCGCGACGGCACGCCGCAGGAGATCGCCGTCTCGCAACTCGTTCCCGGCGACGTCGTCCAGCTCGCCGCGGGCGACATGATCCCCGGCGACGTGCGCATCGTCCAGGCCAAGGATCTGTTCGTGATCCAGGGCTCGCTCACCGGCGAGAGCTTCCCGGTCGAGAAGTTCGACGTCGAGAAGAACGCCGCGGCCGGCGCGACGGCCCGATCGAGCTGACGAGCATCGCGTTCCTCGGCACCAGCGTCGAGAGCGGCTCGGCGACCGCGGTCGTCGTCGCCACCGGCAAGGACACCTACCTCGGCGGCATGGCCGCAGTCGCTGTCGGCAGCGACCGACGCAGACGGCGTTCGATCAGCGGCATCGCCCAGTTCACCTGGCTGATGCTGCGCTTCATGCTCGTGATGGTGCCGCTGGTCTTCGTCATCAACGGCCTGACCAAGGGCAACTGGGGCGAGGCCTTCTTCTTCGCGCGTCGCCGTGGCCGTCGGCCTGACGCCCGAGATGCTGCCGATGATCGTGACGGTCTGCCTCTCCAAGGGCGCGGTCGCGATGAGCCGCAAGAAGGTCATCGTCAAGCGGCATCAACGCCATCCAGAACCTCGGCGCGATGGACGTGCTCTGCACCGACAAGACCGGCACGCTGACGATGGACCAGGTCATCCTCGAGCGGCACTGCGACGTGGCGCTGCAGGAGGACGACGGCGTGCTCGCGCTGGCGTACATGAACAGCCACTTCCAGACCGGGCTTGAAGAACGTCCTCGACCGCGCGGTGCTCGCGCACACGGAGACCCACGCGCACGCCAAGATCCCCGAGTACGCCAAGGTCGACGAGATCCCCTTCGACTTCCAGCGCCGCATCATGTCGGTCGTCGTCCGCACGCCGGAAGGGCAAGGACCGCATCATCAGCAAGGGAGCGCCCGAGGCGATCTTCCCGCGCTGCGCGAACTTCGAGCTCGACGGCGAGCTCTTGCCGATGGACCACGCAGCACATCGAGGAGCTGAAGAAGGAGTACGAGCGGCTCAGCGCCGACGGCTTCCGCGTGCTGGCCATCGCCAGCAAGGACATCGAGCCGCGCGGCGTCGTCGCGGGCGACGCCACGCCCTACGCCAAGGCCGACGAGTGCGACCTGATCCTAACGGCTACGTCGCGTTCCTCGATCCGCCGAAGGAGACCGCCACGGCGGCGATCAAGGCGCTGCAGGGCCACGGCGTCGCGGTCAAGGTCGTCACCGGCGACAACGATCTGGTCGCCCGCAAGATCTGCAAGGAGGTCGGGCTGGCGACCGAGTTCGTGCTGCTCGGCGAGCGACGTCGAGACGATGACCGACGACGCAGCTCGCCGACGCCGCCGAGAAGACCACGCTGTTCGCCCGCGTCTCGCCCGCGCACAAGCAGCGGATCATCAAGGCCCTGCAGTCGCGCAAGCACACCGTCGGCTTCATGGGCGACGGCATCAACGACGCGCCGGCGCTGCACGCCGCCGACGTCGGCATCAGCGTCGACACCGCCGTCGACATCGCCAAAGAGTCGGCCGACATGATCCTGCTCGAGAAGTCGCTGCTGGTGCTGGACGAGGGCGTGCGTCGAAGGGCGCAAGGTCTTCGCGAACATCCTCAAGTACGTCCGCATGGGCGCGTCGCAGCAACTTCGGCAACATGTTCAGCGTGCTGGGGGCGAGCGTCTTCGTGCCGTTCCTGCCGATGCGCCCGATCCAGATCCTCGCCAACAACCTGCTCTACGACATCGGCCAGACCGCCATCCCGACCGACGCCGTCGACCCCGAGCAGATCGAGAAGCCGCGCCCGTGGGACATCAAGCAGCTGACCCGCTTCATCGTCTTCATCGGCCCGTGCTCGTCGATCTTCGACTACACGACGTATCTCATGATGCTGTACGTCTTCAACTGCTGGGACGTCTCGACGCCGGAGGCCGCGGCGCACAGCGCGAGCCTGTTCCAGACCGGCTGGTTCGTCGAGAGCCTGCTGACGCAGACGCTCATCATCCACATCATCCGCACCAACAAGATCCCGTTCCTGCAGAGCCGGTCGTCCTGGCCGCTGCTGGTGATGACGTCTGCTCATCATGGCGATCGGCATCGCCATCCCGTTCACGCCGCTGGGCACGCTACCTGGGCTTCACGCCGCTGCCGCCGCTGTACTGGCCGCTGCTGGCGCTGACGCTGCTCGTGCTACGTGGTGCTGACGCAGGTCGTGAAGATGTGGCTGCTGCGGCGGAAGTGGATTTGAGTTAGCATCCGGGCAGCCTCGGCCCGGCGGATGAGGCAGGTTGGAGCACCGTCATGAAGAAGTTGTGGCTGGCCGTGATCGTTCTGGTGGGTGTGACGGCCGGGCTGGCGCCCGTGCGCACGCAGGGACAGGCGCCGCCGATGCGGCTGTACATCGTAGCCACGGCGCATCTGGATACCCAGTGGAACTGGACCGTTCAGGATACGATTCGCGACTACCTCCCCAAGACGTTCCGCACCAACTTCGACTTCTTCGAGAAGTACCCCAACTACGTGTTCTCGTGGGAGGGCGTGATCCATTACATGTGGATCAAGGAGTACTACCCGGAAGAATGGTCCCGCCTGCAGAAGTACGTCGCCGACGGGCGCTGGCGCCTCGCGGGATCGTGGATCAATGCCGTCGATCCCAACATGCCGTCGCCCGAGTCGCTGTTCCGGAACGCGCTGTACGGCCAGCGCTTCTATCGGCAGGAGTTCAACGGCAAGACATCGCGCGACGTGTACCTGCCCGACTCCTTCGGCTTCGGGTTCGCCCTGCCGTCAATCGCGGCGCATTCCGGCATCAACTCGTTCTCCACCCAGAAACTCACCTGGGGCCGGCCGATTCCGTTTCCAATCGGCCGGTGGAAGGGCGTGGACGGCAGCGAAATCCTCGCGTTGCTCAACCCGGGCAGCTATACGTCGCAGATTCGCGAGGACCTCACGCCCGCGTCGACGAACGGCGGACGCGCGGGCGGACCGCCGTGGCTCAACGATCCGACCCTGATCGACGGCCGTCGTGTGGAGTTTCGCTACTTCGGCACGGGCGACACCGGCGGCGCGCCCACGGAAGCGTCCGTGCAGTTCCTGCAGAAGGCGCTGAGCAGCCCGGATCCGAACCTCGAGATCCGCAACACCTCGCCCGATCAGCTGGCGAGGGACCTGACGCCCGAAGCCAGGGCCTTGCTGCCGGTCTACAACGACGAACTGATCCTGAAGACGCACGGTACGGGCTGCTACACGTCCCAGTCGGCGATGAAGACGTTCAATCGCGCGAATGAGATCCTGGCCGAGGCGGCCGAGAAGGCCAGCGTCGCGGCCGGGTGGCTCGCCGGCGCGGTCTATCCGGCCGAGCGGCTGCGCGGCGCGTGGATCCAGTTCCTGTGGCACCAGTTCCATGACGACCTGACCGGCACGAGCCTGCCGCAGGCGTACCAGTTCTCCTGGAACGACCAGCTGGCGTCGTTGAACCAGTTTGCCGGCGTCCTGACGCACGCCACCAGCGCCGTGTCGGGCTTGCTCGACACCACCGGCACCGGCGTGCCGCTCGTCGTCTACAACCCCGTGTCGATGGAACGCACCGAGGCGATCGACGCGGTCGTGAAATTGCCGCTGGGCGCGGCGGCCGTGCAGGTCGTGGACACCGCGACGGGCGAGGCCGTGCCCGCGCAGGTGGTCGGCGCCGCGGACGCCGGCACGCGCATCGTGTTCCTGGGCACCGTGCCGTCGCTGGGCTATCGCGTGTTCACGGTGAGCGCCGCCGCCGCCGCGCCGGAGACCGCGCTGAAGGTCACGACGACATCGCTCGAGAACAACCGCATCAGCGTGAAGATCGATCAGAACGGCGACATCGCGTCCATCTACGACAAGGACGCGAAGCACGAGTTGCTCAAGGCGCCGATCATGCTCGAGTTGCGCGACAACCCGTCGCCGTCGTGGCCGGCCTGGGAAGTGTTGTACGACGTTGTCCAGGCGCCCGCGCGCGAATACGTCTCCAATCCGACGATCAAAGTGATCGAGCGCGGACCCGCGCGGGTGGCCGTGGAAATCACGCGCAAGGCGGCCGGCTCCACGTTCGTCCAGCGCGTACGGCTGGCGCAGGGCGCCGACCGCGTGGATGTCGAGAACCTCATCGACTGGCGCTCGCCCAATTCCTTGCTCAAGGCGTCGTTCCCGTTCACGGCGTCGAATCCCAAGGCGACCTACGACCTCGGGCTCGGCACGATCGAGCGCGGCAACAACGTGCCGGACATGTACGAAGTGCCGGCACAGCGCTGGGCGGGCATCGATGACGCGAGCGGCACGTTCGGCGCCGCCGTGATCAACGACAGCCGCTATGGCTGGGACAAGCCCAACGACAGCACGCTGCGCCTGACGCTGCTGCACACGCCGCGGCCGACCACCGGCTACACCTACCAGAGCAGCAACGATCTCGGCCATCACCGCGTCGTGTTCTCGATCGCGGGCCATTCCGGCGACTGGCGCCAGGGGCGCATTCCGGTGAAGGCGGCGCAACTCAATCAGCCGCTGCTGGCGTTTCAGACGACCGCGCATGCGGGCGTCCTCGGCCGGTCGTACTCGATGGCGTGGATTGCCGCGCCGTCGGGCGGCGCGCTGCTCGGCGACGTGTCGGGCCAGGTGGCCATCATCGCCATGAAGAAGGCTGAGGATTCCGACGAGGTCATCGTGCGGTTCCAGGAGCGCTACGGCCGGCCGGCGAATGGCGTCACCGTGCGTCTGGGCGTGCCGATTCTCGGGGCGCGCGAAGTGAACGCTGCTGAAGAGGAGATTGGACCGTTCGCCATCGGCGGCCAGCGCGGCGGCGGGGCTGGCGGTGGCGCGGCGGCGGGCCGCGGTGCCGGGGCGGCGGGTGCGGCGCCCATGCCGCCGGCGCCGGGACCGACCACGTTCACGATCGATCTGAAGCCGTATCAGCCGCGCACGATCGCGCTGAAGTTGCAGACCGCGTGGGAAGCCGTGGCCACGGCGCAGGCGTACGCCGCCGCCCAAGCGGCCGCGGCGCAGGCCGCCGGCCGTGCCGGTGGCGCCGGTCGCGGCGGTGCGGCGGCCAGCACGATGCTGAACGTGCCCAGGCCCGCGGCTGCTGCGAGCGCGTCGATCGCGCTGCCGTTCAACCTGGACGGCCTGTCCACGGACGCCGCGCGCGCGGACGGCGATTTCGACGGCCAGAAGCACACCCTGGCCGGCGAGTTGCTGCCGGCGACGTTGGCGTTGGACGGCATTCCGTTCTCCTTCGGATCATCGGCGCCGGCGGCCAGGAACGTGCTCGTGCCGAACGGCCAGGCGCTCGCGGTTCCCGCAGGGTCGTACAACCGCGTGTATGTGATCGCCGCGTCGGTCGGCGCCGACGTGACGGCCACGATCGCTGTGGGCGCGGCGACCCGCACGATCAACGTCCGCGAATGGCAGGGGCCGGTGGGGCAGTGGTGGAGCCGGCTCAAAGGCAACGCGCCGGCGCTGCAGGAACCGTTCGTGCCAGGCGGCGGCCGATCGAACCCGTCGCAGCAGGAGATTCAGGCGGGGCTGGTGGTGGAATGGGATCCGCGGACAGGCGTGGTGAAGGGCATCGATCAGATCCGCCCGGCATTCGTGAAGCGCGATGAAATCGCGTGGATCGGGACGCACCGGCACGATCCGGCGGGCAACGAGGTCTCCGTGCCGAGCTACCTGTTCGCCTACGGCATCGATCTGCCGGCCGGCACGAAGGAGATCCGGCTGCCCTCGAACGACAAGATCCGCATTCTGGCGGTGACGGTGGTGAACGAAGGGCCGCGCGCCACGCCGGCGGGCGCGTTGTACATGGCGGAGTATCCCGACCGGCTCGTCGTGCCGCCGCCACCGGTGAAACGGTAGATGGATCAGATGTGGGGCGGGGCTTCAGCCCCGCCGATCGCGCCGGGCCTGAAGGCCCGGCCTACGGAAGAGAGGATTCACTTGAGACTGGACGATTCGCGCGGCTGGCGCCGCGTTGCCATGGGGTTGGTGGCCGGCGCGGTCTGTGCGTCGCTGGCGGTCGGCTGCGGCCGATCCGGGTCCGAATCGGGCGCACCGGCAAGGAAGGTCGTCGGCGTGACCCTGCTCACCAACACGCACGCCTTCTACAAGGCGCTCGAGGCGGGCCTGCGCGAGGAAGCCGCGGCGAAGGGGCTCGACCTCGTCGTCGTCGCGTGCGAGATGGATCCCACGAAGCAGGCGTCGCAGATCGAGGACTTCGTCGCGCAGCGCGTGGCGGCGATTCTTGCGGCGCCGTGCGACTCCAACGCGATCGTCCCGGCGCTGGCGCGCGCCGAGCAGGCCGGCATCCCGGTGTTCACCGCGGATATCGCGGCGCACGGCGGCAAGATCGTGTCGCACGTGGCGAGCGACAACGTGCAGGGCGGCCGCCTGGCGGCCGAGTCGCTGGCCGCGCTCATCGGCGGCAAGGGGAAAGTGCTGGTGATCGATCATCCGACGGTGGCCTCCGTGCAGGATCGCGTGAAGGGGTTTGAAGAGGGCTTGAAGGCCTATCCTGGCATCACGATCGTCGCGAAGCTCTCGAGCGACGGGCAGCGCGCGAAGGCGACCCAGATCATGGAAGACATGCTGCAGGCGCACCGCGATCTCGCCGGCGTCTTCGGCATCAATGACGACTCGGCGCTCGGCGCCGCCGGCGTCATCGAAGCCGCCGGGCGCAAGGACATCGTGGTCGTCGGCTACGACGCGACCGACGAGGCGCAGGCGGCGATCCGGAAGGGCGGGCCGCTCAAGGCCGACGTCATTCAGTATCCGGAGATGATCGGCAAGACGGCGATCGATCTCATCGCCCGGCACCTGGCGGGCGAGGCCGTGCCGGCGATCAAGTCCATTGACGTCGGCATCTGGGACGGCAAGAGCAAGTGAATGCCGTTGCTTGCCGCTAGCGGCCTGACGAAATCCTACGGCGGCGTGCGCGTCCTCGACGCCGTGGACTTCGATCTGGCGCGCGGCGAAGTCCACGCGCTGGTCGGCGAAAACGGCGCAGGCAAGTCCACGCTGATCAAGCTGCTCGGCGGCGCGGTGCGGCCCGATGCCGGCACGGTCGAACTGGATGACGCGCCGCTGCCGGCCGGAGACCCCCTCGCGGTGCGCGATCGCGGCCTGAGCCTCGTCTACCAGGAATTCACGCTCGTGCCCGAACTCAGCGTCGCTGACAATATCTTCCTCGGCCGCGAGCGCGCGCGGCCGTTTCTTCGCCGGTCCGAGATGGCCCGCGACGTTCAACGGGTGCTGGACGAGCTCGGCGCGGACATGGCCGCCCACGCGCCCGTGCGAAGCCTGAGCGTGGCCCAGCAGCAGATGGTGGAGATCGCGCGCGCGCTCGTCGGCGAGGCCAAGGTGCTCGTGTTCGACGAGCCGTCCGCCAGTCTCTCCGGCCGCGAAGTCGATCGGCTGCTCGCCGTGATGCGACGCCTGCGGGAGCGCGGCCTCGGGCTGATCTACATTTCGCATCGATTCGAGGAAATCTTCGCGATTGCGGATCGCGTGACCGTGCTGCGCGACGGCCGGCGCGTCGCGTCCGCTCCGGCGGCCGGCCTCGATCGGAAGCAGCTCATTCGCTGGATGGTGGGCCGCGATGTGTCCGAGGAGTTTCCGCCTCGTGAGGCCGCGCCTGGGGACGTCGTCCTCGACGTCGCGCACCTGTCGGCGCCGCCGCGATTCCACGATGTGTCGTTCTCGGTCCGGGCGGGCGAGATTCTCGGGCTGGCCGGCCTCGTGGGCGCGGGACGGTCGTCGGCCGGCCTGGCCCTGGCGGGCGCGTTGGCCGCGCGCGGTGACGTGCGATTCGGCGGCGAGCCCGTTCATTTCACGTCGCCCGCGGAGGCCGTCAGTCGCGGCCTGGCGTACCTGACCGAGGACCGCAAGGGGCTCGGCATCCTGCCGCTGATGTCGGCCGGCGCGAATCTGACGCTGTCGAACCTGGGCGAGTACCGGCGCGGTGGGCTGTTGAACGTCAGGCGCGAGCGGGACGGGGCGGCCAGGGCCGCGCGCGATTTCGACGTGCGCGCCGCCAGTCTGACCCAGCCGGCCGCGACGCTCTCCGGCGGCAACCAGCAGAAGCTGTTGCTCGCGCGCTTCCTGCTTACGCGGCCACGGGTCGTCATCCTCGACGAGCCGACCCGCGGCGTGGACGTCGGCGCGCGCGCGGATATCTATCAATTGATGAATCGCCTCACCGCTGAGGGTCTCGCGATCGTCATGATTTCGTCCGATCTGCCGGAGCTGCTCGGCATGTCGGATCGCGTCGTCGTCATGCGCGAGGGGCGTGTGACGGGCGAGCTGTCGCGGGCGCAGGCAACGCCGGAGGCCGTGATGGCGCTCGCGACGCGGGAGGCGGCATGAAGATCAGGCGCGTCCTGTCCGACTACGCGATCTTCATCGCGCTCGCCGCTGAGTGCCTGATTCTCGGGCTCGCCGCGCCGGCGTTCTTCACGCCGGACAACTTCGCCAACGTCCTCCGCCAGAACGCGTTTCCCGCCATCATCGCCGCCGGCATGACGTTCGCGATCCTCACTGCCGGCATCGATCTGTCGGTGGGATCGGTCGTCGGTTTGTCGGGCGTGCTGTGCGCCGACGCGCTCGTGCACGGATGGGGCCTGTGGGCGTCGATGGGCGTAGGCCTGTCGGTGGGCGTGATCGTCGGACTCGTCAACGGGCTGGTCGTGACGACCATCCGTGTGCCGCCCTTCATCGTCACGCTCGCCATGATGCTCGTGGTGCGCGGCGCGGCGTTCAAGTACACCGACGCGCGCACGATTTCGGGATTGCCGGCGTCGTTTTCGCCGTTCAGCCAGGGCCTGTCGATGGCCGTCGTCATGGCCGTCGTGTTCGCCGCGTCGTGGATGCTCCTGATGCGCACGCCGTTCGGCCGGCATGTGTACGCGACCGGCGGCAACCGCGAAGCCGCGTGGCTGTCCGGTATCCGGGTCAACCGCGTGCTCGTGAAGGTGTACGTGCTGTGCGGCCTCAGCGCGGGGCTCGCCGGCGTCCTCGTGGCGTCGCGGCTGAATGCCGGCTACCCGCGGGCGGGTGAGCTCTACGAGCTCGACGCTGTGGCCGCCGTGGTCGTCGGCGGCACGAGCCTGTTCGGCGGGCGCGGCTCGATCTGGGGCACGCTGGCCGGCGCCTTCTTCATCGGGATACTGAACAACGGCCTGAATCTCTACAACGTGAGTCCGTACGACCAGATGATTGCCAAGGGCGGGGTGCTGCTGGCCGCGGCCGCGCTGGATCGCTGGCGCTCGTGAAGACCGCTCTGGCTCGACCAACGGTCTTGGGCGCGAAATGGTGCGCCGTGCCCCGACAGGCAGGCGCATACGAAAGGGGCGCCAGCCCGTAGGCTGACGCCCCATCGCTCTCAGCCGCAGCTGACGCCCGGCCCTCCGCCTACTTGAACATCGGATCGGGACTGACCCTGATCGACTTCGTGGCCACGTCCTTGCCGTCCACCGTCAGCGTCACCTTGTAGATGCCCGGCTCGACGACGTTCCCGCCGCCGCCGCGCCCGCCGCCGCCCCCTCCGCCGCCGCGCCCGCCACCGCCGCCAGCCGCGCCGATCCGGTTGAGACCCCAGAACACCCTGTGCAGCCCATTCCTCGTGTTTGGCCGCAGCGCTTCCGCCGAACTCTGGGAGAGTTGCGCGATCTGGGTTCCTTCGAGGTCCTTGATCGTAACCGTGACGTCCTTCGCGTCGGCTTTCAGGTAGTAGTAGATGTTCTGGCCCACCGGCGGGTTGTCCGCCTTGGCCAGCTCGCCCAGCGTGTCGCCGCGGTTCTCGTACCGGCGCCAGCTGATGGCCTCCTTCAGGTCGAACAGGTGCGCCGCCTCGTCGAACACCGCAGCCGTGAACTCCTTGATCGGGCCGATGTCGACGACGTAGAAGCCGCGGCCGTACGTGCCAATCGCCATCTCGCGGTCGCGCTTCTGGATCGCCATGTCACGAACGACCGTGTTCGGGGCCGACGTCGAGAACGCCGTCCATGTCTTCCCCTGGTCGATCGACACGTTGATCCCGCCGTCGCCCGCGATGTACAGCACGTTCGCGTTGTCCGGGTCTTCCTCGACGTCGAAGAGCGGGTTGTTGAGTCCGCCTGAGATGTTCGTCCAGGTCTTGCCGAGGTCCTTGGTCACGAACAGGTACGTCGTGTCCTCGTTGTGCGTCCGGTAGCCGCTGAACGCGGCGTAGGCCGTGTTCTGGTCGAACGCCGAGGCGACGACGCGCTTCACCCAGCGGTCGCACGGGATGAGGTCGCCGGTGACGCCGGACTTCGGCCGGCACGACGCGTCGTAGAACTGCGCCGTGATGTTCGTCCAGTTGACGCCGCCATCCGGGGTCACCCAGAGATTCCCGTCGTCGGTGCCGGCCCACAGGAGGCCGAACTTCTTCGGCGATTCGGAGATCGTGTAGACAGTCGCCCACTGCAGGTTCGTCTTCCTGGCCTCTTCCAGCTTCTTCGGGTCGGCCTTCGACAGATCCGGGCTGATTCTCTCGAACGTGCCGGTGTCGCCGTGGCTCATCGATCGCCAGACGTACTGCGAGCCGTGGTAGACGACGCCCGGGTTGTGCGGGGAGAGCACGATTGGGTTGTTCCACTGGAAACGCAGGGCCGGCTCACCGGCGGCCGGCCGCGGCGCCAGCGACTGGGTCTGGCCGGTCGGACAGGATCATCCGGCTCGAGGCGCCGAACTGGCTCTCGTAGTAGATGAAGTCCGGGTTCCACCAGTCGCGGACCACGTAGAAGGCGTCGCCGGTCGGCAGGTAGCGCCAGTCGGCGGCGAACATGCCATAGCCGTTGCGGGTCTGCGAGGGCCCGATCCACGCGCCGTTGTCCTGCGTGCCGCCCATGATGTTGTAGGGCTGCTGGTTGTCCACGAAGACGTCGTAGAACTGCTGGGCGTTGATCGTGCTGCTCTGTCTCCAGTGCTCGCCGCCGTCCCAGCTTTCCGACGACCCGCCGTCGTTGCCGCTCAGGATGTGCTTCGAGTTCAGCGGGTCGACCCAGACCACGCGGTGATCGACGTGCGTGCTGCTGTTGCCCCGTTCCCAGCCGGTCGCGGTGAAGGTCTTGCCCGAGTCGGTCGACTTCGTGGTATTGGTGTCGCCGCAGTAGAGGACCTTGTCGTCGTTCGGGTCGATGATGATGCGGCCGTAGTACCCGCCCTCGGTCTGGTTGACCTGGGCGCTGCCGAGCTGCGGGCCGCCGCGCCCGCCCGCCGGTGCGCCCGCCGGTCCGCCCTGGCCGCGCGCGCCACCCGCCGCGGCCGCCGGCGGAAGCAGGTACTCGGTCATCGCCTGCCACGTGTTGCCCTGATTGTCGCTGCGGTACACGACGCCGTTCATCGTGACCGGGGCGGCATTCGCGAGGATGCCCGAGTAGAGGATCTCGAGCACGTTCCGGTTGACGATTTGCGAGCGGGCCCTGCCCTCGGTCGAGTCCGCCGCCGCGGCAGGCTTCGCCATCAGCTTCTCGACGGCGGTGATGTTCACCATCAGCGCGTCGTTCGAGGCGAACAGCTTCCTGGCCGCCGCCTGCAGCCTGGCCACGTCGGCGCCGGTCTTGACCAGGAAGAGGTTGTCGGCCAGCAGTTCGTTGAATTTCGTCACCAGCTCGGCCTCGGTCGCACCGATCACCGGCGTGAACTTCGGCGCGAGCGCCGACAGCTCGGCCGGGATCGTGTAGGCCTTGAACCGGTCCACGTCCACGCCATCCCTGAGCAACGCCGTCCCGCCGCCGACTCCGCCACGACCTCCGCCGCGGCCTCCAGCGGGAGCCGGCCGGAAGTTGACGATGCCGTCGCTCTCCTGAAAGCCGACCACGGACGTCTGGTCGACGCGCGCGTAGACGATGTTGGGGTTCTTGGCGTAAATGGCAAGCCCGGTGCGACCGATCGGCGTGCCCAGCGGCGGCAGGCCCGCGGCCAGCCGATTCCACGTCTTGCCGCCATCGGTCGACTTGAAGAGGCCGTTTTCGCGGTCCCGGTCGTCATAGGTCCACGCGCGGCGATAGAGCTTGTAGGCGGACGCGATGATGATGTTCGAATTGCGCGGGTCGATGACGAAATCGCCGACACCCCGGTCCTTCATCGGTCCGAGATTCGTCCAGGTCTTGCCGCCGTCGATCGACTTGAACAGGCCGCGCTCGCAGTCCATCTCGTTGTCGTAGAGCTTGCCCTCGGCGGCCGCGTAAACGATGTCGGGGTTCTTCGAGTCGACCGCGACCATGGGGATGAAGTAACTCCTGTCCAGGCCGATGTGCGTCCAGGTCTTGCCGGCGTCGGTCGATTTCCACATGCCCTTGCCGTGCGTGCTGGCGCGGGCGTGCATCGGCTCGCCGGTGCCCAGGTAGAGGATGTTCGGGTTCGACGGGGCGACGGCCAGCCAGCCCATGCTCTGCGTGCCGTAGTGCTCGAAGATCGGCTCGAAGTGCGTGCCGCCATCGACCGTCTTCCAGACGCCGCCGGTTGCCATCAGGACGTAGTAGGTCTGGCTCTGGCCGGACGGCACGGCGTAGCCGCTCACGCGGCCGGCGAAGGTCATCGGACCGACCCAGCGCCAGGAGAACTGGTCGAAGTCGGCGGCCGTGACGGGGCTTTGGGCCTTCTGCTGCACGCTCTGCGCGTAGCCGAACGCTCCGAGAATGCAGACGATGACAGCCGTGGCACTCAGAAACAGAAGCTTCCGTGATGATGGGAACATCGATCCTCCTTGGAACGCGCAACCCAACCGCCCGGTCGGCGGCGATCAGATGCCACTCACGACGCACCCGCAATCCGCGTCTCAAGCAGCGCGGCGGGGCCCGGACATGTAGTATACGAAACTCCGGAATGTGGTTAGGGCAAAGTACTGCACTATGTGCTTGAACTGATCGCGTGCCCCTCGGTCCGCTTTGGCCTTCCTCAGACCGGCGCCACCTGGGGCATCGCGCGTTTGTGATCGGATGATGAGCGCAGCTGCTCGATGCGCTGGGCCACCTTTGCCGGCACCGCGCCCGCGCCCTCGGCGAGGTATCTCTCGAGCATCTCGTAGGAGAAACCCATTTCGGCTTCGTCGGTCTGGCCGACCCAGAGGCCGGCCGTCGGCGCTTTCGTGATGATGGGATCCGGCACGCCGAGTTCGCGCGCGAGCGTGCGGACTTCGCTCTTGAGCAATCCGCCGATCGGCAGCACGTCCACACCGCCGTCGCCGTACTTCGTGTAGTAGCCCAGCGTGATCTCGCTGCGATTGCCCGTGCCGGCCACGAGGTAGTTCATCGAGTTCGCGATGAAGTAGAGCGACGCCATCCGCAGGCGCGGCTTCAGGTTGGCTTCGGGCATCTGCTGCTTGATATCCACGGTATCGACGTGGCTGGGCAGCCCCTTGACGGCGGTGACCACCGATTCGTTGAGCGCGTCGAATGCGGGTCCGATGTCCACGCGCACGACGGGAATCGAGAACGTCGTGGCCACGAGGCGTGCGTCGGCTTCGTCCTGCGGATGGCTGTAGCAGGGCAGGATGACGCCAAGCACGCGTTGCGGGAACGCGAGGTGGCACAGCTTGGCGACCACGGCCGAATCGATGCCGCCGCTCAGGCCGAAGACGTAGCCGCGCGCGCCGGCAGACATCGCCTTGTCGCGCAGCCAGGTGGAGATTCGCTCCGCACGTGTCATGGGCGTCAATATAGCAGGGCCGCCGCGGTTCGGCCGAAATCGGCGCGGCCGGCGGTTCTATAGTGCCGTATCATCCGCCCATGGAGACCTCCCGCCGCGACTTCCTCCGCAGCGCCGCCGCTGGCGCTGCCGTGCCTCTGCTCGGTCCCCGTTTCCTCGATAGCCTCGAGGCGCGTCTCGAGCCGTTCACCGGCGCGTCCGCCGCGACCGTCGCGCTTCAACAGGACTACTGGGACGAGATCCGGCGCGTGTTTCCGGTGCCCACCGAGTACATCCACCTGGAGAACGGCTATTCGAGCCCGCAGCCCGCGCCCACGTTCGAAGCCTTTCAGCGCCACCAGCGCGACATCAACAACGGCCTGTCGTTCTACATGCGCCGCAAGCAGACAGAAGACCATGCCGCGATCAAGAAGCAGCTGGCCGAACTCGCCGGCGTTCCGGTCGGGGAACTCGTCATCACGCGGAACACGACCGAATCGCTCGGCACCGTGATTCATGGCCTCGACCTCGCGCCCGGCGACGAGGCCGTGATGTGCAACCAGGACTACGGCTCGATGCTCGAGCAGTTCCGCCAGCAGTCGAAACGGCGCGGGCTGAAGTGCGTCGAGATCTCCATTCCGCTGCATCCGAAAGACGATGACGAGATCGTGAACGACGTACGCGGCGGCGATCACGCCGCGCACGAAGGTCATGCTCGTCTCGCACATGGTCAACATCACCGGGCAGATCCTGCCGGTGAAGAAGATCGCCGACATGGCGCACGCGCGCGGCGTGGACGTGATCGTGGACGCCGCGCACTCGTTCGCGCAGGTCAACTTCACGGTGCCGGATCTGGGCGGAGACTATCTCGGCGTGAGCCTGCACAAATGGCTCTGCGTGCCGCTGGGCGCCGGGCTCCTGCACGTCAGGAAAGACAAGATTCGCAAGGTCTGGCCGCTCTTCGGCGAGACGTCGGTGCCCGACGATGACATCCGGAAGCTGGAGCGGATAGGAACGAAGCCCGTCTGGACGGCGCTGACGATTCCGGACGCCATCCGGTTCCACAATCTGATTGGCGCCGACCGCAAGGAAGCGCGGTTGCGCTACCTCCAGCAGTACTGGACCGACAAGGTGCGCGGCCTGAAGAATGTCACGCTGAACACGCCAACCGGACCACGTGCGTGCGCGATCGCGAACGTGGCCGTGGCCGGCCTGACGCCGGCGCAACTGGCGACGGCGCTCTTCGATCGCTATCGCATCTACACGGTCGCGATCGACACCGTGGCGGTCAAGGGCACGCGCGTGACGCCGCACCTCTATACGACGACGGCGGACCTGGACGCGCTGGTCCGCGCGCTGGGCGAACTCGCCAGGGGCTGATGGATTGCCGGGGCTGGAGCCCCGGCCTACACGAACGCGCTAGCGCGTCGTGCCGCCGCGCTTCGGCATCGGCGTCGGCGTGTGTCCTTCGTAATGGGGCGCGTAGGTCTTCTCGATGGCATCGCGAATGGCCGGGACCGACGCGCCTGAGTTGTGCATCTGCCTGGCCTGCGTCGCCACGTCGATGCAGACCTCGCACACCATCCCGTGCGACTCCCACCCCGTCACGCGATTGTCGGCGCTGCGGCTTCCGACGAAGCAATCGTGATTGTCCTGGTGGCCGCCGCGCTCGCAGCCGCAGAAACACGGCACGTATTTCATGACTTCCGGATGCCGGGCCGCGAACTCATACGCGGCCCGCACGACGGCCACCGGGCGGACCGCCATGCCGACGTTGTCGGGCAACAAAGGCAGATCGCTCGCGAGGAATCTCGGATCGGCCTGCGGCGCGGGGGCCTGAGGCACGGGCACGCCCGGTGCCGAACTGGCCGCCGGCGCTCCTGCCGTTTGCGGCGATGAGCAGGCGGACAACGCCGCCGCCGCGCCGCACAAGGCAGCGATGAGGATCGATCGCATCGTCATGCGAACATCCTAGCAAGCTTGACGTTCAAATAGGCCAATAGATCAATAAACAAATAGATCAATTGTCCGTAAGGTCCCGAATCGCTTCGGCCGCCGGCGAATCCGGCCATCGCAGGGGCGGCGCGGCGGTGTATTGGGCGTGGGCGAGTTCGCCCTGGAAGAAGACCACTTCTGACGCCATGAAGGCCAGCTTCGCCCACACCCGGAGCAGCAAGTACAACTCGGTTGCCAGCAGCGCCAGCCAGGTCGGGGCCGTGGCCGACGGCGCGATCTGCAGCCACAGGCGCAGAATGACCAGGAACGCGATCGCGTTCAGCAGGTACAGGCCCGCCACGCGGAACGGGCGCCGGCGCATGAATCGCAGCGACGCGCCGATGGCGCCAACCATGCTGTGGCGATCCTCGACGACCGCCCGCACCTTCGCGAAGTCGGCGACGACGTTCACGAGCGCGATCGCGAGGGCGAACACGACGTACAGCGCCGTCCGCAGGATGATGCCGTCCCGTTCCTGCGTCATCTCGCGCGTGAAATGGTGGTAGACCCGGCTGAACAGGAACGGGTGGAGCCAGCGAAACAGCGCCCAGTACGCGGCGCCCACGAACACCGCCAGCCGGAGGAACCGCAGGAAGAACACGCCGCACGCGCTGAAGAAGTGGCCGGTGCGGACGGGCCGTCCGCGCGCCAGCCGATCGAGCAACCCGCCGGACAGAAAGACCCAGAGCGCGATCGACACGGCGGCCGCGGCGGCCAGCGCGAGATTGAGCGGTTCGCGGTCGGCCAGGTTGCTGAAGATCGCCAGCGTGCCGCCGAAGCCGAGGAAGTCGTGCGTGAACGTGCGTCCGAGGCCCTGGGCCTGCGCGCCGAATTCGGCCGCCCAGCCCTCGTTCCAGCCGGCCACGGCCGCGTCGGCTTCGAGGCTCCGGCCGAGGTGCGTTTCGAGCGCGCCCTGCATCGCGAGCCCGAGCGGCAGCGCCAGCAGGAACGACGCGGCCAGCGCCGCGGCCGTCAGGGCCGGCGCGCGCAGCACGCGCCGCCAGCCTTCGAGAAAGGCGCCAAACACCGGCGTGCGCGGCCGGTCTCCGGCGGGGCCGGGGCGTCAGGAGAAGAAGGCATACGTCAGCAACAACTCCTGCGCCCAGGTGAACCAGCGCAGCGCCCATTTCGCGGCCGCCTCCGCCGCGTGCGGCTGCGCGGTCCACGAGTTGTTCGTGTAGTTCACGTCCAGCAGCAGGACGCGATCCGGATCGACTTCGACCTTCGCAATCCTGGCCGCGTGCGATGCCCGGAACGTCTTCCACCGGTCGCGCGCCGTCCCATCGCTCGTTCACCTGCGATCCATCGGTGAACGTGATGCGCGTGGCGATGGGGAAGACGCCGTCGCCGATGCGCCGGACCACGACCACGTGCTCAAAGCGGCCATCCCGTCGGCGTGGACGTCACGCTGGCCACGGCGTAGTCGAATGTCGCCGAGCTGCGGTGCACGGCGTCGAAGAACCAGGTCAGGTCCTGTCCGCTCACCTCAGTCGCGATCGCGAAGAACTGTTCCGGCGTGGGGTGCTTGAAGGCGCCGCGCGCGAAGTGCGTCGCCAGAATCTTCTGCGTCGTCTCCCAGCCGAGCATGCGCTCGAGCGTTGCCAGCCAGAGCGCGGTCTTGTTGTAGGTGATGGCGCTCGCCGATCCGGGCCAGTACCGCCAGGTGGGCGTGGACTGGATGTCGAAGGACGCGACGGGACGATAGGCGTCGAGGCGGTTGCCGTCGATCGCGCGCGACCACCGCACGTCGCTGATACGACCAGGCCACGAGTCCGCCGAAGTAACGCTCACCGCCGCGAACCGGTTGGGAAAGCCTCGGCCATGCACGCGCGCGGTCGAGAACGTGTTCAAGCCCTCGTCCATCCAGGCGTGCTCGAATTCGTTGGTCGCGACGAGCCCGTACCAGAACTGATGTCCGGCCTCGTGGACCGTGACGCCCTCCGGCTGCGGTGCCCGCCCACGGAACGAACCAGCGCGTTCCGGCCGTGAACAGCGTGGGGTATTCCATGCCGCCGGTGCTCTCGCCCTGCGAGGCGGCATCGACAATCGTCGCGGGATCGACGACCGTGATATGCGCGTACGGGTACGGCGCCGAACCAGGTGCCGTAGTACTTCAGCGCGCGCGCGTGGCGGCGAAGTGCCGGTCGGCCTGGTCCGCGTGCTCCGGCTGGAGCAGCAGGCGCATGTCCACCTGCGGCAGGCCCGGTTCCTCGAACGCGCACGGCGCTCGACGAACGTCCGGGCTCGTCGTCCACGCGAAGTCATGGACGTCTGCCTGCACGAATCGATGCGTGTCCATGCCCCGTCGGTCGCCGGGGCCGTGCTCGAGCTCGCCCGGTCGCGCCCACGATCCAGCCGGCCGGCACGGTCAGCGTGACGTCGTAGTATGCCGAAGTCCGAGAAGAACTCCGTGGCCGCATGGAACTGATGGCAGTTCCAGCCGGTGTCTTCGAGCACGCCGATCTTCGGAAACCACTGGCGCGATGAAGTAGTAGTCGCCGAGCCGGCCCGTGCGCGCGAACGTCCGCGGCACCTCGCGACGTCCACGCCAGCTCGATCTCGATCGGTCTCGCCCGGCGCCACCGGCCGATCCAGCGGCACGCGCCAGCACCGTCCGATCGTCCGCGTTGCCATCGTCCGGGGCGATGAACGCTGGCGCCGGTCCGACCAGGTTCTGGCCGCCGACACTGAGCGTGCGTGATGTCGATCGCCGCCGAAATCACTCCGCCGGCCGGTCCGCGAGCGCGCGGTTGCGCCCGAGCGCCTGCTCGCGCATCCAGGTCGATTGGGCGTCACGCCAGGCGTTCCAGTACAGGTGGAACTGCAGTTCCGAGGTCGGGTTCTTCGAGTCGTTGCGCCAGGTCAGGCGCCCGGATCCCGCCATCATGTGGGTTCGGGGATCCAGAGTTGCCGACAGGCGGTAACTGGCGTTACGCGGCGACGGCCCCGGTAACCCCTGCGGCGCCGCCGCGCGCGGTGACGGCGCGCCAAGCACGACGCCGATGGCGAGAGCGAGCGGCAGGACGCGGCGCATCGGCAGGATGGTATACCGGGTTTGCGTGCTGCAGTAGGCGGCGGCCTTCAGGCCGCCGCGCGTCCGGCGGGCTGAAGCCCGCCGGCTACTGCCCTCACGGTTACCCGTCGTTACCTGTCGTCACCTGAGAAGTGCCGCACGAGCGCCTCGACGAGGCCGTCGACCGTGTAGGTGCTCGGCGATCGACCGTCGGCTTGATACCGAGCGCCATGGCCGCCGCGGCGGTCACGGGGCCGATGGCGGCGACCACCGTGGTGCCCAGCAGGTCCGCTGCCTGTTCCTCGCCGATCAGCGAAGCGAACCGGCGCACGGCGTCGGGGCTCGTGAACGTGACGGCGTCCACCTGGCCGTCGAGCAACATGCGGTAGAGGCGCTGCGCGGCGGGTGAATCCGGCGCGATCGGCGGACGTGCGGTAGGCGATGACGTCCGTGACCGTTGCGCCGCGGCGCGTCAGCGCTCGCGACGACCACGTCGCGCTGGTGATCGGGCCGGACGATCAGCACCGAGCGGCCGTCGACGGGCGCGTGCGCCGCCATGCGCGTCGCCGATGCGTCCTTCACGCGAATTCCGGGACGCACCACGTCGGCCTTGATGCCGCGCGGCTCGCAACTGGTCCGCCGTCGACGGGCCGACGGCGCAGATCGCGGCGGCGCCCAGCGTCGCGCAGGTCGCGCGGGCCGCGCGCGAGCGCGCCGAGGAACTCGCGACGGCGACCGCCGACTCGAACACGATCCAGTCGAACGCGTCCGTCGAGGCGGCAACACGATCCAGCGCCTCCGGATCCTCGGCGCGGCGCCATGCGGAACGTCGGCGCCACGATGCGCTTCGGCGCCGAGGTTCCCCAGCGCGTCGCCGAGTTCCCGCGCGCGTTCGGGCGAGCGCGTGATGACGATGCGCCGGCCGAAGAGCGGGCGCTGCGTCGAACCAGCGCACGTGCTCGCGCAGGCGCGTGACGTCGCCGACGATGAGCAGCGCCGGTTCCGCGCCGTGCTCGGGCGCGCCCGCGCCGGTCAGTTCCAGCAATTCGCCGATGGTGCCGGTGACGGTGCGCTGCGACGGCTGCGTGCCCCGGTAGATCAGCGCCGCCGCATCGTCGGCCGAGCGGCCGTGATCGATCAGCGCGCGGAGGACGCGCAGCCGCCAGGCGCGGGCGCTGCGAAGCAGACCATCGTGCCTTCGAGCGTCGCGAGCGCCCGCCAGTCGAGTCCGGGCATCGAGTCGATTTCGCCTTCATGGCCGCGAAGCAGCACCAGCGTGTCGCCGGACTCGGGATGCGTGAGCGGCATGCCGGCGTAGGCCGCCGCGCCGACGGCCACCGGCACGCCCGGGACGACTTCGAAGGGCACGCCCTGCTCGTGGAGGAACATCGCTTCCTTGGCGCCGCTGTCGAAGACGAACGGATCGCCCCACTTCAGGCGCGCCACCGTGTGACCATCGCGCGCCTTCTCGGCGAGCAGCATCGAGATGGCGTCCTGCGCCACCGCGCGCTCGGCGGCGCGCCGACGGCGATGCGCTCGGCGTCGGGCGCGCCCATCGCAGCGCGGGCTCGGCGGCGCGGTCGTAGACGACCACGTCGGCCTGCGGCGAGCAGGCCGACGCCGCGCGCCGTACCATGAGGCCGGGATCGCCCGGGCCCGTCGCCGATGATGAACACGCGTCCGATGGTCGGTCGTCATCGCGGCACTTCGTGGGGCGCGAAGTAGCCCGCCTTGGTGCGCGCGGTGCGTCTCCTTGCGCGCGATCCGCACCGTGATCCGGCGCCACGCGCCGTCTCGCTTGGGGTTCTTCGAGACTGTAGCCGACGGAGTACTGATTCGCCAGTTCGTCGGCGATCTGGCTGTAGATCGCCGGGAAGCTGCGCCGTCGTCCACGACGTTGAATTTCGCGCCCGCCCGTGCCGCTGCGCCAGCGAACGCAGCACGAATTCGGCCTCGTCCATCCGCGGCCTTCGCCGCGTTCTTGTCGCGGAGTCCCATCGGCATACACCATCACCTCCGACCGCTTCGCCAGATCGAGCACGTCCTCATACGGCACGATGCTCGAGGTATCCTCGCCGTCCGACAGCAGGACGATCGCCTGGCGCCGCGACTTCGCCGCCGCCCTGCGATCGCTAGCCGGCGCAGTTCGCTGATCGACGTGTAGATTGCGTTGTAGAGCGAGGTGGAGCCGCCCGCCTGCGTCCGCCGCAGCGCGCGTTCGAGCGCGGCTTTGTCGCCGGTGAACGGCTGCAGGATCTGGGCCTGGCTGTCGAAATCGATGATCTGCGCGCGTCGTTCGCGGCCCAGGCGGCGAATGAAGCCGCCCGCCGCCTCCTGCGCGATCGTCAGCTTGGCCCATCTCCATGCTGGTGCTCGTGTCGATCAGCAGCGACAGCGCGATTGGCTGCGGCAGGGCGGAGAAGGTGCGATTTCCTGGAGCACGCCGTCCTCAGAGACGCTGGAAGCCTCGCGTTCGAGGCCGCCACGTGGCGACCCGCGCCGTCCGTGACGGTCACCGTCAGCGGCACCATGTCCGTGCCGCCGCGATATACCTGTTGCGCGGCGGCGCCGCCGGCCAAGCGTCGCCGCCAGCACGACGCCGGCCGGCCTGCCGCGCGGCCCGCGTCGCATCATTGGCCGGCCCACTTCTGCGCGAGGATCGACGACGCGCACGCCGTGCGTTTCGACGCGACCTCGATCGGCTGTCGGCGGCACCAGCGGTTCCGGCCGGCAGTAGGTCACCAGATACCGCGACGCCATCAGGCCGGCCACGGTGTCGAACGCCGACTCGAGGCCCTGGCCGGAGAGGATCGTGCTCGTGATGCCGCCGCTCGCCGTCATCACGTCGCCGATCACGGCTGCGCGCTCGCGCGCTTCGGACGTTTCATCCTGCGGCCGCGGTCTGCAGCACGACGTCCACAACGCCGCATCGGCGGCCTTGAGCGCCGCCGACACCTCGTCGCGATGCTCGTTGCTGAATTCCGGTCCGGCTTCCGAGACGAACGCCACGATGACCGGGCTGGCGGCCGTGCGCTTGCTGAGGCTCTTGCACGCATCCATCACCGCCTGCAGCAGATAGGAACCGCTGCCCGGCACCGCGAACAGTTGGCCCGCGGCCGCCTGCACCGCGTCCGCCTTCGGCGCGAAATCCGCGCGCAGCGTCGGCCGCTCCCCGAACGTCATGAGGGCGAATTGCGGCGCCGGCTTCAGCGCGTTCAGGCGCGTGATGAAACCCGCGAGCCCGGACCGGAGATACTGAATGGACCGTTCGGACGCCTGACTGTCGTCGATCAGCAGCAGCACATGGCTGGGCGGCGGCGCGGCGTCCACGCGAATGACCTCGCGGGCGAGGCCGTCCTCCCGGACGATGAAGTCGGCCGCCGTGAGGCCCTTGGCCGGGGTCGTCGGGTCAGCCAGGGCCGTGACCAGCAGGTGCTGATCGCTGCGGCCGCGCTGTTGGGCGCCCATGACAAGCGTTGACGCCACGGCGAAGACCGCCGCCAGAACCACGGGTCGACGTATTGGAATGGGACGCATAAGTCCGAGTATAGTGGCCACGCCGTCGGATGACGACCCTCGAAAGGTGTGGTATATCTTCAGGGTTCCGGAGGCCGTTCGTAGGCTCACCATGGGCGGTTGGGAGTGTGCCGTGAAGCCTGAGAACGAGCGGACGGCGCGACTGATCCAGGCGCTGAAGGCCCTTCAAGGGGGCGTGCAGCAAGCGGGTCCGGCGGCCGCCGCCGGGTACTCGCTGATCGGCTCGATTTTGTTCATGGCCGGCCTCGGGTACGCGTTTGATCGGTGGCGGGGCACCGCGCCAACCGGCGTCGTGGTCGGGATGCTGCTCGGAGTCGTGGTGGGGTTCTACATTCTGGCGAAGGAAGTCTGGCGCCGGTGACTCCCGCGATTGTCCTGACGGCCGGATCGTTGGCCGTGGCCGCGGCGGTGGTGGTGACGGGATCCCGGATGGGGGTCGAAGGGCTGGCCCCGCCCGTCTTCGGCGGGTTGATCGGACCGCTCGTGGCGGTCGTGGCCACGTGGGCCGCGGTCGTGCGGAGTTACCGGCGCGATCCGGCGAGCCTGACGAGCGTGATGGTGAAGGCCTTCCTGGTGAAGGTCGTGTTCTTCGTGGCCTATGTCGTGGTGATGATCAAAGTGGCGGGTCTTCCGGCGCGGGCGTTCGGCATCAGTTTCGTGACGTGCTTCATCGCGTTGTACGCGGCGGAAGCGCTCTCTGTTCGCGCCGGTTGTCCCGCCGCGGGCTGGAAGGAGCCCGGTAACCCGTGCCCGAGCAGAATATCGACTTCGTCGGACACGTCGCCAACGGCGAGCACGCGCTGATCCATCTGCCGACGATCTACGGCATCGATTTCTCCGTCACCAAACACGTGCTCATGATTTGGGTCGTGGCGATTCTGGTCTTCACGTTCGTGACGACCGTCGTCGCGGCGGTACCGGCGGTGCGCGGCGCGGCCGTGCCGACCGGCGGCGCCAACGTGGTCGAGGTCATCGTCGAATGGGTGCGCGACTGGATCGCGCGGCCCAACCTCGGGACAAGTGGCTCGAGCACGTGGACGCCGATGCTGCTGACGTTCTTCGTGTTCGTCCTGGCCGCGAATGGCATCGGCCTCATCCCGATTTTCGAGACGCTCGGCCTCATCAACTCGCTGTTCATCCACGCGGGGCCGGACTCGTTCATCATGCACCTCGTGCACGGCGGCTCGACGGCCACGGCCAACTACAACGTGACGGCCGCGCTGGCCAGCATCACGTTCGTCGCGATCATCGCGGCGGGGACCATGGCGCACGGCTTCGTCAAACACTGGGTGAACCTCGTGCCGCCGGGCATGGCGTGGCCTCTGTACATCCTGCTGATTCCGATCGAGGTGATCAGCATGTTCGTGAAGCCGTTCGCGCTCACGATGCGACTTGCGGCCAACATGACGGGCGGCCACATCGCGATTCTGGCGATGTTGTCGTTCGTGTTCACCTTCGCCAAGATGGCCGGCGCGGCCGCCGGCGATCGGCGTGGGCGTCGGCTTCTCGGTGCCGCTGGCCACGGCGCTCCTGGGTCTGGAGATCATCATCGTGCTCGTTCAGGCCTACGTCTTTACGCTGCTCACGGCCGTGTTCATTGGCATGGCCATTCACGCTCATCACTAAATCGACCGTTACTGGAGGACACTCGTATGCAGGAAGCCGCGCAAGTCGCTCAGAATTCACAGGTTGCTTTGGCCTACGCGGGCGCCGCGCTGGGCGCGGGCCTCGCCGTCATCGGCGCGGGTCTGGGCATTGGCAAGCTCGCGGTCGGCACGGCGGAGGGCATCGCCCGACAGCCCAGCGCCGCCGGCCAGATCACCAGCGCGACGCAGTTGCCGCTCTTCCTGCTCGAAGGCGTGGCGATTCTCGCGGTCGTCGGCTGTCTGCTGATCATTCTGACCAAGTAAGGGGGTTCCGTGGACAACCCCCTGGTCAGGGTCGATCCAGGCCTGTACATCTGGACGATCGCGACGTTTGTCGCGTTGGCGTGGCTGCTGCGCAAGTACGCCTGGCAGCCGCTCCTGACGGCGCTCGACGAACGTCAGAAGACGATCGCGTCGGCCGTGGAGAACGCCCGCCTGGCGCGCGAGCAACTGGAGAAGACACAGGAGCAGGCGGGCCAACTGCTGGCGCAGGCGCGCGCGGATGCCGAGTCGCTCCTGGTGCAGGCGCGCACGGATGCGAACGTCTTCCGCCAGGAACTGCGCGGCAAGGCCGCCGCCGAGGCGGAGGCGATCACGAAGAACGCCGAGAAGCAGATCCAGCGTGAAACGGCCAAGGCCGTCGAGACGATCCGCCGCGAAGCGGTCGATCTCTCCGTCGCCATGGCCTCCAAGCTGATCCGGCGGCAGGTGTCCGCCCAGGATCAGGAAGCGCTCCTGCAAGAGTCCCTGAAGGAGATCGGACGGTCCGGCCACTAAGGCCGGCCGTCCGGTCGCCCCACGCGCCATGCGCCGCATCGACGCGGCTCTCGTCGGAATGGTGCTCATCTGGGGCGTGAACTACAGCGTCATCAAACGTGCGTTCGCCGAAATCCCTCCGCAACCCTTCAACGCCATCCGGCTCGTCATCGCCTCGAGCGTGTTCCTCGCGGCCATTCTGTACGCGAGACGCCGCGCGCGCCGTGGGGCGGACGGGGTGTCTTCTGTCCTCTTCACGCCCACGCCCATTACCAGGCAGGATCGCTGGGACTTGTTCTGGCTCGGCCTGATCGGCCATTTCGTCTATCAGTTCTGTTTCGTGGGCGGGGTGAATCAGACCAGCGTGTCGAATGCCGCGCTCATCATCGGCGCCACGCCCGTCGCGGTGGCGGTGATCTCGGCGCTGTTTGGCCGCGAGCGCATCACCGCGCTGCACTGGGCCGGCGCCGCCATCTCGATCGCGGGGCTCTACTTCGTGGTGGGGCACGGCGCCGAATTCGGCGGGCGCACGTTCCGCGGCGATCTGCTCGTGATGACGTCGGTCGCGTGCTGGGTGGTCTATACCCTCGGCGCGAGCCGCCTGATCGCGCGCCACTCGCCGCTCTTCGTGACGGGCATGACGATGGCGATTGGCGGCGTGCCGTATGTGGCGGCGACGCTGCCGCAGCTGTTGGCGATGGACTGGGGCATCGTGCGGGCGTTGGACCTGGGTGTCGCTGGTGTTGTCCGCGCTGCTGGCGCTGAACGTGGCGTATCTGATCTGGTACACGGGCGTGCAGAAGATCGGCGCGGCGCGGACGTCGATGTACTCGAACCTGGTGCCGATCGTGGCGATGACCGTGGCCGCCGTGTGGCTCGGCGAGCCCCTGGGCGGCGCGAAGATCCTCGGCGCGGTGGCGGTGCTGTCGGGCGTGTTCCTGACGCGGCTCGGACGTAAGCCGAATCCGGTGCCGATGGAAGAATGACGCGGGAACGACGGGAACGACGGGAACGACGGGAACGAACGGGAACGAACGGGAACGAACGGGAACGACGGGAACGACGGGAACGACGGGAGAACGGCGGTAGCGGGGGAGTGAATGGCCGGGGCCTCCAACGGAGTGAGGCTCGAAACGTGCGCCTCCGCCTTATCGTCTCTCGCCAGACCGCGTGGGGGCCCCCATCCCCACGCTGACCACCAAGGGCTGCGGCGCACGTTTCATGCGTCGCCCATCGCCTCATCCGAGTCGGCCCCGGCCATTCACTCCCCGCGCCGCTCCCGTGTGCTCCCGTCGTTACCTGTCGTCACCTGTCGTCACCTGTCGTTACCTTCGTCGTCACCTGTCGTCACCCGTGCACTCTTCAGATACGCGACGTAACTGTCGTACCACTTCGTGACGGTGGCGGCCGGGCCGAGGAGTTTCGCGAAGTAGGGGCCGTCGGGTGTCTCGATGTAGGCCGCGCACTGACGGAAGCCGGGCTTGTTGAAATGCTCTGTGGAGCCGGGGCTGACCTCAGCCACGTAGGTGCCGGTGACGTCGAGGACCGTGACCTTCAGGCCCGACGTCGTGTCGAACGTGGTCGTTTTGGCGAGGTCCTTGGACGATCGGCCGTCCGGCTGCGCGATCTGGCCGATCCATCGGTCGATATTCGCCTGCACGTTGCCGCCCTGGCCGCCGAAGAAGAACACGGTCACCGTGGCGTCCTCCGCATCCGCGCCGGTCTTCGGCAGCGTGAACTCCGCCACGCGCATCGATGACGCCGGCGGCTTCGAGGCCCAGCCGGCCGGCGGATCGAACTTCAACGCCGGCGCCGCCAACGCGATCGCCAGACTGGCGATGGCTGCGATCGTCGATGCCGCTGTGCTCGTTCTCCAGTTCATGTCATTTCCCGTCGTTCCCGATCGTTCCCGATCGTTTCCGTCGTTCCCGTCGTTCCCGATCGTTTCCGTCGTTCCCCTACGCCAGTCTCTTCCAACGCAGCCGCAGCAGGCAGGCGAAGATCGCCATCGACGCGATCGTCACGATGTTGATCCTGGTCAGCGACGTATAGAGCGGGCGGCCGAGCAGGTCGAAAATCGTAAAGCTGAAGCCCGCGATGGCCAACACCGTGAACGCGCGCCAGCCGGTCGTCGTCTCGCGCCAGCGGTCGGCGACGATGAGGACCGCGGGCGTGGCGAGGAGCAGCACGTAGTCCCAGCCCTGCGGAGAGATCAGCGGGACGAGCAGCATCAGGGCGCCGAACTCGAGATACGCCGGTTCACGGACGTGGCGCCGCCTGGCCAGGATCACGCCGGCGAGACTGAGCGCAGCGACGCTTGTCGCGATGGCCAGCCGCGACGCCAACGGACCCGGCTCGATCCACTTTGCCCACATCGTGGCGAATGACACGTTCTCCGGCACCATCAGGTTCTCCGCGGTCGTGCCGGTCACCGTGCGGTACCAGCCCACGATCTGGTCCAGGTTGCCCTGCCAGCCATAGGCGAGCGCCGGCAAGAGCAGTCCAACCGCCAGCGTCACGGCGCCGCTCATGAGGCCCGGCACCCCCGCGACGAGCCAGACCCACGGCACCAGGATGAGCGCGTAGGGTTTGACGAACACGCCCAGGGCGACGAGCGCGCCGGCCGTGCGCTTGGCGCCAGCCTCGGCGGCGAGGAGCGCGCCAATCAGCAGCGCGCCGAGCAGGACATTGGTCTGTCCCAGGTTCAGTTCGCGCGCGTAGTACTTGCCGACCAGGAGGATCGCGCACCAGACGAGCGCCCGTTCGGTCAGGCGTTTCTCCGGCACCGCCAGGACCGACCAGCGCACGAACACGCACAGAATGCCGACCGTCAGGGTGTACCAGATCAGGCGCGCGACGCGGAACTCGATCGCCGTGAATGGCGCCATCACGAACGCGAACGCCGGCAGGTACTTGTATTGATAGTGCCCGTCGTCAGGCCGGTAGAGATTCTCGGCGTGCAACGCGCGGCTGGCCGCCGTGCGGTAGACGTCGAAGTCCACCATCTCTTCGTGGATGCGCGTGAGGTAGATCGTCGCCGTGAACGCCACGACGAGGAACGGCCAGACGATCAGCTTCCGGCGGGCGGACATGGGGCGAGCAACAGTGTAACTGGAGAACGACGGGAACTGGGGAACGATCGGGAACTGAATTGAAACGCTGGACTACTTGCCCTGCGGCGTCAGCAGCGACCGCCAGTTGAGCACCACCTGCACCGGGGCGTCATTCGAGGACGTTTCGAGGGGACGCCGCAGCAGGAACTGTTTCCCGTTGGCCGACACCGCAAACTGATCCATCGCGGACGACGCCGACAGGTCGGTGCGGAAGAGCGGCTGCGCGGCCTTCGCCTGCCGCGGATCGCCGCCGGGAATCGCCGCCGACATCAGCTGGCCTGACAGATCCAGGAAATAGAGCTCGCGGCCGTCCGGGCTCCAGCGCGGCTGCACGCCGCCGGACGTGGAGATTTGGAGCCGCTCGTTCGCGGGCGGAAACGGCGTCACAAAGACGTCGGGCGTCGCCTTCTGCGCGGCGTGATAGGCCAGCCATTTGCCGTCGGGGGAGATGTGGCCTTCATCGGCCAGCGTCACGCGCGTCACGACGGCCACGTCCTTGGCCGGATCGTCGAGCGAGACGGCCCACAGTTCGTAGTCGCTGCCGTTCGGGCGCCCGACGAAGAGGAATCGGTCATCGCGACTCCACGAATCCGGAAAGCCCGCCCAGTTTCTGAGTACGGTCTCGGTGGCGCCCTGCAGTGTCCGTACGATGATCTGGGAACCCTTGCGCACGGCGACGCGGCTGCCGTCCGGCGAAAACGTCGGGTCGCTGTACGACTGACCCTCGAACGTGCCGATCTCCGCGGTGATCTGGCGCCCGGGATCGATCAGCCACAGGGAGTTGCCGTTCATGAACGGCTCGCGCCTCGACGCGACGATCCGGCCGTCCGGCGCGACGTCGAAGTTCGCGAAGTTGTCCGTGGTGCCGATCTTTCGGTCGGGGCGCCCGGTGCGATCGACCCACTCGAATTGCACTTGCGATGCCGACGGCGACCGCAGGGCCAGCACGCCACTGGGGGAGACACTGACCCCCATGAAGCCGGAATTGGCGTCCATGCTCAGGTCATTGGCCAGCCGAACCGGCCGCCCGACCAGGGCGAGCGTGGACGGGTCCAGCTGCTGTGCCCAGAGAATGCCGTTCTGGCCGTACAGCAGCGTGCCATCCGACGCCATCATCGGCGCGGTGATGTCCTGCGGCAGGGAGACCGGTCGCCTCGCGCCCCCGTCCGCTGGCATCACGAACACCGACCGCGATTTGTCTTCCAGGCGCGCCGAGACGAGCAGGCTCTTGCCGTCGAGCATCCAGCGCGGGCCGCCGAGTCCGCTTTCGCCGCGCTCGGGCCTGGCCACCACGCGCATCGCCCCCTGCTCGAGCAGCGCGATCTCCCCCTTCATGGCGACCACGATCTGGTCGCTCGGTCCGACATCGAAGGCTGAGACGGCGCTGCCCGTCACCCTGTCCGGCGCGCTCCATACGACCGTTCGTCGGCCGGTCTCGATGTCAATCGTGAAGAGCTGCTGCTGGTTCACGCAGAGCAGCGTCTTGTTGTCCGCCAGGAACATCGCGCGCCGGACGTCGTCCGCATTCCTGACGAGTTCCGCCGACGTGTTTTCCAACCGCCGGACCCACAGCGCCAGGTTCTGCGAGGCCGACGAGCTGGTGTTGCCGCCCCAGGCGAGCGTGCGGCCATCCGGTGAGACCGCGACCCACTCGAAGCCAACCTGGAATGGGGTGGCCGGCAGCGTGAACCTGGTCACGCCCGCACTCGCGACGCCAGGTGCCGGCACGAACACTCGCCATGCGGCTGCGCCGAGGGCCATGCCGACGATGAGCGCCGCGGCGATCGGGACCAGGCTGCCGCGACGTGCCGGCGACGGCACCGCGAGCGTCGCGCCGGACGCCGTGCCGCTCCCGCTTCCGCTGATGAGGGCCTCGAGCGCAAAACCGAGGTCGCGCGCGGATTGAAAACGCTGCGCCGGTTCTTTCTCCAGTGCGCGCCGCACGATGCGATCCAGCGCGGGATGCGATCCGGAGACTGCGGGCGCCAGCCCGCCGGGGTCGCTGTTGAGGATGGCGCTCATCGTGTCGGCCGGTGTCGCGCCCGCGAACGCGCGCGTGCCGCCGAGCATTTCGTACAGCACGGCGCCGAACGCGAAGATGTCGGCGCGCGAATCCACCACCTGTCCGCGGACCTGCTCGGGCGCCATGTAGCCGATGGTGCCGAGGATCGTGCCGGGCGTCGTGTCCACCTGGGCGAGCACCGTGTCCGCAGCGGAGGCGGTCGGGGCCGGGGCTGAGACGAGGGCCAGGCCGAAGTCGAGCAGCTTCACGCGGCCGTCGGTCGTGATGAAGATGTTCTCGGGTTTCAGATCGCGATGCACGATGCCGCGGTCGTGGGCGGCGGCGAGGCCGTCGGCGATCTGCCGTCCGTACTCGACGGCCTTTCTGACCGGCAAGGCGCCGGCGGCCAGCACCTCGCGCACCGTGCGGCCGTCGAGCAATTCCATGACGGCAAAGGTGACGTCGCCACCGTCGGCAGACTCGCGGCCGATGTCATGGAGGGCCAGGATGTTGGGATGGGACAGCGCGGCCACGGCCTGCGCTTCACGCTCGAAGCGGGCGAGCGCCTCGTCGTCGCGCGCGATCGCCGCGGGGACGACTTTGATCGCCACCTGCCGCTGCAGTCGCGTGTCCCGCGCCTTGTACACCTCGCCCATGCCGCCTGCGCCCAATGGCGCGACGATTTCGTAGGGGCCAAGCCTGGTGCCGGGAGCCAAAGGCATGCGTGTCTGGAGATTCTACCCGCCTTCGCCCTTCGGGCTTCGGCGGGCAGGCCCGCGTTCCTCGGGCTTCGGCGGGCAGGCCCGCGTTCCTCGGGCTTCGGCGGGCAGGTCCGCGTTCCCCGGGCTTCGGCGGATGGCCCGCCGTTCTCGAGGCGCCGGCGGGATGGCGAGGTTCATCGCGCGCGCGGCAGCCGGCTCGGGCGTGACGGCGCGCAACGCGCGGCGTCGCTACCAGCGCTCGTGTTTGACCATGCCCGCGAGCGGCCGTTTCTCGGGCGCAGGTGACTCGGCGGGATGACCGATGGCGACGACCGCGAGCAGGTGCACGGCCGCCGGCACGCCGAGCAGGTCCTTGACCGCGCCGGCGTAGGCGTGCGGTTCCATGGACACCCAGCACGCGCCCAGCCCGTGCGCGTGCGCCCCGAGCAGCAGCGACGCCGTCGCGGCGCTGCCGTCTTCCTTCCAGTAGTCCCAGTCGTCGAGGCAGACCGCGATCGCCACGGGCGCGGTCCGCAGGAACTCCGCGTGCCCGGCGATCTCGACGATGCGATGACGCGTGGTCACGTCGCGCACGACGATGAACGACCAGGGCTGCTTGTTCATCGAGGTCGGCGCGAGCCGGGCACAGTCGATCACGTCATCGACCGTGTGCGTCGCGATCTCGCCGGCAGAGAACGTGCGGATACTGCGGCGGGTCTTCAGGCAGGTAATGGCGTCCATAGGTGCGGGCTTCCCTCTGTCAGCATTATGCACGTTGGCGGTTCGACGGCGTTGTTGAGCATATTCTCGCTGACGGTGCATGCTGATTGCCGAGAATTCAGCATCCGCTCGGAATCTTCCCCAAGGAAACAACGGTGCATCGGATCGCTTCTGCCTGTGTTGAAAGGCGCTAAAGTGCAGCGCCGCGCTCGCGGCCGCGGAACTCAGAACTATTGTCAGCGCGAGCGGCGACTTCACAGCGGACTCAAATGGATTGCGTGAGGCGTGCCAACGGCATCTAGCACTGGTCCCTTGGTTGGGATCTTGCTTCGCTTTGTAATCTGCCGAGTGATCGGGGTGGTCAAACTCACGATCGCCAAGACGAGTGTGCGCGGATTTTTCCGCACGTTCGCATCGGGGAATCGGTCATGCCTTGTCGTCGAACAGCCGTTCGACCTTCAACTCCGGACAAAGGGAGAAAGCTATGAGGAAACTCGTTATCGCAATTGCCGTGTTCGCGGTCCTTGGCCTCGCAGCTCCGCCGGCCCAGGCGAGTACGCTCACTTGGGTCGAACTCGGATTCAATGTCGATGGTGCGGTCTACGACAACCCGTACGGCAGCGCTTGGGCGCCGCCGACCGCCGTGTTTTCCTCCAATTTCTTGAGCACCGGCCTCGGCACGGTTTCCTTCACGTTCACGACCCCCGGCACCCACTACGTCGCCGGCCTCTTCGACTACCAGTTCGTGGACGTGGCAGTCTCTAACGGCATTGACGACGAGGAAGCGTATTGGGGGAGCCTGCCCGCCGGGTGGAGCGGCAAGAGCAACGACCCGTGGGACCCCAGTCCGAGCTACCCGCCGGCGATCTACGACCAGTTCACAGCGTTCGACGCCACGCACCCGTTCGACAACTGGGCGTGGAACACGCCCGGGCACGATGTCGCGGTGGCGTATGGCGTCGGGTTCACACTGTCAGCCGGTGAGACGAGGACGGTGATTTTCGGAGTGACCGACGTCCTGCCGGCGAGCTATGTCCTCCGGCAGGTCGATCCGCTGTCGCAGCGGGTGTTGTACTTCACCACCGAGGACGCCGGCCAGTTGCCTGAAGTTCCCGAACCGGGCACCCTCACGCTGCTCGCGATCGGCCTGGCGGTAGCCGGGAGGAAGTTGTGCCGGCGACCGTCGTAGTCAGGAGTTCCTGATTTTCCCCGTCCAGCCCAGCCGGGCACGCCGCCCGGTTGGGCCTTTTGTCTTTAGGGGCGGGTCCGTACGTGCACTCAGAAGGAGTCGAACATGGTGAATAGACAGCTCTGGCGCGTCGGCGCAGCGTTGGCTGTGGCGACGGCATTCCTCGTCCCGGCTGGAGCCCGGGATGCGACGCCCGTCGCCAAGACGGCGCCGTTTGCGGCACCGGTCGTCAAGACGGTGCCGTGGGTTGCCACGAACCCGCTGATTGCGCATGACACCTACCCGGGAAAGCGGTGACGCTGAAGGGCACGTCCGACGTCCAGGGCGCCAGCATCACCTACCGGTGGGCCTTCGGCGACGGCAGCGCTGATGCGACCGGCACCGTCGGCAACAGGTTCGTCATCGAGGCCGCGCACACGTATGCCGGCTCGCCGGGGACATCTTCGCGGCCACGCTCACCGTGACGGACACGGCCACCGCGGAGAGCGGATCGGCCACCTACCTCGTGCAGATGCAGGCCAAGAGCCTGGAAGTCGAGGCCAACATCGCCATCGACGAGGGCCTCTGGTACCTGCACAAGACGATGTATCGCTACGTCAAGCGGGCAAGGACTATGGCTCCTGGATGAACGGTGCGGCGGCTATGCCTGCGCGGGCTATCCCGCCCTGCAGGCCGCAAACGTGAACGCGTTCTTCATGAACGGCCACCGCGAGGATGGCCTGGATTCGAATCCGTACACCGAGACGGTCCAGCGCGCGATGCGCCGGTACTTCGACATGCTCAGCGCCGGGGCCACGGGCGGTACGAAGACCTACACGTCGGTGGTTACACGCCGCTTCCAGGCGGTTACGATCGACCCAGACTGCACGAATTGCGCGGCCGGGGATCCGTCGAGGAACGGCATGTTTCTGTACATGGGCAACGACACGTACCAGATGGGCATGGTGCTCGACCGCCCTCGCCGCGAGCGGCACGCCCGCCAGGATCGCCGACACCGGCGGCGCGAATGTCGTGGGCCGCACCTATCGCGCCATCCTGCAGGATATGGTGGACTGGTTCGTGTATGGCCAGAATACCTGGCGCGGCTCGGGCTTCGGCGGGTGGCACTACGGGGCGAAGTACGGCAGCGCGGACAACTCCACCGCCCAGTGGGGCGCCATCGCGCTGCTGGCGGCCGAAGGGTTCGGCAAAGCCCAGTACGCGCCGTCGGACCCTGGCATCCAGATTCCCGCCGTCGTCAGGCAGGCGAACCCGTACTGGCTGGCATACACCTTCTACACGACCGGCGCGGGCGGCATCTACGGCTACTTCCTCTATCAGGCCAACTACAACCCCTGGGCGCTGTGGGCCACCACGCCGTCCGGCATGGTTCAGCTGGCCCTCGACCGGCTGGGTCGCGGCGGTACCGAGTGAAGTGGGAGAAGACCGAGGCGTACCATCCGCAACCAGTTCGCCAACACAGGCGCCTGCAACGGGGTCAAGGAGTACTACTACGGCCTCTACGCCTTCGTGAAGGCCATGCTGCTGCACGTGGACGAAGTCACGGGGCTAAAGGACCCGATCACGCTGCTCGGGGGCGACCTCGACTGGTACGCCGCCGAAGTCAGCGCGGGCGCGCCGACCGACGGGGTCGCCCGGACGCTGATTGGCGATCAGGTGAAGCCCGAGGTTACTGGTGGGGGCACTGGTGCGGTTCCTGCGCGCAGGGGTATTTCGAGACGTCGTGGGCGATCCAGATGCTCAACCGGACCGTCACGGAGTCGGGCGCCCCGGTGGCGGTGGCGAAGGCGATCCCGAACCCGGCAGTCGCCGGCGGTCTGGTGACGCTCGACGGGTCGGCCTCGTTCCACCAGGATCCCACCAAGGCCATCGTGAACTGGCAGTGGGACATCGGGAACGACGGGACCTTTGAATACACGGGCCCGTTGGTGGCGTGGACCGCCCCGGCACAGCTGGGGAACGTGCAGGTGCAGACTGCGGGTGACGGACAACTTCGGCGTCGGAGCCCAGGACGACACGATCATCACCGTCCAGGTCTCGATCCCGCCGCTCGCGCCGACGGCCGACGCCGGCGGGCCGTACAACTTCTGTCCGGGCAAGCCCCTGGTTCCTCGACGGCTCCGGCTCGGTGAACCCGGATGAAGGGCAGATCCGACGCTGCCCGCGCCTGTCCCGGCTGACACGATCTTCGGCGTACGCCGGGGATCTCGACAACGACGGCGTCTATGGCGAGAGGTCGCGAACAGCAAGTCCGGATGTCACGGCCTTCTTCACGGCGAAGCGCGGTCGGCAGCTACCGATCCGCCTGAAGGTGACCGACACGACCAGCCGTCGTTCCCGCGGCGCAGCCGACCTGTCCGGGAGACGACTCAGGCCAGGTGAACGTGCTGGCCGCGACCGATCCGAAGTGCGCGGGCTGCACGGTGCTGACGGCGCGGGCCGCGGGCAGGCAGGTCCAGCTCAACGTGGACGAATGTCGCGGCGCGGCGGGATATGCGATCTACCGCGGCACGATCAACGGCGGCCCGTACACCAAGATCGCGCAGGTGCCGGGCACCCAGTTCATGTATATCGACGGCGCCACGACGGTTGGCACCACGTACTACTGGGTCGTGCGGCCGCTGGCCGCGAACCTGGAGGAGTTCTGCCAGTCGAACCAGGTGACGTTCAAGATCGTCGGCCGCTAGCCCCGAGACCGGTCGGCGACGGTTTGTGAAGCACCACTGGCCGGACCCGGACACGGCTCCGGGTCCGGCCAGTGCTTTTAGGGCGCTGAGGCCGGAGGACAGACCGTAAGCGTCGCAGAGGTATGATGCGGGTGTCGGGGGTCGCTCGGGCTCGGCGTTCTGGCGGTGGCTGGCTGCTGCGTCCGGTTGACGCTTCAGCGCGCAGGCCCCGCCGGTGCCGGCGTCTCGCTGCCTCGAGCCTGGCGAGGCGGCGAAGCCGGCGCCCGTCTACGTCGTGCTGCAGGCCACGATCGACGACGTCGATCAACGCGCCGGCCAGCATGGAACGGCTGCCCCGAGCGCTCGAGATGGTGGAGAGGTTGCAGGCCGGCGCAGCCGCCTACCATCCCGTGTGCCTGCTGCAGTTCAACGGGGTCGCGGCCGACCGCTCGCCAGCGAGAACAGCGCGACCACTTCGTCGACACGATCAAGGACCAGGTCGGGCGGGGCCTGGTCGAGATCGGCTATGACGGCACCGACGAGCCCACCTTCGTCGCGCGGCCGCGGCCGAACCTGCGCGGCGCGGACACGCCGGAGAAGCGATGGCTGGCCGAGGCTGCAGGCCACGAGTGGTTCCTGACCGAGTGGAAGAATCACGCTCACAGGCGAGCCGGATCCGTCGCGAGATCCGGCGGGTTAAGCGCGTGCTGGAGGTGTTCGGCCGCGTGGACGTTCGCGCGCGGCGCCACGTTCGAGCCCTGGTACACCGGTGACCTGGTCATGCGCTGGAGGCGCTGGGCTCGCGGCCGGCCTTGCTGGGTTCCTCGAATCACGCGATGTATCCGGCCCGCAATCTCGATGGCTACCGCGGGGGCGCGCCCATGAACAGCGAAGCGCTGGCGGCCGACGAGCGCTGCGCTCCCGAGGTGTTCTGGCTCGACTCGGCCCTGCGGCTCTCCGACTACGGCGTGGCTCGGCGGGCGGGTGTTCAATGCCTCCGAGGGGCCGGAAGCACTGGCGAAGCTGATCGACGGGCTCGACCGGTCGAAGCTCCACGTCGTGCAGGTCCGGCTCGGCCACCCGGCCGTCTACATGAAGCCCGGCTTCGGCGCCCGCAACTACCAGACGCCGCTGGACTATGCCTACGACAACCCGAAGGCACCCAACGTGCCCGCGGCGGCGCTGCGCTCGCCCGAGGAACGGGCGGGGATGTACGCCCAGGAAGCAGGCCGTGCTGGACTGGCTGATCGGCACGTTCTTCCCGGCGAACGCCGGCAGCCGCTTCGTCTCCATCCGGCAACTGCGTAGCCAGGCGGAGTCTGGCCTGTCGGAACCTGTCACACGCGCGGAACTGTCGGAAGCCGCCGCGGCACTCGCGAAGCAAACCGAGGCTGCGAGCGGCCAGTTGCCGCCATTCGTCCGCGGCCGGCGCTCGCTATTTCTCGCTGGCCGACATGTTCGGACTCCTGATCACGGCACTTGGTGGCGCGACGACGCCGGGTTCGTGGCCGGCGTCATCGCAGGTCCCTCGGCTGTTCGGGCCCCTGGAAATTGACGAGACCAAACAGGCGACCGGGGCTCGTATTCCGATTCCGTCGTTGATGAGAGAGTCCGCCCGCTACGTGACGAACTCGCTGCAGGGGGCATGGACGCCAGTCCCACGCAATTCGGTGCCGTCGTACGTGACGGTCGACGGGACGCGGTTGACGGCAGGGCAGTTCCTTCGGGCCATCGCGGACGCGTACGTGGCGCCCGCCGGGACATCGGAGGTCGCGGCCAAGTGGACCAGCGGCACAAGCCTGTTTGGGGAACGATTCCCGCCCACCAGGGCGCCCTCAGACAAGGGAGATGTCTGGACGGCCAGGCCGGCCGCCATTCGGTTCAAGAACTGCAGCGGGCTTCATCATCGAACCAGGGAGACGTGATGCGAATGAACGTGCCGAATCCGCGCGGTGTTCCTGGCCTTGTTCATCCTGGCGACGGGGTGCTGACCGCGTGGGCGCAGGTGACCACCGGCAGCATCGCCGGCAGCGTGACCGACCCCAGCGGCCGGCCGGTCCCGAACGCCGCGGTGGTCGCCGCCGACCGTCTTCGCGCCGTTGACCCGCACCCGGTCAGCGACAGACAGGGGCGCTATACAGTTTCAGCGGACCTGGCCCCGGCGCTCCTACGACGTCTCCGCCGCCGCGGCCGGGTTCGAGCGGGTGCACCACGGGACCGCCAGGTGCCGTGGCGCGTCGACAGCGGCAGCGGCTTGATTTCCAGTCTGCCGATTGCCGGCGTGGTCCAGACCGTCGACGTGACGCGCCGCGCTCGATGCCGTGCAGTCGAGTCCGCGCGACCTCGGCTCCGTCATCGACGAGCGGCGGATCCAGTCGCTGCCGCTGAACCGGCGGGACTTCCTCCAGTTGGCGTTGCTCACGCCCGGCGTCAATCCGCCGGCCGAAGGCTCGGAGCTGTCGTCGCGCGGATCGTTTGCGATGCACGCCAACGGCGGCCGCGAGGAATACAACAACTTCCTGCTGGACGGCGTTGACAACAACGACCCGTACGTCAACCGCTACGTGGTGCAGCCCCCGGTGGACAGCATCCAGGAATTCAAGATCGCGACCAACAGCTACAGCGCCGAGTACGGGCGGAGCGCGGCCGGCCAGGTGAACGTGATCACGAGGAGCGGCGGCAACCGCACGGGCGTCACCGCCTACGAGTACTTCCGGAACGAGGCCCTGAACGCGCGCAACGCCTTCGATGACGCGGCGAGAAGCCGCCGTTCGAGCGCAACCAGTTCGGCGCGAGCCTGGGCGGCCCGCTCCTGCGCGACCGGACGTTCGTGTTCGGCAGCATCGACTTCCTCCGCGAGCGGCGCTCGGTGACGCGCCTGTCAACGGTGCCGACCGACTTGCAGCGCAGCGGCAACCTCTCGGAGCTGTCGGCCACGGTCTATCGATCCCTTCACGCGGCAGCCGTTTCCCGGAAAGACGATTCCCGCCGCCCGCATCGACCCGATCGCGCTGAAGGTCCTCGACCTGTTCCCGCACGCCAACCGGCCCGGGCTGGCCGGCAACTACGAGTACAACGCGCCCTTCCGTGAGGACCAGAACCAGGCGACTGTCCGCATGGACCACCGGCTGTCCGACGCCGTCCAGCTGACGGGCGTTACAACTACGGCCTCGTGGACGCGTTCGACCCGTACGCGGAAGACACCGAGACCGTCCCGGGATTCGGCAACTCGTACCGGGATCCCGCCGCACAACGCGATGCTGCAGTATCAGCACGTGCTCGGCGCACGGACGGTGATCAGCCTACGCAACTCGCGTTCAACAGCTACGCCCGCGACATCCTGCCCGAGAACGCCGGGACCGACGTCGGGCGCTGTGGGGCGTGAACTGGATGCAGGTGCCCGAACGCGACCTCGCGTATCCGGCCATGACGGTGGCCGGCTTCTCGAAGATCGGCGATGCGGGCAGCTGCCCATCCAGCGGAAGGCGACGACGTACCAGTTGACCCAGACCGTCACCATGGACCGGGGACGGCACGTGTGGCATTTCGGCGGCGATATCCGCCACCAGCGGCTCGACGGCAACCTCGATATCCTCGCGCGCGGATCGCTGACCTTCTCGGGGCTGATCTCGGGCGCCGGCATCAGCGACCTCCTGCTGGGGTACCCGTCGTTCGGCCTTCAGTCGAAGTCCGACAACGCGCTCCAGATGCGCAGCACGTCCTTCGGCATCTACGCCCAGGACGACTGGAAGCTGGGGCCGAACGTCACGCTCAACCTCGGCGTGCGTTACGAGTACAACACCCCGGCGACCGACCCGACGGCCGCATGTCGAGCTTCGACCTCGCCACCGGGAAGGTCGTGCCCGTCGGGACCAACGGCATCTCCGCGTCTGGCGTACACCCGGACAGCAACAACGTGGCGCCGAGAATCGGGATCGCCTGGCGTCCGGGCGCCGGCCTCGTCGTGCGCGGCGGCTACGGGATCTACTACGACTCGAGCATGTTCGAGGTGGGGTCCGCGCAGTACTTCAATCCGCCGCAGTTCACGCTGCGCGTCTACTTCCCGACCCAGTACTCGCTGCTGACGCTCGCCAACCCGTTCCCGTCCAACGGCGGCATCGCGCCGCCGGCATCGCTGAGCGCCCTCGATCCGGACCTCGTTTCGTCCTTCATGCAGCATTGGAACGTCAGCGTCCAGCGGCCGGTGGGCCCGTTCGGGGTGTTGACGGTCAGCTACGCGGGATCGAAGGGCACCAACCTCCTGCGCGCCCGCGACCTCAACCAGCCCCCGCCCGGGCCGGGCGACGTGCAGAGCCGGCGGCCGTATCCCGGCCTTCGGCAGCATCTTCTTCGTCGAGAGCGCAGGCCGCTCGACGTTCAACTCGCTGCAGTTCCTGCTGAACCGGCCGCTCGCGCGCGGCCTGGCGGTGTCGGCCGTCTACACGCTGTCGAAGTCGATGGACGACGGGTCGTCGTTCCTCGGCACGACCGGTGACCCGAACTTCCCGCAGGACAGCAGCAACATGGCGGCGCAGTGGGGACCGTCGAACTACGACATCCGCCACCGGTTCGCCGCGTCGTTCATCTACCAGTTGCCGGCGGGCAACGTGGTCACCCGCAACACCGAGGTGCGGGGCATCGTGACCCTGCAGTCGGCCCCGCCGTTCACGCCGCTGCTGCGCTTCGACAACAGCAATACGGGCAACACCGGTCAGCAGAGCGGTTCGGATCACCCGGACCTCGTGGGGAATCCCGACGTTGTCGAATCCGACCGCCGACCGTGGTTCAACACCGAGGCCTTCGATGTGCCTCCCCGGTACACCGTTCGGGAACGCCGGGCGCAACATCCTCAGGGGCGACACCTACGCGTCCGTGGACCTGGCGCTGGCGCGCCGCATCCCGCTGGGGGGCAGGGTCGGACTGTGGGTCGAGGCGCAGGCGTTCAACCTGTTCAACCAGGTCAACTACGACCTGCCGGAGCTCTACGTGGACGAGCCGGCCACCTTCGGGAGATTTCTCGGCCGAAGGCGCCGAGACAGGTCCAACTGGCCGTTCGGGTCAGCTTCTGAAGTTCGCGATCTCTCGTTGGACGACGCCAAAAGTGTCGGCGAGGCAGCCCATGCGGATCGCGGGGTCGGTGCTCGGCTGCAAACTGCTGATGCGCCTGCCCTTGCACGCCCGCCAGCGCTGGTGGCGGTCGGTTCGTGAATTGCAGTGCCGCCCTAGGTCGACGCAACCGCTGGAGCCCCGGCGCGGGGAGGTGTGTCAGCGCGAAGTGCTGATCATGGCGATCACCCCACCTCGGGCGGAGGGCCGCGGTGCGCGGGTGCACTCGGCCCACTTCCACGTCCCCTTCTTCGTCCTCCTGATGACGCTGTGCGCCTGTGCCCGGGCGGCGCCGGCGTTCCCGGCATCGGCCATGTGAGCGGGGTCGTGTTCGACCCCAGCGGCGCCGCGGTGCCCCAGGCACGGGTGGTCCTGCTGACGGCCTCCGACACCGAGGTCCGCTGGACCATGACCGACGCCGCCGGCCGCTTCCGTATCGAGGGGCTCGACACGGCCACCTACGTGCTGGCCGTGCAGAAGGCGGGATTCGGCGAATGCCGGCGATCCGTCGTGTCGAAGACGCGTCGGACGTCCGTCTGGAAATCGCACTCGGCATCGGGACCATCGACGAGTCCGTCACCGTGACGGCCCTCCGCGGCGTGGCCCAGGATCTCCAGGCGTCCGCCCCAGGTCGTCACGGTGACGGACGCCGGCGAAATCGGCCGGCGCGAGTCGTCGGTCCTGCCGCGGGCGCTCATCGGCGAGCTCGGCGTCCACGTGCAGCAAACCAGCACCAGCCAGGGGTCGCCGTTCATCCGGGGCCTGACGGGGCAGCAGGTGGTCGCGCTCATCGACGGCGTGCGGTTCAACAACGCCACGTTCCGGCCCGGTGCGAACCAGTACACCGCCCTCATCGACACGTCCGTCGTCGAGCGCGTGGAGATCGTCAGGGGGCCGAACGGCGCCCAGATACGGATCGGATTCGCTGGGCGGCACCATCAACCTGCTGACCAATCCCCTCGGGGCCGGCCGCGACCGCTTCGGCGTGGACGGCAGCCTCGTCGCTGACCGGCAGCGAGCGCCGACCTGTCGACCGCCGGCAGTCTCAGGCTCGCCGCCGGGGCGTCAGGATGGGGACTCCTCGTCGGACGTCTCCGGTCACCGTGCCGGCGACCTGCGAACCGGCGGCAGCGTGGATTCGCACTCGGTGGCGACCCGCCTGCTGGGACTGCCCTCCGCCGTTCTTGGCGACCGGCTCCAGGACACGGCTTTCTCGCCAGCACGGCGTCCGCGTGAAGCTGTCGTCTCCAACCCCGCGCCGAACGAAGCCATCACGGCGCAGTACATCCGAGGCGCCCCAGACGGGCGCCAGCCGCTACGACCAGCTGGATGGCGGCGTGGGCAACCTCCTGAACCGGTTCGATCCGCAGACCCTGGACTTCGTTAACGTCAGGTACAGCCGGGTCGGCCTGCCCGGGCTCGAGACCCTCTCGGCCTCGTTGTCCGTTCAACGGGCAGCGCGACGACCGGGAGTATCAGAACATCAACAACGCCAAGCAGGGGCTCCGGTCGCCGATTTCCACCGAACACAATCGGACGAACGCCTTCGGCTACCAGGCGCAGGCCGTCGAGGCGGTTCGGCAGCTCGCATACGATTCTCCGCGGGCGCCGAGTTCTACGACGAGTACGTCGAGTCGTCGCGCCTCGATGGACCTGGTACAGCGCCGCAACGGGCGACTTCAGCAGACACGACCGCTGTGCGCGCCCGGTATCCCAACGGCGCGCGGTATCGCACCCTCGGCGTCTACTGCCAGGACAGTTTCCCGGTCTTCTCCAACCGGCTCACCGCCACGGTGCTGTCCGCTACAGCTGGTTCCGCTACAGCCAGTCGGCCGACGACAACCCGACCGGCGCCTCGGGACCGCTGGTGCCGACCTACGCCACCAGCGTCGGCGACCTGACCTTCAACTCCGGCCTGGCGTTCGCATTGACGCCGGACGTCGTGTTCACCGCGGAGTCAGCCGCGGGTTCCGGGCGCCGAACGTCAACGACTTCGGGTCCATCGGCGTCTCCGGCCTGGGGTTCGAGGTCTCGCCCGACGAAGGGATCCGCCTTGGGGCGTCCGTGGCGCCGCTGCCGGGCAGCCAGCCGCCGCCGGCCGGCCAGATCTGGACGCTGGGTCCTCTCGAGCCGGAACGGCTGCTCAACTTCGAGGCCGGGCCAAGTGGCGCTGGCGCCGCCTGAGCGGGACCGCTGCCGTCTTCGACTCGGAAATCAGGGACCTGATCGAACGCCGCACCGTCATCCTGGCGCCCGGAGCGACCGGCGAGACGATTGGCGGGCAGACCATCATCCGGCAGGATTCGCCAGCGGCGCCGTCTACACGTCGCTGTCGAGTTCACCCGTCTTCGTGCGGACCAACGCCGGCGAGGTCCGGCTGACCGGCGCTGAAGGCTCCATCGGCGTGCGGCTCGGACCGACGCTCGCGCTCAACGGCAACGTCTCGTGGGTGCGAGGCGTCGATCTCGCCACGGGCCTGCCGCCCGGGCTCGAGAACGGCATCCCGCCGACCCACGGCTTCGCTCGGCCCTCAGGTGGGAGCCGCGGGACGCCGCTATTGGCTCGAGGGGTATTGCCTTTCTGCCGCCGCGCAGCGGCGCTTCTCGGCCAACGACTTCGCGCAGGCGCGGATCGGCGGCAACCGCACGCCGCAGGAGATCACGAACTTCTTCAACAACGGCGCGGTGGCGCGCGGCCTCGTTGCAGGGGCATCCTGGTTGCCACCGGCGAGAAGCTGCCACAGGTGCTGACCCGGGTCTTGGGGCCGCGACATCACGGCCCGGGTGCCGTTCAAGACGGTGATGCCTGGCTACGCGACGCTGAATTTCAGGGGCGGCGTCCGAGTGTCGCGCTCGTTCGTGGTGACGGTGCTCTTTGAGAATGTGCTCGACCGGAACTACCGCACCATGGGCTCGGGCATTGATGGTCCCGGCCGAGCTTTGTGGCGCGAACGACGTTTGGATTCTGAGGCGTATACTGGCTGGGAGGGATCTCCGATGCGCAACCTGCTGATTGCCGCGGCAGTCGTTGTGATGCTCGTGCCACCGGTGTCGGGCCAGATTCCCGCCCCTGCTGCGCCCAAGGTGCAACTGAGATTTGAAGATGGCGGTACGGTGACGCTGTCCGCGACGGGTGCGACTATCCGGGAAGTCCTCGCGGAGTGGACCCGCAAGGGTGGCACGGTATTCGTCGGGGCGGAGCGGTTGCCCGCCACGCCGCTCACGCTGCAGTACGACCATCGTCCGGAAGCCGAAGTGGCCGCCTCGCTCCTGCGCAATGCCGCGGGCTTCGTGATTGGCCCCCGCCGCGAAGGCGCGTCCAGCGCATCCAGCATCGAAATCGTCGTCATCCTGGCGGCCAGCACGGCGTCGGCGGCCAACAATCCACCTCCGCCGCTGTACCCCAACGGCGAGACCGCGCCGTCCCCAGGCCAGGGCCGGCCAGCCTGCGCCGGATGCCCCGCCCCCTCCGGCGGACTGGCCAAGAGGTCCGGGCGGCGCTTCAACACCAGTGATTCCCGCGCCACCCCTGCCCGCGGTACCCGTTCGTGCCAGATCCGCTCGTGGCCGCCCCGAAGCCGACGACGGCGCCGCCCACAACCGCGGGAAGCGGGCGTGGTGGCGGAGGGGCGCTGAGGTAACGTTCTCGCCGCCGTCTCAGGACGGTCCACTCAGGTTGATCGCCGACTTGCCTCGCTCCAGGGCGCTCGGATTCCAGACCGGCATCGAGCGCGCCAGGCAGCCGGACGAGAGACAGTCGAGTTCCTGATTCCCATAGATCACCGGCTCAGTGGGCGTCGCCGACTTTGGTGTGGGCGGGTGTCGGCGCTGGCCGGGCGGCGTCGCCTGGATGGCTGCCGCCGCGAGGTCGCGGAAACCGGCGGTCAGCGTACGCAAATCGGCGGTGCTCGCGTCCGAGCCGCCGACCTCCTCGAACACGCTGGCCGCCGGGCCTTTCAGGGTCGACCGCCCGTTCGGCACGCCGATTTTGACAGACGCCATCTGTCCGCCCGACACGGTGACCGCCTGGGTCACGCGGAACGCCAGCGCCTGATTGACGGATTCCAGCGTGTAATGGCCTTCGCTGAGTGCCGATTGCGCCGGCTGTCGGTCCGATCAGGGCGCCGCTCCGGAACACCTGGAGGTCAATCGGCGACACGATTGTCATGCCGCCCAGGCGCGGCCCCGTTGCCAGCGCCACCGCGGGCAGGGCCGACGGCGGGGCGACTTCGGGCGGCGGAATGCGTCCACGCCGGCGCCGGCGGAGCTGGTGCGCTCGTCCACGTCGGCAAGACAGAGGAAGGGTGGACGAGCACCGGAGGACGTACCACGAACCACACGAGGGCAGCGGCCTCCAGCGCAAGAACCGATAGGCCCGCAATGATCCCTTCGAGCCACGCCCGCGAAGCCTGGACGCTGGCGCCGCGGCTTTGGCCGGGGCCGCGTGCAGCCGGGGCACCTGATCCAGCGGGCCCGCCCCCGGCTGATGCGGCCGCGGATTACAAAAACGCAAGACCGGTACCAAAGAGGCGGGTGTCTGCCGCAGGTCCTCAGTCGGAGAGCCTCGCAGAAGTCAGCTTCTCGTCAGACTTCATGCACGAGAAGCCCAGTTCCTTCGGCGGCATGATGTGCGTTGTCCGCGTTTGGACTCGGGGAGCGTTGGACCTACAATCCCCAGGTCCCCATGAGTATCTCTGCCGGCACCCGTCTCGGTCCGTACGAAGTCCTGTCTCCGATCGGCGCCGGAGGGATGGGCGAGGTCTATCGCGCGCGCGACACCCGGTTGGGGCGCGACGTGGCCATCAAGGTCCTGCCGGCCGTGCTCGCGGCCGACCCGCAGTTTCGCGAGCGGTTCGAGCGCGAGGCGAAGAGCATTTCGCAATTAGCCATCCCCACATCTGCGCGCTCTTCGACGTCGGACAAGCGACGCTCGACACGGCGACGGTGGGGTCTGTCCCCGCCCCTCAGACGGTCGAGTACCTCGTCATGGAGTTCCTCGAGGGCGAGACGCTTGCGGCGCGATTGGGCAGGGGCCCGCTGCCGCTCGCCGACGCGCTGCGCATCGCCATCGAAATCGCCAGCGCCCTCGACAAGGCCCACCGCCAGGGCATCGTCCACCGCGACCTCAAGCCCGGCAACATCATGCTGACCAAGACCGGGTCCAAGCTGCTGGACTTCGGGCTCGCGAAGATGGGCGTTGTCGGGAACAGCGGCATGTCCGCCGCCGCGCCGACCGCGCTGGCGACGTCTCCGCTGCCGTCGATGCAGAGTCCGGCGCTGACGGCGCAAGGCACCATCCTGGGCACGTTTCAATACATGGCGCCCGAGCAGGTCGAAGGCCTGGAGGCGGACGCGCGCGCGGACGTCTTTGCGTTTGGCGCCCTGCTGTTTGAAATGGTCACGGGGCAGCGCGCGTTCTCCGGCAAGAGCCAGGCGAGCTTGCTCGCGGCGATTCTCGAGCGGGAACCGCCGCCCGTGTCGCAGTTCGTGCCGGTCTCGCCGCCGGCGCTCGACTATCTGGTGCGCACCTGTCTCGCGAAAGATCCGGACGCCCGCTTTCAGACCGCGCACGACCTGCTGCTGCAGTTGAAGTGGATCGCGGGTGAAGGTGCATCCGTGCCGGCGCCGAGTAGCACGGCCGCCGTCTTGCCGGCATCCGTCAGCGCGCCGCGCAAGACCCGCGAACGCCTCGCGTGGATCGTCGCGGCCGCCTGCGGGCTCGGCCTCCTTGCCGTTGGAGGGTGGGCCACCTTCGGCCGCAGCGCGGCTCCGGCGCCGGTGTTGCGCATGACGATTCCGGCCGAGGCCGGCCCTCAGATTCCCTACTTCTCCAGTCTCAACGGCGGCATGGCGCTTTCACCAGACGGATCGACGCTGGTGTTTCGGGCGGGACTCATCGATGGCAATACCCAGCTCTATCAGCGCCGCCTCGACCAGTTCGAGTCGGCGCCGCTCACGGGCACCGAGATTCCCTACGGTCCGTTCTTCTCACCCGATGGCGAGTGGGTGGCCTTCACCGCGTTTGGCAATCTGAAGAAGGTGGCGGTTCGCGGCGGCGCGGCGTTCACGATTTGCTCGCTGCCGGCCACACTCCGGGGCGGCAGTTGGGGACAGGACGATTTCATCTACTTCTCCGTGTCCGGCGGCCCGATTCAGCGCGTGCCGGCGGCCGGAGGATCGCCCGAGCCCGTCACGCAACTGCGCCAGGACGAGCGCGGGCATCGCTGGGTCCAGGCGCTCCCCGGCGCCAAGGCGATTCTGTACACCGCCTGGCTGGATACCGGGTTCGACACCGCCGTGATCTATGCCGAGTCGCTGTCCACGCATGAACGGCAAGTCGTGGCGCGCGGAGGATCGGATGGCCGTTATGTCGCGGGCCAGGTGATCTACACGCGGCCGGAGGGCTTGCTGGCCGTGCCGTTCGATCCGAAGACACTCAAAGTGACCGGGCCCGCCCGGCCGGTCGTCGAGCGGGTGGCCACGAGCTCCGCTTCGGGGCAAGGCCGGTTTGCCGTGAGTGAGAACGGCGTCCTGGTCTACGAGCCCGGCGGGCGGGCGTCCGCAGACGCGTCGCTCGTCTGGGTGGACCGCAAGGGAGTCGAGACGCCCCTGCGCCCGGAGCGCGCGCGCTACCAGTCGGTGCGGCTGTCGCCAGATGGGAAGCTCGTCGCCCTGGGCATCGCGGACGCGAACAGCACCGAACAGGTCCACGTGTTCGATCTCGCGCGCGGGACGCTGGCCAAGCGCACCTTCGAGGGCGCGAGTTCGTATCCGGCCTGGACGCCCGACAGCGCCCGGCTCACCTACATGAGCGCGCGGGCCGACGGCACCTCGAACCTCTACTGGCGCGCGGCCGATGGCAGCGGGCCGGAGGAGCGGCTCACGAACGACAAGAGCCACACCCAATGGAGCAACTCGTGGTCCGGTGACGGCAAGGTGCTGACGATCGAAGAGGTCGGCGGCGGCCTGTCGTATCTGACGATGGACGGCAAACCCACCAGGCATCCGCTGCTGGAATCCACCTGGAACAAGGACACGCCGCGGATCTCCTGGGACGGCAAATGGCTGGCCTACGCGTCGGCGGAGAACGGCCAACTCGAGATTGTCGTGCAGCCGTTCCCGGCGCTCGACGGCAAGTACCTGATCTCGACCGGCGGCGGCACGGCGCCGCGCTGGAGCCGCGACGGCCGGCAGCTCTTCTACTGGGCGCCTCCGGGCAAGTTGATGGCCGTCTCGCTGACCGTCACCCCGTCCGTCAACTGGTCAAAGCCGACGATGCTCTTTGAAGGGGCCTATACCAGTGACTACGACGTGACCGCCGATGGCAACCGGTTCCTGATGATCAAGGAATCGGAGCAAACCCGCGCCGCCGCCCACTTCAACGTCATCGTCAACTGGTTCCAGGAACTGGCGGGGAAGAAGTAGCTTCACGCCGGCTGTCGCCGCGTCCGGCCGACACCCAGAGACAGACGGCCCCGTACAGGAGGAGGCCGTTGCGGAGGAGAAGCCCCGCCGTGCGCCCGATGTCGAGCCCGTTCAGGTAGGACGGCCGTGGATAGAACACCGGCACGATCAGCGTGCTGACGAAGATGCACCAGACGGCGCGCCTGGCTGAACGCGCGTCGAACCCCGGCGGATCGGGCGCGGCCAGCGCGAGCACGCACCACGGCAACAGCCAGAGATGAAACTGCGGACTCAGCACGGGGCTGAACGCGACGAACGACGTCACCGGCAGGAGCATCAGCATCGCGAGTGACGAGATCCAGGCATCGCGCGTGCGTCCACGTCCCGCGTCGGCTGCGGGCCAGGGCAGGCGCCAGGCGACCCACGCCGCGCGCGCCAGGCTCGCGCCCGTCGCCGCGATCCACACCGCGCGCGCCGGTCCGACGAGCCAGGCGGCGAGCGGACCGGTCACCTCGTTCCAGGCCCTGACGACCTCCCATCGTGCCGGCACGCCCGCGAAGTGCAGCATCCACACGATCGACGCCCACGACGACTCCACTTGCAGGCCTCGATTGACCTGGAACGCCGCGAAGCGCCACCACGGCATCCACCACGCCGCGACGACGAGCGGCAGCGACGCGATCAGGGCGCCCGTCAGGAAGCGGATCAGGCCGCGTCGGCCCCGGCGCCAGGCATAGATCGCCATCACCGGGACGTAGAGCGCCGGGTAGACCTTCGCGCCGGCCGCGAGGGCGACGAGCGCGCCAGCCGTGCCGGTCCAGCCACGCACCAGCGCCAGCAGCGCCGCCAGCGACACCGCGGCGAGGATGACGTCGTAGCGCTGCAGCAACAGATGGCCGAGCGCGGCGGTCCCGAGGACGTACAGGCCAAACGGACCGAGATCCCTGAGGCGGCTTCCCGCCCGCGCCGCCCGCACGAGCCACACGCCCTTGACGCCGGCATCGATCGCCCAGATCACCAACCCGAACACCAGACGAAACTGCGCCAGATTCGTGGCGATGGCCGCCGGTCCGACGAACCAGATCAGCGCGTACGGCGGGTACTCGAAGACGATGTCGGTGTACAGCTTCGCACCCTGGAGCACGGCGGTCCCGCCCGTCCAGAAGACTTCAATATCGCGAGAGGTCGGGCCGATGGCGAGACGCGTCAGGAACGGCACGGTGGCCAGCACCCACAGTGCGACAAGCCACCACCGATGCTTGAGTGGGGCCGCCTGTGGGTCGGTCATCGGACGGTCTCAATCTTCCTTCTAAGATCGAGCTCGCGTGCAAAGGAAGACGGCGCTTCTATCGTTCGTCAGTTCCCGTCGTTCTTCCTGGGCCGCATGTTCGCCGCGAGCACGCGTTTCCGCAGCCGCAGGAACTTCGGCGTCACTTCCACCAGTTCGTCGTCGTTGACGAACTCGATGGCCTGCTCGAGGCTGAGGCGGCGCGGCGGGATGAGGCGCAGCGCTTCATCGGCGCTGGAGGCGCGCATGTTGGTCTGCTTCTTCTCGCGCGTGATGTTGACGTCCATGTCGCTGTTGCGCGCGTTCTCGCCGACGATCATGCCTTCGTACACTTCGACGGCCGGATCGACGAACATCTCGCCGCGCTCCTGCAGACCGGCGATGGCGTAGGCGGTCACGATGCCGTGGCGGTCGGCGACCAGAGCGCCGGTCGGACGCGCCGGAATCGGGCCGTGCCACGGCTCCCAGCCGGCGAAGATGTGATGCATCAATCCGGTGCCGCGCGTCTCCGTGAGGAACACCGAGCGGAACCCGATCAGCCCGCGCGCCGGGATCTTGAACTCGAGCCGGATACGGCCGCTGCCGTGGTTGATCATCTTGGTCATCATGCCGCGCCGCATGCCGACCTGGGCGATGACCATGCCCTGATATTCCTCGGCGACGTCCACGACCAGTTCCTCGACCGGCTCCATCCGCGCGCCGTCGATCTCGCGAATCACGATCTCCGGCCGCGAGACCTGCATCTCGTAGCCCTCGCGGCGCATCATCTCGATCAGGATGGAGAGCTGCAGCTCGCCGCGCCCGATCACTTTCATCTGCTCGGGCGTCTCGGTCGGCTCCACGCGAATGGACACGTTGCCGATCAGTTCCTTGTCGAGCCGGTCCTTGATTTGCCGTGACGTCACGAACTGGCCGTCGCGTCCGGCGAACGGCGACGTATTGACGCCGAAGATCATCGACACGGTCGGTTCGTCGATCGCGATCGTCTCAATCGCGATCGGGTTCTCGCCGTCGGCGATGGTCTCGCCGATCATGATGTCCTCGATGCCCGCCAGACAGATGATGTCGCCGGCCGCGGCTTCCAGCGCTTCGATGCGCTTGAGCCCTTCGAACGTGTACAGCTTGGTCACGACCGTCTTCTCAATCGACCCGTCGATCTTGCAGACCGAGATCGGATCGCCCACCTTGACGTGGCCGTTGAAGATGCGCCCGATCGCCAGCCGGCCGAGGTAGTCGCTCGAGTCCAGATTGGCGACCAGGGCCTGCAGCGGCGCGGTGACGGACCCGCGCGGCGGGGGAATGGTCTTCAGCACGGCGTCGAACAGCGGCCGCAGGTCCTCGCCGGGCTTCTCCAGGTCCGTCGTCGCCGTGCCCAGCCGCGCGTTCGTGTAGAGAATCGGAAAGTCGAGCTGATCCTCGCTCGCGTCGAGATCGATGAACAGGTCGAACACCTCGTTCACCACGGCCTGCGTGCGCGCGTCCGCCCGGTCGATCTTGTTGATGACGACGATGGGGGTGAGACGGCGTTCGAGGGCTTTGCGGAGCACGAACCGGGTCTGGGGCAGCGGGCCTTCCGACGCGTCCACGAGCAGCATGATCCCGTCCACCATGGACAGCGTGCGCTCCACTTCGCCGCCGAAGTCGGCGTGCCCGGGCGTGTCCACGATGTTGATCAGGTGATCGTGATAGTGCACGGCCGTGTTCTTGGCCAGAATCGTGATGCCGCGCTCGCGCTCCAGCACGTTCGAGTCCATCACCCGCTCGGCCACCCGCTCGTTGGACCGGAAGATGCCGCTCTGGTGCAGCAGGGCGTCCACGAGCGTGGTCTTGCCGTGGTCGACGTGGGCCACGATGGCGACGTTGCGCAGGGCGGGGTTGGCGATCTCTTGTGAGGACGGTTGGGCGCGAAGCATCCAACCAGTATAGCCGCCCGGGCTATGATTCGCCCGTGACGCGCCTGCGGCGTTCGTTCGCGGACTGGCTCGACGACCGGACGGGCTTCCGGCAGATCCGGCATCGCGTGCTGGACGAGCCGCTGCCCGCCGGCACGGGGTGGTGGTTCACACTGGGCGGCCTGCTGCTGTTTGGCCTGTTTCTGCAGGTGGTTACGGGCGCCGGACTCGCCCTCTTCTATGTGCCGACGGCCGGCCAGGCGTGGGACAGCGTGCGCTTCGTGGTGACGCGCGTGCGCGGGGGCGCGTTCCTGCGCGGCGTCCACTACTGGGGCGCGAGCCTGGTGGTCATCGCGGCCGTCCTGCACATGGTTCGCGTGGTCTTTTTCGGCAGCTACCGGAAGCCGCGCGAAGTGACGTGGCTCATCGGCCTCGCGACGTTCGCCGTCATTCTCGGTCTGGCGCTAACGGGCGCGGTGCTCCCGTGGGATCAGCGCGCGTACTGGTCCGTGGCCGCGCCGCTCGGCGCGGGGGCGTTGACGCCGTGGTACGTCATCCACGTCATCGTGCTGCCGGTCGCGTTGCTGATCCTGACCGTGACGCATCTGTATCTGTTGCGCCGCCATGGCATTTCGGGGCCGGCGATGCGGCACCCGGGCCCGTCGCAACCGTTCTATCCGGCCCTCGTCATGCGGATTCGTGTGGTCGTGCTGGTCGCCGTCGCGGTCGTCGCGGTGCTGGCCTGGATCGGCGCGCCGGCGCTGCAGCCGCCGGCGGATCCCGCCAGCCATGGCGACGCGGCGCGGCCCGACTGGTATTTCCTCGGGCTGTCGCAGGTACTGAGGCACGTGCCTGGCCGCTGGGCCCTGCCGGTGACCCTGAGTGTGATCGGCCTCGGCGCGGCATTCCTCGCGCTGCTGCCGTGGCTGGATCGCGCGCGCACGCGGGAAGCCGGTCCGCGGTGGCGCGTGCTGGTGCCGTTCAGCGGCCTGCTCGCGCTCATGGCGGTGTTGACGTCGTGGGGGGTGCGCACCGTGCCGCCGGTCGGCGGCGGCGCGTGGAACTTCCAGGAGATCGCCGGCGCGTCGCTCATCCAGACCAGCGATCGCTGCGTGCGCTGCCACGGCGCTTCGGGGATGGCCGCGGCCATCGAGCCCGGCCACCTCACCCGGCGTCAGGACTGGCTCGCCATGCATGTCGGCGATCCCGAGGTGTTGGCGGCCGGCATCCGGGAAGCGCCCGTCGTCAACCGCGCGGATTCGCGCGCGATGATTGCGGCGCTGTCGCACCTGCGATCGGGCCCGCCGCCGGCCGTTGAGGCGGGCACGCTGCGCGTGTACACGCTGTTCAGCCGCTACTGCTTCGACTGCCACCAACTCGACGGCGCCGGCGGCTCGAAAGGACCGGACCTGTCGCGCGCCGGCCTGAAGTACAGTGCCACGACGCTCGAGCAGCGCATCGCGGATGCCCACGACTCGAGGGCGGATACGGGGATGCCGTCATTTTCCGGCATCATCGATCCGGCGGACATCCGCGCGCTGGCGGAGTGGCTCTCGCAGAGAAAGTGACGACCGGTGACGCTTGCCCGCCGAAGCCCAACGGGCGAAGGCGGGACGGGTGGCCACGGGTGCGGCGACTCGACTTTCGCCGCGCAAAAAGGTAGATTTCACACGTTTTCGGTCGCGTTTCGCTGGATGGATCCCCACGGAGGCTCAATGAAGACCTGGTTGTCGCTTTCTCGCCGCGGCGGTCTGACCCGTCGGGCGCGCATCATCGTGATCGCGTGCGCCGCCCTGCTGCCGCTCTCCCTCTTCGCCCAACAAGCGGCTCAGCAGGGTGGGGCCGCGAAGTCCCTGCTGCCGGGCGGCGCGGCCACCGCGCTGCCGTTCACCGGCGAGGGCTGGCAGGACAAGGTGCTGACGCACGAGGGGTACGTGATGCCGCCGCCCGAACTGGCCGCCGCCGTGCTGGCGCCGCGGGGCATGAACGTCAGCCTGAGTAACCCGAGCCCGGACCGGAAGTGGTTCCTCGAGCGAGATCGACGACGGGCCGACGCCGATGTCGATCTTCGGCAAGCCCTACGACGAACTGGGCGGCGTGTTCATCGACTACAAGGCGAACCGCCAGCGGGCGCTCACGCGCCGCAACACGATCGGGATCCAGGCCATTTCCGCCGCTGACGGATCGCGCAAAACGATTGCGACGCCGCCGAACGCGCGCGTGACGAACGCGCGCTGGACGGAGGACGGCCTCGGCGTGATGTACATGACGCTCGGCGACGACAGCACGCACGTGTGGGTGACCGACCTCGCCACGAACAAGCCGCGCCAGATCACCAAGGTGCCGATGCTGGCGACGTTCGTGACGAACATCACGCTCATCAATGGCGGCAAGCAGCTCGTGGCGGTGTTCCCGCCCGATGGCCGCACGGCGCGACCGGCGCCGCCAGCGGTGCCGTCAGGTCCGGAAATCCTGCTGGGCATGGACGCCGAGAAGAACCGGCTGCGGACGTTCCCCAGCCTGATGCGGACGCCCTACGAATTCCAGCTCCTGGAATGGCACGCGACGGGGCAGATTGGCATCGTGGACATCGCGACGGGCGCGATGACGAAGTTCGGCACGCCCGGCATGATCACGTCGTTCGACATGTCGCCCGACGGCAAATACTCGCGGGTCACGCGCATGACGAAGCCGTTTTCGTACATCGTGCCGCAGAGCAGTTTCGGATCGATTGAGGAGATCTGGGACGCGACCGGCAAGGCGCTCGCCAAGATGAGCGAGCGCCCGCTGAACCTCGGCGTGCAGGCCACGCCGACGCCGGTGCCGGTCGATCCGACGAATCCGAACGCGCAGCCGGCGCCGGCCCAGGCGGCCGCGGGCGGTGGGCGCGGCGGCGGCGCGGCGGCCGACAACGGCCGTCGTGAAATGGCGTGGCGCGCCGACGGCCAGGGTTTCAATTATCTGCAGCTCGAACCACTGCCGACGCCCGCGCCCGGCACGACGGGCGCAGGGCGGACGGGCGGCGGTGGTGCCGCGGCCGCTGACCCGGCGCAAGCCGCGGCGGGCGGCGCCGCGCAAGGCCAGGCGGCCGGGCGCGCGGGCGGACGAGGCGCAGCAGGCCAGGCGGCCGCGACGCCTGAACCGCCGCGCAAGGATCGGCTGACGCAGTGGCTCCCGCCGTTCAGCGAAACCAGCATCAAGGTGATCTACGAGAACCCGACGCGCATGACCGGCTACCGGTTCTCGCCTGACGGCCAGATTCTGTTCTTCACCGAGAACGGCAACCAGACGGCGATGTACCTGAGCGACACGGCGACGAAGTACGTGATCGCGCGCGGTGGTGGCGCCGGCGCGGCCGGTGGCGGCCGTGGCGGTGCGGGTGGCGGCGGAGCCGCGCCGGCGGGCGGCCAGGGCGGACGAGGCGGCGCCGGTGGCACCGATGCCGTCGGCACGTTGATGACCGCGCCCGGACGCGTGGCCGCCACCAGCATCGGTTCCGGCACGCCGGTCCTGCTCTCGGCCGATGGCGCGAGCGTCTACTTCCAGGGCAGCGCCGGCGGCGGACGCGGTGCGACCGCGACCCCGGCGAAGCCGTTTATCGACAAGGTGGTCATCAAGACGGCCGAGCGCACGCGGCTGCTCGAAGTCGATCCGGCCGGCATGAACACCACGGTGACGACCGTCGTCGATCCGGAGGCGAAGAAGCTCGTCATCAGCAAGCAGAATGCGACGACGCCGCCGCAGCAGTTCCTCTGGGACAACGGGAACTCGAAGCAGCTCACGAACAACGAAGATCTGTTCCCGGATCTGACGCGCATGGTCATCCAGCGCTTCACGGTCACGCGGCGGACGGCTTCACGTTCCGCACGGTCGTCAATCTGCCGGCCGACTACAAGGAAGGCACGCGGCTGCCGGGCTTCTTCTGGTTCTATCCGGCGGAGTTTACGTCGCAGGACCAGTCACGACGGCGGCGGGCGCGCCGGCGGCGCCGCCCCGGGCGCGCCGCCCACGACGTTTCCGAACTTCGGGACGTTGTCGAAGCAGTTCCTGGTGCGCCTCGGCTACGCCGTCATCGAAAATGACGCGCCCATCGTCGGGCCGGCCGGGCAGATGAACAACAACTACGTGGCCGACCTGCGCAACGATCTGGCGGCGACGATCGACGAGCTCGACAAGCGCATGCTGATCGACCGCACGCGGCTCGCGATCGGCGGCCACAGCTACGGCGCGTTCTCGACGGTCAATGCGATGGTCAACACGCCGTTCTTCAAGGCCGGCATCGCGGGCGACGGCGCGTACAACCGGACGCTCACGCCGATGGGCTTCCAGAACGAGCAGCGCGACCTCTGGGATGCGCCGAACGTGTATCTCGACATGTCGCCGTTCCTCAGGGCGAACCAGATGACGGGCGCGCTGCTGATGTACCACGGGCTGGCGGACCAGAACGTGGGCACCGATCCGATCAACTCGGTGCGGTTGTTCAACGCGCTGAACGGGCTCGGGAAGGTCTCGGCGCTCTACTACTACCCGTTCGAGGACCACGGTCCCGCCGGTCGCGAGACGCTGCTGGACCTCTGGTCCCGCTGGGCGGCATGGCTGGACAAGTACGTCAAGAATCCGGCGCCGATTGTGAAACCGACTCCGACACCGACGCCGGGAGCGGGGCGGGGCGGGGGGCACTGACGCCGGCGCGTCCGTTCGTCATGTAGCCGGCCCATGAGGGCTGGCGGACGCGGTGCGATGTAGGCCGGCCCTTCAGGGCCGGCGGACGCGGCGGGGCTGAAGCCCCGCCCTACAGCAACCGCTTACGGGCCCACGCTGCCAGCACGCGGGCCTCGATCTCTGGTGTGATGACGAACCGCGGCGTCTGCCGCCGCGCGTCGGGGACCGTCGGCCACCACGCGGCCGTGTCGCGCAGCGATTCCACGAGTGGCCGCGTGCGAAGCCCCGCGGCAGCGGACTTCGACGAGGCGACCGACGTGGCGTGCAGGTTCTTGCCCTTGAGCAGGACCCACGGCACGACCTCGACCAGGCCGTTCTTTTCCAGCAGATCGTAATCATCGACGGCGACGAGGTTCGCCTGCGGGTTCAGCGTCCGCCGAACGGTGTCGTAGAACTCGCGTGACGGGATGGTGCACGCCGAGGCCACGCCGTTGAACACGCCGCTCCGCCGGTCCTCGATCAGCCGGACGTAGAACTCCACGAGGTCACGCACGTCAATCCACTGCACGGGATCGTCGCGCCGGCCAGGCACCAGCACATCGCCGCCTTTCGGCAGGCGGGCCGCCCAATAGGGGAAGCGATCGCTCGTGTCGCCGGGGCCGACGATGTAGGTCGGGCGCACGACAAGGCCGCGGTCGCCGAACACGCGCATGACTTCGGCCTCGCACGTCGTTTTCGACACGCCGTACGCCTCGTCCTGGTCCTTCGGATCGATGGTGCCGGCATGCGGCTGGATCGACTCGTCCGCCTTGGGCGTGAGGTACGGGTAGTAGACGCCGGTGGATGACGTGAAGAGGTAGCGCCCCGTCGCGTTCTTCAGCAGCGCCGCGGATTGCTTCACCCAGTCCGGATTGATGGCCGAGTCGTCGACGACCGCGTCCCACCTGCCGCCGGCGAGCGCGCCAAGCTGGCCGTTGCGATCGCCGACGAGCCGCGTGACGCCGTCCGGCAGGTCGCCGTCACGCCGGCCGCGCGTGAAGACCGTCACCGCATGGCCGCGCGAGATCGCGTGCCGCACGAGATGCGGTCCGATGAAGCCGGTGCCGCCGAGGATCAGCAGGCGCAGCGGTGCGGCCGAGCGGGCGGTGGCGGCGAATGACGGCGCGGGTCCCGCGGCCAGCGCCCCGCCCGCGAGGACGGCGGTTTTGATGAAGTCGCGCCGGGTGGTCGTCATGCCCGCGATTATGACCGACGCCCGGCGTGCCAGTACGGGATGGCGTCGCAGGCGCTGTCTATTGCGGATGGCCGAGCGCGGCCGCGGCCGGCACGAGCTGCCGGTACGCCTCGTCCGGAATGGCGCCGGCCCAGTGGCCGGCGAACCGCGCGTATCCGACCAGGCCGAAGAAGATGACGGCGAGGGCCGCGACCACGGCCCATGTCGGGACCGCGCGCGATCGGCTGACGGACAGGCTGAGCGCGCCCTTCGCGGGGCAAATCGTCACGCATTCCAGGCAGGCCGTGCACTCCGGCGACTGCACCGTGACCCGGCGATCGACCGGCAGGCGTGAAGGACACACCTTCGCGCACTTCGCGCAGTCAATGCACGCGTCCGGATCGCGGCGGATGCGTGCCGGGCTGGCCAGCGCGACGAGGCCGAGCAGCGCGCCGTACGGGCACAGGTACCGGCACCACAGGTTCTTCACGAAGACCGATCCGAGCACGAGGACGCCCATGACGACCGTCGCGGTCGTGCCCATGAACCGGAAGAAGTTGAGCATCTTCACGTCGGCGATCAGGCCGTAGGGACTTCCCATGAACGCCTGCAGGCCGTCTGCCGTCATGCCGGCCACCGCGTACCCGAAGAACCCGAACAGCAGGTACTTCAGCCCGCGCAGCGGGATGTCGAGCCAGCGCGGCGCGTCGAACGTGCGGCCGAACAGCGCGCGTCCAGCCTGCCACAGCCATTCCGACACGGTGCCGACGGGGCAGAGCCAGCTGCAGAACGCCTTGCGGAGCGCGAACGCGATCAGGAGGAATGCCGCGAGGAGGACCATCGCCGCCGGGTGCACCCGCGGAACCAGTCCCGTGAGCGCGAAGTATTTGAGGTTCATCAGGCCGCCGATCGGCAGCCAGCCTTCGACGCCCGGAGGTCGGGGCGCCCACGCCGACTGGCCGCCGGTTTCGTAGAACCGGACGAACGCGTAGAACCGCGCCCCGATCCATAAATTGAGCAGCAAAAACGCGGCCTGCACGCCTCGCCGCACGAATTGCGCCTGATCAGGCTGCCGGCGCGTGAAGGACTTCCGGATGGGGCGCCCGGCGGGAATGTCTCCGGCCATGAGGCCACGTTACCCCGCGACCGCCCCCAGGGCTCATGACAGAGGTCATGGCACTATACTTACTGTTGGGGGGTGGCGCAGTGTATCGATGGCTGGCGGCGGTGGTTGTGGGTATCGGGGTCGCGGTAATCGCGGTCGCCGGCTGGCAGGCGCGCATGGAACCCAAACTGAAGGCCGGCGACCCGGCGCCGGACTTTTCGCTGCCCGGCACGGACGGCAAGACACACAAACTGGCCGACTACAAAGGCCGCACCGTCGTGCTCGCCTGGTTTCCTGCCGCCTTCACCGGTGGTTGAACGGCCGAGTGCCGGTCGCTCCGTGAGAGCGGCGAGACGATCAAGCTGTTCGACGTGGCCTATTTCATGGTGAGCGTCGACCCGATCGAGAAGAACAAGGCGTTCGCCGAGCAGGAACAGGCGAACTTCCCGATGTTGTCCGACGAGAGCAAGAAGGTGGCCGAGGCGTATGGCGTGCTGAGCTCGTTCGGGACCGCGTCGCGCTGGTGGTTCTTCATCGGGCCAGACGGCAAGATCTTGCATATCGAAACCGCGTCGCACACCCGCGACGCCGGCGACTTTCTGGCCGCGAAGCTCGAAGAGCTGAAGGTCAAGAAGAAGTAGACCGGCCGCCGGCCCTCCTACGGACTATCATCAAAAGCACGGCCGCGCGGCGGTCGGAGCAGAGATCCGCCGGCTGCCTTTCAAGCGGCCGCGCGGCAATAGATGAGGAGTGAGCACCATGGCTGGCGAAAGCAAGTGCCCGGTGACGGGCGGAGCGCACACGGGCACGTCAAATCGAGACTGGTGGCCGAATCAGCTCAATCTAACGGGGCTGCAGCAGCCGTCACCCGCGGCCGATCCGATGGGCCCGGCGTTCGACTACGCAAAAGAGTTCAAGACGCTCAATCTCGATGCCCTGAAGAAGGACATCGAGAAGGTGATGACGACCTCGCAGGACTGGTGGCCGGCCGATTACGGCCATTACGGGCCGCTCTTCATTCGCCTGGCCTGGCACAGCGCCGGCACGTACCGCATCAGCGACGGCCGCGGCGGCGCCGGGGCCGGCCTGCAGCGGTTCGCGCCGCTCAACAGCTGGCCCGACAACGCCAACCTCGACAAGGCGCGCCGGCTGCTGTGGCCGATCAAGCAGAAGTACGGCCGGAAGATTTCGTGGGCCGACCTGATGATCTTCGCGGGCAACTGCGCCTTGGAGTCGATGGGCTTCAAGACGCTCGGTTTTGCCGGCGGACGCGCGGATGTCTGGGAACCCGACGAGACGTACTGGGGCAGCGAGCGCGCGTGGCTCGCCGACGAGCGCCACAGCGGCGAGCGCCAGCTCGAGAATCCCCTCGCGGCCGTGCAGATGGGCCTGATCTACGTGAATCCGGAAGGCCCGAACGGCCACCCGGATCCGCTGGCTGCCGCCCGAGACATTCGCGAGGCGTTCCGCCGCATGGCCATGGATGACGAGGAAACGGTGGCGCTCATCGCCGGCGGGCACTCGTTCGGCAAGACCCACGGCGCCGGCCCCGCGACCAACGTCGGTCCCGAGCCCGAGGCCGCCCCGATCGAGGAGCAGGGACTCGGCTGGAAGAGCAGTTACCGCACCGGCAAGGGCGGCGACGCGATCACGAGCGGGCTGGAGGGCGCGTGGACGACCACGCCGGCGAAGTTCAGTCACGACTTCTTCACGCATCTGTTCAGCTACGAATGGGAGCAGACGAAGAGTCCAGCGGGCGCGACGCAATGGGTGCCGAAGGGCGGCGCTGGGGCGGGGACCGTGCCGGATGCGCACGATCCAAAGAAGACGCACACCCCGGTGATGTTGACGACGGACTTCGCGCTGAGGGTGGATCCGGCCTACGAGAGGATCTCGCGGCGCTTCCATGAGCACCCGAAGGAGTTCGACGCGGCCTTCGCCAAGGCGTGGTTCAAGCTGACGCACCGCGACATGGGTCCGGCCGCCCGGTACCTCGGCAAGCTGGTGCCGAAGGAGCCGCAGATCTGGCAGGATCCCGTGCCCAAGGCGACGAAGCCGCTTGGCGCGAAGGACATCGCCGCGCTCAAGGCGAAGATCCTGGCTTCGAAACTGACGATCCCGCAGTTGGTCTCGACCGCCTGGGCGTCGGCGGCCACGTTCCGCGGCACCGACAAGCGCGGGGGCGCCAACGGCGCCCGCATCCGCCTCGCGCCGCAGAAGGACTGGGCCGTCAACCACCCGGCCGAACTGGCCAAGGTGCTCGAGGCGCTGGAGAAGATCCGGAAGGGCTTCAAGAAGCCGGTGTCGATGGCCGACCTGATCGTGCTGGCCGGCTGCACCGGCGTCGAACGCGCCGCGAAGAGAGCCGGCGTCGAGGTCAAGGTTCCCTTTACGCCGGGGCGCGCGGACGCGACGCAGGAGCAGACCGACATCGAGTCGTTCGCCGTGCTCGAACCCACGCACGACGGGTTCCGCAACTACTCGGCTCACGGGCCCAAGTGCCCGGCGGAGCACCTGCTGATCGAGCGGGCGATGTTGCTCACACTGAGCGCGCCCGAGATGACGGTACTCGTGGGCGGCCTGCGGGCGCTGGGCGCGAACTACAAACAGTCGCAGCACGGCGTCTTCACCAGGCGGCCGGGCGCGCTGACCAACGACTTCTTCGTCCACCTGCTCGACATGAACACGACGTGGAAGCCGACCTCCGACGCCGCGGAGACGTTCGAAGGCCGCGACCGCAAAACGGGCAAGGTCACGTGGCTCGGCAGCCGCGTGGACCTGGCGTTCGGCTCGAACTCGCAGCTCCGGGCCATCGCCGAGGTGTACGCGAGCGGCGACGCGCAGCGGAAGTTCGTCCACGACTTCGTGGCCGCCTGGACCAAGGTCATGAATCTCGATCGCTTCGACCTCCTCTAAGCCACACGCTCCTACGATCCGGCCGGCCCGCGCGGGCCGGCCGGCACGCCAGGGCCGGATCAGGCCCGCCTTTCATGAGTCGGCAGCCGACTGCAGCGGCGAACTGTCGCGGACCGCGGATGTGCACAAGAGCACAGACCGCGTTCCTGGGCGGGTTCTACGATGGTTGACGGGCGACGTCACATCCATCGCCTCGGCAGGAGGACGGCACATGTTACGCAGCGTCAAGGATCTTCGTGGCTATGCGATTCGGGCGACCGACGGCACGATCGGTGAAGTCGCCGACCTGTATTTCGATGACGACGACTGGGCGATCCGCTATCTCGTCGTCGATACGGGCGGCTGGCTGTCAGGCCGCAAAGTCCTCATCTCGCCGCACGCGATCGGCCATCCGGATTGGCTGGACCGGGTGCTTCCCGTCTCCCTCACCAGGGCGAAGATTGAGCACAGCCCGGATGTCGACACCCAGAAGCCGGTGTCACGCCAGCACGAAGCCGCGCATTTCGGCTACTACGGATATCCGTATTACTGGGATGGCGCCGGTCTGTGGGGCATGGGCGCCTATCCGGGCAGCCTGACGACCGAAGACAAGGTCATCGAAGACATGAAGGCCAGACGGCCGTCAACGCCGCGCGAAGCCCCCGACGAGTCACTTGCGCAGCTGCCGGGCCGTCACCGGGTATCACGTTCAAGCGAAGGACGGCGACATCGGCCATGTGGCGGACTTTCTCGTGGACGAACGCACCTGGGCCATTCGCTACCTCATCGTGGACACGAGCAATTGGTGGGTCGGCCACCAGGTGATCGTGGCACCGCGATGGATCGACGACGTGAGGTGGGCGGACGCGACGGTCTCGGTCGATCTGACCCAGCAGGCCGTCAAAAACGCGCCTCCGTACAACGCGGTGGCTCAACTCGATCGTCAACGTGAACAGTCGCTCTACGAGCACTACGGTCGTCCCGTCTACTGGACACCGAGCGCAGTCGACGACGCCGCAAAGCAGTCGGAGAAGTACGGATCCCTATCGTGAACGTGTCCGTGACTGACCCTCGACCACAGGAGACTCTCATCATGAAACCGCCAACGATCGACGCGCAGATGAACGAACTCGGGACCGATCCCGGCCAGGTCGGACCGGACAGCGGGGGGCAATCGGGCGACACGCAGGGACTCTCGGAGACAGCCGACGCGGCCGACGAGTCCGTCGAGGACCTGGCCGACTCCGGGCAGGCCTACGAGGCCGAGGTCATCGAGGGCGTCGAGGACGCGGCTGATCATCCCGAGAGACCCGTGCGCTCGCATCAGGACCGGCGTCCGTAACGGCGCGAGTTTCGGGGCTCGACAGATGCGAAAGGGGGCAGAAATGACTCGCTCGACAACCTTGCTGCTGATTACCGTCGCACTGGCGGTCTATGGCGTCTATGCGGCCAGTCATGTGCCCGCGATGCTGGTCGGGACGTCTGTGCCGGTGCTCCTGCTGTGTTTCGTCCTCCAGGCCGTGTGCGCATTCGCGGCCGCGCTCGGCGTGTGGCGCCGTCGGCGGTGGGCCGCGGCGGTGGTCGTGCTGCTTGGGGTGAGCGTCGCCGGCACGTGGCTGATCGAGGCGTTTGTCATCGGCATCGTCGCCTATTTGTACGCCCTGTTCATCGCGGTATTCGCGCTCATCATCACCCTGGTCATCGCGGCGTATCTCAACCGCCCGGGCTCCATCGCAACGGAGCAGGCCGGGAAGCTGTAACGGAGGTGTCATGGCCAAGCGAGCATCCACGCGCACTCGAGTGACTGCCGCCACACGTGGCGGGCGAACAACTGGGCGGACCGCCAAGCAATCGAACCGCGTGAGAGCGGCCCCGAAGAAAGCGACCCCGCGGAAGGCCGTCGCAGCCGAGGTGACCCCGGAGACGGAGCCGACCGCGGACAGCAAGGCCGAGGCCACGCAGGCGACGTTGCGCAAGACGTGGAAAGGCCAGCAACAAGACGCGGCGGCCTTCGCGAAGATCCAGCACGGGGCCATGCTCGACGAGCGCGCACACGTGCGTGCGACGACCGGACACCGATGGACGGCGCGAAAGACCCATTAAGGGGCCGTCACACGAGGAAATGGCCGCGCGACTCCCGCTGTGGGCCAGTCGGCGCGGCCATCGTCGTCTCACGCGCGTCGCTTACTTGGCCGGCTTGATCACCAGCTGATTCCGGACGCTCTTCACGCCCCCGGTGTTCTTGGCGATCTCTTCGGCCTTCGCCCTGTCGGCCTTCGTCGCCACGGTGCCTCGGAGCGTGACCACGTTGTTCTTCACGTCCACGTTCAGGCTGCCGCCCGGAAACTCGCCTTCGCCGAGCAGCTTGCTGCTGATCTTCGTGTGAATCCAGGCGTCATCAAGGGAATCGCCGACCGATTCGGATGACTTCGAAGCGCGCTCGCGCGCCTCGCGCGCCATGTCCTCGGTGTAGTCCTTTCTTTCGACACTACCCGGCTTGACATCGATCTTGTCGGTGATCACCAGCCCCGTGCCAACCGCCTTCGCCGCGTCCACGGCTTTCATCCGCAGGCCCTGGGTCGGCACCGTGCCGGAGATCGTGACGGCATTCTTGTCCGCGTCGGCGTCGACGTTAATCTTGTAGGCGACGAGCGCGGGGTCGCTGTTGATCTTCGCCGTCACCGATCGACTGAGTTCGTCGTTGGTCATCTGTGGCACGGCTTCTGGCGGCTTGCTGTTGCAGGCGGAAAGCCCTGTGACGACTGCCAGGATGCCGATCGCCGAGACGAGAAACTGCTTGTGCTGCATATGGTTCTCCTTGGAATGGATGCGAGACGTCGAGATCGAGGCGCGGAGCGCCCTGTCGGCTGGCGAGCGGGCCAGACGTGCTGACTGAGCCACACGTCAATTGTAGGAACGAGAGGGCACCGCTGAATGTGCCGAAGTGCACACCCTTGGTGCTCTGTGCAATACGGGGCAGACGCTGCCTTCGGAGGCCTGTAACGTCGTCAGTGAGGCAGGTGATGAACATGGAGACACTCTTGATCGTGCTCGTGGTGCTCTTTCTTCTTGGCGGCGGTGGCTGGGGCTATTCGCGCTTTCGTCGCGGCTAGGCCGTGAGGCGACGCGACCGCACCAGGGCGCATCACCCGCGCCCGCACCTCCCGCAGGCGCGGCTACGCCGAATGCGGCATCGGCGGCGGCTGCGTTCGGTGCTCCTGGCCGGCGTCACGCTCGTCGCGCCAAACGCAGCTGGCCCGCTCGTCGTCGGGCCGCCGGCCGTGGGTCCTGTGGTCGCTGCGCAGTCGGCAGCGGCGCCGGCACCGGCAATGCCTATCGGCGAGGTCACGACCTCGGAGACGTTCTGGTTGCCGCCCGATCAAGCCTATGAAGCGCTGATCCACGAGGCGGCGATCCGCTACGCCCTGGAGCCCGCGCTGATTCGCGCGGTGATTCGAACGGAGTCCTCGTTCAATCCACTCGCGGTGTCCAGTGCAGGCGCGCAGGGCCTCATGCAACTCATGCCCGCGCTCGCGGCGGAACTGGGCGTCGCCGATGCCTTCGACCCGCGCGCCAACATCATGGCCGGCTCGCAGCACCTGAGCGTGTTGCTGGGCCACCGCAACGGCGACATCGCGCTGGCCCTGGCCAGCTACAACGCCGGGGCGGCCATGGTGGATTACTACCGCGGCATCCCGCCGTTCCAGGAAACGCAGCGGTATGTCAGCGCCATTCTCGACCTGCTGGCGCGAGGCGAGGCCGCCCCGGACTAGCCGGCCTGCGTGCGCCCTGTTCCAAACCGCACAGTCTTCGCTGCGAACCCCGCGGTAACGTGGCCTCTGTGAAGGCGTGGGTGACGTTCGCCGGTTGCCTGCTGGTCGTCTTCGCCCTGTACTGGGCGCAGGCGCTGCTCGTGCCCATTGCGCTCGCCATCCTGATCACGTTCGTGCTGACGCCGCCGGTCACGTGGCTGCAGCGCTGGATCGGCCGCATCGCCGCCGTGCTGACGGTGGTGACGCTGGTGTTCACCCTCCTCGGTCTCGCCGGGTGGGGGTTGGCGCGCCAGATGGACCAGCTGGTCAAGGATCTTCCGCAGTATCGCGCCAACATCTTCGCGAAGATCGCCGACGTCCGCCACGCGGGTCAAGGCGGGTCGGTCGAGAAACTGCAGGAGACCGTCCGCGACATCCAGGCCGACATCGGAAAGATAGAAGTGCCGAAAGGCACGGTCTCGCGGCCCGTCGTCGTCACATCCGAACAAGTCGCGGGTCTCTCCGGTTTCGCGTGGCTCGGACCACTGGTCAGTCCGCTGAGCACGGCGGGGCTCGTCGTCGTGATGGTCATCTTCATGTTGCTCGAGCGGCGGAATCTGCGCGATCGCCTGGTCGGGCTGTTCGGGCTGGGGCAACTGGCCGTCACGACGAGAGCGCTGGACGAGGCCAGTGCCCGCGTCAGCAGGCAATTGCTGATGGAGTCCCTGGTCAACCTGACCTACGGCATTCTCGCGGGCATTGGCCTCTATATCTTTGGGGTCCCGTACGCGCTGGTCTGGGCAGTGCTGGGCGGGGCGCTCCGGTTCATTCCGTACCTGGGTCCCGTGCTCGGCGCCGGCGCGCCCATCCTGGTGAGTCTGGCGGCCCTGCAGGGCTGGGCCGGTCCGCTCTGGGTGATGGGCTGGTTCCTCGTGCTCGAGCTCTTCACCAACCTCGTGCTCGAAACCGTGCTGTACGCCGGGGCGGCCGGGGTCTCGCCCGTGGTGCTGCTGGCGTCCATCGCATTCTGGACGTGGCTCTGGGGACCGCTCGGTCTGCTCATGGCGACGCCGCTGACGGTGTGCTGCGTCGCGATCGGCAAGCACGTACCGGGTCTGGAGTTTGTCGGGATGCTGGTGGCCGATGCGCCCGGGCTCGCTCCCGAGTCCGGCTACTACCAGCGCCTGCTGGCTCGCGCCCAGGACGACGCGGCCGACCTCATCGAGAAGTTCGTCAGGGGCGAGTCCCCGCACGCGGTGTACGACGCGCTCCTGCTGCCGGCGCTCAACTACGCGGAACGCGACCGCCTGCTGGATCGGCTGTCACCCGACGAGGAGACGGCCATCATCGACATGACGCGGGAACTGGTGTCGGACGCGTCGGATTCGATTCGGCGGCTGGCTCCCGCACCTCCGGCACAGCCGGCATTGCCTGCGCCGTCTGAGGAAGCCGCGCTGCCGCGACCGGGCGAACCGTTGCGCATGCTGGGCTACGCGGCCAACGGCGCCGCCGACGAACTCGCGCTGACGATGCTCGCGCATCTCGCGGGCGATCTGCCCATCCGCATCGACGTGACCGCGACCCGCATGCAGGCCACGGAATTGATCGCGTTCGCGCAGGCGCAGCCCTTCGATGTGGTGTGCCTCGCCGATTTGCCGCCCAGCCCGTCGTCCAAGACGCGCTATCTCGTCAAGCGGCTCCGCGCCGCGCTACCCAAGGCGCACATCGTGGTCGGGCGCTGGGCGCCGCCCGACCTGGCCGACGAAAGCACGCAGGCGCTGCGGGATGCCGGGGCGAATCTCGTCTCATCCACGCTGATGGACACACGAACGTACCTGGCCGGACTTGCGGCGCCACCGGTGTCCGACGTGCGGACCGAAATCCTGGCTTCGACAGCCTGATGGGCGACTCGCCTCAACGGTCTCAACTGCGTTAGGCTGTTCCGGGAGATTCCATGGCCATGCCGCGACGCCTCTTCATCCGGACGGCTGCCGTCGGCGCCGTCGTATTCGGCCTGCTGGCATCCGGCGATGTCCAGGTCCGCGCGCAGAACCGCAAGGACTATTCGATTGTGGCCGCCGACAACGGCCACGTGGCCCTCGGTCTGGCGATCCGGAAGCTCGACGTGGCGGGCACGTTCATGCAATGTCCGGCGCACCCCGACGACGAGACCAACGCGTTGTTTGCGCTGTTCGGTTACGGCAAGGGTCTGCGCGTCATCGATGTCCAGAACAACCGGGGCGAGGGCGGCCAGAACGAGATTGGCCCCGAGCTCTTTCGTGACATGGGCGTGCTCCGCACGTCGGAGCTGCTCGCGGCCCACCGCATCGACGGCGCCGAGCAGTTCTTCACGCGCGCGATCGACTTCGGCTACTCCTTCGACCCGAACGAGGTGATTGGGAAGTGGGGCCGCGACGAGATCATCGGGGACTACGTCCGCCTGTTCCGCACCCTGCGGCCGGATGTGATCGTGACGATGAACATCCAGGGCAGCGGCGGCGATCGGGCGCATGAAGCGACGACGATCCTCGTGCGGGACGCGTTCCGCGCCGCCGGCGATTCGGCGAAGTATCCGGAACAGATCAAAGAGGGTCTGCGGCCCTGGCAGGCGAGCAAGCTGTACTTTGCCGGCACGGGCGTCGGCGGTGGCCGGGGCGGCGCGCGCGGCGCGGGCGCCGCGGCGGGCGCAGCAGCCGCGGCGGCGCCGGCGCCGTCCCATGTTGCCCGCGTCGACACCAGCGCGTACGACTCGCTGTTGGGCCGCACGTACGCGGAGATCGGCGCCGATGCGCGCAGCAACCACAAGTGCCAGGGCATCGGCAGCGCGCCGACCGGCTTCGGCGGCGGCCGGGGCGGCGCGCGCGGCGGCGGTGCTCCCGCGACGGCAGGCGCGCCCGTCGGCTCGCCGTACACGCTGGTGGACTCGACGATCGCCGGGGCGATGGACCGAGACGAGGCGTCGATCTTCGATCAGGTGGACGTGAGCCTCGCGGGGCTGGCCAGATATGCCGGTCCGAATCCTCCGGCCGCGCTGACGAACGGGCTGGCATCGATTGTCGAACAAGCCAGGCTGGCCAGGCGGGCGTTCGATTCGGGCGATGAGGCCGGCACGCAGGCGCCGATCGAAGCCGGTCTCGCGGCCGTGCGCGCGCTGCGGTTGGCCCTGGGCTCGATGGGGATCTCGGACTCCGCGCGCTTCGAAATCGACTTCCGTCTGAAGACCAAGGAGCGCGACTACGAAGACGCGGTGCTGGCGGCCCACGGGTTGACATTCCAGGCCGTGGCCGACGATGGGCTCGTCATCGGCGGACAGCCGGTGCGGATTTCGATCGTGGCGGTGAATCGCGGGTCGTCCGACGTCGGCGTGTCGGGCGTCGACGATCGCGGGCTTCGACAATCCGCGGCGCTGCACGCCAGGCACGCTGAAGACGAACGCGACGCTGACCTGTGCCTCCGCCGCGACGGTGCCGCCGCGCGCGCAGGTGACCGAGCCGTACTTCAAGGACACTTACTGGGCGAACCCCGCCGGCGCGGCGAGGACGGTCTTCGATCCGGCCGTGCCGTTCGGCGTGCCGTTTGCGCCGACGCCCTTCCGTGTGGTGTTCCACGTGCGCGCGGGATCGGTCGATGTGACCCGGGACGTGCCGGTCGAGTATCGCTACGTCAAGGACATCTATTTCGGCGACAAGCGCATGGAACTGAACGTCGTGCCGGCGTTCTCGGTCGCGCGTGAGCCCCGTGCTGGCCATCGTGCCCGCGCAGTCCGGGACGACGCCGGCGAAATCGACCGGACGGGATGTGTTCGTCTCGGTCACGAACGGAACGAAGGGACCGGCGGACGGCGCCGTGGCGCTCGAAGCGCCGGCCGGCTGGAGCGTCACGCCAGCCAGCGCGCCGGTGCATTTCGATAAAGAAGACGAATCGCGATCGATCAAGTTCGTGGTCAACCCGCCGACGCCAGTGAAGACCGGTGAGTACCGGCTTCGGGCGGCGTTCACGTCGCCGGCGACCGGCGCGGAGCGGTTCGCGACGGGATACCAGGACATCGAGTACCCCCACGTCCAGCGTCGTCAAGTGATCAAAGCCGCGGATGTCGCGTTGAAAGTCGTGGACGTGAAGATCGCGCCGAACCTGCAGGTGGGCTACGTCATGGGCGTCGGCGATCAGGTGCCGCCGGCCATCGAGCAACTCGGCGCCCGGCTGACGTTGATCGAGCCCACCGAACTGGCGTGGGGCGAGTTGTCGAAGTACGACGTGATCGTGACCGGCGTGCGCGCCTACGAACGGCGCGAGGATCTGCGCGCCTACAACCGGCGGCTGATCGACTACGCGGAGCGGGCGGCACGGTCATCGTGCAGTACAACAAGACCGAGTTCAACCAGGCGCAGTATGGGCCGTTTCCGGCGCAGGTCGCTCGAATCGCGTGACCGACGAGACACGCTCCGGTGGGAGTGCTCGTGCCGGCGCATCCGGTGTTCACGTTCCCAAACGCGATTGGGCCGGCGGCCTGGAGCGGGTGGACGCAGGAGCGGGGGCTGTACTTCCTCGGCCAGAAGGACTCCGAAGTACGTCGACCTGATTGCGATGACGGATGCGTTCCCGGACAATCCCGGCGAGAAGCTCGGGTCGCTCGTCGAGGCGCGGATCGGCAAAGGGCGCTGGCTCTACGTGGGCCTCGGCCTCTGGCGGCAGCTGCCGGCCGGCACCGTGCGGCGCGTATCAACTGCTGGCGAATCTTGTTGAGCCTGCCGAAGGCGCCCGCGGGACGCTGAGCTTGGCGGCGCTTTACTCACGCCTCGGGCGTTACTTCCTTGCCCTGACGAACCGCGCGAGTCGTGGCCCGTAGGCCAATGAACGCCCGTTCAATCACTAGTTTGTCGCCATCGAACCGGATGGTTTCGCGCTCTTCCCGGAAATTCGGGTTGCTGGACGTGATGGCGGTCACGAACTTCTCGCCCTCCCAATGGCTCAGATAGTCTCAGCGTCTGGTCGTCCTGCGCGATCTCGAATGACGGCGTATCCGGCCCGGGCCTCGGCTTCTTCCCATCCAGTGAGAAATTGACCATCGCAACCAACAACACCTGGACTGGCGCCCCCCCCAACAGCGTCGGCGTGTACCCCCACTGAGAGACGGCTTCAACGGTGTCTTGGCCGCCAATGGCTTGTCTGGCCCAGGCGGCCTCTTGGCCCCGCACCGACCACTCTGTGTGAAAATGCGCACTCAGAGGAGTCCCGCCCATGAAGAAGTTGCTGCTCACCCTCGGCGTCGTCCTGATCTTCGCGCCCGCCGCGCTGATGACGGCGAAGGCGCCCGATCAGGCCCAGGCGGCCACCGCGAAGAAGGTCCTGACGCTGGCCGACTATCCGGCCTGGAAGCGCATCACGTCCACGGTGATGAGCGACGACGGGAAGTGGGTGAGTTACACGTATGCGCCGAACGAGGGCGACGACACGCTCGACGATCAAGCAGTTCGACGGCGCCACGAGTACACCATCAATGCCGGATCGGCTGGCGGTGGCGGCGGCCGGGGCGGCGGGCGCGGCGGCGGGGGAGGCGGCGGCGCGGTGCAGTTCTCCCCGGACTCGAAGTACGTCGCGTACTTCGTGAACCCGTCGGCGGCTGGCGGCCGCCGGGGCGGCGGCGGAGCGGGCCGAGCTGGCGGCGGAACGGGTGGCGGCGGAACGGGTGGTGGCGGCGGTGGTCAAGCGCCGGGCGCGACGGGCGGCAGTACCGGGGGCGCGCAGGTGCGGCGGCTGGAGATCATGAACCTGGCCGACGGTGTGAAATACGCGGTGCCGAACGCGAGCGGCTTCCAGTTCTCGAAGGACTCGCAGTGGCTCGCGGTGAAGATGAACGGCACGCCGGGTGACACGTCACGCCGCGGCACCGATCTGATCCTCCGCAAGATGGCCGACGGCACGAACCTGAACATTGGCAACGTGTATCAGTACGACTTCGATCCGACGGGCACGCTCCTCGGCTACAGCGTGGACGCCGCGGGCCGGATGGGGAACGGCGTGTACGTGACGACGCTCGCGACGGGCGCAGTCCGGGTGCTCGACACGGCGACGAAGGAATACGACGCGCTCACCTGGCGCGCCGACTCGAAGGACTTGCTCGTGCTGCGCGGCGAGAAGCCGGCCGGCAAGGACCTGAAGGAGAACACGCTCCTCGTGTGGAAGGACGTCACCGGCGCGAAGACGGAGTGGGATCTGTCGAAGGACTCCTCCGCGCCCGCTGGATTCGTCCTGAGCGAATTCACGGCGCCGCGCTGGAGCCAGGATGGATCGAAGATCTTCTTCGGCATCAGGGAACAGCAGGACGCGGCGCCCGACGTCCGGGCCCTCGGCGGGGCAGCGGGCGGCGGCGGGCCCGGGGGGCCAGCGCCGGGCGGTGCGGGCGGAGGGGGCGGTGCGGCTGCGGGCGGCGCGGCAAGCGATCAGGCCAACCTCGACATCTGGCACTGGAAGGACGCCGAACTGCAGTCCGAGCAGATGCTCCGGATCGCGCAGGCGCGGCGCGCGACGTTCGCATCGGTGTTCCATGTTGGGTCGAAGAAGTTCGTGCGGCTCGCCGACGACACGATCCCGACCGTGTCTGTGACGGCGGACGATCAGTTGGCCATCGGGGCAGACGCCAACCCCTATGAGCTCGATTTCAGCGAAGGGCAGCCGTCACGCGCTGACTACTACGCGATCAACACGGCCACCGGCGCGCGCACGCTCCTCGCCAAACGTCTCTTCCGCACGTTCGGCCCGTCGCCCGACAGCCAGTGGTTCCTGTACCTCGAGGCCGGCCACGTCATCGCGCACAACCTCGTCACCGGCAAGAAGGTCACGGTGGACGCCGCGACGAAGAGCTTCCTCAATACCGATGACGACCACGCGGCGGAGAAGTCGATTTGGGGCCTGGCCGGCTGGTCCAAGGACGGGAAGGCCGTGCTCCTCTACGACAAGTACGATGTGTGGTCGCTGCCGCTCGACGGAACGAAGGGCACGATGCTCACCGCGGGCGCGGGCGCGAACGAACAGGTGGTGCTGCGACTGGCCGGCACGCTCAACCGGACCGAGCCCGAGTTGTCGGACCTGTACGATTCGCTCATGCCAGCCGACGATGCATTCCAGGGTCCGGGACGAGGGGGCGGCGCGGGCAACGCGGCCGTCGATCTGTCGAAGCCTCTGGCGTTGACGGCGTACGGCGACTGGACCAAGAAGTCCGGCTACTGGCAGATTCCCGCCGGCGGCGGCCAGCCCGCGCGACTCATCTGGGATGACAGGAGCATCGGCGGCGCCGTGAAATCCAAGGGCGGCGACCGCGTGCTGTTCACCCAGCAGCGGTTCGAGGAATTCCCGGACTACTGGGCGACGAACGCCGCGTTCGCGTCGCCGAAGAAACTGACCGACGCGAATCCGCAGCTCGCCGAGTACGCGTGGGGCTCGAAGAAGCTGATCGACTACACGAACAGCAAGGGCAAGAAGCTGCAGGCGACGCTCGCGCTGCCGGCCGGCTACGAGCCCGGCAAGAAGTATCCGATGCTCGTGTACATCTACGAGATCATGTCGAACACCCACCATCAGTTCTCGATGCCGACCTACGACGATCGGCCGCACATGAGCACGTACGCGAGCGACGGCTACCTCGTCCTCCAACCGGACATCGTCTATGAGATCGGCAAGCCGGGCACGTCGGCGGTCGACTGTGTGACGGCGGCGGTGAAGAAGGTGATCGAACTGGGGTACGCGGATCCGGCGCGCATCGGGCTGCAGGGCCACAGCTGGGGCGGCTACGAGTCGTCATTCATCGTCACGCAGACGAACATGTTCGCGGCGGTCGTGACCGGCGCGCCGCTCACGAACCTGACGAGCATGTACAACATCCTCTACAAGCAGAGCGGCGCGTGGAACGGCGGCATCCTCGAAACGCAGCAGGGCCGCCTGGGGGCGAACGTGACGCCGTGGAACGCGCCCGCGCTCTTCGAGCGGGAGTCGGCGGTGTTCCAGGTGGCGAAGATCCAGACGCCGTTCCTGATCATGCAGGGCACGGCCGACGGCGCGGTGGACTGGAACCAGGGCCTCGAGTACTACACGGCCGCGCGGAAGGCGGGGAAGAACGTCATCTTCCTGTCGTATCCAAACGAGCCGCATCACCTCGCGATCAAAGCGAACCAGATCGACTTCCTGACGCGCATGAAGCAGTACTTCGACCACTACCTCAAGGGCGGGCCCGAGATGGAGTGGATGAAGAACGGCCTGCCGCAGACCAAGAAGGGCGCCCCGATCCGGTGAACGGCGTTGGGGGCGAGGTCCGCGGCGGCGCGGTGGTCCTGCCTCACGTGCTGATACGCCCGCGCGGCGCGCCGTCGGCATCGAAGAGGTGTGGCGCCCGGCGTCGCAGATCGTCGCGCAGCGGCCCTCGCCTCCAATGCGCCATGAACGGCATGAGCAGAATCAGGCGGCCATCAGCCAGCAGGTCGGCATTGCCGAAGACGCCATCGGCGATAAACGGCACGATCCGCGACATCCCTCGCACGGACGACCTGAGCAGGCCGCTGCGCGTGCCCGGTTGCGTGAGTACCGAGGCATTGCGCTCCCGTGGCCAGACTCAGCATCTGTACAGTTGTCCCAGCGGCTGCGAATGGTGTAGCCGAACTGGTGATGGGCGATGCCCTCGGGCGTGAGCACAAGCCGCGACTGCCAGCTCAATGCGAAGAACGGCAACAGGATCAGCGTGAAGATCAGCGCGGCAAGGGCGAAGGCGCGGGCCTCGTCCGGCGTGGCACTCGTGCCTGCCGCCAGGGCCAGCGACCCGGTCATCGCGGCCCAGACGAGCGGCAGCCACAGCAGCCGTGACCAGCTCAGGTGGTAGACATGGCGAACGTCACTGGGCGATGCGACAGCCGTTGACACCGCGCTGATTATCTCTCCGGCGGCGGCGAAGACACGCAACTTCTTGTGCCCGAGGCACACGTGCCCTGGCGACTGTGTCGGCGAATGATCCCTGACCACCCAACTTGTGCTATAGACCATCTGGCCCAGGTCGCTCCTGGGCTGGACCCGGTTGGGTCCTGACACTCCGCGACCCGTCCCAAGTGATCGGCGAGATTGGAGCTGAACATGAACGACGCTGGCGTCTGGCACTATCTGCAGCAAGGCTCGACGATGGGACCGGTGTCCCTTCCCGTCATGGAATCCATGATCCGGGCTGGTACCATCACGCGCGAAACGCTGGTCTGGCCGGGGTATGGCGACTGGATCGCCGCCGGCAGTTCCACACTGGCACCGATCTTCATGGGCGGCGGGTTCGCTCCGCCACTGCCACTGCCACTGCCACCGCCACCGATGCCGATGGCAATGGCCGCGGCCAAGAAGGACTGGCTGCCGCAGGACAAGCGCCTGCGCCTCGCCGTTCAAATCCTCATCGTCCTGATCGGCCTGTATGTCATCTACAGCGGGCTTCAGCAGGTTCGCGGCGGCGTGGACGAATTCTCCGGGCAGAACTCGTCGATCAACTTCCTGGGATGTCGCGGTGTCTCCGCGAGTTCGGTCGAATGCGGTTACCAGAACACCGGAGCCGTCACCGGCCGCCTTTGCATGGATGTCGTGGTGACGTGCGCCGACGGAAGGCACGTCGCCTCCGCCTGCTCCGACCGGATGAAGCCGGGCGAGGCGTCAACCAAACTGGTCGACAACTTCGAACCGGCCGTCACAGGGAACACGTCGTGCAGTGGCGTGACCTACGAGAACATGAAGACAAGAGGCTAGCGACCAACGAAAGGCAGGGACGTCATGGCGGATTCGTTTCTCGGCGACATCGCCGGCATGCTCGGCGGCCGAGATCACACCGAAATTGCGGAGGCCCTCAAGGGTCTGCCGGACCACGTCGGCCAGCTCCTGGCCCAGCCGACGGACGCGCTTGGGCACATGGGGGATGACCCTCCTTTGTCGCCGTTGGTGGAGGCTTTTCAGGTCGACGTCGCCACAGCCGGGGGCGACGCTGCGACCGTGGCCGTGGAGGCCACGGCCGAGTCCGCGGTGTTCGCCCTTCCCGCCGGTGCCGACTGGTCCGAACTCCAGAGCCACCTAGAGGGCATGGCGGAGAAACTCCAGACGCTGGAGAGCGTGGGCCAGGCAAAGATGACGAGCGCCGATCCGAACGAGCAGGCACATGGCCAGCTGCTGATGCAGCAATCGCAGACGCTGATGGAACAGGTGCAGTCCACCCTCCAGCAGATGCACGACGCCACCCTCGACGTGGTCCAGAACCTCCATGCGGACGCCGATGTTCATCACGATGGGCAAGACACGGTGGTGGCCGTGGCGGACTCGGGAGACGGCCACGCGGTGGCCCATCAGGACGCCAGCGTCGACCATCCTGTCGACCACGCGAGCGCCGCACCTGCGCACGACGACGGGGCGACCGCCGGCGACACGACGGCCTGACACAGGCACTCAGCGGCGGGCGTTCATGTACGCGTGATGTCTGGCCTCGAGATTGGCGAGAATCGCGGGCGGCACCAGTGCGTAGACCGCGTCACACGACGCGTTGGCGACAGCCCGCTGGTCCTCGGCGACGAATGACGGAATGACGATCGTCCGGCCGTCGGCCGTGACCGACAGCGCCCGGGAATCACCCCCGACCGGCACGTCCCGGCCCCTGCGCCACGGGATGTCGAGCGTCTGAAGCGTGACAAACGCATTGAACAGCCAATCCAGGTGCGTCTCGTAGAGGGGGAAAGGGCACGCGCCACACAGGGGCCTTGTCGGCGCCGCGATCCGGGTACATTTCCACCATGCCGCCGGGCTCCGGCCCGATGCGCACCACTCGTTCCCACGAATGCGGCGGCGGAAGAGGCGCCGACACACTCTCGCAGAGCACGGCGAAGTCTGCAGGACGCGTCCTCATGATGCGGGTCTGCCCGGATGGCGGAACTCGGTCAGGCGCCGTCCGCCGCGTCCACGCCGGCGTCCTGATGGGCAATCGTCGCCGACGCGTCGGCGACAGGCGAGGCATCCGCCGTGAGCGAGCCGTCGGTCGCCGACGGCTCGCCGGTAGAGGATCCCATCGGAGGCGTGCTCCTGGCCGGCGTGCACGCTCGTGGACGTGGACGAGTCGGCGTAGCCTGGCGCGGCCTCGACGCGCAGGGCGTCCGCGTCACCGGATTGAGCCCGATTGAGCTGTTCGACACTCTCACCGAGCTTATCGATGGCCCGCTCAACTCCGGTCGCGTTACGGTGGACGCCATCCCGGACGCCTTCGAGCACGGCGTGCACCACATCGACTTGATCCGGAACGGCCTCGATGACCAGCGTGCCGGGCGGGGACGACTCGGGGGGCGCCTCTACCGTAAAGCTCTGACGGAACTCGGCCTCTGCTTTGAGGACCGCTTCGGACTCGGGCCCCAGGCTCTCTTTCGCTTCTCGGACGTGGCTGTCCCACTGCTCGAGGCTCCGGTCCACCAGTTCGTTCATCTGCCTCGTCAGGTCGTTGAGCGCTTCCACGTCGCGCGACTCGACCGGCTTGGCTACGATTTCATTGAATTGCAATTCCAGATCCCGCGCCCTGTCGGCCAGGTCTGCAGCTTGCGTTCTGAGTTCGCCCGCCTGTTCGGTCATGCGCTCCGCCAGCCGCTCCGGCGCGCTCCAGTCGTAGGCTGCCGCAATCGGGGTCTCGCCCTGCTCCTTGACGAGCTGGAGAATCCCCTCACCTCGGCCTGCAGCCAGTTGCGCGCCCCCTCATTGAAATAGACCTCGGCCTGCGTGAAGGTCTTCACGTTGGCCAGGACATCGGCTTGGGCGGTGACAGAACTCCCGCTCGGCCCGCGCCTCCTGATACTCACGCTGCGCGGCGGCGAGTGCGGCCTCGCGATCTGTCGATTTCTCATCTCCCATGGGGCCTCCCACAACGATTGACAATCCATCAGGCGGAGCGATAATCGGCGGCGAGCCTAGCCGGACATTGTATCAGGAGGGAAATCGAGCGCGCCTCCCGAAGCAGCGTCGCGGGGCGCGGCGGGGAAGCGAGTTCTTCCGGGAGGGGTGACTATGACCGGGTATCGCGTGGTTGCCGCACTGTTGTGGGTTCTGCTCGCCCTGCTGGGGTTGTTCATCGTGGCGACGCTCACCTCGGATGTCAGCGCGACGGAGCGGGTGGTTTCTCCGCTGGTCGTGCTGCTGCTGGCCGCTCCACTGGTGATGCAGTTGAGGACGCTCCGCTCGCGCATGCGCCAGATAGGCGCGAACGTCATCGCCATTGATGCCGCAGGCGTGCGGGTCCGGCTGGTGGGCGATCTTCGCCGCTCAAAAGGGCTCCCGGAGTTCCAGGACACCTATGTCCCGTGGAGCGACCTGTCCGCGATTACCTGCGATCGGCGGAGTTTCTCAATCGCTCGATCATCCCGTTCGAGTATCCGCTCAATGTGGCACGATCGTGACTTCTCGCACACCCTTTTCATTCCTTTCACACGCGAGTGCGTGGCCGGCGCGGAGCGGTCGGCGCGGGAGATTGCGGCGCGGGCTGGCCGATCCGGGCCGTGAAGCGCCGTCCCTGAGCAGCGGACCTGCGCGCGGCGGAACCTACTCGGTCGTCTCGCCGCTCGTCTCGGCCGCCGCCGCGGGCTCCGCGGCCGCAGGTGACGTCGTGTCGGCGGAGTGGCCCGCGTCGCTGGCGTGCGCGTCGGCGCTGTCGTGATGAGCCTCGGCCGTCGCGCCGCAGTGCGCGGCCGCGTCAACATGCCCCGTGTCCGCGTTGGCACTGGCGTCGACTGCGTACGCGTGCGCCGTTTCGTATTTCGCCCGCGCGTAGCCAAGCGCCTGGACGCTGTGATCCTGCTTGTCTTCCAGCGCCTCGATGGTTGGATGCGCCGAGGCGCCCCCCAAGTCCTCGACCCGATGCAGGTCGTAGCCTGCGTTGACGCCGTGTTCCTCGGCCTTCGCGTAATCACCTTCGCGCGCGGCCAGCGCTTCCTCATGCTGCTCCGCCTTGGCGTGTTCGTAGGCGTCGTGCGCGGCCACGGCGTCAAACTCCGCCTGGAAGATATCGTTCGCCTCGATCTGTACCGTCGGCGAGCTTCGGCGCGAGCGTGGCCTCGAACTGAGCGGCTTCGTCCATGCGTCAGCCCCGCTTTCGTCATGTCCAGTTCCTGCTGGATCGCATCCGGAACGGCGCGCTCCTCGGTGGTCGTCGTCGTCGATGTCATGCCTCCTGGCCGGCGGGATCAGTCGCCGGTGTGATTGGGTTCAGCCGTCGCCGCTACGTCATGGGTGTCGGCCGGCACGGCCACCTCAACCGTGTCGCGCTTCCGCCGCCGGCTCGTCGTGCGGCGTCAGCGTCGTGCGTGGCTTCGACCGGCGGGTCCCGCAATCGGGGTCTCTGCCGGCGTGGCGTCTTCCACGCGGCCGGCCGCCGCTGAGCCCTGATCGTGATGTGCATTGGTGGTCGCCGACGCCTCCACGGCCGAGTGCGTCGCGGATGACGGTATGACCCCGCGCTGGACGGCCGCGACCTGCGCCACGGCAGGCGCGTCGTGAGAGACCTCGGCCGGCCGCCGCCCGTCGCGCGCGCCTCGGCACCGCCCACATCGAGCAGCCCGTCCACAATCGGATCGCCCGGCTGCGGCGTGGCGTTCCGCACGTCGTAGGAAGCTGGGTCAGTGCCGTCGTCGCCCATGTCCATGTCGATCTGCTCGATGTCGCGTGTGGCTCGGCGGCGCTAGGTGGACGATGCCGGCGATTGCCCTGCTGACGTGCCCTTCGGTGCCACCGGCTCGACCACTAGACCGCCCGGCATGCCGGACAGCGCACGTTGACCAAGTCCTTGCCGGCGATCACGCTGGCCGGGATTCGCATCGGCGCCTTGCAGGCGGCGCGAAACGAGGCGCAGCGTGTCGGCAGCGGTTGCGGCGGCGCGGTGCCGCGGCCTTCGGCTCACGCTCAGCACCGCGCGGCCGTCGCGTTCGGGCAGCGAACGTTGGCGGCCGTCTGACCGTCCAGTGCGCTCCTGGCACCCGCATCGATCGCGCACGAGACGCGACCAGGCGCACCATGCCCGGATCGAGCGGTTCCGGACCGCCCGCGCCGGCCGGCGCGGCACCGCGCTGGCCCGGACTCGCGTGTCCAAGCGTCGCGCCGGCCGGCGCTGCCGCCGGCAGGGCGGCAGGTGTGCTCGATGACCGCGCGCCATGCTTTCACATACTCGCTACGCGCAAACTCCCGCATCAGACGCAACCGCCCCCCCAGATACGGTGCCGACGCCAGCGTCCATTCGGCGAACTGCGTCAGCTGTCGTCGCTGGCTTCCTCCTGTTCCATCCATGCGTCCTCATTCATCCGCTGCACCAGCGGAAACGAGCGGCAGCGTCCATCTGCATGCAGCACGCGCTCGGCCACGCCTTCATCGCCCACGACGAGCAGGGCCGCGCGGTCCGCCGTGATCTCGGCAGTGGCGCGACCAGGCCATGAGCGGCGCATCGATGGCGCTTTCCAGCAGCTTGGCCGGATTGAGGAACTTGCATGCACGCCGTCGCCGAGGATCGGTGCGGTTCATGGCGCGGCGGCCGGACATGTAGCTGCATCACCGTCTTCCAGAGCGCATGGCCGGCGCGGCACGTGGCCCAGCTCCCGCGCGATGACGAAGCGGAGACTCCTCTCCCTTGAGCGTTGGTGAGCACGCTGCCGAGCACCACGACCGCGTTGTGATCGGAGCCGAGCGTCATCGCTTCCCACATCTGCTGGCCGCTGACGTAGATCTCGGGCAGTCGCGGCAGCGCCAGCGCACGTGCAGCGGTGAACGGCCTCCGCGAAGATCTCGGGGAGCTGCCGCTCCGCTCAGACGGAGTGCCGCTCACCGCCGCTTCCAGCCAGCGGCCGTCCGACCTTGTCGCTAGATCGATTGCGCGGCCGCAGTCAGCGGGCCGAGGGAGCTGAGCATCGCCATCGCTTCGGCGTCGAGCTGCCAGATGAAGGCGTCGAGCGGCAGGTCGTAGCCGTCGCCGAGCGGCCGCAGCCAGCGGCAGTGCGGGGCAGTACAACTGCGCCGCGGGCAGGCGGCGGCCGTCTCCGCCGCACTGCGCGCAGTTCCATGGGTCATGCGCAGGCACCGCGGCCGCGCCTGCCGCGGGCGTCACCGCAGGCCTGGCAGAAGCGCGAGTCGTCGGCCAGCACGGCCACGCAGTTGGGACACTGCATCGCTAGAGCCGCTTCAGCAGTTCCGCCTTCTTGGCCTCGAATTCCTCGAGCGCTAGTGTCTCGATGTCACGCAACTCGACGAGCTTGCGCATCACGAACACGATGTCCGATGCCTCCGGAGGCGGCGGAGGCGGTGGCGGCTGTGGTGATGGTGGCGGCGGCGGTGGCGGCTGCGGCGGCCGTGGCGGTGCCATGGGGCCTGTCACATTGCCTTGCGCAGCCATCTGGACCGCGAGACACCCGCCTTGGTCGGCGATTTCCTTCGGCACGTTCTTGCTGAGCGAATAGACCATCCACGCGGTCGCCGCCGCGCCAAACAGGAGGAAAAGGATCAGAAAGCCCTGCGCCCCCCCGAGCATCGCCATCAAGAGCGTTCCACCGATGGAAACGGTGATGAGTGAGTTCAGCGAGTCGGCCGACAGTCCACCCGCACCTGGTTTGCCGGGGGCCTGCCGGCATACGGAGAGATTGGCGTTGAAATTGACTTTCATCAAGCCCGTTCGCAAATCAACCCCCGTCTCATAAACGAGAATCTCGCACTCTGCGGAGGCGACTGCAGCAACAGCGTGCCACCCTGGCAGCGAGGCCTGCGACGCCAAGCGGTACGCCGTGACCAGGTCGCCGTTGACCACGCATTGCGCCCGACCCGCCGCTACTGCCCCCGATGAGCATGCCCCGATTGATCGCCCGTGGCCGTTGCGGGATAGCCGGCCGAGCTTGCGGTCAAAGGCGCAGCGGCGGCGCGCGGAGGCGCTGGCGGTGGCGGTGGCGGCGCGCCGGGCTCAAGGGCGCGCCGCAACCGGCGCGATTCGGGCCTCGGCCCGGTTGGAGACCTGGCATCGTGGGCAGTTGACCGGCGATTGGGGAGAAGTCAAGAGTCAGGTCCTTTCAAAGGGCGGTCAACTAACGGGTGTCGTTCCACCGGTGGAGTGCTGGTCGATGTGCCGTTCGGTGTGCTCGTTGGACACCTGCTGGTCCGGTGACATCGGGCTGTGCGCGTTCTCGGGATCGGCCATCGCGGAAATATCCCTCGCGCCAGATATCACCGAGACCTCGAGCACCTCGGCCAGCGGGAGCACCTCGCGTTCGGCCTCGACAACGTCCGCTTCGGCCGGGCCCGAATCGGGCTGTTGCCGGCGTGCATCGTCCACGGCGGTACTCGCTGGTCGGATGTGTTCACGCGTACCCCCGGAGGATGCCGGTCGGCTCCGTAGACGTGAGCGTCATGTTACTCCAACGAATGCCCCCACACAGACAGGCCCGGCCAGGAGCGAGCCGTGGCCGCAGGTTGCCTGTCGCTGGCCATGCTCAGGGCCCTGCTCTGTCAGGATCCCGGTCGGCCGGGCCGGTGCGCGGCGCCCCGATCCGGTGAACGGGCACACTGGCGGCTTCAGGCCGTCACGGTGTTCGAAGTGCCTCCGACGGATCGACGCTGGCGGCGCGGGCGGCCGGCACCGCGCAGGCCAGCAGCACGACCGTGAGCACGGCCACAGCCGTCAGCCCGAACGCCGCGGGGTTGAGCGGAGCGACGCCGAGCAGCATCGACTGGACCAAAACCGTGAAGCCGCTGGCCGCGACCAGGCCGACAGCGAGGCCGGGTGCTGCGAGCCGAAGCCCGTCGCGCAGGACGGCGCCGAGAATCCGCCGCCGGCTGGCGCCGAGCGCCATCCGGACGCCGAACTCGCGGGTCCGCTGAGAGACGGCGAACGCCACGAGACCGTAGACGCCGAACGCCGACAGGAGCAGTCCCGCCAGGCCCAGCACGCCGGTCGTCAGCGCCGAAACGCGCTGGGGCTCCAGACTGCGTGCAAGCAATTCGCTCGAGGTCACCGCCGACCAGACTGCGAACAGGGGTCCACCGATTGGATCGCCGACTGCACCGGCCGCGTCAGCGATGCGGCATCCCCCTGCGATCGGACGAGCAGCAGGCCCCGCGGGCGGTCGTAGTGCTGTGCGAGCGCCACGAACACCTGCGGCCAGTCTTCCGTCGGCCTGCTCGAGGCGACGTCGGGCACGACCCCGACCACGGTATGCGACGCGCCGGCGTCCCTGTTGGTGAACGGCAGCCGAACCTGTCGCCCCAGGGCGTCCTCGCCCGGCCAGAGGCTCTCGGCGAGCCGCCTGGTGATCACGACGACCGGCGGAGAGGACGTCGTGTCGGTGGCCTCGATGCCACGGCCGCGGAGCACGCGCGTACCGACCGCCTGGAAGAAGCCGGGGCCGACGCGCGTGAACTCGGTCTGCACGCCTTCGGCTTCGGCGTCCCGGCTCTCGGCCCGCGACGCCAACGTGAAGTTCCCGACGAGATCGACCGGAAGGCCGTCGGCGATGGCGACCGCGCCGACGCCGGGCAGCGCCGCGACGGAGGCCCGCACGCGATCGGTGAAGGCGAGCCCGCGCGCGGCGTCGTCGTACCCCTGCGCTGAGAGGTCGAGCGAGACGACGAGCAGCCGCTGTGGATCGAAGCCGAGGTCCCGCCGGTCGAGTTGCGACAGCGACCGGACGAACACGCCGCTCACCGCGACGAACACCACCGCGACGCCGACCTGGGCGGACACGGCGACTCGGTGGAACCGGCCGGCGCGGCGGCCCCCGGATCCCATCTCGTCCCTGAGCGAGCCGATCGCTTTGGCGCGGGTGAGGCGCAACGCCGGCAGCAGGCCGATCGCGAGCGACGTGGCGAGCACCATCAGGCACGAGAAGGCGAGCACGCGGGCGTCCGGTGTGAGGTCCACGTCCGGGAGCCCCAGGAGGGCGGTAGACGCCACGAGCCGCGTGCCCCACCATGCGGCCAGCCCGCCGAGCACGCCGCCGCCGAGCGCGAGGGTGGCGGCTTCGACGAGGACGCCCCTGACGAGGCGCCCGCGGCCGGCGCCCATCGCCGCGCGGACCGCCGAGATCGCGCTGCCCGGCGGCGCCGCGCGCGAGCATCATGCCCGCGAGGTTCGCGCAGATGATGAACAGCACCAGGGCGCCCGCGCCCAGAAGCGCGGCGATGCCAACGGTGGCCTCGGTTCGGTACAGGGCCGGCAGGGGGCCGAACGCCGCCGCGCTTGCGCCGCGTTCCCGGTTGGTGTCCGGGTACTCCTGCGCCAGCCGTCCGAACACCGTCGCCAGCGCCGCGCTCGCCTGGCCCACAGTCGCGCCCGGCCGGAGCCGGCCGAGCGCCTCGACCCAGAACGTATTGCGATTGGCCGCCCAGTTCTCAGGCCCTGCCACCCCGGGGTGTTGTACCAGCGGCACCCAGAGATCCGGCGCGGGCTCGCCGACCCGATGATGCCTGAACGTCTCGGGCGCGACGCCGATCACCGTGTAGGGCGTGCGGTCGAGCGTGAAGCCGGCTCCCAGGACGTCCGCCCGGCCGCCGAGGGCGTTCCGCCAGAACTGGTGGCTGACGATGGCGACCGGGTGCTGACCCGCGCCGACGTCCTCCGATCCCTGGAACGGGCGACCGAGAGCCGGACGGACCCCAAGCACCGCGAAGTAATCGGACGAGACGTACATCGCGCGGACGCGCTGGGAGGTGTCGCCGACGACGAGGGCTCCATCCTTCATCTTCCAGCCCGCCACCAACTGCAGCGGCGTGCCGGCGGCCCGGATGTCCTCCAGATCGGGGTACGTCCATTCGGACATGGCGCGACCGCGCGCCGTCACCAGGAGTTCCACGACGCGGTCCGGTTCGTCCACGCCCGGAACCGCACGGAAGAACGCCGCGTGCACGACGGAGAACGACGCGGCATTGGCCCCGATGCCCAGCGCCAGGGACAGCAACGCCGTGAGGGTGAATCCCCTCGTTCGAGCCAGGCTTCGCATCGACAGCCTGACGTCCGTGCCCAGGCCGTCGACGGCCCGCCAGAGTCCGTTCATCGGTGATGTCATCGCCTGTCTCCACCCGAAACCGGGAAGGGGACCGCCGACACGGCGTCCGTCGCTGTACCGTTGACGTGTTGAGGACGCCGATGGTTGCAGCCGCTCGCCCAGAATCCAGAGCCGGGTTCAGTCGAGGACCGGCGGGGCACGGGACGCCGCGGGCGCTTGATCGTGCGCGCCCGGGTGCCACCTCAGTTGTAATCCGGGCTCGCGCCAGTCAGAATCGCGCGATGGTGATACGCCGTGCCGCGCTTTCCACCGCCGTCCTGCTCCTGGCGGGCACGGTCTTCGTGCCGGTACAGATCGGCGCTGTGCGCGCAGCGCGCGACACCGCCAGCGTCCGCGCCGATCAAGCGCCGGCATCCGCCGTCCCCGCCGATCTGAAGCCGTTGCTGGCCTCGCCGGTCAGCGAAATGCGCCTCGTCGTCACGCGCTACACCGCGGACCGGAACACGCTGTCGGGCAACTACGCTGGCTCGTCCGGTCGTGGCGGCGGCGGTCGCGCCGGCGGCGGCCGGGCCGGTGGCAGTGGAGCCGCGGTCGCGGCCGCGCCAGGTGCTGCGCCAGCCGACCCGCCGGCCGGTCCGGTCCAGGTGTCGCCGGCCAAGCTCTCGCGCCTGAAGCGCTTCGACCTCGACTGGCAGGCGGCCCTGAAGAAGGTCGATCCCGCGAAGCTGTCCGCCCTGGCCAGGCCGGACCTGGCGGCCTTGAACTCGACCATCGAGTCCAACCTCCGCCAGATCGACGCCGACGCGTTGGCGATGGCCCAGGTGATGCCCGCGCTGCCGTTCGCATCGAAGATCGTCGATCTCGTGGAGGCCCGCATCCGCGTGAAGCCGATGGACGCGCAGAAGGCGGCGGAAACCACGGTGGCCATCGTGAAAGATCTGAAGGAGATTCGCGCCAGGCTGGACACGGATGCCGCGGCGTGGCTCGCCGCCCGATCGACCGCGCTTCGCGCCGCCGAGACGACGACGCAGCTCCGCACGGCCCTGACCGAGTGGTTCAACTTCTACAACGGCTACGACCCGCTGTTCACGTGGTGGGTCGGCCTGCCGTTCAAACAGGTGGACCCGCTGTTGCAGGAGTACGCGGCGTTCCTGCGCGACAAGGTGTCGAAGACGGACGCGACGAGCGCGCCGGCACCCGCGCAGGTCGCCGCCGTGACGCCCGCGCCCGCGTCGAAGTACGCGGACGTGCCCGAACTCGGCGAGATCCTCGCGCTGCCGCAGGACGAGCTCCGCGACATCGTGTCGCGATTCAACGCCGGCCGGCCGGGCGGGCGCGGGGGACGGGGCGGACCGGGCGGGCAGCCCGGGCAGGGAGGTGGCGCGGCGCCGGCGCCCCCGCCCGCCGTGCCGCCGGCGGTCTACTACGCCGACTGGCTCACGTCGCTGAAGTCGCTCGACTTCGATCGCCTGTCGCGCAACGCCCAGGTGGATTACCTCTACATCAAATGGACCGCCGAGACCGAGATCCGCAGTGCGGGCGAGGTGATTCCGCCCGGTCCGCCGCGCAAGGCGGACACGTCGGACATCAAGGGCCAGCCGCGCGGGCGCGTCGGCCTGATTCGGGATCTGCGCGACAACATGATTCCGTACACGCCCGACCAGTTGATTACGCTCGCGAACAAGGAATTCGCCTGGTGCGAGGAGGAGATGAAGAAGGCCTCGCGCGCCCTGGGTTACGGCGACGACTGGAAGAAGGCGCTCGAGCACACCAAGCAGACCGCCGTGCCGCCCGGCGCGCAGCCGCGCCTGATCATGGACCTGGTCGACGAGGCCGTGGCCTACCTGCGCACCAACGACCTCATCACCGTGCCGGCGATCGCTGCCGAGACGGTCCACATGACCATGCTGACGCCGCAGCAGCAGCTGACGTCCCCCTTCTTCCTGGGTGGCGTGGGCGGGATTCTCGTGTCGTATCCGACGGACACCATGGACTACGACGCGCGGTTGCAGAGCATGCGCGGTAACAACCCCGGCTTCTCCCACGCGACCGCGTTCCACGAGACGATTCCGGGGCACCTGCTGGTCGGCTATCTCGGGCAGCGCTACGGCGACTACCGGCCGGACCTGCGCGGCGGCGGCCCGTTCTACGGCGAAGGCTGGCCGCTCTACTGGGAGCTGACGCTGTACGATCTCGGGTTCGACAAGACGCCCGAGCAGAAGATCGGCGCCCTCTTCTGGCGCATGCACCGCTGCGCGCGGATCATCTTCTCGCTCAACTTCCACATGGGCCTGTGGTCGCCGCAGGAGAGCGTGGACTTCCTGGTCGACAAGGTCGGCCACGAACGCGACAACGCGACCGCGGAAGTGCGCCGGTCGTTCGAATCCGCGCAGTACGCGAATCAGCCGCTGTACCAGGCGGCGTACCTGCTCGGCGGGCTCCAGTTCCGCGGCCTGCGCCGTCAACTGGTGGACACGAAGATCATGACGAACCGGCAGTTCCACGACGAAATCCTGCGCCAGGGCAACATGCCGATCGCGCTGATCCGTCTGGCGGTCACGCGCGACAAGCTCACGCGCGACATGGATATCAACTGGAAGTTCTACGGCGAGTTGCCGGAGAAATAGGCGGCGAACAGACCGTCCTAAGGTATCCGATGGAATTGGGGCCGATCCTTCTGAAACTGGTCGTCACCTGGCTCGTGGTCGACTGGATCTCCGGTCTCATTCATTGGATGGAGGACAGCTACGGCCATCCGTACCTGCCGTTCGTCGGACGACGCATCACGAAAGCCAACCTGCTGCACCACGCCCGGCCGCGGGCGTTCATTCACAACTCCTGGTATGCGAGTTCAGAACTGCTGCTCTTCGCCTGCCTGGGGGCGATGGCCATCGCGTTCGCCCTCGGCCACCTGACGCCGTGGGTGGTCCTGGCGGCGGTGCTCGGCGCCAACGCGAATCAGGTCCACAAGTGGAGCCACCGCACGGCCCGTGAGAATGGCCCGGTGATCACCACGTTGCAGCGGCTCCATCTCATTCAGTCGCCGCGTCATCATCACAGCCACCACGTGGGCGCCAAGAACTCGCACTACTGCGTGCTCACCGACGTCCTCAATCCGATTCTCGACCGCTGCCGCTTCTGGCGTGGCCTGGAATTCGCACTGTCGCGGGTCTTCGGTCTCAAGACACGTGACGAGGATGCGCTCCTCGCGCTGGTCATTTCCAAAGAGCCCGGTTTCCTCGCAGAATGATCTCTCCCAACGCATCGCGCTGGGACCGATTCCGCTGGACGAGGCGCGGCCGCTCGCGCGCCAGATTGCCCTCGCGCTGGAAGCGGCGCACGAGGCCGGCATCATCCATCGCGACCAGCGGCGGGAAACCGTGTGGCCGAACGCGGTGTCGCGGTCACCTGGCCGCGAGTGGTGGCCAGGTCCCGGGCGGGGCCGCCGTCACGCCCGAGCGACGCAGGGCCCGCTCCGCTTCTGCGATGTCGTCGAGGCTATGGACGTCGCCTCCACGGGCGTTGAGCGCGTGGAGGATCCGCCGGCCGAGGTAGGTGAAGGGCCGCTGCCCGCGCGGAGGGAAGCACCAATCCACGCGGAGCACGCGCACGGCGCCATCGAGCACGAAGCACGGGGCCAGCGCCTGACGATTGGTCGAGGTCCCCTCGGGGATCTCCAACCACGGCTGCAGGTAGCCCTCGGCGTCGATCCGCTTGGTGCGATACGGGTGGACGGAATGGTCGACGAAGCCGGTCACGCAGGAATCGGCCTCCGGGTGCTCATCCATCAGCGTTATGCAGGCGTCCACGAGCCCCTCGCGGTGGACCGCGCAGTTGCAGTGCATGGTGATGAGGTAGCGGATGTGGCCGCCGATGGCGGCCATCGCGTGGGTCAGCGCGTCCACCAACTCCGAGTCGTCCTGCGCGAGCTCCGGTGGCCGATCGATGATCTCGATGCCAAGAGTTCGGGCCACTCGCACGATCTCCGGGGAATCCGTGGAGACGCAAATGCGGTCCACCTTCCGCGCGCACTTGGCCGCGGCCATCGGATAGAAGACGAGCGGGCGGCCGAGGACCGGGTAGACGTTCTTGCCCGGGACTGACTTGCTTCCGCCGCGTCCGGTGAGGAGAACCACGTTCATCGCCAGTCATCTCCTGCCGAAGCCGGGAGGGATGTCGCCGGAGAGGCGCCGAGGATCCGGCCGAGTGCCTCGTCCGCGACCAGGCGCGCGTCCGCTCGCAGGACATGGGCGACGAACGCTCGCTGGCCGTCTTGATCGTGTTCGGGTCCGAATCCCGCTCCCCCGATAGCCGTCGTGGTAGGACCGAGGACCAGCGTAGAACGTGAAGCCGGTGACGTAAAGGCGCGTGATGTCGAAGCCCAGGAGGTCCGCGATGGCGGACACTCCGGCGTTCGGACGCGTCCCGCAGTCCCACCACGTGCACAGCCACTTCAGGCTGCTGGGCACCCGGAACGGCACGCGTCCCGCGAGGTCCGCGACGAAGCGGTCGATGTCGTCGGCGAACGGGTGGTCCAGATTCAGGTAGGGATGCGCCGCGCACACCCATCGGACGTGGCCGTCGAGCAGCGCCACAAGTTCGGGGAACGGACGAGCCTTCGGACTGGCGCGCCACAGGTTGTGGTACAGCACGTCGGTGCGACCGCCGACGTCTGGCTGCAGGTGCGCGGGGACGGGGAGTGCGTGGTTGATTCGGACGACGACGTCGCAGGATTCGATGAGGTCGCGCTGCCTGGAGCCCTCGACGGTGGGCGCGGGTCCGACCAGGGCCACGCGCTTGCCCGCCAGGTAGCGGCCATAGGCCTCCGTGATGGCCGGATCATCCAGGTTCACAGCGGTCCTGATTCTACTGCCACTCCGCCGCGCGGCTGGTTGAGGTACGATCGCGCAACCATGGAATTCGCCAAGGACATTCTCATCGGCGGCACTCCGGCGGACACGGCTGGCATCCTGTTTGACCCTGCGCGCGACCACGAATGGATGAGGGCGGTCAGGTCATCCGTGCCCCAGACGCCGGGCATCCAGCCGGGCGCCGAGGTGAAGCGGACGAGCACCGTGGGCGGTGTTGACGTCGCGTGGACGACGGTGGTGGAGCAGTTCCACTTTCCTCACGTGCTGCGCCTCACGATCGGCGGCGGCGCGTCCGGTACCTTCGCTATGAGGTGCAGCGGTACGGCGGGGGCACCGTCGCCAGCGTGCGCGCGTCGAGCGAGCAGGATCTGTTCGGTTTCGATCTCGAGACCCTGAAGGCGATCGTCGAGCGGTGACGCGGGACGCCGAGCCCCCGCCGGCGTCTGCCGGCGAGGCGCAAGCCGTGGAGTCCGGCCGCCGGATCGATATCCTGCGCGGGATATCGATTGTCGCGGTCGTTGCCTACCACTTTCACGCTGATCTTCGGGGTGTGCTGCTTCCGGCCGCCGCGTTCGGCGCGTTCGCGGCCGCGGTGAGGGCCGTCGACGTTCCCGGGGCCTTCAGCGCGGCCGCATCCACGCTCATCGGGGCCGTGAGCTATCGGGTCGATCTGTTTCTGTTCGTGAGCGGCGCCGTGCTGGCGCTTTCGTCCCACCGACCGCCACTCGAGTTTCTGAAGCGACGGGCCCGTGCGGTGCTGCCTCACTACTGGATGGGCAGTGCGCTCGTGGCGGTGTGCCTCGTGGCGTTGGCGTGCGTGCGCGTGGCCGTTCAGCACGCGCCCCTCGCCGCGGAGATTCACCACGGCACGCGGCTGGCCGGCGCGCCGTATGTGTTCGAGGCCGCCGACCTGGTGCGATCGGCGTCCGTGGTCGGGCGGTTTCAGGACCTGCGCGCCTTTCAGGTCGTGGCGCCGTCGATGTGGTACGTGATACTGCTGCTTCAGGCGTACGTGCTCTTCCCGTGGCTGCGCGCGTTTCGCCATCGCGTGGGCGACGCCGCGTTTCTCACCGCCGTGCTGGCGTTCACGTGGGTGGCCCGCGCCGAGGTGTTCGCGCATGACTGGGTGCCGGCGTTCGGGCCGAATGGCAGCGTCCTGTATCTCATCCCGTTTCGACTCGCGCCCCTCGCGTTGGGCATGGTGGCGTCCAACCTCGTGCCGCGAATCGGCGTGGAGCCCAGGCGTTGGATCGCGTACGCGGGGACGACGCCGGCGGTGGTGTGGGTGCTCGTGACCTTCTGGCTGGCGGCCGATGTGAATGCGCCAGGAACCCCATCGGGCGTGATCGGCCCCATCCTCCCGCTGGCGCTCGGCGTGCCGGCCTTCTGGTGGATCGCCACGGCTGCGCGCATGACACCCGTGGTCGGGCCGCTGCTGAGTTGGGCCGGCCGGCACTCGCTGGCGATCCTCGTGGTGCAGGACGTGCTGCGGTTCATGGCCGGCACGTGGATGTCACTCGCCGGAGGCCTCGAGGCCTGGTTCTGGCCGCTGCTGGCGGTGTTTCTCGCCGCGTCGTTCGCGCTGGCGCGTGTGTGGGATCCGCTGGTGCAGCGGACGCGCGATCGTCTGTGGCCGGTCTTGCGGTAATGGCCCGGCCACGGGACCCGCGCGAACTCACGACGGCCGGAACACACTCACATACACATCCACTGTGAGTTCAAGCCGCTTCAGGGTTTCGAGGTGGACCCGGGCGGCGCGATGGATATGCCAGTAGTACGGCGTCATGGCCAGTAGATGCATGATTTGCGCCGGCGACTCCAGGACGAGGGGATAGCGCACGCGCGTGGACTCGGTCCGCTCGAACAGCGTGTCGCCGGCCATCAGCGCCGGCGTCTGCGGATGCGGCTTGACCGAGCTGTAGATGATCAGGCGGAGCATGTCGAGGTGATCGGGCCCCGGGGTCACGGTCACGAGCGCGCCATCATCGCGCAGCACGCGGCGCACATCGGCCGCGTCGATCGGCGCGAACATGCTGAGGACGGCGTCGAGCGACTGCGGGCGGAACGGGCTGCGATGCAGGCTCCCCACAATCCACAGGATCGCGCGGTCGTGCGACGTGGCCATCCTGATGCCCGGACGCGAAATGTCGACGCCGTAGTACGCCGGCGCCGGCGACAGCGCCGCCGCGAGCGCCCGCTTCAGGCGCGCGGTGAAGAACCCCTCGCCGCAGCCGAGGTCGGCGACGTGCGCATCGTGCCGGCCGGCCAGAATCCCGGCCATCGCGGTCGTTACGGCCGCCGTCATCGGATCGTAGAAACCCTCCTGCAGGAACGCACGCCGGCTCTGCAGCATCGCCAGGCTGTCGCCGGGCTCGGCCGACTGTTTCTTGTTTGACAGCAGCAGGTTCAGGTACCCGCTGCGCGCGCGATCGAAGGTGTGCGCGTTCGGACACGCGGCATCGGCGCTCCGGATCGTGAGGGCGTCGCCGCACACCGGGCATGCCAGGACGCCGGCGCCCGTCAGGAAGTCCGTCGTGTGGGGCCGCTCGTGCTCGTCGGTCATTCGCGCCTCTTCCCGTCCGTGGTGGATGGCGGGCGGCCAGCATACCTCGGGATAGCACAATGGCGGCCATCGCTGGCCGCCATTGTCAGAAACGCCGAAGCGCGGGGGAGTGCCCGCGTGTCAACACCGGCTGATCAGATTCTCCCGCTCGAAGATCAGTTCCTTCGGCATGTACTCGCCCAGCTGCAGGAACAGTTCCTGGTGCCCGAGGGTCTGCAAACGCCACTCCGCGCGGTTCACTTCCATCACCTGGTCCCACTTCGCCCGCGGGAACTCCATGCCGTTCCAGTCGATATCCTCGTAGCGCGGGACCCAGCCGATCGGCGTTTCCGTGGCGCGGCCCATGCCCATGGCCGCGCTCGACGATCCACTTCAGGATGCGCATGTTCTCGCTGAAGCCCGGCCAGATGAATTTGCCGTCGGCGTCCTTGCGGAACCAGTTGACGTGGAAGATGCGCGGACTTCGCGGAGAGCGCTTGCCCATCTTCAGCCAGTGCCGGAAGTAGTCGCCCATGTTGTAGCCGCAGAACGGCAGCATCGCCATGGGTCGCGCCGGACCTTGCCGATTTCGTCCAGCGGCCGCGGCCGTCGTCTCCGATCCGACGGTGGCGCCGATGTAGACGCCGTGGTTCCAGTTGAACGCCTGGTAGACCAGCGGCATCGTCGTCTCCCGCCGGCCGCCGAAGATGAACGCGCTGATCGGCACGCCCTCCGGATCCTCCCAGGCCGGATCGATCGCCGGGCACTGTTGCCAGCCGGAGCGGTGAACCGGGCGTTCGGGTGAGCGGACGTGCCGGCCGCATCCGGGCGTCCAGTCCTGGCCCTGCCAGTCGATGAGATGCTTCGGCGGCTTCCTTCGTCATCCCCTCCCACCACACGTCGCCGTCGTCGGTGAGGGCCACGTTGGTGAAGATCGTGTTCTTGCGCGCACGACTCCATCGCGTTGGGGTTGGTGTCGAACGACGTGCCCGGCGCGACGCCGAAGAAGCCGGCCTCGGGATTGATCGCGCGCAGGATCCCGTCCTTGCGTCCGGCTTGATCCAGGCGATGTCGTCGCCGACGGTCGTGACCTTCCAGCTCGTCGAAGCGCCTTGGGCGGGATGAGCATGGCGAAGTTGGTCTTGCCGCAGGCGCTGGGGAACGCCGCCGCCACGTAGGTCTTCTTGCCCGCCGGGGGCCTTCGACGCCCATGATCAGCATGTGCTCGGCCATCCAGCCCTCGTCGCGGGCCATGGTCGAGGCGATGCGCAGCGCGAAGCACTTCTTGCCCAGCAGCGCGTTGCCGCCGTAGCCGCTGCCGTAGGACCAGATCTCGCGGGTCTCGGGGAAGTGGACGATGTACTTGTCCTTGGCGTTGCAGGGCCACGGCACGTCCTTCTGGCCGGGCTCGAGCGGCATGCCGACCGAGTGCAGGCAGGGCACGAACGCGCCGTCCCCCAGGACGTCCAGCACCTTGGCGCCCATGCGGGTCATGATCCGCATGTTGACCACGACGTAGGGCGAATCGGTCAGCTGCACGCCGATGTGCGCGATGGGCGAGCCCAGCGGCCCCATGCTGAACGGGATCACGTACATCGTGCGGCCGCGCATGCAGCCGGTGAAGAGGCCGTGCAGGATCTTCTTCATCTCCGCCGGCTCCATCCAGTTGTTGGTGGGCCCGGCATCGTCCCGGTTGCGGCAGCAGATGAAGGTGCGGTCCTCGACGCGGGCCACATCGGACGGGTCCGAGCGGCAGAGATAGCTGTTGGGCCGCTTCTTGGCATCGAGCTTGATGAAGGTGCCCGCTCCGACCATTTCACCGCACAGGCGGTCGTACTCCTGCTGCGAGCCGTCGCACCAGTGGACACTGTCCGGGCGGCAAAGCTTGGTCATTTCCTCCACCCAAGCGGTGAGCTTGGTGTTCGTTGTTCTGATTTCAGCGCTGATGGCCATCGTCATACTCTCCAGTCAGCTCAGGACCGCATCGCGCGGCACCCGGCAATTGACTATCGTCCCTCAAATCACCATCCGACTCAACGCCGGACTGCCCGCCGCCGCTGATCAGGGCAGTATGTCGCGCCCACGGCCTTTTGCGATCTCAGCGCGATCAGACGCGCGAACCGGCTGGTGGCAACGTCAGGTATCCCGACTGCACGGCGAACGCGACGAGCTTTCGGAGAAACGCGGCACTGGTGTCCGGAAACGCGAGGCCCGTTCCGGTCAGCGCCGCTTCCGTGTTGCGCGTGTCGAACGTCAGATCGTCGTTGACGTAGCCCAGGTGCGGGGCCAGGAGTTCGTAGACGAATTGTTCCGTGGGATCGAGCCGGTCCGGATCGAACCCGACGGGATCCACGACGTCGATCGGCGGCACCGCCCCGAATTCGCGGCCGTGCGCAATGTCGAGCAGCATCTGGACCGTGGGTGGATTGCGCGTGACCAGGTGGTAGGTCCGGCCGGCCGCGTCCGGCCGGCGCGACAGGGCCAGCGCCGCGTTGACCACGAAGTCAATGGGGACGATGTTGATGGTGGAGTCCGGCCTGGCGGGAATCGTGCGCAGCAGGCCCTGGGCGATCAGCTTCAGGAACGGGTAGATGACGTTGAATTCCGTCGTGGCGCCCGTCCGCGAGTCACCGACCACGATGCTCGGCCGGAAGATCGTTGCCGGCAGGCCCTGCGCTATCGCATCACGCACGAGGCCCTCCGCCCGGTACCTGCTCGCTTCGTAGGCGTTGGCGTGCGCCGGGGCTTCCGGCAATTCGTCTTCGAGCGAACAGTAGGTCTGCCGGCTCCCTGCGACGAAGGCCGTGCTGAACACGCACATCCTCGTCAGCATGCCGTGCCGGACGAGTCGCCACGCGAACTGGAGCGCTTCCCGTGTGCCCTCGACGTTCACGCGGTTGCAGTCAGCGTCCGCCGCGCCCAGGGACGTGAGGGCGGCCAGGTGAAAGAAGACGTCCGCGCGGCGCTCCACCAGGCGTGCGTCCGTGTCGCTCAGACCCAGTCCCGGTGACGACACGTCGCCGCCGACCGTCACGAGACGCGCGGCGGATGTGCCCGCCAGCCCCGCCGACGCGATGAGGCGACGGACACGGTCCCCGGGTGTCTGTCGGCCCCGGGGGCGGATGAGTGCGATGACCTCGTCGTCCGAGTCCGTCAGGACCGCTTTGAGCAGGGCGCGGCCCAGCGTGCCGGTGACTCCCGTGACGAAGTGCGTGCGGGTGGCGGCCATCCTGAGTGCACATGGTAGCCGCGAAGGACCCGCCTGCGATCGGCCCTGGTGATAGGATCGCCGCGATTGCGGACGGCCGACCGACTCGGCCACGGCTGCTATGGGTTTGCTGACGGGAAAGCGCGCGCTGGTGTCTGGCGTGGCCAACGGCCGCAGCCTCGCGTTCGGCATTGCCCAGGCCTTCCAGGCCCACGGCGCCAGTGTGGCGCTCACCTGTCTCCCGGCGAGCCATCGCCGTGTGACCGCGCTGGCCGGAGCGCTTGGCGCGCCGGCGGTGATTTCCTGTGATGTCCGCGATGACTCGCACATCGCGCGCGCCTTCGAGCAGGCCGGGGACGTGTTTGGCGGGACGCTCGACGTGTTCGTGCACGCCATCGCGGCAGCCCGCCTCGACGACATGACGGGGGAGTTTATCGGCGTCACCCGCGAGGGCTGGCGCGAAGCGCTCGACGTGAGCGCCTACTCCCTCGTCGCCATGAGCCGCGCGGCCCGGCCGCTCATGACGCCGGCTGGCGGGTCCATCCTCACCCTGACGTTCGCCGGCAGTTCGCGGGTCGCGCCCGGGTACAACATGATGGGCGTCGCCAAGGCTGCGCTCGAATCGTGCGTGCGGTACCTGGCTCACGACCTCGGTCCGCAGGGCATTCGCGTCAACGCCCTCTCGCCGGGCCCGGTCGCGACGGTGTCGGCTATGGTCGTGGAAGGGTTCGACGCCGCACTGGAATCCGCGCGCCGCCATGCGCCGCTGCGACGAGGCACCTCGGCGAAGGACGTCGGGGATGCCGCCGTGTTCCTGGCCTCCGACCTGTCGCGCGGCGTGACGGGTGCGGTCCTGCCAGTGGACGCCGGTCTGGGCGCGCTGCTCGCGTTCGGCGAAGGTCGGCGTACCCGTGCGTCAAATCCTCCGCGCGAGACCGCATGACCAGCGATCCCCAAACCGCCGCCGGACGCGTGGACGTGACGTTCGCTGATCGCGTGGCGTGGCTCACGCTCGTCAATCCGCCCGACAACCGCCTGACCGCGGTGATGTTCGAGCAGATGAATGCTGCGCTCGGCCGGCCCGAGATGGGCGAGACCGACGTGCTTGTGATTACCGGCGACGGGCGCGTGTTTTCGAAGGGCATCGACCTCAGGCTGTTGGACACCCAGCGCGATTCGGACCACCTGCGGCGCGAGATTCGACTCGCCAATGCGGTCCTCGATCGGCTGGCTGCCGTGCCCATGCTGACGGTGGCCGCGATCAATGGCGCCTGCCTCGGCGGGGGACTCGAGGTCGCGCTCGCCTGTCGCATGCGCGTGTGCGCGGCCGGATCGCGCCTGGGGCTGCCGGAGGTGTGGCTAAACCTCGTGCCGGGCCTGGGCGGCCTCTATCGTCTTGCGCGGCTGGTGGGATCCGCGAAAGCGCTGGAGCTCGTCGCGCTGGGCGATCTGCTCCAGGCCGGCGATGCGGAACGCATGGGCGTTGTCAGCCGCGTCTATCCGGCGGAGGCGTTCGCGGATGGCGTGACCTCGTTCGTGCGCGCGCTCGCCCAGGCGGATCGCCGCGTCGTGCGGCACCTCCTGCGATTGGCAGACGGTGCGGACGCGGGCAGCGCCGCGGACAACATCCGGGCGGCCGAGGAGAGTTTCGTGGAGTTGCGCGATGCCTTCCGCGGCTGACGCGCTGATCCGCCTGGCGCCGTGCCTGGACGGGCTGTCGGTGTCGCTTCTCGATCTCGACGCGATTGGGAATGCCGACGAAGCCGCCGGGGAGTGGCTCGCGCCCCGGGAACTCGACGAGTTTGCCCGGTTGCGGCACCCCGCGCGGCGGCGTGAGTGGCTGGGCGCGCGCGTGTGCGCGAAGGCAATGTGGATGAATCGAAGCCCGGCCGGTGATCCGCGGGCTCGCGCCGTGGTGAAGGACGCGCGGGGCGTGCCCTGGCTGGTCGCGGAAGGCGCGCTGGATTGGCTTGCCTGCTCGCTCGCCCACGACTCGCGATTCGCGGCCGCCGGTCTCGCCTGGCGCGGCGGCATGGCCGTCGGCGTGGACGTCGAATCGATTTCACGGCGGGTGCTTCGCCTGGCGCCGGCCTTCGTCCGCGAGGACGAGTGGCTGCCGGCTCGGCGGCGCTCGCCCAGCCAGGCCGCCCGGCTGTGGGCGCTCAAGGAAGCCGCCGCGAAAGCCGCCGGCGGGGGGCTCGGTCTGGCCCTGCGCGCGACGGTGAGGCAGGCGGCCGCAGGGCCGCACGCGGTGACCTGGGACGGGACGCCGACGCTGGCTGGCTGGCACGCCGTGCATGACGGACATGTCGTGGCCGCCTGCGTGGCGACGGACTGACACGGACACGAGGACATACATATGCCCCAGACACCGCGGACTTTGACCGAGCAGGACCGGCAGGACGTCTACGAGCGCATTCGCCGGTTCCTTTCCGACGAACTCGACGTGCCGCTGGACGACATCGGCCCGGACACCAGGATCATCGACGACCTTCAGGGCGACTCGATGATCTACCTCGAGCTTATTGAGGACTTCAAGAACACCTACCAGGTCAATGTCGAGATTGGCGTGGTCGGCAGGTACTTGCAGAAGAACCCGGTCCGCACGGTCGCGGAGGTCGCCGGGACCGTGTGCCGGATCCTCGAGCAGGGGGACGCACTGTTCGAGACGCCGGATTGGGGCGCGCCGGACGCGGGGCGTTGAGCGCACACGTCATGGCACGTGCCGAACCCCGCGTGGCCATCACCGGCATCGGCATGATCACGTGCCTGGGCACGGGCGTGGCCGAATGTTGGCCGCGCCTGGTGGCCGGGCACTCGGGCATCGGGCCGATTCGCCGATTCGACGCGTCCGCCTGCGAGACGCGTTTCGGCGGAGAGTTGCCCGACGGGTATGCGGCGCTCGAGGCCGCCGAGTTCACGCGGCGGCAGATGAAGCAGATGCTGCCCACGACGCGGTTGGGTCTGCTGTGCGCGAAACAGGCCATCGAGGACAGCGGCTTCTCGCTGGCGGCCGCCGATCCGTACCGATGCGGCATCGTCACGGCGTCGTCGCAGCCGTCCTGTCATGATGTGGGCGAGGCTGCCGGTCCGGCGCCGATGCCTGCGATGTTCCGGGTCATCCGGCAGATGCCGAACGCCCTGGCCGGCTGGATTTCGATCCACCACGGCTTCCAGGGGCGCGCGTACCACCTGGCGGCGGCGTGCGCGGCGGGGTCGGACGCCGTCGCGACCGCTGGCGAGTTCATCCGCTCCGGCCGAGGCGATGCGGCGCTCGCCGTGGGAGTGGACATGCTGCTGTCGGCGCCGTCGATCCAGGGCTTCAACGCGGTGTCGGCGCTGTCGGTGCGCAACGGCGATCCCGCGCGCGCGTCGCGGCCGTTCGACCGCGACCGTGATGGTTTCGTGATGGCGGATGGCGGTGCGGCGCTCATGCTCGAGCGCGAAGATGACGCCCTTGCGCGGGGCGCCCGCATCTACGCCATCCTCGTGGGCGCCGCGATGACGTCCGAGGCCTTCAACATCCTCGCGCCGAAGCCGAGGGGAGAGGAGATGGCCCGGACGATGGCGCTGGCGCTGGCGGACGCGGGGATTGCCGCCGATGCCGTGGACTACGTCGACGCGCACGGGACGTCCACACAGCAGAACGACCTGGACGAAACCCTCGCCATCAAAACGGTGTTCGGCGCCCATGCCCGCCGGCTGGCGGTGAGTTCGCAGAAGTCGATGGTGGGCCACTGCGTCAGCGGCGCGGGCGCCATCGAGTGCGCCGTGACCGCGCTGTCGCTGCACCATGGCGTGATCGCGCCGACGATCAACTACACCACGCCGGATCCCGAATGCGATCTCGACTACGTGCCCAACGCCGCTCGCGAGGTGCCTGGCTGCTCGGTGGCGATTTCGAACTCGTTCGGGTTCGGCGGGCACAACGTGACCCTCGTGCTCCAGAAGGCCGCGGGTCAGGCCCAGGCCCGGTGACGCCCTGCTTCGCTCGACAGACCACCTTCTTGCCGAGGTCCACGATGCCCTCACGCCGCCGACTCCTCGCCACACGCGTGGCCTCGCTTCTGCTCCTCGCGCTCGCGGGCGCCGCCGGCGCACGGGCCATCGCCGCCGCCCCGCCGCAGGCTTCATACGAATCCGCCGTCCAGCAGTGGCGGCGCGATCAGGAGGCCGAACTCAGGGCAGACGCCGGCTGGCTCAAGGTCGTCGGGCTCTTCTGGCTCAAGCCCGGTGCGAATCGGGCCGGCGCGGATCCGGCCAGCGACATCGCGCTGCCGGCCGGCAAGGCGCCCGCGCGCGTGGGCGTCTTTCAATTCGCGGGTGGCCAGATCACATTCGCCTCGGAGGCCGGCGTGGCCGCGCGCGTCAATGGGAGAGCGGTCTCCGCCGCCGTTCGGCTGCAGCCCGACAACGACCGCGTGGTCGTGGGCGATCTGACGATGTTCGTGATCGTGCGCGGCGAGCGCACCGGCATCCGGCTGCTCGACAAGAACAGCGACGCGAGCCGGGCGTTCACCGGACGCGTGTGGTATCCCGTCAAGTCGCCGCTCCGCATCGCCGCGCGATTCGTGCCCTACAACCCGCCGAAACAGATCCCGATCGTCAATGTGCTGGGCGACACGTCGCAGATGCCGAGCCCCGGCTACGTGGAGTTCGCGCTGGACGGCAAGGTGTTCCGGCTCGACCCCACCGCCGAGCCCGGATCGACCGAACTGTTCTTCATCTTCAGGGACCAGACCTCACGCGGCGACACGTATCCGGCCGGCCGCTACCTCTACACCAGCGCGCCGAAGGCCGGGGTCGTGGACCTCGACTTCAACCGCGCGATCAACCCGCCGTGCGCCTTCACGGCGTTCGCCACCTGCCCGCTCCCGCCGAAGCAGAACGACCTGCCGGTGCGGATCGAGGCCGGGGAGCGCTACGCGGCGCGCAAGTAAGGCGGCGGGGAAGGATGACGTCCTCGAGATTGGGGCAGTCGGCGATGGGCGTGTCCAAGGCGCCGACGCGGCCCGGACAGAGATAGACAAGCGCCGGTGGCTCGCGGACCATTGCGCTCATGCTGACATTGTCGCGCCGCCGTCGACGGCTCGGCGTGTTTCTCCTGTTGCTTGCGCTTGGCGCTTCGACACGGCCGGCGTGGTCCCAAGTTCGGTACCTCGTCGATGCGCCTGGCACATGGAAGGCCTGGAAGCCGTTCTCGGCCATCAGTAGCGTTCGCACGGCAAGCGGCGCCACCCCGGCTGAAGTCAAGGCGTTCGAGGCGACCCTGCTCGAGTTGAACGCGATCTTGCGCCGCGCCCCGGGCGTGGCCACGCCTCGCGGGTTCAGCGTCGAAACCTGGGGCGCCCTGCTCGGGCGCGGCCTGGCGGTAGGTGGGCGACCGGCCGGCAAGTCCCTTCCGCTGGCCGGGACGTTGGATTTCGGCGCGTTCCACATTTTCGAGTACGAGCGAGACGGCAAGATCATCCGGGAAGATACGGGCGAGACCGCACTCCAGATCTTCCAGGTGAACGATCCGTGGATGGGAAGCGGCCGGGGGCCTGGCGAGTGGGGAGGGGTTGAGACCGACGCCTTCATGCAGCCGAAGCCGAAGGGCGAGGTGGCCGGCATTCCGCTCTACGGCGACGCGCTCATCATCGCGAAGTCCCCCGAGTCGCTCTGGGCGCCGGTGCCGTTCGGCGCGGCGCTCGACCTGGTCGTCGCCAGCCGTCGCGTGGATGTGGCCAGCTATCAGGAGAGTCTCGAGAGGTACAAGGCCAGATTGGCGGTCGTGCGGGACCCCGCATGGCAAGCGAAGCGCATGAACGAGGCCAGGGAGGCGGCCGTGCGGATGCCCAAGCCCGAGGAGTTCATCGCCTCCATTGAAGCGTCCATTCGCATCGAGGACGCCAGCCTCGTGGAGGAGATCGGTCCAACGGGTGGCACGGGCAAGGGACTGGTCGCGGCCCAGCGAGCCCTCGACGAGGTCACGGCGTGGCTCGCCGAGCTCTCGCCCGCCGATCGCGCCGCGCCGGCCTGCTACGCCGCCGAAGCCAAAGGGCTGCGCGCGAAGTTCCACCCGGGTCTCAGCCCAAGCTGTGTCGCGATCGTCAGGCCCAACTATCAATACTTCAACATGGCGCTTCCGCGTTCGGCGCCGCAAGTGCTCAGCATTACGCCCGTGGCCCGGTGCTTCGACACCGCCAACAAGTACAACGCCGATGCGAACGGCAAGAAACCGGGCGGGTGTCCCGCCAACCGCGCACTGATCGAGACGATGGACAAGGACGCTATCCGGGCCTGGCTCCGCTGACGGGCCGCGCCGCCTCGCGGACTGGCGCGACGTGATGGAACGCTCCGTGCCAGCGCGTCACGCCGCCCACCGGCGGACGTCGTCCATGCTCCCGTCGCCGCGGAACAGCACGGTCTCGATGCCCAGCCGCCTGGCGCCTTCGACGTTCTCCGGCCGGTCGTCGACGAACAGCGCGGATGGCGCCGACACGCCCAGCCTCGACAGGCACAACTCGTAGATTCTGGGGTCCGGCTTCGTATATCCGACTTCGTAGGACACCAGGACGACGTCGAAGTAGTCATCCAGCCGGCGTTCGGCGCGGACGCGCGCCATCATCTCAGGGACACCGTTCGACAGGAACGCCGTCGCGCCGCCCCGCGCCCTGAACGCCGCCGTGAGCGCCCACAGTTCCTCGCGGTAGTCCGTCCACGACCGGGCATCGGCATCGATGAGGGCGGCGACGGTCTCGTCGATCGTCCGCGGCGCCGGCGCCGGCGCCGATGCGCCGATGACGCGGCGCCAGTACCTAGTCGCCGGCTCGCCACGATCGTAGCCCGGCCGATGCTGCCAGTACCGTCGATGAAACTCATCGACGTCCAGTCCCGCCAGTCCGGCCATCTCCGCAACGACAGGGGCCGGCTGGGGACGGACGAGCACCTGTCCGAAGTCGAGAATCAAGCCGCGCTTTTCCATCACGGTGGCTATTATCATCATCTATGACCCTCAAAGACACCCTCGCGACGTTGAAGTCGCTCGGCGACGAGAAGGTCCGCGCCTACAACATCCGCAACGGCGCCGGGAAGGACCAGTTCGGCGTCAAGCTCGGCGACATCCGGAAGATCGCAGCGAAGATCAAGGCCGACGACGCGCTGGCGGCGGCGCTCTGGGCCACCGGCAACCTCGACGCGCGGCTGGTGGCGATCCTGCTGATCAAGCCCAGGAATGTGTCCCGCAAGGATCTGGATCGAATGGTGCGGTCGGCCTCGGTCGCGCAAGTTGCCGACTGGCTGAACAACTACATCGTCAAGGAGCATCCCGAGAAGGAAGCGCTCCGCGAATCGTGGATGACGGACAAGCACCCGTGGGCGGCGCGCGCGGGGTGGAGTCTGACGTCCGGCCGAGTCGCGCGTGAGCCCGACGGGATCGACCTGCCCGCGTTGCTCGACCGGCTCGAGAAGGAGATGGGCAAGGCCGCGCCGGAAGTGCAGTGGACGATGAACTCGTGTTTGGCCAACATCGGCATTCATCACGCGAAGCATCGCGCGCGCGCGATCGCGATTGGCGAGAAGCTCGGGCTCTATCGTGACTATCCGGTATCCAAGGGGTGCACCTCGCCGTTCGCGCCCATCTGGATCACCGCGATGGTGAGCCGCAAGGGCTGACCATAGACGCGTTGATCCCCGGCCGGGGGTTCACTCCGATTAGAGCCCGATCGCGCGCAGCCCTGTTGCCACGGCAGCACATCGATGCCGTCGATCCGTCGCGGATCGGCGCCCAGGTGCGAGCAGCAGGACGCTCCGCTTCGCCGCGGCCAGCGGCGCGGCCGATTGTCGATGCCGATCAGGTCGCCGAGGCACGACGGGGCAGGCGCATCAACGGTCCGCCAGTCCCGTGACGGTTTCTATCCGCCATCCGACCTTCTCGTAGTGAAACATCGCGGTACCCCGATTCTGGACAACGCTGCCGCCACGTAGAGTAACCAGCTCCCAGGTGAACTCGACGGGCACTTGACCCGTCTTGGGATCTGGGGCACCAATCCCCGTCACGTCAACGAATCGGCGTTGACGAAGCGGAAAATTCCAGGTCGGGAGACTGTTCGCATCCCGCAGGTCATCGTTGGCCGGGCGGTTTGGCCATTGCGTCGATGCCTTCTGTCCATCTTCGGTCAATGTAATCGTCACGATCTCGGCGTTCAGCACGCCACATTCACTCGGCGGAGCTGGTCGCCGGGTGATCTTGATGACGCCATCTTGCTCCACGGTTCCAAGGGCCGTGACCCACATGCGGTGGTTCTCGTCATAGGTGGGCCAGATACAACGACGTTGATACAGGCCGAGCGTTCGCGTTGTCGATGTCGACGTGAACTGCGCCGACTGGCGGAGCACCTGCGCGGCCTCTTCTTTGCCAGGAATGGGCCATCCGGAGCATGCGATGGCCGAACTCAGCAGGGCCGCCAGCAAACACACGGTCGTTTGGCGCTGTGGATGAGTCATTGTTCACTCTCCTCATTGAGTCCCGGAAGGCGCTGCCAGCCTGGACGGTATGACTTCCTCGTTCGTCCGGGCCGACCTCCGGCACAACTATGCCACAGCCTACTCCTTCTTTCGTCGGTTTGGACGTCCACGAGGATTCGACCGCGCAGGCGGCGCGTCAGCGCGACGACACGCGCCGCCAGAGTTCCCCGAGCCAGCGCTGGACGACGACAATGTCCTGGCGGGAGCCGGCATCGCCGGGCACATCGTTCTTGGGAAGGAGAAACCGGCCGTCGCCCGCCCTTCCCCCTCCGAGTCGCGGCAGACGCCGGTCGCTTGCCCCGATTCCAGCCAGAAGCCTAGAGATTGACGCCCGCCCCGAAGGCTGCCTTCTTCCGGATCATGAAGGTCGCCGCGAGGACAAGACCGAGAAAGAGCAGCAGCATGCCTGTCGGTCCCATCACGGGTACTGGCGTTCCCGTGACCACATCCATGTACAACCCGAACGTCTGCGACGCCGGGTCGCAGTCGGATGCGCGCACCGCGACCAGATTCTGACCGACGACGATCTGCGCCAGGACGTTAGTGCCTAGGGTACCTACCGGCGAGGCAGTCGCTGTTATTGATCACCCTCACGCCGTTCACCCAGACTTCCATGTCGTCGTCGGCGGCGGCGTCAAGGATCGCAGCCGAGGCGGCCGCCGCCGTTGTAAAGACCTTCCGAAAATAGACGTTGGTCGCGTTTCCCGACCCAGGTGTGCCCGTGTTCCAGATCAAGTCAATGGTGTGCGTACCCAGCAGGCGGGCCGGGTAGTTGACGACGGCGTTCGCCCACCCGGAGTCGTCGAATCCCACCAGGGTATTCCAGTTGGCTGGCGGAGCGCTCGTCATCATCTTCCACGTGGCGTTGGTTTGGACGTTTACGGTGACGCTTTGTGCAGAGGCTACGTCAGCGACACCCACGACAAGGCATGCGGCGAAGGCCGCAATCCACAGGACGTTCTTTCGGGCCTGGACCTCACGCGCGTCCGGGCCGTTGATCAGCTTCTTGGTCATAGCGTTCTCTCCCCTTTCAGAACCGCCACCCACTCGTTGCGGCACAACGCGCCAAATCTGGAGCGCCCTCACTGTAACAGACCGTGTCAAGCAGTTCATCCGGCATTCGGGAACGCCATCTGGGGCGGGGGCTGTCGAATGGCTGATAGCCGGCAAGATGTCGACTCGGGACAGGGCCCTAATGCGGACTATCACCGCTCGGTGTCCCGCCAACCACTGGCCGGCGCCCGTGCGGAACCGTCCTACTCCACCGGAGGTAGAATCACCGGCAGGTCTCGGCTTGTGCCCATACTCCGAAGAATGCCGAGGGGCGTCGGCTCACGCGTGGTTCGCGGGGCGGCCGCGCTTGCGCTGGCCCTTCTCGTCTCCGGCCGCCCGGCCGCGCAGGAAACCTCGACACTTTTGCTCCTTGATCAGTACGCCGCCGGCCGATTCGCCGACGTCACCGCCACGCTCGCCAGGACTGAGAACTTCAAGCGCCTCCTCAAGGACCTCCATCACGACGATGTGAAGGCGTGGATGATTGCGGCCGGTCCGGCCGATCGCGCGCGGCGTGAGCTCGCGGCGGCCACGTTCGCGCTCGAGGCGGCACGCGCCGATGAGTGGTACGAGTGGAAGTGGCTCATCACGGCGCCGTACGGTCAACCTCCCATCCTGTACTGGATGCCGCCCCCGTTATTGATTGAATGGGGCTGCGAACTGTTGCGCCAGCACGAACCCACAGAAAACGAACGCATCTGGCAGCTGGCGGCGATGGCCACGGCGCAGCGAAGCGAGGACGTTCAGTTCCTTATTGGTTTCACGACAGTTGAAGGCGAGGTTCCCCTGCCGGAACCTGCGCCGGTCATTCCCACGCCGACACCGGCCGCCATTCCGCCAGGCCTTCCGATTCGCGGTCTGATTGTCATGCGTGGCGGTGGGGGCGACCGGGGCCCTGAGGAAGTCAGCAACCTTCAAAAGGAAATCGGCCATCTCAATCATGTGGCCGAGCGATTTCCCAAAGAGAAGCGCTTCGACCTCGGGCAAGCCTTGGCCCGTGAAGGCCGGCAGCCAAGCGAGTCGACAAAGCTGTATCAGGCTTTGATCGGCGATCCGGCCGTCGGTGGAGAAGCCGCCGTCCGCTTTGGCGCCTTGCTCCTCCGACGAGGTGCGGTGCCCGCCGCGCTCGAGACGCTCTCGAAGGTCGAGGTCCTGACGCGCGACCGCGACATGGTTTACCTGGCCCGCTTCTATCGCGGCCAGGCGCTGATGAAGACGCGGCGGGAAGACGACGCCGTCGCCGCGTATCGCGCTGCGCTTGCGGCGCGTCCAGGGTCGCAATCGGCGTCAGCCATGCTGGCGGCGATTCTGGCCAAGCGCGATCAGCGGACGGAGGCACAGGCCGTCATGAAGGCCGTGCTCGATGCCGGCGCCGACTATCGCGATCCACATCTGGAGTACGTTCACGGCGACGATCGCTTCTGGCCAGTGTTGATCGCACGTCTGCGCAGGGAGATTGCGCGATGAACCGGCGCGCGATGCTGGCCGTGTCGAGCGCCCTTGCCACGGTCGCGCTGGTGCACGCGCAGAATCCAGCACGACAGGGACAGCCGACGTTCACCGCGAGCACAGACGTCGTGATGGTGGACGTCTCGGTCCGAAAAGGAGGGAAGCAGGTCACGGGATTGACCGCTGTCGACTTCGAGTTGCGCGACAACGGCGTCAGGCAGGAGGTCGAAACCGTCGAGTCACAGGCCGTGCCCATCGACTTGTCAATTCTGATCGATGTATCAGGCAACCCCGACCGGCCGTGGGTCAACCTGCCGCTCGAGTCGCAGGTCGCGGCCGAAGTCGACAAACGGGCGCGGCAGCTGACGAAACTGCTGCGATCGGGAGACCGCGTTCGGCTGTTTGCGCTGAGCACCTACATCCAGCAACTCTGGCCGCTTCAGGCCGCGAATCTGCAACCGGCCACCCAGCACCTTGATTTCGACGGGATGCCGTCGCTCTACGACTCGTTGCTCGCGCTCTTGCTTCAACCTGTCGAACCGTCACGACGCCACGTCGTCATCGCCGAAACGAAAGGCCTCGATTCGGTTAGCGTGACGACCGCCGCGGATCTTCGCGAAGTGGCGGCGCATTCGGACAGCCAGGCCCACTTCGTCATGATGGAGCGAAAGGCCGACGAGGAGGCCACGGTCCGGGTGTTCCAAGGACGATTCATGGATTTGAGCAGGCCCGCCTACCGCTTCTGGGTTCCTGCGCGCCATCGGTTGTTTTCACTGTCTCCACTTCCGGTTGGGGGCTTTATCGACCAGCCCGGAGGCTTGACTGCGCCCCAGCACGATCTGTCACTTGACGGGCGCGCCATCAAAGACGGTGCTGACGCGACCGGCGGTGGGCTCTATCAGACGGAAGGGCTCGCTGAGCCGACGCTGTTCAACACCTTCGAGAAGGCGTTCGAGAACTTCCGCCAGAGCTACATCCTGCGATACTCGCCCCGGGGGGTGACGCGACCGGGCTGGCACGACATCACCGTCACGGTGCCTCGCGACAAGTCGGTCCAGATCAAGGCGCGCAGCGGGTACTCGATTGAGGCGCCCGGGCCCGCGCCAACTCCGGCGCCGGCTCCTGCCTTGCCTGCGGGAACGACGCTGCCTCGGACGTCTGCCGAGATCGCGCAGGCATTTGGCATAGGCCAGTTCGACTTAGTCACGCGCAGCTTGCGGCAAACCAGCGATGCCGGCGCAGTGATGAGGGACTTCGAGTCGGCCGGCAATCCGTGGCCGGCAGCGCCCCGCCGCGAAGCGACACTGGCGATTCAAGTCGCCGAGGCCGGAGTGTTCGCCTCGCTGCCGGCGGCGCGAGAGCAGGGTGCCGCGCTGATCAGACGATTCGCCTTCCTTGTGCGCGATCCTATTTCTCCAGATGATTTCGAGCGCGAGTGGCTGGTCGCCGCCAGCCGGATGCTGCAAGGGGCGATGCGGCCGGCGGTGAGTCAACCGTTCGTCGAGAATGCGCTTCAGCGATTCCCGTACGAACCGCGGCTCCTGTTGGCGCGCGCCGTCATCAGCGATCAGTTCTGGCCCCGTTCGGGCACGGTCGGCACCGGCACAGCCGTCACCAGGGATTCCTTACCAGCGGATGTTGCCGCGACACTCAGCGCGCAGTTCGACGTGGCGGCCAGCTTCCCCGGGGTCCGCGCAGAGGCGCAAATCCGCCACGGCTGGTTCCTGCACCGCATTGGTCGCAACGCCGATGCACTGGCGAAGATCGAAGGTGCCGCCGTCGATCCATCGGACCGTGCGCTGGCGTATCTTCGGGAACTTCTGACCGGCCAGGTGCTGCAGGCCATGGACCGGGGCACGGATGCGATCGCGGCGTTTCGCCGCGCGGTGGCCCTCGCGCCCGCCGCGCAGGAGGGCCGCGTCGCCCTGATGAATGCGCTCCTCATCGCGGGCGATCGCGATGAGGCGGCGACGCTGGCTGCGCAGATTCAATCCACGCCGGCCTCGGTCATCGACCCGTGGTGGATGTATTGGCAGGGCGATTACCGGCGCTACCCGGAGTCGCTCGCGCGTCTGCGGGAGATGATGAAATGACGCGCCTCGTCCTCGTCTGCGCGGCATTCGCTCTGGCGGTGGGGATCGGCGGGCAGGACCCGCAGCAGCCGCCGGTGTTCCGGTCGGCCGCCAGCGCAGTGATCGTCGACGTGACCGTGCGCGACTCCGCTCGTCGCGTGGTCACCGATTTGACGGCCGCCAACTTCACCGTCCTGGATAACGGCGTGACCCAGCAGGTCGATGCGGTCAGCTACGGCAAGCTCCCGATCGACGTGACCATCGGCCTGGACATCAGCGGCAGCGTGAGTGGTCCCTTGCTCGATCGGCTCCGGACGGCCATCAACCAGCTGAGACGGGACCTGCGCAAGGAAGACCGTCTGAAGCTGATGGTGTTCAACATGCAGTTTGCCCAGACCATCGATTTCACGACCGACATGACGGAGATCGATCGCGCGATTCGAACCGCCAGCAGCACCGGCGGTACCGCGCTGTTCGATGCCGTCAGTGTCGCCATGGTGACCGCGGCTGAACCGAGCCGGCGGCAGCTCGTGATCTTCTTCACCGACGGCAACGACACGAGCAGCACGACCACTCCGAACACGCTGCGGAAAGTCGCCGAGCGCTCGCGCGCGACCGTCTCGTTCGTCCTGCTACCGACCTTTGTAACTGGGGCATCGCCGTCTTCGTCTGCGCCGCCGCCCGCGGGCGGGTCCAGAACGACGGCGATGTTGCCAGGACTACTCAATTCCAATCCGGCGGCAACCACAGTGACGGTGGTGGATCCGATCATTCGCGATGTGGCGGACGACACGGGCGGCGTCGTCATCTCGACAAGCCTGAACGCCGATCTCGGTCCGACGTTCCTGAGGGTGCTCGACCAGTTCCGCTCCGCGTACGTGCTCTTCTATTCGCCGCGAGGCGTCGACCGCGCGGGATTTCACACGCTGACGGTGACCGTCGATCGGCCTGGCGTCGTCGTCGAAGCGAGGCGGGGGTACTTCGGCGGGTAGCCGGCCCGTGGCCGCCGGGCGATCGCTGAGTCAACGGGATCCGCTGAACGAGGGGAAGGGGATTCGCCGATCAGGGTCTGGCAAGCGACATTCTGTTGACTTCGCCCAAGCGGCTAATGCGGACTATCGGCCGGGGTTCCCAAGGTCTGAAGCCCCGGGGCTCCGACTGAACCCGAACTCGGGACCTTGGACGTTGGACCCAGGACGACGAGCGTCAGTACGCCGCGGTGTCCTTGATGGCGCGAAGCACATCCGCTGACCCCGGCAGGATCACTTCTTCCAGATCGGGGCAGTAGGCGACCGGCGTGTCCATCGCGCCGACGCGGCGGACGGGGGCATCGAGATACTCGAACAGATCGCCGGCGACGCGCGCGGCGATCTCGGCGCCGAAGCCGCACGTGATCTGATCCTCGTGCGCGATGACGATGCGGCTGGTCTTCTTGACGGCGGCGGCAATCGCGTCCCAGTCGTAGGGCGCGATGGTGCGCAGGTCGATCACCATCGTGCTGATGCCGTCCTTCTCGGCCTGCTGCGCGGCCAGAATCGTCCGCTGCACGAGCGCGCCCCAGGTGACGACGACCACGTCCGTGCCTTCGCGTTTCGTCGCGGCCTTGCCGAACGGAATCATGTAATCGGCGCCGGGATACTCGCCCTTGTTGTACGTCTGGCGGTACAGGTGCTTGTGCTCCATGAAGAGCACCGGGTCGTCGCAGCGGATGGCCGTGCGGAGCAGGCCGGCCGCGTCCTGCGCGTTCGACGGATAGACGACGCGCATGCCGGGGCAGTGCGCGAAAATGCTCTCGCCCGACTGGCTGTGATACGGCGCGCCGCCGCGCAGATAGCCGCCGCTCGCCGTGCGAATCACCATCGGGCACGAGAACGCATTCGCCGACCGGTAGCGCATCATCGCCATCTCGTTGCGCATCTGCATCATCGCCGGCCAGATGTAGTCGAAGAACTGGATCTCGACCACCGGCTTGATGCCGCGCACCGCCATGCCGACCGCGCGGCCGACGATGTTGGCCTCGGCGAGCGGGGAATTGAACACGCGCGTCGATCCGTACGCCTTCTGCAGGCCGTGCGTGACCTTGAAGACGCCGCCCTTGCCCTGCACTTCCTTCAGGTTCTGCTCGTGCGTCGCGTCCGCGACGTCCTCGCCGAACATGACGATGCGCGGGTTGACCGCCATCTCGTCCTTCATGACGCGATTGATCGCCGACACCATCGTCTCCGGCTTGCCCTCGGCGACGATGGGCGTGTCGAACGCCGACGATGTCGGATCCACGTCCGGTGAGTACACCCAGAGGCCCGGCCGTGTCCTTCGCGGGCTTCGGCGCCTTGACCGCCTCGTCCGCCGCCGCGTTGATCTCGCGATCGACGTCCTTCGCGATCGCGGCGAGGTCGGCGTCGGTCGCGATCTTCTGCGCCTTCAGCACCGCGGCGAACTTGGTGATTGGATCGCGCTTCGCCTCCGCTTCCCGTTCCGCCGACGTCTTGTACAGCCGCTCATCGTCCGACAGCGAATGCGAGTAGGGACGGACGACCTTGGCGTGCACGAGCGCCGGGCCCTTGCGGGCGCGGCAGTGCGCGACGGCGGCGGTCATTGTGCTGGTAGCTCTCGAGCAGGTCGGTGCCGTCGCACTTGAACGTCTTGAGGCCCGGGTAGCCCGCGACCACCTTGCTGAAGTCGCCGCCGGGCATCTGCACTTCCACCGGCACGGAGATCGCGTAGCCGTTGTCCTCGATCATGAAGACGACCGGGAGCTGACGGACGCAGGCGGTGCTGAGCGCCTCCCAGAATTCGCCCTCGGAGGAGGTGCCGTCGCCGATCGAGACGTAGGCGACTTCGTCCTTCTTGAACTTCGACTCGCGGCCGGGAATGTCCTTGAGCTTGTCGTACAGGATGCCGGCTTCCGCGCAGCCGACGGCATGCAGGCACTGCGTCCCGGTCGGGCTGGACTGCGACACGATGTTGAGCGCCTTGTGGCCCCAATGCGACGGCATCTGCCGGCCGCCGCTGTTCGGGTCGTCCTTGGCGCCCACCCCCGACAGGAACATCTCGAGCGGCGTCATCCCCAGCGTGAGGCACAGCGCGCGGTCGCGATAATACGGGAAGAACCAGTCGTAGCCCGGCTTCAGCGCCATGCCGGCGGCGACCATGATGGCTTCGTGCCCGGCGCCGCTGATCTGGAAGAAGATCAGGCTCTGGTTCTTGAGCTGGATTTCCTTGTCATCGATCCGCCGCGACAACACCATCGTCCGGTACGCCCGGAGCATGTCCTCGCGCGATAAACCCGCGTTGGCGGCCGCCTGTGAGCGACTGGTCATCGGATGAGTCCCCGTGTCGGGCGCTTCGGTGCCCGGGTAACCGATGGATTATACCTTTCGGAGTTCACGGAGGGCAGGTTTCACACGGAGGCTCGGAGGGACGGAGGCACGGAGGATCTCTTGGGGTTCACCGTGGCCCACGGGCGTTCATCCAAAGGCTCCGTGCCTCCGAGCCTCCGTGTCTCCGTGTGAGATGACGCGCCTCAGTGCACGCGCCCGCCCCAGCCGCCATCGCCGTCGCGGCCGCCTTTATGCACGTTGAACCGCTTGCGCATCCGGTCCATGCGCCATTTGGTCAGGCGGTATTGGATCTCCAGGCGGAGATTCTTCGGTCCCTTCAGGTAGAACCAGCCGATGAGGAAGCCCGACAGATGGGTGGCCTCCGCGACCGATCCGTTGCTGCCGCCGACGGCCGCCATGAACGACATGGCGCCCATGAGGAGCGCGGCGACGCGCGCCGGCAGCGGAAAGATGAACATGAACAGGATGTTGCGGTGCGGGAACAGCAGCGCCCAGGCCAGCAGCAGGCCGTAGATCGCGCCCGAGGCGCCGATGGTCGTCGCGGCGTAGATGCCGCGGGTGGCGGCGAACGGTAGCAGCGAAATCATCGCCGTGCCAATGCCCGCGCCGACGCCGGTGATCGCGTAGTAGCGCACGAACCCCTGGGTGCCCCAACGCCGCTCCAGATCGACGCCGAACATCCAGAGCGCCAGCATGTTGAACAGGATGTGGGTGAAGCTGCCGGAATCGTGGATGAAGAGGTAGGTGACGAGGCGCCAGACCTGCAGCTGTTCGAAGACGGCGCGCGGCGCCAGACCGAAAAGACCGACCATGAGGTTCGGTGCGAGGAACGTGATCACGAACGCGCCGATGTTCGCGAAGAGAATGGCGCGCACGGCCGGTGTCATCGGCCCCGGGCCGATCACCACGCCTCCGCCGGACTGACCATAGCGACTCACAGAGCGATGCTAACCCAAAAGAGCCTGTGGTCCGGCGGGCTGAAGCCCGCCGGCTACGTACGGGAGCGGAGTCGGCCCAGCACGCGCGACATCGCGGCGCCGAATTCCTCGATGCGCAGCAGATGGGCCGTCCCGGCCAGCACCGCGAGCGCGACACCGATCGCGCCGCCCACGCGAACCAACCGGTGCACGGTGTGCGGCTCGGTGAAGACGGTCTGCAGCCACGCCTGCGCGTAGTAGGCCGCGACGCCCATCGCCGCGGCCGCGACGCTCGTCTTGACGAGCGTGCGAAGAATCCGGGGAAAGTCGCCGCCGCCGAGGCGCTTTGACAACAGGTACAGCAGCAGGCCCGCGTTGACGTTGGCCGCGATCGCCGTGCCCAGCGCCAGTCCCTTGAAGCTGTAGATGGAATTGAGCCACAGGTTCAGGGCGAGATTGACGATGATCGTGGCGACGCTCACGATGACCGGCGTCCTCGCTTCACGCAGCGAATAAAAGCTCGGCGACGCGATCTTCACGATCGAGTAGCCGAGAATGCCAGGCGCGTAGAAGGCGAGCGCGCCGGCCGTCATCAGGGTGGACTCGCTGTTGAACAGGCCGCGCTGGTAGATCAGTTCCACGATGGGACCCGCCAGCACGATCAGGCCGACGATGGCCGGCACCGACAGCACGATCATCAAGCGAATGGCCCACGACACCGTGGCCGCCATCTTGTCGTGCGAGCCCTCGGCCGCCTGCCGCGCCAGATCCGGGATCGTCGCCGTCGCGACCGAGACGCCGAAGATGCCGATCGGCAGGTACATCAACTGGAACGCGAACCGCAGCGACGCGGCCGCGCCATCGACGGATGTCGCCAGCCACGTGTTCACCAGCAGATTGATCTGTGCCGCCGCCACGCCCAGCGTGCCCGGTCCCATCAGCACCAGGACCTCGCGCAGCACCGGATCGCTGGGATTCAGGATCCACTGGTGCCGGTAGCCCTCGCGCCGCAGCGACGGCCACTGAACGAGAATCTGCGCCAACCCGCCGCCGAGCATCCCGACCGACAGCGCCATGACCGGCTGAAGGCCGAGCGACCGGAACAGCGGCACCAGCGTCACCGTGGCGACGATGAAGACGACGTTGAACATGGCCGGCGACATGGCCGGCACGAAGAACTTGCGCAGCGCGTTCAGCATGCCCATGAACGCGGCCGCGACCGCGATGAGCATGAGGAACGGCATGTTGACCCGCGTCAGCTGGATCGTCAGTTCGAGCTTGCCGGGCCGGCTTCCGAAATCCTCGGCAAACAGCGTCGTCAGCGGCTCGGCGAACACGATCGCCGAGCAGCACCAGCACGCCGGTGACGACGAGCAGGCCGTTGATGACCTGCGACCCGAGCCGCCAGGCGGCCTGCTTGCCGTCCTTGGTCAGCGTCCGCGTCAGCGTCGGGACGAACGCGGCGCTCATCGCCCCTTCGGCAAAGAGCTCTCGCAGCAAGCCCGGAATCCGGGTGGCCACCACGAACGCGTCCGCTTGCCAGTTGGTCCCGAAAAAGAAGGCCTGGGCCTGATCCCGGACGAGGCCGAGGATGCGGCTGCCCAGCGTGGCCAGGCCGATGAGGCCCGCCGATTTGGCGAGGCGTTCGCTCATGGGCGGTCAGCCGCGCGCGCGGAGGCAAGGTGTGACGGAAATGTGACGACGGCGGGCGCGGGTGAGTCGGGCAGGGTGGCCCGAGCGTACCCAAAATAAGAAAGGGCCTCAACCCCTGTGTTGAGGCCCTTGCCCGGAGGATGGATGAGAGGCTCTTTCGAACCTTTCAATAGGCTTAGACGGACGGCCCTGGCGAAAAGTTTGGAGGTCAATCCGGCTAACCGGCGAGGCGCTTCTTGACCGCTTCGCTGACCTGCCGGCCGTCCACGGACAGGCCCGCCAGCCGGACCATGACGGCCTTCATGACCTTGCCCATGTCCTTCGGACCGGCCGCGCCGGTCTCCACCACAGCCGCCTCGACTGCCGCGGCCATGGCTGCCGGGTCCGCCGCTGGCGGCAAGAACTTCTCGAGGAACTGGATCTCCGCCTGTTCCTTGTCCGCCAGGTCCTTGCGCCCGCCCGCCGTGAACTGCTCGACCGAGTCACGCCGCTGCTTGACCAGCGCGTTGACCACCTGCAGCGACTCGGCCTCGTCCAGTGCGCGGCCCTTCTCGACTTCCTTGTTCATCAGCGCCGCCTTCAGCATGCGCAACGGCCCCAGCGATGCCTGATCCTTCTGCCGCATCGCATCGGCGATGTCGGCGGTGACCGTTTCGAAAAGCGTGGGCATAGGGACAGTCTACCTCTGACCTGCGTAGAGGCGCGCTGATACGCCTCATGGCACTGCCGCCTGGCCGAAGTGGCGCTGCACGAGCCCGACTGTCGCTGGCCGTGACCCGCCGCGGCTGCGTCGAGCGCGTCGTCCAGGCGCCGCGCGCAGACCGTCCACGTTCGTCTTCGGCACGACCGCGACATCGTCGCCGAAGATCTCGTGCAATTCGACGCCGCCGGGATGATCGGCGGAAACGACGGGTGTGCCGGCCGCCAGCGCTTCGACGGCGACGGTCGGCAGCGCCTCGAGCAGCGAGGGCAGCGCGAAGACGTCGGCGACCGCCGCGTACTCGCGCGACGTCGTCGTTGGACACCAGGCCGGCGAACGTGACGCGCGCGGCGATGCCGGCGTCGCGGGCCTGGGCTCCAGCGCTTCTCGCAGCGGGCCCGTGCCGCAGATGACGAGCCGCACGTCCCGCCGCTGCGCGCGCCACGCGGGCGAACGCGTCGATGAGATACCGCTGGCCCGCCAGCTCGTGCAGGCGCTTCACGTTCAAGCACGACGTGCGGTTCGGCGATGCCGAGCGTCGGCGCGCCAGGCCGCGCGCGTCGTCGTCGTCCTGCGGCACGAACGACGGCGCTGATGGTCGGATAGATCGACCGAGAGGCCGCGGCTGCGATCGAGGCCGAGGCTCGACGGCGCGGTCCATCAGCTTGCTGGCTGTAGAACGTGACGGCGCCGGCGCTGCCGATACGCGCGGGTGAACGGATCGATCGGCCAGCGGCGCCGGTAGTGCCAGATTTCCGTGCCGTAGAGCGTGAGCACGTACGGGCATGCCGTGCCGTGTGGCCCACGCCGCCGCGACCTCGATGATGAGGCCGTTGCTGTGCAGGTGCAGCAGGTCCGCGTCGCGGCCGCGGCGTTCGTGAGCGCGGCGCTGATGCGCCGCGCCTGCGTCGATCGTGTCGAGGCGAAGCGGCGCGGCGACGGCCGCGAGCCGGGGGCTTTCGCGGCAGCCGCCAGACGCGGCCGAACGGCAGATGCCTGGGCGGCGCGGCCCTGCGCGGGTTCGTGCGCGACGAGCGTGACCTCGTCGCCGCGCGCTGCGCCCACGCCGCCAGTTCAGCCGGCAGCAGGGCGTTCGCCGCCTGATCGGGCGGCAAGTGCGGCGACACGTGGCAGATGCGCATGCGGACGACTCAGGCCGACGCGCGGCGGCGTCCCGGCCGCTGCGGACGAAGCGCGACCGGTACTCGGCGAACGTCATGCGGCTCGGCGCCCAGCTCCTTCGTCGCATACGTCGAGCGCGCGGCCCAGCCGATCGAAGAACGCGTCGAGCTCGCCCTGCGTGCGGTTGTAGGGACTGCCGCCGACGATGGCCTCGCTGGAGTGGAAGAGCAGATTCAGGATCGGCGCGCCGCGGTCCACGATCTGCCGCGCGAGCGCGATCATGTCCTCGGCCGAGCTGTACGACGGGCGCAGCCAGCGGACGTGCGCGATGCCGGACAGGCGCAGCAGTGCGCTTGGTCGTGTACGGCCACGGCGCGCGCCCGTACCAGCGTTCCACGAACGCCGGCACCCGCCGATTGAGCGCCGCCGAGATCGGCAACTCGAGCACGTCGCTCGTGCCCGGCCGCGTCGCGTCGTCGTACGACAGGAAATACGGCGTGAGCGGCGCGCCGACGAAATCCGGGCCGCTGCTTGTGCGCCTCGTAGAAGAGCGGCGCGACCGACGAATCGACGAGGTAGCCCGGCCTGCTCGAGCGACGACACGTGCGCGGCCGAGAAACCGAAGCGGCCCGATCGATACGAGACCGGCGCGCATGCCGACCGCCTGCGTCGATCGCCGTCGTCAGCGACGCCAGTTGCGCATCGAACTGCGACGAGCGGCAGCGACAGCGCGTACGGATGCCGCCGACATCATCGGCGCTGAAGGGCGGCGTCTCCCACGCGTGATGATGCGCGCCGATCTCGGTGTCGCCGCGGGCCAGCAGGCCGCGCAGCACGCTCGGCCGATCGCGGATCGGCGGCGACCGGGTGCGTGATCACGTAGGTCGGCTGCACGCCGTGGCGCGCAAAGAACTCATGCAGCCGGCCGAGGGCGTAGAGATTCTCGAAGGTCTGGTGCGCGGCGCGCGCGCGCGTCCCACTGGTTGTCGCCTTCGGTGTCGATGGCGACGAGCAGAGCCGGGCGGCGCGCGGCGGTCATCGATCCTGGTCGGAATCGCCGAGCGTGACGTGCCAGCGGCTCGTGTCCTTGTAGAAGGCGGCCGGCACGTCGACGCCATTGATCTTCGCGACGAACTCCATCGTCGACTTCACGCGAGTAGTAGCCCGACTTGCGGAGGTGCTTGCGGAAGCCCTCGTGCATGGCGAACGTGCGGATCTTGTCCGAGTCGGCCGCGCGCGCCTCGCGATCGATCCAGCGCAGCAACGTCAGCACGCCGCTGGCGTCGTCCGGATCGGCAAAGAAATCGACGAGCAGCGTGACGCGGCCCGCGCGGCTCGCTGGACGTGTCGGTACACGACGTAGCCGGCGACTTCATTGCCGCGCTCGAGCACGCCGACCGAATAGCGCACGTGCGGCGGGCTGGATGTACTTCCAGTTGAGATAGGCGGCATCGCGCCGCACGGCGAAGGCGAACTTGCCCTTCGACGCGCTCCCACAGGCGCGTGAATCGATCGTCGAAGTGACGGATCGTGCCGCACTTCGCCTTCGAGCGGCCGCGCTGCGCGAGACGAGCCGAATCCAGGGCAACGTGAGGTACGAGACGAGCCGGTTCGATCGCGCACTGGCCAGGTCGGCCGCCGCAGCGCGCGCCGGCTCAGCGGCTTCACCAGGCACGGCACCGGGCCGATGTCCGGCCACGCGCAGCTTCTGGAACAGCCGGTACGACGACTCGGACAGGCCGAGACCGAGCGACGCGCCGACGTTGCGGTCCCACGTCCGGAACAGCACGTCGCCGAGGCCCTGTCGCTGCCGCTCCGGGGCGACCATGACGTCCATGCCCCACGCCGCATCGATCTCGCGGCCGTTCACGGCCGAGCCGGACCGGCATCGCGGCGTACTGGCCGACGATGGCGCCGGCCTTCGCGGGCAACCCAGATCAGCGGCCCGGCGGCCGGCACGTTGGGGTTCTGCCGGTACTGCCAATCCCAGCGCAGCCGGTTCGGCTTCGGCCATGTCGGGGCCGAACACACGGCGGTACAAGGCCTCGATCGGGCGCCGGTCGTCGGGTCGGTAGCGATCAATATCGGCCATCGCGACGGGCGTGTCCTTTCGCGCCATCAAGCGGCGAGCACGTACTCCATGTTACTGATCAACGTGTTCTGCGTCAGCGGGCTGGATCCCGAGCCACCGGCCGACGGGCTGCCGGCATGCGGCCGGACCGTGTTGCGTCACGTGCAGTTCCTCGCGCACGATGCGCAGGCCGGCGCCGGCAATCTGGCCACGCAGCCGGCGCACCGTGACCTTCTCCAGCAGGTCATCTTCCTTGACGATGCCGTGGCGGGCGTCACGGATGAACGAGTTCTCGTGCGCCGGCTCCTTGAGCGTCCACGGCGCGTGACGCGCCAGGAAGCGGAACGTGCGGAACGCGCGGTTCGTCCGATGAGCAGGTGCAGCGGCACCGGCACGCGCGAGCCGGGGCAGGTGCGCGCCCGCGAATGACAGGTACGGCGCCGTCGACAGGAAGATGCGGCCGTCCCGGCGTCAGCACCCGCCGGCACTCGCGCAGGTACAGCGGCGCGTCGGCGACGTGCTCGATGACCGCGTGCGACAGCACGAGATCGAACGACGCCGGCCGCGAAGGGCAGCGCCATGCCGTCCGCGCGAAGGAAATGCAGTCGCGTCAATCCGCGCTCGCGCGCCAGCACGACGCCCGCGTCGCCCGAACCGATTGATCGGATCGATGCCGACGACCTCGTCGGCGTGCTCGGCGAGCGAGAGGGGCATGCCGCCGCCGCCGCATCCGGCGTCGAGAATGCGGCCGCGCACGTCGACACCGGCGCGTTCGAGGAACGCGATGACCTTGGCGCTGCGGTAGTACTCGAACAGCGCGTAATCGTACTCGGATCGAAACCGCCGGTCGGCGTGCGCCTTGATCTGGTGTTCGCTAATCTCGCGCACGATTCGATCCTGCGGCGCCGGCCGGTCCCGGGTGTTTGTCGATCAGCACGGCCCGGTCCCGCCCGGGCGTCTCGTCGACGTCAAAGGTCGCGATGCGTTCGGTGGTTGGGATACCGATCGAGGATGTCCTGGATCAGTCCCGATTCTGCCGGCTTTCGTATCCTATCGCACGGCAAATCGTACGTCAGTATATAGCGCACATCGTCGCGCTCGAACCGGTCGTCGTAGTTGCCGAAGCCGCGGCCGATGAACACCGGGCGGATGCGGTTCTCGAGCGCCAGGCCGTTGGCGAGCTTGCCCTGGACGAGCGTGCCCGGCGGCAGCAACCGGCCAAGCGCGACCGAGGCCTGGTAGTTCGAGCTCGCCACGGTTCGCCGCCCAGCGCGCGTACTGGCCCAGGTTCCACAGGACGATGAGCCCGACGAGCATCGTGGCCGCGCGCCGGAGCCACGCGGCCGGGCGGCACACCAGCGGACGATCGCACGCCACCACAGCAGCACGCCAGACCCGCGAGCGCCGCCAGCGGCCGACAGCCGCACCGCGGACGGTGAGCGCGTCCGGATGTTCGGAGCCGGGGGCGCCGAGCAGCACCGGGCGGAGCGCGCTGCCGATGACGATGTAGCCGAGCGCGAGCAGCACGGGCAGCGACGAGCAGACGCGACCGCAGTCGGCGCTGCCGGCGGCCACGGGGCGACAGCCAGCCCGGCGCCGGATCCCAACCAGGTGCGCGGCCAGCGCGATGATGCCGGGATGAACATCACGTAACGGCGCTCGTTCCCGGAGTCGTGCACGGTGAGTTCGAGCAGTCCCGAGCAGGACCCACAGCACCAGCAGGCGTTCGGCCGGCCGCGCATCGCGCCAGCGCGCGAACACCCCGGCGATGGCCAGTGCCGCGCCGCGAGCACGAGCCACATGCGATGAAGATGCCCTGCACGACGGCAGCCAGGTGGCGCGATCGATGAAGCTGCGCGAGGTCGTAGGTCGGCTTCCGCTCCACGCTCATCTGCCAGTTGTAGAACTAGTACTCGGTCCAGTGCGGCCAGACGAACGTGACGCGCGATCGCGCCGCCCGGCGGCGACAAGCCGACGAGGGTCGAGCGAGGCGGCTCGAGACTCCCGGTGGAGGGCGCGGCCAGGCCCAGGCCGGCGCGGACGATCGCCCACCGTGCGGCGCGCGAACGTCGATCAGCGGCTTCCAGAACGATGGCGGCGACAAAGAACGCCGCGGCGGCCTTCGTGAACCACGCCAGGACGGCCGCCACGCCCGCGACGAAGCCCCAGACCGGCCGGCGTCAGGCCATCGCGTACGCCGCCCAGGCGGCCACGATGAATGCGGTCATCGTGGACTCCATGAGCGCCGCGCGATTCCACATGACCCACGTGTATTCGTCGCCAGCAGAGCGCCGCCGATGAGCGCCACCCGCCGGCCCGCTAACGCGCGACAGGCCCGCCATCAGCAGGACCAGCGCCGCGAGACCCGACGCCACCGGCACGGTCCGCGCCTGCCACGTGCCCACGCCGAAGGTCTTGAACGCGACGTACTCGAACGCGGTGAAGACCGGCGCGATGAACACCGGATTCCAGTTGTCGGTGCGCCACACCCCCCACAGGCGCCTTGTTTCGCGCGTTGTGCATCCACGGGCCTTCGTCATGCCACACGATGCCGACTGAGGTCGTCGGGTGGATCAGCGCGCAGCCACATCGTGCGCAGCGTGCCGCCGGCGAGCAGAATCAGGAGCGCGAAGGCGAGATACCGGCTGCGCGACATCAGCTCTTCCTTCGCCAGACCGAAAACGCGGCGTCTTCGTAGTCCGGCTCGTATCCGGCCTCGAGCCACGACCGCAACGCCGGATGGTTCATGAAGAAATCGATCGAATCGGGGGTGGTCGTCTCCGCCAATCCCCAGTCGTGCTTCTGCAGGGCGACCATCGACGGCGGCTTGTGATGCAAGTCCGCCAGCAGGCCCATCGAACCGTAGTCGGGACGATCCGCGGCGAATTCCAGATACCACCGGCCGGCTCCAGAAGAAGCGCGACGAACTCTCGCGGCCCGTGCGCGTCAGCACACCACCGGCGGAGAAGCCAAACACATAGATCGGACTGCCGGGTGTCGTCTTCTCCCGCACCCGCGCCGCCAGCCGTTCGATCGAGATCGGCGAGAACTTCCCGACGTCCCCGCGGTCGAAGCGCGTCAGATACTCATCCCGCGTCAGGCCGCCGCGCAGATAGCGGATGTCGTCCAGCGTGTTCGAGACACTCTGGGGCACGCCGAACAGGCGCGGCTGCGATGCCGGACCTTCGACGCCGACGCGCCAGATGCCGGCGATCAGCAGCAGCCCGACGCCGATCGTGAAGGGCCGCGCCCGTCGTCGCGCCTGCCACGTCGCGGCCAGGCCGGCGGCGCCGGCGAGCGCAAGCGCCGGAGAGGCCTGCAGAAAATACTGCGGCAGCCCGCGCGATCCGTTCACGGCGATCGACAGCACGGCCGCGGCAATCCAGGCCAGCACCACCGCGGTCATCCGGGTCCTGCGGAACCACACCAACGTCAGCAGCCCGAGCAAGCCGACGAACCACAGGCCGTCCACCCGCGCGCGGCCGAAGGGCATCAGCACCAGGTAGCGGGCGACATCGAGGGCGCCCGTGTACGTCTCGCTCGCGTAGCGGACGTTGTACGAAACGGTCGCCAGCCAGAGGTCCGTCAGCGCGCCCGAGGCCGCGAAATACAGCAACACCGCGGCGCTCGTGACGGCCGCACCCACGCCAATCCACGCGAGGGCCGCCGCCGCGCGACGCCCGTCGATCCGGCCTTCGGCGGGCAGGATCGCCGCCAGACCCACCGGCAACGCGAACACGATGGCGTTGTATTTCAACCAGAACGCGACCGCGAGCCACACGCCCGCGACGACGAGGAGGCGCCGCCGGTCGAGCGACCTCCACGACAGCGCCAACGCGCCCGCCACGGCCAGCGCGATGAACGTCTCGCACTGGGCGCGCACCCACATGCCGCCGAGCTTCTGGATGCCCGGATCGCCGAGCAGCAGGAACAGCGCCGCCGCGCCTTCGCCGACTCGGCCGCCATAGCCGCGCCGCCCGATCTGGACGAGCAGCCAGGCCACGAGCGCCGCCGCCGCGAGATCGGCCAGCGCCACGACCGACTCCCGGGGCCAGACCCGCCAGGCCGTCGCGTACACGAACGCGATGCCGGGCGGCTTCTGGTCCCACGCGTCACGGTACGGGACGCCGCCCTGGACGATGCGCTGGCCTTCGTAGGTGTAGAGGCTCTGGTCGCCGCCGGCCGGGCGGGCCAGCGACGGCAGCCGGAGTCCCAGGAGCACGAGCAGGATCAGTGTCCAGGCCCAGGATCGCGAGATAGGTTCCGGCGGCGGTGGCGTCATGTGTCAGGGATCGTGAGGCTTGAATTATAGTTCCCGGGTGACGTCGCCCCGAGGAGCCGACCTGACGGTCGTGATTCCCACCTACAACGAGCGCGATCGACTGGCCGAGCTGGTCACCCGGCTGTTCGATTCCGCCCGGGACGCGGGTGTGGCGCTCGAGCTCGTGGTGGTCGACGACAACTCGCCTGACGGCACGGGCCAGCTTGCGGACGAACTGGCGCGGACGCACCGGATGCAGGTCATTCATCGCGCCGGCAAGCTCGGCCTGGGGACGGCGGTCGTTGCCGGCTTCGGCGCCGCCACGGCAGACGTCGTCGGCGTCATGGACGCCGACTTCAGCCATCCGCCGACCCTGGTGCCCAGGATGCTGGCGGCGTTCCGGGCGACCGGCGCCGACGTGCTCGTGGCGAGCCGGTACGTGCCGGGCGGCAGCACGCCGAACTGGCCGTTCAAGCGCCGCCTGCTGTCGCGCGCCGCGTGCCTCCTGGCGCGTCCGTTGTCGCCCATCCGGGATGCCGCGTCCGGGTTCTTCCTCATCCACCGATCAATCGCGCAACAGGTGACCATCAAGGCCGGCGGGTTCAAGATTTGCCTCGAACTCATCGTGCGCGGCTGGCCGACGAACCTGGTCGAGATTCCCTACCAGTTCGACGATCGCGAGCTCGGCGAAAGCAAGATGAGCACGCGCGAAGCGGCGGGGTATCTGTTCCAGTTGAAGGATCTCTACCTGCTCCGGTTCTCGCGGTGGGGCCGGCCGAGGCGCCGGTATCGGCAACTGACGATCGACGAGGTCAGCGCGGTGTCGTCCGCGCGTCGGTGACCTTCGTGCCGAAAATCACCCTCGCGCCGACGTGCCACGCGAGATTCCACTTCGTCGACGTCAGTCGGACGATGTCGCCGAGGTGGCGGATCGCGTAGCCCGGGCCGCAGGTAGAACCGCCGCTTCGCCCGATTGATCGCGGTCGAGCACGACCTTCTCGTCCAGCCCGTTGCCGTGCATCTGGTAGTAGGAGTACTCCATGCGCGACCAGTCCTCGCTCGTGAGCCACCCCGCGCGCTTGGCCTTCTCGTAGAGTTCCGTGCCGGGATAGGGCACGGCCGGATAGAAGTTGGCGAAGTCCGGGTCGAGGCCGATGGCGTAGTCGACGGTGCGGTCGAGTGATGCGGGCGTGTCGCCCGGGTAGCCCAGGATGAAGAATCCGAACGACTTGATGCCCGCGGTCGCGCATGTGGGCGAGGGCCGCGCGGATCTTCTCGCCCTCGAGCCGCTTCATCATGTCCTTGCGCGTGTCTTCGGACTCGGTTTCGATGCCGAGCGCCAGCATCCAGCAGCCGGCTTGGCGCAGCCGCTTCACGAAGGCCAGGTCCACCAGGTTGTCCGCGCGCGCGTTGCCGAACCACTGCATCGGCAGCTTGCGCGCGATGAGTTCCTCGCAGAAGGCGCTGAACGTCTTCTGGTTCAGCGTGACGGTGTCGCCCCAGAGATAGAAGAACGTCAGGCCGAACTCGCGGTAGCCGCGCTCCATCTCGTCGACCAGCTCCTTGGCGCTCCTTCTCGCGGAACTTGTGGCCCTGATGGATTGGCGCCACGCAGAAGTCGCACGAGTACGGGCAGCCCCGCGAGCTCTCGACGATGACGTAGGGCTGGTTGACGAGGGGCAGGCGGTACTTCGACAGGTCGAGCAAATCCCAGGCCGGATACGGGGCGGTCGAGGAATCCCGTGAACGAGCCCTGCGCCTTGTGCGGCACGACCTGGCCGTTGCGCCAGAAGGTGAGGCTCGGGATGGCGTCGAGCCCGTCGAGTCGAGGTCAGCGCCGCCAGTTCAAGCAGGCCGTCTTCCGGTTCGCCGACGAACATCCCGTCCACGCCGGGCGCCCGCGCCATCGCCGCGTTCGGGCGTGCACGACGCGTGCGGGCCGAAGCGAAAACAGCGGCGCGCCGTAGTGCGCCTTGAGCTTCGCCATCTCCAGCGACGTCGGCGTCGAGCGTCGGGGATCGGTGCTCGGGAAGACGATGAGCGTCGGCGCGAACTGTTCCCGATCGAGGCGTGCGATCGAGGTCTTCGACCGACTGCCGCGTCGCGGTCAAGTCGACCAGCCGGACTTCGCAGCCGCGGTCGCGCAGCATCGCGGCGCACGAGCGCCAGCGTGTACGGCGGCTTGGTCGTGCCCAGCACTTCCTCGCGCTCCTGGCAGCGGCCCTGGCGGGTGAAGGCGATGCCGCCGATGAGCGGCGGATTCACGAGCAGTGTTCTGGCGCCCAGCATGCCCATGTCAATTCGCACCGAACGCGGCCATTTCCGGGTCGGCCGGAACAGCCTCCGGCGGCGCCGGCAGGTTCGGCGGAGAGCTCCACCTTACAGCACCGGCGGCAGACAGGGAATAGCTGCTCCTCAACGAGTTTCTTGCGCAACGCGACGTAGCGGTCGCCGGTCCAGACTTCCTCGAGCGTCTGCGTCGTCAAGTCGCCCACTTCCACGCGGATGAACGGGCAGAAGTAGGCCTTGCCGCTGAACGACACGCGCGCGTAGAGGAACGGATACAGGCAGCGGCCGTCGAGTGGCGCGCCCGGCGTGTAGTAGTTGTGGACGATGGCCGGTTTGACCTTCGGCCGCATGTCGAAGCGGATGCTGCGCTCGCGGCACTTGACCACCAGGCGTTCGACCTGCTTGCTGCACCCTGGCGCCGTCCAAGCCGGGATCGGGCGTCACGAACGTGGAAATCGCCTGCGGCGCCGATCGCGCCCGTGAGCCGCACGGTCTCGTCGACCTCCTCGGGCGTGCTGAACATCAGGTGGTTGAGGCCGATGGCATCGACGCCCAGTTCCTGCCGCGACGTCCACCATCTGATCGAGCGCGTCCAGCGTCTCGTGCGCGACGGTCGTGTTGATGCTGACGCGGAGCGGCGCGTGCCGCCTGGCCGCGGCCTCCTGCAGCGCGCGCAAGCCGGCGGCGGTTCGTTCGAACGTGCCCTTCACGCCGCGCGCCTGATCGTGCATCTCGCCCGGGCCGTCGATCGAGACGCTGATGTGCTTCAGGAAGCCCCGCGCGGCGAGGTCAGCCATCGCCTCTGCGCGCTCGGGCGTGATGATCGTGCCGTTCGTCGTCAGGTATCCGCAGACGTAGCCCTTCGCGCGGAAGACGTCCATCACGCTCCAGGATGTCCTTGCGCATGAAGATCTCGCCGCCGGTGAGGCTGACCTGCAGACCGTTCTGGTCGGGGAACGCGCGCGTGAGCGCCTCGATCGGCAACTCCTGCCGCCACTCGCCCTCGATGTTGAGCAGGTCGCCGACGTAGCAGAACTCGCACGTGCAGATTGCACCGCATGGTGGCTTCGTACACGACGCCCGCCGGCAACTGGCCGGCATGGCCGTCCCGGTTGCGGACGAACGCCTCCACGCGGTTCTCGTAGCGATGTTTGCGGTATCTGGCGAGCAAGCCGGTGATGGCCGGCACCCGCCGCGCGCGCCGGGCGACGGCCTCGCGCAGCCCTGGAACGAATTTCATTCGCTCACATTGTATAGGACACGGTTCCGGGGTTCCGGGGTTCCGAGGTTCAGGGGTTCCGGTTCCGGGGTTCCGAGGTTCGGGTTCGGGGTTCTGGGTTCGAGGTTCCGAGGTTCGTCTTCGAGGTTCGTCTGTGACGGTGTTCTTCGATGTTCGGGCCGGGCTAACGGCGCAGCGGTGGCCGGACTTCGCCGTCGGAGTAGTAGTAGAACTCTGCGGTTCGGGCCCGATCATTCAGCGCCAGGCGAAAAATCTGCGTCGTGCCGTCGGCGAAGGTCTCCAGCCGTCCGATGGCCGTGTCGAGGGTCAGCGTCTGGCCGGGCGCCACGCGCTCGGTGAAGTGGGCCAGATCCGCGGACGCCAGGATATTCCCGCGGTAGTCCGGTACGCGCATCTCAACTACGCCGGCATTCGGCGTCGTCACGTCCACGTGCACGTCCACGTCGGCCACCCGGAGCAGCGCGACAAACGATTTCGGCGAGCATGCCGTGGAGCACGTCGAAGGCCTCGTAGAGGAAGTTCGCGTACACGCCGCCGATGCCCGTCGGCGCGGTCAGCATGACGAGGTCCCGCGTGCCGCAGGGCGCGGGCGAGTCCGACATGAGCGCGATGCCGCGCCGCGTCATGTCGGATCCGGCGCGCCAGGCGCGCGCGGCGTGCATCAACTGCGTGAGCGACACCACGATGACGGCCGTGAGCAGGACCGCGGCGGGTATGCGGCCGCGGCGGGGCAGGCGTTCCAGCAGCCAGCCCACCAGCCACGCCATGCCGGCGGTGGCCAGGTACAGGTACCGCAGGCCGCCGGTCATCGAGGAGACCGGCACGAGCGCGGCGGCGATGAACACGCAGAGAAAGGCGGCGCCGGCGTCGCGCGCAAGCGACCGGCCGAAGCGGGCGATCAGCACCAGTACGAGGCATGCGGCTGCGAGGCCCGGCAGCGCGTCTCGCGCGCCGGCCGGCACGAACCAGTCAGCCGACGGCGACGGGAACACCACGGGACTGATCGAGTAGAACGCGACATAGGCGATGAAGCCGAGCGGCTTCGCCGTGGCGGCCGAGGTGACCGGCCACCAGAGCAGCGCGACCAGCACCAGGCCCGCTGCGCCGACCAGCGGCCATCCGAACAGCGCGGCGTCGGTGCGATCCGGCGAACCGGCCGGTTGCCGCTGCGCGCCTCCAAGCCGCCGACGAGAATGGCCGCCAGCACGACCGCGGCCATGACGGCCTTCATCAGCCGGCGACCGCCGCCGGCGGCGTCGAGGTCGGCGCGCCAAGCTTCGGACGATTGCGTAGGCAGCCACGACCATGAGCAGCGGCAGGAGCCGGCGCACGACCGCGCGCACGTCGCGCTTGCCGATGAAGACGTCCCAGGCCGGCGCGATTAGCAGCAGCGCGATCGCGGATTCCTTCGACAGCAGGGCCATCGCAAACGCCACGACGCCCGCCGCGCGCCAGATCCGTCGGTCGTCGGATAGACACCAGATCGAGGCCAGGGTGAAGAACGTCGCCATCAGGTCGAAGCGCGCGGCCATCCAGTACACGGCCTCATGGGAGGCCGGATGCAGCGCGAACAGGAGCGCCGCGACGATGGCCGTGGCCGGCTTGAGCAGCCGCCGGCCGATGAGCAGCACGAGCACGCTGCAGCCGGCGTGCAGCAGGAGGCTGCGCAGATGGAATCCCAGCGCGTGCAGTCCGTAGATCTCCCAGTCGACCGCATGCGAGAGAAACGCGAGCGGCCGGTAGTAGTCGAAGTTACCCGGACGTGAAATACGCCAGCGGGTGCGCGAGGCCGTTCTGCGCCTTCACGCGCGCGAGGATGAAGAAGTCGTCGGAGGTGAACCCGGTCGCCAGGGCCGGCAGGTAGGCCGCGATGGCGACGGCGGCGATCGCCGCCATGGCCACGAGCGTGTCGCGGGCCGACCCGCGCGCGGCGCCGCGAGCGTCCGGCGTCATTCGGCCGCCTTTCGCGTCCGCCACCTTGCGGCGCCGGAAGGTGGCGATCAATTCGGCGGCGAAGGCGCGTTCGGTCTTGCGGAAGAAGCCCGTGGCGCCCAGCAACGCCGCAAACACGGCCGTCGTCACGATCGCGCGCACGGCGAGGCCGACGATCGGGACCAGTCGCCGGCACGAGCCAGAGCCCAGCCAGTGTGGCCACGACGCCCGCGCGCGACGACGCGCTGATGCGGCCGGTTTCGTACGAGATGGGATAGAACCGCCGCGCGAACACGAAGGCGACGGCCGTCTGCGTGGCCGAGAGCAGAAACGCCACCGCCGCGCCGGTCGATGCCGAAGCGCGGCATCAGCATCACGCCGCTGCCGAGAGCCCGACGGCAGCGCCGCGAAGGTGCCGATGGGGTAGTACTTCGTGCGGCTCGTGAGATTGAGGCCGATGGACGTCAACAGGTACACGCCCTGCAGCGCCATGCCGACCGCGATGTAGGGAATCACGCGCGCGGCGTCGAGATATTCCGGCTTGAGCATGACCAGGATGGCATCGTGCGCGACGGCGATCGTGATGGCGACCAGCAGCGCCAGCACCGCCACGCCGTACGTCGCCATCTTCGCAGAAGACTGTCCTGCGCGTCGGGCGCCTGGCCGATGTCGCGTAGTAGAACGGCGCCCAGGCGGTTTCGAACGCCGACGTGAAGAACCGGACGCCCGTCCCCAGCGTCACGCCGTTCTTGTACACGCCCAGCTGCGCCAGCGCGATGTAGCGGGTCAGCAGGAGCTGGTTGCCGGCATCCAGCGCCCTGCTGCGCCAGGCCGTGCGGCAGCCGCGGCAGGCCGAACCGCAAGCCACGCGCAGGTCCTCGCCGGAAAACTCGGGCCGGACGAGCGGCCGAATCCAGCGCCAGAGCACCGGCAGCAGGACAGATCGTCATCGACGATGTCCGCCGCGAACCAGCCGGCCAGCCCCCAGCCGAGCCAGATCACGAACACGACGCGCAGGAACGACCGTGCCGACCGACCGCGCAAACACCAGCGCGCTGTAGGTCACGGCCTCGTTGCGCAGCCGCATGGAGTGGAACGGCACGTAGGTCAGGCTGATCAGAAACGTGTTCACCAGCATCAGCCGGAAGGCCGCGAGGTACTCGGCGTTGCGGAAACAGCCGGCGCGCCGACGAGGCGCGGAGGCCAGCGAAGCGCGAGCGGAAAACACGACGGCGTCGGCGGCCAGCGTGAACCAGACGATCGTGCTGGTCAGGCGTCCGAGCGGCCCGCCGGCGGGACCGGTCGTGGTAGAAGCGCATGAACGCGCCGTCGAGACCCCATCGCGACACGATCTTCGCGATCATCTCGATGGCGATAATCAGCGCCAGCGCGCCGTAGTCCTCGCTCGACGAGAAAGCCGCCCTTGACGTAGACGGCCAGCAGCAGCGAGGTTGACGACCTGTACCGCCGCGTCACCCGCGCCGTATATCGCGACGCCTTTGCCGAGGTGTCCGAACCGAAGTCGCGCACGGGGCTCCGCGATCAGGGACGCTCGGAATCGCACGATGTTGAGGAAGCACCAGCCCGGCACCGGCAGCACGCGCGTCAGCAGCCGGTGCAGCCAGGCGAGCCGCGCCGGCGACCGGCGAATCCAGCGCGTCAGCACCGGCACGGTCGGGAAGATGCCGCGTCGGTCGAGCACCGCGAAGCCCGCGCGCGCGCGCCAGCTCCATGAACTCGCCCGACGGCCGGTCGCCCGGATGCTTCGCGAGGCTCGCCGTGTGAATGAGTCGCCCCTGCAACAGGAAGTGCACGCGCGACTGCAGGTGGGCGAGGTTCGGCACCGAGACCAGCAGTTCCCCGCCCGGCCGCATCACGCGGAAGAGTTCCGCCAGCGCCTGCGCCTGCTCCGGGTAGGTCAGGTGCTCGAGCACGTCGAGGCACAGGCCGCGGTCGAACGACGCGTCCGCGAAGGGCAGCGAGGTCAGCGATCCGGCTGTCACATGCTCGGACGAGTAGTTCGCGTCGACGCCGACGATCGCGAGCCGGTCCTGGAACTCGTCCACGAGCACGCCCTCGCCGCAGCCCGCATCGAGCACGCGCGTGCCGCGCGGGCAGGGCGGACAGGTACGCGCGCACCATCGCCATCTTGGCGAGATAGGTCGGATAGAACTCCCAGGTCGGGGACAGATCGCGGTGGTAGTCGCCGCGTTCAGCGTATTCACCCGTCCGAGAGACGGATGATGTCGGGCTCATGGCCCGGATTGTACGTTACCTGCTGCCGCCGCCCCCGCCGCGCCCGGCCGGGGCCGGTCGGGACGGGCGTGGCGACGGGCGACGACCACCGGTACGACCGGCACCGCGACGCCGCTGACGCCTGCCGGTCGACGGCGAACCTTGCGGCGGCGCATCCGGCTGTGGCGCCGGAGGCTGACCGGCGCGGCCGGGCCCGACGGGCGGAATCTCCATGTCGGGCGATCCCGGCGTGGTGATTTGCGTGCGGCGGCGTGTAGGACGGCGGGGCGCGCTGTACGCCGCGGCCGAGGCCGTGCTGGTCGCGCAGAATGTAGACGACTTCGAATGCCGACGCGCTCGTCGATCCTGCGCGCCGCGGACCGATGACGAACCCGGACGCCGCCGCGGAGCAGCGAGGCCATCACTTCCGATTCCGGGCGATGGTCGAATTCCAGGGTGACCGGCGTGGCCGGCAGTCTTCCGCGCCCACGAACGGCGTGCCGCCCTCCGCGTCCATTCCGCGAGGACCTCGCGCACGCTGACGCCAGCCGCCGACAGCGTCACGGTGCCCCCGGGCTCGAACGTCAATCTGCACCTTCGGCGCGGCGGGCGCCGGGGTCTGTGCCGGAATCTGTGACACCAGCGTGACAACGGCCGCGGCAATCAGCACGTTTCGCATGGGGACCTCAGAACGAGTATACGGCTTAACGGCGAACTTCGAACTTCGGACGTCGAACTGTGGACCGTGGACTGGGGCTCGGACTTCACGGACCCTGGACGACGTGGACGATGGACTCTGGACTACAGGAGTTTCTTGATCCACAACGGCGAGTCCTTCTTCGGCAAGTCGCACGATCGGCAGATCGCGGGACCGCCGGATTCGAGGTGCTGTCGCCGCGCCGCGCGATACAGGGGGGAATTCCAGACGTCGGCGATCGTCTGCGTGCGGAGGTCGCCGAAAATGTGGCGGCCGTCGAAGTCCGCGCAGCACATGCGACACGCGGCCGTCCCAGAGCACGGTGAACGTCAGCCACAGCCGGTAGCACGGGAACTGCACGTCGCGACTTCACGTTCAGCGTGCCGGCCCAGTTGTGCAGGTCGGTGATGTGCATCTTGTCCGCGACGCTGGCTCCACTCCTCGATGAACGCCTGCTCTTCGGCGGAGTTGTCGCTGGCGGACGAACGACAGAATCAGCTTGGGGTGGGTGCGCCCCGCCTCCTTGCGCAGCCGCACGAGGGTGCGGATGTTGTCCGACGACCGTGTCGTAGCTCAGGTTGCACGCGCGTGGACTCGAACGACTCCTTGCCGGCCGCGTCGACGCTGATGTTGATCGCGTCCAGGCCCGCGTCGATCATGCCGCGCGCCATCTCTTCGGTGACGAGCGAGCCGTTGCTGATCATGCCGACTTCGGCGATGCCCTTCGCTTCGCGTAGCGGACCTTCTCGACGAGTTGCCTTGTCGAGGAACGGCTCGCCGTAGTTGTGCACGCGCACGTGCGAGATGCCGAGCGCCGCGCCTCGTCGACGATCTTGCGGTACAGGTCGAAGTCCATCAAGCCCTGGCGGCGATGCATCTCGTCGCGCGGGCAGAAGACGCACTTGGCGTTGCAGAGATTCGTGCTCTCGATCTGGACGATGTCCGGCCAGCGCGGCGCCTGGTCGCGGCCCGCGCTGAGCAGCAGCGCGCGAACGGGCTTCGCGTTGGCTGAGAGCAGACGCTCGGCGGCCTTCCGGGCGCGCCGGGTCAGGATGGACACAGTCTTCCGATTATCGCCGATGACCGGCCGCGAGCAAACCGCGCTGCTCCTCGATGACCCGTCTGCAGGATCTCGTCCAGGCCGAGCGTCGGGGCGTAGCCGACGAGTGCCTTGATCTTCGTCGATGTTGGGCACCCGGCGCGGCATGTCCTCGAAGCCGGCCTCGTAGGCCTGGTCGTACGGGATGCAGGACGATCGGTGACGCACTGTTCGTCGCGGCCTTGATCCGCTCGGCCAGATCCAGGATCGAGATCTCCTCGGGGTTGCCGATGTTGAAGACCTGGCCCGACCGCGCGCGGGCTCGAGCGCCAGCGCGACGAGCCCGCTGACGACGTCGCCCACGTACGTGAACGACCGGGTCTGCGTGCCGTCACCATGCACCGTGATGGGTTCGCCCGGCCAGCGGCCTGCCGCACGAAGTTCGGAATGACCATGCCGTAGCGGCCGGTCTGCCGCGGCCCCACCGTGTTGAACAGCCGCGCCACGACGACCGGCAGCCCTCGCTCGCGGTGGTACGCGAGCGCGAGGAATTCGTCGATGGCCTTGCTGCACGCGTAGGCCCAGCGGTGCTTGAGGGTCGGCCCCATCACCAGGTCCGCGTCTTCGCGGAAGGGCACGGCCGATGCTCTTCCCGTACACCTCCGACGTCGAGAAGATCATCGTCAACTTGCCCTTCTTGGCGCCGTGCTTGAGGACGATCTCCGTGCCGTGCACGTTGGTCTCGATCGTGCGGACCGGGGCTTCGACGATCAGCTTGACGCCGACGGCGGCGGCGAGGTGGAAGACGACATCGGCGCGGTCGACGAGCTCGGCCGTCAGCGATTCGTTCATGATCGTGTCGATCACGTACTCGAAGCCTGGACGTGCCCTTCAGATGCGCGATGTTGTCCATCGAGCCCGGTGGAGAGATCGTCGATCGACGATCACCTCGTGGCCCCGCGCGAGCAGGGCGTCGGCCAGATGCGATCCGACGAATCCGGCGCCGCCGGTAAGCAGTGCTCTCATGAGCCTCGTGTTCCTTCGTTCGTCCGGCGGGCTGATGCGCCGGCGTCTGCGTCCGCGGGCCACGCGTCAGACTGGCCGCGGCCGCGGGTGCGCGGTCGGCGCGAATCTCCGTGGCCATCCGCCGCGCGGCCTGTCCATCGGACCTGAGTGCAAATCGGCTGGCGAATGCCGCGCCGGCCGCCACGATGGCTCCGGCGCGCGTCCGGATCATACAGGAGCGACTGCAGCCGCTCGCAATGCGGGCGCTCCGGTGGCGCCCGCCATCGCCCCGGCCGTCCACGAAGGGACTGAGGTTGTTAGGCAGGCCGATGACCAGCGCCGGCACGCCCAGCACCAGTCCATCGATTGCCACGGTGGAGTTCATCGTGACGATCGCGTCGGCGGCGACCAGCAGGCGCGCCGAGGTCGGCCTCGGGGCCGGCGCGACCGAATCGTTCGCCGCGCCGCCAGACGGCGTGGGCGTAGTCATGCTGCGGTCTCCGCCGGGTGCGTCTTGACGATCAGCCGCATGTGCCGGGATGGCCGACGGACGGCGTCGACCAGGTCGGGCAGCTCGTCGCGGATTTCCGAGAATTTCGCCGCCAGCACGGCCAGCGGCCTGATCGCCGGTCCATGCCGAGTTCGCGGCGGATGCGATCGCGCATGAGGCCCTCAACGCCGTCGCATTCGGCCGCCAACTCGTCGAGCCGGGCATTGCCCGTGACGACCAGCGCGGCCGTCGGGGAAGTGGCCGGCGGATCGGCAGATGCGCGTCGGCGTACCGGTCGAACACCAGCGTGCGATCCGGAATCGGGCAGCCGCGGTCGGCCCCGATCGCGCTGCATCTCGTCGAGCTTCGTGGCAGATAGTTGAGCCAATGGCGATAGATGAAGCCGTGCTGCAGACCGACTGACGGGATGCGCCGACGCCGCGCTTCGAGCATGAGCGCGCGTCCCCAGCCGCCAGCCTCGGCGTAGGTGACGACGGCGCACGGCGTACGAGCGCGTCGAGTGCGGCGCCCGCCTCGTCCATCGCGCGCGCGGACCACGGCCACTGCAGTCGTGGCGACCTCCTCGAGTTCGGCGCGCAGGATCGGCCACAGGTCGCAGCCGCGGAACACGCGCGGCCTCGCGGATGCCGTCGCCCGCCGTGAGATCGCGCGCGAGCGCCTGACCGGTCGCGCCACAGCGCCAAGCTGCCGGTCAGCGCCCGTCTCGGCGCGAGCCGTTCGATCGGGGTGATGAGCCGGGCGTACGGGCTCGGCGCCGGCGACCGGATCCCACCAGCGCCGCGCGCGGAAATTGCGGCGCGGGCCGACGCCGACGCAGCACAAATCGCCGTGCGGCACGCCGGCGCGCCACCGCATCCAGGACCGCGCCGATGTAACGCTCCTGCTTCGGCCCGTCGGTGCCGGGCCCGTCCTCGCCGGCCGAACTGTCGCCAGAACGCCGTGTGGACGAACGCCGCCACGGCCGGGATGGCGCTCGATCGGCGCCGCGCCGCGGCGCAGGCGCGACAGCCGCGCGTTCAGATCCGATTGAGAAGCTCGACCAGTCCGAGTGCCCGACCGCGCCCGCGCACGGCGCCGGCCAGTTCGGTGGGCACGCCGCTGCGCCCGCCCGAATGCGGCCGCGGCCGCGCGGATCGTCGGGATCCGCGGTGCGCAGCGACGAGGCGGGTCGGGCGGTGCGCCTCGCGCACCGCGTCCGAGCGCCGAGCACCGTCGAGACGGCGAGGTCGAGCCGCCGCATCTTGTGCAAGTACAGCTCGGTGAACCACCAGAGCGAATCGTCATGATACGTGAACCGCTGCCGCATCGGCACGCCGCCGTACGGGACGAGCCGCAGGCGCTTGATCCACTGGTTGGCATCCACCCGCGCCTGCTCGCGCAGCGTCCGGCGTCAGCGCACGACGACACGTCGCCCTCGATCTCGGCGCCCCTGCGGCGTGTGCACGTGATCCTGGCGGCCATGCTATCGGGCGCCAGTGTGCGGCAGCGGCGCCGCCTTGTCGAGCAGTTCGATCCGCGGCGCGCATCACCGCATCGATCTGATGCCGTTCATGCAGTCGGGCATGTGGCCGCGGCATCGTTCGGGCGGCAGGCGGACCTGGCCGCAGGGGCTGCAGGGCAGATCGACGCGGATCACGCGTTGCCTCCGGCGACCGTGGGCCGTACCGACGAGGATCGGACGGGTCCGAACAGCGCGACCAGCGGCGTGCCCACCGCCGACGCGAGGTGCATCGGCCCGGTGTCGCTGGTCACCAGCAGGTCCAGCTGAGGCCAGCAGGCCGGCAAGCTCGACCGAGATCCAGTGCGCCCGCCACGTTGACGACCGGCAGGCCGTCAGCATCGCGGCGACGCGCTCGACCATCGGGCGGTCCGCCTCGGAGCCCGTGAGGACGATCGAGGCGCCGCGCTCGGCGGCCAGTTCGGCGAGCGACGCCGGCAAATCGGTCGAGTGCCACTGCTTGGACTCGCGGCCGCCGCTGACGTGCACGCCGATCCACGGCCGGTGCGCGGCCGACCAGCCGCGCGCGCGCACGCGTCTTTGCCTCAGTCAGGCAGCGCCAGGCGCGCGGGCGCCGTGGCGGCGGCGCCGGCTCGGTCGCGGTCGCGCGTCCCGCCGCGGCGTGAATCAGCCGCACCGTGTTCACGCTGACGTGGCGATGCCGCGATCGATAGGCGGCCGCCTGCGTGAGCAGCGGGCCGCCGCCGCCGGTCCAGAAGCCGATGCGCCGTGGCGCGCCGGTGAGCCACGCCAGCAGGTTGCTGCGGATGTCCGGTTCGAAATTGACGACGAGGTCGTAGCGGCTCACGCCGCCAGCTCGCGCGCCTTCGCGACGAGCGCCGGCCAGCGGTCGCCGTCGCCCTCCCGCGCGAGCCACGGCACGTCAGCCGTGCGGACGCTGGAGACGCCGGGAATCAATCGCGCCATCGGCAGGTTCCACGATCCGACCGCCGAGATCGATCGTCGGCGGCGGGCCACTCGGCTGCGCGCGGCGGCGATCGCATCCAGCGTCATCAGCAGATCGCCGATGCGCTCCAGCCGCAGCAACAGCACGCGCTTGACTGCGCCGCCGGGCGCGGGCGCAGGCCGCGCATCCAGGCCAGCGGCCGCAGCAGCAGCGTCGGCCGCAGCCGACCAGCCCCGCTCGCGTTTAGCGTGGATCTGCAGGCCGGGCATCCGCTTCAGTGTATTTCGACCCGATCGACCATCACGCCCAGTGCCCGCGTGTCGCCGGGGCCGCCGCCGAAATCGCGCGGGCTCCACACGCTGGACATGAGCCGCAGTTGCGCGGGGTCGTCGCTCCGGGCCGCGGCCAGGCGCATCGCCTCGGCCGGAATCGCGAGCCGGTACTCTGGAAGCCCGGGCGCACCTGCCATGCGTCCCGAGTCGACGTTTCGTTGAAGAAGACCTCGAGCGTCGCGGGCGGGCGCGGCCGCCGGCCGTCCGCCGTCGTGCATCACCAGTTCGAGCTTCGCGTTCCGCTCCGGTGAGCCCCGTGGCGGCGATGAACGACTGGCGGCCGGTCCATCGGAACGACCGGCCTTCGGTCACTTCGCGCGCGAAAAAGCGGACCACGTTCAAATCGTCGAGGTAGCCGACGTCCAGGGCGAATCCGCGGCGCGCCGGCGCCGTCCAGCGTGAGTTGGAACACGCTGTAGCCGAGGTCCTTCGGCGCGCACCGGTCGTCGGCCAGCTCGTTCCAGGATCGGTCGGTCTCGAATTCCGGCACGATCAGCGGCGTGAACGCCATCGGCGCGGCGCGTGATGCGCCGCGACAGCAGGTCCGTGCCGCCGCCGCCGACGAAGAACACCCGGTCGTACTTCGTGAGGGCGTCGGCCAGAAACGCTTCGAACTGGCGCCGATCGGGCTTCGGCGATTCCAGCACCAGCACCGGCAGGCCGTACTCGTACGCCAGCGGCAGCGCCAGCACGTGGAAGTCGCTCCGCGCGTTCCGGCTTTCCACGATGATCAGATCGCGGCCCGTGAACTGACGCGCCAACTGCGCGACCTGCCGAATCGCGCCCTTGTATTCGACGATGCTTCGCGACCGGCGCCGCCGCCCTCACGTACTGCCAGCCGACGAACGCCATGAACGGCTGGCGGCGACCGCGCGACGCACGGTGCGCCGATGCTCGGGCGTGGACGACCCGAAGACCGCGGCCGACGCCGAACAGCATCGTGCCGGGCAGGATCACCGGCAGGAACCGTCGCGCCATCCAGAACTGCTCGGGCACCATGCGAATCTTGTAGAAGAAGAACACCGAGAACGCCGCGAACACCAGGAAGAAGGCCGGGTCGCGCCAGAATTCGCGCCGCGCGACCATCGCATAGCCGGCCATGGCCGCGATGAGCGCGGGCCAGAAGACGTAGGCCTGGCGAAACGTCCGCAGCGCGTACGCGTCGTAGTCCGTGAGTTTGCCGCCGGGTTCGCGGAGGAACAGCGCGTAGACCGCGAGGACGATGACGGCCGAGGCACACGCGATTGGCAACAGGCGCGTGGCCCAGGCGGCGAAGTAACGGCGCTGCGATCCGACCGCGAGGACGAGGCCGAACGCGGCGATCGCGAGGCCCGCCGCCGTCGTCATCGACGGCAGGTTGACGCGATACTGCCAGGAGTACCACCACATGGGCCCGCGGTAGTAGGCCAGCGCGAGCGCCGCGCCCACGGCCAGCGTGAGGACCGCGCCCCATCGCGGCCGCGCCCCCTGCACGATCCAGCGCAGCGCCAGGGCGGACCCCGCGATCGTGATGGCGCAGAACCGCGTCGAGACGCAGGAACAGCAGCAGCGCGAACAGCACGCCCGCCACCCAGCCGAAGAACGGGTCCTCGTCCTGATGCGCCGCGCGCCAGCGCCAGCAGCGCCGCAAACAACAGCGCCTGCATCACGACTTCCGTGTTCGGGTACCGGCCGTACCAGACCTCGACGACGTTCAGCGCGAGGGCGCCCACCGCGAAGCACGCCGGCAGCCGGCCGATCAGGCGCGCGCCGAAGAAATACACGGCCATCAGGCCCAGGACCGCCCACAACGCGACCATGTTCGTGGCGCCCACCGCGCCGGCCAAAGCCTGGCCGATCGCCACCGAGGCCGGGTACAGATGCGGGAATCCCGAGATCACCTCGCCGGTGGCGGGATCGTTGATGAAGACGCCCATGAATCGCACGCCGTAGTACTGGTCGCTCTGATGGGATCGGAAAGAACAGGTCGCGCGCGGATTCGGGCACGTTGGCGCACGACGGCGTCGCGCCGGAACAACTGGCCCGTGCGGGCAATCGCGAAGCCCTCGTTGATGTAGACGCCAGGATCCTTGCCGCCGATCATGTACTCGGCCGCCGGGAAGAAGCGCCAGATACCCAGGCCCAGCAGCGTCAGCGGCACCAGCACCGCAATGGTGACTTTCGCCTGGGTGCCGCGCCAGAAGAGTTGCGTGCGCGCCACGGCGATGAGTGCCAGCGTCACCGCGACATTCACGGCCAGCAGCCGCTCGTAGCGATACACGCCGACCGCCGCCATCGCGAGCACCAGCGCCAGCGACCACGCGATGCTGATCATCACCTGCCAGAAGACGCGTTCCTCCGCCGCGAGCGCCGCGCGGCGCGGGCGGTTGGCGATCGGCAGCCGGAAGATCACCGCGCCCGGCAGGTAGCCGAGAATCACGCCGCCGACGATGCCGAGGAAGACTGCATGCGGCCGGTCCGTCCTATCCGCGCGGCCTGAACGTGCGGACCGCTCAGCGACGATCGGCACATCGGCGTCGGACAAGCCGGGATGGAGCGGCAGCGAACAGACCTCGTTCGCCACGCGATTCGCCACCGGGCACTCGCCGGTGCGGCGTACGGCCGCCAGCGCGGGCTGATGCGGCAACGGAACCGGATAGTGCACGAGCGTGCCGATGCCGCGGTCGGCGAGATGCGCCTGGAAGGCGCGCGATGCGGGCGTCAGGACCGGGAACAGGTGATAGACGTGGCCCGGGTCGCGTTCGGGCGGCACGGTCACAGGGGCCCCGACCAGCGCGCGCCGGTACGCGGCCGCCAGCGCGCGGCGGCGCGTCGTCCAGCCCGGCAGCATCGACAGGCGCGCGCGCAGGATCGCGGCCTGGATTTCGTCGAGGCGGCTGTTCACGCCGAATTCGAGGTGATGGTAGCGCTCGACCTTGTCCGCCGTTCCGCAGCCGGCGAAGGCTTGGCGGCCAGTGCGGCGTCGTTCGTCACGATCGCGCCGCCATCGCCGAGCGCGCCGAGGTTCTTCGTGGGATAGAAACTGAACGCGGCGGCCGCGCCAAAGGCGCCGACCGGCCGGCCCGCGCAGGTCGCGAGGTGCGCCTGGCAGGCGTCTTCGATGATGGCGAGGTTGTGGCGGCGCGCGATGGCTGCAGCGCGGGCATGTCTGCCGGCTGACCGTACAGATGCACCGGCATGATCGCGGCGGTCCGCGTCGTCACCGCCGCGTCCACGGCCGCGGGATCGATCGTCAGCCGATCGGGATCGATGTCGGCGAACACGGGTATGGCGCCGGCCATCACGATCGCCAGGGCCGAGAACGCGGCCGACATCGGCGCCGTGATGACTTCATCGCCCGGGCCGATGCCCATGGCGCGCAACGTCAGCGCCAGCGCGTCCGTGCCGGTGCCGACCGCGACCGCATGCGCGCCGCCGGATGCGGCGGCAAATTCCGCTTCGAACGCCTCACCCTCGGGGCCGAGGATGAACCAGCCCGCGCGCGATGACCCGATCGATGGCCTGCCGAATCGCGGCGGCATCCGGCCCCGGCACCAGCGACATGAACGGCACGCGATTCATCAGATTACAGACCCTAACACGCTCACGGAGTGCGGACAAACTGGGAGAACTGGGAGAACTGGAGAACTGGAGAACTGGAGAACAACCGGCAACTCCAGCTTCGCCCCTCTCCTCATTTTGTACCCGCCGTACTGTTGTACCTGTCGTACCGTCGTACCCGTTGTACCTGTCGTCACCTGTCGTCACCTGTCGTCACCTGTCGTCACCTGTCGTCACCTGTCCCGCCTTCGCCCGTTGGGCTTCGGCGGGCAAGCGTCACCCGCCCATACGCCGCTTCGAATCGCTCCGCGACGCGGGCCCATCCGAATCGGGCGGCCACGTCTGCTCGGGCCGCGGCCCCCAGCCGTTGCGACGCCTCGGGATGCGCCAGCATCGCGCGGATGGCTTCCGCCAATGCGGGCGCGTTCCGCTCCGGCACGAGGCGCCCTGTCCGCCCGTCCTCAATCGCCTGCGGCAGACCGCCCGCGCGGGTCGCGACGACCGGCGTGCCGGATGCCAGCGCCTCGAGGGCGAAGTTCGGCAGGCCGTCCACATTGCCCGCGTCATCGCGCACCGACGGCACGGCGATGACGTCTGCCGCCGCGCAGAGACGCGCGATGTCATCCTGCGATCGGTTGCCGAGCATCAGCACGCGCCCGCCGGACCGCGCGGTTCGCGCCGCGAGGGCCTCGCGCAGATCGCCGTCGCCGGCGATGGCGACGACGAGGTTCGGCACCTCGCCGAGGTGGCTCGCCGCGTCAATCAGGAACTCGAAGCCTTTCTTGCTGACCAATCGTCCGGCACTGACCACCAGCGGCGCGTCGCCGAGGCCCAGTTCGCGCCGCATCGACGCGCGCGCATCCGGATCCGGGCGGAAGCGGACGCTGTCGACCCCGTAGGGCACGGTCTCGATGCGGTTGCGCCTGGCGCCCAGCGCGATCGCGCGATCGCGCAGGTCGTCGCTGCACGCCGTGACCCAGCCGGCGCGGCCGAACGCGGCGCGCGCCGCGAGGCGAGCGGGGTAGCTGCGCTCGGCGACGAACACGTCCGATCCGTGGAGGCTGACGACGAGCGGCAGCGAGGGCCGGGCCAATGCCGCAACGAAGCCGCTCGGAATGACCCAGTGTCCGTGCATGACGGTGGCGCGATACCGCGCAGCGACGCGTCTCGCTTCCAGCCATCCGAATGCGAGGCCGAACGGCGCGGCGATCCACGCGGCGCCGCGCACGGCCGTGTCTTCGCGCAACCCGCCGGCGTAGCCGAACACATTCAGACCGGCCGTGGGCGCGTACTTGTAGAAGTGGAACCGGACGCCGTCTTCTTCAGCCGGTCTCGCGATCGCCGGATGCCACGGCGCGACGAGGTGTACCTCATGTCCGCGCGCGGCGACCCCCTTGGCGATCGGCTCGATGAAACTGCCGATGCCATCCCCGTGAAAGCGGGGATACGACGACGTCACCATGACGACGACGTGCGCCACGTCTAGACCGCGGCCTCCGGCCCGATCGCGCCGTCGGCTCGCCGGCTGGACAGCCAGACGCCGCTGGCGCACAGGATCAGGGCAGGGTCGATCACGGGAATCCGGAACCGTTCCTGCGGAAAGAACACGAGACAGGTCGCCACGGCGGCCGCGGCGAGCAGCCACATGCCCGTGAGCCGGCGGCGCCGCGGGCCCAGGCGCCACGCGCCCAGCAAGGCCAGCGGCAGCAGCAGGCCGACGGACAACACGCTGGCGGCGTAATACCGCCGCGAGTGCAGCGTGTACGACGGGCCGACCGGCACGACCAGATAGAACGCCTTCTTCAGCATGAGCACGGCCCAGTCGGCCGGATGCGCCCGAATCCAGCCCAGCGATTCGCGGTAGTAGATCGGCTCCAGCTGTTCTTCGCTCAGGTCCGGATACCTGGCGCGCAGCGCCTGGTTCGCGATCTTTAGAAGCGGGTTGGCGGCCATGTCGCCCTCACCCGTCGCCTGCGGATTATTGCCCGTCCAGAACGTCACGCCGCCGTCGGAGGCGATGACCACGAGCCGGCCGTAGTGCTGGTAATTGCGAATGGTCCACGGCGTCAGCACCAGCAGCAGGCCGAGCCAGAACGCGGCGAGCGCGAAGCCCTGGCGCTTCCAGATGAGCCACAGGCTGAGAATGCCGACGAACGGCGAGGTGGCCGCGCGGAACATCACGGCGCCGCCCGCGGCGAGGCCCGACAGCAGCGCCCAGCGGCCGATCGCCGCGCGAGGCTGCTCGAGCATGTGGCTGACGATGAGCCCGAGCCCGAGGCCCAGCGGCCAGAACACGGACTCGCTGTACCCGAAGCCGGCCATCCACACGAGCGGCGGGAACAGCGCCGCCAGCGCTGCGGCCGCCATCGCCGGCCGGCGCCCGCCCATCCGGAACGCTGCGATGGCGATCAGAATCACGCCGAGCGCGCCCACGAACGACTGCGCGATCTTGACCGTGACCGGCACGGCGTCCACCGACTCCGGACGGCCGCCGCCGACAAGCGCCAGGAACACCGGATACCCCGGCGCGCGGCCGAACGGTTCCACCGGGCCTTTCTGCACGTGCTCGTCGTACACGTAGCCGTGGCCGGCCACGAGGCTGCGCGCCAGCGACAGGTACTCAATTTCGTCCCGGTTCATGTGCTCGTTGACCCAGTAGCCCAGGCCGAATGCCAGCCGCGCGGCCAGGCCGACGGTGGCGGCGAGCAGGACGACCGATCGCGGGAAGCTACCGGCGGCCATCGAAGCGCAGGGCCGAAATCTGCTCCGACACGAATCCGATCAGCAGGATCACGACGGCCAGCATGATCAGGAGCACCGAGCCATTCGGGATCTTCGACTGGGTGACGAAGTTCCAGAGGCCGTACCCCACGCCGAGTGCGAACGACGCGCCGGCGATCGGCAGGAACACCCGCAGCGGGCTGAAGATCGTCATCACGCGCATGATGATGATCAGGAACCTCGGGCCGTCGCGGCTCAGCCGGATCTTCGACACGCCGACGCGCTGGCGCGCCTCGATCGGGTGGAACGCAACGTTGTAGCCGGCCCGCAGGAACGCCAGCGTGGTCGTGGTCGGCGTCGAGAAGCCGTTGGGGAGCAAGTGCAGGAACTCGACGAGCTGCTCGCGCCGCGCGCAGCGGAAGCCGGACGTCGAGATCCGGAATCTCGCGTTCGGCCAGGAAACTCGCGAGCCGGTTCAGGGCGGCGTTGCCCCAGCGGCGCTTCGCCCCGGCCTGCGTGGCGCTCGATCGGGCGCCGACGACCAGGTCGTACTCGCCGAGTTGGCTCGTCAGCGCGAGGGCATCCGACGGCTTGTGCTGGCCGTCGCCGTCGATGATGAGGAGGTACTCGCCGGTTGCCGCCCGGATGCCGCTTTTCACCGCGGCGCCATTGCCTTTGTTGTACGGATGGCGCACGACGCGCGCCCCGGCGCCCCGCGCCGCGTCGGCCGTGCCGTCGGTGGACCCGTCATCCACCACGATTACTTCATGCCAGGGCGCGGCGGCCAGGAGTTCCGTGACGACACCGCCGATTACGGCGCCCTCGTTGCACGCGGGAATCACCACGGAGACGGTGTGCGGCGCGGCCATTTACCGGTCTCTCCGATCTGCGGTCCGCCGCGTCGCATCGTCCAGTTCCATCTTGCGCAGGCGGTAGAGCACGTCCTCGGTCAGTTTCCGGCTGCTGGAAATGGCATCCGCGACCAACCCGATGAGGACGACCTGAAAGCCGACGATCATCAGCAGCGTCGCCGCCAGGGCGCCCGCGACGTGCCGGGACGCCTCGCCCTCGAAATAGTAGTAGACGATGCGCAGCGCGAGACCGAATCCGACCAGGAAGAACAGCGTGCCGATGTAGCTGAAGACCTTCAGCGGCTCGTACATCGTGTAGATGCGCACGATCGTCGCCGCCGATCGCTTGATGTAGCCGGTCAGGCTGTCGAACAGCCGCGACGGCCGCGTGTGCGGATTGGTCGCGACTTCGACGTGCCCGATGGCCATGCGGCTCTTGCCGGCCTGGATGATCGACTCCAGCGTGTAGGAGAAATCCGACACGACGGTCATGCGCAGCGCGGCGTCGCGGGTGTACGCGCGGAACCCGCTGGTCGTGTCCGGCACGGCCGTGTTGGACACGCGCCGCACGGCCCAGCTGCCGAACCGCTGCAGGAGCTTCTTCTGCCACGACATGTGGCTGAGCTCCCGGATGTTGCGGTCGCCAATCATGATGTCGCACTGGCCCGCGAGCAGCGGCTCGATCAGCCGGCCGATGTGCTGGCCGGAGTACTGATTGTCCGCGTCCGTGTTCACGATGATGTCCGCGCCGGCCTTGAGGGCCGCGTCGATTCCGGCCATGAACGCCGCCGCGAGTCCGCGCTGCCGCTTGAAGCGCACCACGTGGTGCACGCCGTGCGCGCGCGCCACCGCCGAGGTGTCGTCCGACGAGCCGTCGTCGATGACCAGGTACTCGATGACGTCGACGCCCGGCAGCGCGCGCGGCAGATCGGCCAGCGCCGCCGGCAGCGTGTCGGCCTCGTTCAGGCACGGGATCTGGATGATGAGCTTGGTCATGGTTCAGGCGCTCGTGAGCCGGTCGATGACGCCGGACCACGTGATGCCGCGTGCCAAATCGTATCCCTCATCGCCCATCCGTGCGCTGCGGCGCCGATCGGCGTGGAGCGCGCTGATGGCCTCCGCGATGGCGCGCGGATCCGCGTCCGCGACCCATCCGTTGGCCCCGTTCGTCACGAACTCATTGGGGCCGCCCGCATCGGTGGTCGTGACGACGGGCTTGTGCGACAGGAAGGCTTCGAGCGTCACGTAGCCGTAGTCCTCGTCCAGCGGCGGAAACACCACCGCCAGCGCGCCGGCATACAGGTCGATGAGGTCCTCGTCCGACACTTCGCCCAGGAACCGGACCCGCGACGTCAGCCCCAGCGCGTCGGTCAGCGTGCGAAGCGCCTCCGCGTGCGTGCCGGTGCCGGCGACGACGAGCGACAACGCCGCGGGCACGTGCAGCATGGCGCGAATCGCCAGATCCACGCGTTTCACGCTCTCCAGGCGGCCGACGGAGAGCACGTAGTTTCCCGCCGGGCCGCCGCGGAGGCGGCTGGCGAGCCGGGGCGGATGGTAGAGCGGGACGGCCTCGAGGCCGTTGTAGCGATGCACGCGCCGCGAAATCGTCGCGGAGATGCTGAACAACCCGCGGCATTCGCCGAGCATCTCGGTGTCGAGCGCCACCAACCGCTCGCGCAGCGCGACGTCGTATTCCTGGTGCGTGAAGTCGGTGAAGGTCGTGTCCACCAGATCGTAGGCCGCGCGATGCTGATGCACGAGCCACGTGACTTTTCGGGGATGCCGTGCGAAGTAGGTCGGGAACTTGGTCGCGACGAGCAGGTCGATCGGGCGGCCGTTGCTCTCGCTCAGGTCCGCCAGGCGCCACATCGCGGCATGCGGCAGCACCTCCGTCTTCGGGTACCACTTGAAGGGCAGGCTCACGAGTTCGGTGTCGAATCCGCGCTCGCGGAATTCGCGCACCAGTTCCCGCACCAGGGCTTCGGCGCCCCCGCGGATGAACGGCACCTGCGCTTCACAGACCACGACGGTCTTGATCATGATTTTATCGGCGGGAACCCTCACAAAACGCGGCCGAATCGTATCACGTGGCATGGCGGAAGTTGATCGTGTCGCCGTCGAGGACGATGTAGTCCTTGCCTTCGAGCCGCAGTTCGCCGCGATCGCGGCATGCGGCGAGCGAGCCGCGCGCGATGCAGTGTGTCCCACGGCACGACTTCGGCGCGGATGAAGCCGCGCTGAATGTCGGAGTGGATCGCGCCGGCCGCCTCCTGCGCGCGCGTGTCGCGCGGAATCGACCACGCGCGGCATTCATCTTCACCGACCGTGAAGAACGACATGTAGCCCAGCAGGTCGTAGGCGGCGCGAATCACGCGATCGAGCCCGGATTGCGCCAGGCCCAGATCGGCCATGAACGCGGCCGCGTCGGCGGGCTCCAGTTGGGCGATCTCCAGCTCGATCCGGGCGCAGACGCCCACCGCGGCCGCGGCGGTCTCGCGCGCGAAGGCCTCGAGTCCCGCGTGCGCGGCCGCGGAATCGGCGAACCCGAGATCCGCTTCGTCGAGGTTGACGACCAGCAACAGCGGCTTGGCGGAGAGGAACTGAAAGCCCCGCAGCCGGCGCGTGTCATCCGGTGACAATCCGAGCGTGCGCAAGGCGCGGCCGGCTTCGAGCGTGACCCGCCGCGCACGAGCAGTTCCTGCTCCGCCTTGAGATCCGCCGTCGGGGTCTTCTTGAGGTCTTTCTCCAACCGCTCGAGCCGCCGTTCGACCGATCCGAGGTCGGCGAGGATCAACTCGTCTTCCACCAGGCGCGCGTCGCGGGCCGGATCGACGGTGGTGTGCGGGTGGGGCACCGCGGGATCGCGAAACGCGCGCACCACGTGCAGCAGTGCGTCGGCGTTGCGGTAGGCCACCACGTCCACGAGCGATTTGGCGTCGCCACGGCCGGCGGCCATGTCGGCGAACTCGACGGTGGCCGGCACGCGCTTTTTCGGCTGGAACATCGCCGTGAGCTGGTCCAGCCGCGCGTCCGGCACGCGGGACATCGCCCACGTTCGCCTCGGCCTTTCCGTGGGTACGGGGAGCTTCGTGGACCCGGGTGAGGAGCTCGAAGAGCGTCGTCTTTCCGGAGCTGGGGAGACCTATCAGGCCGGCTCGAACATGAGGAACTCCGCATGGTAGCACGCGGCGGTTTCGCTCTATTTTTGTGGCGAACATCAGGCGAAAGTCTCGTATCCTCTGTAATTTGCCGTTGACACGCGTCCGCGGTAGGCCTACTATCGCGTGGAAATTGTTGGAGCAAAGTGGAGTAGACGCGTGCTTCGGGGGAGTTACTCAGCCAAGATCGATGACAAAGGGCGGCTGAAAATCCCGAACGCCTTCAAGGCGCTCGTGGAGGATCAGCATGGCGCCGCAGGCCTGTACATCACCAGTCTGACCGGCGATTCCGTGCGCATCTATCCCATGCCGGTCTGGCTGGCCGTCGAGCAACGACTCACGCGCATGCCGAGCACGCATCCCGCGCGCGCGAAGTTCCTCGACCGCGTCAACTACTTCGGCCAGGTCGGCGAATTCGACACGCAGGGACGCGTGCTCATTCCGACGCGGTTGCGCGACGCGGCCGGCATGGCGGGCGACGTCGATGTGCTCGGGCAAGCGGATTACCTCGAAGTGTGGAACCACGATCGGTTCCTGAGCAAGCTGCAGCGCGAGCCGTTCACGGATGATGATGCCCGAGCTCTTGCGGAGCACGGAATCTGACGCACGCCACGCCCCGGTCCTGGTGGCCGAGGTCGTGTCGACGCTCGCGCCGAACGCCGGGGGCGTGTACGTGGACTGCACGATGGGCTCGGCGGGCACACCGCGGCGCTGCTCGCCGCGGGCGCGGGCCGCGTGATTGGGATCGATCGCGACGCCCGCGCGCTCGACCTCGCGCGCGCCCGGCTCGACGCGCAGATCGCGATTGCGTCGAGTTCGTGCACGCCGACTACCGCGAGTTGCCCGCCGTGCTCGGCGCGCGGGGCGGTCGCAGGTCTCGGGCGTGCTCGCGGATTTCGGCGTGTCGTCGATGCAACTGGACGACGCGTCGCGGGGATTCAGTTTTCGGGCAAGCGGGCCGCTGGACATGCGCATGGACCCGTCGCGCGGACTCTCGCTGGCGGATCGCCTCGCCGGCGTCGACGAGGGGACGCTGGCGGATGTGATTTGGCGGTTCGGCGAGGAGCGGCGGTCGCGTCGCGTCGCGCGGGCCATTGTCGCCGCGAGGGACCGCGGCGAGCTCGACACGACGCTCGCGCTGGCCTCGGCGGCCCGGCGCGGCGTCGGCGCCGGGAGCTGGCAGCGGATTCGATCCGGCCACGCGCACGTTTCAGGCGCTGCGGATTTGGGTGAACGGGGAGTTGGACGGGCTGGATGAGTTCGTGGACGCGGCGGTCGCGGCGCTTCACCCCGGCGGGCGGCTCGCCATCATCGCGTTCCATTCGCTCGAGGACCGCATCGTCAAGCACGCCATGCGGCGGTTGGCGGCGGCGGGCAGGGTCACGCTGGTGACGAAACGGCCGGTGATCCCGGGTGACCCCGAGGTCGCGGCCAACCCGAGGGCGCGAAGCGCCAGGCTTCGCGCGGTGGAGAAGGTGGCATGAGCATCGATTTGGAATACGCCATCAAACAGGACGTGCGGAACAACCCCGTCGTGCGCGAGGTGGACCTCGATCAGAAGCGCGAGTTCGTGCGCACGCTGGGCTGGGCCGCGCTCGTGGTCGCCATGCTGATGTTCGAGCTCTGGCCGCACACCACGCTTCAGGCCGACGACCGCCGCCTCGTGGCACTGCGCGCGGAGCTGGCGCAGGAACACGTCAACCACCGCCAGTACCAGCTCGAACTGGCGCGTCTCCTGAACCCGGAGCTCCTGCGACCGCGCGCGATGAACGAGCTCCAGATGGTCGAGCCGAACGTGGGCGCCATGCTGGTGCTGCCGCGCGTCACCGAGCCGGCGCGGGCCTCCAGGGCCATTGTGGCGTCGGCGCGCTGAGCAGGTCAGGCCATGACCAAGCACTGGTGGGCCCGCACGATTGTCGGCCACACCCCGGTTTCGAACCCGCTCTCCGACGAGCGGCCGGACCCGGCATTCGAGCTTGAATGGCGCTCGCGCGTGAAGGCGCGAGTGCTGATTGTCCTCGGCTGCCTCGCCGTGTGGGCCGTGGGCGTGGAAGCGCGCCTCGTCTGGGTGCAGGTCGTCTCACACCACGATTATCTAGAGCAGGCCAACAGCCAGCAGGCAGAGATTGAGCCGCTGACGGCGCCGCGGGGGGACATTCTCGACCGCCAGGGCCGGCTCCTCGCCACCACGGTGCAGACCTACGAACTCGGCGCCAACACGAAGGACGTCAAGGATCCGGCCGCCGAAGCCCGGGAACTCTGCGCCGCGCTCCGCGATTGCGCCCCTGGCGAACAGGCCTCCATCGAGGCGAAGCTCGGCGAATCCAGCAAGAAATGGGTGGTGCTTCGCCGGTCGCGCGACATGTCGCTGAACGCCGGCCTGGGGGTGAGGGCGCTCCTGGAACGGCGCGCCGGCGAGAACAAGAAACGCAAAGCCAGGGACCAGAAGCCCAGCGTGTTCACGCTGTCGGAACAGACCCAGCGGTACTACCCCAAGAAGGATGTGGCCGGGCAAGTGATTGGCTATCTCAGGGCCGATGGCTCCGCCGGTGGCGGTATCGAAGCCAAGCTCAACGATGAACTGAAGGGCGTTGACGGCGAGGCGCTGGCGCTCCGGGACGCGCTGAGGCACGAGATCTACACGAGCGTCCAGAAGGCTCCCCGGCCCGGCGCGTCGGTGGAACTGACGATCGACGTCACTTTGCAGGCCGCCGCACAGCGTTACCTCGAGCAGGCCGTCACGGATAGCGGTGCTCTGGCGGGAACCGTCATCGTCCTGCAGGCCGGGACGGGTGAGATCTTCGTGGATGCCAGTTATCCGCCGTACGACCCCAATAACTACCGCAACACCGCCGGGGAGTCGAACCGGAACCGGGCCGTGCAGGACGCGTTCGAACCCGGTTCGACCATGAAGATCGTCACCCTGTCGGCGGCGATCAACGAAGGCGTGTTGACGCCGACCTCGCTCATCGACGCCAATCCCTTTTCGTTGCCCGGGCGCACCAGGCCGATCGGAGAGGCGCACGGCAGGAACTGGGGCGTGCTCACGCTGGAAGATGTGCTGGTGCAGTCGAGCAACCGCGGGGCCGCCCGGATCGGGTTGAGGGTCGGGGCCGAAGCCCTGGCGGCGACCGCCAGACGATTCGGTCTGGGCCAGAGGGTCTCCGATCTTCCCGGTGAGGAGCCTGGCACGGTCCCCAAGCTGAGCCGGTTGACTGACAGCGCGCTGGCATCGATGGCCTACGGCTATGGGATCGGCGTCACGCCGATGCAGATGGCCACCGTCGCGAGCGTGATTGCCAACGGCGGGGTGCTGATCAAGCCACACGTCGTGCGAGCCATCATTCGCGACGGGCAGCGGGTCGAAACCCGGCCCGAGTTTGTGCGCCGCGTCATCTCGCCGGAGACGGCCCAGACGATGATCGCCATGTTGGAAAGCGTCGTGCAGCGCGGCACCGGCAAGTCCGCCGCGTTCGAACGCTACCTCGTGGCCGGCAAGACGGGCACCGCTCAGGTCGCGGCGACGGGCTACTCGGGAGAGGACAACAACGTCTCGTTCGACGGCATCGTGCCCTCGCGGCAGCCCGAGTTCATCATCTTCGTACTCCTGAATTCGCCTCGGGGTGGCACAAGCTCGGGCTCCGCGATCGCGGCGCCGGTTTTCAAGCAGGTCGCCGACGCGGCCCTGCGGTACACGGGCGTGCTGCCCTCGATCAATCCGGCGCCGCCGGTCATCGTCGCGGCCGATCGGCCCGGGCGGCCGCTGCCGTCTCGGCCGGCGACGATCACGCCGGCCCGGCTGAACACCGGCGGCATGCCCGACTTGCGCGGCCTGACGCTCCGCGATGCCGTGCGCGCCGGCCATGCCGTCGGCATCGAACTGTCCGTCGACGGAGACGGCGTCGTCGTGGCCCAGTCGCCGGCGGCGGGCGAACCGATTGACGGGGTGAGTCACGGTGTGCTGCAACTGCGTCGCGATCCCGCCAAGGCGGCCGGGGGCGAGCGATGACGCTGGGCACGCTGGTCGCGGCCGCGCGCGCGCTCGCGCCCGATGCCCGCATGCGGGTCACGGACGCGGGCCGGCGCGATCTGCCGATCACGGGGATCACGCATGACTCGCGCGCCGTCTCTGCCGGAGTGGTGTTCGTGGCGATTCGCGGCCAGCGCGCCGACGGCGCGACCTTCGCGGCGGAAGCCGTCCGGCGCGGCGCGGCGGCGGTCGTCGCCGAATCACCGGCGCCGCCGGACCTCGCGGTGCCCTGGATCCGCACGCCCGACGCGCGACTCGCGCTCGCGGAACTGGCTGGCATCTTCTACGATCATCCCGGCGAGTCTCTGACCGTCGTCGGCGTGACCGGGACGAACGGCAAGACGACCTCCACCTACCTGCTGGCCGCCGTGCTCGATGCAGCGGACCGGCCCTGTGGACGGATCGGTACGGTCACCGTTCGTGTGGGCCCGCAGCCGTCTGACGAGCGGGACGCGTCGCACACCACGCCTGAGGCCCCCGAGGTCCAGCGGTTGCTGCGCGAAATGCTCGACTCCGGCTGCCGGGCCTGCGCCATGGAAGTGTCGTCGCACGCGCTGGTCCTGCAGCGCGTGGCCGGCGTGCGGTTTGCCGCCGCGATCTTCACGAACCTGACCCGCGATCATCTCGACTTCCATGTCGACATGAAGCAGTACTTCGCGGCCAAGCGGCAGCTTTTCGAGATGCTGCCCGCCGGCGCGCCGGCCATCGTCAACGTGGACGATCCGTGGGGACAGGAACTGGCGGCGAGTCTGCCGCGCGTCTCACGTACGGCATTCAGCGCCCGGCCGATGTCCGCGCCGTCGCGATTCACTCGACGCTCGAGGGCCTGGCGTTCCAGATCGAGACCGCGACCGGCGCGCTGTCCATCCGGTCGCCGCTGGTCGGCCGTCCGAACGTGTACAACATCCTCGGCGTCTCCGCGGCCGCGTTGGCGCTCGGCGTCCCCGCCGCGGCCATCGAATCCGGCCTCGCGAGGCTCGACGGCGTGCCCGGCCGCTTCCAGCTCGTCTCCGGCACCACCGACGACGTGCGGGTCGTGGTCGACTACGCGCACACCGACGACGCGCTGAAGAACCTGCTCGAGACGGCGCGGCCGCTGACGTCGGGCCGGCTGATCACCGTGTTCGGCTGTGGCGGCGACCGCGACCGCACGAAGCGCCCGCTGATGGGCGCCGTGGCCGCGCGGCTGAGCGACCTCGTGGTCCTGACGTCCGATAATCCCGCGGTCCGAGGACCCGCTTCGCATCATCGATGAGGTCAAGCTCGGCATCGTGCCGCCCGTCGATCCGGGCGCGCCGAAGCGCCATGCCACGCCGTGGCTCGTGAACCCCGACCGGCGCGCCGCGATCGAAGACGCGATTCGGTCGGCCAAGGCCGGCGACCTCGTGATCATCGCCGGCAAGGGGCACGAGAAATACCAGGTCATCGGCGACCGGACGATTCCGTTCGACGACGTGGAGATGGCGCAAGCCGCCCTGGCGGGCCGGCGGCGCGGGTCGCCGGTGTGACGGGCGCCGTGGCTGCTGTTGCGCTCACCGCCGCCTTCGTGGCCCAGGCCACCGGCGGGCGCCTTGTGGCCGGACGGGCGAGGCGACGTTCGCGTCCGTGTCCATCGACAGCCGGACGGTCGGCGCCCGACATGCTGTTCGTCGCCATCCACGGCGACCGCGTGGACGGTCACGACTTCATCGCCGACGCGATCCGCCGCGGCGCCACCGGCGTCATCGCGTCGCGGCCGGTTACCCCGCGCACCGCGCGGCGGTCATCGTCGTCGACGACACCGTGGCGGCGCTTCAGTCGCTGGCCAGGCCGTGCGGCGGGATTCAGGCGCCAAGGTCATCGCCATCACGGGGAGCGCCGGCAAGACCTCGACCAAGGAACTCATCGCCGATCTGCTGGCGGCGCGCTACCGCGTCATGCGCAACCGCGGCAATCTCAACAACCACATCGGCCTGCCGCTGTCGCTGACCGAACTGTCGTCCGGACCGGACATTGCCGTCGTCGAACTGGGGATGAACCATGCCGGCGAAATCCGGGCGCTGGTGGGACTCGCCCGGCCGGACATGCGGGTCTGGACGAACGTCGGTGACGCGCACATCGGGCACTTCGGGTCGCGCGAGGCCGTGGCGCGGGCGAAGGCCGAAATCCTCGAGGGGGCGTCGGCGGACGCGGTGGCCGTGGTCAACGCCGATGACCCGCTGGTCATGGCGCACGCGCACGGCTTTCCGGGGCGGGTCGTGACCTTCGGCCTTGCGCCGTCGGCGACGGTGCACGCGTCGCGAGTGGTGGATCGCGGATTCGACGGCACGAGCGCGGACATTGAAACGGCCGCGGGCCGCATCCGTCTCGAAGCCGGACTGCCGGGCCGAGCCCACTTGTTGAACGCGCTTGCGGCCGTGGCCGTGGCGCTCGAGTTCGGCGTGCCTCCGGCCGCGATTGCCTCGCGCCTGGCCGCGGCGCGCGCCGTGCCGCGCCGCGGATCGCAGGCCACCCTCCACAACGGCGCCCGGATCATCGACGATTCCTACAACGCCAGTCCGGCGGCGCTGGACGCCATGCTGCACGCGCTGGCGGCCACGAAGACCGCGGGCCGGCGCATTGCCGTGCTCGGCGAAATGCTGGAACTGGGAGAGGCGGCGGTCGCGCTGCACGACTCGTGTGGCCGGATCGCGGCTGAGTGCGGCGTCGACGTGCTCGTGGCCGTCGGCGGTCCCGCCGCGGACGGGTTGATCGCTGGCGCCCTGGCGGCCGGGATGCCGGCGGGCCGCACGCACCGGTATCCCGATGCGGCCTCCGCATGTGCGCCGGTGGCCGCGCTCGTCGGCGCCGGGGATCTCGTGCTGGTTAAAGGCTCGCGCGGCACGCGGACCGATCTGATCGCCGATGCGCCTGCAGGCGCGGGGAACCGCCTGATGCTGTTCCATTTGCTGCACGAGTATCTGGGGATCAACGTCGTCGGGTACACGACCTTTCGCACGGCCGTGGCCAGCCTCACGGCGCTCGCGATCAGCATCCTGCTCGGGCCCTGGTTCATCCGGCGGCTGCGGGCGTTCCAGGTCGGCCAGGTCGTACGGACCGACGGCCCGGCCAGCCACAAGCCGAAGGCCGGCACGCCGACGATGGGCGGGCTGCTGATTCTCGCGGCGGTCTTCATGCCCACCTTGCTCTGGGCCGATCTGCGGAATCCGCACATCTGGATGGCGGTGGGCGCCACGGCGGCATTCGGGGCGATCGGATTCGTCGACGACTACCTCAAAGTCACTCGTCACAGCGCACCACGGCCTCTTCGCCCGGTACAAGTTTGCGTCGCAGATCGTCGTCGCGATCGGCGTCGGCGCGGCCCTGGTCATGATGGCGAGCGCGAATCCTCCGCTGTACGACACGCAGTTGCACTTTCCGTTCTTCAAGCAGCTCCAGCCCAATCTGCCTGGTGGTACGTCCCCTTCGCGGTACTGGTGCTGGTGGCGACGACCAACGCCGTCAACCTCACCGACGGGCTGGATGGCCTCGCGATCAGCACGTTCGCCGTGTCCGCGGGGGCGTATACCGCGCTCGCGTATGTCACCGGCCATGCCGCGATCGCGAAATTCCTGCTCCTGCCTGCACTTCGAATTCACCAGCGAGCTGACGATCTTCTGCGGATCGCTCGTGGGCGCGAGCCTCGGGCTTCCTCTGGTGGAACGCCCATCCCGCTGACGTGTTCATGGGCGACGTCGGATCGCTCGGACTCGGCGGCGCGCTTGGGACGGTCGCGCTGCTGACCAAGCAGGAACTGCTGCTGCCGATCGTGGGCGGCGTGTTCGTGCTCGAAGGCCTGTCGGTCATCATCCAGGTCGGCTCCTTCAAGCTGACGGGCAAACGCGTCTTCCGGATGGCGCCGCTGCACCACCATTTCGAACTGATGGGCTGGCAGGAGCCGAAGGTGATCACGAGATTCCTGATTCTCGGGATCCTGTTCGCGCTCTTCAGCCTGACCACGTTGAAGCTGAGGTAAGGACATGGGCTTTGACGTGACCAATCGGCGCGTGGTGGTGGCGGGCGGCGGACGCAGCGGCCTGGCCGCCGTCGAATTGCTCCTGTCACGCGGCGCGCGCGTGACGCTCAGCGACCTGCGCGAACCCGAGGGCGCCGACGCCCTGCGCCGCAGCGGCGCGACGGTGGACGTGGGGCCGCATCGGTCCGAGCTGTTCGCCGGCGCGGATCTCGTGGTGCTCAGTCCCGGCGTCCCGTCCGAACAGGACGCGGTGCAGGCCGCGCGGCGCGCGGGCGTGCCCGTCATGGGGGAAATCGAGCTGGCGTCGCGCTGGCTCTCGGGGCGCGTGATCGCGATCACGGGCACCAAGGGGAAGTCGACCACGACCACGCTGACCGCGCGCATGTTGCGCGAGGGCGGTCTCGACGCCATCGCCGGCGGCAATCTCGGCCCCGCGCTGTCGTCGCAGGTCGCCAGTTCCCATCCGGGCGCGTTCCACGTCGTGGAAGTCAGCAGCTTCCAGCTCGAGACCACCGACACGTTTCATCCGTGGATTGCGGTGCTGCTGAATCTCTCGCCGGACCATCTCGACCGTCATCCGACGTTCGAGGCCTACGCCGCCGCCAAGGCGCGCATCTTCGCCAACCAAACGTCCCGTGACTGGGCCGTGGTCAACGCGGACGACGGGCCGTCGGTCGCGCTGGCGGCGGGCGGGCGCGCGCGCCGTTTTGACTTTGGCCTCGAGACGCCGCCGTCCGATGGTGTCAGCGTCGACGGCGGCGACGTCGTTCGCCGCGACGCCGGCCGCGCCGTGCCGCTGCTGCCGGTGTCCGCCGTGCGGCTGCCCGGCCGTCACCTGTTGGGCGACGTGCTGGCGGCCACCGCCGTGGCGTGCCTCGCGGACGTCCCCCCGGCCGCGATCCGGCGGGCGGTCGAAGGATTCGCCGGCCTGCCACACGCGCTCGAACGCGTCGCGGAGATCGACGGCGTGGCCTTCGTCAACGATTCCAAGGCGACGAACATCGTGTCCGCGCGCCGCGCGCTGGAGAGTTTCGCGGGTGGCGTGGTCGCCATCATGGGCGGGCGCTTCAAGGGCGGCGACTTCGCCGATCTGCGCGACGTCGTGCGCGCGCGCGCCACCGGCCTCGTCGCCATCGGCGAAGCGGCGCCGCTGATCGAAGACGCCCTGGCCGGTTCGGTGCCCGTGAGACGGGCGGCGTCGATGACGGAGGCCGTGAGCCTCGCGTTCGGCATGGCGGCGCCGGGCGGTGTCGTGCTGCTCGCACCGGCGTGTTCCAGTTTCGACATGTTCAAGGACTACGTCGACAGGGGAGAGCAGTTTCAAGGACGCGGTACGGGCACTGGTCGTCCGACGGTCCTAGGGTCCTAGGGTCCAGGGTCCTAGGCCTAGGGTCCGAGGGTCCGAGGGTGCCGAGGGGCCGGTGAAGAAGTTGATGCGCGCGGAACGGAGCGAGCGCGAGTGCGGCGCGCCAGGCGGGGTGGCCGCCTTCGCCTTACGGCTTCGGCGAGGCAGGCAGGGGCCACCGCCGATTAAGAAAGGGGAAGCGTTCAGCAGTCATCAGATCGGACGCGGCGGCGAGGAGCCGGCCGCTGGGAACACTGGCCGTTCCGGCCTGTGAGGCGGGTGTCCTGGTCCGGTCCGGCTGATGACTGTTGAGCGCTTCCCTCCGCTCGGTAGTTTCGGCGAATCACGGCGCGACCGGTAGGGGTGAGGAGTTGCAGCGATGGCGCGGACACTGCGGTCGGATCGGATGCTGTTCTTTGCGGCCCTGGCCCTCGTGTGCACCAGTGTCGTCATGGTCGTGAGTGCGTCGGTGGTGGGCAAGACCACGATTGCCCAGGTCTCGCTCCACCAGCTCGGCTTCGCCGCGTTCGGTTTGATCGGCATGTTCGCCACGATGCGCACCGACTACCACCACTTCCGACGCCCGGCCGTGATCTGGACGCTGGTAGGCGTGACGGTGGTCGCCCTGGTTGCGGTGTTCCTCTTCGCGCCGGTGAACGGCGCGCGACGCTGGATTCAGCTGCCCGGATTGCCGAGTGCGCAGCCGTCGGAACTCGCGAAACTGGCGGCCATCATCTTCACGGCCGCCGTGCTGGAACGGCGGATGCACCGCATCCACGATGTGAAGTACGCCCTGCTGCCGATCGCCTTCGTCACGGGGCTGCTCGCGTTCCTGATCCTGGCGGAACCCGACCTGGGGACGTCCGCGGTGGTCGTGCTGATCGTCCTGGCCATGACCGTGGCGGCGGGCCTGCGCTGGCGCCATCTGGTGGTGGCGGGCCTGCTCCTGCTGCCGGTGGGGGCCCTGTACCTCGCGGTGTATCCCCACGCGCGCGACCGTGTCCAGGCGTACGTGAGTTTCCTGCGGCCGGCGGATCAGGCCGCGCAGACGCCGCAGGAGTTGGAGCAGTTGAAGCGCATCCGGCATCAAGGGCGGCAATCCCTGATTGCCCTCGGATCCGGCGGCGTGTTCGGCGTCGGCCTCGGCGGAAGCCAGCAGCAAGAACCTGTATCCTGCCCGAGGCGCACAACGACTTCATCTTCGCGATCATCGGCGAGGAGCTGGGCCTGGTCGGCACGACGGCCATTCTGCTCTGTTTTCGCCTGATCGCGTGGCGGGGGTTGCGCGCGGCGCTGCTGGCGCCGGATCGGTTCGGCACGCTGCTCGGCATCGGTCTGACGATGATGATGGGGATCCAGGCCTTCGTCAACATGACCGTCGTGACCGGCCTGGCGCCCGACCAAAGGCATTCCGCTGCCGCTGGTCAGCGCCGGGCGGGTCGTCGCTCGCTGATCAATCTGTTGGCGATGGGCATCCTGCTGAACATTTCACAGCAGGCGTCGGCGACGGCCGCGACGACGGTCGGGGACGCGCCGTGATGCGGACCCTCGTGATTGCGGGCGGCGGGCACGGGGGGCATCTGTATCCGGGCATTGCGGTGGCGCGCGAGTTGCTGCGGCGCGGCCGGATGCGCGCGTGTCCTTTGCCGGCACCGCCCGCGGTCTCGAGGCGCGCATCGTGCCGCGCGAGGGATTCGAACTGGACCTGATCCGAAGCGCCGGGCTCAAGGGCAAGTCCGCTCCGGTCGCTCGTGCGCGGCGTGGCGCTCGTGCCGCTCGGCTTGCTGGACGCGTGGCGCCTGCTGTCACGCCGCCGGCCGCACGTGGTGATGGGCGTCGGCGGCTACAGCTCCGGACCCGTCGTGCTGGCCGCCGCGCTTCGCGGATGCCGACGATGGTGCTCGAGCAGAACGCCGTGCCCGGCTTGACGAATCGCCTGCTCGCGCCCGTGGGTGCGCGCCGCCGCCGTGACCTACGACCAGACGTTGTCGTTCTTCGGAAGGAGGGGCTTTGTCGCCGGCAATCCTGTTCGAGCCGAGTTCTTCGAAACTGTCGGAGCCCTCGACGTTCGATGCGTCGCGAACGTCCGCGCGAGTCCTGATCCTTGGCGGCTCCCAGGGCGCGCACGCGATCAACGTGGCCATGGTGGCGGCGGCGCCGCAGCTGGTGCGGCGCTGCGCTGGTCGTGGCGCTGGTCCATCAAACCGGCGAGCGGGACGCTGGCCGTCGTCCGCGAAGGCTACCGCGGTGCCGGACTCGCGGCCCGCGCGGAGCCGTTCCTCGATCCCGTCGCCCGCGAAATGGCCGACGGCCGATCTGGTGATCTGCCGCGCCGGCGCGACCACGCTGGCCGAACTGGCCGCGGCGGGCCGGCCGGCCGTGCTGATCCCGTTTCCCGCCGCCACCGACCATCATCAGCTGCAAGAACGCCGAAGTGCTTGAACGACGCCGGTGCCGCCGTGATGCATCGCACGAGCGCGATCTTGACGCCGGACCGGCTCGCATCGTGGCGGCCGAACTGCTGGCCGACCCGCAGCGGCGCAGCGCAGATGGCCGACGCCATGCGCCGGTTCGCGCAAGCCGGATGCCGCGGCGCGCATCGTCGATCGCCTGCTCTGCACTCGCGGGCGCAGCCGGAAAGGCAGGCGGCGTAATGGCGTGGCTCGGGCGCACGCGGCGCGTGCACTTCGTCGGCATCGGCGGCATCGGCATGAGCGGGATTGCCGAGCTGCTCGCTGAATCTCGGGTACGACGTGAGCGGGTCGGACGCCAGGCGATCCGACATCACGGACCGGCTGGCGCGGCTCGGCGTGCGCGTGGGCATCGGCCACGAGGCGGCCAATGTCGGCGATGCCGACGTCGTGGTCGTGTCGTCCGCCATTCCCGCGGCGAATCCCGAGACGGCCGCACGCGCGAACGCGCCATGTGCCGGTGATTCCGCGCGCGGAGATGCTGGCCGAGCTGATGCGCCTGCGCTTCGGCATCGCCGATCGCCGGCGCCCACGGCAAGACGACGACGACGTCGATGCTGGCGCTGATGCTCGAACGCGCCGGCCTCGATCCCACGGCGGTCATCGGCGGGCGCCTCAGCGCGTTTGGCAGCAACGCCCGGCTCGGCCAGGGCGAGTACATGGTCGCCGAAGCCGACGAGAGCGACCGGTCGTTCCTCAAGCTCTCGCCGGCGATTGCCGTGATCACCAACATCGACCACGAGCATCTGGACGCGTATGGCTCGTTCGAACGCCTCGTGGAGGCGTTCGCCGATTTCGCCGGACGCGTGCCGTTCTACGGCGCGGTCGTGGCCTGCGTGGACGACCCGCCGGTCGCCGCCCTGCTGCCGCGGCTCGATCGGCGCACGATCACGTACGGCTTCTCCGAGCCGGCCGACGTCCGCGGTCTGGCGCCGGTCGTCCGACGGCCGGTCCGTCGCGATGCGGCGTGCACTACGCGATCCGCGGCGTGCCTGGCGGCTCGGGCGAAGGCGAGATCTCGCTCATGGCGTGCCGGGCCGTCCACAACCTCCAGAACGCGCTCGCGGTCGTCGCGGTCGGTCTGGACCTGGGCGTGCCGTTCGGCCGGATCGCGGCCGCGCTCGCCGAATTCTCGCGGCGCCGAACGGCGCTATCAGGTGCGCGGGACTCGCGCGTGGCGTGACGGTCATCGATGACTACGGGCATCATCCGACCGAGATCGCCGCGGTGCTTCGGGCGGCGCGTTCGGGACAGCCGGCGCGTCTCGTCGCCGTCTTCCAGCCGCATCGCTATTCCCGCACGCGCGACCTGATGGCGGAGTTTGGTCCCGCGCTGGCGCTGGCCGACGTCGTGATCCTGACCGACATCTACGCGGCGGGCGAGGCGCCGATTCCGGGCGTGACGCTGGACGCCTGGCCGCGGCCATCGGCCTCCACGTGCGGGATTTCGCAGATCGTGCCGGACCTCGAGGACGTGCCGGCGCCGTAGCGGCGCTGGCGCGCGCCGGGCGACCTCGGTCCTGACCCTCGGCGCCGGCATCGATCGGCGCCGTCGGCGATCGGATCCTGCGCGCGCTCGGCAACGGGAGGCCCGCGATGAGCCGGCACGCCGCACGCCCGTTCGCCGCGGGCTGCCGGCGGCCGCTCGCCGGCGTTCCGGTGCCGGCCGACAAGCGGTTCCGGCGCTCCGAGGTTCGCCAGGGACGGACGCACACCTGGCGGCGATGGTGGTTCAAGGCCGCGTGGATGGGCGGCGGTGCGCTGCTGGCGATCGTGGTCGTCGCCTCGCTCGGCAGCGCGCTGGCGGACGCCGCGGTGTTCAGGGTGAGCCGCGTCGTGGTGACCGGCAACGCGCAGTTCTCGACCGCGGAGGTCGAAGCGCTCGTGACGGGCCTGCGCGAGCGAGAGCATTCTGCGGGTGACGCTGGCGCAGTATCGCCTCCGGCTGCTCGAGTCGCCGTGGATCGCCGAGCGCCGAACTGTCGCGCGTGCTCCCGTCGACGGTGCAGGTGCGCATCGTGGAGCGCACGCCGCTGGTCGCCGCCCGGCTGCATGGGCAACTCTTCCTGGTCGATGCCGCCGGCGTCATCATCGCCCGCTTCGGCCCGAAGTACCGGCAGTTCGACCTGCCGATTGTGGACGGTCTGCTGACCGAGACGCCGTCGGGGCCTCTGGCCGACGCCGCGGGGACCCGCCTCGTCCAGCGGTTGCATCCGGGAGGTGTCCGCGCGCCCGGATTGCGCTCAGCCGCATCTCCCAGGTCAACGTTTCGGATCCGCGGAACGCCGTGGTCCTGTTCGAGGGCGAGCCGGCGGAATTGCGGCTGGGTGACGAGCAGTTCCTCGAGCGGCTCCAGATTTGTGGAAGGCCATTGCGGATGACACGCGGGCGCAGAAGACGGTGTCGGAGTACTGGGATCTCGAGGTCCGACGACGACACGGTGATTGTGAAGTAACGCGCGACGCGGAGACGCGTGCGCCGATGAACGAGGGTGGGCATGGCACGGAAAGAGCGCTATCTGGTCGGACTCGATGTCGGCACGTCGAAGGTCGCCGCCATCGTCGGCGAGGTGATGGACGACGGGAGCCTGGACATCATCGGCATCGGCCTGGCCGAGTCGAAGGGCATCCGGCGCGGCATCGTCAACAACGTGGACTCGGCGGCCGAGGCCATCAAGCGCGCCATCGACGAGGCGGAACTGACCGCCGGCATCGAGATCGACAGCGTGTACCTGGCGCTCTCCGGCGCACCACGTCAAGGCCTTCAACAGCCGCGGCGTCGTCGCGGTCGCCGGCCGCAACCGGGAGATCACCCGCGAAGACGTCAAGCGCGCCATCGACGCCGCGCGCGCCGTGGCGCTGCCGGGCGGGCGCGAGATCCTTCACGTGCTGCCCCAGGACTTCGTCGTCGACGACCAGGATGGCATCGCCGTGCCGGTGGGCATGACCGGCAGCCGGCTCGAGGTCAACGTCCACGTGGTGACCGGCAGTTCCGTCGTCGATGCAGAACATGATTGCGTGCGTCAACCGGGCGGGGTCGAGGTCGTGGACACGGTGCTCGAGCAGCTGGCGGCGAGCGAGTCGGTGCTGTCGCCCGACGAAAAGGAACTGGGCGTGGCCCTCGTCGACATCGGCGGCGGCACGACCGACTTCGCCGTGTTCGAGCGCGGCAGCCTGTGGCACACGGGCGTGCTGTCGGTGGGCGGGGACCACTTCACGAACGATATCGCGGTGGGGCTGCGCATGCCCATTCCCGATGCCGAGAAGCTCAAGCGCCGGTCGGGCTGCGCCCTCACCGCCCTCGTGCCCGAGGATGAGACGATGGAAGTCGCCAGCATCGCCGGCCGCAGGGCGCGCATGATGCCGCGTCGCGTGCTTGTCCGAGATTCTCCAGCCGCGGGCGGAGGAGATCTGCCATCTGCTCTGGGACGAGATCCGCCGCGCCGGCTATGAGAAGTCGCTGAACTCCGGCATCGTCTTCACCGGCGGCGGCGCGCTGCTGGAGGGCATGGCGGAAATCGCCGAGCAGATCTTCGACTTGCCCGTCCGCCGGGCCGCGCCGGAGGGCGTCGGCGGGCTGGCCGATCACGTGAACAATCCTGCCTTCGCGACCTCGGTCGGTCTGTGCGCGTACACTCATCGTCACCTGCAGACCGAACCGCCCGCGTGGGGGCAGGCACGCTCGGACGGTTTACGGGTAGAATTCGCACACTGTTCAAAGAGTTCTTCTAGACAGGAGAGTCATGGACGCATCGAGTCACGCCAAGTCTCACGAGAAGCTGCGCATCCTGCTGGATGAGGAGGCGGTTCGCGCCGGCGCGAAGATCAAGGTCATTGGCGTCGGCGGTGGCGGCGGCAATGCCGTCAATCGCATGGTGCAAGCCGGATTTGGCGTCGGTCGAGTTCATCGTCGCCAACACCGACGAGCAGGCGCTGGCCGACGAACGCCGCGCCGGTGAAGGTGCAAATCGGCCGGCATCTGACGAAGGGACTTGGCGCCGGCGCCGATCCCAACGTCGGGCGAGCCGCGGCGCTCGAGGACACCGACAAGATCCTCGAAGTCCTGACCGGCGCCGACCTCGTCTTCGTCACGACGGGCCTGGGTGGCGGAACCGGAACCGGGGCGGCGCCGGTCATCGCCAGTCTGGCCAACCAGCTCGGCGCGCTGACCATCGCCGTCGTGACCAAGCCGTTCAAGTTCGAGGGCCGCAAGCGCGCGGTGCAGGCGGAGCAGGGCGTCAAGGATCTCGCCGGCATGCGTCGACACGATGATCATCGATTCCGAACGAGCGCCTGCTCGCGACCGTGGCCAAGACGACCGGCATGTCCGAGGCGTTTGCCACGGCCGACGACGTGCTCCGGCAGGCGATTCAGGGGATTTCGGACCTCATCCTCGTGCCCGGGCTGATCAACCTCGACTTCGCGGACGTCAAGACCATCATGTCGCGCATGGGGATGGCGATCATGGGCACCGGCATCGCCACGGGCCCCGACCGCGCGAGGGTGGCGGCGACGGCGGCGATTTCCAGCCCGCTGCTCGAGGATGCGTCGATGCAGGGCGCGCGCGGCGTCATCATCAATGTCACCGGCGGCTCCGATCTCACGCTCGCCGAGGTCAGCGAGGCGTCCGACATCATCTACAGCGCCGCGCATGAGGACGCGAACATCATCTTCGGCGCCGTCGTCGATCCCAAGATGGAAGGGCAGGTCAAGATCACCGGTGATCGCGACCGGCTTCGACCACACGCGCGTCGCCACGTCGCCGGCGGCGCAGGCGTCCAAGGTGACGCCGACGGACCTCAGCGCCTACACCACCGCGCGCACAGTCCGGCGCCGATCGCGTCCCGGCGGCCGGCACCCGAATCGCGAGGCGCCCGCTGATCGACTTGCCGGCGCTGTCATTCACGTCCGTGTCGGATGCCGATGCCCCTGCCGGCGCCGACGAGGACAGCTCGCCATTGGACGTGCCGGCGTTCCTGCGACGTCAGGAGCGGTAAGGACGGATTAGTCCAGGGTCCATCGTCCCTGGTCCGGAGTCCGCTGCTGTCCAGAGTCCGCTGCTGTCCAGAGTCCGGTCGTCCTGAGTCCGGCAGGACTTGGGACGGGATGGAGGACTCCGGACCAGGGACGATGGACGCGAGGACGACGTTAGATACGGTTCTTGTCCAGCGACAGGTACAATCTCCATAACCATCGCCTGCGCCCCCGCCGCCGTTTGAGGCGCGGGGTGTGACAGAGCGTCAAAAGAGCCCCGTGAGCCAACGAAAGAAGCCCGCCCGATTCGGCGGCGGCCCCGGTCCGCGCGACGTCGTGCGCGACGGGCACGAACGCGCGCGCGACCTGCTCGCCCGCGAGGTGGGCTACGTCACCAAGCCGCACGGCGGCCGGCTGCGCGTCGCCCTGTCGTTTCCAAACACCTACTGGGTCGGGATGTCCAACCTCGGGCTCCAGACGGTGTACCAGCTGTTCAACGCGGACGAGCGGGTCGTGTGCGAGCGGGTCTTCCTGCCAGGGAAGCAGGAACTGGCGGACTTCGCCGCCGGCCGCGAGCCGCTCATCACGATTGAGTCGCAGACGCCCGTGCGCGATTTCGACGTGCTGGCGTTCTCCGTCTCGTTCGAATGGGACTACGCGAACGTCGTGACCATGCTGCGGCTCGCGGGGTTGCAGCCGCGGGCCGAACGCCGCCATCCCGCGCGACCCGCTCGTCGTCATTGGCGGCGCCGTCACGTTCGTGAATCCGGAGCCGCTGGCGCCGTTTGCCGACGTGATTGCCGCCGGCGAGGCCGAGCTGCTCGTGCCGGCGCTCGTCGAGGCCGTTCGCGGACGAGGGCAGCCGGGATCGGACGCGGCTCCTCGCCAAAGCTTCGCCAGGCGCGAGGCTTCTACGTGCCGAGCCTGTACGACGTGACCTACGCCGGTCCCGGGCGCGTCGCGGCCATCACGCCGAAGCCCGGGTCGGACGCGCCGCCCGTCGTCCACAAGGCCGCCGTGAAGGCCGCCGATCGGCTCGACCCGCCGGCCACCAGCATCTTCACGCCGGACACCGAGTTCGGATCGCGCCTGCTCATCGAGGTCGTGCGCGGCTGCGCGAATCTCTGCCGGTTCTGCTGGGCGGGCTACAACTACCTGCCCGTGCGCCCGTTTTCGACCGAACGCATTCTCGAGGTGGCACGGGCGGCGCGGCCCCACGCCGACCGCATCGGCCTCGTGTCCATCGCCCTCTGCGACCATCCCGACATCGAACGGATCCTCGGAACGACTCGTCGAGATGGGCTACAGCATCAGCCCGGCCTCGCTTCGGCTTGATGACCTGACGGAGACGATCGTGACCCTGCTCCGCCAAGGCGGTGAGCGGTCGATCACGATCGCGCCCGAGACCGGGTCCGATCGCCTCCGTCGCGTCATCAACAAGACCGTCACGAACGAACAGATTCTCGACAAATCCGGCCTGATCTTCCGTACGGGCTTCGAGAACCTGAAGCTCTACTACATGATCGGGCTCCCGACCGAGACCGATGAGGACCTGGTCGCGATCCGGGATCTGACGCTGGCCATCCGCGACCGCATGGTTGGATGCCGCCCGCACCCGCGGCGGCATCGGGCCGCATCGTCGCTTCCGTGAATCCGCTCATCCCGAAGCCGGGGACCACGTATCAGTGGATGCCCATGACCGACGCCCGCATCATCGATCGGAAGATCGAGCGGCTGCGCGCCCTGGTCGGCGACACCGACAACGTCTACTTCAACATCAAGTCGGAACGGCATTCCTACTACCAGGGCCTGCTGTCCCTCGGCGACCGGCGGGTCGCCGACGTGATCGAGCGAGCCGAAGAAAACGGGCACAACTGGCGCGCGGCCGTGGCGGACGTCGGGCCTCGACGCCGACGCCTACCTCTACCGCGACCGCAGCGCGGACGACTTCCTGCCCTGGCACATCATCGACGGCGGCATGAAGACCAGCTTCTTCCGCCAGGAACTCGACAAGAGCCTGAGGGCAGAAACGACCGATTGAAAAGGTCAGAGGTTAGCAAGGTCAGAGGTCAGAGGTGAGGAGCGAACTGACGCTCGCCATCCTGACCTTTGACTTCTGACCTCTGACCTCTGACTTGCCCCTAGCTGGCTGCCGCGAGTTCCGCCTCGTGCTCCTTGTAGGCGTCGAGCACCAGATCGCGCAGGCGGTCCTGGCAGCTCGCGTCCGCGATCGGTCGCAGCAGCGCGAAACTCCGCCGCTCGCCATTCATGGAGTACTGGCGTGCCGGCACCGTGACGTTGCGGCCGCCGGACTTGCGCTCCCAGACGGCGAATCCGACCAGCTTGAGACCGTCGAGCGGTCCGCCGGAGAAATGCAGTTCGGCATCCGCCAGCTTGCCCGGCTGGCGTGCCCTTGTCGTTGGGCTGAAACTTGATCGTCATGATTGTGTCTCCGTGTGTCTTCGCCGGCGCGCCGGCCATCACTTCCTGAGCAAGGATCCCGCCAGGTCGTCGGCCATCGTTCGTGTACCGCGCAAGTGCGGATAGCATGGGACTTGTCGGCGACAACCCTGACCACGCCGGGGCGGACGAGCGCGAGCGATGACGCCCCGGGTTGCGCTGGGCCCGACTGGAGACCTGAACGTGGCGACTGAAGTTGCTCCCACCTTCGCGTGGATCGGTGGCCCGGCGGGGCGGGCGCTAGCCAATCGGCGGCTGCTTCCGTTCGCGCGGCACCTGTTCACGACGCGACAACTCGAGTTCCGGGGCGACCGCCTGGCGGCTGATTTCGATCGTCTCGGCGCGGCCCTGGAGTGCTCACCGGAGAACGTCGTGAGGCTGAAACAGGTGCATGGGCGGGTCGTCTTCGTGGTCAGGCCGGGCCAGCTTGTAGGCGAGGCTCCCGAAGCGGACGCGGTCGTCTCGACCGATCCCGCACGGGCGGTGTGCGTGCGGGTCGCCGATTGCGTGCCCATCCTCCTGGCCGATCGCCGCGGCCGGGCGGTGGCGGCTGTTCATGCGGGCTGGCGCGGCACGGCCGCTGGCGTCGTGCAAGCGACCTCTGGACGCGATGGAGCAGTTGGGAGCGGAGGCGGGGCAGGTCGTGGCGGCGCTGGGCCCGAGCATTGGCGCGTGCTGCTATCAGGTGGACGAACGCGTCCGGCAGGCGATGCTGACGGGACACGCGGACGCGGAACGCTGGTTCGCGCCCGACGTCGATGGTCACTGGCGTCTCGATCTCTGGCGTGCCAACGTTGACCAACTGCAGCGCGGCGGCGTTCCGGCTGAGGCCATCGACGTGGCCCGTGTCTGCACGGCAGACCACCTCGACACTTGCTATTCGCATCGCGCCGAAGGGGCCGGCACCGGGCGGCTGGCGGCGGCCATCCGGTTGGCGGAGTCGTAGGAACTCCGGACGCCGGACGGTCTCGTTCGCTAGAACTTGAACAGGTCGTCGAATGCTTTCTTGGCGTTATTGGGCGCGACGGTCGAGCCGGTTTCGCGCTCGACTTTGATCCGCGGCGAATAGAACTGGCAGGCGTTGCGTGCGTCCTTCGGGCTCACGCGCGCGTGCACAGGCTCGACACACTCGAATCGGGCGCCGGCATCGAACGCGGTGCACTGGATGCAGGAGTGCAAATCCACCCCGCACTTGCTGCAGGGCGTCTCCGGCGAGACCTCCAGGCTTTCGATGTTGCCGCAGCGCGTGCACCGGAAGACCTCGCGAAAGCCGGGCATGTTCGGCACGCGCGGGTCGCGCGGCATCCGCGGGTCGCGGGGTTCGATCGGCTTCTTCGGCCCCTGCGGGGCCCGTTCCCGCGGCCCCTCGTCCTGATAGCCGCGTTGGCGGTACTTGCGATCAGACAAGGGGTGCCTCCGTATAGTCCAGGGTCCAGGGTCCAGAGTCCAGCGTTCGAACCAACTTGTTAGTTGTAACTTGTTAGTTGTTAGGTTTTCTCTCGCCGCTTCATCCATCGCCACATTCGCCAGCCGGTCCGCGTCCTTATTGAGCTCGCGGCGGACGTGTTCGAAGGTGACTTTGCCGATCTTGTGGGCGAGCAGCCGGGCTCGGCCGTGGAGCGGCTTCAGGCCCTCGTGCTTCACCTTATACACCCCGCGCATCTGCTGGACCAGCAGCAGGGAATCCAACTTCACATGCACCGACGTCGCGCCGTGCTCGGCGCACCAGTCGAGCGCCGCCAGCAGCCCGTTGTATTCGGCGACATTATTCGTGGCGTGGGGCAGGGCGCCGAACAACTCGGCGACCACGTCGCCGGCTCCGTCCTGGACGACCACGCCCCAGCCGGCGGGACCGGGGTTGCCGCGGGCCCCGCCGTCGACGTTCACGGTAAACGACAGGCTCATACGGGCGTGGTGACGCCGGCCGGCGGCGGCTCGTAGTAGAGAATCCGCTGGCAGCTGTCGCACGGCACGACGCCGTCGTTGCGGCGGACCATCTGCGCCACGTGGGGCCGCAGCCGCACGTGGCACGCCTCGCAGACTTCGCCCACGCCCATGCGCGCGACCGCGATGCCCCGGCGCTGCTTGAGCAATTGCTCGTACTTCGCCAGCATCGGCGCATCGACTTCGCGCACCTCGCGCGACCGTTCGTGGGCCAGCCGGGCCAGCTCGGCGTCGACCACCTGCCGTTCAGAGACCAGCACCGCGCGGGCCTTGTCGCCTTCGGCCGTCCTGGCCGCCAGTGCGGCCTCGGCGGTCTTCTGCCCGGCAGCCAGGGTGTCCGCTTCCTCCATCAGGATCAGGAGCTTCTCTTCGATCGTGCCCTTTTCGGCCTTCGCGCCGGAAATCTCGTGCAGGAGGGCGGTGTACTCCTGATTGGTCTTGACCGCCGCCTTGTGGTCGTCGAAGCGCGCCAGCCGGACGTCGACGGCGGCGATGTCCTTCTCGAGGGCCCGCCGCGCCTGGTGGTTATCGTGGACCTGCGCTTTTACGGTATCAACGGCGGCCCGGGCGGCCGCGATGGAGGCTGTAATGGCGGTTTCGGCCGCCGGCATGTCGGCGAGGCGCCGCCTGGCGGCATCGGCCGCCGAGTCGAGCGCCTGAATCGCAATCAGCGCGGCCAGAGTGGGTGACACGGGGAGTAGTCTAACTGGATAACTGGGGAACTGGATAACTGGAGAACTGGGGAACTGGAGAACTGGAGAACTGGGGAATGGAAAGGCATAATGACGGGCCATGCCGACATTGATTGCGCAGCCAACCGTGATTCCCTGCGTGGGGACCAAGCCGAAACAGATTCAGGAGTTTGCCGGACGCGTGAACTCCGGCCACTCGAGCGTCAGCATCGCCCGGATGATCTCGCCCTCCGGGTGGACCGAACCGGGCCAGCGGCCCGACTTCGAGGAAATCACCGTTGTGCTGAAGGGCACGCTCCGGGTCGAACATGAGGGCGGCGTGCTTGACGTCCACGCCGGCCAGGGCGTCGTCGCCCACGGCGGCGAGTGGGTGCGCTACAGCACGCCGGGGCCGGAGGGCGCCGAGTACGTGGCGGTGTGCGTGCCGGCGTTCTCGCTGGAGGGCGTCCACCGGGACGCGGAGTGATGGGATCGAAGGCGGCACGCCGGCTCGGTTTCCTGGGCGTGCTGCCCTTGTACCTGGCCTTTGCGACCGCCATCGGCTTCGTCGACTACAAGGTGCGCCCGTATCCGGCGTATCCCTATACGGAGTACGTGCCCGCGGTCGTGCACGGCACCGCCGACCCGCCGGCGAGATACCGGGTGCTGGCGCCGCTTGCCTACGACGGGTTGGTCCGTGCCACGCACCTTTCGGCCGAGGACGGCTGGCTGGTGTTCCGTTGGTTGTGTCTGGTGGCGGCATTTGCCGCGGGGCACCTGTATTTCAGGACATGGTTTTCCACGGGCGGCGCGCTCGTCGGCAACGCCCTCGTCGCGACCCTGCTGCCGCTGACGTTCACGAACTCCTATGCGCATCCCGATCACCTCGTGGAACTGTGCCTCTTCACACTGGGATGCGCCTGCGTGGCGCGCGGGTGGATGGCGGCCTTCCTCGGCGTGCTCGTGCTTGCCACGCTGAATCGTGAGACGGCGTTTCTGCTGGTGGTCGTACTCGTGTGCGCGGGCCCGCTCGATCGGCGGCGTCTTGGATGGGCGGCCGCGGGCACTGTGCTGTGGGCAGCGACGTACGCCGGGCTGCGCTGGCGCCTGGGATACGTGCCCTACAACCCGTTGCAAGTGAGCGAGAACCTGGGACGGCTGTTCTGGTGGCCCGCCGGCCGCGATCTGTACTACCGCCTCTATTCGTGGTTCTTCCTGATCATGCTGGCGCCCGCGCTCCTGGTCATCGCGCGATCGTGGCCACTGCAGCCGCGCTTCACGCGCGGTGCCGTCGCGATCGCGTTGCCGTTCTTCCTGCTGATCGGCTTGACGTTCTCCAGCGTGATTGAGCCGCGGATCTTCACGATCTTGCTGCCGCTCGTCGTGCCCGGCGTCCTGTTCGCGGCGCTGCCGGGAGAGCGCGAGCCGCTATGCTAGAGTGGCCCAGCGTGAAGACCGATTCTGCCGCACCGGGTCCGTTCACCTACATCGGCCTGTTCCTGATTGCGCTCGCGACGTTGACGCACCAGATCCTGCTCACGCGGATCTTCAGCGTCACGATGTGGTACCACTTCGCGTTCGTCGCGATTTCGATTGCGATGTTCGGCATGACCGCCGGCGCGCTGCTGGCCTACGTGCTGCGCCCATGGTTCCGGCCGGGACAGGTCAAGACCTATCTGGCCATCGCCGCGGTGACGTACCCGGTCTCGATCATTCTGAGTTTCCTCACGCAACTGAGCGTGCCGTTTCTCGTGCACCCATCGGTCGTCGCGGCCTACGCGATGGCGTTCACGGTCGTGGTCATCAGCGTCCCGTTCATCATCAGCGGCATCTGCGTCTCGCTCACCTTGACGCAATTCAGCAAGCGGGTCAGCGCCCTGTATGCGGCCGACCTGGCGGGCGCCGCGCTGGGCTGCCTGCTGGTGCTGCGGCCTGCTGCGCATCACCGATGCCGCCACGGCCGTGGTGGCGGTGGCGGCGGTCGCGGGCGTGGCGGCGATCGCCTTCGCGTGGGATGCGGGCCGCCGGCGTCTGCTGATCACCGCCGTCAGCCTGACGGTGGTGCTGGGCGCCAGCGCGGTCGTGCACACCGCGTTCGTGTGGCGCCAGTTCCCGGTCTTGAGGATTCTCTACATCAAGGGGCAATTGGAAGCGCGGCCCCTGTACGAGAAGTGGAACTCCTACTCGCGCGTACGGATCAACGGCGACCAGACGAAGGCGGAAGCACCGTATGGATGGGGACTGAGTTCCACCTGGCCCGCGGACCGGCTGGTGCGCCAGCTCAAGATGGACATCGACGTGAGCGCCGGCACCGTCATGACGGCGTACAGCGGCGATCCCGCGCAGATCGAGCACCTGAAGTACGACGTCACCAACGTCGGCTACTATCTTCGGCCGGGCCCGTCGGTCGCCATCGTGGGCGCCGGCGGCGGGCGAGACGTGCTGTCGGCGCTCTCGTTCGGCGCCACCAATGTGACCGCCATCGAGATCAACGACGACATTCTGCGCGTGGTCAACGGCCGGTTCGGTGATTTCACCGGCCACCTCGACCGGGACCCGCGCGTGCACTTCGTCAACGACGAAGCCCGCAGCTTTCTCGCGCGGCAGCACGATCGCTACGACGTCCTCCAGATTTCCCTCATCGACACCTGGGCGGCGACCGCCGCGGGCGCCTTCGTGATGAGCGAGAATGCGCTGTACACGCGCGAGGCGTGGCGCATCTTCCTGTCGCGCCTCTCCGACACCGGCGTGCTCAGCGTCTCGCGATGGTATTCCGCCACCCGGCCCGGCGAGATCTACCGGATGGTGGCGCTGGCGAGCGCCTCGCTCGCGGACGCCGGGATCGCCAGCCCGCGCAGCCATTTGCTGCTCGTGAGAAACATCCGCGAAATGCGCGGGCCGGAACAGCCGGAAAGCGTCGGTACGCTGCTGGTGAGCCGGTCGCCCTTCACGGACCAGGACGTGCAGCGGCTGCGTGACGTCAGCGCGACGATGAATTTCGAGGTCGTGCTGGATCCGGGCGGCACGCCGGATCCGGTCCTGAAGACGTTGACCGAGGGCGGCGACGTCGAGGCGTTCGCCCGCGCGTATCCCCTCAACATCGCGCCGCCCACCGACGACAGCCCGTTCTTCTTCCAGATGCTCCGGCTGCGCGATCTCACCGACATCAGCCTGTTGCGCGCCGGCAAGAACCAGCACAACATGCAGGCCGTCTTCGTGCTGGGCGTGCTGATGCTGACGGTCCTCGCGCTCGGCCTCGCGTGCCTGTTCGTGCCGCGGGCCTTTACGCGACCGCGCGAAAACCTCGCCGCCGTCAAATGGCTGCTCACGTATTTCGGCGCGATCGGCCTCGGCTTCATGCTGATCGAAATTTCCCTGATGCAGCGGCTGATCGTCGTGCTCGGGCATCCGGTGTACGGCCTGTCCGTCGTGCTGTTTGCGCTGCTCCTCGGCAGCGGGGCCGGCAGTTACCTGACGCGCAACATCACCGTCGCCACAGCCGGACAGGCCGGCCGGGTCAGGCTGGCGCTGCTCGTCGCGGCGCTCGTGGTCGTGGCACTCGTGGCTCCAGCGGCCATCACCTACCTTCAGGGCCAGCCCACGGCCGTGCGCGCCTCAGGTGCCGCCGCGCTGCTCGTGGGGCTCGGGCTCTTGATGGGGCAGGCGTTTCCGTTGGGCATGAAACTGGCCGCCGGCCGTGAGCGCCTGACCCTGTGGCTGTGGGGCGTGAACGGCGCGATGTCCGTCTGCGCGTCCGTGCTCGCGGTCGTCATCGCGCTTTCCGCGTCGATCTCGGCCGCGTTCTGGACGGGGTGCGCCTGTTACGGCATCGCGCTCCTGGCCGCCATCCGGATTCAGGCCGAGCGGACCGACACCGGGGCCGCGCCGGGAACCGGCGAGGCGTTGGCGGATGGCCGCAGTTGAATCAACACCCGCACGCGCCGCGCTGACGGCGTGGCGGCCGTCGGTCTCCGTTCTCACCGCCGCGGCCGGCCTCAGCCTGGTGGCCATCCTGCTGCTCAGATCGGCGTGGCTGTGCGACGACGCGTACATCACGCTGCGTTCGGTGGACAACTTCGTCAACGGATACGGGCTTCGCTGGAACGTCGCCGAACGGGTGCAGAGCTTCACGCATCCGGCGTGGCTCATGCTCATCACGCCGGTCTACGCCGTCACCCGGGAAGCGTATTTCACGGTGCTGGGCCTGCAGATCGGGCTCGCGCTGGCGACCGTCTGGCTGCTGCTGCGACATGTGGCCCGGACGCCCGTTGAGGCGGCGCTCGGACTCGGGGCCATCGTCGGTTCCAAGGCGCTGATTGATTTCTCGACGTCGGGTCTCGAGAATCCGCTGGCCCACCTGCTGCTGGTCCTGTTCTTCCTGACCTGGCGGCGCGACCGCCAGTCGCCCTCGCTGTTCGTCCTCGGATTGCTGACGTCGGTGATCCTCCTGTGTCGTCTCGATCTCGGCCTGTTGGTCGCGCCGCTCATTGCCGCCGCCATCCGGCCGATGAGATTCACGCGCGTCGGATCCTTCGCACTCGGCCTGGTGCCGTTCGTGGCCTGGGAGGCGTTCTCACTCGTGTACTACGGGCAGTTGGTGCCCAACACGGCGCTCGCGAAGCTGCCTCCGGGCGTGGCCACCGCCGACCTGGCGGCCCAGGGAGGCCGGTACTTGCTGGCGACGTTCCACTTCGATCCGATCACGCCCATCCTGCTGGTCGCTTCGGCCCTCGTGCTCGGCTTCGCGTGCCGGCGTGCCGGACGAGTCGTACTCGCCGGGATGATCGTGCACGTGCTGTATGTGGTTGGCGTCGGCGGCGATTTCATGAGCGGGCGCTTTCTGACGCCGGCGCTCGTGATGGGCCTGGCGGGTGTGCTCGGGCTCGTGACGTGGCAGCGAGCCGTGGCGCTTCGACTCGCGGTGCCCGCCGCGATGGTCGCGGGCAGCCTGCTGGGGCCGGCGGCGCCGCTCAGGACCTGGGCGGACTTCGGAGCGGTGGCCGCTTCCGCCGGCGAATTCGATCGGTACGGCGTGACCGACGAGCGCCGGTTCTACTATCCGTCGTTCGGGTTGCTTCCCGTGCTGGCGGGGCACGCGGTTCCCGACGACCATCCGTGGGCGGCGTTCGGCCGCACGCGGCGGGCGCTGGCCGACAGAACGGGTCAGGATGTGGTGCTGGCAAGCAACGTCGGGGTCTTCGGCTACTACGCGGGGCCGAAGGTGTACATCATCGATCGCAATGCGCTGGCGGACGCGTTTCTCGCGCGCCTGCCGCCGGCACCCGGATGGCGGGTCGCGCACTATGAGCGGGACGTGCCCGATGGCTATCTGGAGAGTCGTCGGCAGAATCAGAATCTGCTGGCCGATCCGAGCCTTCGGTCCCTCTACGATCGGGTGCAGATGCTGTCGCAAGCCGACCTCTGGAGCCGCGCGCGCTTCCGGGTCGTCCTCGCATCGATGTGGCCCGGCGGCGCACGCGGCCGCTAGCACGCCGGCCGCGCCCGCCTACCCTCGTCTGGGCATTTCCTCTATCATGGGATCGTCCTATGCAATCCCGCGTGCGCTTCCGCCTGTTCTCGCTCACACCGGCCAGAGTCGCGCTGTTCAGTGCCGTGCTTGGCGGCGCGGTGTCGACCGGCCTTGCCGTCAGCGCGCACGCGCGGCAGGCGGTGCCGCCGTCACCGCAGGCGGCCGAAGTGGCCCAGGCCATCCAGTCCGCTCGCGTGTTCAGGGACGCGGGCCTCACGAACGAGGCGCTCAACGCGATGGCCGGCGTCCTCAAGAAATATCCGGCGAATGCGGACGCCGCCCGGTTTCAGATCGAGACGCTTGTCGCGCGAGAACGCGTGGAAGACGGCCTGACGGCGTACGACGGGTATGTGGCCGCGAGAAAAAGCCCGGATCCCGCCGCGCTCGGCACGTTGGCGCGCGGCGATTTACGGCGCACGGTGCGCACGCACGCCGATCAGCCGGCGCTGATGGCGCAGGCGCTCGAACGGCTCGCGCGCGACGGCGACGCCGAGGCGCTCCGTGTCCTCAAACAGGTGTCCGCCTCCAGCGGCGCATCATCGCTTGACGAGCTCGGGCCGACGATCGGCCTCGCCCGATTGAAGGCCCCTGAGGCGGAGGCCAAACTGGCGCTGGCGCTGGCGCAGTCGCAGGGACTGGTCAGAGCCCAGGTCATTCAGGCCATTCGTGACGCCGATGCCCGCAGTCTGGCCCCGAAGGTGGCCGACACGCTCGCCGATCCCGATCCCAACGTGCGCAATGCCGCCGCCGTGGCCCTCGGGCTTCTGCAGGACAAGACCGCGGCGCCCGCACTGCAGGCGGCGTTTGACTCAGGGGCGGGGGCCGTCAAGATGTTCGCCGCCGTGGCGCTCAAGCAACTCGGGCAGAACTCGGCGGACACGTTTCTCGCCGGATTACTCAACGGCCAGATCGCGGAGTTGCGGGTGATCGCGGCCGACGCGTACCGGTTCTCCACGACCAAGAGCCCCCAGTGGGACAAGGCCGTACGAGAGCTGATGTCCGGGCCGAACGACCAGCACAAGCTCCAGGCGGCGGAGATGCTCACGTGCTGCGACATGCCGGCGGCGCGCAGCTTGCTGACCTCGGCGCTCGCGAGTCCGAACCCGCTCATGCGCGCGGGCGCTGCCAAGATCTTCGAAGCGCGGAAGGAGCTGGCCGATCCCGCCATCGCCAGACGGGTGATGGGCGACGCCGTGCCGGGCGTGCGCGCCTACGGTTCCGGCCTCGCTCTCGTTCTCGCCAAAGGCGCTCGCTGAACCCGCATGAGCGCTCGCCCGGCGGACCCCGCTAACGGCCGTCGGTTCTCCTTCGCTCGCGGGACCCTGTTGTTCGTCGCCCTCGGCCTGGCGATCTGGGCCTACGACTGGTTTGAGTGGCGCACGTTCCAGGGTTTCGTGGACGCGATCGACCATCACCCGCAGTTCATGCAGGACTTCGTCGGCTTCTACTATCCGATGGGGCAGCAGGTGCGGCAGGTGCCGACGCCGGTGGGCGGGTACTACTACTCGTCGTTCTTCGCCGTGTTGCTGGCCCCGATCGGGGGGTTGACGCTGTCATCAGCGATGAAGGTCTGGGGAGCGATCCAACTCCTCGGCTTCGTCGCCATTTGCCTCATCCCGGCGCGCGGCCTGTTGAAGCTGTCGGGGCGCAACACGATCCTGTTCATGGCGCTCTGCGCCACGTCCTACCCACTGCTCAACAATCTGAAATGGGGTCAGGTCAGCATTCTGCTCACGGTGTGTGCCGTCGCGGCGGCGGTGGCCGCGAACCGACGCCAGAGCGTGCTGGCGGGCATCCTGCTCGCGTTTGCCGCCGCCATCAAGTTCTACCCCGCGATCTTCGTCGTCTACTTCCTCCTCCGGCGCGACGTGCGCGCGTGCGTCAGTTTTGCCCTGGCGGCGTGCATTTTCTACGTGGTCGTGCCCTCAGCCATGCTGGGCTTCTCGAATTGGCTCGGGTTCGAAACCGCCATCCTGGACATGATCGGCAGGGCAGGGCTGGCGGCGCGCGACACGAACTCTCAGTATTTCGTGCATGTGGGCCAGCGGTGGCTGGCGAGCCTGGCTCCCGGCGCCGGCGGCGCCGGCTTCGCGATGAGTCTCACGTGGCTCGGCTATGCCATCGCGGCGTCCGCGCTCGCCATGGCATGGCTCCTGCAACGCAGAGCTTGGTGCGCGGGACAGGAGCTGTCGGTCGTCGCCATCTTCGTCACCATTCCGTTCCTCGTGAAAACGTCGTGGCCGCACTATTTCGCCTATCTGCCACTGTGCCAGGCGGCGGTACTCTCTCATGCCTGTTCATATGTGGGTCTCTCTCGTCCGTTGGGACGCGGGCTTCTGGCGCTCTCGGTGCTGTCGATGGCGTTGTCCAGCACGTTTCTCCTTAATTTGTTCCCCAGTTGGAATCCCTACAACTCGTCCGGCATGTTGTTTCTCTCGAATCTCGCCCTGCTGACGGCCGTGTACGGGGCAGGCCTGTCCCGGGAAGCGCGCGTCTAAGGAGAATGCAGCTCACGGCCGATACAAGTCCGGGAGGCCTCTTTTCGCACCGTTGTGGTGACGGCGGATGCGAACCGGGCCTGTGGTGGCGGTTGAACGAGCGTAGCGATCCGTTTACACTGGGATCCCCGCGAGCGCCCGTCCACGGGCGAAGATCGACCGCCGTGTCGGACACGCGTGAGGCTAGTAGCTGAAATGATGCCGATCTGCCGTCGAGCCCTGACCTTGGGTGTGCTGGGTGTGCTCGTGCTCGCCGCGACCGCCCGTCCGGCCATCGCCCAAATCTCGCAAAGTCTAGTCCCCGGCCTGGAGGCTGCTGGCCCGTTGGTCGCCCGCAACACCGTGGCCTACGACAGCGTGCACGAAGTCTACCTGGTGATCGTGTCCCGGCCTCCGGTGGTGGGACGATTCCTGGACAAGAACGGCAACCAGATTGGACCGGACTTCCCAATTGCCCTCGAATCCGGTCAGTACACCGCGTGGGCCAGCATCGCCTTCGGCGGTCCGGCCAACGATCCCGCGTTCCTCGTGACGTACACCCTCGCGGATTTGGATCAAAACCCGAAGTACGGGCGGCTGGTTCGCTTCGTGCCCGGTGGCGGGTCCTCGGTGGGACCGGCCAGCTGGATCGCCAGCTCCACCTCCGAGTGGGTGCATTCCGAAAAGGCCCAGAACGTTTGGGACGGGCAGCGGTTCATCGTGGGAACCCGGGTGATGGCGCCCGGGATGAGCACGGCCTCGTTTCAGGTCAACAAGTTCGAGATGAACGGGAGCGTGTCTGGCCCGGTCAATCTCGGAGACGGCAACGACTACTACGGTTCGCCGGCGCTTGCGTGCGCCAGCGACGGCACCTGTCTCGCCGTCGGCTTCATGGCGGGGATCAACACCGGGTATAGCGGGGGTTCGTACGCCCGTCTGTTCGACTCGTCCACGCTCTTGCCGCGCACGAACCTCTTCTATCTCTCGGCTGGCAGTCCCAACGAAGACCAACAGGCGGTCTATCAGGCGCATACCGGTCGCTTCCTCACCGAGTGGTTCCGGGGCACAAATGGCGGCGTCATCGACACGCGCCTCGTGAATACCGACGGCACGATGAGCACGCTGGATTTCAGCAAGTCGATCGGTCCCGGCGCCGGCTGCAACGCCATCGTCTACAACCCTGGGACGCACACCACGCTACTCGTGACGAAGGGGACTGACGCTGCCCTGTTCGCGATGGAACTGGGGGACGACGGCTATCCGATCAATCCGAACAACACGCTGCTCATCACGAACTGGGACGGATTGGTGCTCGACTACGAGCCGTCGATCGGCGCGAATGTGGCCTCAGGGCAGTGGCTGGTCACGGCTCAGTTGATTGGCCGGACCGTCGGCAGGCTGATCCAGGGGGTTGCGGTTGGGACGACCCAGCTGCCGATCTCGATTTCGACGTCATCCTTGCCGACGGCCACGCAGAATACGCCGTACTCGGGCTTCCTGAGCGTCATTGGCGGCACGCCGAGCTACACGTGGAATCTGGTGTCGGGCTCACTCCCACCGGGGCTGAACTTGGTTGGCGCGTCGCTGGTGGGCACGCCCACGACACCTGGGACCTACGGCTTCCGCGTTCGTGTCACGGGCGGAGACAACCTCTGGGCGGAGAAGGACCTCACGGTTCAGGTCAACGCGGTCCTGATCATTCCGCGTGGCGGTGCCGGCGCGCACATTTCGCAGGCGGGCGCGACGGTCCTGTCCGGATTGGTGGCCCGAAACAACGTCGCCTACGACCCCGTGCATCAGGTGTACCTGGTGATCGTGGCGCGGCCGCCCGTCACGGGCCGGTTCCTGGACAAGAACGGCGTGCAGATCGGGCCGGACTTCCCGATTGCGCTGGAACCCGACCAGTACACGGCGTGGGCCAGCATCGCCTTTGGCGGGCCGTCGAACGATCCCGCGTTCCTGGTCACCTACACGCTGGCGGACCTGGCTCTGAACCCGAAGTTCGGGCGGCTCGTTCGGTACGTGCCCGGTTCAGCGCCGACCGTCAGCAACGCGAGCTTCATCACCAACGCGACGTCCGAGTGGCTGCATTCCGAGAAGGGCCAGAACGTGTGGAACGGGCAGCGCTTCATCGTGGGCACGCGCGTGATGCCAGCGGGCATGAGCCTGTCGACATTCCAGGTCAACTCATTTGAGATGAACGGGGCGGTGTCCGCACCCGTGATCCTCGGGGACGGCGCCGACTACTACGGTTCGCCGGCCATCGCGTGCGCGACCAACGGCACGTGTCTGACCGTCGGGTTCAAGGCCGGCATCAACACCGGCTACAGCGGCGGGTCGTATGCCCGGTTGTTCGACGCGAACACGCTCGCGCCGCGCGGCAACCTGTTCTTCCTGGCGGCCGGCAAGCCCAACGAAGACCAGGCAGTCGTCTATCAGACCCACACCGGCCGATTCTTGACCGAGTGGTTCCGCGGCACGGACGGCGGCGTCATCGACACCCGCGTGGTCGCCACCGACGGGATGATGAGCGCGCTGGATCTCACAAAGGGATTTGCGGGTCCTGGCGCCGGCACCAACGCCATTGCCTACAACCCGGCGACTCAGACTACGCTGCTCGTGACCAAGGACATCAACGCCACCCAGATCGCGATAGAACTGGGCGACGACGGCTATCCCCTGAATACGAACAACTTCGTGCACATCACGAACTGGGACGGCGTCGTGCTGGACTACGAGCCGTCGATCGGGGTCAACCCGTCGACGGGGCAGTGGTTGGTCACGGCGCAGCTCATCGGCGCCACCGTCGCCAAACTGGTCCAGGGCAACCTGGCGTTGGCGGCGGTGCCTGTCCAGAACGGCGGGTTCAGCAACGGTCTGATCGGGTGGAACGTGTTTGGCGGCCCGGGCGGCAATGTGACGATGAACACGACCATCAACAATGGCGTGCTGGAGTTCTATCGCACGACGAACGTGTCCAGTCCCGACAACTCGGCCGTCGTCCTGCAGTCGACCGGAGCGGCGGTGCCCGCGAACACACCGATGCGGGCGCAGTTCGACCTTGGGAACTCGAGCCCGTCGCGCAAGCGGATCGCCGTCCTGCTCCACGACCTCGACTTCAGCGACCTCCAAGTGTGCTCATTCTGGTTGGAAGCCGGTGCGCCGCTGCGGAGCTATGTGATGCGGATGCACTCGAGCAAGGCGTGGGCGAACGCGACGGTGTCGTTCTACGCAGCCAGCGACGGCGGCGACGGGGGCGCCTACCGGCTTGACAATATTGCGATCGCGATCGATCCCACTCAGCCGCTCGATCGAACCGATTGCGTCGATCCCGCCGCGCCGTCGTCGACTCCGACGGCGGACGGCCCCGAACTGGTGTCGAACGGCGGCTTCAATTCGAACTTGTCCGGGGTGGAGCCTCTTCGGCCAAATCACCGCGCAAGGCACGGGTGGCGTCGCTCAGTTCGTGCGGCCGTCCGGCACGCCGGCTGGCGCGTTCCTGCAGCCCTCTGACGTGGCAACCTTGGCGAACACAGCGATCACGGCGAAGTTTGACTTGGGAAACAACAGCGCCGTGAGGAAGCGGGTCACGGCCATCCTGCACGACCTGGATTTCACCGACCTTCAGGTCTGCACCTTCTGGCTCGATCCGAACCAGCCGCTGACGTCGTACACGATGGTCACGTTTACGGGGCGGGCCTGGGCCAACACCACGATTTCGTACTACATGGGGAACGTGGATGTGACGCCGTGGGCGCTCCTGGACAACGTGAGCCTCAAGCGCACGCCGAGCGCCGCCGTGCTCGGAACGCAGTGCATCATGGGCGCCAGTGGAAGCGGCGCCGCGGCCCTGATGGAACCGCCGGCCACGCCCGTGAGTACCGACTCCGGCGCGGCTGCGACCGCGGCGACCACCGGTACGACGCAGACGTCCACGACGACAGCGACGACAGCGACGACGTCGACTGGGACGCCGAACAGGACCACCGGGCTGACGAACCTGGACGGCGGGCAGGTGTGGCGCCTGGACAGCGGGTCTCTGTCGACGCTGGTATGGATCGCGCCCATCGATCTGCGTCAGGCGAGCGCGCCGTACCTGCGCTTCCAGTCGTTCGTCCAAGCGATCTCCTCCGTCGCGGAGGTCCAGGTGAGCGCGGATGGCGCGGCGTGGACGGCCGTGGGCGAGGTGCCCGCCGGCGATGGCTGGTTGACCACCGACATCGACCTGAGCGCGTATACCGGCCAGGTGATCTACGTGCGATTCGTGCTGCGGCCCAAGGGATCGGTGGTCGATGGCTCCACCGACCTGTGGTACATCACGGACGCATGGCTGAGCCTCTTCGGGCTGAAGGCTGGTGGCGTGCCACAGTAGTCGGCGGGCTTTAGCCCGCCGAGCACTTATCGCCTTCGGTACACCGTAAAGTCCTCGATCTTCGTTTCCAGCGTGTAGCCCTGCAGGAGCGTCCGGATCCGTGGATGCTCCTGCAGGGCATCTACCGCAATGCCCATCACGGATTCCGAGTGCAGCTGCTCGAAGATGAGGTACGCCGGTGCCCGGGCCGCGAGTTCGTCGACCACGGCGCCGAGCGTGAAACGCGAATCCGGAAACCCGTCAGGCACGTAGAAATTGACCCGCAGGAACCGGTGCGCGGTCAGCCGGTCCGAAAGAAGGTACACGCCTGCCCCGTTGATGCCAAAGAGATAAATGCGGTCGTCAGCCGTCGTGTGGGTGCGCACGTAGTCGGCCACTTCGGCATTGGCCTTCGCCGAATACCCGCCATCGTCGGCATAACCCCCAAAGCGCTCCAGATACGCCGGCGTGTCGATGCGGCCCATCAGGAACGAGGCGTCGTAGGTCGCCATGCCGATCACTTTCGGCACGTAGTTGCGCTGGTAGAGCAGGCCGAGCATCGCGATGACGGTTGCGCCGGCGGCGACCCGGCGCATCGCGGATTGAGATGATCCCTCGGTCAGCCACCAGGCTGCGAGGAGCGCGAGCGGCGGACACGCCTGGATGAAATACGTGTTGAACAGCCACATGCCGTTCACCGCGATGACCATCGCCGATGTGCCGCCCCACAAGACCGCGAGCGACGCCAGGGGTGGCAGACGACGCGTCCGCGCGAGATCCCAGAGCGCGGCCACCGTGGCCACCGCTCCGGCGAACCAGAGTGGGTCCTGCTTCATGCGCAAGAACACGGCGTGGGAGAACTTGTCCACGTACCCGGTGACGCTGTACCCCTGGCTGACGTGACCACCCATTGAATCCGACGACGGCGGTCCACGCCTCGCCGATCAGATCGAGTCGCCACAGCCAGATGAGCGTCAGGATCGGCAGCAATGCTGCGCCGGCAATGGCGACTCCGGAGGCACGGAGGATGAAGTGGGACGAAGGCTGGCGGCGCCCGAACCAAGTGCTGAGGCCCCACCCGAGCATCACGGGGAAATAGAGACCGGCATTCGGCTTGTACAGGGCGGCTGCGCCGCCCAGGAGGCCGAGCGCGAAGGCCATCGGCAGCGAGGGCTGGCGGCGCAACCGAACCGCACAGAGCGCCGCAAACCCGACGCACACGACGATGAACGTCTCGCAGACGGTGCGTTCGAGAATGCCGCCGTTGCGGTACAGCCAGGCGGGCATCGTCAAGAGGGCGTACAGCGCCGCAGCAACCGCTCCGGCCGTCCGGTCGGCGAGCGTGCGCGCCAGCGCCCAGATCACCGACGTCATGACGGCCGCCGCCAGCACATCCAGCCACACCACCACGCTCGACGTCCATCCGAACATCGAGAAGGCGCCCAGGTAGGTGAAGTAGATTCCGGGGGGCCGCTGCTCCCACACGTCGCGGTACAGACGCTGTCCGCGCGCCATGCCCCGGACCGCCGACGCCCACAAACTCTGGTCGATTCCCAGCGGCTCGCCGACCGATGCCACGCGCAGCAGAATCGCCAATCCGGCGAGGACGGTGAGGGTGACGGTGAGGAGCAATCGGAAGCGGGCGGGCCTGGCGGGCGCTGAAAGTGTCACGTTCCCGGGAAGCATAACATCAGCGGATTGACGCGGGTTGGCGCTAGAATGGAGCGCCAATGGCGGGAGAGGCTCCGAAAACCAACGACGTCTTCGTGCATCCGCGCGCGCTGTGCGAGAGCGCGGCGATCGGCCCGCGCACCCGCGTGTGGGCGTTCGCACACGTCCTGCCCGGCGCCGTCATCGGCGCCGATTGCAACATCTGCGATCATGTGTTCATCGAGAACGACGTCGTGATGGGCGATCGGGTCACGATCAAGTCCGGCGTCCAGTTGTGGGACGGATTGCGGATTGCGGACGATGTGTTCGTCGGACCGAATGCGACGTTCTCGAATGACAGTAACCGCGGAGCAAGCAGTTACCAAGCCAACGTCGAGCAGACCCACCTCGATCGTGGCGCGTCCATCGGCGCGGGCGCAGTGGTGCTGCCAGGCGTGCGGATCGGCGCGGGCGCGATGGTTGGCGCCGGGGCCGTGGTCACCCGCGACGTGCCCGCGCGAGCCGTGGTATCCGGCAATCCGGCCCGGATTGTCGGCTACGTCGACGCCAAACAGCGGGAGGCCGTGCCGTCCACGTCGACCGTGGTGGCACCATCGGCCATCGTCGCCACCTCTGTGCGCGGGGTCACGCTGCACCGTCTGACGGCCGTCGAGGACCTGCGCGGCAAGCTCGTCGCCGGGGAATTCGGCTCCGCGATCCCGTTCACGCCGCAGCGCTATTTCGTGGTGTTCGAGGTGCCGGGCAAGGACGTACGTGGCGAGCACGCCCACCGGCGCTGCCACCAGTTCCTGGTCTGTCTCCGCGGTTCGGTGAGCGTCGTCGTCGACGATGGAACTGCGTCCGAGGAGGTCGTGCTGCGGGAACCCGACAGCGGCCTCCATGTGCCGCCCATGATCTGGGCCGTGCAGTACAAATACTCCGAAGACGCGATGCTGCTCGTGCTCGCATCCGACCACTACGACGCGGCGGACTACATCCGCGACTACGACGAGTTCCGGTCGCTGGTGCGCTGATGCCGCGCTGAAGCGGCCTACGATTTCGCGTCGAATCGTTCAGCCGAACGGACGATGAAGGTGGGCCGGCCGCGCGCGTTCTGCAGCGACAGCCACAGATACTGCCCGACGATCCCCAGGCCGAGCGCGGTCAGGCCGCCGAATGACGTGATGGCGAGCATCAGCGGCGTGTATCCCAGCACTTTGATGTAGCCCAGGGACCAGAAGACGAGGACGGTGAGGGCGGCGAGCACCGCCACGGCCGTCGCGGCCACGCCGAGCATCAGCAGAATCCTGATCGGCAAATCCGTGAAACTGAAGATGCTGTCCAGTGCGTAGCGCACTTTCTTCCCCATCGTCCAGGCGCTCTGGCCCTCCTGACGCGGGCGCCGTTCGTAGGGCACGAACGACCGGCGGAACCCGAGCCAGAGCAGCAGGGCGACGAGGTTCGTGTTGAGTTCTTTCAGTTCCAGCAACCGGTCGCGAACCTCGCGGGTGCACCCGAATACATCGACGCCGCCGGGCGGCATGTCGGGCACCACGAAGCGCCGGTACAGTTTCCAGAACAGCCCCGACATGGCCTGGGACAACCAGGGGTCGGCGCGCTTCGTGCGATATCCGAAGACGACGTCCGTTTCGCCTGAAGCCATGAGGCCATGAAACGTCACGGCCAGCTCTGGCGGCTCCTGCAAGTCGGCGGAAATCACGGCCAGGTACTCGCCACGTCCGTGCCGCAGTCCGGCCGCGATCGCGGCGAACGATCCGAAGTTTCGGGACAGTTCGACCAGTTGGGCGGGGACGCCCCACGCCGGCAGGTGTTCCTTCAGAAACCGCAACGAACCATCCGTGCTGCCGTCGACGACGAAGACGACCTCGAAGCCGCCCGGCACGCGGCCGGCGATGGCGCCGACCTCGTGGAGCAGCCGAGGCAGGCTGCCTTCGTTGTTGTAGACGGGGATGATCAGCGACAGCATGGATTCGGCGCCTTCGGGATTATAGACGGGGTCGAGATGGAGGGGACGGAGGGAGCGGAGGTGTCGGTTCGCACGGAGACACGGAGGGACGGAGGCACGGAGAAGGGCTTCTTCTTGGGGGAGTTGCCCGCGGTCTACCGAAGGGCTGCCCGAGCGCGATGCCCGCGTGCGACCCAAAGAGTGAAGGGTTCTCCGTGTCTCCGTCCCTCCGCGCCTCCGTGTGAACTGGTCCCTTTCGCGGGCTCGGCTCAGAGACTCATCACAAAGGCTTCCGACGAGAATCCCGGCCCCAGCGCGGACACGACCGCGTGGCCGCCGGCGCCGGGCGGGTGAGAGGCGAGGTAGCGCGCGAGCACGTACAGGACGGTCACCGACGACATGTTCCCGAAGTCCTGGAACACGCCGCGCGACCAGCCGAATCGATCGGCACTCATGCCGTACGCGTCGGCGTAGGCTTGCAGCACTTTCGGGCCGCCGGGATGATACAGAAACTCCGTCACGTGCTCGCGGGTCAATCCGTTCGCGCTGAGCAACGCGTCCAGTTCCGACGCCGCATGCTCGCGGATGATCGCCGGAATGCGTTGATCGAACACGACCTGGAGGCCGCGCGCGACGACGCTCCAGCCCATGACGTCGAGCGAATCCGGGAAGAGCATCGACCGCGTGCCGAGGATGGGGTAGCCCTGATCGCCGGTCTCATCGCCCGACACGAGGGCGACGGCCGCGCCGTCGGCAAAGAGCGCCGTGGCGACCAGATTGCTCTTTGAATAGTCGTCGGCCAGGAACGTCAGCGTGCACATCTCGGCGGCGAAGACGAGCGCCCGCCCCCGCGGATGCCCTTCGAGGTCGCGCGCGGCATGTGACAGGCCGGAGACGCCGCCCGCGCAGCCAAGACCCCAGATCGGCGTGCGGCTCACCGTGCGATTCAGGCCGAGCACGTTGATCAATCGCGCATCGATCGTGGGCGTCGCCAGGCCGGTGGTGTTGATGTGGTACACGCGATCGATGTCCTGCGGCGACAGGCCTCGCCGCGCGAGAAGTTCGCGGCCCGCCTGGGCGCAAAGCGTCGTGGCCGCCTCGATGTAGGCGGCGTTCCTCTCGTCCAAACCGTGGTCGGTGCCGTACCACTCCGGCGGACGGCACAGCCGGCGGGATGTGATGCCGGTGTTGGCGAACAGGGGCATCAGCCGTTCGAGATGCGGCATCGCCCCGCCGAACCGCGCACGCGCGAATGCGGCCGCGGCGGTCTGATCGACAGAGTAGGGCGGGTACGCGGTAGCGACATCGACCAGTTGAGGCACGGTAGATCCATCTTCACACAACCCCTCAGCCGGCGCCATGACCAACGGCGCGTGGATCGGGTCAATCTGTAAGATGATTCCCTTACATGCTGAGACGCGTGTTGACCGGATTGGGTCTGGGCGCAGTTGGCGCGGTGATCGCGCTGGCTGGCGCTGGGACGCCGCCCGGCCGCGCGGTCGAGGCGCTGTCCTACGACCGTCGTCTCGCGGCGCGCGACACGCCGGCGCGCGATGACATCGCCATCATCCTTATCAACGAATCCTCGATCCGGGCGCTGGAACCGATCGTCGGGCGCTGGCCGTGGCCACGCCTGATTCACTCCGGCGTGATCAGCTACCTCGCGCGCGCCAGGGCCCGCGTCATCGTGTACGACGTCCAATTCACCGAAGCGGACACGCAGGGCAGCTACCGTATCGGCGATCGAACCGTGCCGGGTCCGGAGTCCGACGCCGAACTCATCAGGGCCGTCCGCCGCGCCGGCAATGTGGTGCTCCTCGCCGACGCCCTTTTCGAGGGTCTGCAGCGCCCGTCGTCCAGCCTCGAGTCGGAGGCCGCGCCCGCCCTGCCCGGAACCACGTACGCGCCGGGAGCCGGCCTGTTCGAGCGTCCCTCTGTGCGCCTGCCGTTTCCCGCGCTGCGCGAGGCGGCCGCCGCGGTCGGCCACAACATGCTCGTGAAGGATCCCGACGGGGTGTCGCGCGCGATGTACCCCTTCATCGCCTGGCGCGGCGTCGCGGTGCCGTCGCTCGGCATGGCGAGCGCCCTGCTCGCGACCCAGGCGCCGGCGGCAACCGTCCGTCTGGAACGCGATCGCTTGGATGCGGGTGATGCGACGCTGCCGCTCAGGGACGATGGGCAGTTGCTGTTGAAACTGCACGGCGCCGCCGCCCGGCCCGATGGCCGGACGACGTTCCCCATCTATCCGTTCTTCGACGTCTTGTTGTCCGAAGAGCGCGCGCAGAACGGCCAGACGCCGCCGATTCCCGAGTCGGCGTTCGCGGGCAAGATTGTGTTCGTCGGCGCCAGCGCCTCAGGGCTTGCCGATGTGCACGCGACGGCGTTCGGCGGCAGCACGCCCGGGGTCTACCTGCAGGCCACGTTGGCCGACAACGTGCTCTCGCGCGAGTTCATGCGCCGCGGGTCGAGGACCGGGGACGTGGCGCTGACCATCGCCGCCGGGCTCGTCACGGGCGTGGCCGTGGTCACGTTGCCCGTCTGGTGGGCGCTCGCGCTGGTGACGGCGCTCGCGTCGGCGGGCGTCGTCTGGGCCACGCGTCTGGTCGGTCAGGGCTGGTGGGTCCCGGTGGTGGGTCCGCTGGCCGCCGCCACGGTCGCGCTTCTGGGCGGATTCGCCTGGCAGTATTTCGTCGAAGGGCGGGAAAAACGGGCCGTGAAGCGCCTGTTTGGCCGCTACGTGTCACCGGACATCTTCCGCCAGCTCATGACGAATCCGGCCCTCGCCCGTATAGGAGGTGAGCGCCGCGACATGTCCGTGCTGTTTTGCGACATCCGGGGGTTTACCTCGGCGTCGGAGCGGGCCACGCCCGAGAGTGTGGTCGCGCAGCTGAACGAGCATTTCACCGAGATGGTGGACGTGCTGTTCCGGCACCAGGGCACCGTGGACAAGTTCGTCGGCGACCAGGTGATGGCGTTGTTCGGCGCGCCGGTGGCCGACCCGCGGCACGCCGACCACGCCGTGGCCGCGGCCGTCGACATGAGCGCGGCCCTGGACCGGCTCAACGCGCGATGGACCGCGCGGGGCCTGGCCCCGCTCGACATCGGCATCGGCATCAACTCGGGGGAGATGATTGCCGGTAACATAGGTTCCGAGTCGATCATGAGCTATACGGTCATCGGCGACGCCGTCAACGTGGGTGCGCGGATCGAATCGCTCAACAAGGATTACGGCACGCGCATTCTGATCAGCCAGGCCACGAAGGACCGGCTGACGTCCGATGTCCTGACGCGGCCGATCGGCGGCGTGGCCGTCAAGGGACGACGGGAGCCCGTCGTCGTGCACGAAGTCGCCGTGAACCGTGGCGGGGGAGGACCGGCATGAGAAGACCGATGGCGGTGGCGTTCGTTCTGGTCGGCCTGCTCGCGGGAACGGCCCACGCCCAATTCGGCCAGCTGGGCCAGTTGGCCGACAAGGCCGTGAAGACCTATCAGGACACGAAGTTCACCGAGGCCGAAGAGCAGCAGCTCGGCGCCGACGTGAGCGCGAAGCTGCGCGAGAAATACGGCGTCGTGCAGGACGCCGCCGTGCACAAGTACGTGACGCTCGTGGGGTCCGTGTTGGCCGCCGGCAGCACGCGCCCCGACTTGCGTTGGACGTTCATCGTGCTCGACACGGACGGCATCAACGCGTTCGCGTCGCCGGGCGGCTTCGTCCACATCACGCGCGGCGCGCTGGCACTCAGTCAGAACGAGGCTGAACTGGCCGACGTGCTCGCCCACGAGATCGCGCACGTCACCGCGAAGCACACCATCCGCGCGATTCAGAAGGGCAAGATCGAAGGCGCGCTGGCCAGCGCCGCGACCCGCGGCGCGTTCCTGGACCAGGTGAGCAACAAGTTGTATGCGATCACGCTCGAAAACTCGTTCGACCGGGGCGACGAGATGGATGCCGACAAGATCGGCGTGGCCCTGGCCAACAAAGGCGGCTACGCGCCGACGGGCCTCGCCTCGTTTCTTACGCGGCTGGCCGAACGGAACGCCAGTCTGACCGACCGCAGCGGGTTGTTCGCGTCGCATCCCGAGACGAAGGCGCGCCTGGACGCCATGGCGAAGATCATCAAGGATCAGAAGCTCGGCGCGACCGCGACCGTGCAGCCACGGTACCTGCAGAACGTGAGCTTCAAGCCCGTGGCCGTCGCGCAGATGGCGCAGGTGGCGCCTCCGTCGGGAGCGCCGAGCAAGCCCGCGGAGCCCGCGAAGACCGGCGGTTCGGGTCAGTTCGGCCTGGGCGGACTCAGTTCCCTCGGGAGCGAGAAATCGAGTTCGAGCACGGTCGCCTCGGCCGGGGCGCGCGGCGTCAATCCGGACCGCGACGCCAAGGGCGGGCCCAACAAGGCGCTCGTGGTCGTCACGGTGACCGCGGCCGAGATGGCGCAATTCCGCGCGGGCATCACCGGCTGATTTCGTGTCTGAGTTGTCTGCACTGCATCCGAATGCGCATTGGCTGACGGCGCTCGGCCTGATCGGCCTTCAGGCCGTGCTGATGCTGGTCGTCCGCAACCGGGCCGTTCGGCGGCGGCTCTTGTCCAGCGCGGTGGTGGCGATTGCCGCCATCCTTCTGCATTTGTTCGCGCGCGAGCTGCCGTCCGTGGACTGGCTGGGCGGCGTCGGCGCGCGGCTCGAGCAGTTGCTGCTGGCGTTTTCGATCGGCAGCGCGAGCATCGCGCTGCTCTTCAATCCGTGGTTCGCCGACGGCCGGTCCGCGCGGGCGCCGGCGATCGTGCAGGACGCGCTGGTGGTCGTGTTCGTGGCCGGCGCTGCCGCGATCGTGTTCAGCGTGTCCAGTTTCAACGTCCTCACCGGCTCCGCCATCGTCGCGGCGATCATCGGGTTTGCGCTGCAGGAGACGCTGGGCAACGCGTTCGCCGGCATCGCGATTCAGATCGAAAAGCCGTTCCGCGTCGGCCACTGGATTTCCGCGGGCGACCACGTGGGCCGCGTCGTCGAGGTCACGTGGCGCGCGACCAAGATCCTGACGAAGGCCGGCAACCTGACGGTCGTGCCCAATAGCCAGATGGCCACGCACGCGATTCAGAACTACTCGGAGCCCGCAGCGCCGACGCGCCTTGAAATCGAGGTGGGCGCCGATTACCGCACGCCGCCGAACGAGGTGCGCGACGCCGATGCTGGCCGCGATGCGTCAGGCGAAGTACGTGCTGGCGTCGCCGCCGGCAGAGGTGCTGCTGTCGGACTTCGGTGCGTCGGCCATTGTCTACACGGCGCGCTTCTGGATTGACGACTTCAGCATCGACGGCCGCGCGAAGGACGCGGTGCGCACCGCCGTCTACTACGAATTCCGGCGGCGCGGCATCGAGATCCCGTGGCCGATCCAGGTGGAGTACCCGCGCCAGGAGGCGCCGATTGACACGCCGGAACGTCGCCAGCGATTCAAGCAGGCGATTGCCGCCGTGTCCGTCCTGGCCAGCCTGCCCGAAGACGCGCACAGCGACCTGGCCGCGGGCGCCGAAGAGCGGCTGTTCGCCGATGGCGAAGTGGTGGTGCGCGAGGGTGAGCCGGGCGCGTCGATGTTCATCGTCACGCGCGGCCGGGTCGGCATCACGGTCGGTACGGAGCGCCGGGAGGTGGCCGTGACAGAGACCGGGGGCTACTTCGGCGAAATGTCGCTCCTCACGGGAGCCACGCGCACGGCGACGGTCATCGCACGCGGGGATTGCACCGTCGCTGGAAATCGGGGTCGATGCTTTCCGCGTCTTCGTACAGGGCCGGCCGGAGGTCATTGATCAGCTGGCGGCCGCCGCCGCGCGGCGGCGCGAGGAACTTGACCAGGTCCGAGACCGGGGCAGGCCCCGCGCAGGCCGCGACCCAGGCCTCCCTGAAGGCGCGGATGCTGGCGTTTTTCGGCCTGGCCGGCTGACGGCCGGCGGGCCCTGTTTCCGCGGTTATTTGCGGCCGGCGGCGAGCGCGGCCTGCCAGTGCTGCACGACCGTCATCGATCCCACGCCCGTGCGCTCGGGCGCCATGGCCAGGAAGCGCTGGCGATCCGGCATGGCGTCCATCCAGAGGATGCTCGACGGGAACGTGGCGATTTGTTTCGGCACTCCCGCGCGGAACGTCGCGCCGGTTTCGACCTCGACCCGCCACAGGGTGTGCAGGTCGGCGCCGAGGAGCAGCAACTGCCGCCCGTCACGCGTCCACCAGGCCTGGGCCGCTCCCTGCTGCGAGACCTGCACGCGGCGGCCGGCGTCGGGAAACGGCTGCACGTAGGCCTCGAACCGGCCGGTCTCGTCTGAGTAGTAGACGAACCACCGCCCGTCCGGGGACGTCAGCCCGGCATTGTCGCGCGTGGGCCCCTTCACAATCGGCGTGAGCTCGCCGCCGGCGGCGGGCAGGCGGTAGACGTTCTGCGCCGTCGCGGGATCGAGCTGGGTCAGCACGATCCACCGGCCGTCCGGGGACCACGCGTTGGGCCCCTTGAACGGCACGTCCGAGCGATACAGCGGTTGTTCCGGCGCCGGATCATCAATCGCCTTGACGTAGATCTGCTGCGGGCCATCGCGGTCGGCCGCGAACACCACCCGCTTGCCGTCCGGTGACCAGATCGGCGTGTCATTCCGCCCGGGTCCGGACGAAAGGGGACCGCCCCGCCCCTCGCCAGGTCGACCAGCCAGAGCGCCGATTCGGACGGCGAGGTGGACCGCACGAAGATCGCGCGCGTCCCGTCCGGCGAAATGCTGATCATCTCGTAGTGTCCCGGCGGCACATCGAGCTTGCCCTTCAGTGACGCCGTTCGCGTCGTACCACGCGGGCGTCGTGTTGAGCGACGGCGACGAGTAGTAGGCGAGCGACCCGGTCCGGGAAATCGACGTCGCGCGCCCGGCCGTGAACGAAATGGACGGATCCAGAATGGCGGTCGGCTCGTCCTCCAGCGGAATCGGATCCCCCGAGAGCTTCAGCGTGCGCGCATCGAACGCCTGCGCGGCCAGCACGCCCTGCCGCGCGTAGAGCAGCCACCCGGGGTCCGAGTAGCACCGGCGCGCTTTCCATCGATCCGACGAAGGTGCGGCGCCTTGTCCGTCAGTGAACCGGCGTAGATGTCGAACTTCCCGCTCTTGCCGGGCAGCGCGGCGTAGAGGAAGTGCTCGCCATCGGGCAGCAGAACGCGGGAAGCGGTGGCTGACCTCCTTCTTCGAGGCCTCGAGCGCCGTGACCGCCTCGGGTGTGCCGCCATTGGCCGAGATGCGATAGAGCGGTCCGCCGGCATCCGGCGCAAAGACGATGACGTTCGAGGGGGCTCCACGCGGCGCCTCGTCCGCCCGGCGCGTCGCAGAGTGTTTCCGCGCGTCCTCCCGACGCGGCAATCGTCTTCAGCTTGGAATTGGTGAAGAAGCCGATGCGCCGGCTGTCCGGCGACCAGAAGGGCAGGACGGCGCCTTCCGCGCCGTCCAGTTGCCGTGCGGTCATGGAATCGAGCGAGCGCACCCACAACTGCGTGGCCGATTGCGTCACGCTGCCGACGACGAAGGCGACCATGGTGCCGTCGGGGACACCGCGACCCCGGTCGAATCGGGATAGAGCTCGGCGCCGGGCGGCGGCAGCAGCGAGAGGCGCGTGATCTGGTCGGCTGGCGCGGACGTCGTCTTCGGCCAGAAGACGGCGGCGATCGCGGCGGTGAGGATGATGCCGGCCGCGGCCGGCCAGAGGCGCGCGACCAGCGATGGCCGTGCTGGTGCGACGGTCGCAGCCTGCGGCGCGGCCGCCGGCTCGAGGTCATCCAGATCGAGCCGCGCGTCGCCGATCGCACTCAGTCGCTTGCGCGGGTCCTTCTCCAGGCACCGGCGGAGCATGCGGCGCACGCCTGGCGGCGTCGCGGCCGGGAGCGCCGTCAGATCGATATCCTGGCGCAGCACGGCCGCCAGAACGTCGGACACCTCGTCGCCTTCAAACGCGCGCCGGCCGGTCAGCATTTCGTAGAGCACGACGCCAAACGCCCAGATGTCCGCGCGCCGGTCGACGGCCTTGCCGCGGGCCTGCTCGGGCGCCATGTAGGCGGCCGTGCCGAGAATCATCCCGATCTGCGTGGCGCGATTGGTCAGGGTGGGGGAGTTGGCGGCGCCGCCCGCCGTTGCACCCGACGCGCTCGTGTCCAGCGCCTTCGCGAGGCCGAAGTCCAGCACCTTCACGGTTCCGTCAGCCTTGACCTTGATGTTGGCCGGCTTCAGGTCGCGATGAATGATGCCCTGCTCGTGTGCGGCTTCGAGCGCATTGGCGATCTGTGTGGCGATGGGCAGCGCCCACTCCAGAACTTCGAAGTTCGAACTTCGAAGCTCGAAGGTGGTTCGATCAGTGTGGAGAGTCCTCTCCCTCGACGAGTTCCATGACGAGGGCCGTGAATTCCGGAGTCTTCTCCAGTCCGTAGATCGCAGCGATGTTGGGATGGTTGAGCGCGGCGAGCACTTCGGCTTCGCGCTGAAAGCGCGCGAGGCGATCCGCGTCGGCGGCCACCGAGGCGGGCAGCACCTTGATGGCGACCGAGCGCTTCAGCTTCTGTCCGTGGCGCGATAGACCTCGCCCATGCCGCCGGCGCCAATCTGGGCGAGGATCTCGTACGGGCCGAAGCGTGTGCCGGGTGTCAGACTCATGTGCGGTAGCGGGAATTATGCCACGGCGCCTCCGTCGCGCTCCACGTTGGCCCTGCCTCGCCGGGCCAGCTGACAACGGCGAAATGCCTCGGCTTGCGGGTTGCCGAGATAACTCGTAAGCTGACGCCACCCGACAATACGGAGGAAGAAACCATGGAACAGACGCCGAAGTGGTTGCGGCCGGTCGCGATTGCCGCGCTGCTGTGGAATCTGCTGGGCTGCGCGGCGTATCTGAGCGACGTGATGCTGACGCCGGAAGCCGTCGCGAAGATGGACGCAGCCCAACAGGCGCTGTACGCTGCCCGGCCCGCCTGGTCGGTCGCCGCGACGGCGATCGCGGTCTGGGGTGGGGCGGCAGGGTGCCTCGGCCTGATCATGCGCAGGCGCTGGGCGACACCGCTCCTGATCGCCTCGCTGGCTGGAGTCGTCGCCCAGGATGCATGGCTGTTCGTGCTGAGCGGAACGGCGGCGCAGGCCCTGCCGGTCGCTGTGGTGCTGCAGGGGTTGGTGCTGCTGATCGCCATCGGCCTGGTGCTGCTGGCTCGCAAGGCGGCGGCGCAGGGATGGCTCGCCCAGAGCCCGGCCCGCCCATGAGCGTCGAGTTACCGATGGTGCCGGCCGGAAACGGGAAGCACCCGATCGGCCTCGTCGTGATGTCAGCCAACAACCTGGCCGGTTCGACCACTTTCTATTCCAAAGTGTTTGGCTGGCAAGCGCATCCCATGTCGGCGGAGTTGACCGCGGTCGTCGCTCCGGCCGGGCCGACCGTATCGCTGCGGTCCCACATCCCCGACGGATTCCCTGGGATGGTGCCGTACATCGGCGTCCCCGACGTGGACGAGGCGCTGGCGCGCGTCGTCGCGGCCGGCGGCACGGTCGAACGCGCCACGTGGATGGTGCCGATGGTCGGCAAACTGGCGCGTTTCAAGGATTTGTCGGGGACCATTTACGGGCTGACGGCAGCCATGACGCCCGGCGAGATGCCGCCAATGCCGATGCCATTCGGCTCCAATCCAAAGCCGCCAGCGGGCGCGATCTGCAGCCTGGAGATGTATGCGGCCGACGGAGTGGAAACAGCCCGCTTCTTCGGCGGGCTCTTCGGCTGGGGCACGCTCGCCACCATGCCGCAGTACATGGCCTTCGATCCAGGGGCGAGTATCGCCGGCGTTTTTCAGTCACACACGCCGGCCATGCCCGCGGTGGCCTACATCTATGTGACAGACGTTGGCGCGACGCTCACCGAAATCGAAGCGGCCGGCGGCAAGCGGATGGGCGAACCTGGGCGGGTGCCTGGCATGGGCTGCTTCGGTTACTTCATCGATCCCTCTGGCACGAACGTGGGGCTAATCGGTCCGTGAGCGCGGTCGGAGAACAGACAGGACGGAGTGTGCCTCTCCTCTGGTACAGTTGCCAGCCGTACCGACGTGCTGACCGTCCGCCCATCCGACGTCGATCCCACCCGCCAGGAACTCGCTGCGCTCGAGCTGCAGGTCGCCGAGCGCGAGGCCGCCCTGGCGGCCTACCAGGTCGAGTTGCAGCAGCTGCAGTCGAAGTACTTGTCCGAGGTGGGCGCGCTCTACGCGGAGCTCACGGCGCTCGATGACGCGATCATCGAGGAGGAGATTCGGACGGGTGTGCGCCAGCCTCGTGACGAGGACGCCGGGGACCCGTCCGGCTGCAACGGCTGCGTCGATGCGCCCTCGTGCGGGAACCGGACGGAACCGTCCGCCGACCTGAAGCGGATGTTCCGGGACCTCGCCAAGACCATTCATCCAGACCTGGGCCGCGACGACGCCGCTCGCTATCGGCGTCATTCGCTGATGGCGGAAGCGAACCGGGCGTATGCGGAGCGCGACGAAGATCGGTTGCGGCTCATTCTGCGCGTGTGGGAACGCAGCCCCGAGGCCGTGATGGGCGACGATCCTGAGGCGGATCGGCTTCGGCTCAGCCGGAGGGCCGAGCAACTGGGCGCGCGCCTGGTCGAATTGGAGGCCCAGTTCGCGGACCTGCGCGACTCGGCGATCGCCAGGCTGAAGCGCAAGATCGACGGCGCCAGGGACCAGGGGTGGGACCTGTTCGGGGAAATGATCCGGCAAGTGAAGCGCGAGATTGCCGCAGCCAAGTCCAGGCTCGCGTCGCTGCGCCGCTGAAAGCCGCGTATGACCACCGCTCCTTCGAAAGTGCGATGGGGAGTCCTCGGCGTCGCGAAGATCGCGACGACCAAGGTCATTCCCGCGATGCAACTCGGCGAATGGTCCGAGGTGGTGGCGATCGGCTCGCGGGATGAGGCCCGGGCCCGGGCGGTCGCGGCGGATCTCGGGGTGCGACGCGCGTACGGATCCTACGAGGCGCTCCTGGCCGATCCCGATGTCGAGGCGATCTACAACCCGCTGCCGAATCACCTGCACGTGCCGTGGTCCATCCGCGCGCTCGAGGCCGGCAAGCATGTGCTCTGCGAGAAACCGATCGGCCTGGGCGTCGCAGAGGCCGAGCAGTTGCGCGGCGCCCGCGACCGCACGGGCCTCCTGGTGGGCGAAGCCTTCATGATCCGGACGCACCCGCAGTGGACGACCGCGCGCGAGGTCGCGCGCAGCGGCCGGATTGGCGCGGTCCGCAGCCTCATGGGCTGCTTCAGCTACTTCAATCGCGATGCCGCCAACATCCGCAATGTGCCCGCGTTCGGCGGCGGTGCGATTATGGACATCGGCTGTTACCTGATCCACGCCGCACGCCTGATGTTCGACAGCGAGCCCCGCCGCGTCGTCTCGACGATCGAGCGAGACCCCGATCTGCAGATTGACCGGCTCGCGTCCTTCATCCTCGAGTTCGATCGCGGACACGCGGTCGGGACGTGCGGCACGCAGGTCGCGCCGTATCAGCGAGTGCACATCATCGGCACGGCGGGGCGCATCGAAATCGAGATCCCCTTCAACGCGCCCGCCGATCGCCCGTGCCGCCTCTTCATTGACAGCGGCCGCGACGTCCTGGGCTCCGGCGTGGAGACCCTCTCGGTGCCGGCGTGCAACCAGTACACGATCCAGGGCGACCTGTTCTCGCGGGCCATCCGCGAGGGCGGGGCCGTGGCCTGCCCGCTCGAGGACTCGATCGCGAACATGCGGGTCATTGAGGCCGTGTTTCGGTCCGCGGAGACCCGGGCGTGGGCGGCGCTCTGATGGCGCCTGCCGTCACCGTTTCACGAACCACGGCACCAGGCGATGGGTGCGGCGCCGATACGCCAGGTACTCCGGGTCCGTGTCCCCACTTCTCCTGCGCGCTCTTTTCCAGCGTCGGGATGCCCGTGCCAAAGAGCAGCAGCCCGGTGATCGCGAGCGGTCCCGCCGCGCCGACGATGAGCCACCAGCCCAGGTCCGGCAGCACGAAGACGAACAATCCCCACCAGCACAGCAATTCGCCGAAGTAGTTCGGGTGCCGGCTGTAACGCCACAGGCCGCGATCGACCCACCGAGCCCGTGTGCCGCCGGTGCGCTTGAACCGGTACTTCTGAATGTCCGCGACCGTCTCGATGATCAGCCCGGCGAGCCACACGGCCGCGCCGGCCGTCATCCAGCCCGTCCAGCCGCCGATCGCGTCCGGCCGCGCGAACCAGAGGATCGTCGGCAGCATGATCACCCACACGGCCACGCCCTGAAAGAACCAGAACTGCAGGAACTTGAGCGGCTGTTCGCGGATGCCGTCGAACCTGGCGTCGCGCTGGATGTGCAGGATGCGATAGAAGAGATACCCCGCGAGCCGCGCGCCCCACGCGACGATCATCAGCGCCAGCGCGATGGCCGGCCCGGTGGCGCCCGCCGTTCGGCCGAGCAACACCGTGGCCAGCACGATGAACGTCAATCCGTACGACAGGTCGGTGACCTTGTCCGTCCGCGCCGTGGCGGCCACGACGAAGAACGCCGCCTGAATGGCGAGACTGATGCCGAGCGTCACGACGAGGTCAGAGGTCATGGCAGTCCAATCACCAGCGCGAGCAGGGCCAGGTAGCCGAGCATGTACAGCCGGAACCGCCGCGCCATATGCCGTTCATCGGCCGTCCGGAAATAGCGATTCGTGAAGAGCGCCGCGATGTCGTGGCCGAACCAGGGCAGGATGTTGATCTTCCAGTCGGTCATTCGATAGACCGTTGCGCGCCAGCGGTAGCGCAGCTTCCAGAGGGGAATGCCGTAGATCAGGAAGATGACGAACATCACGGTCTTCATGACGACCTAGCGGCGTCCGGCTCGCGTGGAGGCGGTGGCCGGCGCGAGGCCGGCGAGGACGTCCTGCACGACCGCCGGCATGGGGTCCGCGTGCAGATACCGAATCGCGCCGCGGCGTGCCGGCGCGCGCGCCGGGCACGCCCTGTCCGCCGACGATAGACCTGGCCCAACGACCCGCTCGAGAATTCTTGACGATGAGCCAGGCTGATGGCGCGTGAACACCGGCCGGCGCGTCACCGACAGCAGGATGGCCTGCGGGCGCCGGGTGCGGCAGGCGCGCACGAGTTCGGCGACGGGCAGCGACGCCCCGAGATACGCCACGCGCACGCCATGCCTGCCACATGCCACGCCATGATGAGCAGCCCGAGTTCGTGATGCTCGTCGGGGAAGCACGCCGCCACGACCTGTGGCGCGTTCGTCGTTGCGACGGCTGCGCCGCGTCGAGCAGCCGGCCGAGCCGGCGGACGAACTGGCCGCTGATCAGGTGCTCGCTCGCGACTGAACAACGGCCCGCCGCCCAGAGATCGCCGATCTGAATCGCGACCGGCTCGATGATCTCCGACACGGCGCGATCGGCGGACAACACGAGGAAGACTTCGTCCAGCGTCGCGGCGATCGCCGCGTCATCCATCGCCAGTGCGCCGGCGACCAGTCGCTGGCGCCATGCGTCAACGCGGCCGGCCGCATCGGCCGAGAGGGGTGGCTGAACGGCAGGGGCAGCGTGCCGCGTCCGGGGGCCGCGGTCGGCGGCGTGCGTGCAGCAGGGCCTTGCGGCCGGCTCGCGCGATCTCGCCGATCGATCGGCCGTCATCCATGAGCCCGCGCACGCGTCTCAGGACGGCCAGGTCATCGTCCGTGTACAGGCGCTGGCCGCCTTCGCCCCGCTCGGGCACGAGCAGCGTGAATCGGCGTTCCCAGGCGCGCAGCAGGATCGGCGAGAACCCGGTGAGGCGCGAGAGCGTGCCGATCTTGTACGGTCCGTTCACGCGGCGTCCTCCCGGCGCTCCGGCGGACTCGGCGCCGCGCCCGGCTCGAGCAGGTAGTGTCCGACCAGCCACTCGCGTCCGCCGCGGTAGCCGAACAATTCCGCGCACGCCATGAAGAACACGCGCCAGCGCTCGAACCAGCGGCGGGCGTCCGCCGCGCCGTAGGCGCGCTCGAAAACCGGCAGCAGCTCGGCCCGGGACGCGTCCAGATTCGCGAGCCAGGCGTTCGCGGTCTTCTCGTAGTGCGTACCGTCCCACTGCCAGCGCGTCGTCACGTGCACGTGATCCTGGAAATCGGACAGCAGGCCGTCGCTCGGCATCAGGCCGCCGGTGAAGAAGTGCCGGCCCATCCAGTTGCCCGGACCCTCGGTCGTCATACGGATACGCGAATGTGCCGGTGGCAGAAGATGTGGATGAACAGCCTGCCGTCCGGCCGCATCAGGCCCGCGATGCGTGCGAGCAGCGCCCGGTAGTTGCGCATGTGCTCGAACATCTCCACGGACACGACGCGATCGAACCGGCGGTCGGTCGTGAAGGCGTTGATGTCCGCCGTGACCACGTCGAGATTCGTCAGGCCGCGGCCGGCCGCGCGACCGAGAATGAACTGGCGCTGCCGATGCGAGTTGGAGACGGCCAGGATGCGGCTGGCGGGGTACCGCTCGGCCATCCACAACGTCAGCGAGCCCCAGCCACAGCCGAGTTCCAGGATGTCCTGCCCGTCCGCGATCTGCGCGCGTTCGCACGTCACCGCCAGCGCGTCGGCCTCGGCCTCCGCGAGTGTGGCGACGCCGTCGGGCCAGTAGCCGCAGCTGTATTTCAGGTGCGGTCCGAGCGCCCGCTCGAACAGTTCGACCGGCGCCTCGTAGTGCTGCTCGTTGGCTTTCTCGGGCACGAGCGCGATGGGCCCCGTGCGCATGGCTCGAGCAGCGCGAGGTGACGGGCCGCGCCCGGCCTCGGCGCCGCCCGCGCGCATCTCCCGCAGCCGGTCCGCGCAGATCCGGCGGATGCCGGCTCGGACCAGCGCGTCCGGCACGTAGGCCGCGCTCGGTCAGGTCAATTGCGAGGGCGAGGGCGCGCTCGGTCATGATGTGGTCCTCGAGTCACTGGAGGCCCCGGCCTTCAGGCCGGGTCCCGCGAAGCCCCGGCTCCTCGCCCGCGGCCCCGGGGCTCCTTCGTCCAGACGACCTGCACCAGTCCGGTCGTCCGCTCGGCAAATCCCGGCCTCGCACGACGCCAGATAGAGGTCCCAGCGGCGGATGAACTCCTCGGAGTAGCCGAGCGCGCGAACGTCATCCAGGCGCGCGAGGAAGTTCGCGCGCCAGGTTCGGAGCGTGCGGGCGTAGTGGGGCGTGAGATCTTCGATGGCTGCCGTCCCGCAGGGTCCCGGTTCGGTCGGCCGATTGCTGCATCGCCGCCGACGGACACCAGGCAGCTGCCGGGAAACACGTCCTGGCGGATGAAGTCGACGGAGCGGACGTACTCGGCGTAGCGGGCGTCCGGAATCGTGATGGCCTGCAGCGCGATGCGGCCGCCGGGCCTGACCAGACGCGCGCACTGCGCGAAGAACGTATCGAGGAAGTCGGCGCCAACCGCTTCGATCATCTCCACGGACACCAGCTTGTCGTAGGTGCCGGTCAGGTCGCGATAGTCAGAGAGCAGCACCGTGATGCGATCGGCCAGGCCCGCGTCGGCCACGCGTTGGGAGGCGAGCTGCGTACTGCTGCTGCGAGATCGTGGTGGTCGTGACCCGGCAGCCGTACCTCGGAGGCCGCGCGGATCGCGAACGCGCCCCATCCGGTTCCGATCTCCAGCAGGTGGTCGCCGCGGCCGGAGGTCGAGTTTCTGGCACAGCCGGTCGATCTTCGCCAGCGATGCCTCCGCGAGGGACGCCGTGTCCGGTTCGAAGACGGCGCAGGAATACGTCATCGTCTCGTCCAGGAACAGCCGGAAGAAGTCATTGCCGAGGTCGTAGTGCGCTTCGATGTTGCGGCGGCTGCCGCGCCGCGTATTCCGGCGCGCCCAGTGCGCGGCCGCGAAGAACGGTTTCGTGAGGCGCGCCCAGCCGCGCTCCAGTCCGTCGGTCACCTCGAGATTGCGCGCGAGGATGCGGCAGGCGGCCGTCAGATCGTCGGCCTGCCACTCGCCGCGCACGTAGGACCGCGCCGCCGCCAGCGTTCCGCCGGTCAGCAGCCGCCGGAACGCGGGCGCGTCCATGACGATTGTGGCCGTCAGTTCGTCCGACCGGCCGTAGGTTCGGGTGCCCATCGGGCTCATGACCGTCAGCCGGCCGTGTTGCAGGTCGTTCAGGTGCCGGTCGATCAGTCGATAGGCCAGGCGATCGGCCCATCCCGGCCGCTGCCACGCGGCCAGTTCGGCGGTGGATTGGGTGAGTGCGTCTTTCATCGAAGTTCCTCAGGTCTGGCGGCTGCCGGTGCGCTGCGATCGTCGTGTCGCGGATGCGGATGGTAGGGCGTGCCTTTGAGCCACAGCCGGAAGGCCTGCCAGTAGATGCCCGCGATCACCTGCAGCGGTCATCAGCGGATACACGGCGAGCACGCGGGCCAGTTGCCAGCCGGTGATCGGCCGGCGCGTCAGCGTCAGCGTGGCGTCGAACACCGGTCGTCCCGCCGAGAGATTGACCATGTGGACCGTCAGCCGATCCTCGGGATCGCTGAAGCGCCAGTCGTAGTCGATGTCCATGGGCATGAACGGCGACACATGGAACGCCTTGCGGAGCGCGTATCGCTTGATGCCCGGGCCCGCGTCGCGCCGTCCAGCACGTAGCAGTGCTGTTCGCCCCAGGGCGTGTTGTTGACTTCGGCCACGATCGTCTCCACGCGGGTGCCGGACGGATCGAAGCAGTAGTAGAAGCTGACCGGGTTCATCGCGTAGCCGAAATAGCGGAGATGGGTGAGCAGCCGGATCGGCCCCGTCGGGCGCGCGCCCGTGCGGGCGGCGACCAGGTCGCGAACGGCGGTCGTCGAGCGGCTGGGCCGGATCGCCGAGATGATCGGCGCGCCGGAACCAGGCGATCGCCGGGCCGGCGCGCGGACCACAGCCAGCGGCGCCGGAAGACGGTGTCGAGTTCCGCCCAGGTCCAGGTACATCTGGAAGACGGGGTAGCGGAACGCGTGCGGACGTCGGCGAGAAGCGCCGGTGCCGCAGCCGGCCGACATAGAGCGCGCTCGTCATGCGGCCCGCCTCCGCTCGAGCGCGTCCGTGACGGCGAGGCCGCTCCGGACGCCGTCTTCATGAAAGCCATAGCCCCAGTAGGCGCCGCAGAACGACGTGCGGTTCACGTCGATCAGTTCCGGTGCCGACGCTGCATCGCATCGCGGCCGGGCATGAACGCGGGATGCTCGTACACGAACCTCGCCAGCACGCGGTCCGGCCGGACCAGCCCCGTGGTCGTTCAACGTGACATTGAAGAGGTGCGGCGCGCGCAGGCCCTGCAGGCGGTTCATCTGGTAGGTCACCGACACCGTTCCGCGATCGGTGGCCGGCACCGTGTAGTTCCAGCTCGCCCAGGCGCGCCGGCTGCGCGGCAGGACCGACGGGATCGGTGTGCAGCAGCGACCTCATTCCGCTGGTAGGGGAACGCGCTGAGCACCTCGCGCTCCACCGGCGACGGATCGGCCAGCAGTCGCAGTGACTGGTCGGCATGGCAGGCGAGCACGACGTGATCGAACGCGGCCTCCGCGCCGGTGTGATCGGTCACGACCACGCGGTCCGGATACCGCCGCACGCGCCGCACGGATGGTTCAGCCGGACCTCGCCCGTGAACCGGGCCAGCAGCGCGTCCACGTACACGCCGCGATCCGCCGGTGACCACCCGCCAGACCGGCTGCCCGGTGAGCTGCAGCAGCGCGTGATTGCGCAGGAACTCGATCACGAAGCGCATCGAGAACGACTGGAAGCGGGCCGGCGGGCTGGACCACAGGGACGCCCCCGAGCGCGAGCAGATAGTCGTCCGCAAACGCCTGGCTGTAGCCGCCGCGCGCCAGGTACTCGCCGACCGTCATCCGGTCGTCCGGCAGGGGACCGGCCGCGGCCTCGCGGTTGAAGCGCATGACGTCCCAGAGCATCCGGCGCGAATTCGGGCCGCACGAGGTTCCGGCGCTGCGCGAAGACCGCGTTGAGCGACCGGCTGCAGTATTCGACGCCGGATCGTTCGGACCGCACGCTGAAGTCCATGACCGTGGGTGCGTCGGCGACGTCGAGCTCGTGCAGCAGCTCGCGTGAAGCGCGGGTAGTGCTGGTGGTTGAAGACGATGAAGCCGGTGTCGATCGCGTAGGCGCGGCCGCCCAGTTCGACGTCCACGGTGTGGGTGTGCCCGCCGGCGTAGGGGCCGGCCTCGAAGACCGTCACGGCGTGACGGTCCTGCAGGCGATGGGCGGCGGTCAGTCCGGCGATGCCGGACCCGATGATGGCGATGCGCATGGGCCCCTGTCTTGACATCTACTAAAGTGATACATAACATATACAAAACATGGACATGTCGTCAACCCCCGTCGCGACCGCGCCCTCCGGCCCGCCGCCGGTCCCGGCCTCCTCCGCCGCCTGCTGGCCGCCGACGCGCAGCCAGGCCCGGGCGTGGTCCGCTTCCGTGCCGAGGCCCTGCTGCCGGCGCCCCTCGATCGCACGTTCGCGTTCTTCGCCGACGCGGCCAACCTGGAGCGGCTGACGCCGCCCTGGGTGAACTTCCGCATCCTCACGCCCATGCCGGTCGTGATGCGCGAAGGCCTCGAGATCGACTACCGCATCGCGATCCATGGCGTGCCGATGCCCTGGCGATCGCGCATCGACGTCTGGGAGCCCGGCGTGCGGTTCGTGGATCGGCAGATCTGGGGCCCGTACCGGTGGTGGCGCCACGAGCACCGCTTCGAGGCGGTCGGATCCGCGACGCGCGTCATCGACGAGATCGCCTTCGTCCCCCGGCTGCGGCGGGTCAGCGGCCGCATGGTGCGGCGGGACGTCGAGCGGATTTTCGCCTACCGGCAGCAGGCCCTGGCCGGCGTGTTCGGGAGCGGCCGCGCATGAGGCCCGCCGTCCTGGTCACGGGCGCGACCGGCTACATCGGGGGGCGGCTCGTGCCCGCGCTCGAGGCAACGGGGGTTCGCCTTCGCTGTCTCGCACGGCATCCGGCCGCGCTCGAGTCGCGGGTGTCGCCGCAGACGGAAGTGGTCGCCGGGGATCTGTTCGATCCGCTGTCACTCGATCGCGCTCTCGCTGGCATCGACGTGGCCTTCTACCTCGTGCACTCCATGGGCGCGCACGGCGACTACCTCGAGAAGGACCGCGTCGCCGCGCGCAACTTCGGCGAGGCGGCGCGGCGAGCGGGGGTTCGGCGAATTGTCTACCTCGGCGGCCTCGCAACGGGTGGGGAGGCGCTCAGCCCGCATCTCAGGAGCCGGGTCGAAACGGGAGAGGTGTTGAGAGCCAGCGGTGTCCCGGTCCTGGAGTTCCGGGCCTCGGTCGTGATCGGGTCGGGCAGCCTGTCGTTCGAGATGATCCGCGCACTCGTCGACCGTCTGCCGCTCATGATCTGCCCGCGGTGGGTGTCGACGCTGGCCCAACCGATCGGCATCGATGATCTGCTGGCGTATCTGGTGGCGGCCGTTCACCTCCCTGGCGGCGAGAGCCGCACCTTCGAAATCGGCGGTGCGGATCAGGCCAGCTACGGCGGCGTGATGCGGGAATACGCCCGACAGCGCGGGTTGAGGCGGGTCATGATCTCGGTGCCGTTGCTGACCCCTCGCCTGTCGAGCCTGTGGCTCGGACTCGTCACACCGGTCTATGCTCGGGTCGGGCGCGAATTGATTGCGGGGCTGAAGAACCGGTCGGTGGTCACGGATCCCGCGGCGCTGTCGGTCTTCCCGGTCAGGCCCGTCGGCCTGAAGGAAGCGATCAGTCGCGCCGTTCGCCACGAGGACCGCGCGTTCCCGCTGACCCGGTGGTCGGACGCACGCTCCTCGGGCGGCGAGCCTCGGTGGCCGGCCGAGACGGGCGCGGGCAGCCGGCTGGTGGATGAACGGCGGATTCACGTGGCGGTCGACGCGGACCGCGCGTTCGCTCCCATCGCGAGGATTGGGGGCGACCAGGGGTGGTACTACGCGACGTGGCTGTGGCGGATCAGGGGCGCGCTCGACCTGCTGCTGGGCGGCGTCGGGATGCGGCGCGGGCGGCGCGATCCAAACGCCCTGGCCATCGGCGACACCCTCGACTTCTGGCGGGTCGAGGCCTGCGAACCCGGTCGACGACTGAGGCTCGCCGCGGAGATGAAGGTGCCGGGGCGCGCGTGGCTCGAGTTCGAAGTCGTGCCCGCCGCCGGCGGCGCCGTCGTCCACCAGACCGCCGTGTTCGAACCCGCCGGATGGCCCGGGCGGCTCTACTGGTACGGACTCTTCCTGGTTCACGCCGTGATATTCCGAGGACTCCTGCGCGCGATCGCCCGTCGCGCGGTTGAGGGTGGCGCTGACCTTCATCGCGTTGCGGCAGGAGACCCGTTGTGATCGCTTCTGAGTCGACTCCTGCGCCGCCAACCGGGTTTGCCTGCGGAGAAGTGAGGGGTGGCAACGGGACAATCCATGAGCAAGTGGCGCTGCCGGGGTTGCGCGGCGTGCTGTATTCACGCCCGTGCGCGGGCGCGAGCGGGGGCGACATCCACTACTTGTCGGTCTGCGGCTCCGGCCTGCTGGCGCGGGTCTGTCTGGCTGATGTGGCGGGACATGGATCGGACGTGGCGGCCGTCGGCACCGAGATGCACGCCCATCTCCGGCGGAGTGTGGACGTCATCGACGAACGAAAAGTCCTGGGCCGGCTCAATCGGCGCCTGAATGAAAGGGGCCTGGGCGTGATGACGACGGCCGTCCTGGCGACCTACTACCCGCCGCGCCGGCGGCTCACGGTGAGCTACGCCGGCCATCCCACGGGCTGGCTCTTTCGGGCGGACGCCCGCGCGTGGACGCCGCTCTTCCGGCCCGGACCGCCGCCCCAGAAGCCCGCCTTCGTCGATCTGCCGATGGGCATCGGGTTCACGCCGACCTACACCCGGCATCGCTTCCGCGTGTCTCCAGGCGACCGCATGTTGCTATTCACCGACGGCGTGCTCGAGACCACATCGCCCGACGACATCCCGTTTGACACCCACGGAATCGAGACCTTGCTCAACAGGGAAACGGGCAGCTGCGAGGACCTTGCGCGTCTCCTGCTGGCAGCCCTCCACGGGCATGCCGCGTCCGACGAACTGGCGCACGACGACGTGACGTTCCTGCTCGCGGAATTCGTCGAAGGCCCTCCCGGGCCCGCCTTGTGGCATGTCTTCAAGCATCGCCTGCTTCGCCAGGATCGGCGGTGAGGCCCGGCGGCTGCTGACCGGTGAAATCGTGATTCGGCGGCGGCCGCGATGGTGATAGCCTAGCCACTCTCCATGCCCGAATCCGCGAACGCCTGTCCCCGGTGCGGCGCCACGCTTGCTGGCGGCGTGCGCTTCTGTCCCCAGTGCGGCCATGCCCTCGACGCGGCCGCTCTGCCGACGATGACCTCGCCGTCACCTATGCCGGCCAGGGGAGCCACGCCGCGGCACTCCGGCAGTTCCGGCACGAGCTCCGACAGCTTCGACCATGGCCGCTTCGCACCCGGCACGATGCTTGGTGATCGCTATCGCGTCGTCGCGCGCCTCGGCGTCGGCGGCATGGGCGAGGTGTTTCGCGCTGACGATCTGAAGCTCGGCCAGCCGGTCGCGCTCAAGTTCCTGCCGGAATCCGTCGAACGCGATCCGGTGCGGCTCGACAAATTCACCGCCGAAGTCCGCACGGCGCGTCAGATCTCCCATCCGAACGTGTGCCGTGTGTACGACGTCGGCGAAATCGACGGACGCCGGTTCTTCACGATGGAGTACGTGGACGGCGAGGATCTGCGCGGCTTGCTGCGTCGCATCGGCCGCCTGCCCGGAGGACAAGGGTCTGGAAATCGCGCGGCAAATCTGCGCGGGGCTCGCCGCCATCCACGATCGCGGCGTGCTGCACCGCGACCTGAAGCCGGCGAACATCATGCTCGACGGCCGCGGCCGCGTGCGGCTCACCGACTTCGGCCTGGCGACCGCGACCGTGGGCGCGGGCACGGACGGGGAAATCGCGGGCACGCCGGCCTACATGGCGCCCGAGCAGTTGGCCGGACGGCCGCTATCCACGGCGACCGATCTCTACGCGCTCGGGCTCGTGCTGTTCGAACTGTTCACGGGCGAGCGCGTGCAGAAGGGCGACGACGCGGGCGCGATTCGCGATGCGCAGCGCACCACGAAGGCGCCGACGCTCACGACGAGCGGGTCGGCCGCCAAACTCGATCCGATTGTCCAGCGCGTGATCGAGCGGTGTCTCGATCCCGATCCCGCGCGCCGTCCCCAATCCGCCATCGTCGTCGCCGCGGCCCTGCCGGGCGGCGATCCGCTGGCGGCCGCGCTCGCGGCGGGCGAGACGCCATCGCCGCAGATGGTCGCGGCCGCGGGCGAAGAGGGCGGCCTGCCGTTCAAGTTCGCCGTGCCGCTGCTCGTGGTGCTGATTCTCGGTGTCGTACTGACCGCCTGGCAGCAGGGACACGGGTCCTACACGACGATGGTCGGTTTTCCGAATTCACCCGAAGTCCTGGCGTCAAAGGCGCGCGAGATGCTCGTGCGACTCGGCTACACGGAACCCGTGGTCGGCGCGGCGTGGGGCTTTAGGAACAGCTCCGCCTACGCCGATTGGCAGAAGGATCACGACAAAACCGCGACCCGCTGGCAGCACGTCACCAGCCTGCGGCCGCCCGATCATGCGTTCTGGCATCGGACCAGCCCGAAAGCCATGATTGCGGAACACTATTTCGGAAGCGCTTCGGGCGGCGGCGTGGCTGTGAGCTCGGTCGACGACCCGCCGCTGACGACGGCAGGCATGACGCATCTGGAACTTGATCCTGCGGGGCGCCTCGTTCACCTCGAAGCGGTCGTGGCCGACCACGCGCCTGCCCCAGCCGCGGCCACAGCCGCCGTGCCGGACTGGTCGGCCCTCTTTCGAGAGGCGGGAATCGACCAGACGACGTTCAAGTCCGCCGCGCCGGAATGGGTCGGCAGGTCTGCGAGCGACACGCGCGCCGCCTGGGTCGGGCCCGGCGCCGATGCGACGGGCGCGGAGCTTCGCGTCGAGGCCGCCGCGTTCCATGGCCGCCCCGTCTTCTTCCGCCTCATCGCTCCGTGGATAGAACCGGACGATGCCGCCGCGACGCCGGAAACCGCGTCCGACCGCGTGGAGTTCGTGATCATCGTCACCCTGCTCATGGGCATTCCCACCGCCGCGGTTGTGCTCTCTCTTCGGAATCTGAAGCTCGGCCGGATGGACACGCGGGGCGCAACCCGGCTCGCTGTGGCCGGTGGCAGCGTCGTCCTGGTTGCGGCGATCCTCGGATCGGACCTGCCGACGGAGTTTGGCTGGGTTCTGAACTCTTTCATCCTGATGAGTTGGGCGGCGTTTTCCGCCCTGCTGATTTGGACGTTCTATGCGGCCGTTGAGCCGTACGTGCGCCGCCGCTGGCCACAGATGCTGATCAGCTGGACACGCCTCCTCGACGGCGGTTGGCGAGACCCGCTCGTCGGACGCGACTTGTTGATCGGTGGTGTGCTCGGCCTCGCCCTGAGTCAGATAAACCGGCTGCGGACTGCCACCGGACAATGGCTCGGCGAGCCGTCGGCGCTGATGATCCCGAACACCAGCGCCTGGACGGGCATTCGTCTTGCGGCAGCCGATTACCTGGCGGGCGTGCCCAACTCAGTCTGGGTCGCGCTTGGGATCGTTGTGCTCCTTGTGCTGCTACGCCTGCTCCTGCGGCGCGAATGGGCAGCCGCGGTTGGCGTCGTCGCCATCATGTCCGTGTCCTCTGTGTTGCAGGACTCCCATCCAGTGGTGGCGCTTGTTTTCGAGATGGTCGCTGCAGGCATTGTGGTATCGGTCGCTACGCGATTCGGGTTGCTGATGTTCGCGGCACTCATGCTGATGAACCAGCTGACCTTCAGGATCGGCGGGCTCAGCGTCCCCAGCTTCGCGATGGGTGGGGTGATTCTTGGGATCGCCTTCGCCGTCGCGCCCGGCGTGTTCGGGTTCTTCACCGCCACGCGCGGCCGCACGAAGACGGCGTGGCTCGACGGATAAGCATTGATCTATTCATCGATTGATCTATTGGTCTATTTGAGGTCCACAGGTTCCGGAGGGGTCCCATGTTTCGCAAACTGATGACGCCGCAATCCATGTTCGTCGGGCTCGTGGCCGCGTTCGGCTTCGTGGTCGTCGTGTCAGCCACGCCGCAGCAGGCCGGCACGCCGCAGTCGCTCACGGTATGGGCGCCGTACACCGTGACGCCGGAGAAGACGGACGAGGCGCTGCTCGCGAAGATGCAGCGCCGAGGGCATGGAGCGCTCGAAGGTCATGTGGATCGAGCACTACCTGACAGATGTCTACGGACCACGTCCGATTGCATTGCCCAACCACAAAGCCGCGGCGAATGGGCGATCAAGACGATGACGGTTGGGGCCTGACGAACGGGCGTCTCGAGCCCTTCACCTGGCGCGGCATCGGCTGGCTGCCCGGGCGCGCGAACCGGGTTCATCACGTCGCCGGTGAAGGCGACCATCAAGTTCGAGGCGGCGCCGTGGTCGCCTTCAACCAACGGCACCGTCAGCGGCGAGGTGGTCAGTATCGTGGCGCCGGAAATCCGACCGAGGCCGAACTGACGGCCTATCTGACGGCGCTCGCGCCGAAAGTGAGGGGCGGCATCGTGATGGTCGGCCCGCCGCCGAATGCGCCGGTGGATTTCGCGCCCGTCGTGAAGCGCACACCGGATGAACAGGTGAAGGCGCGTTACGCGCCGCCCGATCCGAATGCGCCGCCTCCGGCCGGTCGCGGTGGTGGCCGCGGCGGTGTCGGCGGGGCGCCCGGCGGCGGACGCGGCGGGGCCGCCACGCCGACGCCCGAAGGCCGTCTGTCAGCGGCCCAGGTCAATGCGCGCATCACCGCGCTGCTGCGCGACAATATGCCGGCGCTTCGCCTCACCGCGAGCGGCGCGGGCCGCATCCCCGGCCTGATTGTCGCGCAGAACGGCGCCGGCCAGATTTATGACACCGCGACGCCGCAGCCGGCAGCCGCTATTCTCCGCAACGACGACTACGGCCGTATCTTCCGGATCATCCAGGACGGCACGCCCGTGTCGGTCGAGTTCAACATTCAGAACACCTACTATCCCGAAGGCAAGACGACCTACAACGTCGTGGCGGAAATCCCCGGCACCGACAAGGCCGACGAAGTCGTGATGCTCGGCGGGCACCTGGACTCGTGGGCGAGCGCCACGGGTGCGACCGACGATGCGATTGGGTGCGCGATCATGATGGAAGCGGTGCGCATCATCCAGGCCAGCGGCGTCAAGCCGCGCCGCACCATCCGCGTCGCGCTCTGGAGCGGTGAGGAAGAGGGGCTGCTCGGATCCATCGCCTACGTCGACCAGCACTTCGGCATGGCCGAACGCCGAAGCCCGAGTTGGCCAAGCTCAGCGTGTACTGGAATGTCGACACCGGCACCGGCCGCATTCGCGGCGCCTCGATCTTCGGACCGCCGCAGGCCGGCATCGTCCTCGCGCAGTTCCTGAAGCCGTTCGAGGAGTGGGGCGTGTTCGGCGCGTCCACGACGACCAGCCGCGCGACGGGCGGCACCGACAGCACGTCCTTCAATCAGGCGGGCCTGCCCGGGATTGGCGCGTCGCAGGACACCATCGTGTACAACAGCACGACGCACCACACCAATCTCGACACCTACGAGCGCATCGTGCCGGACGATGTGATGAAGCGTCGGTGGTGACCGCCTGGGTCGTGTTGCAGATTGCGAATCGCGACAAGATGATGCCGCGCTTCTCGGCCGATGACATGCCCGCGCGCGCGGCGCCGGAAGCGGCGGCGGGCGCGGCGGCGGGGCCGGCGCGGCGTCGACCGCCGAAAGCCGCGTTTACGCCGCGCAGAAGGGCAAGGCGCTGACTGTCGCCGCGCCGGACCCGCCTGCATCGGCGGCCGCGGCCGCCACGCCGGTAACCGGGCGCGCCGCTACCGCTGCGCCGATGGCCGTGCTGGACGCCGATGCGAAGAACGGCAAGGTCGCGCTCAAGGCAGACGGGAGTTTCGTCTACACGCCGAACGCAACTTCGTCGGGACCGACACGTTCACCTAGAGAGCCCACGTTCACGTACAAGGTCACGAATGGCGCGGCGACGAGCACGCCAGGAACCGTGACGATCGTCGTGAAGTGAGCTGAGGGCATCATGAAACGGATGATGAGTCTGGCCGCCGCGCTCGCGGCGGCGGTGGTGGCGCTCGCGCCGCTGGCGGCGCAACCAGCGCCGGCGCTGCCAGCCGACGCGCGGGCGCGCATCGATGAGGCCGCGGCGCAGGTGATCGCCGCGACCGGTGTGCCGAGCCTGTCGGTCGCCGTCGTCACGAACGGCGCGATTACCTACGCCCAGGCGTATGGCGACGCGTCCATCAGCCCGAAGCGCACGGCCCGGCCGGACATGCGCTACAGCATCGGGTCGATCAGCAAGCAGTTCACCGCGACCGCCATTCTGATGCTGGCCGAGCAGGGCAAGCTGTCACTCGACGACACGGTGGGCACGTTCGTGCCGACGCTGACGCGCGCGAACGACGTGACGGTGCGACAGTTGCTGTCGCACACGTCCGGCTACCAGGACTACTGGCCGCAGGATTACGTGCCGCCGTTCATGCTGCAGTCCGTCGCCGCGGACAAGATCCTCGATTTGTGGGCGCGCAAGCCGCTCGACTTCGAACCCGGATCGCAGTGGCAGTACAGCAATACCGGCTACGTGATTGCCGGGCTCATCGTCGAGAAGGCCTCCGGCGTGCCGCTGCTCACGTTCCTCGGTGACCATGTGTTCAAGCCGCTCGGCATGCAAAGCGTTGTGGACATCGACAAGGGTCGGCTGACCGAGCCCGATCCGACCGGCTATAGGCGTTTTGCGCTCGGCCCGTTGCGGCCGGCGCCGAAGGAGGGCGCGGGCTGGCTGTTCGCGGCCGGCGAACTGGCGATGACCGCCAGCGATCTGGCGCGATGGAACATCGGCGTCCTGGACCAGAAGCTGATGAAGCCGGCGTCGTACCGGGCCATGGCGGCCGAAACGCTGCTGAATAGCGGCCAGTCCACGCGCTACGGCCTCGGCGTGCGCGTCATCACCGAGGCCGGACATCGCGGTCTCGAGCACGGCGGCGAAGTCTCCGGATTCACCGCGGAGAATGTGATCTACCCCGATGACCGCGCGGCCATCACCGTCCTGACCAACCAGGACGCCGTGGGCGCGGCCGCCGAGATGGGGCGGCGCATCCTGCCGATCGTCTTCACGGCGCCGTCTGACGCTGACGCGCCGAAAGTGCAGCAAATCGTCCGCGGCATCTTCGAGGGTCTGCAGCAGGGGAAGCTGGATCGGTCTCTCTTCACCGCCAACTGCAACGCCTACTTCGCCGATCAGGCCATTGCGGACATGGCGGCCAGCCTGGCGCCGCTCGGCACGCCGACCGGGTTTGCGCAGACGTCACGTTCCGAACGCGGCGGCATGACCTTCCGCGCCTATCAGGTGCGCTTCGGGCAGAAGACGATCGTCATCACCGTCCGCATCATGCCCGACGGGAAGTTCGAGCAGTATCAGATCGCGGCATCCTGAAGGTCCAAGGGGCCGGAAGGGTCCGGTCCAGGAGGTTCCTTATGTCCTACGAACTGAAGAAGCTGACGCCCAATCTCATCGTCGCCGACGTCGCGCGCAGTGTGGCGTGGTACCGGGACCTGCTTGGCTTTCAGGTGATCACGACGGTGCCGGAGGCGGCGCCGTACGTGTTTGCGATTCTACAATCGGGCGCCGTCGAGGTGTTCCTCAATGCGCCCGAACCGGCGATGACGGAATACCCGGCGTTCAAGGACCGCCCGATCGGCGGCACGCTGACGCTCTTCATCGAGGTGGCGGACATCGCCGGCGCGTACGCGTCGCTGAAAGACCGCGTGACCGTCGTGATGCCGTTCGAGAAGAAGTGGTATGGCGTCACCGAGTTCGCGTTCACCGACCCGGACGGCTACATCATCACGTTCGCGCAGCCGGAATCCAGGGACTGACCGTCTATGTCCCGAAGTGTTTTTTCAGGAACTGCTCCATTCGCCCCAGCAGTTCGATCCATCGCCCATGGATCAGGGAGTCATGCACATCGTCCGGCTGCACCAGCAGTTCGTACTCGACGTTGTGCGCGCGGAGCAGGCTGACGAGTCCGACCGTCTGCGCAAAATAGACGTTCCGGTCATCGTCGCCCTGGATGATCAGTACCGGCGACTTCCACTTGTCGATGTTCGAGATCGCCGAGGACTGATACGAGACGGTGCTCGGGTCGAGCGAGCTGCCGTACAGGTGCACGCCGGCGTAGTCGATGCCCAGGGCGAAGATGTCCGAGTTGCGCGCGAGTGCCTGCGCGGTGAGCAACCCGCCGTACGAGAGGCCATAGATGCCGATGCGCTTCGGGTCGACGTCCGGCCGCCCGCGCAGGTACTCGGCGCCGGCGACGACGTCCTGGTATTCCGAATTGCCGGCCGCGGCCGTGCGCGGCGCGTTGCGAAACGACCGCCCGTAGCCCACGCCGCTGCGGTAGTTGATCGACATCACGATGTAGCCCTTGCTCGCGAGCCACTCGTTGGCGGCGTAGAACTGATGGTAGACATACCGGTAGTGGTAGCCGAGCAACATCTGCCGCACCGGGCCGCCGTGCACGAAGATCATCGCCGGCCGCTTCTCGCCCGGCTTGATGTCCTTCGGTACGAACACCTGATTGGGGATCTGAAAGGCCTTGTCGGCCGGCTGCGTGATCACGAGCTGCGGCTCGACGTGCGCGTCGGCAGGGAAGCCCGGACGCGACGTCGGATACAGGATCTTCTGCGCCGCGGCGCCGGTGTCCCACATACCGACCGAGTTCGGCATGTTCCACGTGGCGCTGATCGTGGCGAGGCCTTTGCCCGACGCGAGCGGCGCCGGAGACGTTTCGATGCCGGTGCCGGTCGTGATTTGTTTCGGCTCGCCGCCGCCCACCGGCACGGCCCAGATGTGGCGTCGCTCGATGTCCTTCGCGTTCGTGCAGTAGTAGACCGTCTTGCCGTCAGCCGAGAACGCGACGTCCGTCGGGTTCTCGATCATGCCGTCGGTCGTCGTGATGACCACCGGCTTCGCGGTGGGGGAGGTGAGGCTGAGGCTGTAGTAGCGATCCCATTCGTCTGGCGCGGCCGCCGGGCCGCCGCCTCGTGCCGCGCCACCACCACCGCCGCGCCCGCCGCCGCCCGCCGATCCGTTGAAGACGAGGTGATCGCCCACGACCTGGAACGCCGGCAGCTGCGTGAACCGGTCGCCTGTTTCCGGGTGCCAGATTTCTTCGGCCTTGTTGGTCGTGACATCACCGCGCCAGACCGAGTAGGTGTAGCCACCCTTGAACGTGGACGACATCAGGCCCGGCACCGCGGCCGCTGCGGCGCGGCCTGTTGCACCAGCCTGCTGTCCGGCAGCTGCGCCCGCCCCGGCAGCCCCCGGCGCAGCGCCTTGCGGCGGCGTGCCCTGCGGCGCGCCCCCGCGTCCGCCGCCACCGCGTCCAGCCGCGGCTCCGCCCGTCGGCGGGACGTACGCGGGTCCCGCCGGCAGGCCGATACCGCCGCCAGACGGCTGCGACTGCTGGCCGAACGCCGCGCCCGGCCGCCGCACGAACAACAGATGGGTGCGATCGAGCCACGCCGGATTGGTGTCGCGGTCTGTCGTCGGATCCATATAGCTCACGGTGCGCGTCGCCATGTCGTAGAGGCCGATGAAGCCGTGGTCGGTGCGGTTCGACGCGAACGCGATCTTCGATCCGTCCGGCGACCACACGGGAGTGCTGTTCGTGCCCCAGGACCTGATGAACGGCGTGTCGCCGCGATCCATGTCGCTCGCGCCGGCGGGCGCGGGCAACTTCGCGCGAAAGATCTGGCCGCCGTCCACCCACAACACCGAACTGCCGTCGGGTGCGAGCACGGGACTCGCCGTCCTGCCCACGCGCCAGGACACGCCCGGCGTCGCGACCTTCGCGGCCCAGAGGGCCTCCTCGCCGCCGTTGGGATCGCCGGACGGATTCGCGTTCCAGCCGTCGCGGTTTGCAAAAGTGCCGCGCACGAACACGACCGTCGACCCGTCGTCGGAAATCTCCAGGCCCGTCAGGTCCACGCCGTCGTCCTTGAGGTACGACGTGAGACGCACCGGCGTGAACGCCGGCGCGGCGGCCGTGAAGACGTTCCGTTTGCCCTGGTCGTAGGCGACCCAGGCGATGCGATCGGCCCGCTTCGCCGAGACCAGCTCGATCGGCGATGCCGCGCCCAGAAACTGACTGATCGTCGGGCCCGCGGAGGTCGCGGCGTTTTGGGGTTGAGAAGCCTTCGGGGCAGCGCTGACGGCCAACAGGGCTGCCACGCCGATCGCAACAACGAGACGCACATGGCGCATGGGGACTCTCCGGAAAGGGGGAGAGTAGCACGGGGCGGCGTCGATCAATAGGTCCGGGGCGCAGCTCCTACCGGCCGGCGGCCTTCTTCAGTTCCAGCTGGATGGCCAGCTCGAAGTACGCGGCCGGAATCGCGCCGATCCGCACCCCGTTGATGAAGAACGTCGGCGTGCTGTCGATGTGGAGCGCGGCGCCGTCGGTCGCGTCCTTGCGAATATCCGGCAGCTTGCGCGCGTACTCCGCATCGAAGGTCTGGATCCCCAGAATCCGCTCGGCGGCCGCCCGGACGGTCGCTGGGGCCTGCGTCGGCTGATTCGCATACAGCCACTCCTGCATTTCAACTTCTTTGGCCTTCCCGCGCTCGCGGGCCATGCGCACCGCGGCCGCGCCTTCGCAGGCCGCCGGATGTTCCGGCGGAACCCCTGGCGCGAGGTTGAAGTTGCACTTGGGGTTCCACGGCCAGTCCTTGAAGACGACCTTCACCGCGCCGGGATTGGTCTTCTCGATGCGTTCGAGCACCGGCTTGTACCAGGCGTGCGTCGCGGCGCACGGCGGGCACTGATAGTCATTGAACTTGACGACCACGACCTTGGCGCCGGCGGCGGGAATCCCCACATCGACACGCGGCTGCTGCGCCCAGGCGGCGGCAAACTCGTTTGTCGCCTGGGGCGACAGCGGTTGTGCTGACTGCGCCTGCGGCCTGGGTGCCGACCTTGAGACTGTCGTGGTCGCGGCGCCGGTGACGCCGACGAAGGCGAGCGCAAGGCCGACCGCCAGCGGTCGTGTGAGGCCAACGCCACGGGCATGCATTGGGTGTCAGTACTTCCAGTTCTTCAAATCCGCGCCCGCTGGCGCGTACTTCTCGATCTGCGCCACCAGTTTCTGCGTCATCTCCGCGCCGCGCGGGCCCCAGCAGTGCGGGGCCATCGGCTGGAACACGATCTCGCCCGTCCACTTCGGATTGTTCGCGGCCTTGATGAAGGTGTCGAACATGTGCACGCCCATGTTCAGGTAGTACGTGTCCGCGTCGCCGACGTAGATGTTGATCTTGTTGGCGATCTTCGGTCCGAGCGTCGCCCAGTTGGTTTCGACGATGTGGCGCAGGTCGTAGTGCTGCTTCCAGTACTCGGCGACCTTCTTGTCGATCTCGCCGGTCTTCTTGTTCCAGATCGGCACGGGATAGCCGTCCGGCCCGACCGGGCTGTAGGTGGCCTCCCAGATGTCCCACTGGCCGCCGGATCGCGAGTGGTCGCCCTGCACGAGTTCGAACCAGTTCTCGTGGCTCATCGTGGACGTCACGTTGCCGTCCGGCGTGCGGGTGTTGGGCCGGTCGATCTTCGACCAGCCCTTCTCCACCCAGTAGGCGTTCGCGTCCGAGTAAATGTTCACGATCTGGTGATAGCGGAAGTCCACCGAATCGGGGCACGACGCGAACGCGCCGCCGTAGAAATCAGGATAGAAGACCTGGTGCGCGAGCGCGATCCAGCCGCCGGTCGATCCGCCGGTGAGCATGCGCGCCCACGGTTCGCGGATGACGCGGAACCTCGACTCGATCGCCGGAATCAGTTCCTGCATGATCGCGTCGCCGTACGGGCCGTTGTTCTCGGAGTTCACGCCGTACGAGTCGTCATAGTAGGGCGACGGATGCTGCAGTGACACCTGAATCATGCGCGGCGCCGGTTCGGTCGACGCCGCACCTGGTTGCGCGCCACGTCCGCCGCCTCGTCCCGCGCCGCCCTGGCCGGATCCCGCCGAAGGACCGCCGCCGCTCGGGAAATGTCCCTGGTTATAGACGATCGGGTACTTCACGTCGGGATGCGTGTCGTAGCCGGGCGGCAATTGCACGATCGCGCCGAGATAGATCGGCTGGCCCCACCACGTGCTGAGAATCTGGCTCTGGAACTTGATGTACTTGACGGAATCGGTGTCGATCGATGCCGGAATCGGCGGAATGACCTTGTCGGCGACGAGCGCGATGGGCGTCGATGAGGCCGGATCGAAGTGCACCTGCACGGGCGTGCCCGAAATGTTGCCGGGCGAGCGCTTCCAGTTCTGGCCCTCCCACTGATCCATGTGCAGCCACACCGTATGGCCGTCGGCGCGCACGAACTTCGTGTAGACGTTGACGAACGGCTGAACCCAGTAGTCGCCGGCCGGGATGTCGCGCAGGCTCTGCACCGGGTGGCCGAACGTCGTCGCGTCGATGACGGCAGGTTGCCCGGGCGCGAGGTTCTCGACGCCCACCGCAAACAGCGGCACCCCGGTCGGACTCGTCTGGTCAATCGGCGGCCGGGTGTTCACCTTGCTGATCGCGACGTAGACGCGGCCGGTCAGCGGTTCCTTGCGCGCGTCGGCGCTGAAGCGAACCTCGAAGCGGGGACCGGGGCCGGTGCGGGGCGCGGCCGCCTGCCGACTGGCAAGACCGACGATGGGCGCTAGACAGAGCGCGACGCCAAGGCCGACGAACGTTCGGAGCAGGGGAGTGACGGCACGTGGACGCATAGCTCGAATGCTACACCGGGCGTCAGGCCCGCGGGGCCTCCGCGCCTACCACGCCACGCGGTAGCCGATGCTCGCTCGCGCGCCCAGTGAAAATTGCAGGGCCTGGTGTTCGGTCAGGTTGACCGTGTGGGCCCGCCCGCCCGTCGGCTTGGCTGCCTCGAGCCTGTTGATGGCTCCATTGCCCTGACCCCAGTCCATGATGCCCCACCAGAACGACACGCAGCCGCCCACGGCCGCTGCAGCCCCGGCCACGGCCAAGGCTTCCTGCCCGTGGCACGACCCGCCGCAGTTAGACTCCGGGAATATCATCATGTTTGCCATCCCGTAGCCGATCATGACCGCTCCTCCAACGCCCAGGCCGACGCCGATCAAGACCTTGGTTTGCCCGCTCTTGCGGCGTTTCCGTGCGGCGTCGTACTGCCGCTGCCACTCTGGCTGAGTGAGCGTCTGCCCACCGACGAACCCTGCGAGCGCGGCCGGCGAAACTGGGAGCCCGGCCGGCTTCGCTTCCGCGGGTCGAAAGGTGACCATCCCGGCTGGCGACACAGGGGCGCCAGGGCCTTGTGCGAACGCAGCTGCCGCCATCGACGTCGCGACGAAGAAGAAAAACATGAGGCTGGTCACAGGTCGGATCATGCAGGGCACCCCTCTTGACCCTCTAATGAAGCCAGTGGAGAGGTTCGTTACGGGGGTCTACCGCGACACCACGGTCAGCAGGTATTGCAATTCGTCGTCCACGTCCTCCGGGTGTTCGACGGTCTCCGCAATCACATCGCGCAACGCGTCTCGGAACGCTCGTCGAAGGCGGTGCATCGCGATCCGCAGCGCCGCTTCCGTCGTCGCCAGCCTGGTGGCCATGGCGGCGTAGGACGGTGGCTCGGCGCCCGTCATGCACGGACGAAGTTCGTCGAAGATCCGCCGCCGATCGCCGTCGGCGTACCGTTGCGCCACCCGGGCCATGGCCGCGTCGAGTGCGGCGAGGGCCCACCGGCGCTCGAATACCAACTCGGGCGTCTGATGATCGGCCGGCTCGTACGCGTAGCGACGCTCGCTGTCCTGGACTTCAATGGGCAGATGGGTCGCGCCGCCGCCGCGCTTCTGGGCCGTCGCGGCATCGTGCTGGTTGGCGAGGAAGTGGCGGACGGACGTCAGCAGGAAGGTGCGAAAGCGCCCGCGCGCCGGGTCCGCGTCGCTCACGTCGTTCTTCTCGATCATGCGCGCGAAAAAGGCCTGGGTCAGGTCGCGCGCGTCCTCGCCCGACTTGCCGGTGCGCCGGATGTAGGCGTAGACCGGGAACCAGTAGGCCTCACAGAGCGCCGCGAGCGCGGCTGCACCTTCCGGCGCGCCAGGATGCCCGGCCTCTCTGACCAGGCTCCACCGGGTCGTCGCGAATCGTCTAGGGGACTCCGTCATTCACCGTCTCAACCGTGGCATTATGTGGTCGCCCGCGTGGGAGTCAAGGTGCCACTCCCGGAATACCGCCGGCACTTTACTTCATACAGCAGGGTGGGGCGGATTCGTGACTGACTCCGAGCGCTGTTCTTCCTGTGGGCGCCCGATGAGTCCGCCCGGTCCGGCGGGGCTGTGTCCCGCCTGCCTGATCGGCCTGGCCCTGGCGGAAGAGCACACCGCCGCTTCCTCTGCCGCCGCCGGCACCAGCCAGTTGGAGCCGCCCGATGTCATCGGGCCCTACCGAATCGTGGGGACGATCGGCGAAGGCGGCATGGGCATCGTGTATCTCGCCGAACAGGCGGCGCCGCTGCAACGGCGGGTCGCGATCAAGGTCATCAAGCCCGGCATGGACACCCGGGAGGTCGTCGCCCGATTCGAAGCGGAACGCCAGGCGCTCGCCCTGATGGAGCACCCGAACATCGCGTCGGTCTTCGACGCGGGCACGACGGCGAACGGCCGGCCCTACTTCGTCATGGAGTACGTGCCGGGCGTGCCCATCACGACGTACTGCGATCAGCAGTGCTTGTCGACCGCCGCGCGATTGGGGCTCTTCACCACGGTGTGCGGAGCTCTCCAGCACGCACACCAGAAGAGCGTGGTTCATCGCGACTTAAAACCGTCCAACGTGCTCGTCACGGTGCAGGACGGACAGCCGGTGCCAAAGGTCATCGATTTTGGCGTCGCGAAGGCGACCGGTCAGCGCCCGGCCGACCGGACGCCGTTCACGCAACATGGGCAGTTCATCGGCACGCCGGAGTACATGAGCCCGGAGCAGGCGGAGACGAACGCACGCGATGTCGATGCGACCACCGACGTCTACTCGCTCGGGGTTCTGCTTTATGAGTTACTGGTGGGCGGCGTTCCGTTTGAGTCGACGCGTCTGCGGGAGGTGGGCCACACGGAACTGCTGCGGATCATCCGCGAAGAGGAGCCCGAGAAGCCGAGCACGAAGCTCACGACCCTGGGTGCGAAGGCCGGCGACGTGGCGAGCCGCCACCAGGCCACCGTGCGATCGCTGGCGCGTGAACTGAGCGGCGATCTCGATTGGATCACCCTGCGCGCGCTCGAGAAAGACCGGGCCAGGCGGTATCCCTCCGCATCGGAACTGGCGGCCGACATCACCCGCCACCTGGCCGACCAACCTGTCGTCGCTCGGCCTCCGTCGACCGCCTATCGGCTGCGGAAGTTCGTGCGCCGGCGCCGCGGTGCCGTCGTCGCCATCGGCTTGGTGGCTGCGGCGCTCCTGGCCGGACTGGCGCTCGGTTCGAGCATCAACAGCCCGGCCGAGAACGCGGGACAGCGCCCGGACTACCGCACCAACATCAGGTCAGCCTCGGACAGTATCGAGCAACTGGATCCACTGGGCGCACGGCGGGCCCTTGAGGCGGCCGATCCGAAACTGCGCGGCTGGGAATGGCGCCACCTCTATCTGGGCTCGGAGCCCCCGCTGGCGACGCTTCGGGCCGATGGTTCTCCCCAGGACCTTCCGGTGCGGACATTCTCGCTTTCCTACAGTGCCGATGGCCGGCAGATGTTCCTGGGCGCCGAGAACGCGGTGCACGTGTGGGATGCAAGTTCATACCTGGCGATCGGGGTCTACGCCGGTTTCGGGACGTCGATGCTCGCGTTGGCGCCAAGCGCCACGCTGGCCGTCATGAGCGCCCCGACGAATTCCGGGTTTGAACTCGAGTTGATCGAGCCGGCCTCGCGTCGAAGTGTGGCCACGCTGACCGGGCTCCGGAGCGAGGCCACCTGCGCCGCATTCAGCCGCGATGGCACTCGCGTGGCCGTCGGCTCCAAGAGCAGCGGCATTCATGTCTGGGACACGACCGGCGGCCGTGAGATCGCCACGCTCACGGACGTTCAGGAGACCGCGCACGTGATCTTCAGCCCGGACGGCCGGCGACTGGCCGCCTCCACAGCGGACACCGTGAAGGTCTGGCAAATCGCGTCGGGGACCGTCGGTCGGGTGGTTCAACGGGATGGCGCGAACGCGATGGATTTCAGCCCGGACGGCGCGCGGCTCGCCGCGTCGGCTGACGACAAGACCATCCGAATCTGGGATCTGCGCGCCGGCGGCGATCCGCGGCTGCTGGCGGGACATTCCGGTTCGATCCTGGCGGTGGCCTTCAATCCCGACGGGACGAGACTGGCGTCGGCGTCCGACGACCGGAGCGTGCGGATCTGGGATTTTGGGGCCGAGATCGCCACGGCCGTCCTGCCGGCGTCGAATGTACAGGACCTGTCGTCACTCGCCTTTGATCCCCTCCGGTCAACGACTCGTGACGGGCGAGCACTCGGTCAATGGATCGACGGTCAGGGTCTGGAACGCGTCACCTCGCAGCGGACTGGCCACCCTTGCAGCGAGAGACGAGGAAGTGCAGGCGTTCAGCCAGGACGGGCGCCGCCTGCTGACCGTCAGCCACAAGGACGGCCATGTGAGCATCTGGGATGTGGCCGCCCGGCAGGTTGACAGGATCGTGCGTGACAGTTCGGGCGCCGCGATCGTGTCGCCGGTCTTCGATCCGACCGGCACGCGACTCGGCGGCGTCGTCGGATCGAGCGCGCGTGTCTGGGACCTCGAGACCGGACGAGTGCTGGCGACGATGACGGGCCATAAGGCGGCGGTGACCTCCCTGACGTTCGGCCCGACCGGGACGACGGTCATCACCACTTCGAGGGACAAGACCGCCCGCATTTGGGATGCCGGGTCGGGTCTGGAATTGGCCCACGTCGAAGTGGCGGAACAAACCAACGCCGCCGTCTTCACGTCCGATGGCGCGATCGCCATCATCGGCTCAGGACTCCAGTCGTTACCGGCCCAACCCTCAGGGCTCCGGAAGACCGTCCATCGCTGGGACTGGCGTGCGGGAACGATTGTCTCGCAAGTCGATGGCTGCGACGGCGAAGCGGCCATGTCCGTGGCCATCAGTCCCGACGGCCGTCGCGTGGCGCTCGCGGGTTCGCGCGTGTCGATGGCCCACGTCTGGGACGCCCAGCTGCAGCAACAAATCGGCGTCACGCCGCAACAGACCTTTGGTGTGGCGAAAGTCGCGTTTACCCCGGACAGCGGGCGGCTGGCCATCGTCTCCTATGACGGGTCCGTTCAGATTTGGGACGCCGATGCCGCCGACGAGTTCTACGTCATCCGGCATGGCGCTCACCGGGCGGTCGGCCTGGCCATCAGTCCGGATTCCGTGCGCATCGCCACCTCGGACGGCGAGAGCATCTACCTTCGGGAAAGTTTGTCGCCCGAAGAGTTCGCGGCGACCGTGAAGGTCGAGTTCCTGCACGACGGGCTCAACACGCGGGCGTGGAAGATCGCCATGTCCGCTGGCAGCACGCCAGAGGCCTATCGCGAGGCATTCGGTTTCGCGGAAACGGCCCACCGGGGGGCGCCATGGAAGGCGGCGTACACCACGACCCTCGGATTGGCGGCGTACCGCCTCGGCGAGTACGAGCGCTGCGTGACGACGCTGCAGTCCGATGGACTCACCGACGCGAGACGGAGCGCGATCCTCGCGATGGCGAACTTCAAGGTCGGCCACATCGACCAGGCCAAGGCGTTCATGAAGCAGGCCTGGGCCCGGGCAGACCCGGATCCGGACCTGCAGGCGCTGATGCGAGAGGCCCAGAGACTGTTACTGCGCGAAACGCGGCTGCCGCCCACGTGACCCCGCCGGGGCAGGCGATTTCCAGGCGGTGAACTACGCCGGTTCCCGCGCGGCGCGCTGTCCGGCCTCGACGTCAACCCGCGCCAGCAGCACCGCGCCGGCGACGAAGAACACGATGAGCGAGAGAATCGCGCTGCGGCCGGACCCGGTCAGCATCGCCGTCGCCGCGAAGACCGCCGGTCCAAAGATGCCGGCGAACTTTTCGAACACCGCGAAGAAGCCGAAGAACTCCGACGATTTGTGGCGCGGGACCATCGTCGCAAACAGCGACCGCGAGAGCGCCTGGCTGCCGCCCTGCACGGTGCCGACCAGGAACGCGAGCAGGTAGAACTCCCAGGCCGTCGTCATGCGATAGCCAAGGATGCTGATGATCACGTAGACGACCAGCGACAGGAAGATGGCGCGCTTGGCGCCGATGCGATCCGCCAGCTTCCCGAAGAGCACCGCGCTGGGAATGCCGACGAACTGCACCATGACAATCGCGCCGATCAACGCATTCTCCGGGAGGTGCATCTCGCCGCTGCCGTACAGCGCCCGCCATCCGGATGATCGTCCCGATCCCGTCGTTGTAGATCAGGAAGGCCAGGAGCATCAGCGCGGCGTGCCGGAACTTGCGCAGCTCGCGGAGCGTGTCAAACAACTGGACGAACGACGCGCGCACGATATTGCCCGCCGCCAGGGCGGCGGCACCCGGCTTCACGGGCGGCTCACTGACGCGCCGGAACATCGGAATCGAGAAGGCGACCCACCACGCCGCCACGCTCAGGAACGACAGGCGCGCGGCGAAGGCGGCGTCGGGCAGGCCAAACCAGCCCGGCTTCATGATCCACAGCAGGTTGATCACGAGCAGCAGGCCGCCGCCGACGTACCCGAGCGCGTAGCCCGCGCTCGACACGCGGTCCATTTCCTGGTCCGACGCGATGTGGGGCAGCAGCGAGTCGTAGAACACGAAGCTGCCGGAGATCCCGATGTTCGCGATGACGAACAGCCACTCCGCGAGATGAAACTCGCCGGTGCCGATGAAAAACATCGCGGCCGTCGCCGAGACGCCGATGGTCATGAAGGCCGCGAGCAGGCGCTTCTTCGCGCCGGCGAAATCGGCAAAGGCCCCGAGCGCCGGGGAGATCAGCGCGATGATCGTCAGCGCGATCGTCGTCGCCCAGGCCAGGCGGGCGAGGGGCACGCCTGGCGGCAGGCCGGCGGCGGCGATCTTCGCGTAGTAGATCGGGAAGACCGCCGTGATGATCGTGCACTGGAAGGCGGAGTTGGCCCAGTCGTACATCGCCCACGCGCGCGTCTCGGGCCGCGTGAGGCCAATCCGGTCGAGGAGGCGGCCTCCGATCACGGCTTGGGCACCTTGATCGTGCTGATCATCAGGCTGCCGCTCACGGCGAAGAGCAGCGAAAAGGGATGGACATCGCACACGGAGATCGTCCCGCAGCTCGCATTCGCCAGCGTGAGCAGGTCCGCCCAGGTGTACGAGCGGATCAGCGACAGGCGCGGATGGGGGGTGGGCATCGGCGATGGGATTCTACTCCCTGGAAGTCAGCTATAATCGCACCCACCTCACAATGTCCTTAACGGTTGGCGCACGTCTCGGCTCGTACGAAATTCTTGGCCCGCTTGGCGCGGGCGGCATGGGCGAGGTGTACCGCGCTCGGGACACCAAACTCGACCGTGACGTCGCCATCAAGGTGTTGCCGCCGCATCTGGCATCCGATCCGGACGCGCTGGCGCGGTTCGAGCGCGAAGCCAAAGCCGTCGCCGCGTTGTCACATCCCAACATTCTGGCCATCCACGATTTCGGGCGTGATGCGTCCGGCGGCGCGTTGTACGCGGTCATGGAGTTGCTCGAGGGCGCCACGCTGCGCGAACGGTTGGCCGACGGACCGATCCCGCCGAAGAAGGTGGTTCAGGTTGGCGCGGATGTCGCCAACGGTCTGGCGGCCGCGCACGCACGCGGCATCGTCCATCGCGACCTGAAACCCGAGAACCTCTTCATCACGCAGGACGGCCGCGTGAAGATCCTCGACTTCGGCCTGGCCGGGCCGCTGTCGATCGCGGGTGATGATGCGAATTCGGCGACCGCGTTGCGGCGCACCGACCCGGGCACGGTGCTCGGTACGGTCGGTTACATGTCGCCGGAGCAGGTCAAAGGGCAGCCCGCCGATCACCGATCGGACGTGTTCTCGCTGGGATGCGTGCTCTACGAACTGGTCACCGGCCGCCGCGCGTTCGAGCGCGAGACCGCGGCCGAAACGATGACCGCGATCCTCCGCGAGGATCCCGCCGACGTGATGCCCGAGAGCGGCGTGGCGCTGCCGGCCGGCCTCGAGTCCGTGATCCGCCATTGCCTCGAGAAGCGGCCGGATGAACGGTTCCAGTCCGCGCGTGACCTGGCGTTCGCGTTGCAGGCCTTGTCGGGAACCACCGCAGCGGGCGGGTCGACGCCGAAGGCGGCCGTGACGCTGCCCGCGGCCCCGGCGCGGCCGCGCGTGGTGCCGATCGGCGCTGCAGTCGGGGCGCTGGCGCTGATGGCCGCCGCCTTCGTCGCCGGCCGACTCCTCGCCGGTGGATCCGCCGGCGCCCCCGCGTCGATCTCGTTCCAGCAATTGACCGACGACTCGGGCGTGGAAAGCGAGCCCGCCATCTCGTCCGACGGCCAGTCCGTGGCGTTCACGAGCGCGCGACGCGGCTCGCCGGACATCTTCGTGCAGCGGATCGGGGGCCGGAATCCGATCCTGGTCGCGGGTGATGCCACACTCGCGGAAGGCGCGCCGGCGTTTTCGCCTGACGGCGCCTCGATCGCCTTTCATGAAGCGTCCGCCAACGGCGGGATCTTCATCACCGGCGCGACCGGCGAATCCACACGCCGCGTGACGGACTTCGGGTTCCATCCAGCCTGGTCGCCCGATGGCCAGCGCCTCGTGTTCTGTACGGAAGCGATCTCCGTGCCCCAGTCGCGTGGGACCACCAGCGTGTTGTGGATCGTCGACGCCAAGGGCGGCACGCCCGTGAAACTGTCGGACGGCGACGGCGTGCAGCCATCGTGGTCGCCTTCGGGCCAGCAGATTGCCTACTGGGCGGTGGACACGGGCCAGCGCGACATCTTCACCATGCCGGCGGCCGGCGGGCCGCGCGTGGCCGTGACGTCCGACGCCGCGATTGACTGGAATCCGAAGTGGTCGGCCGACGGCCGCTACCTGTACTTCGCGAGCGACCGCGGCGGCTCGATGAATATCTGGCGGGTGCCGATGAGCGAAGCATCCGGCAAGCCGGCCGGTCCTCCCGAGCCGGTCACGGCGGGAGTCGCCACGACCGATGAGCCGAGCCTCTCGAACGACGGACGCCGCCTCGTGTTTCGATCGGCGGAATTCTCGGTCAATCCTGCGGCGATCCCGTTCGATCCGGTGGCGGAGAAGGCCGGTCCGCTCAAGCTGATCCTCGACCGATCCGGGAGCATGGCTCCATCCGGCGTGTCGCCCGACGGCCAGTGGCTGGTGTTGTGGAACTTCGGCGAACACCAGGAAGACGTCTTCGTCGTGCGTACCGACGGCTCGGAACTGCGGCGGCTGACCGACGACGCGTTTCGCGATCGCGCGGGTGTGTTCTCGCCGGACGGCAAGGAGATCGCGTTCTACTCGAACCGATCGAACAACTACAACATCTTCACGGTCAAGCCGGATGGCAGCGGCTTGCGTCAGGTCACGGAAAGCCAGGGCGGCAACAACCAGAACCTCCTGTATCCGGGCTACTCGCCTTCGGGCGACCGCCTGTTGGCGAGCCGGTCGCGCGCGCCGGAGACACTCGTCGTCGATCCGCGGCGGCCCTGGAAGGACCAGAAGCCTGAATCCTACGATCTGCGCCTGCCGGACGGGGGCTGGCTGGTGCCATCGAAGTGGTCGCCCGACGGAAAGCGCTGGCTGGGCACCCTCGCCAATGCAAGCGGATCGACGACGGGCATCGGGGTCTTCGATCTGGCGTCGCGCAAGGTCGTGCGGTCCATCCTCGTCAGAGGGTCCCTCGTGTGGCCCGCGTGGCTGCAGGACAGCCGGCGCGTCGTCTTCGCCGACGCCGACGGGACGAAGATCGCGCTGATGGACGTCGATACCGGTCGCCGGACGGAACTCGCCAGCGGCCTGTCGCTCGGTCTCGGCGTCGTGGTGTCGCCCGATCAACGCACGTTGTATGTGGCCGTGGGCCGGGGGCAGGCCGACATCTGGATGGCGACGATCGGCGCGGCCCGCTGAGAGCGAACGCCCCGGGTCTGAAGGCCCTGGGGCTCCAATTGGCCGCGTATACTGGGATTTGTCATGACACAACGACCGCCCTGCGCGCATTTGCGCGCCGTCACGGACGTTAGGCACCCGACGCGCCAGGTCTGTGAGCAATGCCTCGAAATCGGCGGGACATGGGTGCACCTCCGCACGTGCCAGCAGTGCGGCGTGACGCTGTGCTGCGATAGTTCCCCCAACCAGCACGCGTCCAGGCACGCCAAGGCGACGGGCCATCCGGTGATCGCCTCGGCCGAGCCGGGCGAGCGCTGGCTCTACTGCTATCCGGACGACCAGGTTGTCCAGTACTGACGCGCGCGTCGGGCCGCTCTCGCGGGTGGACCTCGTGGACCGCTATCGCCGGAATCGCGAGCGGTCGCGCGCGCTGTTCGCGCTGCTGTCGGACGACGCGTACTACAGTCAGCCGATCGCGCTTCGGCATCCGATCGTGTTTTACGAAGGCCACCTGCCCGGCTTCAGCTTCAACACGCTGGTCAGGAAGGGCCTCGGCGGACCGAGCATCGATCCGGATCTGGAGCGTCTCTTCGCGCGCGGGATCGATCCGCATGAATCAACGGCCGCGCACGCGCTCGCGCCGGATCCCCAGGCCCAATGGCCATCCCGCGAGGTGGTTCGAGCCTTCGCCAACGAGGCGGATCGGCTCGTCATCGACGCCCTCCAGCAGGCTGATCTCGACGTGCCCGGTCATCCCGTGCTCGACCGAGCCGAGGCGGTCTTCGCCATTCTCGAGCACGAGGAAATGCACCAGGAAACGCTTCTGTACATGTGGCATCGTCTGGCATTCGCGCAGAAGACCGCGCCGGCAGGCCATCGCCCCCGCACGGACGGCGCGCCGGCGCCCGCCGAGTGGATCGAGGTTCCGGAAGGACGCGCGACGCTGGGCGTCGATCGAGAGGCCGCACAGTTCGGCTGGGACAATGAACATCCCGCCTGTTCGATGATGGTGCCGGGCTTCAGCGATCGAGCGCCACGACGTGACCAATGAACGGTTTCTCGAGTTCGTGGAGGCGGGCGGCTATCGCGACGAGCGATGGTGGGCGCCGAACGACTGGCACTGGCTCAAGGCGGAAGGGCTGGCGCATCCGCTGTTCTGGGAGCGGATCGGCGAGGCCTGGTTCTGGCGCGGGATGTTCGGGCTGATCCCATTGCCGGCGTCGTGGCCGGTCTATGTCAGTCAGGCGGAAGCCTCGGCGTTCGCGCGATGGCGCGGCGCGCGCCTCCCGACGGAGGGCGAGTTCCAGCGGGCGGCCTACGGATCGCCGGCAGGCGAGCGGGATCATCCGTGGGGGCGTGACGCCCCGGCGCCTCGTCACGGCGTCTTCGACTTCTCGAGCTGGGATCCCGAGCCGGCCGGCAGCCACCCCGGCGGGGCCAGCGCCTGGGGCGTGGAGGATCTCGTGGGCAACGGTTGGGAATGGACGAGCACCGCGTTCGCGCCGTTCCCGGGATTCCGCGCGATGGCGTCGTATCCTGAGTACTCCGCGGACTTTTTCGATGGCGAGCACGTCGTCATGAAAGGAGCGTCGCCGGTCACGGCGCACGCCTTGCTGCGGCCGACGTTCCGTAACTGGTTTCGAACACGCTATCCCTATGTCTATGCCACGTTCCGTTGCGTCACGTCCGACTGACGCCAGCCGCCAGGCGTTCGCGGACGACGTCGCGTACTACCTGGCGCAGAGCCCCCGCCAGTTGCCATCCCGCTACCTGTACGACGAACTCGGCTCGTCGCTGTTCGAGGCGATTTGCCGGCTGCCGTGGTACCGCATCGCGACGATCGAACAGTCTCTGCTGAGCGAATACGCCGGCGACATCTTCAGCCGCCTCAGGCCCGTGTCCACCGTCGTGGAGCTCGGGCCCGGCAGCGGCGACAAACTCGTCACGCTGCTGGCTGGCGGGCCCGGACGCGATGTGACGGTGCATCTGGTGGACGTCTCGCCCGCGGCGCTCGACACCGCGGCGCAGCGCGCTGGCCGTGCTGCCGTCGCTGACCGTGGTCCCGCATCAGACGACGTACGAGACGGGGCTGTCGGCGATCCGGCAAGCGGGTGACGCGGCCGGCCAGACCCTCGTCGTGTTTCTGGGATCGAACATCGGCAATTTCGATCCGCCGGGCACCGACGCGTTGCTGCGCAGCGTCCGCGCCGCACTGCGGCCGGGTGATGCGCTGCTGCTCGGCACCGATCTGGTGAAGCCCGAGGCCGAGTTGCTGCTCGCCTACGACGATCCGCTCGGGGTGACCGCGGCGTTCAATCGCAACCTGCTGGTACGCGTCAACCGCGAATTGGGCGGCGATTTCGACGTGAACCAGTTCGCGCACCGCGCTGTCTGGAACGCGGCGGCGTCCCGCGTGGAGATGCACCTGGTCAGCGAGACGCGACAACGCGTGCAGGTACGCGCGTCCCGGATGGACATCACGTTCGAAGCCGGCGAGTCGATCTGGACGGAGAGTTCCTATAAGTACCGCGTCGCCGATCTCGCGCCGATGCTGGATCGCGCCGGCTTCCGCGTGGCCGGCCAGTGGCAGGACTCCGGCTTCGCGTTGACGTTGGTGGAGGCCGGATGACCGCTCAGCACGGAACCGCGGCCATCAGGCCCAGTTCCTCGAGCACGGACCTGAGCTGCGTCCAGCGTTGCTCCAACGAACCGGTATAGCCGATCGAAAGCCGGACGAGGCCCGGCTTGATTCCGGCCCTCGTGAGCTCGTCTTCCGGCATTTCGCTGCTGGTGGAGGCGGCTGAACAGGACATCAGTGTCTCACTGAAGCCCAGGCTGACCGCCATCAGGCCAAAGCGATGCTCGTTCTGCAGGAGGCCCATGAACTCGAACGCCCGCTCTCGCGTGCCGAGGTCGAGCGTGAGGATGCCGCCGCACCCGAAGTCCGGATTGAACAGTCGCCTGAGCAAGCCGGCGTCGGGATGGTCGGGCAGGCCCGGGTATCCGACCGTCAACCCGAGGTTGGAGAGCCGTGTGGCCAGCGCGCTCGCGCGGCGGCTGTGCTCGGCCATGCGCAGGCCCAGGTGCGGCAACCGCAGGCTGATATCGAAGGCCACCTGCGGATCCATCGTCGGCCCCAGGAGCATCAGGGACCCGGTGTGGAGGTCCATCAGCTTCATGATGAACTCCGTGCTTCCGCAGACCGCGCCCGCGATATGGTCGCTGGCGCCGTTCATGAATTTGGTCAGGCTGTGCACGACGACGTCCGCCCCGTGCTGGATCGGCGCCACGATCAGCGGCGTGAAGGTATTGTCCACGACCAGCATCGCGCCGTGGCCGTGCGCGATCGCCGCCAGCTCAGGCAGATTGGCCACCCGAAGCGTGGGATTCGACAGCGTCTCGCAATAGAGCACCTTCGTCCCCGTCGTGAAGGCGCGATCGACCGCGGCCAGGTCCCCAACGTCGACAAAGGTCGTGTGGATGTTCGCCTTGGCTGGCAGGTACTCGTTCAGGAGGGCGAAGGTGCCGCCGTAGATGGTGCGCTCCGCCACGATGCGGTCGCCGCTGTTGCAAAGCTGCAGGATGACCGAGGCGATCGCCGAGAGCCCGCTGGCGGTGCAGTAGCCCGCTTGTGCGCCCTCGTACGCGGCGATCTGGCGCCCGAGGACATAGACCGTGGGGTTGAAGTGCCGCCCGTAGAGATAGCATCCACCGGCGTCCGGGCCCAAATGCCCCTGGAATATTTCCGGCATGGTTGTCGGTTCGATGACCGTGAAGGTGGTGCTCGCCTCCACGGACATGTTGACGCCGCCGTGTTCGCCGAACTCATGACGAAGATTGGCAAGAGACTCGATGGGATCGAACCGTCTCATGGCAGGAATAGCCTCGTTGACGACTGGCCGCGCTGGGAGCGCGTTTCAGAATGTAGGCCGGGCCTTCAGGCCCGGCGCGCTCTGTCAGCCAGTATCAGCCGCCTCCCCAGTCGGCGCAAGCCCCCCCGCAGTGCCGATCGCGTCCCGACCTATGCTGGGTCCGCGTCCGTCACGATGACCGGTGTCTCGGCACACGCCGGCGTCTCGGCATGGTCGAGCCATCGCAGCCCTTCCTGGACCAGCGTGATGCGGAGGACAAACGCGCCTAGGCGCTCGGGCGCCACGACTTCGACCGCGAAGGCGTCGTCGCCGGCGGGCGGCACGGGCCGGCGGAACGGCGTCCGCACGCTCTCTCGGTCCGTGACGTCAGGCGATCCCTCCTGGCGCCAGCGATAGGCCCAGTTCAGCGGGAAAGGCGGCCACGTGCCGAGGGCCTCCTCGGTCAGGTCGTTGCGGAGACGCACGCGGACGAACATCGTCGCGCCCGGACGCACCGCCGGTGGCGCCCGTTCAATCGACACGTGCAAGGCCGCGATGGCGGTGTCGGAGAGCGCGAGCATCCGTTCCGGCCGCTGGTAGGCCGCGAGTGCACGCTCCAGGCGGCCGGTCCGATCCAGCAGCGGCGCGATGAGGGTTCGCAGCGTGACGGAACGGCCGGCTGGCGCCGGAGTCGGGTGCGGCTCGGCGAGGACTTCCTCGTACAGCGCTTCATACTGGGCCACTGCCGCGTGGAGCGACGCCTGGTCGCGAATCGCGCGTGACACGGCGGCCGCGTCAGCCGGATCGTAGCGCCGGATTTCGTGCCGCAGGATCTCCGGCCGGAGGGACTGGCGCAGGAGGCGTGCGCCGAAGTTCCACGCCCGCAACCCCTCCAGTTCCGCGCGCGTCACCATCGACCCGATGCCCGCGGCATCGCACAGGACGACCGCCGCGCCGACCGCCAGGGCTTCCAGCGCGCAGCGCCCCTTCGCGAAGACGAGATCGTACTGGCCCAGCACGGACTCGGGCGCCGCGCTCACCGCCCCCGCACCCGATCCGATCACGTCCACCGGAATCCCCATCTGCGCACACACCTCCCGCACCACGTCGTCGTGCGTGCCTGGCGACGCGTAGTGGCTGAAGACCAGCGCGCGCGCGGGGGCAGGGGGCAGCGGGGCGCGCGGTCTGAAGCGGTCCATGTCAACCGCGTTGAAGATGGTCCGCGTGAGGGGCGCCGGAATGAGCCAGTCGTCGAGCAGGCGCTCGAGGCAGTTGTGATCCACGGCGACATACCGGCGCATCCGGTCGAGGCGCGGCGGAATGGAGTGGGGCGCCGTTCGATCGTGGCAGACGAACACGCCCCGCGCGGACGGAAACCGCTCGAGGGCCTCGACCGTTTCGAGGTAATGGTGCCCGTGGACGATGTCGGGCGGCTCGGACAGATCGTCCAGCCGCGCGGGCACGTGGACCCCCGCCGCGGCCAGCTCATCGGTCAGCGGCCCTGGGGCGGTCGTGAACACACTCACGTGATGACCGCGGGCCGACAGGCCAAGGGCGAGGTCCCGCGTCACGATTTCCGTGCCGGTTCGGCCGGCCATCGTGACATTGGCGAACAGGATCCGGCGGGTCACGGCACTCGAAGCCTGGTCAGGTTCCCGAGCGCGCGGGCGAGCGGGCGAATGTGACGGTCGTACCGGATGACTTCGGCATACAGGCCCGACGCGACCCGCGCGGCGCCGTGCGTTTCGTAGAACGGCGGCTCGTCGCCCGGCGCCCACACGTCGCCGGGCGGCACGTGCCGGAACGTCTCGACGCCGAACGCCGCGTCGCCCCACGCAGAACGGGCCGCCGCCACTTCGCCCGCCATTTCGGGATACCGGCTGGCCGCGGCCAGCTTCCGCTCGAGGGCGGCCTCGTCGAGGACGAGCCGGCTGATGCCCAGATGCGCGCCGGCGATTCGATCCGGCCGGTCCATCAACGGAAATCCCAGGCTGACGATCGGGCGGCCGGTCGTCTCCCGTGAACACGCAACCGCCGCATCCACGATCAACCGGCACACATCGTGCGTGGGGTTATAGCCCTCCGCATCGTCTCCGGCGACCACGTCGATGTGGTGGCGGTCGATCGCCGCCGCCAACTCCGCTGCCAGCGTGGTGAAGACCTCGACGTTCTCGTCGAGCAGGGCGCGATAGAGCGAGGCGTCCGTCAGTCGGCCGAAGATGGAGCCGGCCGTCGCGCCGGCCCGCTGGATCACGGAGGCCGTGGACGACAGGCGCGACTGGCCGATGTGACCCGAGCCGTCGGTGAGGACCATCACGACCGGGCGTGCGGTCTCGAGCCAGCCGTGCGCGCGAAGCTCGTGTCCGGGGTGTCCCACCACCAACATGGCCGATCCAATCGGCATCGATACCGTTTGCACGACACGAGACTCTAACAGAGAACGTCGCCCGGGCTAAGATGGCGTGCGTGCGCGCCGCCATCACCGGAGCCTCGGGTCACCTCGGCGCGAACCTTGTCCGGGCGCTCATCGAGGAGGGGCATGACGTCACGGCTCTGGTCCGCGGCGATGTGCGCGCTCTCGATGGGCTGCCGGTCCGCTCGGTCCCGGGCGATCTGTTCGATCCCGCTGCGCTCCGCCGCGCCTTCGAGGGCGCTGACGTCGTCTTCCATCTCGCCGCGCTGATCTCGATCGGGGGCGATCGCTCGGGCGAAGTCGCGCGGACGAATGTCGCGGGCGTGCGGGCGGTTGTGGGGGCCTGCGCGGATACGCGTGTGCGGCGCCTCGTGCACGTCAGCTCGGTCCACGCGTTCTCGGTGCACCCGGCGGGCGAGGCCCTGGACGAAACGCGCGCGCCGAGCGACGCCGATCCGGACGCGCCGGCCTACAACCGGAGCAAGGCGCTCGGCGAGCGCGAGGTCCTGGCCGGCGTCGCCCGCGGACTCGACGCCGTGATCGTCAACCCGACGGGCGTCATCGGGCCGCACGACTGGAAGCCTTCGCGCATGGGCCGGGTCGTGCTGGCCCTCGCGCAAGGCCGGATGCCGGCGCTCGTGGACGGCGGGTTCGATTTCGTGGACGCGCGCGACGTCGCGCGCGCGGCGATCGCGGCGTGGCGTCGCGGGCGTTGTGGCGAACGCTACCTGCTCCCGGGGTTGTGGTCGCGCATCGACGGCGTGGCCCGCGCGGTGGCGCGGATCTCCGGGACGCGGCCGCCCCGCATCGTCGTGCCGATGCCGCTCGCGCGGCTGGGCGCGCCGTTCGTCGAGTCCCTCTGGGGCCTCGGTGGCGCCGAACCGCTGTATACGCGCGAGTCGCTGCACGCGCTGCGCCACTACGGCGACGTTCGACATGAGAAGGCCGCGCGCGAGCTCGGTCACGCGCCGCGGCCCCTCGAAGAGACGCTCGCCGACACGCTCGCGTGGTTTCGTGCGCAAGGAAGATGGTGATCGTGGACGAAGCCGGTGTTTACCAAGCCCTCCTGATCGTCTGGTTCGTCCTCGCCGGAGTCTCGGCATTGGCGCTCGTCTTCGTATCGGCGCCCTACGGCCGCTATTTCCGCCGCGGCTGGGGGCCGTCAATCCCGAGCACAGTCGGGTGGATCGCCATGGAGACGCCGTCGGCCCTGGTGATGGCGGCGCTCTGGGCGGCGTCTCCGCGGCGAGCGGACCCGGCGGCTGCCGCGCTCGCCGCGCTGTGGGTCGCGCACTACCTGTACCGTTCGCTGATCTTTCCCTTCCTTCGGCGAGGCGCGGCCCATCCGATGCCGCTCGTGATCGCCGCCATGGGCGGCGCGTTCAATCTGGGGAATGCCTACCTCAACGGGCGCTGGCTGTTCGCCTTCGGGCCGGAACGGGGCGCGGCCTGGCTCGTGGACCCGCGTTTCCTGTCAGGCCTCGCGCTGGTCGCGACGGGGTTCGCGATGCACGTGCGCGCCGACCGTCAGCTCGCGCGGCTGCGCGCGCCGGGTGAGACGGGATACCGGATCCCGCGCGGCGTCCTGTTCGACAGGATTTCCTGCCCCAACTACCTCGGGGAAGTCGTGGAGTGGACGGGTTGGGCGTTGGCGGCGTGGTCGTGGCCTGGACTGTCGTTCGCCGTATGGACCGCGGCCAACCTGGTGCCGCGCGCCTGGATGCACCACCGCTGGTACCGGGACACCTTCCCGGAGTACCCCGCCGCGCGCAAGGCGATCCTCCCAGGCCTCCTCTGAGCGGGTGCGGCGGCGGCCGCGACACGCTCTCAGGTCAGCGCGAGGTACTCGTGCACGTACCGAACGACCATCGATCCCTCGCCGACGGCTGACGCCACGCGGTTCATGGCGCCGGCGCGGATGTCGCCGGCCGCGAAGACGCCCGGGACGCTGGTTTCGAGCGAGAACGGCTCGCGGGTTTCCTTCCAGAGGCGCGCGTGCGCGGGGTCGGCGAGCAGGTCCCGGCCGGTCAGCACGAAGCCCTTGGCGTCGCGCAGCACGCCGGCGGGCAGCCAGTCGCTGCGCGGCTTGGTGCCGATGAAGACGAACACGGCATCAATCTGCTTCGACCGCAATCGTGTTGTCGCCGGCCGACCGGAACGCGACGCGTTCGACGTGGCCGCTGCCTTCAACGCCCTCGATTTCGGTCAAGGCCCGCAGCCGGATGTTCGGGGTCTTGGCGATTTGATCGATGAGGTACTGCGACATCGTGTCGCGCAGCGAATCGCGGCGCACCACGATCTGCACGTCCTTCGCATAGCGCGACAGGTGCATCGCGCTCTGTCCGGCCGAGTTGCCGCCGCCGACGACCACGACGCGCCGGCCGGCAAACACGGGCGCCTCGGTGGTCGCCGAGCCGTAGTACACGCCGGCGCCTGTGTGCTCCGCGATTCCCGGGGCCGGATGCTCGCGGTAGGCCATCCCAGTCGCGGCCAGCAGCGTGCGCGTGACGATTTCTCGGCCGTCACTGAGCGTCAGGTGCTTGTACCCCGCATCGATCGACACGCCGGTCGCGCCGAGCGGCACCAGGAACTCGGCGCCGAGCCGCTGCGCCTGCGTCACCGCCCGGCGCGTCAGTTCGCTGCCGCTCACGCCGGCGGGAAAGCCGAGGTAATTCTCAATCCGGGAACTGCTGCCGGCCTGGCCGCCGGGGGCGTGCTCATCCAGCAGCAGCGTCCGCAGGCCTTCCGAGGCGCCGTACACCGAGGCCGCGAGGCCGGCGGGACCGGCGCCGACAATCACCAGGTCATACAGGTCGAACGCGGCCGACAGCGGGCGTCCGAGTCGCTCGGCCACGTCGCGCGGCTCGGGGCTGCGCAGCACGGACCCATCTTCGAAGAAGAGCGCCGGAAGGGCCTCGAGGTCTACGCCGGCCGCGTCCAGCAGGCCGCGCGCGTCAGGGCTGCGGTCGATGTCGAGCCAGCGATACGGAATGAGGTTGCTCGCGAGGAAGTTCTTGATGGCGTGCGATTGCGGCGACCACTGGTGGCCGACCAGCCGGAGGCCCTTCGCTTCGGGGAGATACTCGGCCTGCCACGTGTCGAGCAGGTCGTCGACAACGGGGAAGAGGCGTTCTTCCGGCGGATCCCACGGCTTCGCGAGGTAGTGATCGAGGTGCGCCTCGTTGATGGCTTTGATGGCCGCGTCGATGTCCGAGTACGCGGTCAGCAGTACGCGGCGAGCCAGCGGGTAGACCTCGCGGGACCGCGCGAGCAACTCGGCGCCGTGCATGCCGGGCATGCGCTGGTCGCTGATCACCAGGGCCAGCGCGTCGCCGCGGGCCTTGAGTTCGCGGATGGTGGCGAGCGCCTCTTCGCCTGAGGACGCGCTCACGACCATGTAGGATTCCCGGTATTTCGCGCGCAGATCGCGCCGCACCGCCGCCAGCACCTGCGGGTCATCGTCCACGACGAGGAGCACGGGCTTGCTCATGACCGACCTGCCGCCGCCTCGGCCCCGGCGATGGGCAGGGAGACCCGGAATTCCGTTCGCCCCGGCTTCGACTCGACGTCAATGTCGGCGTTGTTATGGCTGATGAGGCGCCGGACGATGTCCAGGCCCAGGCCCGTGCCTTTGCCGACCGGTTTGGTCGTGAAGAACGGCTCGAAGAGGCGCGAGCGGACCTCTTCGGGAATACCCGCGCCGTTGTCCACCACGCGGACCACGACCCGTTGCCGCTCCCGGACCGCCGTCACGTCGACGCGGCCCGCCTCCGTCACCGCGTCCAACGCGTTGTCGATCAAGTTGGCCCAGATCTGGTTGAGTTCGCCGGCGAATCCCAGCACGCGCGGAAGATCGGGTGCCACATCCACGGCCACTGCCACCGACTTGCCCCGGGCCTTGGACCTGAGCACCGCCACCGTGTTGCTCAGGCTCATCGTGAGATCGACCGGTTCGGCCACCGAGGCCTGGTCCATGTGCGTGAACCCCTTGATGGCCATGACCAGCCCGGAGATCCGCATCGCGGCATCCTGGATTTCCGATGCGATTCCGCGCACCGAACAACCCGCGGCCGCCCACCGGAGCACGGCATCGAGTGCCGGCCCGTGGACCGCGCCGGCAATCTTCTCCAGCGCGTGGATCGTGACCGACGTTTCGGCCAGCGGTCCGGCAATGGACTCGCTGAGACCGTGCGTCGTGAGCCAGTCTCCGATTTCGTTCTCACGCTCGGCCTGTTGGATCGGTGACAACACGCCGGGCGATTGAGTGGCCAGGCAGGCCGCCTGGATCGAATCAATCGCCTTGAGCTGCTCATCGGTCAGCCGCGAAGCCCCCAGCGCGCGTGTCGCCAGCTCGGCGTCCTCCAGACGGTCCTTGAGCAGGGACGCGCTGCGCTCGATGGCCGACGCCGGATTGTTCAGCTCGTGCGCCAGGCCGGCGGACAACTTGCCGAGCGAGACCATTTTCTCGTCGTGCAGCCCGCTCGACGTGAACACCCGCGCGCGGTCCAGCATCTTGTGCACGAGAAGCGACGTGACCTGATGGCATTTCTGGATCATTTCGGGCAGGCAGTCACGGGGAACGACCAGAATTTCGGTGGGTGCCTGCGCGATCGACTCCCCCGGCGAATTCTGCACGCGGGAGTACGGGAGCACTCCCGTCACGTCCCCGGCCTGCCAGTCCATGACCTTGTGCCGGCCCGGCGCCGCGGTCGACGAAGATGCTGATGTGTCCCGTCAGCACGATGAAGAGGCCGTCCACCGGCGCGCCCGCCGGGAGCATCACCGCACCCTCGCCGAGGGTTCGGACCGTGCCGTGCGCCGCCAGCCAGGCGAGTTCCTCCCGCGGCGCCGCGCCGAGCGTCTTGTGTTCAGCGAGTCGATCGACGAGATCGGTGACAGCCACGCGTGCGCTCCCTGACGAGATGATTTCAAACGGTGAGAGAATTTTACCTCATGGCGACCTTCAGCATCACCGTGGATATCGGGGCGCCGCCTGGGCGTGTGTGGGCGGTCATGCAGGACATTGAGCGTTGGCCGGAATGGACGTCCACCGTGACGAGCATCCGCCAGCTGGATCCCGGGCCGCTTGCCGTCGGCACGCGCGCGGCGATTCGCCAGCCGAAGCTGCCGCCGGCCAGGTGGACGGTCACCGCCGTCGACGACGGGCAAGGGTTCACGTGGGTCACGAGGAGTCCGGGCATCGTCATCACGGCACACCACGTCGTCGAGCCGATTCCGTCGGGCAGCCGCGCCACGCTGTCGCTCGAGTTCGGCGGCGTGTTTGGGCCGCTGGTGGCCTGGCTGACCGGCAGCCTGAATCGCCGCTATCTCGGCATCGAGGCTGCCAGCCTCAAGCGGCGCAGCGAGCGGCCATGATGCTTCAGGAGACCGCGCGGTTGACGCTGGATCGGTTCACGGAGGACGACGCGCCCTTCGCGTTTCGCCTGGTGGCTGATCCGTCGTTCATTCGCTACATCGGCGACCGGGGATTGCGGACCGTCGACGATGCGCGGGCCTACCTCCGCAACGGACCGATCGCGAGCTATCAACTGTTTGGATTCGGCCTGTTCAAGGTCGTGCGAAAGGCCGACGGTGCGGCGATTGGGATGTGCGGGTTGCTCAAACGCGAGACGCTCGACGACGTGGATCTCGGATACGCCTTCTTGCCGGAATACTGGCTGCAGGGCTACGCGCGTGAAGCGGGTGCCGGCGCGATCGAATACGGGCGGCGCGTGCACGGCTTGACGCGCATCGTCGCCATCACGAATCCAGACAATGCGGCGTCGATCCGCGTGCTGGAACACCTGGGCTTTCAGTTCGAGCGACTCATCCGCCTTGGGGACGACGCCAGCGACGTGCAGCTGTACGGATTGACGTACGTCAGCCGGCGGGCTTTAGCCCGCCGGGCCCAATCGGCGGGCTGAAGCCCGCCGACTCCGTACGATTAGGTCGCGACGAGCGGTCCGATCAACGCCGATAGGGCCAGCGAGAGCGCGGCGACCAGCACGGTCACAATCGCGCCCAGGTAGACCGGGCGCATGCCGAGTGTCTTGAATACCCGCAGATCGGTCGTGAGTCCGACGGCCGCCATGGCCGTGCCAAGCGCCCAATAGGACCACTTCTCGCCAATCATGGTGACCAGGGCCTTCCACGCGGCGGCGTCCCACATCCCAAACGCGCGGCCGCCGGCGCCGAGCGTGGCCTCGCCGGTCGACCGGATGATCGCGGCGGTGAGAAAGCCGAGCACGAAGACGGGGAACAGCTTCAGGATCGACAGCTTCTTGCCGGCCGTGCCCTGACGACGCGCGTGGAACCACCCGAGTGCCGGAATCACCGCCACGAGGAAGACGTTGCGCGTGAGCTTGGTGATCGTCGCGGTTTTGAACGCCACGTCGTCGTTGAACACGTCCTTGTAGGAGAGCGCGGCGCCCATCACCTGGCTGGTTTCGTGGATGGCGGTGCCGAGAAAGAGCCCGGCAGACGCCGGCACCGTGGCGAAGAGCGCGTGCGCCAGCCACGGGTAGAGAAACATCGCCAGAATGCCGAACAGCGTCACGTTCGCGATCGTGTACGCGACTTCCTGATCATCAGCTTCGATGACGGGTGCCACCGCGACGGTCGCCGTGACGCCGCAAATGGCCGTCGCCGCGGCGGTCAGGATGCCCAGCCGGTCGGTCACTCCGAGCCGCCGCGCCAGGAAGACAGTCACGCCCAGCGCCGTGACGATGATCACGGCAATCATCGGCACGCCCCAGGCGCCGAGCTTGACGACGTCGAGGAATGACAACCGCAGGCCGACCAGGATGATGCCGAGCCGGAGGATCTTGCGAATCGAAAACTCGAATCCGCTTCGGAAGAACGGACCGAATCTGACAAGGTTGCCGATGACGATGCCCACGAGAATCGCGACGATGATGCCGGAAACGGGGGAGGCGCGCCCGGCGGGGTCGAGGCCTTGCAGGCGGAGGACGCCGGCGCCGAGGACGCCGGCGAGCCAGCCCGAGACCAGCATGATCGCGGCGGCAAGCGCGATACCCGGCAATCGGCGCGGCAAATCGACGAGGCTCTTCATCGGCGAGCAGAGAGTACCATCAAGCTGATCTGGTGCGGCGCCCGGCCATGAAATAGATCCCGACCCCAATCAGATTTGCCACCACCAGCACGCTGATGATCTTAACCGCGAACACCGTCCAGCTCTCGACCTCGATGATCGGGAACACCGACAGCACGCAGTAGAGCAGCGTGACCGCGAAGCCGCATGCCGACGCGACGCGCAGCCAGAGCGGCGGCCGCACGGACAGCCGATGCGCGCCGAAGATCGGAATCGCAAACAGCGCGAGGTAGGTGAATCCGTAGAAGATGCCCGCGGCGTTTTCCAGCAACTGGAACGCCTCCTGCACGCCGACGCCGATCTGTCCCGCCATCGTGATCGCCAGCGTCAGCGCGCCGACGAAGAAGATCGAGTTGTACGGCGTCTTGAACCGCGGATGCAGCCGCGTGAACCAGGCCGGCAGCAGGCCGTCCCAGCCCGCGACCATCGGCAGCCGCGTGTTGCCGGCGAAGATCAAGGCCACGTTGCCGATCTGCCGCGCCAGCAGAAACAGGATGAGCACGGGCACGATGAACCTGGCGAAGCCAAGCCCGGCGAAGCCGATGCCGAGCGTCTGCGGGATCGGGCTCACGAGATCGATCTGGTCCTGTGGCACCAGGCCGAGCACGCTGCTCGTGCCCAGGATGAACATCAGCGCGATGATCGGCACCGCGGCGATCGTGGCGCGTCCGATGCTGCGCGCCGGATTCCGGCACTCGCCGGCGAGAATCGCGACGTACTCGAAGCCCGACAGCGCGCCCACGGCCATCTTGCCGAAGATGTTCAGGCTGAACAGCGTGACGGCGGGCATGGCGACCGTGAACGGGTGGTACGTGCTCGCGGTGCCGCGGCTGAGCGCAATGAACGGCACCAGGATGAGCGCACTGAACATCAGGATCTGCGCCGTGCCGCCGATGTTCTGCAGCCACTTGCTCACACGCACGCCGAAGAGCGAGATGACCGTCAGCCCAACGATTGACGCCGCGCTGACCGAAGCGGTGTACCACGGCGCCGAAATGAACGTGGCGCCCAGCGGGGCGATCAGGTAGCCGAGGTTCCTCGCGATCATGACGCCGAACGTGCCCATGATGAGGACCGTGTAGGCCCACAGGTTCCACGCCGTCAGGTACCCGAGGAATTTCCCGAGCCCGACCGTGGCCCATTGATACAGCCCGCCTTCGAGCGGCATCAGCCGGTTCAGGTAGACGACGACGGCGGCCTGAGGCAGATAGAAGAGCGCGATCGCCAGGCACCAGAACACGATGTGCGAGTCGCCAAGTTTCGCGGCGGTCCCGACCCAGAAGGACCCGACGACGTACATGATTTGCGTCAGGATGAGGTCGCGGAGGCCGAGTTCCTTGCGGAAGCCGGCGCTTCTGGCCTGGACCTCCTCAATGCGGTGCGCCTGTGCGTCGCCGCGATCGCCGGCCGGCATGTCCTTCGCGCCATCGGTCATGAAGGTGGCCTATCATACGGGCAAATGCGCCCAAAGCTCCTGCTCTCCGCCGTCACCGTCGCCGCCCTGTTGTGCGCGTTTCCAACTGTCGGCCGGGCCTTCAGGCCGAATGTAGGCCGGGGCTTCAGCCCCGGCGGACAGCAACCAACCGCCGCCTATCCGCCGCCGAAGCAGGGCGACGTCGTCCTCAAGGACTTTCATTTCAGGTCCGGCGAGACGATGGATGTGACGATGCACTACCGGGCGCTCGGCGCGCCCGTGAAGGACGCGCAGGGCGTGGTGCGCAATGCCGTGCTGATCATGCACGGCACCGGCGGGGCAGGGTCGCAATTCACGTCGAACAGCTTCGCCGGCGAACTGTTCGGCCCCGGCCAGCTCCTGGACGTGACGAAGTACTACGTCGTGCTGCCCGACGACATCGGGCACGGCCAATCGTCCAAGCCGAGTAACGGCATGCGCGCGAAGTTTCCGCAGTACGGCTATCTCGACATGGTCGAGGCGGAGTACCGGCTGCTGACCGAAGGCCTCGGCGTGAATCATGCGCGGCTCGTGATGGGCACATCGATGGGCGGGATGCACACGTGGCTCTGGGGCGAGGAGCATCCGGATTTCATGGATGCGCTGATGCCGCTGGCGAGCCTGCCGACCCAGATTGCCGGCCGCAACCGGGTCTGGCGGCGCGTCGCCATCGACGCCATCAAGAACGATCCGGAATGGAAGGGCGGGGAATACACGACGCAGCCGCAGAGCCTGCGGACCGCGGCGGAGATGCTGTTCCTGGTGGGCGACAACCCCGTTCGGCGGCAGCGGGCGAGTCCGACGCTCGCGCGCGCCGACCAGACGCTGGATGCGTATGTCGCGAACTACATCCGCTCGAACGACGCGAACGACGTGCTCTACGCGCTGTCGGCGTCGCGCGATTACGATCCGGGCCCGAAGCTCGAGCAGATCAAGGCGCCGCTCCTGGCGATCAACTTCGCGGACGATCTGATCAATCCGCCGGAGCTCGGCATCCTGGAGAAGGAGACCGCCCGCGTGCCGCAAGGGCCGCGCCATCGTCGTGCCGTTCAGCGACAAGACCGCCGGCCACGGCACGCACACGCTGGCGGCCGTGTGGAAGCAGTACCTGGAAGAACTGCTCAAGGCGACCGCGCGGTAGTTGCCGCGTTCTGCAGTAGCCGGCGGGCTTCAGCCCGCCGGACACTGTCGGGTATCCTGTCCACCATGGCGGCTATACAGGATCACTACCCAGACGACTTCGCGCATTGTTACGGCTGCGGGCGGCTCAACGTCCACGGGCACCACGTCCGGACCGAATGGACGGGCACCGAAGGCCTGGCGCGTTTCCAACCGCGGCCGGAGCACATGGCGATTCCCGGCTACGTCTACGGCGGGCTGATCGCCTCGCTCATCGACTGTCACGGCATCGGCACGGCCGCGGCGGCCGCCATGCAGGCGGCTGGCGCCAAACCCGGGGAGGGCCCGTCGCCGCGCTTCGTCACGGCGGCCCTCGAAGTGCAGTACCTGAAGCCCACGCCGCTCGGACCTGAACTCGAACTGCGCGCTACGCCGACGACCGTCGGCGAACGCAAGGTCATCGTCGAGGTGTCGCTGACGGCCGGCGGTGTGGAAACGGCCCGCGGCCGGGTCGTGGCCGCGCCGATTCCGGCGAGCATGATCAAGTAGGAACCGTCGAATGGAGCCCCGGACGGAGGAGTCCAGGGTCCATCGTCCATCGTCCATCGTCCATCGTCCAGAGTGCGCGGCTGTCCCGAGTCCTCGAGTCCGGCTGTCCGCCGGACTCTGGACTCATGACGATGGACTGGGCGGGAACTCTGGACGATGGACTCTGGACGATGGACTCTGGCCCCTGGACGCTGGCCCCTGGACTCGCAGTACTGGTGTACCATCACTATCTGGACGGCGCTGGGCTGGACTGGTTGTGAAGAAGATCATCATTTCGGTGCTTGTCGTGGCGGCTGGCGTCACGGCCTTCGTCGTGTCACAGCGCACCGCGCCGGTCGAGCCGGCCAAGGTCGTCCGGGCGGCCGTCTCCTTTGGCCCCGTCACCGAAACGGTGCAGGCGACCGGCTACCTGGAGCCCTTGCGCCGCGTCAACGTCGGCTCCCAGGTCTCCGGCACGATCAAGGAGCTCTACGCCGACTACAACTCGATCGTGAAGGCCGGCCAGCTCCTGGCCGAGATTGACTCCTCGCAACTCGAAGTGCAGGTCGCCATCCAGCAGGCGAACATCGACCGTCTGAAGACCGACATCGCCAGCCAGGAAGTGCAGCTCGAGGATCAGCGGCGGCAGTTCGAGCGGACCCGGCAACTCCACGATCGCGGACTCCAGACCGATGCGCAATTCGAGGCCGCCGACCTCGGCATCAAGAACCGGGAATCGCAGAACGCCGCCTCGCGCAAGCAGCTCGTGCAGGCGGAGGCGAGCCTCGAGGCCGCCAAGCTCAATCTCAGCTACGCCAAGATCTACGCGCCGATCGATGGCGTCATCATCCAGCGGCGCGTCAGCCTGGGGCAGACCGTCCAGGCGAGCATGACGACGCCCAACCTCTTCCTCATGTGCTCGCCGTTGCAGGTGCTCAAGCTCACCGCCTGGGTGAATGAGGCGGACATCGGCCGCGTCCGTCCGGGCCAGGAAATCGGCCTGCAGGTCGGCACCTACGGATCGGATTTGTTCAAGGGCACCGTGGACGCCATCCGGCTCAACGCCCAGACCTTCAACAACATCGTCACCTATCCGGTGTGGATCAGCGTGCCGAACGACGATCTGCGGCTGCGGCCCGGCATGACGGCGAAAGTGTTCGTCTACGTGTCCCAGACCGAGCAGGTCGTCCGGATTCCGAACGACGCGCTCCGGTTCCGGCCCACGCGCGCGGCGTATCTCGCGCTGGGCGCCCAGCCGCCGAACACCGAGACCGAGCGCGCCGCGGATCATCTGGGCGACAAGGTCGTCGACCCCACGGCGCTGCGCGCGAATCAGCTCGACGGGGAAGCGGCGACAATCGATGAGTTGTTCGCGCCGCTGCCGAAGGCCGATTCCCGAGCCACCGTGTGGATCTGGGACGAGGCCGACAAGCAGTTCGTGTCGAAATCGATCCGTGTGGGCGTGAGCGATGGCAGTACCAGCGCCCTGCTGGCGGGCGACCTGCAGGTCGGCGACGAGCTCGTGACCGGCGTCATCATTCCCCTCGCGCCAGGCGTCAACCCGGCTGTGAATCCGCTCATGGGCAACCAGCGGCGGGGGCGATAGAAACTAACAACTAACAACTAACAACTAACAACTAACAACTAACAAGTTGCGAGTGACAAGGTAGGCACAGCGCGTGATTTGTCCCGATTGTCAGACCGAGCTGGGCGTGAGCGATTGCAAGGGGATCCAGATCCACGAATGCCCGGCGTGCCAGGGCAAGTGGTTCGAGGGCGATCAGCTCCGGCTGGCCAAGGACCGGCAGGACGACCTGCTGCGGTGGCTGGATTTCGATCCGTTCGGCCAGGACGCCGAGAAGCTGAGCGTCCAGGCCGACGGCCGGGTCTGTCCGAAGTGCCGGCAGGCGATGCGCTCGCTGACCTATCGCCAATCCACCATCGTGATCGACAAATGCCAGCAGTGCGAAGGCGTCTGGCTCAGCCACGGCGAACTGGCCCGGATCATCCGGTACCTGGAAGGCGTCGTCGCGAACGAATCCGCCTCCGACTACGCCAAACAGAGCTTCAAGCAGTTCGTGGAAATCTTCCGCGGCAAGGAAGGGCTGATTTCGGAAGTCAAAGACTTTCTGGCGGTGCTGTATCTGCTCGAACTGCGCATGGCCGCCGACCACCCGACGCTCGCCAGGGCGTCGGAGAACATCTATAAATACACACCGTTCAGATAGTCCAGCCGGGGCGCCAGCAGCCCCTGCGGCCCAGGCCGCGGATGTAGTCGGGCCGGCAGTTTGTGGCTAGACTCTTTGTCGGGAACACAAACCGGATGATCAACATGTTGCACCGCATGAACGTCACCGATCGCAAGCCTCGCTACCTGATCCCGGCCCTCGGCACGCTGGGCATCGTGGGAGTCGCCGCGCTGGCCCGGCTGACCACGGCCTCGGCCGCCGACGCCCCTCGGAAGCCGAATGTGGTCATCATCCTCGGCGACGACCTGGGCTTCTCGGACATCGGCGCGTTCGGCAGCGAGATCAAGACGCCCAACCTCGACGCGCTCGCGAAAGAGGGCACGCGCTTCACGAACTTCTACACCCACGCGAGCTGCTCGCCGACGCGCTCGATTCTGCTGACCGGCGTGGACACCCACGTGAACGGCCTCGGCAACATGGACGAGTGGACCGCGCCCAACCAGCGTGGTCTGCCCGGCTACGAAGGCTACCTGAACGATCGGGTGGCGACGTTACCGCAGTTGATGAAGGACGCCGGTTATCACACCTACATGGTCGGCAAGTGGCATCTGGGCAAGGCGCCGACGCAGATCCCGGCCGCGCGCGGGTTCGAGCGCGATTTCTCGCTGCTCGACGGCGCCGGCAGTTACTGGGACATGACGAACTTCACCGCCGCCTCGCCCCAGTCGGTCTACACCGAAGACGGGCGCTATCTGACGAAACTGCCCAAGGATTTCTACGCGACGAAGACCTACACGGACAAGCTGATCGGCTATATCGACGCGAATCATTCCGACGGCAAGCCGTTCTTCGCGTACGTCGCGCACCAGGCGCCGCACGATCCGTATCATCTGCCGAAGGACTGGCGGAATCGCCACGTCGGCGAGTACGACAAGGGCTGGGACGCCGTGCGGCAGGCCCGGCTGAAACGGCAGGTCGAACTGGGCATCATGCCCGCGGACACGCAACTGGCCGAGCGCATGTGGTTCCTGCCGGACCCGATTCTCGCTCGCCCCGGCGAGCCGCGCCGTCCTCGGCAGGAAGATGGAGCTGTACGCCGGCATGGTAGAGAACCTCGACTTCCATGTCGGCCGGCTCATCGACCACCTCAAGCAGATTGGCGAGTACGACAACACGATCTTCGTCGTGTTCGGTGACAACGGCGCCGAGGGCACCGACCTCTTCGCGCAGATCGCCGGCACGCCCGGGACGAGCAACTACCTGTTCGCCGCCAGCAAGTGGTCGCAGACGAACCCGAACGCCTGGGGCGACCCCGGTTCTTACGTCAGCTACGGCCCGATGTGGGCGCAGGCGTCGATGACGCCGTTCAGCCAGTACAAGGGCTGGGTCGCGGAGGGCGGCATCCGGAACGCGCTCATCGTCAGCGGTCCGGTCGTACAGCGGCCCAAAGGCAGCATCAACCACGGTCTCATGCATGTGGCGGACCTGATGCCGACGCTGCTGGACGTCGCGGGCACGAGTTACCCGAAGACCCGCGACGGCCGCGCCCTGCCGAGCCTGATCGGCAAGTCCTGGGGGCCGGTCCTCGCCGGTACGTCGGCGTCGCCGCGCACGGATCAGGACTACATGGCGTGGGAAATCTTCGGTAACCGTGCCGTGCGGCAGGGCGACTGGAAGCTCCGCTGGGAGTACAAACCGTTTGGCAAAGGGGACTGGGAGCTGTTCAATGTGACGGCCGACCCCAGCGAACGAAGAGACCTCGCGGCAGATCGACCCGACAAGGTGAAGGCGCTCCTCGCCGTGTGGGACGAGTACGTCCAGGCAAACGCCGTCGTGCTGCCGAGCCGGTCGCCGTTCGAAGCGATGGAAAAACCGCTGCCCACGCGCGTGCCCGACGATGCCGGTTTCCCGCCGCTGCTCTACAAGGGGCAGTTCATCCCGCCCAAGGACATGATGGCGGATCCCAAGAAGATCAAGGCGCCGGAGGTCCGATGATGTTTCCTCTTCGCATGCGTTGGATTGCCGGCCTCGCGCTGACGGTTGCCTCGCTCGTCCCGGTACCGGCGCTGGCGCAGGTGCCCGCGCGCTTCTACTGGAAGACGCTCTCCGGCGGCCAGGCCGTGCCGGTCATCGTCAACTCCCTGAGCGGCAACACGAACCCGTTCGACCCCTCGCACACCGTCACGGCGGGTGCGAACGTCGACGCGACGCTGGTCATTGCGGGCTACGGGCGTACGTTCGCCTTTCACGATCGCTCGGCCATGATGGCCGTGCTGCTGCCCATGGGACGCATCTCGGGCTCGGCGACGGCCAACGTTTCGACGGTCAACCAGTCGGCCCACGGATTCGGCGACCCGATGGTCGAGTTCGATCTCAACATCATCGGCCCGCGCGCGCAGAAGGGGATGCCGGCCGTGTTGCGGTACGAGCCGGGATTCTCGGTTGATTTGCTGGCTGACCTGGCCGTGCCGGTTGGCGCGTACAACAGCGCCCAGTCGCTGAACATCGGGCAGAACCGCTGGTACGGGCGCGTGGGGGCCCCCGTCGTCTGGCAGCTCGGCGCGTGGGTGCCGGGCCGGCGTACGACCGTCGAGTTCCTGCCGGCCGTATGGCTCTTCGGCGCCAACAACGACTTCGCCGGACAGACGCTCGAGACCGACCCCATGTTCCAGCTCGACGCGCACCTGACCCGCGATTTCACCGAGTCCTTGTGGGGAGCGTTCGATGTCGCGTGGTACACCGGCGGCAAGGCCACCCTCAACGGTGTGGCGGGGGAGAAGCTGAACAATGTCGGCTTCGGGTTCACACTCGGGTACACGATCAACGAGAACCTCGGCCTGACGTTCGGCTACAAGTCGACGGTCAGCGACTACGCACCCGAAGATCTGCGCATGGACGGGTTCATGGTGTCCCTCGTCGCCGGGTGGCACCCCCTCATCGAAGGCCTGCGCCGGCTGAAATAGCGGGATGCCGCGATAGCGGCAGGGGGGGCGTGCTGTGGCCCCACCTCTGACTTCTGACCTCTCACCTCTAACTTCCCGCCCGCGACGCGGGCGGGTAATGGGCCCCCCAGGATTCGAACCTGGGACCAACCGGTTATGAGCCGGCCGCTCTAACCGCTGAGCTAGGGGCCCGTCGGACAACTAACAACTTGCAACTTAGAACTAACAATTTCGGAGGGGTGTCTCGCGATTCGTTAGTTGTTAGTTGCTAGTTGTTAGTTTAACTCCGCCGCTATCGTCCTTCCAGGAACGGTTTCAGTCTCCGGCTTCTCGACGGATGGCGCAGCTTGCGCAGCGCCTTGGCCTCGATTTGCCGGATGCGCTCGCGGGTGACCGCGAAGCTCTGGCCGACTTCCTCGAGCGTGTGCTCGGAGCCCTCGCCGACGCCGAAGCGCATCTTGATGACGCGTTCCTCGCGCGGCGTCAGCGTCTTCAGCACGTTGTCGGTCTGTTCCTTCAGGTTGAGGTTGATGACCGCATCCGACGGCGACACCACGTTGGTGTCGGGGATGAAGTCCCCAAGATGCGAATCCTCCTCCTCCCCGATCGGCGTCTCGAGGGAGATGGGCTCCTGCGCGATCTTGAGCACCTTGCGGACCTTGGACACCGGGATGTCCATGCGCTGCGCGATCTCCTCCGAGGTCGGCTCGCGGCCCAGTTCCTGCACGAGCGCGCGCGACGTGCGGATGAGCTTGTTGATGGTCTCGATCATGTGCACGGGGATGCGGATCGTCCGCGCCTGGTCGGCGATGGCGCGCGTGATCGCCTGGCGGATCCACCACGTCGCGTACGTCGAGAACTTGTAGCCGCGCCGGTACTCGAACTTGTCGACCGCCTTCATCAGGCCGATGTTGCCCTCCTGAATCAGGTCGAGGAACTGCAGGCCGCGGTTGGTGTACTTCTTCGCGATCGACACGACCAGGCGGAGGTTCGCCTCGACGAGTTCCTTCTTGGCCTGCTCGGCCTGCGCCTCGCCCTCGAGGATCGTGCGCAGCGTGGACGTCAGATCCTCGACCGGCTGCTCGAGCTTCTTGGCCATGTCGCGGATTTCCTTGCGGAACTCCTCCTTGTGCTTGAGGTAGATCTTCTTTTCCTCTTCGCGGAGCTTCCGCTTGCCCTTCGGCTCGAGCTTCTGGTCGATGATGCGGACTTCGCGCTGCTTGGCCTGGATGTCCTCGACCGCCTGCTTGATGCCCTCGATCAGCCGGCGCTTGACCATCTCGGTGAACTCGATCTTGCGGATGAGCGCGCGACAGCTCGATCTTCGCGCGGCCGATCTTCCACTTGGCGCGGCGGTATTTGCGCTTGTCGGCCTTCGGGACCTCGCCGAACTTCTCGCTCGAGCTTGTGCACGCCGTCGGTTGCGGCCTTGACCTTGTCGATCTGCTTGAGGAACTCGCGCTGGCGCGCCGCGATCTTCTCGTCGGTGATCTCTTCCTCGTTGAAGACCACCAGCTCGCGGACCGTCCGTTCGCCGCGGCGGAGCTGCTCGCCCATCTCGAGGACTTCCTGCGTCACCTTCGGCGTGCGGGAGATGGACTTGATGACGGCCAGCTTGCCCTGCTCGATGCGCTTCGCGATCGCGACTTCGCCCTCGCGGGTGAGCAGCGGCACCGTGCCCATCTCGCGCAGGTACATGCGGACGGGGTCGTTGGTCTTGTCGAGCGCGCCCGGCGTCAGGTCGAGGTCGCCCTCTTCGGCCTCGCCCTGCAGCTTGTCGTCCCGGTAGGTCTTCTCGGAGTCGACGACCTCGATGCCGGCGCTGCCGAACGTGCTGAACAAGTCGTCCAGCTCCTCGGACGGACGTGATGTCCGGCGGGCAGCAGCTCGTTCATCTCCTCGTACAGCAGGTATCCCTTCTCCTTGCCGATGGTGATGAGCTGGCGAATTTCGTCGTACTTTTCTTCGATGGACAAGGCCGTCTCCTTAGTCTGTCGGTCTGGCGGGCTCAAGCCCGCCAGCTCACGTACCCAGTCTTCGAGCCGCCGCAGCAGCTCCTTCTTGCGTCCCCACAGCGCCGCCAGCGCGTCGTTCGACGTCCCCGGCCGCGTCTGCAGCCGGTCGATCTCGTCCTGCACGCCGCGACGCTCGCGCTCGATCCGCAGCCGCCGGATCGCGTTCACGCAGTCGCGACGGCCCGGCCGGCGGCATCCGGCGCGGCCGCCGCGCGATCGAGCAGCGCGCGCTCGTCGCTCGCTCAGCCGCTCGCGAAGCAGGCCGGGCACCAAGTCCGGCGGCACGTCCCCGCAGACTCGCCGCCAGCGTCAAGCACCGCCGCCGCCACCAATCCCGTCGAGGTCCTCGGCTCCAGCTGCGCCACGCGCCGCGAGCCCCTCGACAGGGCGGTGCGCCAGCGCCCACAGCAGCCCCTGCTCGGCCGGCCGCACGCGCGCGGCGAGCGGCGACCGCCAGCGCCGGCGCTTCCTCTTCCGCTGCCCGCCGCCGCCTTCGCGAATCTCGTCGCGCATCACGCCCTCGGTGACACGCGCCTTGTGCGCCAGCCGATCCGCGAACTGGTCGCGCTCGGCGGCGTCCGGAATCGTCGCCGCCACCGCCAGCATCTCGTTCAGGAACGCGCGTGCGTCCCTCCGGCCGCTGCACGTCGTGCCGCGCGGCCGCGCGGTCCAGCAGAAACTCCAGATACGGCTGCGACTCCGTCAGGCGCTCCACGTAGGCCCGTCCGCCTTGCGTCCTGATGAACGTGTCCGGGTCGCTGCCTTCCGGCAGCAACGCCACGTTCACCTGAAACCCCTCCGCGACGAGCAACTCCGACGACCGCGTCGCCGCGCCCTGTCCCGGCCGCGTCCGGATCGAAACTCAGCACCACCTTGGTGGTGAACCGTTTCAGCACCCGGGCCTGTGCGCTCGTGAGCGCGGTGCCGCACGAGGCGACGACCGGCTGAATCCCGCCTGCCAGACCTGGGCGAGGTCGAAGTAACCCTTCGACCAGGACACAGTAATTGTGCTTCCGACGGCCCCCTTCGTCACGTCCAGGCCGTAGAGCGTCCGCCCCTTCGTGTAAATGGGCGTTTCCGGCGAGTTCAGGTACTTCGGGACCTGCCCCTGTTCGAGCGCCCGGCCCCCGAACGCGACCACCGCGCCTGAATCCCGCGCGATGGGAATCATCAGCCGGTTCCGGAACCGGTCCGCCAGGCCGGCCGCCATCGCGCTCCATCACGAGGCCGCTCTCGAATCTGCAGTGCCGACTGGCACCTTCCGAGCTCGGCAAACCGGGCACGCAGTGTATCGCGCCCGCCGGCCGGCGCATATCCATATCCGAAACCCGGAGGGTTTCCGGCGGTGAGGCCCCGGGCCTCCAGTTCCCGGCGCGCGCGGTGCCCCGGCGGCGACTCCAGCTGCTCCCGGTAGAACGCCGCGGCCTCCTCGTGGAGCTTGACCAGGGCCTCCCGCTCGGCCGCCGCCGCCCGGTCCTCCGAGCCCGCCCTGGCCCTTCGGGCACCGCCAGGCCGGCCCGCTGCGCCAGATAGCGAACGGCTTCTGGAAATGACAGCTTCTGATGGAGCTCGACGAACTTGACCGCGTCGCCGCCGGCGCCGCACCCGAAGCACTTGAAGAACCCCTTATCCGCATTGACGTTGAACGACGGCGTCGTTCCTGGTGGAACGGGCACAGGCCCTTCCACGTCGCGCCGGCCTTCTTGAGCGGCACCACGTCCCCGATGATCGCGACGATGTTCGTCTGCGCCTTGAGGTCGTCGAGGAAGATCTGAGGAAACAAGGCCATGGGTAGCGATTCAGTATTTGGCATACTGATCTAATGATCTATTTGTCTAGTCCTTAAGCTCAACGATCGTGGCGGCGTCGCCGCCTTCGTTGTCGGCGGCAGGCGAGACGCTGGCGACCAGCGGGTGCGTCTCGGCAATACTTCCGCACCGCGTCCCGCAGCCGGCCCGTGCCGTAGCCGTGCACGATCCGCAGCCGCCGTTCGTCGGCCAGCAGCGGCGTCATCCAGGAACTTCTCCACGCGCGCCATGGCTTCGTCCACCGTCGATCCGATCAGCACGAGTCTCGCGCGACGGGCCGACGTCGAGGCCGCCGCCCGCGCGGCCGCGCGCCGCCGGACCCGCGTGCCCTTCTTCTCCACTGACGCCGCGCCGCCGCTCCCGGCCTTGCGCAGGCCCGTGAGCGGCACGCGCATGCGCTTGCCCCGCACCTCGACGTCCACGTCCGCGCCGGAAACCCCGCGGACGATGCCTTCGGCGCCGAACGCGGCCAGCATAGACCCGTTCGCCCGCGGCCGGTGCCGGCGTCGAAATCCCTCGGAGCTCCGGCGCTCGCCGGTCCGCGAGGTCAATCGCGCCCTGGATGGCCTCGAGCGCCGCGCGCGCCTCGGCGCGCAGGCCGCCGACTTCACCCGTCGACAGCGCCGGCAGCCGCCTGCGCGCGCTGTTCGGCCTGCTCGCGCCAGCGCCTCGGCCTTCGTTCTGCAGACGCGTGACGACGTCGTCGACCTCGGCGCGCGCCTCACGCAGGCGTTCCGCGAGTTTGTCGTCCAGGCGCTTCTTGCAGCACCGCCTCGCGCTCGGCCAGCCGCGCCTCGCGCTCATGCACTTCTTGCCGCTCGCCCGCCAGCGGTCGCGCGCTCGTCGCGCAGGTCCTGCTTGCGCGCCTCGACCGCGGCCAGTTCCTGATCGACGCGGGCCAGGTGCGCCGCCAGCAGCGATTCGCGTCCCGATCGGCGCGTTTCCGCGTCGGCAATCACGGCCGGCGGCATGCCGAGGCGGCGCGCGATTTCCAGGGCGAGGCTGCGGCCCGGGCGCGCCGTAGCGCAGCGTGTACGTCGGCGCGAACGTGTCGCGCGTTGAACCCGAACGCGGCGACCGCCACGCCGTCGGTCGTCGCGCCGTACGACTTCAGCGCGTCGTCGTGTGTCGTGGCGACGACGATCGCGCCGCGCCTGCGGAAGTGGTCGATGACCGCCGCGCCGAGCGCGCCGCCTTCGACCGGGTCGGTGCCGCTGCCGACCTCGTCGAGCAGCACGAGCGCCGGCAGTTCCAGTTCGCGATCCATGGCGACGAGGTTCGCGATGTGCGCGGAGAACGTGCTGAGACTCGCGGCAATCGACTGCTCGTCGCCGATGTCCGCGAAGACCGTGCGGAACGGCGTCAGTCGGCTGCCGGCCTCAACCGGAATCAGCAGTCCGGCCTGCGCCATGAGCGACAGCAGGCCGAACGCCTTCAGCGCCACCGTCTTGCCGCCGGTATTCGGGCCGGAGATGACCAGCGCGCGTGCGGGCGGCGTCACCAGCAGGTCGGAGGCAATGACCGCGAGCCGAGCGGGCCGGTGCTCGGCCGAGTGCGTTCGAGTCGGAGTCGCGGGTTCGCAAGCAGATCCCGCACGGACGGGATCAGCAGCGGATGGCGCGCGCCGGGGAATTCGAGGTGGCCGTCGGCCGTGAGCTCGGGCGCGATGCCGTCCATGCGCTGCGCGAGTCGCGCTTTGGCATGCAGTTCGTCGAGATCGGCCGCCGCGACGAGCAGCGCCGCCGAGTTCCTCGCCGCGCGCGCGGAACGCCGTCGGTCAGCGCGAGCAGGATGCGGTGGATTTCTGCCTTCTCGCGCTCCGTCAGCGCCACGACGTCGTTGTTCAGCGACACCGTGGACATCGGCTCGAGATACAGGCTCGCCCCGCTGGCCGAGCGGCCGTGCACGATGCCGGGAATCGCCTCGCGGTGTTCGGCGCGCACGACGACGACGTAGCGGCCGTTGCGGTCGGTGATGATCTGGTCCTGCAGGTACTTCGCCGTGTCGCGGCCGCGCGTCAGTCGCCTCGAGCGTGGTGCGGAGGTCGGCCCGCTGACGGCGCAGGGCCTCGCGGATGTCGGCGAGCGCGGGGCTGGCGGTGTCCGCGACGTCGCCCGACGGCAGAATCGCGCGGCGGACCGCGTCGGTCTCGGCGATGAACGATCGCGCCTGCGCGACGAGGTCCGAGAGCAGCGGCGCGCGCGCCGCGCGCACCCGGTCGACGACGGTGCTGACGGACCCGATGAAGCGCGAGAGGCCGAGGAGGTGCAGCGGCGCCAGCGGCTGGGACTCGATGTCGAGGTGGTCCAGGATGTCCGGCAGGTCGTCCGGCCCGTCGATGGCGAGGCTGCCCGACGTGGTGAAGGCCGCGGCTTCGAGGGTCAGATCGAGGCGCCGGCGGATCTCGGCGCGGTCGGTCGCGGGTTCCAGCGCCAGCGCGCGCGCCTGCCCGAGCGAGGTGGACGCCTCGTGGGCCAGGGCCTCGCGGATGCGGTCGAACTCGAGGGCGCGAAGGACAGCGGGTTGCATGGGAACGCCCCGGAGCGGGCGGGGCAATCATCGATTATGGCACGGCCACGACAAGCGGCGAGAACCGCTGTAGAATATTGGGTCGTGCCCGTCAACAGGCCGCCGTTCAGATGACGCTATGACCGCACCCGAGACGCTCATCCTCGTCTGCCTACTTCTTCGTCCTGAGCATCCTTGGCATCTATGGGTGGCATCGGTACTTCCTTGTCTACGAGTACATGAAGCACAAGGACCAGGTGCCCGGGCCGCCGCCGCCCGTGGCTGAGTGGCCGGTCGTCACGATCCAGTTGCCGATCTACAACGAGATGTACGTCGTCGACCGGCTGGTCGACGCGGTCGTGCGACATCGACTATCCGCGTGAGCTGCTCGAGATCCAGGTGCTCGACGACTCGACTGACGAGACGCTGCGACATCGCGCGCCTCGCGGTGGGCGGCAGGCCGCGCGCGGATTCGACATCCACTACCTGCACCGCACGGACCGGACCGGCTTCAAGGCCGGCGCGCTCGAGGCGGGCTGCAAGGTCGCGCGCGGCGAGTTCATCGCGATCTTCGACGCCGACTTCGTGCCGCCGTCGGACTTCCTGCGCCGCACCGTGCCGTTCTTCACGGTGAACGACAGGCTCGCGGTCGTGCAGGCCCGGTGGGGACACCTCAACCAGCGACTACTCGATGCTGACGCGGTCCAGGCGATTCTGCTCGACGGCCACTTCGTGCTCGAGCACGGCGGGCGCAACCGCTCCGGCTGCTTCTTCAATTTCAACGGCACGGCCGGTGTGTGGCGCCGGGTCGCCATCGCGGACGCGCGGCGGGTGGCAGCACGACACGCTGACCGAGGACCTCGACCTGAGCTACCGCGCGCAGTTGCGCGGCTGGAAGTTCCAGTTCGTGCCCGATCTGGTGACGCCGGCCGAAGTGCCCGTCGAAATGAACGCGTTCAAGTCGCAGCAGCACCGCTGGGCCAAGGGCTCGATCCAGACCTGCCGCAAGCTGCTGCCGTACCTGCTGCAGTCGCGATCTGCCGCTCAAGGTCAAGGCCGAGGCGTTCTTCCACCTGACGGCGAACTTCAACTACCTGCTGATGATCGTCGCTGTCGGTGCTGATGTTCCCGGCGATGGTCGTGCGCTACAACATGGGCTGGACCGAGATGCTGCTCATCGACGTGCCGCTGTTCCTCGGCGGCGACGGCCTCGGTGTTCAACTTCTACCTGATCTAGCCAGCGCGAGACCTATCGCGGACTGGCGGTCGCGCGTGAAGTACCTGCCCGATGGTGCTGGCCGTCGGTATCGGCCTGGCCGTGAACAACGCGCAGGCCGTGATCGAGGCGCATGCTTGGGGCAGCCCGAGCGATTTCGCCCGCACGCCGAAGTACGGCATCGAGCGGCGCGGACGAATGGCAGCACAAGAAGTATCACCAGTCGCTGCCGTCCAGCCGTTCATCGAAGTCGCGCTGGGCCTGTACTTCACCGGCACCGTGTTCTATGCGCTGGCGAACGGGCATCTACGGCACGCTGCCGTTCCTGGTGCTGTTCCAGGTCGGCTTCCTCTACATGGGACTGATGTCCATCTTCCAGCAGATCGGCGGCGATGACCTGCTCGTGAAGGCGCCGCAAGATCGCCGCGCGGGAAGTAGCGCGATGGCATGTCGACGCGAAACCCAAAGCCGGCCTGGAAGACGTCGTCGCCGGCGAGTCCGCCATCTGCTTTCTCGACGGCGACCGCGGCGTGCTCGCGTATCACGGCTACGACATCCACGACCTGGCGGACGCCGAACGCGGCGCGTCGTTCGAGGAAGTCTGCTACCTGCTGTGGCACGGCCGGCTGCCGACCCGGGCCGAACTCGGCGATCTGCAGACGCAGTTGGCGGCCGCGCGCGCGCTGCCCGAGCCGATCCTGCGCGCCATGAAGTCGCTGCCGCGCGTGGACGGCATGGACGCGCTGCGGACGCTCACGTCGATGCTCGGGCACTACGATCCGGACGCCGACCGACGATCGCCGCAGGCCAACTACCGCAAGGCCGTCCGCCTGACGGGGCAGCTCGGCTCGCTCGTCGCGACGTGGGGCCGCATGGCCGCCGGCGGCGGGCACATCGATCCCGACCCGGCGCTGGGACACGCGGCGAACTTCCTCTACATGCTGACCGGGCAGCGGCCGTCTGCGCTCGCGACGCGCGCCTTCGACGTGTCGCTGGTGCTGCACGCCGATCACGAGCTGAACGCCTCGACGTTCGCCGCGCGCGTCGCGGCGGCGACGCTGACCGACGTGCATTCGGCGATCGTCGGCGCCATCGGCGCGCTGAAGGGGCCGCTGCACGGCGGCGCGAACGCCGACGTCATGAAGATGCTGCTCGACATCGGCCAGGACGCCGGTCCCGAACGGGCCGAGGAGTTCGTGCGGGCGCAAGCTCGCCCGCAAGGAGAAGATCTCCGGGTTCGGCCACCGCGTCTACCGCACCGAAGATCCGCGCGCGACGCACCTGCGCCGCTTCTCGAAGATGCTGGGCGAGAAGGCCGGGGAGCCGCAGTGGTTCGAGATGTCGCAGCGCATCGAGCACCTCGTCAAGACCGAGAAGAAGCTCTACCCGAACGTGGACTTCTACTCGGCGTCGATGTTCTACGCGCTGGGGATTCCGATCGATCTCTACACGCCGATCTTCGCCGTGAGCCGCATCTCGGGCTGGACCGCGCACGTGCTGGAGCAGTACGCGAACAACCGGCTGATCCGGCCGCGCACCGACTACATCGGCCCGCCCTACCCGCAGGCGTTTTGCCGCTGGATCGGTGCTAGCGCATCGGTCAGCGATATCACGCCAGTCGAGCCTGTCCGAGCCGTGTCCGTCCTCGTCCCAGGCGACCCGTCGCCGGGACCTGCGACATTGGAACCTGGCCGATGGATCAGCGCTTCATCCGCAACTTCTCGATCATCGCCCACATCGACCACGGCAAGTCGACGCTGGCGGACCGGTTTCTCGAGTTCACGGGCGCGCTGCAGGCGCGGGAGATGGAAGCCCAGGTGCTCGACTCGATGGACCTCGAGCGCGAGCGCGGGCATCACGATCAAGGCGCACGCGGTCCGCCTGAACTACCGCGCGCACGACGGCCAGGACTACGTCCTCAACCTGATCGACACGCCCGGCCACGTGGACTTCTCGTACGAGGTGACGCGGTCGCTCGCGGCGTGCGAAGGCGCGCTGCTGCTGGTCGACGCGTCCCAGGGCGTCGAGGCGCAGACGCTCGCCAACGCGTACCTGGCGATGGACAACAACCTCGAGATCATCCCGGTCATCAACAAGATCGACCTGCCGGGCGCCCAGCCCGACGAGGCCCGCCGGCAGATCCACGAGATCATCGGCCTCGACGACTCCGGCGCCATCCTGGCCAGCGCCAAGGAAGGCACCGGCATCCGCGAGATCCTCGAGGCCATCGTCCACCGCCTGCCGCCGCCCGACGGGCGATGGCGGACGCCCCGCTGAAGGCCCTGATCTTCGACTCCTGGTACGACCCGTACCGCGGCGTCGTGATCCTCACGCGCGTCATCGACGGCGTGATGCGGCCCGGCATGAAGATCCGGCTGATGGTGACCGGGCAGGACTACCAAATCGAGACAGCTCGGCGTGTTCTCGCCGAAGCCGGTGCCCGTCGAATCGCTCGGCGTGGGCGAGGCCGGGTTCATGGTCGCGAACATCAAGAACGTCGCCGACGCGAAGATCGGCGACACCATCACGGAGGTCGCCCGCCCGACGCTGACGCCGTTCCCCGGCTTCAAGGAACTGAAGCCGATGGTCTTCGCCGGGCTCTACCCGGTCGAAGGGCTCGAAGTACGCCGAACTGCGCGAGGCGCTCGAGAAGCTCCGGCTGAACGACGCCTCGTTCTTCTTCGAGCCGGAGACGTCAGCCGCGCTCGGCTTCGGCTTCCGCTGCGGGTTCCTGGGCCTGCTGCACATGGAGATCGTGCAGGAGCGGCTCGAGCGCGAGTTCGACCAGGACCTGATCACCACCGCGCCGGGCGTCCTCTACCGCGTGACGACGACGGACGGGCAGGTCCAGGAGATCGACAGCCCGGCCAAACTGCCCGACACCGGCCGGATCACGAAGATCGAAGAGCCGATCATCACGGCCATGATCCTGACGCCGTCCGAGCACGTCGGCGGCATCCTGGAGCTGTGCCAGAGCAAGCGCGGCGTCCAGAAGGGCATGGACTACGTCGGCCGGGAGCGCGTGCTCATCACCTACGAGATGCCGTTCAACGAGGTCGTGCTCGACTTCTACGACCGGCTGAAGACGATCTCGCGCGGCTACGCCTCGCTCGATTACCACGTCACCGGGCTACTGGGAGTCGCCGCTCGTCAAGCTCGACATCCTCGTGAACGGCGAGCCCGTCGACGCGCTGTCGATCATCGTGCACGAGGACAACGCCTACGCGCGCGGCCGGGCGCTGGCCGCCAAGATGCGCGAGCTCATTCCGCGGCAGATGTTCGAGGTCGCCATCCAGGCCGCCATCGGCAGCCGGATCGTCGCGCGCGAAACGGTGCAGCGCGCTGCGCAAGAACGTGCTCGCCAAGTGCTACGGTGGCGACATCAGCCGGAAGCGCAAGCTGCTCGAGAAACAGAAGGAAGGCAAGAAGCGGATGAAGCGCGTCGGCCGCGTCGAGATTCCGCAGGAAGCGTTCCTGGCGGTGTTGAAGATGGGGACGAGGACAACTGACAACTAACAACTAACAGCTAACAAGTTACAAGTTACAAGTTACAACTAACAAGTCATGAAGAAGTCGGTCGCCCGCGAGTATTTCGAGTCGCTGGTCATCGCCGTCGCCCTCGCGCTGTTCGTGCGCACGTGGGTGTTTCAGGCGTTCAAGATTCCGACCGGGTCGATGGAGCCGAACCTGCTGGTCGGCGATCACCTGATCGTGAACAAGATGTCCAGTTCGCCGCCGGCATCCGGCCTGGAGCGCGCGATCCTGCCGCATCGCGAGATCCGCCGCGGCGACAGTCGATCGTGTTCAAGTTCCCGAAAGACCCGTCGCGCGACTTCATCAAGCGCGTGATCGGCCTGCCCGGCGACCAGATCGAACTGCGGCGCAAGAAGGTGTACGTCAACGGGCAGGCGCAGGACGAGCCCTACGCGCACTTCTTCGTGCCGCTGTCGCCGCGAAGGCAGCCGCCGGTCCGACGATCTCCGCGAGGAATACGGCCCGGTGACCGTGCCGGCCGGCCAGTACTTCATGATGGGCGACAACCGCGACAACTCCGAGGACAGCCGCTATTGGGGCTTCATGCCCGAGACCTACGTCAAGGGCCAGGCGCTGTTCATCTACTTCTCGGTGGGCGACACGGTCAGCGACATCCAGTTCGGACGCCTGCTCAACCGGGTCCGATAACCGCCCTTCAGGCGCGGAACTGCGAGAGCTCCGCGCCGAATCGCGGCGGCGTAGGTCTCGTCTCCGACACCATCGAGATTCACCTCGACGTTCGCCACGGCACCGACGCAGGCCGTCATCGCCATCTGAACGGCGACGGCCGCGTCGGTCTTGGCGCTCGGATTGCCGTGCTCCGCCACGATCGTGGCCAGCGCGACGAGCGCAGCCGCGGCGCGGGCGGTCTCCATGGGCACCTCGGTCGCCACGCGCATCGCGCGCCGAATGGCCGACGTCCGCGCTGCCTTGTCCTCGTCGGTCACTTTCGGCAGACGATAGGCGGCGACGACCAGGTCATACGCCGCCGCGTCGCGGTCGATGAGATCCACCAGCATCGTTTTGAGTCGAGTGACGGTGGACAGCACGGCGTCCAGCGCGGCCCGATCCTCCGGCGTGCCATTTCGGGTCTTCGGCATGCCGGCCACCATCGCCAGGAGTGCCGCGGCCACCGCGCCGGACAGCGCGGCGGCCGATCCGCCGCCCGGTGTGGGTGACGCCGAACTGAACGCGTCGAGCAACTCCTTCACGGTCTTATCGGCGAGCATGGACGAGGATCCCTTTCTTGAACACGTGGGTAATGGGGGAGGCGTTCGCGCGCAGGAGATTGACGGCCGGGCCTTCGATCAGGACGGCGTCGAACTGCTTGCCCGGCTCCAGGCTGCCGATGCGCGCGTGCCGGTCGAGCGAGTACGCGCCGTTGATCGTGGCGGCGACCAGCGCCTCCTCGAACGTCAGTCCCATGCCGAAGCAGCCCAGCGCCATCCCGAACGGCATGGAGGGGGAAAACCCTCCGCCGGGATTCACGTCCGTGGCCAGCGCCACCGGCACGCCGGCGTCGATCAAGGCCCGGGCGGGCGCGAATCGGCCGAGCTTCAGATAGAAGGCCGCGATCGGGAGCAGCGTGGCGACGGTGCCGGCCCGCGCGAGATCCGCGATGCCCTCCGGGGTGACCTGCACGAGGTGATCCGCCGACCGCGCGCCGACGCGCACCGCGACCGCCGGCCCGCCGCTGGCCGCCAGTTCGTCGGCGTGCAGGCGCGGCTTCAATCCCGCCCGCTGGCCGGCCTCGAGAATCGCGACGGACTCCTCCGGCGTGAAGAACCCGCGGTCGCAGAACACGTCGCACCATTCGGCGTGCGGCGCCGCCGCGGGAATCATCTCGTCGATGACGAGGCGGACGTAGTCGGCCTGGCGCCCGCGATACTCGGGCGGCACTTCATGCGCGCCCATGAAGGTGGCCGCCAGTTCCACGGGCTGGCTGGCCTCGAGCGCGCCGATCACCCGGAGCATGCGCAGTTCGCTGTCCGTCTCCAGCCCGTAGCCGCTCTTGGCTTCGCACGTCGTCGTGCCGGCCGCCAGCATCTCCGCGAGCCGCCCCCGCGTGTGCGCCGCCAGGTCGGCTTCGGAGGCCGCGCGCGTCGCGCGAACGGTGGACAGGATCCCGCCGCCGGCCGCGGCAATGTCGGCGTACGTCGCGCCGGCCAGCCGCCGCCGCAGTTCCTCCCGGCGGTCCCCCGCGAACACGACATGCGTGTGCCCGTCCACGAAGCCGGGCACCAGCGAATGACCGCGGCCGTCGATCACGCGCGTCGCGTCCGTGATCGCGGCGGCCTGCCGCACCTGCGCGCTCGGCCCGGCCGCCACGATCGTGGCGCCGGCGACCGCCACCGCGCCATCAGGAATGGCCGCGATGTCGGACTGACGCGCGCCGGCGCGCGGCGCGGGACCGGCCACGGTCCAGAGCGCATCGAGGTGATCGATCAGCAGGGTGGTCACGGGCGAGGATTCTTAGCAAGTCGGAGGTCAGAAGTCAGAAGTCAGAGGTGAGGAACGAACTGACGCGGGCCAACCATCGCTTGGCATTCTGGTGTCACGCCGGTCCCGCTGTGACACGGGCCCGGCGTCACGGGAGCAGACGCGCGCGAAGCTGCGGCTCGGTGAGTCCGGTGACTTCCACGGTCTTGTTGCGGCCGCGCGCGCCGGTGATGAGTCGAATGGATCGGCGGGGGAGGTCGAGCGCGTCGGCGAGCGCGGCGACGACCGCTGCGTTGGCGGCGTCGTCGACGGGCGGCGCCGTGACGCGGATCACGAGGCGTCCGCCGCGAATGCCGTCGACCGCCGTGCGTGACGCGCGCGGCACCACGCGGAGGCCCAGCCGGAGCCCCGCGGCGGTCGTCGTGATGTCCAGGGCGTCGTTCATGCCGTCGGCGGAGCCGGCCGATGCCCGAAGATGGCCGTGCCGACCCGGACGAGGGTCGCGCCTTCTTCGATCGCGACCTCGAAGTCCTGGCTCATGCCCATCGACAGTTCGGCGAGCGATGCCGCCGGGATGCCGGAAGCCACGAGGCGGTCCCGCAGGTCGCGCAACTGGCGAAACCACGGGCGCGAGGACTCCGGGTCCTCGGGAATCGGCGGAATGATCATCAGCCCGCGCAGCCTGACCGCGCGCGCCGCGATGGCCGCCCGCGCCAGATCGCCAATCATGGTTTCGTCGGCGCCGGATTTCGCGTCCTCGTGCGCCAGATTCACCTGCAGGAGGATGTTCGGCCGCGTGCCGAGCGCCGGCGGCCGCCTCGTCGAGCCGCGTCAGCAGATCGATCCGGTCCACCGAGTGGATCCACGCGAACGCGCCGGCCGCCTTGCGGGCCTTGTTCGACTGCAGGTGTCCAATCAGGTGCCACTCCAGCGGGAGATCGCGCAGGAGCGCGGCCTTGTCGAGGCCCTCCTGCACGCGGTTTTCACCGAAATGGCGCTGACCGGCGCCGGCGGCCGCGCGCACGAAGCTCGCGTCGAACGTCTTGGAGACGGCGACGAGCGTAATGGCGGCGGGATCGCGTGTCGCGCGCTGGGCGGCCGCGGTGACGCGGCGGCGGACGTTGTCGAGGTTGGCGGCAACGTCCGCGCCGGGCGGCATGACTATTTGATCGTCGCGAGAATGGCTTTGGCGACCTCGGCGAATTCGCCGGTCGGCGCCAGCTTCAGGTACTCCTGGAACGGGGCTTTCGCATCCGCCATCGAGCCCTTGCCGCTGCTGGCGAGGTTGAAGATGGCCATCCCGAGGTAATACTGGGCGTTCGCCATCTTCGGATCCAACTGCACCGCCTTGGCGAATTCGGCCTTCGCCTCGTCGTACTTGCCGGAGTTCCAGTTGATGATGCCCTTGTTGAAGACGGTCGTGGCATCGGTCCCGCCGCCGCCACCCGCGGCGCCCATCAGGGACGCGGCCTTGTCGCTCATCTTCGCGGCTTCGTCGAACTTGCGCTGGCCGTTGTAGATCGAGGCGAGATGGCTGTACGGGGCCGCGAGATTCGGATCCTGCTCAATGGCCTTGAGGAACGCCGCCTCGGCCTTGTCGAGCTTGTTCAGCTTGGTCTGGGACTCGCCAATCTTCACGTAGCAGGCGGCGCACTTGTCGCCCCGTTCCGCCAATTTGTCGGCGAAGGCCGTGAACTGCGCGATGGCCGCCTCGTGATTGCCGGCGTCGGCCGCCGCGGCCGCGTCCTTCAGCATGGCTTCCAGTTCGGCGTTGCGCTTGTTCGACGCCTCGGCCGCGGCGCCCGACAGGTTGGACGCGACGGGCGCGGATCGGCCCGCGGCCCGCGACGCATCGCTCATCGCCTCCAGATTGGGCACGCGGAGCTTCTCTTTGGGCTGGAGGACGATGTTTGCCGCCTCCGCGGTGAAGACGACCAGGTTCCCAGGGGTCGTGGTTCGGCCCAGGATCGGATCCCTCCATTCCCGCCTGGCAGAAATGTCATACGTGCCGGGCGGCAGGCCCGACTTGTACCAGTCGCCGAAGGCGTCGGTCATGACCTGGAACTTGCGCGGCGACTCGCCCTTGAGTACCAGCGTGACCGTCGTCTCGGACATGCCGAGCAGACGGTCCTCCGGGTCTTTCGACATGCCCATCGTGTCTTTCTGCTTACCGCCGCCGATCGGCTTGCCATCCTTGTCGGTCATCCGGCGTTCCGCGTCGATCACCCGGCCGCTCATCGTGCCGTTCTGCGCGAGCGCAGGGCGCCGCCCATGCGAGTGCCGCCAGCGCGAGGGAAGTTGTCAACACGATCCGAAGCCATCGACGCATCATGACCATCCTCCTCAACCTCGATCATTAATCTTACACCCGGGCTCGCGCGTTCCCGCCCGCGCGCGTCAGAGATTTCTCGTCGCCAGCACTTCACGCGCGGGTCGGCGATCGCCTGTGCAGCTGATCCGCCGCGGCGCGTCCACGACGGCCGTCCGATAGCCAAGTGCGCGATACAGCCGCAGAATCCGCGTTGTGGCCTGATTGACCAGCACCACCGGGCCGGGATGCTGCGCCAGCCACGCCGCCGTGCGCTCCTGATCCGCCCAGCCGAACGGGCTGGCGGCGTACGCAGTGAACTGCACATCGTAGGGCGGGTCGGCGTAAATGAAGTCCCCGGGCTCGACCGCCACGGCCTCGATGTCGCCGTGCCGGAATTCCCAGCCGGCGAGCGCGGCGACATAGGGCGCGAAGTCGCGCGTATACCGAATGCGCGCGTAGCGGCCGAACGGCACGTTGAAATGACCGCGTCGGTTGAATCGGCACAGGCCGTTGTAGCCCGTGCGATTCAGGTAGTAGAAGAGCGCCGCGGCCTCGGCCGTGTCGCCCGCCTGCGCGTCGATGCGCGCGTTGAAGCGCCGGCGGTACCGGTCGTACGTCGCCCGCGCGTTGCGCATCGGCATCGCGATCGCCAGGCCAGCCTGCAGCGAACGATAGAAGTTGATGAGATGGGGATTGCGATCGTTGAGCAGCGCCCGTTCGGGCCGGAGGCCGAGCGCGACGGCCAGCCCGCCGCAGAAGGGCTCGACGAGCCGGCGGTGGCGATGCGGTGCCCACAGCGGCTGCAGCAGCGGCACCTGCCAGCGCTTGCCGCCCGCCCACTTGAGCGGCGGCGCGACTACCGGTCGCGCGTCAGTCGTCCCCACGCGCCCCTGACTCCTCGTCGAAGAAGCGCTCGATCGCGTCGAGGTCATCGGTGACCGGCGCCGGCGGCATCGACGCCAGGAACCGGCGCCCGTACGACATGCGGGTGATGCGCGGATCGAGAATGGCCAGCAGGCCGCGGTCCGTTCTCGTGCGAATGAGCCGGCCCAGCCCTTGCAGCAGCGTCAGCGTCGCGAGCGGCACCTGATATTCGGCGAACGGCTGGCCGCCGCGGTCGGCGATGGCCTTGATGCGCGCGGACACGAGCGGGTCGCCGGGTGAGGCGAACGGCAGCCGATCGATGATGACGCAGCTCAACGCCTCGCCGGCCACGTCCACGCCTTGCCAGAAGCTGGCGGTGGCGAGCAGGACCGCGTTCGGCGTGGCGCGGAAGTCGCGAAGCAGCGCCGTGCGCGGCGCGGTCCCTTGCACGAGCAGCGGCCAGCGGGTGCGCGGTTCGAGCAGCGCGTGCACCTCGCGCATCGCGGCATAGGAGGTGAACAGGACGAACGCCCGGCCGCGCGTCCAATCCAGCACCTCGCCGATCAGCCGGGCCGCGGCCCGATTGAACTCCGGTGCGCGCGGGTCCGGCATGTCGTCGGGGAGGTAGAGCAGCGCCTGCCGGGCGAAATCGAACTCCGACGGGAATTGGACCGCCTCGGCCTCCTCGAGGCCCAGGCGGGTCTTGACGTAGTCGAAGCCGCCTTCCACCGCGAGCGTCGCGGACGTCAGCACGGTCGCGGCGCGGTCGCCGACAATGGCCGTCCGCACGATGCGCGAGACCTCGATGGGCGCCGCGCGCAGCGACACGCTGCGCCCGCGCACCTCGAGGTAGTGGACGAACGCCGGGTCGTCGGCCGCGAGCACCACCCGCAGATCATCGGCCAGCCCGATCGCCCGGGTGGTGAGGGTCTTCAGCTCGTCCGGCAGGTCAGGCTGGCTCTTGAGCGTGGCGATGAGCCGATCGAGCGCCTCCCGCGCGTCGGATCCCGCGCCGGTCAGCCGATCGAGTGCCGCGGGCGTCAACGTCAGGCGATCCCCCGCCGACGGCTGCTCGCGCAATTCGAATCGCGCCGCATCGAACAGGCGGCGGCAGGCCTGCTGCACGTCCGAGGCCGCCGACGCCACGCCGGCCGCCAGCCGTCCGGTGTCGCCGGAGAGCGATCCGGCCGCCTGTGTGGCGTCGCGCGTGAACTCCTCCACACGGTGCGTGCCGACGGCGACGCCGAAGTACTCGTGACGACGTCCTCGAGTTGGTGCGCCTCGTCGATCACCGCCACATCGCAGTCAGGGATGACCTCGCCGAACCCGCCTTGCCGCACCGACGCATCCGCGCAGAGCAGATGGTGATTGACGATGACCACGCTGGCCTCGGCGGCCCGGTCTTTCATGCGCGTGACGAAGCACTCCGTGTAGCGGGGGCATTCGCGGCCCAGACACTGCTCGGTCGTCGCGGTCACTTCGCTCCACAGCGGCAGGTCGTCCGGCAGGTCCTCGATTTCGCCGCGGTCGCCGGTGACCGTCTCCGTGGCCCATTCGGCGATCGCCGTCAGCCAGCGACGATCGGGAACCGTCAGGCCGGCTTCGGCCTCGCGCAGGCGTTCGAAGCGATGCAGGCACAGGTAGTTCGTGCGGCCCTTCATGTAGGCCGCCTTGATGGGCGTGCCGAGCGCCGCGGCGAGCGCCGGCAGGTCCTTGTAGAAGATCTGGTCCTGCAGCGGCCGCGTGCCCGTCGAGACCAGCACACGGCGGCCCGAGAGCACCGCCGGCAGCAGATAGGCGAGGGTCTTGCCCGTGCCCGTGCCGGCTTCGGCGATCAGGATGCCGCCGCGCTCGAAGGTGTCGGCGACACGTTCCGCCAGTTGCCGCTGCCCGGCCGCGCCTCGAACCCCTCAATGGCGCCGGCCAGCGGGCCGTCGTCCGCGAGCGCGCCCAGGACGCGGTCTGCCAGCGTCACGTCGCGCTGAGATCGGGATAGAGGGGAAGCGCCGGCACAGGTCGCGGACGTCTTCGCCGGCGCGCTCCGCCACGTCCGCGGTCGTCCGGGGCCGTCGAGGACGCGCGTGATGAGCGCCGCAATGCGTGTCCATCTCCGCCTCGCGCATGCCGCGCGTCGTGACGGCCGGCGTGCCGATGCGGATGCCGCTCGCCGTCATCGGCGGATTCTGATCGAACGGAATCGCGTTCTTGTTGACCGTGATGCTGCGCGCGGCCGAGCGCGGCCTCGGCCGCCTTGCCGGTGACGCCGCGCGAGAACACGTCGACGAGCATCAGGTGGTTGTCGGTGCCGCCGCTGACGAGCCGGAATCCCGCCGCCGGCGATGCCGGCGGCCAGCCGCGCGGCGTTGCGCGCGATCTGCTGCTGATAGGCGCGGAACTCGGGCGTCTGGCGCCTCCTGGAAGCACACGGCCTTCGCGGCGATGACGTGCATCAGCGGGCCGCCCTGCACGCCGGGGAAGACCGCGCGGTCGAGGTCCTTGGCGATGCTGCGCCTTGCAGAGGATCATGCCGCCGCGCGGGCCGCGCAGCGTCTTGTGCGTCGTGCGTCGTCACGAAGTCGGAGTGCGGCACGGGGTTCGGATGCACGCCGGCCGCCACCAGGCCGGCGATGTGCGCCATGTCGGTCATGACCAGCGCGCCGACCTCGTCGGCGATCGTGCGCACGCGCGCGAAGTCGAACATGCGCGGATAGGCGCTGGCGCCGACGACGATCAGCTTCGGCTTGTGCTCGCGGGCCAGCCGCTCGAGTTCGTCGTAGTCGAGCCGCTCGTCGTCCTTCCGCACGCCGTAGGGCACGATGTTGAAGTACTTGCCGGAGAAATTCAGCGGGTGGCCGTGCGTCAGGTGCCCGCCGTGCGCCAGGTTCATGCCGAGGATCGTGTCGCCGGGCTTGAGCATCGGCCATGTAGACGGACATGTTGGCCTGCGCGCCCGAGTGCGGCTGGACGTTGGCGTGCTCGGCGCCGAACAGCGCCTTCGCGCGGTCGATGGCGAGCGTCTCGGCCACGTCCACGAACTCGCAGCCGCCGTAGTAGCGCTTGCCCGGGTAGCCTTCGGCGTACTTGTTGGTGAGCACCGAGCCGGCCGCCTCGAGCACGGCCGGGCTGACGAAGTTTTCGGAGGCGATCAGTTCCAGTCCGTCCTGCTGGCGGCGCAGTTCGTGCTGGATGGCGCGCGGCGATTTCCGGGTCGCGTGCGAGGCAAGGTCACGCATGAACATCGAGGAGTCCTCAGTCAGGCGCCGGGCCGTCAGGCCGGCGGGTGTTCCAGGGCCGTGATCTTGTCGAGACGACGCTGGTGACGGCCGCCGGCGAACGGCGTGTCAAGAAAGATGTTGACGATGCTGTCGCGCGCGGTCCGGCGGCGTGAGCCGTGCGCCCAGCGCGAGCACGTTGGCGTTGTTGTGTTCGCGGCTCAGCCGGGCCGACGGTCTCGTCGGTCACGGAGGCCGCGCGGATGCCCGGAACCTTGTTGGCCGCCATGGCCATGCCGATGCCGGAGCCGCACACCAGGATCCCGCAGTCGAAGTGCCCGTGCGCCACTTCGGACGCCACCGGCCGCCGCGAAATCGGGATAGTCCACCGAGTCGATGGCGTTCGTGCCGAAGTCGGTGTACGCGAGGCCGCGCTCGTCCAGCAGTTGCCGGATTTCCTGCTTCAGATGGACGCCGGCATGATCGGCGCCGAGCGCGATGCGCATAGCCGTCAGTATAGCGCAAGCCGTTGGTCGCGCGTCCGCGAGCGGCCCGCCTCGTGTACGATGCCGGGCAGTATGCTGGACCTGGTGGCCGTCTGATGCCGCGTTCCGTTGTCACGCTGTTGGCCCGCGGCGCCGATCGCCTGCGCGCGGGGCACCCGTGGGTCTATCGATCCGACATCCGCTCGTCGAACGCGGAGCCGGGCGACCTGGTCCGCGTCGACTCCGAGCGCGGCCGGCCGCTCGGCACCGGGTTCTGGAGCAGCACGTCGCAAATCGCGCTGCGATTCCTCGGCAGCGACGATATCCGCGACGAGCGGGAGATGATCCGGGACCGCGTGCGCGACGCGCTGGCCTATCGCGACACGCTGGGGATCGACGGCACGGCCTGGCGCGCCGTCCACGCCGAGGCCGATCGGCTGCCCGGCCTGATCGCGGACATCTACGGCGAGGGCCCGGACCGGGTCGTCGTCATGCAGACGCTGACGCAGGGCATGGACCGCCGGCTGGCGCTGGTGGCGGACGTGCTCGAGGAACTGCTGTCGCCGCGCGGCGATCCTGGCGCGCAACGATCCCAAGGTGCGCCGGCTCGAGGGCCTGCCGGAGGAGGTCGCCGTCGTGCGCGGGGAGGTGCCCGACACCGTCGAGGTGCGCGAAGGACCGATCCACCTCTCCGTCGACCTGCAGCACGGCCAGAAGACGGGCCTCTTCCTGGACCAGCGTGAGAACCACGCCGTGGCGGCCGGCTACGCGCGGGGTCGCGGCCTGGACGCGTTCACCTACCACGGCGGCTTCGCGCTGCGGCTGGCGGCACGGTGCACGACCGTCATGGCGCTCGATTCGTCGGCGCCGGCCGTCGCGGAAATCGCGACGGCCGCGCGGCGCAACGGCCTGACGAACGTCGACGCGCGCGAAGCGAACGTGTTCGACGAACTGCGCGAATTCGACATCGCGCGCGAGCGGTTCGACACGATCGTGCTCGACCCGCCGGCGTTCGCGAAGAACAAGGCGTCGGTCGAGCGGGCCGCCGCCGGCTACAAGGAGATCAACCTGCGCGCGCTGCGGCTGCTGGCGCCCGGGCGGGCACCTGATTACCTGCAGTTGCTCCTACAACGTCGACGAGACGCTGTTTCACGAGATCCTGGAACAGGCGGCCGCCGACGCCCGCGCGACCGTGTCCGTGGTCGAAAAGCGCACCCAGGCCCGCGATCACCCGGTGCTGCTGAACGTGCCCGAGACGCACTACCTGAAGTGCTTCGTGCTGCGGAAGCTGGCCTGACCTGCTATATTCGCGACACGATGTCTCAACCGATTGATCAGCCGCTCACGGACGCGGATGTCGACCACGCCTACCCGAATTCGAGGAAGGTGCATCTCGAGGGACCCGGTGGCGTGCGCGTGCCGGTCCGCGAGATCACGCTCTCCGGCGGCGAGCCGGCGGTGCAGGTGTACGACGCCAGCGGTCCGCGGCACCGCGATCTGGAGCGCGGGGCTGCCGGCGCTCCGCCGGGGCTGGATTCGACGGCCGCGGCGACACCGACCCGGTCGAGCGCCCGGGCCGCAGGGCCGCGCGGCGCGCGAAGGCGGGCCTGACCGCTCACGCAACTGCACTACGCGCGCCGCGGTGACGTCACGCCCGAGATGGAATTCGTGGCGCTCCGCGAAGGTCTGCCGGCCGAGTTCGTCCGTGCGAAGTGGCGCGCGGCCGCGCGATCATCCCGGCCAACATCAATCACCCCGAACTCGAGCCGATGATCATCGGCCGCAACTTCCTCGTGAAGATCAACGCGAACATCGGCAACTCCGCCGTCGGGTCCTCGATCGCGGAAGAAGTCGACAAGCTGCGCTGGGCGACCCTGTGGGGCGCCGACACGGTGATGGACCTGTCGACCGGCCGCGACATCCACGAGACCCGCGAGTGGATCCTGCGCAACGCGGCGGTGCCCATCGGCACGGTGCCGATCTACCAGGCGCTCGAGAAGGTCGGCGGCCGTCCCGAGGACCTGACCTGGGAGATCTACCGCGACACGCTCATCGAGCAGGCCGAGCAGGGCGTGGACTACTTCACGGTCCACGCGGGCGTGCTGCTGCGCTACATCCCGATGACCGCGCGGCGGCTCACCGGGATCGTGTCGCGCGGCGGATCGATTCTGGCGAAGTGGTGCCTGGCGCACCACAAGGAGAACTTCACCTACACGCACTTCCGCGAGATCTGCGACATCATGCGCGCCTACGACGTGTCGTTCTCGCTCGGCGACGGGCTGCGGCCCGGTTCGATCGCCGACGCGAACGACGAGGCGCAGTTCGCCGAACTCGAGACGCAGGGCGAACTGACGCGCATCGCCTGGGAATACGACGTGCAGGTCATGAACGAGGGCCCCGGCCACGTGCCGATGCACCTCATCCGCGAGAACATGGACAAGCAGCTCGAATGGTGCCAGGAAGCGCCGTTCTACACGCTCGGGCCGCTCACCACCGACATCGCCCCGGGCTACGACCACATCACGTCGGCCATCGGCGCCGCGATGATCGGCTGGTACGGCACGGCCATGCTCTGCTACGTCACGCCCAAGGAACATCTCGGCCTGCCGAATCGCGACGACGTGAAGGCCGGCGTGATCGCCTACAAGATCGCGGCGCACGCCGCGGATCTGGCCGAAGGGCCATCCCCGCGCGCAGGCGTGGGACGACGCGCTGTCGAAGGCGCGCTTCGAGTTCCGCTGGGAGGATCAGTTCAACCTCGTCGCTCGACCCGGTGACCGCCCGCGCGTATCACGACCAGACGCTGCCGGCCGATGGCGCGAAGCTCGCGCACTTCTGCTCGATGTGCGGGCCGAAGTTCTGCAGCATGGAGATCACGCAGCAGATCCGCGACGCCGCCGCAGCGCGAGGGCGTCTCCGTCGAGGACGCCGTGGAGGCCGGGCTGGCCGGAAGGCCGCGGAATTCCGCGAGACCCAGTTGGCCCCGGCCTACTTCGTCGCCGGAATAACCTGAATCAGCGTCTTGTAGCGGGTGGCCTTCGTGCCGGACACGTGGAGGTAGCCGGCCGGGTCCGGCCACGTGAAGTCCTTGACGACGATGCTGGGCCGCTGGGCCATCCTGCCGCTGTCGAACGATCCGAGATCGAACTGCTGGATCGCCGGCGTGCTCCGCGAGACTTCCGTCGGATTTCCCGATCTGCCCCTTGTAGATAGGCCACGACGCTCGCGTACGGGTCGTTCGTGCCGAACACGAACAGCGTCTGGCCCGATCCCAGGTCCATCGACTGCAGGAACTCGCGCCCTGGTAGATCGGCACGCCCGCAAGCAGCGGTCCGTGGCGCCGGCGTCCGGGCTGGCGGCGGGCGGGGGAGCGGCCGGCGTGGCCTGCGGCGGCGCCGGTGCCGGCGTCGGCTTCGGCACGGGTGTCTGCACGGGCGGTGGCGGCGGGGCCTGCGCGGACACCACCGGCGCCAGTGACACGGCGATCACAGCGGCGGCAAGGGCGCGGCGTGTTGCGGAAATCACACCGTTATTATAGGACGCGGCGGTCCGTAGTGGCGGGGCTTGCAGCCACGCGCCCGCGCGAAGATCGCCGGGCCTGAAGGCCCGGCCTACATGGCGCCGCAGCCGGCTTGGGCGATAATGAAACGTATGAACGGCATGAAGACAGCGATTCTTCTGGCGGCGCTCGCGGCGTTGTTGATTTTCATCGGCGGCGCGTTTGGCGGCCAGGGCGGCGTGGTGGTGGCCTTCTTCATCGCGGTGGCGGTGAACGTGGGCAGCTACTGGTTCTCCGACAAGATCGTGCTCCGGATGCACCGTGCAGCCGAAGTGGGCGGGACCACCGCTCTACCGCATGACGCGGCGGCTCGCCCAGAAGGCGCGGTCTGCCGATGCCGAAGGTCTACGTGATTCCGACATGACTCGCCCAACGCGTTTGCGACGGGCCGCGATCCCGCAGCACGCCGCCGTGGCCGCGACGGAGGGCATGCTGCGCATTGCTCTCGGAGAGCGAACTCGGAGGGCGTCATCGCGCACGAACTGGCGCACGTCAAGCATCGCGACATCCTGATCAGCACGGTGGCGGCGACGATCGCGGCCGCCATCATGATGCTCGCCCGCATGGCCCAGTTCGCCGCCTTCTTCGGCGGCGGCCGCGACGACGACCGCGAGGCAGAATCCGCTCGCCCTGCTGGCCATGATCATCCTCGCGCCCATTGCCGCGATGCTGATTCAGGCGGCGATTTCACGGCAGCGCGAGTACGCGGCCGACCGGGGCGGCGCGGAGATTGTCGGGCTCGCCGACGGGGCTGGTCAGCGCGCTGCGCAAGATCGACGCCGGCGCCCGCCAGATTCCGATGGAAGCCAACCCGGCCACGGCGCACATGTTCATCATGAAGCCGTTCTCCGGCCGCGGCCTGATGAACCTCTTCTCGAGCCATCCGCCGACGGAAGCGCGCGTCAAGCGCCTTGATGGGCGGAAGAAACTAACAACTAACAACTAACAAGCTAACACTAGTAAGTCAGCACGCATCCAACGCTTCCGGTGTGCCTCCGAAGTTGTGAGTTGCAACTTGTTAGTTGTTAGTTTCGTCTCGTTCCCCCGCCACCATTCCAGCGTGTCCGACAGCATCTGCTCGACCGGGATGCGCGGCGCCCAGCCGAGTTCGGCGCGGATGCGCGAGGCGTCGCCCTGGACGACCGGCACATCGACCGGGCGCAGCAGCGCCGGGTCCGTCACGCACCCGAGATGGGCACGCGCGCGGTGTGCAGCAATTCGTCGAGCAGGTCTCCGATCTTCCAGGCCCGGCCGGAACAGATGTTGAACGGCCGCCCGGCCGGCGCCGACGCCATCATCAGGTCGTAGGCCTCGACGACGTCGCGCACGTCGGTCATGTCGCGCCGGGCGTCGAGGTTGCCGACGCGGAGTTCCGGCGGGGCCAGGCCTTGCTCGATCCGCGCGATCTGCCGGCGAAACTGGACACGACGAAGGCCGCCGTCTGGCGCGGCCCGGCGTGGTTGAACGGCCGCGCGATCACCACATCCATGTCGTCGTCGCGCCACGCGCGTTCGGCCAGCCGATCCTGCGCGAGCTTCGACAAGCCGTACGGCGTGGCCGGCACCAGGGCGGGCGTTCTCGTCGATGGGGTCGTCGCCGACCTGGTAGACCTGCGACGACGAGACCACCAGCACGCGGCACGGCGCGCGCGGACCGGCGAACCGCCTCGAGCAGGTGGTGGGTGCCGAGCACGTTGGTCCGCAGGTGCGGCACGGCGCTGGCGAACGACGACGCGACCACGGGCGCGCCCGCGACATGGAAGATCTGGGTCGGCGCCGCTTCCTCGATGCCGCGTTCCACGTCGGCGGGGTCGCGCAGGTCGATCGGCCGCCAGTCGATGTGGCGGTTGCGGGTCGGGCGGCTGGCCGCCCGGCCGGATACCAGGCGATGAGCGGCGCGCGATCGGCGAGCCGGTCGAGCAGGTGCCCGCCCGCAAATCCGGTCGCGCCCGTGACCAGAATCGTGTCGTTCGGCATGCGGCGTCAGGCGGACGGACGGTTGGTGTACTGCGCGTCGTGGAACGCGCGGTACTGCGGCGTCCTGTTCCTTGATCGGCCGCCACCACCACTCGTTCGCGCGGTACCAGGCGACGGTGTCGGCCAGGCCGGCCTCGAACGCGACCTGGGGCGCCCAGCCCATCGCGCGCAGTTTGCCGGTGTCCAGCGCGTAGCGGCGGTCGTGGCCCGGGCGATCCTGCACCGGCTTGATGAGCGTGGCGGGCCGCCCGGTCAGCTCCAGGATGCGGCGCGTCAGGTCCACGTTGCGGACTTCGTTGCCGCCGCCGATGTTGTAGACCTCGCCGCTCTGCCCGCGCTCGATCAGCAGGTCGATGCCGCGGCAGTGGTCGTCCACGTGCAACCAGTCGCGCACGTTCAGGCCGTCGCCATAGAGCGGGCAGCGGCAGGCTGTCGATCGGCGTTCGTGATGAAGAGCGGGATGACCTTCTCCGGGAACTGGTTCGGGCCGTAGTTGTTCGACGCGCGGGTGATGACGACCGGCACGCCGTAGGTGGCCCAGTAGCTGTAGGCGAGCCGGTCGGCGCCGGCCTTGCTGGCCGAGTACGGGTTGCGCGGCCGCAGCTCGTCGGTTTCGCGGCTGTGGCCCGTCCGGCACGCTGCCGTAGACCTCGTCCGTGGAAATCTGCACGAACCGGCGTCAGCGCCGGCGCCTGCCGCGCGGCTTCGAGCAGCACGAACGTGCCGAAGACGTCGGTCTGGATGAAGTCGCCCGCCGCCTGAATCGACCGGTCCACGTGGCTCTCGGCGGCGAAATGCACGACGATGTTCGGGCCGCGCACGAGCGGCGCCGCGACCGCCGCGTCCGCGATGTCGCCCTTGACGAATCGATGGCGCGGGCTGTCCATCACGTCCTGGAGGTTCTCCATGCCGGCCCGGCGTAGGTCAGCTTGTCGAGCGTCGTGATGTGCCAGTCCGGGTGCGCGCGATGGGCCCAGCGGACGAAGTTCGATCCGATGAATCCGGCGCCGCCGGTGACGAGAACCTCGATCAGTTCTGTTGCAGCCATGTGACGCGCGACATTATCGCCCGAAGGCGCCCAGGGGCTGTCGAGAACGACCCGATGCCGGCCAGCGTGAACGTGACGTGCCGAACGCGCCGGTCGCTCTGCACGCCCTCAGCCCGAACTGCGAGATGTTGACCATCTGGTAGTCCACCGAGACGCCGCAGCACTGCGAGCTGTAGTAGCCCATGATGCGCTGCTGCAGGAAGCCTTCTGCCGCAGGTCGTAGTTGAATCCGTAGGTGCCGCCCAGGCGCCCGTCCAGCGTGCGCATCGTCGCCCTGGCGCTCAGGTAGTGCGAGGCGGAGTTTGGATCGTTGAAGCCCGCCACCGTGGGCAGGTACTGCCGCTTCGACCAGCCGCCCTCAACTGCAGCCGTGGCTTGTCGATCCGGCCAGCGCGCTGTAGGACCGGACCTGCAGCGCCGTCGAGTCGATGTACATCCGGAATTCGCCGTTGACATCGTTGCTCGGTGCGAACCAGGCCAGGATCTGGATCGGGGAGAGCGTGCCGACCGTGGCGCTCGGGTAGTTCGGGTCGACCTTGGCCGCGGCCGCGTTGGTGTAGTAGCTCTGGCCGATCGTCACCGACAGCAGCTCGCGCGACTCGCCGACGCCGTCCGCCGTGCGGGCCTTCGCGAACAGACGGTTGACGAGCGAGTAGTTGATGGACGTCGTGCCGCCGACGAGCTGGTCGATGCCCGGATCGATCTTGATCACCTGGTCGGCCTGGCTGAAGGGCGACAGCCATTGGATCCCGACACGCGGTTCAATCAGGTGCTTGAACCGCTCGGCATACCCGCTCTTGGGTGTCTGGAAGACGCGCATCAGCTTCGGGCCGACCGCGCTCGCGCTCAGCGTGAGCAGGTTCCGCGTGAGGGCCGTCGGGACGGGCGAGCCGGTCAACGGGTCCAGGCTCTCCTGCCAGTTCGTGATGCGCCAGGCCGCGCTGGCGTCGGCGGTCAGGAACGACAGATTGCTGAGCGGCGCCCGCACCGTGGAGGTGCCGTCGAAGCGCCACAGCGTCCGGTCGAACTGCGGTTGCGCGAGGTCGGGCCGCGCATCCAGATAGGCGGCCTGGCCGAAGGCGCTGAAGTAGATCCTCGATCCGATCTTCGAGCGATTGATCGGTCTTCCGCCCAGCCACACATCGATCTGCGGCAGCGATCCCTTGCGGGTCACGATGCCGCTGTTGAAGATGTCGTGCTGCTGGACCAGGGCGTTCACGCGCACCCGGCCCCGGTAGAGGTTCCCCGTGAACGTGACGCTCAGGTTCCGGTCGCGCCTCGTCTGCTCATACATGTTCTGCTGGTACAGCTGCTGGGTCGTCTGGTCGCTGAAGTAGTTGGCGTAGCCGAACAGGCGGAAGCGCGAGCCCACCGCCTGGTTGAACGAGCCGCGGACGTCGTACGATCGGCTCGCCGGCCGCTCGACCGTGCCGTCCGCCTGCAGGCGCTCTTTTTCGTCGAGCATGTAGAAGTGCCCGTCACCCTGCGACCCCGGCGCCGCGACGTAGCGATAGTCCGCGCCCGCGCCCTGCCCGGCTTTGGAGAACCAGTCGTAATAGCAGCGTCGCATCCTGGCTGCGGTTCATCGCCCAGAAGAACGCGTTGCTCAGTCCCTGGCCGCGCACGCCCGATGAGGAGTAGGTCGGGATCAGGAATCCGGTGGCCCGGTCCTCCTTCTTGAGGGGGTAGTACATGTAGGGCAGATACAGCACCGGCACGCGCTTGACGCGGAGCTGGACGTTCTTCATCACCACGTGATCGTCGAGGGTGACGGTCCCGGACGATCCGGTCATCTCCCATCGCGGCGTCGGTTGCACGCAGGTCGAGAACGCGCCGTCGGTGAGCCGGTAGCTGCGGGGGCCGATCTTCTCGATCTTCGTGGCGCGGAACATCACCTCGGGTTCCATCGACGCCGAACATGTTCCGCTCCGGATCGCGATCGGTCAGCCGCGCCGTGCCGGAGGCGTCGAAGAACGTGCCGAAGTGGGTCTGCCGGTCCATTTCCATGTGGTCGGCATTGACCCGCAGCCCCTCCTGCGTCAGCAGCACGTTGCCGCTGGCCCGGATGGTGTGTTCGTCCCAGGTAATCAGCTCCGCGAAAATCCAGGTGCCGTCACAGAGGAACTGCACGCCGCCGGCGACGCTCCCGGACTTGGCGTCGCCTTGAGCTGCGCCGGTGTAGTCCAGCCAGAACGACTTGGTGCAGCCGCCGAGCGGGCTGCCTTGTTCCTGCGCCCAGGCCGCGGACGCCGCGCCCAGCAGGACACCCATCCCGATTCCGACGGAGATCACCAGGCGACCGATCATGAAAGACGTGATGCGCACGCGGCGTGTCCGAACATATCACGACAACTTCGCGCGAATTTCGCCGGCCAGGAAGAGCGAGCCCGCCACGATGACCGGCCGGCCATGCCGGGCTGCGGCCTCGACCGCCGCCATCGGCGAGGACGCGATCTCCACCGGGACCGTGGGCGCGATCGTGCGGGCGATCGCCGCCACGTCGTCCGGCGACGCGGCCCGGCGCGAGTCTGCCGCCGTGCACACGAAGCGCGAGGCGATCGGCGCCAGCGCGGCCAGCATCCCCGCGACATGTTTGTCGGCCATCGCGCCGACCACGCACGGCACCGGCCCGCCACAGACCTCGGAGACATAGGCCGCGAGTGCCCGCGCGCCCGCGGGGTTGTGGGCCCCGTCGATCAGGACGTCGTGTCCGCGCCACTGCCGCCATTCGAGGCGGCCTGGCCACTCGACCTGCTCCAATCCCGCCCGAATCGCCGCCGGCGGAACGGCGAATCGGCCGGCGGCCGTGAGCGCCTCGAGCAGGCGCACGGCCGTGACGGCATTGGCGACCTGATGCCGCCCGCGCAGCGCCAGCCGCACCGCCGCATACGCCGCGTGCGGCGTGCGAATCGTGGCGACGGTCTGGCCATCGGTCATCGTGGCCTCCACGGCGACGTCGGCGGGGGCATAGATTAGCGAGGCCCGTTGGGTCGCGCACACGCGCGCCACCACATCGCGGACCACCTGCGGGTTCTCGCCGAGTACCGCCAGGCCGTCCGGCTTGATGACGCCGGCCTTCTCGCCGGCGATGGCCTCGAGCGTGTGACCCAGATAGGCTTCGTGATCGAAATCCACCGCCGTGATGGCGACCGCCGTCGAGGCGACGGCGTTGGTGGCGTCAAGGCGGCCGCCCAATCCGACTTCGAGCACCGCGACGTCGATCGCGGCGTCGCGAAAGGCCTCGAGCGCCAGCGCCGTGGTGGCCTCGAAGAAGCTCGGCGGCGCGGGGAGTCGCGGCGGCCGCGGACTCGATGCGCGCCCCGAGCGCATCGACCGAGGACGCCGGGATGGCGCGTCCGTCAATGGCGAAGCGTTCTTCCAGGTCGGTCAGGTGCGGCGACGTGTAGCGGCCGGTGCGATAGCCGGCCGCGCGCAGGGCGCGCTCGACCATCGCGGTGACCGAGCCCTTCCCGTTGGTCCCCGCGATGACGATCGATGGAAAGGCGAGGTCCGGCCGGCCGAGCGCCGCCAGCAGGGCGCGGATCTGGTCCAGGCCCAGCTTGATGCCAATCTGTTCGAGCGAGAGCAGGTAGTCTCGGGCCGACACCGGCGTGTCTCTAGGAGTCGGCCGCGGCCGCCGCCTCAGTCGAGGCCGGCGGCGCCGGTGCCTGGGCCGTCGGCGTTCCGGGCGGCAGGCCCATCATCACGCGGAGCGAGCGGGCGATCGTCGCCTTCATCTCGCGCCGATCGACGACCAGGTCGAGGAAGCCCTTCTCAATCAGGAATTCCGCGCGCTGGAATCCCGGCGGCAGCTTCTGGCGGATGGTCTGCTCGATGACGCGCGGGCCCGCGAACCCGATCAGCGCTTTCGGTTCGGCGATGTTGAGATCCCCCAGCATCGCGAAGCTGGCGGTCACGCCGCCCGTCGTGGGATCGGTCAGGATGGACAGGAAGGGCAGGCCCGCCCGATCCAGCCGGCCCAGCGCGGCGCTGATCTTGGCCATCTGCATCAGCGAGAGCGCGCCTTCCATCATCCGCGCGCCGCCGGAGCACGACACGATGATGAACGGCGCGCGCATGGACAGCGCCAGTTCCGCGCCCCGCGTGATCTTCTCGCCCACCACCACGCCCATGCTGCCGCCGATGAAGCCGTACTCCATCGAGGCGATGACCGTCGGGATCCCGTCCACCGTGCCCGACCCGACGATGATCGCGTCGTTCAGGCCCGAGGCCTTGATGCTGCTTTCGAGCCGTGCGCGGTACGGCTTGGTGTCCGTGAACTTCAGCGGATCGGTCGACTTCAGGCCGGCGTCATGCTCGGTCCAGGCGCCGGCGTCGAACAGCAGCTTCAGGCGCTCGGCCGCGCTCATCCGGAAGTGATGGCCGCACTTGTCGCAGACCTTCTCGGATTCGGTCAGTTCCTTGTTGTAGATCGCCCGTCCGCAGGACGGACACTTGACCCACAGGCCCTCGGGCACCCGGCTTTCCTTGGTGGTCGCCTTGATGGGCTTCCGCGGCTTCTTGAACCAGGCCATTTGAGGATTATAGAAGGTCAGAGGTCAGAGGTCAGAAGTCAGAGGTGGGTCCGGAGGGCCAAAGAAGAAGAGATGGCCCGCGTCAGTTCGTTCGACACCTCTGACCTCTGACCTTTGACCTCTGACCTGACCACGCTAGGCCCTATGTTCGTGGCACGTAATACTGCGTGCCCTTGCCCATGTGGCGGATTTGCCGCAGCACGTCGTCCACCGTTTCGTCGCCCCATGCGAGGTCCACCTGCGAGGTTTCGATGACGAGCAGCGGGGTGGCGGTGTAGTGGAAGAAGAAATGGTTGTAGGCCTCCGCCAGTTCCGACACGTAGGTCTCGCTGGGCAGCGGCGCCTCGTCGTCGTGGCGTTTGGCGCGTTCGCGGAGCAGGCGCTTCTGCAGATCGATCGGCGCCTGGAGGTAGATGACGAGGTCCGGCACCGGCACATCGCGCGACACGAGGTCGAAGAGCCGCTGATAGATGAACAGCTCGTTGTCGTCGAGAATCGTGTAGGCGTAGAGACGGTCGCGCTCGAAGAGGTAGTCGCAGATGGTCGTCTGGGCGAAGAGGTCGCCCTGGCGGAGCCGCTGCAACTGGCGGTGACGCGCCAGGGTGAAGAAGAGTTGCGTCTGGAACGCCGCCCCGCCGCGGCCGGCGTAGAAATCACCGAGGAACGGGTTCGGGCCTTCGTCCAGCACGACGGCGGCGTCGAGCCGGGCGCCCAGACGCTGGGCCAGGGCCGTCTTGCCCAGTCCGGGCGGCCCCTCGATGGCGAGGTAGCGAAAGTCCACGCGGGGAAAAGGTACCATACGAGGATGCGTCTCGCCGCCCTGGGGTTATCCGTAGCTGTGTTCGGAGCCGGCTGCGCCGCCGCCATCGCGCCGCCCGCACCGCCCTCGGCCGCGGCCGCGGCGCCCGTCATTCCCATCGAGCGAAAAGCCGCATGGATTCTCCGGCTGGAGCAGCAGCGCGTGCTGCGGGACCCGGCCGTCGGCGCGGACCTCGTGGCGCTCGCCGCCGATCCGGACCGCGGCGTTCGACGCCGCGCCCTGCTCGCGATCGGTCGCGTCGGTGCGGCCGATGGTCTGGCGCCGCTCACGGCCGCGCTCTCGGATTCCGACGAAGCCGCGCGCAGCACCGCCGCGTTCGCGCTGGGCCTGCTCGGCGATCCGAAAGCCGCTGCGCCCCTCGAAGCCGCTCTGGCTGACGCGTCGCCGATCGTGCGGGGCCGCGCCGCCGAAGGCCTGGGCCTCCTCGGCGCGACCGGCGCCGCGCCGGCGGTGGCCGCCTCCGCGGCGTCGTGTCCGAAGATCCTGGCGCCCGTGCCGCCCGATGCCGAGGAGTATCCCCAGAGTCCGGAGATCGACGCGTGCCGGCTGTCCATTCTGGCGCTCGTGCGTTTGCGCAACTACGACGCGCTGGCGACGGTCGTGCTGGACGACCGTCAGCAGCCCGTGTCGGAGTGGTGGCCCGTGGCGTTCGCGCTTCAGCGGATCGGCGACGCGCGCGCGGCGAATGCGCTCGTGCGCCTCCTGGCCGTGCAGGGGGTCTACACGCCGGCGTTCGCCATGCGGGGCCTCACGACGCTGAAGGATCCCGCGGGTCCTGGCGCCCGCGTTGACGCTCGCGACCCAGGCGGAGGCGGATGTGCGGTTGCGCGCCGTGGCGATTCGGGCCGTCGGCCAGGTCGGCGACCGGGCGGCGGTGTCCCCGCTGCTGGCGGTCGTGGCGGACCGGGCGACGCCCGTGAACCTCCAGATCGAGGCGATCACGGCTCTGGGCGCCATCGGCGGTGCGAAAGCGTTCGACGCGATGCTCGACTTGTTCGCGTCGCGGACGCCAGCCGTTCGCGCGGCGGCGATGCAGGCCGCGGCGCGCCTCGACGCGGAAGGCTTCCTGCTGGTCCTCTCGAGCGCGGAGCGGGATCGCGACTGGTCGGTGCGCGCCAGCCTGGCGGGCACGCTGGCGACGCTGCCGCCGGACCTCGGGCGCGCCGCGCTCGAGGACCTGGCGGCCGACCCCGATACCCGGGTGCAGGCGCCGGCGTTGCGGGCGCTGGCGCAGATTGGCGAGCCCGAACTGGATGGGAAAGCGTTCGCGGCGCTCGAGGCCCCGGACTTCGCGCTGCGTGCGGTGGCCGCGGCGCTGGTGGGCGAGCGCAGGCCGACGGGCGGGGCGGCGCGCCTGCGGGCGGCGTACGTCCGCGGTGACAGCGACGCGACGCCGACGGCGCGGCTCGCGGCCCTCGACGCGCTCGCCCGGTACGACACCCCAGACGTGGTCGAGACGCTGACCAAGGCGCTCGCCGACCGCGAATGGCCGGTGCGCGTGAAGGCGGCCGCCCTCCTGCGGCAGAAGGGCGTGGCGGCGGCCGAACCGCTCCGGCCGGCGCCGCTGCGCCAGGAGCCGGCGTTCTTCGAATCGGACCGCCTGCTGCGGCCCGCCTATTCGCCCCAGGCCTACATCGACACCGCGGCCGGCACCATCCAGATCGATCTGGACGTGGTGGACGCGCCGCTGACGACGCTGGCGTTCGTCGAGCTGGCGCGCGCCGGGTTCTTCAACGGGCTGAAGGTGCATCGCCTGATTCCGAACTTCGTCGTGCAGGCGGGCGATCCCCGCGGCGATGGCGAAGGCGGGCCCGGCTACACCATCCGCGATGAACCCGGCCTGCGGCCGTTCGTCCGGGGCTCCGTGGGCATGGCGCTCGGCGGCGCGGAGACCGGCGGCAGCCAGTTCTTCATCACGGTGTCGCCGCAGCCGCACCTCGACGCGCGCTACACGATATTTGGCCGGGTGGTCGCGGGGATGGAACTGCTCGATCGGATCACGCTCGGGGATGTGATCGTGAGGGTGACCATTCAGGACAAATAAAAAAAAGGGGGCGACGATTCGCCCCCTTCTTCTTTATTGATGGGCTGGGTGGCTTAACGCTTCTTGCCGCCCTTTTTCTTCGCGCCCTTAGCTTTCTTTGCCATGTGATTTGTCCCTCCCTTCGCGTGGTTTTTGTCTTGCGCGGGGCTCCTACTGCATCGCAGCGTCGGTGCCAACCGGCACGCCCAGCCTGCGCCCGCAGCGCCCTCGCTTCATGGCGAACGCCGCGCGCGTATTCGCGCGCGTGTTCGGCAACTCACCAAATTGAAAAAACGGAAGTACGACGTCAGCCCCCTGCCGCTGTCTGGACCCAATAGGTGGGCTGAGTGTGTTGTTAGCACGCAAGATGTAGATTATGGATGAGAAAACGTCAGTGTCAAGCAGAAAGTACTTGACGAGGGCCCGTCCGGTTCAGTCGAAGGCGCTGGTCTTGAGGTGCTGCTTCTCCGCGTGACGCTCGATCGCGAGCGCGATCAGTCGATCGACGAGCGTCGCGTAGTCGACGTCCGTGGCGGCCCACAGCTTCGAGAACATGCTGATCGTCGTGAAGCCGGGCATCGTGTTGATCTCGTTGATGAACAGCGCGCCGGTCGTGCGGCTGAGCAGGAAGTCGACGCGCGCCAGTCCGGCGCCGTCGATGGCGCGAAACGCCAGTACCGCTTGACGGCGGATCTCGGCGGCCATCGCCGGTTCGAGCACCGCCGGGATTTCCAGGCGCGAGCCGCTGTCGATGTACTTGGCCTCGTAATCGTAGAACTCGCGCGACGGCACGATTTCGCCGGGCACCGAGGCGTCCGGCGCCGCGTTGCCGATCACGGCGCATTCAATCTCCCGCGCGTCCGCGACGCCGTTCTCGACCACGATACGGCGATCGAACTCCGCGGCCAGGGTGATGGCCGCCGCGAGCGCGGCCGGGCCGGGCACTTTCGAGATGCCCACGCTCGACCCCATGTTGGCCGGCTTCACGAACAGGGGATACGTCAGCGCCCGGGCGATCCGCGCGGTCACGGCCGCCGGATCGGCCAGCCATTCGCGGCGCTCCACGCCGAGCCAGTCCGGCACCTGGAGTCCCTCGGCGCGGAACACGGTCTTCATGAGCAACTTGTCCATGCCCACGGCCGACGCCAGCACGCCGGACCCGACATACGCCACGTTGGCAAGTTCGAGCAGCCCCTGGATCGTGCCGTCCTCGCCCAGCGGGCCGTGCAGGATCGGGAACACGACGTCCACCCCGAGGCCCGTGAGTGACGCCGAGGCCTCCGCGTCGCCCTCCGGCCGCCGATCGAGCACGACCAGCGTCGGGTCGCCTGGCCGAGGCGCCATCAGGACCTCGCGCCCGCCCCTGAGGCGGGTCGCGTCGTTGCGCGTCTGTTGGATGACGTCGGCGGCGGATGCCGCGGACGGCGGACGGTCGGCCAGCACCCACCGGCCGTCCTTCTCGATGCGGATGGCCACGGGTTCGTACCGGCGCCGATTGAGGTTGGCCCACACCGCGGCCGCCGACGCCAGCGAGATCTCGTGCTCGCCCGATCGTCCGCCGTACAGCAGCGCCACACGGAGTCGTTTCAAGGAAGTCATTATAGGCTAGCCCTCGTGGCTGCCGAGTTCGGCTTCGAGGTCCTGGCTCACGACGCCCGCGCGCGCCGCGGACGCCTGACCCTCGCGCATGGGACGGTGGAGACGCCGGCCTTCATGCCGGTCGGCACCCGTGCGGCGGTGAAGGGCATCACGCTCGCGCAATTGATCGATCTCGGCGCCGACATCGTGCTCTCCAACACCTACCATCTCCACGTGCGGCCCGGCGACGACGCGATCGCGCGCGCCGGCGGGTTGCATGCGTTCATGGGCTGGCGCAAGCCGATCCTCACCGACTCGGGCGGCTTCCAGGTCTTCAGTCTGGCCGGACGCCGCACGGTGACGGAAGCGGGCGTCGTCTTCCAGTCACACCTCGACGGACGCGAGCACACGCTGTCGCCCGAGTCCGCCGCCGACATTCAGGCTCGGCTCGGATCCGACGTCGCGATGGTCTTCGATGAATGCACCGCGTGGCCCGCGGCGCGCGACGCGGCCGCGGCGGCCATGCGACGCACGCTCCGATGGGCGGGGCGGGCGCGTGACCGGTTCGACGCGCTCGGCGCGGGGCGGGTCCCCGACGTGCCGCGGGCGACGCCCGGCCAGGCGCAGTTCGGCATCATCCAGGGCAGCACGTTCAAGGACCTGCGCGACGAAAGCGTCGCCGGCACGCTCGCGGTGGGCTTCGAAGGCTACGCCATCGGCGGGCTCTCGGTCGGTGAGCCCCCTGCGCTCATGTACGACATCGTCGATCACACGGCGGCCCAGCTGCCGGGAGGCGCCCCGCGCTACCTGATGGGGGCCGGGACGCCGCCGGACCTGCTGGCGGCGGTGGCGAGGGGGATCGACCTGTTCGACTGCGTGCTGCCGACCCGAAACGCCCGGAACGGGCAACTGTTTACCCGCCGGGGACCGATCTCGATCAAGAATGCCCGTTACGCCTCGGATCTGGGGCCGCCGGATCCCGAATGCGGGTGCCCGACCTGCCGGTCGCATTCCCGGGCGTATCTGCGGCACCTGTTCGTGGCGGGGGAAATGTCGAGCGGTATTCTCAATACAGTGCATAATCTGCACTTTTACCTTGACACCATGGGGCGGATTAGGAAGGCTATTGAGTTCGGAATCTTCGAAGATTTCACGCGAGCGTTCCTCGACGCCTACTCCGCGGCCCCGTCGGGCCGGTCACCGGAGTCAGGGGTCCCCGCCAGCGAAGGCTGATTGACGAGTTATGAGCCACTTGACCACGTTGCCGTTGACGATCGCCATGGCCAGCACGGGCCAGCCGGGCCAGAGCATTTGGGTCAGCCTGTTCCCATTTGCGATGATGTTGGGCATCTTCTATCTGCTGGTGCTGATGCCCATGCGGAAGCGCCAGAAGAAGGTCCAGGAGTTCCAGGCGTCGCTGAAGGCCGGCGACAAGGTCATTACGACCGGCGGGATCTATGGTGAGGTGACCCGCGTGGACGCCGACACCGTGCAGTTGCAGGTGGCCGAGAAGATGAAGATTGTGGTGGCGCGCGCGTCCGTGGGCGGCTACCAGGGGCAGGAGCCGGTCGTCCAGCGGGACGGCGCGGGCGGGATGTAATTCATGAACAAGAACCTTCGCTGGAAGTTCCTCGTGATTGGCGCGGTGATCGTGATTGCCGCGTGGGCGGTGATTCCGCCGAAACAGAAGATCAAGCTCGGGCTGGATTTGAAGGGCGGCGTGCACCTGGTCATGCAGGTCAAGACCGACGACGCCCTGAAGATCGAGACCGACACGAGCGCCAACCAGGTGCAGGAGGCGATGAAGACGGCCAGCCCCAGCATCGCCGGGTCCGTGCGCGCGATCAGCATCAGCGAGTTCCAGGTGGACGGCGTGCCGGCCGCCAGCGAGCAGCAGTTCCGGCAACTGGCCCTCCAGACGGTGGGCACCGTGTTCGACCGCGAGCCCGGCACTGAAGGCAGTTCGGTGTTCCGGATGAAGCCGAACATCGCGCGCGACCGCCGCGCCGAGGCGGTCAAGCAGGCGATCCTGACGATCGAGAAGCGCGTCAACGAACTGGGCGTGTCCGAACCGGTCGTCGCGCCCTACGGCACGGCGGGGGACCAGATCATCGTCCAGTTGCCTGGCGTGACCGACGTGGCGCACGCGAAGCGCATCATCCGCAGCACGGCGCAACTCGAGATCAAGCTGGTCGAAGGCGAAGCGGCCGATGAGGCCTCGCTGCTCGCGGCGCATGGCGGCAAGGTGCCCGACGACATGCAAGTGGTGCCCGGCCTCGGCGGCACGGGCGGTGGCAAGACGTTCTATCTCGTGCGCAAGGTCTCGGCCATTACGGGCAACGACCTCTCCAACGCCAAAATCACGCAGGACGAACTGGGCCTGCCGGCGGTCGGGTTCACGCTCAAGAGCGGCGGCGTGACGAAGTTCTCGAATGTCACGGGCGCGAACGTGGGCCGGCAGCTGGCCATCGTCCTCGATGGCATGGTGCAGTCGGCGCCGCGGATCGAAGGCCGCATTGCACAGCCGGAAGCGCGGATCACGGGCACGTTCACCCCGGCGGAAGCGCAGGATCTGGCGCTCGTGCTCCGGTCCGGCGCGCTGCCCGCGTCGCTGACCTACCAGGAACAGCGCGAGGTCGGGCCGACGCTCGGCGCCGATTCTGTGCGGGCCGGCATCTATGCCTCGCTCGCGGGCCTTGCGATGGTGACGCTCTTCATGCTCGCCTACTACAAGCTGGCGGGCATCAACGCGTTCGTGTCGATCACGCTGAACCTGCTGATCCTGGGCGCGTTCATGGCCTACCTGGGCGCCGTGATGACGCTGCCTGGTATCGCCGGCTTCGTCCTCACCATCGGCATGGGTGTCGATTCGAACGTCCTCATCTTCGAGCGGATCCGCGAGGAGCTGGCGGCGAAGAAGGGGGCGAGGCAGGCGATCGCGGCCGGCTTCGACCGGGTGTTCATCACCATCGTGGACACGCACGTATCGTCGCTCATCGCGGCCGCGTTTCTGTTCCAGTTCGGCACCGGGCCGATTCGCGGATTCGCGACCACGCTGTTCTTCGGCTTGCTCTCCAACGTCTTTACGGCGGTGTTCGTCTCGCGCAGCGTCTTCGAGCTCATTCTCTCGAGGCGGCCGGCCGGGTCGGCGCAGCAACTCAGCATCTGATACGGAGTCGGACCCAGCGTTATGCGTATTTTTGATAACCCCAACGTCGATTTCATCAAGTGGCGCTGGCACGCGCTCGCCCTGTCGCTGGTCGTGATCGGTTCCGGGCTGTTCATGATCGTCCAGCAGGGCGGCCTGCGGCTCGGCGTGGACTTCTCGGGCGGCACGGTCATGGTCCTGAAGTTCGACCAGCCGGTCGGCGAGGATGCGGTCCGGAGGGCCCTTCCGTTCGCCAAGGACGCCGTGGTCCAGACCTACGGAGACCCGGCGCAGAACCAAATCATGGTCCGGCTCCCGATCATGAAGGATGCCGAAGAAGGCGCCAATCTCGAGGCGCAGGCCGTGCAGGTCGAGGCCGCCCTCCGGGCGGCGAATCTCGTCCCGACGGAGAAGAGCACGGACCTGGTCGGGCCCGTCATGGGCGCGGACCTTCGCCAGAAGGGCCTGTGGGCGACCGTGGCCTCGCTCGGCGGCATCATGCTCTACATCTGGTTCCGTTTCCGGCTCACGTTCGCGGTCGGCGCCATCGTGGCCACGCTGCACGATGTGCTCGTCACGCTGGTGTTCCTGAACTGGTTCGGCTACGACCTGTCGCTCAACGTGGTCGCCGCGCTCCTGACGATTACCGGCTACTCCGTCAACGACACCATCGTCATTTTCGACCGGGTGCGCGAGAACCAGCGCACGGCCAAGCGCGAGTCGCTGATGGAGGTGGTCAACCGCAGCGTCAACCAGACGCTGTCCCGGACCATCATCACCGCCGGGACCACGTTCCTGGCCGTCGTCGCGCTCTTCCTGTTCGGCGGCGAAGTGCTCCACGGCCTGGCCTTCACGCTGCTCGTGGGCATCGTCACCGGGACCTACTCCACCGTCTTCATCGCCTCAGCGATCGCGATCATGCTGAGCCCGAAGATGCCGGGCATCACCGCCGCGGGTGCCGCAGCGCGCGCCAAACGCACCTGACCGACGCCCGTGCATCTGCTGACGGCCGCGCTGCTCGGCGCCCTGCAGGGGCTCACCGAGTTCCTGCCGGTCTCGTCGACCGCGCACCTGCTCATCAGCGAGCGGCTGGCTCGGCTTCGACGACCCCAACGGCGTCTTCACCGTCATGATCCAGTTCGGGTCGATTCTGGCGGTCATGTGGCTCTACCGCGCCAGGATCGCCGCCGTCGTGCGCGGCCTGCCGTCCGATCCGGACGCGCGCCGCTTTGCCGCGATGATCCTGCTCGCGTTCCTGCCGGCGCTGGTGGCGGGGTTCTTCTTTTCGAAGTTCGTCAAGACCGTCCTGTACGCGACGCCCGCCGTGATCGCGTGGGCGTTCATCCTGGGCGGCATCGTGATGCTCCTCGCCGAGCGGTTCCGGCCGACGCCGATCGTGCAGCGAGGCCGATCAGACGCCGTTCGGCCGCGCCCTCGCCGTGGGGGCCTGCCAGACGCTCGCGCTGATCCCCGGCGTCTCACGCTCCGGCGCGACCATCATTGGGGGGCTCCTGCTCCGGCTCGACCGCCGGGCGGCCGCGGAGTTCTCGTTCTTCCTCGCCATGCCCACGATGGCCGCCGCCTTTGCGCACGATGCGTGGGAGGTTCGTCACCACCTGGCCGCGGACCAGGCCGCCCAGATTGCGGTCGGGTTCGTCATGGCCTTCGTGGCGTCGGCCGTGGTCGTGGGACCGTTCCTGCGGTTCGTCAGTCGGTCCGGCTTTGCGCCATTCGCGTGGTACCGGATACTCGCCGGCGTCGCCATCCTGGCTGCGCTGGCAATGGGGAAACTCTGATGTAGGCCGGGCCTTCAGGCCCGGCCGTGGCGGGGCTGAAGCCCCGCCCTACATCTTCGAAGGGTCATTCATGCTCCCGTGGCTGCGGCGGAGTTTCATTGCCGGGTTTTTCGTGACCGTGCCGCTCGTCGTGAGCGTGGTGGCCATCGTCTGGGTGTTCCGGCTGGCCGACCGGCTGACCAGCGGCATCGGGGAGCGACTGTTCGGGCACCCGTGGCCGGGGATCGGGATCATCGTGACGGCGCTGACCATCCTGATGATCGGCGCACTGACGGCCAACGTGTTTGGCCAACGCTGGCTCAAGCGTAGCGAGGACCTGCTCCAGCACGTGCCCTTGTTCCGCCTCGTGTACGCGCCCGTCAAACAGCTCCTGGGTGCCTTCTCGCCGGACAACGAGGTCGGATTCAAGCGGATGGTCCTCGTCCAGGACCAGGCCCGTGGGGCCGTCCTGGGGTTCCTGACCAAGGAATTCACCGTGGACCGGGGGCACGGCCCGGAATCGCTCCTGGCGGTCTACGTGCCCACCAATCACCTCTACCTGGGCGACATCGTGATCTGCTCACCTGATCGCGTGACCTACCCGGACCTGTCGGTCCAGGACGGCATCCGGGTGTTCCTGACCGGCGGGACGGGCTTGCCCGATGCGATGCGCGCTTCAGCCCGAGACAACGTAGACTAGGACGTTTACTATTAGGGGCCACAGAGGTCGCACGGCGCCCTTCGCGGCGAGGCTGAGTCCGGGGGAGGGGGTCTTCCGGCCGGCGACTGGTTGGATGGAGAAAACAGAGCGATGACGGCAGGAGCGATTCGGCGGTTGGTTGGCGTGTGTCTGTTGACGATCCTGGCGGTCGGCGCCGGGGGAACGGTCTGGGCCCAGGTTCAAGCGGTGCCCGCGCAGGCCGCTGCGCCGCCCTCGCACGCGGGCGGGGAAGCGAACCTGATCCTGCCGGACCTGTCCCTGGTGCAGTTCCAGGGGATCGACGGGCATTCGCTGCTCCTGGTGGGCGTCCTGATCAGCGCGCTGGGCATGGTCTTCGGGCTCGTGATCAACCGGCAGCTCAAGAACATGCCCGTTCACAGCTCCATGCTGGAAGTCTCGGAGCTCATTTATGAGACGTGCAAGACCTACCTGATCCAGCAGGGCAAGTTCCTGATGATCCTCTGGTTGTTCATCGGCGCCATCGTGACCTTCTACTTCGGCACGCTGGCCACGTCGGCCGACGCCGTCACCGGAGCGGTCACGCACGGCCTGCCGGCCTTCAAGGTGGCGATCATCCTGATGTTCAGCCTGGTGGGCATCGCGGGCAGCTACGGCGTCGCCTGGTTCGGCATTCGCGTCAACACCTACGCCAACAGCCGCACGGCGTTCGCGAGCCTGCGCGGCAAGCCGTTCCCGTGCTATGAAATTCCGCTCAAGGCCGGCATGAGCATCGGCATGCTGCTGATCAGCGTCGAGTTGATCATCATGCTGGGGATTCTGCTCTTCATTCCGGGCGATTACGCCGGGCCCTGCTTCATCGGGTTTGCGATCGGCGAGTCGCTGGGCGCGGCCGCGCTCCGCATCGCGGGCGGCATCTTCACGAAGATCGCCGACATCGGCGCCGATCTGATGAAGATCGTCTTCAAAATCAAGGAAGACGACGCGCGCAACCCGGGCGTGATTGCGGACTGCACGGGCGACAACGCCGGCGACTCGGTCGGCCCCTCGGCCGACGGCTTCGAGACCTACGGCGTGACCGGCGTCGCGCTGATTTCCTTCATTCTGCTCGCGGTGAAGGACCCGACGGTCCAGATCCAGCTGCTCGTCTGGATCTTCATGATGCGCATCGTCATGGTCGTCGCCTCGGCCGGGTCCTACTGGATCAACGCGATGCTGGCGAAGAGCCAGTACCAGGACGTGGACAAGATGAACTACGAGCACCCGCTGACGCGGCTGGTGTGGCTGACCTCGATCGTGTCCGTCTCCCTGACCTACGCGGCGTCCTACCTGCTCATCCCGAATCTGGGGGGCGATGCGACGCTGTGGTGGAAGCTGTCCACGATCATTACGTGCGGCACGCTGGCCGGCGCGATCATCCCTGAACTCGTGAAGGTCTTCACGTCCACCGAGTCGAGCCACGTGCGCGAGGTCGTGAGCTCGGCGAAGGAGGGCGGCGCGTCGCTGGCGATTCTGTCCGGCTTCGTGGCCGGCAACTTCAGCGCCTACTGGATCGGCCTGGCGATCATGACGCTCATGGCGATCGGCTATGGCGTCAGCACCGCGATTCCGGGGATCGACCCGGCCAATGCGCTGGCGGGCGGCATGATGCTGGCTCCCGCGGTGTTCGCGTTCGGCCTGGTGGCCTTCGGGTTCCTCGGCATGGGGCCAGTCACGATCGCCGTGGATTCCTACGGCCCCGTGACGGACAACGCGCAGTCGGTCTATGAGCTGTCGACGATCGAACAGCTCCCGGGGATCAAGGCGGACCTCAAGAAGAACTACGGGTTCGACGTGGATTTCGAGCGCGCCAAGCACAACCTCGAGGAGAACGACGGCGCCGGCAATACCTTCAAGGCGACCGCCAAGCCCGTGCTGATCGGCACGGCCGTCGTCGGCGCGACGACGATGATCTTCGCGATCATCGTGGCGCTGACCGAAGGGCTGAAACCGGAGTATCTCCAGTTCCTGTCCATTCTCCATCCGCCGTTCCTGCTGGGCCTGATCACGGGCGGCGCGATGATCTACTGGTTCACGGGCGCCTCGACGCAGGCCGTCACGACGGGCGCCTACCGGGCCGTCGAGTTCATCAAGGCCAACATCAAGCTCGAAGGCGCGACCAAGGCGTCGGTGGCGGATTCGAAGAAGGTCGTCGAAATCTGCACGCAGTACGCGCAGAAGGGGATGTTCAACATCTTCCTGAGTGTGTTCTTCGGCACACTGGCGTTTGCGTTCGTCGAGCCATACTTCTTCATTGGCTACCTCATCTCGATCGCCCTGTTCGGGCTGTTCCAGGCCATCTTCATGGCCAACGCCGGCGGCGCCTGGGATAACGCCAAGAAGATCGTCGAGGTCGAGCTCAAGCAGAAGGGCACCCCGCTCCATGACGCGACCGTGGTGGGCGACACGGTCGGCGACCCGTTCAAGGACACGTCGTCGGTGGCCATGAACCCGGTGATCAAGTTCACGACGCTGTTTGGCCTTCTGGCGGTCGAACTGGCCGTCAGCCTGACCCGCGCAGCAGGGCGCCAGGCTGACGCATATGCTGGCGGCGGGTTTTTTGCCGTGTCGGTGTTCTTCGTGTGGCGGTCCTTTTACGGCATGCGCATCGGCGGCGCAAGGGCAATTTGATGCGTGTCCCTGGGCGTGGGACGGGGCGGGACGACCCAAACTGGAGCCGGTGGTGTCTAATCGGATAGGCCGTTCGTTGACACCGTTTTTTAGCTCTGACTATAATCCCGGACTTCGTTTCGATCGGCCGGTCCGGGAAACGAGGCAGGAGGTCCGCTGTGCCGCGTGAAATGTTCGGCGAAGTGTCCGACCCGTCGATCCGGGTCGGGACCAAGCAGTGGTACACCGTGCCGCTGTCGATTCTCGCCCACGTTGTGATCATCGGTTCCCTGGTGGTGATCCCGCTGCTGGCGACCGACATGATCCCGACGCCGCAGTCCGTGCTGGCGTTCGCGGCCATGCCGCCGCCACCGCCGCCACCGCCACCACCACCACCACCGCCCTCCGCGCCGCAAGTGCAGCCGGTGGTGACCAATGTGAATCCGAACGCCGCCCCGGTGGAGGCCCCCAAGGACATCAAGCCTGAGCCCGCGGTACTCCCGACCTTCAGCGTCGGCGCCGGAGTGCCAGGCGGAATTCCCGGCGGGGTGCCCGGTGGCGTGGTTGGCGGCATCCCGGCGCCGCCGCCTCCGCCGCCGCCTCCCCAGGCCCCGGTTCGCGTCGGCGGCGACATCAAGGAGCCGAAGAAGCTCAAGGACGTGCCCCCGGTCTACCCGGCCATCGCCCGCCAGGCGAAGGTCCAGGGCATGGTCATCATCGAGGCGACGATCGCCAAGGACGGGTCCGTGAAGGACGCGCACGTGCTGCGCCCGGCGCCGCTGCTCGACCAGGCGGCGCTCGAGGCCGTCAGGCAGTGGAGATACACTCCGACGCTGCTGGGCGGCGTGCCGGTGGAAGTCTTGCTGGTCGTGACGGTTAATTTCACTCTGAAGTAGGTTCGTTTCTTAACGCGGCAACTCGATTGGTTTTCGGAGGCTTGTAATGGGTGGTGAGCTGGATCTGTTGCGTATGTGGGGACAGATGGGCATCGTGGCCAAGGTCGTGGCCTTTGTCCTCGTGTTCATGTCGATGTGGTCGTTCGGGGTCTCCATCGAGCGGTATTACACGTTCTTTTCGGCGCGCAAGCAGTCCAAGCTGTACGCGCCGCAGGTGGCCAAGCATCTGAAGGACGGCCGGCTGAAGGACGCGCTCGCGGTTTCCCAGGCCAAGACCTACCAGTACAGCCACTTGGCGAAGGTCGTGCTTTCCGGGCTGCAGGAATATCAGTTCCAGCAGGATTCCGGAGCCACGCTGACCCGTGACGACATCGTCGACACGGTTCGCCGGGCCATTCAGCGCGCCACGGCGCTGACCTCCAACGACCTGAAGAAGGGGATCCCGTCGCTGGCCACCATCGGCGCGACCGCCCCGTTCGTCGGGCTGCTGGGCACCGTCGTCGGCGTCATCAACGCGTTCGCCGGCATCGGCGCGCAGGGTTCGGCCGGCCTCGGCGCCGTGTCGCAGGGTATTTCCGAAGCCTTGATCGAGACCGCGCTCGGCCTCGTCGTGGCGATTCCGGCCGTGTGGCTCTACAACTACTTCACGGGCCGGCTCGAATACTTCAACGTCGAGATGGATAACTCGTCGTCGGAGCTCGTGGACTATTTCATCAAGAAGACGGCGTAGTTTTTTGACGGTTCCGAAGTGCCGGGGTGCCGGGGTTCCGGTTCCGTGGTTCCAGGGTTCGGGTTCGAGGTTCTAGGTTCGAGGTTCTGCCGCACGCGGGCCGGAACCCAGAACCTCGAACCAGAACCTCGGAACTCTTGAACCGGAACCTCGGAACCTCGGAACCCCGGAACCCCGGAACCGATTAGGAGTCACCCCATGTCTATGGATGTCGGCGGCGCCAAAGGCGGCGTCAAGTCCGATATCAACGTGACGCCGCTCGTGGACGTCATGCTGGTGTTGCTGATTATCGTGATTCTGATCGCGCCCATGCTGCAGAATCGCGTGCAGGTGGCGCTGCCTGAAGCGCGGAACACGAATGACAAGCCGGATACGGCCGATCAGACCGTGGTCCACGTGGACTCCAATAGCCTGTTGTTCGTGAACGGCACGCCCCAGGCCACCCAGGAGGACGTGGTGACGCGCCTGCAGACGATCATGGAGTCTGCCAAGGACCACACCGTCTACCTCAAGGGCGACAAAGACGCCCCGTATGGCGCGATCATGAGCATGATGGATGCCCTGCACAAGGCCGGGATTGAGACCGTCGGGCTCATTACGGAAAAGCCGCTCGCAGAGAAGATGGGTAAATAGATGTCGCACCCCCACATGCATCACGGCGCCGAGAAGGTCTTCTCGGCCTCGGTCCCGCAAGCCTCGTCCGACATGAACGTCACGCCGCTCATCGACGTGCTGCTCGTGTTGCTCGTCATCTTCATCGCGGCCCTGCCCCTGACCCAGAAGGGCATGGACATCAATCTGCCGCTCGAGACCAACGCGTCCGCGTCGGCCGCCGACGTGCTCGGCCAGATTGTCGCCGACGTCACGGCCGACCACCGGCTGACGATCAATAAACAGGAAGTCAACATCCAGGACGCTGAGAGCAAGTTCCGGGAACTGTTCGCGGACCGCAAGGACAAGACGCTGTTCCTGATTGGCGCGCCTTCGGTGCCCTACGGTGAAATCGTCGCGGTCATCGACGCGGCCAATGGGGCGGGCGTTCAGAAGGTCGGGATCGTGACCGAGGGCATGCGTCAGGAAGCGGCCGCTGGCGCCGCCGCCGGCAGGAAGAGGTAACCCGCCTTCGCCAAGGCTTCGGCGGGCAAGCCGGGCTGACCCGGACATCCGTACAACACGAAGGGCGGGGCTGGTGCCCCGCCCTTTGCCTTTCCTCTGGCTGGCCGCCGCTTCGGCCGCCGAAGCTTCACGCGAAGGCGGCCTGGTCCGCCGAAGCCTCACGCGGAGGCCGGCTTGTCCGCCGAAGCCCTCCCCGGCAGGTGGATTACTTGCCCTGCTGCTTCGCTCGCAGTGCCATGGCCCGCTTGTAGAGGACATCGGACTCCGCGAGCAGCGCCTTCTGCCTGGCCGGGTCCTTTTCGTAGAGCGCCTCCAGCTTGAGCAGGATGTTCTTGTACGTGACGGCTTCGTAGTAGTCCGGTGAAAGGGCCAGCGCCTTGTCCTCGGCCTCGATGCCCTTCAGGGTGTATTCGAGGGCCGTGGCGCGCGGCAGTTTCTTGTCGCGGATCACCTTGTCCGAATAGTAGGTGCCGATGGTGTGCCAGGCCTCCGGGTTCTTGGGTTCGGCCTCGGCCCGCTTGCCCAGGGCCTCCATCGTCTTCGGGAAGTCGCCCTGCTTGTTGTAGAAGTCCGCGAGCATCTGGTAGCCCAGCGGCTCGCTCGGCTTGGCCTTGATGGAATCGAGGAGCGCCTGTTCCGCCTCGTCGAACCGGCCCTGATCCTTGTAGAGCGTGGACAGGATGCGGTAGGTCGAGGGATCGCCCGGCTCGAGCGCGATCAGCTCTTTCGCCACCGGCTCGGCCTTGCCGAAGTCGTCCAACTTGTCCGCGCCGTAGAGGGCGATGAGGTATTCGAACGCATTCCGGCGGACTTCCTGTTCCTTGGGGTTCGTGCTCTGGCGCAGCTTGTCGATGGCCAACCGGTAGTTCTGGGCCGCCTTCTCGAGATACGCCATGTTGTCCGCGTCGCCCTTCTTCGAAGGCTTGTACAGGTTGTCGTAGCAATTGCCGACGAAGAAGAAGCCGAAGCCGAGGTCGGGATTGAGCGTCACCGCCTTCTCGTAGAGATCGACGGCGTTCTTGTAGTCGCCCTTGGCGTACAGGACGTTGGCGTCCTGGAACGCCTTGGCCGAGCGGATGTTGTTGATGGAGTATTTGCCACAACCGGCGGCGAGGGCGCTCAATGCGACGACAAGAACGGCCAGTCGGGTGAATCGAACCTGCATGTCATCCTCTTTTCGCCCCGACCCTTTTCGCGACCCCGAGGCGGACGCCTGGGGGGTCTGGCGAGGTATCCAAAGCGGGGTCAGTATAGTGAACCGCAAAAAACTCCGTCAAGGTTGGGTGTTCCGGTATCATTCAGACGGGCGGCGGCCCCTGCCGCCATTCAGCCTCTACACCGGTTAGACACCGGCACCCATGATCCGGTTCGAAGACCTCCTCGAGAAGGTGCGCGCGGCCAATCCGGACGCCGACACGGAATTGCTCCGCAAGGCCTACGTGTTTTCGGCCTACGAGCACAAGGGCCAGGTCCGCCGGTCGGGTGAGCCCTACATGGTCCACCCCCTCGAGGTGGCGGACGTGCTGGCCGACCTGCGGCTCGACGTCGTGGCGATTGCCGCCGGCCTGCTGCACGACATCGTCGAGGACACCCCGAACACCATCGACAAGGTCCGGGAGCTGTTCGGCGAGCAGGTGGCCCACGTGGTCGAGGGCGTGACCAAGCTGTCGGCCCTCCAACTGGCCTCGAGCGAAGAGCGGCAGGCCGAGAGCTTCCGCAAGATGCTCCTGGCGATGGTCGACGACATCCGGGTCATCCTGGTGAAGCTGGCCGACCGGCTGCACAACATGCGGACGCTGCACCACCTGCCCGAGGAGCGCCGCATCCGCATTGCGCAGGAGACCCGCGACATCTACGCGCCCATCGCGCACCGGCTCGGGATGAGCAAGATCAAGAACGAGCTCGAGGAGCTGGCGTTCCGGCACCTCGAGCCGGCGGCGTACCAGGCGCTGCGGCTGCAGGTGGAGAACCGGCGGCGGGCGAGCGAGGGCCTGCTGGATGAACTCCGGAAGCGGCTGGCCGCGAAGCTCGAGGAGGCGCAGATTCCGGTCGTGACCATCGAAGGGCGCCTCAAGCGCCTGTGGTCGATCCACCTGAAGCTGCAGCGCCAGAACCTGCCCCTCGATCGCGTCTACGACTTTTTGGCGCTGCGGGTCATCACGCGCAACGTGAAGGACTGCTACGGCGTGCTGGGCATCATCCATCAGATGTGGTCACCGGTGCCGGGGCGGTTCAAGGACTTCATCGCGATGTCGCGCCCGAACGGGTACCAGTCGCTGCACACCTCGGTCGTCAGCGAGCGCGGCATGCCGTTCGAGGTGCAGATCCGCACGGAGGAGATGCACCGGGTGGCCGAGGAGGGCATCGCCGCGCACTGGAAATACAAAGAAGGGCGGCTCGGGTCCGAGCGCGACGAGCACTACTTCCAATGGTTGCGGCAGTTGCTGGAGTGGCAGCAGGAGGTGCGCGATCCGCAGCAGTTCATGCACAACCTGCGCATCGAGCTGTACCCGGAGGAGGTCTACCTCTTCACCCCGAAGGGGGAGGTCCGCTCGCTGACGCGCGGTTCGACGCCGGTCGATTTCGCCTACGCCATCCACACCGACGTCGGCCACCAGTGCGTGGGCGCGCGCGTGAACGGCCGCATGGTGCCGCTGCGCACCAAACTGGCCAACGGCGACATCGTGGAGATCCTGACGCAGCCCGGGCACAAGCCCAGCCGCGACTGGCTCAATTTCGCGGGCACCTCGCGCGCCCGGAGCAAGATCCGCCATTTCATTCACGCCGAAGAAACGGCGCGCAGCCTGGAGCTGGGCCGGCGGCTGTTCGACAAGGAAGTGCGGCGGTTCGGCGTCGATCGGGCGAAGGTCGGCGACGAGGCCCTCACGGCGGTGGCGGGCGAATACGGCGCGTCACGTGCGGACGACCTGCTGGCCATGGTGGGCTACGGCCGGGTGACGGCTCGCGCCGTGCTGGCCCGCGTGGTCGGCCAGGACGCCCTCAAGGAGAAGGCGCCCGACGGCACCCTCACGACCGTTGTCAAACGCATGCTCGGGGCGGGCGGGGAGTCCAAGATCAAGGTCCGCGGCATGGACGACCTGATGGTCTTCCGCGCCCGCTGCTGCAATCCGATCCGCGGCGAGAAGATCGTCGGCTACATCACGCGCGGCAAGGGCGTGTCCGTGCATGCCGCGGTCTGCCCGAACGTCGTCAACCTGCTCTACGACCCCGAGCGGCGGATCGACGTGGAATGGGACAAGACCGCCGACGCGTCGCCCTACACCGTCCGGCTGCGCATCAACGTGGCAGACCGCCGGGGCGTCCTGGCGGACGTCACGTCGCGCATCTCAGACATCAACACCAACATCCGCGACGTCGAAGCCACCGTCGACGAACTCCAGCGCGGATCGATCCGCATGTCCGTTGAAATCAAGGACCTCAAACACCTCGACAAGGTCATCAAAGCGCTGAAAGGTGTCGAGGGCGTGATCGATGTGGAAAGGGCGAGGCGCTAAGGACGATCAGTCCAGAGTCCAGAGTCCCGAGTCCAGAGTGCGACGGTCCGTCCTATCGTCCAGCGTCCAATGCGCACGCAGTCGGTGGGCTTCAGCCAGCCGGAACGTCACCGGGCGATCCGCAGATCCTGCCGGGCCGTTTGGCCGAGTTCGAGAGAGACCTGACTGCACCAGGCACGAGCTGCGTGAGGAAGCCCGGCACAAGCCAATCGTCTTCGTCGATATCCGTCACCGCGGCGAGCAGGTATTCGCCTGGCGGCAGGTCGCTCAGCGCGAACGCGCCACCAACGCCTGGGCGCACGGCCTTGATTCTCCGCGAATACGGCCCCCACTGGTTTGTGTCTGCCGGAAAGGCGATCACGAACACGTCGGATGCCGGCTGCCCGGATGCAGTCTGCAGGGTGCCCTCAATCCGTGAGCGCCGATCCGTGAACGTGATGACGAGGCTCGCCGGGTTCGAGCCGCTGACGTCGAAGTCGCCATCCAGGAGATCGCGATTGCCCATCATGGCTGAGAGCGGCCACCAGGGTGACTTGTCGACCGCCGGTCCGTTCACGAGGAGCCGGAATCGGCCGGGCGGCACGCTGGCCAGCGCGAATAGACCGTCGGGTCCAGCGGTCGCGGGCGCGACGAACCCAAGCTCGCTGATGACACTGCCTTCCGTCAGTTTCCGGGTCGAAGCCGGAGCAAAAAAGATGGACAGTCTTCCCGATGGCGGCTTGAGCGTCGCGCTGTCGAACACGACCTTGCCGGAAATCGTCGGGCCCGGTGCCGCGATCAGATTGACTCCGGCGAGATCCGTGCCTGCGACCGTGATAGTGGCGTCGGCCCAGAGCTGCGGCGAGAGCGGAACGGGCGATCCCACACCGCCGGCGATTGGCGACGGCGGCTCGGGTTGGGCGGCCACGCGGGCCACGACGCGATAGGTGCCCGGCACGACTGCGGTGATACGAAACGACCCATCCGGCGCGATGGTAGCTTCCAGCACCCTGGTCATGCTGGGATCTGGTGCCTCGGTGAGTTCCGTCAATTGGACCCGGCCGCTCGTGACAGGCACGCCGTCCGCACGTGCCACAGCGCCCGTGACAGCGCCGCTCCGAACCAGGCCCAGCGAGATGTCCATGCCGCCAGCCTCCTGGCCTGGAACCAGCACGACCGGGACCGCCTGGCCGACCGACACCGCGCCCGGGTAGTAGACCGGCGCGTAGCCGAACGCGGCCAGATCGGCTGGAGGCCTGACCTCCGGCGCACGGGGTTCGCTGCGGCGCCGAACCGCTTCGAAGATCGCGTCCACCTCGGCGTCGTGCAAGCTGATCAGCGGCATCGGGCTGATCGGCGGCCTCGCCGAAATGAAATAGGTGCCGGGTTCCAGGCCGAAGATCCGGTATTCGCCTTTCGAATTGGTGGCGACGTCGTTGTTGGTCAGCGACAGCAGGGTGCGATTCGGGCCCTTCGCGGGAATCGCGCGGACGACGACGTTCGGCCGGGGCTTCCGGTCGAGATCGCGCACCACGCCGCTCACGACGGCGCCGCGCCAGAGTCGCACGACGACTCCGTCAACATGCGCGCCGGCGGCCACAAGGACAGGCGTCCCTGGCCGTCCGGGTCGTTTCGCGCCGAACATCGACGTGATGAATCCCGGCCTCGTGACCGTCAGGCCGAAATCTCCGGCAGGCAAGTCTCCAATCCGGAACCGGCCCTCGTCGTCCGTGATCGCGCCGCGGCTCGGGCGCAGTCCCTCGCCGGCCAGAGTGACGATCGCACGTCGCACGGGTTGCGGGCGCTCCTGGTCGTCCATGACAACGCCCGAAACGGAGGCGGTGCCGAAGGTGGGCGTGCGGACAGCGTCGCGGGGAGGCGCCTGTTGTGCATGCGCGACCGCCAGCGCCGCAAGGCCCGCCACGACCGCGGTCACCCTCATTTGTCGCCGCCTTGCCGCGTGAGCGTCAGCGTTCGCGTTTCGCCCCAGTCGAGCGTGACGCGCGTGGCAGACGGGCGCGTGGCGTCGAGGAACTTCCGGTCGGTCCACCGGTCGATGTCCGCCTCATCGATTGCGGCGACCAGGTACTCGCCAGGTGGGAGTCGGTTCAGAACGAAAGCGCCGCCTGGGCCGACGTGCGCGGTGCGGAACCCGCGCGCCGTCCAGCCATAGTCGATCCACCGCGCCTGATCGGCGGGGAAGGCCAGCACGGCAGTTCGTGTCGGGCCGCCGCCGGTCACGGCACCCGTGACGATGGCATTTTCCTTGTTGGTAATCGTCACCACGACGTCGTCCACATCGTCGCCCGTCGCGGCATCGATACCAGTGAAAGTGACGTCTCGTCCCGCCGATGTCACCGAAACGATCCGGTAGCCCGAGACCGCGGTGATCAGGTACACGCCACCGACAACGTCCAGCGAGAAGCGGTACGTGCCCTCAACCAGCGCGGCGGATCGGTCGCCTCCGATGGTTTGAAGCGGGTCGCCGCTCGCCGGTTCGGTTGTCATCAAGATGCGCCCAGACGTCCTCGGCGGCGCGGTGCCAGCGGCTAACGCAAGACGGCCGGCGATCCTCGTGGTGGGCCGAAGGGCCAGTGTGACGTCGTTCAGATCCTCGCCGCCAACCCTGACAGTCGCTCGTCCCCAGGCCTTCGCGCCCGCGCCAAACCGCATGAGATACGAAATCCCGGGTGCGCCGTCCCAACTCCCAACGCCGGTGACGCCGGCGGGAAACCCCGGAGCATCCGGCAGCCGAACGTCATTGCCAGTCGTGAGATCGGTCACCGCCGACTGCGCAATCAGCGTGTAAGTGCCGGCTGGAACGTTGAGCAAGGTGAACGAGCCATCGCCCTCGATGACCGTCGTCGCCGCTTCCGAGCCGACGCCGAGCCCTTCGCTGCCGGCGGGCACAAGGCGAAGCAGCAACCCCGGAGAACTCGTGCCCACGGTTCGACCGCGGACGGTTGACGCGGGCTCTGGTTGCAGTCGGAAGTCGATGCCGGCATGTTCCTGGCCGTAGTTCACGTCAATCGGCGTCGCACTGGCCCACGTCCTTGCGCCCGGGAAGAACTGCGCGGCGTACGCGCGCGGTTGGTCCAACGACGGAGGAGGCGGCGTGCCGAAATTGGTGACGGCGAGCCGGTGACGTCCGTCCACGTCGACCGTGGGCGCAGTGATCGTGCTGCTGCGCCCGCCGATTGCCCCGGTCTGGAGCGCACCGACGGGTCGGACCGCTGGGCCATCTTCGGCAGTGGCGGGTACAGTGGACTGCACGGACAGCACGCCGACGACGTAGCGGCCGGGCGACAAATCGGTGAGCGTGTACATGCCGCGGTCGTCGGTGCTTGCCAGCGGTCCGCCGACGGGGCGTTCGTGTCCGGCAACGCGAGCCGTCGAAAGGGCTTGGACCGCTGCGCCAACGACCGGCTCGCCCCGCTCGTCCAGCACGCGTCCCGTGACCGACGCCATCCGCCATAGCCGGATCGGGAGGTCGGGTACCCACTGTCCGGCCGTGAGGCGAATCCGGACGACCGTGTCGAAGAAGATGTAATCGCTGGGTTGAGAGTCGCCGTAGCCTCCTCCCAGGTACCCCAGGGCGCGCGCGCTGAGGACGTAGTCCTCTGCGGCTTCCAGGGCTGAGAAGATGAAGCGGCCTCTTGAATCAGTGGCAAACCGCGGCGGCAGCCTGACGTTCTGGACCAGCCGGCCGAGCGAGACCACGGCGCCGGCAATCGGCTCTCCCGTGGCCGCATCCAGCACGACACCGCTGATCGCACCGGTTGCCGTTGGCTGTGGCGTTTGTTGTTGCGCGATCGCCGGCGCCATCAGCGCCAGCGAAAAACCGATCCCGAGTAAGCGCCGCAGGGGCATCGTCAGCCGGTAGTATGACGCCGGACTTCGGACTCCGGACTGAGAAGCTCGGACTCGCGACGTTGGAGGTTGGACGTTAGGACGACCGGACGGCGGGTCGCACTCTGGACTCGGGACGCTGGACTCTGGACTCTGACTATTCTCGCATGGAACGCCACGACGTCTATTTCCACCCGCACGCCCTTGGGCAGAGCCGCCGCCTGTATCGTGGCCCTGGCTGGCGCCGGCGTCGAGAAGTATCCTGCGTAGATTTCGTTCATGGTGCCGAAGTCGGCCATGTCCTGCAGGTAGACCGTCGTCTTCACCGCATGGCCGTAGGAGGCCCCTGCGGCCTCCAGGACCGCTCCGAGGTTGCGGAGCACCTGGTGGGTCTGTTCGGCGATTCCGCCGTCCACGACCTGGCCAGTGGCCGGATTCAGGGGAATCTGACCCGAGACGAACAGGAAGCCGCCGGCCTTGATGGCCTGGCTGTACGGGCCGATCGCGCCCGGGGCGTTCGGCGTGGAGATCTGCGTCAGGGGCGGCATGCGCAGCCCTATGCGACCTTGGAGACCTTGTTCGACCGGATGCAGCGCGTGCAGACCCGCATCCGGCGGTGGCCGCCGTTGATGTTGGCACGAACCGTCTGAAGGTTCGGCTCGAACCGGCGCGCACGGACGTTATGGGCGTGACTCAGGGTCCGCCCGACGACAGGGGTCTTGCCACAGATTTCGCACTGCTTTGCCATGACTTGCCTCGATGGGAGGGGAAATTCCACTCCGGAAAACGCCCCAGTATAGCAAGAAAAGCCCCAAATACCACGGTCCGAACCAATTGGGGCCGTTCAGACGTCTAACCGCCAGAGACCAAGCCCGGTGGCGGCCCTGTGTAGGGCGATAACCACCCGAAGAGTGGTGAAAGAATGACACGCTTCGGCACCATCGGTCACGGATCAGGGGCTTTTACAGTTCTGGCGGTTCGTGTATGCTTGGCATTTTATTTGCTTAGCGGATAGCGTCGTCTAGCGAGCGGGAGCGGGAATGCGGCACGGCGCGGAGAGAGAAGGAGAGGCAGTCATGAAGGCACGCAGCACCAAGACGGACACTATGGGGTCGGCCCGGTACGCCGAACTCAAGCGGATCCTCGAGGAACGTCGGCGCGAGATCCTGAGCGAAGTGAAGGAGAAGATGCGCGACGTTCGGGCCGAGGGGGCGTCTGGCGAAGGCCAGGGCGTGCTCGACGCGGCGGAAGCCTCGGAAGCCGACATCCAGGACGATATCGAGTTCGCGCTCATCCAGATGAAGGCCGAGACGCTCGCGAAGATCGGCGAGGCCCTGTCCCGGCTCGAGGAAGGCACCTTCGGGTATTGTTTCGAGTGCGGCGACGAGATTTCGGAGCGTCGCCTGCGGGCCCTGCCGTTTGCGGTCCGCTGCAAGGATTGCGAGGAAGCCCGCGAAGTCGCGGAACTGCGCGAGCGCCAGACGGCGCGCCGCTCGGGTGGCTTTCTCCTGGATTTGAACTAGACGGCGTCACCACACTCCGCGTGCTGGCTCCGCCGTCCGGCGGGGCCGGTGCGCGCGTTCAGCCGCCTCCCGCCCCAGTGAAGCAGGTTCGCACCACCGGTGCGCCGCGCGCGGCCGGTCAGGAGGCCCGATGACGACCGAGCTCAGTCACAACCCGGCGGGGTCGGCCGAACGGTCGTTCACCGTTCCGCCCGAGATCCCCGCGCTGCCGCTGCGCGACACGGTGCTGTTTCCGAATTCGTTCATGCCGCTCGCGGTGGCCCGCGAGAGTTCCGTCAAGCTGATCGACGACGCCATTGCCGGCGGCAAGCTCATCGGGGTCTTCACGCAGAAGGACCCGACCCACGAGGAACCGGGCGAAGCGGATCTCCATCCGATCGGCACGCTCACGCACATTCACAAGATGTTCAAGCTGCCGGACGGCAGTTTGCGCCTGATCGTGCAGGGCCTGGCGCGCGTCCGGCTCGTGCGCATCGCCTCGGCCCAGCCCTACCTCCGCGCGGAAATCGTGGAGGCGCCGGAGGAGCTGCGACCGGCCGATGCCCTTGAAATCGACGCCCTGCAGCGCAACGTACGCGCGAATTTCGAGCAGATCGTCCAGCTCTCGCCGATCCTGTCCGACGATCTCACGACGCTCGCCTCCAACATCACCGAGGCGGGCCGCGTGGCCGACTTCATCGCGTCGAGCCTGACGACCGTGCCCACCACCGCCAAGCAGGAACTGCTGGCGGCGCTCGACGTGCGCGGCCGCCTGGCTGAATTGAACCGCCTCCTCACCAAGGAACTCGAGGTCCTCGAACTGGGGTCGAAGATTCAGTCGCAGGTCCAGTCGGAAGTCGGGAAGAACCAGCGCGAGTACTTCCTGCGCGAGCAGATGAAGGCGATCCAGAAGGAGCTCGGCGAGGGCGACGACCAGGCGAAGGAGCTCGACGAGCTGGGCGCGAAGATCGATGCCGCCGGCATGCCCGACGACGTGCGCAAGGAAGCGCGCCGCGAACTGGACCGGCTTTCGAAGATGCCGTCGGCGGCCGCCGAATACACGGTCGCGCGCACCTACATCGACTGGCTCATCGCCGTGCCCTGGTCGAAGCGCACCGACGAGGTCATCGACCTCGCCCGCACGAAGTCCGTGCTCGACGCGGACCACTCGGGCCTCGAGCGCGCGAAGGACCGCATCCTGGAGTACCTCGCCGTCCGCAAGCTGAAGCCGGACGTGAAGGGCCCGATCCTCTGCTTCGTCGGCCCCCCGGGCGTCGGCAAGACGTCGCTCGCCCGTTCCATCGCGACGGCGATCGGGCGCAAGTTCGTCCGGGTGTCGCTGGGCGGCATGCGGGACGAGGCCGAGATCCGCGGCCATCGGCGGACCTACATCGGGGCGCTCCCCGGCCAGATCATGCAGGGGCTGCGCCGTGCCGAGTCGCGCAACCCGGTCTTCATCCTGGATGAAATCGACAAGCTCGGCGCCGATTTCCGTGGCGATCCGGCGTCGGCGCTCCTCGAGGTGCTCGACCCCGAACAGAACAACTCGTTCCGCGACCATTACCTCGACGTGCCGTTCGATCTGTCCGAGGTGCTCTTCATCACGACCGCCAACGTGCTCGACACGGTCCCGGGTCCGCTGCGCGACCGCATGGAAGTGCTCGAACTGGCCGGCTACACCGAGGAGGAAAAGCGCCGCATCGCGCGCGACCACCTCGTCGCGAAGCAACTGGCCAACCACGGCCTCGCCAACGCCGGCGTCGCGTTCGACGACGACGCCCTCGGGGCGATCATCCATGGCTACACGCGGGAAGCCGGCGTCCGCAATCTGGAACGCGAGATTGGCGCCGTCTGCCGCAAGATCGCGCGCCGCCGCGCCGAGGGCGACCTCGCCCCCATCACCGTGACCCGGGCCGTGGTCGAGAGCCTGCTCGGTTCGCCGCGCTTTCTGGACGAGGAAATGAAGGACCGCACGCGCGAGCCGGGCGTCGCCATCGGCCTCGCCTGGACGCCGGTCGGCGGTGAAGTGCTCTTCGTCGAGGCGTCGCGCATGGCCGGCGGCAGCCAGCTGACCCTCACGGGGCAACTCGGCGACGTGATGAAGGAGTCCGCGCGCATCGGCCTGTCGTGGTTCCGCGCGAACGCCGCGCGCTACGACGTGGACCAGCAGTTCTACAAGGACTCCGAGATCCATCTGCACGTGCCCGCCGGCGCCATCCCGAAGGACGGGCCGTCGGCCGGCGTGACGATGGTGGTGGCCGTGGCGTCGGCGCTGTCAGGCCGTCCCGTGCGCGGCGACGTCGCGATGACCGGCGAAATCACGCTGACGGGGCTCGTGCTGCCGGTGGGCGGCATCAAGGAAAAGGTCCTGGCGGCGCGGCGCGCGGGCGTCCACACCGTGATCCTGCCGAAGCAGAACGAAAAGCACGTGAAGGAAGACCTCACGGACGAGTTGCGGCAGGGGCTGACGGTCCACTACGTCACCGCGATGGACGAGGTGCTGAGGCTCGCCCTAACGCCCAAGCAGGCCAAGGCCGACCACGGTCTTCATGTCCACAATGTCGCCGCGCGCGATGAGCGCCCGCGCGCGTCGAAGCGAAAATGATCGCGGCTCGATCTGCTCATCCGGATCGCGCGCGACCGCGCGCGTGGGCGGCCTGAGATCCGTGCACACGTAGTACAGCATCACTTCGTCGCAGAACCCTGGCGTCGGATAGAATGCGCCGACCTTCCGCACGCGCCGGGGCGTCAGCCCGATTTCCTCGGCGCACTCGCGCCGCGCCGCCGCCAGCGGCCGCTCGCCAGGGTCGAGCGTCCCGGCCGGCAGTTCCCAAATCCACCGCCCGATCGCGTAGCGGTATTGGCGAATGAGGATGACTTCGTCCGGCGACGGCTGCGGAATCAGCACCACCGACCCCCGGTGCCTGACGATGTCCAGCGTCGTCGTCCGCCCGTTCGAGAGGCGCACGCGATCGGACTCGACGCGGAATACGCGGCCGGAGAAGGCCAGCGTGCCTGACAAACGGCGTGGACGGAGCGGGGGAGCGGACATCAGGCGATGGCGCAAGGCGCCGGCAGTGTAGCACTGCGGAACGGGCCGAGGTGGCGACAGCCGTTCGGAACGGCGACCGGGATCCCGCGCGCGTGCAGGGCCAGTTCCGTGGCCCTTGTGAACGTTGGTGGCCGGTATGTCATATTGACCTTGGCCGTCGCTGGCGCGCTTGCTGCGGTGCCCGCGGCGGATGTGGCATGAACATCCTGATCACACTCGCGTTCGGGCTGATGCTCATCAGCCCTCCCGTCGCCCTCGACGAGTTGAAGGTCGGGCAGCCCTATCAAGGGGGCATCATCGGCTACATCTTCAAGCCAGGCGACCCCGGCTATGTCGAGGGGGCCACCCACGGGTTGATCGTCGCGCCGAGCGATCAGGCCACGGCCGTGCCCTGGTACAACGGACGCTATGCCGTCACCGGGGCCGCAGGCACGGCCCTGGGCACAGGCAACGCCAACACCGCGGCCATCGTCGCCACGCAGGGGCCTGGAAATTACGCGGCCATGTTGTGCGCCGACCTGGAGATCGGCGGGCACACGGACTGGTACCTGCCGAGCAAGGACGAACTGGACCGCATCTACGACAACAAGCGCACGATCGGGGGATTCGCCGAGCAGCGCTACTGGACCTCGAGCGAGGCGGACGTGAACAACGCCTGGCCCCAGAATTTCGCCAACGGCTATCAGTACCATCTCTACGACAAGTCCTATGCGATCCGGGTCCGTGCCGTTCGGACGTTCTAGGGCGGTTTCAGTGCACAACTTCGTCAACAGGTGAACGGATGAGGACGACACGTCTGATGAGCATCGCGATTGGCTCCGCGATCCTCCTGTCCGCGGGCGCCGGCCGGGCAACTGAGGCCCGGCAACAGCCCGCCCCCGACATCCAGCGGCCCTCCCGGGTCGAAGTGATCGAGGCAAAGCACAAGGACTCCTTCAACGATGGCGGGGCGTGCCCCGACAAGAAGCAGGGCGGGAATCCCCGGCTGGTCTCGGGCTACCTGGTCTTCGACGGCGCGACCGACGGGAACCGCCAGACCGATCCGCAGCTCGCCGTCGGCGGCGGCTACGTGCTGTCGGCGACCAACACGGGGCTCATCATCTACACGAAGCGGGGCGAGTTCGTGCAAGGCGCGTCGCAGGCCTGCTTCAACGGCGGGATCGATCCCAAGCTGTTCTACGACCCCTTCAACAAGGTCTTCGGCTTCGACCTCTGGTACTACTGGGACAAACCGCAGACGAAGCCCATCAACCTGTCCATCTCGGAAACCAGCGATCCCCGCGGGGCCTGGAACACCTACCCCATTCCGTCGCCCAACGAAGGTGACGGCGGCGGGATCGGATTCAGCCGGAAGTGGATCGGTTACACGTTTCCGGGCGGCGACGAGAACACCCTGGTCGTCCGCACGGCCGAGGCCAAGTCGGGAAGACCGGCGACCATCTACCACTTCAAAGGGAGTCTCGGCCAGCCCGTCTTCTCGCAGGACCCGGTCGACGACCTCTACTTCTTCAGGATCGAGCGAGGCGACTTCGTGATCAGCCGGATCACGGAAGACCAGGACGGCACGCCGGTCATCATGCCGGCGACGCGGAAGCCGCACAACCTGACGAATGTCTTGTCCCCGCCCCAGTCCCCTCAAAAAGGCACGACCGTGAAGACGGCGTCTGGCGATCGGAACCCCAAGAACGTGGTCCTCCAGGGCGGATTCCTCTGGTTTTCCCAGACCATCAACGACGAGGGCCGCGCGGCGGTCCAATGGCACCAACTCAAGCTCGACGGGACCATCGTCCAGACCGGGCTCATCAGCGGCCGCACCACCAACTACATCCAGACGTCAATCGCGGTGAGCCAGCATCACGACGTGCTGATCGGTTTCCAGGAAACGAGCGCCGACATGTTCATCAGCCCGCGCATGGCCTACCGGTTCGCGGACGATCCGCGGGGCACCGTCCGGGAGATCGTCCGGCTCGGAGAAGGCCAGGGCGCGACGGACGGCACGTCCTGGGGCGACTACAGCGGCAGCGTCGTCGACGGCGACAACCTCGAGGACCTGTGGACGATTCAGAGCATCACGAGCGTGCAGGGCAAGGGGTGGACCGTGATCGCCAGGCTGCCCTATCGGAACGCCCGCGATCGGACGCCATCGGGGAACAAGCCGCCCCGCGGTTGAGGCTGACGTGGCCACCATGTGCACGGGCGAGACCTGCAAGAGCGCCGTGAAGCTGAGGTTCGCCACGGGTGCGACCGTCTCCGACGCGACGCGGTTCACTCGCGCCGATAGGCCGTCGCCAGCGAATCCGCGTATTCATTCCAGCGGTCTCCCGAGTGCGCCTTGATCCAGCGCAATTGCAGGCCGGGATGACCGTGGAAGAGCCGGTACAGTTCCTTGACGAGTTCCAGATTCTTGATCTCGCCGCCCTTCTTCTTCCACCCCTTGGCTTCCCACGCCTTCGCCCAGATCGTGATCGTGTTCACGCAGAGTTCGCTGTCCGTGAAGATCACGGCCTGGTGATCTCGCGGCACCATCTTGCACGCGGCAATCAGCGCCGACAGTTCCATGCGGTTGTTCGTCGTCTGCGGCTCGTGTCCGCGCTGCTCTGCGACGATCTCGTCATCGACGACATATACCGCACCCCATCCACCCGGGCCAGGATTGGGCGTGGCCGCCCCGTCCGTAAACACGCCGCTGAGGGGGCCGGCCGTGTACTTCTCGAGCACCTCAGCGGTTGTCAGATTCTCTTCACGCCGCGACGCGGGCGACTTCCCTTTCTTGCAGGCCATGCAGGTCTTCGGTGCCCAATTCGGAAATTTGGCAAGGGTCGCGGCAGCGACGACGAACTCACGTTGGCAACTCGTGCAGACAAAAGGCATGGTGACGGAGAGATTCTCGCAGATTCCCCGACAATTGGGGTCCACCGGACCATGACGATGGCAGGCGCGCGTGACGACGTCAGCGAAGTCGTCGTCGAGCCACGCCTGGTTGCGGCCGTGGGGGAGAGGTCGCGTTCGGCCGCGCGCTCGGGTTCTCTCTCCCAGCCGCGCGGCGGAGCGCGCCGAGCACGCCATCGAGGTCGGGCGGCAGGGGCGCGTCGAACGTCATCGTCCGGCCATCCGCGGGGTGCGCGAACGAGAGTCGCGCGGCATGCAGGAAGGGCCGGCCGAGTTTCGCGAGCGAGGCCAGTCGCGGCGGCACGCTCTTCCGCTCGCCGCCGTACAGCGCATCGCCGACCACCGGGTGTCCCGCCTCGCTCAAGTGCACGCGAATCTGGTGCGTGCGGCCCGTGCCAATCGACACCCGCACGAACGACACGCCGCCGAGCGGCTCGGTACTGACGACGCGCGTCACCGCGGTCCGCGTCTTCCGCGCGCGGCTCGACATCTTCTGCCGATGCCGCGGGTCGCGGCCGATCGGTTGCGACAACGTTGCGCCCTGCCGCATCGCGCCCCACACGAGCGCCACGTACTCCTTGCCGACCTGGCGATCGTGGAACTGGCGTGACAGCGACCGGTGCGCGGCGTCAGTCTTGGCGACGACCATGACACCCGACGTGCCGCGGTCGAGCCGGTGCACGATGCCCGGCCGCTCGGTGCCGCCGATGCCACTCAGGCCGCTCACGTGGTGGAGCAGGGCGTTGACGAGCGTGCCCGTCGCGTGGCCGGCGGCCGGATGCACGACCATGCCGGCCGGCTTGTCCACCACCACGACATCCGCATCGTCATACAGCACGGCCAGCGGCAGCGATTCCGCAGCCGGCACCGCCTGCGCGGGTGCGGGGACCTCGACGTCCACTTCGAGGCCCGCCCACACGGCCAAGGCCGGTTTGGCGCGGCCTTCGGACAAACGCACATGTCCGTCGCGGATGAACCGGTGCACCTGCAATCGCGAAAACTCGGGAAAGCGGTTGGCCACTACCTGATCGAGGCGCGCGCCGGCGTCGACGTCCGACAGCACGAGATGCAGGCGCCGCGGGGCGGCCGGTGTCATCTCAGCGGGCGCCGGCTCGGCGCAAGCGGATCAACATGACGAGGGCGATCGGCAGAACCAGCAGCGACACGAACTGCGACGTGGACATGTCGAAGACCATGCCCCGCGGATCGCCGCGGAACATCTCCACCAGGAAGCGGGAGATGGCATAGAGCAGGATGTACAGCCAGAACGTCCGCCCCGGGAAGGGGCGGCCCCGCCGCTCGAAGGCGAGCAGCACGATGAGGATGAGCAGCTCCGCGCCCGCATCGTAGAGCTGCGTCGGATGGAGGGGCACGCCGAGCGGTGTCCCAACGTTGGCGGCGGCCACCGGGCTCGTGAACGTGAGGCCCCAGGGCAGGTCGGTGGGCCGGCCGTAGCAGCAGCCGGCCAGCAGGCAGCCGAGGCGGCCCACGACGTGGCCCAGCGCGATGCCGGGCGCGTAGATGTCCGCCGACGCCCACACGGGCAGGCGGTAGCGGCGCACCAGGTACAGGCCGGTCGCAAACGACAGGATCAGCCCGCCGTAGAACACGCCGCCCGCGCGCACGAGCGACAGCAGTTCGGCCGGGTTCGATCGGAAGTAGTCGAAGTCGACGATGACCAGCATCAGCTTGGCGCCGACCAGCGCGGCGATGATCAGGTAGATGCCGAGGTCCATCACCTTCGCCGAGTCGAGTCCGGCCCGGCGCGCGCGGACCACGGCCAGTTGCAGGCCGGCCAGATAGGCGGCCGCCAGAAGGACGCCGTAGGCATAGACGGGCCAGCTGCCGATTTCAAACAGAATGGGATGCATGGGGTTTGACCAGGAGGAGTTGGGCGAACACGAACACGGCGCCGAACGTGATGCACGCGTCGGCCACGTTGAACGCCCAGAAATGCCAGCCGCGCCAGTACGCGTCGATGAAATCGAGCACGTAGCCGGTCCGGACGCGATCGATCAGGTTGCCGATCGCCCCGCCCAGGATCATCGACAGGCCGATGCGCGCCAGCCGTTCCTCGGGCCGGAGGTGGCGCGCGTAGTAGCTGACGCCCGCCAACGCCGCCACGGCGAGCGCGCTCGTGAAGATCCACTTATGGCTCATGTCCGAGCTGTTGAACAACCCGAACGCAACGCCCTCGTTGCGCACGTGTACCAGATCGAGCATGCCGGGAATGACGGGGCGCGCCTCGAACGGGGACACCGCGCCGCGCACGATCAGCTTGGCGACCTGATCGGCGGCGACGATCACGAGCGTCAGCCACCAGAACAGGCCACCGCGGGGCGCGGCATCGGCGGGTGGGACGGGAAGCGCCTCGGCCGCGTCCGCGCGCGGATCATCCGGCGCTGGCATCGGATCCCCCAATCGCGTCCTCACATCTCAGGCAGAGGCCGGCGGCGCGGCCGGCGGTCGCCAGGTCGGTCACGAACCGCCAGCAGCGCGGACACTTCTCGCCGTCCGCGTGGCGGACGCTGATGACCGGCGCGTCACCCGCGCCGCGTTCGACCGTCACGCCGGACGTGATCAGCCACATCGCGAGTTCGTCCCGGTAGCGATCGAGCAGGTCGGCGAGCGCGCCGCCGGCCGTGATCGACACGTGCGCCGAGATCGCGTTGCCGATTTCCTTGCGCTGCCGCGCGCCCTCGAGGACGGCGTTCACCTGACCGCGCAGGTCGAGCAACTGCCGCCACTCGGCGTCGAGCGGCTCGTCGCGCCAGGCGGACGCATCGGCCGGGAACAGCGCCAGGTGCACGGACGTCTCGCGCGCGCCAGGCAGGCGCGCCCAGATCTCCTCGGCGGTGACCGAGAGGATCGGCGCCAGCAGCCGGGCCAGCCCGTCGGCGATGACGTAGACGGCCGTCTGGGCGGATCGACGCTCGCGGGACGCCGCGCCGAAGGTGTACAGGCGGTCCTTCGAGACGTCCAGATAGACCGCGCTCAAGTCCACCGTGACGAATTCGTTGATCGTGTGGAAGATGGTCTGGAAGTCGTAGCGTGTCGTACGCGTGCCGGACGTCGGCCTGCAGCTTCGCGTACGACGACAGCGCGAACCGATCGACCGACAGCAGGCCGGCCTTCGCCAGGCAGTCGCGCGCGGGATCGAAGTCGTACAGGTTCGACAGCAGGTACCGCAAGGTGTTTCTGATCTTTCGATACGCCTCGATCGTCCGCGCGAGCACTTCCTTGCCCAGCCGGACCTCGTCGCGGTAATCGACCATCGAGACCCAGAGGCGCAGCACTTCGGCGCCGCTTTCCTTGATCACCTGCTGGGGCGACACGACGTTGCCGAGCGACTTGGACTGCTTCCGGCCGTGCTCGTCCACCACGAAGCCGTGCGTCAGCACCGACCGGTACGGCGCGTGGCCGCGCGTGCCGATGCCCGACCAGCAGCGACGACTGGAACCAGCCGCGATACTGGTCCGTGCCCTCCAGATACATGTCGGCCGGCCAGGACAGATCGGGCCGATGCGCCAGCACCGCGAGGTGGCTCGACCCGGAGTCGAACCACACGTCGAGGATGTCGCGCTCGCGCTCGAAGGCCGTGCCGCCGCACGTCGGGCACGCCAGGCCGGCGGGCACGAACGCGCTGACGGGCAGCTCGTACCACGCATCGGCGCTGTCGCGCTCGAACGATCTGCGCCGCCTGCTCGACGATGGCCGGCGTCAGCACCGACGTGCCGCACGACTCGCAGGCCAGCGCGGGGATCGGCACGCCCCACGCGCGCTGCCGCGAGATGCACCAGTCAGGGCGCGTCATGAACATGCCCGTCATGCGCTCGCGGCCCCACTCGGGGATCCACTGCACGGCATCGGCTTCCGCCACGGCCGTCGGCGCGCAGGCCGTCCATCGCGATGAACCACTGCGGGGTGGCCAGGAAGATGACCGGCGCTGGCAGCGCCAGCAGTGCGGGTAGGTGTGCTCGAATCGTCGTGCGGAACCACAGCCGCCCGCGCTCGGCCAGCGCCGCTTCCACGACCGGGTTGGCTTCGAAAACCTTCGATGCCCGCCGACCACGCCGACGTCCGCGTTGAAGCGGCCGTTCACGCCGACCGGCGCGTAGATGTCGAGGCCGTATTTCGTGCCCGTGACGAAGTCGTCCGCGCCGTGGCCGGGCGCCGTGTGCACCGCGCCGGTGCCCTGGTCGAGCGTGACGTAGTTCGCCGAGCACGCCCAGCGAATCGCGCTCGTAGAACGGGTGCCGGAACGTGCACGCGCTCGAGCGACCCGGCCCTTGAACGCGGCGACCTTCGCGGCCGAACGGCCGGCCGGTCGCGTCCGCCACCTGGCGGCCAGCGCGTCGGCCACGATCACGCACGCGCCCGTCGTACTCGAACGCGCCGTAGTCGAAATCGGGATGGAAGGCGATCGCCAGGTTCGACGGGATCGTCCACGGCGTGGTCGTCCAGATCAGCACGGTCACGTCGCGGTTCGCGAGGGCCGGCACACGCGGCCCAGTTCGCGCCGCGTCGGCGGGCGAGAGCGGGAACTCCACGTAGATCGAGGGCGACGTGTGGGGCTCGTACTCGACCTCGGCCTCGGCCAGCGCCGTGCGATCGCGCAGGCACCAGTGCACGGGCTTCTTGCCCTTGTAGACGAGCCCGCGCTCGACGAACGTGCCGAGCGCGCGCACGATCGCCGCCTGGTAGCCCGGCGTCATCGTCAGGTAGGGGTGCTCCCAGTCGCCGAGGATGCCCAGCCGCTTGAAGTCGTCGCGCTGCGAGGCGACGAACTTCTCCGCGAACGCGCGGCAGGCGCGCCGGAACTCCGCCGGCGCCTTGTCCTTGTCCGGAGCGCCGTTCTCCTTCTCGACGTTCAGCTCGATCGGCAGGCCGTGGCAGTCCCAGCCCGGCACGTACGGCGCGTCGAATCCCGCCATCGTCTTCGACTTGATGACCATGTCCTTCAGGATCTTGTTCAGCGCGTGGCCGATGTGGATCTGGCCGTTCGCGTAGGGCGGCCCGTCGTGCATCACGAAGCGCGGCGCGCCCCGGCGCGCGTCGCGGATGCCGGCGTACAGGCCGGTCGCGTCCCACCGGGCGATCATCGCCGGCTCGGTGGCCGGCAGGTTCGCCTTCATCGGGAAGTCGGTCCGGGGTAGATTCAGCGTGTCTTTCCAGTCACTCATGGGGGATGGCAGAGTCCTCATTCTATAATTGAGCCGGTGCCACGCACCGTAGCTGTCTTCTTTGACGTCGATTTCACCCTGATCCATCCCGGGCCGAGGTTCCAGGGCTCGGGTTATGCGCTCAGCTGCGCGGAATACGGCATTACCGTCGACGCGGCGCGGTTCGAGGCCGCGGTGGCCGGGGCGTCGGGCTTCCTGGACTCACCCGACCGGCTCTACGACGACGAACTCTTCGTGCGCTACACGATGCGCATCATCGAACTCATGGGGGGCAGCGGCCCGGACGTGGAGCGGGTGGCGCGCGGCATCTATGACGACTGGGCCGAGCACCGTCACTTCGAACTGTACGACGATGTGGCCGGGACGCTGAAGGTGCTCAAGGCGGAGGGCTACCGGCTGGGGCTGATTTCCAACTCGCACCGTCCGCTCGAGTCGTTCGAGGCGCATTTCGAACTGGAGGGCCTGATTTCGGTGCGGGTGTCCTCGTCCGACCACGGCTTCCTGAAGCCCCACCCGAGCATCTTCCAGGCCGCGCTGGATCTGATGCAGGTGCAGTCCGGGCGACGCGGCCATGGTCGGCGACAGCGTTCCGCACGACATCGCCGGCGCCCGGCAGGTCGGGATGCGGCCGATCCTGATCGCGCGCGACGGCGCGCCTGACCTGAGCGAGGCCGATGCCGACGTTCCGGTGATTCGATCGCTTCGCGAACTGCCCGCGCTCTTGAACGGCGAGTAACGCGCATCAAGAGCAATGTGGCCATGAAGCACATGAAGGATGAGAACGGTCTGCTGTGGTTGGCGGTGGCCGCGTGCTTTGCCCTCGGTGCGCTCCTTGGCTGGCGGGAAATCGGGAGCCCCGACATCGGATTCCATCTGAGCTCTGCGCGATGGATGCTGGAGCACCGCGCGTGGCCTTCGACCGATGCCTTCACCTTCACCGTCAGCGGCCATCCGTACATCGACCTGCAGTGGCTGTTCCAGTTGCTGCTGTACGGCGCCAATCATCTGGGCGGCGCCGCGTTCATGATCGCCTTCAAGATCGCGATCACGCTGGTGTGCTGGGGCCTGCTCGTCGCGCGCGCGCGGCGCGTGACCGGCACGCTGCCGTGGTCCGTGCCGCTGCTGCTGCTCCTGGTCGCGCTCGGCGACTACTTCGAAGAGCGCCCGCACATCTTCTCCTGGGTGTACGGATCGCTCATCCTGCTGATCCTCGAGGAGTTCGCACGCGGAAACCGGCGCTGGCTGCCCGCCTTGCCCGTCATCATGCTGTGCTGGGTCAACACGCACCAGCTCTTCGTGCTCGGGCTGGTGATGATCGGCGTGCACGCGGCCTGGGAATTGCGGAAGGGGACGAGCGCCGATCGCCGGCTCCTCCTGTGCGCGCTCGTGTCGGTGGCCGCGTGTGTCATCAACCCGTACGGCCTGCGGGGGGTGCTGTTTCCGCTGACGTTGTTCGGTGAGATCCAGTCGGGCCACGTGTTCGCCGGCGCGGCGGCCGGCATCACCGAATTGCAACCGCCGTTCAGCCTGTCGTTGTACTTCCTGGCCGGCCGGTTCGTGTTGTTCCAGCCGCCGCTGTACTGGCACCTCTACACGGCGCTGGCGCTCGTCGGCCTGGTCGGCGCCTGGCGGAGCGCGCGCGTCCCGGACCTGGTGCTGTGGGCGCTGTTCGCCTACGTCTTTTCCATGGCGCACAAGAACTTCGGATACTTCGTCATGGCGACGTTTCCGCTAGCCGCCACGGGTGTGGATCAGGCGCTGTTCTGGGTGCGCAGGCCGCGCGCCCTGCTGTGGATTCCGCTGGCGCTCGCCGTGGTGCTGGTGCCGCTGACCGTCTCGGGCACGCTCTCCCAGCTCGCCTGGGCTGACGCGCGGATCCGCGCGGGATACAGCAGCCGGTTCCTTCCGGTTGAGGCGTCGGAGTTCCTGAAGGACCACCAGATCGAGGGCAAGGTGCTCACGACGTTTGGCAACGGCGCGTACGTCCACTGGATCTCCAAGCTGCCCGTGAGCATCTACAGTCTCGAAGAAGTGCTGGGTCCCGAGTTCTACGACGAGGTACATCGCGTCATTGGCGCCGCAGGGCTTTCCCGGGTTTCTCAATCGCTACCGGCCGACGATCGTCGTCGCGTCCATCGTGGAGGCGCCGTACTGGGTGTACTACCTGAGCGCGCAGCCGTCGTGGCGCCTCGTCCAGTTCAACGACAGCTTCGCCGTCTACCTGCACGAGTCGGTGGCCGGTCCGCCGGCGCTGCCGGACTCCAGGCCCGGCGTCGATTACGCCACGCACACCCGCGACGAGATGAAGCGCGTGATCACCGAGGCGTCGGACCGGCCGGACATGACCGCGCGCGCGTGGTTCCAGGGCAACGCGGCGCTCCAGCAATCGAAGATCAGGTTATCGACGATGTACATGTACACGGGGCGGCTGGACGCGTGTGTGAACACCGGTATGGACGGCCTGGCGGCGAGTCCCATCCGCGTGATGGAGCAGTTGCTCGTGCTCGGCAACGCGTTCAATGCGCTCGGCGACTACGAATTGGCTGACCTCAGTTTTGCCGGCGTGCTAAATCCCAGCACGCGGACGCCCAGACCCGCCAGCAGATCGAAGCCGCGCTCGCGTCACGCACGCGGCGGTAGCGTACGGTTGTTAGTTGCGAGTTGTCAGGTGTTCGTTTCGAGCCGTCATCATCCCGGTGGCCATCCCAGTCTCCGCCCGCCCAGCACGTGCAGGTGCAGGTGGAACACCGTCTGGCCGGCGTCGGCGTTGCAGTTGAACACCGTGCGGAAGCCGCCGGCCGCGTAGCCGCGCGCGCCGGCGATGGCGGCGGCGCGGCGCACCATTTCGCCGACGAGCGCGTCGTGCTCCGCGCCGAGGTCGTTCAGCGTCGCCACATGGGCGCGCGGCACGATGAGCACGTGCATAGGGGCCTGCGGGTTGATGTCGTTGAAGGCGACGAGCCGGTCGTCCTCGTACACCTTGGACGCAGGAATCTCGCCGGCGACGATGCGGCAGAAGAGACAGGAGGACATGCCGGGATTGTCCATCGTCCATCGTCCAGGGTCCAGAGTGCGGCCTGTCCGAGTCCCGAGTCCGTGAGTCCCGGGTCCGGACCGCGGTCCGCGCGGGTCCAGAACTGAGAGGGAACTCACGGGACTCTGGACTCTGGACTCTGGACTGATTCGGTTCTGTCGCTACGGCTGGCGGGCCACGACGACGCGTGGAATGCCTTGGAGGTCGGGGCGGATGCGTTCGAGTTCCAAACCGGCCCCGCGGACGGCATCCGACACCGCTCTGGCCTGTCCGGCGCCGATTTCCATGAGCAGCCAGCCACCGGGTACGAGCGCGGCGCGGGCCGCCGGAATCAGTTGTCGGATCACGTCCAGGCCGTCCTCACCGGCGAAGAGCGCCCCGGCCGGCTCGAACTCACGGACGTCCGGGGCCAGCGACGCGCGCTCGCGTTCGCGCACGTACGGCGGATTCGACACGATGATGGCCGGGCGCGGCAGCAGGCGCGCCGGCACCAGCGACGTCTCGACGAACTCGATGCGGCCCGCGCCGAGCGCCTCCGCATTGGCCCTGGCCACGTTGAGCGCCACGGGCGAGATGTCCGTGGCGGTCATCCGCGCGGCCGGCCATTCGAGCGCCAGCGTGATCGCGACGCAGCCGCTGCCCGTGCCGACGTCCAGGATCACGGGACTCACTCGCGGGTCGAGCACGCCCGGGGAGTCCTCCGACCGGAGAATCCCCAGCACGGCTTCCACCAGGATTTCGGTTTCCGGCCGCGGGATGAGTACCGCCGGCGTGACCCGAAACGCCCGTCCGAAGAACTCGCGCGTGCCCGTGATGTAGGCGACCGGCTCGTGTGTCGCGCGTCGCCGGGCGAGCTCGAGCAGGCGCTCCGCGAGGCCCTGTGGCGCGGGCTCGCGATTCCGCGCAGCCCAATCCGTCAGGGTCCAGCCGAGCGCGTGGCGGGCCAGCACGGACACGTCACGCCGCGCCTCGTCTGGCGCGAACCCGGCTTCCGTGAGCACGCGGGCGGCGGCGCTCGCGCAGTCGAGCGGCGTCACGCCTCGTCTGGCCCCTTCGCGTCCGACTGGGTGGCCTGCCTGAGTTTGTCGGCTTCCGTGTGCGCCTCAACCTGGGCGATGAGCTCGTCCAGATTGCCGTCGAGCGCGTCGGTCAGCTGGTGCATCGTGAAATTGATGCGGTGGTCGGTGATCCGGTTTTCCTTGAAGTTGTAGGTCCGGATCTTCTCGGATCGCTCGCCGCCGCCCACCTGGCCTCGCCGCTCCTTGGCGATCGCGTCCTGCTGCTTCCGCATCTCCATTTTGTACAGCCGCGAGCGCAGCACCTTGATCGCCTTCGCGCGGTTCTTGACCTGCGACTTCTCGTCCTGCTGCGAGACGACGACGCCGGTGGGGAGGTGGGTGATGCGCACGGCGGAATACGTCGTGTTCACGCTCTGGCCGCCCGGACCGCGCGAGCAGAACGTGTCGACGCGCAGGTCCTTGGGATCGATGTGGATGTCCACTTCCTCGGCCTCCGGCAGCACCGCGACGGTCGCCGTGGAGGTGTGGATGCGGCCGCTGGCTTCGGTGGCCGGCACGCGCTGCACGCGGTGCACGCCGCTTTCGTACTTCAGGCAGCGGTAGACGCCGCTTGCCCTCGATCGACGCGATGACCTCCTTGAGGCCGCCCACGCCGGTCTCGCTCATGGACATGACGTCCACTCTCCAGCCCCGGCGCTCGGCGTAGCGCGAGTACATGCGGAACAGGTCGGCCGCGAACAGCGCGGCCTCGTCGCCGCCGGTGCCGGCGCGGATTTCGAGCACGACGTTGCGGCTCGTCGTTCGGATCCTTCGGGATGAGCAGGACCCGGATCCGTCTTCGAGGGTCGTCGAGCCGCGTTCATTCCGCCGATTTCTTCCTTCGCCAGCGTCTCCATCTCCGCGTCGCCGGCGTCGGCCAGCTCCCGCGCGTCCGCAGTTCGCCTCCAGTTGCTGTAATCGCGGAACTGTTCGACCAGCGGCCTGAATCTCGGCGAGGGCCTTCGAGTGCGTGCGGTACGTCGGCGGATCGGCCTGGACCGCTGGGTCGCTGACCAGGCCGGTGAGTTCCTCGTAGCGCGCCGTCGACCGACTTCAATTTGTCGAGTGCTTGCGGTGTCATGACACTGCCGGTGCGCCTCCGGACACCGGGGGCAGAAACGCGACGTCGTCGCCCTCGCGGACGGGCGTGCGCATGCGCGCGAAATCCGCGTTGACCGCGCACGAGACACGGCTCCGAGAACGGCGCGAGCGCCGGATGATGCCGCCGCGAGCGCCGCCACACGTCCGCGACCGTGGCGCCGGCGGCGACGTCGCACGCCCACTCACGCGTGCCGGCCAGCTCGCGCAGCCGGGCGAAGAGCTGGACGCGTCACGCGCATGCCGCTCCCGCGCCTGCTGCCGCGCGTCCTCGTCGGCGGGATCCGCCGTGCGCGCCTTCCACCCACGCGTCGCCGTCTTCGAAGAACTCGTGCTTCCAGATCGGCGCGATCTGCTTGATGCGCTCGATCGCGTAGCGGCACACCTGGAACGCCGTCGCCCGATGCGCCGACGCCGCCGCGATCGCGACGCTCGCCTCGCCGACGCGGAGACGGCCGACCCGGTGATGGATCGCCACCGCGCGCGTCCGGCCACTCGCTCGCGATTTCCTCTCGGATGCGCTCGAACGTTTTCAGCGCCAGCGGCTCGTAGGCTTCGTAGTCCGAGATGCCGCACGCGACGTCCCTGATGGGTGGCGCGCACGACGCCGACGAACGTGCACACCGCGCCGCATCCCTCGCCCGTCCTGCGCGCGCCCGCTCGAGGTCCGCCACCAGCGCGCTCGATGGCCAGAGGCTCACTGGTCATCGACCGCGTGGCGCTGTCGGCATCCTGATCAGTTTAGCGGACCTGTGACCTCCGTAAGCTCTCGGAGGGAATCGCTGGGCCAAGCGGGCCGTGTCCGTGACCGAGGCCCGGGGCCTGCGCGATGGCGCGCGTGACGTAGGCCTTGGCGGCCCGGCGGCGTCGACGCGAGGTCGTCGCCCAGCGCGAGCCGCGCGGCGATGGCGGACGACAACGTGCAGCCGGTCCCGTGCGTGTGCGGTGACGCGATCCGTTCGGCCGCGAAGCTCGATGACCGTGCCGCGCCGTCCCAACAGCACGTCGATGGCCGGCCCGTCGAGATGGCCGCCCTTGACCAACGCCGCGCGCGCGCCCATCTCCACGAGACGAATCGCGGCGCGGCGCAGATCGGCCACGGTGGCGATGCGTCAGCCCGGTCAACGCCTCGGCCTCAGGGACGTTGGGCGTGATGACCGCGGCCAGCGGCAGCAGGCGAGTGCGGAGTGCGGCGACCGCGTCCGCATCCAGCAGCCGCGCCCGGCTCTTGGCCACCATCACCGTGTCCAGCACGACGTTCGGCAGACGGTGGCGCGCGATGGCTGCGGCCACGGCCTCGATGATGCCCGCGTTGGCCAGCATGCCGATCTTCAGTCGCGTCCGGAGGAATGTCCGTCGCCGACCGCATCGATCTGGGCGGCGACGAAGTCCGGGGGCAGCGCCACGACGCCGCGTCACGCCCAGCGTGTTCTGCGCGGTCACGGCCGTGATGGCCGACAGTGCCGAAGACGCCGTGCGCGCGCGAACGTCTTCGAGGTCCGCCTGGATGCCCGCGCCGCCGCTCGAGTCGCTGCCCGCAATTGTCAGGGCCGTTCGCATTCCGCTAGAATCCCTTTCCATGATCGGACACGCCTCGTCGGCTTCAACCGGATCGATCCTCGGCCACGCGACCGCTTCCTCGGATACCCGCGTGCTCGTTCGCGCCGGCGGTGTCCTGTTGGCCGTGATGCTGACGGCCGTTGCCGCTCAGTTTACGTCGCCGCTGCCGTTCACCGCCGTGCCGTTCACGCTGGCCCCGCTGGCCGTGATGCTGACCGGTGCCGCCCTGGGATCGCGGCTCGGATTCCTCAGTCAGGCGTTGTATCTCGCGGCAGGTGCCGCGGGCCTCGCGGTGTTCGCGCCGTCGGTCACGCTGCCGCCCGGCGCCGCCCGCCTCGTCGGGCCGACGGCGGGGTACCTGCTGGCCTATCCCGCCGCCGCGTTCGTCACGGGTTGGTTCGCCGAGCGCGGATGGGATCGGCGCTATCTCACGTCCTTCGCGAGCATGTTGATCGGCCTGGCCGTGATCTTCGCCGGCGGCGTCTCGTGGCTCTCGCTGATGCCCGGCCAAACGCTCACCACCGCCATCGCCGGCGGCTTCCTCCCCTACATCGCGCTCGACATCGTCAAAGCCGCCATCGCGGCGAAAGTGCTGCCGACGGCGTGGAAGCTGCTAGGCACAAGTCAGAAGTCAGAAGTCAGAAGTCAGAAGTAAGTTCTGCCCGCGTAACTTCTGGCTTCTACCTGACTTGTGACTTCTGACTTTTGACTTCTGACTTACCAAATATCAGCAAGTACTGATAGCGCAGGAATGACTCTTCACTGACGAGTCTGAGTCCAGCCGCCTTCGCGTCCGCCTTGATCGCATCCGGGCTGATGCGGTCCTCGATCGGGGGACCGGGTCCGCCGGCGCCGTCGCGCTTGAAGTCCACGATCCCCAGCCGCCCATTCGGCGCGAGCGCCTGTGCGATCCGCTTCAGCAGCGCGACGGAATCGGACAGCTGCGTGTAGGTGTCCACCATCAAGACCGCGTGCAGATTGGCCGGCAGACGCGGATCGGCCGGCGTGCCGAGAATGGTCTGCACGTTCGACAAGCCCTCGCGTTTCACGCGGCGGGCGATCGATTCAATCATCTGCCGCTGAATGTCTTCCGCATAGACCACGCCGTTGGGGCCGACGCGGCGCGCCAGGCGCACCGTGAACCAGCCGCCGCCGGCGCCGATGTCCGCCACCCGTGCGCCGTCCGAAATGCCGAGATGGTCCATGACCGCGTCGGGTTGCTGCCAGTCATCGCGGTCCGGCCCTTCGAGCAGACCCAGTTCCTCGGGGGTGGTCTTCCGCACCGGCGTCTGCCCCTGCCGGGCGCCAAGGGGCGTCAGGGCCAGGGCGACGAGCACAGTGCACAGGCGAGAAAGCGCATGCAGGGCATTGTATTGATCTATGGATCTATTGGCCTATTGATCTATTTGGAGGAGTCATCTTGACAATCAAGATGAGTCCGGCTATCTTGCCCGCGCATGGCGAAGCCGTCCACGGATCTCATTCAAGGCACGCTTGACCTGCTGATTCTCAAGGCCCTCTCCCTCGAGCCGATGCACGGCTTCGGCATCGCCCGCCGTATTCAAAACGTGAGCCAGGACGTGTTCCGCGTGAATCCCGGCTCGCTGCTCGTCGCGTTCCAGCGGCTCGAGCGGGCCGGTCTCGTCAGAGGGGCATGGCGCACCACGGAGAACAACCGCCGCGCCAGGTTCTACCAGCTCACGGACAAAGGGCGGCGGCGACTGGACGAGGACGCGCAGGCTTGGGACCGCCGGGTCTCCGCGATTGCCCGCCTCCTGGAGTCGGAGTAGCGCCGATGCCGTCGATTTGGCGCGCGCTCGTCGCCGGTGTGCGGCGCCTCTTTGGACCCTCGCGCGCCGACCGCATCTCGACGACGAGGTGCGGGAATACGTTGAGCAAGCCACGGAAAAATACCGCCGAGCGGGCCTGTCGCCGGAGGACGCCGCCCGGGCCGCCCGCGTCGAGCTTGGCAGTGCCGCGGCAGTCAAGGACCAGGTTGGAAGCAGCGGTTGGGAAGCGATCGTCGAGTCGATGTGGCGGGACGTCCTGTACGGGGTTCGCGCGCTGCGGCATGCGCCGGGGTTCACGATCGTGGCCGCGGTCGTGCTCGCGTTGAGCATCGGCGTCACCACGGCTGTCTTCAGCATCGTTAACGCGATTCTGATCCGCCCTCTCCCGGTTCACGCGCCTTCGGAACTGGCGTTCGTTTACCCGACCGGCTCCGAGTCTGGCCTCGTTCTGACCTACGAGGAGATGACATCCTGGCGCGAGGCCAGCGACGTCTTCGCGGACGTCGCGTCGGTCAGCGGCGACCTCGCCCTTCTCGGCAGCGGCAGCGACACCATCGCCGCCCAAGGCGAGGGCGTGTCGGCGAACTACTTCGATCTCCTCGGACTCAAGCCGGGATTCGGACGCACCTTTGACCGTGAGCGCGATGACGCTCCTGGCGCGGCGCCGGTCGTCATCATCAGCGACCGATTGTGGCGCCGCCAGTTCCATGGCGATCCGAACATTCTGGGTCAGGCCATCCGGCTCAGGCGTCCTCAGAGGGCGGATACCGGGTGGCGCTACACCGTGATTGGCGTCATGGCGCCGGAGTTCGGTGGTGTGGCCGATCCCTGGCTGGTCTCACTGTTTCTTTCGAGCCTGCCGTCGGAAATTGGGAACGCGTCGCTCGAGATCCCTCTCGATCTCCGCGTGCTGCTCTTTACCGTCCTGATCGGTACTGGCCGTCGGCGTGAGCATCGGGCTGGCTCCCGTTCGGGCCGCCTCGAAAACCGACCTGCTCAGTGCGATTCGTGGAGCATCCGAATCCGCGCCCGGGCGGATTCGGTCGCGCCTGCGGTATTGGATTGTGATTCCGCAGGTCTGTGTGTGCACGGCGCTGCTGTTGTCCGCGGGGATGGCCACCAGGGCGTTGCTCAAGGTTGCGCTCCTTGAGCCCGGGTATCAGCCCGACGGGGTGGCGCTGGCGCAATTTGATTTGCTGGCGGATTGCCCCGGCGCAGACGAGTGCGTCCCGTGAGGAGCGGGCCGCGGCCGCGGCACTGGAGGGCGATCGAAGGACGCGGCTCGCGAGGCGGGTTCTCGAGAATGCGGAGGCCGACCCCGGAATCGTGGCGGCTGGCGTGTCACGGAGAAGTCCGCCGTCGGATCGTCCACGTGATAGTGCACGACGTCGCGGCCGTTGGCGACGAGCGCGTCGAAGTCGCCGAGCGCCTGCGCTTGTTTCAGCGCGCTGAAGGTGTAGCCCGTGCCAGGCACGGGCGTGGCGCTGGCGTCGGCGGCCGTCAGCAGCACGAAGATGCCCGTGTTGGGGCCGCCCTTGTGGAACTGGCCGGTCGAGTGCAGGTAGCGCGGGCCGACGCCGTGCGTCGTCGCGAGGCCGAGGCGCAAGCGCAGCGCGGCGCGGAGGCTGTCGAACAGTTTCGACCGGTGCGGAATCCGCCGGCAGGAAGTCGAGGAGCGCGACGTAGCGCCGGCGCGTGGTCGGCGGCGCATCCTCCGGGTGGAACTCCCGCCGCGAGTAGCCCTCGCCGCGGGTGAACGGCGGCTCGATCCGAAACACGCCGGTGTGCTTCCGCGCGTCGAGCTGCGCGAGGGTGCGGGTCTTCGCCTCGCGCACGTTGGGTTCGTCGAAGGGATTCAGGCCCAGCAGCGCCCCGGCCGCCGCCGTCGCAAATTCCCAGCGGAAGAATTCGCCACCAAGACTCCCCGGCGAAGTCTCGATTCTGAGGACGGGATGCCCGGCCCCTTCCAGTTGCCGCGCAATGCGCCCGACATCGTCGCTCGCCTGGGACGTGATCGCCACGAAGGCGCGGTCGTTGCCGTACTCGCGCACGGCGCCGATCGGCTCGCCCACGACCGGCAACACGCCCTGGCCGAGCTTGCCCGTGCTCTCGGCCACGAGTTGCTCGATCCAGGCGCCGAACGCCCGCATCTCCGGCGGCAGCAGTACGGTCAACTTGTCGCGGCCGGCCTGCGCCTGGGACGACATGAACGCGCCGAGCGCCAGGCCCGGGTTCTGCGCGCCCTCGGCACGGCAGGCGTCGGCCATCCACATCGACGTGGACGTCAGCGCGGCCAGGTCGCAGCCGAGCAGCGCGGCGGGCACCAGTCCAAACAACGACAATGCGGAGTAACGGCCGCCAATGTCCGGCGGATTCAGGAACGTCCGGCGATAGCCGCGCTGTGCGGCGGACGCTTCGAGTGGCGTGCCAGGATCGGTGATGGCGGCGAAGTGCCGGCCGGCGGCGCCCGGGCCGACCGCCCGCTCGACGACGGCCCAGAAGTGCTGCTCGAGCGCGGTGACTTCCAGCGTCAATCCGCTCTTGCTGGCCACGAGGAACAGCGCGCGGCTGGCGTCGAGCGACTCCGTGATGGTCCGGACCGCACGCTCGTCCGTCGTGTCGAGCACGTCCATCCGGCAGCCATTGGGCCCCCGGTTCGGATCGGGCACGTCGCGCAGGACTTCGGCGCACAGGCTGCTGCCCCCCATGCCCAGCAGGATGACGTGGGTGAGCCCGTCTGCCCGGATGTCGGCGGCAAACCGGGTCAGGTCGTCGAGGTGGCCGGCCGCCGCGGCCGGCGCATCGAGCCAGCCGAGCCTGGTCCGGATGGCCGCGTGCACGGAATCCGGGGCGCCGGCGCCCACGAACACCGCGGGATCCCGGCGCCAGATGCGGGCAGCCAGGGCGACGAATTTCGGGTCAGAGAGGGGGGTGGGGGCGTGTGGCATCACAGGACGGTATAATTACTAGCATGATCAACGTTACCGAAGCAGCCGCGGAGAAAATTACTGAGCTGTTGGCCGAGGAGAACAAGCCCGAGTCGGGCCTGCGCGTGTTCGTGCAGGGCGGCGGCTGTTCCGGCTTCCAGTATGGCCTCATGATTGATGAAGGCGAAGGCGACCCCGAATCCGACCAGACGTTCGTCGTCAACGGCGTGCGCCTGTTCGTCGATCCGATCAGCCTGCGGTACCTGAAGGGCGCCGAAGTGGACTTCGTCGACAACAACGCGGGCGGCGGCTTCACGATCAAGAACCCGAACGCGAAGTCGACCTGCGGCTGCGGCTCGTCGTTTTCGGCCTAAGGGCCTGCGCGGGTGGCTGTCCCGTCGGCGACCGAGTTCGTCGAAAAACTGCGGCCCGCCGGCGGCCGGCGGTCGACCAAACGCGACTTCATCGTCACGGTATTCCTTCGCCAGGAGGGACACATCGGCGCCGACCATCTGGTGGATCTGGTCCGGCGCGAGGACGCCCGCATCAGCCGCGCCACCATCTATCGCACGCTGCAGTGGATGGTGGACGCCGGCATCGCGCGGCGCGTGGATTTCGGCGAGGGCCGCTTCCGGTTCGAACACTGCGTACCGCCATCCGCGCCACTTCCACCTGATCTGCAAGTCGTGCAATCAGTCGTTCGAATTCCTGAGTTCCGACATCGAGACGCTGATTGAGGAAGTGGCGACGGCGCGCGCCTTCTCGCCGCGCCAGAGTGTCCTCCAGATTTACGGCACGTGCGAGGCGTGCCGCACGGGCCAGGTGGCGTCGCCCGCGCCGGTGCCGACCGAGGCCGTGTTTGCCCGCGACGCCCTGCGCATCGCGGTGGCCACCGAACGCAGCGGCCGGGATTTCTACACGCGCGCGGCGCGCGTCGCGAAGGACGCCCGCGGGCGGCGAGATCTTCGAGCGGCTCGCCGCGGAGGAAGAAGAGCACCTCGCCAAGCTCGAGGCGCGCTACCGCGAGCTGGTGGCCCAGAATCCCGCGCTCGAGTCGCAGCCGACCTTCCTGTTCTTCAAGGGCGCCGCCCACGGCATTTTCGCCGCGGGCACCGAGGAACTGGAGAAGGGCGTCGACGACCGCCACGCGTTGCTGATCGGCATTCGCTGCGAGCGCGGGTCGCATCGGTTCTTCAAACGCTACGGCGAACGGTTCGAGGAATCCGAAGGCAAGCAGATCTTCCTCGAGTTCGCCGCCGAGGAACGCGAGCATCTCGACCTGTTGATGCGGGAGTACCGCTCGCTCGTCGCGCGCCAGGACGAGGCCCGGACCCGAAAGGGCCCGGGCCGTGGCGCGGCCCGTCCCGAGCGACGTCGAAGTCCCCGCGGTCGCAAGCCCTGAGCGAAGTCGAAGGGTCGAAGGGCCGACAGGCGTGATCGATCTGCACCTGCACACGACGGCCTCCGATGGCCGGTCGACGCCGGAACACCTCGTCCGCCGCGCCGCGGCCGCGGGCATCCGCACCTGCGCCATTACCGATCACGACACGGTGGCCGGCCTGCAGCGCGCTCGCGACGCGGCCGGAGCGTTCGGTCTGCGCGTGATGGCCGGCATCGAGATCACGGCCGTCTCCGGCGGCCTCGACGTGCACCTGCTCGGCTACTGCTTCGACGTGCACCATCCGGAATTGACGACGTTCCTGACGGCGCAGCGCGAGGATCGGCGCCGGCGTGTCAGCGAAATGCTCGATCGACTGGACGCCCTTGGCATCGTCCTGCCGCGCCAGCGCATGCTGAAGCAGGCCGCGAAGATGACCGGCAAGGCGATCGGCCGGCCGGTGATCGCGCGGCAACTCGTCGCGCATGGCCATGCGCGCGACATCGCCGACGCCTTCGATCGCTATCTGGCGTCCGGCCGCCCCGCTTTCGTGCCGCGGCGCGGCGCGACACCGGCCGAGGTCGCCGGCCTCATCACGCGCGCGGGCGGCGTGGCCTCGTTCGCGCATCCCGGCAAACTCGGCCTGGATGATCTCATTCCGCCCTTGGCGGCCGCGGGCCTGGGGGCGATCGAAGTGTTTCATCCGGACCACGACGCGGCCGCGGTCGAGCGATACGGCGCGATGGCGCGCGCGCTGGGGCTGGCGGTGTCGGGCGGATCGGACTATCACGGGCCCGGCAGCGGCCGGGCTGAGGCGCTCGGCCGGGTCACGCTGCGGCAGGAGGCGTTCGACGATCTCGTGGGTCGCGCGTCGCATGCGGAGCCGTTGTCGTGACGCCGTCGCCGCCCCTCATCCGCCTGGCTGCCGTGTCCAAGGTCTACGAGGCTTTGCGCCCGCTGCGCGTGGCGGATCTGGCCGTCACCCGCGACGATCGCCTGGTGCTCTCAGGCTTCGATGAAGGCGCGGCCGCCATGTTCGTGTACCTGGTCACCGGTGCGGCGCTGCCGGACGAGGGGCGCGTGCACGTGGCCGGCCGCGACACGCGCGACATCGCGACCGACACCGAGTGGCTGTCGTCGCTCGATCGATTCGGGATCGTCACGCATCGCGCGGTGCTGCTCGAAGGCCTCAGCGTGGCCGCGAACCTCGCGCTGCCGCTGACGCTGTCGGTCGATCCGATGGACGCCGAGGTGCGCGCGCGGGTGACGCGGGACGCGATGGAGGTGGGACTGGTGGTCGAGCGCCTCGACGGGCCCGTCAGCGCGCTCTCCGAGGAGGAACGAGTGCGCCTGCACCTGGCGCGCGCGGCCGCGGTCGGACCCGAGTTGATCATGCTCGAGCATCCGACCCAGCGCCTCGATCAGGCAGGGCAGTCGGCCGCGTTCGGCGACACGCTGAAGGCGTTCTCCACGAGCCGCGGCTTCGGCTGGATTGCAATCAGCGAAGACGAGTCATTTGCGAAGGCATCGGGGGGGACGCGACTCCGGCTCGAACCCGCAACGGGGAAGATCAAAACGCTGCGCAAACGGTGGTGGGGGCGGTAGGTTCCGGGGTTCCGGGGTTCCGAGGTGCCGGGGTTCCGGTTCCAGGGTTCCGCGGTTCGGGTTCGAGGTTCTAGGTTCCGAACCCAGAACCCAGAACCCAGAACCCGAACCTTGAACCCTGGAACCGGAACCCCGGCACCCCGGAACCTCGGAACCCCGGAACCTACCGTCTACTTCGTGACCACCCCGCACGCGACTCTCGGCCCGCCAGAGAGTCCCGACTTGGCCTCGCCCGTCACTCCCTGGTCCGGATTCGCGTGGATGATGATGGCCGTGCCGTCCGTGTCGAACACGGAGAGCGGGCCGTCGGACAGTGTCACGCGGTTCGTGACCGCCTTCAGCGTCGCCTTGCCAGTCGCGTCCGCGACGAGATTTGGCAGATCGCCCATGTGGAACGGATGATTCATGTCCGGGTCCATGTTGCCGGCGGGGCCCGGATCGAAGTGGCCGCCGGCCGCCGTGAACGCCGGGGCTTCGCACTTGCCGATGGCGTGCAGGTGCATGCCGTGCGGCCCGGGCTTGAGCCCCGTGACGGTGACCGTGATTTCGACGGCCTTCATGCCGGTCATGAACTTCATGTCATGGCTGCCGGCCGTCTGGGCGTCCACTTCGCGCAGTTCGACTGTACCGGTGATACCGTCGCCGGCGATCGTCGCCTTCGCGCGCATCGCCTGATGGGCGGACACGCTGAGCGCGCCGGCGACGATGAGCGCCGCCGCGAGCGCCAGGGAAACATGCAGGGATCGACGAATCATGGGGAACGGTCCTTTCAGTTGGGGGTTGCAAACCGATTATGCCAGAAGTCTCGCGCGTCGTTCTGTTTGACATCGACGGCACGCTGATTCACTCGGGCCGCGCCGGCGTGCGCGGCCTGAATGCCGCGTTCCTGCGGTTGTACGGCGTGACGGGAGCGTTGGATCAGGTGACGCTTGCCGGCCGGACCGATCGCGCCATCATCGGCGACGTGCTGCGCGGGTTCGGTCATCAGGCGACCGACCGGGCCGTGGGCGCGCTGCGCGACGCGTACCTCGAGCACCTGGCCATCGAAATGTCCCAGCCGGTTCCCGGTGCCGAGGTCCTGCCCGGCGTGCTCGCCATCCTCGATGCGCTCGCGTCGAGAGCCGATGTGGCGGTGGGATTGCTGACCGGCAATTTCGAGCGCGGGGCGGCCATCAAGCTCGGGCATTTTCAGCTGTGGTCGCGCTTCGCGTTCGGCGCGTTTGGCGACGAGCACGTGAACCGCCGCGATCTCGTGCCCGTGGCGCGGGCCCGCGCCGCACGTGCCGGCGCGGATGTGCCGGCGGGTCGCGTGGTCGTCATTGGCGACACGCCGCTCGACGTGGACTGCGCCATCGCGCATGGCGCGCGCAGCGTGGGTGTGGCGACCGGCCCCTTCTCGCGCGCCGACCTCACGAGCGCCAACGCCGACCTGGTGCTCGACACGCTGGCAGAGAAAGACACTCTCTTGGGATGGCTGGCGGAGATCTAAGTTCGAACTTCGAAGTTCGAACTTCACAGTTTCTAATGGCGGAAGCCTGTGGGAGTCGAACCCACCCTTCCCGCTATCCGCGGGAAGCAACCGGTTTTGAAGACCGGGAGGGCCACCGGACCCCGCTGGCTTCCGAAGGAGGTATAAGAGGTCAGAGGTTAGAGGTCAGAAGTCAGAGGTGCGCGAACGCTAGTCCAGCAGTCGGACGTCTGCCGCGCGCGGCCCCTTGGGGGATTCCTCCACGGAGAACGTCACGCCCTGGCCTTCGCGCAGCAACTCGAACACCGTGTCGCGCACGGCCGACCGATGGAAGAAGTGCTCCACGCCGCTTTCGTCCCGGATGAAGCCGAAACCCTTGTCGATGAGCAAGCGAGCAATCGTTCCGTTGGGCATGACCGATCCTTTTCCGAAGGCTACGCCTCGTCAGTGGCGCTGCTTGTGATTCACCTGCCAGTGTAGGCACCGGGGCCGGGCAAGTCAAGGCGGGCCATGGGGTTAGCGATGGTGTGCGTGCGCGCGGTGGGTGCGGAGGCCTCTGTCTTTGACGGCACTGCGCGCGGGCCGCTATAATTCAAAGTTCGTCCTCACGGTGCGTGGGCCAGTAGCGCAGTTGGGAGCGCGCATGAATGGCATTCATGAGGTCACCGGTTCGATCCCGGTCTGGTCCACCAACTTCTTCCAACCATCCGACGCGCCAGGGCCCGTGGGCGTGATCCGCGCGGGTCAACCGCGGCCCGATGGCGCCTGTCGTCCTACGAACTGACGCGGCGACAGAAGCTCGAGCCCCGAGTAACTGCCGAGCGTGAGCAGGTCGGCATCACCGCTGACAATCGCCTCGGCGTCGCCGGCCAGCGCCGTGGCAAGCACCCAGTCGTCATCCGGATCCCGGCTGACCGGGTCGGCGAGCTTCTGCGGCTCGCACCAGTGCGCGTGTTGCCGATAGAGCGCCAGGATGGGCAGGTCGCCGGGAGCCAGGCCGAACTTCTTCCGCAGGGTGACGACGAGTTCGTCCCACAGCACCTGCGACAGGATCGCCGTGTGTTCCGGCATGTGGATCTCGAGGATCTCTCGACACAGGCCCTCGGCCACGATGCCGGCCACGACCACATTCGTGTCGAAGACGACTCTCACGAGATCAGCGCGAACACGTCTTCGTCCGTAAAGACGCCTTTGGCCCTGGCGCGCGGCACCGCCACCCGGCGCGACTCCGTCACGGCGTCCTGCCAGAGCTTGCGGTGAATGGCCATGCGCACGTACTCGCTGGTCGTCAGGCCGCTCTCGGTCGCCGCCCGAGCGATCAGCCGCTTGGTGCGTGGCGGCAGACTCACCGTCAGGGTTTCTCGCATGGATGTAAGTATAAATCTTACAGATGACAAGATCAAGTCCGGTGGAGTCCTTTCGGGTAACGCCGGGGTAACAGCACGCCCCGGCTTCTTGGTCGCCACGAACACCGTGTAGCCCGCTGCGACGGTGAAGTCCTTCGGGCGCGTGGGTTCAGCGGGCGCGTTGAGTTTCATCGTGATGACCGCGCCCTCGATCCGCACCACGCCGAACTGCGCTTTGTGCGCGTCTTTGCCCTCCGCGATGAAGAGGTCCATCACCATCGGGGTCTTCGACGGGTCCAGTCGAATCTCGCCGCGCTCGGTGACCGCGCCGTCGATGGTCTGAGCGTATTTGGTCCCCTCGATCACCAGGGCCATCGCCGGAGCGGTGGCAGGAACGGGCTTGCCGTCGACCGTCGTGATCACCCACGTGCCTTGCAGGCTCTGCAGTTCTTGCGACCACTCTCCTTGCGCCGACGGGCGAACCATCGCGACGAACACGAGCACAACCAGCACGAAACGCGACATCAGAACCTCCCGAACGATGATAGGCACGCGCACTAACCTGCGCTTCGTTGCCGGCCCCTCAGGATTATTTCGGACGTCCTGCGTGTTCCTGCCCACGCCCGCTCGGCATGCAGAGCCCGCGTACGAGAAAATTGACCATATTGGAACTGGCATGCGGGTTGCACGTATCTCAGTGGTTTGTGGTTTGTGGAGGTATGTAGCATGCGTAAGTCACTCTCGCTCGCCCTGGCTCTGCTGGTCGGAACGGTCGTTCTCGCCCAGACAGCCATGCACGACAACAACACGGAAAAGAAGGCCTCGGACGAAATCAACATCAAGGTAGATACGAAGATCGGCACTCATCTTCTCAAGGCCGGCCGCTACAAGATCGCGTGCGACACGAAGACCGTCACGTTCTGGCAGATTACCGAGGACGTGGGCATGGGTCAGTTCACCTCGCAGAAGAAGGTGCTGGAAGTGCCGTGCGACGGCAAGTTGCTCGCCGACAAGCACACCTACACCGAAACGTCGCTGCCCGCGGGCAAAGACGGCGTTCCCGTTCTCGAGAAACTGACGCTGCGCGGCGGCAACGTCGAGCACGTGTTCCCCGGCCAGTTCTAGCTTCGCCGGAGCCCGGGCCTTCAGCCACGGGGATCTCCCCCCTCGGGGTCAGAAGGCCCTGGGCTCCATTTCACTCCTGCGGCTCGACCAGTTTGCGCGGCGTCAGCCGCAGGGTCCGCACCGCGTCGCCGCGGCGGATCGCCAGGTCATACGTGACCGGCCGTTCGAAGAGCTCGATGATCCGCGACAGCGTGAGCGCCGACGCCGGCGAGCCGTTGATCGACGTGATGATGTCGCCCACGACAAGTCCCGCTTCGGTGGCGGGCGAATCCTCCAGCACTTCCTTGACGCGGAACGTCCGGTAGTCCGCGCCCTCAGCCCGTACCGCCACTCCGGCCATCGCGATGCCGAACGGATCGGCGAACGTCGGCGACGGCTCGAGAATGAGCCGGCTCCGGCCATAGTCCAGGAACACGCGGAAGCGGCTCGCAATCTGGCCGCCGATGTTCCCGGCCAGCGCCGCGTCCGCGAACGCCCCGCCGGTATCCTGCGAGAACATCGTCATCACCTGCCGCAGCTGGAAAGACCCGATCTGCAGCGACTCGACGCGGCCGACCTGGCCGCGCACGGCGCCGCCCGCGCCGGCGGCGCCGATCAGCCGGACGGTCTTCACCTGAGGCCCAAGGAGTTGTTGCTCAGCGACGAACGGGCTGCTCAACGCCAGGGCCATGCCCGAACCGATGTCGAGCACGAACCGCCGCGCGATCGGTGGCCCCCCGATCGGCGTCACGCTCGCGGTGAGGATCGGGTGACCCTGATAGAAGTCGATCGGCACGGTCTCTCCGCGGCCGGTGTAGGTGAACGCGTTCCGGTCGTGGATCGTGATCGCCTGCGCCTGATAGTCGACCTGGACCACGAATTGACGGATGAACTGGCCGCCGAGAATGCCGTCGATGTCCTGGCCCATGCCCGCAGAGAGGGACCGCAGCGGCAGCGCCAGCGCGACCGGTTGCGAGAATCCGTCCAGGCCGACGAGTGACCACGTGGCGCCTTGGACCAGGGACCCGGTTTGCAGCTGGTCCCCGGCGCCGCCCACGCGCACGCTGCCGGTGAGCGTCAGTCCGAGTTCCCCCGCCACGTCCGACATGACGATGGCGGCATCGGCGCCGGTGTCGAGCACGAAGGACAACGGCCGCGATCCGTTGACACGTACCTTGAGCACGATGTGACGGTTCGCCAGTTCGAACGGAATGGTGACAGGCAGGGCGCGCGGCGGCCCGTCGCCCGAGGCGCGCGGCGTCGCGGCACCACCCGCGATGAGCGTGGCAGTCAGCCAGAGGGCGGCGAGGGCAGCGGAAACCAGTCGGAAGCGCATGGTCCTACTTCTTGATATCGCCCTTCATCGCCGCCTTGGTGGCCTCGCGCCGCTGCGTCTCTTCCTTGACCAGCTTGTACGCGATGTAGTACTTGTAGATGTTGCTGACGTAGGTCACCGTTTCGCGCCCGATGCGCTCGGACGCGATCTGCTCCACGTTGCCCGAACCAGACGTTCGGATTGAGCCCGCGCTTTTCCGCTTCCCGGCGCAACTGGCGGACCCGGCCGGGCCCGGCGTTGTAGGCCGCGAACGCGAACAACCCCTTGTTCAGTTCGGTCCATCGGCTCGTCCTTGAAGTACTGGTCCTCAGAAACCGCATGTACTTCACGCCGGCATGAATGTTGGGTTCCAGTTGCGCGATGTCGCCGACCTTCAGTTCCTCGCCGGTGGCCGGCATGACCTGCATGACGCCGATGGCGCCGACCGGGCTCCGGGCGTCGTTGTTGAGTGCGGACTCCTGATACCCCTGCGCCGCCATCAGCAGAAAGTCCATGTCTGTACTGCTGGCCGTACTTGCGGAAGAGGTCGATGAGCGCGACGAACTTCTGGCGCTCGGCCTCGGAGGTCGCGGACTTCGTGTATTTCGTGCTGACGAGGTAGCGCCGCTCGATCTGGTCGCCGAAGGCCGTGCCGAGTCCGTAGTTGGCCATGAATTTGTTCAGGCCGGCCGCGAGTTGCGGGCTGTTCTTCCGAATGGCTACGGCCGAGACGCCGCCCGTGCGCACGGCGACGGCTGTCGTGGATCGCCAGGTTCGGAAAGACCTTCTTCCAGTAGTTGGCCGAGGTAGTTGTCGACGATGATGGCCGGGATCAACCCGGCGTTGACCATCTCCAGCAGGTCGTCGTCCTCGAGATTCTCCGGCGCGGCCTGAATATTGACCGGGGGCTTGCCCTTCGCCTTGAGCGTCTTGTTCAGGGCGACGAGGCTCTCGTAGTAGCTGCTGCCGACTTGCGCACGAACACCTCGCGGCCCGACAAGTCGTCCACCGAGGCCATGGCCGGCCGCCCGGCCCCGTGACCGCGACCTCGCTGACGTTTTTGCGCGTGGGATTCGTGAAATCGACGAGCTTCTGCAGTTCCGGCCGAACGGTGATCTGGGCGGCCACCATGTCGACCTGTCCCTCGAGCAGCGCCCGGACGAGCATCGTCGCGCGGGCAGCGGCATGAGGACCACGAACACCTTCATGTTGCCGGTGTTGAACTTCGTGTTGATCTGCTCCTCGAGGACCCGGCTGTAGTCGTAGATGGCGCCGCGCTGCACGCCCTTGTCGACGAAATAGGAGGTGCGATTGAACGTCACGCCGACCCGAATGACCCGGCGCTTCACCATCGCGTCCAGGTCCCCGAGGAACGGCCGGCCAACGGACTCCCGCAGGTTCTCCGGCAGTGTGGTCTCGAACGCGGGTGGCGGCGGCAGCGTCTCGTCGGCCTTCTGACCCTCGGCCGTGTTCGAGGCAACGGCCGGGGTCTTCTCCTTCGGCGTGCCGCCACCGCACCCGGCGAGGGCGATCGGCAGGCAGAGGAGTGCCACGAGCGTCAGTCGCGCGCGGTCACCCGCGGAATGGCTGAGGTTGATCATGGTTGCTGACGCGATTCTAGCAGTGATTGCGGCGTCTGGCCGCGGCTGCAGTAAGATCCGCCATGCCCATTTCCCGCCGGGATTTCGTCTCCGCCCTCGGACTCGGCAGCGCGAGCCTGCTGACGCCGCCGTTCATCGGCAGCCGCGGCCATGAATCGCGGATGGCCGCGTGGCTCCGCACGCCCGAGGCGCCCGCGGGGCCGATCCGCCTCGACAGCAACGAGAATCCCAACGGACCAGGCCCCCGCGCGCTCGACGCCGCTCGCGCGATGTTCAGCGAGGCGAACCGCTATCCGTTCGATCCCGAAACAGCGCTCGGTCCGGCCATCGCGCTTGAACACGTGTGGCCGCGGAGAACATCGTCCTGGGCTGCGGCTCGAGCGAGACGCTGCGATTGTGCGTGGAAGTCTTCGTGACGCCGGAACCACCACCTCGTGACGGCGGCGCCGACGTTTGAACTACCGGCGACGTTCGCGCAGCCCACCGGCCGCAAGGCAATGGCCGTACCGGTGGACGCGAAGCTGCGGCTGGACCTCGACGCGATGGCCGCGGCGGCCCGCGGCGCGGGCCTCATCTTCTTCTGTAACCCGAACAACCCGACGGCCACGGTGCATGGCGACGCCGCCGTGCGCGAATTCGTCGCCCGGGTCCGCCGCGACTCGGCATCGGACACCACGATTCTGGTGGATGAGGCGTACCACGAGTACGTGGACGACCCATCCTACCAGACGTCGATTCCGATGGCCTTGGCCGATCCGCGAGTGCATTGTGTCGCGGACGTTTTCGAAGGTCTTCGGCATGGCCGGCCTCCGGGTGGGCTACGCGATCGCGCACGCGGACACGGCACGAGCGATGCAGCCCTGGCGCCTCGGATCGAGCGTCAACGTGCTGGCGGCGGCCGCCGCGGAGGTGTCGATCGCCGATCACGATCACATCGCGTTCGAGCAGAAGCGCAATCGGGAGTCCAAGGCCTTCACGCGCGCGTTCTTCGAGCAGGCCGGCTACACGGTCGGCGCCAGCGACACGAACTTCCTGATGATCGACCTCAAGCGCGACATGCGCCCGATTCGCGAGGCCTGCCAGAAGGCGGGCGTCGCCGTCGGCCGGCCGTTCCCGCCGCTCAACAACCACCTGCGGGTGTCCATCGGGACAATGGACGAAATGCGCAAGGCGACAGCCGTGCTGGCGAAAGTGCTCGGGGTGAACGGCGCCAGCGGGCCACCGCCGGGCCTGATTGAGTAAGGTGGACGTTGCGCGTCATGCCGCCCTCCGCCAGCAGCCAACCCTCCCTCCTCGCGCGCGCGCGCATCGAAGCGTCCTATCGGACCGCGCGCCGGATTGCGGCCGCGGGCATCGTGGCTTCCGCCGTGCTCGCCGCCAGCAGCATCGTGGTCGGCCTCCTGGCGCACTCGACGTCGGTCGTGGCCGCCGGGTTTGAATTCGTGGGCGACGTGCTCGCGTCCAGCATCGTGCTGATCGGCATGCGCGTGGCGGCGCGGCCCGCCGATGATGACCATCCCTACGGGCATGGGCGATTCGAGACGCTGTCCGCGTTCGTCGTCGGCGTGATCCTCGCGGTCGGCGGCATCATGATCTCGTCGCAGTCGTTGCAGCGGGTCGGCGCGGATCACCCGGCGCCGGGGCTGATGGCCGCCGCGGCGCTCGTGTTCGCCATCGTGGTGCGCGGCGTGATGTCCATCGTCAAGTTCCGTCTGGGACACCGCCTGCACAGCTCCGCCCTGCTCGCTGATGCCTGGAACGATGCCGTCGATATCCTGTCCGCGGCGGCCGCGCTGGTCGCCGTGGGTTTGGCGACCTACGATCCGTCGCGGTTTCTGGCGGCGGACCACTACGGCGGATTTGTGGTCGGCATCGTCGTCGTCATCACCGGCATTCGCGTGGTGCGCGACGCGGCACTCGAACTGGTGGATACGATGCCGCCCAGCGAACTGACCGCTGAAATCCTGGCGGTCGCCCGAGCGGTGTCCGGCGTCCGGGGCATCGACAAAGTGCTGGCGCGCAAGTCCGGGCTCCAGTACCACATCGACCTGCACATCGAAGTCGATCCGCAGCTGACCGTCGCGGCGTCGCATGCGATCGCCGGCCACGTGCGCGCCACGCTTCGGCGCGATCTGGCCTGGGTCGCGGACGTGCTCGTGCACGTGGAGCCGGCGGCGACGGACCTGTAACCAAAGGCCCGCTGCGCGGTATTCCTGATCAAGACGGGCACCGGGCCCCACGAACATGACGGATTTCGAGGCGCTCTACCGGCAGTATGCCGGTCCGGTCTACCGGTTTGCCCTGTCGCTGTCCGGCAACCGGGCGATCGCGGAAGACATCACGTCCGAGGCCTTCGTTCGCGTGTGGACCGCGCGCGAACGCCTCGATCTGACGACGGTGATCGGCTACCTGCTGACGATCGCGCGCCGGCTGTATCTGGATGACCTGACGCGGGCTCGCCGCAGGGAGGGTCTTGATGCCGACCCCGCGACGGGCGCCCGTCGCCCGCCGACGCAACCGCCGCCCGGGCCGAACTGGATGCGGTGATGGCCGATCTTCAGACGCTGGCCGAATCCGACCGCGCGGCGTTGTTGATGCGTGCGGAGGATGAGGTGCCGTACGAGGAGATTGCCCGTGCACTCGGCATTTCGCCGGGCGCCGCGAAGGTGAAAGTGCATCGGGCGAGGCAGAAACTGCGGGCGCTGAAGATGGCGCGAGAGGGAGGTCCGCGATGAATGTGACACGTGAGGTCGTCAGGGATCTGTTGCCGTTGTATATCGCCGGCGAGGCGAGCCGGGATACGCGGGCGCTCGTCGAGTCCTGTCTGGCCAGCGATCGCGAACTGGCGGCTGAGGCGGCGTCGCTGCGCGAGGACGTGCCGGCCCGGGCGACTGCCGCACTGGCCGCGCCGATGACCGCGGACCGCCGGGCGTTGGAGCGCACGCGCAGACTGCTGCGGAGGCGGACCGCGTTCCTCGCGGCGGCGGTCCTCTGCACCGCGATGCCGTGGGCGTTCTCGTTCGACGGCAGCGGCATGCGTTTCCTGCTGGTGCGCGATGCGCCGGTCGTCGGCGGCCTGTTTCTCGCCGGCGCCCTTCTGTTCTGGGCGCTCTACGCCGCGACCAGGCGGCGGATGAGGGTCAGCGGTCTCTGACGCGCGCGACTAATTAGTTGAACGTTCCGTGAACGCCGGGTATGTCGGACGCCTGAACGGACTGGCGTGCCGTGTGGAGCGTGGAACGCCGACGCGCAGACAGTCTCGCGAGGTCCCACACGAACAGCGTGGCGCCGATCGCGAACACCACCACGAACTCTTCGAGGAGCCGATCATCGGCTCCCATGACGGCCAGCGACAGCATGATGGCGATGGTGACACTGGCGTCCCCGATGAAGAGGCCGGTCGGCGTGGTCCTCATCCACGGGTCGGCGGCGAGAATGACCCGCGAGAGCACCACCAGGACGAACCCCATCGCCGCAACGTATTGCACCCAGCCAGGTATTTGAGCCGTCAGATCCGCCATTTGTCTGCCTCTCTTGTTGCCGATCCGTGGCGGGGTGCAATCGGCACGCCACAGGGATCGGCCACAAACAGGTCAACCTGGCCATCGGTAACCCTGGCAAACGTCGGGCAGGCAGACTTTTGTCTCGGTGCCGCCGGTTGTCCTTGAGTCTGCCGGAGTTTCTGAAGACGGCGGCGGGACGGACGGCAGGTCAGAGGTCAGAGGTCAGAGGTCAGAGGTCAGAAGGTCAGAAGAGCGGAACGCGCTGGTGCTGGCCATCTTCGTTCTGAGCGCGCGAGCGGGCAGCGAGCGCGCCACGCGACCGGAGCGGGACTTGCCTGGGCGCCATTCCGAGGAGGCGAGTCCGGCGAGGGAGCGTGTCAGGAGTCCGGGGACGAAGTCCCCGGATCAATATTGGAGCCGGCGCGCGGACTTGAACCGCGGACCTGCTGATTACGAATCAGCTGCTCTACCAACTGAGCTACGCCGGCCCGGCAAGACCATTTATTCTAGCGCAAAACCTCCCATTGACACGCGCCATCGCCGGGCGTAACGTGACCTCAGATCCATCAACCGCCACCTGGCGGGGGGCCGGATGGGTCGCAAAGTCTGACGGGCCCCGTACGTAGCTGGAAGGGAGGTCGAATGACGGACGCGCCACCGGGCGCCGAACCCTCGTCGTCGATAGGCCGTCGCGCTCCTGAAGTCAGAACCCCGCACCGCGCGGTGGGAGTGAGCAGACCCTAGACCTCATCCATCGTGCCCATTGGCACGCGGTCGCACCGGCGACATGAACAGGATGAACAGGCAGGTCCTAACACTCCAGCAGAAAGTCCGGGATGATGGTTGCAGGAATCCGTGAACGCGCCGCCGACCCGAGGGACCTCGACAACTGACGACAGCGTTGTATTCGATCGCGCGGGAAGGGCGGCTTCTTCCGGAGGAGCCGCCCTTTTCGCATTCCTGCCTACAATGACCCCGTGACGTTCCTCGCCGCTACGCACGCCGTCGATCGCTGGCTGCTGTCCGCATCGACGCGCGTCAAGACCGTCGTGATCGTCCTCACGCTCGTGTCGATGGCCGCCACCATCGTGCCGAACGTGCCCAAGCCCTTCATCGACTACGCGCGATGGCCGATGCTCGCCGGGATGGCGCAGCCGGACTCGTACGGCACCGACACGATCGCCGACGCCTACGAAGCAAGGGTCGTCCGCCATGACGTCGCGGATATGTACACCAAACGGCTTGTCGAGCAGACGCCCCTCGAGGCCGCCACCTGGAGCCAAGAGGCCTCGTCTCCGTATCCGCCGGCGACGCTGCTGGCGCTGGCCGGCGCTGTCAGCCGCTGGTGATGCACTGGGCGTGGGCCTGTACGGCGCCGTGTCGGGCCTCGCGCTGCTGTTCCTCGGCGCGTCACTGGTGTTCTTCCTTCGCACGCGCTGGTACCTGTTCCCGCTGCTGTACCTGAACTTCACGTACGTGGGCGATCGGTTCTTCTTCGTGCAGGACGGGTCCTACCTCGTGATGCTCACGGTGGTGATGGCCGCACTCTTCGCCGCGCGGCGGTTTCCCAACGCCGCGCACACGCTGATGGCCGTCGCGATCGTGACGAAACTGTCGCCGCTCTACTACCTGCGCCATTTGAGCGCGATGCCGCGACGGACGTCGGCGCTGGTCCTGGCGATCCTCGCCGTGGGCCTGGTGGCGCCGTATTTCCTGTGGGACAACTACCTCTACATCTTCCGCTACAACAGCGAACTGAAAGGGGACACGGTCGCCGCGATCGGCGCGCTGGTACTCGCGGCAGCGTTCGCCGCGCTCCTGATGTACGCCGAGACCAGGCGGGCCTTCGACCTCGAGGATCTGATCGGCTGGAGCCTCGTGCCGGTCGCGCTGTTTCTCGCGTTCAAGATGAACGTCGCGCGCCACCTGCTGCTGATCCTGCTCGTGCCCGACAAGCGCGGTCTCCGTAACGTCGCGGTGGCTCTCGGCCTGGCGGTGCACGCCCTGCTGCCGTCGCTGGTGGGCGTGAATGCGGTGCTGCCGATGGTGACGGGGATGCTGGTGATTGGGATTGTTACAGGTTCCGGGGTTCCGGGGTTCCGAGGTTCCGGGGTTCCGGTTCCGGGGTTCCAAGGTTCGGGTTCCGGGTTCTAGGTTCAGGGCTCTGAACCAGGAACCTCGAACCTCGAACCTCGAACCCGAACCCCGGAACCCCGGAACCGGAACCCCGGAACCTCGGAACCTCGGAACTCCGGAACCCCTGTCGAAGTATCATCCCCGTGGGGGACGTCCGATCATGATGAAGCGTGAGCAAGTCGTCGCGATCATGCAAGCGATGCAGCGCGCATGGATCGCGAGAGACTCAGCGGCGCTGGCGGTGGCGCACGCCGAGGATGGCGTGGTCAGCAGCCCGATGTTTGGCGAGGTGCGCGGCCGGTCGGAAATCGAGCGGACCTACCGAGACCTTTTCCGCGCATTCGCGGACTGGACCTTCGAAGGGCAGGACCTCATCATCGACGGCAACCGCGCCGCCCAGATGTTCACCGTCGAGGCCACCCACACCAGCGAACTCTTTGGCGTGGAAGCCACCCACCGCCGGTTCAAGATCAACGGCGTGCTGGTCTTCGAACTCCGCGACGGCAAGATCACCCACGAGCGCCGGATGTACGACTTTACGGGGCTGTTGATCCAGGTGGGCGTGCTGAAGGCCAAGCCGGGCAAGTGAGCTTGGCCTGAAACGACGGGAACGACGGGAACTGGGGAACGACCGGGAACTGGGGAACGACGGGAACTAAGGGCTTCGGTCAGCCGTTCCCGTTCGTTCTCGTCGTTCCCGTCGTTCTCGTCGTTCCCGTTCGTTCCCGTCGTTCCCGTCGTTCCCGTTCCTTACGTCCGCGTGTCCTATGCGAGCACGCGAATCACTACGCGCCGATTCTGGGCCCGGCCGGTGGAGGTCTTGTTGTCGGCGACCGGCTTGTCTTTGCCGTAGCTGATGACGTTGATGCGGAACAGCGGAATCTTGTACTGCTCGGTACAGGTACTTCTTGACGGATTCCGCGCGCGACAGGCCCAGCGCCTGATTGACTTCCGCCGCGCCGACGTTATCGGTGTGTCCCTCGATTTCGAAGTAGGCGCCCTTCGGATCGGCCAGCAATTTCGCCACGAGTTCGTCGATGCTGGCTTTCGCGCCGTCCGGCAGATCGGCGGAGCCGAACTTGAAGTTGCCCGAGTCCTCGCTCAGCACCACTTCATACAGGATCCGCTTCGTGGCCTTGTCCACGGCGACGGCCTTCGCGTCCGCGGCCTTCGCGGCTTCGGCGGCGGTCGCCGCCTTGCCGTCGGCCGTCAGCGCCGCCTGCTGCGCCTGGTCGGCCGCGCCGTGCGCCGCCGCCGCCTTCTGATCGACTTCGCTGATCTTGGCCTCGTTCTTCTTCACGCGATCCTGCGTGTCCTCGAGCGACTTGCTCAACGAGTCCACCTTGCTGCTGACTTGGCCCACTTGGCCGGTGACGAACTTCTTGGTCGCGCAAGCCGTGCTGCCACCGGCGATCAGTGCGAGCGCGGCTGCCGTGATGATGATCTGACGCATAGGTTCCTCCACGTTCGGTTACGGATTCACTGACGATCCGCCGGCCGGTCCGACACCACGTAGCCGCTCCGCGCGCGTACGGTCAGGTTCGTCTGACGCGTGCGGAGCTCCAAGGGGTGCCAGCCGGGCTGGCGGCTGGGTTCGAAGGCGATCAAGTACTGCAGGCGAAGTTCCATCACGATCTGCCGGGTGGCCGCGGCCAGGTCGGTCGGGGTAATCGGCGCGACGATCTCGCCGCCGGTCCAGCGCGCGAGATTGCCGAGCGCGCCGTTCCGTTGTTCCGCCAGGTGCGCGTCGATGACGCTGGCGGCCGTCTGCCCGACGCGGTCGAGCGGAGAGACGATGACGAGGACGTAGACGGGCACTTCGATGCTGCTGGCGATGGCCGAGACCTCGCCCGGCGTGAGCAGGCTGGCGTTGTCGTCGCCGTCGGTGAGCACGATCACGGCGCGGCGCGCCGCGCCCGACTCGGCGAGCCGGCGCCCGGTCTCGGCGATCGCGTCGAACAGCTTCGTGCGGCCCCACGGCTGCAGCGCGGTCATGCGCTCGAGCACATTTCCCGGCGTGGGCTGCAACGGTTCGACCGCTTCGAGCTCGGTGTCGAAGGCGTACAGGCCCACCCGGTCCTGGCCCGGCGCGAGCCAGCTCAGCAACTGGCGGGCGGCCTCGCGCGCGGCGGCGCGCTTGCCGGCCACATCCATGCTGCCGCTCATGTCGGCCAGAATCGCGAGGCTCATCGGCGCCGCGTCGCGCTGGAATTCGAGGATGCGCTGCGGCTGACCGTTGTCGAGCAGGTGGAAGTCCTCGGCCTTGAGCGTGGTGACCGTCCGGCCTCGGCGGTCGCGCACCGTGGCGCTCATCGTGACCCGATCCACTGACGCGCGGAACGTCGGGCGTCCCGCCGGTTCCTGAGCCGACCCCATGAGGGGGGCCCACGCGGCGAGGAGTCCCGTCAAAACCACGACGTAAGGACGCATGACATCTATGGGTATATCAATTTCCTTGCCAACCCGATGTGCTGAAAAGCACGTCAAAAACCCAGCAATTTGACCCAGGGCTGTCGGAAAGCTGGAAGGCTGTGTAAGAGTTACTCATTAGGATCGAGTCGCCGAATGCCCGTGACGCCGTGGAAGCCGTTCGTCGTGGCCGTGATGGCGCTGGCCGTCATGGGCCAAACGCCCGCCCCCGACGCGCTGGGGCGGGCCCGGCTGGCCTACAACGCCGGGAAGTTCGACGAGGCGATCACGGCGGCGACCGACGCGCTCCGCGAGCCGGCGCTCGCCAACGCGGCGGCGGTCGTGCTGGGCCGCGCGAGTCTCGAACGCTACCGCCAGAGTTCGACGCCGGCGGATCTCGAGCGCGCGCGCGAGGCGCTTCGGCTGGTCGTGTCCGATCAACTCACGCCGCGTGATCGCGTGGACTTTCTGGTCGGCCTCGGCCTGTCGTTCTATCTGGACGGCTGCGACGGCTGTCTCAGCGCCGCGGCCGAGATGTTCGACCGGGCGCTCGCACGCGCCGAGCCGGGCGCGGATCGGGATCGCGTGTTTGAATGGTGGGCCAGCGCGCTTGATCACCAGGCGCAGTTCGGCGCGGAGACCGAGCGCGTGCTGATCTATCGCCGCCTGCTGGATCGCACCGAAGCCGAATTGTCGCGCGAAGATCCGTCAGCCTCGGCCAGCTACTGGCTGGTGGCGGCCGCGCGCGGCGCGGGCGATTTCGAACGCGCGTGGGGCGCCGCGATCGCCGGCTGGGTGCGCGCCCGCAGCCTGGGCGCGCGCGGCGACACGCTGCGGGCCGATCTCGATCGGCTCGTCACGCAAGTCCTGCTGCCCGAACGCGCGCGCCAGCTCTCCCCTGACGCCGACCCGCGGCCCGCGCTCGCCGGGCTGCTGGCGCAGTGGGCAGACCTTAAGAAGAAATATTCGTAAGTAAAAAGTCAGAAGTCAGAAGTCAGAAATAAGGATGAATGGCTGGAACTGTGGCCTTACTTCTGACTTGTGACTTCTGACTTTCTACTTGACCAAAAGGCTTGCCAAAGTCGCCGCTTTGTCCGCGCAGTAGGCCGCGTAGACGACGTTCTTGGCGATGATCGCGTCCTGGGCCATGCGGATGAAGCGCTGGGCGCTGTCGTACTGATCCTGCGCGTCGCGGCCGAGCGCGCTGCGCGACACGCGGGCGAGATCCTTCGTGGCCCGGCCGATGAGATCTTTCGCGCGCGATTCAATTTCAGCCAGGCTCGCGGCGGTCTGCAGCACGGGCGTCGGCGTCGGTTCCGGCGTGGGCGTCGCGGTGGGTGTCGGCGTGGGCGTGGGTCGCGCGCCGGTCGGCCGCGCGGGCGGTGACGCCGCCGGCGTGGGCGTGGCGGCCGGCGGGGGAGCCGGCGGCTCGACGCTGACCGGAATCACCAGCCGCGACGGCGGCTCCGGCATCGCGAGGGCGGGCGCCGGGCCGGGCGTTTTCGCCTTCGCCTGGGCGCGCCCGCAGCCCGCCACCGCGATCCCCAGCATCGCCACGATCGCGCCGAGCCGAAGCCCCTTCATGCCGTCAGCACCTGCCTGCTCCCTTCGAAGTTTAGACCTGTTTCGCGGCTTGTCGCAGCAGCACCCGGAAGGTCGTCCCCCGTCCAGGCGTCGACTGCACCTCGATGTCGCCATCGTGGAGCTGCACCGTCCGGTAGACAAGCGACAGTCCGATGCCGCTGCCGCTCGGCTTCGTCGTGAAGTACAGATCGAAGATCCGCGACAAATGTTCGGGCGCGATGCCGCTGCCCGTGTCTTCCACGTCGATCGCCACCATCCGCCCGGGCGCCGGCCGCGCGCCGATCCGCAGCCGGCCGCCGTCAGGCATCGCCTGGTAGGCATTCAGGGCGAGATTGAGGAACGCCTGCTCGAGCAGGTTCGGGTCGCCATCCACGGCGGGCAAATCGGCCGGGATGTCGACGCGCAGGTCCACGCCGTGCTTGCCGGCCTCCGCCTCCAGAATCGGCCGCAGCCGTTCGAACGCCGCGCCCAGGTCGACGGCCTGCAGGTGCAGATCTTCGGGCCGCGTGAACTTCATGAAGCCCTGCACCACCTCGTCCAGCCGACGCACCTGGTCGGCAATCACCGCCAGATGCTGCAGCGCGTCGGGCTGGTCGGCCACCTGCATGCGCAGCAGCTCCAGGTGGATCATCGTCGCGTTCAGCGGGTTCTTGATTTCATGCGCGATGCCCGCGGTGAGCCGGCTCAGCGCCGCCAATTTGCGCGAGTAGCTCAGCGTCGATTCCACCTGGCTCAGATAGGCCAGGTTGCGTGACACCAGCACGACGCCGATCGGCGCACCGCCGGGACCGGGCACGAGGTGCGTGAGGACCAGGCGCTCGCCCTGGTTCGGCACGTGCGCGGGTGCGGGTGCGGACATCGACGCGCCCGACAGCGCGCGCTCCACCGCGATGCGATAGGGATGATCGCCGCTCCACAGCTCCGCCAGCCGCGGTCCGGGGACGGATTTCGCGCTGTTCGTCGTTTCAGTCGCGTCACTGGATGCCGCCGCCCGGCCCAGCGCCGGGGCCATGGCCGCGTTTGAGAAGAGCAGCGTGCCGTCGGGCGCGAACAGCGCGACCGCGTCCTCCAGTTGGTCGACGACCGACTCCAGCGCGCGCTGGCCCGCCAGTTCCGTGCGGTCGGCCGTCAGCCGCGCGCTGACCTGATTGAACGAATCGCCCAACTCGGCGAGTTCGGCGTCCGCCGGGAGGTCCACGTTCACGCCGACCTCGCCACGGCCCAATCGCGCGAGTCCGCTCCGGATCACGTGGATCGGACGCAGGACCAACTGCGCCAGCAGCATGGCCACCAGCACCGAGAGGAGGATGACGATGGCGCCGGGCAGAATGAGCGCCCGGCCCTGAAGAGTCAGCTTCGATTGCAGGAGCAGGGTCGAGACACCGACGCGAATCGACCCCAGTTCCCCCAGCGGCCAGCTGACCTCCAGCGTGCGGCCGCCGGGCGTATAGATCGCTCGAAGCTGCGCGATCGGACCCTGCGCGTCGATCAGCGGATCGAGGCTGCTCTTGGCCCCGAGCGGCGTGCCCATGCGCGACGCGTCGGCATCGGCGACGATCCTGCCGTCCGGGCCGACGATGACCGCGTATTCCACGCCCTCCACGTACGCGGTGGATTCCAGGATCGTCCGAAGCCCATCGTCGGTTTGCAGCGCCACGATCGGATCGCCGCCGCGCGCCACGACGGCGATCGTGCGCTGCTCGATCAATCGGCCCAGCAACTGCGCGTTGGATCGGCTGTCCTGGAGCAGAATCTTGGCCAGCGAGGCAACGTACCAGCCGGAGAGCGCGACGGCGGCCAGCGCGACGACGGCCGTGACGCCCGCCACCTGTTTGGTGCGGATGCCGAAGCGCATCACTCCTCTGGCTCGTCCCGGCGCTCGTCCTTCATGCGGTTGAGCTTGTTGTGCAGCGTCTTGAGGCTGATGCCGAGCAGTTCGGCCGCGCGCGTCTTGTTGCCGTTCGTGTGCTGCAGGGTGATTTCGATCAGCCGCCGCTCCGCCTGATCGACGGTCGTGCCCGGAGTGAGGCCGGCCGTCGCAGGTTCGGGCGCGCTCGTCTCAGGCGCGGCCGCGCGCGCGAGCGCGGGCAGGTCGCCCGGTTCGATGAACGGGCCCTTGGCGACGATGGTGGCGCGTTCGATCACGTTCCGCAACTCGCGCACGTTGCCCGGCCAGTGGTATTGCTCGAGCAGGCGGGCGGCGTCCTCGGACACGCCCGCGACGGCCCGGCCGTGCCGCTCGTTGAAGTCCCGGATGAACGCCTGTGCCAGCAGCGGCACGTCGTCCTTGCGATCGCGCAGCGGCGGCAGCGGATCAGGAAGACGTTGAGCCGGTAGAAGAGGTCCTCGCGCAGGCGCCCCTGGCGGACCGCCTCGGCCGGATCCAGGTTGGTCGCGGCAATCACGCGAATGTCGACGGACTGCTCGCGCGTGCCGCCGAGCGTCCGGAAATTCCGCTCCTGCAGCACGCGCAGGAGCTTGGCCTGGGTGGCCGGGGTCATCTCGGCGATTTCGTCGAGGAACAGCGTGCCCCTGATGCGCCAGCTCGAAGCACCCGCGCGGCGCGCGATCGCCCCGGTGAAGGCGCCCTTCTCGTGCCCGAACAGCTCGCTTTCGAGCAGCGTGTCCGGGATCGCCGCGCAGTTGAGCGGCACGAACGGCTGCGCGGCGCGCGGGCTGAGCTGGTGAATGGTCTGCGCCACCAGTTCCTTGCCCGTGCCGCGACTCGCCGTGATCGACACGGACGCGGACGTCGGCGCGGCCTGCTCGATGAGCCGGTAGATCTTCCGCATCTCCAGGCTCGCGCCGACCATGCTGCCGAACGGCCGCGCTCCTGGAGCTGCCGCCGCAGCGCCTGCACCTCGCGGCGCGTGTCCTGGCGCGAGGCGACCTGGTCCAGCACGATGCGCAGCCGCTGCGGGTCGACGGGTTTGGTCAGGTAGTCGTAGGCGCCCTGCTTGATGGCTTCGACCGCCGTTTCGACCGATCCCTGCGCCGTGAGCAGGATGACCGTGACGTCGGCGTCGTCCTGCTTCAAGCGCCTTCAGGAGCTCGAGGCCGCTGAGGTTGGGCATGACCAGGTCGCTCAGCACGATCGCCGGACGGTTCCTGGTGGCGAGCTCGAGCCCTTCGCGGCCGTCGCTCGCGACGTCCACGTCGAACCCCCAGCTGGTCAGCAGTTTCTGCAGTCCAAGGCGCTGCGTCGGATCGTCTTCGACGACGAGCAGGCGATCGCGACTTGGACCGGCAGGGACGGCAGGCATCAGGTGTCCTGGTCCCATTATGGTCGACGAACCCGGCCGGCGGTCCAAGGAGCGGACCCGTCGCGGTTGGTCGGGGGCCGTCTGGTAAAGTAGCGGCACCTCACCATGCCACTGACACCCGGTACCCGTCTCGGTCCGTACGAAGTCGCTCTCTGCCCTCGGCGCGGGCGGCATGGGCGAGGTCTACCGCGCCCGCGACACGAAGCTCAATCGCGATGTCGCCATCAAGGTCCTGCCCGAGCAGTTCGCGCACGACGCGGAGGCCCTGCGCGCGGTTCGAGCGTGAGGCGCAGGCGGTCGCGGCGCTCTCGCATCCGAACATCCTCGCCATCCACGACTTCGGCAGCGACGGCGGGGTGACCTACGCGGTCACCGAACTGCTCGAGGGCGACACGCTGCGCGCCCGGCTGGCCGGCGGCGCGCTGCCCGTGCGCAAGGCCGTCGACTTCGGGGTCCACATCGTCCGCGGCATCGCGGCGGCGCACGAGCGGGGCATCGTGCACCGCGACCTCAAGCCGGAGAACATCTTCGTCACCCGCGACGGGCGTGGTGAAGATCCTCGACTTCGGGCTCGCGAAGGCCGGTCTCGCCGGAGTGGCGGCCGGCGGCTCCGCCAGAGCGGGTTCGGAGGCGGGGCGAGACCCGCATTGCGGCCGACACGACGCCCGGCACGGTGCTGGGCACGGTCGGCTACATGTCGCCCGAGCAGGTGCGCGGGCAGGCGGTCGATCACCGCACGGACATCTTCTCGTTCGGCGCGGTCCTCTACGAGATGCTCAGCGGCCGCCGCGCGTTCCGCGGCGATTCGCACGTGGAGACGATGAACGCGATCCTGAAGGAGGATCCGCCGGAGTTCGCGGAGATTCAGCGCCGAACGTGCCGGGGTCGCTCGAGCGCATCATTCGCCGCTGTCTCGAGAAGCAGCCGGCCGATCGCTTTCATTCCGCGCACGATCTGGCGATCGCGCTCGAGGCGCTGTCCGGGGCATCGAGCCAGAGCACGGCGTCCATGGCCGCGGCCGGCGTGGGCGCGCCCTCGCGGAAGGCGCTCGAGAGGCATCGCCGTCGCCGCGGTCGCGGCGGTCGTCGCCGCGCGGCGCGTTCTTCGCCGGTCGGGCGCTTTCCGGCGCCGGCGAGCCTGCGGGCGCCGAGTTCCAGCGGCTGACCTATCGGCGCGGACCCATCTGGTCGCGCGAGCATCGCGCCCGACGGCGGCACCGTTCCTCTACTCGGCCGCCTGGGAAGGCGCGCCCCTGCAGATCTACTCGACGCGCAGCGAAAGCCCGGAATCGCAGGCGCTGCCGTACGTCAACGCCGACGTCGTCTCGATCTCGTCCAAGGGCGAGCTCGCGATCGTGTCGAACCGCGCGGCCATCAGCGCCTACGCCAGGGCCGGCACGCTGGCCCGGGCGCCGCTCACCGGCGGCGCGGCGCGCGACGTGCTCGAGAACGTGCAGCACGCCGACTGGCTGCCCGACGGCTCGAATCTCGCCGTCTCGCACGTCGTCGACGGCAAGTACCGGCTGGAGTTCCCGATTGGCAAGGTCGTCTACGAGACCGACCGGATGGATCAGCCATCTCAGCGTCTCGCCGGACGGGCAGCGCGTCGCGTTTCTCGACCAGCCGATCCTCGGCGATGACCGCGGCGGCGTCTCCGTCGTGGACAGCGCCGGAAATCAGCAGAAGCTGCCGATCGAATGCGAGAGCGCGCAGGGCATCGCGTGGTCGCCATCGGGCCGCGAGGTGTGGTTCACCTGCGCGTCAAGGGGCCTCTGGCGCGCGCTGCTCGCGGCCACGCTCGACGGCAAGGTCCGCACGGTGCTGCGCGTGCCGGGCAGCCTGTTCCTCGGGGACATCGCCGCGGATGGCACGGTGCTGCTGTCGCACGACAACGCGCGGCGCGGCATCATGGGCCTGGCGCCGGGCGAGACGACGGAGCGCGATCTGTCGTGGCTCGACTGGTCGCAGCCGATGATGCTGTCCGAGGATGGCCGCACGCTGCTCATCACGGAGGAAGGCGAGGGCGGCGGCCCGGGCTACGGCGTGTTCGTCCGGAAGACCGACGGGTCGCCGGCCGTCCGGCTCGGGACCGGCGAGGGCACGGCGCTCTCGCCCGATGGCCGCCTGGGTGATCGCCCAGAAGCTCGACCCGGAGCCGGCGCAGTTCCTGCTGCTGCCGACCGGGGCCGGGGCGGCCCGCGCGCTCACGAATGACGACATCGCGCACATCAGCGCGCGGTTCCTGCCCGACGGCAAGCGGTTCGTGTTCAACGGCTTCAAGCCGGGCCGGCCGTCACGCGTGTGGCTGCAGTCGATCGACGGCGGCGAGCCGTCGCCGGTGACCCCTGAAGGCGTGACCGGCAGCGTGCTGACGCCGGACGGCACCCGCATCCTCGCGCGCGATCTGGATCGGCAGCGCAAGCTCTTTCCCATTGCTGCCGCCGGCGGCGAGACCCGAGCCCGTGAAGTTTCTCGAACCGGCCGACGGCGTGATTCGCTTCACGGCGGACGGCCGCGGGCTGCTGGTCCGGCGCCCGGCTCCCGGGAACGCCGTGAAGGTGACGCGTGTCGATCTGGCCACCGGCGCGCGCACGCCGGTCCGGCTCGTGACCCCGTTGCCTGAATCGATCGGCATGGGCGGCGTCGGCCAGTTGATGATGACCGCTGATGGCAGCGCGTACATGTACGGCTACGGCGTCACGCACTCGGACCTGTTCCTCGTCAAAGGCTTGAAGTAACGAGGCGCGCCGGCGCGCCGAACGCGGCCACTGCGGGTCGGCGCAGTTACAGGTCCTTGAGGGTGCAGCTCGGCTCGATGTGGCGGCGCGGCGAGCCGGGATGTAGGCCGCGAGGACTCCGGCCACGAGCATCAGGAGCGGCACGGCGACCCACACGGTCAGGCTGCTCCACGCGGTCAGGCGACCGTCCGGCCCGAACATCCTGAGCCGTGTCAGCTCCGCTTCGAACACGCGCGTGCCCAGGCTCGCCAGCAGGACGCCGGGAAGCAGACCCACGAGCACCATGTGAATGGCGTAGTCCACGACGAGCTTCACAACCTGCCCGCGCGTGGCGCCCAGGGCGAGTCGCAGTCCGAACTCGCGCCTCCGCCGGCTGACGAAATACGAGACCACGGCGTAGACGCCCAACACCGCGATGGCCAGCGCGATGGCGCCCAGCGAGCCGGCGAGCACGCGCGACGCACGCTCCGCCGCCGGCCCCGCGAACTGCGTCCGCTCCACGAGCCCCGCGTCGAATACGGGCACCGACTCGTCCAGCGACACGACGGCCCGCCGCAGCGGCTCGATCTGCGCTAGCGGCGTCGCCGACCGCAGCACGATCAACATCTCACGCTCGAATTTCTGGGCTGCCGGCAGGATGACGAAGTTCCCTGGTCTGGTGAGCGGCGACGCAATCGAGGATCGGACCGGATCCGAGACGACGCCGACGACGGTCCTGAGATGGGCCTCGCGGCAGCACACGATCCGCTTGCCGATAGGGTCCTCGCCGGGCCACAACCCACTGGCCACGCTCTCGGTGATTACGACGACCGGCAGCGAGCCCGCGGCGTCTGTCGGCTGCAGATCGCGACCTCTGGTGAGCGTCAGGCCCAGCGTGGCGACGTAACCCGGCGACGCGTGGATCCACGATCCATCGAGACGTCGGGGCAGACCGCTCACGCCCCGCGGCGGCGCCTCCGCGGTGAAGGCAGCGAAGCCGCCGCGCGGGCTCGGGGCAGACCCGCCCGGCAGGGCGTCAGCCAGCGCGGCCGCCTCCACGCCATCGAACGCGCGCACGCGCGCCACGAGCTGGTCGAAGAAGTGCGGTCCGCGCGACTCGTCGTACTCCTGCGGCAGTTCGAGGCGCGCGGCGGCCAGGTGGCTGGTGTCGAACAGCAGGCGTTCGTCGAACCTCCTGCCCGTGTTCTCGATGAAGATGTCGGACGCAATCAACAGCACGACCGCCGCCGTGATCTGGATCGAGACCAGCAGCGTGCGCAGCGTCCGTCCTTCCGTGCGCGCGACGACGGCCTGGCTTGATGCGGCCAGCCGGGTGAGGAGCGACACGCGGCCCGACCGCCACACGCTCGCGAGGCCCACGAAGATCGCCGCCGCGGCGCCCGCACCGACCGCGAAGGCGAACGTGCGCCAGTCGAGCGAGAGGTCGAGCGTGACATGCTGGAAATAGTTCACCTGGAGGGCCGGGAACGCGTCGCTGAAGAGCCGCAGCGCGACGACGGCCATCGCCAGGCCCAGTGTCGCGGCCGCTGCGCAGATCAAGACGGTTTCGGCGAGCAGCAGTCGAACGATGGCGGCACGCGTCGCGCCGAGCGCCAGGCGAATGGCCAGCTCGCCCTCGCGCTCCGTGGTGCGCGCGTACAGCATGTTGCCGAGATTCGCGCACGCTGCGAAGAACACCAGCGCCGCGAAGCCCAGGATCAGGTAACCGGTTCGAGCCAGCCGATCCACGGTGTTGCGGCCGGCTTCGACCAGTTCGACCTTGCCGCCGGGCGACTCCGGCCTGGGCACGCGCGAGGAGATCGCCGCGGTCAGGGCGTCGGCGATCTGCACGGGTGCGGTTCCAGGCGACGTGCGGATCGAGACCTGGACGCCGGGCTGGATCTTCCTGAGCCTCAACGTCATCGACGAGGCCGGCAGTGGCACCGGGTGTCCCATCGGACGCCAGTAATCGACTGAGTCGCCCAGGAATCCGGGCTGGGCGACCCCGACAATCCGGTGAAACCTGCGGTTGATCGTAATCGTGGCCACGCCCGCGATTTCCGGCCTGGCGGCGAACCATTCACGCCACAGACGATCGCTGATGACCGCGACATCGGCGCCGGCGACGCCCTGGTTGTCTTCGTCGGAGATCCATCGGCCGGCCTGCGCCCGCAGCCTGAACACGTTCGCGTACCCGCCGGACACGCTCAGGCCCAACGCGTTCTCAGCCCGGCCGGGAATCTGGAGCTGACCCGCGCCATAGCCGAACGTTACGGCGCAGACCGCCACGATCCCCGGCGGCGGATAGGCGCGGATCGTCTCGTAGTCGGCGATCTGGACCTCGTCGCTGTAACGGCCGACGCTGCGGTCCGACATCCACAGCGTATAGACGTCGTCCACGTTCGTGTTGGCGATCGGCTTGAAGTTCAGTTCATCGACGATGGCGAAGATCGCGGTGTTGGTGGCGATGCCGAGCGCGAGCGTGAGCACGGCAATCGCCGTGAATCCCGGTGTGCGCAGCAGCTGTCTAAGGGCGAAGAACTCGGGACCCAGGACTCAGTCTCCCGAACTCTGGACCCTGGACGCTGGACCCTGGACGACGTGTCTCATCTCTTCCCACAGTTCTTCGACATGCCGCCGCTCCGTCGCAATCGCGCCAATCGACACGCGCACCATCCAGCGTCCGTCGAGGAGCGCGGGCGTGAGGTAGGCGGCGCCGGAGCGGTTGAGGCGATCGCACCAGTCGAGCGTGTAGCGGTCGAGCGCCTCGCCGTCAAGGCCGGCCGGCTCGTGGCGGACGCAGAGCGTCTGCAGGACGACCGCATTCAGCACGCGCCACTGGGGCTCCGATCGCACCTGCCCGGCCAGCCACTGGGCGTTGGCCATGTCGCGCCTGAGCCGCGCCTGGAGGCCCGACACGCCCTGCTCGCGAATCAGGAACCAGAGCTTGAGCGCGCGGAACCGGCGGCCGAGCGGGATGCCCCAGTCGCGATAGTTCTTCACGACCGCATCCGCCGCGGTCTGCAGATAGCTCGGATTGGTGGACATCACGCGCACGAGTTCGTCGGGCCGGCGCACGAAGTACACCGAGCAGTCGAACGCCGCGCCGAGCCACTTGTGCGGATTGATCACGATCGAGTCCGCCCGTTCGACGCCGCGCCACATCCAGCGGCATTCCGGGAGGATCATCGCCGAGCCGGCCATCGCCGCGTCCACGTGCAGCCACAAGCCGGTCTGGGCGGCGATCTCGGCGATCGGCTCGATCGGATCGACGGCCGTCGTGGTCGTCGTGCCGGTCGTGGCCACGATGGCGCAGGGCACGGCGCCTTCCGCGCGATCGGTGGCGATCGCGCGGGCGAGCGCCGACGGGTCCATGCCCCAGGCCTCGTCGTGCGCCACGACGCGGACGTTCTCGTGGCCGAATCCCGCGAGCAGCGCGGCCTTGGTCACCGAGCTGTGGCTGTGCGCGGAGACGTAGACGACGAGCGGCGCCGCCTCGGCTTGCAGCCCGCCCCGGGCGAAGCCGTAGTTGGTCGTCCGCTCGCGCGCGCAGAGCAGCGCGATCAGCGTGCTCGTGGACGCCGTGTCCTGAATGACGCCGTGCCACGCGTCCGAGAGGCCGACCATCTGGCGCAGCCAATCCGTGGCGACTTCTTCGATCTCCGTCAGCGCGGGACTCGACTGCCAGGCCAGGCCGAGCACGCCCAGGCCCGTACTCGCGATATCGCCGAGCACGCTCGACAACTCGCCGTTGCTCGGGAAGTAGCCGAAGAACTTCGGGTGCGCCCAATGCGAGAGGCCGGGCATCACGATGGCGTCGAGGTCGCGGAGGAGGGCGTCGAACGACTCGGGCGCCTCCGGCGGGTGGGCCGGCACCTGGGCCTTGATCGCGCCGGGCGCGGTCTGCGCCATCACCGGCCGGTCCGCCACGCGCGCGCGGTAGTCGGCAATCCAGTCGATCAGCTCATGGCCGCGGCGCCGGAATTCCTCGGGGGTCACCAGTGGGGATCATGACACGAAGCCTCGAGGTTCCTCTACAATGTGACCTCCTCGAGGTGCTTCCCATGAGACGACGTTCGACGCTGACGCGATTGCTGCTGGGTGTGACGATGGCTTCCGCTCCGACATGGCTGCTGGCCGATCAGGCGCGGCCGGCGGCGAAGCCCGCGTCCGAGGATTCTGGCGACGGCCAAGCCCGGGCGCGATCCCAACCAGCCGATTGACGAGGAATACACGAAGAAGATCAAGGAATACACGACCGAGACGTTCTTCCTGTCGCCGGTCATCGATTACATGCCCGCGTCGAAAACCGTGCCGACGCCGACGGCCGTGCTGGGCGACATCGCCGGCGCGCCCGGGAAGCTGCCGTACTCGAAGGAAGTGTACCAGTACATGCGCCTGCTGGCGAAGTCCACGCCGCGCGCGAAGGTGTACGTGATCGGCACGACCGAGGAAGGCCGGGAGATGCTGGCGGTGGCGGTGGCCTCCGAGGCGCTCATGGCCAAGCTCGACGCGAACAAGGCCGATCTGGCGAAGCTGGCCGATCCGCGGACGATTCAAATGAACGACGCGGTCGCCGACGAGATCGCGAAGCGGGCCGCGCCGGTCTACTACATCACCGGCGCCATCCATTCGACCGAAGCGGGCGCGCCGACGGCGCTCATGGAACTGGCCTACCGGCTGGCGGTGGACGACAGCCCCTACATCCGCAACATCCGGGAGCACGTCATCACGCTGATCACGCCGGTGGTGGAGCCCGACGGCCGCGACAAGGTCGTGGACCTCTACAACTTCAAGAAGGCCAATCCGGACAAGACCGTTCCGGGCGCCCTGTACTGGGGCAAGTACGTCGCGCACGACAACAACCGCGACGCGATGGGCATGACGCTGAAGCTGACCGAGAACGTCCTCAACACCTACGTGGACTGGAAGGCGCAGGTGCTGCACGACCTGCACGAGTCCGGGTCGTTCCTGTACGACAACACGATTGGCGACGGCCCCTACAACGCGTGGCTCGATCCCATCCTGACCAACGAGTGGCAGATGATCGGCTGGAACAACGTGAACGAGATGACCCGCATGGGGATGCCGGGCGTGTACGCGTTCGGATCGTTCGACACCTGGTCGCCCGGCTACCTGATGTTCATCGCGGCGACGCACAACGGCATCAGCCGTCTGTACGAGACGTTCGGCAACGGCGGCACCGCGGACACGCAGGACCGCACGCTGTCGGCCGCGGAGACGTCGCGCACCTGGTACCGGCAGAACCCGCCGCTGCCGTTCGTGAAGTGGTCCCTGCGGAACAACAACAACTACGAGATGACCGGGCTGATCGTGTCGTTGAACTATTTCGCGAACAACCGGATCTACTTCCTGCGCAATTTCTACGACAAGAGCAAACGGTCGATTCAGAAATCGAAGACCGAAGGGCCGGCGGCCTACGTGCTGCCGGCGAGCGACGCGCGGCCGGGCGCGCAGGCCGAATTGCTGCGCGTGCTGCAGAAGCAGCGCGTGGAAATCTCGCGGGCGACCGCGGCGTTCACCGTGCAGGTGAGGACGACGGGTGCGACGGGTGCGACGGGGACGACAAGCACGACAGCGACGGGTACGGGTACGACGGGTCACGACAGGTACGACGGCGGACAGTGTACCGGTACAGCCGGCGCAGCCGCGGACCGAGGCGCGTGAGTTCCCGGCGGGCAGCTACATCATCCGGATGGATCAGCCGTATTCGCGCATCGCCGACGCGCTGCTCGACTATCAGGTACCGGTCGCCGACCGACCCGCAGTCGACGCCGTACGACGACACCGGCTGGACGTTCCCGGAGGCCTTCGGCGTGCAGGCCGTGCGCGTGCTCGATCCGAAGGTGCTCGACGCGCCAATGACGCTGATCGCCGAGACCGTGCGGGCGGCGAGCGGCGCATCCGGCACCGGCACCGTCTTCGCGATTAATCACAACGGCGACAACGGCCTGATCACGTTGCGCTACCGGCTGCGTAGCGCGGACATCCAGATGGCCCAGGAGCCGTTCGAGGCGGACGGCCACAAGTTCAGCCGGGGGTCGTTCATCATCCGCGGCGTGTCGCAGGCGGATCTCGACGCGGCCGCGAAGGCGACGGGGCTGACGGCCTACGCGCTGTCGGCGGCGCCCACGGTGGCGACGCATCCGGCGCGTGCGGCGCGCATCGCGCTGATGCACACCTGGCAAAGCACGCAGACGGAAGGCTGGTGGCGCCAGGCGCTCGACGTGAACGGGATTCCATACGACTACATCAGCGTGCAAGATGTCGCGAAGAATGCCAACCTGCGCGAGCGGTACGACGTGATTCTCTTCGGGCCCGGCGCCGCCGGGCAGGCCGTCATTGACGGCATGCCCATGTGGCGCAATGCCATGCCCTGGAAGAAGACGGCGGAGACACCGAACCTGGGCGGGTTCGCGGAGAGCGACGACATCCGTCCCGGCCTGGGCTGGGAAGGGCTGATGCACCTCGACGCCTTCGTCAAGCAGGGCGGCGTCTTCGTCGGCGCCGTGGGGAGCGCGCAGTTCGCGGTCCAGTTCGGCCTGACGGACGGCGTGAGCGTGAACGCGGCCGGGGCCGGTTCGCGCGTCGTCGGCTCGCTCCTGCGCACGAAGCTGGTGGATGACACGAGCCCGCTGGTGACGGTGTGGCCGACAATCTCGCGGTCTACAGCGACAGCGGCGGCAGCTTCAGCGTGAGCGCCACGGCCGGCGGCCGCGGCGGGGGCGGCGGGGGCGGCGGCGCGGCGGGCGGCGGGCGTGGCGGCGGCGCGGGCCCGCGTTCCACGGGTCGCGGCACGCCGGATGATCCGGATCAGCCGCAGGGCATGCCGCAACTGAGTCCGAAGAACGTGGCGCCGCCGCGCCCGCCCGCGCCGCAGGCGTGGCAGTATGCGATCCCGACCGAAGAACAACTGAAGACGCCGCTCAGCATCATTCCGCCGGACCAGCGGCCGCGCGTCGCGCTGCGGTTCGCGGACCAGAACCAGTTGCTGGTCTCCGGATTGCTGCAGGGCGGCGGGGACATCGCGCAGCGGCCCGTGGTCGTCGATGTGCCCGTCGAGAAGGGGCACGTGGTGCTCTTTGCCAACAATCCGATCTGGCGCGGCGAGACGATCGGCAGCTACCCGATGGTCTGGAACGCCATCCTGAATTTCGACAACCTCAACGCCGGAAGGAAACTCGATGTCCGCTGAAAACGTTGCGAGTACTCACGGTGTCCGGCGGGCTGAAGCCCGCCGGCTACGTACGCCCGCGTGCCGCAGTAGCCGGCTGGCTTCAGCCCGACGGACATGGCTTTTCGTTCTTCCCGCCCTGCTGCTGGTCGCCCCCATCGCGGGCCGGCAGGCGGATCTGCGCAGCAGCCTCTTCGACGCGCAGGTGCTGCTCGGCGATCTCAAGACGCTGTCGGCGGACGACATGGAAGGGCGCCAGATCGGGACGCCGGGGGGCGCGAAGGCGCGCGCCTTCGTCATCGAGCGGTTCAAGGCCTCGGGCCTGCAGCCGTTCGGCGGGAGCTTCGAGCAGCCGTTCACGTACATGGGCGGCCGCCGGGGCGGGCCGCAGACGGAACAGAAGGGCGTGAACGTCATCGGTCGCATCGACGGCACGCGCACGCCGCGGCGCTACATCGTCATCAGCGCCCACTACGATCACATCGGCGTCCGGAACGGACAGCCGGCCAACGGCGCCGACGACAACGCTTCGGGCACGGCGGCCCTGTTCGCGCTGGCGAAGTACTTCAGCACCCACAAGCCGGCCAATACGCTGATCTTCGCGGCGTTCGATGGCGAAGAGTCCGGCCTGCGCGGCGCGCGCGCGTTCGTCGCCACACCGCCGGTCGAGGCGGCGGCCATCGGCATCAACCTCAACATGGACATGATTGGCCGCGATCCCAACAACCTCCTCTATGTGGTCGGCACGTACTCGCAGCCGTTCCTCAAGCCGTTCATCGAGCGCATCGCGGCCAAGGCGCCGGTGAAGCTCGTCATGGGGCACGACGACCCGGCCAAGGCTCGCGCGAATCCCACCAGCCAGCAATTCGAGGACTGGACCGGCGACTCGGACCACAAGGCCTTTTGCGACGCGAAGATTCCGTGCTTGTACTTCGGCGTCGAGGATTTCGATCAGCACCACAAGGTCACCGACGACTTCGAGACGATGACCTATGCGTTCTACGTGCACGCGGTGGAGACCATGGTGCGGGCTGCCGAGGAGTTCGACAGCCGGCTGGATGACGTCGTGAAAGCGCGCGGATCCGGGGAGCCGCGCCGGCCCTGACCGGGCCCAGACGCGACATCGGATTCTGGACCTCCGTCTCGCTCGTCGTCGGCGGGATGATCGGTTCCGGCGTCTTCACGCTGCCGGCCTCGCTCGCCAGTTACGGCGGGATCAGCCTGCTGGGCTGGATGGTGTCCGCCGGCGGCGCGGTGCTGCTGGCCCTGGTGTTTGCGCATCTGGCGCGCCGCAACCCCGCCGCCGGCGGGCTCTACGCCTACACGCGTGACAGCTTCGGCGATCTCGCCGGGTTTCTGGTCGCCTGGGGCTACTGGATTTCCATCTGGTGCGCCAATGCGGCGCTGGCCGTGTCGTTCGTGGGCTATCTCGATCCGTTCATTCCGTCCATCGTGCAGTCGCCGCCGAAAGCGGCGCTGCTCGCCGTCGCGACGCTGTGGTTTCTCACGGCGGTCAACAGCCGAGGCGTCGTCACCGCCGGCCGCGTGCAGGTGGTCACGACGACGCTCAAACTGCTCCCGTTGGTCGTGGTCGGAATCGGCGGTCTGATGTGGTTTGAGCCGGCGCATTTCGCCGTGCCGGCGCAGTTTGTCGGCATGAAGGCGCAGGGCGGCGCGCTGCTGGCCGTCGTGACGATGACGATGTTTGCCTTCGTCGGCCTCGAGTCCGCCACGATTCCCGCCTCGTCCATGAAGGACCCCGCGCGCACGATTCCGCGGGCGACGATGATCGGCACGCTGCTGACGGCGGCCATCTACATGATCTCGACCGCAGGCGCGATGAGCCTGGTCGCGCCGGAGGTGCTGGCCGCGTCCACGGCGCCGTTTGCCGAGGCGGCGCGCGCGATGGGCGGCAACAAGCTGGCGGCCTTTGTCGCGATTGGCGCGGCGATCTCGTCGTTCGGTTCGCTGAACGGGTGGATCCTCATCGTGAGCCAGCTGCCGTTGGCCGTCGCGCGGGACGGCGTGTTCCCGAGCCCGTTCGCCAGAGTGACGTCGACGGGCATTCCGCTGACCGGCATGATCATCGCCGGCGTGCTCAGCACGGCGCTCATCGGTCTCAATTTCTCGAGCTCGCAGGGCCTGGTGGCGCTGTTCACGAAGATCATGCTGCTGTCGACGCTCTCGACACTCGTGCCGTACGCGTTCTGCTCGCTGGCGGTGTTCCTGCCGGGAGGCCGTCGGGCGTCGTCGCTGGCGATCGGCACGGCGATCATCGCGGCACTCGCGTTCGTCTATGCGCTGTTTGCGATTGGCGGGGCCGGCGCGGACGTCGTCTATCTCGGATTCCTGCTGCTCCTCTCCGGGTTGCCGGTGTACGTCTGGGTCGTGCGCCAGAAGGGCGCGGCGAAGTCATGACCACCGGTGGCGAGTTCGGCCGGCTCGCGCGCGTCGTCCTCAAGTCGCCGCGCGACGCGTTTAGGGGCCCCGAGGCCATCGAACGGGAGTGGTACGACCTGAATTTCACGGCGCCGCCGGACTTCCCGAAAGCGGTCGGCGAGTTTGACCGCTTTCGCGAGGTGGTCGCGGCCATGGGCGCCGACGTGCTGGTTCTTCCGGCTGCGGAGGGCACGGGCCTCGATTCGATGTACGCCCGCGATGCGTCGGTCCTGTCGCCCGCGGGCGTGGTGTTGTGCCGCATGGGCAAGGCCCAGCGCGCGCAGGAGCCGGCCGCGCAACGGCGCGCGTTCGAGACATGGGGCATCCCGATTGTCGGGGCCATCGAGCCGCCGGGCCAGCTCGAAGGCGGCGACGTGGTCTGGCTCGATGAACGGACGGTGGCGGTCGGCCGGGGCTATCGCACGAACGACGAAGGCATTCATCAGTGACCGGAAGATCCTCGGCAACAGCATCGCCGAGTTCCTCGTGGTGCCGCTGCCGCACTGGCGCGGCCGGGGCGACGTGTTCCACCTGATGTCGATCGTCAGTCCGGTCGACCGCGACCTGGCCGTCGTCTTCTCGCCGCTGATGCCGGTGACGTTTCGCGAGGCGCTGCTCGCGCGCGGGATATCGCTGGTGGAAGTGCCTGATGAGGAGTTCGAGTCGATGGGCGCGAACGTCCTGGCCATCGCGCCGCGCACGTGCATCATGCTCGACGGCAATCCCCGCACGCGCGCCCGCCTCGAGCAGGCCGGCGCGCAGGTCCACGTCTACGACGGACGCGAGATCAGTCTGAAGGGCGGCGGAGGACCGACATGTTTGACGCGCCCTCTTGGGCGCGTCAAACAAGGTTAGAGGTCAAGGGTCAGAAGTCAGAGGTCGGTTCGAAGTTCGAAGTTCGAAGTCCCGGCAAGCGGCTTATACTCCGAGCGTCCGTTCCTGGAGGCTTCCCATGGTGTCTCGCCGCGCGCTTCTGCTGCTGGTCAGTTGCCTGTTCATTGCCGCGTCGTCTGTGCCCGTGCCGGCGCAGCAGTCGCCGGCGGTCAGTCAGAGTCTCTTCTCCGAGATGCGCTGGCGCCCGATCGGGCCCACGCGCGGAGGGCGCACCAAGGCGGCGGCCGGCCATGCCAGCCAGCCGTACACCTTCTATATCGGCGTGTGCAACGGCGGCGTCTGGAAGACGACCGACGCGGGCCGCACCTGGAAGCCCATCTTCGACGAGCAGGAAACCGGTTCGATCGGTGCCGTCGTCGTCGCGCCTTCCGATCCCAACGTCATCTACGTCGGCAGCGGCGAAGGCCTCGCGCGTCCTGACCTGTCGGTCGGCGACGGCGTGTTCAAGTCCACCGACGCCGGCAAGACGTGGACGCACCTGCCGGGGTTGCGGGACGCCCAGCAAATTCCCAACATCGCGGTCGATCCGAAGAACGCCAACCGGCTCTTCGTGGCGGTCGCCGGCCATCCCTACGGTCCCAACAAGGAGCGCGGCATCTACCGATCGACCGACGGCGGGCGGACGTTCCAGGCCGTGTTGCAGAAGGACGAGAACGTCGGCGGCGCCGACGTGGACATCGATCCGCTGGATCCGAACATTGTCCTGGCCACCCTGTGGGAGGAGCGGCAGGGGCCGTGGGAGAACGCGCAGTGGCGCGGCACCGGGGCCGGCATCTACAAGTCCACGGACGGCGGGACGACGTGGAAGCAGTTGAAGGGCGGCCTGCCGGGCGACGGCAACATCACGCAGGCGAATCTCGCCATCGCGCCGAGCAATCCGCGCCGGCTGTACGCCGCGGTCGCCCTGAATGCCGGCACCACCTTCTGGAAGTCGGATGACGGCGGCGACACGTGGACCGCGGCGAACTCGCGCGGCGTCGGCCGCATCGGCGGCGGCGACCTGTCCGTGCCGATCGTCAGTCCGAAGGACGCCGACACGGTGATCACGGCGAATACCGTGTCCTACAAGTCAACCGATGCGGGGCAGACCTGGGTGCCGTTCAAGGGCGCGCCCGGCGGCGACGACTATCAGAATGCCTGGATCAATCCGAACGACCCGAACATCGTCCTGCTCGTGAGCGATCAGGGCGCCGTTGTGACGCTGAATGGCGGCCAGTCCTGGAGTTCCTGGTACAACCAGCCGACCGCGCAGCTGTATCACGTCAATGCCGACAACGATTTCCCGTATCGCGTGTGCAGCGGCCAGCAGGAGAGCGGATCGGCGTGCGTGTCGAGCCGCGGCAACGACGGCCAGATCACGCTCCGCGAATGGCATCCGGCCAACGGCGTGGTCGAGTACGGCTACGCGGTGCCCGATCCGCTGAATCCGAACATCGTGTACGGCAGCGGCGTGACGCGCTACGACCGCACGACGGGACAGTTCTCCTCAATCGGCCCCGGCGGCGGGCGTGGCGGTGGTGGCGGGGGCGGACGAGGCGGCGGTGCGGCCGCCGGCCCGCGCAGCGCACCACGCGCACCGTGCCGCTGGCGATTTCCGCAGCCGACCCGCACGCGATGTATTTCGGCGGCGGACAGGTGTGGAAGACGGTCAACGGCGGAAAGGACTGGACGTCGATCAGTCCGAACTTCACGCGGAAGACCTGGGATCCGCCCAAGAGCATCGGCAAGTACGCGGTGGACACGCCGCCGCCGGCGCAGTTGGCCGCGATCTACGCGATCGCGCCGTCGCCGATCAACGCGCTCCGTCTCTGGGTCGGCACCGATGACGGCATGATCCAGACGACCACCGATGGCGGCAAGACCTGGACCGACGTCACGCCGCCGGCGATGACGCCGTTCATGAAAGTGTTCAACATGGACGCGGGGCACTTCGACGCGCTCACGGCGTACGCGGCCGTCAACACGCTTCGCACTGACGACATGCGGCCGCACCTGTTCCGCACGCATGACGGCGGCAAGACCTGGACGGAGATCAACACGGGCCTCGAGAACGCCGGGCCCACCAGCACGATCCGCGAAGACCCGAAGAAGGCGGGCCTGCTGTACGCCGGCAGCGAGCGACACGTGTGGGTGTCGTTCGACGATGGCAATCACTGGCAGACGCTGAAGCTGAACATGGCCAGTTCGTCGGTGCGCGATCTGACGGTCAAGGACGACGACCTCATCGCCGCGACACACGGGCGGGGCTTCTGGATTCTGGACAACGTCACGCCGTTGCGCCAGATTCAGCGCGGCGTCATCGAACGAGGCCGCGATGCTGTTCAAGCCGGCCGACGCGCTGCGCGTGCGCTGGAACACGAACTCCGACACGCCGATGCCGCCCGACGAACCGAACATGCCCAATCCGCCCGAGGGCGCCAGCATCGACTACTACCTCAAGTCCGCGGCAAGCGGGCCGGTGGTCCTCGAAGTCCTGACGACCGACGGGAAGCTGGTGCGCCGGTACTCGAGCGCGGATCCCGTCACGCAGTTGCCGGAACCGACGGCGTCGTCGCTGCCGCTCTACTGGTATCGTCCGCCGCAGGGCCTGTCGGCGGCCGCCGGCATGCATCGGTTTCCCTGGGACGTGCACTATCAGCCGCTGGGGGGCGGTGCGGGCGGCGGGCGAGCCGGCGGCCTGCCCATCGCGGCGGTGCCGTACAACACCGTGAATCCACCGTCCACGCCCTGGGTGAATCCCGGCACGTACACCGTCAAGCTCACGGTGGACGGCAAGAGCTACACGCAGCCGATCACGGTGAAGCAGGACCCGCGCGTGAAGACGCCGGCGCTGGTCATGCAGACCATCTATGCGGAGACGAAGGCCGCGTACTTCGGCGCGATTGACGCGCAGGATGCCGCGCGGCAGGCGCAGGGCCTGCGCGATCAGATCGCCGGCCATCACGCCGAAGCCGACGGGGGCCGTCGCCGACTCCCTTGCGGCGTTCGACAAGAAGGTGCAAGCGCTGATTGGCGCCGCGGCGGGCGGCGCCGGCGGTGGGGGTCGCGGCGGCGCGGGTGCAGGCGCCGGTGCCGGCGGGCGCGGTGGCGGCGCCGCTGGCGGCGCGCGTGGCGGTGGCGCGGCGGGCGCGGGTGCGGCCGCTGGCGTGACGCCGCCGGTCGTGACGCCACCGGTCGTGGTGCCGCCGGTCGCGACGCCGTCCGCGGCTGCGCCGACGGTCACCCTCAGTGGTGCGAGCAGCGCGCTGTCCGGTGTGATGAACTCGCTGCAGGCCGCGGATGTGGAACCGACGACCAGTCAGATGACGGCGATCGCCGCCGCGAAGAAGACCGCCGCCGAGGCCATGACGGCCTGGACGACGATCAAGACCGTGGACCTCGCGGCGCTGAACGCGAAACTGAAAGCGGCCGGATTGGCCGAGTTGAAACTGCAGTAGCCAGAAAGCCCGGCGGGCTGAAGCCCGCCGGCTACTGCGGCACCGCGTGACACGCAGGTCGTACGTAGCCGGCGGGCTTCAGCCCGCCGGACGATCAGCCCGCCGAGGACGACGAACATGAAACTCGCACGTGTCTGTGTCTGGATTCTGGCGTTGCTCGCGACGCCGCTGCTGCTGTCCGCGCACCAGGGCCGCGGCGGCGGGACGCAGGGCGGCGCGGTCTCCGTGCTCCGTCCGGCGCGCGTGTTCGACGGGGAGGCGCTGCACCAAGGCTGGGCCGTGGTCGTGCGCGGGGCGCGGATCGAAGCCGCGGGCCCGGCCGCGTCCCTGACCATTCCCGACGGCGCGCGCACGATCGATCTTCCCGACACCACGCTGATGCCGGGCCTGATCGAGGCCCACGCGCATGTGCTGCTTCACGCCTACAACGAAACGACCTGGAACGATCAGGTGCTGAAGGAACCTGAAGCGCTGCGCGTGGCGCGCGCCGTGAATCACCTGAAGGCGACGCTCGAAGCCGGCTTCACCACGATTCGTGACCTCGGCACCGAAGGCGCCGGTTACGCGGACGTGGGCCTGAAGCAGGCCGTCAATCAAGGCATCATCCCCGGTCCGCGCATGCTCGTGACGACGCGCGCCATCGTGGCGACCGGCACCTACGCGCCCAAGGGCTTCTCGCCCGAATGGTCGCTGCCGCAGGGCGCCGAAGAAGCCGACGGGCCGACGCTCGTCCGGGTCGTGCGCGATCAGGCCGGCCGCGGCGCGGACTGGATCAAGGTGTACGGCGACTACCGCGCCGGCCCGAACGGCGAAACGACCCCGACGTTCTCGCAGGAGGAAATGACCCTCATCGTGCAGACGGCGGCGAGCATCGGCCGCCCGGTCGTCGTGCATGCGTCCACGCCCGACGGCATGCGCCGCGCCGTGATGGCCGGCGCCGAGACCATCGAGCATGGCGACGCGGGTACGGCGGAGATCTTCAGGCTGATGGCGGAGCACAAGGTCGCGTTCTGTCCGACGCTGGCCGCCGGGGACGCGACCGCGCAGTACGCCGGCTGGAAGAAGGGCACGGATCCCGAACCCGCCGGCATCAGACGGAAGCGCGACAGTTTCCGGCTCGCGCTCGCGTCCGGCGTGACCATCGCCGCCGGCTCCGACGTCGGGGTGTTTCCGCACGGCGACAGCGCGCGCGAACTCGTGATGATGGTGGATTACGGCATGACGCCGCTGGCGACGCTCGCCTCGGCCACGTCGGTCAATGCGCGCGTGCTCCACCTGGACGGACAGATCGGCCGCGTCGCGCAGGGGTTGCAGGCGGATCTCGTCGCGGTGGCCGGCGATCCCACGAAGGACATCGCGGCGGTGCGCAACGTGCAATTCGTCATGAAGGCCGGCGCCGTCGTGCGCCAGGCTCGGTGAGGCGCTCATGCGACTGATGCTCGCAACCATCCTGCTGCTCGCCGTCGCCGCGGCCCCGTCGTGGACCGTGCAGCGATCCGGCGTCACGGCGCGCCTGCGCGGCGTGAGCGCCGCCAGCGACCGCGTCGTCTGGGCGAGCGGTTCGGGGAACACGATTCTGCGCAGCGAGGACGGCGGCGCCACGTGGAAGACGCTGCGGAGTCCGACGACCGATCGCCTCGACTTCCGGGACATCGACGCCATCGACGAGCGCGTGGCGTACGTGCTCAGCATCGGCAACGGGTCGTCGTCGCGCATCTACAAGACGACGAATGCCGGTGAGACGTGGACGTTGCAGTTCGCGAACGCCGACCCGCAGGCGTTTCTCGATGCGATGGCGTTCTGGGATGAATTCCACGGCATCGCCGTCAGCGATTCGATCAAGGGCGCGTTCGTCGATCCTGACCACCGACAACGGCGGCCGGACCTGGACGCGCGTGCCGGCCGACCGACTGCCGCCTGCGCTGCCGAACGAAGGCGCGTTCGCGGCCAGCGGCACGAACGTCGCCGTGCTCGGCCGGAGCCAGGTGTGGTTCGGCACCGGCGCGGCCGAGACGGGCGCGCGTGCTGCGATCGACCGATCGCGGGGCGACCTGGCAGATCGCGGAAACGCCGCTGCACTCCGGGCCGAGCGCCGGCATCTACTCGGTGGCGTTCCGTGACGCGCAGCACGGCGTGATTGTCGGCGGCGACTACGCGAAGGAATCAGAGGCCGTGGACAACGCCGCCGTGACGAGCGACGGCGGCAAGACCTGGACGCTGATCACAGAACACGGACTGCGTGGATTCCGATCCGTGGTCAAGCACGTGCCGGGCAGCCGCGCCACGTTTCTGGCCGTCGGACCGCTTGGCGCGGATCTCTCGACCGATGACGGGCACACCTGGGTGGCCGTGGACGGCCCGGGATTCGATACGTTCAGTTTCGCGCCCGGCCGGATGGTCGGATGGGGCTCTGGCGCGCGCGGCGCGATCGGACGGTTGGATCTGGGGCTGCGCTAACGTCCGGCGGGCTGAAGCCCGCCGGCTACGTACGGTCTATTCGTCGCCTTCGTCGTCCTTGGCGCTTGACGCGACGTCGTCAAAGTCCTCCGGCAGTTTCTCCACCACATCAGCGGTCGAATCTTCCGGCGCGTCATACAGGCCGCCCAGCCGGCCGCTGTAGCGTTCCTTGATCGGGCCCTTGGGGCCGCGCTCTTTGGCGTCCCAGCGTTTCTCGTTGCCGGTGCTCTTCTTCTTGGGCGGACCGAAATTGCGTCCCGGCACGCCGGGACCCGCGGGTGGGCCCGATCGGAATCCGCCCGGACCGCCGCCCATCGGGCGCGGGCCGCCGAAGCCGCCGCCGGGCGCGCCGCCTGGCCGGAAGCCGCCTCCGCCTGCGCCCCCCGCTTCACGCGGCCGCGCCTCGCTCACCGAGAGCGGGCGGCCCATGAAGGGCTGCTGGTTGAAGCGGGAGATCGCCGCTTCCGCCATGGGGCGCTCGAGGAACTCCACGAACGCGAAGCCACGCGGGCGGCCGGTGTCCCGATCGACGGGAAGCACGACCTGGGACGGCGGGCCAACCTGGGCGAAATGCGCACGCAAATCCGCTTCGGTCGCCCCGTAGGGCATATTGCCGACGAACAAACGCACTGCCACGGACACTAACCTCGCTGGTAAGGGGGTGGAGAATCAGACTGAATGGGCGCCCAAACGCTCACGAACATGAGAGGCACGGTGAGATAGGCAGGGTTCTTTGCTGGTTGAGGTTGGGCCCGGTTTCGAACGCAGGGCAGGATAGCACGAGCCGCCCCGGTGTTCAACGGCTGGCGCTGTCAAGCTTGGCGGGGGCCGAACCCGCGGTGCTAGGATTGTGGTTTGGATCCACGGCTGGCCTCCTCGACAGAGGGTATGTCCGAACCCGATTTGGCGCCCGCGGAACGCGCCCTGGGCGCGCTGGTCGTGCGCAACGCGCGCACCCACAACCTGAAGGGTGTCGACCTGACCCTGCCGCACCGGACCCTGGTCGTCTTTACCGGGGTCAGCGGGTCGGGCAAATCCTCGCTCGCCTTCGACACCATCTACGCCGAAGGGCAGCGCCGCTACGTCGAGTCGCTCTCCGCCTACGCCCGCCAGTTCCTCGAGCGCATGGAGAAGCCGGAGGTGGATTCGATCGACGGCATCGCGCCGGCCATCGCCATCCGCCAGAAGAACGCCATCCGGAATCCTCGTTCCACGGTCGGGACGACCACCGAGATTCACGACTATCTCCGCCTGCTCTGGGCGAGGGTCGGACAGACGATCTGCCGGCAGTGCGGCAAGCCGGTCGTGCGCGAATCGCCCGATGTGGTGGCCGAGGCGTTGCTCGCGCTGCCGTCGGGCACGCGGCTGTTGATTGGATTCGATTACCCGATTGTCAAGCTGCGCATGGCGGCCGACGCACCGGGGGCCGGCGACGACGAGGCCGAGGACGAGGCGGGTGCGGCGACGGCGGGGGACCTGCCCCTCGAACCGCGAGGCGACGGGGCGAGTGCCGCGCTGCCCGGCGGGGGCGACCCGCTGGCCGCGGCGATTGACGGGCTGCGGCGCCGGGGATTCGGCCGGCTGCTCGTCTCTGGCCGCGCGATTTCCCTGGACGAGGCGCTCGCGGCGTCCGCCGACGTCAAGGACGCGGCGTCCCTGGCGGTCATCGTGGACCGCCTGAAGATCAGCGGCGCCGACGGCCGCACGCGGCTGGTCGACTCGATTGAGACGTCCTTCCACGAAGGCGAGGGCTCGGCGTTCGCCGTCGAAGTGGACGAGGCGGGCGGCCCCGTCCGCACGCATCGGTTCAGCGAGCGTTTCGAGTGCCGGCCGTGCGGCATCGCGTACGAGATTCCGCAGCCGCGGCTCTTCTCGTTCAACAACCCGTTCGGCGCGTGCCCGACGTGCCACGGATTCGGCAACGTCATCGAACTCGACATGGCGCTGGTCGTGCCCGACCCGGCGAAGTCGCTGAACGACGGCGCGATCGAGCCGTGGACCAAGCCGCACTACCGCAGCTGTCTGGCGCAGCTCAAGCGCGAGGCGCGCGGCGGCGCGCGTGCGGCTCGACACGCCCGTGGCAGGACCTGACCGACGCCGAGCGCGCGTTCGTCGTCGAGGGGCGACGGCGGACTTCGAAGGCGTGCGCGGGTTCTTCCGCCGGCTCGAGCGCAAGAAATACAAGGTGCACGTCCGCGTGTTCCTGAGCCGGTATCGCGGGTACCTGACGTGCCCCGACTGCGGCGGCGCGCGGCTGCGGCGCGAGGCGCGCGACGTGCGCGTGGGCGGCGCGCACGATCGACGCGGTGTGCGCGCTCACCGTCAGGGACGCCGCGCGGTTCTTCGAGGCCTCGCGCTCGGCGAACAGGACGCCGCGGTGGCCGAGAAGATCCTGCGCGAGATCCGCCGGCGGCTCGGCTTCCTGACGGACGTCGGCCTGGACTACCTGACGCTGGACCGGCTGTCGTCCACCCTCTCCGGCGGCGAGTCGCAGCGCATCAACCTGGCGACGTCGCTCGGCTCGGCGCTGGTGGACACGCTCTACGTCCTCGACGAGCCGTCCATCGGCCTGCATCCGCGCGACAACGAGCGGCTGATCGCGATCCTGCTGCAGCTGCGCGATCAGGGCAACACCGTGATCGTCGTCGAGCACGACGCCGACATGATTCGCGTGGCGGATCACGTCGTCGACATGGGCCTCGGCGCCGGCGAGCAGGGCGGCCGCGTCATCTATCTCCGGTCCGCGTCGCCGGGTTGCTGGCAGGATCCGCGCTCGCTGACCGCCGCGCTACCTGCGCGACGAACTGGCGATTCCCGTGCCGCCACGCGCCGCCGGCCCGGGCCACAGCGCCTGAAGATCGCTGGGCGCGACCGAGCACAACCTGAAGGACATGGACGTCGAGATTCCGCTCGGCATGATGACGTGCGTGACCGGCGTCAGCGGATCGGGCAAGTCCACGCTCGTGCACGACGTGATCTACGCGGCCGTCAAGCGCGCCAAGGGCGACTGGGATCGGCGCGTCGGCGCGCACCGCGCGCTCGAGGGCGCGGAGTTCATCACCGACGTCGTGCTGGTCGACCAGCAGCCGATTGGCCGGACGCCGCGGTCGAATCCGGTCACGTACCTCAAGGCGTTCGATCCGATCCGCGAGCTGTTCGCCGCCACCAAGGACGCGCAGGCGCGCGGGCTGACCGCCAGCCACTTCTCGTTCAACGTGCCGGGCGGCCGCTGCGAGGCCTGCGAGGGCGAGGGCGTCGTGCGCGTCGAGATGCAGTTCCTCGCCGATGTCTTCGTGCCCTGCGAACAGTGCGACGGCAAGCGCTTCCGGCCGCAGGTGCTCGAGGTGCGCTACAAGGGGCAGAACATCGATCAGGTGCTCGACCTGACCGTGCGCGAGGCGCTGGCGTTCTTCGCCGGCGCGCCCAAGGTGCTGCGCCGGCTGCAGGTGCTCGACGAGATTGGCCTCGGCTACCTGCGCCTGGGCCAGCCGGCGACGACGCTGTCGGGCGGCGAGGCGCAGCGGATCAAGATCGCCGTCGCACCTCGGATCGCACGGCGGCGAACGCGTGCTCTACATCCTCGACGAGCCGACCACCGGCCTGCACTTCGACGACATCGTGAAGCTGCTCGCGGCGTTCCGCAAGCTGCTCGAACGCCGGGCACAGTCTGCTCGTCATCGAGCACAACCTCGATGTGCATCAAGACGGCCGACTGGATCATCGATCTCGGGCCCGAGGGCGGGGAGGCCGGCGGCTACTGGTCGCGCGCGGGCACGCCCGGAGCAGATCGCCCGCGTGCCCGCGTCGTTCACCGGCCGCATCTGCACAGTCCTGTCAGCGGCCGCCGCGGCTCGCCGCCGACTGCGGAGTAGGCGTTGTCTTTGGCTCCACGACGCACCTTGCCTCGATCGTTCTACGCTCGCCCCACACTCGAGGTCGCCGCGGATCTGATCGGCAAGGTGCTGGTCCACGACCGTGCGCGGGCGCCGAACCATCGGGCGTCATCGTCGAGGCCGAGGCCTACATCGGCGAAGACGACCCGCATGCCATGCGGCGCCGGGACCCGACGGCGCGCAATGCGCCGCTGTATGGGCCGCCGGGCCTCGCCTACGTGTATCTGAACTACGGCATCCACTTCTCGTGAATGCCGTGACCGAATCCGAAGGGTCGCCGGCCGCGGTGCTGATTCGGGCGCTCGATCCCCTCGACGGCCTCGACCTGATGGGCCGGCGTCGCGGGTGGCCGGCGGCGGCGGTTGACGACGAGCGCACCCGGCACGGGCTGTGCCGCGGGCCGGGCAACCTGACGCGGGCGCTCGGAATCACACTCGGCCGGAATCGCGCGGATCTGGCCTCCGGGCCGCTGACCATCGAAGACCACGGCATTCGGCCGCCAGGCATTGGGCGGTCACCTCGCATCGGCATCCGCGTCGGCACGGATCGGATGTGGCGGTATGCGTGGACCGGACACGCGGCGGTGTCGGGGCAGGGAGGGCAGGTCGGAGGTCAGAGGTCAGAGGTCAAGGTCAAAGGTCAGAGGTCAAAGGTCAAGGTCAAAGGAGTCTCAGCGCCGAATCGACTGCGGCGCCTGCGAGAGGCGCACGACCGGGATCTGGAACGTCTGGCGTTCGCCTCGGCGCAGGACCTCCACCGTTGCCGTTGACCCGATCGGCGCGGCGGCAATGAGCCGCTGTAACTGGCTTTGCTCCGTGACATCCGTCTGGTTGAACCGCACGATGATGTCGCGGAGCACAATGCCTTTGCCGTTCAGCCAGGCCGGATCCGATTTGTACATGCTGTAGACGAAGACCCCGCCGCGGTCGCCCAGGCTGGCGTTCCTGGCCTGGTCCGCCGTAATCGTGATCAGCGTGAGATTGCCGATCGAGCCGCGCACGACCTCGCCGTTCTTGATCAACTCGGTCATGATCCGGCGCGCCAGGTTGGACGGAATCGCAAAGCTGATGCCCTGATACCCGCCGGTCTCGCTGGAGATCAGCGTGTTGATGCCGACCAGTTCGCCGCGGCTGTTCACGAGCGCGCCGCCGGAGTTTCCCGGATTGATCGCCGCATCGTGCTGGACGAAATCGTTGTAGGTGGCCAACTGCGGGTCGTGGCGGTTTGCGGCCGACACGATGCCCAGCGTGACGGTCTGGTTGAACGCGAACGGATTGCCCACGGCCAACACCCACTCGGCCACCCGGAGCTTGCTCGAATCGCCCCACGCAAGCGGCGTCATGCCCCGCCCGTCGACTTTCAGCACCGCCAAATCGGTGTAGGGATCGATGCCCACGACTTGCGCCGGCAGCTCGCGATTGTCTCCCATCGTGACGCGAATCTCCGCGTTACGGTTGCCCACAACGTGGCTGTTGGTCAGCACGTAGCCTTCGGCCGACACGAGGACGCCGGAACCGAGGCTGGTCTGGGGCTGTACCGCATCGGCGCCGTAGAAGAACTGGAAGAACGGGTCGACCCGTACCTGCTGGGTGGATGAGATGTTGACCGAGGCCTGCACGGCGCGCTCCGCCACGGCGGAGAGGTCCGGCAGCACGCCGGCTGCGGGCAGCGACGGCGCGGCCTGGCGGGTCGCCGCCTGTTCAGGGCCTGGGCCGGAGAGGGCCTGTGCGGCGAGGTCCGAGTCTCGATCCCCGACGCGGCTGGCGACCACGCCGCCCGCGAATGCGGCCAGCAGGGCGGCGACCGACAGCACCGAACTTCTCAACGACATGGGCACTCCTGCATTACCGGATCTCGATGCGTCCGCTGGCCGGGCGCGCCTTGGGGATCGTGATGGTCAGCACGCCCTCGGCCAGCTCCGCCGAAATCTGGTCAACCTCAATCGGCTGACCGAAGCGAAACGACCGCGAGAACGGTCCCTGGCCGCGTTCGAGCTGATGATAGCGGCCTGGGCCGCAGGGCTCGCTCGGGCGCTGGCCGCTGACGACCACCGCGTCCTCGCTACCGTCAATGTGGACGTCTTCACGGCGCAAGCCCGGCAATTCCACGGTCAGTACGTAGCGATCCGGGCGCTCGACCAGATCGACCGGCGGCACCCATCCCGGGGCGGCCCGGCCAAACAGGCTTTCGAGCCGCTCCTGCATCGTGAGCAGGTCGCGTGCCGGATCCCAAGGCATGTTTCTAAGATACTCCAGGAGCGCGCGGAGGGGGCGGAGGCCGGGGAGAGTTCACACGGAGGCCGGGGAGAGCTCACACGGAGGCCGCGGAGATCTCACACGGAGGCGCGGAGGGACGGAGGCACGGAGGATCCCATTTGGGGGAGTGACCGCGTGCGCAGCCTGAAAACCAAGCCCAAAACCCCAGAAATCTCCGCGCCTCCGTCCCTCCGCGCCTCCGTGTGGGATGCCGACGGCCAGCGGGTGAGCCCCCTCCGCGCCCTCCGTCCCCTCCGTGCGGTTGTCCGGTGCTAGGATAAAGAGTTCTCAAACGAGGAATACGCCGACACATGAGCTCCATTCAAGCCACCCGCCTTCGCAAAGGCAATCTCATCCGGATGGGCGATGCCCTCCTGCGGGTTGTCGAACTGAACCACAGCACGCCCGGTAACAAGCGCGGCCACGTGCAGTGCAAGCTCCGTGACATCCGCACCGCCCGCCTGGTGGACCACAAGTTCCGGTCGGAAGACGATGTGGAGCGGGCCATCCTGGACGAGCGCGAGATGCAGTTCCTCTACCGGGACGGCGACCTGTTCCACTTCATGAACACGGCCTCCTACGAGCAGATCCACCTCACGCAGGAAGTGCTGGGCGACCAGGCGCTGTACCTGCTGTCCGAGTCGAAGATCAGCGTCGAGTTCTACGAGGAGAAGCCGGTCGGCATCCATCTGCCGCAGACGGTGGATCTGAAAGTCACCGACACGGTGCCCGGCATCAAGGGCGCCACGGCGGCGGCGCAGGTCAAGCCCGCGACGTGCGAGACGGGCGTGGTCGTGACCGTGCCCGCGTTCGTGAACGACGGCGACGTCATCCGCATCAACACCGAAACCGGGGAATACCTGTCCCGCGTGTAGCCGCGCGTCGGCCCGTCGCCCGCGCTCCGAGGTCTCCCATGGATCAGCATCACAACACCAAGCCCGGCTGGATCGAAGTCATCGCCGGCAGCATGTTCAGCGGCAAGAGCGAGGAATTGATCCGCCGCCTGCGCCGCGCCCAAATCGCGCGCCAGAAGGTGCAGATTTTCAAGCCGGCGATCGACACGCGCTACAGCCAGGACGAGATCGTCTCGCACAGCGAAATGAAGATTCCGTCGGAGCCCGTGCGGACGTCCACCGAACTCTTCGACCGGGTGGCCGCGGAGACCGAGGTCATCGGCATCGACGAAGGCCAGTTCTTCGACGCCGAACTGCCGGCGGTCTGCATCCGCCTCGCCAACGCCGGCAAGCGCGTGATCGTCGCCGGCCTGGATCAGGACTATCTGGGGAAGCCGTTCGAGCCGATGCCGCAACTGCTGGCGATCGCCGAGTACATCACCAAGACGCTCGCGATCTGCATGGTCTGCGGCGGGCCGGCGAGCCATACCCAGCGGCTCGTGGCGTCGAAGGAACGCGTACTCGTCGGCGCGTCAGGGACCTATGAGGCGCGCTGCAGGCACTGTTTCGACCCTTCGCTGGCCGGGTGACTCGGCAGCGCGACGGTTAACTCAAAGGTCAGAGGTCAGAAGTCAGAGGTAAGTTCGGAAGCAAAACCAGAAATAGATGGCCGGCGTCAGTTCGTTCCACACTTCTGACCTTTGACTTCTGACTTCTAACTTTCTACCGTCCGAACACCCACTGCAGTACCGTCTTGCTGCCCACCGCCATGGGGTCGCCGAGCCAGTCGGGCGGGATGAGCCAGCAGAACGCCAGGATCGCGATCACCCACAGGTCGTACGGGACCGTCGTCCGCTCCTCGGCCCAGTAGAACGCGCGCACGAAGAGGCGGCTGAACCCGTCACGGCGCGGCTGCGGCAAGCCGCTCAGCTCCAGGTAGGTGTACTGAATCCGGTTGATGACGGTCACGACCGAGAGCACCGCGATGACCCACATCACGTTGACCATGCGGTTCGTGAACGCGCCGATCATGAACAGCACGATGCGCTCGGGCCGTTCCATGAAGCCGACCTTGCACTTCTTGATCAGCGATTCCGCCCGCGCCCGGGTGTAGCTGGTCATCGTCGCGAACACCATGGCGATGGACGTCAGCAGCACCAGGTCCACGCGGGCGAGCCCCGCGTAGAGGCAGATCAAGCCGATCGACAGCGCCAGGTCGGAGAACCGGTCGATGACCGAGTCCCAGAAGCCGCCGAACGCCGATGTCTGGCCGGTCTCGGTCGCGACCTTGCCGTCGATGAAGTCGAAGATGTTCGCGACGACCATGATGACGCCGGCCGTCCGGAAATGGCCCAGCGCCAGCGCCCCGCCCGCCGCGGCGTTGATGAGCACGCCGATGAACGTGAGAAGATTCGGATGGATCCGGAGCCGGACACACGCCGCGATGATCAGGCGCAACGGGTAGCTGGCTGCGGCGCCGATGAAGCCGGTGAACGTCACGGGCGTGGGAATCCGGATGGGGTAAACGGCAAAGTAGGCCGGATGTTAGCGCATGGCCATTCAGGATCTCAAGCACCAGATCGGCCGTCTGCCTGAGCAGCCGGGCGTCTACCTGTTCCTCGGCGCGGGCGGTGAGACGCTGTACGTGGGCAAAGCGCGGGTGTTGCGCGACCGGGTCCGCTCATACCTCGGCGCCCAGGGCACCAGCCCGCGGCTCGATGCGCTCCTCCGGGAGGCCGCGGCCCTCGACGTGATCGTGACCGATTCGGTGGTCGAGGCGCTGGCCCTCGAGAACCGCCTGATCAAGCAGCGCAATCCCCGGTTCAACGTCCTGCTCCGGGACGACAAGACGTATCCCTATCTGCAACTGACGACGAGCGAGCCCGCGCCGCGCCTGCTGGTCGCGCGGCAGGTCGCCCGCGACGGCAACGTGTACGCGGGCCCGTTCATGCCGGCCTCGATCGCGCGCCGGACGATGAGCCTGGCGCACCGGCTCTTCGGGATTCGATCGTGCAACGAAGTCATCGACGGCCGGCGCGATCGGCCGTGCCTCGAGTACGACATCAAACGCTGTCTGGCGCCGTGCGTGGCGAGCGTCTGCTCGCTCGACGAGTACGGCCGCGCCGTCGAGCAGGCGCGCCTGCTGATCGAGGGCCGGCAGGACGAGCTCGTCGATGAGCCTGAAGGATGCGATGTTGTCGGCGTCCGAGCGCGAGGAGTACGAGCGCGCGGCGCATTTGCGCGACGCGATGAACACCGTCGAGACGCTGGGCGCGTGGCGCAACAAGATGGAAGCGCCGTCGATGGGGGACCGCGACGCCTTCGGCGTCAAGGCCGGCCCCTCCGGCGCCGTCGTCGGGGTCTTCCAGATGCGGCGCGGCCGCGTCGCCGACCGCATCGAACTGGTCACCGAACGCGATCCGCAATGGCTCGAGGCGGGGGGGCCCGGCGAGGCGGCGCTGGTGACGATGGGCGTGCAACAGTTTTATGCGGACCGGCCGGCGCCGCCGGAAGTGCACACACCGGTGGAACTGCCGGACGAGGAACGCGACGCGCTGGAGGCGTGGCTGACGGCCGGCGCGGGGCGGCGCGTGCGCCTGGTCACGCCGAAGCGGGGCGAGCGGCGCGGCCTGCTGGAGCTGGCCGCGCGCAACGCGGCGATCGCGTACCAGACCCATTTCGCGGACACGGCGACCGCCGCCTACGACGCGCTTGAGACGCTGCGCGCGATGCTGGCGCTGCCGGCGCTGCCGCGCCGGATCGAGTGCTTCGACATTTCCACCTTCCAGGGCGCCGAAACCGTGGCCGCGATGATCGTGATGGTGGACGGCCGCCTGCGGAAATCGGAGTATCGGAAATTCAAGATCGAGATCGATCGCCTGATCGGTCGCCGGATGATTTCGCGGCCATGCATCACGTCGTGTTGCGGCGGTACCGGCGGGCGCTCGATCAGGGCGGCCCGTTTCCGGATCTGATCGTGATCGACGGCGGCAAAGGCCAGCTGTCCGCCTCGTATGCCGCGCTGCGCGAGGTCGGCCTCGATCGGCTCGTCGCCATTGGGCTGGCGAAAGAGGAGGAACTGATCTTCACGCGCGATCGCGCGGAGGGGCTGGCGCTGCCGCGCGAGTCCGCGGCGCTGCGGCTGCTGCAGCGGATTCGCGACGAGACGCACCGGTTTGCGGTGACCTTCCACCGGCACTCGCGCACGAAGCGCGATTTTTCGTCGGTGCTGGACGAGATCGACGGCATCGGGCCGCGCCGGCGCAAGCGGCTGCTCGAGGCGTTCGGGTCGGTGTCGGGCGTCCGGCGGGCCAGCCGCGACGATCTGGCCCGGGTCGTCGGCCGACAGGCGGCTGATGCCGTGATTCGGCACTTCGGCACGTGATATCGTCAATCCCACTTTGCTGCCCCTCGACATCCTGATCCCGTATTTCGTGATCCTGCTGCTGTCCCTGTCGGTCCATGAAGCGGCGCATGCGTGGACCGCGGACAAGCTGGGCGATCCGACCGCGCGCCTGCAGGGCCGGATCACGCTCAATCCGCTCGCGCATATCGACTGGATTGGGACCGTGCTGTTTCCGCTGCTGGCGATGCTGTCCGGCTTGCCGCTGTTCGGCTGGGCGAAGCCGGTGCCGGTGAACTGGGGCTACCTGCGGTCGCCGCGCCGCGACTTCGCCGTGATTGCGGCGGCGGGGCCCATCAGCAACCTCCTGGTGGCCGTGGCGCTGGCGGCGATCCTGATCCTGGTCGGCGGCCGCAGCGGGGTGCTGGGGCGACCGTCTCCGCGTTCCTCGGCTGGGCGGTGACGCTGAACGTCATCCTGGCCGTGTTCAACCTGATCCCGGTGCCGCCGCTGGACGGCGGCAACGTGGCGGGAGGCCTCCTGCCGCTGCCCCTGGCGCGCGCGCTGAATCAATTGCGTCCGTACGGCTTCCTGATTCTGTATGCGTTGATGTTTGGGGGCGTCTTGGGCAAGTTCGTGTTTCCCATCGCCGACACGATCTGCGGATTGGCTGGTATGACGACGCGAAAACGCGTGGTGTCGGGCATGCGCCCGACGGGCCGCCTGCACCTCGGCCATCTGGTCGGCGCGCTGCAGAACTGGGAACAGCTCCAGCGGGAATACGACTGCTTCTACTTCGTGGCCGACTGGCACGCGCTCACGAGCGACTACGCCAACACCGGCCCGATCGTCGAATACGCGCTCGACAACGTCGCGGACTGGATCGGCGCCGGCATCGACCCGGAGACGAGCACCCTGTTCGTGCAGTCCCTCGTGCCCGAGCACGCGGAGCTGTACCTGCTGCTGCAGATGGTGACGCCGATCCCGTGGCTCGAGCGCGTGCCGACCTACAAGGAACAGATCGATCAGCTCGACCGACAAAGACCTGTCGAATCTGGGCTTCCTCGGCTATCCGCTGCTGCAGACCGCCGACGTGATCATCTACAACGCGCACTACGTGCCGGTGGGCGAGGATCAGGTGCCGCATCTCGAGCTGTCGCGAGAGGTCGTGCGCAGGTTCCACAACTTCTACGGCGAGCTGTTCGTCGAGCCGCAGCCGCTCCTCACACCGACGCCGCGGCTGCCCGGCCTGGACAACCGCAAGATGAGCAAGAGCTACGGCAACACCATCGACCTCTCGGACACGCCCGAAGACGTCGTCAAGAAGGTGCGGCAGATGTACACGGACCCCAAGCGGGTGCGCGCGGACATCCCGGGTACGGTCGAGGGCAATCCGGTGTTCATCTACCATGACGCGTTCAACCCGAATCGCGCCGAGGTGGACGACCTCAAGGCGAGGTACCGCGCGGGCAAGGTGGGCGACGTCGAAGTGAAGACGAAACTGGCGGCCGCCATCAACGCGATGCTCGACCCGATCCGCGAGCGCCGCCGCGCGGTGCTCGCGCGGCCGGGCGATTTGCGCGACCTGCTCGTCGACGGATCCCGCCGCGCGCGCGCGGTGGCCCAGGAGACGATGGCCCGCGTGCGCGAGGCCGTGAAGCTGGCCTACTGACATGGATCCCCAGAAGCGGCTCGAATTCGAATCGGTCCTCGAGGACTACCCGATTCGCCTGATCAACTTCGAGGGGCCCCTCGACCTGCTGCTGCACCTGATCAAGAGCAACGAGGTGAACGTCTACGACATTCCCATCTCGCTCATCACCCAGCAGTACCTCGACTACCTCGATCTGATGCAGGAGATCAACATCGAGGTCGCGGGCGAGTTCCTCGTGATGGCGGCCACGCTGATTCACATCAAGTCGCGCACGCTGCTGCCGCGGCCGGATCCCACCGCAGGACGACCCCGAAGAAGATCCGCGCGAAGCGCTGGTGCGCCGGTTGCTCGAGCACCAGCGGTTCAAGGCGGCGGCCGAGCTCCTGCACGAGAAGGAAATCCAGCGCAGCGCCATGTGGCATCGGCCGGACGGCCGCGTTACCGAGGTCGTCGGCGAGGCGCCGGAGCCGGAGATCGAGGTGGATCTGTTCAGCCTGATGGCGGCGTTCCGCCAGGTGCTGGAACGGGCCCGCGCGCGGCCGCGCGTCATGCTGCCGCCGGAGCAGATTCCGATCGAGACGCGCATCGAGCAGCTGCTGGCGCGCCTGTCGGAGACCGATGCGGCCGGCTTCGAGGACCTGTTCGCCGACGTGCAGACCCGCGCCGGAATGATCGTGACGTTTCTGGCGCTTTTGGAGATGATCCGCCTGAAGCTGATCCGCGTGTTCCAGGGGGGCAACTTCGGGCCGATTCGCGTCTACAAGCGCGCGCGTCCGGACGGAGCGCCGGTGTTTACTCACGAAGGTTAGAAGCCATGTCCGAGTTGAAATCCATTGTCGAGGCGCTGATCTTCGCGTCGCCGGAGCCGGTGACGCTCAAGACGCTCACCAAGCTGCTCGACACCGAGCCGAAAGAGGACATCGTCGCCGCGCTCGAGGCGCTCAAGCAGGACTACGAGCGCCCGGGCGGCCTGACGCTCGTCGAGGTCGCGGGCGGCTACCAGATCGTGACGCGCGCCGAGCTCCACGAATGGGTCCGCCGCCTGTTCCACGAGCGGACGACGCAGAAGCTGTCGGTGGCGTCCCTGGAAACGCTGGCGGTCATCGCCTACAAGCAGCCGGTCACCGCGCCGGAGATTTCCGAGATTCGCGGCGTCAATGCCGTCGGCGTGCTCGGCACGCTGGTCGAGCGCCACCTGGTCAAGGTCGTCGGCCGCAAACCGGTCGTCGGGCGGCCGTTCCTGTACGGCACCACGCGCGAGTTCCTCGACCGCTTCGGGCTGAACGACCTGGCCGACCTCCCCAAGGTGGAGGACATGTCGGAACTGCTCGGCTTCGACCTGCCGCAGATTCCCAACGAACCCGCGCCGCAGAGCGAGTTGCCGTTCGAGACGGATACGGACAAGACAGTGCATTGAAACTAACAACGAACAACGAACAACTAACAAGGACGGCGTGCACGCAGTAAGCTGTTAGTTGTTCGTTGTCCGTTGTTAGTTAGGATCAACAAGTGTCATCGTCAGTTCGACTCAACAAACTCCTGTCCGCCTATGGCGTCGCGTCGCGCCGTGCGGCCGATACGCTGATCACGCAGGGACGCGTGGAGCTGAACGGGCACGTCGTGACCGAACTGGGCACGAAGGCCGACCCCGATCAGGACGATATCCGGGTGGATGGCCGGCGGCTGAAGACGGCGCCGGTCAAGCGCTACCTGCTGATGAACAAGCCAGTCGGCGTGATGTCCACGCGTTCGGATCCGCAGCAGCGCACCACGGTCGTGGACCTCATCGCGAGGGCGGGGTTCACCGGGTACTTCTATCCGGTCGGCCGGCTCGACTACGACTCCGAGGGCCTCATCATCCTCACGAATGACGGCGCGTTCGCCGAGCGCGTGTCGCATCCGCGCTACGAACTGGAGCGCACCTACGAGGCCGTGGTGGAAGGCGTGCCCGACGAGCGCGACCTGGAGCGGTTGCGCCGCGGCGTGCCGGTGGAAGGGCAGCGCACGCAGCCGGCGAAGGTCCAGTTGCGCCGCGTCGTCGCGGGCAAGCGCGGCGAGCAGTCGGTGCTCGAGATCGTGATTCATGAGGGCCGCAACCGGCAGATTCGCCGCATGGCTGACGCGATCGCGCATCCGGTGGCGCGCCTGAAGCGCGTGCGGATCGGTCACGTCACCGATCCCGCCCTGCACCCCGGTGACTTCCGCGAACTGACGCCCGGCGAGATCCGCGATTTGATGAAGGGCGCGCCCGGGGACACGAAACCCGCCGGTGCGCGCGGTTCGGGCGAGCGGCCGCCCAGGCGGACCCCCGCAAGCGGACGAACGGGCCGGCCGCCGGCCCGGCGGCGGACGCTCGTCATAGGAACACCTCGAAGCCCCTCCACATCCGTGTCCAGAAACTGACCAGTCGCCAGAGGTCGCCGGCGCGCGCGGCGGGTTTGGCGTCCGCGTGCGTCAGCAGCGGCGTGAGCAGGACCTCGACGTGCGTGTTGCCCGCGGCTGACAGATACCGCTGGAGTTCGAGGGACTCGCTCGACGGAATGACGTTGTCGTCGGCGCCGTGGAGCAGAAACACGGGCACCTGCGTGGCGGGCGATCGGACGGGGGAGAGCGCGGCCGCGCCGCCGACTTCTTCCGCGAACGGCGCCAGCCTGGGCCCGAGCTCGGTCGTGCGGCGTTCGTTGACGCCATGCATAAGGGACCGCGCGGGCTCGGGCAGGGTGCGCTCGGCGGCGCGCGCCTGGGCGAGCAGCCGCGCCGCCTCGTCCATGCTTGTGGATTCGGCGCTGGACGCGTCCAGGAACGTGACGATCGCCGCATCCAGCGCCGCCACCTGACTCGGCCGGCACGACCAGGGGCAGTGATGCGCGCAGCATGAGCGCCACGCCGTAGTCGTGCGGCGGCAGGAGCGTCCTGGGCGCGCCCTCCGCCAGACACAGGTACCGGATCACACCCGGCAGGTCGGCGTGCGCACCGAGCGCGAACACGGCCGTGACCGACCCGGCGAGGCCGGGCCGTCCCGCCGCGACGAGCGCCAGGCCGCCGGCAAAACTCACGCCCACCACGCCCACGCGCCCGTGCGGCGCGAGCGCCGGGTTGGACGCCATCCAGCGCGTCACGTCCTCCACGATGTCGGTGGACCTCGGCGTGATCTGATAGCGGCGCAAGTCCGGCAGCGGCGCGCTGAGCACCGTCGCGCCCGTCGCGGCGATCCGGCGCGACAACGCGACGAGCCGCGGCTCGTCCACGCCGCCGCCATGAATGCCGGGGAAGATGACCAGGGCCGGCCCGCGGCCGCCGGGCGAGCGGTACACCCGGGCCGGAATGGCGCCGTGGCGGGTCGGCACGGCGACGTCGAACGACGCGACCTCGCGCGCGCGGACCGGCAACCATCGCCGCAGCGCCGGCGCCGCGCCGGTCATGTCCATCAGCAGCGCCGCACTCGCGACGTACGGCGCCGCCAGCCACGACAGCGTCGCGATGGCGACGAGCGCGAGCAGGGAGGCTCGCCAGCGTGCCGTCCATCTCCACGTGCGGCGCCGTGTTCCGGGCGCGGGCATCGGGGTCATAATACTGGGTCCGCATGTCCGCACGCCGTCTCATCATCGCCATCGACGGCCCTTCCGGCGCCGGCAAGGGCACCGTCGCACGCACGATTGCCCAGCGATTGAACTATCGCCACGTCGATACCGGCGCCATGTATCGCGCCGTGGCGTGGCTCGCCGGCCACGACGGCGTGGATTTGTCGGACGCCGACGCGATCGCGCGGCTCGCGGCGGCGGCGGTCATCGAGGTCAACGGCCGCATCCTCATCGACGGCCATGACGTGACGCAGGCGATCCGCACGCCCGAAATGGATCGCGCCGCCGCCATCGTCGCCCGGCATGCGCCGGTGCGAGCCGTGCTGGTCGAGCGTCAGCGCGCCTACGGCCGCGCCGGCGGCGTGGTGATGGAAGGCCGCGACATCGGCTCGGTCGTCTTCCCGGATGCGGATGTGAAGGTGTTCCTGGATGCGTCGCCCGAGGAGCGCGCCCGCCGCCGCACGCACGACGATTCGCGGGCGGCAAGCCGCGACACCACGGGACTGGCCGACGTCGCGAAGGCCCTCGAGGCCAGGGACACGCTCGACAGCACACGCGCGGTGTCGCCGCTGACACGCGTCCAGGACGCCATCTATCTGGATACGACCGGGATCGCGATAGACGATGTCGTCAATCGCGTGATGGCGATGGTGACCGTGAAGCTGGGGGGATAGTCCAGAGTCCAGAGTCCCGCGTCCAGAGTCCGCAGTCGTCCTGAGTCCGACTATTTCTTTTCTGGCCAATCGTCGGACGACGCGGGGTCCATCTCCCAGCGATGGCGGTCGCGTTCCAGCACTTCCTCGCCGCCCTGCAGTTCCTGGCCGTCCTGGTATTCGATGCCCAGCGCGCGGCCGATTTCGTCCACGCGACCCTGATCGGGCGTGGGATTGTCGCCGCCCGGCGCTTCGTCGCCCACGGCGTATGCGTCCTGCCATCTGGCGTCCACGTCGCCTGCCGTCATCTCGGGACCCGCTTCGGTGTGCAGCCGGAGTTCGGCGCGCAGCGCGTCGTGTCCCGCGTGCGCGGAGGCGGTCAGGTTGTCGTCCTGCCGGTCGGCCTTCGCGGTCGCCTCGGCCAACTCCAGGCGCTCGTCGTCGGCGAGGATGCGGCGGGCGCGGTCCAGGGGCGGCCGCGTGACCGTTCGCGGGCGGACACGGGCCTGGGTCTCGTTGGTCTTGGGCCGCGCGGGCGTGGATTGCCGCGCACGTGCCGGGCGCTTCACGGGCCTCGTCAAGCGCTTGGCGGCCTTCGCGGGGCGCCTAGCCGGCTTGGCCGGGCGCCGAGCTGGCTTGGCCGGGCGACGGGCTGGCTTGGCCGGGCGCCGGGCTGGCCTGGCCGGGCGGCGAGCCGGCCGGCTGGCCCGCGTGGCGTGACGGGGGCTCGATTTGGCCCGTTTCTTCGTGATCTTGCCGGCGGCCGGCTTGCCTTTTCGGGCCGCGCCCTTGCGGGGCCGGCGCCGTGCCTTGCTGGTTCTTGCCATGTGCGTGCTCCCGTCGTCGCTGGTTGACCTTCCCTGCTAAGTGTCGGATAATTCGGTGCTTATCGCAATCGCTGCGAAGCGCATCTATACAATCAGCCCGCCGAAGCTCATTCGGCAACTGTTCGTCCGGGGGACCGGCGGACATTGAGGAGGACCCCCAACGAGATGGGTAACGACGCGACGAAGAAAGTGCAAGTCCTGCAAGGCGGCTCGAGGCAGCACGGCGGCGACATCGATCCCCAGGAGTTCGCCAACCTGCTCGAGTTCTACGACACGAGCTTCCGCAACATCGCAGAAGGCGAAGTCGTCAAGGGCACCGTCGTCAAAGTGACGCCGACGGAAGTCATCGTGGACGTCGGCTTCAAGTCCGAAGGCATCATTCCCATCGAGGAATTCATCGACGAGACCGGCCAGGTCACGGCGCAGCCCGGCGACACGGTCGACGTGCTGCTCGAACGGACCGAGGATCGCGAGGGGTACGTCGTGCTCTCGCGTGAGAAGGCCGAGAAGATGAAGATCTGGGACGAGGTCGAGAAGGCCTACCAGGATCGCAAGGTGGTCATCGGCCGCGTCATCGAGCGCATCAAGGGCGGGCTCGCCGTGGACATCGGCGTGCGCGCGTTCCTGCCGGGATCGCAGATCGACGTGCGGCCGGTGCGGAACCTGGATGCGTTGCGCGGGCAGGAACTGCGCATGCGCGTCATCAAGGTCAACAAGAAGCGCGGCAACATCGTGCTGTCGCGCAAGATCCTCCTCGAGGAGGAGAACGCCGAGAAGAAGAAGACGACGCTGGACACGCTGGCGGAGGGGAAGGTGCTGCGCGGCACCGTGAAGAACCTGACCGACTACGGCGCGTTCATCGATCTCGGCGGCATCGACGGCTTGCTGCACATCACCGACATGTCGTGGGGGCGCGTGACGCACCCGTCGGAAGTCGTGCGCGTCGGCGACGAAATCGACGTCATCGTGCTCAAGTACGATCCGGGCACCGAGCGCGTCTCGCTCGGCCACAAGCAGATCGTGGCCGATCCGTGGAGCAACAGCATCGACCGGTATCCGGTGGGCATCCGCGTCACCGGCAAGGTCGTGAGCCTGACCGACTACGGCGCGTTCATCGAACTCGAACCGGGCGTCGAGGGGCTGATCCACGTCTCGGAAATGTCGTGGAGCAAGCGCGTCAAGCATCCGTCGAAGATCCTCAACCAGGGCGACCAGGTCGAGGCGATGGTGCTCGGCGTGGATCCGAGCGCGCGCCGCATTTCGCTCGGCCTGAAGCAGGTCGAGACGAATCCGTGGCACGAACTGGCCGGCAAGTATCCGGTCGGGACGACGATCACCGGCAAGGTGCGCAACCTGACCGAGTTCGGCGGGTTCGTGGAGGTCGAGGAAGGGATCGACGGCCTGATCCACATCTCCGACATGTCGTGGAGCAAGATCAAGCACCCGTCGGAAGTGCTGAAGAAGGGCGACACGGTCGAGGCGCAGGTGCTCAGCATCGACGCCGACAACCAGCGGTTGTCGCTGGGCCTGAAGCAGCTCCAGACCGGCATCTGGAAGGAATTCTTCGACAAGCACAAGGTCGGCGATGTCGTCGAGGGCAAGGTGGTCCGGCTGACCAACTTCGGCGCCTTCGTCGAGCTGGCGGAAGGCATCGAGGGGTTGATTCACGTGTCGGAGTTCGATTCGTCGCAGGGCGGCGAGAAGCTCGAACTGCGTGCGGGCGAGCCCTATCAGATGAAGATCATCCGCCTGGTGCCCGAGGAGCGCAAGATCGGCCTCAGCATCCGCGCGCTGAAGGACGCCGAGTTCCGCGCCGACTGGGAAGCCTACACGGAGATCACCGGGCGGCCGGAAGTGACGTTGGGAGATCATTTCAGGAATTTGAAGTGATCATGCCGGTTCCGGGGTTCCGGGGTTCCGAGGTTCCGGGGTTCCGGTTCCACGGTTCCGGGGTTCGGGTTCGAGGTTCGAGGTTCAGGACTGACCCCAGACCCCAGAACCTGGAACCCAGAACCTGGAACCCAGAACCCGAACCGCGGAACCTCGGAACCGGAACCCCGGAACCTCGGAACCCCGGAACCCCGGAACCCGCTGTATGACCAAAGCCGAGCTCGTCGAAGAAGTCTCGCGGGTGTCGGACCTCACGAAGAAGCACTCGGAGGTCATCGTCGACACGGTGTTTCAGAGCATCGTCGACGCGTTGCACCGCGGCGAGAAGATCGAACTGCGCGGGTTTGGGAGCTTCCGGCTGCGGCAGCGCGAGCCACGCAAGGGACGCAATCCGAAGACCGGCGACAAGGTGGACGTGCCGCCGAAGAAGGTTCCGTATTTCAAGCCCGGCAAGGAACTGAAGGACCTCATCAACCGGACCGGGCGCGTCGACGATTCCTCCGAATCGGTCGACGGCTAAGGGCCGTGGCGGCTCCGGCATGGATCGCCTCTGGACGCCCTGGAGACTGACCTACGTGACTGCCGCCGCCGGCACACCTCCCGGATGCATTTTCTGCGCGGCCCTGGCGGCGATCGATCGCGAGCCGCTCGTCGTGCACGCCGGCGCGCGGGCGTACGTCATCCTGAACAAGTTCCCCTACAATAACGGCCACTTGATGGTGGTGCCGCATCGCCATGCCGGCCGCCTCGCCGAGCTCGACCGCGAGGAACTGGTCGAATTGATCTCGCTCAGCCAGTTGTGCGAGCGCGTGCTGACGCGGGAATACGCGCCGCACGGCTTCAACGTCGGGCTCAACCTGGGCAAGCCGGCCGGTGCCGGCATCGAGGATCATCTGCACGTGCACCTCGTGCCGCGCTGGAACGGCGACACGAACTTCATGTCGGTGGTGGGGGAAACGCGGGTGTTGCCGGAGGAACTGCCGGCGACGGCCGTACGGTTGCGGGAAGTGTTCAGGAAATTAACAACTAACAACTAACAACTAACAAGTGGCGCGTCACCGTTCACGCGTGACACCAAATAGATCAATAGATCAATAGCCCGATAGCCAGATCAATTCTCCACCATGGACTTTTCGCTTTCGCCAGACCAGGAAGCCTATCTCGCCAGGGTCCGCGCGTTCGCGGGCGACCGTGTGGCGCCGGCGGCGGCGAAGATTGACGAGACCGCCGAGTACCCGCGTGCGCTCGTGGCCGAGGCGGCCGCGCTCGGCCTGTTGGGCGTGACGATTCCGCAGCCGGCCGGCGGCGCGGGACGCGACTACCTGACGTACGCGATGGCCATCGAAGCGGTGGCGCAGGCGAGCGCGACGCTGGCCGTCATCCTGACCGTGAACAACTCGCTCGTGGCCGAGCCGCTGGCCGGGTTCGGCAGCGAGGCGCAGCGCGAGCGCTGGCTGGCGCCGCTCGCGTCCGGCCGCGCCATTGGTGCGTTTGCGCTGTCGGAGGCCAACGCCGGGTCGGACGCCGCGAACCAGCAGACGGTCGCGCGCCTGGACGAGCTCGGCTGGGTCATCAACGGCACCAAGGTCTGGGTCGCCAACGCCGAGGTGGCCGACGTGGCCATCGTGTTTGCGACGACCGAGCCCGGCGCCCGCGCGCGTGGCATCAGCGCGTTTCTGGTGCCGCTGGACACGCCGGGCATTTCGCGCCGCGCCACCGATTCGCTGGGCGTCCGCGGCCTCGGCTGCATGGATCTGGTGTTCCGGGACGTGCGCGTGGACCCGGCCGCCCTGCTCGGGGAAACCGGCCGCGGGTTCCGTCTGGCCATGCGCGCGCTCGAAGGCGGGCGCATCGCCATCGCGGCGCAGGCGCTGGGTGTCGGGCAGGCTGCGCTCGAAGAGGCGCTCGCGTACGCGCGGCGCCGTGAGGTGTTCGGCCAGTCGATCGGCAACTTCCAGGCCGTGCAGTTCCAGTTGGCGGACCTGGCCACCGAACTGCAGGCGGCGCGCATGCTGATGTGGCGCGCGGCCGACAGCCACACGCGCGCGCCGCGCGTGGTGCTCGAGGCCGCGATGGCGAAACTGCTGGCGTCGGAAGCGGCCCACCGGGCCGCCGATCGCGCGATGCAGATCCTCGCTTCAGAAGGCTATCGCCGCGGCTCCACCGTCGAGCGGTTGTTCCGCGACGTCCGCGCGGCAGAGATCTACCAGGGCACGTCGGAAGTGCAGCGGATGATCATTGCGGAACAGTTGATGGACCGAAGACGGTAATAGTCCATCGTCCATAGTCCAGCGTCCCTAGTGCGACATGCAGTCCTGGTAGTCCAGAGTCCAGAGTCCAGAGTCCAGAGTCCGGTGGACGCCGGCCGCCCCACGCTGGACTGCAGGACTACAGCACCACAAGCCGCACTCTGGACCAGGGACGATGGACGCTGGACTAGCCAAGCATTTGCTTGGCGATCGTCTGCAGTTGCAGATTCGACGTCCCCTCGTAGATCTGGCCGATCTTCGCGTCCCGATAGAGTTTCTCCACGGGATATTCCTTCACGAAGCCGTTGCCGCCGAAGAGGTTGACGGCCAGGGAGGCCGTGCGTTCGGCCACTTCGGACGCGAAGATCTTGCACATGGCCGCTTCGGTGAGGAACGGCCGGCCGAGGTCGCGCAGGCGCGCCGCGTTGTACGTGAGCAGGCGCGCCGCTTCGATCTCGGTCGCGGCGCGCGCGAGCTGGAACTGCACGCCCTGGAAGTCCGCGATGGCCTTGCCGAACTGCTTGCGTTCCTTCGTGTAGGCGATCGTGTGATCGAGCGCGCCCTGGGCGAGGCCCAGCATCTGCGCGGCGATGCCGATGCGGCCTTCGTTCAGGGTTTCAATCGCCACCTTGTAGCCCTTGCCGACCTCGCCGATGACGTTGGACGCGGGCACCCGGCAGTCCTCGAGGATCAGCTCGCAGGTGCTCGACGCGCGGATGCCCAGCTTGTCTTCCTTCTTGCCGATCGTGAACCCCGGCATGCCGCGCTCCACGATGAACGCCGTGATGCCGCGGTAGCCGGCCTCGGGATTGACCGTCGCGAACACGATGAAGATGTCGGCCTCGTTGGCGTTCGTGATCCAGAGCTTGCGCCCCTGCATCACGTAGCCGTCGCCGTCCTGCCGCGCCCGCGTCTGCAGGGCGAACGCGTCGCTGCCCGACGCGGCTTCGGACAGCGCGTAGGCGCCGACCTGGCTCGCCGCCAGTCCCGGCAGCAGGCGGGCCTGCTGGTCGGCGTTGGCCCACCGCAGCAGCGCATTCACGACCAGCGTGTTCTGCACGTCCACCAGGACGCCGACCGACGGGTCGACCCGCGACAGCTCCTCGACCACCAGCACCGCGTGGAAGAACCGGCCCCCGCTGCCGCCGTGGGATTCGGGGATTTCAATGCCCATCACGCCCAGCTCGAACAGTTGCTGCAGCAGGGCCTTGGAGAACTTGGCGTGGTCGTCCATTTCGCGCACGAGCGGCCGGATCTGCTTCTGGGCGAATTCGCGCACGCTCTGCTGGAGCAGCTGTTCGTCTTCGGTCAGTTGGGTGAGGGGGAGCATCGCGTCGGTCGTCGGGGTCGTCATGCGGCCGATGTTATCATTCTCAATACGCTCCAACGCCTGTCGGGCGCGGCTGTCCGCGCCGGGAAGTGCCTATGATCCGCCGGCCCCTCACGATGTTGTGCCTCGCGCTCGGCGCGTGCGCGATGCTCGCTGCGCAGGGGACCGGTGCGCGTCCGGTGCCGCCCGCGCAGGACCCGCAACAGCCCGCGTTCCGGACGCGGATCGATGCGATCAGTGTCGACGCCACCGTGACCGACCGCCAGGGGCGGCCGGTGACCGACCTCAGGTCCGAGGACTTCGAGATTCGCGAGTCCGGGAAAGTCCAGACCATCGACAGCTTCCGGTTCGTCCAGATTGACGACAGCAACGTGCGGGGCGCGGAGCCGCTGCCGCAGATCCTCTCCCAGTCGCAGATGGACCGCGAGACCGCCAATCCCGAGAACCGGCTGTTCATCATTTTCCTGGACGAGTACCACACGCGGCAGGGCAACGCGCAGTACATCCGCCAGTCGCTCGCCAAGTGGGTCCAGACGCTGACGCCGCACGACCTGGTCGCGCTGCTGTATCCGCTGACCCCGATCGCGGCCGTGACGTTTTCGCGCGATCATGACGGCACCGCGGCCGCCATCATGCAGTTCGAGGGGCGCAAGTACAACTACAAGACGAAATACCGGTACGAGGAGTACTTCGCCGACCAGCCGCCGGAAGTCCAGGAATCGATCCGCAACGACCTCGTGATTCGCACGATGCAAAGCGCCTGCGCCCTCATGGCGACGCTGCGCGACGGCCGCAAGACCATCCTGTTCGTGAGCGAAGGCATGGCCGCGAACATTCCTGCCGGCGCGCGGACGAGCAGCAGCCTGTTTCCGCCTCGGACCGTCGCGGCGCCGAACCCGAGCCAGGCGCAGGAGTCCTACGAGTTCTTCCGCAGCTCGGACCTGCAGCTGCGCATGCGGCCCATCTTCTCGGTGGCCGCCCGCGGCAACACGGCGATCTACACCCTCGATCCGCGCGGTCTGGCGCCCAGCGAGTTCGGGGCCGGCGACTTCGTCGATCCCCAGGCCGATCAGCGGATCCTGAACGAGGCCATCGATTCGCTGCGCATCATCGCGGACGAGACCGACGGCCGGGCGATCGTCGGCAGGAACGACCCGCTGCCGGATCTCAAGCGGATGGTCCAGTCGCTCAGCTCCTACTACCTGCTGGGCTACACGTCGTCGCTGGCGCCGCGCGACGGCCGGTTCCACGAGATCGACGTGCGCGTGAACCGCAAGGACGTCGAGGTCCACGCGCGCAAGGGCTACTGGGCGTACTCGGAGGAGGAACTGAAGCGCGCGTCCGAACCGCCCAAAGCCGGGCCGCCCGAGGAGGTGGCCACGGCGCTCGACACGCTCGCCGCCGTCGTGGAGCCCACGAGCCGCCGCAACGTGGTGCTCTGGCTGGGCGCGGTCCGCGGTGACGCCGAGCGCGCGCAGGTGACGGTCGTGTGGGAGACGCCGCCCGGCCTGGGCACGTTGCCAGAGGACCGCGTCGAGCAGGTGACGCTCACGGCGTCGTCGGGCAGCGAAGTGCTGTTCCGCGGGGCCGTGCCGCGCGATCCGAACGCGCTCCGGCCGTCCGGCCGGGTGACGTTTGCCGCGCCGGCCGGCCCGATCCGGATCCGGATCGTGAGCGAAAACGCGCGCGGCCAGAAGCTCGACACGGAAGACGTGACCGATCTGGTGCCGGACTTCAGCGGACCCCGCGCGGCGATCACCGCGCCGCTGGTGTTCCGCGCGCGGACGGCCCGCGACGTCGCCGCGATTCAATCCACGCCGACCGCCATGCCGTCGGCCACGCGCCAGTTCTCGCGCACCGAGCGGTTGCTCCTGCGGTTCGACGCCTACGGCCCCGGCGGCGTCACGCCCGAGGTGTCCCTGCGGCTGCTGAATCGGGCCGGCGGTCCGCTCGCCGCGCTGCCCGCGCCGACGGCGGTCGCCGACAAGCCCGGCACCTTCGAAGTCGACCTCGGCCTGGCCTCGCTGCCGCAAGGCGACTACCTGATCGAAATCACCGCCGTCACGCCCACGGACAAGACCGTCCGCCTGCTCGGGATTCGCGTCACCGGCTGATTCTCCAGTTCCCATTCCCGTTCCCGCCTTCGCCCTTCGGGCTTCGGCGGGCAAGCCCGTCGTTCCCTGTGTGTGTTAGCATCCGCGGCCATGGCTGCACTGTGGACGCAAATCGTGGCGCAGGTCTGGACGCCCCTCGGCGGGTTGATTGCGGCGCTGGCCGGCATCGGGGCGTTCTACATCGTCTACTGGTGGACCGCCCTCACGAAGGCGAAGCCGAACGAGACCGCGCTCGAACTGGGCACGGGGTTCGTGACCAATTTCTTCGACACGCTGGGCATCGGGTCGTTCGCGCCCACGACCGCGGTCTTCAAGTTCTTCAAGGTCGTGCCGGACCGGCTGATTCCCGGCACGCTCAATGTCGGCCATACGCTGCCGACGATCACGCAGGCGTTCATCTTCACGCTCACCATCAGCGTGGACGTCACGACGCTGATTCTCATGATCGCGGCGGCCGTCGCCGGCGCGTGGCTCGGCGCGGGCATCGTGGCCGGCTGGCCGAAGCGCAACGTGCAAATCGGCATGGGCACGGCGCTGCTCGTGGCCGCGGTGCTGTTCTCCTGGCGTAATCTCGTCGAGGGCGGCTACCTGGCGAGCGAAGGCGCCAAACTGGTGACGGGCGGTCTGGGGGCCGGCACGCTCGACCTGACGGGCGCGAGGCTGGCGATCGGACTGGTCGGCAACTTCGCCCTCGGCGCCCTGATGACGCTGGGCATCGGCCTCTACGCGCCCTGCATGATTCTCGTCGGCCTGCTCGGCATGAACGCGAAGGCCGCGTTTCCGATCATGATGGGGTCGTGCGCGTTCCTGATGCCCGTGAGCAGCGCCAAATTCGTGAAGGCGGGGTCCTATTCGCCGCGCGCGGCGCTGGCGCTCGGCCTCGGCGGCGTGCCAGCCGTGCTGATCGCGGCCCTGGTCGTCAAGGAGATGCCGCTGGCGTACGTGCGCTGGCTGGTCGTGGTGGTCGTCCTGATCGCCGCCGCCATGATGCTTCGCTCGGCGGCCAAGGACGAATAGGACCTATAATATTCGTTCATGAAATCTGCTGAAGTGGATCGGGAACGGGCCGCGTCATTCACCACGATTTCCGGCCGCCCGATCGATCGCCTGTATACCGCCGACAACCTGCCTGGCTTCGACTACGGCCGGGAATTGGCGGACCCGGGCACGTTTCCGTACACGCGCGGCATTCACCCGAGCGGCTACCGCGGCAAGCTGTGGACGATGCGCCAGTTCTCGGGATTCGGGACGCCCGAGGAGACCAACGAGCGCTACAAGCACCTCCTGGCGGCGGGCGGCACCGGTCTCAGCGTGGCGTTCGACCTGCCCACGCTGATGGGGCGCGATCCGGACGACCCGCTGTCGCTCGGCGAAGTCGGGAAATGCGGCGTGTCGGTGGTGACGCTGGCCGACATGGAGCGGCTGTTCGAGGGCATCTCGCTCGCCGACATCACGACGTCGATGACGATCAATTCCCCGGCCCCGATGATCTTCGCGATGTACCTGGTGGTGGCCGAGCAGCAGGGCGCGGACTGGAAGACGCTCTCGGGCACGATTCAGAACGACATCCTCAAGGAATTCATCGCCCAGAAGGAATACATCTTCCCTCCGCGGCCGTCGATGCGCCTCATCACGGACATCTTCGGCTTCTGTGCGAAGGAAGTGCCGAAGTGGAACACGATTTCGGTGAGCGGGTACCACATCCGCGAGGCCGGCTCAACCGCGCTGCAGGAACTGGCGTTCACGCTGCGCGACGGCATCGAGTACGTGCAGTGGGGCGTGGACGCGGGGCTGGACGTGGACGACTTCGTGCCGCGCATGTCGTTCTTCTTCAACGCGCACAGCGACTTCTTCGAAGAAATCGCGAAATACCGGGCGGCCCGGAAGATCTGGGCGCGCGTGATGCGCGAGCGGTTCGGCGCGAAGAGCGAGCGATCGCTGAAGCTGCGCTTCCACACGCAGACCGCCGGCGTGTCGCTGACCGCGCAGCAGCCGTACAACAACGTGGTGCGCACCGCGTTGCAGGCGTTGTCCGCGGTGCTGGGCGGCACGAATTCGCTCCACACCAATTCGCTGGACGAGGCGCTGGCGCTGCCCACCGCCGCGGCCGCGACGCTGGCGCTCCGGACGCAGCAGGTCATCGCGCACGAAAGCGGCGTCACGGCGACCGTCGATCCGCTCGCCGGATCCTATTTCGTCGAGCGGCTGACGCTCGACATGGAGCGGGGCGCCTACGAGTACTTCGACACGATCGATCGCATGGGCGGCATGGTCGCGGCCATCGAACACGGGTACCCGCAGCGCGAGATCGCCGAGTCGTCGTACCGGTTCCAGCAGGCGGTCGAGAAGAAGGAGAAGCTCGTCGTCGGCGTGAACGCCTACGTCGAAGAGAACGAGGCGCCGATGTCGATTCTCTACATCGACGAGACCGCGGCCGGGGCCCAGCAGGCGCGGTTCGCGCAGGTGCGGGCGCGGCGCGACGAGGCGCGCGTGCAGCGCGGGCTGGCCGGGCTCCGCGAGGCCGCCCGCGGCACGGCGAACACGATGTACCCGCTGCTCGAATGCGTGCGGGCGTACGCGTCGGTGGGTGAAATGTGCAACGCCCTCCGCGAAGTGTGGGGCGAATACGAGGAAGTCCCCTCGATCTAGGGGTGGTTTGCGCCCCCGGATGAGGTACGATGTTTGCACTGCTTGAAGGGTTCGGGCCGGTTGTGGCCGCACCCGTCGGATAAGGCGCATGCGCAAAACGCGAGTAGTCATTGCCAAACCAGGCCTGGACGGCCACGACCGCGGCGCCAAGGTCATCGCCCGCGCCCTGCGTGATGCCGGCATGGAAGTGATTTACACCGGCCTGCGGCAGACGCCCGAACAGATTGCCGCGACCGCGCTCCAGGAGGACGCCGACGTCATCGGCTTGTCGATCCTGAGCGGCGCGCACATGCACATCTGTCCGAAGCTGATGACGCTCCTGCGGGAGAAGGGCCTCGAACACGTGCGCGTGCTGGTCGGCGGCATCATCCCCGACGTGGACATTCCCAAACTGCAGGCCATGGGCGTGACGGGCATCTTCCTGCCGGGCAGTCCCATGCAGCAGATCATCGACTTCATCAACCAGGCCGTGCCGCCTCGCGCAGAGGCGGTCTGACGTCATGAGCCGAACCCTCCTCCTCGCCGACGGCAGCATCACCATCCAGCGTGTGATCGAACTCACGTTTGCGCACGAGGACGTGCGCGTCACGTCGGTCGGCGACGGCCGCCGCGCGATGCAGATGCTCGAGACGGAGCAGCCGGACATCGTGCTGCTGGACGTGGACCTGCCGGAAATGGACGGCTATGCGCTCGCGGCCTATATCCGCCGCGTGCCGCGCTTGAAGGACGTGCCGGTGCTCCTGCTGGCCGGGGCGTTCGAACCGGTCGATCAGGAGCGCGCGCGCGATGTCGGGTCGGATGGCGTCATCCTCAAGCCCTTCGAGCCGCAGGTGGTCGTTTCGCGCGTGAAGGAACTGATCGATCAGCGCGACCGGATGGCGAAGCCAGCGGCGCCACGCCCGGCCGACGCGCCCGGGCCGGCCCCCGCGCCGGCCGGCGGTCGTCCGGCCGCCGAACCGGCAGACGCCGATCCGGCGAAACCGCTGCGGCCGGAGTCGGCGTTCCTGCGCATGGCGCCGCGCGAGCGCGAGGCTGCGCCCGCCGCACACGCTCAGGCGCCGGTCGAGTCGCTCGAACTGCCCGTCGGTCCGATCTGGGACTCGGGGCTGGGCGCGCCGGCGCCGGCGCCGGCGCCGATGCCGTTTCCCGCAGCCGCGCCGCTGCCGCCCGTCGCGCCAGCCGTTCCCGCCGCGACGCCTGCGCCGAGGGTCACACTGGCCAACGCGTTCACCGCGCTGCTGGCGGCTGAGCAATCCGCGCAGCCCGCCGGCGTGCTGCCGGCGACCGTCTCCGAGGCCTCGATTGAAGACGCCGTCCGGCGCGTGCTCGTCCGCATGACCGACGACCTCGTCCGCCGGATCGTGCTGGACACGGCCGAACGCCTGATCCGGGAAGAGATCGAGAAGATCAAAGCGAATCCGGACTGATCGCGGCCCGATGGCACACGTTCCTGACAAGCCGGTCCTCGAGGGCCTCGAAGACAAGTGGACGTCGCACTGGGAGGCCGATGCGGTCTACCGTTTCGACCGCTCCGCCGCCCGAAGCCGCGTCTATGCGATCGACACGCCGCCGCCCACCGTCAGCGGCTCGCTGCACGTCGGGCACGTGTTCTCCTACACCCATACCGATGTGATCGCGCGCTACCAGCGCATGCGCGGCCGTGCGGTGTTCTACCCAATGGGCTGGGACGACAACGGGCTGCCCACCGAGCGTCGCGTCCAGAACTACTACGGCGTGCGCTGCGATCCGTCGCTGCCGTACGATCCGGCGTTTACGGCGCCGGCTACACCCGCCAAGCACCCGGTCTCGATCTCGCGCCCGAACTTCGTGGAGCTCTGCGCCACGCTGACGGCCGAGGACGAGAAGGCGTTCGAGCAGGTGTGGCGCCACCTCGGTGTCTCAGTCGACTGGTCGCTGACCTACGCCACGATTGGACGTCCGGCGCGCCGCGTGTCACAGCTCGCGTTTCTCCGCCTGCTCACGCGCGGCGAGGCGTACCAGCTCGAAGCGCCGACGCTGTGGGACGTGGACTTCCGTACCGCGGTTGCGCAGGCCGAACTCGAGGATCGCGAAATGCCCGGGGCGTTCCACCGCGTGCGGTTCCCGATGCGCCAGACCGATAGTCCGGTGCCGCACGTCGAGATTGAAACGACACGGCCGGAGCTCATCCCGGCGTGCGTGGCGCTCGTGGCGCACCCCGATGACGCCCGCTATCAGGCGTTGTTTGGCCGCGAAGTACTGACGCCGCTGTTCCAGACACCGGTGCCGATTCGGCCGCATCCGCTCGCCGATCCCGAGAAGGGCAGCGGCATCGCGATGATCTGCACGTTCGGCGACGTGACCGACGTGACCTGGTGGCGGGAACTCGCGCTGCCGGTGCGCGCCGTCCTCCAGCCGAACGGCGCGTTGAAGCCGGTCACCTGGGGCGCGCCGGGCTGGCCGTCCGTGGATGCGCCAGCCGCGCAAACCGCCTACGACACGCTGGCCGGCCTGTCCGCGACCAAGGCACGCGCCAGGATGGTCGACCTGCTGCGCGAATCGGGTCACCTCATCGGCGACCCGCGCCCGATCACCCATCACGTGAAGTTCTTCGAGAAGGGCGACCGGCCCCTCGAGATCATCACCAGCCGCCAGTGGTTCATCAAGACGATGGACTTCCGCGCGGCGCTGATTGCGCGCGGCGAGGCCCTGCGGTGGTTCCCGCCGCACATGCGCGCGCGTTACGACAACTGGGTCAACGGCCTGAACGGCGACTGGTGCGTCAGCCGGCAGCGGTTCTTCGGCGTGCCGTTCCCGGTGTGGTACCGCGTCGGCGCCGATGGCGCGCCGGACTACGCCGCCCGGCTCCTGCCCGACGAATCCGCGCTGCCGATCGATCCGTCCACGGATGCGCCGGCGGGATTCCGCGCCGATCAGCGCGACCAGCCCGGCGGCTTCACCGGCGACCCGGACGTCATGGACACCTGGGCCACGTCGTCACTCTCGCCGTTTATCGTGTGCGGCTGGGAATCCGATCCGGCGCTCTGGGCGCAGACCTATCCGATGCACCTGCGCCCCCAGGCGCACGACATCATTCGCACCTGGCTGTTCTCGACCGTCCTGCGCGCGCATCTCGAGACCGGATCGCTGCCCTGGGAGAACGCCGCGATTTCGGGGTGGGTGCTCGATCCCGATCGGAAGAAGATGTCGAAGTCGAAGGGCAACGTCGTGACGCCGATGGCGCTGCTCGAAGAGCACGGGTCGGACGCCGTGCGCTACTGGGCCGCCAAGGGCGGACCGGGCGTGGATACCGCGTTCGATGCCGGCCAGATGCAGGTGGGCCGGAAGCTCGCGATCAAGCTGCTGAACGCGTCCAAGTTCGTGCTGGGGAAGGCGGCGCCCGTCGGCCCGGTGACGGAGGCCCTCGACCGCGGCATGCTGAGCCGCCTGGCCGAGATCGTGCGCTCGGCCAGCGCCCACTTCGAGGCGTACGAGGTACACGGCGGCCCTGCGCGAGACCGAGACGTTCTTCTGGTGGTTCTGCGATGACCACATCGAACACGTGAAGCGGCGCCGGGCCGGCGACAGCGCCGCCGCCGCGTCGGCGACGGCGTCCTGCCTGACCGCGTTGTCGGTGATGCTGCGCCTGTTCGCGCCGTTCGTCCCGTTTGTCACCGAGGAAGTCTGGTCGTGGTGGCAGGACGGATCCATCCATCGCGCGAACTGGCCGACCGAAGCGGAGATGCTCGCCGCGCTGGGCGGGGCGACCGACCCCGGGGCGCTGGGCGCCCTCGATCAGGCATCGGCCGTGACCGCGGTGATTCGCCGCGAGCGCTCGTTGCGCAAGTCCGCATTCGGCGTGCCCGTCCAGGTCCTGCAACTGCCGGAGGGCCTTCGTGCCGACTGGCCACTGGTGGCCGACGACGTCCTGGCGGGGAACAATGCCGGCGCCGCGCAGGTCACGTTTGGGGCCGACTTCTCCGTCGAACTCGCGGCGCCTGCGGCGCCCGCTCAACCGGCCAAGCCCGCTCAGCCATGACGCCGCTCGAACCCCGGCTGTACCTCGACCTGGTGCGGCGGGCCCTCGCCGAGGACGTCGGATCCGGCGACGTCACCACCACGCTTCTGGTGCCGGCGGACGCGCGGTCCAGCGCGCGCCTCATCGCGAAGAGCGATTGCGTTGTCGCGGGCCTGGAGGTCGCCAAAGCGGTCTTCCTCGAGGTCGGTCCGTCGATCGTGTTCACGCCCCGCGTGCGGGACGGCCGCCGGTGCCGTCCCGGTGAGGTGATGGCGGAACTCGCGGGTCCGGCGCGCGCGCTGCTCACGGCCGAGCGGACCGCGCTCAATTTCCTGCAACACCTGTCCGGCATCGCCACGCTGACGCGCCGATTCGTGGACGCGACGGGCGGCCGGCTGACGATTCTCGACACGCGCAAGACCATCCCCACGCTGCGGGCGCTGGCGAAGTACGCGGTCCTCTGCGGCGGCGGCACGAACCACCGCATGGGGCTGTACGACGCCGTGTCTGATCAAGGACAACCACATCCGCCTGGCCGGCGGCGTCGGCGAGGCCGTGCGCCGGGCCCGCGCCACGGCCGTGTCCCTGTCGATCGAAGTCGAGGCGCAGAGCCTGGCCGAGGTGGACGCGGCCATCGCCGCGCGGCCCGACGTCATCATGCTCGACAACCTGAGCGACGCCGAGATGCGCGAGGCTGTGGCCCGCATCGGCGGGCGCGCGAAGGTGGAGATCTCCGGCGGCGTCACGCTGGACCGGATCCCCGCGCTGGCCGGCCTCGGCGCGGATGTCGTGTCCGTCGGCGCGCTCACGCACTCCGCCCCCGCGGCGGACATCAGCCTCGAGATGGCGACGGATGCCGGATCCGCTGCCCGCTGAGCTCGCGCGCGCGCTGGCGATCGCCGCGCCCCGGCTCGGCCCGTTCGCCCGAGTGGAGTACCTCGCCGATGTCGGGTCGACCAACGACGTCGCGCTCGATCGCGCGGCCCGCGGGGCGCCGCACGGAACGGTCATCCTCGCCGACATGCAGCGCGCCGGGCGCGGGCGGCACGGTCGCGAGTGGTTCTCGCCGCCTGGCGCGGGCCTCTACCTCTCCGCGATTGTGCGACGCGATGCGTGGGGTGACGCGCTGTCACTCGTCACGCTGGCGGCCGGCGTTGCCGCCGCGCGAGGGCTGTCGGCGGCCACCGGCCTCGCCTTCGAACTCAAATGGCCGAACGACGTCGTCATCGGCCGGCCGTGGCGGAAGCTCGCCGGCATTCTGTCGGAGTCGGTGTCCGTGGGATCGCGCATCGACGCCGTGGTCGTCGGCATCGGCGTCAACGTCCGCCGGAGCGCGTTCCCGCCCGTGCTGAGAGACCGCGCGACGGCGATTGAGCTGGAGACCGATTGGCCGGTCGACGCCGCGGCGTGTGCGGTGGAGGTGATCGCCGCCCTGGCTGATGTGGTCCGGACGCTCGGGCCGCGCGAGCGCGGCGCCGTCGTCGACGCATGGCGGGAGTTCGGGCGGGCCGGGCTTGGCGGCGCGGCCGTTCGCTGGAATGATCAGCGGGGCGCCCGCCGGGGCGTCGCGCGCGATGTGGACGACACCGGCGCGCTCGTCGTCGAAGCCGACGGACGAATCGAGCGACTGGTCGCTGGCGAAGTGCTGTGGGATCGAATGAGCCGTGAGTGAGCCGGATTCGAATCTGTCCGCCGACGACATCGGCGAGTACTGCCGGCGCGTGGAGGACTACCTCACGCGCGCCAACGCCGGCCATCTGGTCCGGATTGTCGGCGCCGGGTTCGAGGTCGTGCGCGGGTGGGCGATATCCGGCGTGCCGCTAAGCGTCGTGTACCGCGGCATCGACATGAAGACGGAGCGGCATCGGGAAGGGCAGGCGAAGCGGCCGCTGCGGATCGAATTCTGCGAGCCGGATGTGCGCGCCGTGTTCGACAACTGGCGCCGCGCGGTCGGGTTCACTGGAGCGCGGAGCGATCCCGATGAAGCCCCGGGTCTCGCCGAGGGAGCCGGGGGTCTTCAGACCCCGGGTGGGGGCGAAGAACTCGCCGAACCGAAGCGCCAGTCGCTCAGCCGTCATCTCGACCGCGCGATCGACCGGCTGAGCCGTGTGGGCGGCCGGCTCGATGTGCCGTCCGGCCTGCGTGATGTCTGCGATCATGTCCTGCATGAACTGGCCGACATCCGCGCGTCCTCGGCGAAACTGCGCGGTGCGGCGCGCGAGGCGCTCGTGAGCCGGCTGACGACGCTCGATGCCGAGCTCGCGGAGGCCGCCCGCACGTACGCGCCGGACGCCCTGCGCGCGGCGCTGGTCCTCGAAGCGCAGGCGGATCTGGCTTTGTACCGAGGCCGGTTGCCCGCTGAGGTGTGGCAGCGATCGGTGGAGGTGACCACCGATCGGCTGCTGCGCGATCGAGTGGGCCTGCCGTGGCTCGAACTGTGACTGAGAGGCTCGACCTCACGATCGAACGCCCCGTGGCCGGCGGCCGCATGCTCGCGCGCCACGAGGGACGAATCGTGTTCGTCTCCGGCGCGATCCCCGGCGAGCGCGTGCGGGCGCGGGTCGAGAAGAAGACCAAACAGGTGTGGTGGGCGGCGGCCACGGAGATTCTCGAGGCCAGCCTGGACCGGCGCGACCCCCTGTACGATCCGGCGTGTGGCGGATCGACATTCGCGCACATTCGGTACGACCGGCAGCGCGAACTCAAGCGGCAGATCCTCGTCGATGCGTTTCGCCGGCTCGCGCGCGTGACGCTCGAGGCGCCGCCGGACGTGGCGGCCTCCCCGGAGCCGGGATATCGCCTTCGCGCCAGACTGCATGCCGGCGGGGGACGACTCGGCTACTACCTCGAAGGCACGCACACCATCTGCGATGCCGCGGCCACGGCCCAGTTGCTGCCCGCCGCGACTGAGGCCGCGGCGGCGGTGTTCGCGGCGCTCGGCCCCCGAGCGGGTGACTGCCAGGCCCTCGTCATTTCAGAAAACATAGCCGCCACCCAGCGCGTGATCCATCTCGAACCCCGCGACAGCGCGCGGCTCGACGATGTGGCGCCGGCGGGGTTTGCCCTTGCGGACGTGACCGGCGTGACGACGCTGGTGCGCGGCAGGCTCGAGACGATTGTCGGCACCGACGCCGTCGCCGACACGGCTGATGTGCTGTTTGGCGGCGCGTCGCCATTGCCGGAGGCGGCCGAATGGACGCGTCGCGCGCCGGCGTTCTTTCAGGGCAATCGATACCTGCTGGGGGCGCTCGTGCGACGCGTGCTCGACGTCTCACCTGGCGATCGCGTCGTCGACCTGTATGCGGGCGTCGGCCTGTTCTCGGTGGCGCTCGCGGCACGGGGGGCGCGGGTGCTTGCGGTGGAAGCCGAGCCGTTCGCCGCAGCGGATCTGGCCGTCAATGCGACGCCCTGGAGCGAACGCCTGCAGGTCGCGCCTGAAATGGTCGAGGACGTCGTCGCGCGTCGGCCATCGGCGCCGCCCGATGTCGTCGTGCTCGATCCGCCCCGGACCGGCGTGTCAGCGGAGGCGCTGGCGGGACTGGCCGCCTGGCGGGTCCCGCGACTGGTGTATGTGTCGTGCGACCCGCCGACACTCGCGCGCGATGCGGCCAGACTCATCACCGGCGGGTACCAACTGGCCTCGCTCGACGGGTTCGACATGTTTCCGAACACCCCGCACGTTGAAGCGGTGGCCGTGTTCACGCGGGCCCCCGTATAATCCAATCAGATGTCCGCTGGCGCAGGCCCAGGTGTGTCCGAAGCCGCTTCGACGCCCACCGAAATCAACTGGAACGCCGTGCTGGCGCCCTTTTGCCAGCCGGTGACGCGGACGAGCGTGTTCCAGCTCGTCTCCACCGCGTGCCTCCTCGTGATCTTCTGGGTCGGCATGTATGGGAGCCTGGCGTACGGCTATTGGCTGACGCTCGTCCTGGCCGTCCCTGCGGCGGCGATGACGATGCGGCTGTTCATGCTCCAGCACGACTGCGGACACGGCGCCTTCTTCCCGTCCCAGCGCGCGAACAACATCGTGGGAGGCCTGCTCGGCGTGGTGACGCTGGTGCCGTACTCCTACTGGCGGCGAACGCATGCCATCCACCACGCTTCGTCCGGCAACCTCGATGCCAGAGGCCTGGGGGACATCGAGACGCTCACCGTCCGCGAGTACCTCGGCCGTTCACGCTGGCAGCGGCTGCGGTATCGCGTGTACCGGCATCCGGCCGTCATGCTCATTGCGGGGCCGATCTGGCTGTTCCTCATCAAGCACCGGTTGCCGCTCGACATCCCGCGCACGTGGACGCGCGAAATGGTCGGCGTGCAGTTCACCAACCTGGGACTGGCCGGCGTCATCGCGCTGCTGTCCCACGCGGTCGGAGTGGGCACCTTCCTGTTGATCCAGGTTCCGATTTGGTTGATTGCGGGATCGCTCGGCGTGTACCTGTTCTACGTGCAGCACCAGTATAAGGACACCTACTGGCGCTACCGTGAGGCATGGAATTATCACGCGGCCGGGCTGGAAGGGGCGTCGTACTTCCGGATGCCGGCGCTGCTTCAGTGGGCGACGGCCAGCATCGGGCTCCATCACATTCACCACGTCGCGTCGCGGATTCCGAACTACCAGCTTCAGCGCGCCCAGGACGCCGTCCCTGCGCTCGGCCGCGCAACGGTCCTCACGCTCGCCGACAGCGTGACGACGTTTCGCCTGGCGCTCTGGGATGAAGAGGCCAAGGAGCTGATCGGCTTCGGCGATCTGCGGGCGCGTTACCGGTAGCGCCGTGCCGCGGCCACGAAGCCGTCGAACAGGCCGCGGAACTCGCCGGTGGCGACGAAGTTCTCGGGATGCCACTGCACGCCGACACAGAACGGCGCATCCGGCTTCTCGATGGCTTCGATGACGCCGTCGGGCGCGACCGCGGACACCACGAACCCGGGTGCGAGCGCTTTCACCGACTGATGGTGCCGGCTGTTGACGGCCATCGTGTGCTGGGCGCTCAGGCGGGAGGAGAGGAACGACCAGAGGGCGGTCCGCGGTTCGACGGTGACGTCGTGCACCAGCGCGTTCTTCGGCTCGACCTGCTGGTGATTCAACGCGTCGGGCAGCGCGCTCGGAATGTCCTGCATCAGGGTGCCGCCGGCCGCCGCGTTCAGCACCTGCGTGCCGCGGCAAATGGCCAGGATCGGCATCTTGCGCGCCATCGCCGCGCGCGCGAGCGCGAACTCGCAGCGATCGCGTGCCGAATCGGTCTCGACCGTCGGATGGCGGTCCGTTTCCCCGTACTCGCGCGGTTCGACGTCCGGGCCGCCGGTCAGCAGGAGACCGTCACAGCCCTCGAGCGCCGCCGGCACCGCGTCCTCCGGCGACAGTTCCTTGAGGCGCCCGCCAGCCGTTTCAATCGAGGCCCGGTAATCCGGCTTCAGCCACGCCGCCGCGATCAGGGGTCCGTCAGTCATCGGCGTCGCCTCACATCCGGCCCGGCACGGTGCAGCCCATCAGATCGAGCGCGCGTGTCAGCTGCCGCCGGACGTGCACGACGGCTGCCGCGCGCCACAAGCGGGCATCTTCGCGCTCTTCCTTGAGAATCTGCTGCCGGTGGTAGAACGCATTGAACGCCTGCGCCAGACCGAACGCGTATTTCGCGACCACGGACAACTCGAGGTTACGCACCGCCGTTTCGACCATCTCGTCGAGCCGCGAGGCCTCCAGGATCAGTCCCCACAGCTCGTCGGCTTCGTCTCCGGACGTGAGCGGACCGAGGCCCAACGTCGGCAGCCGCGCGATGACGTCCGCTTCGCTGACCGCGTCCCGGTCCGCGAGCTTGGCCAGGATGTTGCCCGCTCGCACGACCGCGTATTGCAGATACGGTCCCGTCTCGCCTTCGAAGCTCAGCGCCTCGTCGATGTCAAACGCGATGAGTTTCCCGCGCGAAAACTTGACCAGGAAGTACCGCACTGCCGCGACCGCAACCGCCTCAGCCGTCCGCCGGCTGTCCGCGGCGGGCAGTGCCGGGTTGCGCGTCCGAACTTCATGCTCGGCGGTGGCGATCAGGCGATCGATCAGGTCGTCGGCCTTCACGCCGAGCCCTTTCCGGCCCGAAACTTCCACGAACGGTTTGCCGTCCGCCTCGGTGTCCTCGTAGCCGAGGGCTCGCGCGGTCGCGTGGGAGAGCGCGACCTTTTCGTAGGAAAAATGCGTGGACGCGTCGGCCTCGCGCTGGAATCCCATCGTCGCGAGCGCCTGCTTGAGCAGCTGCTGCAGGTAGGCCTGCGCCGAATCGATCACGTTGTAGACCGCGGCCGCGCGGCCGAACTCGGGCGCGCCCGCCGCGTCCGATGGCTCCGACGACGTCGCCCAGAGCGGGCGGCCATCGCGGGCGTCGAAGACGCGATAGTAGAAGTCGCGTCCGAGCAGTCCGTATTTCCAGAACTGATTCGCGATGTCCTTGCCGACATACGTCACCGTGCCGTTCGACCGGACGATGACCTTCTCGCGCTGATCCTCCTCGGCGTCCGCCGCCGTGGTTTCGGTCTCGGCGGCCGGGGTGTCGCTCTCGATCGGCATCACCCAGCAGCCCTTCAGGCGGCCCTCGGTCTGCAGGAACACCGCGCCCCGGGCCTTGAGCTGCTCGAAGGCCGTGGTCCAGAAGTGCAGCCGCAGGATGTCGCCCTCCCACGTGAGCAGGTCGTAGTCCACGCCCATCCGCGCCATCGTCTTCAGGTGACACCGCACGATGTGCTCGGCGATGAACGCGCCCATGGCCGCGAGGTCATTGCCGCCGGCCTCGAGCGCGTGCAAGGCTTCGCCGCGCTTGTCGAGATGTGTCTTGTCGGCCTCGTACCATTCGGTGACCTTGGCGTACAGATCCCAGCAGTAGTAGTCGAACCTGACGGCCGGCGATTCGGCCAACGCGCGGACGGCGGCCAGATCCTTGCCTTCCAATGCCGTGAAGCCCACGACGACGTCGGCGACCTGCACGCCGGTGTCATCGATATAGTTCTGCACCTCGACGACGTGGCCCTGGAACCGAAGCAGCCGGACCAGCGTGTCGCCCAGCGTGGCGTTCCGCAGGTGGCCGATGTGCGCGGCCTTGTTCGGGTTGATGGCGGTATGTTCGACGATGACCTTGGCACTCGAGGCCACGGAGCGGGCCTCGGGGGCACCGGCCAGTTCACCGGCCACGAACGCGGCGCGCGACAGATAGAGGTTCAGATAGCCGTTCGGCGCCGCTTCGACCCGTTCGACGCCTTCAATGCGGCCGAGGCTCGCGGCCAGTTCCTGTGCGATCACGCGCGGCGCCTTGCGGAGCTTCCGCGCCAGTTCGAACGCGACCGGCACGGCCAGGTCGCCGAGCGCGCGGCGCGGCGGCGTTTCGATCACGATTGGCGGCTGGTCGGCCGGATCGAGGGCGAACGCGGCGGTCAGCCCGCGCCGGATGTGCTGTCTGACTCGGTCATGAACGGGCAGGATCATCGGAAGTGCCATTGTACTCGGGCATTCGGGATCAGTTCACACGGAGACACGGAGGGACGGAGGCACGGAGGTTCTTTGGGAAGACCTCTCTTGTCGGGGCGTCTCTGCGTGCGCGCCGCCCCCCCCAAAGAACCCCGTGCCTCCGTCCCTCCGCGCCTCCGTGTGAAGGGAGCAGATCCCGTGGGCAGACAATCCGGCCGTGCGGATTATGATGGAAGGCCATGTCCATACTTGCTCGCCTCTCCGTGACCTCCGGTCTCGTCTTGATCGCGCTCGCCTGGCCGCGCGGGGCCGAGGCTCGGCAATCCGGCGCCGCGAATCAGCCGACGTCCGTCGTGTGCGGATCCAAGGCGGGGGAGCGGCAGACCTGCGCCGCCAATACTACGGCGGGCGTGACGCTCGTCAAGTCGCTGGGCACGGCGGCGTGCGAACTCGGCCGCACGTGGGGCTACGACGCCAAGGGCATCTGGGTGTCTGACGGGTGCAGCGCCGAGTTCTCCGTCGCGGCCGCCCCGCAGGAACTCGGCCGGTATTCGCCGACCCTGGGCTTCAAGGTGGCCGATACCGCGCAGGGCGACCTCACCATCCGCGCCTACTCCTACGTGCGTTACCTGAGCCAGCGCTACACGGATCCGACCTACACGGATGCCTTCGGCAATACCCGGGACATCCAGCAGCGGCAGGACATCCAGCTGAACAAGGCGCAGGTGTACTTCTTCGGCTGGATCCTGAGCCGGCAATTCCGTTACCAGGTCTATGTGTGGACCTCGAACGCTTCGCTCGGTCAGTCCACGCAGGTGGTCGTCGCCGGCAACCTGACGTATCGCTTCAACGACCACGTCACGTTCGGCGGCGGCATCAAGGGCCTGCCCGGCGTCAGAAGCGTAGAGGGCAATTTCCCTTACTGGCTGATGGTGGACGAACGCCAAATCGCGGACGAGTTCTTCCGTCCGTCGTACACCACCGGCATCTGGGCCACCGGGGCGGTCGTGAAGGGACTGACCTATGACGTGATGCTGGGCAACAACCTCAGCCAGTTCGGCATCGACGCCGGGCAGTTGGACGGCAAGCTCAACACCGTCGCGGCCTCGCTCGTGTGGATGCCCACGACCGGCGAGTTCGGCCGCGTGCCGGGTTCATTCGGCGACTTCGACTGGCATGAGAAAGTCGCCACCCGGCTTGCCGTGCATGTCACGCACAGCGACGAGACCCGTCAGGCCCAGCCCAAGACCGATGGGTTCGACAACGTCCAACTCCGAGTGTCGGACGGGTCTGTGATTTTCAGCCCCGGCCTGTTCGCGCCGGACACGCAGATCGACGAAGCGAGCTACCAGCTTCTGGCCGTCGACGGCGGGGTGAAATACCGCGGCCTCTCGTTCGATGCCGAGTTCTACAAACGGACGCTGGACAATTTCGCGGTCCGAGGTACGGGAGCGCTCCCGTTCACGTCGCTTCACGACACGGGCTTCCAGGTCCAGGCTTCGGCGATGGTCGTGCCCAAGCAGATTCAGGTCTATGCCGGTGGGTCCAAAGTGTTCGGCCAGTATGGGAACCCGAGCGACGTCCATGCGGGCCTGACGTACTACCCGTGGAAGAACGAAGTCGTGAAGTGGAACTTCGAGTACATCTACCTGAACCGGTCGCCGGTCGGCGCGCTGAGCCTGCCGTACCTCGGTCGGCATGAACGGCCCGGTGTTCCATTCGTCGTTCATGGTCTGGTTTTAGGGGAGATCGAGCCGAGGTCACGGAGGACCGTTTTCACGCGGAGGCACGGAGGAACGGAGGCGCGGAGGATCTTCCTTGTGGGAGTGACCGCGCGCTCGCAGCCCCCAAAGAAACTCCGCGCCTCCGTCGCTCCGTGCCTCCGTGTGAACAGACTTGTGAGCCGATGGGTCTGAGGTCAACCTTGTCAATTTAGCGGCCCCCCCGATATGCTCTCGCCCATGAATCATTCGATACGTCTTCTCGCCAGACGCTTGGCGTTGCTTGCCGGACTGGCGGCCGCGGTGTCGCTCGGGGCCCAGGCCCGTCCTCAGGCGCCGGCGGCGCCCGCCGGACCCAAGGCGCCGGTTCACGCCAGGCAGGTGCGCCGGCTGCTCGTGCAGCACGCGATGGTCATCACGGGCAACGGCACGCCGGCCTACGGTCTGGTTGACATCCTGTCCGAGGACGGCGTGATCTCGCGGATCGGCACCGCCGGGCCGGGCTGGCCCGAGCCCGACATGGTGATCGATGCCGCCGGCAAGTACGTGATGCCCGGCATCGTCAACACGCACATGCACTGGCACGAAGTGCGCAACGGGCCGATCCCGATCCAGTACGAACGCGACCTGTATCTGGCGAATGGCGTGACGACAGCCCGCGAAGTGGGTGGCAACTTCGAGAAGACGAAGCAGTGGCGCGCCGAGAGCGCCGCGCATCAGATCGTTTCGCCGCGCATCGTGCTCTATCCGATGCTCGCGGATCTGGTGGGCCCCGACCAGGTGTATCGCAAGACGCCGGCGGAGATCCGCGACCTGGTGAAGTCGGCCAAACAACGCGGCGCCGACGGGATCAAGCTCATCGGCCCGCTCGATCGCGACCAGGCGGCGGCTGCCATCAGCGAAGCGAAGGCGCAGAACCTGCCGACGACGGTCCACATCGCCGTGGCCGAGACGACGGCGCGGGATTACGTCGACATGGGCGTGAACTGCATCGAGCACTTCTACGGCGTGGGCGACGCCGCGCTCGACGGCATCCAGGACTTCCCGCCGGAGCACAACGCCAGCAACGAAATCCATCGGTTCGGCCGCGCGGGCGAGCTGTACATCCAGGACAACTTCAATCCGGCCAAGCTCTCGGCCTTGCTCGACGACATGGTCGCCAAACACGTGGCGTGGAGTCCGACCATGTCCACGTACGAAGCGAACCGCGACCTCCTGAAGGCGCAGACCCTTCCCTGGTACAAGGACTACCTGCACCCGTCGCTGGCGGAGTACATGGCGCCGTCCATGAGCCGGCATGGCGCGTACTGGATGGGCTGGACGAATACGCAGGAGGCGCGCTGGCGCAAGGACTACCAGGTCTGGATGGCCGCGCTGCGCGAGTTCGGCCTGAAGGGCGGGCTCATCGGCGTCGGCGATGACGCCGGCTACCTGTATGGTTCGGTGTACGGATTCGGCACCGTGCGCGAGCTCGAATTGCACGAGGAGGCGGGCTTCCACCCGCTCGAAGTGATCCGGCACGCGACGGTCGAAGGCGCGAAGATTCTCGGTCTCGACGACAAAATCGGACGCATCCGCGAAGGCTTCCTGGCGGACCTGCTCATCGTGAACGGCAATCCGCTCGAGAACCTGCGCCTGCTGAACCCGTACGGCACCGACGTCATGCTCTACGACGGCAAGCCCATCGACAACTACTCGGGCATCGTCCGGTTCGGCGACCCGCATGTCACGCTGGGGCACAGCGGCGGCATCGAGTGGACCATCAAGGACGGTATCCCGTACCACGTCCCCACCCTCATGAAGGACGTGAAGGACCTGGTCGCCAAGGGCCGCGCCGACCGGGCCAAGTAGAACCCGCGGGAGCATCCATGGGAATCCTCGCCCAGGACCTGAGGTTCGCCGTTCGCAGCCTCCGCAAGGCGCCCGCTTTCCCGCTGGCGGCCATCGCAACTCTGGCCCTCGGCATTGGCGCGACCACGGCCATCTTCAGCACGCTGAACGCCGTCCTGCTCAAACCGCTGCCGTATCCACATCCTGACGATCTCTACGGGATTCGAACGACGCTCGTGGACGGACGCGTCACGACGGGGCTGCTGTCCGGGGGCGAGGTGTATCGGCTGAACGACCCGCACCTGTCGATCGTCCGGGCGGCCGGCATGCAGCCGGTGGACCTCACCCTGCTCCACACCGACGGGACGCCGCAGCATGTGAGGGTCTACGGCGTGACCGAGGGGTTCTTTGAGCTGTTCGGCCTGCCCATGACCACGGGCGGCTTTGTGCCCGACAATTTTATTCCGCCACCGCCGCCTCCGCCCAATGGGCCACCGCCGGGCGCACCGCCCGGCGCGCCACCGGTCGTCGTCGTGTCCCACCGAATCTGGCAGAGCCTCTACGACAGCGATCCGGCGATCGTCGGCAAGCCGATTCGGTTCGCGGAAGTCGCCACGACAATCGCGGGCGTCGCGCCGAGGGACTTCGACACGCCGCATGGCGCGGATTTCTGGTTTGCCCAGCGCGTCGCCACGGACGACGTCAATCACGGGCAGGAGGGATTCATGCGCCTCAAGCCCGGAACGTCGATCGAGCGGGCCAAGGGGGAGATGGCCAGCGTCATGGCCGGCCTCGCGAAGGACTTCCCGGCCTCCGATGTCAATCGCGCGTACGTCGTGCGTCCGCTCGTGGAGTCCATCGTCGGCGACCTGGGCCCGATCCTGATCATCGTCATGTCCGCCACAGCCGTGCTGTTGCTGCTCGCCTGCGTCAACGTCACGAATCTTTTGCTGGCGCGCGGAGCGGCGCGCGCGAGGGAAATGGCGGTGCGCGTCGCGCTGGGCGCGGGTCGCGGGCGTATCGTCAGGCAGTTGCTGACCGAATCCCTTCTGCTGGCGGGGGCCGGCGCGGTGCTCGGCGTGCTGGTGGCGTTCCTGGGGGTGCGGGCCCTGCTCGCCCTCGGCGCGTCCAAGTTGCCTCGGCTGGATGTATTGACCTTCGACTGGCCGGTGCTCGTATTCGTCCTCGTCGTCCTGGTTGTCAGCGGGGTATTCGTCGGATTTGCGCCCGCGCTGAGGCTCGCGCGCACGGACGTGCGAACGCTGCTCAATGAGAGCACCCGTTCGACGAGCGGAGGGCGCACGACGGCGCGCTGGCTCAGCGCGATGACCGTGGCGGAGATCGCGCTGGCGATCCTGCTGGTCGCCGGCGCCGGCTGGCTGGTTCGGGGCTTCGCCAGCCTGCGGACCACGGACCCCGGCTTCGTCGCCGAGAAGCGTCTGATCTTCGATGTGACGTTCCTGGGGCCGAAGTACCCAAATGGTGACGCGGTGCGTACGGCCACGACGGACTTGACCAACAGGCTGCACGCCATCGCCGGCGTCGCCGAGGTCGGATCCACTTCAGCCTTTCCGCTCCGGGGAACCCTGGAAGGCTCCCTGCTGCTGCAGTTCCACGGGGAGACGATGGATCCGGCACAAGGCACGCGGCAGCGCTTCGTCGGCGCTGGTCTCTTTACGTCCATGGGGACCAGGCTGGTCCAGGGCCGTGATTTCGGCGTGGACGATCGTCCGGACACGACGCCGGTCGCGATCGTCAACCGCACGTTTGCGAAGCGCTATCTGACCGGGAAGGACCCGATTGGCGTCCGGTTCGCCGCCGGCTACCCGAATCCGGATCCGCGGAATGAAGTCACCGTCATTGGCGTGGTCGACGACGTGCGGCAGAAATCGCTTGGTGACGAAGCCGAGCCGGCCTTCTACCAGCCGCTGAGCCAAGTGCCGTTGCGGCGGTTGACGATGGTGGTGTCCACGTCACTGGCGGACGTGACGCCGCTCCAGTCGGCGATCCGCGAGCAGGTCCGACAGCTGGATTCGCAGATCGCGGTGGACTTCGAGCTGGCGACCGACGTCGTCTCAGCCACGATTCGCCGGCAGCAACTCGGCATGACGTTGATGCTGATCTTCGGCGTGGTCGCGGCCTTGCTGGCCGCGGTGGGCATCTACGGCGTCGTCGCCTACTCCGTCGCCCAGCGGCGCGATGAGGTCGCGACCCGCCTCGCGCTGGGCGCGACGCCCGCCAGCGTCTTCTGGCTGGTGATGAAGCAGGGCGGTGGGCTGGCCGTCATCGGCACGGCCATCGGTCTGGCGATCGCGTATGTGTCCGGGCAGATTGTTTCGAGCCAGATCTACGCCATTCGCGCGTCCGATCCGCTCATGCTCACCGCGGCGGTCATGCTCGTGGTCGCCATCACCGTGCTCGCGACGATGATTCCGGCGTGGCGGGCGTCGAAGCTGAGCCCGGCGAAGGCCCTGCATCCGGAATAGGGCTTCCGCCGGGCCTGAAGGCCCGGCCTACATGGGGCGACAATGTAGGGCGGCCCTTCAGGGCCGCCGGGTAACGCCGGGCCTGAAGGCCCGGCCTACGAGGATCTCGAACGCGTCGGGCCGCAGATTCCGCCAGCGACCGAACAACGACATCCGCTGTGAGGTCGGCAAGCGGGCTGACGCCGATGGATGCCATGCCGGCCCGTCGCGCCGCTTCGAGGCCCGCGGCCGCATCCTCCACGACGACCGATTGACCGGACGGCACGCCAAGGCGATCCGCGGCTACGAGAAACACCTGCGGATCCGGCTTGCCGAGCGTCACGTCTTCGGCGGACACAATCGCGTCGAACGCGCCCGCGAGGCCGATGAGGTCGAGCATCACGTCGATGTTCTGCCGCGGCGCCGAGGACGCGATCGCCTGGCGCCAACCGTCCATGCGCAGGCGCGCGACCCATTCGCGTGCGCCCGGCAGCGCGGTCAATCCGCCGGCGCGGGCCAGCCGGCGATACTCAGCCTCTTTGGCGTCACCGAGGCGCCGGATGTCATCCATCGTCGCGTCCGGCCCGAGCCAGTCGCGAAGGATGCGGTCGTTCTTCTGTCCGAAGCTCGCCTGGAACAGATCCCGCGTGACGTCCACACCCGCGGCGCCCATGACCGCGCGCCACGACTGCCAGTGATAGTCGCCGGAATCGACGAGGGTGCCGTCGAGATCCCAGAGGACGCCGCGCGGGCTACTGGCCGTAGTAGGCACGCGGCCCATGCTTACGGAGGTAATGCTTGTCGATGAGCGTCTGATTGGGCCGAGCGGCGTTGGGGTCGAGGAGGCGGCCTCGCCACTCGAGGCGGGCGAGGTATTCGAGCACCCGCGCGTGTTCGACGGCCTTGGCGGCGTCGGCGCCCCACGTGAAGGGCCCGTGGTTCGCGACCAGCGCGGCGGGAATCTCTCGCACGTTCATTCCGGGCTCGCGAAACCGCTCGACGATGACCAGGCCCGTGTTGCGCTCGTAGTCGTTGTCGACCTCTTCGGGACGAAGCGGCCGGGTGACCGGAATGTCGCCGCGAAAATAATCGGCGTGCGTCGTGCCCATGCATCGGATCGGCATCCGCGCCTGCGCGAACATCGTCGCGAATTCCGAGTGCGTGTGGACGACCGCGCCGCAGTCGAAGGCGCGGTACAGCTCCAGATGCGTGGGCGTGTCCGACGACGGTCGGAGCTTGCTGCCGACCACGTCGCCGGTCAGGAGCGACACCGGCACCATGTGCGCGGCTGTCAGCGCGTCATACGGCACGCCGCTCGGTTTGATGACGAGCAGGCCGGCCTCGCGGTCCGCGACCGACAGGTTGCCGAACGTGCCCATCACGAGGCCGCTCGCGGCCAGGTCCATGTTGGCGCGATACACGATGTCCTGGAGCGCCGTGACGGATGCCCTCATCGCGCACCTTCCTTGATCGCGAGCAGTCGCTTCATGAGTGTGGCCAGGTCCGCGCGATCGGCTCCGGCCACGCCGCCGAACGTGTCGTGTAACTCGCGGTAGATCGCGTACAGCGTGTCATAGACCGCGTGCGCCGCCGGATCGGGCGCGAACCGCTTGTCCTTGATCGTCGTCATGCAGTCCTGCGCCTCGTGCCAGTCGTCGTAGCCGCCAGCGGTGCGGCCGGCCGTCACCGCCGCGGCGACCGCGGCGCCGAGCGCGGGCGTCTGCGGCGAACCGGCAATCAGCATGGGCTGCCCGATCACGTCCGCGTAGATCTGCATGAACAGGTCGTTCTTCTCCGCGATGCCGCCGCAGCAGACGACGCGCTCGACCGGCACGCCGTACTCCTGGAGCCGTTCGATGATGGCGCGCGCCCCGAAGGCGGTCGCCTCGATCAGGGCCCGGTAGATCTCGGCTCGGGTCGTTGCCAGCGTTTGGCCGACGATCAGGCCCGTCAGCCGGGGGTCGACGAGAATCGTCCGGTTGCCGTTGTTCCAGTCGAGCGCGACGAGGCCGGATTCGCCGGGGCGAAGGGCAGAGGCCTGCGCGGACAGGTCGGCGTGCAGACGGTCGTTGCCTTCACACACGACCTCGACCCACCAGCGCAGGATGTCGCCGACGGCGGACTGGCCCGCCTCGATGCCGAAGTAGTCCGGCATGATCGATCCGTTCACGATGCCGCAGATGCCGGGAACGTCGGCGATGCGCTCGGCCGACGGCGCGATGGCGCAGTCGCAGGTGGACGTGCCGATGATTTTCACGAGCGTGCCGGTGCGGATGCCGGCACCGACCGCGCCATAGTGCGCATCAAATCCGCCCATGGCGATGGCGAGGCCCGGCGTGAGACCGAATTCGCGGGCCCAGGCGTCGCTGAGCCGTCCCGCTGGCCGGCCCGGAGGCCAGGCGTGGTCAAAAAGCCGATCCCGCAGGTCCGCCAGCTTGGGATCCAGCCGCGCAAGAAACGCCTTGTCGGGCAACCCGCCCCAGGCCGGCGAGTACATGGCCTTGTGGCCGGCGGCGCAAACGCAGCGCTGGATGCGGCGCGCATCATCGACCCCGGCCAGCACCGCGGGCACGTAGTCGGCCAGTTCGACCCAACTGGCGGCGGCGTCGAACACGTCCGGCGCCACGTTCAGGCAGTGCCAGATCTTCGACCACCACCATTCGGATGAATACACGCCGCCGATCGGCGCCAGCAGGTGCGGCGCATGGAGGCGCGCGGTGTCGGTGATCGCCGCGGCCTCGCGGGCGGACGTATGGTCCTTCCACAGCCACGCGTGCGCCGCGAGGTTGCCGGACCACCGTGGATCGAGCGCCAGCGGCCGTGCCTGCGCATCGACCGGCATCGGCGTCGATCCCGTCGTGTCCACGCCGATGCCGATCACCTGCGCGCGCGTGAATCCCGGCACGGCATCAGCCGCGGCCAGCGCGCCCTTCGTCGCCTCGCGCAAACCGGCGAGGTAGTCCGCGGGATTCTGCCGCGCCAGGTGCGGATCTTTCGGATGTCCCAGCACGCCGGCGACGCCGCTCGGGTAGTCGAAGACGTGCGTCCCGACCGTCCGCCCGTTGGCGCAATCGACGACAACCGCGCGGACGGAGTTCGTGCCGTAGTCGAGGCCGATGGTGAACGCCATCAGCCGTTGAGGATGGGGGAGACGACGTCGAGCACGTCCGGCCCGGTGCCCGCCCGCCGCGCTCGATCGAGATCGCCCTGCTGCGCGCAGATTCGGACGGCCTTGCACGCCAGGTTGGCGAAATTGATCATGCTGCGTTCCATCGCGCGCGTCGGATCCTCGCGGTACGTGAACTGATCCTGGCTGTAGTAGCCGCCATAGCCGAGCACGAACGTCGTGTAGAGATATTCCACCGACTCCGGAATCGACAACGTGCCGAACATCAGGTCCTGATCGTTGCGGCCCTGCCGCGCATCGTTGATGTCGAACTTGTGCACCGGCACGCCCGCCCACGCCGCCAGGTCGCACGCGGTGGACGCCGTCGTCGCTTCCATCTTCTGGTGGCCGTAGTCGATCGTCAGGCCGCAATTCGAGCCGCCGCACTCCAGATTGACCTTCTGCGCGACGATGATCGCGGACGCCGCCGTCGGAATGATCATGAAGAGTTCGCGCGGCTCGTAGGGCTTCGGCTCGATCGCGAGCTTGATGCCGTACTCCATGCATTTCTTGTTGACGACGACGAGCGCCTCGGCGAACCAGTTGAGAGATTCCTTGTAGTTGATCTGGAAATGATAGTCAGCGCCGTCCGAGCCCGGCCACACGCTGAGCACCGGGATCTTCATCAGCCGGCAGATCTCGACGCCCTTCAAGCACTTCCTCCAGGGCGGCGCGGCGCAGCGCGGGATCGGGGTTGCACGGCCCGCCGAGGCGGAACTTCGGATTGGTCCAGGTATTGATGTTGCAGGCGGTGACCGTCATGCCCAGTTCGGCGAGGAACCCCGTCTGAGCCTGTTCGATCGCTTTCGCGTCGATGTCACCGTTCAGGGTCTTCTCGAACACGCTCTGATGGATTTCGATCGCGTCGATGCCGGCGGCCTTCGTGCGGCGGCACTGGCCTTCGAAGTTGTTCTGGAAGCCGGGGTCGTTCGAGTGGTACCCGGGGGCGCGAAGCGATCGCAGAAGTCGCCGGCCGACCAGTGGCCGACGCTCATCTTGATGCCCATCATCTTCAGGAATGCGATTGAGGCCTCGCGGCCCATGTAGCCGCGCTGGGATTGCGCGAATGCGGTCTGATCGGCGGTGAACCTCGACATCGACGGCCTCCGGTCGAGGATCGTATCACCGGCTGCGGTAGTGCGATGTTCACACGGGAGTCGCAGTCTGCCGGCCCTCCAGCCGCACGCTCGCGCGCCACGAGCGGGCGCGCTGCGGCAAAGTCGGGCCTGCAGACTGCGACTCCCGTGTGAACATCGCCTCAGGCAGGGATTGTCTCCGCCCATGAGACGATCTAGCCACCCAGTCGTTATTAGGAATGACGGATGGCTGCCGACGCGGAGACCCTGTTCGCCGAGTACCACGAACGCCTCTTCCGGTACCTCTGCCGAGCGGCTGGGCAGAGGGAAGCAGCCAGGGATTTGACCCAGGACGTGTTCCTGCGCGTGAGCCGGTCGGCCGTGCCAACGGCGACCGGGTCGGAACTGAAGGCGTGGTTGTTCCGGATCGCGCGCGATCTCGTCATTGACTATCACCGTCAGCGCCATCGGAGACCGGAGGTCGCGGCGCCGCCTTCGCCGGCCACACTTTCTCAATTCGCGTCAGGAGTCGACAGATTCGGTGACGGCGTGCCGTGTTCAGTCGAGGGGATTGCGCACTCTCAGCGCCGAGAAGCGGGCGAAGTCGACATCAGACGAATAGAGGGTGGCGTCGTATTCGATCGCGAGCGCGGCCAGGTCGGCATCCGTCGTCAGATTGCCCGCCGCCCCGGCGGATTCCACGAGGTCCCGCAGAATCGACCAGTGACGGTCACCCGGATTGAGCATCGCGACCTGCGGGTGGCTGACCCACTCATCCACAAGATCGAGGGCCTGCCTGGGCGTCAGCGGCCGGGGCAGGATGCCGCCGCGCGTCGTCAACCGAAGGAAACCCAGCACGACAGGCCAGGCGAGACCCACTTGCTCTTCGCCATTCACGGCGGCCTCCCACCAGGCGCGGGCCTGGGCGTGCTGGGGCGCGTCAGCGTTGGTGGCGTAGAGCAGGAGATTGAGATCGACGACTTTCACGGCGCCTCACTTGCCCAGCGCAAGCTTGCGGACGACCTCTTCGTCGTCCAGACGCGCGGCCAGCTGGAGGGCCTTGTCCAATTGCGTCCCCGGGGGATAGCCCATGCGAAACGTCCGTTGCCTGAATTCGCGCCGGCGAGCGGGTGGATGCAGACGGTCGATTCCCAGGCGGAGCGCCTCGTCCACCACGGCCTTGAAGGGCCGGCGGCTGCGTCGCGCCTCGCGCTTCAGCCGGTCCATGATCTCGTCCGAAATCGTCAGGGTCGTCCGCATGCAGGCATCTTAGCATCATCTAAAAGTGATGCCAAGGCATCACTGCTGCCATCGCCTCGGCCCGAGGGCCCGAATCCGGCCATTGGCGTACACTGCGGGCCATCAGCGGTTCAGGCTTTCGCCAGCGTGGAAGGATGGTCCTATGACTCGCAGCCGGCTTGTCGTTTCTGCCTTGCTCGTCCTGACCGGCGCTGCGCTCGCTGCGCAGCAGCCTCAGCAACCGCCCCCGCCGCCGCAGTTCCGATCCACCACGGACCTCGTCATGCTGGACGTGTCCGTCCTCGACAAGAGCCGCAAGCCCGTGCGCGGCCTGACGGCGGCCGATTTCACCGTGCTCGACGACGGCGTGCCGCAGACGATTGCGACGTTCGCGCCCGTCGAGGTGCCGAATCCCGAAGCGCCGTCCGCCAAATGGATGAACCGCGCGCCGCTCGACGTGCAGACCAACCGCATGCCCGGCGGCCGGCTGGTGCTGATCTACATGGACGAGCGGCAGATGACCGCGAGCCCGTTCGGCGCGAAGGCCGCCATCGAGACGGGCCACGCGATCGTCGATCAACTCTCGCCCGATGACGTCGCCGCTGTCGGCTTCGCGGTCGATCACCGCGGCGCGCAGGAGTTCACCGCCGATCATGCCCGGCTGCACGCCGCCGTGGACACGTTCTCGCCCACCCAGCCGATCGGATTCTCGGTGCTCGGCACGATGCGCGATCTCTGCCAGCTGCTCGGCGCGATTCCCGAGCGCCGCAAGGTGATCATCTACATCGGGCCGGGGCAGTCCTACGACCTGGAAGTGCTGGCGACGATGGAGCGCGTGACCGCCACGAACAATGGGACGAACAACCTCAGCCGCCCGGAACAGCAGACGCAATACACGAACCTACTGTCGCTGTTTGCGGTGGCCCAACGCGCCAACGTCAATCTCTACATGATCGATCCCAACGGCCTCGATGACGGAAGCCCGTCGGCGCCCCACAAGGAGTTCATGCGCCTCGTCGCCAACAGCACGGGGGGCCGCGCCGTGATCGGCAACAACGCCCCGGCGTCGCAGGTGCCGGTCATCCTCAACGAGAACGCCGTGTACTACCTCCTGACGTTCCGATCGTCGAGCACCGGCAGCGACCGGCAAGTTCCGCCGCGTGGAAGTGAAGGTCAACCGGCCAGGGGTGGACGTGCGCACGCGCCGCGGCTACATCGAAGGGCGGACTGGCGGGCCGACCACGGCCGCGGGCGTGAACCCGGCGCTGGGCCGGCTCATTCCCGCCACGCAACTGGAACTGGGGCTGTGGGCGGCGCCAGCCCGCAGCGATCCGTCGGGATCCCATCCGGTTGCGATGGTGATCAATGTCGGACTGCCGCGGGCCGGCGCGCCGCGCACGGAACATGTCGCCGTCGCCTATTCGATCGTCGACATGTCGGGCAAGGAGCGCGCGAGCGGCCGCGAGGATCTGCTGGTCTCGCCGCCGCCGGGCGACGCGCCGACGTACGTCGCCAGCACCAAGGCCGTGGCGACGCTGCCGCCCGGCAAGTACGACATCCGGGTGTCCGCGCAGTCGGTCGAGCGTCGCTGGCGCGGCGGTCTGCTCGGCGACGTCGTCGTGCCCGACTTCGCCAAGGACGCGCTGTCGATGTCGGGCCTGTTCCTCAGCGATGTCGCCGGCGCGTCCGCGCGGCTGGATGAATTGTCCGCGCTGATCGGGATGACGCCGACCACCGATCGCGCGTTCGCCGCATCGGAGACGGTCACGGCGGCGGTGCGCGTCTATCAGGCGAAACAACCGCTGGCGCCGGTCACCATGAAGGTGACCATCCTGGACGCGCGCGACAAGCCGGTGCTGGAGACCAGTGAGCGGCTCGCGCCCGATGCGTTCGGTTCGGGTCCCGCCGACTATCGCGTGCCGCTGCCATTCGCGAAACTGGGGCCAGGCGACTTCCTGCTGCGGCTGGAGGCCTCTCGTTCCGGTGCGCAGCCGGTGAAGCGAGAGGTTCGGTTCCGCGTCGAGTAGGCGGCCGTGGCACTCGAACCGATTCCCTCCGACCCGCGCACGTGGACGGACTTCCGCGATCCGGCGGCGCGCGGATTCCTGAAAGTGGACTGCGACACGGCAGTGGAAGGCCTCCTGTCCGGCGGCGCGCTCGCCGTGGTCGTTGTTGCAGGACTATGGGCGTGGGCGTTGTCGGTGACTCCCGCGCAGCCGGGCGCGGTCCCGTTGCCGCTGGCCGCCATCGACTGGCGCGGTCCCGTCCTGCTTGGGGCCGGCGCCGCCATGTTGTTCGGGTTGCGTCTGCTCACCGACAACTTCTACCTGGTCGATCCCGAACGACACATCGTCTATTTCCATTCCCAGTTCGGCTTCTTCCGCCGGGTCCGGCTCCTGGTTGAGCCCAGGGATGTCGTGGCGATTTCGGTTCAGACGCGCTGGCGCCTGGCCATGACCAACGACTGGGAGTGGGACCTGCCGCAGTCCCGGACGTGGTGGGACCACCGCATCGCGCTCATCGACACGCGCGGCCGGATCCTGCCCTTCAGCGACTGGCGCGCGGACGGACTCTGGCCGTCGAACAACGACGCGGCCGAACTGGCCAAGAAGCTCGGGTGCCGGTGGTTCCAGACGCCCGAACAATCGGCGCTGGCCGTCACCCGCCAGGGTGGTGACATCGTCGCGAAGTTCAGACCGGCCACGTGGTTCACCCAGCCGGACGGATCGTCCTGGGTGACGATGGTGACGGCGTTCGTTCTGACCGCCGCGGCGGCTTGTGTTCGGCTGGTGGTTCTGAGCGGCCGCGCGGCGGATCGTGGCTAGCGCCGGCTCAATCCGACTTCGTGGCGATCGAGATCGATACTGACCCGATAACTGCTCAGCAGATCGTGGCCGATGATGCCGCCGAGGTCGATCCCGACCAGCGCGCTGATGGCCGCCAGATCGAGCACCGCGAGAGACTTGTTCGGGAAGCCGACGCCGGGCGACAGTTCGAGGTTGACGAACGGCAGCAGGAACGCCGAGCGATCCCAGCCGGACGTGCCCCACGCCCGCAGGGGCATCAAGCGCAGCGTTGAATCGATTTGCAGCTCGCCGGCCAGCCGGCGCGACAGCGCCGTCGCATCGCCGCCGGTGTCGAGCACGAAACTCGCGGGCTTGGATCCATTCACCATGGCGCGCACGAGCGCCAGCCGTTGCATGCGCAGCGGGAGTTTCGTCTCGTACGTCTCTTCCGGCAGGTTGCGGCCGATCATCAGGGTGCCGCGCGCGTAGTCGATCCGCATCGAGAGGCCCATCGCGAGGGGCGAGAAGCCCTCCGTCTCCGGGGCCGGCCCGCCGGCCAAGCCCGGGCTCTTGACGACGGCCGGCACCCGCTCGAGGCGCAGGCCGCCGATGTCGAAGCGGTCCACGCGCGCGACCTGCACCGGCCGCACGCCGCCGACAATCGTGCCCACGCCGGCCGACTGCAGTGTCGCGGTGGGCCTGATGCCCACGGCGCGCGCCAGGCCCGGCGTGAGGACCAGGGCATCGGCGCCCGTGTCGAGTTCGAAGTCCATCAGCCGCCAGCCGTTCACTTTGGCCTGCACGACGGGCCGGCCGTTCTTGAGGCGCAACGGCACTTCATGCATCTGGTCGCCGCCGGCCGCGATCCGGGTGCCGCGACTGCCGAACGACGACAGGAAGTCAATGCGCTGCAGGGTCCGTCGCGCCGCATCGTCCCACGCGCGCGACGGCAGGAGGGCGAGCGATCGGCGATACGAGGCCACCGCGTCGCTGTAGCGCCACTGCTGTTCGTAGATGGAGCCGAGCGTGATCCAGTAGAGCGGGTCGGCGGGTTCGGCCGCGGCCGCGCTCGCGACGTCGGCCTGGGCCTCGGCCAGTTGGCCCTGGGCCGCCAACGATCGCCCGCGTCCATGCAGCGCCGCGGGGAGCGCCGGGTCGCGCTCGAGCGCGGCGGCGTAGCGATCCTCAGCCTCGAAGAAGTGTCCGCTCACCCACAGCGTGTCGCCCTCGACGGCAATCGCGTCCGCGTCGTCCGGGTCGCGCCGCACCACATCGGCGGCCAACTCGGCGGCCTCGCCGTATCGTCCGGCCCGCAGCAGGGAACGCGTCGCGCCGACGCCGGCCCTCACGCGCACGCCGGCATCGTCGCTCTGGCGCGCGCGGCGGTAGGCCTCGACCGCGTCCACGTACCGGCGCTTGGCCAGATGCGCATCGCCGGTCTTGAGCCAGCCGTCCGGCGAGAGTTCCTGCGCGCCCAGCGTCCACACGGATGCCAGCACCATGGACGCGACGCCGATCCACCGAGCCTTACAGGGGAGGCGGGGCATAGAAATTGGGTTCGTTGACCCGGGAGGATAGCACAAGAGGGGAAGTCCAGCGTCCATCGTCCAGGGTCCATCGTCCCGGAATCCGGAGTCCGGGGTCCGGAGGCCGGGGGCGTGCGTGCGCCCCGAACGGCTTCAGTTGTGCCGCAGCGCGCCGGTGATGAACCGCAATCCGATGGACGCGGATCGCTCGGTGTAGACCGCTGACTGAATCCAGTCCCCTCTGGCGTCCAGCGCGATGCCTCGCCGGACCTCGAGGATCAGATTGACGGACGGATGGTGATACACGGTTCCGCGGTCGTCGAAGCCCACCAGATAGGCGCCGGTGAGAGCGTTGCGCCGGTCGCCCCGGAAGCGCGGCACGCGGAAGTCGTAGCTGTACCTGGGCGCCGGCGTCGAGCCGGAACTGGTGGGACGGCGAGAAATAGGTCGGCGAGGCGTCGCGGAACGCCAGGACCTCGCTCCACACGAGGAGACGCAGGCCGCGGACGCGCTCGGAGACGCCGTGGGTGGCGGTGGCCGAGACGCGCGCCCGGACGTTGCCGTCCGACAGCCGTTGCCAGGCGAGCACGCTGTCGAGCGTCGTTGACGAGGACTCGAACCGCAGGGAACCGAGCGGGCCCGTCAGGACCAGTCCCTGTTCGACCGTGTCGCCGTTTTCCAGCATCGGCGATCGATCGAGGCCGACGCCAACGGTCCAGCAATCGGCCGGCCGCCAGTTGACGACGACGCCGCCTTCAATCGGCGGGCCGTCCACGCCGGAGAGGCTCCAGACCGCGCCGCGCGCCTGCAAATCGACGGTCGGCGAAATCGTCGTCGTGGCGCGGACGCCTCCACGGAAGCCGTCGTAGGCGGCATCCCCGGCGGTCATGTGCACGCGGGCGGCGTCGGCCGCGACGGTCGTGCGGCCCGATTGACCCCACGCCGCGCCGAATGCCGCGCCGCTGGCCTGCAGGTCCAGCATGCGCTGTCCGCCGTAGCCGTGGGTCGATTTCGCGTCCGCGATGAAGGAGACCGCCGGGCGACGGCCGAGCTGTACCTGCTTCCAGGCGTCGCTGGCCAACTGATGACGGGTGGTCGCGCCGAGCGCGGCCAGCGACTCGTCGGCTTCCGCGGTGCGTGCGTCGGCGCGGAGCGATTCGGCGCGCTCGAATCGCGCTTCGCCGTTGTCCGGCTCGAGTGCGATCCAGCGCGAGTAGGCGTCGATCGCCGCGCGCCAGCGCCCGTCGTAGAACGCCGTCTTCGCGTCGGCTTCGGCGACGAGGGCCGGCAGATCGCCGTGCGCTTTCACCAGCGCCGCATAGCGGCTCCGTGCTTCATCGTACCGGCCGGCCCAGCCGGCCACGCGCGCTTGCTGGCGGCGCGCGTCGAGGTCATCAGGCTGACGAGCGAGATAGGCATCGTAGGCCGCCAGGCCTTCGGCATGGTGACCGGACCACGACAGCACGTCCGCGCGCAGACGGAGCGCCGGCAGACAGGCGGCGTCCAGGCCGAGCACGGTGTCGATCGCCGACAGCGCGTCGGGCCAGCGCTCGGCTGCCGCCAACACGCGGGCCTTGGCGAGGTTCAGGGCGATGGCCTGCGGGCGTGTGGACGCCGGCGTGCCGTCGATCCACGACACCAGCCGCGCCACGATGGGATCGTCCGGCGATCGCACCGATGCCGAGAGGCGATCGGCCACCGCTGCGACGAGTTCAGGCTGATGGCCGGCCGAGGATTCGAGTTGCGCCAACGCGGCGTCGATCGCGGACTGACCGTCGGCGGCTGCGAGGTCGATCAGGACGATCCAGGCGTCGGCTTGCCGCGCATCGAGCGTGAGGGCGTGGCGAGCGGCATCGGCTGCGGCCGTCCGATGGCCGGCGGCGAACTCCGCAGCCGCGAGCTTGCCGCCGATCTCGGCGTGAGTCGGGAAGCGCTCGGCCGCGCGCGCGAGAATCGTCGCGCGCGATGCCGGGTCGGCCGTGAGTTCGGCCCAGCGCAGGAAGATGCCCGGCGTGGCGGACATCCGGCCGGCGGCCGCGGCGAGCGTCGCCGTCGCACGCGAGGGTTCGTGCATTTGGATGAGCAGTTCGGTCTGCAATTCCGTGACACGCGCGTCGGACGCCGGTGCGCGTTCGAGCAGCGCGGAGGCGTCGGGAAGCCGGCCGAGCGACCGCAGGCTCTGCGCGGCGATCAGTTGACCGTCAATCGGCAGCGCGGTCCAGTCCGCCTCGGTCCCAAGCGCGCGCAAGGCCTCAGCGGGGCGCCCGGCGCGCGCCAGGTTGCGCGCCAGCACCAGCGAGGCCGTGTGGCCGATGGCCGGATCGTGCGTCAGGCTGGCGAGGGTGTCGAGGGTTTCGTCCGACGGCGACAACGCGTACTGCAGTTCCGCTTCGCGCAGTTTGTAGACCGGCGACGCGGGGTCCATCGCCCGCAAGCGGCCGACGATTTCGAGCGCCTGTGCCGGCTGGCCGGCGGCCGCGAGTGCGAGCGCCTGCAGATCAAGGACGCGCTCATCCCCGGGATCCGGCGCGAGCGTCGTCAGCGCCGCCAGGGCTTCGTTCGGCTGCTCGCGCGCGAGCGCGATTTCCGCGGTCGCGATGGTGGCGGCCCGGACATCGGCCAGCGCCAGGGCCCGGCTCAGCGCGGCGGCTTCCGTCGTGTCGCCCACGAGCGTTTCGAGCACGACCCGGCGGATCTGAACGTCACGCCAGACGGAACCGCCGTCCGTAAATGGCCGTGCGGCGAGCCGCGCGGCCTCCGGGCCTTGCGTGGTGCGTACGCTGTCGATCAGCGCGAGGGCGGCCGGCGCGTCCAAACCCGCGACGCCTGCGAGCATCCGGGCGGCGTCGGTGGGCCGGCCTGTGGCCGCCAGCGCACGGCCGAGCAGACCTCGGCGAACGGCGGCGTTGGCGGGGGTGTCAGGGATCCGACCGGCGATGGACGCCACGAGTTCGGGATGACCCGCCTCGAGCGCCAGGTCTCCCAGCGCGGCCAAACGGGCCGCGTCGAGCGCCGGTTGTGCCAGGAGCGGCGCCGCAACGGTCCACGCGTCGTGCGTGCGTCCCAGCGACCGCCACGCGTCCATCAACGACTCTCGCGCCGGCTGCAGGTCAGGACGCGATTGCAGCGCGTCTTCCAGCAACGGCACGGCGGCGGCCGCGTGGCCTGTCCACAGCTGCAGTTGCCCGGCGAGCGCGCGCATTTCGGGCCGCGCGGACTCGCTCGGCGGCAAGCGGTCGATCAAGTGCAGCGCCGTGTCGTGCTGCGCCAGCGCGACGCTCCGCTCGATGCCGCGCGTGAGCCACCGCACCGATGCCTGGCAGGCCGGCGATGACAGCGCGCGCACCATCAGCGCCGTCGCGGCGGCATCAGGCATGCGATCGACCAGTTCCATCGCGTCGGCGTCACAGCCCGTGGCGAGCATCGGCGCGAGCCACTGCCGCGCCTGGTCGAAGCGCGAACGATCGATCAGCAACGATGCGTGGTGGCGCCGGTCCTCCGCGGTCGCGGCGCCGTTGGCGACCAGCGACGTGGACAGCGTCAGTGCGTCATCCGTCAACCCCGCCGCTCGGGACAGGGCGATCGCTCGCCGCAGCCCATTTGCGTCTTCGGCCGCTCCAGGCGCCCCGCGCAATGCCGCCGCGGCCCGCGCCGGTTGGCCCAGCCTCACCCAGGCATCCACGACGAGCGTGCGGAGTTCGGCGTCGGCCGGATTCTGGGTCAGCCAGCCTTCGGCACCGGACAGACCCGCGGCGTCGGTCGCGCTGCGTGTCAGCGCGCGCAGATAGCTGCGTGTCCAATCCGCATGGGCCGATCGGGCGGCCGTGGAGACCGCGTTCCAGGTCGCGATCGATTCGGCGTCGCGACCGGACGCCTCGAGCGCCATCGCCAGGTCGGCTTGGTCGTCGATCGTGTGGTCGGCGGCGCGCACTGATCGCGCGAAGGCCTCGGTGGCCTCGGCCGGGTGGCCGGTGCGGGCGAAGTGTTCTCCCAGGCGGCGCGGCCAGCGCGCCGTCGCCGGATCGCGCCGCTCGCCCTCTCGAGCGAGCGCGGCCACGCCGGCTTCATCTCCGACGGCGATCGACTCGGTGATCAGGCGGTCGCGGACGTCAGCGCGATCGGGCGCGTCGGCGAGCACGACTCGGCCGACGGTGAGCGCGGCGGCGGCGTCGCGGCCGGCCAGCACCCAGAAGTACTCGAGGCGTTCGCCGGATTCGAACGGCCGCACGCGCGCCAGTTCTTCGAAATACTGTCGTGCGGCGGCAACGTCGCCGGCGTCACGTTTGACTCGCGCCAGCCCGAGGAGCGCCTGAGCGCGCGCGTCGGGGGAGGCCTGCGCCACGCAGACGTCGGGCCGGAAGCAGAAGGCGACGAGCGCCGCGACGAGCCATCGAGTCCGCAGTGTCATGGCTATCGACCACCCTGGTTGTGGAGCACCGTCAAGTACAGCGATTCGGCGCGTTTCAAGTCGCCGGCGCGACGCACGGCGTCGGCGAGGCGGAGCTGGATCTCGTTGTCCTGGGGGTCCTGCTCGAGCCGGCGTTCGAGCGCCCGGACTTCCAGATTGGCCTGCCGCAGCCGCGCGGCGGCCTCAGCAATCGTGTCCAGGTGGCGCCGGGTCAGATCCCGGCGGGCGAGTGCGTCCGCCGCGGTGTCCGTGAATTGGCGTGCGTCGCCGGCTGCGAGTTCGGCCGCCGGACGGCGGAGGTACAGCAGATCCCGGTAGCGCCAGGCAAACACGCCTGTTTGCGCGAGCAGCGCGAGAAGGAACGCAACCATCAGTCGGCGCATCGTCATGGGGTTCCGCTACGCGGCCTCGCCGAACTGGAACGGCGCGACGGTTTCCCGCGCCTGTTCCTGCGTGAAGTGCAGCGCCACGATCCAGGTGCTGAAACCGAGGCGCGACGGTCGCGCATCGGCACGCACGACGGTCGCGGGGCCATGGAATCGGCGGCCCGGCGCGGTGAGGGTGACCTCCACCGTGGTGCCGGGCTCGAGGGGCACAGGGGACTGCACCGCCAGGCCCGTCGTGCTCAAATCGCGCATCGTCGTCACAAACGCCCCGGCCGCGTGCTGGACGCGCACGGGCACGGGCGCCGACCGTCGCGGCGGCCGGCGTGCGAGACGCTGCACGGCGGCGGACCGCAACCGCCGCAACTGGCCCGCCAGCCATGACGGTTCGACGAGCGTCGAGAAGAAGTCAGGAACCACGATCGCGAAGACCGTGTCGTTGATCAGATCGATGTCCCGCGGCGTCAGATCGACGAAACGCACACCGAGCCGATGCCAGCCGTCGACCTGGCCCTGCCGGCTCATGACTTCGGCGGTCCACTCGGCGGTGTGCGGGCCGAGGTGGACGCGGACGGGAATCCGGCGGCCCACTTCGACGGGGCTCGGCCAGAGCAGCGAGCATCCGTGTTCAGCGATATCCGCCGTGATGCCGATGCGGCCGGCTTCGCTCCCGCGGCTGGTGCCTTCCACCGCGAAATGGGCCTTGAACCGGCAGGCCGCGCGCTTTTCCGCCGGCCGGCTGCCGATCGCGACGACCAGCGTCATCAAACCCGCGTTGTAGATCGTCCAGAAGATCGCCGTGCCCGCGCCGAACGCGTCGTCGCTCACGCCGAAGCCGAGCCACATCAGGCTCCAGCTGATCGCGAGCACGCTGAAGCCCAGCAGCACCAGGTGGGGCAGCACCGGCGTCAGGTCGCGTTCGCCGCTGCCGCGCTTGGCCGTGACTTCGAAGCGTCCCGGCTTGCCGCGCCCGAACGACCACGCGCTTCACCGCCCGGATCAGCGTGAAGAAGGACACCATGTTGAAGAGCTCGTCCATGAGCAGGCGGCCCTTGCCCCGGCTCACCACGTGATAGGCGCCGATCAGCGTGGCCAGGAACAGCCAGGTAGATGCCCAGGAACGGCGGTCGTAGTGCGCGATCGGGAAGGTGCCCGTGAACAGCATCCACGGCGGCGCGAGGTAGTAGATCAGCTTCGGGAAGCCGATCGTCCAGTGATACAGCGACGCGAAATAGGAGATCCGCTGCGCGAACGACAGTCCGCGAACGCTCAGCGGATTGGCGAACGTCGCCGCCTTCAGGTTGCCTTCGGCCCAGCGCAGGCGCTGAACCGAGAAGGACTTCAGATCGACCGGCGCCAGGCCCGTGACCAGCAGTTCGTTCAAGTAGACGGATTTCCACCCTTCCGAGTGCAGGACGATCGACGTGTGCAGGTCTTCGGTGATCGTGCTCGGTCAGGATGCCGCCATGCGGTTCCAACGCTTCGCGTCGGAGCACCGCGCCCGTGCCGCAGAAGAACGACGCGTTCCAGTGGTCCTTGCCCGGCATGACGAGGTTGAAGAACGCGTCCTGCTCGCTGTACATCCGCCGCGCTTCGAAGCTCACGCGATGCTGGACCGAATCGAGATTGTGGTACTGCTGCGGCACCTGGACGATGGCGACTTTCGCATCGCGGAAGAACCCCAGCGTGCGATCGAGGAACTCCGGGCGCGGGACGTGATCGGCGTCGAACGTCGCAATGAAATCCGCCTGCGTCAGACGGAACGCGTTGTTCCAGTTGCCGGCCTTCGCGTGCTTGTTGTCCGGGCGCGTGAGGTAGTGGCAGCCCACCTCGTCGGCGAGCGCTCTCACCTCCGGTCGCCGCCCGTCGTCCAGCACGTAGGTGCCATGCGGATAGCGGATGGCCACCGCGGCCCGCAGCGTCTGTCTGAGGAGATCCACGTCCTCGTTGTACGTGGTCACGAACACGTCGACCTTCAGGTCCCCGGGGGGCGGAACGACCCGGCGGCCTCGCAGATGCCAGACCTGGTGGAAATAGAGAAAGAGGGAGATGAAGCCGTGCAATTCGGCGAAGTAGACCGCCAAGGAGAAGACCAGCGCATCGGGGTTCAGGGTGAACGCGGCGCGATAGACCAGGTAGGCGGCGTACACGCCCAGCGCCACGACCGATGTGACGGCCGAGAACCGGCGCCGCGCGGGCGACCCGAGGGTGACCAGCGTCGTGTCAGCGTTGAACGCCCCCGCCACAGGCGGGGGCACGGGTCGAGGTTGCGCGGACTGCAGCATGGGTTCCATACGGACCAAGCCCAACCGGGCGGCCCGGTGCCGGGAAAGAGCAAGGCCGGTGCCACGCAGCGGCCGCCGATCCTGATGTTTCGGGCCGTATTTCGTAAAGTTCGCTGCGGTGTGCCGATGGAGTCGATGAGGCGGCTCGGCGAAAACTGTCAGTCGCTGACAAATCTGAGTGTTCAAGGTCGAAGAGTGGCTGGGCCCGTGGACAACATGGGAACTATATTGCCCCATGACACGTCCCAAAGACGACAGGACTTGTCGCCAATCAGGGGTGCGTGTATCCTGTTTAGCTGTCAGTGCTTGAAAAGGAGATACAAGGATGTTGAAGAAATCGATGCTATTCGCCCTGTTGCTGGTGGGCATCAGTTCCACCGCGTGGGCGCAGACCAAAGTGCAGGCGAGTTTCCTGTTCGGCTACACCCTCTCGGACGGCGTCGACGGCGACGCGTTCCTCGCGGCGGATCTCAAGACCTACAACCGCCTGGATCCCAAGGACGGCGGGAACTTCGGGTTCTCGGTCGGTTTCATGGTGAATCCGCAGACTGAAATCGGGTTCATGTACCGCCGCCAGATGTCTAATCTGATCGCGTCTGGGCCCAACACGAGCAAGGAACTCGGCGGCATTAACGTCGACGGCTACCATGGCTATTTCGCCTACTACTTCGGGGATCCCGAAGCCCGGGTCAATCCGTATTTCCTGGGCGGGTTCGGCGCGACCTCCATTCCCTCGGCGACCTTGACCAATACCGTCGGCAGCTCGTTCGACAAGGCGGGCAAGACCTGGTTCTCGAGCACCTGGGGCACCGGCATCCGGGTCAACGCGGCGAAGCACTTCGCCGTGAAGGCCGGGATTGCGTGGACCCCGACCTACATCAAGTCGGATCCCGCGGGCTACTGGTGCGATCCGTGGTACGGCTGCTATGTGGTGGGCAACGCCCAGTACATGAACCAGTTCCACTTCGAGGGCGCGGCGGTCATCCGCTTCTAGCTCACGGCGCTGCCTGATGACGTTGGCCGGGCTGGCCCGTTTGGGCCGGTCCGGCCTTTCTTTTTGCCCGGAACGTCCGTGTGCGACAATGAAGTCGGCCGCCCTGCCTTGCCGAGGTCATGATGACTCGTGTAATTTCGGCCGTATTCGTGGCCATCCTGTTGGCTGCCGCGGCCCCTGTCGCCCGGCAGGAGCAGGCGCTGCACTCAGGCATTCACACCGTTTCTGTCTATGCGTCGGTCGCGGACGCGTCGGGCCGGCTCGTCACAGGCCTGACCAAAGACGACTTCACCGTTCTTGATGATGGCAAGCCGCAGGATCTGACCATCTTTACGGGCGACGTCCAACCCATCACGATCGTGGTCATGCTCGATCGGAGCGGGAGCGTCTCGCAGCAATTCGAGCACGTGCGCGCGGCAGCGGAGCAGTTCGTCGCCAGCCTCGGCGACGACGACCGCGCGCGGATCGGCAGCTTCAGCACGGCCGTCAGGCTCGACCCCCTCACGTTCACGAGCGACCGCAACGAACTGATTCGCATCCTGCACGAAGATCTGCAGGGGCCTGGACCGACGCCGCTCTGGAACGCCGCCGCGATCGCCATGACGGCGCTCCGGCCCGAGGCCGGCCGGCGCGTGGTCCTGCTGTTCACGGATGGGTACGACAACCCGATGACGGCCGGCGCGCATCTCAGCATGCGGGACATCCGTGATCGCTCGCGGTCGGAAGAGACGATGCTCTACGGCATCGGCCTCGCGATCGCCTGTGGTCCGTCCGAAGGCACCCGAAATCTGATGCCGTCCCTCTTCGCTTCCGCGCCGCCGCTCTTCCAGGGCCGTGGCGGCGCCGGCCGAGGCGGAGGCGGCCGCGGGGGCGTTGGCCGCGGCATGCCCATCCCGCGCATGCCCGGACGGATCGGCGGCACGCCTCGCATGCCGTTCCCGATTCCCTATCCGCCGCCCGGTGTTCCGCGGGGGCCCGGTTTCGATCCGCCACGCGGCGGTGAGCCGGCTGGCGGGCGCCCAGCCACCCCGGCGGACCAGCCGTGCCGGACGACGGAGCCCGATCCAGGGCTGCGCGAGGTGGCGCTCGACAGCGGCGGCGGCTACTTCGAGCTCCAGACGGCCGACGAACTCGGACAGACGTTCACCCGCGTCGCGGACGAACTGCACCGCCAGTACCTGCTCGGCTTCACGCCGGCCAATCTCGACGGCAAGACGCACACCCTCGACGTGCGCGTTCGGGGCGCCGACCTCACGGTGCGCGCGCGCCGCAGCTATGCCGCAGTCTCCAAGTAAGTCTGGCCGCCAGACGCTGCTCGCCGCGACGGTGATGACGACGCTGCTCATCATCCTGGGCGGGGTGGTGTGCGTGACCGAATCCGCGCGCGGATGCCCGGATTGGCCTCGCTGCTACGGCCAGCTCGTGCCGCCGATGCGGACCGACGCCATCATCGAATATGCGCACCGTGTCATCGCCGCGCTGACGTCGCCGCTGATCTTCGCCGCCGCCATCATCGGCTGGAGAAATGCGCGCGCCGCCCGCTGGGTTCGGCGGCCGCCGCTGGTCGCGATTCCCTTGTTGATCGCTGTCGTGATCTTCGGCGCGCTCGCCGTGCTCCGCGGCCTGCCGCCCTGGGCCGCGGCCCTCGACGTCGGCTCCGCGCTGGCCGTGCTGGCGTTGATGGTCGCGGCATCGACGGCGGCCATTCGCTCGGCGCAGCCCGACTTCACCGACCGCTGGTCGCTGGCGGGCGGGCTCGCGCGCGTGAGTGCCGTGGCGGCGGCCGGCATCTTCGTGGTCCTCGTGAGCGGCGTGCTGGTGGCCTCGCCCGGATCGACCGTCCGGTGCCTCGGCTGTTTCATGCCGCTGGCCGACGCAGACGGCGCTCGCGGTGCGGCCCAGGTCGCGCGCCTGCTGATTGCCGGATCGACGGGCGTGGCCATCGCGCTCGCAGTCGGGCGCGCGCGGCGGACGGACGGCGATCCGGCGTTGCGCCGCATCGCCACCGCCGCCGGCATGCTGCTGGGCGCCCTGCTGGTGGTCAACGTGATGGGGTTGCTGCGCGGCCGGAGCACCGCCTTGCTCGTGGCGACGGTGGTCACGGTCGTCTGCTTGTGGGTGGCCGTCGTTGCCCTGGCCGCGCTGAGCGGATGGCGGCGAACATCCCGTCCGGTCCACGCGTAGTGCCTGAGAGCGGCGCGCCAGGCGCCGCCGAGTAAGATCGTCTCGATCGTCGTCAGGCGGTTCGTGCCGCAGGAGGCAAAATGGCTCCGTTACTGGTGTTGATTGGGTTCGTCGTGGTCGTGGCGCTGTGGGTCGTGGGCATCTACAACCGGCTGATTGGCTTGCGCAACCAGAAGGAAAACGGCTGGAAGCAAATCGACGTGCAACTCAAGCGCCGGCACGATCTGATTCCGAATCTCGTGAACACCGTCAAGGGGGCCATGGACTTCGAGCGCGGCACGCTGACGGCGGTCATGGAGGCCCGCTCTCGCGCGATGGGCGCGGCGGGCCCGGCCGACGCGAGCCGCAAGGAAGGGGAGTTGACCCAGGCCCTCGGGCGGTTGTTCGCCGTGGCCGAGAACTACCCGCAGCTCAAGTCGAATGACAACGTGAAGATGCTCCAGGAGGAGCTCTCCTCCACCGAGAACAAGATCGGATTCGCGCGGCAGTTCTACAACGACATCGCGACGAAGTACAACATCGGGCGGGAGACCTTTCCGGCGAATCTGATCGCCGGGAGTTTCGGATTCCAGGCGGCCGAGTTGTTTGAAGTCACCGACGCGGCGGAGCGGCAGGTGCCGACCGTCGATTTGTCGTTGAACAAGCCGTAGCGCGGCTCCGGAATCCCGCAGCAGATCGTGGCCATGAACCTGCTCGAACAGCAGGCCGCCAATCGCCGGCGCACCTGGCTGGTGATGGGGGCGTTCATCGCGTTCGTCGCCCTCCTCGGCGCCGGCGTCGATGTGTTCCTGTTCGGCCAGGGACCGGCCTTCGTGCCGTTCGGCACGATGGCCGCGCTGGCTCTCGGCGGCGGCCAGGCCTGGTGGGGGCTTCGCAGCGGCGATCGCTCCGTGCTCGCCTCGGCCGCGGCGGTGCCGGTGACCGACCGCATTGCCCAAGCCACGACCGACGAGGATCGCCTTCGCTTCCGGCAATTCGAGAACATCGTCGAGGAGGTCGCGATTGCGGCAGGCCTGCCCAAGCCGCAGGCCTACGTGATTCCGGACGCCGACCCGAATGCGTTCGCCACCGGCCGCGATCCCGCGCACGCCTCGATTGCCGCGACCGAAGGTCTCCTGCGCACCCTCAATCGCGAGGAACTGCAGGGTGTGATCGCCCACGAGATGGGCCACATCCGGAATCTGGACATCCGGCTGATGACGGTCGTCGCCGCGCTCGTGGGCGCAGTGCTGCTGCTGGCGGACTGGTCGACGCGGGCCATGCGCTTCGGCGGCGTCCGCTCGCGCGGGCGCGGCAAGGGCGGCGGCGCGGCCGCCGTCGTGCTCTTCGCCGTGTGGCTGATCGCCATCGTCCTCGCGCCCGTGATCGGACGGTTGCTGGGCTCGATGGTGTCGCGCCGCCGCGAGTATCTGGCCGATGCCACTGGAGCGGAACTGACACGGAACCCGCTGGCGCTGGCGAACGCGCTGGAGAAGATCGAAGATTCGGTCGCGCCGACCCCATCGATCAAGCGTGGGACCGCCCACCTCTGCATCGCGGACCCGACCGGCGGCCGGTTGGGCGTGACGGACGGGTTCTTTGCCGGTTTGTGGGCCACGCATCCCCCGATGGGGAAGCGGATCGCCGCGCTCAGAGGGATGGCGTACCTCCGCTAGGTGCGGGCGCGGCGCGGCACGCCGCTAGGGCAGCGGTTCGTACTCCTCAGGCGAATTCAGGTTCAGCAATAACCGATCGACCGGGCCGAATTGCGCCAACTCGGCTTCGTCAAGCGCCGCCATGTTCAGGGCACGATCCAGATCGCCGGCCCGCAGGCGGCGGGCGTCGAGTTCCCGTCGCATGACGGCCATCGTCTGGCGACGATAACAGGCGAGCAGCGGTTCGACGCCGCGCGCCGTGCGCACCCACGCGCCATCAGCCTCCGACGCGAGGCTGGCGAGTCGTGCCAGCACGCCCTCATGCAGAAACGGCATGTCGCACGCGACGACGATGACGCGATCGGCAGGGGTGTTGAGGAGGGCGGTGTAGACACCGCCTAGCACGCCCGCCTCCGGCACGACGTCGGCATGGACCGGCAGACCCAGATCGGCAAAGCGATCCGGATCGTTCGCGATCACCATCACGGATCGGGCGACTCGCTGAAGCACCTCGACTTGCCGTACGATGATGGCGCGACCGTCCACGACGAGCCGGCTCTTGTCGCGACCGCCGAACCGGCGCGCGCGTCCGCCGGCGAGAATCGCCGCCGCGATATCGGGGACGGTCACGAGAGCATCATGACAGAAGGGCATCTCGGCCGGCTGCTTCCCGCGTGCCTGCATCAGGCGATCGCGGACACGCTGCCGGACCGGCTGGAGTACTACGAAGAGTGGCTCGATCCCGTCGGGCTGCGCAACGGCAGCATTGGGCTGGCGCCCTTGTCGGCCGTGACGGGGTTTCTCCGCACCGAAGGCGGCGGATACGACGCGGTCGTGGCGCGCGCCGGCGCGCTGGCCGTACGCTGGAGCCTCGAGGCCATGCCGCCCTACACGCGCCGGCTCGGGGCGGCGCTGCCCGCCGGCCTGCGCAGCCGTTTTGCGCTGCGCTTTGCGAAGCGCATCGTGCGCGACGTGTTCTCCGCCAGTTCGGCGACCAGTAGCGTGGCCCGCGGACGCGCCACGCTTCGCGTCAACGACTCGGTCTTCTGCGCGGTTCGTGAACGGCCGGCCGCGCCCCTCTGCGGCTTCTATCAGTCGCTGGTCGTGGAGGCGTTGCGCGCGTTTCAGATCCCGGCCGAGGCGGCGATCGCATCGTGCCAGGCCCTGGACGGCGGGTCCTGCGTCATCGCGGTGGAACTGGGCGCCCACGGCCGGGCCGACCGGCCGGCCATGGCGGCCTGACGTCCGAGTGTCGATAACCATGTCGATATCCATGACGATGCGTGTGTCCCTGCTGGCGCTGACGGTTCTGTCCTGGTCGCTGGCGGCGTCCGCGGGACAGGCCCCGTCGCCGCGCGTGCTGGTCATGCCGTTCGCGGTGCAGGCCGACACGACCGGGCCGAATGCGGCCCTGGCGATTCGATGGCTCGGCGAAGCGGCGTCCACGCTGCTGGCCGACGAGCTCGCCGCGCTGGGCTACGGCGCGTTGCCCCGTGAGGATCGCGTCGCGGTCTTCAGCCGTCTGCATCTGCCGATGTCTTCCGAGCTGACGCGCGCCACGATGATCCGGGTGGCCGAACTGATTGGCGCGTCGGAGGTGGTCTACGGCGACGTGCGGTACGGCGAGGACGTAGCCGTGCGGGTCCACACGATTCGTCTCGGGACGGGCCAGTTGCTGCCGGAGGTCTCCGAGCGGGCGGCGTTGGCGGACATCTTCGCGTTGTTCGCCCGGGTCGGCCGGCAGGTGGGCGAGCGTCTGGGGCGGCCGGCCGCCGCGTCGGCCGGGGCGGTCGCGCCGCTGCCGCTTCCGGCACTCGAGAACTACATCAAGGGCCTGATGGCGGCCACGCCGGCGGTCCAGTTGCGGTTTCTCGAGAGCGCGCTGGGCCAGGCGCCCCGCGACGGCCGGATTCTGACGGCGCTGTGGCCGGCGTATGTCGATCAGGGCCTGCACGAGAAGGCGCTCGCGGCGGCCAGCGCCGTGCCCGCCGACGCGCCGCAATATCGGCGCGCGCGATTCGACGTCGCCCTGTCGCTGATCGAACTCCGGCGATTCGAAGCCGCCTTCAAGGAACTGACGGCGCTGCACGCGCAGCAGCCGGCCAGCGCCGTCTCCAACGCGCTCGGGATCGTGGAACTGCGGCGCGGCTCGTGGCCGGCCGCGGCGGAAAAGGCCGCGGTCTATTTTGAACGCGCCGCGCTTGAGGGGCCGAGCGAGCCGGACTACCTGTTCAACCTGGGATACGCGCGGTCGCTGGCGGGCGACACCACCGGGGCGCTGTCGTGGCTCCGCGAGGCCGTGCGCCACGATGCGGCCGATGGCGACGCGCATCTCGTGATGAGCGCCGTGCTCGCGTCCGGGGGCCGCGCCGCGGAGGCGCAGCGGGAACTCGATCTGGCGCGTCTGCTGGGCACCGCGCTCGACACGGTGCCGCCCACGCTCACGCACGTGCCCCCCGCGCTCGAGCGATTGCGCACGGGGCTGGACGACGCGCTGCTGGCGACGCAGGCGTTCTCGGCCCTCGCCCGGCGCGACCAGACTGAAACGGCCGGATTCTACCTGACGCGCGGCCGGTCGCTCCTCGATCAGGGGCGCGACCGCGACGCGACGCTGGATTTGCAGCGCTCGATTCTATCTGGCGCCGTACGAAGACGAGCCGCACCTGCTGCTCGGGCGGCTCTACGAGCGCGCCGGACGGTTGCGCGAGGCGATCGACGAGTTCAAGGTGGCGCTCTGGTGCCGCGAAACGGTGGGCGCGCGGGTCGCGCTGGGCCGCGCGTACTTCGAGTCGGGCGACCGCGACGCGGCCCGGCGCGAATTCGACCGCGCGCTGGTGCTCGCGCCGGACTCGGCGGAAGTCAAGGACTGGCTGCGCAAGATCGGCGGGGACGCGGCCCGAAGTTGACGGATCCCTGACGCGGGCGGCGTGCTACGATCAACGCCAGTCACATGTCCGATTCGGGCTTCCGCGAAATCCAACTGAGCGGCAAACACGTCGTTTTCCTGTTCATGGCCGGCGCCGTGGCGGCCGTGGCCATCTTCCTGCTCGGTGTGTCGGTTGGCCGCGGCGTGACGAAGCCGGGCGCCACCGCGCAGACGACGCCATCCCCCGCCGACGTGGCGGCGACGGCGGCCGGCCAGGTTGCCGACCAGCAGTCGACGACGCCGAAGCCCGGCGAGTTGGGCTATCACGAGGCCTTGCTGGGCAAGGGCGATCCGAAAAGCGGGACGCCGACGCCGTCACCGGCGGCTTCGCCCGCCACGCCGCCGGCCGCGCCGGTGAAGGCCGCGTCGACGCCGGCACCGACCTCGACGCCAGGCCCGAAGCCGTCGACCAAGCCCGACGCCAAGACGCCAGCGGCTGGCGCCCCGTACTTCGTCCAGGTCAATGCCTTCAACTCGCGCTCGAACGCCGACCGGAACATCTCGGACTTGAAAGCCAAAGGCATCACGGCCAAGCTGGTTGACGAACCCGGAACGAATCCCCGCTACAAGGTGAAAGTGGGCCCGTACGACAAGGCGGCCGCAGACGCGATGAAAGCGCGGCTGCGCAAGGAAGGATTCCCGTCGGCTACCGTTATCCGCTAGCCCTTCTCTCCGGCCTTCTGCTGGCCGCGAGCTTTCCGAAGTTCGGTCATCCGGCCTTCGCGTGGGCCGCGATTGCTCCGCTGATTGTTGCCGTCACCCTGGCTGCCCGCGAGCGCGCGCCGGTCCTGCGTGTCTTCTTGCTCGGAGTGCTGACGGGCGCCGTGTACTTCGCGGGCACCCTCTACTGGATCGGCGCCGTGATGGCGGCCCACGGCGGGATCTCGTCCATGGTGGCCTACGCGCTGATGCTGGGGCTGGCGCTGCATCTGGCGCTGTTTGTCGGGTTGTTCGCGTGGCTGCTGGCGCGCGCCGTGCGCCGGTTCGGCCTGACGGGCGTCTGGCTGGCGCCGTGGCTGTGGGTCGCCACCGAATGGCTGCGCGCGTGGCTGGGATGGGATTTCCCGTGGGTGCTACTCGGGTCCTCGCAATCGAGCGTGCTGCCCGTCGTCCAACTCGCGAGCGTGACCGGCGTGTACGGCCTTTCGGCGCTCGTCGCGCTGACGGGCACCGCCGCGGCGGTACTGGCGCTCGGCGGGCGGGCGGCCGATCGGCGCGGTGCGTTGGCGGTGGCCGCGCTGGTCGTCGTCGTGGTCGCGGCCGGATCGTGGCGGGTGGCGAGGGGCACGCTCCTGCAGGCGGGCATGCCGATTCGCGTCGGCCTGCTCCAGGGGAACGTGCCGCAGGATGACAAATGGAATCCGGCGCTCCGCGGCGAGATCCTGGACCGCTACGTGAATCTGAGCCGGCAGGCGATCGGCGCCGGCGCGCAACTGGTGGTGTGGCCCGAGGCGTCCACGCCGTTCTTCTTCGAGCTCGACGCGGTGATGGCCGCGCCGGTTCGCCGCCTCGCGGTCGAATCCCGCGTGCCGTTTCTCGTGGGCACCGACGAATTCGCGCGCGGGACGAACGGGCAGCCGGACCGCTACTACAACACGGCGGTGCTGGTCGGCCCCGATGGGCGGTCGCGTGAGACGTACCGCAAGGTGCAACTCGTGCCCTTCGGCGAATACGTGCCGTTCAAGCGCCTGCTGTTCTTCGTGGGTCCGCTGATCGAGGCGGTGAGCGACTTCACGCCGGGAACGGACCTGAAGGTGTTCGAGATCGAGGGCAGCCGCTTCAGCGTGGCGATCTGCTATGAAGCGGTGTACGGGCGGATCGCGCAGACCTTCGTGTCCCGGGGATCCGAACTGCTGATGACCATTACGAACGACGCCTGGTTCAATCGATCGTCAGCGGCTGAGCAGCATTTCGAGCAGGCCGCGCTGCGTGCCGTCGAACAGGGACGCTACCTGGTGCGCGCCGCCAACACGGGCATCAGCGGCGCCGTCGATCCCTACGGCCGCGTGCTCGCGCGTACGCCGCTGTTCGAAGCGACCGAGGTGACGGTTGACGTGCGTCTGCTGACCGGCCTGTACGATTTATCACGAGATGGGCGACGTCGTGGCCTGGGCCTCGCTGGCCGTGACGGCCGCCGTCGCGTGGATGACCCGCAGAAAGAGGACTGTCTGATCATGACGCTTGACGAACAACTTCGCGCCTTCGCCGATCTCTCGTCCCGAGCCGCCGACGTGCGGAGGGGCCTTTGACGAAGCTCGCCTCTCGCAGGAACTGACCGAGCTCGAAACGCAGGCGGCCGCGCCGGATTTCTGGAAGGACCAGGCGTCCGCCCAGAAGACGCTGCAGCGGCGGCGGCGCGCCGAGGACGAACGGGCGCTGGCCGCGTCGATTCGCAAACAAACTGAAGATCTCGGCGTGCTGCTCGAGTGGGCGCGTGCGGGCGAGGACGTGCAGGCGGAACTCGCGCCGGCGCTGGAGCAGTACACGCGCGACGTGCAGGCCGCTGAAATCCGGACGATGCTCTCGGGCGAAAACGACCGGAGGAACGCCATCGTCACGATCCACCCCGGTGCGGGCGGCACCGAGTCCCAGGACTGGGCCGAGATGCTGATGCGGATGTACCTCCGCTGGACGGAACGGCGCGGGTTCGGCCGCGAAGTGCTCGACTTGCAGCCCGGAGACGAAGCCGGGATCAAGAGCGCGACGGTCCTGATCACCGGTGACTACGCCTACGGCCTGCTGACGGCTGAAGCGGGTGTGCACCGGCTCGTGCGCATCTCGCCGTTCGATCAGGCGGCCCGGCGGCATACCTCGTTCGCGTCGCTGTACGTGTGGCCGGAGCTGGCCGACGACATCGAGATCGAGATCGAGGAGAAAGACCTCCGCATCGACACGTTCCGATCCAGCGGCGCCGGCGGCCAGCACGTCAATGTGACGGATTCCGCCGTTCGCCTCACCCATCTGCCCACCGGCATCGTCGTGTCCTGCCAGAACGAGCGATCCCAGCACAAGAACCGCGCCTCCGCGATGAAGGTGCTGAAGTCGCGGCTCTACGACATGAAGCTCAAGGAGCAACAGGCGAAGATGGAGCAGTTGGGCGGCGAGAAGAAGGACATCGCGTTCGGCAGCCAGATTCGCAGCTACGTGCTGCACCCGTACCAGATGGTCAAGGACCACCGCACCAAGTTCCAGGTGGGGGACATCAACCGCATCCTCGACGGCGACCTCGACGAATTCATCAAGGCGTATCTGATGAAGAAGGCGATGGGGAAGCTCGAGGCGGCGACACCGGACGAGGACTGATCGTCCAGAGTCCAGGGTCCAGGTCCAGAGTCCATCGTCCGGAGTTCCCGGTCGTCCGGCGTCCTCTCGTCCAACGTCCGCGAGCGCAGGACTCACGCACGCCGGACGTCAGCGGACTCTGGACGAGGGACTCTGGACGAGGGACGACCGGGAACTCTGGACTACCGGGAACTCTGGACGATGGACTCTGGACGCTGGACTGTCAGTTTCCCCGCCGGCTCCGTCCCCACGATGAAGTACTCCGGCCCGGTCGGGAGATTGACCAGGATGACATTGCCTGGGCGCGTGAACTGTGGCGGCTCGGGGAGTTCGGCGCGGCGGCGTGCGACCCACGTCTTCATGATGTCCTTCCAGAGCGGCAGCGCCACGGTCGTCCCGGTGGCCCGGTCGGCGATGACCTTCTTCTGATCGAACCCGATCCAGACGCCGATCGTGATGTCGGGATCGAAGCCGATGAACCAGGCGTCCGTGTAGTCGTCGGTCGTGCCGGTCTTGCCGCCCAGCGGCCAGTTGAGTTCCTTCGCGCTGGCCGCGGTGCCGTTTTCGACGACGCCGTGGAGGAGCTGCGTCATGATGAACGCGGTGTCCGCCCGAATCGCGTCGTGGGGTTCGGGCCGTGACTGCTCGAGGACGTTCCCCTCGCGGTCGCTGACGCCCAAGAGGGTCATCGGCGCCATGCGCACGCCCTGGTTGGGATACGCGGAGTAGGCCGACGTCATCTCCAGCAAGGTGCCTTCGGCCGCGCCGATCGCCACCGACAGGAATTCCGGCAGGGGCGTCGTCAGGCCCAGCAGCCGCGGGTACTTGAGGACCTCGGCCGGGCCGAGCGTCTGCATCATCGCGACCGCGGGCACGTTGCGCGACTGTTCGAGCGCGCGGCGCAGCGTGAGCGGGCCCTGGAATTCCCGGTCGTAGTTCTGCGGCTGGTAGGGCGGCTGGCCCGGCCCGGCTTCGAACGACATGTGGACATCCACGAGCGTGGACGCGGCGGTATAGCCCTTGTCGATCGCCGCCGTATAGACGAACGGCTTGAAGAGCGAGCCCACCTGGCGCTTCGCCTGCACGGCCCGGTTGAACTGCGATCGGTCGAAGCTGGCGCCGCCGACCATCGCGAGGATCTGGCCGGTGTGATTGTCGATGGCCACGGCCGCGCCTTCGAGCGCGGGCGGCTGATCGAGTTCGGCTTCGAAGACGCCGCCGGCGCCCAGCTTGCCGACCTTCACCTCAATCAAGTCGCCCGCGCGGACCAGCACGTCGGCGCGGCGCTTGGTCCACGCGTAGCCGGCGCGCCCGATCGTGCCGAACAACTTGCCGACGCGCACGCGAATCACGCCCCCTTCCGTGCCCATCACGAGGGCGGGGACGATGTCGCCGGGCGCCAGGTCGCGCGTCCAGCGCGGATGGCGAAACGTCTCGAGCGAGCGCTTCTCGTCGAGCACGTTCCGCGCAGGCTTGCGGAAGCCACCCGCCTTGTCCAGCGTGCGCAGGTGCGCGTCGATCGCGCGGTTCGCCGCGCGCTGCAGGTCCACGTCGAGGCCCGTCGTGATGACCAGGCCGCCCTCGTACACGGCCTTCGCGTCGTAGCGCTTCTCGAGAGACGCGCGAACCGTTTCCAGGAAATACGGCGCGACAGACTGCACCTTTGCCGGATCGCCGTAGGTGACGATCGGCCGCTTCTTCGCGGCCTCGACCGCCTCGGCCGTGATGAAGCCTTCGGCGGCCATGCGGGTCAGCGTGTAGTTCCGCCGGGCCAGCGCCGCGCCCAGTTCACGTACGGGCTCTGCCGGACGTTGCCTTGCAGCAGCCCGGCGATCAACGCGGCTTCGTCGAGCGTGAGCGTCTTGACGGACTTCGCGAAGTACAGCTGCGACGCGGCTTCGACGCCGTACGCGCCGTGGCCCCAGTACATCTTGTTGCAGTACATCGCGAAGATTTCCGGCTTGGTGTACCGCTTCTCGATCTGGACCGCGAGCAGGGCTTCCTTCGCCTTGCGTTCCCACGAGTAGTCGTCCGTCAGGAACAGCTTGCGCGCCAACTGCTGGGTCAGGGTGCTCGCGCCGCCGAAGCGCTGAAGACCCACGCCGCGTTTCACGGCGGTGACGGCGATGCGTTTGAGATTCAGCCCGCTATGGCTGAAGAAGTCCGCGTCCTCGGCGGAGATGATCGCCTGGCGCAGGACCGGCGGGATGTCGTCGTAGGCCACGATCGGCGCCGCTCCGTCGCGAACTCGCCGACCAGCGCGCCGTTGCGCCCGAGCACCTTCGTGATCGTGCCGGGCGAGTAGTCATCGAGTTGGGAGATCTGCGGCAGGTCGTCGACGAAGGCGAAGAGCACGCCGCCGGTCGTGCCGGCGACCGCCGCGGCGAGGAAGAGCGCAGCGATCCCGAAGCGGCGGAACCAGCGCCGCCAGCGCGGAGCCTCTGTGGTCACGACTCCAGTCTAACTGCTGCCGCGGCCGCGGCGCGGCACTGCGGCGCCCTGGCCGCCTGCGCTCCCGCTGCCGCCACCGCCGCCGCGGCCGGCACTCGCGGCGGGAGGCGGCGCCGAGGGCGGCGCAGACGGCGCGACCGTGCGGCCTCTGGATGCCGGCGGCGCCGATGGCGCCGATGGCGCCGATGTCTGCGGCGGCGCGGTGGACGGGGCGCGGCGCGACGGTGACGAGACGGCCGGCGGGGCCGGCGCGCCGTAGGCCGACGGCGCCGGATTACGTTCGACAGCGCGGCCCCGATCGATCGCGGAACTTGCGGGCCACGGGGCGACGCGGCCGGCTGACGGCGATGAGGCCCGCCCGCCTGACAGCGGCGCGGCGCGACCGGCTTCCGGCGCGCGTCTCACGTCGCGCGACGAATCCGCCCCCATCGACGGCGAAATCGAGGCCGGTCCGGTTTGCCGAGGCACGGCCCGGTTGGACGACGCCGACGGCGGGAATCCAGATGGGGCATCGGGGCGCGCGTCTGCGCGCGACGGACTGCCGCGCGTCGCGCCCGCCGCCGGCACGCCGGTCGCCGTCTGTGGAAACGCGCGCACCGCCGGAAATCCACCCGGCGCGGCGCCACGGTCGTTCGCGGTGGCGCGCGGAATCGCTTCGCGCGATTGCGGCATCGCCGCCGAGCCGCGGGTTGGCGCCGGCAAACCGGCTGTGGCGCCGGCCGGGCGGCCTCCTCGGCCCGCCTCGACGCTGTTCGCCACATTCCTGGACCGAAGTCCGGCCGCGTCGCGCGGCATCGTCGGTGAGCCAATCGGCGCGATGTCGCGGCGCGGTGCGTCGCCCATCGGCGAGGGGCCGCCCCGCCTCGGGGCGAAGCCGTTCCGGGCGCCCGGCGGCATCGCGTCATAACCCATCCGATGGTCCGTGACCCAGACGTTGTGCGTCCACGTGTGCGCGGGCATCATCGTCCACGCCGACCACTGACCCGCGTAGTACGGCGAAGCTACCCCGAAGCCCACCACCGGATAGCCGTTGTAGCCGATCGGGCACCACCCGACATAGCCGACGGTTCCGCCCCACGAGACCCACGCCGGCCCCCAGCGGGTGCCGGGCATCCAGTACCACCCGGCGTTCGAGATGCCCCAGCTGCCGTAGTGATGCGTCGGCCAGGCCCAGGAGTCGTTGCCCATCCAGTTCCAGCCGTAGTGGCCGGTGTAGGACCAACGCCCCTGCCCGTACGGCCGCCAACCGGCGCTGACGTGCGGATACCAAACGGCGCCGTACGGCGCGATGTAGTCCCACGAGCCGTACGTGTCGAGGGTGGTCGCGTAATAGGCCGATTCCTCGGGCAAGTAGTTCGCCGACGGGGACGCGGCGGAAATCACATGCGTTTCGCGCAGGCCGTCGACCCACTGATCGAACTCGTCCCACGCCGCCGAATTGATCGCGTAGGGGAGTGACGGCTCGGTGTCGGCGGAGGTGACGGCGTGGCGGCCGGCGCGCAACAACGTTCGGCCGAAGTCGTTGCCGAGTTCGGCGGTGCCCCGGTACACGATGAGATCCACTTCGAGCTTGCCGCGGCGATCCGCGCCGGTTTGCACGCGGTACTCACCGGCCGATCTGATTTCCGCGAAGCCCGCAGCCGTGTCGACGCGGTAGTCGAGGTCTCCGGCCGTCCGTGGCATCGTGAGGAACAGCCGCCCGTCAATCAGGCGCACGAGCGAGTCCGAGAGCAGATCCAGCGTGGTGTTCTCGTCGACGGCGAGCGTGCTGCCGTCCGCGAACAGGATTTGCACGCGTCCGCCCGCGGTGCGGAGGCGATCGCCTGCGAGCAGAATCTGGTTGGCCTCAGCCGGCTCGAGCCGCCCGTCGCGGACAAGCGTGACCTGTCCGTCCACGCGAGTGAAATGCGCGGGGACGTCCTGGCTGAAATCGCGTCCCTGATCGGCCACGCCATCTGGTGCCGGCGTTTGCACCTGGACGGGCGTTGGAAAGAGCAGAAGCGTCAGAGCCAGCAGGGTGCTGGTTGAAACAAAACGCCTGACGCGGTTGACGGCCATGGAACACCTCGCAAGTCAGGCAGGCGATCTCATCGTAGCAGGTTCCGGGGTTCCGGGGTTCCGAGGTTCCGGTTCCGAGGTTCCGGGGTTCGGGTTCGGGGTTCGAGGTTCGAGGTTCGAGGTTCGGGTTCGGGTTCGAGGTTCGAGGTTTGGGTTTGGCGGTCGGATTACCCGAACCCGGAACCTCGAACCCGGAACCCCGAACCCGAACCCCGGAACCCTGGAACCGGAACCTCGGCACCACGGAACCCCGGAACCCCGGAACCTGCTCCAATCTTGACACTTCAATACTCATGTTTTTATAATGTTACAGACTAAGATTTTGACCCCCTAGAGGAGACCGTCATGAGCAAGATCATCGGGATTGACCTGGGTACCACCAACTCCGTCGTCGCCGTTATGGAAGGCGGGGAGCCCGTCGTTATTACCAACTCCGAAGGCGGGAGGCTGACGCCGTCCGTGGTCGGGTTCACGAAATCGGGCGAGCGGTTGGTGGGCCAGGTCGCCAAGCGGCAGGCCGTCACCAATCCGGAGAACACGGTGTTCTCCATCAAGCGGTTCATGGGCCGGCGCCTGGACGAAGTGTCGGAAGAGATGACCATGGTGCCCTATCGCGTGGTGGCCGACGGCCAGCGCGTCGCCGTGGGCATCGACGGGCAGTCGAAACCGCTCACGCCGCCCGAGATCTCGGCGATGGTGCTGGGGAAGCTGAAGCAGGCGGCCGAGGATTACCTGGGCCAGCCGGTGACCAAGGCCGTCATTACCGTGCCGGCGTATTTCAACGACTCCCAGCGGCAGGCGACCAAGGACGCCGGCAAGATCGCGGGCCTGGAAGTGCTCCGCATCGTGAACGAGCCGACCGCCGCGGCGCTGGCGTATGGGCTCGACAAGAAGAAGAACGAAACGATCGCGGTCTACGACTTCGGCGGCGGCACGTTCGACATCTCCATCCTTGAAGTGGGTGAGGGCGTGGTCGAAGTGAAGGCCACCAACGGGGACACGCACCTGGGCGGCGACAACCTCGATCAGCGGGTCATCGACTGGATCGTCACGGAATTCCGCAAGCTCGAGGGCATCGATCTGTCCAAGGATCGGATGGCGCTGCAGCGGCTGAAGGAGGCGGCGGAGAAGGCCAAGATGGAGCTCTCCACCGTCATGGAGACCGACATCAGCCTGCCGTTCATCACGGCGGATCAGACGGGGCCGAAGCACCTGGCGATGAAACTGACGCGCGCGAAGTTCGAATCGCTCGTCGAGGATCTGCTGCAGAAGACGGTCGGGCCGGCGAAGCAGGCGCTGAAGGACGCCGGCGTCCAGCCGTCGAACATCGATGAAGTCGTGCTCGTGGGCGGGTCCACGCGCATCCCGCGCGTGCAGGCCATCGTGAAGGAACTGTTCGGCAAGGAGCCGCACAAGGGCGTCAACCCGGACGAGGTCGTGGCGATTGGCGCGGCCGTGCAGGCCGGGGTGCTGGCGGGTGACGTGAAGGACCTGCTGTTGCTCGACGTCACGCCGCTGTCGCTGGGCATCGAGACGCTGGGCGGCGTGATGACGACGCTGATTGCGCGCAACACGACCATTCCGACGCGCAAGAGCGAGGTGTTCTCGACGGCGGCCGACAGCCAGCCGAGCGTCGAGGTGCACGTGATGCAGGGCGAGCGGCCGATGGCGCGGGACAACCGCACCCTCGGCAAGTTCAATCTGGACGGCATTCCGCCGGCGCCGCGCGGCGTGCCGCAGATCGAAGTCACGTTCGACATCGACGCCAACGGCATCGTCAACGTGCAGGCCAAAGACAAGGGCACCGGCAAGGAACAGAAGATCACCATCACGGCGTCGAGCGGCCTGACGAAGGACGAGGTCGATCGGATGATGCGCGACGCCGAGGCGCACGCCGCCGATGACAAGCAGCGCAAGGATGAGGTCGAGACGCGCAACAAGGCGGACCAGGCGGTGTACGGCGCCGAGAAGTTCCTGAAGGACTCGGGAGACAAGCTTGAGGCGTCCGACCGGATGGCGATCGAGTCGGCCACCAACGACGTGAAGAAGGCCCTCGAGTCGAACGACGCCAAGAGCATCGAGCGCACACTGGATGCGCTGATGAAGGCGCAGCAGCAGGCGGCCGAACGTCTCTACCAGAAGGCCGGAGCGGCGGGGCCGGATGCGCCCGCCGGCGGGCCGTCGGGGCCCGGCGATCAGGGCAAGGCTGACGACGTCATCGACGCGGAAGTGGTTGAGGAGAAGAAGTAACGATGGCACCGCTAGGGCCGAGCGTAGTGAGGCCCGAAGCGCGTCGAAAGCGCGCGGGGGTGGGGCCCCGCGCGAACGTCGCGAGGCCCCGCGCGGAGCGAGGGCGCTGAGCGCCGTGGACGGGCGGCTGGGGGTGGGGCCCCAGCCGAACTGAAGAAAGGACTCGGATGGATCTCTACGCCCTGCTCGGCGTCGGTCGCACGGCATCGGCCGTGGAGATCGAGCGTGCGTACCGGCGCCTGGCGCGCCGGTACCACCCGGGCGTGAATCCCGGCGATCGGATGGCGGAGGGGCTCTTCCGCCAGGTGCAGCACGCGTTCGACGTGCTCGGCGACATCGAGCGCCGGTGCGACTACGACCGTGGCGCGCAGTCGAGCCTGCCGGCGGGGGCGGCCGTGTCCGTGTCGCTGGAGGGATTCGACTTCTCGGCGCCGGCTGACGCCGCGCAGGCCGCGACGTTCGCCGAACTCTTCTCGGACGTGTTCCAGGACGCCGCGCGCGAGGCGACGACGCCGACGCGCGGGCACGACGTGGACGTGACGCTGCGCGTGTCGTTTCGCGACGCCGTGCGCGGCGGGGCGTTTCCCATCTCGGTCGTCCGCCAGGAACGATGCGTCGCGTGCGCCGGCGACGGCCGCGTGCCGCGGCCGCCGGCGGTGTGCCCGGCGTGCGGCGGCGCGGGGGCGCGCCGCTGGACGCGCGGACACCTGGTGTTCGCCCGCACCTGCGAGGGCTGCGAGGGCGCCGGACAGGTCAGCGTGCAGGCGTGCCGTGTCTGCGGCGGCGTCGGCTTGCAGCCGCGCAGCGAGGTCGTGACGGTGTTCCTGCCGGCCGGGGTCGAGTCCGCCGGCCGCATCAGTGTGCCGAGTCGCGGGCACGCGGGCGCGCGCGGCGGTCCGGCGGGCGACCTCTACGTGACGGTGGACGTCGAGCCGCACGCGTTCTTCACGCGCTGCGGCCGCGATCTGCGCCTGACCCTGCCGCTGGCCGTGCACGAAGCCGCTCTGGGCGCGCGCGTGGACGTCCCGACGCTGGACGAGCCGGTGCGGCTGCGCATTCCGCCCGCCACGCCGTCCGGCCGGCGGTTCCTGATCCGCGGCCTGGGCGTGCCCGCGGCCGCCGGCGCCCCGCCCGACACCGCGGGGGATCTCATCGTGGACGTGCAAATCGTGCTGCCACCCGTGCGCGACGAACGGTCGAAGGCTCTGTTGCGCGAGTTCGGGCTGTTGAACGGCCAGCACGTGCGCGATTTTCTGTTTGAAGGGGAGTGAGCGGTGGCGAAACGCACCGGCACGGGCAAGGGCTATTACATGATCAGCGCGGTGGCGGCGAAGTACAACATCCACCCGCAGACGCTCCGGCTGTACGAGCGCGAGGGACTGCTGAAGCCGTCACGCACCGAGGGCAACACGCGCCTCTACTCGGACGAGGACCTGCAGGAGCTCGAGACGATTCTCGCGCTGACACGGGATCTCGGCGTGAACCTGGCGGGCGTCGAGATTATCCTGAACATGCGCCGCAAGATGGACCGCATGCAGCACGAAGTCAACGAGTTCATGCTGTACGTCAAGCACGAACTCAAGCGTGGCCTCGGCGACTGGGAGCAGCGGTTGAACACCGCGCTCGTCCCGATGGGCGCGCCCGACATCGCCCGTCCCGACACGCCCCCGCCGGCCGAAACCGCCAACCGCTGAAGTGCTAGACTGTCGGGTCTCCGATGGCGTGCGTACGATGCGACGGCACAGGCTGGTTGGCGGTTGAGCGCGACGGCGCGCGCCGTGTCGAGCGATGTGTGTGCTGGACCGAACGAGTCACCGCTCAACTCCTGGCGGACGCCCGGATCCCGCCGCGCTACGCGCGGTGCACGCTGGAGAACTTCCTCCTCTATCCGAACGAACGCCTCGCCGCGGCGCTCGCGCAGGCGGGCAAGTTCGGCGACGCCTTCCCGGCTGTCCAGAAGGGCCTCTGCCTGATCGGCCCGCCGGGCATCGGCAAGACGCACATCGCCGTCTCGGTGCTCCGCCGGCTCGTCGAGGAGAAGCACGTGCGCGGCCTGTTCTATGACGTCCGCGATCTGCTGCGCGTGATTCGCTCCACTTACAATCCGGTGGTCCGCACCGCGGAAATGGACATCCTGCGCCCCGTGATGACGGCCGAGTTGCTCGTCCTGGACGATCTCGGCGCCGAGAAGCCGTCCGAGTGGGTCGAGGAAACGATGAATCTCATCGTCAACACCCGCTACAACGAACGGCGGCCGACGATCTTCACGACCAACTACGAGGACCTGCCCGACGAGGCCGAAGTCGATTCGCTCAAGGCCCGCGTGGGGTTCCGGCTGCATTCGCGCCTGCATGAAATGTGCGAGTTCCTCGAGTACGACGGCGGCGATTTCCGCATGATGCCGTCCAACGGCGGCGCCGACGACCTCACCACGCTCTGGAAGAACGCCCGCCGGAAACGCGCCCTGCCGTCGCGAACGCACGGCCAGGCCCGCGCCCAAATCCGCGAGCCGAAGGAACTGAAGTGGCCCGGCGGGAAAGCGGGACGCGGCTAGGGGCAGGTCAGAGGTCAGAGGTCAGAAGTTAGAGGTCTGGAACGAACTGACGCGGGCCATCATTAACCTCACCGGCTTTACCCCGGACTCCATGCTCGGCATTTACCTTCACATTCCCTTCTGTTCGTCGATTTGCAGCTATTGCAACTTCAACCGCGGGCTGTTCGACGCGGATCTGAAGACGCGGTACGTGGACGCGCTCGAGCGGGAGATTCGAATCGCCGACCCCGGGTCGGTGTTCCGGCCGCCGCCGATACGATCTTCTTTGGCGGCGGCACGCCGTCCCTGCTCGAGCCTGGGGAGATCGCGCGGCTGATCGGCGCCTGCCGGGACACGTTCACGCTCGCGGCCGGCGCCGAGATCACGCTCGAAACGAACCCGGAGACGGCGACGCCCGCGCGGCTCGAGGCGTTCCGCGAGGCCGGCGTCAACCGCATCAGTTTCGGCGTGCAGTCCTTCGATGACGAGGAACTCGCGCGCCTTGGACGCCTGCATTCAGCTGCCCGAGCGCGGCAGGCGATTCAGGACGCCCGCGCCGCGGGGTTCGCGAACCTCAGCTTCGACCTGATGCTCTGGTTGCCCGGCCAGTCGTTCGCCTCGTGGTTGCGGACGGTCGACGAGGCGATCGCGCTGGCGCCCGATCACCTGTCCCTCTACCTGCTCGAGCTGTACCCCAACGCGCCGCTCAAGGACGCCATGGCCCGCGAACCGTGGTCGCAGGCGCCCGACGACGAGGCGGCCGACATGTATCTGGCCGGCCTCGACCGCCTCGATGCCGCCGGATTCGAGCAGTACGAGATCTCCAATGTCGCGAGGCCCGGCTTCTACAGTCGCCACAACGTCAAGTACTGGCAGGGGGGCGATTGGTGGGGTTTCGGGTGCGGTGCGCACTCGACGATCGAGGGCTGGCGATGGCAGAACGTGGCGGCCGTGCGCGACTACGTCGACCGGGTGAGCGCCGGTCAGGGCGCGGCCCAGGACCGACGGCAGTTATCGCCGGCCGATCGGACGTCTGAGGCGTTGTTCACGGGTTTACGCCTGACGGACGGCCTCGATCGCCAGGCAGTTCTCGCCCGCCACGGGGTGGATCCGTGGGTGCGCTACCGCGCGGAACTGGCGCCGTTTGTCGAGGGCGGGTTCATGTGGGAGCGCGACGGCCGGATCGGCCTGTCGCGCCAGGGTATGCTCGTGGCCAACGAGATCCTGGCAACATTTGTGTAAACCGGCGGGCGTCGGGTGCATGGGTCTTGCGTCCGTATCCGGGTACGGTAAAGTAAACCGTTTTTCAGGCGCGGTCAGACTTAGGCAGGGGGATTCAATGACACGGTGGAGTTTGTTGGCGGGGAAGCGGGCACTGGTTCTCGTGGGAATCGCGTTGGTCGCCCTGGCGGCGCCGCGTGCGGCGATGGCTCAGGCGGCGGCCGCGCCTGCGCAGGACGATGTTCTGAAGTTCAAGACGAACGCGCCGGTGATCATCGTCAACCAGATCCGGGCGGAGAAAACGGCGGAGTTCGAGGACGCCTGGGCGAGCATCCGCGCCCTGCTGGCCAAATCCGACAGCGCCGACTTGAAGGCGTTCGGGGAGACCCTCACGCAGCTCTTCCGCGTGGACCAGCCCCCGTTCGACGCGCCTGGCGGCAAGGCCGTGATCTACATCTTCAACATCAACGCGCCTTCGACCGCGTTCAGCTACAACCCCACGAAGATCCTCTTCGAAGCCCTCAAGGCCGGACAGGAAGGCAGCGCGCTGACCCGCGCGGACGCTCAAGTGATCTTCGACAAGCTGCAGGCCGCCTATCTGGCGATCAATCCGCCGTGGGCGCTCATCAAAGCGAAGTAAGAAGCTAGAACGCCCAGTTCACGCCCGCGTAGAGCCGCTGCACGCGGTTAACTTGGGGTGTGCCTCTCAAGGCGATGACCCGGTAATCCACCCGGACCTTCAGCGGGCCGAACAACGGGAACTTCACGCCGCCGCCGATGTTTGTTCCAAAGTTGGTCACGTGCGACGGGCCCAGATCCTCGCGGTACACGCCGGCCCCAATCGTCGCGTAGAGCGAGATGTTCGTCGGTGTCTGAATCAGGGCGTTGAACATGCCGGTCTGCAGGCCCGGCGCGGGGTTGGTGGTGTCCTCGCGGCTCATCGCGTATTCGAACTCGAAGCCGATGATCAGCATGCTGACGCCGGCCGAGACCCCGCGCACCGACTGGACGCTGGGCGTTGGAGTGAATCCGTAGAAGAACGTGATGTCCGCCGAGGCCGGGGCGGGGCGTCCCAGCAGGCCGGCCAGGACCAGCAGGGCGACGATCAGCGCTCGCTTCATGCTGGTACCTATCGGAAGGAGCGCGCCTGTCGGCCAGTGTGAAACCGACCCCCGGGGTCGGTTTCCTCCCGTAAAGGTGGTATTTTCCCGGGGATGGATTTCCGCCTGACCGAAGAACAGCAACTCCTCAAGCTCGCCGTGCGCGAGTTCGCCGAGGCGGAGATCCGGCCGAACATCATGTCGTGGGACGAGGCCCAGTCGTTCCCGATGGACCTGCTGCCCAAGCTGGCGGCCCTCGGTTTGATGGGCATCCAGGTGCCGGAATCCTGGGGCGGGGCCGGCATGTCCGCCATCGCCTACTGCCTCTGCATCGAGGAACTGGCGCGGGTGGATCCGTCCATCTCGCTGACGGTCGCCGCGCATAACGGCTTGTGCGTGGCCCACCTGAAGGTCTTCGGCAACGACGCGCAGAAGGCGCAGTACCTGCGGCCGCTGGCGGCCGGGAAGCACCTGGGTGCGTGGGGCCTCACCGAAGCCAGCTCCGGCAGCGACGCCGCCGCGATGCGCACGGTGGCCGTCAAGGACGGCGGGTCCTGGGTGATCAACGGCAGCAAGCAGTTCATCACGCACGGACGCATCGGCGGGACGATGGTGGTGACGGCCGTGACGGATCGGACGGCGGGTCCGCGCGGCATCTCGGCCTTCGTGCTCTCGCACGGGCACCCGGGCATGGCGGCCGGCAAGAAGGAGAACAAGCTCGGGATGCGCGCGAGCGACACGAGCGAAGTCATCTTTCAGGATTGCCGGGTGCCGGCGTCGGCGATGATCGGCGCGCCGGGCGAGGGGTTCACCCAGTCGATGCAGGTGCTCGATGCGGGGCGCATCGGCATCGCGGCGCTGGCGGTGGGCCTGGCGCAGGGCGCGTACGAGGCCGCGCGGCGGTATGCGCTCGAACGGCGGCAGTTCGGGCGGGCCATCGGCGAGTTTCAGGCGATTCGCTGGAAGCTGGCGGACATGGCGTCGCGGATCGAGGCGGCCCGCCTGCTGACGTACCGCGCCGCGTGGATGCGCGATCAGCACGCCGAGCGCACGTCCACCGAATCATCGATTGCGAAGCTGTATGCCAGTGAAATCGCCGTGCGCGCCGCCGAGGAGTGCGTGCAGATTCACGGCGGCTACGGGTTCGTGAAGGACTATCCGGCCGAGAAGTTCTTCCGGGACGTGAAGCTCTGCACCATTGGCGAGGGCACGAGTGAGATTCAGCGCCTCGTGATCGGCCGTCAGCTGCTGGGGCGGTGATCGTGGCCGAGCTGCCTTCGGTGCGCCCCGCCGAACCGACGCTGTCAGGCCGCATCCTCGCGCGCGACCCGCGCGCGATTGCCCGGGCCATCTCGCTCATCGAGAACGAGGCGCCCGAAGGCGCCCGGCTCATCGGCGCGATCTACCCCCACACCGGGCGCGCGTACCTGATCGGCGTGACCGGGCCGCCCGGCGCCGGCAAGAGCACGCTGGTCGATCGGCTCACCGCCGAGTTCCGCAAGGACGGCCGCACGGTCGGCGTGCTGGCCGTCGATCCCACGAGCCCGTACAGCGGCGGCGCGATTCTGGGCGACCGCGTGCGCATGCAGTCGCACGCCGAGGATGCCGGCGTCTTCATCCGCAGCATGGCGACGCGAGGCCACCTGGGCGGGCTCGCCCGCACGACCGCCGAAGCGGCGATCGTCATGGACGCCGCCGGCTTCGACGTGGTGATCATCGAAACCGTCGGCGTCGGCCAGGACGAAATCGACATCGTGCGGACCGCCGACATCTCGATCGTGACCGTCGTCCCGGGCACGGGCGACGAGGTGCAGGCGCTCAAGGCCGGCATCATGGAAATCGCCGATATCTTCGTGGTCAACAAGGCCGATCGCGAAGGCGCCGACCGGACGGCCGCGTCGATCGAAGCGATGCTGACGCTCGAGCCGTGGGCCGAGGACGCGTGGCGGCCCCCCGTCGTACGCACCGTCGCGACGACCGGCGCGGGCGTGACGGACCTGGTGGAGACGATCGCGCGCTTCCGCGGCCGCACGGACGCCACGCTGGCCGGGCGGCGCCGGGCGCGCACCGCGTGGCGGCTGCGCGAGATCCTGAGCCGCCGCTTCATCCACGACGTGGAGGCGTCCGTGCTCGCGCAGGGCGAGTTCGATCGCCTGCTCGACCGGGTCACGGCGCGCGAGGTGGATCCGTACGCCGCGGCCGAGTCGGTCATGGCGCGCGCGCTCGCGTCGGCGGGACCGGCGCCGCAGCCGGTGACGGGCATGCCGCTCGACCACATCGGCATCGCGGTGCGGGAGGCCGGGCCGTTCATCGCGCTGTTTGGCAAGCTGGTCGGGTTGACGACCGGCGAGGCGGAAGTGGTCGGGCCGCACCGGCTCCGGTTTGTCGACGCGGGCGGCGCGACGCTCGAGCTGGTGGAAGCGATGTCCGCCGATGCGCCCGTGGCCAAGTTCCTCGAGCGGCGCGGCGAGGCGCTGCATCATCTGTGCTTCCGGGTGCCCGATATCGAGGCGGCCATCGCCGATTTGTCCAAGGCCGGCGTGCGCATGATCGACGAGCGGCCGCGCGCGGGCGCGCACGGATCCCGGATCGCCTTCATCCATCCGTCGAGTGCCGGCGGACTGCTCATCGAGCTCAAAGAGCTGGCGGGAAGGTCAGAGGTCAGAGGTCAGAAGTCAGAGGTGAGGAACGAACTGACGCTGGCCATCTGGAGATTCTTTGAATTCTTTTTGGTGGGACGCGCTACGCTGCACTTGGGGCGCTGGACTCGGGACGCTGGACTCGGAACTAGGGACTCTGGACTGTGGACTCTGGACGACATATGTCTGTGACGATTGGCATCATCGGCGGCTCCGGCCTGTATGACATGGCCGAATTGACCGACCGTGAGGAGCGGACGCTGACGACGCCGTTTGGCGATCCCTCGGCGCCGTATGTGATCGCGACGCTGCGCGGGAAGCGGGTCGCGTTTCTGGCGCGGCACGGGCGGGGGCACCGGCTGCTGCCGTCCGAGCTGAACTTCCGCGCGAACATCTACGGGTTCAAGGTGCTCGGCGTCGAGTGGATTCTCTCCGCGAGCGCCGTCGGGAGCCTGCGTGAGGACTACCGGCCGCTCGACCTGGTCGTGCCGGACCAGTTCTTCGATCGCACGCGCGGACGCGTCAGCACGTTCTTCGGCGACGGCGTCGTGGGGCACGTCGGGTTCGCGCATCCGTTCTGCCGCGGGCTCTCGGAGGTCATGTTCACCGCCGCGCGGGACGCCGGCGCGACGGTGCATCGTGGCGGCACCTACGTGTGCATGGAAGGGCCGCAGTTCTCGACCGTGGCGGAGTCCAACGCCTATCGCGCGTCCGGCTTCGACATCATCGGCATGACGAACCTCCAGGAAGCCAAGCTCGCGCGCGAGGCGGAGATCTGCTACACGACGCTGGCGCTGGTCACCGACTACGATTGCTGGCATCCCGATCATGACTCCGTGACGGTGGACATGATCATCAGGAATCTCACGGAGAACGCGAAGACCGCGCAGCAGGTGCTCGCGCGCGCGGTCGACCGCCTGCCGATCGCGCGCGACTGCGAGTGCGCGACGGCGCTGGCGACGGCCATCATCACGCGGGCGGAGGACGTGCCGGCGGCCACGAAGGCGCGGCTCCGTCCGATCACCGGCAAGTACCTGGGCTAAGGCGGCGGCATGCAGATCATCGTGACCGGTTCGATCGCGTTCGACTACCTGATGTCGTTCCCCGGGAAGTTCACCGAGCACTTCCTGCCGGAACATTTCTCGCGGGTGAGCCTGAGCTTCCTCGTGGATTCGATGGACAAGCGGCGCGGCGGCTGCGCGCCGAACATCGCCTACACGCTGGCGCTCCTGGGCGAGCGGCCGAAGCTGATGGCCACGGCCGGCCAGGACTTCGGCGACTACCGGCGGTGGCTCGAAGCGGCGGGGGTCGACACCTCGCTGGTCGCGGAAATCGCCGACAAGTTCACCGCCTCCTTCTTCTGCAGCACGGACGAGGCCAACAACCAGATCGCGTCGTTCTACACGGGCGCGATGGCGCATGCCGCCGAGCTGTCGTTCCGCACGGCCGGGCCGGTGGATCTCGTCATCATCTCGCCGAACGATCCCGGCGCGATGACCCAGTACGCCGAGGAATGCCGCGCGCTGGGCGTGAAATTCATCTTCGACCCCGGGCAGCAGTGCGCGCGCATGGACGGCGCCCAATTGGCCGACGGCATCAGCGGCGCGCACCTGGTCATCTGCAACGACTACGAACTCGAGCTGATTCGCGAGAAGACGGGATTGGGCGAAGCCGACATCCTCGAGCGGGCCCAATCGCTGGTCGTGACGCGCGGCGAGCACGGGTCGTCCGTGTTCAGCCACGGACACCACGTCGACGTGCCGTCCGTCGCGCCGCATCGCATCGCCGATCCGACCGGCGTCGGCGACGCCTATCGCGGCGGATTCATGAAGGGCATGGCGCGGGGCGCCGAGCCGGTCGTGTGCGCGCGACTCGGCAGCGTGGCGGCCACTTATGCGCTCGAACATCTCGGCGGCCAGTCGCACGCCTACTCCTGGCCGGAGTTCAAGAGCCGGTACGAGCAGCACTTCGGTCCGCTGGGCTTCTGAGTCCGTGGCAAAGGCGTTGGTGATCGCGGCGATCGCCTGGCCGCTGTTGCTCGCCAGCGGATGGTGGTCGGGTGCGCGGAGCGGTCCGCCCTGGCTGACGGCCGTCACCTATCTGGCCGCCGGCCGCGTGTGCCATCAGCGTCCGGAGCGATCGTTTTCGACCGCGGGCGTGCAATGGCCGGTGTGCGGCCGATGCGCGGGGCTGTACCTGGCCGCGCCGTTCGGCGCCCTGGCGGCGTTCCTGCGGTGGCGGCGCACGGGCGCGCTGCCTGCCTCGGCTTGGCTGCTGCTGGCCGCGCTGCCGACGGCCACGACGCTGGCCGTTGAAGTGGCTCGGCCTCGCGCCCGTGTCGTCACTCATGCGCGCGCTCTCGGCCTTGCCCCTCGGCGCCGCGACCGCCTTCTCCCTGGTCGCCGTGGCGGGGTCGCCAGGAAACCGACCCCCGGGGTCGGTTTCGGGGACCATCGGATAAACTGACGCGACCAGATGCGCGCGAATCCTCTCACCACCGTCGCCCTGGGCTGGCTCGTGCCCGGCGCGGGTCATGCCCTGACCGGTGCGCCGCGCAAGGCCGCCGTCTTCTTCATCGTGCTGTCCGGGATGTTCGGGATCGGCCTGGCATTCAGCGGGCAGCTCTTTGCCTTCGACACGGCGGAGCCGCTCGTGTTCCTCGCGGCCGCCGCCGAGTGGGCGCTCGGCCTGCCGCGCCTGGCCGCGGCCATGTTCGGCGCCGGCCGCGGCGATGTGGTGGCCGTGACCTACGAGTACGGCAACACGTTCCTGATCGTGGCCGGCCTGCTCAACATGCTGGTCGTCCTGGATGCGTACGACCGCGCGAAAGGAGTGACGCGTTCATGACCAGCCATTTGGGCGCGATGCTGCTCTTTGCCGCGTGTGTGTCTGCCGTGTTCGGCACGCTGCTGCGCGACGCCCCTCGCGCTCAGATGGGCCTCGCCCTCCGCATCTTTGCGGGACTCGTGGGCAGCGCCCTGGTGCTGGGCTGGCTGATGTTCTTCGCGTTCCGATGACCTGGCTGTGGCGATGGGCGCCGGTCCTGGCGCAGATGGGGGCGATCTTCGTCGCCTCCAGCATGACGGCTGTGCCCGACATGCCCGCCGGCTTGAACAACTACACGGGCCACGCGATCGGGTATGGGCTGCTCGGGGCGCTGGCGTTTCGCGCCTTTGCCGGCGCGGCGTGGCGGGGTCTGACACCGGCCGCCGGCCTCCGCGCGGTGCTCCTGTCGTCCGTCTACGGCGTGACCGACGAATTCCACCAGTCATTCGTGCCCAACCGCACGCCGGACGTGCACGACTGGATTGCCGACACCGCCGGCGCCCTGATCGGTGTGCTGCTGGTCGTGAGCCTGGCGCGGATCGTCGCTCAGCGGGCCCGGCGCGCCCGGTGAGAATCGCCGGCGCCCATTCGCACAACGGGCGAACCCGCGGCGTATAATCACGGGGATATGGCCTACGAAAACCTGCTGATCGAGCGCGACGCCGCGGTGCTCATCGTCACGATCAATCGTCCCGCGAAGATGAACGCGCTGAACGCGCAGACGCTGGCGGAACTCGGCCGGGTCCTCGACGAGGTTCAGGGCGACGACGCGGTGCGGGTGCTGATCGTGACCGGCGCCGGCGAGAAGGCGTTTGTCGCCGGCGCGGACATCGAGGAACTGTCGACGCAGACGCCGGTGTCCGGACGCGAGCACGCCCGGCGCGGCCAGGCGCTGTTCGATCGACTGGAGCGGCTCGGCAAGCCCGTCATCGCGGCCGTCAATGGCTTCGCACTCGGCGGCGGATGCGAACTGGCGATGGCCTGCACGCTGCGCCTGGCGGCGGATACGGCGAAGTTCGGCCAGCCGGAGATCAACCTGGGCCTGATTCCCGGGTATGCCGGCACGCAACGGCTGCCGCGCCTCGTCGGCCGCGGGCGCGCGCTCGAGTTGCTGCTGACGGGCAATCCCGTCTCTGCGGAAGAGGCGTTCCGAATCGGTCTCGTCAACAGGGTCGTGCCCGCGGCGCAGTTGATGGACGAGGCGCGCGCGCTGGCCAAGGCGCTGGCCGGCAAGGCGCCGGTGGCGGCGCGCTACATCATGGATGCGGTGGCCGGCGGCCTCGACATGTCCTTTGCGGACGCCGAGACCTACGAAGCCACGCTGTTCGGGCTGGTAGCGACGACCGACGACATGCGCGAGGGGACCCGCGCGTTTCTCGAGAAGCGCAAGCCGTCGTTCACGGGGCGCTGAGCGAACCGGAGTGTGACCGTGCGGTTTGCCCTCGTTGTGTCCGCGTATCACGAGTTCGTCACGGCGCGCCTCGAGACCGGCGCGCGCGCGGCGCTGCGCGAGGCCGGCGTGGCCGACGCGGACATCGCGACGTTCGGCGTGCCCGGCGCGTTCGAACTGGCGCCGGCGGCGCACCGGCTGGCCCGGACCGGCCGGTGGTCCGGCGTGGTCTGCCTCGGATGCCTGATCAAAGGCGAGACACCGCACTTCGACTACATCGCGCGCGCCGCGGCCGACGGCATCATGCGCGCCGCGCAGGACACCGGCGTGCCCGTCACGTTCGGGGTGCTCACGACGAACACGGCGGAGGAGGCCATCGCGCGCGCGGGAGACGGCGCCGCGAACAAGGGGCGCGAGGCGGCGTTGGCGGCATTCGAGATGGCGGCGCTGTACGCGCGGATCGCGGACGGCGGCCCGTCCACCGGCGGCGCGGAGTCACGTGAGTAGCCCGCGCCACCAGGCCCGAGAGGCCGCGCTCCGCGCGCTCTATCTGTGGGAAGTCGGCAAGACCGAGCCCGTCGTGGCGCTCGAGACGTTCTTCGCGGAGCACGCGCCCGACGCGCCGGCGGCGGTGCGGGCGTTTGCGGGCGAGATTGTGCTGGGCACCGCGGCCGAGGCCGCCGAACTCGACGCGCTCATCTCGCAACACTCGGAACACTGGCGCGTGGAGCGGCTGGCGGTGATCGATCGGTTGGTGCTGCGGATGGCGGTATGGGAACTGCGGCACGCCACCGACACGCCAGCGGCGGTCGTCCTGAACGAGGCGCTGGAGCTGGCGCGTACCTTCAGCACCGATGATTCCGTCCGGTTCGTGAACGGGGTGCTCGACGGCATCCGCAAGTCCCTGTAGGGCGAGACGACATGTCCAACGAAGCCGAACAAGTTGCGCAGCGCCAGGCCAAGCTCGACGAGTTGGTGCGGATGGGCGTCGCGCCGTACCCGAACCGCTTCGATCGCACCGCGACCATCGCCGCGATCAAGGCCGAGCACGACGGCAAGGCCGGTGACGCGCTCGAGGCGACCCCCATCGAGGTGCGCGCGGCCGGCCGCATCCTGGGGCTGCGCGCGTTCGGCAAAGCGAATTTCGTCGTCCTGTCCGATGGTCTCGACCGCCTGCAGGTGTACGTGCGGGCGGATTCGGTTCCCGAACTCGACTTCCGGATCTATCAGCAGCTCGATTTGGGCGACCAGATCGGCGTGGAGGGGCGGCTCTTCCGGACGAAGACCAACGAACTCACCATCTGGGCGTCACGTGTCCACTTCCTGACCAAGTGTCTCCTGCCGATGCCGGAGAAGTGGCATGGCCTGAGCGACATCGAAGCGCGCTACCGGCAGCGCTACCTCGATCTGATCGTCAACCCGGATGCCAGGCGGGTGTTCGAGACCCGCGCGAGGGTCGTGGCCGGCATCCGGCGCTTCCTCGACGGACGGGGCTTCCTCGAAGTCGAAACGCCGATGATGCAGCCGATCGCCGGCGGCGCGCTCGCCCGCCCGTTCATCACGCATCACAACGCGCTGGACATCGATCTGTTCCTGCGCATCGCGCCCGAGCTCTACCTGAAGCGCCTCGTGGTGGGCGGATTCGAGCGGGTGTACGAGATCAACCGCAACTTCCGCAACGAGGGCATGTCCACCCAGCACAATCCCGAGTTCACGATGCTCGAGTTCTACGAGGCCTACGTGGACTACCAGCATCTGATGCGGCTCACCGAGGAGATGCTGGCGGGCATCGCGGTGGAGGTGACCGGCACGACCGAGGCCGCGTTCGCCGGGCACGCCGTGTCCTTCGCCCCGCCGTACCGTCGGTTATCGCTGCGCGTCGCGGCCGCCGAGGCCGCGACGTCGCGCCTCGGCCGCACGGTCACGGAGGCGGACCTGCGCGATCGCGCGCGCGCCGCTGACGTCGCCCGGCGTTGGGCCTCGACGTCCAGCCCGGCCATGGCGCCGGCAAGATCGCCACCACGGTCTTCGAAGGGCTGTGGGAAGCGGAGCTCGTGCAGCCGACCTTCGTCTACGACTTCCCGACCGAAGTGTCGCCCCTGTCGAAGCAGCGGGCCGACGATCCGGACACCGTCGAGCGCTTCGAACTCTACGCGGGCGGTTTCGAGGTGGCCAACGGCTTCAGCGAGTTGAACGACCCGGCCGAGCAGCGCCGCCGCTTTGAGGCCCAGTTGCGCGACCGGGCGTCGGGCAACGCTGAAGCCCATGGCATGGACGACGACTACGTCCGGGCGCTCGAATACGGCCTGCCGCCGACGGGCGGCGAGGGCATCGGCATCGACCGGCTCGTGATGCTGCTCACCAACAGCCCCTCGATCCGCGACGTCATCCTGTTCCCGCTGATGCGCCCGGTCCGCCACGCCGAAATAGATCAAGTAGATCAATATCCCAATAGATCAATCCTCCATGTCCCTGTCCTGGTTCATCGCCCGCCGCTACCTGACCGCGCGACGACGCCAGGCGTTCATCTCGGTCATTTCCGCCGTGTCGATCCTCGGCGTCGGCGTCGGCGTGGCCGCGCTGATCATCGCGCTCGCGCTGATGACCGGCGTGCAGCGCGAGTTGCGCGATCGCATCGTCGGATCGACGGCCCACGTGTACGTGTACAAGACCGGCGGCTACGCGGACCTGGATGCCGAACTCGCGCACATGAAGACGACGGGGGTCGCCGGCGCGGCGCCGGCCATCATCGGCCTCGGCATGCTGCAGTCGTCGCGTTCCGACGGCGCGTTCGTGCGGATCAAGGGCATCGACACGACGCTCGAGCCGTCCGTCACCGAGATCAGGCGGGCGGTCATGGTCGGCAGCCTCGACGCGCTGGCGCGGCGGCCGCCCGACGCCCGCGACGGCATGATTCTCGGCATCGATCTCGCGCAGTCGCTCGGCGTGGCCGTGGGGGACCTGGTGACGCTGGTCACGCCGCGCGCGGTGCTGACGCCCGGCCGCGCCGTGCCGATGACGCGCCACTACGAAGTCGTCGGCATCGCGCGCTTCGGCTACTACGAGACCGACGCGTCGGCGGCGTTCGTGACCCTGCCGTCGGCCGCGCGGGCGCTCGGGCGTGACGGCCCGGATTTGATTCAGCTGCGGCTCGCCAACATGGACGACGCGCCTCGTGTGCGGGAACGTCTGCAGGCGGAGCTGGGCCCCGGGTATCAGATCGAGGACTGGATTCAATTGAACGGCCCGCTGTACTCGGCGCTCTGGCTGGAGAAAGTGTCGATCTCGCTCACCATCGGCCTCATCGTCATGGTGGCGGCGCTGAATATCGTGGCCTCGCTGGTCCTGCTCGTCATGGAGAAGAGCCACGACATCGCGATTTTGCGGACGATGGGCGCCTCGGCCGGCGCCATCCGGCGGATCTTCCTGCTGCAGGGCTTCACGATCGGGCTGATCGGCACGTTCACCGGCACCGCCCTCGGGCTCATCGTGTGCCGGGTGGCGGATCACTACCGGCTGATCAAGCTGCCGTCGGACGTGTACCAGATCACGTACCTGCCGTTCCGCGTCGAGGCGCTCGACGTTCTCGTGGTCGTCGTGTCGGCCGTGGTCGTGTGCGTGGCGGCGACCGTGTATCCGGCGCGCCAGGCCGGCCGGCTCGATCCGGCCGAAGCGCTGAGGTACCAGTAGCCATGGCGCTCATCGAGGTGACGGGACTCGTCAAGGCCTACCGGACGCCGGCCGGCCCGCTCACCGTGCTGAACGACCTGGCGTTGTCGGTCGACGCCGGTGAGATGGTCGCGGTCGTCGGTGCGTCGGGCGTGGGCAAGAGCACGCTGCTGCACATCCTGGGCGGCCTGGACACGTTCGACGCGGGGAGTGTGCGCGTCGGAGAAGCCGAGATGGGCGGCCTGGACGATGAAGCGCGCGTCCGGTTCCGCAACCGCCATGTGGGATTCGTCTTCCAGTTCCATCATTTGCTGCCGGAGTTCAGCGCGCTGGAGAACATCGAGATGCCCCTGCGCATCGCGCGGCGCCCGGCGGCCGAGCGGGACGCGGAGGCGCGCGCCCTGCTGGCGCGCGTGGGGCTGGCCGATCGCGCCACGCACCGGCCCGGGGCCCTGTCGGGCGGGGAGCAGCAGCGCGTGGCGGTCGCGCGGGCGCTGGTCCGCCACCCGGCGCTGCTGCTGGCCGATGAGCCGACGGGCAACCTCGACGAGCACACCGCCGCGGAATTGCACGCCCTCCTGCGGGAAATGCACCGTGAGCACGGCCTGACGTCCGTGATCGCCACGCACAACACGGCGCTGGCCGCGAAGTGCGACCGCGTCCTGCGCCTGGAAGGCGGCCGGCTAGCCCCTGCCGTATAATTGCCGTAAGGATCGCCATGCACGTTTGCGGTGACGGGTCGGCACATGTTTGAGCGGTACACGGAACGTGCGCGGCGCGTGCTGTTTTTCGCCCGCTACGAAGCGACGCAGATGGGCTGCACCTCCATCGAGACGGAGCACCTGCTGTTGGGGCTCATTCGCGAGGGCAAGGGGCTGACCAGCCGCATCTTCGCCCGATCGCACCTGTCACTCGACGGCATCCGCAAGGAAGTGGAGGGCCGCACGGTCTTCCGCGAGAAGGTGGCGACGTCGCAGGAAATTCCGTTCAGCGCCGACACCAAGCGCGTGCTGCAGTTCGCCGCGGAGGAAGCCGATCGGCTGCTGCACACCTACATCGGCACCGAACATCTGCTGTTGGGCATCCTGCGCGAAGAGCGCTCCGTGGCCGCGTCCATCCTGTACGAGAAGGGCATGCGCCTGGCGAGCGTCCGCGAGGACATTGTCCAGTTGCTCAACGAGAAGACCGCGCCGGCGCGGCCGAAGGAAACGCCGCTCCTGGCCGAGTTCAGCCGCGACCTCACGGAGGCCGCCGCCAAGAACCAGCTCGATCCGCTGGTCGGGCGCGATTTGGAACTCGAGCGCGTGCAGCAGGTGCTGTGCCGCCGCACCAAGAACAACGCCGTGCTCATCGGCGAGCCGGGCGTCGGCAAGACGGCCATCGTCGAGGGGCTGGCGCAGAAGATCGTGTGCGGCGACGTCCCGCACTTCCTCGGCGACAAGCGCGTGCTCGCCCTGGATATCTCGCTGATCGTCGCCGGCACGAAATACCGCGGCCAGTTCGAAGAGCGCCTGAAGGCGATCATGAAGGAGCTCACCGAGAACCCCAACATCATCGTGTTCATCGACGAGTTGCACACGCTGGTGGGCGCCGGCTCCGCGGAAGGGTCGCTCGACGCGGCCAACATCCTGAAGCCCGCGCTGTCGCGCGGCGAGATTCGCTGCATCGGCGCGACGACGCCGGCCGAGTACCGCAAGTACATCGAGAAGGACCGGTCGCTCGAGCGGCGGTTCCAGGCCGTCAAGGTGGATCCGCCGAGCGAGAAGGAAACGATCCAGGTGCTGATGGGCGTGAAGGACCGGTACGAGTCGTTCCATCACGTCGAGTACACCCAGGAAGCGCTCGAGGCCGCGGTCTACCAGTCGAGCCGCTACATTACCGACCGGTTCCTCCCGGACAAGGCCATTGACCTGATCGACGAGGCCGGCGCCCGGGCCAAACTGCGCGACGCCGACACGATGGCCGACCTCGGCGAGAGCGGGCGCAGCGTCCGCGTCAGTGTCGCGCCGCCGGACGAGGCGAGCGCGGACAAGGCGTGGCTCTATCGCGATCACGACCTCCAGGGCCGGGAAAGCGTGCAACTCGTCCGGGAGCGCGCGGACGTGCCGTCGGCGTCGTCCCGCATCGTGATCGGCAAGCCCGAAATCGACGAAGTCGTGTCCAAGTGGACCGGCGTCCCGTTGACGTCGGTCAACGAGGACGAAAGCAACAAGCTCCTGCGCATGGAAGCGGAGCTGCACCGGCGCGTCATCAGCCAGGACAAGGCCATTTCCGCCCTTTCACGCGCGATTCGCCGCTCGCGCGCCGGCCTGAAGAACCCGACGCGCCCGGTCGGCAGCTTCGTGTTCCTGGGCCCCACCGGCGTCGGCAAGACCGAACTGGCGCGCGCGCTCGCGAACTTCCTGTTCGGCAGCGACCACGCGCTCATTCGCTTCGACATGTCCGAGTACATGGAGAAGCACGCCGTGTCCAAGCTCATCGGCTCGCCGCCCGGCTATGTCGGCCACGAGGAGGGCGGCCAGCTCACCGAGAAGATCAAGCGCAACCCCTACTCGGTCGTGCTGCTCGACGAAATCGAGAAGGCGCACCCGGATCTCTTCAACATCCTGCTGCAGGTGTTCGAGGACGGCCATCTGACCGACGGGCTGGGCAACCGCGTGAACTTCAAGAACACGATTCTCATCATGACGTCGAACATCGGCGCGCGCTTCATCCAGAAGAAGGCGTCGATGGGCTTCCAGACGTCCGATTCGAAGGAGATTCAGCGCTCGGTCACCGACATGGTGCTCGGCGAGGTCAAGAAGACCTTCAACCCCGAGTTCATCAACCGCATCGACGAGATCATCGTCTTCGAGCCGCTGTCGGACGACGACCTGCGGCACATCACGGTCCTGCTCATCGAGAACCTGAACGTGCACCTGGCCGATCGGCAGATGCGCATCGAGGTGCTGCGGGAAGCCGTGGACTGGATCATCGAGGCCACCTGCAAGGACCGGTCGTACGGCGCGCGGCCGCTCCGGCGGGCGCTCCAGCGCTATATTGAAGACCCCCTCTCCGAAGAGTTGATCCGGGGTCAGTTGCGGCCCGGTGTCGTCGAGATCTACGTCGACCAGGGCGTGCTGGCCTGGCGGGCGGCCGGCCAACCCGAGGACGGCCGTCGCATGGTGGCCACCGTCTAACCGTCAGGCCGGCTCCCCGTGGCATGATGGGGGACGCCGCACACCGGATCAGAGGTTTCGCAGAGGATGACCCTACCGCACTACCGACGTCTATGCCTGGCGGCTGCCGCGTTCGCGGTGGCCCTCGCCTGGGCGGCGCCTGCGGCGGCCCAGGTCGAGCCCTGCCCGGCGCCCATGAAGGACGGGAAGCCGAACCTGCCGCCGGCCAACTCGCCGACCCTGGTGCGCTGCATCCAGCTCTACGCACATCCGATCAACGAGACGATCATCGACCAGGAGACCTACTCCTACTACATCAAGACCAAGGTCTCGGAGCCGAGCAAGGACAGCTGGGTGCCCTACGATCCGGAAGGGCCCAACGCCGACTTCTACGGCCTCTGGCGCACGAATTTCCTCGACAACCTCTGGGTCGAGATCATCGACGAACCCTACGCCAACGGCGTGCCGGCCAAGCACATCGTCTACCACATCGAGGAACGGTCGCGCGTCAAGGCCGTGGACTACTCGCCCAAAGAAGGGACCAAGACGACGGTCGATATCTCCAAGATCGAGGAGAAGCTGCGCGAGCGCGACGTGCACCTGGCCCTCGATTCGTTCGTGGACGAGGCGACGATCCGGAAGGTCAAGGGCGTCATCCGCGAGATCTACTCCGACAAGGGCTATAACGACGTCGGGATCGAGACCGAACTCAAGCCGATGACCACCGGCCCGAAGCTGGTCCACCTGAATTTCATCATCGACCAGGGGCCGAAGTACAAGCTGGCGGACGTGATTTTCGACGGCAACAAGGCGTTCAGTGACGCCACGCTGCGCAGCCACATGAAGGACAACAAGCCCAAAGCCTGGTGGTCCTTCTTCACGTCGGGCGGCACGTACCACGATGCGAAGTTCGCCGACGACGCCTCTCTCGTGAACGAGTTCTACCTGGATCAGGGGTACGTCCGCGCCATTGTCGGGCAGCAGACGGTCGAGACCGTCAGCGACTCGAAGGACGGCAAGCTCCGCTATATCCGCCTGCGCGTGCCCGTGGAAGAGGGCCAGCGGTACAAGGTCGGCAGCCTCACGATTGCGGACAACACCGCGCTCAAGCCCGAGCCGCTGCGCGCGATGTTCAAGCTCCAGGAGGGCGACTACTACAGCCACGCCAAGATCCTGAAGGGGCTGGACAAGGCCCGGGAGATCTACGGCCAGCTCGGGTACTACCAGTTCGTGGCCGAGCCGGAGCCGAAGCTGCGCGGCATCGACCCTGAGACCGGCAACCCCATCGGTCCCGAGCCGCCGCCCCCGATTGTCGACGTCGTCATCAAGATGAACGAGGGGAAGCGGTACTACGTGAACCGCATCACGTTCACGGGCAACTCGACCACGCACGACGCCGTGGCGCGGCGCGAGCTGCGCCTCTACGAGGAAGGCGTCTTCGACACGCAGGCGCTCAAGGAGAGCATCCGCCGGCTGAACCAACTCGGGTATTTCAAGCCGCTCGAGGGCAAGGACGGCGAGGTCGATATCTCGCCGACGCCAGGGCGCGATGGCCTGGTGGACATCAAGCTCAAGTTCGAAGAGCAGAACCGGAACCAGATTTCGTTCGGCGCCGGCGTGTCCCAGTACGACGGGTTCTTCGGCCAGTTGTCGTACCAGACGGCCAACTTCCTGGGCCGCGGCGAGACGTTCGGCGTCAACCTGCAGAAGGGCACGCGTGCCCGGCAGTATCAGGTGTCCTTCACCGAGCCGTACCTGTTCGATCGGCCGCTGACGGCCGGTATCGAGCTGTTCGCCCGGCAGTTCGCGTATCCGTACCAGGTACACGCAGGATTCGATCGGCGGCACCGTCATGGTCGGCTACCCGATCTCGAGGAACACGCGCCTCTTCGCCGCCTACGGCTACGAGAAGTCGCACGTCTACGACATCAACCCGATCTATCTGACCGAGGCCGCCCTGGCGAATCCGATCCTGCGGGAATCGCTGCTGCTCGAGCGGGGCGGCCACCGCACCGTCAGCAAGATCATGCCGTCGGTCGTCTACAACACGGTCAACCAGCCGCTGTTCCCGACCGACGGCAAGCGGTACACCGCGTCGATGGAACTGGCGGGGCCGGGCGGGGATACCTACTACACCAAGCTGCGCGGCGAGGCCATCTACTACATTCCGTTCACGAGGAAACTGTCGCTCGGCCTGCGCGCCGAAGGGCAGTGGATCGTGCCGCGGGAGAATTCGTTCGGGCTGCCCATCTTCGAGAAGTTCTTCCTCGGCGGCGAGTACTCGGTCCGCGGATTCGACATGCGCACCATCAGTCCGCGCGACTCGGCCACGGGCATCGTGACCGGCGGCAACAAGACGCTCGTGTTCAACGGCGAGCTCTACTTCAACATCGCCGGCCCGGTCCGCGTGCTGGCCTTCTACGATGCCGGCCAGGTGCGCGATGTGGGCGAATCGTTCGGCTGGTGGCAGGAGACCGTCACGCAGGTGCCGTTCGATCGCGGGCCGTTGTACGACCCCTTCACGAGCGCGATCCTGACCGAAGGAACCGTACGTGCCCACCTACCAGACGATCGCGCGGTCGTATGCGTTCAAGGTGTCGACCGGTGGGGAAGTCCGCTTCTTCATGCCGGTCCTGAACGTGCCGTTCCGGCTGATCTTCGCGTACAACCCGTCACGCTTCGGCGTGCTGAACAACAACCTTCAGCTCACCAAGGCGTTCACATTCAGGTTCGCGGTCGGGACGACCTTCTAAGAGATAATGGCTGGAGATTCCATGCGCAGATTGACCGGCAGCGTCGTTCTTGTCCTGTCCCTCGCCCTGGCCGGGGCCGGATGCGACCCGAAGACGACGACCACGCCAACCACGCCGACCGTGCCGACCGCGCCCACGACCGAGAGCTTCACCGGCACGATCACGGTCAATGGCGCCGTCACCTTCTCGTTCATCTCCTTGGCCGGGTACGTGACGGCGACCATCAAGACCCTGACTCCGGACACCGACCTCAAGATCGGCCTGGCGCTCGGCACGTGGAACGGCGTGACCTGCCAGGTCGTGCTGGCCAACGACGCGGCCGGCCAGGCGATCAGCGTCACTGGCGCGGTGGCCTCGGCCTCCGCGCTGTGCGTGCGGATCTACGACGTCGGCACGCTCACGCAGCCGAACAGCTTCGAAATTACGGTGGTTCACCCGTAACGGGTCCCGCCGGGCCGGCCGGGATGGGCCGGATTGCCCCTCCGGGGCCGGAACGGCGGTCCCCTCTGATAGACTCAAAGGCTCGGACTCTGACCGGCTCCTGAGACCAAGCGAGCCACACGGGCGTCCTAGCGGGCAAGGGAGCCCGGCTGGCGCTACGGGAGCGGTCCAGGCATGGTTCCGATACGAAGGTGCTGACCCCCATGAGACGTATGACGATCGCCGCCCTAGCCGTGAGTGCTCTTCTGATGGCCGGAAGCGCGTATGCGCAGCTCCCGCCCCCGAAGCCGACCCCGACACCGACCCCCGTGACCCAGGCGCCGCCCCCGGCCACGCAGAAGCCCGCGGCGCCGCTGCCGATGCCGACGCCCACCCCCGCGCCGGTGCCATTTCCGGCGGGTGCCATGGTCGCGTACATCGACCTGCAGCGCGTGGTGACGGAGTCGCTCCTGGGCAAGCAGGGCCAGGAGGCCATGAAGGGGCTGAACGACAAGTTGGGCTCCGCCCTGGCTGGCAAGAACAAGGAAATCCTGGCGCTCCAGGACAAGATCAAGACCCAGCAGAACGTCGTCTCCGACGCCGTGCTGACCTCGATGGGGCGCGACCTCGAGAAGATGCAGCGTGAAGCCCAGTTCATGCAGCAGGACGCGCAGGTGCAGGTCGACCAGCTGAACCAGGAACTGCTCAAGAACTTCCAGGCCCAGGTGCTGCCGGTGGTCGAGAAACTCCGCGAGGAGAAGGGGCTCTGGGTCGTCTTCGCGCTGGGCGAGCAGTCGAATATCGCGGCCGCGCACGCCGGCCTGGATCTATCCGTCGAGGTCATCAAGCGACTGGATGCGACCTACAAGAAGTAATCCGCGGTCGATTCGGCCGGCCGTCAGACTGATCCCGGGCGTCGTTTCCCTGTTGGGAAACGGCGCCCGCTGTTCTATCGTGTAGCGTCGCATGCGCATCCTGCCTGCTCTCGAGCACCTCTCCTATCGCTATCCCTCGGTGCTCGTGGACGCCGTGACCCACCACGAGCCGGGCCGGCGGATCCTCGCGGTCAAGAACGTCACCGTCAACGAGGAGTTCTTCCAGGGACATTTTCCCGGCACGCCGCTCATGCCGGGCGTCCTCATGATCGAGTCCCTCACGCAGGTCGCCAGCCTCCTGCTGTTCGCGGACGAGGCAGGACCCGACCGCGCGGCGTGGCTGCGCGGGGTGGACAACGCGAAGTTCAGGCGGCAGGTGGTGCCGGGCGACCGGCTCGAGCTCAGCGTGACGATGGGCCGGCGTCGCGGCGGGGTGGCGCGTCTGGCGGCCGTGGCGTCGGTGCGCGGTCAGGTCGTGGCCGAGGCCGATCTCATCGTGGCCATCGAGACCGTCGCGGCGGGGGCGCCCGTCATCCATCCGACCGCCATCGTGCATCCGGACGCGACGATCGGCCCGGGCACGGTCATCGGGCCGTACGCGACGGTCGGTCCGCACGTGGTGATGGGCCGCGAGTGCCGGCTTGGCGCGTCCAGCGTCGTGGACGGCTGGACCGAGATCGGCGATCACAACGACATCGCGCCGATGGCGTCGATCGGGCTCGCGCCGCAGGACCTGAAGTACCGGGGCGAGCCGACGCGGCTCGTGATCGGCCACCACAACGTCATCCGGGAATTCGTGACCATTCACCGCGGCACGGCCGGCGGCGGCGGTTTGACGACGATCGGCGACCACAACCTGTTCATGGCGTACGCGCACGTGGCGCACGACTGCCACGTGGGCAGCCAGACGATTTTCGGCAATGCCGCGACGCTGGGCGGCCACGTCCGCGTCGAGGACTTCGCGACGATCAGCGCCTACTCGGGCGTGCACCAGTTCTGCCGCGTCGGCCAGCACGCGTTCGTCGGCGGTTACACGGTCGTGACCCGCGACGCGCTGCCCTACGCGAAGACGGTGGGCAACCGCGCGCGCATCTATGGCGTGAACGCCATTGGCCTGGCACGCCGGGGCTTTTCGGCCGAGTTGATCGAGCAGTTGCGCAAGGCCTATCGGCAGCTCGTGCAGCACAACACCAGCCGGGCGCTGGAACTGATCGAACGCGATCCGACGCTCACCGCGCCTGAAGTGAGTTACCTCGTGAACTTCATTACGTCCGCGCAGCGCGGCGTGATCCTCCGCCGGCCCTCCCGACGCCTGGAGGATCTGGTGGACGTCGAGTAGGCGAGCCCACGTGGCCATTGGCCTCATCGCCGGCAACGGCACGTTCCCGTTCCTCGTGTTGCGAGCCGCCCGCCAGCTCGGCCACGAGGTGGTCGCCGTGGCCATCAGAGGCGAGGCCTCTCCCGACCTCGAGCCGCTCGCGCGCGAGCTGGGCGGCACGACGTTCGTCTGGATCGAGCTGGGCCAGCTCGGCGTCTGCATCAAGACCCTGAAGGCCGGCGGCGTGACGCAGGCCGTGATGGCCGGGCAGGTCAAGCACGTCAAGCTGTTCGGCGGCGTCATGCCCGACCTCACGCTGCTGTCGGTGCTCACGCGGCTGAAGGCGAAGAACACGGACGCGCTGATTGCCGCCGTCGCGGACGTTCTGCAGGATCACGGCATCGCGCTCATGAACTCCACCGACTTGCTGCGGGATCTGGTGGCGCAGGGCGGCGTGTTGTCCAAGGCCCGGCCGACCGAGTCGATGCTGGCGGATTTCGAGTTCGGGTACCGCGTGGCGGACGCGATCGCCGGCGTGGACATCGGGCAGACCGTCGTCGTGAAAGATCGCGCGGTCGTCGCGGTCGAAGGCATGGAAGGCACCGATGCGGCGATCGCCCGCGCGGGGCAGCTGGCCGGCGCGGGCACCCGCGTCGTCAAGGTCGCCAAGCCGCAGCAGGATATGCGCTTCGACGTGCCGGTGGTGGGGGTGGCGACGATTGCGGCGATGCAGGCGGCCGGCGCCGACGCCCTGACCATTGACGCCGGACGGACACTGATTCTGGACGGTGACGAGTTCGTCCGCGCGGCGGATTGCGCGGGCGTCGTCGTCGTCGGGAGGCCGAGGTCGTGAGCGCGGTACCGGGCGCGGGTCTCCTCAGGGTCGGCGTCGTCGGCGTCGGACATTTGGGCCGGCATCACGCGCGGTTGCTGGGTGCGATGCCCGGCGTGCAGCTCGTCGGTGTCGCGGACCTGATGGAGGAGCGGGCGCGCGCGTCCGTGTCGAGCGTGCCCGGAGCGGAGGCGCTCACGGACTACCGCGCGCTGCTCGGCCGTGTCGAGGCGGTGAGCATCGCGGTCCCCACCGTCGCGCACCTGGCCGTGGCGCGGCCGTTTCTCGAGCGCGGGATTGCGGTCCTGGTCGAGAAGCCGATGGCGGCGTCGGTCGCCGAGGCGTCCGAGATGCTGGCGCTGGCCGAACGACACGGCGCGACGCTGGCCGTGGGCCACACGGAGCGGTTCAACCCGGCCATCGCCGCGGTGCTGCCGGAGCTGCGCACCCCGCGTTTCATCGAGGTGCATCGCCTGAGCGGGTTCCCGGAGCGGAGTCTGGACATCGACGTGATCTTCGACGTCATGATCCACGACCTCGACATCATCCTGACCATCGATCGATTGGAGGTCGTCGGCGTCGAAGCGGTTGGCGTGCCGGTGCTGACCCCGAAGATCGACATCTGCAACGCGCGCCTGAAATTCGCGTCCGGGTGCATCGCCAACATCACCGCCAGCCGGATCAGCCGGGATCAGGTGCGCAAGGTGCGCTGCTTCCAGCCGGACATGTACGTGTCGGTGGACTACGCGGCGCAGGAACTCGAAGTGTGGCGCCTGCGGCCGCGGCCGGGCGAGCGGCCCGCGATTGAGGGCGGCAAGGTCGAAGTGCCGCGCGACGAGCCGCTCCGGCGTGAGTTGGCGGATTTCGTGGACGCCGTGCGCGCCGGACGTGCGCCGGGTGTGACCGGCCAGGACGGCCTGCGCGCCCTGCAGTTGGCGACACGCGTGGCCGAGGCCGTGGAGCGAGGCTAGTCGTGTCAGGTCACACGGAGGCACGGAGGGACGGAGGCGCGGAGAGTTCTTTGTGGGGCGGCGCGCACGCAGACCCTCATCCTGTCGTTCGGATTGAACGCCGGTGTTTTGTCGAGCCAAGCGCAGCCTGCGGACGTCCCAATAGAATTCTCCGCGCCTCCGTCGCTCCGTGTCTCCGTGTGAACTGACCCCAAGGACATCATGTTCACTGACGTCAACGCCTTCATCGCCGAACTGGACAAGCGCCGTGAGCTCGCGCGGATCGCTGAACCCGTCGATCCGCGCCTCGAGATCGCGGCCGTCGTGGACCGTGTGTCCAAGACCCCCGGCGGCGGCCCCGCGCTCTTCTTCGAGCAGCCCACCGGCGCGTCGATGCCGGTGGCGGCGAACCTGTACGGCTCGCTGTCGCGCATGTGCCTGGCCCTGGGCGTCGAGCGCCTTGATGACCTCGCGAAGGAAATCGAGGAGCTGATCACGCCGCCGATGCCGCGCGGGTTCATGGACGCGCTGAAGATGATGCCGCTCGTCAGCCGCCTCACCGATCTGATGCCGAAGACCGTGAAGGACGCGCCGTGCCAGGAGATCGTGAAGATGGACGGCGGCCTCGACGAACTACCGGTGCTGACGACGTGGCCGGAGGATGGCGGGCCGTTCATCACGCTGCCGCTCGTCATCACGCGCGATCCCGAGAGCGGGATGCGCAACATCGGCACGTACCGCATGCAGGTGTTCGACCGGCGGACCACCGGCATGCACTGGCAGCGGCACAAGGGCGGCGCGCAGCATCACCGCGTGGCCGAGCGGCTCGGTCAGCGCCTCGACGTGGCGGTCGCGCTCGGCGCCGATCCGGTGCTGCAATATGCGGCGACCGCGCCCATGCCGGAAGGACTGGACGAATTGATGCTCGCGGGCGTCCTGTCCAAGCGGCGGGTCGAAATGGTGAAGTGCCGGACCAACGATCTCGAAGTGCCGGCCCAGGCGCAGATCGTGCTCGAAGGCTACGTCGAGCCGGGTGAGCGCCGGCGCGAGGGGCCGTTCGGCGATCACACGGGTCTCTACTCGCTCGCCGACGATTTCCCCGTCTTCCATCTGACGTGCGTCACGATGCGCAAGTCGCCCATCTACGTCACCACCGTCGTCGGGCGGCCGCCGATGGAGGACGTCTACCTCGGCCTCGCGAGCGAGCGCATCTTCCTGCCGCTCATTCGCAAGACGCTGCCGGAAATCGTCGACATGCACTTCCCGGCGGCCGGCATCTTCCACAATTTCGTGTTCGTCTCCATTGACAAGCGCTACCCCGGCCATGCCCGCAAGATCATGCACGCCTTCTGGGGCCTCGGGCAGCTGATGTTCTCGAAGTGCATCGTCGTCGTGGACCAGGACGTGAACGTGCAGGACGAAGCCGAGGTGGCGTGGATTGCGGGGACGCACGTCGATCCCTCGCGCGACATCCAGATCGTCACCGGCCCGGTCGATGACCTGGACGACGCGGCGATCGCCCCCGCGTTTGGCGGCAAGATGGGGGTGGACGCCACGCGCAAGCTGCCGTCGGAAGGCATGACGAGAGAATGGCCCAAACGGGTCGTGACGACCGACGCGGCCGCGCGGAAAGCGGACGCCATCTGGGAGCGGATCAAGAACCGTGGGTGATGCCGTGCTGGAGTTCGAAGCGCTCGTGCAGGCGGGGACGCCGCTGTCCCGATCGCAGGCCGAGTCCGTCCTGGCCTCGCCGGATCTGATCGGTGTCGGGCTGCTGGGCGAGATGGCGCGGCAGGCCACGAGCGGCCAGCGCGTGACGTTCTGCCGGGTGTGCGACGTGACGGCCGCGGCGATGCCGGCCGATCCGGGCGAGGCCGGCGAGGTTCGTCTGGCCGGAACGCCGGCGTCGTTCGAGGAAGCGCGCGGCTGGGTGCGAGAGGCGGGCCGCGTCGCCGGCGGCCGTCCGCTCACGGCGTTCTCGCTGGCGGACCTCACGACGCTGGCCGGCGGCGATCGGGCGGCGCTGTCCGACCTGGCCCGTGCGCTGCACGACGCCGGGCTGGACGCCGTGGCCGAGGCGCCGCTGGACACGCTGGGCGACACCGATCGCGCGATCGCCCTCGTCCGCGCCGCCCTGGACGGCGGGCTGGCCGTCCGGCGCGCGACCATCGCCAGCGCACCCATCGAGCGCCGGCTCGATTTGATCGAGCGCGCCGCGCGGCTGCAGCAGGCGACCGGCGCGCTGAGCGCGTTCGCGCCGCTGCCGCGCCTCGACCCCGCCGACAATCCCGCGACCGGCTACGACGACGTCCGCACGATCGCCGTGGCGCGGCTCATGTGCCGGGCGATCCCGTTCATACAGGTGGACTGGATCCTCTACGGCCCGAAGCTCGCGCAGGTGGCGATTGCCTACGGCGCCAACGACCTCGATGGCGTCGCGGCGGTCGATCAGACCGAGCTCGGACTGCGCCGATCGGCGCGCGAAGAGGTCGAGCGGCAGATTCGCGCCGCGTTCGCCACGCCGGCGGAACGCGACGCGCGCTATGAGGCGTGCGTGTGAGCGCGCCCGTCCGGCTCGGCGCGGTCAACTACCTCAACGTGCGGCCGCTCGTGCACGGCCTGGATCGCCGCCCGGAGGTCCGCCTGCGGTTCGACGCGCCCGCCGACTGCGCGCGCCTGCTCGAATCCGGCGACATCGATCTCGGCATGGTGCCGTCGATCACGTACCTCTCTCGGCCGGCCGACCGGATCGTGCCGGGCGTGTGCATCGGTTCGGACGGGCCGGTGGACTCCGTGGCGCTGTTTCTCCGCACGCCGCTGCGCGAGGTGCGGACGCTGGCGCTCGACACGTCCTCGCGGACCTCGGCGGCGCTGACGCGCATCCTGTGCGCCCGCCGCTTCGGCATCAGTCCGCAGTTCGTGCCGTCGCCGCCGGACCTGTCGGCGATGCTGGCCGACGCCGACGCGGCGCTGCTGATTGGCGACCCGGCCCTGTTCGCGGATCATCGCGCGCTGGGCCTGGAGAAGGTGGATCTCGGCCTGGCCTGGACCGACATGACCGGACTGCCATTCGTCTGGGCGTTCTGGGCGGGCCGCGCCGGCGCGGCGCCGCCGGCGGTCGTCTCGCTGCTGCACGGGGCGGCCGAATTCGGCCGCGCCCATCTGGACGAAATCGCGACCGCGTATTCGCCCGATCCCGTCCGGCAGGCGATCGGGGGCCGGTACCTCCGCGATCGTCTGATGTTCGACCTGACGCCGCGCGCGATCGACGGGCTCCGCACCTACTACCGCGAGGCCCTGGCGCTGGGGGTCGCCGACGGCGAATCGCGCCTGGCCTTCTTTGACGCGGGCGCGCCGCAGGAGAGAATGCAGGCATGACCGTTGATGCTGTCGTGCGGGCGATGGCCGGAGGCGCGCGCCTGACGCCCGAGACCGCGCGCACGCTCTACCTCGAGGCGCCCACGGCCCTCCTCGGCCGGCTGGCTGACGACGTGCGGCGTCGGAAGCATCCGGAGGGCCTGGTCACCTACATCATCGACCGCAACGTGAACTACACGAACGTGTGCGTGGCCCGGTGCAAGTTCTGCGCGTTCTACCGGCCGGTCGGATCGGCCGAAGGCTACACGCTCGGTTTCGGCGAGATCTACGCGAAGATCGAAGAGACGATGCGCCTGGGCGGCGGGCAATTGCTGCTGCAGGGCGGACACAACCCGGACTTGCCGCTCGACTGGTACGAAGATCTGTTCCGCGGCGTGAAGTCCCGGTTTCCGGACTTCCGGCTGCACGCGCTGTCTCCGCCCGAGGTCATCAATATCTCCCGGATGTCGCAGTTGCCGGTGCCGGCGGTCATCGATCGCCTGATCGCCGTGGGCCTCGACAGCATTCCGGGTGGCGGCGCCGAGATCCTGGTCGATCGCGTGCGCCGGCTGCTCAATTGCTACAACAAGGCCACCGCCGACGAATGGCTCGACGTGATGCGCCACGCCCATCGCGCCGGCCTGCGCACGACCGCGACGATGATGTACGGAACGGTGGAGACGCCCGAGGAGCGGCTCGAACACATGTTCCGCCTGCGCGATCTCCAGGATGAGACCGGCGGCTTCACGGCCTTCATCGCGTGGAGCTACCAGCCGCAACACACCGAGCTTGGCGGCACGGAGGCGACCGGCATCGAGTACCTCCGCACCCTCGCGACCGCGCGCCTCGTGCTCGACAATTTCGACAACCTCCAGTCGTCGTGGGTGACGCAGGGCGGCAAGGTGGGGCAGTTGAGCCTCGCCTACGGCGCCAACGACATGGGCAGCGTCATGATCGAGGAGAACGTCGTGCGCGCCGCCGGCGCCGAGTACTGCATGGACGAATTCGAGGTGGTGCGCAACATCCGGAGCGCCGGATTCGTGCCCAAGCGCCGGAACATGCATTACCAGGTGCTGGGCGATCCCGTCTTCCAGGAGCGCGACGTGCCGCGGATGCACGCGCTGGCCATGGCGCGTGCCGATGGCTCGGCCGGCGAGTCGGAGGACCTGCGCGGCTACCGTGCGCGGAGCGCGGCCGGCCGCAAGACGCGGGACGTGCGGTGATTCTTCGCTCGCGCTGGGTGCTGCCGATCGACCGCGGGCCGATCAGCGGCGGGTGGATCGAGATCGCGGATGGCCGCATCGTCCGCCTCGGCAGCGGCACGCCGCCGGGCCCGGCCGACGACCTCGGCGACATGGCGATTCTGCCCGGTCTGGTCAACGCCCACACGCATCTCGAACTCAGCTGGATGGCCGGACGCGTGCCGGCGTCGGCGTCGATGGATGCCTGGATCCAGACGCTGCTGCAGGTGCGCCGGGACGGCCCGCCCGGAGGGGACACCGAAGTGCTCGAATCGACGGTCCGCGCGGCCGTCGCGATGCACGCGATGGGCACCGTGCTGGTCGGCGACATCTCGAACACGCTGATCTCGCCGCGCGCGCTGACCGAGGTCGGCCTCGGCGGCGTCGTGTTCCACGAACTGCTCGGCTTCAATGCCGCCGATCCCGCGCGGCAGGTGAAGGAAGCCTGGGAGCGGGTTGCGCGCGCAGAGCACGCGTTGGCCGAACCCATGAACCTCGAACCCGAACCCCGGAACCCCGGAACCGGAACCCCGGAACCCCGGAACCCCGGAACCCCGGAACCTGCAGTTCAGCGTCGTCGCCCACGCACCCTATTCCGTGTCGCCGGCGCTGTTTCGGGAGATCGGGCGCCGCGCCGGTGCGGCGCCGTTGTCGATTCACCTCGGCGAATCGGCGGAGGAAGTCGAATTCCTCCGGACCGGTCTCGGGCCGATCCGCCGGATGCTCGAGCACCTGGGCGTGTGGACCGGCGAGTGGCGCGCGCCGGGATGCGACCCGGTCGAGTACATGGAGGATCTCGGGTACCTGCGGCCGGGCACGCTCGTGGTGCACGGCGTGCATCTGCATGAGGATGGCTTGGATCGACTGAGGCGGGCCCGCGCCGTGCTGGTGGCCTGTCCGCGCAGCAATCTGTGGGTCGGCGCGGGCGCGCCCCGGTTGTCGCGGTTCTACGCGTCGGGCGTCCCGGTCGCGATCGGGACCGACAGTCTCGCGTCGTCGCCCTCGCTGAACCTGTTCGACGAACTGGCCGAGATGCGGCGAATGGCGCCGGAAGTGTCCGCCGCGGCGCTGCTCGACAGCGCGACGCGGCAGGGCGCCGAGGCCCTGGGATTCGGGCACCACTACGGCACCGTGGCGCCCGGAAAGCGCGCGGCGCTGGTCGCGGTGTCGGTACCGGCCGGTGCGCGCGATGTGGAAGAATACCTGGTCAGTGGCGTGCCGGCCGCGGCGATTCGCCGCGTGGCCTGACGCGCCCGCGTTTCATGCTGTCACGCATCCGCACCTACGGGTCGTTCGTCCGCTTCAGTCATTCCGTCTTCGCGCTGCCGTTCGCGCTGGTGGGCGGGCTGCTCGCGATGCGCGAGGCCGGATTCGACTGGTCGCGCGTGATCTGGATCACCGCCTGCATGGTGGCGGCGCGCAGCGCCGCGATGGGATTCAACCGCGTGATGGATGCCCGGTTCGATGCCCGGAATCCCCGCACGGCGGGGCGCGAATTGCCCTCCGGGCGCATGACGTCGCGCGAGGCCTGGTGGTTCGTCGCGGGCGCGTCCGCCGTCTTTGTGGGGTGTGCGGCGCCGCTCGGCCGGGTGTGCCTCGCGCTGTCGCCCGTGGCGCTCGCCATCGTCTTCTGGTACTCGCTGGCCAAGCGCGTGACGTCCTACACGCAGGCGTTTCTCGGGCTCGCGATGGCGGTGGCGCCGGTGGGCGGCTGGATCGCCGCGGGCGGGCCCGTCAGCCTCGTGCCGGCGCTGCTGGGCGTGGCGATCGGCACCTGGGTCGCCGGCTTCGACGTCCTCTACGCGTGCCAGGATCTGGAGTACGACCGGCGAGAGGGCCTGCATTCGATCCCGATGCGGTTCGGGGTGGCGCGATCGATTGCGATCTCGCGAGGCCTGCACGTGGTGACGGTCATCGCCCTGGGCGCCGTGGGTGTGCGCGCGTCGCTGGGGCCCGTGTATGCCGGCGGCGTCGCGGCGGTGGCCGCGCTGCTCGTGTGGGAGCAGTCGCTGGTGCGCGCGGACGACTTGTCGCAGGTGAAGCGCGCGTTCGACATCAACGGCTGGGTGGGCCTGCTGTATTTCGCGGCCACGGCCGCGGCGGTGTACTGGCGATGATGACCACTGGAACCCCGGGTCGACGCATTGCCGTGGGCGTGACCGGCGCGAGCGGCGCCATCTACGCGGCCCGGACCATCGCCGCGCTCCTCGAGGCCGGGTGCCACCTCGAGATTGTGTTCAGCGATTACGGCAAGCGCCTGCTGCTTGAGGAACTCGGCGCCGACGCGAAGGTCGACCGGCTCGCCGACCTGTTGCGCGAGCGGTACGGCGACGGGGTCACGCGCGGGTCCTTCGTGGTCCACAGCAACAAGGACCTGGGCGCGACGCTGGCGAGCGGCAGCCATCGCTGCGAGGCCATGGTCATCGTGCCGTGCTCCATGAAGACGCTGGCCGGCGTCGCGCTGGGGCTGTCGCGGTCGCTGATCGAGCGCGCGGCCGACGTCATGCTGAAGGAGCAGCGCCGGCTCGTGATCGTCCCGCGCGAGACGCCGATGAGCCTGCCCGCGCTCCGGCACCTGGTGGCGTGCGCCGAAGCCGGCGCGATGATGCTGCCGGCGATGCCGGCGTTCTACCAGCAGCCGAAGACGATCGACGATCTCGCCGACTTCATCGCCGGGAAGATTCTGAACGGCCTGGGGTTCGAGCAGCACCTGTTTTCCCCCTGGAAAGGCGAGTGACGGTTTCCACGTCCAAGGAGCCCGCGCGCATCGCCGGCATGTTCGATGCGATTGCGCGGCGCTACGACACGCTCAATCGCGTGCTCAGCGCGGGCCTCGACCGCCGCTGGCGCCGCCGCGCCGTGGACGAACTGCGGTTGACGGGCGCGCGAGCGGGTGCTGGATGTCTGCACGGGCACCGCGGACCTCGCGATCGAAGCCGTGTCGCGGCCGTCGGGCGCGGCGCAGGTCGTCGGCGTGGACTTCGCGGGCGCGATGCTGCAAATCGGCCTCGCCAAGGTCCGTCGCGCAGATCTGGCGGATCGCGTGCGCCTCGTGCGGGGCGATGCCACGCGGCTGCCGCTGGCGGACGAGTCGTTCGACGCCGCCATGGTCGCGTTTGGCATCCGCAACGTCGTGGATCTGTCCGGCGGCTGCCGGGAGCTCCACCGCGTGCTGCGCGCGGGCGGTCAGCTCGCGGTGCTCGAGTTCGGCATGCCGCGCGTGCCCGGCCTCGCGTATCTGTACACGTCGTACTTTCGTCACATCTTGCCGCGCATCGGCCGCCTGGTGTCGCGCCACGCCGACGCCTACGCGTACCTGCCGGCGTCCGTGGCGGAGTTCCCGTCGGATCAGGCTTTTGCCGACGTGCTGCGCGAGGCAGGCTTTTCGTCCGTGCGCTGCGTCAAAATGGCGATGGGCGCGGTCTACCTCTACCTGGCTCGGCGCGACTGACGAGCGATCTGCCGATATACTGCCCATAGACCCATGTATCTGGATCTGGAGGACTACAGGCCCGATACGCCGCGCGTGCCGACGGCGATATCGCTGCGTGAGGGCGTCCTGCTCTCGCTCCTGCTCCATGCCCTGGCCTTGATCGCCTACCTGGTCATGCCGGATTTCCGGTCGCAGGTGCAGTCGGTGCTCATGCCGCAGCAGGACCCCGTGCGATTCGTGCAGATGGTGCCGCGGTCGGAACTGAAGGCCGCCCCGAAGCCGAATGCCGAGCAGTCCGATCTGGACCGTCGCGCCTCGTCGCCCATGGTGCCGATCGACCCGCGGAACGACAAACCGTTCTCCAGAGGCGACACGCCCGAGAAGGTCATCGGCGCGCCGAACGAGAAGCCATCCGGGCCGGACAACCCGATGGCCGCGCCGCCTGCCAACTCGGTCATGACGGACATCGCCTCGAAGGCCGCGTCCGACACCACGCCCTCGATCACGCGCCCGGCCGGCGGCGGACTCGGCAGCTCGCTGCGCAACCTCCAGCAGTTCCTGCAGGACCAGAACTACGACAATCCGCAGGGCGGCGGCGGCCAGGACGACAAGAACGCGGACATTCAATTCGATTCCAAAGGCGTGGAGTTCGGGCCCTGGATTCGCCGGTTCGTGGCGCAGGTCAAGCGCAACTGGGTGGTGCCTCAGGCGGCGATGTTCCTGAAGGGCCGGGTGGTCATCCAGTTCTACGTCCTGAGGAACGGCACCATCACCGACATCAAAGTCGTGCAGCCGTCGCCCATCGAACCCTTCAACCTCTCGGCCGTGAACTCTCTGAAGATGTCGAATCCGACGATGCCCCTGCCGCCGGAGTACCCGGACGATCGGGCCTTCTTCACGGTCACGTTCCACTACAACGACCGGATCGATCGCTGACCCCATGCGAGCCGTCGCGGTCGTGGGCCCCACGGCCACAGGCAAGAGCGCACTCGGCCTGGCGATTGCGCAGCGCTTCAACGGCGAAATCGTCGCCTGCGACTCCACGGCGGTCTACCGCGGCCTCGACATCGGCACGGACAAGGTTCCGGTCCATGAGCAGGGCGGCATTCCGCATCATCTGGTGGACGTGGCCGACCCGCGCGACACCTATTCCGCGGCGCGGTACGCGCGGGACGCGGCGGCCGCGATCCAGGCGATCACCGCGCGTGGCCGCCTGCCGGTCATCGTCGGCGGCACCGGCCTGTACTACCGCGCGCTGGTGCGCGGCCTCTTCCCAGGGCCGGCGCGCGATGATGAACTGCGGGCGAGGCTGACGCGGGTGGCCGAGCGTCGCGGCGTCGAATGGCTGCACCGCTGGCTGGCTCGCGTCGACCCGCCGTCGGCGTTGCGCATCCAGCCCCGCGACCTCAAGCGCCTCATCCGCGCGCTCGAGGTGTATTTGTTGACGGGCCGGCCGCTGACCGCGCACTTCGACGCCACCGTGTCGCCCATTGCCGAGTACACGATGCTGCCGATTGGCGTGGACCTGCCGCGCGAGGTGCTGCGGCCGCGCGTGGCCGCCCGCGTGGGGCAGCAGTTCGCGCGCGGCGTCGTCGCGGAAGTGCAAGCCCTGCTGGCTGCCGGCGTGCCGCCCACCGCGCATGCCTTCAGTGGCCTGGTCTACCGGCAGGTCATGGACCTGCTGCAGGGCGTCCGCGACGAGGCCGCCACGCGCGCGCTCATCGTGCAGGAGAACATGCGCTACGCCCGGCGACAGTTGATCTGGTTCAGGAAAGAACCTAACGTACGGTGGGTTGACGGGGCAGGGGAGACGGAGGCAGCCCAGACGCAGGCGAAGACGCTTGTGGAGACGTTCGCGTACGTAGCCGGCGGGCTTTAGCCCGCCGGACGACTCGGCGGGCTGAAGCCCGCCGACGACTGCGATCCAACGATCATTCCCTATGTTCAATCGGGTTCTTCTCCTCATCATGGATTCGGTCGGCGCCGGCGAGTTGCCGGATGCGGGCCTGTACGGCGACGAGGGCAGCGACACGCTCGGCAACATCGCGCGCGCGGTCGAGTTGCGCGTCCCGACCCTGCGCGCGCTGGGGCTCGCGCGCGCGTCGGCCATCGGCGGCGCGTCACCGCAGCCCATCGGCGCGTTCGGGCGGCTGGCGGAAATGTCAGCCGGGAAGGACTCCGTGACCGGCCACTGGGAAATGATGGGCATCGTCCTCGACCGGGCCTTCCCGACGTTCCCGCGCGGATTTCCGCCCGACGTCATGCGCGAGTTCGAGGCCCGCATCGGCCGCCGGAGCATGGGGAACGTCGTCGCCTCTGGCACCGCGATCATCGACGCGATGGGCCCGGAGCACATGCGAACGGGCGAGCCGATCGTGTACACGTCGGCGGACAGCGTGTTTCAGATCGCGGCGCACGAGTCGGTGATTCCGGTGGACGAGCTCTACCGGATGTGCGGCGTGGCGTTCGAGCTGGTGGGACGCGGCCTGGGCGTCGGCCGCGTCATTGCGCGGCCGTTCGTCGGCGAGCCGGGCCAGTTCACCCGCACGCCCAACCGGCGGGATTTCGCGCTCGAGCCGTTCAAGGCGACGTTGTTCGATCGGCTCAAGGCGGCCGGGCACGCGGTCGTCGGCATCGGAAAAATCGAGGATCTGTTCGCCGGCCGGGGATTGACGCGGGCGATTCACACCACGTCCGATGCGCACGGCATGGACGTGGTCGAACAGGAAATGGCGCGGACGCCGCGCGGACTGATCGCGGCCAATCTGGTGGACTTCGACACGCTCTACGGCCACCGGAACGACGTGCACGGCTATGCCGACAACCTGGAGCGCTTCGATGCGCGGCTGGCGGCGCTCCTCCCGGCGTTGCAGCCGGCCGACCTGCTGATTGTCACGGCCGACCATGGCAACGACCCGACGACGCCGTCCACGGACCACTCGCGGGAGCACGTGCCGATCCTGCTGGCCGGCGCGGGCGTGAAGCCGGGCGTCGATCTGGGCGTCCGCCCGACGTTCGCCGACCTGGGGCAGACGCTGGCCGAGGTATTCGGCGTGCCGCGCCTGGAACACGGCACGAGCGTCCTCGCCCAGGTCGTGCGGTAGACTTGGACATCCGACGCCATGGCATCCATCCGCGAAGACCTCGAGCAGCGTGAGTTCGTGCAGCTGGCGCCCGTCGCCGCGAAGAGCGCCGCCAGTCGCGGCCGCCTGCGCGACGAGCCCCCGGATCCCATCCGGCCGGCCTTCCAGCGCGATCGCGACCGCATCATTCACTGCAAGGCCTTCCGGCGCCTCAAGCACAAGACGCAGGTGTTCTTCGCGCCCAAGGGCGATCACTACCGCACGCGGCTGACCCACACGCTCGAGGTGTCGCAAATCGCGCGGAGCATCGCGAAGGTGCTTCGGCTGCACGAGGAACTGACGGAGGCCATCGCGCTCGGTCACGACCTCGGGCATCCCCCGTTCGGCCACGCGGGCGAGCGCGTGATCGACCAACTCGTGCCCGGCGGCTTCAGCCACTACGAACAGAGCCTGCGGATCGTTGATGTCCTCGAGAACAACCGCCAGGGCCTGAACCTCACGTGGGAAGTGCGCGACGGCATCGCGCGGCATTCGAAGGGCAAGCACGGGCTGCCGGTGGGCGCGCCGCGCGAGCATCGCGCGAGCACCATCGAGGGCCAGATCGCGCGCGTCGCCGACATCGCCGCCTACGTGAACCACGATATTGACGACGCCGTGCGCGCGGAGATCCTTCGGGAGGAGGACCTGCCGGAGTCCGCCGTGTCCGTGCTCGGGCGAACGTCGTCGCAGCGCATCAACACGATGGTCACGGACGTCGTCGTGCAGACCCTGGCGGGCGACGTGAGCGAGGTGCGGATGAGCGACGAGATCCTCAACGCGACGCTCGCGCTGCGCAGCTTTCTGTTCGAGGCGGTGTACGAGAATCCGCGTGCGACGGCCGAGTTCGAGAAGGCGCACGGCGTGCTGGGCGGCCTGTGGGAGCGCCTGCGCGCGCGGCCTGAGCCGTACCTCGACCCGGCCACGATCGAGGCCGAGGGCCTGGACGCCGCCGCGCGGGACTTTCTGGCCGGCATGACCGACCGCTATGCCGTCGCGCTCTTCGAGGAGTTCTTCGTGCCGCGGTCGTGGAGCGTCTGATCGCCGCGCGGGCGGCGGAGCTCAAGTGACGACGGGTCACGACGGGTGACGACAGCCGCTACAATGGAATCTGCCATGTCATCTGGTCGTCGTTGGGTCCCGGCTGCTGCGGTCGTCGCACTCCTCGTTCTCGCACTGCCGCGCGCCGTGGCGCCGGTCGGCGCGTTTGGCGCGCTGGGCCATCACGTCATCGCCCGTCTGGCGTGGTCGCTGATGAGCCAAGCGGCCAAAGACCGGGTGGCGGCGCTCCTGGACGGCCGGCAGGATGCCCTCGTGGCGTCCTCCACCTGGGCCGACGAGAATCCGGAACGCCAGACCGGAGACGTACAACTGGCATTTTGTCGATATTCCCGTCGGCCAGAAGCGGTACGACGCGGGACGCGACTGCGCGTCCACCGAGAAGGGCGACTGCGTGGTCGCGGCCATCGCGCGGGCGCGCGCCGAGCTCGAGGACGTGAGCCGGCCCCAGCCGCTTCGGGCCGAGTCGCTGAAGTTCCTCGTGCATTTCGTCGCCGATGTGCACCAGCCGTTGCATGCGATCGACAACCACGATCGCGGCGGCAACGACGTGAAGGTGACGGCGCTGCGCGGCGACGACGGCCGCGCGACCAATCTGCATTCGGCCTGGGACACCGGGCTGATCAATCTCTCGGTCGAAACCGAAGCCGCGCGCGCCGACCGCCTGCTCTCGGGGCTGCTGGCGCGCCCGCGGGACGGCAGCCTGGATGTGGCCGCCTGGGCCGAGCAGAGCCACGACATCGCGGAGCGCGTCGCGTACGCCTATCCGGGATTCTCGCCCGCGGGGCCGCCCGCCGAGGCGATCACGCTGGACGAGGCCTATCGCGCCCGGGCGCTGACGGCGATCGACCGCCAGCTTGCGATGGCCGGCTCGCGGCTCGCGGCCCTGCTGAACGAGATCCTCGGCGGGCGCGGACTCTAGCGTCATGACCGTCACGGGGTCGCTGTTGCTGGCGCTCGCGTTTCAGACGACACCCGCGCAAACGCCGGCGCCCGATCCGACGCGCATTCGCATCTTCGTCCAGACCGACATCGGCGGCGCCGGGAGCGAACTCGCGGCCAAACGCCAATCGGCCGCGGATCTGACGTCGTCGCTGACGAGCAAGAACAAGAAGAAGACGCTGGCCGTCGTCGACGCGGCACGCGATGCGGACGCCGTGATCGAAGTGATCGAGCGCCGCGTCGTGACGCCGAAGTTCGTCATGGGCCTCCCGCCCCGGTCCGGCGATCCCATGCCCGTCACCGGCCCCACACGGCAGCCGATCCTGCGCGTCAGGGTGACCTCCGGCGAAACGACGCTGGAGTTCACCAACACGAACAAGCCAATCGAATCACCCGCGGGCTGGAAGATGGCCGCGGACGACGTGGTCGGCCAGATCGAGAAATGGGCGGTCGCGCATCGGGACGAGATCGTCAAGCGCCGCGGTCCGACCTAGCGAGTCCCGCGGCGACCGGCGCCTATCGCTCGAAGATGCGATCGAGCGCGAGGTCCGCGCCCGGCAACAAGGGCGACGTCAGACTCGCGCGCGGAGCAGAGGCGAGCGTCTCCACGCAGGCGAGCCGGCCGCTTCGCCGCCGATAGACGCGAATCGTCTCCGTGTCGGCATCCACGATCCAATATTCGAGCACATCGACCCGATGGTACAGCTTCAGCTTCACGCCCTCGTCGCGCCGGCGCGTGCCTCTCGAGGCAATCTCGACGACCAGATCGGGCGCGCCGCGGACGTGCTTGTCGGTCAGCACCCGCATGCGGCTTTCGGAGATGAACAGGAGATCCGGTTCGACGATGTCGAACATCGATAGGACGACATCGAAGGGGGCCAGGAACACCCGGCCGCCCGGATGCTGTTCGAGATGCTGCCGGATGAGAAAATGGAGATTCCCGAGAACGGCCTGATGCGGCGTGAACGGTGACGGCGTCACGTAGTGGACTCCGTCAATCAGTTCGTGCCGCTTCCCGTCGTCGGGGAACTTCACGAAGTCGCGATAGGAGAGTCTTCGCGTCGCAGCGGCGAGGGCGCTGGTATGCATCGGGCGGCTCCTGGGCATGGGCCATCTTACCGTCGTCACTATGCGAGCGCCATGCCAGTCAGGACGGACGCCCACCGAACGGCGCGCGGCCGCATGAATACGGCGGCTGCGCAGTCCGGCGCCGCCAGCGCGCCCGGCGCTGTATTGCAGAAACTGCAATCTGGCGCACGTCGGGGAATGCAGTTTCTGCACAGACGATGCGACATCCTCCCTCCGTGTTGGAACTGGCGGCGTCTGACCCGGGCGGGCGCGTCCGCCCGGGTCGGGCGCATAATGGCGCGGAGAGGGTACAGCCATGAATCGGGGTCTCGCGCGTCGCCTCGCCACCGTCGCCGCCGCCTGTGTCCTCCTCACGTCGTCTCCCGCCGCGCGGCAGGCGCCGCGGCGGCCCGGGCCTGAGACCCGCGTCGTCGACCCCAAGGCGGTGTCCGTTCTCGAAGCGATGGACGAGGCGATCCGGCAGGCGCAGGGCCTCGTCGCCACGTATCGCGTCGAAACCTTCAGGCCCAGCGGCCAGCCGTCGACCACCGAGACGACGACGCTGAGGCTGGGGCGGCCCAACGTCTACTTCCTGGAAATGAAGACGCCCGGCTCCGCGCGCGGGCGAATTCTGGCGTCGAATGGGACGATGCGGTTCGACGTGACGAGCGGCGGCCAGGGCCGCTGTTCGACGTCGGACGTGGCGCCGCAGAATGACACCCGGGAGATCGACACGTTCAATCCGATCTACTGGAGCTTCTACGATCTCGGGCAGTGGCAAATCCGATCGGCGATGCCGGGCCATTGGGTGACGAAGTGGCGGCTGAGCGATCCGGGCTTGCGGACGGTCAAATATGTCGGCCGCGAGCAACTGTCAGGCGCGCCGGTTGACGTGATCGAGTGGACGTACACCGTCGGCTACAGCCGCCCGGAAGACGATCCCGTCTACACCAGCCGGTTGTCGATCGGGACCGACCATTTCCCCCGCCGTATCGAGACCACGTCCACGAGCAAAGACGAGTACGACGGGCGCCGAATCGTGGAGACGATCGCCGACCTGAAGGTGACGCCGCGTCCCGCGAACGCGGAGTTCGCGTACGCGCCGCCAGCGGGCGTCTCCTGCGCCAAGGTCAACCAGGAGGACGTGTACACGACCGGCCAGTACGCCGACTTGCCGATTGGCTCGAAGGCGCCGGACTTCACGCTCAAGACGGCCCGAGGCGAGACCGTTCGCTTTTCGGAATTCCTCGCCCAGCACACAGTCGTGCTGATGAACTACTGGGGCTATGGTTGAGCGGGTTGTCGTGTGGAGTTGCCACACGCCGAGACAGCTGTACCGCGACCTCAAGGGGCAAGGATTCGCGCTGCTGACCGTCACCCAGGATGCGGCGCCGGATGTGCTGAAGATGGTCGAGTACAACGGCATCACGCATCCGATCGTGAGCGACACGAAGGACGCCGCGACGGGCAACGTCTACGGGAAATACCATGCCTACGACGGCAAGCACTACCTGATCGGCAGCGACGGCAGGATCCTCGCAGCGTTCTCGAAACTGGGCGTGTCGATCCCGATCCTGGCCCGGGAGCTGGCGAAGTACGGCATTCGGGCGCCGGCCGCCTCGCCGACGACTCCGGCCCAGGCGCCGGCCGCCACGCCGGCGCGGCCGGAGGCCAGACGCCCCGTCGCGTGGGCGGGCGTCGTGACGCCGACGGCCGCGAGCGCCGGCGGGAAGCTGGTGGTGACCCTGAGCGTGGCCGTCGAGCCCGGATGGCACATCTACGCGACCACGCAGCGTTCGGGTGGTCCAACGCCTCTCGCAATCACGGTGCCGGCCGGCCAGCCGTTCGCGATGGCCGGCCCGATCAAGCCGCCGGCGCCGGAGGTGAAGTTCGACCCCAACTTCGGTATCGAGGTGTCGCTCGTGTCGGCGCGCGGCGAATTCGTGCTGCCCGTCGCCGTGGCGGCCACCGCCGCGGCGGGGAAGCGCACGCTCACGATCGAGGCGCGCTACCAGGCCTGCAACGACCGGCTCTGCCTGCCGGCCGAAACCGAGCGGGTCCAGATGCCCGTGACCGTGACGCCGAGGAAATAGGCTCAGCCGAATCGGTCCTCGCTAGCTGGCGCGCCGCCGTGTTTGCGGCGCAGGTCGGCGGCCGCCAGACTACACTGGGATGAGCGGCGCAGCCATGACACTGCCATCCATCACACGCCGGCATGTTGAAGGGACCGCGAGCGGCACCTTCGACTTGGAGGCGGATGGCAAATCCGGCGGGTACCTGTCCTACCGGCTGACCGGGGATGCGACGATGATCGTCGAGTTCGTCGAGGTGGACCCGTCGCTGCGAGGGCAGGGGATGGGCGAGCGGCTCGTGGGTGCGGCTGTCGAGTGGGCCAGGGCCAACGGGCGCCAGATCGTGCCGCACTGCGCCTATGCGCGGGTGGTGCTCACCAGGACGGCCGCCTATCGGGACGTCTACAAGCCCTGACAAGGCCCACAAGTCACGCCAAGCGGCCCCGGGCTGACGCCGGCCCGTCCGGCGGTCCCCCATGCTAGGATTACTGTTTCGGGTGGGCTTCGCAGGCCAGGCTGAGTGCAGGCATGTTGCTGGATCTACGCGGGTTCCGGGGCGGAACGGATGAGGTCGTCCGGCAATACGCGCCGGAGGCGTTCTCAGGCACGGGCGAGGACTTCCGCATCGTGGCGCCGGTCCAATTGACGGCCCGGGTGTCGAAGGATGCCCAGAAGGTGCGGCTGTCGGGCCGGGTCCGGACCACGCTCGAAGCGGATTGCGGCCGATGCCTCGACCCGTTCCGGGTGCCGGTGGACGCGAAGCTGGACCTGATGTTCCTGCCCGACACCGGGGAGGCCGCCGAGCAGGTGGCCGCCGGGAAGGGCGAGAAGGAAGTGCGCGACGACGACGTGGGCGTGTCGTTCTACAAGAACGACACGATCGACCTCGGCGAAGTGATGCGCGACGAGTTCTATCTGGCTTTGCCGATGAAGCCGCTGTGCAAGGACGACTGCAAGGGGTTGTGCCCGCTCTGCGGGGTGAATCGCAACCGCGACACGTGCGCGTGCAAGGAAGACTGGATCGACCCGCGCCTGGAAGCGCTGAAGACGCTGCTGAAGAACAAAGACGGATAGAGAACGACGATGCCGAATCCCAAGAGACGACACTCGAAGACGCGCACGGCCAAGCGCCGGACGCATGACGCGCTCAAGCCCATCGCGACCGGGGCCTGCCCGCAGTGCCGCGAGCCGAAGCCGCCGCACGTGGTCTGCCCCAACTGCGGCTACTACCGCGGACGCCAGGTGAAGGCGGTTGCCGAAGACTGATGCCTGATTTCATCGTCGCCGTCGATGCGATGGGCGGCGATCACGCGCCTGAGGCGGTCGTGGCGGGCGCGGTGCAGGCGGCCCGTCGCCGCGGCATCACCGTGGTGCTGGTCGGTCCCGCGGACCGGCTTCGCGAACAACTCGAACACGCTGGCGGCGCGGGACTCCCCATTTCCATTGTGGACGCGCCGCAGGCAGTGGCCATGGACGAATCGCCGCTGGCCGCGCATCGACGCAAGCCTGGATCGTCGGTGCGCGTGGCTGCGGCTCTGGTCGCGCGCGGCGACGCCAGCGCGCTCTTCAGCGCCGGCCACACGGGCGCGACGTTTCTCGCGGCGCGCGCCGCGTTCGGACTGGCGAAGGGCGTGGAGCGGCCGGCGCTGGCCGTCACCGTGCCGACGCGGGCCGGCGCCGCCATTCTGCTGGACGCCGGCGCCAACCTCGAATGCTCGGCTGAGCACCTGTGCCAGTTCGGCGTGATGGGCGCCGCGTACGCGCATATCGCGCTCAGCGTCGAGCATCCGAAGGTCGGCCTGCTGTCGATCGGCGAGGAAGCGGGCAAGGGCAACGACTTGATTCGCGATGCCCATGCGCTGCTCAGCCGCGCGCCAATCGAATTCCTGGGCAATCTCGAAGCGCGCGAGTTCTTCAGCGGCCGCGCGGACGTGATCGTGTGCGACGGCTTCACCGGCAACATCGCGCTGAAGGTGGGCGAAGGGCTGGTGGAACTGGCGCAGGACATGGTGCGCGAGGAAATGGGCACCGAGCTCCTGTCGCAGATCGGCGGCTTGCTGACGCGCCGGGCCTTCGCTCGCTTCCGGCAGCGCGTGGATTACGCCGAACGCGGCGGTGCGCCGCTGCTCGGCCTGGATCGGCTCGCGGTCGTCGGGCACGGCCGCTCGTCCCCGCAGGCGGTTGAGAGCGGCATCGCCACCGCCGCCCGGCTCGCGGAGCAGGATGTGGTCGGGCGCATGGCCGAGGCGCTGGCGCAAGCAGGTCAGAGGTAATCAGAGGTCAGAGGTCAGAGGTAGGTCCGGAAGCTAAGAAGGAGATGGCGAGCGTCAGTTCGCTCCACACCTCTGACCTCTACCTTCTGACCTCTGACCTGCAAGAGTTGCGTCGGCCGATACCGTGTGCTGAAGTAGATAGGTTGTTATGGGGACATTGACGGGCCGTGTAGCCCTCGTCACGGGCGCGTCGCGCGGGATTGGTCGCGCCATCGCCGAGAAGCTGGCATCGGCCGGGGCCCTGGTCGTGGCCGCCGCCCGGGGCGAGAACGCCACAGCCACCGCGGAGGCCATCCAGGCGGCGGGCGGGCGGGCCGAAGCCGTGTCGCTCGAGGTGACCGATGCGGAGTCCATCAAGGCCGTCGTGGCCGGCGCGCTCGAACGGCACGGCCGGATCGACATCCTGGTGAACAACGCCGGCATCACCCGCGACACGCTGCTGCTCCGCATGAAGCGCGAGGATTGGGACGCGGTCATCCAGACGAACCTGACGGCGGCGTTTGCCTGCGCCCAGGCGGTGCTGAAGCCCATGCTGAAGCAGCAGGGCGGGCGGATCATCAACATCACCTCGGTCGTGGGGCAGTCCGGCCAGGCCGGGCAGGCCAACTACGCGGCGTCCAAGGCGGGGTTGATTGGCTTCACCAAGGCCCTGGCCCAGGAAGTGGCCTCGCGGAACATCACGGTCAACGCGGTGGCGCCTGGGCTGATTGACACGGACATGACGCGCGCCCTGCCGGCGGAGGCCCAGGAGGCCCTGCTGGCGCGGGTCCCGCTCAAGCGGGCGGGCACCCCCGAGGACATCGGCAACGCGGTGTGCTTTCTTGCATCGGACGAGGCGGCGTATATTACGGGGCACGTGCTGGCGGTCAACGGCGGCATGTACATGTAGGCTGGGGTTTCGCCCCGGCGCGGAGTTTTGGCGAACGAACGTGGTGAGTGAGCCGCGCGAGCGGCGCGGGGCAGAGGGGCCCCGCGAGCGAGCGCGCAGGGGGGCCGCGGGGGCGAAGCCCCCCGGACTAATGAGGAGGACTGAATGGCGGTTGCGGACCAGGTCAAGAAGATCATCGTGGAGCAGTTGGGCGTGGATGAGGACGAAGTGACGCCGGATGCGTCGTTCGTGGATGACCTCGGCGCCGATTCGCTCGACACGGTCGAACTCGTCATGGCCTTCGAAGAGGAATTCAGCATCGAGATTCCGGACGAGGATGCCGAGAAGATCACGCGCGTGAAGGAAGCCATCGAGTACATCGAGGCGCACGCCAAGAAGAAGTAGTGGGGGGCGCTTGAGCAGGCGAGTAGTCGTCACCGGCGTCGGCCTCCTGTCGCCGGTCGCGATCGGCACGCAGGAGAACTGGGACGGCCTGCTGGCCGGTCGTAGCGGCGTGGCTCCGATCACGCGCTTCGATGCGACCGGGTTCGCCGCGCGCATCGCGGGCGAGGTCAAAGGGTTCGACCCGCTGCGGTACTTCGACAAGAAAGACGTCAAGAAGATGGACGTCTTCATCCAGTACGCGCTGGTCGCGTCGCAATTCGCGATGGACGACGCGGGCCTGACCATCACGCCGCAATTCGCCGACGACGTCGGCGTCTTCATCGCGTCCGGGATTGGCGGGTTCAGCACGATCGAGCGCGAGCACGTCGAGCTCCTGAAGGGCGGCCCGCGCCGCATCTCGCCGTTCTTCATTCCGGCGTCGATCATCAACCTCGCGGCCGGCCAGGTGTCGATCCGGTTCGGCGCGCGCGGCCCGAACCTGGCGACGTGCACGGCGTGCACCGCCTCGGCCCACGCGGTGGGCGAGGCGTCCGAGATCATCAAGCGTGGCGACGCCACCGTCATGATTGCCGGCGGCTCCGAAGCGTCCATCACGCCGATGGGCATCGGCGGGTTCGCCGCGATGCGGGCGCTGTCCACGCGCAACGACGAGCCCGCCCGCGCGAGCCGGCCGTTCGACAAGAACCGTGACGGGTTCGTCTGCGGCGAAGGCGCCGGCATTCTCATCCTCGAGGAACTGGAGTTCGCGAAAGCCCGGGGCGCGCGGATCTACGCCGAGATCGCCGGCTACGGCCTCTCGGCCGATGCGTTCCATCTGACGTCGCAGCCCGATGACGCCAACGGCGCCGTGCGATCGATGCGGATGGCGTTGCGCAAGGCCGGCGTGCGGCCCGAGCAGGTGGACTACATCAACGCGCACGGCACCTCCACCCCGATCAACGATCCGACCGAAACGCTGGCGGTGAAGACGACGTTCGGCGACCACGCGCGGACGCTGGTGATGTCGTCGACCAAGTCCATGACCGGGCATTTGCTGGGTGCGGCCGGCGGCCTCGAAGCGGGCATCACCGCGCTGGCGATCCGCCACCAGATCGCGCCGCCGACGATCAACCTCGACGAGCCGGACCCGGCGTGCGATCTCGACTACGCCGCCCACCGCAGCCGGCCCATGAAGATTGACTGCGCGTTGTCCAACTCGTTCGGCTTTGGCGGAACGAATGGGACATTACTGATGAGGAAGATCGAGTAGAGTTCCCCCTCTGGCGCACGCTGCGGACCGAGGACCGGGAACTCCGGACGGTCCGGAACTCTGGACCGCCGGGAACTCTGGACACTGGACTCTGGACGCTGGACTGACAGGTTTCGCCACCATGCTCATCGCCGTCTGCATCAAACAAGTTGTCACCCGCGAATGGCAGGTCCGCGTCAACGAGGCGAAGACCTGGGTTCGCGATCAGGACGCCAGTTGGGAATTGAACGAGCCCGACGCCTACGCGCTCGAGGAGGCGTTGCGGTTGCGGGAGAAGCACGGCGGCGAGGTCGTGGTCGTGTCGGCCGGGCCGTCGCGCGTGACGCAGGTGCTGCGCGAGGCGCTGGCGCGCGGGGCGGACCGCGCCATCCACGTCGACGGTGAGCATCTGGCTACGGCCGATGCCTTCACGGCGGCTGACGCCCTGGCCGCGGCGCTCACGAACGAGAAAGTCGACGTGGTCCTGACCGGCCTGCAGTCCGACGATCAGGGCTTCGCGCAGGTCGGTGTGGTGCTGGCCGAGAAGCTCGGCATGTCGCACGCCACGATCATCATGGAAGTGAATGTGGAGGGGACGACCCTGCGCGTGAAGCGCGAACTCGAGGGCGGGTGGTTCCAGTGGATCGCGATGCCGCTGCCGGCCGTGCTGACGATTCAGAGCGGCATCAACCAGTTGCGTTACGCGACCCTCAAGGGCATCATGGCCGCCAAGAAGAAGGAAGTGCGCGTGGTGCCGGCGCCCGCGGGCGCGGCCGCCCGCCAGCGCATCACCGCCGTGTATCTGCCGGAGAAGTCGAAACAGACGCGCATGATTGCCGGCACGGCCACCGAGGCCGCGAAGGAACTCGTGCGCGCGCTGCGCGAAGACGCGAGGGTGTTCTAGGGAGCGCGCGGAGGGAACGGAGTCCGCGGAGTTCTCACACGGAGGCGCGGAGGGACGGAGACGCGGAGTTCTTCTCTTGGAAGAGCGTGGCCGCGCGATCCGCAGCCCAAATAGAAAGCTCCGTGCCTCCGTCGCTCCGGGCCTCCGTGTGAACTGACAGGAGTGTGACGCCGTGACATTCGTGATCGCCGAGCAGAGAGACGACGTCCTCAACCGTGCCTCGTGGGAGGCGGTCGCCGCGGCCCAGCAGATGGGCGCGCCGGTGACCATCGTGATTCCCGGCGGCCGCGTGTCCGCGGTGGCGGCTGAACTGGCGGCGGCCGACGTCGCCGGCGTCATCGCGCTGGAACACGACGCGCTGGCCACGTACACCACCGACGGGTTCGTGCAGGCGCTGGCGGCGCTCATCGCCGCCGAGTCCCCCTCGCACGTCGTGTTCACGCACACGTACCAGACGCGCGACTACGCGCCCAGGCTGGCCGCCCGGCTCGACCGGTCGATCGCCACCGATTGCATCGGGCTGAAATCCGCGAATGGCGCGTTGCTGTTCGTGCGGCCCATGTTCCAGGGCAAGGTGAGCGCGGACGTCGTGCTCGAGGGCTCCGCTCCGCATCTCGTCACGTTCCAGATTGGCGCGTTTCGCATCGACGCCGTGACGCGCGGTGCCGCGCCGGCGCCCGTGCGCCAGGTCGCCGCCGCGGTCGACGCGTCCGCCATCCGCCAGAAGCCCGAGGCGCCGTTCCGCGAAGCGAAGCAGGCGGTTGATCTGTCGCAAGCCGAGCGGATCGTGTCGGTCGGCCGCGGGATCAAGGGGGAGGAGCACATCGCGCTCGCCAGGCAGCTGGCCGAGGCGCTCGGCGCCGAACTGGCCGCCTCGCGGCCCATCTGCGACGCCGGGTGGCTGCCGATGGAACGTCAGGTGGGCAGCTCCGGACAGACGGTCGCACCCAAGCTCTATCTCGCGCTCGGCATCTCCGGCGCGATCCAGCACGTGGTGGGCATGAAGGGCGCCCGGACGATCGTGGCGGTCAACAAGGATCCCGACGCGCCGATCTTCGAGATCGCCGACTACGGCATCACCGGCGACCTGTTTGAGGTCGTGCCGGCGATCATCGCCGCGCTCAAGTAGGGGACGAGACTCCGGGGCTAAGCCAAGGCGGCCACGATGGCGGCCGCGAGCAGAATGGCGGTCACGGCTTCTGCGGTGTTCGAAAACGTCCACTCGATCTCACGTAGTCTTCTCAGCATTTCCCACCTCAATCCTGTTACTTGGACGAGTCTCGCCGCCAAAAGGTTGACTGGTTCGCCTGCCGGCCCGCGCCAGAACCGGCTATGATCGCGGGCGATGTCTGGCGAAATGGCCCCGTGGGAAGTGTGGTCCTTCAGGCTCGTCGTCGTCCTCTTCGTCGGCTGGTTTGGCGCGCAAATGGCCACCAGGATCCGGCTCGTGCTGGCCGCCCCGGACGGGTTGTCGGTCGATAGGCTGGGCGTCCGGCTGAGCCGGTTCCTCCGCGAAGTCGTCTTCCAATCCCGCACGATTCATGAGCGCCCGGTGGTTGGCGTGGCGCACCTGCTGGTCTTCTGGGGCTTCTGCGCGTTCGGGGGCTATACGGGGCTCGAGGCGCTCCGAGGGCTCGGCATCGTGGACGTCACGAGGACGGGCATGGCTCAGGCCTACGCGCGGGCGCTGGTGCCGTTCGCCGTGGCGGTGATCATCGGCATGGCGTTCCTCCTGGTGCGCCGCGCCATCATCCGCCCGCCCGCGCTGGGCAAGACGGTCTCCAAGGAATCGGTGCTGATCGCCTTCTTCATCATCACGCTGATGGCGACGTTCCTGCTCACGTTCCGTTTGCAGCCTGGTGCGGGAGAGCGCGCCAACTGGTGGCTGCACATGCTGATCATCCTGACGTTTCTCGGGCTGATCCCCAATTCCAAGCATTTGCACCTGCTGCTGTCGCCGTTCACGGTCTTCTTCCGGTCCGCAATCCTGCAGACCGTACCCAACCTGGACTTCGAGAAGGAGCAGGTCGGTCTCGAATCGGTGAAGGACCTGCCGAAGAAGGCGGTGCTGGACGCGTTCACGTGCGTCGAGTGCGGGCGGTGCATGGACAATTGCCCGGCCCACGCGACCGGCAAGGCGCTGAACCCGAAGACGCTCATCCTGCAGAACGAGGTGGCGCTGCTGGCAGGCGAGCGGGACAAGAAGCTCGTGGACGTCTACGACGAAGGCGTGCTGTGGCAGTGCACGACCTGCGGCGCCTGCGAACAAGCCTGCCCGGTTGGCGTGGAGCACACGCCGGTGATTATCGGGGCGCGGCGCGGTCTCGTGTCGAATGGCGAAGCTGGAGAATTCCTGACGCCGATGTTCACCAATCTGGAGCGGCGGCAGAACATCTGGGGCCTGCTGTACGACCAGCGATCCAAGTTCGTGCAGGCGGCCGCGTTCGAGACGTTCGATCCGGCCAAACACGAGTACCTCATGTGGCTGGGCTGCGCCGGCGCGTTCGAAGCCGACCACCAGAAGGCGCTGCGGGCGCTCGGGGAACTGCTGCGGCACGCGGGCCGGACGTTCGGCGTGCTGTCGAAGGAGCGGTGCACGGGCGACACGGCCAAGCGCGCCGGCAACGAGTACATGTACCAGGAGCTGGCGACGCAGAACATCGCGGACTTCAAAGCCGCTGGCGTCAAGAAGATCGTCGCGTCGTGCCCGCATTGCGTGAAGACGATCGGTCACGATTACCGCATGCTCGGCTACGAGGTCGAGATCGTGCACTCGGCCACGTTGATCGAGGAGCTGACGCGAGACGTCCGGCTCGACATGGGCCGCGAGGCCGTGACGTATCACGATCCGTGCTACCTCGGCCGCTACGCCGGCGTGCATGAGGCGCCGCGCGCGCTCTTGTCGCGGTTCGGCGCCGACGTGGCGGAGCCCGTGCGGAACCGCGACAACCCGTTCTGCTGCGGCGCCGGCGGCGGATTGCTGTTCGAAGAGCACGAGTCGGGGAAGCGCATCAGCCAGGAACGGTTCGAGCAGCTGCAGGCGACGGGCGCGGGCACGGTCGTGATGGCGTGCCCGTTCTGCTCGATCATGCTGAAAGGCGCGCAATCGAGCGCCAACGCGAACGTCGAGATGACGGACCTCGCGTCGTGGGTCGACGGCCGGATGAAGAAGGCCGCGCAGAGGCCGACCGATGCCGGATGAGCCGGGGTGGCGCCAGTCGCCCTGGCGGCGCGCGCAGGCCGCGGCGATTGCCGCGATCGGCACGCCGCTCGTCGAGGCCCTTGGCGCGACGTATCACTGGCGGGAAGCCGGGACCGATCACCTGCGGGAGGTGGCCGTGCAGGGGCGGCAGCCCATTCTGGCGCTCTGGCACGGGCGGATTCTCTCGGCCACGCTGTACTTCCGAGACCGCGGCGTGGTCGCCATGACCAGCGAGAACTTCGACGGGGAGTGGGTGGCGCGGCTGATGCGCCGGTTCGGCTATCGCGCCGCGCGGGGGTCCACGTCGCGTGGCGGCGCGCGCGCGCTCGCGCAGCTCCGGCGGGAAATGTCCGACGGCCACGCGGCCGCGTTCACGGTTGACGGTCCGCGCGGCCCGGCGCGCGTGGCGCAGCCAGGCGCCGCGTGGCTCGCCAGCGCCACCGGCAATCCCATCGTTCCGTTTCACATCGAAGCGGCGGACGCGTGGACGGTCAAGAGCTGGGACAGTCACCAGGTGCCGAAGCCGGGCAGTGTGCTCGCGGTCGCGATCGGCCGGCCCATCGACGTGCCGCCGCAAGCTGACGAAACGGCGATCGAACAGGGCCGCCTTTCGGTCGAGCAGTCGCTGATGGAGCTGGAGGCGCAGGCGAAGGCGATGCTTGGCACGCAGTAGCCGGCGGGCTTCAGCCCCGCCGGACTCGCGGCGCGGCGGCCTGAAGCCCGCCGCCTACTGCGATCCGCAGAGGTTACCGTCATGCTGTTGATCTCTTCCCCGCGTTTTGCCGAACATACGCCGCCGCCCGGGCATCCCGAGCGGCCCGAGCGGGCGGGGGTGTTCGATGCCGTGGCCGAGGGCTTTGCGCGGCGCGGGGGCCGTGTGGTGCCGCCGTCGGCCGCCACGCGCGCGGATCTCGCGCGCGTGCACACGGCGGCCTATCTCGATCTCGTGGCCGCCACGTCGGGCCGGGCGGCGATGCTGGATCCCGACACGTTCACGAGCCCAGAGTCCGACGACATCGCGAAGCTCGCGGCCGGCGCCGCCATGGCGGCCGCGCGCCACGCCCGCGAGTCCGGTGAGCCGGCATTGGCGTTCGTCCGCCCGCCTGGTCATCATGCGGAACCCCACCGGGCGATGGGCTTCTGTCTGTACAACAACATCGCGGTGGCAGCTGCCGCTCTCCGAGCGGACGGAACCAGCCGCATCGCGATTGTTGACATCGATGTGCATCACGGCAACGGCACGCAGGAGGCGTTCTACGCGGATCCCAGCGTCCTGTTTGTCTCGAGCCACCAGTTTCCCGTACTACCCGGGCACCGGCGCGTCGGACGAAACCGGCCGGGGTCCAGGCCGCGGGTTCACCCTCAACCTGCCGCTCGACGCGGGGGCGACCGATGCGGACTACGCGCGTGTGTACGAGTCGCGGGTGCTGCCGGCGCTGGAGACGTTCGCGCCGGAGGTCCTGCTGGTGTCGGCCGGCTACGACGCGCACGAGCGCGACCCGCTGGGCGGCATGCGCATGACCACGGCGGGCTTCGCCCACGTCATCGCCCTTCTCGACGACGCCGCGAGGCGCCTGTGCGGCCGGCGAATCGCCTTGGTCACGGAGGGCGGCTACCACCTCGACGCGCTCCGGGACAGCCTGGAGGCCACGATCGACGTGATAAGTTAGACGGGCAGATGTATTGATCGATTGGCCTATTGGGCTATTTGGCTATTGCGGTGGGCGCCTGGCGGCGCCGTCTTTCTTCAAATAGATCAATAGATCAATATTCCAAATAGACCAATACCGCGTCAGCGCAGTGGTCCTATGTCTGAGTATCGTCCGCAGCAGATCGAAGCGAAGTGGCAGAAGCGATGGGCGGAGACCCGCGCGTTCGAAGTCACCGAGGATCCGTCGAAGCCGAAGTACTACTGCCTCGAGATGTTCGCGTACCCGTCCGGGCACGCGCATGTGGGGCACGTGCGCAACTACATGATCGGCGACATCAGCGCGCGAACGAAGCGCATGCGCGGGTTCAACGTGTTGCACCCGTTCGGCTGGGATGCGTTCGGCCTGCCGGCGGAGAACGCGGCGATCAAGAACAACGTGCACCCGGAGCGCTGGACGCTCGACAACATCGCGCACATGAAAGGGCAGCTGCAGCGCCTCGGCATCAGCTACGCCTGGGAGCGCGAGATCGCGACCTGCCTGCCCGACTACTACCGCTGGAACCAGTGGCTGTTCACGCGCATGTTCCAGCGCGGCCTGGCGTACCGGAAGCGTTCGAACGTGAACTGGTGTCCGAGCTGCCAGACCGTGCTGGCGAACGAGCAGGTCGTGGATGGCGCGTGCTGGCGCTGCGGTACGACCGTGACGCAGCGCGAGCTGGACCAGTGGAACCTGCGCATCACCGCGTATGCGGACGAACTGCTGAACGCGCTCGACACGATGGAGGGCTGGCCGGAGAAGGTCCTCACGATGCAGCGCAATTGGATTGGCCGATCCGAAGGCGCGCGCGTGAGGTTCGCGATCGTGCCGGTCGGCAGGGCCGGGGCCGTGAATCCGTCGGATGTCGTGGAAGTCTTTACGACGCGGATCGACACCATCTACGGGGCCAACTTCGTGCTGCTCGCACCCGAGCATCCGCTGGTCGAGCGGTTCGCGGCGGAGTCGCCTGACGGGGCCGCGCTGCGGTCGAAGGCCGCCGCGTTTCGCGCCCAGGACCGCACCGGCCGCATGACCGGCGAGATCGCCAAGGAAGGCATCGATACCGGCCGTACCGTCATCAACCCGTTCACCGGCCAGCCGGTGCCCGTATGGGTCGCCAACTTCGTGCTCGGCGAATACGGCACCGGCGCCGTGATGGGCGTGCCCGGGCACGACCAGCGCGACTTCGAGTTCGCCCGCACGTACCGACTGCCGGTCACCATCGTCGTGCAGCCCGACGATCGGAAGTTGGACGCGGAGTCGCTGACCGAGGCGTTTGACGGCGATGGCGCGCTGGTCGCGTCGGGGGCCTACACGGGCCTGCGCGCCGCCGAGGGCAATCGCCGGATGACTGCGGAGGCCGCAACGCGGGGCATCGGCGAGGGGACCGTGCAGTACCGGCTGAAGGACTGGGGCATTTCGCGCCAGCGCTACTGGGGCACGCCGATTCCGATCGTGCACTGCGAGGCATGCGGCATGGTGCCCGTGCCCGACAGGGACCTGCCCGTGAAGCTCCCGAACGTCGTGGAGTTCACCGGCCGCGGCGATTCGCCGCTCGCGCACGTGCCCGAGTTCGTCAACACGACCTGTCCGGCCTGCGGCCGGGCCGCGAAGCGCGAGACGGATACGATGGACACGTTCGTCGATTCGTCCTGGTACTTCTACCGCTTCTGCGACGCCAGGAACGAGCAGATGCCGTTCGACCCGGCGAAGGTCGCGTACTGGGGGCCCGTCGATTTCTACAGCGGCGGCGTCGAGCACGCGATCCTGCACCTGATCTACTCGCGCTTCTTCAGCCGGGTGTTTCGCGATCTGGGTCTCGTGACGATCGACGAGCCCTTCTCGAAACTGCTGACGCAAGGCATGGTGCTGCGTCACGGCGACGTGATGTCCAAGTCCAAGGGCAACGTTGTGGACCCGGACGACATGATCGCGACCTTCGGCGCCGACGCGCTGCGGCTGTACGTGATGTTCGTGGCGCCGCCGGAGAAGGAAGTCGAGTGGACCGACACCGGCCTCGAGGGGTCGTTCCGGTTTCTGCACCGCGTGTGGCGCATGGTGGACACCCTGACGCCGGCGGTCAGGGCCGCGGCGTCACCGGCAGGACTGGCGCTCGATGACGACGAACGGCAGATGCGCCGCCGGACGCACGTCACGATTCGGCGCGTCACGGCGGACATCGACCCGCGGATGCATCTCAATACCGCGATTTCGGCGCTGATGGAACTGGTGAACGACCTGTACGCGTTCGCCGATCGCCGCGGCATTCGTCCGTCCGGCCACGAAGGCGACCCGCCGGCGGTGGTCGAGCGGCCGGAGACGGCCGCGGTGCTGCGCGAAGCGGTGGAGGCGTTGGTGCTGTTGATTTCGCCCTTCACGCCGCACATGGCGGAGGAGCTCTGGGAGGCGCTCGGCCACGACGGCGGTGTGGTGGCCGCCGGATGGCCCGCGTGCGACGAGGCGGCGGCGCGCGAGGAGAGCGTGGAGATTCCGGTGCAGGTGAACGGCAAGGTGCGCGGCCGTGTGGTCGTGCCGGCCGATGCGACGGAAGCCGACATCCAGGCCGCGGCACTGGCGTCGGCGCAGATTCAGCCGCATCTTCAGGGCCGGCAGGTCGTCAAGGTCATCGTCGCCCGCGGCCGGCTGGTCAGCGTGGTGGTGAAATGAGGGGCGCGCGGCGAATCGTCATATTGCTCGTCGTGGCGGCGGGTTCTCTGTATGCGCTCGCCGGCTGCGGCTACGCGCTGACGGGCAAGGGCAACACGCTGCCGACGTACATCCGACGGATCGGCGTGCCCACATTCGTCAATCTATCGACGACGCCCGAATTGGACCGGCTCTTCACCGAGGCCGTGCGGGACGAGTTTGGGTCCCGCGGCAAATACGTGGTGGTGCCGGAGACGACCGATGTCGATGCCGTGTTGTCCGGTTCGATCAAGTCCGTCACGCCCGTGGCGACCGCGTTCACGGCGGATACCCGGCAGGCCCTGCGGTACTCCATCACCGTCGTGGCGTCCGCGGAGTTCAAGGAAGTGAAGGTGGACAAACCCTTCTGGGCCAATCCTTCGCTGCGCGTCAGCGACGAATACGACGTGACCGGGAGCGTGGCCGTGGGCGATCTCTCGTCGCTCTTCGCGCAGGACAAGAACGCGCTCGAGCGCCTGGCCAAGACGTTCGCGCAGCGGCTGGTCACCTCCATTCTCGAAGCGTTCTAGCCGGACCGTGCCGTCGATCAACCTGGCCTCCCTTCGCGCCCAGATTCAATCCGGAACACTCGCACCGGTCTATCTGCTGTTCGGCGATGACGTGCGGCTGATGGAGCAGATCGTCGACAGCATCGAGGCGTTGATCGATCCGGCGGATCGGCCGTTCGCGGCTGAGCGTCTCTACGCCGGCGATGCGGGCGCGTCACCGCTGGATGTGGCCGCGGCCGCGAATGTGTTCCCGATGCTGGGCGGCCGGCGGATCGTGATCGTGCAGCGCGCGGAGCGGTTTCTGAAGCCGAAGCGCGGCGGCAAGGCGGGCGACGCGGCCGAGGCGGCGGACGACGCGGGCGGCGACGCGGCGGAGGACGACGCCCCTGGCGGCGCGCTCGACACGGTGCCGCTCGAGGAGTACGTCGGCAATCCGTCGCCGACCAGCGTCCTGGTGTTCGTGGCCGCAGGCATCGACAAGACGCGCCGGCTGACGAAACGCCTGATCGAGAAAGCGACGTGGGCGGAGTTCGGCGGCCTGACGGCCGACAACGCGAACGAGCGGAGGGACGTGCGGCGCGACGCGACCGCCCAACTCCAGCGGGAGTTCGTCGCGGCCGGGCGGGCGGTGGATCCGAAGGTGCTCGAGATGCTGGTCGATCGCGCCGGCGGCGACATCTCCAAGCTGCGCGGCGACGTCGAGCGGCTGCTGCTGTATACCGAGGGCCAGAAGACCATCAGCCGATCGGACATCGAGGAGGTCGTCACCGCCGAGTCGGATGTCGATGACTGGGCGGTCGTCAATGCCATCGGCGATGGCGACTTGCCGCGGGCGCTGCGCGAAACGGCGTTGCGCTTCGATCGCGGCGACTCGCCGCACGCGATGGTCGGTCAGCTTCGGTGGTGGGTGGCCACGCGGCTCTCGGCGGCAGCGCCCGACCGCGTGAAACCGGCGATGGACGCCCTGTTGCGGACCGACCTCGCGCTCAAAAGCTCGGGGGGAGACAGCCGCACCCTGCTGGAGCGGCTCGTGATCGATCTGACCGGCCGGCCCCTGCCGCGTCCGGCATGGGGGCCAGGGCGGCGGTAGATGCTCTCGTAGGGCGGGGCTTCAGCCGCGCCGAAGGTGCCGGGCCTAAAGGCCCGGCCTACTTCTTCTTGGCCTTCGCCGCGCGCTTGACGAGCCGCGACTTGTAGCGCCCCGCGGCGTTGTCGTGGATGATGCCCTTGCTGGACATCTTGTCGACGATGGAGAACGTCTCCGCCAGCGCGGCCTTGACGTCGGCGGTGTTGCCCGCGTCGAGCGAGGCCCGGATCGATTTCAGGGCCGTGCGCAGCCGGGACCGCAGTTCGCGGTTGTGGGCGGTGCGCTTGAGGGTCTGGCGGTGCGCTTTCACGGCCGAAGCATGTCGAGTAGCCACGTCTGAATCCTTTGTACCGTCTGGGCCCGTGATCGGGCCCCAAACAGGGAATTATACATCGCCTATCCCGAGCCGCCCCGGCCTTCCTTCTCCTGGCGGAGCCGCCGCCGTTCGCGGCGGTCCGGCGCGCCCGCCGGGGCGGGCCGACGCCGAGGCCCGGCCAGCCGCATCAGATCCAGCAGGGCTTTCTCCTCGGGCGAGGGCGGGGGCGTGGTGTCCTGGTAAAGGAGCCGCGCCTGCGCCTTCGGGACGTGGGTGTCGATGACAGCCACCACCACGACCCGCTGGCGCCGGCCGAGCGGGCGGGTGATGTCGATCACGTCGCCCGGTTTCACCTCGCGATTCGGCTTCGCGCCGTGGCCGTTCAGGGACACCTTGCCGCCCTTGCAGGCCCGCTGCGCCTCCGACCGCGTCTTGAACAAACACGCCACATCGAGCCACACATCAAGACGGTGGGGGACGGGTCTGTTTTCCACAGTTTTGAGCATACAGGGGACGGGTCTCACTTGTGGAAAAGTGAGAATGTTCAAGCCGGGTTTCATTTTTCCGGCGATCTAAGGGCCAGAAGAAAGAAACCCGGCTTGAACGTTCTCAGTTTTCCACAAGTGAGACCCGTCCCCCACCGTACAATCCGCACATGCAGCGACTGTTGACGATGTCCCTGGTGGCGCTGGTGGCGGTCCTGAGCCAGGGTGGGGAACCCGTGGATGCGCCAGCCAACGCGAAGATTCGCGACGAAGGGCTGAGCCGTTCGCAGGCCCCGGCGCTGTTCCATGCGCTGGTCGACGGCATCGGGCCGCGGCTGGCTGGATCGCCCGAGTACAAACGCGCGGCCGAGTGGGCGCGCGATCACCTCGCGAAGTGGGGCTTGTCGAACGCGCGGCTGGAGCCGTTCGAGTTCGGGCGTGGCTGGACGCTCGACAAGCTGACGATTGAAATGGTCGAGCCGCGCTACATGCCGCTCATCGGCTACGCCGAAGCGTGGTCGCCATCCACGTCCGGTGACGTCATCGTGCCGGTCGTCGTCGTCGCGGGCAAGACCGCGCCCGAGGTGGCCGTGATGCCGATCAAAGGCGCGGCGGTGATGCAGGCCGGTCTGGTGACGAGTTTCATCGCGACCGATCGGGTGCCGCCGGCGCTGCAGCCGGACACGCCACCGGGTGCCACCTCGGTCGAGTCGATTCAGGGAACGACGCGTCAGAGTGTTGCCACCGGCTCGGGCGGCAGGCAAGGCGGCGCAGCAGGCCAGTCCGCGACGACCTCCGTGCTGCAGACGCTGCAAGCCGGCGGTGCCGCCGTGCTGCTGCGGCCGAGCCGCGGCATGCACGGCACGGTGTTCGTGCAGGCCGGCCGCGACAACCCGAGCGACACGCTCCCGAAGATTGTCCTCGCGGGCGAGCACTACAACATGCTCATGCGCATGGCGCAGCAGGGCATTCCCGTCAAGCTGCGCGTCAACGTGCAGGCGCGCTTCCTCGACCAGGATCGCAACACCTACAACGTCCTTGCCGAGCTGCCCGGGTCGGATCCGGCGGTGCGCGACCAGGTCGTCATGCTCGGCGCGCACCTGGATTCGTGGCACACCGCGACGGGTGCGGTCGACAATGCCGACGGTGTGGCCGTCGTGATGGAAGCATTCCGCATCCTCAAAGTGATGGGCCTCCAGCCCAGGCGCACGCTGCGCCTGGCGCTGTGGAGCGCCGAGGAGGAGGGCTTGCTCGGCTCGAAGGCGTGGGTGGCCAGCCACCTTCGGCCGGCCGGGCCCGGGCGCCAAGCCGAAACGGTCTCGGTCTACTTCAACATCGACCCCGGCAAGGGCCCGATCTACGGCTGGTACATGGAGAACAACGACGCGGCGAAGCCGATCTTCGACGCGTGGATGGCGCCGTTCAAGGATCTCGGCGCGCTGAAGAACGTGCGCCAAGGCATCACGAACACCGATCACCTGAGTTTCATCGCGGCCGGCGTGCCGGGCTTCAATCCCATCCAGGATTACGTCGATTACGACGTGCGCGAGCACCATACCAACGCCGACACGGCCGAGCGGGTGAACGACCCGGATCTCAAGCAGAACGCGGTGGTCCTGGCGTCGGTCATTTACCACGCGGCGATGCGGGCTGACCCGATTCCCTCAACAGTGAGAAAATAGGGGCATGAACGGAAAGGCTGGAATTGCCCTCGCTATTGCCGGTGGCCTGCTGGCCATCGCGCTCGTCGTTCGATCCGGCGGCGCGCCGCCGGCGCCGGTCGAGCACGCGAACCTGGCCTACACGCTCGAGGAGATGTCCGGCGGCAAATTCGATTTGTCCACGTTCGCGGGCAAGCCGCTCGTGATCAACCTGTGGGCGACCTGGTGCGGACCGTGCCGTCTTGAGATGCCGCAGCTCCAGGCGCTGTCCGAGAAGTTCCGCGACCGCGGCCTGACGATCATCGGCATCTCGGTCGATGACGCACCGGACGCGATTCGTGCAGCCGCGGCCGAGTACAAGATCACCTACCCGATGCTCGTCGGCGTCGGGCAGGATGCCTTCCTTCGGGGCATCGGCTACGAGGACCTGCTCCCGCTCTCGATCCTGATTCGCGCGGACGGCACCATTGCCGAGCGCATCACCGGCATCAAGACGACCAGCGATTGGGAGCGGCGGATTCTGGCCCTACTGCAGTAGGCGCGTCACGGCTGCCCGGGCAGCCTCGAGCAGTTCCTCGATCTTCGACGCGTCCTTGCCGCCCGCCTCCGCGAAGTCCGGCCGGCCGCCGCCACCGCCGCCGACGATGGGTGCGAGTTCCTTGACGAGTTGACCGGCTTTGACGCGGTCGGTCAGGTCTTTCGACACCGACACGAGCAGGTGCACCTTGTCATCGCTCTCCGCGGCGAGCACGACGACGCCGCGGTTGATGCGATCGCGAAGCGAGTCCGCCAGGCCGCGCAGCGCGGCCTTCTCGAGGCCGGTCACGCGCCGGGTGATGAGCTTCGCGTCCCCGATGGCCACCTCGTCCGAGGCCTCGGCGGCGCCGCCACCGGCGCCGGACCCGCCCCCGCCCAGCGCAATCTTCATCTTGAGCTGATCGTTCTCGCGGGTGAGCCGCTTGATCTCGGCCTGGAGGCGCGCCACGGCTTCGGGCGCCAGGTCGGCCGTGCCGCCCAGGGCCGCCAGCGTGCGCTGGAGCGTGGCGGCCTGCGCCTGGATGTGCGCGAGGGCGCCGGCGCCGGTCAGCGCCTCGATGCGGCGCACGCCCGCGGCGACGCCGGATTCCTCCGTCAGCACGAACGGGCCGATGTCGCCGGTGGCGCGGACGTGGGTGCCGCCGCAGAGTTCCATGCTGAAGCCGGGCACGGATACCACGCGCACGCGGTCGCCGTATTTTTCGCCGAACAGCGCCATGGCGCCGGACTTCATCGCCTCTTCCGTGCTCCGCTCCTCGGTGTCGACCGGCGCGTTCCGGAAGATGTGCTCGTTGACCGTGCGCTCGATGTCTCGCCGTTCGTCGGCCGTGAGCCCGGCGTCGTGCGTGAAATCGAACCGCAGCCGATCGGGCGCGACGAGCGAACCTTTCTGGTGCACGTGCGGGCCCAGCCGCTGGCGGAGCGCGGCGTGGAGCAGGTGGGTGGCCGTGTGATTGCGTCGCGTCGCGTCGCGGCGTGACTCGTCCACGCGCGCCGTGACCCGATCGCCCTCGCGCAACTGACCGGCCGTGAACGTCACCAGGTGCGCCCGCATCGAGCCTGCCTGGGCCTTGCGGACGCCCACCACCAGCGCGCGCGCGCCGGATTCGCCGATGAGCTCGCCGGTATCCGAGATCTGGCCGCCGGATTCGGCGTAGAACGGCGTGCGATCCAGCCACAGCAGCGCGTCAGCAGCGGGATCGTCCAACCGGATGCACCGCAACGACGGTCGCGGCCTCGGTCACGCGGTCGTAGCCGACGAACCGATCCTCGCCCTTGCGCTCGACCTTCGCGGCCTGCGGCTGGCCGGCATCGGCCCCGAACTTGCTGCCCGCCCTCGCGCGATCGCGCTGCCCCTCCATCGCGGCCTCGTAGGCCGCGCGATCGATCGTCAGGCTGCGCTGGCCGGCGAGGTCCTCGGCAAAATCGAACGGTACGCCGAGCGAGTCGTACAGGCGGAACACCTCGTCGCCATCCACGACCGTGCGCCCGGCCTTGACCGTGCGGTCGATCAGGTCATCGAGCTTCGGCAGGCCCGAGGTCAGCACGGCGTCGAACCGTTCTTCTTCGGCCTTCACCGTTCGCTTGATGGCCTCACGGCCGCTGACCAACTCCGGATACGCGTCGCCCATGTCGGCGACGACCACGTCCACGAAGGTGAATAGGACGGGTTTCGTGTAGCCCAGCTTCTTCCCGTGCCGCATCGCGCGCCGCATGATCTTGCGAAGCACGTAGCCCCGCCACTCATTGGAGGGCAGCACGCCGTCGCCGATGAGAAATGTCATCGCGCGCAGGTGATCGGCGATCACGCGCATCGAGACATCCGGATGGTCCGAAGGGCCGGGCGAGGCCGTATACCGGCGCCCGGCTTCGCGCCCGATGGCGTCGAGGAGCGGCGTGAACAGGTCGGTGTCGTAGGTCGCCAGCTTGCCCTGAATCACCGACGTCACGCGCTCGAGCCCCATGCCCGTGTCCACCGACAGCGCGGGCAGGGGATGCAGCGTGCCGTCAGCCTGGCGATCGAACTCCATGAAGACGTTGTTCCAGATTTCGACGTAGCGGTCGCAGCTGCATTCGACGCCGCGGCACTGGGGCTCGTCGCACGGGATCTCGGTTGCCGCGGAAGTAGTAGATCTCCGAGCAGCGGCCGCACGGTCCCGTTTCGCCCATCGACCAGAAGTTGTCGGCGAGACCCAGCGAGGCGATGCGTGTCGGCGGCACGAGTGACATCCAGATCCCAAAGGACTCGTCATCCCGCGGAATGCCGCCCTCGCCCTTGAAGACGCTCGGGAACAGGCGGTCGGCGTCGAGCTTCCAGACCTGCGTCAGCAGTTCCCAGGCGAAGGGAATCGCGTCTTTCTTGAAATAGTCGCCGAACGAGAAATTGCCGAGCATCTCGAAGAACGTGTGGTGGCGCAGCGACGGCCCGACGGTGTCGAGGTCGTTGTGCTTGCCGCTCACGCGCATGCACTTCTGCACGGTCGTCGCCCGCCGGTACGCGCGCGTCTCCTTGCCGAGGAACAGGTCTTTGAACTGGTTCATCCCGGCGTTCGTGAAGAGCAGCGTCGGGTCGTCGCCCGGCACGAGCGGAGACGAGGGCACCACGGCGTGGCCGTGCTGGGCGAAGTAGTCGAGGAAGCTGCGACGGATCTCTTTGGCAGTCATGCGAACAGTGATTGTATCCCGAGGAAACCATCGCGCCGCTCTCTTGGGGCGCGCCGCGTGCAACCCAGGAAGCGTCTTCACGGCTTCAGGGTTCGTCGTCCTGGTCGTGGTCCACTCGCCCGCCCAGCGCCTTGCCGATGAGATCGGCGGGGAAGCCTCGGGCGAAGAGGTGGCGGAACATGCGCTGGCGGTCGGCCGTCGACGGGTTGGCGGGCCAGCGCTTGCGGGCGAGGATCTTTCGGATTGTCGCGAGCTCGGCACCCGCCTCGATGCCATCAAGCGCTTCGTCGACGAGTTCGCGGGACACGCCGCGAGCCGTGAGCTCGCGGGCGATGCGCGACCCGGCCGCGCCCCTTGATGGCCGCGGCCGTGCGGACGTGCGCGGCGGCGACACGGCGATCGTCGATGACGCGTTCGCGCGCGCAAGTCGGCCACGGCTTCGGCGATGGCCTCAGCTTCGTAGCCCCTGTCCTGGAGTCTGGATTCGAGTTCGGCGGCGGTGTAGTCGCGGCGGGATACCAGCGTCAGCGCGGCCACGAGCGCGCTGCGAGCCGGCGGAGACGACGGGTCCGCGTCGGACGCGGATCGGTCGCTCCCGCCGGCTTGCGGGGCCTACGTCCCGAATCGCTGAATCTCTGGTTTGACGCCACCGGGCCCGGACACGCTGCCTGGCGTGATGCCGCGCAGCCGCATCTTGAATTCTTCCACGTTTGTGACCCACTTGGTGGCTTCTTCGATGGTGACCAGGTCGTCCTTGCACAGCTTCAGGATCGCCTGGTCGAAGCTCTGCATGCCGTACTGGTTGCCGCCCTGGACGATGGCCTGTGCGATGGCGGCCGTCTTGTCCGGATCGGCGATGCAGTCGCGCACGTAGGCCGACCCCACCAGCACCTCGGCCGCGAGGACGCGGCCCCGGCCGTCGGCCCGGGGCAGCAGGCGCTGCGACACCGTGGCCTTGAAGACGCTGGCCAGCTGGTGCCGAATCTGCGCCTGCTGATGCGGCGGGAACACGGCGACGATGCGGTTGATCGTCTCCGGCGCGTCGAGGGTGTGCAGGGTCGACAGCACGAGGTGGCCGGTCTCGGCGGCGACGAGCGCCGTCTCGATCGTGTCCACGTCGCGCATTTCGCCGATCAGAATCACGTCCGGATCCTGGCGCAGCGCGCTGTGGAGCCCGCTGGCGTAGGCCGGCGTGTCGAACCCGACTTCGCGCTGCGTGACGACCGCCTGGTGATCGTGGTGCACGAATTCGATCGGATCTTCGATCGTGAGGATGTGCAGGGCGCGCGTGCGGTTGATCAGATCGACCAGCGCGGCGAGCGTCGTGCTCTTGCCGCTGCCGGTGGCGCCGGTGACGAGCACGAGGCCGCGCGACTCCGTGGCCAGGTTGACGACCGACGCCGGCAGCCCGAGCTCGTCGAGCGTGGGAATGTGATCGCGGAATCAGACGCATCGACAAGGCGACCGTGCCGCGCTGGCGGAACACGCTCGCGCGGATGCGGCCGCACGCCGGGTGCCTGCCAGGCGACGTCCACCTCGAGCTTGGTCTGCAGCTGCGCCTGATGGGCAGGGGAGAGCAGTCGCGTCGCGATGGCTTCGAGCGAGGCCGCACTGATGGCGGCGACGTTGGTCCAGCGCTCCAGAGCCCCGTCAACCCGCACGAGCGGTACGTGCCCGGCGCGCAGGTGGATATCCGATGCGCCCTGGGCGCTGGCCGCCTGAATCATCTGGTCGAACGTCATGCCTGTTCCTCGGGCAGGGAGATACGTCCTGCCGCTCCGCCTAAGGGGTGCAAGAGGCTTGCCGCGGAGATTGGGCGTTAAGAACAGGTCCCGGCGCCCGAATGGGGCGCCGCCTGCCGACAAAATCGTAATCGGCTTAGCGAGGCGGCGCGCCCGGCGGTCGGCCGGGGCGGCCCTTGCGGGATCTGCGACGGGCGTCAGCCAGTCGTGCGTGTCGGGGACGACGCCGTTGATGTAGTCGAAGAACGCCTTCTGCAGGGACGGCGGTGATGGGGCCGCGGCGGCCCGTGCCGACCTGGATCTTGTCGATCGAGCGGATCGGCGTGATCTCCGGCGGCCGTGCCGACGAAGAACACCTCGTCGGCAGATGTAGAGCATCTCGCGCGGCAGATCCTGCTCGCGCACGGCCAGGCCCGATGCCGCGCGCGAGCGTCATGATGGTGTCGCGCGTGATGCCGGGCAGCACGGACGCCGAAATCGGCGGCGTGTACAGCACCTTGTCGCGGACGAGGAACAGGTTCTGGCCGCTGCCTTCGCTCAGGTGCCCCTCCGGATCGAGCGCGATGCCCTCGCTGTAGCCTTCGAGGACCGCTTCCATCTTGATCAGGCTCGAGTTCGCGTAGTTGGCGACCGACTTGGCCATCGAGGGGAACGTGTTGGGCGCGCTGCGCGTCCACGAGCTCACGCGCACGTCCACGCCTTTTTCCAGCGCTTCCGGGCCGAGGTAGGCGCCCCATTCCCAGATCGAGAATCGCGGCATCGACCGGGCACGGCAGCGGGTTCACGCCGAGCGTCGTGGTAGCCGCGATAAATCAACGGGCGGATGTAGCACGCGTCCAGGCCGTTGGCGATCACCGTGTCGACCACGGCGCGCGTCATCGACGCGAGATCGAGCGAATACTCCATGCGGTAGATGCGGGCCGAGTCGTAGAGCCGGCGCATGTGGTCGTGCAGGCGGAAGAACGCCGAGCCTGTCGGCGTCTTGTAGCACCGCGCGCCCTCGAAGACGCCGGAGCCGTAGTGCACGATGTGCGTGCCGATATGGATGTTCGCATCCGCCCAATCGACGATCTTGCCGTTCATCCAGACTTTGCCGCTACCGAACGCCATGGTGGGACTCCTTACGGTGGAGACGAGCCGCGAAAGACCTTCGGCGATCTTAGCAGTACGCTCTACTGCGTTTCACCACAAAACGGGCAGCGAGCCGCGCGTGCAGGAAGCGGCTTCCGGCAGTTCCAGCAGAATCGCCCGGGCGCGACGTCGCGCGTGCGGATGCGCGATGGTGTGATACGTCGGCACATGGGCGGGTACGACGGGCACGACCGGGTAGCGACGGCGTCGACGGGACGACAGGTACGACGGGACCCGCTGGGCCTGTCGTACCGTCCTCCCACGATCTCCCGCCGCGCGCGGAGTATGTCGTGCAGGAGATCGTCCGCCCGCTGGTAGCGGTCCGACACGGCTCCCGCCAGCGCGCGCATGACGATGTCGTTGACCGCCACGGGCACTTGCGGATTGCGGCTGCGCGGCGGCCGCACGAGTTCGCCGCGCCGCAACCGGTCCAGGTCGGCGGGCGCCGGTGTGTCGTAGGGCAGTTCGCCGGTCAGCATCTGGTACATCGTGATGCCGAGCGAATAGAGGTCCGACGCGAACACGGCGCGTCCTTCAAACTGTTCCGGCGCCATGTACGGCGGGCTGCCGATGACCGTCGTCCCGTGCGCCGCGATTTCCAGGAAGCGCGATGTGCCGAAATCGCCGACCTTCAGCAGGCCTTTCTCCGTCACGAAGACGTTGGCGGGCCGCAGGTCACGGTGAATCACGCCCTGCCCGTGGGCGTGCTCGACCGCGTTCGCGATTTGGCACGTGTAATCCAGCACGGTCGCCACATCCATCGCGCCCTTCGCGGCGATCAGGTTCTCGAGCGTCTCGCCCGGCACGTACTCCATCACGATGAAGAAGACGTTATCCTGCTTCTCCGCCGTGATGACCGTGACGATGTTGGGGTGGTTGAGCGAGGCGAGGAGGCGCGGCTCGCGGAGCAACTCGCCGAAGTCGAGATTCTGGCGGTGCGGAATCTTGAGTGCGACGCGCTTGTCGATCCAGGTATCCTCGGCGAGGTAGACGGTGCCGAAGCCCCCGGAGCCGAGCGGCTCGAGAATTCGGTACTTGCCAAGCGTCTGGCCGCGAAACACCATTGGCGGGAGAGTATATCGCCCATGCCGAGCCCCGCGTCCTCGTGCCGTCCATCACGTCCGCCGATCGCGTCGTCACGCTGCCCGCCGACGAGGCGCATCATCTGGCTCGCGTCCTGCGCGCGCGCCTCGGCGATGAGGTGCGGGTCTTCGACGGGCGCGGCCAGGAATGGGATGGGCCGGCTGGCGAGCCGATCGGGTCGCAGGCGACGGTCGACATCGCGCATGAGGTGACGCCGGCGGCGGAACCGCACGTGCGGGTGACACTGGCGATTGGACTGCTCAAGGGCGATCAGATGGACAGCGTCGTGCGCGACGCGACGATGTTGGGCGCGTTCGCGATCGTGCCGATGTCGACGAAGCACGTCGCGGTGCCGTCGCGCGCGCTGGAAGTCGACGCACGGCGCTCGAACGGTGGCAGCCGCGTCGCCATGGCCTCCGCGAAACAGTGCGGCCGGGCCGTGGTGCCCGACGTGAAACCCGTGACGCCGTTCGAGGACGTGCTCGGGTCGGCGCCGGAGGTGCCCGAGTTCATGTGCGTGGAGCCGAGCCTCGCCGTGGACGGCCTCGACAAGGCGGGCGCCTCGAGACGCGGCCCATCGAAGCCATCGTGTTCGTCGGGCCGGAAGGTGGGTGGTCCGCGAAGGAAGTGGAGCAGGCGCGCGCCACCGGCGATCGCTGATTCACCTGGGCCCGCGCACGTTGCGGGCCGAAACGGTGCCGACGGTGGTGCTCACAGCGTTATGGACGGCGTGGGGCTGGTACGGGAACGCGGGTACGACAGGTGACGACCGGTACGCCGGGTGACGATGCACGTGGACTGCAGTAGTCGGCGGGCTTGCGCCGACTCGGCCGCGACGCCGCGCTTAGACGCACCCACGATCCAGTCTTCCGTTCTTCGCTTTCGCCCTCGAGCGTCCAGCCGGCGTCGCCGAACGCGCCGACGACCTGCGCCTTTTCGTGCGTCTGAAAGCCGCTGGCGATCAGCCGGGCGCCGGGCGACGCGAGCGCCGACAAGGCGCCGGCATCGCGGCACAGCAGTCCGCCGGTCAGGTTCGCCAGGATCACGTCGAACGTCCGGCCCAGGCGCCGATGCGGCCGGCGACAGGCCGAGTTCGTGCAGCGCGATTCGCGCCGGAGACGCCGTTCAGTTCCAGGTTCTCGCGTGCGGATTGCAGCGCGTCCGGATCGACGTCAATGCCCAGCGACGGCCGCGCGCCCAGTTGCGCCGCGCAATCGCGAGGACGCCTGATCCCGTGCCCACGTCCATGCACGTTCGCGCCATCGAGCGCCGTGCGCTGCAGCCAGGTCAGACACAGCCGCGTTGACGCGTGGTGCCCCGTGCCGAATCCCATTGACGGCTGGATGATGATGACGGTGCTTCGAACGCGCGCGCAGTTGCCGGGCTCACCGTCCACGGCGGCGCGATCGTCACCTCGCGCCACGGTGATCGGCGTGGAGTGCGGCCTGGCTGCGCTCCGCCCAGTTCTCCTCGGGGACGTCGCACGCGTGGCAGGCCAGATGCTGGCTGTCCGCGCAGACGGGCCAGTGCGGCGTCGCGGTCGGCACTCGTCGGGAAGAACAGCGCGAAGCCATCGGACAGCTCTTCGACCGCGCTCGCGCCAAGTCCGTCGAGTTCAGCCATGAGGCGCTCGACGAGATCGGCTCAGGGGGCGTCGGCCACGTGAGCGTGAGAGCAGGGTACAGGCGCATTGGAATTTCACGGCGGGCTGAAGCCCGCCGACTGACTGACGATCCGACCTCACGCTACCCGAACAGGTCCTTGACCTTCTCGAAGAACGGCTTGTCGCCGCGACTCGTCTGCGGGCGTGGCCTCGAGCTTGTCGACCTTCATCGTCTGGCCGAGTTGCTCGACGAGCTTCTTCTGGTCCTTCGAGAGCTTCTTCGGGACCTGGACGACGACGCGGACGTAGAGGGCGCCCGCGACCGCGGCCGCTGACGCTCGGCATGCCCTTGCCGCGGAAGCGGAATGAGCGTGCCGCTCTGCGTGCCGGCGGAGACGTGCACCTCGATTTCGCCCGCCGGGCCGTCGACGGTGAATGTGCCGCCCAGCGCCATCAAGTGGAAGGGCACCGGCGCCTCCATGTAGAGGTCGTCGCCGTCGCGCTGGAACAGCGTCGTGCGGCTTCACGTGCACGACCACGTAGAGGTCGCCAGTCGGGCCACCCGCCGTCCCGTGCTCGCCTTCGCCGTGCAGGCGCAATCGCTGCCCGTCGGCGATACCCGCCGGGATCTTCACGGTGACGCGGCGGTCTTTGCGTGATGAGTCCCGTGCCGCGGCACGAGCGTGCATGGCGTGCGGATGACCTGTCCCGCGCCTCGGCACTGGCCGCAGGTGCGCGCCACGACCAGGAAGCCTTGCTGATACCGGAGCTGTCCGGTGCCCCGGCACTGCGGGCAGGTCTCGCGCGAGGTGCCGGGCGCGGCGCCCGATCCCGTGCAGGTGTCGCACTGCTCCTCGCGCGGAATCTGAATCGTGGTTTCCGCGCCCCCAAACGACTCCTCGAAGGAGATCTCGAGATCGAACCGGAGATCCGATCCGCGCGTGGGGCCGCCGCGTCTGCCGCCGCCCCCGCCGAACCCGAAGAAGTCGCCGAGGATGTCCGAGAAGTCGCCAAAGGCGTCGGGATTGAATCCCGGCCCGCCCGGGCCACCCGCGGCACCGGCCACGCCGGCGTGGCCGAACCGGTCGTAGCGCGCGCGCTTCTCGGCGTCGCTCAGCACGGCGTAAGCCTCCGCGGCTTCCTTGAACTTCTCTTCCGCCGCGGCGTCACCCTGGTTGCGATCCGGGTGGTGCTGCAGCGCCAGCTTGCGGTAGGCGCTCTTGATGTCCTGCTCGCTGGCATTCCGTGCGACGCCGAGAACTTCGTAGTAGTCCCGCTGGCTCACGCTTTGGCCACCTTCACCATCGCGGGCCGGATCAGCCGCTGGCCGATGCGATAGCCGCGGCGGATCTCCTGCGTAATCTCGCCGTCACGCCGGCCATCGGCCGGCTCGCTGGCCAGGGCTTCGTGCCACGCGGGATCGAAGTCCTGGCCGACGCACCTCGAACGGTTCGACGCCGCGCCGCTTCAGGGCATCGACGCAGTCTGTCGGTGGATCAGCTCGACGCCCGACCGCAGCGCCGGATCCGGCGAGTCGGCCGCCGCGGCGATCGCGCGCTCGAGGTCGTCGACGACGGGCAGGAGGTCGCGCACCAGATCGGCTCGCGATCGCGTCGGAAAGCTCGCGTCGCTCGCGGTCGGTGCGCTTGCGGTAGTTGTCGAATTCGGCGGCGGTGCGCAGCAGCCGGTCCTGCAGGTCGTCGCGTTCCTGCGTCAGCGCCGCCACGGCATCATCGCCGGCTTCGCCGGGCGTTTCGGGATTCACATCAACGGTCATGGCCTACTGTCCTTCCAGCACCTGCGTCATGACCTGGGAGACGCCGTCCACGACCGAGATCGCCTTCTGATACCGCATCCGCGTCGGGCCGATGACGCCGACCGTGCCGGCGCCCTGGCGGTCGTGGAACGTGGAAACGACGAGGCTGAACGGATGGAGGTCGACTCACGAAATTCTCGGACCCGATGACGACCGTCAGGCCGTTGGCCTCGATGTAGCGGGACAGCAGCTCCACGAGCCGGTGCTTTTCTTCGATCATGCTGGAACAGCGCGCGCAGCGTCTGCAGCGTGCGGTCGCGATCGACCGAACTCGCCGGCGAGCTGATCGATGAGCAGCGACGCGCCCTGCACGTGCAGCGTCTCCTCGGGTGTGTACTCCGCGAGCCCCGAGCGGCGAGCTGCAGCGCGCGCGCGACGAGCGCGTCGTAGAGCACCCGCTCCTGCCGCATCCGCTCGACGATGGCCGTGCGGACTCTCGTGGAGCGTGAGGCCGGCGAACTCGCTGTTGATGTAGTTGGCTGCCTGCGCCAGGGCGACCTGATCGCACGGCTCCGGCGGTTCGATGACTTTGTGCGTGATCTGGCCGCCCGTCGCAACCACGATCACCAGCACGCGATGGCCGTCGAGGTTCACGAAGTCGATATGGCGCAGCCGCACCGAGGGCGCTCGCCGGCGCCAGCGCAAAGCCGATGTGTTGCGAGGCGCGCGAGAGTCTCCTGCGAGGCGTTCTCCAGCAGATCGCCCACCGTCCCCGCGCGGCGCAGTCGGGCCTCGACCTCCGGCTGCACACGCGACGCGCTTGCGCGTGCCCAGCAGCCCATCCACGTACAGGCGATAGCCCGAGTCGGTCGGCACGCGGCCCGCCGACGTGTGTGGCTGGTGGACGAGGCCCTGCTCCTCGAGGCGCGCCAGAATGTTGCGGACCGTCGCCGAGGACAGGCCGAGTTCGCGAGTGCTCAGCCAGCCACGCCGACGACACCGGCTCGCCCTGCTCGATGTACTCCGTCACCAGGCGGGCGAGAATCCGCCGCTGACGTTCGATGGCTTCGTGGCTCATGGGGTTTGTTAGCAGTCTCCAATGGCGACTGCTAGCCGAAAGTATAGCAGAGGGGGCCGGTGCTACCGTGGCCGGTTGATTACTGAAACACGTCGGGGCCGGCCATGATGGTCATCGTCGCGCCCGGAATGCCCTTCGAGGCCGTGGGACTGGTTTCCGTCACGGTCCCGCTCAGGGAGCAGCAGACGCCCGGAGGTACGACGGGAGCGATCGGTTGGGGTGTCGGCGCGGTGGGGCTGTTGCACGCCGCGGCGAGAGCCAGCGCCATGAGCGTGACATAGTGTTTGGTCACGCTCGCAGCATGGCGCGACAGGACCGTCGTTGTCTGTCCTGTTGGGCACACCTCGTCTGGTGGGTCCGGATGTCAGGCGACGATGGGCTTGAAATGGCCGCCGGTTACACGCCGGCTCGCTCGCGCAGGCGTGCGGCGGGCGCGGACGGCGTCCTCCGCCACGGGTCCGCTCCGCCCAGGCCAGGGCGCCGTCCTGACGACCACCTGCCCACCGACGACCGTAGCGCGGACGTCGGATGGGCGGGAGGCGTAGACGAGCGGGGAGTACGGGTCGGCGGCGGGGTGCTGGTGCACGCCGTCGGTCCCCACGACGATGAGGTCGGCCATTTTGCCGACCTCGATCGATCCGATCTGGTCGGCCTGGTCCCAGCGCGCGAGCGCCTTCACGCGTCGCCATCCAGACCGCATCGCGCGCCGTGAGCGTGCCGGCGCCGAGGCGAATGGCCTGCAGCGTCGCCGCGAGGCGCATTTCGTGGAACATGTCGAGCGTGTTGTTGCACGCGGCGCCGTCCGCGCCGAGCGAGACCGAAAGCCCGAGCGCGCGCATCTCCGGCACCGGCGCGATCGCCGGACCCGAGCTTCAGGTTGGAGCCGGGGCAGTGGAGCACGCTTCACCGATCGCTCGGCGATCAGCGCTGCTCGTCTTCCGTCACCCGGACGCAGTGCGCGGCGCACAAGACGTTGCGTGGCGAGGCCGACCGGGCGAGATACGTCGAGTTGTCCATGCCGGTGCGCTCGCGCACGATGGCCACTTCTTCGCGCTGTTCGGATGCGTGCGTGTGCACGAGCAGGCGGTACTCGGCCGACAGCGCAGCCGTGGCCTCCAGCAGTTCGCTGCGAGCACGAAATGCGAATCGCGGGGCGAGCGCCGCGCGCAGACGGCCGTTCCCGGCGCCGTGTCCAGCGCGCATGCAGCGCCAGGCTCTCGTCGAGCGCCGCACGGGGTGTCTGGCGGAGCCGCGCCGGTGCCCCGCTGCCCAGATCCATCAGGCACTTGCCGACCACCGCGCGCATGCCGGTCGGCACAAGCGCATCGAACACCGCATCCGTCCCATGCACGGTCTCCATCGTCAGCACCGACGTCGTGCCGCCGGCCTGCAGTTCGGCCGCGGCCAGCCGCGCGGCGGCGGCCAGCGTCGTGTCGTCGTGCGCGGCCTCGAGCGGCCAGACGCGCTCCCGCAACCACGCGAGCAGCGGTAAATCGTCGGCGGCGCCTCGAAACAGCGTCTGGCACAGGTGAATGTGCGTCTGGATGAAGCCGGGCAGCACCAGGCACGCCTTCTGCGTCGATGCGTGGCGTCCGGCTGCGCGCCCGCGCGGTGCGCGGCCCACCGCGCGCAATCCGGTCGTCCTCGAATCCACACGTCGCCGCGCACGACGTCCCATGCGTCGTTCATGGTCAGAATCGTGGCGTTGCGGATCAGGATCGACATCGTGACGTGTCAGTGCTCACCTGATGATGCTTCTTGAACCAACTCCCCCAAGCGGCCGAGCGGGTTGCGCGTCGCCGCCGTGTTCCTGGCACCGCTCGTGCGGCTCCGTGCCGGGCAGGAACGTTTCAATCATCGTCCTCGGGCAGCCGGTGTGGCGAGGCCGCCGGTGTCGTGGTCAATCTCGACCTTGACGAGGCCCTCGGGCACCTCGAACGCCACGTCGGGCCGCGCCGCGAGGGCGCGCTTGATGAAGCTGAGCCAGATGGGCAGCGCGGCCTGCGCGCCGCTGAGGCCAATCGGCTGATTGTTGTCGAATCCGACCCAGACGACCGTGAGCAACTCCGGCGTGAAGCCGATGAACCACGCGTCGCGCTGGTCGTTGGTCGTGCCGGTCTTGCCGGCGGCGTCCAAGGTGAAGCCGCCCGCTCCGCACCTGAACGGCCGCTGCCTTCATTGATGACCGAGCGCATCATGTTCGTGACCAGGTAGGTCGTGTCCGGCCGGGCGATCGGCTTCAGCTCCGCCGCCTTCATGACGGTCGTCTTGCCGCCGGACTCAATGCGGGTGATGGCGGAGAGCGGGCGGATCGAACCGCCGTTCGGGAAAGATCGTGTAGGCCGTGGCCATCTCGATCGGCGAGGCTTCGAAGACGCCGAGCGCGATCGACGGATACGGCTAGGCGGGCTGGCCCGACGCCGATGCTTCTTCCAGAGATCGGCGACGCGGTCGTAGCCGGTCGCCTCCGCGACCTTGATCGCCACGATGTTGCGGGAGTGGGCGAGGGCCTGGCGCAGCGTCACCGGGCCGGCGTATTCGTCCTTGTAGTTGGCCGGCGCGTAGTCCTTCTCGCCGTCCTTGAACACCGTCGGTTCGTCGACGATGACCGTGGCGGGCGTCAGGCCCGCAGACGGCCCTCCTCGGCCGCCTTCTCGAACGCGGCGAGGTACACGAACGGCTTGAACGTGGAGCCGGGCTGCCGCCGCATCGTGACGACGCGGTTGTATTGCGTCTCGTTGTAGGCGCGGCCGGCGACGAACGCGAGGATCTCGCCGGTGCGCGGATCGGCGGCAATCAGCGCGATCTGCGCCTGTCCCTGTTTCTTCTTCGACAATTGCTTGTCGATCAGCACCAGGCCCTCGGCGACGGCTTCCTGCGCCATGCGCTGCAGGTGCAGGTCGAGCGTCGTGTAGACGTCCACCGCGCCGGCCTTCGTCATCAGCCCTTCGTGACTCTCGTCAACCAGCTTGCTGACGTAGTCGACGAAATAGGGCGCTTCGTTTTCCAGCGCGCGGGCCGCGATCTTCAGCGGCTCGGCCTCGGCGGCCTTGGCGGCCTCCGGCGTCATGAAGCCGGCCTCGGCCATCGAGGCGAGCACCACGTTGCGGCGCTCGAGCGCCCGTGCCTTGTTGCGGAACGGGTTGTAGGCGGACGGCGACTGGATGATGCCGGCGATGGTCGCGGCTTCGGCCAGGCTGATGTTGCTCACGTCCTTCCCGAAGAAGATGCGCGACGCCTCGCCGACACCGTGAATGGCGAACGGCCCGCGCTGACCGAGGACGACTTCATTCAGGTACAGCTCGAAGATCTGATCCTTCGTGAATCGGAAGTCCAGGACCAGCGCCATGAACTGTTCCTGCAGCTTGCGCGCCGGCGTCTGCGCGGGCGTCAGGAACGTGTTCTTGATGATCTGCTGGGTGATCGTCGAGGCGCCTTCCAGGTACTGCTTGTTCGCCGCGCAGATTGTTGAGGAGCGCGCCCACGATGCGGATCGGATCGACGCCCGGATGTTCATAGAAGCGGCGGTCCTCGATGGCGAGCACCGCCTGCCTCATCTGATCGGGAATGACCGCGAGTGGCACCTTGCGGCGTTTTTCGCCCGGGGCGATGGCCGCCAGCAACGGGGCTTCGAGCGTGACCGGACTCGCCGGCTTGGCGGTGGCCGGGTCGATCAGGCGGCGGATCGTGGGGGAGGCGCCGGGCGCAAAGTCCACGCGGACGGCGCGCGCCGGCGTCTTGTCCGCCGGCCGGGTGATGAGGAGCACGGCGTTCGGCGCCAGCGAGAATTCGCCAGGCGCCTCGGCCTTGGGCCGTTGCGCGTAGCCGACGTCGTTCAAACGCTGCACCAGTTCGGTCGCCGACAGGCCGCGGCCGGGATAGATGTCAAACGGGCGGCCGTAGATGCGCGGAATCGGCTTCGCCTCGCCCGCGAGCCGGGCGTCGATTTCATGCCCGACCTGGATCCAGGCGTAGGTGCCAATCATCAGCGTGACGACAGCCGCCACGCCGAGCGCCACCAGGATCCAGCGCAGCCAACGGCGGCGCGGCCGGCGGATGCGCAGCGTGACGCCGCGGACTCGGCCGGCAGGGCGGGGCGAGGGCCGCGAGGCGGGTTGGTGAGGCACGGGCATCCGCCCTCAGTCTACACAGGTCGAGGGCTGGTAAGATTCCGCCGTGCCGACACCACGATGGCGCCGCCCGATGCGGTTGGCGAGCGGCGTCGCACTCGCGGCGTGCGGCCTGCGGGTGTGGCACATGCTGCTCCTGCGCCAGTTCCTGGACGCGCCGCTCATCGTCGCGCTCTGGCTGGGCGCCGCGTTCGTCCTGTTCCTGATGGCCGTCAGGCCTGGCCGCGCCGGAGTGGTCCTCGCGGCGACGTTCCTGTCGATCGTCTTCCTGTTCCACTGGAATTTCGAGCGCGCGGCGTCAGACGGACGCGAGTACCTCGTCCAGGTGCGGTCGCTGGTGATCGACCACGATTTGGATTTTCGCAACGAGATCGCCGTGTTCGGCGTTCGTGGCACGTCGGCCATTTATCCGTTCGGCGCGGCGATCCTGTGGGCGCCGTTCATGCTGCTGGCGCATGTGTGGCTGACGCTGCTCAATCTGTTCGGCGGCTCCTATTCGGTCGACGGCTTGACCAATCCCTATCAGCGCGCGATTGGGATCGGCTCGCTGGTCTACGGATTCACCGGCCTGGTGCTGATCTGGCAGGTGCTCCGCGACGAATTTGACGCGCGCATCGCGGCGCTGGCCACCGGGGCGATCACGTTCGGGTCGTTCATGCTGTGGTACCTGACCGTCGAGAATTCGATGGCGCATGGCGCCTCCATGTTCAGCACGACGCTGTTCCTGGTGGTGTGGCACCGCGGACGATCCCGGCCGGGACGCGCAGGCGGGTCCGCCGGCGGGCCCGGCGTGAACCTCCGCTGGTGGGCGTGGCTGGGGTTGTCGGCCGGCCTCATGACGATGGTGCGCTGGCAGAACGTCACGTTCATTGCCGCGCCGGTGGCCATTTCCCTCTTTCAGGCGCGGCGCGACCTGTTCGGCGCCGTCCGCGCCGCTGCCGTCTTTGGGGCGGGCGCGATCCTCGCGTTTTCGCCGCAGTTGATCTTCTGGCAGATCGTCCGGGGTTCCTGGCACGCGGTTCCTGCCAACGAACACGCCTTCAGCCTCGCGTCGCTCCATCTGGCCGACGTCCTGTTCTCGTCCAACCACGGCCTGTTCACCTGGACGCCGGTCGCGTATTTCGCCGTACTGGGTCTACCGTTGCTGATCCGGCGGGATCCGGCGCTCATGTTCGTGCTGGTGGCCGGGCTCGCCAGTCAGGTCCTCGTCAACGGCGGCGTCGAGACCTGGTGGGGCGGATCCGGATTCGGCGCCCGGCGATTCGACAACTGCATGCTGGCGTTCGGGGTGGGTCTGGCCAGTCTGCTGGCGTGGTGTCGCGCCCGGCCTCTGGCGGCGCCGGTCCTGATCCTGGGCGTCCTGATCGCCGGCAATGTCACGTTGATGCGCGAGGTGCGCAGCGGCCGGCTGCCCACAGCTGAGGGCGCCACCTTCGCGGAGATGATCGCGCCCGTGGTGAATCGGATCGGCAATCCGTTTTCCGTGGCCGTACAGCGCCTACTTTGCGGGGGAGTACGACGCGAGCCCGGCGCTGTACGATCGGTTGAAGGGGCGGTCCTACAACAACGTCGAGATCGACTTCGGCGAGGCCGGCGATGACGGGTTCCTCGGCCACGGGTGGCTCGCGGCCGAGCGGACCGACACGGCGAGCTTCCGATGGGCGACCGGCGCGGCGTCATCCCTCGTGGTGCCGCTCAAGGCGGCGGACAATTACCGGCTGGAGTTCACGTGCGCCCCCTTCGAGGCGCCCGGACGCCTGCCGCAGACGATCGATGTCGTGATCAACGGCAGGCACCTGACGCAACTCGTGCTCCGCCCGGGCGTGAACAGCTACCGCGTGAACATTCCGGCTGCCGCGCTGCGACAGCAGCCCGTCGGGTTGCGATTCGTCTACGGCTATTCGGTGTCACCGCGCGAGGCCGGCACCGCCCCGGACGATCGGTCGCTGGCCGTGATGTTCGACACGCTGCGCCTCACGCGGGTCGGCACCCAATAAGGCGGCCGACGAGCGGCGCTACAGCGTCAACACGTAGTGCTTGTCCGTCTCGACCGGCAGCACCTCGAGCAACCGCTCGCCCAGGCCCAGCCCGTACCGATTCACCCCGAACGCCACGCTCAGCGATCGCTCCTGGGGCACGCCGTCCGGAAACGCCAGGGCGCGCGCCCGATGGAACTGGCGCCGCAGCGTGTCGTCTTTCTTCTTGGTCGCCTGAATGACTTTGCCGTGCAAGGTCTTCAGCGTGTCCCGCATCCGGTCGCGCGTGGTGTCCACCGCGCCGCCGAGCGTGGGATCGATCGATGCGACCGCCGCCTTCAGCGCATCCACCCGCTCGGCGACGGCGCGGTCCGCCTCGTCGATGGCCCGCTCGAGGTCCGCCGGCAACTGGCTGCCCAGCCACGTGTTCAAGGTCGCGTCATCCCGCCCCTGCAGCGATTCGAGCGGCAAGCCCGACCGCTCGAGGAACCGCATCGCGGCGCCGTCCAGGAGCGTCGCGCTCGCTCGGGGATAGAGCAGCGGGGCCTCGACGCCGAATGCGCGATACACGCCGCCGAGTTGCGCCTGGTAGGCGAGTTCCGCGGGCCCCGCTACGTAGCACGCCGTTGGAAACAGGCGATCCTGGACAATGGGCCGCAGCAGGACGTTGGGACTGAAGCGTGCGGGATGTTCGAGCGCTTCCGCGCGCAGGCTCGCCGCCGGCCGCAGCGTGTCGCCCACCAAGTACCTGGTCGCCGCGGGCCCGCAGGCTCCGGCGGCCGTCCCCATCCAGATAGAACACCGCCACCGCGTCGTCCGCCGGCTCGACCTGCGGCGCGTGGCCAAGACCGGCCATCGTGCGCCCGGCCTCGCGCGCGAGGCGGGAGGTCGGCCGGCCGTCGAGCTCGAGGGCAAACAGATCGGCGACCAGCGGCTTGACCGATGGGTCGTCCGCTTCGAACACCACGAGACCCTGGCGGCCGAGCAGGTCCTCAATCCAGCCGGCGAAGGCGGCGCCAGCGTGGGCGCCCGGGCGATACCGGCGGCGGAGCGCGGCCAGCACATCGCCCGTGAATTCCGTCGGCGCCATGAGCTCGCCGAGCCGGTCGATGGCCCCGCTGACACCCTCGTCGAACACGATCCGGGCAACCGGGTGCTGACCGGCACCTGGCATGTCGGGCAGCACGATGTCCGCGAGGCTGCCCTCGCGATCGAGGATGCGCGCCGAGCGCACTTCCTCCCAGTCGTGGTCTTCCGTGTCCACCCAGAACACCGGGACGGCCTCGACCCCGTAGGTCGCGCGCACCTGTCTCGCCAGTTGCACGGCGGTCACGGCCTTGAACACGGTGTAGAGCGGGCCGCCAAAAACACCGGCCTGCTGGCCGGTGAGAATGGCCACCGACGAGGGCTGCGCCAGCCGCGCCGCCGCGTCCAGCGCCTCCTGTGGCGCGCCCCGCAGGGTCAGCTGCCGGACGAGCGCCGCATGCATCGCTGCGCGATCGCGCGAGGCTCGCGCCACCCGGTCGATCGTCTGGCGCCACGCCGACGGGTCTGCCGGATTGCCGGCAAAGAGGGAAGCGACCCGGCCGAAGTCACGGGTGTATTCGCTGGCGAGGGGGCGGATCCACGGGAAGCGGCGCGGGTCGATCGCGTCGCGCACCGCGCCGGTGGGCGCGAACGGCTCGGTTGGGCTCGGCACGAAGTCAATCTACTACAGACGAGACGTGTTACGATTTCCTGTTTCGCAAGGAGCCCGTCCACTGCCTTACGACGATGCCTCGGGCGTGAGCCCGCCGTCCGCCTTCGGTACATATCGCGTCCTGCACCAAATCGGCAGCGGCGTTCTGGGACCGGTTTTTCGCGCGTACGATTCGCAACTCGATCGCCTCGTCGCCATCAAGACAGTCAAGATCGATCTGGTGCCGGAAGACGCGTCGCGGCTGGCCGACGGCCTGCGCGCGCTCGCGGCCAGCACGGCCGCGCACCCGGCCATCGTCGGCGCCGTAGACGCCGGGCTCGAGGGCGCCACGCCGTTCATCGCGCTCGAGTACGCGTCCGGGGAATCGCTCGACGTGATCCTGCGCCAGTCCGGCGCATGGCCGGTTGCGCGAGCGCTGCCAGTGCTGCGGGAGATCGCGGCCGCGATCGACGCGTCCTGGGTGGCGTCGGTCGGCCACGGCGCGCTGCACCCGCGCGACATCTTTGTCGAGGTGGGATTGACGGACGTTCGGGTCACCGGTTTTGGCATCGGCCAAGCCCTCGAGGCCGTCGGTGCGAAGGGCCCGCTCCGGCGGCCGTACTCGGCGCCCGAACGGGGTGACGGGACGCCGTGGGACATCCGCGCCGACGTGTATTCACTGGGCGTGGTGGCGTTCGAGATGTTGTCGGGGCACCGGCCGGTCGGTACCGAGGACGAGACCGAGACGCTGGCCGCGCAGCCCTTCGAGGGCCTCGATGTGTCCCCCGACGCGCGGGCCGCTGTGCGCCGGGTGCTCGCGGTCGCCATGGCCGAGTTGCCGGGCGACCGTCATGAGACCGCGACTGGGCTTGTCGAAGCGCTGGCTGGAGCGGCGCAGTCGTCGGCGGTCGCCGCCGAGGCCACCGTCGAAGCGCCGGCGCCGAGCCACGAGCCGCCGAAGCGCGCGGCGCGCATCAAGCGTCCGCGCCCGATCGCGCTCGACCTGCCGTTGCTGGACGCCGCGGATCCGATGACGGATGGATCCCCGGACCTGCAGGCGGCCGATGGAGCCCCGGACCTTCAGGTCCAGAGTGCCGAGCCTGAGCCACTCGCCGAGCCTGTCGTCAACGCGAGACCGGAGCCGGATCCCGAACCCGCGCCCGAGCCGCGGTTTCGCGACGTGCCGCGCGGCCCGGAAGCGCCGGCGCGTCCGATCCCGCACGTCGATTTCGACCGGTCGGTGGTGTCTGACGGCGCCGACGCGGAGGTCGGGCCGGCGGTCGCCGCGTTCCCGTGGGTCGCGGTCCTCGCGGTGTTTACGGCGGGTCTCGTGCTCGGCGGCGTGGTGATGTACCAAATGGGTTGGAAGCGCGGCAGCGCAGCCGCCACCCAGACGGCCGCCGCGTCCGCCCTGGCAGCGGCGCAAGCGATCCAGACGCCGGCAGTCGAACTGCCGCCGGCCACGGCGCCCTTGCCTGTCACGTCCCCACCCGCGTCGCCGCCGGCGTCGATCTCGGCTGCGCCGCGTCGGTCGCCGGCACCTGAGGCGGCAGCGGCCGGCCGACTCGTGATTCAATCTGTTCCGGCCGGCGCGCTGGTCACGATCGACGGGCGGCGGGTGGGCGAGACGCCCATCAGTGTGCCGGTGGCTCTGGGCCGTCATGAAGTCCAGGTTGCCCGGCCGGGCTACGTGCCGCATGTCGAACGCGTGGAACTGACGAAGAAGTCGGCGTCGCGTACGCTGCGCGTGCAACTCAAGCCCGGCGGCGGCACCGCGCCAGAGGCCGACGCGGCGACGAGGACGGCAGGGCGACAGCAAGCGCGGGGAGTGAATCGTTGATGGACGCGATACTGGCACTCGAAAACGGCACGACATTTCGCGGCAAGGCCGCGGGCGCCGAAGGCCTGGCCGCCGGCGAAGTGGTCTTCAACACCAGCATGACGGGCTACCAGGAAGTGCTGACCGATCCCGTCCTACGCCGGCCAGATCGTCACGATGACGTGCCCGGAAATCGGCAACTACGGGGTGACCGAGGAAGACGTGGAGTCGCGCGGGCTCCAGGTGGCCGGGTTCATCGTGCGCAGCGAGTCGCCGATCGCCAGCAACTGGCGCGCGGACGGCTACGCTCCGCGACTACCTCATCGCACAACAGCATCGTCGCCATCTCGGACATCGACACGCGCGCGCTCACGCGGCGTGCTGCGGTCATCGGGCGTGATGCGCGGCATCATCGGCACGGGCCGCGTGAATCCCGACGAACTGGTCGATCGCGCGCGCGCGATTCCGACGCATGGAAGGCGCGGATCTCGTGAAGGACGTCACCTGCCCCGCGCCGTTCGACTGGCCGACGCCCGGCAGCACCGGTGCGGCGGCGATGAGTTCTCGCGTGCCGCCGGCCGCGCGGGCGAGCCGGCCGCTGCGCGTGGCCGCCTACGACTTCGGGATGAAGTGGAACATCCTGCGGCGCTTCGCCGCGCACGGCTGCCAGGTGCGCGTGTATCCGGCGTCGACGCCGGCGTCGGAACTGCTGCGCGGCCTCGCCCGACGGCGTATTCTTCAGCAACGGTCCCGGCGATCCGGCGGCGCTGGACTACGCCATCACGAATGCGAGGGCGCGTCGTGGACGAGCGGCGTGCCGATCTTCGGCATCTGCCTCGGCCATCAGATCCTCGGCCTGGCGATGGGCGCGCGCACGTTCAAGCTGAAGTTCGGCCATCGCGGCGCGAATCATCCGGTGAAGGAACTGCGGAGCGGCAAGATCGAGATCACGTCGCAGAACCACGGATTCGCGGTCGATCCCGCGTCGCTGCCGGCCGACGTCGAAGTGACGCACCTGAATCTCTACGACGGCACGATCGAGGGCTTGCGGCACGCGTCCCAGCCGGTCTTCTGCGTGCAGTACCACCCGGAGGCCGCGCCCGGCCCGCACGATGCGGACTACCTGTTCGGCCAGTTCCTCGGCGCGATGAGAGCGCTCTGGCAGTAGCCGCTCCGAGCTGACATGCCCAAACGCACTGATTTGAAACGCATTCTGGTCATCGGCTCCGGCCCGATCGTCATCGGGCAGGCCTGCGAGTTCGACTACTCCGGCACGCAGGCCTGCAAGGCGCTCCGCGACGAGGGGCTCGAGGTCATCCTCGTCAACAGCAATCCGGCGACGATCATGACCGACCCCGAGCTGGCCGATCGCACGTACGTCGAGCCGCTCACGGTCGAAGTGCTGGAACGCGTCATCGCGCGCGAGCGTCCCGACGCGCTGCTGCCGACCGTCGGCGGCCAGACCGCGCTCAATCTGGCGGTGGAACTCGACGAGCAGGGCGTGCTCGACAAATACGGCGTGCAGCTCATCGGCGCGTCGATCGACGGCCATCAAGGTGGCGGAGGACCGGCTGAAGTTCAAGGAGGCCATGCGGTCGATCGGCATCGAGGTGCCCGACAGCGCCGTGCGTCAACTCGCTCGAGCTGGCGATCGAAGCCGGCGCGCGGATCGGGTTTCCGCTGATCATCCGGCCGTCGTTCACGCTCGGCGGCGTCGGCGGCGGCATCGCCTACAACATCGAGGAGTTCCGCGAGATCTGCCAGCGCGGGCTCAGCCTGAGCCCGGTGCACGAAATTCTGGTCGAGCAGTCCGTCATCGGCTGGAAGGAATTCGAGCTCGAGGTCATGCGCGACGGCGCGGACAACTTCGTCGTCATCTGCTCGATCGAGAACATCGATCCGATGGGCGTCCACACGGGCGACAGCATCACCGTGGCGCCGGCGCTGACCCTCACCGACCGCGAGTACCAGCGCATGCGCGATGCGGCGCGCCGGATCATCCGCCGCGTCGGCGTCGAGACGGGCGGGTCGAACATCCAGTTCGCGATCAACCCGGCGGACGGCCGGATGGTCGCCATCGAGATGAATCCGCGCGTGTCGCGGTCGTCGGCGCTGGCGTCGAAGGCCACCGGGTTCCCGATCGCGAAGATTGCCGCGAAGCTGGCGCTCGGCTACCGCCTGGACGAGATCCCGAACGACATCACGCGCCTGACGCCGGCGTCGTTCGAGCCGACGATCGACTACGTCGTGACCAAGGTGCCGCGGTGGGCGTTCGAGAAGTTCCCGCAGGCCGATCGCACGCTGACGACGCAGATGAAGTCGGTGGGCGAGGCGATGGCGATTGGCCGGACCTTCAAGGAGTCGTTCCTGAAGGCGTTCCGGTCGCTCGAGCTCGGCAAGAGCGGCCAGCTGTTCGGTCAGACGAAGGCGGGCGGCCCGTACGAGCAGGAAGACGACGCGGCGCTGCAGCAGGCGCTGGGCATTCCGACCGACCGCCGGATGTGGGCGGTGTTCCGCGCGCTCGATCGCGGCTGGAGCCTCGACGAGATCCACCGGCTGACGCACATCGATCGGTGGTTCCTGACGCAGTTCCAGCAGATGGTCGAGATGGGCGCGCGGCGTGCGCGCCGTCGGCGCCCGCGACCTGTCGGACGACCTGCTGCGCGAACATGAAGCGCGCGGGTTTCGGCGACACCGACCTCGGCCGGCTCGCTGGGCATGGATGAGGACAGTCCGCGCGCGGCGGCCGAGAGGCCGGCATCGTGCCCGCCTACAAGCGCATCGACACGTGCGCGGCGGAGTTCGAGTCGTTCACGCCCTACATGTACGGCACGTTCGAAGAGCGAGTGCGAGGCCAATCCCACGCCGCGCAACGAAGGTCGTCATCCTCGGCAGCGGGCCGAACCGGATCGGCCAGGGCATCGAGTTCGACTACTGCTGCTGTCATGCCGCCTTCGCGCTGCGCGAGCAGGGCTACGAGACGGTGATGATCGAACTGCAATCCGGAAACCGTGTCGACCGACTACGACACGGTCGATCGGCTGTACTTCGAGCCGCTGACGTTCGAGAACGTCATGGCGATCATCGACCGCGAGAAGTCCGCAGGGCGGCGACGTGCGCGTGCGTGGTGCAGTACGGCGGGCAGACGCCGCTCAAGCTGGCGCTGCCGCTGCAGGCGGCTGGCGTGAGGATCCTCGGCACGTCGCCGGACTCGATCGACCTCGCCGAGGATCGCGAAGCGTTTCGCGAAGCTGCTGTGGGATCTCGGTATTCCGCAGGCGGCAGTCGGGCACCGCGACCTCGCAGGACGAGGCGCGCGCGGTGGCCACGCGAGATCGGGTTCCCCGTCGTGGTGCGGCCGTCGTACGTGCTCGGCGGCCGCGCGATGGCGATCGTCTACGACATGGCGCGCGCTCGACCGCTACATGCGCCACGCCGTGCAGGCCTCGCCGGAGCATCCGATCCTGATCGACAAGTTCCTCGAGGACGCGACCGAAATCGACGTCGACGCGCTCGCCGACGCGACGGGCGCCGTCTCATCGGCGGCATCATGGAACACATCGAGCAGGCCGGCATCCACTCGGGGGACAGTTCGTGCGTCGTGCCGCCGTTCCAGCTCGAGCGACGCGCACGTCACCACGATTCGCGACTACACGCGCCGCGTGGCCCGGGCGCTCAACGTCGTCGGCCTCATGAACACGCAGTTCGCCGTGAAGGACGACGTCGTGTACGTGCTCGAGGTGAACCCGCGCGCGTCCCGCACCGTGCCGTACCTGTCGAAGGCGACCGGTACGCCGCTCGCGAAAGTGGCCGCGCGGCTGATGATTGGCCAGACGCTCGCCGAGCATGGGCCTGCACCGAGGACCTCGAGGTGTCGGGTTTCTTCGTCAAGACGCCGGTGTTTCCGTTCGTGCGGTTCCCGGGCGTCGATACGCTGCTCGGACCGGAGATGAAGTCCACGGGCGAGGTCATGGGCGGCGCCGAGACGTTCGGCTCCGCGTTCGCGAAGGCCTACATGGGCGCGGGGCAGCGGCTGCCGCAGTCCGGGACCGCGTTCATTCAGCGTGAACAATCTGGACAAGGCCCAGCGTCGTGCCCGTCGCGCGCGAACTGGCCGGACTCGGCTTCCGCCTCGTCGCCACGCGCGGCACGGCCGCGTACCTGCGCGCGCACGGCCTCGACGTGGACATCATCTTCAAGGTCAACGAGGGCCGGCCCCATGTCGGCGACGAACTCCTCAACGGCGCATCGCGCTCGTCATCAACACGCCGCTCGGCCGCGAGTCGTTCTTCGACGACCGCGCCGTCCGCAGCGCCGCCATGATGCAGGGCGTGCCCGCGATCACGACGCTCACCGGCGCCGCCGCCGCCGTCAGCGCCATTGCCGCGCTCAAGACCGAGGGCCTGGCGGTGAAGTCGCTGCAGGAATACTACGGGGACAAGACAACGTTCATTGATCTAAGAATCTATTGATCTATTGATCTATTTGGAGTCCCGCGGGTCCGCTGGTCCGTCGCGCCAGGCGGCCGCTGGCGCTGTCGGTTGCGGCTGGTTCGGTAGGCGGCGCCGAAGATGCGGGCGAGTTGGCGGGCCTCGTCGGTCAGACCGTCAAGTTCGTTGACGCGGCCGGGACCCAGGTCGGACCGGCGCACGAACTCCAGCCAGAAGCACGATTCGTCGGCTTCTTCGAGGACGACGCCCAGCCTGGCTCGCCATTCGCTGGGTGAGCGGGCGAGACAAGCGGCCCGGTAGTTGGCGGCGGTCGACGAGCTGCAACGAACCAGTTGCTGGGCGATGTGGCGTGTATCAGCTTCCCGAAATAGCGGTCGAACGAACCCGGAGCGTGCACGTCTCATGCCGAGCGATGGGCGCATTTGTTCATTGGAAGCTCACGCGCCGGTCTGCAGATTCTGCAATGTCGTCGCATCGGCATAGTGCAATAATCGCAACAGGTGCGGCGTGCGATTGGCATTCAAATAGATCAATAGATCAATAGATCAATAGGAAATACGATGATCAAGCTATCCCCCTCGCTCTCCATTCCCGATCGCGCCGTTGAGGAGACCTTCGTTCGTTCATCAGGCCCGGGCGGGCAGAACGTCAACAAGGTCAGCACCGGAGTCGAGTTACGCTTCACCCTGGCCGCGTCGGGGTTGCCGTCGGGCGTTCGCGCGAGGGCTGCGGCGCTGGCGGGGCGGAAACTGACGCTCGAGGGCGTGATTGTGATCCACGCGCACGAGCACCGGACGCAGGAACAGAATCGGGAGGCGGCTCGTGAACGGCTGGCCGCGCTCCTGACGAAGGCGTCGCAGCGGCCCAAACGCCGCAAGCCCACGAAGCCGTCAGCCATCGCCAAGGAGAAGCGCCTGGTGTCGAAGCATCACCGGAGCGAGATTAAGCGCGCCAGACGCGCAGACGAAGACTGAAGACATCTGGAGATTGGTCTATTGATCTATTGATCTATGTGGTGAACATCGCACGTCGCCCGTTGAGACCGCGTGCTCCAAATAGATCAATAGATCCCGAGATCAATGTACAAATGAAAACGGCGGCCCAGTTGCCCGGGCCGCCGTTTTCATTGTCCGACAATCGTTAGTTGAGTCTGACCTTGAACAGAATGACGAACGTGAACACCTTGGAATCTGTCATGCCGTTCAGGAACGTGCCGCCGCCGGTGCTCTGCAGTTCCTTGAACGTCCACATTCCGCGGGCCTCGACGCCGATGCGCGCGACTTCGAAGCCGGCGCCGACGAGCGGGCCGGTGCTGAACCCGTTGAACGCGTCAATGACATCGAAGCCGTCGACGTCGCTCTTCAGCAGGATGTCGAAGAACCAGCCAACCGGAATGTAGAACGTCGGCGCGTTCTTGGTGTTGTGGCCGCCGAAATTGATGCGGCCATACACCGGAATGTTGAGGTACTGCGACTTCAACGTGCCGTTCTTGTTGATGGCGTCGCCAATGTTGATCACGGTCACGTCCTTGGCGCTGGTGAACACGTAGTTGAGGTCGACGCCGATGCCGAACGCGCCGCTCTTGTTGCCGCCGAATCCGATGCCGATGATGCCGCCCTTCGGACTCAGGTCGGTCATGGTCGGCAGGCCGTTCGCGCCGTAGGTGGACGACTGAATGTAGCCGCCCTGCACGAACACGCCAAGGCCCTGCTGCTTCTGGCGCCGGAGGGGCGACCTGCCGGGTCGCGGGAGTGGTTTGGGCGAATGCTGGGGCCGCCGCCAGAATGGCCGCGATAGCCACGGTCGCGATCAGTGACTCGTCTCAGTGTGATCATAGGGTCTCCTAAACGCTCTCTCCAGGTCCGTCAACGACAAGACCACCCACTAGCCTAGCCGAAACCGGCCAATAAGTACATTGCAATATATCGAACCGATGTCCGGCGCCGGTTGCAGAATTTAGGTACCGGCCACCCAGAATCCCGCCATTGGCGCGGGTGGCGCGCGCCCCGTTTCTTGCAAGGCTGAGGGCGTGCGCCATCTCGGGTCTGATCGCGGCTGCCGTCGTGCTGGGTGGCATCGCGACGGGTGTGGTGACGCGGGTGCATGCCGGCGATGCGACCGCGGCGGCGGCGGCCGCCGCCGCGGTCGCCTGCCTCGCGACGTCGCGCCGAGGCGCGACGTCGCTTCTTCTGTTGATCGCCGGCTTCTGCGCCGCCGCGGCCCACGCCGCGGCGGCACGCGATCGCGCCCTGCATCCAGCGTTGCTGGCCTGGTTCGATCACGCGGCGGGAGACGCGGAGCGTCTGCCGTCGCCCGTGGCGATCGACGGCACCATCGCCCAGGATGGGGCGCTGGTGGACGATGGTGTGCGGCTGGTGGTGGATGTGGAGCAGGTGCGCGACGCCACGGGGTGGCGTCGCGCACCGGGGCGCGTGCAACTGCACGTGGCCGGCGCCCAGGGCGCCGGCCACGTCCGCGAGTGGACCGCCGGCCGGCACGTCCAGGCGCCGGCGACACTGCGCCGGCCGCAGATGTTCCTGAATTTCGGCGGGGCCTCGCCATTCTGGCAGCAGCTGCGCCGGCCGTTCGTGCTGGCCGGCTCGGTGAAGAGCGCCGCGCTCGTCGACGTCGAGCGCGGCGCGTGGTGGGCGGAAGCGGCGTCGCGGGCGCGCGGGCGCGCCCGCGATGCCGCCGCGCGCTTCATCGCGCCCCAGGACCCGCAGGCGGCCTCGGTCGTCACGGCCATTCTCATCGGGGACCGCTCCGGCCTGGACGAGGGCCTCGTCCGCCGGCTGCAAGTCGCCGGGACCTATCACGTCATGGCGATTTCAGGCGGCAACATCGCGCTGCTGACCGGACTGTGCTTCGGACTCCTCGGCCTCGTGCTGCGCTCGCCGCGCAGCGTGGCCGGGGCGACGCTTGCCGTGACGCTCGCCTACGGTGGTGTCGTCGGCGCCGATCCGTCGGTGGCGCGGGCCGTCACCGCCGCGGGCATCTTCCTCGGCGTCGCTCTCATAGGACTCGTGCCGTCACCGCTCGCCACGCTGAGGACGACCGCATGCGTGCTGGCCGTGGCGGATCCGCTGATCGTGATTGACGTCGGCGCGTGGCTGTCATTCGGCGCCACGCTTGGTATTCTCCTGTTGGCCACGCGCATCGTGAGCGTGGTGCCGTGGCGCGCGCTGCCGCGGTGGTGCCGGGCGATGGGCAAGCCGCCCGCCATCCTGATCGCGGCAACCCTGGCGGCGGAGCTGTACTGCTGCCGATCGCGGCGGCGGTGTTCGGACGCGTGACCGCCGCGGGCCTCCTGTTGAATCTGGTCGCGATTCCCGCCATGGCCGTCGCGCAAATCAGCGGGCTGGTCGCCGTCGTCGTGGGCCCCTGGGCGCCGGCCATCGGCCATCTGTCAGCCTTTGTGGCTGCCCGCGCCGCGCACTGGCTTCTGGCGTCGAGCGCATTGGTCGACGCGTGGCCGTGGTTGTCATGGCGTGTGCCGCCCGTGTCCGTCGGCTGGATCGCCGCCTACTACGTGGCTGCGTGCGCGGCGTGGTGGTCGGGCCACCGCCGCGCCACTGATCTCGTTCCGCTCCGCCGCGCCGCCCACGTCGCCGCCGTCATCGCGCTCGCCGTGATCGCGCTGGCACCGGCGGCCGAGCGCACGCGGCCCGCCCCCGGCCGTTTGCGCGTGTCCCTGATTGATGTTGGCCAGGGCGACGCCACGCTGGTGCAATTGCCGAACGGGGACACGCTGCTCGTGGACGCAGGCGGCAGCCCGGGCGCGTTCGATATCGGCAGCCGTGTCGTGACGCCCGCGGCGTGGGCGCTGGGTGTGCGGCGCTTGACGTGGCTCGCGCTGACACACCCGGATATCGACCACATCGGCGGCGCCGTCGGCGTGACGGAGGACCTGGCGCCGCGCGAGATGTGGGAGGGGATTCCCGTCGCGACGCGATCCGGATCTCCGGCGGATCCGGGAGTTCGCTGATGCCCGCGGCATCCCCTGGCGCACCGTGCGGTCGGGCGCGCGGCTCGACGTCGGCGGCCGCGTGGTCATCGAGGCCGTGCACCCGCCGGAGCCGGACTGGGAGCGGCAGCGCTCGCGCAACGACGATTCCCTGGTGCTGCGGATTCGCTACGGCCGCGTGGACATCCTGTTGACCGGCGACGCCGGCGCGGAGTTCGACCAGCGGCTGCCGGCCGATCTGTCCGCGTCGCCGATCCGCATCCTGAAGGCCGGGCACCACGGCAGCCGGACGTCCACCAGCGATCAACTCGTGCAGGCGATGCGGCCGCAGGTGGCGTTGATCAGCGTGGGTCGCGGCAACGTGTTCGGTCAGCCCGCGCCGGACGTGCTCGCGCGGCTGACCGCAGCCGGCGCCCGGATCTTCCGCACCGACCGCGACGGCGCCGTCAGCCTCGAGACCGACGGCGTGACCGTGCGGATCCGGACCGCGCTCGGCCGGAGCTGGATGCTCGCGGCGCTGGGAGTTTCTTGATCGATCGCCGCGTGCTGGCGGCTTTGATCGATCGCCGCGTTCCGGCGGCTTTGATGGCCGTCCACGCGGCTTCCATTTCTTCGAGCGTCGCGTCGTGGACCGAGCGGCCGCCGCGTTCGAGCCGCGCTTCCACCGCGGCGAATCGCGCCGAGAACTTGTCGTTGGCCTCGCGCAGCGCCGACTCGGGCTCGAGCCCCAGCTTGCGCGCGAGATTCGCCACCGAGAACAGGAGGTCGCCGAGTTCCTCGGCCGCCCGTCTCGGATGCTCGTCCAGCGCGCCGCGTAACTCGCGGACTTCCTCCTCGATCTTCGCCATGACGTCCGGTGCCGCCGGCCAGTCGAATCCGACCGCGGCGACCCGCGTGCCGATCTCATGCGCGCGGAGCAGCGCCGGCAGCGCGCGCGGCACACCCGCGAGGATCCGCGCCTTCGCGCCGACGGCCTGCTGCTCCTTGGCCTTCAACTTCTCCCACTGCACGAGCACCGCAGACGAGGAGCGCAGCCCGGCGCGGCGGCGAGGCGCGGCCGCGAGCGGGCGGCCGGTGGCGGTGAAGACGTGCGGATGGCGCCGGATCAGCTTGTCGATGATGGACTGAATCGACGACGTGATATCGAAGCGACCGATCTCGGCGGCGATCTGCGCCTGGAAGACGCACTGGAACAGCACGTCACCCAGTTCGCCGCCCAGATCGTCGAGGTCGCCGCGATCGATGGCGTCGAGGGCTTCGTACGTTTCTTCGAGCAGGAACGGCCGGAGCGACTGCGGGGTCTGCTGCCGATCCCAGGGACAGCCCCGAGGCGACCGCAGCGCGGCCATGATGCGGACCAGGCGCGCGAACGCGCGGCCGGCGCCCGCGGCGCGGCGCCGGTCCGCGGCCCCGGAGTGCCGCGCGCGGACGCGACGCCGGCGGGTCGTGGGGCGGGGCTTCACGGGCGCTATGTTACATTCGACACTCCGTGCGCGTGCGTTTTCTCGGAACCGGGACGTCACATGGCGTGCCCATGATCGGCTGTGACTGCGCCGTGTGCCGGTCGCCGGATCCGCGCGACACGCGGTCGCGTCCGTCGATTGCGCTGGAACTGGCGGACGGGCTCCGCGTGCTCGTGGACACGACGCCCGACCTGCGCGCACAGGCCCTGCGGCACGATCTCCGCCGCCTCGACGCGATCCTCTACACGCACGCCCACGCCGATCACGTCATGGGATTGGACGAGGTGCGCCGGTACAACCACCTGACGAAAGCGCCGATGCCGGTCTTCGGCGACGCGGCCACGCTGCGCGAAGTGCGCCGCACGTTCGCCTACATCTTCGAACCCGACGCGCCGAAGGGCGGCGGCGTCCCGAATCTGCGCCTCTTTCCGATCGCGGGCGCGTTCTGCCTCGGCCGGACGCTCGTCGTGCCCGTGCCGATCCGTCACGGGTCGCGGCAGATCCTCGGATTCCGGATCGGCCGCTTCGCGTACCTCACGGACTGCAACGGCATTCCTGAGGCCTCGCTCGCGCTCCTGAACGGCCTCGACTGCCTCGTGCTGGACGCGCTCCGGCGCAAGCCCCATCCCACGCACTTCACGCTGGACGAGGCGGTCGACATGGCCGGCCGCATCGGCGCCGCGCGCACGTTCTTCACGCACATCGCCCACGATCTGGGGCACGAAGACACCTGCGCCGCGCTGCCGTCCGGCATGGCGCTGGCCCACGACGGCCTGCTGATCGAGGTGGCGTGATGGAGGTCCGCTACGTGCAGGACTCGCCGCCGCCGAACTGGCCCGTGCCCGTGGTGGCGCTGGGCAACTTCGACGGGCATGCACCTGGGCCACCAGGCCCTGCTGGCGCAGGTGCGGCGGAGCGCCCTGGCCCGCGGCGGAACCGCGGTCGCCCTGATCTTCGACCCGCACCCGGGGCAGGTGCTTCGCCCCGACAAGGCGCCGCCCCTGCTGATGACGCTCGACCAGAAACTGGCGGCCTTCGCGGTGGCCGGCCTCGGCGGCGTCGCCATCGTTCGCTTCACGCGAGAGGTGTCGCGATGGGAGCCCGAGGCCTTCGTGGAGACCGTCCTGCTGAAGTGGCTGGGCGTGGCCGAGGTCTGGGTCGGCGAGAATTTCCTGTTCGGCCGTGACCGCATGGGCACGTTCACGCTGCTGCGCGCGCTCGGGCAGGACAAGGGTTTTCGCACGGAGAAGATCGATCCCGTGCTCTACAAGGACTTCATCGTCTCGAGCAGCCGCGTGCGGCGCCTCTTGTCCGAGGGCCGCGTGGATGAGGCGGCGGCCTTGCTGGGACATCCGTACGTGATCGAGGGCGTGGTCGTGCATGGGGACGGGCGCGGCCGGGAACTGGGTGTGCCGACGGCCAACCTGCAGACCGTGAATCCGCTGTTGCCGGCCCACGGCATCTATGCCACACGGGCGGAGGTGGATGGCGTCTGGCATCCGGCGGTGACCAGCCTGGGCGTGCGGCCCACCATCGGCGATGACAAGTTGACGGTGGAGACATTCCTGCTCGATGGCGCGCACGAGTTGTACGGCGCCCCCCTGCGGCTCGCGTTCGTCAAGTGGCTGCGTGAGGAGCGCAAGTTCGACGACCTCGCGGCGCTCACGGCCCAGATGCTGCGGGACTGCGACGAGGCCCGGAACGTGCTGGCGGCGGCTCCAGTTCCCCCTCGCTCCCAAGGGCTGATAGAATCTTCGGATACGCAATGAGCGACGCGTTCACGATGCACGTCCCGCTTGAGGCGGCCTACCGGGCCATGGTGCCGGAGGTGGCGAAGCGGTACGCGGAGCTGCTGGGCGCATCGCCGGTCGATGCCGCGGCGCTGGCGGTGGCCGTCACGTCGGCGCGTCGACCGGATTGGCGCCGGGGCCGCACCGGGCACCCACATCGATCTGGCCTTCCGGCCGGCCGGCGGGGTCGTGCACGTCGAGGTCTCCGGCAACGGACGGCGCGAGACGGTCGACTTCGCGATGTCCGGCATCAAACACTAGGCGTTCGTCATGCGCCTCTACAACACCCTGTCCCGGCGGGAAGAGGAGTTCGTCCCCGGCGACGGCCGCACGGTGCGCATGTACACCTGCGGCTTGACCGTGTACGCGCGCGGGCACATCGGCAACTTCCGGACCTTCGTCAGCCTCGATGTGCTGCGGCGCGCGCTCACGCACCAGGAGGGGTACGGCATCCGCCACGTCATGAACTTCACGGACGTGGACGACAAGACCATTCGCGCGTCCGACGAAGCCGGCGTGCCGCTGCGCGAGTACACGGACCGGTTCGTCGCGGCGTACCTCGAAGACGCGGCGGCTCTGGGCTTGGAGCCGGTCGAGGAGAACCCCCGCGCGACCGACGAAGCCAACCTGCGCGCGATGGTGGACATGGTCCGCACGCTTGGCGAGCGCGGCCACACCTACGAGTCCGACGGGTCGATCTACTTCCGCATCGCCACGCTGCCCGAGTACGGCAAGCTCGCGCGGCTGGATCACGACGGCATGCAGGCCGGCGCGCGGGTCGATTCGGATTCCTACGCCAAACAGGACGCGCGCGACTTCGTGCTGTGGAAGGCGACCAAGCCCGGCGAGCCGACGTGGGATTACGGCTGCGGGCCGGGCCGTCCGGGCTGGCACATCGAGTGCTCGGCCATGGCCCTGCGCCTGCTCGGCGAACCGCCGATCGACATCCACGGCGGCGGCATCGATCTGATCTTCCCGCATCACGAGAACGAGATCGCGCAGGCCGAGGGCGCCACCGGTCGTCAGTTCTCGCGCTTCTGGGTGCACGTCGAGTTCCTCAACTTCGATCACGAGAAGATGTCGAAGTCGATCGGCAACGTCTTCACGGTCCGCGACATCCTCGACAAGGGCTACCGTGCCTCGTCGCTGCGCTACCTGCTGATCTCGGTGCACTATCGGAAGCAATTGACGTTCAACTGGGACGTGCTCGCCCAGGCGGAGTCGGCCGTGACGCGCCTCGCGGATTTCCTCGCGCGCGTCGAGACCGTGCGCGGCGGGAGCGCCCATCCCGACGTCGCCGATCGCGTGGCGCGGGCCCGCGACGAATTCCGGACGCTGATTGCGGACGACCTGAACGTGCCCGGCGCGCAAGGCGTCCTCTTCGAACTCGTGCGGGACATGCATGCGGCGATGGACGCGGGGCAGGTGGGGGAGGCCGACGCGCGCCTGATTCGCGAGGCGTTCGACGGCTTCGATCAGGTCCTGGGCGTGTTGGCCCTGCGGCGCGCCGAGGACGCGCGGCCGCCGGTGCCCGCCGAGGAAATCGAATCGCTCATTCAGGCGCGGCGCGAGGCCCGTCGGGCCCGCGAGTTCGGCCGCGCCGATCAAATCCGCACGGACCTCGAAGCGCGTGGGATAATCCTCGAAGATACTTCGGCCGGCACACGCTGGAAGCGGAAGTAAATCTCACCATGCGCACCACGCCAGAAATCAAGACGCCGTTGCCCGGCCCGAAAGCGGCCGCCATCATTGCCCGCGACAGCCAGTACGTGTCGCCGTCCTACACGCGGGACTATCCGTTCGTCATGGCCCGCGGCGAAGGCGCGGCCGTTGAGGATGTCGACGGCAACGTCTTCCTCGATTGCGCCGCCGGCATTGCCGTCACGGGCACCGGCCACTCGCATCCCGACGTGGTTCGCGCCATCACCGAGCAGGCGGGCAAGTACCTGCACATGTCGGGCACGGATTTCTACTACGAGCCGCAAGTGCAACTGGCCGAGGCGATGGCGCAGATCGTGCCCGTCGGCGGCGGCACGGGCCAGGTACGGTCGTTCTTTGGCAATTCCGGAGCCGAGGCTGTTGAAGCCGCCCTGAAGCTCGCGAAGTATTCCACCAAGCGGCTGAACATCATCGCGTTCCTGGGATCGTTCCACGGCCGCACGACCGGCGCGATGGCGGTGACGTCCAGCCGGTTCATCCAGCGCCGCGGCTTCGGCCCCATGATGCCGGGCGTCTACCATGCGCCGTACGCGAACTGCTACCGGTGCCCGGTCGGCCTGAAGCCGGAGACCTGCCAGGCGGAGTGTCTCGGGTTCGTCGAGGATCAGATCCTGGTCCACCTGGTGTCGCCAGACGAAGTCGCCGCGGTGCTCGTCGAGCCGATCCAGGGTGAAGGCGGGTACGTGGTACCCGCGAAGGTGTTCCACCAGCGCCTGCGCGAACTCACGCGTACGCACGGCATGCTGCTGATTGCGGACGAGGTGCAGTCGGGGATGGGCCGCACGGGCAAGATGTTCGCGTGCGAGCACTTCGGCCTCGACGTGGACATCGTCACCGTGGCCAAGGGTATCGCCTCAGGTCTGCCGTTGAGCGTGACCGCCGCGCGCGCCGACATCATGACGTGGCCGCCCGGTGCGCACGCCTCGACGTTCGGCGGCAACCCCGTCAGCGCGGTGGCCGCGCTCGCGACCATCAAGCTGCTGAAGGACGGCCTGATCCGCAATGCGGAAGTCGTGGGGGCGCACTTGCTGGCCCGCCTGCTCGAACTCAAGGACAAGCACCCGATCATTGGCGACGTGCGCGGCAAGGGCCTGATGATCGGCGTCGAACTCGTGCGCGACCGGGTCACCAAGGAGCGCGCGACCACCGAGCGCAATGCGCTCGTCCAGGAGATGTTCAAGCGCGGCGTGCTGATTCTCGGCGCCGGACGCAACGCCATCCGGTTCGCCCCGCCGCTCGTGTTCACGAAGGATCAGGCGGACGCCGTGGTCGCCTTGTTCGATCAGGCGCTGGGGACTCTGACGACGAAGTAACTTCGAAGTTCGAACTTCGAAGTTCGAACTTCAACCCAGCCCTATGCCGGCCCCCGGCGCTTCGCCGACGTATGCGTGTGCCGGATCTTCCAGCCGGTCGCGTCCTTCACCAGCGTGTAGGTGGCGAGCCCGCCGCCCTCGCTGACTCGGTCACCCGTCTTGGTCCTGATCGCATAGTCCGCCGTGACGTACGCGGCGTCAGTCCCGACGAGATGCGGCACGACGTTGGTGTGGGAGAACTCCACCGTGTCGTAACTCTTCAGTTCCGGCCCGAGGTGGTTGTCGCGGTAGTCCTTCCACCCGCTGTTGACGCCGCCGCCCTCATAGACCGTCGTTTCAGGGGTGTACATCGCCGCCAGCTTGTCCAGGCTCTTCGCGACGAACGCCGCATCGTAGGCCTTGAAGAAGGCCACGAGCTCCGCCTCCGCCGGCTTCATCGCGCGCGGCCTCAGCGCCATCGAGCACACCGGGCATGATCCTGGCTTGGCGTCGAGGACCGTGCCGTGCATCGGACACGTGTAGAGCTCCGCGGCGGCCTGCCGGGCGGAGATGTCCGGTCGCGCCACGCCGAGCAGGGCCATTCCCACGAACACCACGAGCGCCGCAAACCTTGTCATTCTTGCTCCTGTCTGTGGCAGACGGTATCCTATGGGTCTCCACATGACAATCCGAAAATCACGTGTCGTCGGCCACGCCCTATCTCTGCTGAGTCTGCTGATCGCGGCGCCGGCCGGCGCGCAGATCCCGCTGGATCAGTACCTCAAGTACATCCCGCTGACCTACCCGCGGATCGTCCGCCAGACTGAGGCCAGCGCCCGTTTCCATTTGTACGGCGATCCCGCGGACGCCTCCTATCGGGACGTCGCGCCGAAGGACGGCGTCGACGACGCGCGAGCGAAGTGGCTGCAGGCGGTGGCTGACCGGTTCGCGCCGATCATGGTGCGGAACACGCCGCAGTTTCCGATGGATTTTCGGACGTTCTACAAGACCGACTCGTTCCCGCTGTTCGTCGAGCGCTGGGACATCGCGCGGGCCAGGTTTTCGCTGGTGGACAGCGACCGTATCGATTTGGCGAAACTCGGCGCCCGCCCGTGCCCGCCCGGCGGGGATTCCGCCAACGACGACTGCCGCCTCCTGGCGCTGATCGAAAAGTTCGGCCCGAATCGGCGCCCGCTCGAGCCTGAAGCGGCCGCGCGCCCGGAGCAGGAGACCTTCTCCGTCATGCACCTGGATATGCCGGGGTACGACGAGAAGACCTGGAAGCAGAACTACTGGGCGAACGGAGCCGGTACCAAGAACCCGGCGCTTGCGGGATCGGAGCGCGTCTTCGCGCATCCGTTCATTGCCGAAATCGCGGCGAAGGACGGCGGCGAGCCCGGGTACGAGTTCGTCATTCAGTATTGGTTCTTCTACCCGGCGAACGACGGCCCGAACAACCACGAAGGCGACTGGGAGCACATCAACGTGGTCGTTGCGCCGCTGTCCGGCGTAGGCCGGACGTTCGACCCGGCGGGCATTGAGCGCATGGTCGCAGGGCGACTGGACCTCGATGGCCAGGACCCGGTCGTGATCCGGCGCATCGAGTACTACCTGCATCACTTCGTCTATCCGATGGACTTCACCTCGCCCAGCGTCTACCAGCCGCGCGATGCGTGGGATGCCGAGGTGAAGACGCTCGCGCACACGCGCAAGGTGAGCCGGGGCCTGTGGGATCGCATCCGCGAGCGGGCCTACCGCGACCCCGCGGAGAAGGCCATCAACACCCGGCCCGTCGTTTGGATTGGCGGCGATGCGGTCGGCTTCCAGAACGTGCTGGAAATGCCCGGTCTCAGGGACCAGGATGGCCATGCGAGCTATCCGTTCCGCGGCTACTACCGGCGGATTGGCCCCGGCGGCGTGGCCGAGCGCGCTCATTCGAGGCGTTCGATCATTTCGAGTATTTCGCCGGCACCAAGCCCGTGCCGAAGGCGGTCGAGGACTACGGCCAGCCGGGGCGCGGTGGCGCTGATGCCCGACTGGGAGCCGCTGATGGAGCCGATTCTGGCTGACGCGTCCGTCCGGCAGGCATGGTCGTGGATGCTGCTGCCGATGCGCTTCGGCTATCCGGCCTCGCCGTCTCCGGCCGCCGGTCTTGCGAGTCATTCCGACATGGGCAACGTCTCGCCGATCGGGCCGACCTACAACAACGCCTGGAATCGCGTGGGCGACAGCGCCGGCTACGACATGTACGACATGGTCGAGGAGAGCTGGGCGGCGCCGCTGGGCCCGATGGACTCCTTCTTCCCGCGCGCGGGTTTCCTGAACGCGCCCATCCTGTATTTCATGATCAAGCCGCCGCTCGACCTGGCCTGGCGGACGCTCGCGCTGCCCGTTCGCGCCGCGGTCGGGAGCACGTAACCCGACGTTCCTGCCGGCGAACGCGCCGGCGGTCCGCAACGTCAGCCTCGAGGCCGGGCCGATGATGACGAACCTGCCGGAGGACCTCGTCCGCCTTGTTCCTGTCCCGGGAGCAACTGCCTGAGCTGTTCGTTCGATGGGTCGTGAAGCTGCCGGCCGACACCTCCGACGTGAAGGTGGTCCCGCATTTCGGCTGGGCGGTGACGCCGGTGTACTCGATCGTGTTCCACCTGAGTCCGCGCTTCTCGACCGAGAGCTCGATCATCAACTACCGCGCGCCGGTCGGATTCGATTTCACGTCGCCGCAGATGGCGGAGCCCATCCGCACGCGCGGGAATTTCGAACAGTTCGAGTATCACGGCGCGTTCCGGTTCAACCTGATGACTGGCGCGATCCAGCCGTACGTGAAGTACGGGCACGGCATCACGTGGTACCGGCTGGAGGACGTCAGCGTGGACGGCGTGCCGCTCAGCGACCCCACGTCGCCGAAGTTCCGGCCGGCCGGCAGCTGGCAGAACTTCGGGTTCAACGAGATGATCGTCGGCGGCGGAGTGGACTGGAGCCAACTCCGGATCGGGCAAGACGTGGCTCGGCGTGAAAGCCAGCTACACGTGGATTCACCACAACCTCGGGTTCGAGAAGAGCGCCGACGTCGAGAACTTCCCGACGATTGCCACCGCGCTCGCCGGCACGACGTATTCCATCTGGCGCCAGCAGGCCCGCGTGCTGATCAGCATCGGGTTCTAGCCACAGGAGGCGACTGTGAGAGCTGTAACGACTGTCCTCTTCGCCGCCGCCATCGTGGCGGGCGTGGCCGCGCGTGATGTCCAACAGGGCATCCGCCAGGAGCGCGTGACGTTCGCCGCAGGCGCGTCCTCCGCGACGATCACGGGCCAGCTGAAGGGCGACGTCACGGTCGACTATCTCGTGCGCGCCAGCGCCGGGCAGACGCTGACCGTCACGATCAAGGCCTCGCACCTGTCGAACTACTTCAACGTGCTGCCGCCCGCCAGCGCGGACGCGGCGATGTACATCGGCCAGACCAACGGCGACACGTTCAGCGGCATGCTGCCGGCCGACGGCGACTACGCGATTCGTGTCTATCTCATGCGGTCGGCGGCGCGCCGGAACGAGTCGAGCACCTACACCCTGACCGTCCGCGTGACCGGCAAGGCGCTGGCGCCGCTGCCGGCGTCCACGGACGCCCTTCTGCCCGGCACGCCGTACCATGCGTCGGCGTCGCTGACGTGCCTCACGATGCCGTACGGCGACGCGAAGCCGCAGACATGCCAGGCGTTCGTCATCCGCCGGGGCGTGGACGGCACGGCCACCGTGGACGTCAAGCAGGGCGATCGGGTGTGGCGCCGCATCCTCTTCGTGCAGGGCAAGCCCGTCGCCTCGGATTCGCCCGAGAAGATGACCGCCTCGCGCCGGGCGGACGTCACGATCGTGACGTTCGAGTCCGGCGAACGCTACGAGATCCCGGACGCGTTCATCGCCGGCGGCTAGGGCCTACGCCGCTGGCGGCGCGTCCATGCCGGCCCAGAGGTTCATCGTGCCGAGTTCCTCGCGTCCGCAGGCCTTGAGATACAGGAAGATCTGCGTGCGGTAGGCCGCGCAGCCGCAGAGCACGCCATTCACGATGAACGAGCCGCGCGAGGACTTGCTGCCCCACATGTCGATCTCCTGGCGGAAGTCCGCGTCCGACATGCCGCCGATCAGCGTCGCGTACGTCTGCGCGTGCGTCGCCAGCGCCGCCACGACCTGGTCGAAGTCCATCGCCGCCGTCACGTTCTGCGCGGCCGTCCAGTCGGCCGGGTCGAACGCGCCCGCCTTGGCCGCGCGGACCAGCGCGGGGCCCATGACGTTCAGGTACTTCAGCAACTCGATCGTGCTGCGCTGTTTCGGCGTCGGGCGGTAATCGAGCTTCGCGCGATCGATCTTGGTGGTCAGGTGGAGCAGAATGCGAACTTCGTTCTGCAGGGACGCGATCAGTTCGGACTTCGTCAGGACCATGGGTGCCTTCGGGAAAAAGGGTGAAACGTCAGGATAGCAGAGTCCGCGGCATGTTAGATTCTCAGTCCATGAGCGCGTCCATCCGCGGCATCCGTGCCGTTGTCCTGACTGCGATGCTCGTCGGCTGCGTATCCACCGCCGCCCGGGCCCAGGCGCCCCAGGGCGCGGATGTGCCGGCCGTCGTCACGCTCAGCGTGCTCAACCGTCCGGTCATGGTCTTCCGCGGGCCGCTGCTGGGCATTCCGCCAGCCGAGCGCGCCGCCGCGGCCGAGCAGCGCATCACCGCGGAACTCAGCCTCGGCGGGCCGGGCACGGTCACGACCGTTTCCGTTGCCGACAACATCGTCGTCCAGCTCGACGGCAAGCTGGCGTTTGTCGTCACGCCGGCGGACGCGAACCCGCTGCTCGAAGAGACGCCGGCCGACGTGGCGAAAGCGGCCGCCGCGGCGCTCGAGCGGGTGGTGCGCGAGTCGCAAGAGTCGCGCGACACCCACGCGCGCTGGCGGGCGGCCGGGCTCGGGTTGCTGTACCTCGTCGGCTGGTTCGTGGCGGTCATGCTGCTGGCGCGGTTCCGCCGCCTGGTCGCGCACCGCCTCGGCGCGTTTGCCGAAGCGCGCGCCACGAGCTTCACGCTGGGCGGCACGGCTGTGGTCAGCCAGGGCCATGCGAGGCAGATCGCCGCCAGGCTGCTCGGCGGCCTCTACGCACTCGTCGTGTTCGTGGCCGCGTACGAGGCGCTGGGCCTGATCCTCCGTGAATTCCCCTATACGCGCCCGTGGGGCGAGCAACTCGAGGGGTTCCTCTTCCAGATTCTGCGGAGCGTGCTGAACGGCATCGCCCTGTCGGTGCCGGGTCTGGCCGTCGTGGCCGCCATTATCGTCATCGCCCGCCTCGTGACGGGCGGCGGCAGGGTGTTCTTCGACCGCGTGCGCCAGCAGAAGATCGAGGTGAACTGGCTCGATGCCGATCTGACACAGCCGACGCAGCGGATCTTCAACCTCGTCGTGTGGCTGTTCGCGTTAGTGATGGCGTATCCGTACTTGCCCGGGTCCGGAAGCGCCGCATTCGACGGCCTTTCCGTGCTCGTGGGCCTCATGGTGTCGCTCGGGGGCGCGTCCTCCATCGGGCAGGCCATCAGCGGGTTGATCCTGATGTATTCGCGCACGTTCCGCGTCGGGGACTACGTGCGCATCGATGACCTCGAGGGCACGGTCACATCGCTGACCACGATTCAGACCCGGCTGCGCACGGGCATGGGCGACGAAGTCGTCCTCGCCAACTCGCGGGTCGTCGGCGCGACGGTGCGCAACTACTCTCGGCCCTCGGCGGGTGCCGGCATGGTCGTGGATGCGAGTGTGACCATCGGGTACGACGCGCCGTGGCGGCAGGTCCACGACCTGCTACGGCAAGCGGCGCGCGAGACGCCGGGCATTGCCGAGGCACCGGCACCAACCGTGTTCCAGACCGCGCTATCCGACTTCTACGTCGAGTACCGGCTCGTGTGCCAGACGGCCACTGAGGGCCCCACGCCTCGCGCCAAGGTGATGAGCGATCTGCACGCCAATATCCAGGATGCGTTCAATTCCGCCGGCGTGCAGATCATGTCCCCGCACTACTTTGCGGATCCGGCCGCGCCGAAGGTCGTGCCGCGCGAGCACTGGGATCCTCGCTAGGCCTTTACGACCACCGCCGCGAGGTACTCGCCCACGATTTCCACCGTGCCATCCGTCGCGCGGTTGAGCGGCTCCAGGACCGCGCGCAGGTCTGCGGTCAGGTGCGCGGCCTGGGCCGGTCCGGCCGTTTCGTACGCCCGGCGTGTCGGCCCAAAATACTCCCGGAACAGCGACAGCATGTGATCGATCGACTGGTAGTGCTGGACGCACGTGCGCAGCTCGGCGCGAACCGACTTCGCGCCGCGGCCGAGGAGTTCGCGGATGCCGGCGTCCGTGCCCCAGCGAACCGCCGGCGTCGTGCCCTGAGGCGGCGGCGGGAGGTATTTCGCGTGCGCCCGGAAGAACTGGCCGCCGAATCCTTCCGGCGTCCATGCGGCAATCCCGATCCGGCCGCCCGGCCGGCAGACGCGGAGCAACTCGCTCGCGGCCTTCTCCTGGTCGGGCGCGAACATCACGCCGAAGACGGACATGATGACGTCGAAGTGGCCATCAGCGAAGGGCAGGGCCTGCGCGTCGCCGACGCGGAAATCAATCGTCAGGCCCTCGGCGGCGGCGCGGACCTTGCCGCGTTCGATCAGGGCGGGGACGAAATCGAGGCCGGTTGTCGCGCAGTACCGGCGCGCAGCGGCCATGGCCCCGTTGCCGCTTCCGCACGCCACGTCGAGCACCCGCTGGCCCGGGCGCGGGTTCAGGGCCGTGCACAGATCCTCGCTGACGGACTGGACCTGGCGGCCGATGTGATGAAAGTCGCCGGTGGCCCACGTCGCCTGCTGGCGCGCGGTCAGGGCGCCGAAATCCACGGCGGGCTGCGAATCGGACATTGAAGGCCTCCTGAGACCTGTCCCCTGGCTGTGGAAAGCCTGTGGAAAACAGACCCGTCCCCCAGCTGTTGAAAAAGTGGTTGAGGAGGCTACTGTAGCACCGTTCCGCGCGGGGCTTACCGGGTAATGACCACAGTGAAGCCGGCCGCCAGACGCTGCGGCGCGACTTTCACGTGCAGCACGCCGCGGCGATCGGCAGCGTCGAACATCCAGCCTTCGGCGGCCGCGTTGAAGGCGGCGCGCGCCTTGTCGCGGGCCGCGCGATCGCCGGTCGTCACGTCGAACGTCGGCAATTCGCGGCCGGCGATCGTGACCTTCGCCGGCTTCGCCGGCGCATGGACGTCGAGCGCCCAGGCCCGGCTCGCCGGCATGCCGGCGTACTGCCCGCGGGCCGCGCCTACCTTGACCGTGACCGTGTCGCCCGGTGTATCCAGCGACGCCGGCGCCTGCATCTCGATCAGCGTCCGCGCGAATTCGCCCTTCCGGTAGCCCTGCGTCAGCCCGTCGTCTTCGTAGAGATCGAAGCGTGACGCGCCGAACGGGTACAGATCGAGCGTGACCGGGTCCTTGGGCTTCTCGCCGTCGAAGAGCATCTCCGGATACATCGGAATGATCGCGCCGGCGCGCACGAACATCGGCAGCTTGTCGAGCGGCGCCGCGTAGCCGTTGAGCGTCATCGATCCGTTGAACTCCGTGCCGTCCCAGTAATCGATCCATTTGCCGGCCGGCAGGTAAATGTCGTTGCGGACAATGGTGTCCTCGTAGACGGGCGCCACCAGCAGCGAGGCGCCGGACATGAACTGGTATTGCGTGCGCTTGGACCACGTGGCCGGATCGTCCGGGAACTCGAGCACCATGGCGCGGACCGTGGGGACGCCCGTGTCGAACGCCTCGCGCGAGGCCGTGTAGAGGTACGGCGTGAGCCGCATCTTCAGCTTCATGTACTTGCGGTTGATCGTGGTGTACGGCTCGCCGAAGATCCACGGCTGCTTCATGTTGTTGGTCTGTTTCGACCAGCCGCTCATGATCATCCACGCGGGCGTGAGCGCCTTCCACTGCAGGTCGCGCACCTGGGTCTGCGCGCCGCCGCCGAAGATGCCGTCCACGTCGCCGGTCGCCGCGTTGTAACCCGACAGGCCCGCGCCAATCACCGTGGGGATGTGGAAGCGGATGTACTCCCAGTTGCCGGACTGGTCGCCCGACCAGATCGTCGCGTAGCGCTGGCCGCCGGCCCACGCGCAGGTCGTCCACACGAACCCGCGCGCGTCGGCGTTCTTCTCGATGCCCTCATACGCGTCGCGCATGCCGTTGAACGCGAACTGGTAGCCGCGGCCGACCCACGCGACGTCGAGCTTCATCACGCGCGATCCGTACTCCTTGACCTCGGTCGCGATCCGGTCGAGGCCCTTCTCGGTCCAGAGGCCGCCCGTGAATCCGAGCCCGCGCAGCGCCTTGATCGTCTCCGGCAGTTCCTGATACCCGCACCCGTAGCCGTCGTTCGGCAGGATCCAGCCGCCGGGCATGTCGTTCTCGCGGTACTTCTTCGCGACGCGCTCGACCACGTCGATGGTCTTGCCGGTCTTGTTGTAGCAGTCGGCGTCGCCGTACTCGAGGCCGTAGCGCGGCATCATGAAGGGCCGGCCCGTCACGAGCGTGTAGGCGTCGAGGATCTTCTTGAGCGACGCGCCCGAGAAGTAGTACGCGTCGAAGCGCGCTTCGTCATGGGACAGCACCATCGGCGCGAGGAAGTCGTACCTGCCCGGCGACATCGTGTTGCGGAACACGCCGTAGCCCGCCGTGCTCATGTAGAACGGCGCGGGGTTCGGCGTCGAACCGTCGTTCCAGCCGCGCGTGTTGAGCCGGATGTTGACCGACGTGTCACGGTGCGAGAAGTAGCCGTTCTGCATGCCGCCGCCGTAGAAGTGCTCGTTGTCGCCGCGCCGCAGCGTCTGCACGGTGGACGGGCCGTACGTGATCGGTTTCGTTTCCTGCCAAATCACCGTCGCGTTGGCTTTGTCGAACAGCGCGAACCGCAGCGGCCGCTTGTAGACGCGCAGCACGACGGACGTGCTTTCGACGCGGTAGTAGTCGCCGGCATCGCGGGACGCGACCGCAATCGGGGCGCTCGACAGCACCACCATCTGGGCGTCGTCGGCATTCGGCTGGGCGTCCGTGAACTGGCCGTCCGGGCCGAGCCACAGCCGGAAGATGTCATCGCGGTAGAAGATGACGCGCACCTGATCGGCGCCCGCGCTGATGGTCGCGATATTGTCCTTGACGTCGAACGCGGTGACGTCCCCCAGCGTCACGCTGCGCCCGCGCGGCGCCTGCGCGTTGCCGCGCCCGGCGCCCTGGCCGGCGGCCGCGGCGCTCCCAGCGCCTTGCGCGGCGCCAGTCGTGCCGGCCCCCTGCGGCGGCGGGGTCTGCGCGATCAGCAAGGGAAGAGCACACAGGGCAAAGGTCAGGGCGAGGGCAGTGCGGCGCATGAGGACTCCTAAGGGGGGATCATATAGTCCATCGTCCAGGGTCCATCGTCCTGAGTCCTTGCGGGACGCAGGTCGCTGGACGATCGGACGATGGACCCCGAACTAGGGACCCTGGACGCTGGACGATGGACTGACACCGTCAGAAACTACCGCCCGTATTTCTTCAGCAGTTGCCTGAGCGGCTCGATCGGAATCGCCTGCACGGTCCGTCCGTTGCCGGTCGTCGTCGTGGCCGCGAGGAGCGAGTTGTAGATCGGCCTCCTCGGTCGCGTCCAGCGCCGCCTCGAAGAGTCCGGAGACCGCGTCGGTCGGGAGAACCGTGCGCGGCTGCGCGGTCGATGGCCGACGTGACGCGCAGCGACGGATGCGTCGAGAACGCGATCGCGAAGTCGCCGCTGCCGTTCGAGTAGGTCGAGCCCGTGCGCGCCAGCGCAAAGACTGCCCGCGCCGCGAGCCGCTCGAGATTGCGCGCATCCAGCGGCGCATCCGTCGCGACGACGATCATGCAGGAGCCATCCGTCGGTCTCCGTACCTGTCGCACCGGTCGGACCTGTCGCATCTGTTCTCCAAGTGACCGCCGTTCCCTCGTACCTGTCGTACCCGTCCCAGTCGGCGTCAGTTCCTTCCACACCGGCACCCCGGCGATCGTCAATCGGCCGCCGAAGTTCGTCTGCACGAGCACGCCGACGGTCCACGTCGCGCCCTGCTGCGACACGACACGCGACGACGTGCCGATGCCGCCCTTCCAGCCGAACGCCATCGTGCCGGTGCCGGCGCCCACCGCACCTTCCTCCACCGCGCCGGTCCGCGGCGGTCGTGATGGCCTGGCGCACGTGGTCGCGCCGTGACGTGAAAGCCGCGAATGTCGTTCAGCGTGCCGTCGTTCGTTTCGCCCGACCAGGCCGTTGACCGAGCGCACGTTCTCGTTGCCGGGCTGCGCCACGGTCCAGCGCGCGAGGCCGTCAAGCGCGGCGCCGACCGAGAGGGTGTTGGTCAGGATGATGGGCGTTTCGATCGTGCCGAGTTCCTGCACCTGCGTCGACCCGGCCAGCTTGCCGAACGCGTTGCCGACGAAGACGGCGCCGGGCACCTTCTCGCGGAACAATTTGCCGCCGTGGGGCAGGACGGCCGTCACGCCGGTTCGCACGGTGTCGCCCGTCGTCGAGCGTGACGTGACCGACCGTCACGCCGGCCACATCGGTGATCGCGTTGTGCGGACCGGTCGCCGGGCGCCGGCGCGATCCCCAGTCCCACGCCGCGGTCGCGCCTGGGCCGCCGCCTCGATGCCGCGACGGCGACCACCGCCACGACGGCCCGCGCCACCCGATCGCCCCTTGCACCCAGCCCATGTTGGTCCATAATAGCCCGCCTTGCCCGTCGGGCTGGCGGGCGAGCCCGCGGTGTTTCCTCGGGCTTCGGGCGTCGGCGGGCGAGCCCGTCGTCTCTCGTCGTTCTCGTCGTTCTCGTCGTTCTCGTCGTCGATCCCGTCTTCTCCAGTTGTGTTGAGGTGTTCCCATGAGAGTCCGTTCCACTCGCGCCGGCTTGTTCTGCGTCGTCCTTGCTGTGGCCGCCGCTGGCGTGGACCACCTGGCCGGTCGGCGCGCAGCAGCGCCGCGAAGCAGCCGCTCGGCGTATGACGTCTACGACTATTGGAAGACCATCGGCGGGCGCGGCTGTCGGACGATGGCCAGTGGTTTGCGCATGCCGCTGACGTCGCAGGCCGAGGACCGCGAAGCTGATCGTGCGCAACATGCGTTCCGGCCAGGAATTCAAGCAGCCGCGCGGGACGGACCCGCAGTTCACGCCGGACGGGAAGTTCCTGATCTTCACGATTCGCGCCGCCGCGCAGCGAGACGAACCGCCAACGCGCCCGCTGGCGGCGAAGCGCCGGCCGCGGGCGCGGCGCACCCGCAGGCGGACAGCCGGCCCAGGCGACGAATCGCAATTCCGTCGGCATCATGTCGCTGCCGAGCGGACAGGTGACGACGGTTGAGCAGATCGCCACGTTCCGCATGCCCACCGAGTCTTCGACGTGGCTCGCGCTGCAGAAGGGGCGCGCGGGCGGCGCGGCCAACGGGCGCGGTGGCGCCGGCCGCGCCGGTGGCGGTGGCGGTGGGCGGGGCGCCGCGGCTGGCGGCGCGGGCGGCGGTGGCGGCGCGCAGGCCACGGCGGCGCTCCCGCGCAGGCCGCGACACCGCCGGCTCAGGGCCAGGCGGCCGCCGCGGCCGGCCAGCCGGCCGCGCCGGCGACGCCGAGAAAAGACGCAAGACCGCCGGCAACGACTTGATCATCCGCAACCTGACCACGGGTCAGGACGTGACGATTCCCGAGGTCACGGAGTTCGCGTGGGACAAGACCGGCGCGTGGCTGCTCTACACGGTGTCGTCGACCGGACGCCGCGAAGGACGGCGCGTACGCGCGTCGCATGAGCGACGGGACGGTTACGGACGCTCACAACGGCAGCGGGCATTACAAGAGCCTGGCCTTCGACGAGTCGGGCACGCAGGTCGCGTTCCTGAGCGACAGGCGGAGTACGACAAGCCCGTGTCGCCGTTCCGCCTCTACTATTGGAAGACGGCCGATGCCGCGGCGGCGGAGTTGGTCTCGGCGACGACCAAGGGCATGCCGCAAGGCACGGTCGTCGCCGACTCGGCCCCGCGCTTCACGCGAAGACGGCCAGCGCCTGCTGCTTTGCGACCGCCCGCCGCCGCCGCCGGTGCCCGCGCCGACCCCGATCCCGAACGTCCGACGAAGCCCGCGCCGCATCCCGGTCGATCTCTGGAGCTACAAGGACCCGCAGATCCAGCCGATGCAGAGGGTGCGCGTGAGCAGGACCAGAACAGAACTTCGCGCGGTCTTCCACCTGAAGACAAAACGCTCGTGCAGTTGGCGAGCGCCCGATCTGCCGAACGTGAATCCCGGCGCTCGATCCGCTGCGCGCCATCGGCACGTCGGATCTGCCGTATCGGAAGGAAGTGTCGTGGGACCAGACCTACAACGACGTCTATCTGGTCGACCTGAAGACCGGCATCGCGCCGCAAGGTCCTCGAACACTTCGGTCGCAATGCCACGCTGTCCCCCGGCGGCAGGTACCTGTTGTTCTGCGACAGGAGAACGCTGCACTGGTTCACGCAGGACATCGCGACCGGCGTCCGCGTCAACCTGACCGAGCGGCTGCCCGTCAAGTTCTACGACGAGAACCACGACACGCCGGACCAGCCGCCGAGCCTCGGGAGCGGCGGGCTGGACCGACGGCGACAAGTCCGTGCTGCTCTACGACCAGTTCGATATCTGGGAGATCCGGCCGGACGGCACGAACGCCCGCAACATCACGGGCGGCGAAGGACGCAAGCAGCACCTCGTCTTCCGGTACCGTTCGCTCGAGACGCCCGCGCCGCGCACGTGCCGACCGACAAGCCGATGCTGCTTGACGACGACCAACGACGACACGAAGGCCACCGGCCTACTACCGCGTGCCCTTCAGCGGGCGGCGCGCCGCGAGAAGATCGTCATGATGGACAAGGCGATGGGCGCGCCATCAAGGCGAAGAACGCCGACGTGCTGCTGTTTACCGCATCGCGGTTCGAAGAATTCCCCGACTACTGGGTGACCGACATGAAATTCTCGGTCGCCGAAGAAGATGTCGAACGCGAACCCGCAGCAGGCCGAGTTCATCTGGGGCAAGGCCGAGAACATCAAATACATCAATGGCGACGGCAAGGTGCTGTCGGCGATGCTGATCAAGCCGGACAACTTCGATCCGTCGAAGAAGTACCCGATGATGGTCTACATCTACGAGGATCTGACGCAGGGGCTGCACAGCTACCGCGCGCCGGCGCCGGGCACCAGCATCAACGTCACCCGCTACGTCAGCAACGGCTACGTCGTGCTGCAGCCGGACATCTCGTACGAGACGGGCTATCCCGGGCCGAGCGCGATGAAGTGCGTCATTCCGGCGATCAACACCGTCGTGGCGCAGGGCTACATTGACCCGAAGCGCATCGGCATCCAGGGCCACTCGTGGGGCGGGTACCAGATCACGTACATGATCACGCAGACGAACATCTTCGCGGCGGTCGAGGCCGGCGCGTCGGTGTCGAACATGATCAGCGCCTACGGCGGCATCCGCTGGGGCACGGGCATGGTGCGGCAGTTCCAGTACGAGAAGACGCAGAGCCGCATCGGCAAGACGCTGTGGGACTCGCCGCTTGCAGTTCATCGAGAACTCGCCGATCTTCTGGGTCGAGCGCATCCACACGCCGTACCTGACGATCCATAACGACGGCGACGACGCGGTGCCGTGGTATCAGGGCATCGAGTTCAACATGGCCATGCGGCGCCTCGGCAAGGAGGCGTACATGTTCAACTACAACGGCCAGCCGCACGGGCTGAACAACCGCGACTACATGAAGCACTGGACCGTGCACATGGACGAGTTCTTCGACCACTACCTGCTGGGCAAGCCGCGTCCGGCGTGGATGGACAACGGCGTGTCGTACACCGAGCGCGGCACGCGCGACGTCAGCGGGATGTTCAAGAAGGCCGTGCCGCCGGCGCCGGCGACAGGCGGCAAGTAGACAGCGCGTGTCAGTTCGCACGGAGGCACGGAGGGACGGAGGCGCGGAGAGTTCTTGTTTGGGAAGCACGGGGGAGTCCCCGAGATCTTCCAACAAGACGGCCTGGGCCTCCGTCTCTCCGTGCCTCCGTGTGAAACGCTGGACAGCGAAGAATGCGTGTACCTATCTCCCGGATCGACGCCTCCGTCCCTCTGCCCAAGTACGAGACCGCCGGCGCGGCCGGATTCGACCTGGCATCAAACGCAGACATGGTCGTGGAGCCCGGTCAGGTCTTGTTGGTGCCGACCGGGCTGGTGATCGCCGTGCCGGCCGGTCATGTGCTCGGCATCTTCGCGCGCAGCAGCACGCCGCTGAAGCGCGGCTTGATGGTGGCCAACGGCGTCGGCCTCGTGGACAGCGACTACTGCGGCCCGCGAAGACGAAATCAGGATCGAGGTCGTGAATTTCACCGCCGCGCCGGTCCAGATTCGGCGTGGCGACCGCCTCGCGCAGGGCGTGATTCTCCCGTTCGTACGCGCCGAGTGGCAGGAACACCGCACGCCGACGGCCCCCACCCGAGGCGGGTTTGGGTCAACAGGCTAGCGACAGGTAACGACGGGTGCCGTGTCGAGATGAGGTGGGGACTGTCCCCGCTCGCCGAAGGCGGGACTGTCCCCCCGGCTGGTTCGGTGCCAGATGTTGATTGAGAGAACCGTGAGCGAACAGGCGCTGTTGGACACCTTGGGGATCAAGTCGCGCAACGCGGGCGCCTCCTTTGGCGTGGACGGGTGGATTGATGAGCCCGGCGGCACGCCGCGGGCGTCGATCAATCCGGCGACCGGGACGCCCATTGCTTCGGTGTCGCTCGCGTCCGCGGCGGCCTGTGACCGCGTCATTGATGCGGCCGCGCGCGCGTTCCCCTCATGGCGCGACCGCCCGGCGCCCAAGCGCGGCGATCTCGTGCGCGATCTGGGCAACGCGCTCCGTGAGGCGAAGGAACCGCTGGGCGATCTCGTGTCGCTCGAGATGGGCAAGATTCGCGGGGAAGGCCACGGTGAAGTGCAGGAGATGATCGACATCTGCGACTTCGCCGTCGGCCTGTCGCGCCAGCTCTACGGCCTGACGCTGGCGTCCGAGCGTCCCGGGCACCGGATGATGGAGCAGTGGCATCCGCTCGGACCGGTCGGCGTCATCTCGGCGTTCAACTTTCCCGTCGCGGTCTGGGCCTGGAACGCCGCGATTGCCGCGGTGTGCGGCGATCCGGTCGTGTGGAAACCCGCCGAGCCGACGCCGCTGACCGCCATCGCCGTGCAGCACATCGCGAACCGCGTCATGGCCGACCATGGCGTGTCCGGCATCTTTACGCTCGTCATCGGTCCGGGCCGCATCGTCGGCGAGCAGATGTTGAAGGACCCGCGTCTGCCGCTCGTCTCGTTCACGGGCTCGACGGCCATTGGGCGCCGTGTCGCCGAAACGGTCGCGGGCCGGTTCGGCCGGACGATCCTCGAACTGGGCGGCAACAACGCGATCATCGTGACCGCGGACGCGCGCCTCGACCTCGCGGTTCGCGCCATTCTGTTCGGCGCGGTCGGCACCGCCGGCCAGCGCTGCACCAGCACCCGCCGGCTCATCGTGCATCGATCGATCGTGGATCCGCTCACGTCGACACTCGCCGCGGCCTACGCACAGGTCCGTATCGGCAATCCGCTGGAGGCCGGTGTGCTGATGGGGCCGCTCGTGGTGCCGCAGGCGGTGGACGAGATGTTCGCCGCGATCGACGATGCCAAAGCGGAAGGCGGCACCGTCATCACGGGCGGACGCCGACGGCCCGATCTGGGCGAGTGCTTCGTGGAACCGACCATCATCCGGATGCCCGCGCAGTCCGCCGTGGTGATGCGCGAGACCTTCGCGCCGATCCTCTACGTGCTCGACTACGAGACGCTGGACGACGCGATCCGTCTGCACAACGAGGTGCCGCAAGGGCTGTCGAGCGCCATCTTCACGGAGTCGATGCGGCAAGCGGAGCAGTTCCTGTCGGCGCGCGGCTCGGATTGCGGCATCGCGAACGTCAACATCGGCACGTCCGGCGCCGAAATCGGCGGCGCGTTCGGCGGCGAGAAGGAAACCGGCGGCGGCCGCGAATCGGGATCCGACGCCTGGAAAGCCTACATGCGCCGGCAGACGAACACGGTCAACTGGTCGGATGCGCTGCCGCTCGCGCAGGGAATCGAATGGTGACCGGAGGTTCCGGGGTTCCGGGGTTCCGAGGTTCCGGGGTTCCGGTTCCGAGGTTCCCAGGTTCGGGTTCGAGGTTCCAGGTTCGAGGTTCACGGTTCACGGTGCAAGCCATCACGAACCCGAACCTGGAACCCGAACCCCGAACCTGGAACCCCGAACCTGGAACCCCGAACCCCGAACCTGGAACCCCGAACCCCGAACCTCGAACCCGAACCCCTGAACCCTGGAACCGGAACCCCGGAACCTCGGAACCTCGGAACCCCGGAACCCGCTACCATTACCCATGCCCTCGTCCCTGATGCGCACCCTGCTCATCGTGTGCGGGACCTTGTGTGTCGCGCTCGGCCTGATTGGCATCTTCCTGCCGCTGATGCCGACGACGGTCTTCCTGCTGCTGGCGGCGACCTGCTACGCGCGCAGCTCGGATCGGTTCTACCAGAAGCTCGTCAACCACCGCGTCCTCGGCGTGTACGTCCGCAGCAATCGGGGCATGCCTCGGCGCGCGAAGGTCATCACGCTCGTCCTGCTGTGGGCCAGCATCGGTTCGACGATGATCTGGACGGCGCATGCCTGGTGGCTGCGTGTGCTGCTGCTCGTGATCGCCGCCGGCGTGACCGCGCATGTCGCCCGGCTTCCTGCGGTGCGACCGGTCGCCGAGGCTGGGCCGGACCGTGCCGCCCTCTGATTCGTCGATGGTGCGCCGGTTCAGGCGCCTCGCTCCCGAGGAACGGGCGCTGCTGCCGCGCCTTGTGCTGCTCGTGGCCGGCATTCGCGTGGCGCTGTGGGTCGTGGATTGCGCGACGGTGCGGCGCTGGTTGCGCGCCACGTGGCTCCCGGCCGCGTTCCCGGCGAACATGAATCGTCTGACGCCGGAGCGGCTGGCGTGGGCCGTGCGGACCGCGTGTCGTGCGGTGCCGTTCGCGACGTGCCTGACCCAGTCGCTGGCGCTGCAGTTCCTGCTGGCGTGCTCGGGTCGCCGCTCGTCGATCCGCATCGGCGTGGCGAAGCCCGAAGGACGCTTCGCCGCGCACGCCTGGATCGAGTGCTCAGGACAGACGCTGCTCGATCGCCCGGAGAACATCGCCCGATTTGCCGAAATCCTCTCGTGGGAGGACCGGTGACCGCGTTCGCGGGGGACGCGAACATGCGGTAAATCGCCCGCGGCGGATTTTGCGCCGCGGGCGCGTTCGACCGCCGTAAGATCCTCAGTTGTCATGAGGCGGATTCTGCTCGCATGGTGCTTCGCGATCGTCCTCGCCGTCGTCGCATCGCACGGAATTCCTGCCGCCCAGGCCCCGTGCCGGGCCGCGGCCCCGGCGCAGGCACCGAGCCGAATATCTTCTCCATCGCTCAGGAAAATGACCTCGGTGATGCCATCGCCGAGCGGTATGAATCCTGGCTCCGGGTCATCGATGACGACACGGTGACGCCGCACCTCGCGGACGTCGGCGTCCGACTCGTCTCGCATTTGCCGCCCTCCGACCTCCACTTTCAGTTCCGCCTGATTGATATTCCTGATGCGAACGCGTTCGCGTTGGCGGGCGGGCGCGTCTACGTGTCGCGCAAACTCATCGCGTCCACGCGCTCCGAGGACGAGCTGGCCGGCGTGATGGGGCACGAGCTGGGCCATCTGGTCGCCCGTCAGCACACCATCGACATGACCCGCCAGTTGAAGGATGTGGTCGGCGTCACGGAGGTTGGCGATCGCAACGACATCTTCGCCAAATACAACCGCCTCATGGACAATGCCGCGCGAAAGCCCGGCGTCTTCGGCGGCGCCGACCGGGAACGGCGCGACCAGGTCGAAGCGGACCGGATCGGCCTGTTCATCGTCGCCGCGTCCGGCTACGACCCCAAGGCCTTCGTCACGTTGTTCGACCGCCTGTTCGCGACCGGCGGCAAGACCGGCAGCGTCGTGTCGCGGATGTTCGGCACGACCAGCCCCGACGCCAAGCGGCTCGGCGAAATGGTCAAGGCCGTGGGCACGCTGCCGGCCGGCTGCGCCGAGGCCACCACACCGGCCCGCGATCAGGCGTACCGCGAGTGGCAGGCCGCCGTCGTGGCGTCCTCCGTCGCCGCGCGCAAGGAATCCCTGCCTGGCCTGGCGAGCCAGAAGGACCTCGCCCCGCTTCGTGAAGAAGTCACCCGCCTCCGGTTCAGCCCCGACGGCCGGTTCCTGATTGCGCAGGACGACGCGGGCATCTCGGTGCTGTCGCGCGAGCCGCTCGCCGTGCTCTTCCGCATCGACGCGCCCGACGCCCAGGGGGCGCAGTTCACCACCGACTCGGCGGACGTGGTCTTTCATACCAGCGACTTGCGGGTCGAGCGGTGGAACGTGGCCACGCGCAAGCTCACGGAAGTCCGGGATTTGTACTGGCAGACGGTCTGCCGGTTCACCGCGCTGGCGCCGGACGGCCGCACCATCGCGTGCCTGGATGCGAACGACGAGCTGTCGCTCATCGATGTGGCCACCGGACAGGCCGTGTTCCAGAAGAAGGGCTTCGAGTCCTTCAACCCCACGGCGGAACTGGCCGCCTTGCTCGGCGGCGTCCTCATGCCGCGAACGAATGCCGCGGTCACCATGGGGTTCTCGCCCGACGGACGGTTCTTCGTGGCCGGCTCGCAGGGGTACGCGAGCAACAGCGCCATCGCCTACGACCTGACCAACCGCGGGGTCATCACCCTCAAGGGCAGCGCGCGCAACATGGTGACCTCGGCGTTTGCCTTCATCGGTCCCGACCGGCTCGTCGGCTTCAACGTCGCCGACCCGGGCAAGTCCGGCGTGGTGCGATTCCCCGCGGGCGAGGTCGGCGAGACGTTCACGTTGACGCCGGGCGGCCTGGAAGGGGCGACGAAGGGCGACGTCGTGTTCATCCGGCCGTTCCAGAAGTACGCCGTCGGCGTGTTCGATCTGAGCAGGAAGCTCGTCGTGAAGGGCAATGCGTCCGAGGCGATCGACGTCTACGGCGACGCGTTCGCCGCGGAACGCGGAACCGGGGACCTCGGGTTGTATGCGATGGACGGCAACCAGGTGCGCGCGAGCGTCAGCCTGCCGTTCACGAGCCTGGCCCGCGTACGGACAGCCGCCGTGTCCGCGGATTTCAAGTGGGTAGCGTTGTCGGCGCGCACACGCGGCGTGATGTGGGACACGGGCAGCGGCGAACGCGTAGCGATGGTGCGCGATTTTGACGGGGCGTTCATCGATGACGCCGGCACGTTGTTCGCGGACTTGCCGAAGGCCGGAGCGGATCCGCGCGCGATCATGCGCCTGGATGGGCCAAGCCGCGTGGTGGGCGGTGCCGGTCAAATCACCGAGCCCTACGCCTCGCAGTATGGCCGGCGGCTGATGGTCGTCCGATTGCTGCCCCCCAACACGATGCGGCCCACGGGTCTCGAGTTCGAGGTGCGCGACGTGCGTACGGCGACGGCGCTGTGGAAGAAGGGCTACGCCAAGAACCCGCCGGACGACTTCTGGCCCGGCGTCGACAGCGATGCGCTCGTGCTGTCGTGGGCAGCCGATTCGGCTGCGGGTCGCGAAGTACCTCCGGCTGAACCCGGACCTCCGCAGCCGGGTGAAGATGGGCGACCTCGCCGGCGATCACCTGCTCGAGGTGCTCGATGCGCAATCGGGCGCGGTGAGGGGCCGCATGCTGCTCGAGACCGGCAAGGGCTCCTTCCATATCCGCCGCGTCATGACGAGCGGCGATCTGGTGCTCGTGACCGATTCGCTGGATCGGGTGTTGGTCTACTCGCTGGCCAGCGGCGAACTCCAGGGCTACGCGTTCGGATCGTGGCCGCTGGTCAGCGCCGCCACGGGCCTGCTCGCCGTTGAATCCGGGGGCGGGCGAGTCGTCCTCTACGACCTCACGACGCTGCGCCGTAGGACCGACCTGGTGTTCGCGCACGATGTCGTGCTGAAGGCGTTCAGTCCTGACGGGACGCGCCTGTTTGTGCTCACCGCCGATCAGCAGGTCCACCTGCTTGCGGTGAAGTGAGACCGGGAACGTCGGCTCGGCGTACACTCTGAGCGCATGCCAGTCCGTCGATTCGTCTTTGTTGCCGCTCTATTGGTTGGCGGGTGGGTCGCGGTCCACGCGGCCGGCCGCCACGACGCGCCCCAGCAGGCCGTCACCTTCGATCCGGCGCTGTTTTCGGAATTCCGCTGGCGTCCGATTGGGCCGTTTCGCGGCGGCCGCACGAAAGCCGTGGACGGCATCCCGGCCCAGCCGAACGTGTTCTATGTCGGCGCCGTGAACGGCGGCGTGTGGAAGACGAACGACTACGGCCGGACGTGGACGCCGATCTTCGACGACCAGCCGACCGGGTCCATCGGCGCCATCGCGATCGCGCCGTCGAATCCCAACGTCATCTACGTCGGCAGCGGGGAAGGGATGCAGCGGCCCGATCTCTCCACCGGCGACGGCATCTACAAGTCGACCGACGCCGGCAAGACGTGGACGCACCTCGGCCTGCGCGATGGCCAGCAGATTCCGCAGATTCTCGTCGACCCGAAGAATCCGAATCGCCTGTTCGTCGCGGTGCTGGGGCATCCGTACGGCCCGAATGCCGAGCGCGGCATCTTCCGGTCGACCGACGGCGGCCGCACGTTCGAGAAGGTGCTGTACCGCGACGAGAACACGGGCGGCATCGACCTCGCGTTCGATCCGTGGATCGCGAACGTGGTGTACGCCGCGCTGCTGGAGTCGCGGCAGGGGCCCGTGGGAGAACGGCGTCTGGACCGGGCCCGGCAGCGGGCTGTTCAAGTCCACCGACGGCGGCGCGACCTGGCGGCCGCTCACGCGGGGGCTGCCGACATTCGCCGACGGCCTAGGCCGCATCGGCATCACCGTCGCGCCCAGCGATCGGCGCCGGCTGTTTGCCGTCGGTGGACGCGCGCGCGCTCGGCGGCATCTACCGATCGGATGATGCCGGCGAGACCTGGACGCGGGTGAACGAGGACGCGCGCGTGGCCGGGCGTCCGGCCGACGCCGCCGACATCCGCGTGCATCCCGACCAACCCGGACATCGTCTTTGTGCCGTCGATCGTGACGTGGAAATCCACCGACGGGGGCCGCACGTTCACCGGCTTCCGCGGCGCGCCCGGCGGCGACGACTACCAGAAGATCTGGATCAATCCCGCGTCGCCCGACGTGATGATCCTGACGTCCGACCAGGGCGCGATCGTGTCGGTCAACGGCGGCGAGACCTGGGGCTCCTGGTACAACCAGCCGACGGCGCAGTTCTACCACGTGACCGCCGACAACGCGTTTCCCTACCGCGTCTGCGGCGGGCAGCAGGAGAGCGGGTCGGCCTGCGTGGCGAGCCGCGGCGATCATGGGCAGATCACGTTCCGCGAGTGGCTTCCGGTCGGCGCCGAGGAATACGGCTACGTCGCGCCGGATCCGCAGGATCCCGGACGTCGTGTACGGCGGCAAGCTCTCGCGCTTCGACCGTCGCACCGGCCAGGCGCAGCAGGTGGCGACCGCCGCGCGACGCGCACTACGCGCGTCCTCCGCACCGCGCCGGTGCAGTTTTCGCCGGTCGATCCGCGCACGCTGTTCTTCGCGACCAACCTGCTGTGGAAGACCGCCAACGGCGGGTCGACCTGGACGCTGATCAGTCCCGACCTGTCGCGGGAAACGTGGGAGCCGCCGGCGACCGTCGGCGTGTACCGGACGGCACCGACCGCGCGGCCGGTCCAGCGCGGCGTCGATCTACGCCATCGCGCCGTCGCCGGTCGACCCGAACCTGATCTGGGCCGGCACCGACGACGGGCTCATTCACGTGACGCGCAACGGCGGCACGAACTGGACGGACGTCACGCCGCCGGCGCTCGCGCCATGGGCCAAGGTCTCGATCCTCGAGGCCTCGCACTTCGATCCCAACACGGCGTACGCGGCCATCAATACGCTGCGGCTGGACGACCTGCGGCCGCACGTCCTACGCACGCGCGACGGCGGCAAGACGTGGACCGACATCGTGCGCGGCCTGCCCGACGGCGGCGTGATCAACGTCGTGCGCGAGGACCCGCAGCGCCGCGGCCTGCTGTTCGCGGGCAGCGAACAGTCCGTGTTCGTGTCGTTCGACGACGGCGACCACTGGCAGGCGCTGCGGCTGAACATGCCGGCCACGTCGATCCGCGATCTGGCATCAAGGACTCGGACCTGTCGCGGGCACGCACGGCCGCGGGTTCTGGATCCTGGATGACATCATGCCGCTCCGCCAGATCACGGCCGACATCGTCGCGCGCCCCGGCGTTCCTGTTCGCGCCGCCGGTCGCGTGGCGATTCCGGTGGAACAAGAACACCGACACGCCGTTGCCGCCCGACGAGCCGGCCGCGCCCAATCCGCCCGACGGCGTGGTGATCAGCTACCTGCTGAGGCGGACGCGACGTCGCCCGTGCTGCTCGAGATCATCGACAACGCGACGGGCGACACCGTTCGCCGCTACTCGAGCGACGATCCGCCCGACGAGCCGGTGGCCGGCCGCAACATTCCCGACTACTGGATCCGGCCGACGCCGCGGCTGCAGAAGACAGCCGGGCTCCATCGCTTCGTGTGGAACGTGCGTTACGCGTCCGCCCGACGTCGAGCAGTTCACCTATCCGATCGCGGCGGTCGCGCGGAACACGCCGAAGACGCCGCGAAGGCATCTTCGTCCTGCCGGGCAACTATCAAGTCCGGTTGACCGTGGACGGACAGTCGTACCGGCGCGTGGTCAACGTGCGGATGGACCCGCGCGTGAAGACGCCGGTGTTGGACCTGACCGCGCAGTTCGCGCTCTCGCGATCGGTCACGCTGACGCTGTCGCGCCTGGCGCGGGCCCGCGCCGACGTCGCCGAACGGCTGGGCCGCGCGTCGGGCGAAACCGCCACGCGCCCTCCGGCAAGTGGCGGCCGACCTCGAGGCGGCCTACGCGCCCCTGCCGGATTTGCTGGATGCGCTCCAGGAAGCGGACGCCAAGCCGTTGCCCTCGGTGGACGCGGCGGTCACGGCCGCCGTCAAGCGGGCGGAGGCGGCGCTGGCGCGGGCTGGATCCTGAGACAGTCGCCCACGTGGAGGCCGTGGCGCTCCGCTTCACCGGCCGCCATTTCGATCGCGGCGAATGCGCCAAAGGCCATCGTGGTCCGGGACGCGGGCATGTCATGCCGGATCTTCAGGACACGCCCGTCTCCCGTGACAAAAATGACGTCGATGGGAAAGCGCATCGAGAATGTGTGGATCGCGCTGCACGGTGCGATGATGAAAGCGGTATCCCGAGCGAGCAACGTCCGGCCCAGCAGGCCGCGCTTGCGGCTGGCGGAGTCGAAGGCCGTTTCAATCGTCGTCGCGAGCGGGCGAGCGGGGTCGTGAGCGACCAGCATCGCCGGCGGCGCGTCCGCGGCCAGCAGCGGTTGAAGAAAGTGCCCGGGCGCCACGGGAATGGAGTCTAGCGCAGAGTGACGATGACCGTGCCCATGCGCCGAATGGCGCCCCTTGTCGCCGCCGCCCTCGCCGTGGCGGGATGGGGGGTCGTCCGGCTGCCGGTGGTGTTCGGGCAGGAAAAGGCCGAGCCGGGGCTCTCGGTGCGCATCACCTCTCCGCTGGGCCGCACCGGCATGTCCGGGGCCACACGCATCGTCGCGCGCATCACGGCTGAGAAGGGGACGGTGTTGAGCCCGGTCGAGTTCTTCGTCGACGGCAAGCTCATCGGGACCGACAAGGACGGCGCGCCGTACGCCGTCGAATGGGTGGACGACAATCCGTTCGCGGCCCGCGAGATTGCGGTGGCCGTGAGCGATTCGGCCGGCCGGACCGCACGCGACTTCGTCGACCTGAAGCCGTTCGAAGTCACGTTCGAGACGTCGGTCTCGGCGGTGCTGCTCGAGGCGTCCGTGATCGACACGACCGGGAAGCCCGTCAACGATCTGACCGCCGCCGACTTCACGGTGCTGGAGGACGGCGTGCCGCAGCAGATTGAGCTCGCGGCGCCGGATCTCGAGCCCGCCACCTACACCCTGCTCATCGACAGCAGCCAGAGCATGTCGCGGCGGATGGACTTCGTGCGTGACGCGGCGCGCCAGCTGCCGAGCCACCTGCGCCCCGACGATCAGGTCATCGTCGCGCCGTTCAATACGATGGTCGGTCCCATGACCGGGCCGACGCGCGATCGCGACACCATCGTCGGCGCGATCGAACGCATCCCTTCGGGCGGCGGCACCGCGATTCTGAACGCGCTGGTCACGGCGGCCGGCAAGCTGACCACCGCCGACAGCCGCCACATTCTGGTGCTCATCACCGACGGCTACGACGAGAACAGCGATATCGCCTTCGATCGCGCGCTGGAGACGATCAAGGAGACCCAGGCGACCGTCTACGTGATTGGCATCGGCGGCGTGGCCGGCATTTCGCTCCGCGGGGAAGCGCTGTTGAAGCGGCTCGCCGCTGAAACCGGCGGGCGCGCGTTCTTTCCGGCGAAGGACTTCCAGCTCGCCGACGTGCACGGGCTGATCGCCGCCGACGTCCAGCAGCGCTACATCGTGACGTACACGCCGACGAATCAGGCGTATGACGGCACGTGGCGGGCCGTCAGCGTGAAGACCGTCCACGCCGACCCACGTGGTCCGCGTGCGCGCGGGATATTACGCGCCCGCGCCGCCGCCCATCCGGCCGCAGATCGAGCTGACGATTCGAGACACGAACCGCCAGCCGGTCGACGTCTCGCTCGAGGACCTGGTGGTGTACGAGGACGGCGTCGAGCAGCATGTCGAAGCGTTCGAGGAAGCGACCGCGCCGGTGTTCGCCATGCTGTTGCTCGATTCGAGCGGCAGCATGCGGCTCGACGCGGCCGGCGTGATGGACGCCGCCCGGAGTTTTGTGAAGGCACTGCCGGTCAAGGACAGCCTCGCGGTCATGACGTTTGCCGACCGTCCGGCGCTCGTGCAGGACTTGTTTCTCGGCCGCCTGGGCGCGATGTCGGCGATCGACGAGTACAAGGCCAACGGCGGCACCGCGCTCTACGATGCCCTGTGCGACAGCCTCGCCCGCCTGAAGCAGGTGGAGGGCCGCCGCGTCGTCGTCGTGCTCACGGACGGCCGCGACGAGAACAACCCGGGCACGGCGCCGGGATCCAGGCACACGCTGGCGGATGTCGCGGCGGCGGTGAAGGATGTGGGCGCGACCATGTTCAGCATCGGCCTGGGGCCGAAGGTCGATCAACTGACGCTCGAGTATCTGGCGCAGGTCTCGGGCGGCGAGGCCTACTTTCCGACGGATGTGTCGCTGCTGGCGGCCGACTATCGGCGGGTGCTCGAGGATCTTCGCAGGCGATTCGTGATCAGCTACTCCTCGACCAACACGAAGCGCGACGGCGCCTGGCGCAAGGTCGAGGTCCGTTCGCGGCGCGATGGCGTCGTGATTAGCAGCCTGGGCGGCTACCGGGCGCCGGCGAAGTGACCCCTTTCGGCGCCGGCGTGACGCCGCGAGCGGAGAAGTCCACCAGCGTCGCGCCCCAGAGCGCGAGCATGGACCAACCGTAGATCGATCCGACGGTGATCGCGGTCCATCGGGCGCCTTCAAACGGCACGAAGGCGGGCAGGGGCCAAATCAGACCGGGCACGGCCAGCCACAAGAACACGTCGCGGGCGCGCGAAGGCCGTGTGCGCGACGACCGCCACAGCGCGAACGCCGGGCCCGCGATCAGCCACAAGTAGTAGACCCAGCCGAGCGGCGACACGAGCAGGGCCAGCAGCACGAGCAGCGCGAACGCCCGATCGACGGCGTCTGCTGAGTTGTCGCGTGCGACGGCCCGGAAGGAGACCCATCCGAGTGCGAGGCTGCACACGACAGCGGCCGGCGCGATCAGCCCCGGCGCGTCGATGAGCGGGCGGACGAACGGATTGGCGGCGAAGTTGCGCGTCAGCAGACCGGTGACCGAACCGTTCATAGCGGCCCATGTCCAGTCCACCGAACCGAGTGTTTCCAGCCAGCGGATCGACTGGCTCCAGCCGAACACCGCCACGCCGACGAGCGCACAGGTTGCCGCCGAGCCGGCCATCGCCAGCGCCGGACCGCGGCCGCGCTTCAAGAGCAGATAGAGCAGGAAGACGCCCAGAAACGGTTTCAGACTGGCGGCAATCCCGAGCCACACCGCCGCGCGCAGCCACCGATCCCGCCGCGCGGATCGCCACGCGAGCGTCATCGGCAGCAGGATGAGCCACGCGACCTGCCCCGTGAACGACGATGGCGCCGGTGCCGGAGAAGCTGAGCACCGCCAGCAGCGTCCACATCGTCCCGCTCAGCGTCCAGCGCAACGAGAGCGTGCGCGCGATCGCCGAGGAGGCTCGCCGCCAGGGCCGCGACGTTCATCACGAGCCAGAGGTCTTGGCCTGCTCGATGGGCAACCGAACCAGCGGCACCAGCAGCAGGTGGAAGTGCGGCGGGTTCATGTTCCAGAGCTGGTGGAACCCATTCGCCACTGGGACCGTTGTGGCCACCGTCGGGCCATACAGGTCCCCGTTCACCAGGAACTGCTGCGTGGCGTCGTAGAACACCCGGAAATCGTTCAGACGGTCGTGCCAGACGAGGTCGTCGAACACCAGCAGAAACGCGATGGCCGCAATCACCACCCCCGCGATGCCCACGCGAATCAGGTCGCCGGTGAGCGCCACGAACCGGCTGGACCCGAACACTGCGCGAAGCGTGCGATCAGAGACCATGGACGATCGAGACTGCCGCCGTCACGGGAGCCTCAGATGCTGGAGATCCGGGATCATGTCGAACCGGGTCGCGTACCGCGACGGCGCCTCGCCGCGCTGTTCGATGCGCGCGGCGTCCAGGAGGCCGAGAAAATCCCCCGCGGCGCGCAGGTAGCCGATCTTGAGCGGATCGAGGCCGATGATGCGCGCGCAGGTCGCGTCGACCGCGACCGGGTCGGCCCCCATGGCGATGAACCCCAGCGGCCGCGCGCGGCCCATGATCGGCCCGTCGCCTTCCATCGCCGTGACGGCATCGACGATCGCGAACTGCGGCCGGACGGTCGCGGCCAGATCGAGGATCGAGTTCGTGGATGCCGTGCACGTGCAGCACGTTCTTCGGCCAGCCGTACACGGCGCCCGGCACCACGCCGAACAGGTTCTTCATGCTGCACGTCATGCCCGCCCAGTGATGCGTCTTCAGCTTCGGCATCGAGATCACGAAGTCCGACGCGCAGCAGCTCGCCGGCAGCGCGAGCCGCCGAGTCCGCGTGAAGCCGCTCGCGCAGCGCCGCCAGACGCACATCGTCGTGGTTGAGGTCGGTGAATGCGCAGCCGGTGTCCGCCAGGCGCTCGCCGAGGCCCGTGGCGTCGAGCAGGTACTCGATGTCGCGGCGGTGGCCCGGGCCCTCGCCGATCGCACCTCGGCCGCGCCGGCCCGCAGGGACGCGACCGCGGCGCCGGCGACCACGAGCGGATGCGTGTTGATCGCCGTGCCGGGCTCGTACTCGACCATGTTCGGCTTGAGCAGCACGCGCTGTCCCGCGCAGGTCGACGCGGAGCTCGCGGAATCCCGCGGACGATGACATCGGCGAAATCCACCGCGTAGTTCGCCGCCGCGTAAGAGCCCGACGGCTGAGGTCGCGGCGACGGCGAACTCGCGGCGATCGTACGGCGGCCGGTCACACGCGCTGGCCAGCAGCGGCAGCGACAGCGCAGCCAGGAATGGCGGCGGGTCATGCCGCCCGCGCGTGACCGGAGCCGGCGGGCACATCCGTCACATGCGAAGCCGCTTCCCAATAGGCGACCTGCCAGCGCATAGAGGCCGTGGCCAAACCCAGCATGCCATCGGTGACCCGGATCGTGCCGCGTCGATCGGCGAGCACAGGCGGCCGGCGCCTGGCCGACGCGCGGCAGGCGAGCAGCGCAATACGCCAGGGCCAGCGCTCGAGGACTCCGCCGCCACCTTCGCTGAGCCACGCCAGCGCGCGGGCCACGATTGGATCCCCCGGGTGGTCCTGCATCGCCAGCAGGCCCAGCGCCGTCGTCGGCACGTAGGGGAACAGCTCCTGACCGTAGACATTCGACCCGCCATAGTTCCAGCCGCCGGCACCACACGCACGGTCCCTCAACATGCGTTCGCCGATTTCGATGCGTTCAGCGGCGACGCGCCGCAGGGAGGCGATTCCGCACTTCTTCACGAGCAGGAGGCACAGCTCGTCGGTTCAACCCAGCTGAACGTCTGGTCCATCCACGGCCAAGCCTGGAGACTGTTGTCCTGCCTGATAGCCGTCCCTTGGCCGAGCCTGACGCCCCGGACCTCCAGAAGCCGCCCCGCGGGTCCACCGCGAGTGCGTCCGACCCACCGTCGCGATGGGTGAGCGCGGCGATCGCCGCGAGCGCGTTGAAGGCGTAGTTCAGCGGGGTACCGGCGACGTCGATGAACCAGCCGCCCCGGCTCGGCCAGCGCGGTAGCACGTCCATTTCGATGGGCCGCTCCGATCGCCCGCGACAAGGCCAGCAGCGCCCAGCACGTCGGTTCGATGCGACTCGCCTTTGAGGAAAGTAGCCCCACCCACCGTCGCGGTTTCGATGTTGCAGGAGAAACGCGCGCAGCGCATCTCGGGGTGCCGTGGCGACAATGGCCGGAGCATTCATTGCCAGGGCGTGCGGGCAGTCTCAGCAGCCTGTCGCATTCCGGCTAATGTAGCACTGGATCGCTGACCCCCAGCGGCCCAAAGTCCCACAAAAGACGAGTCTTGCCGCAGTCTTTGGGAGTAGAATGCCTCCGGCAAGTCGCCCTGTCGTCCTGGAGTATCTCCCATGAAACGTGTGCACCTCGTTGCAGTGTCCGCCCTGGTGGTCCTGATGGTGGCTATCGGTGCGGGTCAGACCCCGGCCGGCGCCGACCGGATGAACGCCGACGTCTTCGCAAGTTTGCAGGTTCGCAATATCGGTCCCGCGCTCGTGACCGGCCGCGTGCAGGACATCGAAATCGATCCGAAGAATCCGAGTGTCTGGTACGTCGCCTCGGCCTTCGGCGGGTTGTGGAAGACCTCGAATCGCGGCATCACCTTCGAGGCCATCTTCCCAGGGTCCGGCGCCGCCGATGCCTTCAATCTCTGCTGCGTCGTCGTGGATCCCAAGGATTCCAACGTCGTGTGGCTCGGCACCGGTGAGAACGCCAGCCAGCGCAGCGCGCACTTCGGCACGGGCCTCTACAAGTCCCTCGATGCCGGCAAGACCTGGAAGCGCGTCGGCCTCGACAAGTCCGAACACATCGGCAAGATCGTCATTGACCCGCGCAACTCCAACACGGTGTTCGTGGCCGCCCAGGGGCCGTTGTTCTCGGAAGGCGGAGAACGGGGCGTGTACAAGACCACCGATGGCGGCGCGACGTGGACGCAGTCGCTGTTCATCAACGACGACACCGGCGTGACCGACGTCGTGTTCGACCCGAAGAACCCCGACATCATGTTCGCGGGCACGTATCAGCGCCGGCGCCATGTCGGGCAGATGATTGGCGGCGGTCCCGGACGGCGGCGTGTTCAAGACGACGAATGCCGGCAAGAACTGGACGAAGCTGACCAACGGCCTGCCGCCCGGCGAAGTGGGCCGCATCGCGCTGGCCGTCGATCCGAAGAAGCCGGGCCGCATTTACGCGTTGATTGATGCGAAGACGGCGGGCGGCGGCGGGCGCGGCGCAGGGCGAGGGGCGGGTCCGGCGGGTCCGGCAGGTGCCGCGGGTGCGGCGGGTGCCGCGGGTGCGGGCGCGGCCGGCGCTGGCGCAGCGGCGCCGCCGGCGGGACGCGCGGGCGGACAGGCGGCCGCTCCGGCGGCGGCCACGCCGCCGTCTCCATTGCCACCAGCACCGACGGCTGACGACGGCATGGGCTTCTACAAGAGTGACGACAACGGCGTGACGTGGACCCGCCATGTCGATTTATCGCGGCGGCGGCCCGGCGTACTACTCGGAGATCTTCGTCGATCCGTGGCAGCCGGACACGATTTGGTCGGTGAACACGAACTTCGAATGGAGCAAGGACGCGCGGCCGCACCTGGTCGCAGGTCGGTGTCGAGCGCGGCGTCCGGCGCATTCGCCGTGCACGTCGACCACCACGAAGTCGTGTTCGATCTCACGAACAAGGACCACCTGATCATCGGCAACGATGGCGGCGTCTACGAGACGTACGACCTCGGCAAGCTCTATGCGAATCCGGGACAGCAGGGCACGCAGAACCTGGCCGACTGGCGATTCTTCGCGAATCTGCCGATCACGCAGTTCTACCGCGTGTCCGCGGGCAACGAACAGCCGTTCTACACCGTGTGCGGCGGCACGCAGGACAACTTCTCGATGTGCGGCCCGGCGCGCACCAACCACACGCTCGGCATTCGGACCAGCGACTGGTACATGACGCAGGGCGGCGACGGGTTCTTTGCGCCGCCACGATCAGGGCGACCCGAACATCGTCTATGCGACGTCGCAGGACGGCAAGCCGACGCGGTTCGATCGGCGCACCGGCCGCGGCGACCGGCATCCGGCCGAACTTCAATACGGCGCCCTGCGATCTATGAGGCGGCGCCGGCCCAGCCGGCGGCGCCGCCGGCCGCGGCGCCGCCAGCGGGTGCGGGTGGCCGCTGGCGCGGGCGGCGGTGCGGGAGCCGCGGGCGGAGGCCGCGGCGGCGGCGCCGGTGGCGATCGTCCGAACTGGGACGCGCCCTACATCACGAGCGATCACTCGGTGACGCGCCTCTATTGGGGCAGCCAGTATCTGCTACCGCACGGAAGATCGCGGCGCCACATGGGTCCGCATCAGCCCGGACCTCACGCGGAACCTGAACTGGCAGGAGATTCCGATCATGGGCAAGGTGTGGCCGGCAGGGCTCCATCGCGCTGCATGAGTCCACCACCGCGCTGAGCAACATCGTGTCGATCGTCGGAATCGCCGCGATGGGAAGACCTGCTCATCGTCGGCACCGACGATGGTCTCGTGCAGATCACCGAGGATGGCGGCGCGCAACTGGCGGCGCGTGGAGGATTTCCCCGGCGTGCCGAAGTGGGCGTACGTCTCCGACGTGGACGCATCGCCGATTGACGCCAACGTGATCTTCGTCACGCTGAACAACTGGCAGCGCGGCGACTACAAGCCGTACATCGTGCAGCAGCAACGATCGCGGCCGGACCTGGACGAACATCACGGGCAACCTGCCGGCACAAGCACGATGTGTGGGCGATCGCGCAGGACCTCATCGCGCCGAACCTGCTGTTTGCGGGCACCGAGTTCGGCCTGTTCTTCACCGTCGACGGCGGGCGCCACTGGGTGCAGCTCAAGGGCGGCATGCCGCCGGCGCAGGTGCGCGACCTCCAGCTCCAGAAGCGCGAGAGTCGACGTCGTCATGGCGACCTTCGGTCGCGGCTTCTGGGTGCTCGACGACTACTCGGCGCTGCGCGAAGTGAGTGCGCAGGCGATGGCCGAGGAAGCGCGGCTGTTCCCGACGCGGCCGCACGCGTATCAGTTCACGCCGTGGGGCGTGGCGCAGGACGGCGCGGCCGGACTCGCGACGCTGGGCGGCAACTACACGATGCCGAATCCGCCGATCGGCGCGGTCATCACCTACAACGTGGCCGCGAGAACCTGCCGGACGACGTGCGGCTCGTCGCCAACATCATGGACGCAACGGCAACCAGTTCCGTCGGCATCGAGCTCGACAAGACCGCGGGATTCCATCGCACCACGTGGAACCTGCGCGGTGAAGGGGCGCGGCAGGTGGCGGCCGCGGCGGGCGTGGCGGTGGCGCGGCGCGCAGTCGCGCGCGGCGCGGCCGCGGCGGGCGGCGGTGCGGGTGCAGCCGGCGCGCAGGGCGCAGGCGGCGGCGGGTGCCGCAGGCGCGCCCTTGGCGGCTCCGCCTCAAGCGCTTCGGCGGACGCGGCGGCGGCGCAGGCGGCGCAGCCGCCGAGCCGGGCCGCTATCGCATCGTGATCGGCAAACTCGTGGGCGACACGTTCACGGCCGATCGGCCAGCCGCAGTTCGTGTACGGTCATGCCGCTGCCGGAGCAGAATTACATTCTGTACAGGTAAGAGCACGTACAGGTTCCGGGGTTCCGGGTTCCTGGGTTCCGGGGTTCGGGCGTTCACGGTTCGGGTTCGAACTTCGCGAAACCTGGAACTAGGAACCGGGAACGGCGAAGCCTGAACCTAGAACCGACGCGAACCCCGGAACCAAGGAACCTGGAACCCAGGAACCTCACCGACATCCCCAGAACCTCGGAGCCCCTATGAAACGAGTCCACTTAGCGTTCGCTATCGGCCGCCAGTTCGCCTTGACCGGTGTGTTGGCATTTGCTCAGGCTGGCCGGAAGCCAGTCGCGGTTGACCGCCGAGTGTTCGCCGGGCCTCACCTTCCGCAGCCTCGGTCCGAACCTCGTGACGGGCCGCGTGGCGGACTTCGAGGTCGATCCGCAATCGCTCCGAACGTGTATTACGTCGTCACGGCGGCCGGCGGCGTGTGGCGGAGCGAGAATCGCGGCAACGACTGGACGTCGATCTTCGACAACGCCGGCTCGTTCAACATGTGCTGCATCCTGATCGACCCGAAGGACTCGAACATCCTCTGGATCGGCACGGGTGAGAACTCGAATCCGCGAAGCGCGATGTTCGGCGACGGCGTCTACAAGTCCACGGACGCCGGCAAGACGTGGGCGCGCGTCGGTCTCGAGAACTCCGAGCACATCGGCAACATGGCGATGGACCCGCGCAATCCGCAGGTCGTGTACGTCGCAGCGCAAGGGCCGCTGTGGTCCGCCGGCGGCGACCGCGGCATCTACAAGACCACCGACGGCGGCAAGACGTGGAAGCAGGTGCTCAACATCGCGTCAGCGCCGACACGGGCGGCAACGAGATTCACATCGATCCCGAACAACCCGGACGTGCTGTACGCGTCGACCTGGCAGCGGCGCCGCGGCGTCGGCCAGATGATTGGCGGCGGACCGGAGAGCGGGATCTACAAGTCCACCAATGGCGGCAGCACATGGACCGAAGCTCACGAAGGGCCTGCCGAAGGGTGACATGGGCCGCATCGCGATGGGCGTCGACCCCAAGGCGAAGCCGACGCGCGTCTATGCGCTGATCAACGCGCTGGCCGACACTGGGTTCTATCGCTCGGATGACGCGGGCGCGACGTGGGTGCGGCAGGGCGCGCCGCTCGATGCGCCGCGCCGGCCGCGACACCGGCGCCGACGCCAGCACCGCCTCCGGCGGGCGGCGGGTGCGGCCGGTGCGGGCGCGGGCCGGCAGGGTGGCGGCGGCCGCGGTGGCGGATTGCCCGGCGTGTATCGCGGCGGCGACCCCGGCTACTACTACGAGCTCTACGTCGATCCGATTCGCCCGGACACGATCTGGTCGGCCAACACCAACCTCGAGTGGAGCCGCGACGGCGGCAAGACGTTCTCGGCCGTGCCGAACCTGAACGGCCACGTCCACGTGGACTACCACGAGGTCTGGAGCGACACGAAGGACAAGAACCACATCATCGTCGGCAACGACGGCGGGCTGTACGAGTCGTGGGACGAAGGCAAGACGTGGCGGCACTTCGCCAATCTGCCGATCACGCAGTACTACCGCGTCAGCGTCGACAACGCGAAGCCGTTCTACAACGTGTGCGGCGGCGCGCAGGACAACGGATCGCAGTGCGGCCCGAGCCGGACGCAGAACAGCGTCGGCATCCGCACCAGCGACTGGTACACGGTCGGCGGCGGCGACGGATTCCAGTCGCGCAACGATCCGGAAGACGCGAACTTCGTGTACGCCACGTCGCAGCAAGGCGCGATCACCCGGCTGGATCTGCGCACGGGGCAGTCAGCGGGCATCCGTCCGAGGGCCGGTGGAGCCGGGGGCGGCGGCGCTGCGGGCGGCGGTGGCGGTGCGGGCGGCGGCGGGCGTGGCGGCGCGGCGGCGGCGGCATCGCGGCCGAGCGCGTGAACTGGGACGTGACCTACATCGTGAGCCCGCATTCGGCCGACGCGGCTCTACTGGGGCAGCAACCGGATGTACCGCAGCGACGACCGCGGCAACAGCTGGACGCCCATCAGCGACGACCTCACGCGCAAGCTCGATCCCCGCGTGATCCCGATCATGGGCAAGGTGTGGGATCCGGCCACGACCGTCGCCTACAACAACGCGACGACGACGCTCAGCACGATCGTCTCGCTCGACGAATCGCCGGTGCTCGAAGGACTGATCTACGTCGGCACGGACGACGGCAACCTGCAGGTCGACCGAGGACGGCGGCAAGACGTGGCGCAAGACGACGACGTTCGGGAACGCGGCCGACGGGCTGTACGTGTCCGACGTGTTCGCGTCACCGCGCAATGCCAACGTCGTGTTCGTGACGCTGAACAACTGGCAGCGGGGCGATTACAAGCCGTACGTGTTCCGGAGCGACGACCGCGGCAGCACCTTCAAGGTCGATCGCGGGCGACTTGCCGAACCGGCAACCCGGTGTGGTCGATCATCCAGGACCACGTGAACGGCAACCTGATCTTCGCGGGCACCGAGTTCGGGCTGCTACTTCACGGTGGACGGCGGGTCGCATTGGGTGCAACTCAAGGGCGGCCTGCCGGTGGCGCAGATGCGCGACATGGTCGTGCAGAAGCGCGAGAACGACCTCGTGCTCGGCACGTTCGGGCGCGGCTTCTACGTGCTCGATGACTACAGCGCGTTGCGCGAAGTGAGCGCGCAGGCGCTCGCGGCCGAGGCGGAGTTGTTCCCGCTGCGGCACGCGTATCAGTTCACGACGAGTTCGGCTACACCGAAGCGGCGTGGGGCAACTTCACGACGCCGAATCCGCCGGTGGGCGCGCAGCTGACGTACTACGTGGCGCCGGACTTCAGCGGCAATCTGGTGCTGACGATCTCCGACGACCAGGGACGTCAGGTGCGCCGCATCGATGTGCCGGAAACGCCCGGCATCAATCGCGCGACGTGGAACCTGCGCGGTGACGCGCCGGCGGGCGCGCGGGTGGCGCGGGCGGTCGCGCTGGCGGTGCGGGCGCGGGGCGCGGCGCGCGGTGGCGCGGGCGCGGCGGTGGCGGCGCGGCGGGCGGCGGCGCAGCGGGCGCGATTACGCCGGAAATGGCGGCGCAGATCGCGGCGGCGCAGGGCGGCGGCGGTGGCCGCGGCGGCCGCGGCGGCGGCGGTCCCGCCGTCAACCCGGGCCGCTTCACGGCGCAACTCGGCAAGCTGAACGGCGATCAGGTCACGCCGATCGGCAAGCCGCAGTCGTTCAGGTGGTGCCGCTGCCGGGGCGAAGAACTGGTAGATCACGAGGTTCACGAGGTTCCAGGGTTCCGGGGTTCCGGGGTTCCGGTTCCACGGTTCAGAGGTTCGGGTTCTGGGTTCGGTGCTGGTTCTGCGGCGAAGCCTTGAACTCCCGACGCATCCTGAACCTCGAACCCGAACCTGAGCCTGAACCCGGAACCGTGAACCGAACCGTGAACCTCGGAACCCCGGAACCCTGAACTCTACTGTCAGGCGCAGAAGGTACACACCCGCATCATCGCGTGGAATCCCGTCACCTCGACGTCAGGTGACAGGTATCCGTCGCGCACCGGCTCGGCCGCAGCAAGTCCGTGCTCAGGTATTTCTTGTTGCTGTCTGAGAAGACCGTGACCACGACGGCAGTCGGGGCCGAGCTCGTCCTGCATCTTCAGCGCGCCGAGCAGGTTGGCGCCCGACGAAATGCCCACGGCCAGCCCGTGCTGCGCCAGCTGCTGCGCCATCAGAATCGCGTCGCCGTCGTTCACGGCGATGACCGCGTCGAGCTCGTCGAGCTTGACGATGGCCGGAATGAACTCGTCGGAGATGCCCTGAATCCGGTGCTGGCCGACCTTGTGACCCGTCGACAGCGTCGGGGACTCGGCCGGCTCGAGCGGATGGATGCTTGACGCGCGGGGTTGCGGCGAGCGCAGGAACCGTCCCGACGCCCATGACGGTGCCGCCGGTGCCGACGCCCGCGACGAACGCATCGGGCGTCAAGCCCGCGGACTTCAGCTGCATCCAGATTTCCGGTCCCGTCGTCTCCTCGTGCGCGCGCACGTTGGCTTCGTTGGCGAACTGCTGCGGCAGGAAGACCGACGGAGTCCTGCGCGGCCAGTTCCTCCGACCGCGCGATGCTGCCGAGGAATCCGCCTTCGGCGTGGCTGATCGGCACGATGTCGGCGCCGAAGCTGGTGATGAGCGATTTCCGCTCGATGCTCATCCAGTCGGGCATGAAGATCGTGACCGGGTGTCCCAGCGAGCGGCCGATGGCGGCGAACGAAATGCCGGTGTTGCCGCTCGTGGCTTCGGCGATGCGGTGACCTGGCCGGAGCTGGCCCTCGAGATACGCCTGCTGCACGATGTGCAGCGCCATGCGGTCCTTGATGCTGCCCGTGAGGTTCAGCGATTCCTGCTTGGCGTAGATGACCCGCCGCTCGCCCCGGTAGCGCAGTTCCACGCCGAGGAGCGGCGTGTTGCCGACAAGGCGATGCAGGGACTGGAAACGTTCACGGGTCGGGGTATCAAGCGTCATCGTGTCAGGCATGCGGGAAACCTCGCGACGGAGGAGCGGGAGCACTACAATCCTTCTCATTATGAGTCCAAGAGCGGTGATTGCGTGGATGGGTGTCGCCATGGCCGTGCTCGCCGGGACGCAGGCGCCGCGTTGGGAGGTGTACGCAGTGCGATATGCCACACTACCGGCCTTTCGCATGTCTTCGCTCGTCGCGGGGCTCACGGCGGGCGCCGACAGGGCGCGCACGCTCGACATCGCCATGATGGTGTGGGTGCTGCGCGGGCCGGACGGCCGCGTGGTGCTGGTGGACTCCGGGTTCTATCGCGACAAGTTCCTGCAGCAGTGGAAGCCGGCCGGCTACGCGAAGCCGTCGGATGCGGTTCAGGCCGCGCTCGGCATCGCGCCCGATCAGGTCACCGACGTCATCATCACGCACATTCACTGGGACCATGCGGACGGCGCGGATCTGTTCCCGCGCGCGCGCGTCTGGATCCAGCGCGAGGAGTACGCGCATCACATCGACGACGCCGGGAATGTGCGCGACCGGGCGATCGATCCGGATGTCGCCGCGATGCTGTTCGCGATTCGCGGCGAGGACCGGATGACGCTGGCGGCCGGCGACAATCAGGAAATCATGCCGGGTGTGCGCGTCTACACGGGCGGCAAGCACACGTTCGCGTCGCAGTTCGTGGGCGTGTCCACGCGCAACGGGGTGGTCGTGGTCGCGTCGGACAACGCGTACCTGTACGAGAACCTCGAGCGCAAGCTCGCGATCGCGCAAACACTCGATGCGCCGTCGAACCTCGCCGCGCAGGCCCGCATGCTCATCCTCGCCAGCAGCCTCAACCGCATCGTCCCCGGCCACGACCCGACGGTGTTCGAGCGGTTTGCGCAGGTGAAACCAGGAGTGGTGAGGATTGACTGAGGGAACGAACGGGAACGACGGGAACTGGGGAACGAACGGAAACGATCGGGAACTGAAGAGCGGCAGCCCGCGTGCCGTAGTTCCCCAGTTCCCCAGTTCTCGTTCGTTCCCGTCGTTCCCGTCGTTCCCGATCGTTCCCGGTCGTCGTTCTATCTGCTCGCCAGGCTTCTGATCAGCGTCAGCAGCATGTCCACCGCCACTTGGTTGTAGCCGCCCTCGGGGATGATGAGGTCGGCGTAGCGCTTGCTGGGCTCGACGAACTCGAGGTGCATCGGCTTGACCGTGTTCAGGTACTGATCGATCACCGAGGCGGCGGTGCGGCCGCGTTCGGCGATGTCCCGTTCGAGCCGGCGGATGAAGCGCGTGTCCGCGTCGGTATCCACGAAGACCTTGACGTCCATCAGCGACCGCAGCGTCTTGTCCGTGAAGATCAGGATGCCCTCGACGATGATCGCGGCCCCGGGGCGCATCGGCGTGGTCTCCGGCTTGCGCGCGTGCAGGGCGAAGTCGTACACGGGCAGTTCCACGGCCCGCCCTTCCTTCAGCGCGCGCACGTGTTCGACCAGCAGGTCGGTGTCGAGCGCGTTCGGATGGTCGTAGTTCAGCGCGGCCCGTTCCTCGAGTCGCAATTCGGGATGATCGCGGTAATAGCGATCGTGCTCGAGCACCGTGACGTCCGTGTCGCCGAGCGCTTCCATGATGCGCCGTACGACCGTGCTTTTGCCCGACCCCGAGCCGCCGGCGACGCCGATGATAAGGGGGCGAGTCATACGACGGGTGACGACAGGTGACGACGGGTGACGACGCGTAACGACTGGTGACGGCGGGTGCGCCACGTGACGAGGGGGGCGGGAATCATGAGGCCTATTGTCCCACTGCGAGTCTTCCCTGAGCGTTTGCTCAACACTTACACAACTAATACAAATGAATGTTGCCGAGCGTCAGTTCGTTCTTTTCGCCCGTCGTTCCCTGTCGTTCCCTGTCGTTACCCGTCGTTACCTGTCGTTACCCGTCGTTACCCGTCACCCGTCACCCGCCATGATACGATCACAGTCTCCCCGGAGGGTTGGTTGTCATTCGATGGTGTGTTTTCCGTGTTGCCGACGCCGTTTACGGCGGGTGGCGATGTCGATGTCGCAAGCCTCAAGAAAGTCGTTGATTTGATCGTCGGCGCGGGCGTGACGGGTGTCACCGCCCTCGGGGTCACCGGTGAAGTCACGCGTCTGACCGAGCGCGAACGCCATCTCGTGGTGGAGACCGTGGTCAGCCAGGTGAACGGCCGGGCGCGCGTGATCGTCGGCGCCTCGGCGGACGGCGTGCGCACGTGCATCGAGTTCAGCCGCGAAGCGAAGGCGCTCGGCGCATCGGCGGTCATGGTGAGTCCGCCGCGCGCGCTGAAACTCAACACCGAGTCGGTCGTCGCGCACTACAAGGCGCTCGCCGACGCGGTGGACCTGCCGATCGTCGTGCAGGACTATCCGCCGATTTCGGGTTTCGCGATGGAAGCGGGCTTGCTCGCGCGCATCGCCCGGGAGATTCCGGCGGCGCGCACGATCAAGCTGGAAGACCCGCCGACGCCGTTCAAGACGGCCCGGATTCTGGCGGCAGCGGGGGAGATCAGGGTCGCGATTCTCGGCGGGCTTGGCGGCGTGTTCCTCCTCGAGGAATTGATGGCGGGCGCGGCCGGCGTGATGACCGGGTTCGCCTACCCGGAAGTCCTCGTGAAAGTCGTGACGCTGTACCGGGCGGGCCGGGTCGACGAGGCCGCCGATGTGTTCTACCGCTTCGTGCCGCTGATGCGCTTCGAGTTCCAGGAAGGCATCGGCATGGCGATCCGCAAGGAAGTGTTTCGTCGGCGCGGGGCGCTGGCGGACGGGTCCACGCGCGCGCCGGGACCGGTGCTGGACGACAAGACTCGCGCCGCGCTCGACCGGGTGCTGGCGTGGACGGCGTCGCAGAAGGGTGCGGAATGGATCTTGGGCTGAGGGGCAAGGTGGCGATGGTGGCCGGTGCGAGCCGCGGGCTCGGCTACGCCGTCGCGCGAGGGCTGGCGGCCGAGGGCGTGGCCGTGTCGATTGCGTCGCGCAATCAGACGGCCGTCGAGGACGCCGCGCGCCGGATTGCCAGCGAGACGGGCAGTCCGACGCTCGCGACCGTCGTGGACATGCGGAAGGCCGCCGACCTCGCGACGTGGCACGAACGGACGATCGAGAAATTCGGCGGCGTGGACTTGCTGTTCGTGAACACGGGCGGGCCGCCGGCGGGCACCGCGCTGTCGTTCGACGACGCGGCGTGGACGGATGCGTACGAGTTGCTGCTGCTGAGCGCGGTGCGCGTCGTGCGGCTGGCCGTGCCGTCCATGCGCGCACGCGGCGGTGGCGCCATCGTCGTCTCCACGTCTTCGGCCGTGAAGGAACCCATCGCGAATCTGGCCCTGTCGAACGTCGTGCGGGCGTCCGTCGCCGCGTTGTCCAAGACGCTCGCCAATGAACTGGCCGCCGATCGCATCCGGGTCAACCAGTTGGTGCCCGGCCGCATCAACACCGACCGGGTTCGGGAACTCGACACGATCCGAGGCAAGGCCAGCGGCGCGTCCGCCGAGGACGTCCGGACGGCGTTTGCCAAGACCATTCCGGTGGGCCGCTATGGGGAAGCCGACGAATTCGGGTCGGCGGCCGTATTTCTCTTTTCAGCAGCCGCGCGTTACATTACTGGAGCGTCCCTGCAGGTCGACGGCGGCCTGATCCGGAGCGTTTAGTCGGTGAGCGCGGTATCTCGCGAAGTCGTTCCGGTGGACCAGCCGCAGTCGATTGAGGAGTAGATGCAGGTATACCTAGTCAATCCGAGTAACGTGTCGTTCGGAATCGCGGTCATAACGCCCGCGGTGGATGTTCGTCCTCGCGGCCGCCACGCCGGCCAAATTCGGCACGCCGAAGCTCGTGGACGAAACGCTCGAGCGCATGGACTTGTCGCAGATCAAGGCGGGCGACATCGTGGGCGTCAGCGTGCACACGGGCAACGCCCTGCGGGGCTATGAAGTCGGGCGCGCCGCGCGCGCGGCCGGCGCGACCGTCGTCTACGGCGGCATCCACGCGACGCTGTTTCCCGGAAGAGGCGCTCAAGGTCGGCCAGGGCGCACGCCATCGTCAAGGGAGACGGCGACATCGTGTGGGGGCGCGTGATCGACGATGCGGCCGCCGGCAAGCTGCAGCCGGTGTATGACGGAGGCCGCGTGCCGGGCGACGCGTTCGTGCCGGCGCGCTGGGACCTGCTGCCGAAGGGCAAGTACATGTGGGCGTCCGTGCAGACCGTGCGCGGCTGCCCGAAGCATTGTTCGTTCTGCTCGGTCTGGCGCACGGACGGCCAGGAGCCGCGCATGCGCAACGTCGATGTCGTGCTCGAGGAGATCGTCGACCTGCGCCGGCGCGGGCTTCCGGTTCCTGGCGCTGGCCGACGACAACTTCTATCCCGTGGCCCTCAAGGACCTGGAGATGGCCGCGCGGCGCGAAGACAAGCACGCACCTGCATGAACTCGAGGAGATGCGCGCCGAGCGGTTCGAGTTGATGGCGCGGCTCGCGAAGCTGCCGTCCGACACGGTCTTCTTCACGCAGATCACGATGGAAGCGGCCGAGGATCCCGAGTTCCTCGAGGCGATGCGGAAGGCCAACATCAAGGGCGCGCTGGTCGGCGTGGAGGCGGTGACGCCCGAGGGCTTGAAGGACATCTACAAGGACTTCAACCTGACCGGCGACGCGCTGGCCGAGCGGCTGCGCGTGTTCCGGAAGCATGGCGTGCACGTGCTGGGGTCGTTCATCTTCGGCCTGCCGTCCGACACCAGCCGCGACGTTCGACGCGACGGCGGCGCTGGCCGAGGCGGCCGACATCACGTTCGCCCAGTTCGTGATGCTGACGCCGTTCCCGGGGACCATCGACTTCGACAAGTGGGAAAAGAGCTTCGTGGACGGTCCGCCGATGTTCGAAGGCACGCCGCTGACGCGGCACTGGCTCATTCCCGCGCGCGCGCCGGCCGAAGTTCTACATGGCGCATCCGACGATGTCGCACGAGGAAGTGCGCCAGAAGACGCAGAAGGTGTGGGACCGGTTCTACAGCCTGCCCGTGGTCTGGAAGCGGAGCAGTTGCGTGAAGAACCTCAAGGGCCGGCTCGCGTTCGTGCTCATCTCCAAGCTGTACCGGCAGATGTACGCGAACACGGGCATCGCCAGCGACAGCGCGCGCGCCTCGAGCGCCGAACGCTGGGCGCGCCTGATCTCCAAGCCGACGGCGAAGCTGTTCGCCGGCAAACTGATGCCGGACCTGCAGGTGCCGCCGGCGTAAGGACAGGTCACGACGGGTGACGACAGGTAACGACAGGTAACGACTGGTACAAGGGCCTTCTCGCGAAGGCCCTTTTTTTGTCGGCAGCGGCTACACTCTCCCCGTGCCCTCCCGCCGCGAGGTCTGGCGCATGGACCGCGCTGGATCGCTCGACAGACTGACGCGACGCACCGAGGATCTTCCGGATCCCGGACCCGGCGAGGCGCGCGTCGCCGTCAAGGCCATCGGCCTCAACTTCGCCGACATTTTCGCGTGCCTGGGCCTCTACTCCGCGACGCCGAAGGGGTCATTCATCCCCGGGCTGGAATGTGCCGGCGTCGTCGAGGCCATCGGTCCCGCGGCGGCGGAAGGCGAGGCGTCATCCACGATCCGCGTGGGCGACGCCGTCGTCGGCCTCACGCGCTTCGGCGGCTACGCCACGGCCATCAACGTGGATCGGCGTTACCTTCGTCCGATACGGGCGGGCTGGAGCGTCGCGCAAGCCGCGGCGTATCCGGTGCAGGGGCTGACGGCGTGGTACGGGCTCGTGAAGCTCGGCGCGCTCGAGCGCGATGACGTCGTACTGGTCCAATCGGCGGCCGGAGGCGTGGGCCTGAACGCGCTGGCCATCGTGGCGGCCCTGGGCGCGCGGGCGATTGCGGTGGTGGGGCAGGACGCGAAACGGCCCTGGCTCGTCGAGTACCGCGGCCTGGCGCCGGAGCAGGTGATTGTGCGAGACCGTCGCGGTTTCGGCGCGGCCCTCGATCGCGCGCTCGCGGCGGCCGGCGCGGACGGCTTTGATGTCGTGTTCGACGCTGTGGCCGGTCCGTATTTTGAGCCGGCCTACCGGCGCCTGAGGCCGGAAGGGCGGCTCGTCGTGTACGGCGCGGCGGACTTCATGCCCCGGCGTTCGCGCGCCAGCTATCCGCGTCTGGCCCTGCAGTATCTCCGCCGGCCTCGCCTCGACCCGCTCCAGATGATCAGCGACAACCGCAGCGTCATGGGATTCAACCTGATCTGGCTCTGGGACCGCGCGGACCTCCTGCCCGAAGCGTGGGCCCATCTCGATGCCGTGATCGCCGCGCCGCCGCTAGTTGGCCGGAGCTTCGCGTTCGCAGACGTGCCGGCCGCCATGCGATACCTCCAGGGTGGCGGCAGCATCGGGAAAGTCGTGCTGGAGCTGTAGCGATTTGTTGCGCCTGTACGTGCCTGTCGTCCCCGTCGTACCTGAGATAAACTCGTTGAGATCGCCGGCGCGGTAACAGCCGCGTCGTGACTCGAGCGCGGCCCCGCGGTTCTCTTCATACTTCCCGCGATCTGTTGTTCCGCCCCGCCCTCACACGTGGAGTCGCACCGATGGCCCACCGCTGGATTACCGTTGACGGCAACGAAGCTGCCGCGTCCGTCGCCCACCGCACGAACGAAGTCATCGCCATTTATCCGATTACGCCCTCATCGACGATGGGGGAGCTGGCCGACGAGTGGTCGTCCAAGGGCCACACGAACATCTGGGGCCAGGTCCCGAGCATCATGGAAATGCAGTCGGAGGGCGGCGCCGCCGGCGCGGTCCACGGGGCGCTGCAGGCCGGCGCGCTGGCGACGACCTTCACCGCCAGCCAGGGCCTGCTCCTGATGATCCCGAATCTCTACAAGATCGTCGGGGAACTGACGCCGTTCACGATGCACGTCACGGCGCGCACGATTGCCACGCACGGGCTGTCGATTTTCGGCGACCACTCGGACGTGATGGCGTGCCGGCAGACCGGCGTCGCGATGCTGTGCGCGAACGCCGTGCAGGAGGCGCACGACTTCGCGTGCATCGCCCAGGCCGCCACGCTGGCCTCGCGCATCCCGTTCATCCACTTCTTCGACGGCTTCCGCACCTCGCATGAAGTGTCGCGGATCGAAGAACTCACGGACGACGAACTGCGGGTGATGATGCCCGAAGCGCTGATCACGGCGCACCGCGAACGCGCGCTGTCGCCGGATCATCCCGTGCTGCGCGGCACGGCCCAGAATCCGGACGTGTTCTTCCAGGCGCGCGAAGCGGCGAACCAGTTCCACACGGATTGCCCGGGATTCGTCCAGGACGCGATGGATCGGTTCGCGAAGCTGACCGGCCGCCGGTACGGGTTGTTCGAATACGTCGGCGATCCCCAGGCCGAGCGCGTGATCGTGATCATGGGGTCCGGCGCCGAGACGGTCGGAGACCGTCGTCGATGCGCTCGCGGCCAAGGGCGAGCGTGTCGGTGTGTTGAAGGTCCGGCTCTACCGGCCGTTCTCGGTGGCGGCGTTCGTCGCGGCGCTGCCCGCGACCGTCAAGAGCATTGCGGTGATGGACCGCACGAAGGAACCGGGCGCCATCGGCGACCCGCTGTTCCTCGACGTCGTGGCGGCCCTGAACGAAGACGGCACGCGGCACCCGAAGGTCGTGGGAGGCCGCTACGGGCTCGCGTCGAAGGAATTCACGCCGGGCATGGCGAAGGCGATCTTCGACGAACTCGCCAAGCCCAACCCGAAACCGCATTTCACGGTCGGGATCATCGACGACGTCACGCGGTTGTCGCTGACGGTGGATCCGGAGTTCGTGCTCGACGAGTCGGAGGTCAAGCAGGCCGTGTTCTTCGGCCTCGGCGCGGACGGGACGGTCGGCGCCAACAAGAACTCGATCAAGATCATCGGCGAGGACACGCCGAACTTCGCGCAGGGGTTCTTCGTGTACGACTCGAAGAAGTCCGGCGCCATCACGATTTCGCATCTCCGGTTCGGCCCGAAGCCGATCCGCGCGCCGTACCTGATTCGGCAGGCGAGCGTTCGTCGCCTGCCATCAGTTCGACTTCCTCGACAAGTACGACGTGGTCGGCTACGCCGAGCCCGGCGCGGTGCTGCTGCTCAACGCCCCGTACGCGCACGACCAGGTGTGGGACCAGTTGTCGGCGGACGCTGCAGCAGCAAATCATCGAGAAGCAGACTCCGTCTCTACATCATCGACGGCTACACGGTGGCGCGCGAGGCGGGCATGGGCAACCGCATCAACACCATCATGCAGGTCTGTTTCTTCGCGATTTCCGGCGTGCTGCCGCGCGACGAGGCCATCGAGGCGATCAAGGAATCCATCCGCAAGACGTATGGCAAGCGCGGCGAGGCGGTCGTGCAGGCCAACTTCGTCGCGGTGGACGCGGCGCTGGCGCATCTGCACGCGGTGGACGTGCCGGCCAAGGTCACGGCGACCCGGCATCCGGCGCCCATCGTGTCGTCGGCGGCGCCGGACTTCGTCCAGCGCGTCACCGCCAGGATGCTCGCCAATCAAGGCGACTTGCTGCCGGTCAGCGCCTTCCCGGTGGACGGCACCTGGCCGATGGGCACGGCGAAATGGGAGAAGCGGTCGATCGCGACCGAGATTCCCGTGTGGGATCAGGGCCTCTGCATCCAGTGCAACAAGTGCGCGCTGGTCTGCCCCCACGCCGCGATTCGCGCGAAGGTCGCCACCCCCGCGTCGCTGGCCGCGCGGCCGGAGACGTTCAAGTCCGTGGCGTACAAGGGCGGCGAATACCCCGGGATGGACTACATCATCCAGGTCGCGCCGGAGGACTGCACGGGTTGCTCGCTCTGTGTGATGGTCTGTCCCGCGAAGGACAAATCGAATCCGAAGCACAAGGCGCTGGACCTGCACCCCCAGCGGCCGCTGCGCGAGCAGGAGCGCACGAACTACGCGTTCTTCCTCGATCTGCCGGAAGTCGATCGCCAGACGGTCAAGGGTGACATCAAGAGCACGCAGTTCCTCGAGCCGCTGTTCGAGTATTCGGGTGCCTGCTCCGGGTGCGGCGAGACGCCGTACATCAAACTGCTGACGCAGTTGTTCGGCGATCACCTGCTGATGGCCAACGCGACCGGCTGCTCGTCGATCTACGGCGCCAACCTGCCGACGACGCCCTATACGACGAATCGCGACGGCCGCGGACCGAGCTGGTCGAACTCGCTGTTCGAGGACAATGCCGAGTTCGGTCTCGGCATGCGGCTGGCCGTGGAGTCGCAGGCGGGCGAGGCCCGCTGGCTGCTGGCCGCGATGCGGGACCGCGGCGTGATCGCCGCGGAGGCGGCCGCCGCGATGCTCGAGGCGGACCAGTCCACCGAAACCGGCCTCAACGAACAGCGCGTGCGCGTCGCGGCGCTCAAGGAGACGCTGAAGCGGCTTGGCGATGACCCGCAGGCGGCGCGGCTGCGCGTCCTGGCGGACTCGCTCACCAAGAAGAGCGTGTGGATCGTCGGCGGCGACGGGTGGGCCTACGACATCGGCTACGGCGGCCTGGATCACGTGATCTCGACCGGCAAGGACGTGAACATCCTCGTGCTGGACACCGAGGTGTACTCGAACACCGGCGGCCAGCAGTCCAAGTCCACGCCGATGGGGGCCTCCGCCAAGTTCGCGGCCTCCGGCAAGGCGACGCACAAGAAGGACCTGGCGCTGATGGCCATGGTGTACGGGTCGGTCTATGTGGCGCGAGTGGCCTTCGGCGCCAAGGACGCGCAGACGGTCAAGGCCTTCCAGGACGCCGAATCGTTTCCGGGGCCGTCGTTGATCCTCGCCTACAGCGCGTGCATCGCGCACGGCTACGATCTGGCGCACGGTCTGGACCAGCAGAAGCTCGCGGTCGAGACGGGCTACTGGCCGTTGTTCCGCTTCGACCCCCGGCGTGTCGAACAGGGGCAGCCGGCGATGCAGTTGGAGTCCGGTCCGCCGAAAGGCGACCTCGGCAAGTACATGCGCAACGAGTCGCGATTCCGTGCGGTCGAGCAGATGTACCCCGAACGGTACAAGACCCTGTTGGCGGGCGCCCAGGCGCACGCACGCGAGCGCTATGCGCTGTACGAGCAGTTGGCTGGCAAGAAGGAGGCTCAGTAATGATCGACCTGTCCACGACCTACCTGGGCTTCAAGCTGCCGCACCCGCTGGTGGCGGGCGCGTCGCCGTTGTCGGCGGACTTCGACGGCGCCCGGCATCTGGAGGACGCCGGGGCCGCCGCGATCGTGCTCCCGTCGCTCTTCGAGGAGCAGATCTCGGCAGACGAAATCGGCAGCGAGCATCACATGCGTGCCCACGAAGAGGCGCACGCCGAAGCGCTGTCCTACTTTCCGCTGGCCGATGACTACGTCATGGGGCCGGCGCGGTACCTGGAACACGTGCGCCGCGTGAGCGACGCGGTGAAGGTGCCGGTCATCGGGTCGCTGAACGGCACATCCGCGGAAGGCTGGCTTCGCTACGCGCGGCTGATCCAGGACGCCGGCGCCGACGCGCTCGAATTGAACCTGTACCACGTCGCGACCGATCCGTCCGAGAGTGGCGCCGCCGTCGAGCAGCGTCTCCTCGACGTGGTCCGCGCCGTCCGGACCCACGTCAGCATTCCGGTGGCCGTCAAGATTTCGCCCTACTTCTCGTCCGTGGCGAACCTGGCGCTGCACCTGGACGATGCCGGCGCGGACGGACTGGTGCTGTTCAATCGCTTCTACCAGCCCGACATCGATCCGGAGGCGCTCGTCGCGGTGCCCCAGTTGCACCTGTCGGACTCGAGCGAGTTGCTGCTTCGGCTCCGCTGGCTCGCGATCCTCTCGGGACGCGTCCAGGCGTCGCTGGCCGCGACCGGCGGCGTCCACACCGCGGTCGATGCCGTGAAGGCCGTGATGGCCGGCGCCCACGCGGTGCAGATGGTGTCCGCGCTCCTCGGGCAGGGGCGCGCGCATCTCAACCGGGTCCGCGATGACATGGCCCGCTGGCTGGACGAGCGCGAATACCTGTCGCTCGAGCAGGCCCGCGGCAGCATGAGCCTGCTGCGCTGCCCGGACCCCGAGGCGTTCGAGCGCGGCAACTACATGAAGGTCCTGCAGACCTGGAAGGCGCGCGCGTAGCCGCCGGATCCGTCGGTTCACACGGAGGCACGGAGGGACGGAGGCACGGAGTTCTTGGGTTTTCGGCCCGCGTGCACGCCGTCCCCTCAAAGAAGCTCCGCGCGTCGTCGTCCTGCTCGTGTTGCTGTCGCCCGTCAAGGGCACCGCGAAAGCCGAGCAGGACGGCCACACGATGAGCGCCATCGCCGACCTGACGAGAGCGAAGTCGCGCGCCTGGCGCGCTACTTCACGACGATCGCCGCCTGCAGGATCTCCTTCGTCCGATCGTCCTGCACGAAGGCGATGACGAGCAACGTGCCGGCCTGCACGCCGGTGACGCGGTCCTTGAACGTGAACGGGCCGCGCACCGACTTGCTTTGCTTCTCCTCGAACGACGTCAGATACCCATCGAGGCTCCTGGCCAGGGCGGCCGTGTCGACCGTCTCGGACACCGAGACCTTCTTGCCGGCCTCCAGGACGACGCCCTGGGATGACCCGACCAGCTTGCGGACGACGAAGTTGTGGAAGCGAATGCCGTTGGACCCGACGTAGCGCACGGAGTCCTCGACAAGCGCCACGTGCAGCGTGGCGTGGCCGGCGCGGTCGGCGGCATCGGCGGTGAGCGACGCCTCGCCGGTGATGGCGATCTTCCGGCCATTCACCTTGGACGAAAAGCCCGACAACACCGCGAGCGGCTTCGTGTCGAAGCGGCTCTCGATCTTGCCCGTGTATTCCTTGAAGCGGGCGCCCGCGGCGGACGCTGACCCGCCGCCCGACGAGAGCGCGGCGCCGTCAATCACCGTGGTCGGCGTGCCGTTGACGCCGTAGTACTTCCCGCGCGCCTCCGTGTCCGCATTGGTCATCGGATCCGGGCCGGGAATGTGCAAGTGATACACGAGCACGGCGACGGCGCCCGGTTCGTACCGCTCGCTGAAGCCGTCGAACGCCAGGTCCGCCGCGACGCACGGCGCGCACTCGGCGCCGGTGAACAGTTCGGCGAGGACCGTGCGTGCGGGCGTGCCGGCGGCCGGCGGCGGCGTGCGCGCGAAGTGACCGGGATCGAACGCCTTGGGTTTGGCGCGATAGATCTCATCGAGCTTGGCCTCGAGGCTCGCGGTGCTGCCGTACTTCTTGGTGTAGAGGCGGTCGAGCAGCGCTTTCGTGTCGTACGGCGAGCCCATCTGATAGGCCTTGAGATACGCGTCGAGCGCGGCCGTTTCGTCGTTCTTCACTTCGTAGTATTTGCCGAGGAACAGATGCAGTTCGCCGTCGCCGTCCCCGCCTGCCAGCGTCAGGGCCTTCTTGAGCGCGTCACCCGCCTCGTCGTAGCGCTTCAGCTTGAAGAGCACCTGGCCGAGCGTCGTCGTGTAGATCGCGAGGCTGGCGGGCGGCGTCTTGTCGCCGGCGGCGGCCAGGCCCTGCTGGATCGCGTCGAGCGCTCGATCCAGCAGCAGATCTTTCGCCATCAGGCGATCCGCGATCGTATTCATCGTGGCGGCGCGTCCCGCCCCCGAGGCCGGGCTGGCCGCGATCATGCCGTCGATCACCGAGGTGAGCTTGGCCGTGTCCGCCGGCTTCTGGTTCACCAACGTGTCGAACCGGCGGCCGTAGATGGTGCTGGCGTACGGGCTCTTCGGATGGTCTGTGAGGAACGCGTCTTCGGCCTGCTGTCGCTCGGCGGCATTCGTGCGGGTCGCCGTGAGCTGGTACTCCGCCTGCTCGCGGAGCCGCGAGGTGGGGAAGTCCTTGAGGAACGCGTTCAGCGCGGCGGCCTTCTCGGCGGGCGTCGGCAGGCTCTGCGCCAACTGCATCGTGGCCTGTTCCTTCAACGTCGAGTCCGGGAAATCCGTCAGGAACTGCTTGAACGCCGCGGCGCGGTCTGCGGCTGACGGCTTGCCGACGGCCGCGGTGTACGCCTTCTGGTCTGCCGGTTGCGCGGCCTGTGCGGCTGCCACGGTTTCGCCGGCCGAGGGCATCTTGTCTGTCGTCGTCGCCGTGCCCGTCCACGACGCCGGCGTCGGGTCGGTGTCGGCCGCGGCCGTGCCTTCGAGGTGATCGCCCGCCCGCTTGCCGATGAACGTGATCGTCTGCCGGCCCATGAAGGAGAGCGCCAGGGTCAGTTGGTCGTCTTTGACCGCGATGCTCGCGACGGTCACGGCGTCCGCCGGCGCGCCGGCCATGGCCGCGATGATCTTGGCCGACAGGGCGGGCCCGCCGCTGATTTCCACGATGCAGAACGGAATGACCTGGAGGCCCCCGGTCTGACCCGCCGGTGGCCGGATGTCGATTTGCCAGCGCCCCACGAACAGGCTGGCAGCGGCACTCTGGCCCTGAGGGGGGGCGACCTGTGTCTGAACAGAGACGCCGAAGAGCACCGCGATCACCAACGACAGACGAAGCACGGAACGCCGCATGAGGCCTCCTTCAGGCGATGGCGCATTATGCGCCCGGATCAGCCATCGGGTGGCATCAAAGTCGTGGTTCCGTGCCCGATCGTCACTCCATCGAGGCGGGCGGATCAGGTGCGCTGGGGCGTCGGACGTGGCCAGGTATCGCGAAGACGCTGGTGGGGGGAAGTAGCGCTGGCGACGGCGGGTCGCCCTGAGCCGCAGGTGTCCGACCTGTCGCATTAGACAGCGGAGGTCACTATGGCACGCATTTTCGGGCCCCTGCGGCGACTCGCGGCGTTATCGGTCGCCTTCACCCTATTCGCCGCGCCCACCGCGGCGGCGCAGTCACCCGAGGCCGCTCCGCCTCGTGACCAACCCACCCGCCCGGCCCTTCTCAGTCCCGTCGCGTTTGCCAAGCTCGTCCAGGGGCCGCGGGACGGTAGCGCCCCGGTGCCTGTGACGAAGGAACCGCCTCGCGGCGATCTGCTTCGTCAGAGCACGGCGGCGGCCCGCGGGGCGCGCGCAGTGTCCGCGCAGCCACCCCGGCGGAACTCGGTTGGGTGGGGCACGAAGACCTTGGCCGTACTCGCGCTCGTCGGCATGGCGGTCGGCCTTCTGGCGATCTCGTATTACACGGGCGCGGATTTAGGAGACGTGAACCTGTTGGGCGGTTCTGGCAAGTGACGGCTGGCGCGAGCAGCGAGGGGGCGACATGTTGAATGCGTCGGCGATCGGCGTGTCGCTGCTGTTGGGTGCGGTGCTCACGGGGGCCGTCATACCGGCCCAGCACGCGCAACAGAGCGTCAAAGATGGCCCGGTCGGTGACACGGCCTTCACGTCGCCGATGGTCCTGACCGCGAAATTCCCCGCGCTCGACCCGTCGTCATTTCGGAACGGCGAGTGGTTCACCCTGGATGAGCATCGCCAGCTTTCGACGTTCACCTGTGACGGCGTGTCGTTGAAGGGTGACGTCGATCGCGGGAAGAAGACGACAGAACCCGGCTTGGAATTCGCCGCCAAAATGAGGGCCGATGGCCACGCCGAGGTCAAGATCCGCGTGGCGCTCTGGAACCCGCCCCATAACCACGACAAGTCCGGGACGGTCATGCTGGAGGTGCCGCGGCCGCGAGCCGCGCGAAGCGCCGGGCGCCCCCGCGAACGGAGCGCAACCTGCCTGGGCGCTGGTGACGGGAGGCGGGTTGCGCGAGTGAGCCCGCCTTCGCGCTGGATGCGCTTCGGCGGGCAAGCGAGCCGGGGGTCCGGGGGCAACGCCCGAACCGTCCGTGCCGAGCGAGCGACGCGACGCGAGGCCTCGCGAATCGAGCCGCGATTTGCCTGAGGGCATTTTCCGAGAGGCGAATCGCGCGAGAGAGCGAGCCGGGGGTCCGGGGGCAACGCCCGAACCGTCCGTGCCGAGCGAGCGACGCGACGCGAGGCCTCGCGAATCGAGCCGCGATTTGCCTGAGGGCATTTTCCGAGAGGCGAATCGCGCGAGAGAGCGAGCCGGGGGTCCGGGGGCAACGCCCGAACCGTCCGTGCCGAGCGAGCGACGCGACGCGAGGCCTCGCGAATCGAGCCGCGATTTGCCTGAGGGCATTTTCCGAGAGGCGAATCGCGCGAGAGAGCGAGCCGGGGGTCCGGGGGCAACGCCCCCGGATCAGTATTGGTGCGGAAGAGAGGACTCGAACCTCCACGACCTTGCGGCCACAAGCTCCTGAGGCTTGCGCGTCTGCCAATTCCGCCACTTCCGCACGTCACGCCGGACGAATGACCGCCCGCTACGACCAGGAACCCCGCATTATAGCAGCCCCGCCAGCGTCACGGCCACGAGCCCGCCTTCGGCTCCGCCGGCACCCCTTGGGGGCGCCGGAACCTGTTGATAGACTGACGTCGCAGGCCCATATGGCAATAGTCCGACGCCTCGATGACTCGATTCGGTGTGCTCTGGACCAGGGTCCAGGGCGAAGTCACGGCCGATGATATCCGGCAGCACCTCGACGCCGTTCGCGAGATGCGAGGCCAGCGATACCACGAAGTGATCGACACCCGTGGGGCCACGCCGAGGTTTGGTGCGCGCGACCTGCAGAAGCTCGCGGAACACGGGCGGTCGCTCCTCGCCGACGCCCCCATGGCGCCCCGGGCCATCGTCGTGGACCGCAGTAATCTCGTGTCCTTTGGCACGGCGCGTCTGTTCGCCTCGCTCGCGAGTGCGTGGGTGACGATGCGCGTGTTCGACAGCCTGGCCGCCGCAGAGGCCTACATCGAATCGGCCGTCGCCGCCAGCGTGTAGCCCCTACTTCCGCCGCGCCGCGACGTAATCCATCGCGAACTTCTCGAGCCCGGCGTTGGTCAGGCCGATCAACCTGGCCTCTTCGAGCGCCTTCGCATCGTCCCACTTGTCCACCAGCAGGCGCTTGGTCATCCAGAGTGCCGCCGCGCGATTGGCGCTGGCGCAATGGATGAAGACCGGCTGGTTCGCCGGGTCGGTCACGGCCTTGATGAACGCGTCGGCCACCGCCATGTCCGGCGCGGTGGCGTTGAACGGCAGGTGGATGAACTTGATGCCGGCCTTCTCGGCGGCCGCGCGCGACTCGGGGATGGCGGCGCCCGCCTCGGTCTCGAGGCGCAGGTTGACGATGGCCTTGTAGCCTTTGGCCGCGATGGCCGGGATGGCCGTGACTTCGGTGGCGCCGGCGCAGCCGATCGTGGCGTCCACGACCGTGAAGTTCCGGACGCCTTCGAGCGTCTCCTTCTTGGCCTGCGCGAACAGGGTGGCCGAAATGGCGAGCATGACGGCGGCGAGCGACAGCAGTTTCTTCATGATTTCGATGATACCCGGTCGGTGCGACTGAGCGATACTCTGGCCCATGGACCGACGGACCTTTCTCGTGACCGGCGCTGCCGCCCTGGCCGGCACGCCGTTTCTGCGCGCCAGGCAGGGCGCGACTGCGGGGGTGAGCCCCGCCCAGGCCGATCGCCCGCGCCCGACGCCGTCGCAACTCGAGTGGCAGCGCGACGAGCTGGCCATGTTCCTGCACTTCGGCGTCAACACGTTCACCGATCGCGAGTGGGGCGACGGCAAGGAGGATCCCGCGATCTTCGCGCCGGCGAAGCTCGACGCGCGCGAGTGGGCGCGGACCGCGAAGGCCGCCGGCTTCCGCGCGATGATTCTCACCGCCAAGCACCACGACGGCTTCTGCCTGTGGCCGAGCCGGACGACGAAACACAGCGTGGCGTCGAGCCCATGGCGGGGAGGCCGGGGCGACCTCGTGAAGGAGTTCGTCGACGCGTGCCGCGCCGAGGGCCTGAAGCCGGGCCTGTATCTCTCGCCGTGGGACCGCAACAATCCGTTGTACGGCGACTCGCCGCGCTACAACGATCTCTACGTCGACCAGCTTCGGGAGTTGCTGACCAACTACGGCGAGATCCACGAAGTGTGGTTCGACGGCGCGAACGGCGAGGGGCCGAACGGCAAGAAGCAGGAATACGACTGGCCGCGGGTGTGGGGCGAAGTGCGGCGGATGCAGCCGCGCGCGGTGATGTTCTCGGACGCCGGGCCGGACGTGCGCTGGTGCGGCAACGAGACCGGCTCGGCCGGCGATCCCAACTGGTCCACGGTCAATCCCGACATCGTCCGCGTGCCGGGCGTGAGCGGGCCCGGCATCATCGATTCGCTGCAGCACGGCGATCCGAACGGTTCGGTCTGGCGGCCCGCCGAGTGCGACACGTCGATTCGCCCCGGCTGGTTCTATCACCCGGCGGACGATGGGCGCGTGCGGACGGTCGAGGCGCTGGTGAATCTGTACTTCCGATTCGGTCGGCCGCAACGCGAAGCTGCTGCTAAATGTGCCGCCCACCAAAGATGGCGTGCTGCATCCGACGGACGTCGAGCGGCTGATGGGGTTCGCGGAGCGGCGGCGGGCGATGTTCGCGGAGGACCTGATGCGGGATGCCACGGGGGACAGCGTGTCCGGCGGCAACCAGAAGACGATCTGGCTTGGCACGGGTCGCGAGGTGACGGCCGGAATCGTGCGGCTGGAAGAGGACATCGAGCAAGGACAGCGAATCTCGAGTTGGGTGCTGTCGGCGGCCACCGCAGAGGACCTGCACTTCACCACGGAACTGGCCCGAGGCTCGACGGTGGGCTACGCACGTCTCGAGCGATTCACGCCGCTGAAGATCGCCGGAATTCGGCTCGACACCGTGGGCGGGGATGTCAGCCACCTGCGGCTCTACGCGTGAACGGGAGTGTCAGTTCGCACGGAGGCACGGAGTAACGGAGGCGCGGAAAGTTCATTTGGGAATGGCCAGCCCGCTGCTCCTGACAAGCTGGCGCCAATCAGGAGCCCCCCAAGTAACTCTCCGTGCCTCCGTCCCTCCGTGCCCTCCGTGTGAACTGACACCCCATGAACTCGTCACCCTCCGCTGACTCCACGGTAGGATCAGCCCCATGAGAATCGGGTCTCTTGCGGATGGGCGGGGCGATCGGGTTGTTCGGCGCGGCGGCGTTTCTGGTCAGCGGCATCACGATGGCCAGCCCGCAGGCGCAGGTTCCTGCCTCATTCATGTTGATGCCGATGCCGGCGTCCGTGAAGCCGGCGAATGGCCGCGTGCCGATCACCTCATCCACCACCGTGGCCCTGCGTGGCTTCCAGGACGACCGGCTCCGCGCCGCGATCCAGCGCGCCATGCGGCGGCTCGAAAGCCGCACCGGCTACCTGATGGCGCGCGGCTTCGCCTCCGACGCCGCGGCCGCCACGCTCGTCATCGACTGCCAGGGCCCCGGCGCGGCGCTGCCGTCGCTGGATGAGGACGAGTCGTACGGACTGACGGCATCCGGCTCCCAGATTGTGCTTCGCGCGCCGACGACCGTCGGCGCCATGCGCGGGATCGAGACGTTCCTGCAGCTTCTGTCCGGCGACGCGCACGGATTCTTCATTCCGGCCGTCGAGATCCAGGACAAGCCCCGCTTCAAGTGGCGCGGATTGCTGATCGACGCCGGGCGCCATTTCGAGCCCGTCGAGGTGATCAAGCGGCAGCTCGACGGCATGGCGGCGGTGAAGATGAATGTCCTGCACTTCCACCTGAGCGAGGACCAGGGCTTCCGCGTCGAGAGCTTCAAGTATCCGAAGCTGCAGGAACTCGGGTCGGACGGCGACTACTACACGCAGGCGCAACTGCGCGACATCGTCGAATACGCGAGGCAGCGGGGCATTCGCGTCGTGCCCGAGTTCGACATGCCGGGGCACGTGACGAGTTGGGTCGTCGGGTATCCGGAACTCGCGAGCGCGCCCGGGCCGTACACGATCGCGCGCGGATTCGGCGTGTTCGATCCCGCGTTCGACCCGACGCGCGAATCCACCTACAAGTTCATCGACGGGTTCATCGGCGAGATGGTCAAGCTCTTCCCGGACCCGTACTGGCACATCGGCGGCGACGAGAACAACGGCAAGCAGTGGGCCGCGAATCCGAAGATTCAGGCGTTCATGAAAGAGAAGAAGATCGCGGACGCGCATGGCCTGCAGACGTATTTCAACCAGCGTCTGCTGGTGATTCTGAAGAAGCACGGCAAGCGGATGATGGGGTGGGACGAAATCTTCCAGCCTGGCCTGCCGAAGGAGGCGGTCGTGCATTCGTGGCGCGGGCAGAAGGCGCTGTTCGATGCGGCCAAGGCCGGCTACGACGGCGTGCTGTCGAACGGCTATTACATCGACCTGATGGAGACCGCGGCGCGCCACTACGCCGTGGATCCGCTGCCGGCGAACAGCGGCCTGACGGACGCCGAGGCCGCGCACGTCCTGGGCGGCGAGGCGACGATGTGGGGCGAGTGGGTCGGGCCGGAGACGATTGACTCGCGCCTGTGGCCCCGTACGGCGGCGATCGCCGAGCGGTTCTGGTCGCCGCGGGACGTGAACGACGTGGATGACATGTACCGCCGGCTCGAGAAGGTGAGTATCGAACTCGAGGAAGTGGGCCTCACGCACGAGCGCAACGGGGAGATGCTGCTGCGGCGCCTGGTGGGCGGGCGCGACGTGGCCGCCCTGCAAATACTCGCGAACGTCGTCGAGCCGGTGAAGGGCTATCAGCGGGGCGGGCAGCAGAAGTGGACGACGCTGGGGCCGCTGACGCATCTCGTGGATGCGGTGAGCGCGGACAGTTCCGGCGCCATGCAGGCTCGGCGGCTGATGGATGGGCTGCTGGCGGACGGGCCGCGGTTCGCGGCTGGGCGTGAGCATCTTCGCGCCACCTTCCGGCAGTGGCGCGACAGCCGTCAGGCGCTCGAGGCGCTGATCGCGCGCGCGCCGGCGCTCGCGGAAGTGGCGCCGCTGGTGGCCGATCTGTCGGATGTGGGTGCCGTCGGCCTCGAGACGCTGGACGTGCTGGCGCTGAACGCGGTGCCGCTCGAATCCTGGCGCGACGAGAAGGTCGCGATTCTCGACCGCGCCGCGCGGCCCAAGGCCGCGCTCGAGTTCCCGTTCCTGCCGATGCTGCGCGAGATGGTGTTCGCGGCGATGTCGCAGGCGGACATGAAGGCGATGACGCCGGCCGACTGGCGCGCGAAGGTCAAGTCGCTGGCCGCCCCGCCCCGGCGCGGCCGCGGCGCTGGGGGACGGGTCTCAATTGTGGAAAACTCTGGGGACTCTGTCGAAAAAGTCCACAGAGTTTTCCACAATTGAGACCCGTCCCCTACAATCACACGATGTCGAAGACACTGGTGATCATGGCCGCCGGCGCGGGGTCGCGCTTCGGCGGGCCGAAGCAGACGACGCCCGTCGGGCCGCAGGGCGAATGGCTGCTGGAGTACGCGCTGTTCGACGCGAAGCGCGCGGGGTTTGACCGCGCGGTCTGCATCATCCGGGCGGAGTTGGAACCGGAGTTCAGGCAATTGGCGGCCCGGGTCGGACGCGCGATCGAGACGACCTGGATCGTCCAGCGGCTCGACGACATTCCCGCGGGATTCTCGGCGGCGGGCCGCACGAAGCCCTGGGGGACAGGCCAGGCCGTGCTCACGGTGCGCGACGTCGTGCAGACGCCGTTTGCCGTGATGAACGCGGATGATTTCTACGGTGCGGAGGCGTATCGACTGGGCGCCGAGGCCGCGGATCTGGCGGGCGCGCGCGGCGTCGCCAGCGTCGTCGCGATGCGGCTCGATCGCACGCTGTCGCCGTACGGCCCCGTGAAGCGCGGGTGGTGTCAGGCGCGCGACGGACGTGTCACGCGCCTCGAGGAAGTGATGGGCATCGCGCGAGAGGGCGAGCGCCTCGTGGCGGCCGGGCGGCACGCGTCCGTCAGCTTCGACGGCAGCGAGCTCGTGTCCATGAACTTCTGGGTCTTCCCGCCGTCGCTGTTCTCGCTGTTGGGGACGAAGTTCGAGGCGTTTCTGCGGGACGGTGCCGGGTCGCCCGACACCGAATTCCTGTTACCCGAGGTCATCAACGAACTGATCGCGGAAGGCACGCTCCAAGTTCGCGCCCAGGAAGCGCCCGGGCCGTGGTTCGGCCTGACCTATCAGGAGGACAAGGCCGAAGTCATGTCCGGCCTGGTCGATCTCACCGCGCGCGGCGTGTATCCGCGGTCGCTGTGGGGATGAACGATCGGCGTCCGCTCGGCCGCACCGGCCTGCTGGTCTCGCCGATCAGCCTCGGCGCATGGGCGATCGGCGGTTTCTGGGGCGCGGTGGACGACGAAGAGTCGATGCGCGCGCTGCATGCGGCCATCGACTCCGGCGTCAACTTCATCGACACGGCCGACGTGTACGGCGACGGCCGCAGCGAACGGCTCGTCGCGCGCCTGCGCCGCGAGCGTCCGCGCGACACGATTCACGTCGCCACCAAAGCGGGGCGGAAGCTGCCGGTCCAGGCCGCGGACGGTTATTCGCGCGAGAATTTGAACGTCTGGATTGACGCGAGCCTCAAGAACCTCCGCACGGACGCGATCGACCTCCTCCAGCTCCACTGCCCGCACCCGGACGTCTACGACCGGCCTGAGGTGTTCGGGGTGCTGGACGATCTGGTTACGGCGGGGAAACTGCGCCACTATGGCGTGAGCGTCGAGACCGTGGATGAGGCCCGCCGGGCGCTGCGGCATCCACACGTGCAGTCGGTCCAGATCATCTTCAATCTGTTCCGGATCAAGCCGGCCGAGACGCTGTTTGCGGAGGCGGCGCGCGCCGGTGTCGGCATCATCGCTCGCGTGCCGCTCGCCAGCGGGCTTCTGACCGGCCGCCTCTCCGCATCGTCGGCGTTCGCCGCCGACGACCACCGTCATTTCAATCGGCACGGCGAGCGCTTCGATCAAGGCGAGACGTTTTCAGGTGTGCCGTACGACGTGGGACTGGCGGCGGTCGAGGCGCTTCGGCCGCTCGTGCCGGCCGGTGCCACGCTCGGCCAGTTCGCGCTGCGATGGATCCTGATGTGGGACGAGGTGACGTGCGCGATCCCCGGCGCGAAGACGCCCGCTCAGGTGCGGGATAATGTCGCCGCCGCTGCGCTCCCGCCGTTGGATGCGGCGACGATGGCCGCCGCGCGCGACGTGTACGACCGTCTCATCCGTCCGCACGTGCACCAGCGGTGGTAGGGGACGGGTCTCGAACTGTCGGAAAACTCTGTGGACTTTGTCGACAAAGTCCACAGAGTTTTCCACAGTTGAGACCCGTCCCCTACTTAAACGTGAACACCGTCTGCGTCTTGTAGGTCTCGCCGGGCTTCAGCGTCGTCGTCGGGAAGTTGGCCTGGTTCGGGGAATCCGGGTAGTGCTGCGTCTCCAGACAGAAGCCGGACCGGTTCGGATACACGCGCCCACCCTTGCCCTTCAGCGTCCCGTCGAGGAAATTGCCTGAGTAGAACTGAATCCCCGGCTCGGTCGTGGCGATCGTCATCGTCCGCCCCGTGATCGGCTCGACGACGCGCGCGGCTTCGGACAGGCCTGTGCCGGTTCGCGTCAGCACGAAGTTGTGGTCGTAGCCCTTGCCGCGCGTGAGCTGCTCGTTCTTGTCGTTGATGCGCGCGCCAATCGCCGTGGACGTCCGGAAATCGAACGGCGTGCCGTCCACCGGCGCGATCTGCCCGGTCGGAATCAGCGTGTCGTCCACCGGCGTGTACTGCGCCGCGTTCAGCATCAATTCGTGGCCGAGAATGTCGTTGGCCTTGGCGCCCGCCAGGTTGAAGTAGCTGTGCTGCGTCAGATTGATGACCGTCGCCTTGTCGGTCGTGGCCTCGTAGTCGACAATCAGCTCGTTCTTCTCGGTGAGCGTGTAGGTGACTCTTGGCCTTCACCGTGCCCGGGTAGCCCTCGTCGCCGTCCTTGCTGGTGTGGGTCAGCACGACGCCGACGCCGTCGGCGTGCTGAAACGCGTCGAACGCCCCAGACGGCCTTGTCCCAGCCCTTCACGCCGCCGTGCAGGTGGTTGACGCCGTTGTTGGTCGCGAGCGTGTAGCCCTGGCCGTCCAGCGTGAACTTGCCTTTGGCGATGCGGTTGCCGTAGCGGCCGATCAGGCACCCGAAGTACGGCGACTTCTCGATGTAGGACTTGAGGTCGTCGAAGCCCAGGACGATGTCGTCGAGCGCGCCCGTGCGATCCGGCGTGCGGAGCGACATGATGACCCCGCCGTAGGTCAGGACCGTCATCTCGATGCCGTTGCCGTTGCGCAGCGTGATGATGTCCACGAGCTGGCCGTCCGGCGTGCGTTCGAACGGCACCTGGGTGAGTCGGGGTTTGATCGTCGGCTCCGGGGCCAATGATCCACTACGGCCGCATCCGGCGGCAAGCGCCAGGCCGGCAAGCGCGGCGGTGACGGCGATCACTCTCGGCAACGTCGACAGGCGGGATGACATAGGGGACCTCAGGCGCGTCTCGGGCGCAACGGAACGGGCATATCGTATTACGATGTCGCGCGTGGGGGTATTGGCATCGATCAATCCTCGCACCGGCGAGCACGGCCCTGACGTGCCGGCCTGCTCGCTGGGTGATGTGGCCGCGGCGGCCCGCCGAGCTGGCGCCGTCGCCCCGGTGTGGGCCGCGACGCCTGCCCGCGACCGCGCCCGCGTGCTCCGGGCGGCCGCAGATGCGCTCGAGGCGATCCGGCCCGAAATCGTCCGCGTTGCCGACTTCGAAACGGGACTGGGGGAACCGCGCTTTCAGGGCGAACTCGATCGGACGCTCCTGCAACTCCGGGCGTTCGCGGGCGTGATCGAGCAGGGCGCCCACGTGGAGGCGATCCTGACATCCGCGGGTCCGGACGCCCGGCCGCCGCGCCCGGACCTGCGCCGCATGCTCGTGCCGCTCGGCCCGGTCGGCGTCTTTTCGCCCAGCAACTTCCCGGTCGCCTACGGCGTGCTCGGCGGCGACACCGCCAGCGCCCTCGCGGCCGGCTGCCCGGTCGTCGTCAAAGGACATCCGTCGCATCCGCGTACGTCCGCCATGGCGGCGCGCGCGTTTGCCGAGGCCGTCGCCGCGACCGGCGCGCCGCAAGAAATCCTGTCGCTCTTGCAGAGCGGCGAGCCGGCCGTGTCACGCGCGGTCGTCAGCGCCCCCGAGATCGCCGCCATCGGTTTCACCGGATCGCAGGCCGTCGGCCGTCTTTTGTACGACGTCGCCGCGGCCCGGCCCGAGCCGATCCCGTTCTACGGCGAGCTCGGCAGCATCAATCCGCTGTTCATCGGCGAGGCGGCCGCCCAGGCGCGGCCGGACGCGATCGCCGATGGCTACGTGGGGTCGATGACGATGGGCTTCGGCCAGTTCTGCACGAAGCCGGGCGTGGTGTTCGTGCCCACTGGCGCGGCGGGCGATGTCCTGGTCCGCGCGATGGCGGCGCGCATCGCGACGCAGGACGCCAGCGTGCTGCTGAACGCCGGTTTGCGCGACACGCTGGTCACGAAGATGGCCAACACGGCCGCGGTCCCCGGCGTCCGCGCCATCGCCGAGCCGTGCCCGGTGCCCGCCGCCGGCGTGCATGTCGCGCCGCGCCTGTTCACGACCGACGAGCGCACGTTCTTCGCGCACGCGGCGCTCCGACTCGAGCACTTCGGCCCCGTGGCGATCATCGTCCGGACCGACGCGGCGCGCATGGCCGATGCCGCCAGCCGGTTTGACGGCCAGCTGACGGCCACGCTCCACGCTGATGCCGGAGACGAGGCGTGGGCACGTCGGCTGCTCGCGATCGTCGCGACCAAAGTCGGACGCGTCATCTACAACGGCTATCCGACGGGTCTCGCGGTCGTGGCGGCCATGAACCATGGCGGCCCGTATCCCGCGAGCACGTCGTCCCTGCACTCGTCGGTCGGGGCGACGGCGATTCGCCGATTCTTGCGGCCGGTGGCGTATCAGGCTGTTCCGGACGCCCTGCTGCCGCCGGAGCTGCAGGAGGTCAATCCGCTCGGCATTCCGCGCCAGCGCGATGGACGGTGGGAGTCACGGTGACCTGCGACCTGGTGCTCGACGCCAAATGCGAACTGGGTGAAGGACCGATTTGGGACGACCGGCGCCAGCGGCTGGTGTTCGTCGACATCATGAAAGGCCACATTCACGAATTCGATCCGGCCACCGGCCAGGACCGCACCGTGGAGGTCGGCCGTCCGGTCGGCTGCGTGGCGCTGTCCGAGCGGGGCGATTGGATCGCCGGCGCGGCCGGGGGGTTCTATCGGGTCGATCCCAAGACCGGCCGCCAGTCGCTCGTGGCCGCGGTTGAAGCGGACCAGCCGAACAACCGCATGAACGACGGCTATGTGGATGCACGCGGACGCCTGTGGGCCGGCACGATGGGCATGGGCGGTGTGCGTGAACGCGGATCGCTGTACCGGCTCGATCCGGACGGCAGCGTACGCCGCGTGCTGACGAAGGTGACGGTGTCGAACGGCCTGGACTGGAGTCCCGACGGCCGCACGTTCTACTTCACCGACCTCGCGCTCAGCCGCGTGGACATGTTCGACTTCGAGCCCACCATGGGCACGATCACCAACCGGCGCCCGTTCATGGAGTTTCCCCTCGACATCGGTTATCCCGACGGCCTCATCGTCGATGCCGACGGCTTCGTGTGGGTCGGGTTATGGGAGGGCGGATCGGTGCATCGCTATGCGCCGGACGGCCGGCTCGATCTGATCATCCCGGTGCCGGCGGCGCAGACGACCAAGTGCGCGTTCGGCGGGCCCGACCTGACTGACTTGTACATCACGACCGCGTGGATCGGACTGGACAAGACCGCGCGGGCGGATCAGCCGTTGGCCGGCGGTCTGTTCCGCGTGCGGCCCGGCATGCGCGGCAAGAAGGTGAACCGCTTTGGCGGCTGACCTGGGCGCGCTCGAGTTCCGCGACGTGCACAAGTCGTTCGGCGCGGTGCGCGCGCTGCGCGGCATCTCGTTCGGTGTGGCCAGCGGGGAAGCGCATGCGGTCGTCGGAGAAAACGGCGCCGGCAAGTCCACGCTGCTGAAGATTCTCGCGGGCATCACGCGCCCCGATCGCGGGCGAGGTGCGGCTGAACGGCCAGCCGTTCGACCACGCCAGCCCGCGCGAGGCGCTGGCCGGCGGCATCGGCATGGTGTTCCAGGAACGCCTGGCGTTTCCCAACCTGACGGTGGCCGGCAATATTTTCGCCGGCCGGGAAATCACCAGGGCCGGCGGCCGCCTCGACGAGCGCGCGATGCGCGATCGCACGCGGGTGCTGCTCGACGGCCTCCGCCTGGCCATCGATCCCGATCTGCCGATGGAGCATGCCTCGGCGGCGACGGCGCAACTGGTCCAGGTGGCGCGCGCGCTGGCGTTCGACTGCCGCGTCCTCGTGCTCGACGAGCCGACCACGTCGCTGACCGACGCGGAGGTGGAGCACCTGTTCCGGATCCTGCAGGAACTCCGGCAGCGCGGCGTGACCCTGCTCTTCGTCTCGCACCGCCTGCCCGAGGTCTTTCGCTTGTGCGATCGCATCACCGTGCTGCGCGACGGCGGCTTCGTCGGCACCTACGCGCGCGCCACGACGACGCCGGAGACGATTGTGCGCGCGATGGTGGGGCGCGAGCCGCCCGCGCGCGTCCAACGGCCGGCGGCCGTCACGGGCGCCGCGCCGGCGCTGTCGGTGCAGGGGTTGTCGCGGGAGCCCTGGTTCCGCGACGTCTCGCTCGACGTGCGCGCCGGCGAGATCGTGGGCGTGTTCGGCCTCGTCGGTTCGGGCCGCACGGAGCTGCTGGAAACGGTGTTCGGATTGGCGCCCCGCACGGCCGGCCGGGTGTGGGTCGACGGACGGGAGGTCGCGTTCCGATCCGCGCGGGATGCGTCGCGAGCCGGCCTTGCGCTCGTGCCCGAAGATCGGCAGCGGCTCGGTCTGCACTTCAATCTGTCGATTCGGCACAACATGGCGCTGCCGTCCGCCGCCCGGCAAGGGCTGGGGCCCATCGATGGCGGTCGGGAAGTGCGGATGGCGGAGTCGCAGGTCTCGAGTCTGGCGATTCGCACCGGCTCGGTCACGGACATGCCGGAATCGCTGAGCGGCGGCAACCAGCAGAAGGTCGTGGCGGCCAAGTGGCTGGCCACCGAGCCGCGAGTGCTGCTGCTCGACGAACCGACGAAGGGCGTGGACGTCGGCGCGAAGTTCGAAATCCACAACCTGATCCGCGAGCGGGCGGCCGCAGGCATGGCGTGCCTGGTCGTCTCGAGCGATTTGCCCGAGGTGCTGGCGCTGGTGGACCGCATCGTGGTCATGCGGGAAGGGCATCTGCGCGGCGAAATGGACGCCGCATCTGCGACGGAGGAAGCCGTCATGCAATTGGCGACACACGAGGTGGCGGTGCAGGCATGAAGGCACTCTGGCGCGCGCGCGAGTTCAGCACCGTCGCGATTCTGCTGGTCGAGGTGCTGTTCTTCGCCTGGTACCTCTGGCCCGAGGCGGGCCGGTCGCATCCGTTTCTCAACTTCAACAACTGCCTTTTGATCTTCAAGTACTCCTCGATCTACGGCATCGCCGCGATCGGGGCGGCCGTCGTGATCATTTCCGGCGGCATCGACCTCGCGCCCGGCGCGATCATCGCGCTGACGACGGTCATCACGGGCTATCTGTTCGTCGAAGCGGGCTGGCCGCTATGGGCGGGCGCGACGGTCGGCCTGGCGATCGGCGCACTGGCCGGATTGTTCTCCTCGTGGCTCATCGTCCGCGTGCAGTTGCCGCCGTTCATCGCGACGCTGGGCGTGATGGGCATCCTGCGCGGCTCGGCGTTCATCATCACGCAGGCGCGGTTCTACGACCTGTCGGCGAAGCTGCCGCGAGACTGGCACGTGGCGGGTATCTCGATCGACTGGCTGGGGCCCCATGGTCATGATCGTGCTGGCCATCGTGTTCCAGCGGCTGATGACCGGCTATCAGTGGGGCCGCAGCGTGTGCGCCGTGGGCGGCAACGAGACGGCCGCGCTGTTCTCCGGCGTCCCGGTGAATCGCATCAAGACCTCGGCCTACGTCCTGTCGGGACTGCTGGCGGCGGTGTCCGGCGTGGTCCTGGCCGTGGTGCAAGGCCAGGGGAAGGCGGATCTGGCGACCGGCTACGAGCTGGATATCATCGCGTCCGCGGTCGTGGGCGGCGCGAGCCTGGTGGGCGGGCGCGGGTCGGTGGCCGGCGCCGTGCTGGGCGCGCTGATCTTCGGCGTGTTGCGCAACGCGCTGCCGCAGATTCCCGGCGCCACGTTCTACGACCGCTTGATCGTCGGCGTCGTCGTCATCGGCATCGTCGTCATGGATCAGGTGCTCACGCGTCGCACCAGTGGAGTCCAGGGTCGATAGGCCGGGCAAGGCAGATGAACCATGATGAAGAAGATCATTACGACGGCAGTGTTCTCGTTGGCGGTCGTTGCGGCCGGGGTCGCGCTGTCGGCGTACCGGCAGGCCACGCCGGCGCGGCCGGCGCCGGTGCAGGGCGCGGCGCGGCTCGATCGGGACTACCCGGTACAGCCGGTGTCCTTCGAGGCCGTGCACCTCACGGATCAATTCTGGGCGCCGAAGATCGAGATCAACCGGCAGGCCTCGATCCAGACGGCCTTCGATCAGTGCGAGGCCACGGGCCGCGTCGACAATTTCATCCGCGCGGCGCAGGTGCTGCGCGGTGAGACCCCGGCCAGCCTGAAGGCGCCCGGCTATCCGTTCGATGATACCGATCTGTACAAGGTCATTGAGGGCGCGAGCTACACGCTGGCGGTGCGCCCCGATCCGGCGCTCGAGGCGAAGGTGGACGGCTACATCGCGCAGATTGCCGCGGCGCAGGAGAAGGACGGCTACCTGTACACGACGCGCACGATCAACCCGGCCGCGCCGCATGCGTGGGCGGGCAAGCAGCGGTGGGAACTGGAAAAGGTCGATAGCCACGAGCTGTACAACTTCGGCCACCTGACGGAGGCGGCGGTCGCGCACTATCAGGCCACCGGCAAGCGGACACTGCTCACCGTGGCCACGCGCTTTGCCGATCTGCTCGTCGACACGTTTGGTCCGGGCAAGCGCGCGATCTGGCCGGGGCATCAGATTACGGAGATGGCGCTCGTGCGCCTGTATCGCGTGACGGGCCAGGGCGCGTACCTGGACCTGTCGAAGTTCCTGCTCGATTCGCGCAAGCCGGACGCGCCGGCGTCGAGCAATCATCCCGCGACGTACAACCAGTCGTTTGCGCCGGTCATCGATCAGACCGAGGCGGTGGGGCACGCGGTGCGCGCGACCTACATGTATTCCGGCATGGCCGACGTCGCGGCGCTGACCGGCGATGCGGCCTACGTCAAGGCGCTCGACGCCATCTGGACGGACATCGTCGGCAAGAAGCTCTACATCACCGGCGGCATCGGCGCGTCGGGAAGCGGCGAGGCCTTCGGCCGGCCGTACGAACTCCCGAACATGACGGCGTACAACGAAACGTGCGCGTCGGTCGGCCACGACTTCTGGAACGAGCGCATGTTCCTCCTCACGGGCGACGCGAAGTACGTGGACGTCATGGAGCGGACGCTCTTCAACGGCCTGATCTCCGGCGTGGCGCTCGACGGCAAGACGTTCTTCTATCCGAATCCCCTGGAGTCGCGCGGCCAGCACGCGCGGCAGGCGTGGTTCGGCGTGGCCTGCTGTCCGAGCAACATCACGCGGTTCATGCCGTCCGTGCCGGGCTACATGTACGCAAAGCAGGGCCAGGCGATCTTCGTCAACCTGTTCGCAGCCGGCACGGCCGTGGTCACGCTCGACAATGGCGCGAAGGTCACGCTGACACAGGCAACGACCTATCCGTGGGACGGCGCGGTCAGGCTGACCGTTGCGCCGGACCGGGCCGGCACATTCACGATCCACGTGCGCATCCCCGGCTGGGCGCGCAACCAGGTCGTGCCGGGTGACCTGTATCGCTTCCTCGATCCGCTGGCGGCGCCGGCCGTCATCAGGGTGAACGGGAGCGCGATCCTCGATCCGTTGTCGTCGAAGGGCTACGTGCCCGTGACGCGGGCCTGGAAAGCCGGCGATACGATCGATCTCCAGTTGCCCATGGCGCCGCGCCGGGTGGTGGCGCACGACCAGGTGGCCGCTGACGCCGGCCGCGTGGCCATCCAGCGCGGACCGATCGTGTACGCCGCCGAGTGGCCGGACAACCCCAACGGCCAGGTGCGCAACCTCGTGCTCGCGGACGACACGCCGCTCAAGTCGGAGCATCGGGCCGGCTTCCTGAACGGCGTCACCGTCGTGACGAGCACCGCGACGTGGCTGGAAGATGACGGCAAGGGCGGCGTGTTGAAGAAGACCGGACCCTTCACCGCCATTCCGTACTACGCGTGGGCCAACCGCGGCCGTGGCGAGATGATGGTGTGGCTGCCGAGGACCGAGAAGTCCGCCTGGGCCAGGCCGTTTCCGACGCTCGCGATGCTGAGCACGGTCACCGTGTCGGGCAAATACAGGCTCAGCCCGTCGATGATCAACAACGGCGAGGACCCGCGCAACTCGGCCGACTCGTCGGCGTACTTCGACTGGTGGCCGCTCAAGGGATCGAGCGAAACCGTGGACATGGCGTTCCCGAAGGCGTCGGCGGTCTCGGAGGTCCAGGTCTACTGGTTCGACGACACCGGCCGCGGCGAGGTCCGGGTGCCGGAAACGTGGCGGCTGCTCTACAAGGACGGCGACGCGTGGAAGCCCGTCCAGGCCGCGGGCCCGTACGGGGCCGAGCGCAACAAGTACAACGTCGTGTCCTTCGCGCCGGTGACGACGACCGCGCTCCGCATCGAGTTGAAGATGCAGTCTGGCTGGTCGGCGGGAATACAGGAGTGGAAAGCAAAGTGAACTCCGAAGTTCGAACTTCGAAGTTCGCAGTTATGATGAGCCGTCCATGGCCGACCTGGCGCTGAGCTTCGTCATTCCCCTCTACCGGAGCGCCGAGACGATTGGCGCGGTGGTGAAGGACATCGAGGCCCTCACGATCGAGGGCGGCCACGAGATTATCCTCGTCAACGATGGCAGCGAGGATCGCACGAGCGAGGTCTGCCGAGATCTGGTGGCCGGGGCGCGCGTGCCGATCACCCTGATCGAACACGCCCGGAACTATGGCGAGCACAACGCCGTGCTCACCGGCTGGCGTCACGCCCGCGGCGCGCACATCGTCAATTTGGACGACGACGGACAGAACCCGCCGGCCGAGGCGGCCCGGCTGTGGCTGGAGGCGAAGCGGACCGGACTCGATGTCATCTTCGGGCACTACAAGGAGAAGCGGCACTCCTTCTTCCGGAATCTGGGCAGCCGTTTCACGAATCGCATGACCGACTGGGCGCTTGACAAGCCGCACGGCTTCTACCTGTCGAGCTTTCGGTGCGTGACGAAATTCATCGCGGATGAAGTCGTGCGCTACGCCGGTCCGTACCCCTATATCGACGGCCTGATCCTGCAGGTCACGCAGCGCATCGGATCGATCGAGGTGCGGCACGAGGCTCGGCGCGCGGGGCAAAGCACGTATACCTTGCGACGGCTGATCCGCCTCTGGCTGAGCGCGTGGATCAACTTCTCGCTGCTGCCGCTGCGCATCGCGACCGTGCTGGGCCTGATTCTGGCGGCCGCCGGCATGGTCGCGCTCGTGGTGGTGTTCGTGCTGTGGCTGCGCAACATCGGCCCCAGCTACGGGTTCGGCTGGCTGATGGCCGCGCTGCTCGTCTTCTCCGGCACGCAGCTCGTGATCCTCGGCCTGATTGGCGAGTACATCGGCCGCATGTTCCTCACGGTGAACCAGAGGCCGCAAGCCATCGTGAGAGAGATCATCAAGTCCTGAGTCCAGCGTCCAGGGTCCAGGGTCCAGAGTTCCCGGTCGCTCCTGGGGCCCGAGTCCGACGTTGGGGCGACGCAATGGTATCCTCAACGATTGGATCGTCTTTTCGCGAGGAGAGCCGCCATGACGCTGCCGTGGGAATCCAGGGAGCCCGGTCCGCTGGTTCGGATGGGCAGCGCGGCCGGACTCGCGGCGGCGATTCTGATGGCGTCGAGCTGCGGCCCGAAAGCGGCGCCGACCCCCGTGACACCGCCGACCGCCAGCGCGAAGCCGACGCCGGCCGCGCCTGTGCCGGTTCCGGCGCCCGTTCCCGCGCCCTCTGCGACACCGGTCCCGTCGCTCGGCCCTGTGGCTGCCGCTCCCGTGACGCCGGCGCCGCTGCTTGGTCACGTCAGCCCCGCGGCGCTGAAGGCCTACGCGCCCTGGGCGTTGCTCTGGGAGCAGCACTACGTGCCCGATCCCGCCGCAGTCGCGACCATCAAGCGTAGCCCGAAGAACTACACCGTGCTGCTGGTCTTGGGCACGTGGTGCCCCGACAGCAAGCGCGAAGTCCCGCGGTACGTCGCGACGATGGCGGCCGCCGGCATCGGCGACGCGATGTTGACGATGGTGGGCGTGGATCGGACGAAGAAGGACACCGAAGGCTTGACCGAGAAGTGGAACATCACGCGCGTGCCGACGTGGGTGTTCTTCCGCGACGGCAAGGAAATCGGGCGCTTCGTCGAGAAGACGCCGGCCGGCAGCACCTTCGAGGCGGAGATCGCGAAGATCCTCGGCGGCGGCCAGGCCAACCCCGCTCGCCGGTAGGCGGCTGGCCGTGGCGCCTTCCGGACCGGCCATTCACGCGACCGAACTCACACGCCGGTTCGGCAGCGTGCTCGCCGTCGATCGCATCGATCTGACGATTCCCTATGGCGCGATCTTCGGGTTGCTGGGCGCCAACGGGGCGGGGAAGACCACGCTCACCAAGATGCTGACGACGCTGCTGCCGCCGACGTCCGGCACGGCGCAGGTCGGCGGCTTCGACATCATCGCGGCGCCGGCCGAGGTCCGCGGCCGAATCGGCTACGTGCCGCAGGCGCTGTCGGCCGACGGCGCGCTGACCGGTTACGAAAATCTGCGGCTCTCCGCGAAGCTCTATGGCCTGCCGCGGGCGGAGATGCGCGGACGCATCAGTGACGCGCTGGCGTTCATGGGCCTCACCGATTCCGCGAGCGCCCTGGTGCGCACCTACTCCGGCGGCATGATTCGGCGGCTCGAAGTGGCGCAGGCGATGCTGCATCGCCCGGCCATCCTGTTTCTCGACGAGCCGACGCTGGGCCTCGATCCGATCGCGCGTCGTGCCGTCCGCGATCGCCTGCGGGACCTGCGTCGCGACTACGGGATGACGGTGCTGATGACCACGCACGACATGGAAGAAGCGGAGGAACTCTGCGACGCGCTGGCGATCCTGCACGCCGGCCGCATCGCGGTCGAGGGCAAGCCGGCCGATCTGCGCGCGTCGCTCGGCGACGACGCGAGCATGGACGATGTGTTCGCGCGGTACGCGGGCGGCGGGATCCGCGAGAGCGGAGATTTCACTAATGCGGTCGAGACGCGGCGGACCGCGCGTCGTCTGGGCTGAACGGGGCAGGTGTGGGCCGGTTCATTCGTGAGAGCACCGCGATTGCCCAGGTCGAGCTGACCAAGCTCCTGCGCGATCCCACGGAGATGTTCTCGCGCGCCGTCCAGCCGGTGCTGTGGCTCGCGGTGTTCGGGCAGGTGCTGGCGCACGCCCGGGGAATCGACACGGGCGGCGTCGGCTACCTGGCCTTCATTACGCCAGGCATCCTCGCGCAGAGCGTGCTGTTCAGCGCCATCTTCTACGGCATCGCCGTCATTTGGGAGCGCGACCTCGGCGTCGTGCACAAGCTGCTGGTCAGCCCCGCGCGGCGCAGTTCGCTGGTGTTCGGCAAGGCCGTGTCGGCGGGGTTCCGCGGCCTCGTGCAGGCCGCCGTGATTTACGCGCTGGCGCTGCTGATGGGCATTCCCATCCAATGGAGCCCCGGCGCGGTCGTCGCCGTGCTGGCCGGCGTGCTGCTCGGCTCGGGGCTGTTCTCGACGTTCTCCCTGATCATTGCGTGCATCGTGAAGACGCGCGAACGGTTCATGGGCATCGGCCAGCTCCTGACGATGCCGATGTTCTTTGCGAGCAACGCCATCTATCCGCTGGACCTGATGCCCGGCTGGCTGCGCGTGGTGGCGGCGATCAATCCCCTGACGTACCTGGTGGACGCCCTCCGGGGGCTGCTGATTGTCGGCGCGGAGCCCGCCCACAGCGTCGTGCTGGATTTTGGCGTCCTGGGCGGGGTCTTCCTCGCGTTGCTCGCCATCGCGGTCAGGTTGTATCCGACGCTGGTGGAGTAGCGGCGGCCGGCCGGGCGGAAGCATCGCGCGCATCCGGCGCGCGCTACAATCCCGGCCATGACCAGACGATTCGGCTTCGGCCTTTTAGTCTCGTTGCCGCTGGCCGGCGGGCTGCTGCTCTCGCAGACGCCGCCGGCCGATCTCGTGCTGACGAACGGCGTCGTCATCACCGTTGACGCGAAAGACACGGTGGCGCAGGCCGTGGCGATCCGTGACGGCAAGATTGTGTTTGTCGGGTCGAGTGGCGGCGCGAAGGCGTTCGTCGGCGACAAGACCGAGGTGATCGACCTGCTCGGCCGCACGGCCACGCCTGGCCTGATCGACACGCACGTGCACTTCTCGGAGGCGGCCGACACGCTGGACCTCGGCGATGCGCGCGACATGGACGAGGTCATCGCCAAGGTCAAGGCGTGGGCCGGCAAGTTGCCGGCGGGCGCGTGGGTGCGCGGCGGCGGCTGGGACGAAGGCAAACTCGCCGAGCGCCGCTACATCACGGCGGCGGATCTCGACAAGGCGGCGCCGAACAATCCCGTCTATCTGAACCATACGACCGGCCACTACGCCGTGGCCAACTCGCTCGCGATGAAGCTCTCGGGTGTCACCAAGGAGACCCCGGATCCGACTGGCGGCACGATCGACCGCGACAAGGACGGTAATCCGACCGGGGTGATGAAGGAGCGCGCCACCGGTCTGATTCGCGTCCGGTGCGGGGGCGGGCGGGCGGCCGGCGGCCGCGGCAACATGCGCGACAACGTGCTGCGGATCATCGAGGGGTTTGGTCGCGAAGGGATGACGGGCGCGAAGGACCTGAACATCAACCAGGCGAAGTGGGATCTCTACAAGCAGTTGCTGGACGAGGGCAAGCTGACCGTGCGCGTGACGGCGCTGTGGGTGGCGGCGGCACGATCGCAGTCGACCCAGCGGGCCATGGCGTCGATCAACGCCGCGCCGAAGCTGCCGGCCTCGCTGGGCGATGGCCGGCTGGTGTCCGGCGGCGTGAAGCTCTACATCGACGGCAGCGGCGGCGCACGCACGGCGTGGATGTACGACGACTGGAACAAGGACCTGACGGGCGTCGACTCCGGCAACAAAGGCTATCCGGCGAACGATGAACAGTATCCGGCAATCTATAAGCAGCAGGTGGACATGCTCACCGCGGCGGGCATCCACGTTGGCACTCATGCCGTCGGCGACCGGGGCATCGACGTGGTCGTCGACACCTACGCGGAGGCGCTTGAAGGCGCACCCCGTCAAAGGCCTCCGACACTCGATCATTCACGCCAACCTGCCGACCGATCACGCGATTGCCGTGATGGCCGAACTGCAGAAGACGTACGACTCGGGCTATCCGGAGGCCCAGGCGCCGTTTCTGTGGTGGATTGGCGATACGTATGCCGGCAATTTCGGGCCGACGCGCAACCCGCGGCTGGAGCCGTTCAAGAGCTACGAGAAGGCCGGCGTCATCTGGGGCGGCGGGTCGGACTACTACGTCACGCCGTACGCCGCGCGCTATGGCCTGTGGGCGTCGGTGGTACGGGAGACGCAGGCCGGCGCGTACGGCAAGACGCCGTTCGGCATGGCGGAGTCGGTGGACATCCGTACGGCGCTCAAGTCGTACACGATCTGGGCCGCGCACCAGATGTTCCTCGACCAGCAGGTCGGATCGCTGGAAGTCGGCAAGGACGCGGACATCGCGGTGTGGGACAAGAACATGTACCGCATCCCGTCCGCGGAGCTGAAGAACCTCGTCTGCGAGATGACGCTGCTGGCCGGCAAGGTGGTGTACCGGCGGTAGGCCTCGGCGCACGGCGGCGCAGCCGGGTGTAACATCGATGCGATCGCCGGTCTGCGATCGGCGCCGCTGGTATGCACACAGAGCCCATGGATCGAAAGTCGCACTGGGAAGCGGTGTACCAGAAGAACGGGCCGGAACAGGTCAGCTGGTTCCAGCCCGAGGCGCGCCTCTCGCGCAGCCTCATTGAGCAGGATCGCCCCGGATCGGGGCGCGGCCATTCTCGACGTCGGCGCGGGCGCATCAACGCTGGTGGACGGCCTGCTGGCGTCAGGCTATCGGGCGATCACGGTCTTGGATCTCTCCGCCGCCGCGCTGGTGCAGGCGCGGCAGCGACTGGGCCGCGGGGCGGCCGGTGTCACTTGGCTGGAGGCGGATGTGCTGACGGCGCGGTTGCCCGCTGCGGCGTTCGATGTCTGGCACGACCGCGCGGTCTTTCATTTTCTGACGTGGGAGGCCGATCGCCGGCAATACATCTCGCAGGTGCGTCATGCGGTGCGGCCGGGCGGCTTCGTGATGGTCGCCACGTTCGCGGAAGACGGACCGACGCGTTGCAGCGGCCTTGAAGTCGCGCGATATTCGCCGACGACGCTGCAAGGGGAGTTCGGTCCGGAATTCACGACGGTCGAGAGCCGCCGAGACGAACACCACACGCCAAAGGGGGCCGTCCAGGCGTTCACCTATTGCTTGTGCCGCTACGACTTGCGCCAGAGCCCGCCGGCTGCCTGCGCGCCAGGGAGGCCCGAATGATGAGACATCGCGAATTTCACCGCACCGAACACATCGGCTGGCTGCGGGCGTCGGTGCTGGGCGCCAATGACGGTCTGATTTCGACGAGCAGCCTGGTGGTGGGCGTGGCGGCCGCGGAGCCAAGCCATGCCGCGGTCGTGATCGCGGCGTTTGCCGGCCTCGTGGCCGGCGCCCTCTCGATGGCCGCCGGTGAGTATGTGTCCGTCAGCTCGCAGTCCGACACCGAAGAAGCGGATCTCGCGCGCGAGCGGAAGGAACTGGCCGAACAGCCGGAGTTCGAGCGGGCCGAACTGGCCGGGATCTACGAGCACCGTGGGCTGACGAAGGAGTTGGCCACGCAGGTCGCCGATCAGTTGACGGCGCACGACGCGCTCGGCGCGCACGCGCGGGATGAACTGGGCATGTCGGAAGCGACACGCGCGCGTCCGCTTCAAGCGGCGTTGGCCTCCGCCGCGGCGTTCGCGGCGGGCGCCGGACTGCCGGTCCTGCTGGCGGCCCTGCTGCCGGTCAGCCAGATGACCTGGGCCATCAGCGGGAGTTCGATGGTGCTGCTCGGGGTGCTGGGGGCGGCGGCGGCGCGCCTCGGCGGTGCGCCTCTGATACGCGGCGCCGCGCGCGTCATGTTCTGGGGCGCGGTGGCGATGGCCTGCACGGCGCTGGTCGGCCGCCTGTTCGGCACCACCGTCGCGTAGCGGGCGCTCGCCAGAAAAGTCGAATCCGGGATTCTTTTTTCGGCGGGGTCTGGTGGGCGAAAAAAGAATCCCGGATTCGACTTTTCTGGCGAGCGCCGCGGTGTTCGCGGCCGGCGCCGGGCTGCCGGTCCTGCTGGCGTCCCTGCTACCGGTTGGCCAGATGACCTGGGCCATCAGCGCCAGTTCGATCGGTGCTGCTCGGCGTCCTGGGGGCGACGGCGGCACGCCTCGGCGGCGCGCCGCTGGTGCGCGGCGCCGCGCGCGTCATGTTCTGGGGTGCGGTGGCCACGGCCTGCGCGGCGCTGGTCGGCCGCCTGTTTGGCGCGACCGTCGCGTAGCGGGCGCTCGCCAGAAAAGTCGAATCCGGGATTCTTTTTTCGCCCACCAGACCCCGCCGAAAAAAGAATCCCGGATTCGACTTTTCGTCGTAATGTCTGCTGCATGACTCGACGAGTCCTGCTCGCCCTCCTCACCTGCGTGCTTGCCCTGGCGGCCGTGCCGTCGGCCACGCCGTTCAGTCAGGCCCCGGCCGGGCCTTCGTCGGGACGCCACACGTTCGCGCTCGGGCCGACGGACTTTGTGCTGGACGGCGCGCCGTTCCAGATCATTTCCTGCGAGATGCACCCGGCGCGGATTCCGGCGGAGTACCGGTCCCACCGCATCCGGATGGCGAAAGCGATGGGCTGCAACACGATTGCGGCCTACATCTTCTGGAACTACCACGAGTCCGAAGAAGGGAAGTTCGACTTCGCGACCGGCAACCGCGATCTGGCGCGGTTCATCAAGGCCGCGCAGCAGGAAGACCTGTGGGTGCTGCTGCGGCCGGGCCCGTACGTCTGCGCCGAATGGGACTTCGGCGGCCTGCCGCCGTACCTGCTCAAGGATCCCGGAACTCCGCGTGCGCAGCCTCTATCCACGCTACATGCAGGCAGCCGAACGCTACATGGCGCAGCTCGCCTCGGTGGTCAAGCCGCTGCTCGTGACTCGGGGCGGGCCGATCCTGATGCTGCAGGTCGAGAACGAGTACGGCAGCTATGCGAACGATCGGAACTACATGACGCGCCTGCGCGACGTCTGGAAGGCGAACGGCATCGATGTGCCGTTTTTCACCGGCGACGGTCCGACCAACTACATGCTCGAAGCCGGCAGCTTGCCCGGAGCGGCCGTCGGACTCGACTCCGGATCGAACGAGCGGCACTGGGAGCTGGCGCGATCGATCGTGCCCGGCGTGCCGGTGTTCTCGTCGGAAACGTATCCCGGCTGGCTCACGCATTGGGGCGAGCAGTGGGCTGCGCCGGGGCTGCCGGGCCTGCTCAAGGAAGTCACGTTCCTGCTGACCAACAAGAAGTCGTTCAACTTCTACGTCGCGCACGGCGGCACCAATTTCGGTTTCACGGCTGGCGCCAATTCGGGCGGCAAGGGCGGCTACGAGCCGGACGTGACCAGCTACGACTACGATTCGCCGATCAACGAGCAAGGCCGGCCCACGCCGAAATACACCGCGCTCCGTGATCTCATCGCCTCGTACCTCCCGCCAGGACGGTCGTTGCCGCCGGTGCCCGATCCGATTCCCGCCATCGCGATCCCGGAGTTCGCCATGGCGCCGTATGTCTCGCTATGGGACCGCCTGCCCGCGCCCATCGCCGCCGTGCATCCGCGGCCATTCGAAACCTACGGACAGAATCAGGGTCTGGTGCTGTACCGGACGACGCTCGTCGGCCGCAAGAGCGGGCGGCTGACCATCACCGACGTGCATGACTACGCGCTGGTCTATGTCGACGGCAAGTTCATCGGCTCGCTCGACCGACGCCTGGGCGAGAAGGCGATCGACCTGCCGGCGACCTCGAATCCGGCGCCGGTGCTCGACGTGCTCGTCGAGGGCATGGGGCATATCAACTTCGCGCAGGAGATCATCGATCGCAAGGGCATCACGGATCGCGTGACCCTGGCGGGCATGACCCTCATGAACTGGCGGGTGTATCTGCTGCCGCTCAGCGACGCGTGGGTGGCGACGCTCAAGCCCGGGCAGCCGGGATCGGCCGCCCCCATCACCGATCCGGCGAAGCCCGGCCAGTTCTTCCGCGGCCGTTTCCGCCTCGATCAGCCCGCCGATACGTTCATCGACATGACCGGTTACCGGAAGGGCGTCGTCTGGGTGAACGGCCACAACCTCGGGCGTTACTGGGACATCGGCCCGCAGAAGCGGCTGTATTGCCCGGCATCCTGGCTCAAGGCCGGCGACAACGAGGTCCTCGTCCTTGATCTGCACAAGACGGATGCCGCGCCGCTGCGCGGCGCGCCAACGCTGGACGACCGGCCGGCTGCCGCGCGCTAGTTCATGTACACGCGGGAGTCCTTTGACGCGCAGCGAGCGGCGGTGAAGGCCGTCGAGCGCCGCGAGTCCACGGCGGCTGGCGGTCGTCGCCGTCGGGCTCGGCCTCGGGCAGTTGCTGTTCATCCGGTGGGCCGACGCACACGTGGTGCCGCCGGTCAGGCTGACGATCGAGGGGGCGGTGTTCCTCGCCTACGCCGCATTGATCGCCGGTCTGATTTGGCGGCTCGACCGCCGGCGCAACGCCGCGCGGCCGATCTGCCCGTCCTGCGGCGCGATCCTGGACGACGCGTCCACGCGGGTCGCGGCCGCCACGGGCAAGTGCGACCGCTGCGGGGGACAGGTGATCGGGTAAGGCCACGGGTCGGTCCGCCGGGCATCCGCGGGGCTCGTTTGCGCTAGGATCGCCACCACACAGGAGTCAGCCATGAGGGCCATGAAGCACATGACGCACCGACACGGTATCAACGGATTCAGGATCAGGGCCTCCCACGTGCTGTGGGCTGTGGCGGCCGGCGTGCTCCTCACGCAGCTTCCGCTGATCGTCGGCGCCCAGTCGGGTGACGTCAAGGCCGACTACGACCGGGCCAACAGCCTGAATCAGCGCATCAACAACAAGGTCTACGACGTCGCGGAAGCGCCGGTGTGGATCGACGGCTCGTCGAAGTTCTGGTACCGGAAATCGGTGAAAGGCGGGAACCAGTTCGTGCTGGTCGATCCCGCGGCACCAGCCAAGGCCGCGGCGTTCGATCACGCGCGCCTGGCGACCGCGATCTCCACCGCCGCGAGCGGCCAGTACACGGCCGTGACGCTGCCGTTCTCCACGTTCACGTTCGTCGACAACATGCAGGCGATCGAGTTCGCCATCGGCGGCGCCGGGCGCGCCGGCGGCGGCGCGGGTGGCCGGGCCGGCGGAGCCCCGGCGGGCGGAGCGGCCGACACCGCGCCGCGCTATCGCTGCTCGCTCGCCGATTACACGTGCGCGCGCGTGCAGCCGCCGGCGGCCGGCCAGGGCGCGGCGGCGGGGCAGGGCCGCGCGGGCGGCCGGGGTGGCGCTGCTGCGGGCGCCGCGGCGCCGGCCGCCGACCAGCCGGAGACGCGGCCGTCGCCCGACGGCAAATGGGAAGCGTTCATTCAGAACTACAACGTCTACATTCGGCCCGTCGCCGCGGCCGGTGGCAATGCCGGCGGCGCGAACCCGGCGGGCGGCGGCGGCGCCGGCGGCGGCGGACGCCAGGCCGGCGCGGGCGCCAGCCAGGCGGTGCAGCTCTCGTTCGACGGATCGGAGGGCAACGCGTACGCGCTGGGCGGTCGCGCCGGCGGTGGTGGGGGCGGTGGCGCCGGCGCCGCGGGTGCCGCGGGCGGCAGCGTCAGCAACACGCTGCCCTGGTCGCCGGACTCGCAGAAGCTCGCGGTCTTCCGGACCCGTCCCGGCTACAACCGGCTCGTCACCTACGTGCAGTCGTCGCCGACGGATCAGCTTCAGCCGAAGACGTCGACGAATTACTACCAGAAGCCCGGCGACGTCGTCGCCTTCCAGCAGCCGGTGCTGTTCGACGTCGCGATGAAGAAGCAGACCATCGTTGACGGCGCGTTGTTTCCGAATCCGTTCAACAACTCGCGGCTCGAATGGAAGCGCGACAGTTCCGCGTTCACGTTCGAGTACAACCAGCGCGGGCACCAGGTGTACCGCGTGATCGAGGTCGATGCCGCCACCGCCAAGGCCCGGGCGGTGATCGACGAGGTCAGCCCGACGTTCATCTATTACAACCGCCAGGCCGACGGCCTGTCGTCAGGCCGCACCTTCCGCTGGGACTCGCCCGACGGCAAGGAGATCGTGTGGATGTCGCAGCGCGACGGTTGGGCGCACCTCTACCTGTACGACCGCACCACCGGCCAGGTGAAGAACCAGATCACCAGGGGCAACTGGCAGGTGAACTTCGTCGATCGCGTCGACGCCGACAAGCGCCAGATCTACTTCCACGGCAACGGCATGGATGCGGGCAAGGATCCGTATCTCATGCAGTATTTCCGCGTGAACTTCGACGGCACCGGTTTGACGCGGCTGACCACCGCTGACGGGAACCACACGCTCGCGCCCAACCCTGGGCAGTGGCGCGCGGACCAGCAGTACTACGTCGACACGTACTCGCGCGTCGACATGCCGCCGGTGAGCGAACTGCACCGCGTGAGCGACGGATCGCTGGTGCTCGCCCTCGAAAAGGCGGACGTGACCGATCTGCTCGCGACGGGCTGGAAGATGCCGGAAGTGCTCGTGTCCAAGGGCCGCGACGGCACGACGGACATCTGGGGCGTCATCATCAAGCCGACGAACTTCGATCCGACCAAGAAGTACCCGGTGATCGAGAACATCTACGCCGGGCCGCAGGGCTCGTTCGTGCCCAAGGGTTGGAGCACCCAGACGGGCATGCTCTCGCTGGCAGAACTGGGCTTCATCGTCGTGCAGGTGGACGGCATGGGCACCGCGAACCGATCGAAGGCGTTCCATGACATGGCGTGGAAGAACATCGGCGATGCGGGATTCCCGGATCGGATTCTTTGGCACAAGGCGATCGCCGCGAAGTACTCCTGGTACGACATCACGCGCGTGGGCATCTACGGCACGTCGGCCGGCGGGCAGAACTCGACGGGCGGCGTCCTCTTCCATCCGGAGTTCTACAAGGTCGCGGTGTCCAATTCGGGCTGCCACGACAACCGCATGGACAAGATCTGGTGGAACGAGCAGTGGATGGGATGGCCGCTCGGCCCGCAGTACTCCGATTCGTCCAACGTCGATCACGCCAAGAACCTGCAGGGCCGGCTGATGCTCGTCGTCCCCGAGATGGACACGAACGTCGATCCGTCGTCGACGATGCAGGTGGTGAACGCGCTCGTGCAGGCCGGCAAGGAGTTCGAGCTGGTCGTCATCCCTGGCGCCAATCACGGCGCGGCGAGCCCGATCACCGTCCGCAAGCGCAACGACTTCTTCGTGAAGTACCTGCGCGCTCTGGATCCCCCCAACTGGAACCAGGTGCCGGTCCAGGCCGGTGCGGGCGGGGACTTGCTGGACGACGCCGCCATCGAATGGGTTGGCAGCGAGAATTGGAAATATTGATCTATCGGCCTATTGATCGATTGATCTATTTGCGGGTGCACGCGGGACCGCCAGATAGATCAATCGATCAATAGGTAAATAGAACACTACACTTGTCTGTGATGCACCTCACGAACTATCCGAATCTCGATCGCGCGATTTGGTCGCTCGCGACCGTGGCGGTCGCGTACGGCCTCGGGCTGCTGATCAACACCATCGTCATCCACTGGCTCCAGCGTCTGGCCACCAAGACCGAAGGCCAGTGGGACGACGTCGTCGTCCGGGAACTGCGCAAGCGGATTCCGTTCTGGAGCGTCCTGGCGGGCCTGCGGCTGGCGCTTGTCTACTGGCCGCTGCACGAGCGGTGGAGCGGACTGTCGTCGAACCTGATCGTCGCGCTCGCGGTGCTGTCCGTGACGATGGCGCTGGCCGCGATGGCGGTCGATCTGTTGGCCGACGTGGCGCCGCGTGTGAACCCGGAGGTGCAGGTATCCGGGCTGATGCGCAACGTCGTGCGCATGCTGATCATCAGCGTCGGCCTCCTGGTGATTCTCAATCACGTAGGGCGTGGAAATCACGCCCGTGCTGGCCGCCTTGGGCGTGGGCGGCATCGCGGTCGCCCTGGCCCTCCAGGATCCGCTGGCGAACCTGTTTTCCGGCCTGTTCATTACGCTGGCCGGACGGGTCCGGATCGGCGACTACATCCGGCTCGACAGCGGCGCGGAAGGGTACGTCGCCGACTTCAGCTGGCACGCGACGAAACTCCGCGCGCTGCCGGGCAACATCATCGTCGTGCCGAACGCGAAACTGGCGCAGGCCATCATCACGAATTTCGAACGGCCGACGCCTGACGTGGGCTTCGGCGTCGAGGTCACGGTCGAGCCGGGCACCGATCTGGCCGAAGTGGAACGCATCGGGCTGGCGGTCGGCGGCGCCGTCATGCGCGACGTGCCGGGCGGGGTGCCCGAGGCTGAGGTGGCCGTGCGGTTTCAGGGGTTCTCGGACCTTGGCGTCCGTTGCGCCGTGCTGATTCGGGCGAAGCGATTCGAGGATCAGTTTCTCGTGCGGCACGAAGTCGTTCAAGCGCCTGCACGCGGCGCTCACGCTGCGGGCATCGGATTGCCGACGCTCGCGAGGTCAGAGGTCAAGGGAAGGTCAGAGGTCAGAGGTCAGAAGTCAGAGGGAAGTTAGAAGTTCGAGGTTCGAGGTTGAAGTTCATCGCGGAGGGGGAGTGATGACACGTAGCTCATGGATGGTGGTCGGGGTCGTGGCGCTGGCGGCGGGGGTGTTCGTGTCGGCGCAGGAGCGCGAGGATCGGACGTTGCTGCCGCAGGCGCAGATGACGGCGATCATCAACGAAGCGTCGGGCGAACGCGCGATGCATACGATCCTCGAGATGGTGCCGTATCAACGCGTCCGGCTGCCCTCGGAATACGACGGGACCTTCCGCGAAAGCGAAGTCATGGCGCGGCTGCCAAGGAATACGGCTTCAGTAACGTCGCGATCGAAATATACGGCCAGGGCACGGCCTGGCAGCCGACGCAAGGCGAGCTGTGGATGATGACGCCGAAGGCCGTCAAGCTGTTTGATATCCAGGACATCGCCCTGTCGCTGGCCACGCTCAACTCGAACGCGGATGCACGGGCGAACTCGTCGATGTGGGCCTGGGCCGGGCGCAGGATTTCGAGGGCAAGGATGTGACGGGGAAGTTCGTCCTGGCGTCGCTCGCGACCGGCGGCGCCAGTGGCGTGCTGACCCAAGCCGTCCAGCGCGGCGCCATCGGGGCGATCGCCATGAGCACGATCGGCGAACAGCGCGCGAATGACTATCCCGAACAGATCGTGTCGCGTCAGGCCACGGCCAACCCGGACACGGTCCGCGTGGAATGTCACGCCGAAAGCCGCGCGCGAGCTCGCCGTGATGCTGCGCGCCGGACAAGAAGTCACGATGCGGTCGGTCGTCAAGAGCACGCAGGTGCCGAGCCAAGCGAATGGGTGCACGCCGAGATTCCCGGCGACGGCAGCACGACGCAGGAGGTCGCGATCACCGGCCACCTGTACGAAGGCGTGATCAAGCAGGGCGCCAACGACGACAACTCCGGCTGTGCGCTGACGCTCGAGATCGGGCGCACCTACCTGAAGCTCATCAAGGAAGGCAAGCTCCCGCGGCCGAAGCGGACGATCAACTTCCAGTGGGTGGTCGAGATCAGCGGCACGAACCGTACCTGAACGCCCATCCGGAAAAGGAGAAGGCGATCATCGGCACGCTGAACTTCGACATGGAGGCGATTCGCGTCGCCGACAGCCGGAGCTACTGGGTGCTGCAGCGGACGCCGGACACGTTCCCGTCCTACCTGAACGACATCGCGCAGAGCATGATGGAATACGTCGCGGACATCTCGCGCGAGCGCGTGCGGTTCCGCGGCACGCGGCTACGCGCCCTCGCAGCCCGTCGAGTCCGCGCGCGGCAGCAAGGACGCCTTCTACATCAAGATCGACAAGCACTACGGGTCGAGCGATCACGTCACCTACATGCAGCACGGGATTCCGGCCGTGATGTTCATCACGTGGCCCGACATGTGGTACCACTCCTCGGAGGACACGCCCGACAAGCAGGACCCCACCCAGTACAAGCGCGCCGCGGTCGTTGGAACCGGATCGCTGGCCGTGCTGGCAAGCGGCACCGATGAGATGGCCGCGCGCGTGCTGCAGGACAACCTGGGCCGCGGCCTGTCGCGCATGGGGGAGTCGCACACGAAAGGCCTCGGCTATCTGGCGGACGCTCCGGCGGATGCGGGCGCCCTCGCGCAGGCCTACAAGGAGGCGCGCGTCGCGATTCAGCATCAGGCCGGGATCGAAAAGGCCGTCGTGCAGTCGGCGAGCGTCCTGTGGACCAACGTGGAGGACGGCAAGAAGAAGACGGCGGTGTTCCAGCCGCTCATCGATCAGCGCGCCAGCGCGCTCCTGAATGAAGTCAAAGCGGCGTTTCCAGCTCGCGGCCGCGCAGCGCGGCGTGCCGGCAACCGAGCCGGTGATGACGGCCGAAGAGCGCGAGGCCAGCACCCTGATCGTCCAGCAAGTGGCGGGCGCCGGGCGTGGCGGTGGTGCGGGTGCCGGCGGTGGCGCCGGCGGACGCGGCGCGGCGGCGGGAGCGGCAGGTGCGACGGGTACGCCGGGTACGACCGGTACGGCGGCACGGCAGGCGACTGGTGCGAGGTACCGGCGCCAGCTGGCCGCGCTACCGGCGCTGGTGCGGCGGGCGCGCCGCCGGCCGGGGCGCCGCGCGGGTCGCGGTGCGGGCGCGGGGTGGCGGCGGCCGCGGTGGCGCGGCCGCCGGACCGAGCCTGCCGCAGGAAATGAGCGCGGAATTCTAGCCTCCTGCTCGCCAAGAACAAGACCGTGCTCGAGATTCGCGACTTCCTCTCCGGCGAATTCACGCCGCTGCCACTGGCGGACCTCATGGCCGTGCTGCGGGCGAGAGAAGCGGCGGGAAGCATTAGACTAGTACCCGAGAGTGTCGAAGTAAGAAGTCAGAAGTCAAAAGTCAGAGGTAAGTCGGAAGGGGAACTTCTGACTTTTGACTTCTGACTTTTGACTTGTTCAAGGAGTCCCCATTGTCTGTCCGCCGTGGCGTCGTCGTCGTGTTCGTCCTGATCTTCATCGCCATGGCGATCTCGATGGTCGGGTTGGTGGCGATTTCGATGGTCGTGGGCACGCCGCCGTCGATTCCGTCGAACGCCACGCTGTATCTGCCGCTGAACGCGCCGTTCCCGGAAGTCGAGAAGTTCGACGTCATCAGCCAGTTCGTCAAACGGTCGCCCACGCTGCGGGAAACGATCGACGCCATCCACAAGGCGAAGGCCGACAGCCGGGTGAAGGCGCTGGTGGTCACGCCGGGCGCCGGCGGGGCGTTGTGGGCGCAGTTGCAGGAGGTTCGTGCCGCGCTGGAGGACTTCCGGACCTCCGGCAAGCCGGTGACCGCCTACATGGAAGCCGGCGGCGCGCAGGAATACTACGTCGCGTCCGCGGCCGACCGCATCGTGCTGATGCCGGCCGGGCAGCTCGACCTGACCGGGCTCGCGACCTACGAACTCTTCTTCCGCGGAACGCTGGACAAGTTGGGCGTCCGTCCAGACCTGCTCCACATCGGCGACTACAAGACGTACGCCAACACGTTCACCGAGCGCGGCTTCACGAAAGCCCACCTCGAGATGTCCCAGTCCCTCAATCGGGATTGGTACGACGAGATGGTCCGCGCGATTGCCGCCGGCCGCAAGAAGTCCGCTGACGACATCCGCAAGATCATCGACAACGGGCCCTTCCTGGGCGAGGCCGCGAAGCAGGCCGGCCTGGTCGACCAGCTGGCCTACGAAGATCAGCTCGACGATGAAAAGCCGATTGCGGGCACGCAGCGGCTGGACCCGCAAACCTACGCGACCGCCGTCGTCCCGTCAGGCCCGCGCGTGCCGGGCGCGCGCATCGCGCTGCTGTACGCGGCGGGGTCGATTGCCTCCGGCACCAGTTCGTTCGACGGCGCGATGGGCCTGGTCATCGGATCGGAAACCTTCGTCGAGTGGCTGCGCAAGGTCCGCATCGATCCGTCCGTGAAAGCCGTGGTCGTGCGGATCGACAGCCCCGGCGGATCGGCGATTGCCTCCGAAGTCATCTGGCGCGAAATGATGCTGACGCGCGAGAAGATGCCGGTCATCGTCTCGATGGGCGACGTGGCCGCGTCCGGCGGCTACTACATGGCGGTGCCCGCGCACGTCATCGTCGCGCAGCCGGGGACGCTCACGGGGTCGATCGGCGTGGTGACCGGCAAATTCGTGCTGGACGGCGCGGCCGACAAGCTCGGCGTCGGGCACGGCGTCGGTGAGCGACGGCCGGTTCGCGGAGATGTACTCGCCGTTCCGCCCGTTCTCGCCGGCCGAGCGCGCGCGCGTCGAAGAGATGATGCAGACGACGTACGAGCTGTTCCTGTCGCGCGTGGCGGAGGGCCGGGGATCCACCAAGGCCAAGATCGACGCCGTGGCGCAGGGGCGCGTGTGGACGGGCCACCAGGCCCGCGAGCGCGGCCTGGTCGACGAAATCGGCGGGCTGGACCGCGCCATTCAAATCGCCAAGGAAAAGGCCAAACTCGACCCCAGCAAGACGGTCGATCTGCTGGTGTATCCGCAGAAGCCGTCCTTCTACGACCTGCTGGCCAACCCGCTTGGCGCGTCGGCGGCCGTGAGTCTGGAGCTGTTCATGCCGCGCCCGGACGCGCGCGCCATTGCAGACAACGGCGCAGACGTTGCAGCGATTCCGCCGCGGCGAATCGCTGCTGCTGATGCCTAACGTGTTCGTGAGGTAGGACCGGTCAGGCACGTCCCAGGGTCCAATGGTGCAAGGGTCCAAGGGTCCGCCCGGTCCAAAGGTCCACGTGCGGCGCCCGCGCTACGCCGGCAAGAACCCTCGCGCGTTCCACGAGAAGTACAAAGAACTGAATCCCGGAGCGGTACGCCGCGGACGTGCAGAAGGTGCTCGCGTCCGGCAAGACGCCCGCGGGCACCCACCGTCCCATCATGGTGGCGGAGGTGCTCGAATGCCTCCGGCCCGTCCCGGGAGACGTCGCGGTCGACTGCACGCTCGGCGGCGGCGGTCACGCGCAGGCCATCCTCGAACGCATTCAGCCGGGCGGGCGGCTGATCGGGCTCGACGTCGATCCGATCGAGCTGCCCCGCACGGAGGCCCGGCTCCGCGCGGCCGGCTTCGGTCCGGAGACGTTCGTCGCGCGCCGCGGCAACTTCGCGGGCTTGCCGCAGGCGCTGGCCGCCGAAGGCCTCGCGACGGCGAACGTGCTCCTCGCGGACCTCGGCGTGTCGTCGATGCAGCTCGACAATCCCGATCGCGGCTTCAGCTACAAGGAACCCGGTCCGCTCGACATGCGGATGAATCCGTCGCGCGGGGAGACCGCGGCGCAGTTGATCGCGCGCCTGAGCGAGGCGCAGCTCGCACGCGTGCTGCACGGAGAACGCGGATGAACCGCATGCGGAGCTCATTGCCGGCTCCTGAAGCAGCGGCCCATCGAGACCACGCACCTGCTCGATCGCCTCGTGCGGACGGGCCTCGCGTCGGCGCACCCGGCACTGGCCAAGCCGATCTGAAGATGTCGGTCCGCCGCACGCTGCAGGCGCTGCGCATCGCGGTGAATGACGAATTCCCGGCGCTGGACCAGCTGCTGCGGGTCGCTGCCGGCCTGCCTCGCGCCCGGCGGGCGAGTGGCCGTGCTGACGTTCCACTCCGGCGAAGACCGGCGGGTGAAGAAGGCGTTCCAGGCCGGCCATCGGAGGGCGTGTACGCGGCCGTGGCGGATCGCGTCATCCGCTCCTCGATGGAGGAGACGCGGTCGAACCGGCGCGCGTCATCGGCGAAGCTGCGGTGGGCCGTGCGCGCTACTTTCCGCTGAGCAGCGTCTGGATGGCGGCCTGGTTGTACTTCAGCGACATCTTGTCGCGGGCCTTCGTCATGTAGGCGCCGAAGAACTCGTTCTGGCGCTGCTGGCGCATTTCGTCGCGCAGCAGCCCCTTGCCGGCCGCGAGGTCCTCGGGCTTCACGTCCTGGCGTTCCTTGACGCGCGCCACGACCACGGCGGACTCGGTCGCGATGGGCGCGCTGGTTTCACCGGCCTTCAGCTTGAACACCGCGTCTTCCACCTGCTGATTGACGCCGATCTCCGGGAGCGCCGCGCCCCGCACGATCAGCTCCGTCGTCTTGACCTCGACGCCGGCGGCCTTCGCGGCGGCCGCGAAGTTGCCCTTGGCGGCGGCCTGCGCCATCGTGGCGGCGCGCGTCTTCGCCACGTCCACCGCCTTCAGGCGGATGACGTCGTCGCGCACCTTGTCCTTGACCTCGTCCAGCGTCGGCGGCGCCGACGGCTTCACTTCGACGACGGTGATCCAGGCGAATCCTTGCTGGGTTTGCAGCTTGTCGCTGACCTTGCCCGGCTCCAGCTCAAACGCCTTGGCGGACACCGCCGGCGCGAAGCCGAGGCCCGCGAGGGGTTCGTCGCGCGAGAACAGGCCGGAGTCCGCCACCGCCAGGCTTTCCGTGCGCGCGACCTTGTCGAGGTCGGCGGGCGTCTTGATCTGGCTGGCCAGTTCGTCGGCCTTCTTCCCGGCTTCCGCCTGGGCCTTCTGCGACTTGATCTGGTCTTCGAGCTGCGGCTTCACCTGATCGAACGTGCGCGTCACCGCCGGCTTCTTGTCGGTCAGCTTGATGATGTGGAAGCCGAACTGGGACTTCACGAGGCCCGCTCGTCTGCCCGACCTGGAGCGCCCACGCCGCGTCGTCGAACTCCTTGACCATGGCGCCGCGGCCGAAGTAATCGAGGTCGCCGCCCGAGTCCTTGGAGCCGTCTTCCGAGGTCCTGCTTCGGCGAGCGCCGCGAAATCCCCGCCCGCCTTCACCTTGGCCAGCACGGCTTCCGCCTGCTTCTTCACGGCGGCCTCGTCCTTGCCTTCGGTCTTGAACAGGATGTGGCTCGCGCGAATCTGCTCCGGCGTGGAGAACATCGCCTTGTTCGTTTTGTAGCGCGACTTGATTTCCTGCGGCGTCGCCGTCATGCGGCTCTTCAGTGTGTTGGCGTCCACGCGCGAGGTAGCGGCACGCGGCGCTTCTCGGGCAGGCGGTACTGCTCCGACGTCGGCGTGCGAACTGGGCCTTGATATCGGCGTCGGTCGGCTGAATCGACTGGCGCGGAACTGGTTCGCGGTGAACACGCGCCAGGTCGAGCTTCACCTTCTCGTTGCGCTGGCAGGTACTCCTGCTCGACGTCCGCGTCGTCCACCTGCACCCAGCCGGTGACCAGGCTCTGGAGCTTCTCGCCGAGCATCTGGCGCCGGATCTCCGATTCGAAGTCCTGCGCGCGCATCGGAGGGCGCTGCATGCTTCAGGAACTGCTGGTAGCGTTCCCAGCCAATGAACTGGCCGTTCGACCTGGAAGGCCGGGAACGAGAGGATGCGCTGCCTCAGTTCCTCGTCCGACACGCGAAGGCCCAGGCGGCTCGCCTCGACCTGCATCGCTTCGTCGTCGAGCAACTGCTGCAGGATGCGCTGGCCGACGCCGAGCTGCTGCAGCATCTGCTCGTTGAACTGCTCCCCGTACCGCGACCGCGCAGCGCGACTGGCCTGCTGTTGTACACGCGCTGGTAGGTGCTCGACGAGCATCGTCCGCCCGTCCACCGTGGCGACCGCGTCCGTCGGGCGTGGCCACGCCGCGGGGTCTCAGAAAAGGCGGGATGTAGATGAAGACGAACGTCACCACTACGATGCCAAGGCTCCACTTCAGCCAGTTTTGATGGCGCCGCATCCGATCGAGCATCGTCACGTGGGCAGTCCTCCCGCGCCGGTTCCGGCGTTCCGCACGCCTGTCCGTGTCGGACGAGGCGTCGGCAGGCCCAGAACCAGCGCAGCAAAGAGACAATTATGCCATGAGGCCCGGCCTGGGGCAGGTCCGAGTGTCTGCGTTTTCGGGGTCCCGACGGCATGGCGCGCGAGATTTCAGTTTCGTCGGTGGGTCGGCAAATAACCGCTAACGGCGCGGCGGAACGCGCAATTCGTCGCGAATCCCCGAGGTATAGTTGCTCCGCGGTCGCCGCGACCTTACTTTCCCCGGAAGGACATGCCGGAAGCCCCAGAGTCACGATCGCTCGCCTCCGCACCGGCGCCGCGGCCGGATTTGCGCATCGCCGTCTTCCATCGCAGCGAAGACGTGCAAGAACACATCGCACCGCTGCGACATGTCCGCGGCCTCGAAGTCCTGCTCGTCTGGCAGGGCGTGACCTGGATGGCGCCGCGCTGCGTGACGGCGTGCTGTGGGAACTGGCGCCCGAAGACGCCGCCGATTCGCGGATTCGCGAACTCATCATCGGCGTGCCCGGCCGCATCCTACAGCCTGGCGAGCAATCCGTCCCTGCATGAGCTCTCGCGCACGTTGGGGTTCCGGCGCCATCTGTCGACGCCGGTGCGGCTCGTGGATGTCGAGCGCGCACTTAGCTTGCCGTCGGTGATCGAGTTGGCCGAATCGGCTGGAAGCCGCGGCGCCGCGGCTGCAGCGCCTGTCGCGGCGGACCGAGTCGGTGAGCGAGCTGATGCGCGCCGTCAATGCGTCCACCGATCCAGCCGGCGTGGCCAAGGCGCTGGCCTCGCGGGCGAGTGAATGGCTGCCGCTGACGGAGTGGTGCGTGATGGCGCTCGAGCCCGACGGCAGCGTGCGCCGGCTCGACGAGCCGGAGCCCGAGCCCTCCCGTCCGCACGCCGGCTCACGAGATCGCGGAGATCGTCGTTCGCGGGGCGGCAAGGCCGCGCTGCGCACCACGTCCTACGTCACCGACCGCCTGGCCGTCGGAGGCGACCGCGATGGCCGTGCGGAGGTCACGGTCCTCGGCTGGCCGCTCGTCGCGGGTGGGGAAGTCGCGGGCGTCCTGGTCGGCGCGGATCAGGGCGGCTCAAGCCGGCTGCCCGTTTTGCCTCCGGATCTCGGTGGACGCGCTGGCCCTGCTGGTCGAGCCGGCCGCATTCGCCCTGGCCAACGCCCTCCGCGTGGCCCGCGCCGAGGCCCTGTCGGTCACCGACGACCTGACCCAGCTCTACAACTCGCGCTACCTGAACGACGCCCTGCGCAAGGAAACCAAGCGCGCCATGCGCGGCGGCTGGCCGCTGTCCCTCCTCTTCATCGACCTCGACGGCTTCAAGCAAATCAACGACGTCCATGGCCATCTGCTGGGCAGCCGGGCCCTCGATCGAGGCCGCCCAAATCGTCCGCGTCCTGCGCCCGCGAAACCGACGTCGTCGCCCGGTTTGGCGGCGACGAATTCGCGATTCTCCTGCCGGAAACCGGGGCTCGACGGCGGCCCACGCCGTGGCCCGGCGCATCCGTCGACCGCCTCCAGCGCCACGTCTTCCTGGCCGACCATGGGTCCGGGCAACCGCATCAGCGCCTCGATTGGACTGGCGACCTTGCCCGATGTGGCCGATACTGCGGAGGGACTGCTCCAAGCCGCCGACGCCGCGATGTATCGTGTTAAGGTCTCCGGGAAGAACGGGATCCATGTCGCCGGCATGACGACAGCCCGGAGCCCGACGCCCGACCGAAGAATAGGATCGCTTTGACGCCTTCGTTCGCTGTTTTCGCTGTTTTCCAGCGATCTCGCCATCGATCTCGGCACCGCCAATACGTGTGTGTACGCCCGCGGCAAGGGCATTGTCGTCAACGAGCCCTCCATCGTCGCCATCAATAAGGTCACCGGGCGCATCGAGGCGGTCGGCAAGGAAGCCAAGGAGATGCTCGGGCCGCACGCCCGGCAACATCGTGGCCATCAAGCCGATGAAGGACGGCGTCATCGCCGACTTCGAGGTCACCGAGAAGATGCTCGCGCACTTCATCAAGAAGGCGCACAACCGCACGATGTGGGTCCGCCCGCGCATCGTCATCGGCGTGCCCTCGGAGATCACGCAGGTCGAGAAGCGCGCGGTCAAGGACAGCGCGTATCGGGCGAAGGCCAGCGAGGTCTACCTCGTCGAAGAAGCCATGGCGGCGGCCATTGGCGCCGGGATGCCGATCGAGGAAGCGTCCGGCAACATGGTCGTCGACATCGGCGGCGGCACGACCGACATCGCCGTCATCTCGCTCGCGGGCATCGTCTACAGCAAGGCCATTCGCGTCGCCGGCAACGAGATGGACGAGGCGATCATCCAGTTCATCAAGAAGCAGTACAACCTGCTCATCGGCGAGCGCACGGCCGAACAGATCAAGATGGAGCTGGGCTCGGCGTTCCCGCTCGACGAGCCGATCACGATGGAGATCAAGGGCCGCCATCTGATTGAGGGCGTGCCGAAGACCATCACGATTTCCGACGAGGAGATCCGCGAGGCGCTGGCGGAGACCGTCAACGTCATCGTCGATGCGGTGCGCGTCGCGCTCGAGCGCACGCCCCCGGAATTGTCGGCCGACATCGTCGACCGCGGCATCGTTCTCACCGGCGGCGGCGCGCTGCTGAAGAATCTCGATAGGCGCCTCCGCGAGGAAACCGGCCTGCCGGTGTCGATGGCCGAAGACCCGCTCTCGACCGTCGTGCTGGGCGCCGGCAAGATGCTGTCGAACTTCGAGTTGCTGCGGAAGATTTCGCTGGACTAGCGAACGAGGGCTGACGACGCATCGGGGTCTGGTCACCGGGAAACAGCAGATGGCAACCGTCAGCGCGTTCCTTCCCTTTGCCCGCGGCCCTCTGCCCTTTGCCCTTCCGTAGATGTTGTCCACGCCGCCGCACCCTGACGCTTCTCGTGGTGCTTTGTCTGGGCCACGTTCTGCTGATTTCGGCGCAAGTGCAGGCCAGGACCGGGACTCCGTCCTGCGCGGCGCGGCGTTCGGCGTCATGGCCGGCGTGCAGCGCGGCGATGGCCGGACTCGCGACGGCATCGGGGGCCTTTGGTCCGGACTACTTCGCCCTGGTCGGCGCGTCGCGTGAGAACGAGCAGCTTCGCGGGCGCGTGCTCGCGCTCGAAGGGGAACTGCAAGGCGAGCAGGCGCGCACCGCGCGAACGACGGCGCTCGAGGACGCGCTGAACCTCCAGCGCTCGCTGGTGGCCCCGACCCTCGCGGCGCGCGTCATTGCGGGCAATCCGTTGCCGGGCGAGCTGCACCGTCACCATCGATCGCGGGGCCGCCGATGGCATCACGCCCGAACATGGCCGTCATCGCTGGGCGCGGGCATTGTCGGCCGCGTCATCGGCACGCCGTCCGCGCATGCCGCGATCGTCCAGCTGATCGTCGGTCAAAGCGGCGGCCGCCGGCGCGCTCGTCGAGCGAACGGACAGTGCCGGCGGCATGGAGGGGGGATTCGCGGACGGACACCTCCGGATGGATCTCGTGTCGAGCGCGGCGACGATCACCGTGGGCGACCGCGTGGTGACCTCCGGACAAGATGGCATCTACCCGCACGGTTTTCTGATCGGCGCGATCGTGGACATCAAAGGAACCGGCAAGGCGCGCGAGATCGTCGTGAAACCTGCCGTCGAGTTTTCGTTCATCGACGTCGTCCTGGTGGTGTTGCGGTCCGAAGGCGGCGAGTCGCGATGAGGCTCACGCGGATGCTCGCCGTCGTGCTGGCGTCGGTGGCCGTGCAGATTGTGCTGGCCCGGTACGCCGTCGGCGGGCGGTTCGCGTTCGACTTTGTGCTCGTCGGCGTGGTCTTCGCCGCCCTCGCCTCAGGCGCCGTCGGGGGCATGCTGGCCGGAACCATCGGCGGCCTGCTGCAGGACCTGTTCTGCCGGCGGTATCGTCGGCGTCAGCGGCCTGGCTCAAGACGATCGTGGGCTGTCTCGCCGGGGTGCTGGGGACGCGGTTCGTGGTGGCGAAGCCGCACGCGCGGGCCCTGATCGTCGCCGCGGCGACCCTGGCCAACAGCCTGATGACCGCCGGGCTGCAGGCGGTCATCCACCAGCACTGGCCGGGATTGGTGTGGACGGCTATGCTGGAGGAAATGCTCTTCAACGCGGTGCGCGGGCTGCCTGGCCTTCTCGGCTCACGGAGTCCCTGCCTGGGGCGCTGGCGAGGGGCCGATCGCCGATCAGCGATCGTCGCTGGGGACGCCGGCAATGGTGATCTGACGCATGTGGAATCCGGCCGGGCTTCGGAGATCGGCCGGGACTGCAGGAGCGGTTGGTCATCCTCCGCGTCGCCGCGGTCGTCTGCTTCAGCCTGCTCGCGGTGACCTTCTGGCTGCTGCAGGTCGTGCAGCACGATACCTACGAAGCGCTGGGCCGACAAGAACTATCTCCGCACGATCCCGTTGCGCGCGCCGCGCGGCGTCGTTGTTCGACCGCAACGGGCGTGTGCTGGTCGAGAATCGCGATTCCTTCACCATCGTGGTGCTGCGCGAGCGCACCGCGGATCTCGACCAGGCGATTCGACGGCTGGCCGAGGCCGTCGGATGGCCCGAGGCGCGGGTGCGCGAGCCGATTCAGCGGGCCATTGCGCGACGCGATCCGATGTTCCGGCCGATTCCCGATCGTCCACAACGCGACGCTGTCGCAGGTCGTGGCCGTCAAGGCCAGGCAACTCGAACTGCCTGAGGTGGAAGTGCTGCAGGTGCCGACCCGCCAGTACCCCGAAGCCGGGCTGGCCGCGCATCTATTCGGCTACGTCGGCGAGATTCACGAGCAGCAACTGGGCCGGCCCGAGTTCGCCGGCCTCGAGCCCGGCGCGATGGTGGGGCAGTCCGGCATCGAGACGCGTGTACAACGCCCGCCTGATGGGCTCGACGGCCGGCGCAACGTGGTCGTCAACAGCGTCGGCCGGGAGATCGAGGAGCTGCGGACAGGACGATCCGCGCGAAGGTTCGCGCGTGCAGCTCACGATCGACTACGACCTGCAGAAGGCCCTCGAGGACGGCTTCAAGCGCCGCGGGGTTCAACGGCGCAGCGGCGTTTCTCGATCCCGACGACGGCGAGGTGCTGGCGATGACGAGCCTGCCGGCGTACGACCCGAATGACTTCGCGTCCGGCATCGACCGCACGACGTGGACCGGACTGATCACCGACCCGCTGAAGCCGATGACTAACCGGCTGATCCAGGGCACGTACTCGCCGGGATCCACGTTCAAGATCGTGACGGCGATCGCCGCGCTCGGTGAGAGGCTCATCACGCCCGACATCAAGGTCACTGCCCCGGCGGCGGCACGTTCTACGGGCGCTACTTCCAGTGTCACCAGAAGGCCGGACATGGCGCCGTCGACCTGCGCCATGCGCATCGAGCAGTCCTGCAACGTCTACTTCTACACCCTCGGCGAGAAGCTGAAGATCGACACGATCCACGAGTACGCCAAGAAGCTCGGGCTGGTCGGCACGACGGGCATCGATCTGCCCGGCGAGAGGTCGAGAGTTTCGTCGGCTCGACGGCGTGGAACGCAGCGAGACGCAGGAGCAGCCGTGGTACTCCGGGCGAGACCATTTCGGTGGCGATCGGCCAGGGGGCGGTTTCCGTCACGCCGATCGCGCTCGCGACGATGATCTGCGACGGTCGCGAACGGCGGCACGCTCGTGACACCGCACCTGGTGCGCGCGCTTCGATCGACGACGGCAAGGGCTGGCAGCCCGTGGCGCCGCCGCAGCCGCGCGCCCGGTGATCCCGCTCAGCCACGACGACTTGCAGGCCGTGCGCGACGGGTTGTGGCTGGTCGTCAACGGCGCCGGCACCGGGGGCGGCGCGCGCATTGAGGGCCGGGACGTGGCGGGCAAGACCGGCACCGCCCAGGTGATCTCCCTGACCGGCGCCAAGATCGCGTCCGGCAAGATCGACGTGCGCGACCACGGGTTCTTCGTGTTCTTTGCGCCGCGCGACAACCCGCAAATCGCCGGCATCGTGTTCGCCGAGCACGGCGAGCATGGCTACGCCGCCGCGCCGATCGCGAAGCACGTGCTCGAGACGTTCTTCGCCAAGAAGGAGGGCCAGCCGCTGCCCGCGCTGCCGGCGACCCTCAAGGCGGCGGCGGCCGACCGCCAGGCCGGCAGGGGAATGCGCCGGAACCGCACCGGGAACCTCAGAACCCCGGACCCCGGCACCGTCCATGATCGTCGAACGCCGCCTTTCGGCCCATCTCGATTGGCCGCTTGCTCGGCGCTGTGCTGGCGCTGACGGGCATTGGTCTGGCCACGATCTACTCGGTGACCTGGGACTTTCGGCACGGCACGCCCGGGCCGCAGTTCTGGTCGCAGCTCTAGGCGCTGCCGATTGGGGTGCTCGCGTTGCTCGTCTGTCTGGCCATCGACTACCGCATCGCTGGCCCAGCGGCCGCTCATCATCTACGGCCTGCTCATCGCTGGCGCTGATTGCCGTCATGGTGTTCGGCGACGTGCGCATGGGGGCGCGGCGGTGGATTCCGATCGGGCGGTTCTCCCTGCAGCCGTCGGAGTTCGGTCGTCTCGCGCTGGCGCTGGTGTTCGCGATGATCTACGGCGAGGGCCGGCGTGGCGCCCGCACGCTGGGTGACCTGTTCATTGGCGCCGCCGTCCTCGGGCTTCCCCTGGTGCTGATTCTTCGGCAACCCGACCTCGGTACCGCCGCCACCTTGGTTCCGGTCTATCTCGGCGTGATCTTCCTGGCGGGCCTCCGCATGAAGTGGCTGGCGATCGGGGCGCTCATCGCCGTGCTGCTGTCACCGGTGGCGTGGATGTTCGTCTTGCAGGATTACCAGAAGGGCCGCATCGAGACGTTTCTGGATCCGTCCAAGGACCCGAAGGGCGATGGCTACCAGCAGATCCAGGCCAAGGTCACCGTGGGCTCCGGCGGGCTTCTTTGGCAAGGGATTCGGACAAGGCACCCAGGGGGGCTATGGGTTCCTGCCGGTGGCGCACAACGATTTCGTCTTCTCGGTGCTCGCCGAAGAGCAGGGTTTTGTCGGGGTGCTGGCGACGCTCGGGCTGTACCTGTTCGTGCTGATGCGCAGTCTGGATGCCGCCAAACTGGCAAAGGACCGCGTGGGGGCCTTTCTGGTCGTGGCAATCATTTCGGGGTTTGCCTTCCAAGTGGTGTACAACATCACCATGTCGGCGGGTCTGGCCCCGGTCAAAGGGCTGACCCTGCCGCTCATGAGTTATGGCGGGTCGTCGCTGGTCGCGACGCTCGCCGGGTTTGGCCTCATTCTCAACGTGAGGATGAGGCGATTCACGAATTAGTTTGGGACGTAGGGCTTAGGGCTTGAGGCTTACGGCTTGATACAGCTTCTGTTCGACGGACTGGTGCGGGCGCCCCTGGTGCTGCTCTGCGCGCTGCTGCGCGCCGGCGCCGCGGGTACGGTCCGGTGCCACGCGTGCGGAATGCGTATCCGAGCCCGCTGGAGTTACGCGAATGAACAAGGAGATGATCATCTCCTCGACGCCGCACGAAACCCGTGTGGCGATTCTCGAGGACGATCAGGTAGTCGAACTCTTCATCGAACGGGAGCACTCCCGCGGCGTGGTCGGCAATATCTACAAGGGCCGCGTTTCGAAGGTGCTGCCGGGGATGCAGTCGGCGTTCGTTGACCTCGGTCTCGAGCGCGACGCGTTCCTCTACGTCACCGACGTCATCAGCCCCACCGAAGAAGCGCTGGAAGACGACGAGGACATCGTCCCGGCGCCGGTGCCGGAGCCTGCCCCGGAGAGCCTGAACGGACGCGATCGGCGATCGCCGACGGCATGGCGCCGATCGACCTTGGGGACCGTGGCGATGCGGCGATATGGGGCCGAACCCGGCGCCTGAGTCCTACCCGAACGAGTCTGAGGGCGAGGGCCACCCGATGGAAGCGGCCGCCTGGACAGCGCGTCCTCTGCCGCGTCTGCCACCTCGGCGCCGCCGTCGTCGGCGGCGCGTCTCACCCGCGGTGACCAGCGCGCCCGTCGACGCAGCGGTCACGGCCGCGGTGGCCGCTCCGATCGCCGCGGCCGTCCGGAGCGCCAGCCCCCCACCGCGAAGATCGAGGACCTGCTCAAAGAGCGACAGGAGATTCGTCGTCCAGGTCGTGAAGGAGCCGCTCGGCACGAAGGGCGCGCGGATTACGTCGCACCTGAGCCTGCCCGGCCGCTTTCTGGTCTACATGCCGACGGTCGACCACATCGGCGTGTCGCGCAAGATTGACTCGCGCGACGAGCGCCGCCGCCTGCGCGACGATCGTCCAGCGCTTCCGCGAGCAGTCCGGCTTGCCGGGCGGCGTGATCATCCGGACCGCGGCGTCGAATCGCTCGGAAGAAGACATCACGACCGATCTCTGACCTACTTCCAGCAGGTCTGGAACGAAATCCAGCGGAGCCGCGAGTCGGAGCGCACGCCCGCCGTGCTGTTCCGGGAGGAAAGCCTCGTCACCAAGCTGCTTCGCGATCTGCTGACCGAGCAGTTCACGGCGATCCGGATCGACGACGAGACGGAGTACCGGCGGGTGCTCGCGCTGATCCAGCCGGATCATGCCGAACATGGCCGGCCGCGTGAAGCGCTACGCGAAGGACTATCCGATCTTCGACGAGTACGGCGTGCAGGGCGAGATCGACAAAGCGCTGCGCAGCAAGGTCTGGCTGAAGTGCGGCGGCTACATCGTCATCAACCAGACCGAGGCGCTGGTCGCCATTGACGTGAACACGGGCCGCTACGTCGGCAAGAAGACCGCCGGGCGGCTCGAAGACACGATCGTGAAGACGAATCTGGAAGCGGCGAAGGAGATCGTGCGGCAGATTCGGCTGCGCGATCTGGGCGGCATCATCGTGCTCGACTTCATCGACATGGAGGACAAGAAGAACCGCCAGAAGGTCGCGCAGGCCGTCGAGCAGGAACTGCGGCAAGGACCGCGCGCCGTCGAAAGCCGTGCAGGTGTCGGACTTCGGCCTGATCATCATCACGCGCAAGCGGGTGAAGAGCAGCCTGGAGCGGACGCTCACCGAGCCGTGTCCGTACTGTTCGGGTACCGGCACGATCAAGACCAGCTCGACGATTTGCTACGACATCCTGACGGAGGTGAGGAAGGTCAGCGCCGAATCTCGACGGCTACAGCCTCGTGCTGCGCGTGAATCCGGAGATCGCGCGCGCGTTGAAGGACGAGAGCCGGAGCATCTTCAAGGAACTGGAGACGGCCGTCGGACGCCCGGTGACCGTTCGCGCCGACGAGCAGCTGCACCACGAGCAGTTCGACCTGATGGCGATTTGAACCGGGGTTCCGGGGTTCCGAGGTGCCGGGGTTCCGGTTCCAAGGTTCCGCGGTTCGGGTTCGAAGTTCTCGGTTCGAGGTTCTCGGTTCGAGGTTCCCTGGTTCAGTGAGCCCGAACCCCGAACCCGAACCCCGAACCCGAACCCCGAACCCGAACCCCGAACCCGAACCGCGGAACCCCGGCACCGGACCTCGGACCCCGGCCGCCGGGAACCTAGTTCACTTGCTCCCGATCTTCACGTTCCCGCTGAACGTGGTGCCTTCACCATGGCGCCACCTTTGCCGACGGTGCCCCGCAGGGACTGCCGCATGCCGGTGGTCGTGGCCAGCCCGAGCCCCGCCTCGGCTTCGAGGCGACCCGAGAAGGTCGTGACTTCCAGGTCGAAGCCGCCGATCAGGCCGAGATTGAACGGCCCGCTGTGGCTCTGGAATTCATACCGCCCGTTGGCGACGACCGGGCCGCTGTAATTCAGGTGCACCGGACATGCTGTGAAGATCGGCGGCCGCCGTCCTGGATGCCCGCGGCAGTGATCGATCCGCTCACGGAGTTGGCGGTCACCCGGCGGGCCTTCACGTTCCTCAGTGTCAGTTCGCCCGCGACAGTGCCGACCTCGACGCCGTTCTCGGTGACGAGATCCGCAACACCACGTCACCAGAGACCGAGTGAATCTTGGCGACCTGGCCCCCAGCCGTGATGTTGACGTCGCCCGCGACCGACGGCATCGCCTGTGCCCCCTTGATGGCCGTGACGTTGACGCGGCCGCTCACCGTGTTGACGGTCACGCGCGTCCCCGCTGGCGCCGTCACCTGATAGGCGACCGACACCGAGTAGGCCGGATGCCGTTCGTCCGGGTATTTCGTCGAGAACTTCGGCACGGTCGGCGCTGGTCTTCACGTCGACGGTCACCTTCTCGAGGCCCAGCTTGGCGTCGGCATCGGTCCGGCCGCGTGAAACGCGGACCACTTCCATCGTCGCCTCGCGTCCGCCGCCCGCCTTCACTGTGATGTCACCCACGACGTTCTGAGCGTCAGGTCGCCGGTGGCGCCGATGGCGGCGGTCTGGGTCTGCTTGTCGGTCTGCTCGATTAACTATTGTAGTCCAGCACGGGGCCGGCGCCGCCCATGCGGGACAGGTCCCGCGTCGCGTCCCGCATCGCCTGGCCGATCTCAGCGATGCGGATCCGACCAAGTCCTGGACATGCGGGTGCTCATCACCTCCTGCACGAGCCGCTGGACCTCCGCCGCGAGCTCCTGGGAACGCGACGGTGGGCCGCGGCGGCCACGACTGCGCGATGAGTCCGGCCAGTGGCGGCCACGGCACATCGGGGTCATGACGTGCGACGTGCACGGTCCAACTCAGTGCGTCATGGGATGCGTGCGCGCTCAGGACTTCTTGCTGAAGGCGGCGGCGGCCTCGGCCGCGCCGGCCTGGTTGCCTTTGCGCATTTCGTTCATCAGCTTGAGCGTCGCCTGCAGGACCACGACCTTCTGGCGCAGCGCCTCGAAGAGACTCTCCCGCGCCGGCTCGCTGCCGGGGTCCTGCGTCAGCGCACCCGGCTCTCGGCAATCGCCGATCGATCGTCGGATGTTCTGCTGAGCGTCCGGCCACGCCGGATCCAGCGCGCCCGTGTCGGCTTTCGGCCAGCGCCTCCAGTTCGGTGATCGCCTTTCGTAATGCTGTGTCGCCAGGCTCAATTCCTCCGCAATGCTTCGACGGTGCCGGCCGGCTTTCGCGTTGCCGCCGGTCACCACGCTGGCGGCGGGCGCGTGCGGGCGGACGAGTAGTAAGCGCCGGCGGTCACGAGCACGAGCGCGGCCGCCAGCCCCATCCACTGCCGTCAGCGCGGCGCGCGTGGGCGGCGCGCGCCGGGCGGCGGCGCGGGCGCATGGTCCTGGAGGCGCATCTGGCCCGGCGACTTCGAGCCACACGTGATCGGGTGGCGTGATGGGACCGAGCGATGCGCGCCCGGCTTCAGGCGCTCGAGTTCCTGAGCAGGCTCTGCAGGCTGCACACGTCCAGTGCCCTCGCAGCTGTGGCTTGCGCCGCCGCGTCCGCCAGTAGTCCGTCCACGAGCTGGCTGAGTTGCGACTCGATGTCGTGACAGCCCGTCATAGTTGAGTCCCCTTCTCGCCGCGCCCGACCGGCCCGCAGTCAGATCGCCCGCAATCGCATTCGCGCCTTGTGCAATTGCGATTTCGACGTGCCCTCGCTGATGCCCAACTGCTCGCGCGACCTCGCGATGCTCGCAGCCTTCCATGTCGTGCAGGACGAACACGGCCCGGCATCCGCCGGGCAGTTGCGCCGAGCGCACGTTCCAGTTCCAGCCGGTCCAGCACGCCGAGCATCGCGCCTGAGCATTCCCGTGCGCCCGGACGTCCTCAATCGTGTCCGTCAACATGCGCCAGGCGCGCGCGCTTGCTGCGCAGTAGTCCAGGCACTGGTTCATGGCCAGCCGGAACAGCCAGGTGCCGAGCGCCGACTCGCCCCTGTAGAGCGCCATCTTCCGGTGCGCGGCCAGGAAGATCTCCTGCAACAGATCCTCCGCTTCGCGGCGCCCACCAGCCGGTACGCGAGCCCGAACAGCCGCGGCGCATGCAGCCGGTAGAGTTCCTCGAACGCGTCCGGCTCGTCATGTCGGCATCGTTCCGCCAGCGCCATGTCGGCATGCCCGGCCGCCACGCTTGTCATCCTCTTAGACGGCGTCATGGGCGCCTCGCGTTGCCTGGGGGCCTCGGTTTCTGGGGTGTGCCGCGGCCGCAGAGCGCTTCGATGCGCGAAATCGCGGATGCGGTGCCGGCCATGGCCAGCCCCTCCGCGCTGAGCAGGGCGGCTTTCAGTTGGGGCTCGACCCGTATCCCCCGACTCGTCCTCCGGCGGCCACGACCCGGTGATAGGGCAGGCCGGGTCGTTCGCGCCATCCGCATGATGTTGCCGACGGCCCGCGCCGCACCGGGCCGTCCGGCCACGCCGCCACGTCCCCGTAGGTCGCCACGCGACCGGCCGGGATGCGTCCCACCACCCGCAGCACTCGTCGTGCGAATTGACGGTGGGCGGGGGGGCCCGGGCGGCAATGATCGCTAGCGCGCGATCGCTGCGTCGAGCGCGCGACCCTGCGCGCGGAGATCTGATGCCCATCGATGGCGGCCAATGACACGGACCAGATTGACCGGGCGAAGATTCTCCGCATACCGACCTGGCCGTATCCCGGCCCGCGAGAATCGAGCGGCACGCGCTGGTCGTACGCCTGCATCGTACCGTGGGTCGTCCCGGTCCCCGCGCGCACGAACCATTCGGTTTCGGGGCAAGGCGAAGTCCCCGCTTCGGCCCGGGACGTAGCTCAACGCCAGCGCGGATGCCCGGGTCGGTGCCGGGGCTCTGGCCGGACAGTTCATCGGCGGTGTAGGCGGCGGCGACGCCCGGGACGCAGGCATGGTCGCGGTCTTCACGCCTGCAATCCGCCCGGCTTCAGGCGCAATGGTTCTATGTGCCAGGCGTCAGCGCGACTGCTCTTCGTAAATGCCGCGACGTGGGGCCCGGCCCGCGCCGAGGATTTGTTCAATGGCCGCATTGACGACCGTTGCGCATTGGGTCGTGCTGACGCGTCCTCCGTCCCCGCCTTCGGCGACGACTTGCTCGGGAATCGGGCCACACCGTGATCGGAGGAGAGGCCGAGCACATATGTCCGCGCCCCACCTGCGGTCCATCGCGTCGAGCAGCCGGCCCAGTAGCACGTCCACGCGGCCAGGAGTCCTGCACTTCGTGGCTGCGCGGGCCGAATTCTGGCCGACCATGGTCGGTGGACGGCAGGCTTATGGCGAGGATGTCCGTGCCGCGGCCCGTTCCCAGCCGCCGGGTCGGAGCAGGTGGATCGCCAGTCCCGTCGAGAAGGCATCGCCCACGGCGATCGCTCCCACGCGTGACACGAATTCGTCGTCGGGCTCGCCGCTGGGGCTGACCAGCGGATGGGGGAACGTCCGGCTCCACGGCACCGGTTGCCTTCGCCGGGGGCGTCGTCTTCAACGGTACGCGGACTCCGGGAGCAGCCGGGTCCACACCTCGCCGTACGCTCTGGCCAGGGGTGGGCGCGGATGTACGCATCCACGTCGGGCCAAGGCGTCGGCGTGTATGCATCGACGTGGCCCATGTCCCGTCGTCCTCCTCCCATACCGCGACCGTGCCCGGCCCGCCCTCGGCCCGCCATCGTGATGGCCGATCCGCGGCTTCGTGCGACCGAGTACGACGATCTCGGCCGCCGCGGGCCTGCCGGCGAAGTTCCTCCGCGAACGTCGGGATCGGCAGCGAGCGCGGGCCGTGGTGTTCCGTGCCCGCGGCGCCGCCGAACGGACCGACGTGCCCGTCCGTCGTAGCGCGCAGGGCACCGTGCGACTCGCGCCCGGTCGTAGAACGTCGTTGCTCGCCATGCCGTTCACGACCGGCAATGCGCCGGTGGAGATCGTGGCGTGCCCGGCGCAGGTGTAGCGTTGCGGCGTAGAGATAGCTCGCTCGTGTAAACACCGCGCCCCTGTCAATAAGCCGTCGCAGTCCCTTGGTCCACTGGTGCCCGTACCAGTCGACGTAGTCGGCCGGAACTGGTCGACGACGACCAGCACGACCGATCGGGCGCGCCGGCGCGCTCGCCGCGGCGCGGTCGCGAGCCTGCGCGAGCGGGACCAGCGCGCCGACATGGCGGCGGCGGCGACGGCCCGAGGAGTAGCGAGGACGTTCGGGATGTTGGACATGGCGGCCATGGTCCCCCGCGAGTGCGTCAGCGGCGTTGTGCCCAGAAACAGAGCGCCGACAAGTACACGTTGAACGCCGCGCAGCCCACGATGAACCAGCGCGGCGCGAGATCGGCCGCGAGCCAGCCGGGCCGATGGGCGGTGTCGAGCAGGGCGTGGACGACGAACGCCGCGCTGAGCACCAGCAGGCTTTGGCGGGTGTCGCGTTGCAGCGTCCATGCGGCAAGCAGGATGCTGGCGAACGCAATCGTCACGTCGACGCCGGCGGCGACGATGGCCGGCCGCCCCGTCGCCGCACCGAGCCAGGCGCCGCCGACCACGGCCAGCGTGAGGCCGCCCATTGCGAAAGTCGCAATTCGCCAATCAGGCGGTCGGGATCGGCGGCGTCCGTGCGCACGAGCCGCCAGGATAGGCGGCGAACCCTGACCCTGACAGCAGGGCGGCCACCAGCAACGCGCGAGCCGTGTCCGTCACGATTCCAACTATACTTGCCCGCCATGCGGGCGGTTGACGTCATCCGGCAGAAGCGCGACGGCGGGGAACTGACGCCGGACGCGATTCGCGCGTTCGTCGCCGGCGCGACCGACGGCTCCTGGCCCGACTACCAGCTGTCAGCGCGCTGCTCATGGCGATCGTCCTGGCGCGGGCTGTCGGAGGCGGAAACGGTCGTGCTGACCGACGCCATGGTGCGATCCGGCGAACGCCTGGATCTATCGGAGTTCGGCGGCACGCCGGTCGACAAGCACTCGACCGGCGGCGTCGGCGACAAGTTGTCGCTCGTCATTGCGCCGCTCGTGGCCGCGTGCGGCGGACTGGTGCCCATGATGTCCGGGCGCGGACTCGGCCACACCGGCGGCACGCTCGACAAGCTCGAGTCGATCCCGGGCTTCCGGACACAGCTGTCGCTCGACGAAATGCGGCGCGTTCTGCGGACCACGCGGTGCGCGCTGATTGGGCAGACGGCGCGAGATCGCGCCTGCCGATCGCCGACTGTACGCGCTGCGTGACGTCACCGGCACCGTCGAGAGCATCCCGCTGATCTGCGCGTCCATCCTGAGCAAGAAGATCGCCGAGGGCATTGGCGGCGCTGGTGCTCGACGTGAAAGTCGGGCCGGGGCGCGTTCATGAAGACCCACGAGGATGCGCGCCGACTCGCGACCTGGCTCGTCGGTATCGCCGAGCGCAATGGCGTGCGCACTGAAGCCCTCCTGACGCCGATGGCCGTGCCGCTGGGCCGGGCCGTCGGCAATGCGAATGAAGTGGTGGAGTCCATCGAAGCCCTGAAAGGCCGCGGCCCTGCCGGAAGTCGAGGCGCTCTCCGTGCAGTTGGCGGCGCGCATGCTGATCCTGGCGGGTCTCGCGACCGACGAAGCTGCCGACGCGAGCGGCGCATTCGGGCGGCGATCGCCGACGGCAGTGGCGTCGAGAAGTTCCGCGCGATTATCGAGGCCCAGGGCGGCAATCCCCGGGTGATTGACGACTACGCGCTGATGCCGCAGCCGGCGGTGCGCGAGGCGTGGCTGGCGCCGGCCGACGGCGTCGTGGCGTCCATGGACGCCGAATTGATCGGCCGCGCGGCGGTGGCGCTCGGCGCCGGGCGGGATCGCGTGGACGCCGCGGTCGATGCCGCGGCGGGGATCGACATCGTGGCGCCGGTGGGCGCGCCTGTCAGGCGCGGCGATCCGGTCGTCACGCTGGTTGCCGCGACGCCAGCCGGATCGCGGCGGCGCGGGCGCTCGTGTCAGACGCAATCACGGATCGGCGACCAGGCGCCGGCCACCGGCCCGCTGGTGATCGAACGGATCGATGCCCGCGCGGCCGCGGCCTCGCGCTGATCACGCAGGACCGGAGGACGAGAGGATTCATGGAGCGACTGCAACCGCTGCTCGGACTGCTGCTGATTGGCCTGATTGCCTACACCCTCTCCACCAATCGGCGCGCGATTCGCCTGCGTACGATTGCCTGGGGCTTTGGCCTCCAGTTCATCTTTGCGCTTGATCGTGCTCCGCACATCCCAGGGCCAGTGGGTCTTCGAGAAGCTCGGCGAGAAGATCCGGCAGCTCCTGGAGTTTGCGTCCGTCGGGTCGTCGTTCGTGTTTGGTCCGATCGGCAATCAGCCCGTGTGGGCTCGCATCATGACGAGCGTGCTCGGGCCGGAGGGCGCGAACTACGGCGTCATCTTCGCGTTCCAGATCGCGCCGACGATCATCTTCATCGCGGCCCTGTTTGCCATCCTGTATTACTTCGGCGTGATGCAACTCATCGTGCGCCTCTTCGCGCTCGTCATGAACCGCGTGATGGGCGCGAGCGGGGCGGAGTCGCTGAACGTGGCCGCCAGCATCTTCATGGGGCAGACGGAAGCGCCGCTGACCATCCGCCCGTACCTGCCGCGATGACGGAGTCTGAGTTCATGACCGTGATGACGTCCGGCATGGCGCACATCTCGGGCGGCATCATGGCCGCGTACATTGCCTTCGGCATCGAGCCCAAGCATCTGCTCACGGCGGTGATCATGACCGCCCCGGGCACGCTGATGATGGCGAAGATGTTCGTGCCGGAGACCGAGCGTGCCCGAGACGATGGGCTCCGTGAAACTCGACATGAAGAACGACCGACGTCAACGTCATTGACGCGGCCGGACGCGGCACGGGCGAGGGCCTGCATCTGGCGATGAACGTGATCGCGATGCTGATTTCGTTCATCGCGCTGATCGCGCTGTGAACGCGCTGCTCTCCGGGATGGGCGGCTGGGCGGGGCATCCCGAGTTCAGCCTGCAGATGGTGCTCGGCTGGGTGTTTGCGCCCATCGCCTGGAGCCTGGGCGTGGCGTGGCACGACGCCGGTGTCGTCGGCAATCTGCTTGGCACGCGCATGGTGCTGAACGAGTTCATCGCGTTCGCCCAGCTCGGGCCGATCAAGGACGACGCTTGATCCGCAGTCGTTCACCGTGGCGACGTTCGCGTTGTGCGGGTTCGCGAACTTCGCGTCGATTGGCATTCAGATTGGCGGCATTGGCGCGCTGGTGCCGGAGCGGCGCCACGACCTGGCTCGCCTCGGCCTCCGCGTCAATGCTGGCGGGCACGCTTGGCCAACTTCGTGTCGGCGTGTATCGCCGCGCTGCTGATGTAACGCCCATGGCCACTTACTACGATCAGGTTCAGGAAGCGACCGCCGCGCTGAAGTTGCGCATCGGCGACATGCCACCCATTGCCGCCATTCTCGGGTCCGGGCCTCGGCGCCTTCGGCGACAGCCTGGCGAATTCGCATGGTCATTCCGTACGGGGACATTCCCCATTGGCCGGCGTCGAAGGTGATCGGCCATGCGGGCAAACTCGTCGTGGGCAAGTGCCGGGGCCATCGCGTGCTGGCGCTGTCCGGCCGCGCGCATTTCTATGAGGGCCACAGCATGGCGACGGTGACGTTCGCCGACCCGCGTGCTCGGCCGCTCGGCGTCAAGACGCTGATTGTGACGAACGCCGCCGGCGGCATCAACCGCAGTTCGGCCAGGGGGCGTTGATGCTCATGGACGACCATATCAACCTGCTCGGCACGAACCCTCTGATCGGCCCAAACGACGATCGGTTCGGGCGGCGGTTCCCTGACATGTCGGAGGTCTACTCACGCCGGTTGCGCGGACTGGCGCCGAGGCGCCGCGAAGGCGACCGGGTGCCGCTCGAGCACGGCGTCTACATCGCCGTCACAGGCCCCAGCTACGAAACGCCCGCCGAGATTCGCGCGTTCCGGATCCTGGGCGCAGACGCCGTCGGCATGTCCACCGTACCCGAGGCCATCGTCGCGCGGCACATGGGGGTCGAGGTGCTCGGCATCTCCTGCATCTCCAACATGGCGGCCGGGATCCTGCCGCAGCCGCTGAGTGAAGAGGAAGTCATCGAGACGACGGACCGCGTGCGCGGCTCGTTCATTGCGCTGCTGGAGGGCGTCATTGAGCGACTCTGAACGACTGGTCGCCGCCGCCCGCGAGGCCCGCACCCGCGCCATCGCGCCCTACTCGAAGTTCCATGTCGGCGCCGCGCTGCTGCTGGCGACGGGCGCAATCGTCACGGGCTGCAACGTCGAGAACGCATCCTATGGCCTGACCGTGTGCGCCGAACGCGTTGCGCTGCTCAAGGCGCTGTCCGAAGGCCACCGCGAGTTCGTCATTGCGGCCGTGGTGGCCGATACTACCTACCCGACGCCACCCTGCGGCCCCTGCCGTCAACTCCTGTGGGAGTACTGCGGAGACATAGAAATCGTCCTGGCGAATCTAAACGACATCTCGGCCCGCCATCAACTCCGAGACCTGCTCCCATATCCGTTTGATGGAAGGTTGCTGTAGCGACAGGTAACGACAGGTAACGACAGGTAACGACGGGTGACGACGGGTGACGACGGGTGACGACGGGTGACGACGGGTCACGATGGGTCACGACGGGTGAATCGAGTCGTCGCTGCCAACCGAGTAGGGCTGAGATTCCTGCTAACCTGTCGAGTCCCGCCTTGCAAAATCTGCAACTCCACGACTGCCGATGGCGCGATTTGTGGGCGGCTCGGCTGGTACGGGGCCTGCACTTACTCGGACATGGCCGTTCGAAAATATCAGGACCTGATTGCGTGGCAGGTGGGTCAGGCGTTCAAGGTTGAGGTGATGCGACTTGTCCAACGCAGCGAGGGCGCGCAGCGGGACTTCAAGTTCCGTTCTCAGCTGATCGAGGCGACCCGGGGCGTTCCAGGTAACCTCATCGAAGGCTTTCTGCGTTATGCGCCGCGTGAGTTTGCGCGGTTCCTCGGGATCTCCATTGGCTCATTGGGTGAGGCCGAAAACCACCTGAGGGATGGCATCCTCCTGGGCTATTTCATCGAAGCCGAGTGTGGGGAAGCCTTCCGTCTGGCCCGCCGATGCCTGACCGCCTCGGTCCGGCTCAAACGAAGTCAGCAGCGCTTCCTGAAGCCCCGCCGCGGCACCCCTCGTCGCCGCTGCGACTGGCCTGACCCGTCGTGACTTCCGTGACCTGTCGTGACCATTCGTCACCTGTGGTTACCTGTCGTTACCTGCGTTACCTGCGTTACCTGCGTTACCTGCGTTACCTGTCGTCACCGGTCGTTACCTGTCGTCACCCGTCGTCACCCGTGTTACCCGTCGTTACCCGTCGTACCTGTTGATCTTGCCCCATGCTTCCAACGATTGAGTGGCAGTCCGATGCGGTCGTGATGATCGACCAGCGGAAACTGCCCGGACAAGAAATCTACGTGCACTGCAAGACCGCCGCCGGAAGTGGCGCGCGCGATCAAGACCATGGTCATTCGCGGGGCGCCGGCGATTGGCGTGGCCGCGGCCATGGGCATCGCGCTGGGGATGAACCGCAGCAAGGCGGCGGGCACCAAGCAGTGCGCGGTTGAGTTCAACAAGCTGTGCGACCAGATGGCCGCGACGCGTCCGACGGCCGTCAACCTGTTCTGGGCGATCCGCCGGATGAAGGACGCCTTTTCCGAATCGGTGATGGCGGGCCAATCCGTCGATGAGGTCAAGGCCCAGCTCGCCCGCGAAGCGCACGCGATTCACGATGAGGACGTGCAGAGCTGCAAGGCGATGGGGCAGTTCGGCGCGGCCGTGGTGCCCGACCACGCGCGCATCCTGACGCACTGCAACGCGGGCGCGCTGGCGACGGCCGGGTACGGCACGGCGCTCGGCGTGATCCGCGCCGCGGCCGAGCAGGGCAAAGTCACGCAGGTCTTCGCCGACGAAACGCGGCCGTTCCTGCAGGGCGCGCGGCTCACCGCCTGGGAACTGGTGCGCGATCACATCCCCACGACCGTCATCACCGAGAGCATGGCGGGGCCATTGATGCAGCGCGGCGATATCGACATGGTCGTCGTGGGCGCGGATCGCATTGCGGCCAATGGTGACTTCGCGAACAAGATCGGCACCTACACGGTGGCGATGATGGCCCACGCGCACGGCATTCCGTTCTACACCGCGGCGCCGTTGTCGACGATTGACCTGGCGACGCCCGATGGCGCCGCGATTCCCATCGAGCAGCGTCCCGCGCGGGAGGTCACGCATATGGGGCCGTCCGCCTCGCGCCTGAAGGCGCCAGCGTGTGGAATCCGGCGTTCGACGTGACGCCGCATCACCTGGTGACCGGCATCATCACCGAGAAGGGCATCGCGCGCGCACCGTACGGCGACAGCCTGCGGCGCCTGTTCGGCGGCCATGAACGTGCTCGGGATTGAGACCTCGTGCGACGAAACGGCCGCGGCCGTGGTGTCGACCACGGGTGATCGCCGCGCGGCCCTGGCGCGTCCGATCCAATGTCATCGCGTCGCAGGCGGAGATTCACCGCGAGTGGGGCGGCGTGGTGCCGGAAATCGCCTCGCGCCAGCACGTGCGCGACATCTGCGGCGTGGTCGAGCGCGCGCTGGCCGACGCGGGTGTCGGATGGGCCGACGATTGACGCGATTGCCGTCACGCAGGGGCCCGGCCTGATCGGTTCGCTGCTCGTCGGCGTCGCGTTCGCCAAGGCCGCCGCGGCCGCGCTCGACCGCCCGATCGTCGCCGTGCATCATCTGGCGGGCCACATCGAGTCCATCTTTCTGGAACATGGCCCGTGCCGCTGCCGGCGCCGATTCTCGTGGTGTCCGGCGGCCACACGAGCCTCTATCTCGTGCAGCGTCCGGGCCGCTACCAACTCATCGGCCGGACCCGCGACGACGCGGCCGGTGAGGCCTACGACAAGGTGGCGCGACTGCTGGGGCTCGGCTATCCGGGCGGGCCGGCCATCGACCGGCGCGCGGCGCAGGGCCGGGACGATGCGGTCGGTTTGCCGCGGCCGAGTTCACGCACCGCGGATCGCCATGCGATTCCGCCGCGACCTCGTCCACCGACCACCTCGGGTCAGCCCATGGCCGAGTTCAGCTTCTCCGGCCTCAAGACCGCGGCGATTCGGCTGCTGGCCGAGCGCGGCGTGCCGATCGCCCGGGCCGACCGTGCCGGCGATGCCGGTCCCCTCAGCGACCAGGACGTCGACCGACTTTTGCGCGAGCTTCCAGCGTGTCGTGGTCGAGTCGCTCGTCGATCGGACGTTCGACGCCGCGCGAGCAGCTGGGCGCGCGCAGCGTCGGCATCGCCGGCGGCGTGTCCGCCAACAGCCGGCTGCGCCGGGACGCCGTGGCGCGCGGCGAGCGGGACGGCCTGCCCGTGTTCGTGCCGCCGCTCTCGCTCTCCACCGACAATGCGGCGATGATTGCCGCCGCGGGACTGCGCAAGCTCGAGCGCGGCGTCACCTCGCCGCTCGACTTCAACGCGCTCGCCGCACTTCGACATCGGATATGCCCATGGTCCATACCGACTACCTCTGGTTCCACACCAAGCAGCGGCAGGAGTTCATTCGCATCACCGACGAGGTCGCCGCGCATTGTCGCCGCCAGCGGCGTGCGCGAAGGCATGGTCCTCGTGTCTCGCGATGCACATCACGGCGGCGTCTACGTGAACGACTGGGAGGACGGCCTCATCGCCGACTTCCAGGCCTGGCTCGAGAAGCTCGCGCCCGCCGGCCTGCCGTATCAGCCACCACCGCACGGGCGAGGACAACGGCGATGCGCATCTGAAGCGCACGCTCATGGGTCACCAGGTGATCCTGCCCATCACGGCGGGCCAGCTGGATCTCGGGCCGTGGGAGCAGGTGTTCTACGCGGAGTTCGATGGCCGCGCGCAAAAGCGCGTCGTCGTGAAAGTGATGGGCGAGTAGTGGCCGGACGCGCTGGATGTGGCGCGCGCGTTCTTCGCGCGCCGTAACGACGCTGAATCTCGACGCCGTTGACCGCGCTGTACCACCCGGCGTGCGTGGTGGAGCACTGTGGATCGAGGGGCGCGACGTTGTGGAAGGCTTGCGCGGTTCGTGCGGCGCCGATGGGCCGATGAACTCGCGCGCTACGGAGGTGCGCTGGCAGGCGGGCACCGCATGGACGTGACGCGCGTGGCCGGCATCGAGACGGGCTGGGGCTGGGTGCGGGCCGAATGGGTGCGCGCCGTCCGGCCGGCCGGCGGCGGCGCGGAACGCGCGTCGGTCGGGTATTCCCATTTCTGGGTGGAGGACGGGCTGATCCGGCGGCACCGCACCATTGCCGACGACGTGGACTGCGCTCCGGATCGCGGAACCCAGGCCGGCGTCCGAGCGGCGCTATCCCACACGGCCGCTCGTGGGCGTTGGCGGCGTCATCCTGTCCGACGCGGGCGAGGTGCTGATTGTCAAGCGGCGCCAGGAACCGCTGGCCGGGCAGTGGAGCCTGCCGGGCGGGATGCTGGAAATCGGCGAAACGCTCGAAGCCGGCACGGCCCGAGAGATGCTCGAAGAGACCGGCCTCATCGTCTCCGTCGGGCCCGTCGTCGAGGTGTTCGATCGGATTCTGCTGGACGACACGGGGCAGGTCCGCTATCACTTCGTCCTGATCGACTACCTGTGCCAAGTTCGCGGCGGAGTGAGGCAGGCGGGATCGGACGTCGAGGCGGCCGAGTTCGTGAGCCCGCAGGCGCTGGCCGGCTACCGGCTCACCGAGAAGGCGCAAGACGTGATTGCCCCACGGCCGTGCGCCATGCGGGCCGGGATACAATTTCCGGCACCAATGACAGATGCCGACCATTGTTGTCGCGCGAACGTGCCTGGGCGCTCGTGACCGAGCACGTGCAGAGCGAGAGCCTGCGCAAGCATCTGCTGGGGGTCGAGGCGGCCGTCCGTGGGTACGCGCGCGCAGTGGGGCGAGGACGAGGACGCCTGGGGCTTCGTCGCCTTGATCCACGATTTCGATTTCGAGAAGTATCCCGACCGCGAGAACCATCCCTTTCGCGGCGTGGACATCCTGAGGGGACTCGGCTATCCCGACTGGGTGACGCGGGCGGTGCTGTCACACGCCGACTACACGGGCGTGGCCCGCGAGTCGCGCCTCGAGCGGACCCTGTTCGCCTGCGATGAGATGAGCGGCTTCATCGTCGCGGCCTCGCTGGTCCGGCCGTCGAAGAGCGTCCTGGACCTCGAGGCGTCGTCGGTCATCAAGCGGATGAAGGACAAGGCGTTCGCCAGGGCCGTCCCCCGCGAGGATTTGCGCAAGGGCGCTGAGGAACTGGGGCTCCCGTTGGACGAGCACATCACGAACGTCATCGGGTTCCTTCGGTCGCGGGCCGACGAGCTGGGCATCCGGGGATCGTTGTAGACTCACGAACTCGCCGGGGGCCGGGTCCGTATAACGTTCCAGCCGAACGCACGAGATGGCAGAAACATCAGTCCGCCTGGACAGAGTGAGCGTGGCGTACGGGCCGGGCGGCCGCGCTCCGCGACGTCACCGCGGCGTTCCCCAAGGGCGCGGTGGGCCTGCTCGGGCCAAACGGCGCCGGGAAGAGCACCATGCTCAAGGCGCTGCTCGGGTTCCTCACGCCCACGGCCGGCCGCCTCGAGGTGCTGGGCCTCAACGTGGCCGAGCGGCCGCTCGAGGTGCGCGCGCGCCTGGGCTACATGCCGGAAAACGACGGGCACATCCCGGGCATGAATGCGGTCACTTTCGTCGCCGTACTGCGGCCAGCTGGCCGGCCTGCCGCCGAGCGGACGCCATGCAGCGGGCGCACGAAGTCCTGTACTACGTCGGGCTGGGCGAGGCGCGCTACCGCAACGTCGAGGAGTACTCGACGGGCATGAAGCAGCGCATCAAGCTGGCGCAGGCGCTGGTGCACGATCCCGACCTGCTCTTTCTCGACGAGCCGACCAACGGCATGGACCCCAAGGGCCGAGACGAGATGCTCGAGCTCATCCGCGATTTCGCGCACAACAAGGGCGTCGACCTGATTCTCTCGTCGCACCTGCTGCCCGACGTCGAATACACCTGCGACCATGTGGTGGTGCTGGACAAGGGCACCGTCGCGGCGTCCGGGTCGATCGATCACCTTGAAGGGCCCGACAGGCCGCGGTGTTTCGAGGTCCGGGTGAAGGGCGAGCCGGCGCCGTTCATCGCGGCGCTGAGCGGCGGACGGCATGGAATGCCACGAGACCGAGGAAGACGTCATGCGCGTCTTCGTGCCGGGCGCCGCTGGGCGCGCCGGGCGATGACCAGCGGCGGATTTGCGCCGACGCCATGCGTGCCGGCGTCGCAGGTGCGGCACCTGCGCACCAGCGTGCCGACGCTCGAAGACGTCTTTGCCCGGGCGATGGGCGAGTCATGAGTCCCATTCACGATCAGAGCTACCGGCGATATGCGGGCGCGCGCCGCCGCCCGGCCGCGCGTGGGGCGTGATCGCCACGGCCGGCATCCGGGCTCGATGCTGTCGCGCAAGTGGTTTCTCCTGGTCCTGGCCTGCCTCGCTGGATGCCGTTCATCGTCCGGACCGTGAGATCTACGGCGTGACCATGTATCCGGCGGCCGACCAGATGCTGCCGGTCGACGCGCGGATGTTCATGCAGTTCGTCGAGTGGCAGGGGATTTCGTGTTCTTCGTGACGGTGTTCGTCGGCGCCGGGCTCATCGCCGAGCGATCGGCGCGCGAACGCGCTCCAGATCTATCTCTCCAAGCCGCTGCTGCGCATGGAATACATCGGCGGCAAGCTGGCGATGCTCGTGCCTTCCTCTCTTCGTGATCACGCTCGTGCCCGCGCTGCTGCTGATTGCGCATGCAGGTCATGTTCTGCGGGCAACTTCGACTTTCTCCGGGCCAATCTCCATGTCGATGCCGGCGGTCGTCCTGGCGTGCCTGATGCGCGTGGTCGTCTCGGCGTGCACCATGCTCGCCCTGTCGTCGCTGTCCAAGAGCACGCGCTATGTGGCGATCCTCTACGCCGGCGCGATCTTCTTCACCGAGGCGGTCTACGGCGTCCTGGCCTTCGTCACCGGATCGACCCGCGTCGCGTGGGTGTCCGTCGGCGCGAACATGGACAACGTCACCGACGCGCGTGTTCCGGCAGGCGCCACGCTACGAGACGCCCGTGATCGTGTCCGTGCTGGTCCTGCTCGGGCTCGCTCGCCGTGTCCGTTTCGGTGCTGGAGCGCCGCGTGCGGGGCGTGGAGGTCGTGTCGTGAGCGCCCCGATCCTCGACGGCGGAACATCTGTCCAAGTGGTACGGCCAGGTCATCGGCCTGAACGACGTCACCGTGAGCGTGCCGCCGGGCATTACCGGCCTGCTCGGGCCGAACGGCGCGGGCAAGAGCACGTTCATGAAGCTCATCACCGGGCAGTTGCGCCCGAGCAAGGGCGAGCGTCACCGTGCTGGGCGAGCCCATTTGGGGCAACCCCCGGCTGTTCTTCCGCATCGGGTTTTGTCCCGGAGCAGGACGCGTTCTACGAGCGCATGACCGGCCTGGACTGGGTGACCGCCCTCGTGCGGTTGAACGGCCTTGGCGAGCGAGAATCGCGCGAGGCGGCGCTACGCGCGCTCGCGGCCGTGGACCTGCTGGACGCCGCCGGCAAGCGGATCGGCGCCTACAGCAAGGGCATGCGGCAGCGCGTCAAGCTCGCGCAGGCGCTCGTCCACGACCCTGAGGTGCTGATCCTCGACGAGCCGCTGAGCGGCATGGACCCGCCGGGCGCCGCAAGACCATGCGGATGATTCGGGAGTGGGCGAAGCAGGGGAAGAGCATCCTCGTCTCGAGCCACATCCTGCACGAGATCGAGTCGATGACGACGAACATCCTGCTGATCAACAACGGCCGGATCCTGGCGGAAGGCAACGTCCACCAGATTCGCGATCTCATCGACACACATCCGCACACGGTCTACATCCGGGCGGAGGATCCCCGCGGACTGGCGCGCGAGTTCCTCGCGCGCGCCGATGTCATCAGCCTGCGCTTCGAGCCCGGGGCCGTCGTCGTCGAGACCGGGCAAGCCCGACGAGTTCTACGCGGGCCTGACCGACCTGGTGGCGGCGGATCGTGCGGCGCGGTCGAGGAAGTGACGTCGCCTGACGACAACCTGCAGGCCGTCTTCAAGTACCTGGTGAAGAACTGAGGACGCATGGCTGACGCCCCGCGTCCCGCCGCCACGTCGCCCGGGCTTCCTGTACGCCGCGCTGCGCGTGTTCGATCTGTCGATCGGCGAGATGCTCTGGTCGCGCCGCACCGTCTTCATGGGTCTGGTCGTCGGCGTGCCCGGTGGTCATCGCGCTGGTCATGCGCGCGCTCGGCGACCTGGGCGCCTCGCCCGTCAGCGTGAACAACAGTGCCGTGACGGGGCCCGTGGTCTTCGGTTTGATGATGTGGGGGTTCTTCGTCCGCTTCAGCGTGCCGGTGCTCGGCGTGTTCTACGGCACCGCGCTGATCGCCGATGAAGTGGAAGACAAGACGATTACGTACCTGTTCTCGCGGCCGATTCCCCGCGGCGCCGTGCTGGTCGGCAAGTACCTGGCGTATCTGGCGTGCACGATCTGCGTCGTGCTGCCGTCGGTCGTGCTCGTGTGGCTGCTGGTCGTGCCGATGGGCGGCAGCCTGGGACAGGGCTTCCCCGACCTGCTCAAGGACCTGGGCATCCTGGCGTTGGGGCTGGCCGTCTATGGGGCGGTGTTTGCCCTGGTCGGTGCCGCCATGAAGCGCCCGCTGCTCGTTGGTCTGGTCTTCGTCTTCGGCTGGGAGTCCGCTCGCCCTGGCGCTGCCGGGCTACCTGCGGCGCCTTCACGGTCGCCCACTACCTACAGGGGCTCGTGCCGCACACCATGCCGATCCAACTCGCCCCTGAGCCTCATTCAGGACATTTCCGGGAGGTCCCGAGCGCTGACGGAAAGTCTCGCGTGGCTCGCCGTCATCACCGCCGCCTGCCTGTGGCTGGCCGCCCGGCGGTGACAAAACGGGAATACGTGCTCGAGCAGTGAAGTTGGGGTTCCGGGGTTCCGAGGTTCCGGGGTTCCGGTTCCGGGGTTCCGAAGTTCTGGTTCTGGGTTCTGGGTTCCGAACCCGAACCCGAACCCGAACCCGAACCTCGAACCCAGAACCTCGAACCCAGAACCCGAACCCCGGAACCCCGGAACCGGAACCTCGGAACCCCTGAACCCCGGAACCGTATAATCGAGCAGAGGTTGCCCATCATGACCCGCAGCACCCGCTATTTCCTGGTTGGCTCGGCGCTCGTCATTACCCTGGGTCTCGGCACCGGGCTGCTGGCCTACTACAACGGCAACCTGCCGCTTGGGCTGAGCGGCCGGTCGGCCGACGTCGAACTGGCGTATTTGCCGGCTGACTCGGCGGCCGTCGGCTTCGCCGACGTGCACGCCATCATGAACTCCGAGTTCCGGCAGAAGCTCCGCCAGGTGCTGCCCACCGGCGAAGAACTAGGCAAGTTCAAGGACGAACTGGGCGTTGACATCGAACGTGACATCGACACGGTGTCCGCGGCGTATCTGGGCGGCGCGCACGACAGCCCCAGAGTGGGGTGGTCATCGTGCGCGGGCGGTTCAACGACGTGCAGATTGAGACGCTCGCCACCCAGCATGGCGCGGTCGTGGGCGACTACAAGGGCAAGCGCCTGTTGACGATGGCGGCGCCGGCACCCGAGAGCGGCGGCACTGAAGGGGCTGCGGCCCGGCACCCGGCCGGCACGGTGGCGTTCCTCGAACCGGGCGTCCTGGCGCTGGGCGAGGCGACGGCGGTCCAGCGAGCCATCGATGCCGGCGCCTCCGGCGACGACATCCGCAAGAACGCCGAGCTGATTGCGCTGATCGAAGAGATGCGCACGGGACGGCAACGCGTGGTTTGTCGGCCGCGTTGACGCTGATGTCGAACCATGCGGCCATGCCGCAAGAGATCACGTCACATCTGCCGGCCATCAATCTGTTCGCGGCCGAGCGCGCATGTGAATGGCGGCGTCAGCGGCGTCGTTGCGCGCCGAGGCGCGCGACGACAAGTCGGCCGAGCAGTTGCGCGACGTCGTCAAGGGCGCGCTCGCGGCCGGACGGCTGATGACCAGCCAGAACCCCAAGATGGACGCGATGCTGAATTCGCTACAGATCACCGGCGCCGGCAAGACCGTCGGCATGAAGTTCACGGTGCCCATGGAATTGCTCGACCTGCTCAACGGCGTCGCCGCGGCGAAGCAGTTGGGGACGGGCGCTGCGATCCGGGATTCAAAGTAAGACGAGTCACGAACAACTTCAGAACCGAACAACTAACAACTCCGGGGCCAGCGGGCCGCGGAGTTGTTGTCTGTACGCGTGTTTCCGCTCGCGCCCTCCGTACGCTCCGTCCCCTCCGAGTTGTTAGTTGTTAGTTGTTAGTTGTAACTTACAACGCTGTCATGTCCTTTCACTCCAGCGTTGTCATTCTCGGCGCCGCCCGCACACCCATTGGCCGATACGGCGGGTCGCTGCGCGCCACCCATCCGGCCGAGCTCTGCGCCCGGGCGAGCGTGGCCGCGCTCGGTCGCGCGGCGGTCGCGGCCGAATGGATCGACGAAGTCTTCATCGGTCACGGCCGTCAGGCCGGGTCCGGGCCGAACCCGGCGCGGCAGGCCGGTCGGCGGACGGGCCTGCCGGACGCGACGCCCGCGCAGACGATCAACCAGGCCTGCGCCTCCGGGCTGCAAGCCATCGCCCTTGGCGCCCAGGCGATCCAACTCGGCCAGTCACGATTCGTCCTGTCCGGCGGCATGGAGTCCATGAGCCGCATGCCGTATTACCTCGACAGCGAGGACGCGCGCTGGGGCCACAAGATGGGCGACTTCAAACTGGTCGATGCGATGTACCGCGACGGGTTCCTGTGCCCGTTGTCGCAGCTCATCATGGGACAGACCGCCGAGATTCTGGCGCGCCAGTACGGCATTACGCGTGAGGAATCCGACCAGTTCGCGCTGGGCAGCCAGCACAAGGCCGAAGCCGCTGATGGCGGCCGGACGGTTCACGGCCGAGATCACGCCGGCGCCCGGTCGGGATGCGAAAGGGAAGCCCGTCGAATTGATGACGGACGAGCATCCACGCGCCGGCGCCACCCTTGAGAGCCTGAGGAAACTGCCGCAGGTGTTCGAGCCGGTGGACGGCGTGCCGGGCATCATTACGGCCGGCACGTCTTCCGGCATCACGGACGGCGGGCGGCCGTTGTGCTGGCCCATGAAGTCGAGGCCGCGGCGACGCGGACTGAAGCCGCTCGGCTCGCATCGTCGGGTGGGCCACGGCCGGCGTCGACCCTCGCATCATGGGCATCGGGCCGGTGCCCGCCGTGCGCAAGCTGCTGGATCGCACGGGCCTTGCGCTCGGCGACTTCGATCTGATTGAGCTCAACGAGGCGTTCGCGCCGCAGGTGCTGGCCGTGCTGCGCGATCTGCCGTTCGATCCGGCCGCGAGTCAATGTCAACGGCGGGGCCATCGCGCTCGGCCATCCCATTGGCTGCACCGGCACGCGCATCGTCGTGACGCTGCTCCACGAGATGGCGCCGGCGCGGCTCCCGGCTGGGGCTGGCGACGCTGTGCGTCAGCGGCGGCCTCGGCATGGCGATGGCGATTGAGCGGGCGTAGCACTATCTTGCGCGCCGCAGGAATCCGGGCCTTCATGGTTCCGGGCTCTTGGCATATCATTCGGGCCTGTGCGTATTGCAGTGATTCCCGGCGACGGGATTGGAAAAGACGTCACCACTGAAGCCGTCAAGGTCCTTCGCGCGGTCTCGGACGTGTCGCGGGCCGGACGCTCGACCTCGAGATGCTGCCGTGGAGCGCGGACTATTTCCTCGAGACCGGCATCACGCTGCCGCCCAACGGCTACGCGATGCTGCGCGACGATTTCGACGCGATCTTCGTCGGCGCGCTGGGCGATCCGCGCGTGCCCGACAATCGGCATGCGCGAGACATCCTGCTCGGCACGCGCTTCGCCCTGGACCTCTACATCAACTACCGTCCGGTGAAACTGCTGGCCGAGCGCCTGTGCCCCCTGAAGAACCGCACCTGCGCGGACGTGAACTTCGTCGTGTTCCGCGAGAACACCGAAGGCCTGTACATGGGGATCGGCGGGCGGTTTAAGGCCGGCACGCCGGACGAGATCGCGATCCAGGAAGAGATCAACACCTACAAGGGCGTGCATCGCATCATCCGCGCGGCGTTCGAGCACGCGGCGGCCAGGGGCGGGCTGACGGTGTGCATGGCCGACAAGAGCAACGCGATGACGCAGGGGCACGCGCTCTGGCAGCGGGTGTTCCACGAAGTCGCGGCGGAGTTCCCGGCCATCCACGCGACGCACATGTACATCGATGCGCTCGCGATGTCCCTGATCAAGAACCCGGCGCCCTTCCAGGTGATCGTCACGAACAACCTGTTCGGCGACATCCTCACCGACCTGGGCGGCGCGCTGCAGGGCGGCCTCGGCATGGCGGCCTCGGGCAACATCCATCCCGGACAGACGTCGCTCTTCGAGCCCGTGCACGGGTCGGCGCCGCGGCATGCCGGCAAGAACATCGCGAATCCCATCGGCGCGATTCTGTCGGCCGCGCTGATGCTGGAGACGGTCGGATGGAAGGACGAAGCCGTGCGGATTGAGGCGGCCGTCCAAGCCGCCGTGGATGCGGGTGAGACGACGAAGGATATCGGCGGTGCGCTTGGGACGAGCGAGGCGGGCGACTGGCTCGCCGCCTGGATCCGCAAGGGTCGGACGTAGCGGGCGGGCTGCAGCCCGCCGGATTGCGAAGGCAGGGGGGATCGATGGCCAAGGACGTCTTCATCATTGGCGGGGCGCGGACCCCGATGACGGATTACACCGGCGCGCTGAAAGACGTGTCGGCGCTCGAGTTGGGCGCGATCGCGTCCCGCGCGGCGTTCGCCAGGACCGGCGTCAAGCCCGAGTGGATCGATCATGCCGTGTTCGGGAACGTCCTGCAGACCAGCAGCGACGCCATCTATGGCGCCCGCCACGTGGCGCTCAAGGCCGGCGTGCCGAACGAGGTGCCCGCGCTCACCGTCAACCGGCTGTGCGGATCCGGCATCCAGGCGGCCGTGAGCGGCGCCCAGATGATCCAGCTCGACGAGGCGCACATCGTCCTGAGCGGCGGGGTCGAGAACATGAGCCAGGCGCCGCACGTGATCCGCGGCCTGCGCTCCGGACTGAAGCTCAACCAGGGCAAGCTCGAGGACTACCTCTACGAGGCGCTGCTCGATCCGTACTGCGGTCTGTTCATGGCGCAGACGGCCGAGAAGTGCGCCGTCAAGTACAACGTGTCGCGCGACGAGCAGGACGAGTTCGCCTTGCGGAGCCAGCTGGCGGCCTCGAAGGCGTGGGCCGACGGGCTGTTCAAGGACGAAGTCACGCCCGTGGAACTGAAGACCCGGCGCGGCGTCACCGTCGTGGATCGCGACGACCACCTGCGGCCGGACACGACGCTCGAGGGCCTGGCGAAACTGCCGGCCGCGTTCTCCAAGGACGGCATGGTGACGGCCGGCAACGCCAGCGGCATCGTGGATGGCGGCGCGGCCCTCATTCTGGCGTCCGGCGAGGCGGTGAAGGAAAAGGCCCTGACGCCGCTGGCGCGGTTGGTCACCTGGGCGACGGTCGGCGTCGATCCCGTCCTACATGGGCATGGGGCCCGCGCCGGCGACCCGGTTGGCGCTGGCGCGCGCGGGCCTGACGCTGGACCAGATCGATTTGATCGAGGTCAATGAGGCGTTCGCCGGCCAGTACCTGGCCGTCGAGAAGGAACTCGGCCTCGATCGCAATAAGACCAACGTCAACGGCGGCGCCATCGCGCTTGGCCATCCGCTCGGCATGACCGGCACGCGGCTGCTGCTGACGCTGACGCTCGAACTCGGCCGCCGGGGCAAGAAGTACGGGCTGGCCACGGCGTGCATCGGCGGCGGGCAGGGGATTGCGGCGATTATTGAGAGAATCTAGTTAACTAACAACTGACAACTAACAACTAACAACTTCCGACTTCGGCACGCGGCGTGAACCACTTGTTCGTTGTTAGTTGTCGCTTGTTAGTTTCGAAGTGAGGTCACGATGGCTATTCAAACAGTCGGCGTCTTGGGTTGCGGCTTGATGGGCGCGGGGATTGCGCAGATTTCGGCGGCGGCCGGGCACAAGACGATTGTGCGCGAGGTCAATCAGGCCGCGCTGGACAAGGGCCTCGGCCGGATCCGGAAGTTCCTGGACGGCGGCGTCGAGAAGGGCAAGATGACGGCCGAGCAGCGCGACACGATTCTCGGCAACCTGTCCGGCGCGACGGACTTCGCCGCGATGGCCTCGTGCGATCTCATCATCGAAGCGATCATCGAGCACGTCGACGACAAGGTGGCGGCCTACACCGCGCTCGACGCGGTCGTGGCGCCGCACACGATCTTCGCCTCGAACACGTCGTCGCTCTGCATCACGGAACTGGCGGCGAAGACCAAGCGGCCCGACCGGTTCGCCGGCCTCCATTTCTTCAATCCGGTCCCGCTGATGAAGCTGGTCGAAGTCGTGAAGGCCCTGACCACGTCGACCGAGACCCATGAGGCGCTGATGGCGTTCTCCCGGAAGGTCGGGAAGGAACCCATCACCGCGCCGGACAAGCCCGGCTTCATCGTGAACCGCCTCCTGATCCCGTACCTGCTCGACGCGATCCGGTGCTACGAGCATGGCCTGGGCACGCGTGAGGACATCGACAACGGCATGAAGCTCGGCTGTGGGTACCCGATGGGGCCGCTGACGCTGCTCGACTTCGTCGGCCTGGACACGACCTACTACATCGCGAACATCATGTTCGATGAATACAAGGACCACATGTTCGCGGCGCCACCGCTCCTCAAACGCATGGTTCTGGCCGGCAAGCTGGGCCGCAAGTCCGGTGAAGGTTTCTACAAGTACTGACGACCGGGAACGGCAGCAACGAACGGGAACGACGGGAACGACGGGAACGACGGGAACGAACGGTTCGCCCGCACGGGTATCATGGATGACATGCAGGATCTGATCCGCCGGCTGCTGGTGGGGCTGGGTGAGGATGCGTCGCGCGAGGGGCTGCGGGAGACGCCGCGTCGCGTCGAGGACTCCCTGCGGTTCCTGACGAGCGGCTACGCGACCGACATCGACGGACTCATCAACGACGCCTTGTTCACGGTGCCGTACAACGAAATGGTCATCGTGCGGGACATCGATTTGTACAGCCTGTGCGAGCACCACCTGCTGCCGTTCTTCGGCAAGTGCCATGTCGCCTACATCCCCAACGGCAAGGTGATTGGCTTGAGCAAGGTGCCGCGGATCGTGGACGCCTTTGCGAGGCGATTACAGGTGCAAGAGCGACTGACCCTGCAGATCGCGGATACGATCGAAGCGAAGATCCGCCCGATGGGCGTCGCGGTCGTGATCGAAGCCACCCATCTGTGCATGGCGATGCGCGGCGTCGAGAAGCAGAGCTCGGTCACGATCACCAGCGCGATGCGGGGCGCGTTCCAGAAGGACGTCCGAACCCGCGCCGAGTTCCTCGAACTGATCCACTACCGTGGCGGGCCGGCCGTGGCGCCGCGCCAGGGCCTCCTGCGGTCGTCCGGACCGGACGCCGAGTAGCGCCGGCGCCACCCATGCGAGGCTCAGGTATGGTCCCGACCGTCTGCGCGCTGATCGCCTGGAGCGTGCTGGCGGCCGCGGCGCAACAGAAGCCGGCGGCCAAACCGCCGGCCAGGCGCACGATCACCACCTTCACCTGCGCGGCGGACCTGGGCGCCGGTGTCGCCAGCCGGCGCCGCTTCTGCGACGTGATCGTCGCCTCGGTGCCGGCTGACAGCGTGTCGATCGCCATTCCGCCGCACACCGGCGCGGCCTCGCTGTCCTTCGATCTGCACAACCGTTTCTCGGTACCCGTCGGCCAGGTCGATGCGTCGGAGGCCTTCGTGCGGCACGTGGCCGTTGTGGCCGTGATCAAGCAGACGGGCGAGGTGATCGGCCGCGCGGCGGTCTCGCGCGACTACCGGTCGCCGAAGGACTTGTTCGATCGGATCGCCGGCGCCGGCCGCGGCGCGGCGCCGAAGGCCGACGCGCCGGGTGCGCCGATGGCGGTGCAGATGGTCATCCCGGCTGGCGTCGGCGTCGTCGGCATCGTGGGCAGCCGGCTCGAGGAATGGCGTGCGTCTGGCCGGGGCGCATTCGACTCTCCCGGCCGGCCGATTGCGATCGTGAGCAACGTCCGCGTCGAGTACCTGCCGCGGTAGGCGCCGCTCATGCCTGATCTCTCAGACGTCCTCGATGTGCTCATCATCGGCGCCGGGCCGGCCGGCCTGGCCGCGGCGATTGCCGCCAAGGCCCGCGGTCTCACCTACGTCGTCCTGGAAAAAGGCGCGCTGGTCAATTCGTTGCTGCATTACCCCAGCGAGATGGCGTTCTTCACCACGCCGGAGTTGATGGAGATTGGGGACCTGCCGTTCGTGAGCCCGCACGACAAGCCCACGCGCCAGGAGGCGCTGCGCTACTACCGGCGCACGGCCGACCGATTCGGGCTGAACATCGTGCTGGGCGACCGGGTGGCCGGGCTGACGAAGGGCACGGACGGACGGTTCGTCGCGGTCTCGGAACGCGCGAACGGCGGTACCACCAGCCGGCGCGCGAAGTGCGTCGTGATCGCGACCGGCGCCTACGACGTGCCCAATCGTCTCGGCATCCGCGGCGAGGACCTGCCGCACGTCTCCCACTATTACCGCGAGGCGCATCCGCACTACCGCACGCGTGTCGTGGTGGTCGGGGGCAAGAACTCGGCGGCGGAGGCCGCGCTCGAGCTGTATCGCGCCGGCGCGCACGTTCTCATCGTGCATCGTGGGGCCGCGTTGGGCGATTCGATCAAGTACTGGGTCAAGCCGGACATCGAGAACCGCATCAAGGAGGGGGCTATCCAGGCCCGGTTCAACACGAAGGTCGTCGAAATTACGCCCACGGACATCGTGCTCGAGGACGCCGACGGCCGTGTGCGCGAGCCGGCCGACGCGGTCCTGCTGCTGACCGGCTACCGGTCCGATCCGGTGCTGCTGCGTCAGGCGGGTGCCCGGCTGGACGACGCCACCGGCGCGCCCGTCTATGACGACGCGACGTTCGAGACCACGGTACCCGGGCTGTTCGTGATCGGCGCCGTCGTCGCCGGCATGCAGAGCGGGCGCATCTTCATCGAGAACGGGCGCTTTCACGGGGAGGTCGTGATCCGCGACATCGCCGCGCGCCTGAGGCCGGATCTGCGCCCCGCGGGCTGACCCTGGTCCGCCGGAGCCTTGGCGGAGGCGGAAGCCCGCCCTGCCTCAATGCACCGTGCGCGTCTTGTTCGCCATGTAGTCCTGCAGGACGTACTGGCCGAGCGTGTAGGGCGTCGTGAAGTAGGCCTTCCCGCGGCAGATGCGCGCCACGCGGCGGACGAACGCGACCAGTTCGTAGTCGCGCGCGAGCATGAACGTGTTGATCATGATGCCCGACCGCCGGCACGCGGCGACTTCCGCGAACGTCTCCCGCAGCACGAACGGATCGAGGCCGAAGGCGTTCCGGTAGATGCTGCCGTCGGGCCGCGTGATCGCAGAGGGCTTGCCGTCGGTGATCATGATGATCTGCCGCAGGTCCTTGCGCTGGCGGTCGAGCAACCGGCGCGCGAGGCGCAGCCCTTCACGCGTGTTCGTGTAGTACGGCCCCACCTTCACCCGGCCCAGTCGTTCCACCGGGACTTCTTCAGCCGAATCGTGAAACAGCACGGCCTGGAGCGAGTCGCCCGGATACTGATGGCGGATGAGGCTCGAGAGCGCCATGGCCACGCGCTTGGCCGGCGTGAACCGGTCCTCGCCGTACAGCACCATGCTGTGACTGCAATCGAGGAGCAGCACCGTGGCGCACGAGCTCTGGTACTCGCCCTGGGCGACCATGAGATCCTGGTAGTCCAGTTCAAAACCGCCTGCGCTGTCCCGGCGGGCTGACCCCGGTCCGCCGGAGCCTTCGGCGAAGGTGGAAGCCCGCCGGCTACTGTCGTCAGGCGAGACCCCGCCGTCATTCCGCCCAACGACCTCCGGCATGCGCTTGACGGCGTTCAAGACCGTTGCCGCGGCATCCAGGTTCATCGTGTCGCCGAACTCGTAGGGACGCGGGGCGCCGCTGGCGTCGATGCCGGTGTCCAGTGCTCGCGTGTCGTGGCGTCCGGCGCTGCATCCGGCCCATCGCGCCCAGCAGGTCGCGCAGCGCCCGATAGCCGAGAAAGTCGAGCGCCTTGTCGGTGACTTCGAAGTGGGCGCGCTCGACGCGCTCGCCCGGACCGCCCGGGCCGTCGAGCTGCTGGGCTTCCGGCTTGCCGGCCATGCTGATGTAGCCGGCCTCCGAGAGCCGTTCGATGAGGCGCTGGATCAGCGCCTCGATCTGTTCGCCCGCCGCCTGCCGCTCTTCCGGCGTCGCGCCCGATTCCTGCAACCGGTCGAGCATGTCGTCGGACAACACGCCGCCATTCAGGAGCGCGTCCAGCAGCGCGTCGTGCAACGCCTGCATGGTCCGATCGTCCTCGCTCTGCGGATCCCAGGGGTTGTTGAAGCCGCTGGCGAGCAGGAGGTCGGACAGGCGCGAGACCAGCGACTCGAGGTCGAGATCCTCGGCGAGGTTCGCGACGAACTTGGAATAGCGATATTTCATCAGGGCCTGCGGGGGCTGCGGGTCAGTTGTAGTACTTCTTTCGCTTGCCGCGACCGGCCGGTCCGTCCTCTTCCATGAGTTCCTCGAGCGACCGGGCGTCCGCCTGCCGGTCGCGGGCGCGCGCGGCCGCCGGCGGCGACGCGAAGAACTGGCCCTGGTCGGTGCGGCTGATCTTCTTCAGCGCCGAGAGGCCTTCCAGGATGAAGTCGGCCAGCGCCGCTCGTTCGGGCGCCGGCTGACCGTGCACGCCGCCCATGGCCAGCATCACGCCTTCCATCCGATCCACGTCCTCAACCGCGGCGAGCAACGCCGCCGCCGAGGCCGTGTCCGCCAGATCGAGCGTGCCGCCATTCTCGAACCACGTGATGACCGGCTTCGTGTTGAGACCCGTGGACCGGCCGTCGAACACCGTCGCGACCGCGGCGCGCACCAGATCGCGCGCCACCGTCTCGGCGCCCTTGAGTTCGCCTTCGTATTCGAGCTCGATCTTCCCCGTAATGGAGGGCAGGGCGGCGTAGACGTCGCTGACGCGCGGCACGACCGGGCTTTCGTGATTCACCAGCGCCCGGCGCTCGGCGTTCGAGACGACCGTCTCGAGCACGGTGATCGGCAACCGCTGGCTCACGCCTGACCGGCGGTCGACCCGCTGGTCTCCCCGCGCCTGGAAGGCCACCTCTTCGATGACTTCGCGGACGAAGTCGGGCACGTGCACCGCCGGCTGTCCCGCCACGCCGGCCTCACGATCGACCCAGGCCTCCTGGGTGGTGATCGCCATCGCTTCAGCCCGGGACCGCGCGTAATGCGTGCGAATCTCCGAGCCGATCCGGTCCTTCAGCGGCGTGATGATCTTGCCGCGCGCGGTGTAGTCCTCGGGGTTGGCGCTGAAAACACCAGCGCCACGTCGAGTCGCAGGCGAACGGGGAAGCCCTTAATCTGGACGTCGCCTTCCTGCAGGATATTGAACAGGCCGACCTGCACCTTGCTGGCCAGGTCCGGCAGTTCGTTGATGGCGAAGATCCCGCGATTGGCGCGCGGCAGCAGGCCGTAGTGCATCACCAGTTCGTCGCCGAGCTCGCGCCCCGATCGCGCGGCCTTGATCGGATCGACGTCGCCGATCAGATCCGCGATGGTCACGTCCGGCGTCGCGAGCTTCTCGACGTAGCGCCGCTCGCGCGTGCGCCACGCGATGGGCATGTCCTCGCCCTCGCTGGCCACGCGGGCGCGGCACGCCGCGCAGATGGGCGCCAGCGGGTCGTCATGGATTTCGCACCCCGGCACCACGGGGATTTCCGGATCGAGCAGGTCGGTCAGCGCCCGCAGGATGCGGGTCTTCGCCTGGCCGCGAAGGCCGAGCAGGATGAAGTTGTGTTTCGACAGCACGGCCGTGACGATCTGCGGCACGACCGTATCGTCGTAGCCGACGATACCGGGAAACAGCGGCCGGTTGTCGCGGAGCCGCGCCATCAGGTTCTGGCGAAGTTCGTCCTTGACGGAGCGGTGCGGCACACGGCCGGCGGCGATAGCGGCGCGCAGCGCGCCGAGCGACGTTGGTACGGGCATACCCACATAGTATCCGGGAGATGTAGACTTTGCAGGTTCTCGGGTTCTCGGGTCTCGGTGTTCTCGGGTTCGTCAGGTTCGCAGGTGCGGGAGGATGTGATGCGGTTCAGTGCAGTGGTGGCCGTAGCGGTTGGCGTCGTCTTAGCGGGCGCCGTGGCGATGGAATCGGCCCAGCAGGGAAGTCAGGCGCAGGGGCAGACGCCGGCGCCTGCGCAGGCGGCCGCGCCGGCCGCGCCCGAGCCGGCCCAGGTGCTGGTCAATCGGCTCGACCTCGAGCGCTACAAGGCGACCATCAAGGGACTCACGCAGTTCGGTGACCGGAAAGAGGGGACGCAGCGCAACCGGGACGCCGTCGCGTGGATCGAAGCCCAGCTCAAGAGCTACGGCTGCGTCACCGAACGCATGGAATACGAGCCGCCGGCGCCGCGCGGTGGTGGTGCGGGTGGCACGGGCCAGCGAGCCGGCGGGGCCGCAGGCGGCGCGGCCACCGGAGCCGCGGGTGCGGCCGCTGGCGCGACTGGCGCGGCTGGTGCCGGGGCTGCCGGAGCTGGAGCCCGGGCGGCTGGCGCGGGTGCCGGAGCGGCAGGTCAGGGGCAGGCAGCGGCAGCGGCGGGGACCGCCCAGGGCCGCGGACGCGGCACCACCCTGGGACCGCTGCCGGAACCGGTCCGCAGCACGCGAGGCAGCAACGGCGGTGGGACGCTCTACGGCAATCGCGGACGCACCGGCGTGAACACCAGCGCCGACGCGCAACCCGACGAGAAGCTGCGCGCGCTCAACTCCGGGCCCGTGCTGCCCGGGCCCATCCCGCAGGTCTTCTGCACCAAGGTCGGGACGACGCGCCCCAACGAGATGTACATCCTCGGCGGTCACATGGACGGCATCGGATGGGGCGAGGGCGCCAACGATGACGCGTCGGGGACCGCCATCGTGATGGAACTCGCCCGGGTTTTCAGCGCGCCGGACGTGACCACGGACGTGACGATCCGGTTTGCGCTGTGGAATGGCGAAGAAGGCGGCCTGCGGGGCGCCGGCGCCTACGTCGCGCAGCGTCAGGCCCTGCAGGGCAAGGAAGATCCAGCCGGATCGGGCCGTTACCCCGAGCCGAAGTGGCTCGGCATGATCCAGCACGACATGATGATCTTCGACCACGGCATGCCGCGGGCTGATGGATCGATGAACCCTGAGCAGCGGCCCGAGGCGGACTTCAACATCGAATTCCAGAGCACGGCGAAGATGTCCGAGGGCGCGATGAGGCTGGCGTTCCTGGTGAAGGCGGCCGCCGACAAGTACTCGAAGAATTATCCGGGGACGATCGGGCCGCACATGACGAACACGGACTCCGGCCCCTTCATGGATCTCGTGCCGGCGATCAGCCTGCGCGAGAACGAGCGGGGCATGCACACGGGCGCCGGCTGGAACCCGCATTGGCATCAGCCGACCGACGTGTTCGCCACGTATTCTGACAAGGACTTCGCCCTCGGCCTGAACTCGGCGCAGGCGACGCTGGGCGCGATCGCGCAGCTGACGGGGACGAAGATCAAGTAGCGGTCTGATGCCCGAATCATCCATGCCGCCGGCCGGCGACGGCCTGCCGCGGCTGTCCGGCTGGACCGCGGCAGGCGTCTTCACGCTGCTGACGATCGTGTTCACGTGGCCGCAGGCGGCCCGGCTGTTCAGCATGCCGGAGTCGATCGACACGACATTCAGCCTGTGGCGGATCGCGTGGATCGCGCATCAACTGCCGATCGACCCGCGGCACCTGTTCGACGCGAACATCTTCTATCCGCTCCGGCACACGCTCGCCTATTCGGATGCCGTGTTCCTCGAAGGGCTTGCCGGCGCGCCGCTGCACTGGCTGGGCGCGCCCTCGGTGCTCGTCTACAACCTGCTCGTCCTCTCGGGGTTCATGCTGTCCGGCCTCGGCGCGTTCCTGCTCGTCCGCGATCTGACCGGCAGCAGCGCCGCCGGGATCATCGGTGGCATGGTGTTCGCCTTCGCGCCGTTCCGGTTCGACCACTACATTCACCTGGAGTTGCTCTGGGCGCAATGGATCCCCCTGGCGATGTGGATGCTGCACCGCACCCTGCGGAGCGGCCGCCTCCGCGACGGCATCTGGACGGGCGTCTGCGTCGGCCTGCAGGGGCTCTCCTGCGTCTATTACACGGTCTTCCTGGCCACCATCCTCGTCGTTGCCGGCCCGGTCCTGTTGACGACGGCCGTCCCGGTCCTCAGGCGCCGGGCCGCGTGGTCCCTGCTCGCGGGCGCGGTGGTCGCCGCCGTGATGCTCATCCCGTATGCCGGCGAGTACCGGGCGGCGCGAGCGGACGTGGGCGTGCGCGGGCGCGACATGGTCATGTACGAATTCAGCGCGGGCCCGAAACACTATCTGGCGACCACGCCGAACAACATGCTGTACGGGAGCGCGACCCGCGCGAACAGCGTGCATGAGAAACGCCTGTTCATGGGCTACCTGGTGATGGCGCTGATGGTCGTTGGGCTGTGGTCGCCACTCAATCGCATCCGGATCGCGTATGCGCTGGCACTTGCCGTGACGATCGACATCTCGTTCGCCCACCGAGGCGTCCTGCTCGGCTGGCTGTATGACCACGTGTCGATCTACCAGGGCCTGCGCGTGCCGACGCGCATCGGACAACTTACCCTGCTGTGCGCCGCGGTGCTCGCCGGGTTCGGCGTCACGCGAGTGCTGATGTGGATACGCGCCAGGCGCCCGCGACTGGTCCGGCCGGCATGTGTGATCCTGGGCGGCATCGTCGCGCTCGAGTACCTGATGTTCCCGATGGCGCTTGCCCCGGTGCCGACGGCGCCGTCCGAGAGTTCGGTCTGGTTGCGGTCGCAGCCCTCCGCGCCGGTGACCAATTTCCCGGTTCCGAGGCACGGAACCGACTGGCGCCGGTTCATCATCGAGGCGCATTACCAGTTCGAGTCGACGTTCCACTGGCGGCCGCTGACCAATGGCTACAGCGGGTTCCTCCCATCGTCGTTCTACGTGAACAACGCCGCGCTCCTGGATTTTCCATCGGACGTCGCGGTCGGCCGGCTCCGGGATCTCGGCGTGGGCTATGCCGTCGTGCATGAGCGCTACTACGGCGGCGAGGGCTATCGTCAGGTGACCGGCGGCCGCCGGCGCCCGCCGGGACCTGGTCGGGTACGGCCCGTTCGGCGATGGCCCCTATGAGACCCGCATCTACAAGGTCCTTCAGCCAGGCGAGGCCGGTGGCAGGCCGGTGGCGGGCGCGACCCAGATTGCACGCCAGATTTCGGTCTTGAAAGCGGTGGCGCCCAACTAGCCCAGTGGGCTCCGCCAGGCGGGTGCTAACACCCTGACTGGCTGGCGGTTACCCGGCTTCGTCGGCTGGCACGAACCGTGCGCTCTGCCGGGTGGAATGTTCCGTCCCGATTCCCGCGACAGCGGCTTTTCCCTGGTCGAACTCGTCACGGCGATGTTCGTCCTGGTCACCCTGTCCAGCCTCGTCGTGATCGTCTCCGGCAACATGGCCGGCCACTATCGGCTGAGTGGCGACGCGCGAGGCGTCTCCAACTCGGTGGCCATGGCGAAACTGCGCGCCGCGTCGATGTTCACGCAGACGCGCCTCCACGTGACGCTCGGCTCCGGAAGCTACCGTGTCGAGACCTGGCAGAAGACCGGCACACCCGGCTGGGTGACCGAGGGGGCCACGACCACGCTGTCACCGGGTGTGACCTTCGGATCCAGTTCGGTGGCGTCCCCGCCGCCGAACACGCAAGCGACGATCGCGCAGGCGGCCGCGTGCACGAACAACGCGGGCACGGCCATCTCGGGCACCGCCTGCATCACGTTCAACTCGCGCGGACTGCCCGTGGATTCGACGGGCGCGCCAACCGCCATCGGCGCGCTGTATCTGACCGACGGCGTGACCGTCTATGCGTCCACGGTCTCGGCCACCGGCATGATGCGCTTCTGGCGGACGGCCGCGCATCCGACTCCCACGTGGGCCCTGCAATGACGATCGCATCGCGCGCTTCCCTCGAACAGGTGGGTCGGACGGCTCGGCGTTCCGCGTCGGATGAGGGGTCCGTCTTCGTCGAGACGATGGTGGCCATGGGCCTGCTGCTGGTCGTGATGGCCGGCGTGGTCTCCATGGAAGGCATTGCGACCAACTTCACCGAGAACTACGGCCATCTGGCGTCGCGGACGGCGGAGTATGCGCAGGACAAAATGGAGCAGTTGCTCGTCCTGGCGTATGCCGACACGACCAGCGACACCCGGGTCTTTCCCTCGACCAATTCCGGCGGCACGGGACTCGCCGTCGGGGGCAGCAGCGACACGAACTCGCCGGCCGCCGGCTATGTGGATTACCTCGATGTGAACGGGAACCTGCTCGCGTCCAGCGGCACGACCGCGCCGGCCGGCTGGTACTTCAAGCGCGTCTGGCAGGTGACGAACCCGTCGACGAACCTGAAGCAGGTCACGGTCACCGTCACGGTGTCGCTGGCCTTCGGCCGGATGAAGCCGCCGTCCTCGACGATGGTGGCGCTGAAGTCGTTTCCGTTCTAGCGAGAGGCCATGGTGCGATCACTGCGCGCGGAGATCACGGCAGCGGGGCGGCTCACCCGCTCGGACTCCGGTTTCTCGCTCATCGAATTGCTGGTCTCCATGCTGCTGGTGATCATCGTGTTCGGTGGCGTCACGACCGCGCTCAACAAGCTCTCCCAGGCGCAGCGGCGCATCTGGAACCGTACCGAAATGCACAGCGGCGTGCGTGGCGCGACGGAGTTGCTGCAACAGGAAGTCGGTCAGGCCGGCCGGGTGGCGCTGCCCGCCGCCGTGACCACGACCACGAGCACGACCACCGCGGGCTTCCTGGTCCCCACCTCCGTGACGGTGGGGGTGACCTCCACCGCCGGCATGTTCGTCGGCGAACTGCTGAGCATCGACGCCGGCGACACCATGGAGACCGTGCTGGTCACCGCGGTGAACGCGGCCGGCAGCACGATCACCGCCACCTTCGCGCCTGGTGAGACGCACGCGTCCGGCGTGCCGGTGCAGGTGTTGGGTGGATTCAGCAGCGGGATTGTCCCGGCGTCGATGACCAATGGGTCAACGGGCAGCCTGATGAAGATGTATGGCGACATCAACAGCGACGGCCAGATGGTCTACATCGAATACCAGTGCGACACCGTCAGCGGCAACCTCTACCGGAACATCATGGCCTGGGACGCCGCCAGCAAGCCGGCGGTGACCAGCGCGCAGGTCCTCCTGAGCGACATCGTCGCCAATCCCGGCGGCACGCCGTGCTTCACGTACCAGACCGCGGTCGTCAACGGCAACACCTATGTGCTGGACGTGGCGATCACCCTGACCGTTCGCACCGCGCTGGTGGATCCGCTGACCAAGCAGTACCAGACGGAAACCAAGGCGCTCCTGAACGTCGCACCGCGCAACGTCTTCAATACGTGGCAGCTCGCGGGCATCGGGCTGACCAACCGGATTCAGCCGATGCCGCCGAGCGTGTTGGCCAAGCTCCAGTAGGACGAGGACAGACACCCATGACACGTCATCAGACACCTCGAGACGACGGTGCGGCGCTGGCGCTGGCGCTGGTGCTCACGGTCATCGCGCTCATCATCGGGTCCTCCCTCATGCTGCTGGCGCAGACGGAGACGTATGCCAGCATGAACTATCAGTCGATGACTCAGGCGAGGTTTGCCGCCGAGTCCGGCGTGCACAAGGCCATCAACTACCTGCTGAATACCTACCCCAAGCCGGGCACCTCGTCCGACCCGTTCTCCGCCTACAACACGACAGGGGCGACGGTGAAGTACAACAACAACACCGTCGTGCTGTCCGCGCGGAGCGGCGTGACGGCCAATTACCCGGTCGCGGCGACGCAGACCGCGTTCAACACCGCCGCGCAGGGGACCCTGACCGCCGGCACGGGCACGCTGCAATACGCGGCGTCGGCCCAGTTGCTGTCGATGCGCCAGGTGAACGCCTACGGCACCGGCGCCATGCAGGCCGTCCAGACGTGGTTGATTACGGGCGTGGGCACGACGGGCGGCGCGCGGCCGGCCACGGTGGAGGTCAGCGCCATTCTCGAGACGCAGGTCATGCCGTTCAACATGTACGGCTTGTTCGCGACGGCCGCGACGTGCGGCGCGCTGACGTTTGGCGGCGGCGTCGTGACCGACAGCTATGACTCGAGCGTCATGACCTTTGCCAATGGCAAGCCCGTGACGGTCGCCTCCGGTGGCAACGTCGGAACCAATGGCAACCTCACGGAATCGGGCAACTCCGTCGTCAACGGGTCCCTGTCCACTCCGCGAACGGGGGTGGGCACCTGCAGCAGTGGGGCGGTGGACGCGCTGACCCAGAACGGCAGCGCCACCGTGACGAACGGGATCGTGCAGTTGCCGCAGGCGGTGTCGTTTCCCACGCCGGCGGCGCCGAGCCCGGCGCCGCCCACGGGCAACAACAACATCAAGGGCAACACGACGTGCGCCGGGGCCGGATTCGTGGCCGCGAACTGCAGCGGCTCCGCGGGCAACCTCATCCTCGATCCCGCTGGCGGGACCCTCTCGTCGTCCGACTTGAAGCTCACCGCTGGGGCGATCCTGCACTTGAAGGCCGGGATCTACAGCTTCAACAGCATCAGCCTCGCGGGCGGCTCCCAGGTGATCATCGATTCGGGGCCGGTGATCCTGAATATCACGGGCACCGGACAGACGACCCCCATCGACTTCAGCGGCGGGTCGGTGTCAAATGCCTCGTACATCCCGAAGACGTTTCAGATCCTGTACGGCGGCACCGGCGGCGTGAAGGTCTCCGGCGGCGCGTCCACCGCGCTCATGGTGTTTGCACCGAACGCGGCGGTCAGCTTGCACGGCGGAATGGCGGTGTACGGATCGGTGCTGGGCAAGACCATCGACAACAGCGGCGGGACCGGGATCCATTACGATCGCGACCTGCCGCAGGACTTCGGCGTGGCCTGGAACTCGATGCTGAGCTCGTTTACCTGGAAGAAGTACATAGTCCGCGGCTGCGCCGGGCCAAACCGGACCAGGGCCGCCTCGTCGGTGTCGCGGCCCTGCTGCAGGAAGACGCGCCGATCGATTTTCGACGGATCCCCCAGCACCACGAACTGCATCGATCGCATGTACAGCGCGGCGGCCCGGCGGACGTCGACCGGCGTCACCGCGCGGATGCGCGTGATGAATTCGCTCGCCGTCCGCCACCCGCCGCCGAGCAGTTCGGCGACCGCCAGCGATCCCGCCTGCGCGCCGTTCGTCTGCTCGCCAATGTAGTACTGCGTCAGGAAATCCTGGGCGGTGGCGGCAATCGCTTCGCGGTTGACGTCCCCCGTCCGCAGCCGCGAGACTTGCGCCAGCATGACGCTGACGGCCTGGTTCGCGTCCACCGCGGTGACGTAGATGCCGCCGGTGTTCGCCCCGGCGCTGCCGACGAAGGCGTCCGGCGCGTAGGACAGGGCCCGCTTCTCGCGCACTTCCTCGTACACGAGGCCCCGCAGGATCGCGTTCGCCACCCGGAGCGGATAGATGTCTGGCGAGTCGAGCGGCGGGGCGGCGTAGATGCCCTGCACGTAGTTGGTCGGCAGGTTCTTCGGCGTCACGCTGACGGTCGGCTCCGTGAACGTCAGCGGTGACACCGCCGAGGCCTGGTACTCGCCGCGCGGCAGCTTGCCGAGCGACGTCTCCACGCGGCTGCGGATGGCGTCGGCCGTGAAGTCGCCCACGATCACGAGCAGCAAGCGCGACGTCTGCATGAACTGGCGATGGAATTGCTTCAGATGATCCACCGTCAGCGATTGCACCGAGGCCACCGTGCCGTTCGGGTCGCTGGCGTACGGGTGGTTCGCGTAGATCACCCGGGATACTTCGGCCTGGAGCGCCGCGTCTGGCGTGTCGGCGTCACTCCGAAGGGCGACGAGGTGCCGCGACTTCACGCGGTCGAAATCCGCGGGATCGAAGCTGGGGTGCATCGCCGCGTCGGTGAAGAGCGACCAGGCCGCATCGAAGTGCTCCCGCGTGCACCCGAGCGTGAAGGCCGAGTAGTCGCGGTTGATGCCCGAATCGATGACCGTGCCCGTCCGCGCGAGTTCCCGGCGGAACTGCTCGCGCGGAAAACTGACGCTCGCCTCGGTGGCGACGGCCAGCATCAGCGCCTCGATGCCGGCATTGTCGGCCGTGACATTGCGCGAGCCGCCGCGGATGAACAAGCCCGCGGAGACGGTCAAGCTGCCCGGCCGCTCCTTGACGATCACCTTCAGGCCGTTGATGTTGAGTTCGGTGATGGCCTGGCGCGCCGCGGAAGCCGCGGGCGCGACCGCCGGCGCCTGACGCGCCGACAACGGCCAGCCGCCGGCCAGGACGCTGCCAGCGACCAGGAGCATCACGACGACGATTCGTCGCGCGCGCGTCATTTCCCACCGCCAATCAGATCTTCCACCGTCAGCCCGGACGCCTGTTTCGCCGCCTCTGACATCAGCGCCACCCCCACGTGCGGCCGCCCGATGACGTACCGCCGCAGGTACGTCGCGATGTCGGCGCGTGTCGTGGTGCGCAGGTGCCCGAGGTATCCCCGGAAATAGTCGAGGCCCGTGGACGACCACCAGAACGCGATGTTGTGGACGTATTCAGACGGTTTCTCACGCCCATAGAGGTCGTCCGCTTCGAGCAGCGCCTTCGCGTTCGCCAGTTCCTCGTCCGTGAAGTAGGTGGGATCCGTGAAGCGGGCGATCTGGTCGTAGAGCGCCTTGACCGCCGCCTTGGCCTTCTCGGGTGTCGTCTCGAACGACGCGGCAATCGGGCCGACGTTGCGCTGCGTGTAGTAGCCCAGATCGACCGCGGTCGCCAGACCGCTGTCCACCATGGCGCGCTGAAAGCGCGAATTGGGCTGGCGGAGGATGAACGAGAACACGTCGGCCGCGTAGGTGCCCGCATCGTCCTTCCCGACCGAGGGGCCCTGCCAGCCGATTTCAATGATGACCGTCTGCACGGGGCCTGAGAGGATGCTGCCCGAACTGGCCGGCAGCGGCGGGTGTTCCACCAGGGGGAATTCCACGAACGGATCCACGGCCCGCCGCTCCCAGTCGCCGAACAGGCGCTCCACGGTGGCGAAGGCGTCGGCGGGCGTCACATCGCCCGCAATGACCACGGCCGAGTTGTTCGGCACGTAGTAGCGGCCCTGGATTCCGCCGCATCGTGTCGGTCGTGGCGGCGCGAACGGTCTCGCGCGTGCCCAGCGGGTCTTTTCGCGTCGGGTATTTGAAGAAGACGCGGTCGTCGAGCGCCTTCTCCAGCAGGCCAAACGGATTGGAGTCCCGGCGATCGATCTCGCCGACTACGACCTCGCGCTCGCGGGCGAGCGCGGCTTCATCGAAGCCCGGCCAACGCGCACCTTCCGCCAGCATCCGCGCCACGGTCTGGAAATTCGACGTCGTCGTCGTGAAGTAGTACTCGACGACCTCCTCGCGCGTGGAGCCGTTGTAGACGATGCCGGACTGCTGGGACGGGTCGGGGTCCGGCTCGATCCGTCTGGGCGCCGCCGTCGGCGAGAAGAACATGTGTTCGTACAGGTGCGACAGGCCGTTCAGTTCCGGCGACTCGGTGAACGACCCGTTGCGCACGGCGAGATCGAGCGTCACGATCGGCACCGAATGGTCCTCGAGCACGATCACCTGCAGCCCGTTCTTCAACGTATGGCTGGCCAGCGGATCTGACCGCTGGGGCTGGGAGGCCTGCGCGGTCGGCTTCCCGGGCGCCGGCGTCTGCGCGAGCGGACTGACGGCCGCGAGCGCGAGCACGGACACCACGGACATGAACACGGCGAGTCGGCGAGGGTGGGTCACGGGTCAAGCGTAGCGTGAGGCTCGTCCGGGACACAACCCGGCCGTCCCGATTCTGTGGACTGTCGCCTCATGGACAGCACCGAGACGGTCTCTGTCCCGTCACGGGCCGTTTGGTCGCGGCGGCCCTCGCCTCTACAATCCCTGCATGCTCGTCCTGGCACGTAATGCGGTGGTCAACCTCGGTGGCCGCCTGGCGGCCATCGTGCTGGCGCTGCTGGTGTCCACCGTCCTGTTTCGACAATTGGGTGCGGCGGACTACGGCGTGTGGTCACTCCTCGTCGTCGTGGCCGGCTACTCGATGCTGTTCGATTTCGGCCTGGCTGCCGCCGTGGAGCGGACCGTCGCCGCACTCTGGGTCGGTCGGGACGAGCCCGGAATCTCGCGAGTCCTGTCCACAGCCCTGACCGTGCTCGTGCTGGGGTTGGCCGCGCTGCAGGTGCTCGTTGGGGCCTGGTTCCTGTCGAGGCGGTCGTGGCAGTGGCCGGAAGGCGCGCTGGATCGCGGGCTGATGGTGCTGCCGCTGTGCATGGCCATGACCGCGTCCGCGCTCGTCGTCGGGGCCGGTCTGGCCGGGCTGCAGCGCATGGCCGCGCTCCAGGCGTGGCGAGTGTCCGGGCTCGCACTGGGATTGGCCGCGGTGCTGTCGGCGGTCTTGCTCGGTGTCAGGCGGATGGATGTGCTGTTGATCGCCTACTGCGCCGGCGGCATCGTGACCGCCATCCTGCAGTGGAGGGCGCTCCGCGAGCTGACGCCAGGCCTGGTGCTCGGCCCGGGGCTGAACGGAGGCGCCGTCAACGACCTGCTCCGCTTCGGCGGGGTGCTTCAGGTCGCGACGATGGTGCCGCCGGTCGCCGAATACGGCTTTCGCGTGCTCATCGGTGCGCGATTCGGGCTCGAGCTCGTGGGCGTCTACGATTTGGCCGGACGGGCAGCCATCGTCCTCAGAAGTCTCGCGGGCGCCTTGTTCAGCGCGATGGTGCCTTTTGGCGTGCAGACGCTCGCGGAGCGGGGCACCGAGGGTGTCGAGCGGCTCATCAGGCTCACCGTGAAATACACGGCGCTGTTCGTCTTCCCGGCGACCGTGTTGGCGTGGTCGCAGGCGGACCTGCTCGTGAGCCTCTGGCTGGGCGACGGGTCGGCCGCAGGGCAGGTGCGCACCGGGTTCAGGATCCTGCTGGCAGTACACGCCGTCGGATCGCTCGAGTATTCCGATGGCCATGCTGGGCCGGTCCGCCGGCCGACCGGCTTGGGAGGCGATCGTGACCGCGGCAGCGTTTCTGCTCGCGTTGGCGGCCGGCACCGTGGTCGCGTCGTGGCCTGTCTTGTTCGGATTGAGCTGGGGCGTGCCGGCCCTCGCGGGGTTTGTGCTCTGGCGGTTGCTGGCCAGGACGATGGGGGTGCGTTTCCAGAGCGGCCGCGACCTGGCGACCGTCGGGGCACTGGCCATCTTGTCACTGGCCGGGGCGGAGCTGGGTGCGTACCTCGCGCGCGCCGCCGGATCTTCCTCGCCGGTGCTGACGTTCACGGCCGCCAGTGTCGCGTGGGCCGCGGCGCTCGTCGTGGGCGCGGTCTTGCTGAAGGCGGTGGACGCGGCTGAATGGCGGGGCCTGTGGCGCGCCGCAGGTTTGCGTGCGGACGGATTGAAGGGAGCTCGATGATGCTGACGGTGTTGCTCTGGGGATTGGCGTTGGCGGCGGTGCCGTTGAGTCGTCGCCTCACGGGCGACTATTTCAGTCCGATTGCCTTGATTGTCGGCGTCTGGTGCGGGTCGTTCGGTCTGTACGCACTTCGGCTGTTGCCGTATCCGGACATGCGGAGTTCGACCCAGGTCTTCCTCGTGGCTGCCGTGGCGCTGCTCGTCGGCGGCGCCATCGCGGGACAGCGGTTGCTGCCGGACCGGCCGGGCCCGCGTCACAGGCGGCTGCCGTCCCATCCCGACCTCTGGGTGTCGGTGTTTGCCCTGCTCGGAATCGTCGGAACGGTCTGGTACGTCTGGGTCGTGCGGGCGCATCTCGGTCCGGACGCCTTCGACAGCCCCAGCCGGGTCCGGCTGGCTCTGGGCGCGTATGAGATCCCCAGTCGCTACCTGTTCCTGCAGTACTTCTGCCTCGCTGCGGCACTGCTCGGCATCGCGTTGCGGCTGGGCGGCGTGAGGTTCTCCTGGCCGACCTGGGGCCTCATGACGATCTGCATCCTGTGCACCTGGATCACCACCGATCGCACCCAGTTCTTCCTCCTCACGCTGACGGCGTTCTTCATGTATGCCACTCGTCGAGGTGAGGGTCTGGGCCTGGGTGGGCTCTTGACGGCCGTCGCTGTGTGCGTCGTCCTGCTCGGTGCGAATTTCACGTTGGTCGGTGCGTGGCTGGGCAAGACACCAAAGAACCTCGGATTGGTCATGCAGCTGCCCGGAGGCGCGATTGCGCCGCCGCTCGCCCCGGCGCCCGCCGCGCCGCCCGCAGCCAAGCCGGTGCCGCCCTCATCGCCGACGCCGACACCAGCGGACACCCCCAAACCAACGGTCGCGCCCAGGCCAACGTCGCGCCCAGCGCGGTTCAGCCCGTCCAGCCTCCGCCGCCGGTGACCGTGCCCACACCGCCACTCCATGAACCACGTTGGCGTCAGCGTCTGGACGGCCTGCTGCAGCGCGGGTCGCCCATCTACTTCTATACGACGGCTTCTTTTCCGGCCCTCGACGCGTTCATGGCCGCGCCGGTCGAGCGCACCCATGGGGTGCACGTCGCCTATCCTGTCGCGCGCCTGCTGCAGCGCGCCGGGTTCCTGTCCGGAGACCTCCCGCCGGCGATTCCGGCATTCGTGCCGATCGGCATCACCGGCCGGCCTGACATGCAGTTCAACGGCTACACGTTTCTCTACTATCCCCTGGTCGACTTCGGTCCGGCGGGCGCTCTGGCGTACGCGGCGATCATTGGTGTGCTCGTGGGGCTCGCGTACGGGTGGACACGGCGAGATCGCGGGGCCCCGTTGCGGCTGCTGGCGATGGGGCAACTGGGGACGGCCATCGCGCTGTCGATCTTCGTCAGCAAGTTCAACAACACCGCCTCCTGGTATGTCGCCATCATGACGGCCTTGCCGTTCCTCCTGCGCGCAAGGGTCGAGGCGTTGCCCGATGCACCGTCTCGCACTCCGCCCCGCGCTGGCGGAGGACCGCAGACGTCCTGACGGCCGACGTGCCGGTCACGTGTCGAGTAGTTGCTCGAACAGCCTCACATATCTTTCCCGCCAGGCATTCACGGAGTAGCGTCCTTCCACGCAGGCCTTGCCCGCTTCCCCAATGCGACGTCTCAACTCCTTCGACGCCATCAACGCCTCGATGTGGTGGACCCACTCCGCATCTGTTCTTGGCAAGAAACCGTTGACGCCTTCTTCCACAATCTCAGTATTCACCCCGACAGGCGACATCAGCGTGGGAATACCCAGTGCCATGTACTGCAGTCCCTTGCAGCCGCATTTGCCTTTGGCCCACTCATCGTCGGGCAACGGCATGATGCCAATGTCGAAACAGGACAGCTCCCGTACTTCCGTCTTCTCCGTCCAGCGAATGCCCTTGATGCCGAGTGCTTCATGGCGGTACGCCGGATCGCCCAGGACGCGGAACTCAATCTTGTCGCCGTACCTGTTCTTGAGGATTCTCAAAAAGGGAATCGCCAGTTCGAAATGCTTGATGGTCGTGATGCTGCCACTCCATCCAACCACGATCGTCCCATCCTGACGCAGGCCCTCAACGCGTCGGTCCTGGTCGGTATCAATGGTGGTGGGGACGATGGTCACGTTGGCGTTGTACCCTCGGGCGTAGTCAGCCAGATAGGTGTTTCCGGCCATGACCAGATCGGCCAAGGCAATGATGTCGGCGGTTTTGCCCGGCTTCTTCAGCCACCCAAACACCCGGTTCGCATCGGACACGTCCAGGTGCCAGATGGCATCATCAAAGTCGAATACCAGTTTTGCGTTCGATTGGCGGAACAGTCTCTCGAATCGTATGGACCCCGTCAGCAACGCTTCCCGGAAGATACAGATGATGTCGAACTCATGCGCACGGACCACATCGCGCTTCCGCTTCTGAATGGCGCGGCGGTGAATCAGGTACTTCCGGAGGTAATGCCCTTTGGTGTAGAGCACCTGGTCGTCCGCTTCCGTAATGATGTACGACAGCTCGCAAGCGAAACCATGCTGCTCGAGGAAGGGCAGGTATTGTTCAAAACGAAACCGCTGCCCCGGTGACCGTCCGGGCCGATGTGACGCGATGAAGAGGATCCTCTTCTTCATTTCCGGGCCACGACGTGCCAGTACGGTGCGCTGTCCGAAAACACCACATCGCTCAAGCCGGCGGCGGTGAGCATGCGTGCGATGTCTTCCCGGCTGAATCGTTTTTCGAGCGGTGTGCCAAATCGATCAAGCGCATCGTTGCGGATGACCTTGAACGGCTTGTCGGCGTAGTAGGAGAGCGGGAGTCCCTTCCGCGCGTGTCCGCCGAACCATGTGATGACGCGCGCCAGAAGGACGAAGGGCAGGTACACGACAATCGCGATCAGGTCGCACACGACGACTTTCAGTCCCCTGGGGAGCCTCGAGATCATCCGCCTCGCGACATCGGAAAGGGAAAACAGCCACCGATACCATCCACCTCGGTTGTCCAGGCTGTAGTAGATGTACAACAACAGCCATCCCCCCCGTTTCACCTTGCTCGCGGCCTCCTTGATGGCGCCTGACGTGTCCGGCACATGATGCACGACGCCCAGGCTGAACACAAAATCGAACGATTCGTTCTCGAATGGAATGTCGCCATAACCGGCCTGCGTCACGCGCACATTGCGGCAGGGGTGCAGGAACGGCACGGCGGCCAGCACGGCAGGTCCCGGATCGATCGCCTCGACAAAGGCCACACGGGGCGAGATGTACTTCGACCATCGTCCCATGCCGCAACCAATATCCAGCGCAACCGAATGGGCAGGGAGCATGTCCGGGGTCACGATATCGAAATACTGATCGCCGGCCTTCTTGAGTTCCGCATCGGAAAACGCGGAAAAGCGATTCCACTCCTCGCCAAAGGATTCAATCGTTCTCGCATCGGCATTGAGGCTGCCGTCGGACGCGAAGGAGGCAATGCGGGTACCGGCGATGGCCAAGGTGCGAACGGGCGCCTTGGAATAGGGAATCATCGAAGTGGGTGGATGATCGTCCGGCGCGCGGCGTGCCGCTGATCAGAATCCGTAGCGCAGCGACACGACGCCGAAGTGCAGCCACGCGAAGTTGTAGACCGCTTCCACATCCGCGCCGCCCTCGATCGTGCGATAGCCGGCGCCGAGCGTCCATCGTCTGGACAGGGCGAAATCCACCTTGAGCAGGGCATCGATGGCCCGGCCCTGCTTCGATCCCAGGCCCTCGATATCGAACACCAGCGCCGCCCGATCGGCCAGCCGGCGCGTGCACGCGAAGGACACGAGCGGCACGAAACCGAGGTCCGTGTCGCGCGCCGTCTGGTGTCCCTGGGTCAGCTCGATCTTGGCGTCGCGTGTCAGCAGGGCGGCGCCAATCTCGACGTGCCAGTTCCGGCTGTCGTGCAACGTGTAGCGATAGCCGAGGCGGTAGGTGTTGAACTTGTAGGTCCCTTCAGTCGGCACGCCCGGCGCGAACGTCTGGTCCACGAATGTCACCGGCGTGGTGAAGGTCCCCGTGCCCGTTGTTTGCACCGGGGCGGCGACCACCCGCAGCTGATGCCGCGCCGCGAGCCGGAACGTGGCGCTGATCCGCAGGTAGGCATCCGGGCCCTGACCGGTCAGATCCAGCATCGAGAAGTCCGTGCCCGTGGCGGACGGAATGCGCACGTCGTTTCGGGATACCCACCACGGTCCCCCCTCGAACTCGAGCGTGAGGCGAGGTGCGCCGGTTGTTTGCGCGGAAGCGGGATGGCCGATGGCCAGCAGGGCGGCCAGAGCGAAGGCGGCAGGCAGGAGAATTCGGGACATGCTCCATTCTAACTGGCGGACGACTCGATTGCGTTGTGCTCGCACTCCGCATAGCGTGTGCGGAGCTCGGCGTACACCTGGACGGCTTCCGGCCGGGGCGTCAAGCGCCAATCCGGATCCGGATCGGTGAAGCCGGTCACGACATCGTCCCACCCGATCGGCCGGTGTAAGGCGAGCTGGTCCGCGTGCCAGGCGCGAAGCGCGGCGCCGAGCGCGGCGCCGTTGCGTGCGCGCGACCGGACCACCTCCGCGCCGAACACGTCGGCCATCACCTGCAGGACTGAGCGATTTCCGGCGGCGCCGCCCGTGGCGTGAATCACGTTCGCCGGCGCGCCCATCCAGCCCGTGTGATTCGCCATCGCCATCATCTGGGCTTCGACGATCGCGCGCACATTGCCGGCGACGTCGCCCGGGTCCAGATTGAATCGCCTGACGCCCGGTGCCGCGACGTGCGGCGTGATTTCGGGATCGAACCACGGCAGCATGAGCGCGCCACGATTGCCCGGTGGGTTCACCGCCAGCGCCGCCGAGAATCCCGCCCAGTCCAGGCCGTACGCGTCACGAATGCGCTCGCGCGCGAGCGACCCGTTCTTGAACACGGTCGTGCCCATGTACTCGCCGGTCGGCGAGGCGGAGACATAGCCGATCCCGGCGTGAGTGCGGGGCTCGCGCATCAGGCCGCAGACCGTGTCGCTGGTGCCCAGCGAAATCGAGAGCCGGCCTTCGCGCACGATGCCGCTGCCGATGACGCTGCAGGGGTTGTCGCCGGACCAGGCGATGACCCGCGCGGGTGGCAGGCCGTAGCGCTCCTGCCAGTACCGCGCCAGCGGGCCGACGACCGTCCATGAGGGGCGGACACGGGGAAGGCGGCGGTCCAGATCCGGCGCGGTGGCGTGGAGCGCGTCCGTCCACCAAGGGCTCGGGTTCGACAGGTTCGTCAGGTCCAGGAGGTTCATGCCCGAGCCGTCGCCTGGGTCGATGGGCGCGTCGGCGCCGGCGAGCAGCGAGGCCAGGAACGAAGAGACCAGATGGATGCGGGCCGTCTCTGCGTAGGCGCCGGGTTCGCGCTTCGCGAACGCGCGGATCTGCGGGCCGGTGAAACGCTCGAAGGCGCGCGAGCCCGTGCGGCGCGCGAGCAGGTCGGCGCCGCCAACCGCCGCTTCGATCTCGCGGCATTCAGCGGTCGTGCTCGAGTCCATCCACACGGGAGAGAGGGGCCGGGAGAACGCGCGCGCGAATTGATCGACCAGAGGCCGCCCCGCGTCGAACGCAGCGAGGCGCGAGAGGCCCTCTGAATTGAGATACACGCTCCCGTGCTGCTGAGCCGATCCGGAGATGGCCTCGAGCCGCGCCATCTCTCGCGGATGGTCGGCCGCCAGCTGGCCCATCAGCCGGTCGAGCGCCTCGATCCACATCAGGGGAGGGGAGACGACCACGGCTGGATTGGTGCCGCGCAGCACGCCATTGCGCGTCCCGTAGGCCGGGAACTCCGAGTCGTACGCGAGCGATCGCTCGACGATCACATCGCGGCGGTCCCCGTCCGTGTCGATGAGGGTCGCCGTCAGGCTCTGCGTGCTGGCGTCGAGTCCGAGATAGATGCTCATCGGACCGTGATCTGCCCGCGCAGCCGGATGTCCTTGGACGAGGCGCCGATCATCACCCGGAAGTCGCCGGGCTCGACGACCCATTTCATGTCGGCGTCGAGCAGGCGCAGGTCGCCCGGGCCGATCGTGAACTCCACGTCGCGACGCTCGCCCGCCTTGAGGCGGATGCGCTGGAACCGGCGCAATTCCATGACGGGTCGCGTGACGGACGCGAGCACGTCCCGCAGGTACAGCTGCACGACCTCGTCGCCCTCGCGCGCACCGGTATTCGCCACAGTGCAGTGAATCGTCGCGCTGCCGTCCGCCGGAATCCCGGCCGGTTCGATGCGGAGGCCGGAGTACTCGAACGTCGTGTAGCTCAACCCGAAGCCGAACGGAAAGAGGGCCATCCCGGTCAGGTCCACATAGTCGTCGCCGCGTCCGGTCGGCTTGTGGTTGTAGGACAGCGGAAGCTGGCCCTCGGAAACCGGGAACGTGATCGGCAACCGGCCGCCCGGGTTGGCCTCACCGAACAGAATGTCCGCGACAGCATCGCCGCCCGCCTCGCCCGGATACCACGCGTCGAGCACCGCGCCGACCTTGTCGAGCCACGGCATCGTGATCGCGCTGCCACCGATGAGGACGACGATCGTCGGCTTGCCGGTTGCGGCGACGGCGTCAATCAGCTCAGGCTGCCGCCCGGGCAGGCCCAGCATCGCGCGGTCGCGGAATTCGCCCTCTTCGACGCCCGCGACAATGACGGCGATGTCGGAGGCGCGAGCGGCGGCAACGGCGTCGTCGATAGCCGCACGCGAGGTGTCAACGACGCCGGCGTTCCAGATCAGCTTCACGCGCGCGACACCGGTCGTCTCGTAGTACTCGAGCCGGATGGCGTGCGTCGAACCGGGGGCAAACGAGACGGCCGCGGTGCGCGTGCCGTAGGACCGCTTCTGCCAGTCGTCGATGACGAGTTCGTCGTCCAGATACAGGCGGTAACCGTCGTTGCCCTCGACGCCGATACGGGTGACCCCGGAGGCCGGCACCGTCAGGGTTCCGGTCCAGCGCACGGAGTACCAGTCGAAGGGAATCCCGCGGCCGGGCGAGTTCAGCGTCCAGCGGAAATCCATGCGCGCGTCCGTGCGCGTGAGCCTCGGCGCGCCGTCCAGACTTGGATTGTCGAAGTACTCACCCAGCAGGCCTCGGACCGGCTGCGCGGCCTGTCCGGACGACAGCTGCGCAGCCGGCACGACGTCGAATTCATGAATCACGCGGCCCGGGCCCGGCGCGTAGCGAACCGTCGTCGTCGATCCGGCCATGCGACGAATGCCGTCGAGGATCGAGACCTTCTGATTGCCGGGCCCGCTGTATCCGCCCAGGCGCGCTTCCTCCGCATCCACTCCAATGACCGCAATCGACGACGTCGTCGCGGCCAGCGGCAGCACGCCGGCGTCGTTCTTGAGCAGCACGATCGACTCGCGGGCGGCCTCGCGCGCCAGGGCTCGATTCGCAGCGGATCCGTTGATGGCGGCGGCCTGCTCCGCATCGACGTACGGGCTGCTCGAACAGGCCGAGCTCGAACTTCGCGCGCAGCACTCGCGCGACCGCCGCGTCCACGACCTCGATCGGAATCAAGCCGCGCTGCGACCGCGTCCAGATACGGGCGCTGCTGGCCGTACGACGACTGAAAGACCACATCGAGGCCGGCGTCGAACGCATGTTGGGCCGCCGTCGCCGTGCTGGCCTCGGTCATGTGCAGCACCGTGGCGCCGCTCGTGCCCGACGCGTCGGAAATCACGAAGCCCGTGAACGCCCAGTCGCGTTTCAGAATGTCTGTGAGCAGCCAGCGATTCTGGTGCGCGGGCAGGCCGTCAACGGAGTTGTAGGCGGCCATGACCGACCGCGCACCGGCTGCCAGGGCGGCCACGAACGGCGGGAAATAGCGTTCGGTGAGTTCGCGAGCGCTGTGATCGACCGGATAGCTGTCGCGCCCGCCTTCGCCCACGTTGGCAATGAAGTGCTTCGGCGTCGTCACCACGCCGGCGCGTTCGAAATTGAGGACGTACGCCTGCGCCATGATGGCCGACAGGTACGGGTCCTCGCCGTAGGTCTCCTCGACTCGTCCCCAGCGCACGTCGTCCGCGATGTTGATGACCGGTGAGAGCACCTGGCGGATGCCGCGGCTGCGCGTCTCTGCCGCGATGGCTCCGGCGACGCGGATGACGAGCGACGTGTCCCAGGAGGCCGCCAGCCCAATCGCCGCCGGGAACATCGTCGCGCCCTCGCGCGTGAGGCCGTGCACCGCTTCCTCGAACGGAATGATCGGAATGCCCAAGCGCGTCTTGTCGACGAAGTAGCGCTGGATGGCGTTGATGCGTTCGGCGTGGGCCCGGGCGGCGTCCGCGGCCGAGCGCGTGGGCGCTGCGTTCGTGTCCGGGGCGTCGGCCCGCCCGGTGCCGATCTGCAGGCCGAAGATGCCGTGCGAGTAGTCGTTCGCCGGATTGTCGAGGTCGCCCGGAATCATGAAGAGCTGCCAGAACTTCTCTTCGAGCGTCATGCGTGACAGCAGATCGCGCACGCGCGCGTCCACCGGCAGGTCGGCGCGGCGATAGGGCGGGACGTCGGTCTGCGACATCAGGCCGACGTGCCAGCAGGGCGCAGATCACGACGCGCATCGACATATGCGCACAGGGTAACACTGCGACAAGGTCTCCCGATGTAGGCCGGCCCTTTAGGGCCGGCTTGCCGCCGGGGCTGAAGCCCCGGCCTACATCGAAGGGCACGTTCCTGAAACGCCGTTGATGTCCGCGGCGTTACTATCAGCGCATGGCGCCGCTGTCTTGGACAGTCCTGGCCCGTATGGCCGCAGCCAGCTTGGCCGCGTTGATCGGCGCGGCCACGCTCGGCGGTCAATCTCCAGCTTCGCCGACGCCGCCCGCGCAGCAACCGCCGGGAACCGGACTCATCGTCGGCCAGGTCGTCGACGCCGAGTCCGGACGTCCGGTGGGCGAGAGCATCGTCACGCTCATGGGCAACGCCGGACAGGCCGTGAATCCCGCCGCGGCCTTGGCGGCGGCCCGCAAGGTCATCACCGACAGCAACGGACGATTCGTGTACCGCGAGCTCGCCAAGGGCCAGTACTCGCTCACCGTGATGAAGCCGGGTTACGTCGCGGGGAATTACGGCAAGTTCGTGCCCCGCGGACCGGGAGCGGCGCTTGACCTGGCTGACGCCGAGAAGGTCACCGACGTGCGCATCCTCGTCTGGAAGCATGCAGCGATCGCCGGGCGCGTCGTCGATGAAGCCGGCGAGCCGGTCGTGGCGGCCGAGATTCGGGTGCAGCGAGTCACGACGGTGGCAGGACGGCCAGGGTTCCAGCAGGTCATGACCAGCGGCACCGTGACAACCGACGACCGCGGCGTCTACCGGGTTCCGGCGCTGGATCCCGGCGGCTACGTCGTCGGCGTGGCCGCCACGTCCACGACCATTCCGGCCGCCATGGTCGAGGAGTATTTCCGCGCCACCGGCACTGCGCGGGCCGAGATGCAGCAGGCGCTCTTCGCGGCAGCGCCGACGATGAGTTCGCCTGGCAGCGCCGCCAACCAGGTGATCGGCGATCACATTCTCCAGGTGCAGGGGCGCATGCCGACGCCACCCGCGCCCGCGGCCGACGGGACGCAGGCGGTCTACACCGCCGTCTTCTACCCGCAGGCGACGCGAATGGCGGATGCCACCGTCATCACACTCCAAGGTGGAGAAACCCGCGCTGGCGTCGATATGCAGCTGCGAGCGGTGCCGAGCGCGCGTGTGAGTGGCCGGCTCGAAGGGCCGGATGGCCCCGTTGGTATCGCGGCGCTCTATCTCATGCCGATGCGTGGAGGCGATCCCGACGGTCTCACCGCAGATGCCACGGCCACGACGGTCACGGATGCCAGTGGCGCATTTACGTTCCTCGGCGTGCCCGCCGGCCAGTACACGCTCTTCGCCTTCAAGCAACCGGTCAGCACCTCGCAGGTCACGCAGATGACGGTCGTTCAGGGACCGGGCGGGACGTCCGCCCGAGGAATGGTCGGCGAGGGTGGCGACGACACGAATGCGAAGCCGGCCTATTGGGCCCAGCAGGTGCTGGCGGCGGGCGAGTCCAATATCGCGAATGTCAGGGTCGTAACGCACGTTGGCCTGCGCGTCTCTGGAAAGGTCATCTTCGAGGGAGGCTCGCAGCCACCGCCGATGAACCGACTAATTCCGTTCCTCGAGCCGACGGCCTATTGGCTGCGGGCGCTGCCACTTGGAGAAACCACGATTGGCGCTGGCGGCAGTTTCACCCTGCCCGGCGTGCCGGCCGGCCGGTATTTCCTGACGATCCCCGTGCCGGCGGGCTGGTTCGTCAAGACCGCCGTGGCCAAGGGACAGGATCTGGTGGAACTACCGTTCCAACTGACTGACGACATCACGGATGCGGTCGTCACCTTCAGCGACCGCGGCGCGCGCGTGTCCGGCACGGTGCTCGACCGCGATTCAAGAGCTGATTCGAGCGCCGGTGTGATGGTGTTCCCGGCTGATTCGAGGCAGTGGGTGGACCTCAGTTCGTACTCGCGGCGCATCCGGAACACCCGGACCGGTCGTGACGGTACGTTCACTCTCGTGGATTTGCCGGCGGGCGACTACTACATCGTCGCGGCACCGCAGGCCTCCATGGATTGGGCGGTGGCAGGGCTCCTCCAGCGCCTGAGCCAGGCCGCCACGCGCTTCACGCTCGCCGAAGGCGAGAAGAAGACGATGGACCTTACGCACGGCGCAGGTGCGATGACGATGAGGACTACCGGCCGTCGCTTGCGCATCGTTGTCGTCGCGCTCGCGCTGGCGCCGCTGTTTGCGCTCGCGTCGCGCCAGAATCCGCCACCGCCGCCGCGCGACGTGCCGGTGGCGCGGGCGCGTCGGGACCGCGATCATCTCGGGAGTGGTCGTGACCGATGAGGCCACGCCGGCGCCCGTTCGGCGAGCGCGGGTCACGGTGCGATCCGAGGACTACGGCAACGGCTGGTCAGCCACGACAGACGATGAAGGACGATTCGTGGTGCGAGCGATACCGGCGGGGCGCTACACGGTGCAGGCCACGAAGCCGGCGTGGGTGGGTGGCACCTACGGCGCGACGCGGCCAGGCCGGCCCGGGACGCCGATCCCAGTTGCTGATGGCCAACGTGTGCCCGGCGTCACCCTGCGGATGAGCCGCGGCGCCGTACTGACCGGCATCGTCCTCGACCATGCGGGACAGCCAGTGCCGGGCGTGAACGTCGTCGCGATGCGGTACGTGTTCCAGGAGGTAACCGGCGAGCGCGTGCTGAGCCGGGCTGGCGCTGACGCGGTGACTGACGACCAGGGCACCTACCGCTGCTACGGATTGTCTCCCGGCGACTATCTCGTGATGGCGACGCTGCGAGCGGGATCGCCGATCGCCCTGCTCGATCTGCGGCCGGATCACGGAGGACGACGTCTCGCGAGCCCTGGCGGAGGCGAAGGCTGGCGCGCCCGCGCTTTCGGCGGCGCCGTCGGCCGCGAATGCCCCGCCGACACCACTCGTCGGCTACGCGCCGGTGTTCTTTCCCGGCACGGCTGACCTTGGGCGGGCCCTGTCCCTGAAGCTCGGCGGCCGCCGATGAGCGGGCGGGCTTGAACATCACGCTCGAGGTCGTGCCAACGGCGCGTGTCGACGCGGTGCCGAATTTTCCGGACAACGCGAATCGCCAGTCGTTGCAGGTGTATCTGATGGCGCAGCAGCCGGGCGCCGCTGGGGCGTCCGGGATGGCCACCGGGCGTCGCGACGCAGACGGACGTGTCGTCTTTGCCGGCGTGACCCCGGGCGCGTACACGCTCATCGCACGCGCCGCCGTTGCCGCCGGATCCCGCCGCTCCGGCTCCCGCGCCGGCCGCCGCCGGCCGGGGACGGGTCGCCGCGCCGCCGCTCACGCTCTACGCATCCGTCGACATCAACGTCGAAGGCCGCGACGTGGTCGTGCCGCTGGAGATGGCCGCCGGCATGACCGTGTCCGGCCGAGTCGCGTTCGATGATCCGGCGAGCGCGCCGAAGGACGCGACGGTGAGCGTCAGTCTGGTGCCGATCAAGTCCGGGCCGGCGTTGTCGGTCTCGCCGGCGTCCGGCCGACGCGTCCGGCGCCTTTCGTCTCGTCGGTGTGCCTGCCGGGAAGTATCGAATCGACCACTCGGCTTCCGGTCGCTCGATGCGTGGCGACTGGTGTCGGCGACCGTCGGAGGCCGCGAGGTGCTCGATGCGCCGATCGAGATTCGATCGGGCGAGACTGTGTCGGACCTGGTGCTGCGATTCACCAACCGGCCATCGGAACTGGGCGGCCGCCTTCAAACCTCGGCAGGGCAGGCCGCGCCGGCGTTTTCCATCATCGTGTTTTCGATTGATCGCGCGTTCTGGACGCCGTCGTCACGCCGCGTCCGGCAGACCCGGCCGGCCACGGACGGTGTGTTCTCGGTGAAAGGTCTGCCCGCCGGCGACTACTACATTGCCGCGCTGACGGACGTGGAGCCGGGCGAATGGTACGACCCGGCGTTCCTCGTCGCAGCTCGTCAGCCGCCGCCGCGAAAGTCACGATCCGCGACGGCGAACGCACGACGCAGGATTTGATGATTAAGTGAGACGTCACGTAGGCCGGCGGGCTTCAGCCCGCCGGAGTGCACGGCGGCCTGAAGGCCGCCGCCTACTGCCCAGGACCAAGGGACTCTGGACGATGGACGGTCGTGGACGCTGGACCCGGGACCCTGGACGATGGACTGATCTAGTCCACTGTTATCGACTTGCTGACATTCTTTGGTGCGTCCGGATCGACGCCGTGGTCGGCGACGCCCAGGCCGTTCGAGTACGCCTTCTTCAGCAGGCTCATCTTGAGCGCGAGTTGCTGCAGCGCGACGGTCGCCGAGAACGTCGTCATCAGGGCATCGTTGGTGGCCGGCAACGCGACAAACACGGAGCGGTACGCCGGGTTGTCGGCGGGCGGCTTCTCGGCGGCGCCACGGAGAGCCGGATCGTCTTCCGCGACCACGATGGTGCTGGCACCGCGGATCTTGTGCGTGTTGATCTGCGACACCGTGATGGCGACATCGCGCTCGCCGGGGCCCGTGACGTAGACCAGCGGATAGTCGGTGCGCGACACGGGCGCGGCCGAGCCCGGATGGCGCCGTATGACCTCGACGTCCTCCGGCCCCAGCACGGTGTTCAGGCCAAGGATCGTGTTGCGCCCGTGCTTGAACTCCGACGCCTCGAACCCCTCGGTATGATTCAGCACGACCTCGCGAATCTTGAGCGCGCCTTCCATCGCGACGGCAGACAGGCGCGTGGCGAGCAGATGGATGCTCGGCCGCAGAAAGAGCATGGCGGCAGCGACGTCGAGGTCGGCGTCCGCAGTATCCAGCGTCTCGCGAATCAGCGCCGGCAGCGACTGAAGCCGCTCGCGCCGCTCGGCGAGCGAGCGGACGACACCATCGCGGTCGTCTCCGGCCGTCACCAGCGCATCGACCCGCCGCTCCGCCAGGTCCAGCGCCAGGCAATAGAACAGCGCCATCTGGCTCATGAAACTCTTGGTCGCCGGCACCGCAATCTCCGGCCCGCACCGGATCGGCACGACGAGATCGCTCTTCTCTTCAGCGATGGTGGAGTTCAGGTTGTTGACGAGGCCGATGCGGCGCACGTCACGGCCTGATTCGATCACGTCGTTGAGGACGTCGATGAGGTCCTTCGTTTCGCCGCTCTGACTCACCGCGATGACGAGATCGCCGTCGCGCAGCGATCGGGCCGACTGCCCGCGGAACTCGCCCGGCAGCATCGCCTGGACCTCGACGCGCGCCAGTTCGTTGAAGAACAGGCTCGCTGCCTTCGCCGCGTGGTACGAACTGCCGCAGCAGACCGCGTAGATGCGGCCGCGGCGCTCGACCGTCTCGAGGCACATCCGGCCGAAACGGTCCACGATCGCGGCGAACTCGCGCACCTCGGCCGACTCGAGCATGGCGTCGAGCACGTGCACGGCCGCGGCGTCCTTCTGGGTGCGCGCCATCGGCAGGAGGTCCGCAAAGAACCCGGCTTCGGCCGAGGTGAGGTGTCCCGCGTCCGTGATCGCGGGCGGCGCCGCGTCGACCATCGCGCGGAATGCCGGTGCGTCGGCCAGTTCGTGGAACAGCCGCTGGATTCGGGCATCGTCGTACTCGTCGCGCAACGCGTCCAGGCGCGCGGGCACATCACCCGAGATCTGCGGGTGGCCGGAACGCGCGCGCGGCTGTGGACCCGCCGGTGAACAAGGTCACCAAGCCTCTGAGCACGTGCTCCTGCGCATGGATCTCCTGGTCCATGAACGAGGTGAACGGCGGCACGAGCTCGGCGTCCTTGGCCCGCAACCGGCTGCGCACCGGCTCCCGCGCGATGGCCTGTCCGGCCGTGAACGTCTCCAGCCCGCGCGGCGTGCGCACGGTTCGATCCTCGAGGGAATACAGCTGGTGGGTGTCAGGCCCGTACTCGACGAATTCACCTTCGAGAATCGGCACGACGACGCGCGTGAGCTTCAGAACGGACGACAGGTCCGACGAGGCAATCGCGAACCGGCCGGCGGCCGGATCGGCGCCAAAGCCGAAGTACAGACTCGACCCTTGCTTGATGGCCCACATCACTCGCGTCACCGGATCGACGATGACTGCGGCGAAGGAGCCCTCGAGCTTGGATGCCGCCGAGAGCAGCGCGCGGCGCATCGCCCGTCGTCGCACGCCGGCATCGTCGGGATTGGACGATGCGGCGAGCTCACGCGCGAAGAAGTGCTCGACCGTGTGCACGACCATCTCGCCGTCGTTGTCCGACAGCACGGCGTGGCCCTCCGACGTGAGCCAGGTCTTGAGGTCGTCGCAATTGGTGACGTTGCCGTTGTGCGCGCCGTAGAGGAACGCGTGGCACCGCACGACGTGCGGCTGGGAGTTCTCGCCGGTCACCGCGCCGAACGTCGCCCAGCGCACCTGCCCGCAGAAGGCGCGGCCGGCCATCTTCGTGATGCCGAGGCGATGCACCATCTGCGACGGCGCGCCCACGCCCTTGAGCAATGTGACGTCGCAGGCCGTCGCCCTGGAACGCGCCGCCGGTGGAATCGTAGCCGCGGTATTCCAGCGTCTTGAGCAACTCGGCGGCGATCAGCCCAAGATCCGCGCGGTCGCGTTCGTAGACGAGGCCGATGACGCCGCACATGCTGGGATGACTCCGGAACTCAGTACCGATCGGCGCGGAACGGCGCCGGATCGAAGCGGGGCTCTCGCCGGTCATGAGCTGGGCGAGCAGGATGCCGGTGCCCGGCGCCGTCTTGAGGCCGGTCATCTGGTGCCCGGTGGCGAGCCAGATGTCGCCGCGGCCGCGCGCGCGGCCAATCAGCGGCATGCCGTCGGGCGCGCAGGGGCGCAGCCCGCGCCAGAGTTCCTTCACCACCGGCGGGTTGCCGAGTGCGAGCATGCCCTGGGCGCCGCGCAGGATCACGTTCACGCGGCGCTGGTTGATCGAGAAGTCGTTCTTGACCAGTTCGAGCGTGCCGGAAATGCGGAGCGCGTCGGCGTGCGGGTTGACCGCGACCTTGCGCTCGATGAGGTAGATCGACCGCGTCGGATGCGGCGACAGTTTGGGCAGCAGCAGGGAATAACCCTTCGCGCCGAGGATCGGCACGCGCAAGCCGAGCATGCGGCCCAGCGGCTCGGACCATGATCCGGCGGCGAGCAGGATCCGATCGGCCGTGACGACGCCGCGCGTGGTCGTGAGGCGGCGCGGGCCGCTTCCGCCGGCGGAAATGTCGAAGACCTCCGCGCCCTCCATGAGCGAGACGCCCAGCGACTCCGCCTCGGCGGCGAGCGCCCGCACCGCCTTGTACGGCTCGCAGTGCGCGTCGTCCGGATAAAAGTACCCGCCGACCTGCTTGCCGACGATGGCGGGTTCGCGGTCGCGGATCTGTCGGCCGTCCAGCGTTCCGCGCGGACGCCGGAGCGTGCAACCAAATCCACGGCGCCCCTGGCCGCCTCGAGCGATTCCGTCTTCTCGAACACCGCGAGCAGCCCGTGGCGCTCGAAGCCGAAGTTGACGGGCGACCGCTTGGCAAACTCCTCCCAGAGATCGACGCTCGCGCGGCAGATCTCGACGAGCGCCGCCGCGCCGCGCTCGAACTTCGCCCGATTGGACGCCGCCAGCAGGAATCCGGCCAGCCAGCGCAGATAGGACGGGTCGGCGCGCGGCTGAATGTACAGCGGGCTTTCCGGATCGAGCATCCACTTGAGGGACTTGAAGAGCAGGTTCGGGTTGGCAATCGGCAGGCTCTGCGAGGGCGTCAGCCATCCCGCGTTGCCGAACGAGCAGCCGTGGCCGATCTGGTCGCGCTCGAGCACGGTGACCTTCGCGCCGCGGCGGGCCAGTTCGACCGCGCAGGCCACGCCGACCACACCGCCGCCGATGATGGCGACGTCCGTGGACATCGCCGTGCCGGTTCGTGCCGCCGTGTCCATCAGGCCTATTGTAGGCGGCGGAGCGGGCACGAATGAGGTGCGAAATGCCGCATCTCGCTTGTGTACGTAGCCGGCGGGCTTCAGCCCGCCGGACGGCTCGGCGGGCTGAAGCCCGCCGACTACTGCGGCAGGCGAGCCCCTGCGGCCCGCAGGACCTACCGGCTCAGCAACTGTTTCGCCGTCACGAAGTTCGGCTCGATGTCCACGGGCACGTTGGTGAGCTTGTCGAGCACGCGCTGGACTTCCGGTCGGATCACGACCATCTTCTTCAGCAACGCTTGCGCACCCGCGTAGTCGCCGGTCGCCTCGAGCGTCATCAAGTCGTGCGTCAGGTCGGCCACGGCCTTGCGAATCTTCGCGTCCGCCACCGCGAACGTGCCGTCGGCGTTGACGACGAACGCGCCCTGATCCAGCAGGTAGTTCAGCTGGAGCGCGATCCCCTTGCCGTGCGCCTCGTTGATGCCGAATCGGATCGATCGGAACGATGACGCGAGGAACGTCGTGTACATCGTCTGGGCGATCTGCGGCGAGATGACCTTTCGATCGGCGAGTTGTTGCAGTGCCCAGAGGCCGGAGATGTCGGCCTTGGCCTCTTCGATGGCCGAATAGGTGTCCTTCAGCGCGATGCGAACGGGTGTGCCGCTGGGCTGCACCTGATGCGGGCCGAGGCCGTGCATCAGTTCGTGCATCAGGATGTGGGTGAAGAACGCCTCGAAGCTGACCTTCGCGCGGTCAGCCGCGTTCAGCGCGACGCCGGAGATCGGCACGAGCACCTTCTGGAATTTGGCCTCCTGCACGTTCTTCAGCATGACGCGCTTGGAGCCCTTCTCCTTGATGACGCGGTCGTCGTTCGGAAGGTTGAAGGCGGCCGTCTGCACGCCGCGATTGCCGTCGCCGGCCGTGAAGATCACGTTGACGACGCGAATCGGCGCCAGGGCCCCGAGCTTTGGGCTGCGGTACTTCGGATCGATCGGCAGGGCGTTCTCGAGGCCCTGCAGTTCCGAGCTGAACATCCCCAACTGCTTCGTCTCGGCGTCGTCACGCAGCGTCACGAAGGCCTCGAAGGCGGCCTTGTAGCCGAACCACTCGTCTTCGTAGGTTTCGTACGGCCCGATCGTGGGTTCGATCGAGGCGTCCAGCTCCATCCAGGCCATGTCGCTGGCGTAGTAGTCGTTGGACAGGAAGGCTTTGGCGCGCAAGTCCGAGGAACTTCTTCAGTGTCGGCTGCGACGTCATCAACGCCGCCGCGCTCAGGTGCTGTGCCGCCTCGGTCAGGATGTCCCGGTAGGCCTCGTTGTAGGGCACCGACGTCAGCTTGCCGGCGGCATCCCGGCGAATCACGGTGAAGAAGCCGGTGGCCTTCGCGCGCTCGGCCGGAGAGAGCTGCGCGAACCACGCCTCGACTTCCGCCTTGGTGGCGTCGGCCGGATAGAAGTTGGCCTGCTCGGGCTTCGCCGGCACGGGGTATCCGGCACCGAGGAACGGCTTGTTGTGATCGATCCGATCCCAGGGTCCCTTATTGATCAGGAAGTAGTGCAGCCCGGCCCGGCCCTCGGGCGTGTTGTCGCCAGCGAGCTTCGGCAGCATCGACGCGTTACCGGCCCAGGACTGGTCCAGGAACAGCCGGTCCATCAACTGGGCGGCCCGGATGATGTTCGCCAGCGCGCCGGCCTCGTTGCCGGGCAGGCTGGCGACGTCGGCGGAGAGATCGACGGGCGCGAATTGCGCAATCTTCGCGTCGAGTCCGGACGCAGGGGGCGGCGGCGCAGGAGTCATGGGGGATCCACCGGAGCAGGCGATTGTCAGAGCGGCGGCGGCCGTCAGCACGACGCCGGCGGCAGCCACGCGGGAGCGGAGCAGTCCAATCATGCCCATATTCTGCACGGATTCCGCGGGCTTGGGTATCCGCGCGGCTGTGCGGGGACAATAAGAAAACTGCCTCTGATACCAGACAACGCGCCGGCCTTCTTTCGGAGGTCTCATGAAGCGAGTCATCGCCCTGGCGGTCGCCTTCCTGTTTGTCGTCTCGGTGGCGAGGCCGTGGCCGTGGACAGGGCCGTTGCGTCCATTCCCACGCCGGCGCCCCGAGTGCCCCGGTCGAGCAAGAACTTCTTCAAGACGCCCTGGCCGTACCTCATCGCCGGGGGCGTGATCGCGGGTGTGGTCATTGCCCTGAACAGCGGCAGCAGCAGCACCGGCATGAGCGGCTACTGAGGTTGGTCAGTTCGCACGGAGTCACGGAGTAGCGGAGGCGCGGAGTTCTATGGGGGGGGCAGACGGTGGCTCGGATCTGCCAGCCAAACAGATCTCCGCGCCTCCGTCCCTCAGCGCCTCCGTGTGAACTGAAGTAGGCGCCACGCCTTCCCGGAAGCGCTTATCCTGCACGCACTTGGCGGCTGCGGGTATCCGCGCGCGCCGCGAACAGCTTAGAATAAGAGGATTCTCCGTTAGCCAAGGACTGATCAGACATGAAGAGTCTCCCTGAGACCGATGCCGCGGCCGTCGAGGCCGTGGAAACGGGCGAGTGGATTGAATCGCTCGACTACGTGCTGGCCCAGGCCGATCAGGGCCGCGCGCTGCGCCTGCTCGAGGCGCTGAGGACCCGGGCCCGCCAGGTCGGGTGTCCGCGAGCCATTCACCTCGACGACGCCGTACATCAACACGATTGCGACGAGCGACGAGGTACCGCTGCCGGGCGACCGCGAGATCGAACGCCGCATCAAGAGCCTGGTCCGCTGGAACGCGCTGGCGATGGTGGTGCGCGCCAATCGCGAGTCCGACGGCATCGGCGGCCACATCTCGACCTACGCGTCGGCGGCCACGCTGTACGAAATCGGGTTCAACCACTTCTTCCGGGGCAAGGAGGCGGGCCGCGACGCGGACCTCGTCTATTTCCAGGGGCACGCGTCGCCGGGCATCTACGCGCGCGCGTTTCTTGAAGGCCGGTTGACCGAAGACCATCTGCGCAATTTCCGCCACGAAATGCGCAAGGGCGGCGGCCTGTCGTCGTATCCGCATCCGTGGCTGATGCCGGACTTCTGGGAATTCCCGACCGTGTCCATGGGCCTCGGCCCGCTGACGGCCATCTACCAGGCGCGGTACGCGAAATATCTGGAGAACCGCGGCCTCAAGCCGGTGTCCGATCAGAAGGTCTGGGCGTTTCTCGGCGACGGCGAGACGGATGAACCGGAAGCGCTCGGCTCGATTTCGCTGGCGGCCCGCGAGAAGCTCGACAACCTGATCTTCGTGATCAACTGCAACCTCCAGCGGCTCGACGGCCCGGTCCGCGGCAATCGACCAGATCGTCCAGGAACTCGAAGCCGTGTTCCGCGGCGCCGGCTGGAACGTCATCAAGGTGCTGTGGGGTTCGGACTGGGATGACCTGCTCGCGCGCGACACGCGACGGCCTGCTCGCCCGCCGCATGGGCGAGATCGTGGACGGCGAGTACCAGCGGTACGTCGTCGAAGACGGCGAATACCTGCGCAAGAACTTCTGGGGCACCGACCCGCGGCTCGCGGCGATGGTGGCGCACCTGTCGGACAACCAGCTCAAGCATCTGCGCGTCGGCGGCCACGACCCGGTCAAGGTCTACAACGCCTACCGCGCCGCCGTCATGACCACCGGCATGCCGACGGTGATCCTGGCGCGCACGATCAAAGGCTACGGACTGGGCGAGGCCGGCGAAGGCAAGAACATCACGCACCAGCAGAAGAAGATGAATGAAGCCGACTTGCGGACGTTCCGCGATCGCTTCAACGTGCCGATTCCTGACGACCGCATCGCCGACGCGCCGTTCTACCGGCCGGATGAGAAGAGCGCGGAATTGTCCTATATGCAGGCACGCCGGCAGTCGCTGGGCGGGTTCATGCCGAAGCGCGTCGTGACCGCACCGGCGATCCAGCCGGCCATGACGGGCGTGTTCGACGAGTTCCTCGACGGCACCGAGGGCCGCAAGGCCTCGACGACGATGGTGTTCGTGAAGATGCTGGCGAAGCTGCTGCGGGACAAGGACATCGGCAAGCTCGTCGTGCCAATCGTCCCGGACGAGGCGCGCACGTTCGGCATGGAGTCGCTGTTCCGGGCCGTCGGCATCTACTCGAGCATCGGGCAGGTCTACGACCCCGTCGACATGGACACGCTGCTGTATTACAAGGAAGCGAAGGACGGGCAGATTCTCGAAGAGGGCATCACCGAGGCGGGATCGATTTCGTCGTTCATCGCGGCGGGCACGGCCTACGCGACGCAGGGCGTGAACACGATTCCGTTCTTCATCTTCTACTCGATGTTCGGGTTCCAGCGGGTCGGCGACTTCATCTGGGCCGCCGCCGACGCGCGCTGCAAGGGGTTCCTGCTGGGCGGCACCGCCGGCCGCACCACGCTGGCGGGCGAGGGCCTGCAGCACCAGGACGGCAACAGCCACACGCTGGCGCTCTCGGTGCCGACGTGCCGGGCGTACGACCCGGCCTACGCCTACGAACTGGCCACGATCATTCAGGACGGCATCACGCGGATGTACGGCAAGGGCGAGGACGCCTTCTACTACATCACCGTGATGAACGAGCAGTACGACATGCCGCCGATGCCCGAGGGCGCGCGCGACGGCATCATCAAGGGGCTGTACCGATTCAGTTCGGCTCCATCGAGTCCGCAGACTCCGCTCAGGCGCGCAGTCAATCGGGAGCGGCGCCATTCTGAATGAAGTGGTCAAGGCGCAGACGCTCCTCGCCAAGTACGGCGTCGCCGCTGATGTCTGGAGCGCGACCAGCTACAACGAGCTGTATCGCGACGCGCATCGCACCGAGCGCTGGAACCTGCTGCATCCGACCGAACCGGCGCGCGTGCCGTACGTGGCGCAGTGCCTGGCCGGCACGCCCGGCGTGGTCGTGGCCGCATCGGACTACCTGAAGAGTCAGCCGGACATGATCTCGCGCTGGATCGGGCGGCCGGTCGTGACGCTGGGCACCGACGGCTTCGGCCGCAGCGAGGACCGCGCGTCGCTGCGCGACTTCTTCGAGGTCGATGCTCGCTACATCGCCGCCGCGACGCTCTCGGCCTTGCACCGGCAGGGCGACGTGGACGCGAAGGTCGTCACGCAGGCGTTCAAGGATCTGCATATCAATCCGGACAAAGCCGATCCGGCATCGACGTAGAAACCATGTCTACTGAAATCAAGCTCCCCGAACTGGGTGAGAACGTCGAAAAGGGCGATGTCGTCCGCGTCCTCGTCAACGTGGGCGACGCCATCAAGGTCGATCAACCGGTGATCGAACTCGAGACGGACAAGGCCACGATTGAAGTGCCGAGCCCGACGGCAGGCACGGTCACTGACGTGCGCGTCAAGACCGGCGACAAGGTCAAGGTCGGGCAAGTACTCATTCTGCTGGACGAGAGTAAGGCGACGGGTACGACAGGTACGACAGGTCCGACGGGTCGCCAGGTCCGAGGAACGAACTGACGCGCGCCATCGCCTTCAGTTGAAGTTCTTCGCAATAAAACGACGCGAGCCCCGATCCATCGAGCCACCGCGTACCCGTCGTACCCGTCGTACCGGTCGTACCCGTCGTACCCTGTCGTACCCGGCGTCCCCGTCGCCGCCCCTCCGTCCGTCCGACGCTACGCCCGCGAATTGGGCGTGAACATCGGGGACGTGACGGGTTCCGGCCCGGGCGGGCGGATCAGTCGCGACGACGTGACCGCGCATGTGAAGCGCGTGATGACGGGCGGCGGTCCACGTGGTGCGGCGGCGCGGCCGGCGCCGCTGCCGGACTTCTCGAAGTAGGGCCCGTGGACGTGCGGCCGATGTCGAACATCCGCCGCAAAACGGCCGAACACCTGACCGCCGCGTGGCAGGCGCCGCACGTCACGAATCACGACAGGGCCGACGTGAGTGCGGTGGAGGAGTTCCGCAAGGCCCACGCCGCGCACGTGGAGGCCGAGGGCGGCAAGCTCACCGTGACCGCCATCGTCATCAAGATCCTGGCGCTCGCGATCGAGAAGTATCCGCAGTTCGCGTCGTCGGTGGACATGGCGAACGAGTCGATCGTGTTCAAGAAGTTCTGCCACATCGGCGTGGCCGTGGATACGCCCAACGGCCTGCTCGTGCCGGTGATTCGCGACGCGAACAAGAAGACGATCACGCAGATTGCCGTGGAGCTGACGAAGCTGTCGCAGAAGGCGCGCGACAAGAAGCTCAGCCTCGAGGAGATGGCGGGCGGCGTGTTCTCCGTCACGAATCTCGGCGGGATCGGCGGCACGGCGTTTACGCCGATCATCAATCAGCCGGAGGTCGCGATCCTCGGCCTGTCGCGGACGTCGATCGAGCCGGTGTGGCAGGGCGGCCAGTTCGTGCCGAAGCCCATGCTGCCGTTGTCGCTGTCCTACGATCATCGCGTGATCGACGGCGCCGATGCGGCTCGGTTCCTGCGCTTCGTTGTGGACGCGTTGCAAGAGCCGATGTCGGTCTACCTGTAAGTCGGCGTACGTGTAGGCCGGGCCTTTAGGCCCGGCGCTTCTGGCGGGGCTGAAGCCCCGCCCTACAAATCAAGGATCTATGCCCTCAACTCCACTCGTAGTCATCGGCGGCGGACCGGGCGGGTACGCGGCGGCGTTCTATGCGGCGGACCTGGGCGATGCAGGTCACGCTCGTGGACATGGAGCCGAACCCGGGCGGCGTGTGTCTCTATCGCGGCTGCATTCCGTCGAAGGCGCTGCTGCACGTGGCGAAGGTCGCGGGCGAAGCGAAGCACGCGGCGAACTGGGGACTGACCTACGCCGAGCCGGCGATCGATCTCGACAAGCTCCGCGGCTTCAAGGACGGCGTCGTCGCGAAGCTGACCGGCGGCCTCGGGCAGCTCTCGAAGCAGCGCAAGATCACGTACCTCCAGGGCACGGCGACGTTCGTCGATGCGAAGACGCTCAGCATCGCGCCGGCTGACCGGCGGCGACGCGCAGGTCCTGACCTTCGAACACGCCATCATCGCGACCGGCTCGTACCCGACGCGCGTGCCCGGCCTCACGATCGACAGCCCGCGCGTGATGGACTCCACCGGCGCGCTCGACCTGCCGGACATTCCGAAGTCGCTGCTCGTCGTCGGCGGCGGCTACATCGGCCTCGAACTCGGCTCGGTCTACGCGGCGCTGGGCACGAAGGTCACCGTCGTCGAAATGACCGACGGACTGCTGCCGGGCGCCGACCGCGACCTCGTCACGTACCTCGTCGCGCCGCCTCGAGACGACGCTGCACAAGATCCTCCTCAAGACGCGCGTCGTCGGCATGGACGAGGTGCCCGGCGGCGTGAGCGTGCGGATGGAAGGCGAGGGCCTCCCGGCTGAGGCCCAAGCGCAGACGTTCGACCGCGTGCTCGTCTCGATCGGCCGGCGTCCGAATTCAGCCGTGCCGGGCCTCGACAAGACGGGCGTGAAGGTCGATGGCCGCGGCTTCATCACGGTCGATGCCGCGATGCGCACGGCGCAGCCGAACATCTTCGCGATCGGCGACGTCGTCGGCGAGCCGATGCTGGCGCACAAGGCGTCGCACGAGGCGCGCGTCGCCGTCGAGGCCATGCTCGGCCACAAGGTGGCCTTCGAGCCGCAGGCGATTCCGGCCGTCGTCTTCACCGATCCGGAAGTGGCCTGGTGCGGTCTGACGGAGACCGAGGCGAAGAAGGAGGGCCGCAAGGTCGAAATCGCGAAGTTCCCCTGGGCGGCGCTCGGCCGCGCACTGGCGATCGATCGGCCCGATGGCCTGACGAAGCTCATCATCGACCCGGAGACCGAGCGTATTCTCGGCGTGGGCGTCGTCGGCGCCGGGGCCGGGGAGCTGATCGCCGAGGGCGTGCTGGCGATCGAAATGGGCGCGCTGGCCAGCGACCTTAAGCTCACCATCCATCCGCATCCGACGCTGTCGGAGACGCTGATGGAGGCGGCCGAGGTGTTCTTCGGGCACTCGACGCACGTCTACAGGCCAAAGCGGAAGACCTAGCCGGGCGTCGCCGTCACTCAGGCGTGCGTGCCGAGCCGGCGGAAGAAGTCGCCGGTCAATCAACGCCGGAGCTCCGCTTCAATCCGGCTCCTGAGGCCGCGGGCAGGCGGCGACGACTGGTCTCTCGATGCTGGGCCACGCCTGTGGCCCAGATGCCTGCGGCCGTGCGGAGCCGCTCGGCGAGGCGGTCGTGGGGACGCATGACCCTAGCACGGCGTCGCCACTATGATGTGGCGTGTGAATCTGCTGCTGATTGACGTCGCCGAAATGCGAGGCGGCGGGGTAATGTTGGCCGATGCGCGCGCGGTGCATTTGCGCAAGGTGCTCAAGGTGGCGCCGGGCGATGCCGTGCGCGCCGGGTTGATCGACGGCGCGCCCGGTGTCGCCACGGTCACGCGCGTCACGGATTCGGCCGTTGAACTGCGCTGCGCGTTCGATGGCGTGATTCCTGATCGGCCGCGCGTGGACGTGCTGCTCGCGTTGCCGCGGCCGAAAGTGATGCGACGCCTGTGGGCGCAGCTGGCGGCACTCGGCGTCGGGCAGGTGATCCTCACCGATGCGGAAAAGGTCGAGCGCGACTACTTCGACAGCCACGTGCTCCAAGAAGACGGGTATCGCCCGTTGCTGCTCGAAGGGCTGCAGCAGGCGCGTGACACGCGAGTGCCGCACGTGACGATTCACAAGCGGTTCAGAGTGCTCGTCGACGACAATCTCGACGCGCTGTGTCCGACCGAGTACGCTTCGTGGCGGATCCCGCGGCCCAGATGCCGGTTGGCGCCGCGCTGCGTGAGGTGCCCGGCGACGCGCGGGTGCTGATGGCGATCGGGCCCGAGGGCGGCTGGAACGACTTCGAGTTGGCGCTGCTCGATGCGCACGGATTTCAGAACGTCAGCATGGGGCCGCGGACGCTGGCCACGACCACCGCGTGCGTCGCCCTGCTGACGCTGGCGCATGACGCGCTGCGCCGTCCCGCGCGCACTCTCCCGTAGCCTTTCCGCCCGGCGAACGCGAGCGGAAGACGCTGGCGCTGGTTATCAGCGTCGTGCGTTACACTCGGCACCGCGTTTTTCTTTCGACAAGGACGGTGCCCAGTGCCTGAACGAAACAATCCCTCGGCCTCGGCTGGCGGCCACGAGTCGGTTCGGTTGCCGGCAAACGCCTACACCCCGCTCGCGGCCGGTGAAGACTACCGCCCGATCGTCCCGGCCGGCAGCGCGCCGCCCGAGTCCACCTGGCGGTCCATCGGCTGGGGTCTGCTGCTGTGCGTCGTCTTCACGGTGGCGTCGGCGTACTCCGGGCTGAAGGTGGGCCAGGTGATGGAGGCGGCCATCCCGATCTCCATCCTGGCCATCGGCCTCGCGCGCGTGTACCGGCGCCGCTCCACGCTGCTCGAGAACGTCATCCTCACCGGCATCGGCGGCACCTCCGGCGCCGTGGTGGCGGGCGCCATCTTCACGCTGCCCGCGCTCTACACGCTCGGCCTCAACCCGCACCCGGCCCAGACGATCTTCATCTGCCTCGCCGGCGGCTGCCTGGGCGTCCTCTTCCTCATCCCGCTGCGCCGATACTTCGTGCGCGAGACGCACGGCCAGTTTCCCTATCCGGAAGCGACGGCCATCACCGAGGTGCTGGTCACCGGAGAACGCGGCGGGTCGCAGGCCAAGCTCCTGCTGCAGGCCACGGCCCTGGCCGGGGTCTACGACTTCTTCGTCACCACGTTCCAGGTGTGGCGCGAGACGGTGAACCTGCAGTTCGTGCCGGCCGTGAAGTCGCTCGCCGATCAGGCCCGCATGGTCGTGGCCTTCGACGCGGTGGCCTTCATCCTCGGCCTCGGCTACGTGATGGGCCTGCGCTCCTCGATGGTGCTCGTGGCCGGCGGCGTGCTCTCGAACCTCGTGCTGGTGCCGCTCATCTGGATGATCGGCCAGCACCTGCCGGACGCGGTCTATCCCGGCACGGTGCCCATCGCGAGCATGACCGCCACGCAGATCTTCCGCGGCTACGTGCGCTTCATCGGCGTCGGCGCCATCGCCACCGCCGGCATCTTCGGCATCATCAAGTCGCTCCGCATCGTCGGCGCCTCGTTCGCGATTGCCGCGCGCGCCTTCCGCCACGGCGAGGCGACGGGGGAGCGCACCGATCGGGATCTCCCGGTGATGGCGCAGCTCGTCGGCGTGGTCGTGGCGGCGCTGGCCGTGGCGGCGTTCTTCGGCACGCTGATGTCGAGCCCCGCCGCCATCGGCCTCGCCCTGGCGCTGACGCTGCTGTTCTCGTTCTTCTTCACGTCGGTCGCGGCCACGGCCATCGCCACCACCGCGCGCAACCCCGTGTCGGGCATGACGATGCTCACGGTGATCATCTCGTCGGTGGTGCTGCTCCGGTTCGGCGTGAGCGGCCAGTCCGGGATGTTCTTCGTGATGGCCATCGCCGGCATGGTGTGCACGGCGCTCTCGGTATCGGGACAGACGATCACCGACCTCAAGACCGGCTACTGGATGGGATCGACCCCGTCGGTGCAGCAGCGCGTGAAGTTCCTGGGCGTGATCGCCGCGGCGGCCGCGGCCGGCCTCGCCATCGTGATGCTGGCGCAGGCGTTCCAGTTCGGCGAAGCGGCGGCCGGCGACACGCGTGCGGTGCTGGCCGCGCCGCAGGCCTCCATCATGCAGGCGCTCGTGCAGGGCTTCATGAGCCGGCAGCCGGTGGCCTGGCTCCTCTTCAGCGTCGGCGCGATGATCGCGGTGGGGATGGAGATGCTGCGCGTGCCCGCCCTCGTCTTCGCGCTCGGCATGTACCTGCCGCTCGAACTGAACCTGCCCGCGCTGGTCGGCGGCGCGCTGGCGCACTTCGTGGACGCGCGATCGGCTCGGGCGGGGGAGGGCGGCCGCGCCATCCGCGAGCGCGGCGTCATCGTCGCCTCGGGTTTCATGGCGGGCGGCGCGCTCGGCGGCGTGCTGGGCGCCAGCCTGCGCCTCTTCGGCTGGTATCGGGAGGATCTGGTCAAGACGCCGTTCTTCGATATCGAGGCGGTTTCGCAAATCGTGTCGATCATCGGGTTCGCGCTCTTCTGCGTGTACCTCTGGCGGAAGGCCACGGTCACGCCGGCCGGCAGTCGCGATGGTGAGGGGGTGGCGTCATGACAGCCCGGTTCTCGAACGCTTCCTTCGATACGTCGCCTACGACACGCAGTCGCGGGAAGGGGCCGACACCTATCCCAGCACGCCCGGCCAGCTGGTGCTGCTGCGCGACCTCGTCACCGAGCTGCGCGCGCTCGGGCTGGCGGATGCGGCCATCGACGAGCACGGCTACGTGATGGCGACCATTCCCGCCACGACGTCGAAGCCGGACGTGCCGGTCATCGGCTTCATCGCGCACGTGGACACCTCGCCCGAGATGAGCGGCGCGGGCGTCAAGCCGATCATCCATCGCGCCTACGACGGCCGCGACCTCGTGCTCCCGGATGCGCCGGCGGAGGCCGTGCTGCGCGTGGCCGACTCGCCGTATCTCGGCGAGTGCATCGGCCACGACATCGTGACCGCGTCGGGGACGACGCTGCTCGGGGCGGACAACAAGAGCGGCGTGGCGGAGATCGTCACGGCGGCCGAGTACCTGCTGGCGCACCCCGAGATTCCGCACGGCGCCATCCGGATTGGGTTCACGCCGGACGAAGAGGTGGGGCGCGGCACGCAGCACTTCGACGTGGGCCGCTTCGGCGCGCACTGCGCCTACACGATGGACGGCGGTCCCCGCGGCGAGATGGAGTTCGAGAGCTTCTCGGCCGACGCCATCACGATCACCTTCCGCGGGTTCAACACGCACCCGGGATTCGCGAAGGGCCGGATGGTGAACGCCATCAAGCTGGCGGCGCGGTTCATCGAGCGCCTGCCGGCCGATCGGCTGTCACCGGAGACGACCGACCATCTCGAGGGATTCGTGCATCCCTACGTCGTGCAGGCGGCGGTGGATCGGACCTCGGTGAAGCTGCTGGTGCGCGACTTCGTGACCGCCGGCCTGAAGGAGAAGGAAGCCTGGCTCGAGTCGCTCGCGGCCGAAGTGGTGGCGGGCGTGCCGGGCGCGTCGTTCGAGTCGAAGGTGGAGGAGTCGTACCGCAACATGCGCGAGGTGCTCGACCATCACCCCGTGGTCGTCGAACGGGCGCGCGAGGCGATTGCCCGCGCCGGCCTCCCGGTGCGCGAGCGGGCCATCCGCGGCGGCACCGACGGATCGAAGCTGTCGTTCATGGGCCTGCCCACGCCGAATCTGTTTGCCGGCGAGCAGAACTTCCACTCCCGGCTCGAGTGGGTTTCGGTGCAGGACATGGAGAAGGCCGTCGAGGTGATCGTGCAGCTCGCGATGGTGTGGGAAGAACGGGCCTGAACGGCGCTCTCGTCTTGACCAAAGGCGGCTTTGCAGGGCCGAAGGCTGCCGTGGGGGACGGGACCTTTGGTAAGCTGGGGCCCATGACGCCCGAACTGCGGCGTATCGCCTCCCGCGTCGTCTGGTGGGACACGCCTGAGCACGTCGTCTCACGGCCAGACGATTTTCTCTGCCGAGTCATGGCGATCGCCGATCTGGCCGATGCCAATTACATCGCGTCACTCTACGGTACCGATCGCCTGCGGCAGGCGATTCTGTCGGCGCCCGCCGGCGTGTTCGATGACCGCTCCTGGCACTACTGGCACCACCGGCTCGGCCTGGGCGCACCCGGCCCGTTGCCCGCTCGGCGATTCGAGTGAACACGTTCCGGCCCCGCGTGGACATCCTGCCGGCGGCCCAACGCCGGCTATGGGCTGAATTCCGGACTGGGCTTCCGTCACAGTTCGTGCTCTACGGCGGCACCGCGCTTGCGCTCCGTACGGGCAGTCGCGAATCTGAAGACTTCGATTTCTTCACCAACGATGACCTCGATGCGCATCGGCTGGCCTCGACGTTGCCGTTTCTGGAGGGCGCCGAGTTGATTCAGGCCGCGCCGTCGACCGCGACATTCCTCATCGATTGCACGGGCCGAGTGAAGGTCTCGTTCTTCGGCGGCCTCTCGATCGGCCGCGTTGGCGAAGCCTCGGCCAGCGAAGACACCGGCGTGCGCGTGGCCTCGCTGCTGGACTTGGCGGCACAGAAGGTGCGCGTGGTGCAAGTCCGAGCCGAGCGCAAGGACTACGCGGATCTGGTGACGCTGATGGATCACGGCATACCGCTGGCCCGTGCGCTGGGGGCCGCTCGGGCCCTGTATCCTGACTTCGCTCCCCTCATTAGTCTCAAGGCACTGTCGTACTTTGCGGATGGCGACCTCGACCGCCTTCCGGTCAGCGCCAAGGCGGCGCTATCGAAGGCCGCCGAGGACGTGAGGACCATTGACGTCGTGCCCGTGCTCAGCGATCGACTGACATAGCCTCCACCAGGGTTCTGGGGTTCTTCGGTTCGGGGTTCGGGGTTCGAGATTCTGCTGTCGGTGGGGCCGGGTTACGGCTGCTTGATGCGCACGATGACGTGCTCGATGTTCGTGCCGGGCATGAGTTCGATCTCCATGTTGGGAAGTTCACGGCCGTCGATCGTCACGGAAACGATTTGGGTCGGGCCGGACGACGCCCGGACGGTCAGCCGGTAGCGCCCGGGTGGAATATCAAGAACCCTGAAGCGGCCGTCTGTGCCGGATCGGTTTGACGCGGGGATTCCGAACGGCGGCGCGGCGGCCTCCAGCACCGCCGTTAACGACACCACATACCCGTTCGTATCACCACGTAGTTCGGCCGCGGGCTGGTGGAACACGATCTCTCCTGACAACGACGACGAGGGCTGCAAGGCGAGCACAACGTCGGTCACGTCGCGGTCAGATACCGCGATGGGCGTCACCGTCCACCACAGCGCGGCAGGCAGGTCAGGCGCGGCATCCGCCGGTGGTCGCTCCCGCACGGAAGCCGTCAGCCAATAGCGACCCGGCGGCACTCGATCAAGGACGAACCGGCCATTTGATGCCAAGCCGGTCCGGGCAGGCAAAGACAGCAAAGGCGGGCTGATCGTGATCAGCCGCAGACCGACCTGCTCGGCCGGATCGGACGGACCGGCCGCCGTGCCAGACACGCTGAAGGCGGGCACCGCCCGAACCGTGAGGTCGATGCCCGCGCGCTCCTGCCCCCACGCAACCGACACGGGCACGGCAGCCATCGGATCGGTCGTGTCGGGAAAGAACGCGCGCGTGAATACGCCGGATTGACTCTCGGGCACAACACCCGTTCGCCCGTCGTCCGTCATCACGAAATAATCGCCCGGCACGAGTCCATAGATGCGGTAGTTGCCCTGCTCGTCCCTGCGGAAGGATTGCTGAGATTCAAAGTAGAACAGAGGGTCAGGCGCCGGCCTCGCCGAAGTGAGCCGGCGCGCCGCGACCGGCGTGCTGACGGCTTCGCCTTGCTGATCCGTCACGCGGCCGGCGATGACACCACCCTTGCGCACGTGCACGTTCAGATCCCGCAACTGCTGCCCCGGCGCAACTTGGATCGCGGCACCAGGATCGGCCGCGGTGCCGCCGTCCGGTGAGTAGAACGCCGGCGGATAGGTGGGCTTCAGCGCGCCAAGGTAGCAGGTTCCGGGCTGGACGGCGTCAAATACGAAAGCACCGTCTTCGGCGGTCAGCGCTTCGTACCGGATTGATGCATTCTTGGTACGGGAGACCAACCGGACCTGGACGAAACGCGCCGGCAGCTCGCCTTCGCCGTCGAACACGCGACCGCTGACCACGGCGGCCGGCGATGTCTCGCGCTGCTGTGGTGACATCGTCTGCGTCGATCGGCCGGCTGCGACGATCAGACAGACCGGCAGAACCATAGCGGTCAGCATGCTCGCGGCGGTTCGGGCAGCCATCACCGTCCTCGCGAGAACCTGAGTTGCTGGTAGACGGTCTGATTGTCGCCAACGACCACCGGCGTCGCCGACGCGGCCAGCAACGCGAGCTGGTCAACAGTCAATCGGCCGCGCGTGGACCATCTCGTCGCGACCACGTAGTAGCTGCCAGGCGGCACCTCGGCCTCGAAGAGCCCGGAGCGGCCGCACTCAATGAACGCGATTCGCCGGGGATAGACACCGTATTCGGCCCAGTACGCGCGGTCAGTCGGGAAAACCGTGATCCAGCCGCGTGTGAGGTCGTCCGGTCCGTCGCGGATCAGCCGTCCGGCGACGGCTGAGCGCCGGTCGGTGAACGTGATCACCACGTCATGGACGTCCGACCGAGCCAGGTCGACGGGATAGTCCCTGATGTCACGTCCACCGGCCATGACGGACTTCAGCTGCCACCCTGGAGGCGAACCCGGGCGCACGACGTAGCGTCCTGGCTCAATCTGAATCGTGCTGAAACGGCCGCCTGGCAGGAACACCCCGCGGTAGACGCTGCCGGACCCGTCCGCCCGTTCGACGACGAGCGCGCGGTTGTTGAGTACGTTCGGCGGCGGTGCCTCGTCGACACCGTCGAATTCGACGCGCCCGCTGATTCTGACGCCGGGTTGCAGCGCGAGCGGAACATTCAGATCGCGATCGGCCACCACGATCTCCTGGTCGGCCCACCACGTCTGCCCCGATGGAAGCTGCGACAGCGGGGCGATGCGTTCCGTCGCGAGTGGTCGCACCGGTCCGGCGTGCGCATGAACGACATAGCGGCCGGGCGGAACACCGGCGAATCCAAGGAGGCCGACACCGGTCCCGGCGGTGGCAGGCGGAATAGCCAGAGGGAAGCGGAGGCGCTCATCCCACGCAAGAAGTTCCACGCTCAAGTGCTCGAAATGGTCCAGGGCCTCGCCGGCGACTGAAATGGAGACTCGAAAGGCCCGCTCGGGCTTGAGGACAAAGTCCAGATCGACTCTCTGGTCGCCTGGGCCCAGGCTCAAGCGTGTTGCGCCGTCGATTGAAGTCGCCTGGGGGAAGAAGAGTCGCGGATACGCCGAAGCCGGAGCCTTTGAGTTCGGCTGGGGCCATGACGAGGCAAATCCAAAGTCGGGGTACGCCACCGTGCTCACGACGTACTCGCCGGGCCTGACGGCGCTCCGGAAGTTCCCGCGATCATCGGTCCTTGGAGCATAGGCCGGCGCCGCGATTCCGAGCGCGGCGGGCGTCACCAGGACGCGCAGCCCCGTCACGGGTTCTCCGCGCTCATCCACGACGCGGCCACCGACAATCGGCCCTCGCGGAAGCGCGATCTCGAGGCCATCGACGCGCTGGCCAGCTTGCAGCTCGATCCACCGGCCGCCATCAGAGGGCGACGTCTGACCCCACCAGGCCGACATCCAGCCGGGCTTGTCGGCGCGGAGTTCGAACGCGCGCGCCGGGAGATTCGCGAGCGCGAAGCGGCCGTCGGCATCGGTCGTCGTCACGCGGCCGTAATCCCCTTCGAGCCTCACCATTACGGTGCCGCAGCAGTCCTGGATGGGATAGTTCTGTGAGTCGTCTGGAACGGCGCCGACGTGCACGTTCGCGCCGCGCACGGGCTGGCGGGAGCTGGCATCGATGACGCGACCGGTGATGCTGCCGCTGCCGCTGGCGCCAGCGATCTGGCGGATTGGGAGTGAATCAACCGCGAGCGAGCTGGACGCGATGGCCGCGCTCATCGCCAGCGCCAGCCGGAAGCCAGACGGCATGTGGGTAGGATAGCGCGGCGAGCGAGGAGTAGACGGCTCTTCAGTCTTCGGGAGGCCGGTCAGGTCGGGGTGATCCTCCGGCGAGACTGAGTGAAAGGGAAGCCGTCTGGGAAGCGGGGCCCGGGGGCCGGGTGGCGGGCGTGCCGGGCGCGTCGTTCGAGTCGAAAGTGGAGGAGTCGTACCGCAATATGCGCGAGGTGCTCGACCATCACCCCGTGGTGGTCGAACGGGCGCGCGAGGCGATTGCCCGCGCCGGCCTCCCGGTGCGCGAGCGGGCCATCCGCGGCGGCACCGACGGATCGAAGCTGTCGTTCATGGGCCTGCCCACGCCGAATCTGTTTGCCGGCGAGCAGAACTTCCACTCCCGGCTCGAGTGGGTCTCGGTGCAGGACATGGAAAAGGCCGTCGAGGTGATCGTGCAGCTCGCGATGGTGTGGGAAGAACGGGCCTGAACGACGACGCCTGGCCTACTCGTCCTCCTTGCCCACCGGTCAGGTGGGGTCGAAGAACGGGCGGTACAGGCTATCGGCGTTTGGTACAATGCAGCATGCTCAAATCACGGGCTGTTCGTCGGATTCCCCTTTCGGAGGAGGGGCGGACGGACGATGTCGCGCGGCTGACGCCGAGCGAGCGTGTGGCGATGATGTGGCAACTGGCCCTTCAGGCCTGGATGTTCAAGGATGGACTCGTCGATGAACCACGACTTCGTCGAGATGCTGTCCGCGTTGTCCGCGGCCGGCGCTAGATTCCTTATCGTCGGCGCCCACGCGCTGGCCGCTCACGGCGCACCGCGCGCCACCGGCGACCTCGATATCTGGATTCAGGCGACTCCTGAGAACGCTGCACGGGTTTTCGACGCGCTGCGACACTTCGGGGCGGCGCTCTTCGACCTCACCATCGACGACTTGTCGAGACCCGACACGGTGTTTCAGATCGGTTTGCCGCCATCCCGCATCGACATCCTGAGCAGCATCTCTGGCGTGGATTTCGGCCACGCCTGGGCGAACCGGCTCGAGATCACGATCGGTGATCTTGTCGTCGGCGTGATCGGGCGCGAGGATTTCGTCGCGAACAAAACGGCATCTGGCCGTCCGAAGGACCTGCTCGATCTGACGCTGCTGCCGCCGAAGTAGTCTGCGGGCAACGACAGGTGTCGTCGCCGTTCCGATCGCACGTCTTTCGCACCACCCACAACTGGCAACGTCGGCGTTGTTCCCCCCCGTCTACTTCTTCACTCGGCCGAGGGGGATCACCACGCCTGCGGAGGCGCGAAGTGCGCCTTCCTCGTTGCCGACGACGAGCGACACGTCTCCGCGCAGCGCGATCCGGCTTCCCAAGACGCGTTGCACGCCAACGCCACCCATCGGAATGGGAGGCTGAGTTGCGCTGGCCTACTCGTCCTCCTGGCTCAGTCGCATCAATGCCGCGTCGAGCGTCACCAACTCGGCGTCGCGCGCGCGCGCCAGCCACAGATAGCTGGCGTCATAGGCCGTGAGTCCTGAACTGGCGGCAAGCGCGAAGACGTCGGGGCCGGGAACGTCGACGCGATCGATGCGGAGCGCAAGGGCCGCGACCAGGCTGACGGCAATCGCTTCGATGAGATCCGGCCGCCGCCGCGCCTTCTTCACGGCGAGGTTCATGAGTTCGTAGTCGAGCAGTGCCGGCGCCAGCAGCGTTTCACCCTCGAGGTGCGCGGCGAGCGTCGGGCCCTCCGGCTCGCCAAACATCATGGCGCCGATGGCCGACGCGTCAACGACGATGGCCATCGCGATCCTCGCGAACCAGGGCCGCAGACTCCGAGGCAGACGACAGGCCCAGGCGCCTGGCGAGCGTGACGAGGTCGTGGACGGTCGTGGAGTCGGCGGCCGCGGCCAGAATCGCCAGGAGTTCGCCCTGCAGCGAGCGGTGATTGCGGGCGGCCCGCGTCCGCAGCCGTCGGGCGAGGTCCTTGGGTACGTTCTTCACGGATAGCGTGACCGTGGCCATGGAGCCATTATGGAACCAATATGGAACTGTGGCAACGTCGTCGCGGCACGGCGAATCGTGCGCCTGGCGCCCCTTGATGCACTCCGAACTGAGTGAGAGGGGCACCAGGTAACTCCGCGACAGGCCCGGTCGTATTCAGGTATCGTTAGGCGTCCCAGCCGCGAGCCCATGGCCCATTTGCCCACTGTGAATCAGCCCGTGCGAGATCTGGTCGCCGCAGCCGACCGGCAGCGTCGCGCTCGCGTGGCGGCGGCACGTCTTCAGCGGCTGGCGCCGGGCGCGGCCGGGCTTGCGCTGTTGGTGGCCCTGACGAGCCGCCTGGTGGCCGGGCCGGCGTGGGTTGGGATCGCCGCGCTCCTGGCCGGCGTCTTGACGGTGGCTGTCTACGGCTACCTGCAGCGGCGGCCGAGGGCGACGACCGACGCGATCGCGTCGGCGGTGGACGCTGACGCGCGGCTCGCCGGCGAGCTTCGGAGCGCGCACTGGTTCGAGTCGCAGGGCGTCGATGGCAGCTGGGTCGCGTTCCACGTCGATCGGGCGTTGTCGCACGCCCGCGCGGTGAACTGGGCTGACCTGTATCCGCGCGTCCGATCCGCCAGGTCCTGGATCGTGACGGGCGTACTTGCGGCTGGTGTGGTCGCCCTCGGGGTGCGCGCGCCGGCACGCGGCGGCGGGCCGACCGGGACCGCGCTGTTCGCCGCGGGCGAACCCGGCGCTGAATTGCCGCTCGACCTCCAGCAGAAGCTCGCCAGGCTCATGGCGCAGCTCAATGACGCCGCGCTCGACCCCGATGCGAAGGCCATCTCGCTCGCCGAGATGAAAGCCCTGATGGCGACGCTCGACCCCGCCATGCAGAAGCAACTGGCGGCCGCGCTGGAGAAGCGTGCGCTGGGTGCCGAGCCCAAGACCGCGCAGCAGGGACTCGACCAGGCCGACAGCCCGCAAGTGGCCCAGAACGCCAAGAAGGATCTGCCCGAAGATGTGAAGTGGGCGCTCGAGAACATGGCCGCGAAAGCCGCGCAGGCCGACGACCGGAAGCCGGCCGCCAACGATCCGGCCGCGACCGCCAAGTCCGGCGATGCGGGCGTGGGGTCGCTTCAAGCCCAGGCCGAGACCGGCGCCAAGGCCGACTCGACCGCGCCGATCATGCGAGAGGCCGCCAGTGAAGAGGCCGGCAAGAAGATGATCGGCGGCGGCGGGCCGATGGGCGGAGACTCGCAGCCGGGCGCCGGCAAGACCAACAGTAACGTCAAAGGCGCCGCCGAAGCCGTGTTGATGGCCCAGGCGCTGCGCAAGGAATTGCTCGAGGCCAGCGCCGACGCGCTGGGCGAGAACGTCGACAAGGAAGATCTTCGTCGGAAGACCGAGCAGGGCACGTCGTCGCTCGGATTCACGCACGCCGCTCCGCCTCGGGCCTTCGAGCCGAGCCGGGCGGCGGCACCGCCGCCCGTGCCCGAGGCGCGGCGTCCACTGCTGTCCAAATATTTCATCCGCCGCTGATGACTGTTCTGCCCGTCGCCCAGCATATCGACCAGTTCCGTGAACGGTTCGTCCGCATCACCACGCGAAGTGGGCCTGCGGATCGTCGGCAACGAGGAGACTCGTCGAGCACACCGTCACGGCCCTGCTGGCCGGCGGCCACGTGCTGCTCGAGGGCATTCCCGGCGTGGGCAAGACCAGCCTCGTCCACACGCTGGCGGACGTCCTGCACCTGAAGTTCTCGCGCATCCAGTTCACGCCGGACCTGATGCCCGCCGACATCGTCGGCACCAACATCGTGCAGGAGCACGCGCACGGCGGCACGTTCTTCGAGTTCCAGCCCGGGCCGATCTTCGCGAACATCGTCCTGGCCGACGAGATCAACCGCGCGACGCCCAAGACGCAGTCGGCGCTGCTCGAGGCCATGCAGGAGCAGAGCGTGTCGGTCGGCAAGACGACCTACCAGCTCGATCAGCCGTTCCTGGTGCTCGCGACGCAGAACCCGCTGGAGATGGAAGGCACCTATCCGCTGCCGGAAGCGCAGCTCGATCGGTTCTTCTTCAAGCTGAAGGTGACGTATCCGGCGGAAGCGGCGATGCACCAGATCCTCGAGCGCACGACGCAGGCGATGGGCACGCGCGGTGTCGCGCGTGATGGACGGCCCGGAGATTCTCGAGATGCGGCAGGTCGTGCGCGTCGGTGCCGATCGCGCAAGCCGGTGCAGGGCTACGCCATTCGGCTCACGCTCGGGTCGCATCCGGAGTCGCCGTATGCCTCGCCGCTGGTCAAGCAGCTACGTGCGCTACGGCGCGAGCCCGCGCGCGGCGCAGGCGCTGGTGCTGGCGGGGAAGATCCACGCGATTACGCGGGGCAACGCGTTCGTGTCGGTCGACGACATCCGCGCGGTGGCCATGCCGGCGCTGCGCCATCGCTTGCTGCTGAACTTCGAGGGCGAGGCCGAGCAGATCAACGTCGGATACGCATCGTCACCGAATTGTTGGCATCGGTGCCGACGGACGTCAGGCGCCTACGGCGCGTAGCAAGTTACCAGTTACGAATCCTGTGGCGCTGCGGTTCGAAGACGACTTCCTCAAGAAGCTTGAGTACCTGCACGTCGTCTCGAAGCGGGCGTTCGCCGGGCAGAACCGCGCGGACCGGCTCGCGCGGAAGCGCGGACGCGGGCTGGAGTTCGCCGATCACCGCGGCTACGCGCGCGGGCGACGACTATCCGCCATATCGACTGGAAGGCCTACAAGCGCCTCGGCCGGCTGCTGCTGCGCCTGTTCGATGAGGAGCAGGACCTTCCGATCTACCTCTTCATCGACATGCAGCCAGTCCATGCGCGAGCCGGCCAAGTTCGATCAGGCCCGGCGCATCGCCGCCGCGCTCTGCTATATCGGCCTCGCGCATCTCGATCGCGTGACGATCCTGCCGTTCGACCGCGACGCTCGGCGACGAGACCCAGCCGGGCCGCGGCAAGGGCCGGATCTTCCGCGTGTTCGAGCTGCTCGAGAAGATGGAAACCGAAGGCCCGACCGATCTGCGCGAAGTCGTTCATGCAGTTCGCGTCGCGCACGCGGCAGCAGGGCCTGGCCGTCGTCATCTCGGACTTCCTCGATCCGCATGGGTTCGAGCCCGGCCTGAAGCTGCTCGCGTCGATGGGCCACGACGTGTTCGTCGTGCACGATCGTCTCGCCGGCCGACAGCGATCCCGAAGCGCCATGGGCGACGTCCGGTTCGTGGATGCGGAAACCGGCGAGGTGCGCGACGTCGACGTCACGCCGGCGCTGGCCCGCGCCTACGGCGAGGCGTGGCAGACCCATGCCGAGGATCTCGAGCGGTTCTGCGGCCGCTTCAACCTGGGCTACGTCCGCGCCGACGCGGAAGTGACCGTTCGAGGAGGTGGTCCTGACGACGTTCCGCAAGGGCCGGTTCCTCGCATGAGCTTCGGCGCGATGGCGGCGTGGCAGGCGCTGGTCCTGATCGGCGCCGCTGGCGCGGCCGCGGCGGTGGCTGTTCCGGATGAAGGTGCGGCCGCCGCGCGTGCAGGTGCCGACGCTGCTCCTGTGGCGGCGCGTGTTCGACCGCGCGCGCGAGCTGACGTGGTGGGAGCGCGTCCGCCGCGCCGTGTCGCTCGTGGCGACCATCCTGATCGCGCGTGGCGCTTGCGCTGGCGGTGACCCGGCCCGGGCCGCGGCATGGGCCGTCGTCAGCCAGGGCCGCACGCTCATCGTGCTGGATTCGTCCTGGTCCATGGCCGCGCGCACGTCGAGCGGAGAGACGCGCTGGCAGCGCGCGGTCGCGGCAGGCTCGGGCGCTGGCGCGGCGTCGGCGGCGGCGACGTGGCGCTGGCCACCACCGCCGACGGGCTCGTCGAAGGGCCGACGTCCGACGCCGCGCTGATCGAGACCGCGCTCGACCGTCTGGCGCCGGCCGGCGGCGAGGGCGGTGACGTGGCCGCGCGTACCGGGCGCCGACCACGTGCACTTCATCACCGACGGCGCGGTCGCGCGCGCGCTCGACGCCGAGCGTGACTCTGCACTCGGTGTTCGAACCGGCGCCCAACGTCGCGATCATTGCGTTCGGCGCGCGGCCGTCGTCCGGGCGGCGAGGCGGCCGGGCGAAGCCTAGCTGCAGGTGGCGAACTACGCGCGCGGACCGCGCAGTCGGTGCGCGTCGACGGTCACGCGCGGCACGGCGCGTCGCTGTCCGACCAGCGCGTCGACATGGCGGCCGGCGAGGCCGTCAGCCAGATCGTGCCGCTGCCGCGACCGGCAGCGCGCGGCTGCTGGCGCGCGTCGAGGCCGGCCGCAGGACGCGCTCGCGGAGGACAACGAGGCCGTCGCGTGGATTGAGGGCGCCGATCCGGTCGACGTGACGGTGGTGAGCGACGATCCCGCCGCGCTGGCGTCGATCCTCCAGCAGGACCCGCAGCTTCGCGCGGCGTTCGTGAAGCCCGGCGGCGTACCAGCCGGCCGGCAGCGGCGTGGTCGATCTTCGATCGCTGGCTGCCGGCGGAGGCGCCGGGCCGGCCGGCACTGTGCGTGGCGCCGCCGGCCTCCTCGTGGCTGGGGAGCCCGGCGCGCCGAGGAACGCGTCGGCGCGGTGGTCACGGCCCGGCGCGCATCCGGTGCTGGCCGGCGTCGATCCGCTGACGGTGGACGTCGAAGCGCGTGGCGGGCTATCGAGGGGAAGGGACTCGTGCCCGGTCGCGCCGTCCGAACAGTGGCACGCCCTCGTCTCCGTGCGTCGATCGGCGCCGATCGCCGCATCGTCGTGTGGTCGTTTGCGCCCGCGGACTCGAACCTCGCGGCCGCGCCCGGCTTCCCCGTGCTCGTGGGCAACGCGATCGAGTGGCTCGGCGCGGCCATCGTACGGCGTGTTGCGGCGACCGGGGCCCGTCCGGCTGCCCGCGAGCACCTCGCGCGTGGTGTCGCCGGATGGCCAGCCGATGCCGATGGTCCGCGCGGGCGACGCGTCGTGGTGCGACTGGCGGCGCCCGGCCTGTACCTGGTCGAGGCCGGCCGGATCGCGCGGAGTCGTCGGCGTGAACGTCGGCGATCCGGAAGTGTCGAATCTGGCAGCGTTCGTCGCTGACCGGGGCCGCGCCGCGGCGTCGTGGCGTCCGGCGGCGCCGGGTGGCCGTGGTGGATGTGGGCGGTCGCGATCGCGTTCGTGCTCGTGACGCGCGGAGTGGTGGACGTGGCAGCGCCGGGTCACGGTGTGAGATGTGCATCACGCTGGACGGCTCCCGCCGCGCTGTGGCTGCTCGCGATGTCGTGCCGCTGGTCTGGGTGGCGCTGCGTTTCAGCCGCACGAACTTCAACCGCGCGGCAGCGCGTGATGCAGGCGCGGCGTGCGTTCGCTGCTGCTGGCGGCCCTCGTCCTGGCCCTCGCGCGGCCGGTGATTTCGACCGGCTCGTCGCGGCATGTCCGTCGTATTTCTGGTCGACGTCTCGCACAGCATCGCCAGCCGCGTCCGATTACCGACGCGGCCGATCGCATCGACGCCCTCGCCGCGGACCTGCGCCCGAGCCACTCGCGCATCGTGGCGTTCGGCGCGGACGTGGCGGTGCTGAGCGACACGAAGGCGCTGCGTGCGATGGCGGCGCAGGACCCGGCCGATCGCGCCAACTCGGCTCGTGCAGCGGGACAGCGACGGATCTCGAACAGGCGCTCCGCCAGGCCCGAGCCGAACTCGCGCCCGGGCACGTCCCGCGGATCGTGCTGTTCACGCGACGGCCGCGCGACACCGCCGGCGATGTGACGCGACGCGACCTCGCCCTGGCCGCCAGCCGGCATTCCGCGTGTTCGTCGAGTCGCTCGGCGCCGCGCGACATCGGCGACACCTGGGTGGACAGGATCGCGTTGCCGGACCGACTGACGTGCTGGCGGCCTGGTGACCGCGACCGTCGAGGTCGGGTAGCCAGCGGCCGGGCGAGGCACTCGTCGAGCTCACGCCGGGGATCGCGTGCTGGCCAGCAAGCAGGCGACGGTGGACCCCGTGGGCTGACGTCGGTGCCGCTGGACGTGACGTTCGCCGAGCCGGGAGCGCAGCGGCTGGACGCGGTGGTGACCGTGGCCGGGCGATCCGCTCGGCGCGAACAACCGGTTGTCGCGCGAGGCCAATCGTGGCCCCGCGGCCGCGCGTGCTCTACGTGGAGAGCGCCGTGGCGAGCGCGCGGTATCTGCAGGGCGCGCTCACGCAATCGGGCTTCGACGTGACGTGCGGCCGCCGTCCGGCATTCCTCAGCAGGCGGCGGATCTCGACGCGTGGGACGTCGCTGATCGTCAGTGACGTCGCGCGGTCGGCGATTTCCGACGCCGCCATGAAGGCGCTGGCCGTGTGGGTCGAGCGCGACGGCGGTGGCCTGCTGGTAGCGGGCGGCGACGCGGTGTTCGGCGAGGCCAGCGAGGGCGGTCCCGGCGGGTACCGCAACACGGAACTCGAGCGGATCACGCCCGTCACGTTCGAGCGCAAGGACGAGCCGGAAGATCGCGCTGATCATCGTGCTCGACAAGTCCTGGAGCATGGCGGGCGCCGTGATGGAGCTTTGCAAAGCGGCGGCGCAGGCCGCGATTGACGTGCTGTCCGACGAACAGTCCGGTCGGCGTCGTCACCTTCAACGACGGTCTCAACTGGGACGTCACCCTGCGGAACGTCGGGAAGAACCGCGAGGCCATCCGCAAGGTCGGTGGCCTCGATCGAGCCGAGCGGCCACACGCTGATCTTTCCCGCCGTGGAGCAGGCGTACCTCGCCCTGAAGGACGCGCGCGCGCGCGCCAAGCACGTCGTGCTGCTGTCGGACGGCCGCTCGTATCCGGACGACTATGAAGGGCTCGTCAAGAAGATGGTGGACGCCAAGATGACCGTGTCGGCCATCTCGGTCGGCCCTGCCGCCGACGTCGAGCTGCTCACGAACATCGCCAAGTGGGGCAAGGGCCGCAGCTACGTCGTGGAGGACGCGAAGGAAGTGCCGCAAATCTTCGTCAAGGAAGCGAAGAACGCGGTCAACGCCGGCGTTCGACGAGAAGGCGCTGAAGCCGGTGGTCAAGTCGACGGGTTTCCTGAAGGCGATTGACTTCTCGCGCGCGCCCGGCCTGCGCGGGCCGCACGGCGACGGTCGTCAAGGACTGCGGCGATCGAGCTGCTCGTCGACGGAGGAAGGCGATCCGCTGCTGGCGTTCTGGCCGATTGGCCTGGGCCGGACCGCGGTGTTCGCGTCGGACGTGAAGGATCGCTGGGCCGCGTGACTGGCTGCAAGCTGGAAGGGCTACGGCCCGTTCTTCACGTCGGTCGTGCGCGCCATTGCGCGGCAGCGCGCCGCGCGGGGTCGGCGTCGACGTCTCGGCCGATGCGGCGCGCGGCGGCGGCGCGTCCGGTGACGGTGACGATCGAGGCGCGCGATCCGCACGGCAACTATGCGGATCGGCGAAGCCGACCGTAACGGTCCGCGCCGGCGACGGCCGGACAGGCCGCGCAGGTGGCCCGGCAGGTGCCGCCGGGCCGCTACGAAACCCCGTCGTGGCCGACGCCACGCAGCCGCTGACGATGACCGTGGATGGCGCGGCGGCGCGTCCGGGCCTCGCGGCTCGTCCTGCCGGATGCGGCAGCCGATACCGCTTCCGGCCGCGCCGGATGCGGCGCGCTCGAGGTCGATCGCGCAAGCCACCGGGGGACAGGTCGGCGCCACCCCTGAGGCCTCCGGAAAGCGGCGCAGCCACAGGCGCGCGCCGCGCCCTGTGGCCGAGCCTGGTCCTCGCCGCCTCTCGGCTTCCTCGACATCCTCTTCCGGCGCGTGCGCGTCTTCGAAGGGCAGGGGCAGGCGGGCGTGTAGCGGACGGGAGTAGCATGGACGTACCATGCTTGACACTCCAGTCATCGCGCAGACCAAAGAGCAGTCGACGGCGGTCATTCGGCTGACCGTCCCACGCAGCGAGATCCAGCAGGTCATGGGGCCCGCGATCGCCGAAGTGATGCAGGTCTGCCGCCAGGGCGTTGCCGCCGCGGGTCCGGTGTTCTCGCATCACTTCTCCATGGACCCGATGGCGTTTGATTTCGAGGTCGGTGTCCCCGTGGCGGCGCCGGTGTCGCCGGCCGGGCGCGTCAAGCCCGGCTCGCTGCCGGCGACGACCGTGGCGCGCAGTTCCGCGGTCCCTACGACGGCTTGGGCCCCGCCTGGGGCGCATTCGGGCGCTGGATTGCCGCACACGGCCACAAGCCTGCGCCGGACCTCTGGGAGCGCTATGTCACGGGGCCGGAATCCGGGGGCGATCCGTCTACGTGGCGCACCGAACTCAACCGGCCGCTGCAACAGGTTGCCGAAGGTTGATTAGACCGCGTCTTCGTCGTGTAGCTGTCGGCCTGTTCGTGCGCGTGGTAGGAGGAGCGCACGAGTGGACCCGATTCGACGTGGCCGAAGCCCAGCTCGAGGGCGATGCGCTTCAATTCACGGAACTCTTCGGGCGTGTAGTAGCGCTCCATGGGCAGGTGGGCGAGTGACGGCCGCAGGTACTGGCCGATCGTCAGGATCTGGCAGTCGATGCCTCGCAAATCGCGAATACCTCGACGACCTCGTCGAACGTCTCGCCCAGTCCCACCATCATGCCGCGTCTTGGTCGGGATGTCCGGCGCCCACGCCCGCGCCCGCTGCAGCAACTCCAGCGCACGCGGGTATCGGCCGCCCGGCCGCGCGATGCGGTAGAGCCGCGGCACGGTTTCGTGTTGTGATTCAGGATGTCGGGCCGCGCGTCCAGCACGGCGCGGAGCGAGGTCTCGCCTGGCCCTGGAAATCCGGAATCAGCACTTCCACCCGGCATTCGGGGCGCCGCGCCTTGATCGCGCGGATCGTCGCCGCGAACGCGCCCGCGCCGAAGTCGGGCAGGTCGTCGCGATCCACCGACGTCACGACCACGTAGGCCAGCGCCATGTCCTGGACCGGCGCGCGCCAGGTTCTCCGGTTCATCGCGGATCGAGCCGCGCCGGAGCGCCATGCGTGACGTTGCAGTAGCCGCACATCGCGCGTGCAGACGTCGCCCATGATCATGAACGTCGCCGTCCCGTGGTGCCAGCACTCGCCGATGTTGGGGCAGTGGGCTTCCTCGCAGACCGTGTTCAGCTTCAGATCGCGCATCAGGCCCTTCAGGCGGAGGTAGCCTGGCGACCCCGGTGCGCGCACCTTGAGCCACTCCGGCTTCGGCGCCCGCGCGGCGGCCACGTCTTTGACGCGGCGGCCGCGAATGAACTGGACGGGGACTGGGCCGGCCATGAGCCCTCCCAGTATAATTCGCCTCATGGCAGCGCCGCTCTCCATCACCTGGCTCGGCCACTCGACGTTCATCATCGGCTTGCCGTCCGGCAAGCGCCTGCTGACCGACCCGTGGCTCGGCAATCCCAACTGTCCGCCGCGCTTTGCGAAGCCGGAGGCGCTCAAACCGATCGACCTGATCCTCGTCTCGCACGGCCACAGCGATCACATCGGCGACGCGTGCCGGTCGCGCGCGCGACGGGCGCGCCGGTCGTCTGCATGTTCGAGGTCGGGTCTCTACCTGGCGGAAAAGGACCTGCAGGGCGTCAAGGACATGGGCATCGGCGGCACGCAGCACGTGGCGGGCGTCAGCATCACGATGACCAGCGTCGACGCACTCCGGCTCGATCGTCGAGGGCGGCCGGATCGTCTACCTGGGCGGAGCGGCGGGCTTCGTCCTGCGCGCGCCACACACGCCGACGATCTACTTCGCCGGCGATACGGGCCTGTTCGGCGACATGAAGGTGATCGCCGAGGTCTACCAGCCGCAGATCGCGTTCCTGCCGATTGGCGACCTCTACACGATGGGGCCGGACACGGCGGCCATCGCCGCCCGCTGGCTCGGCGTGCGCCAGGTCGTACCGATGCACTGGGGCACGTTTCCCGATTCTGACGGGGACGCCCCAGGCGCTCAAGGCGGCATCTCGCGGGGACGGCGATCGAGGTGCTGGAACTGAAGCCGGGAGAGACAGCGCAGTAGTAGGTTCAGGAGTTCAGAGGTTCAGGGGTTCACGGGTTCCGGTTCAGGGGTTCTGGGGTTCACGGGTTCTGAGGTTCTGGGTTCTGGTTCCGGGGTTCAGGGTTCCAGCCTCAGGATAGAAAAGGGCGGCGCGGATCGAATGACCCGCGCCGCCCTTCTTCGACTTCGAACCTCGAACCCGAACCTCGAACCTCGAACCCGAACCTCGGAACCCGTGAACCGGAACCCGTCGAACCCGGAACCCCGGAACCTGCTACCTACTTCTCGTTCAACCAGATGTCCTCGAGCACGTTGAACGTCTGCGCTGCCCACTTCCTTGCGCCGCCGATGGTCAGCGTGACTTTGTAGACGCCGGGCCGATCCCGCCGCCACCGCCGCCGCCGAATCCACCACCGCCGCCACCGCCGCCGCGTCCACCGCCGCCACCCGCGCCGCGCTGAGCACGGCGTCGGGCCCGTCGGTGTCGGCGCTGGCGTCGCGCCTGCTGGCGCCGAGCCGCCGCCTGCGCCTGCGCCGCCACGTCCGCCGCGCGCCTCCGCCGCCCTGGCCCCCGCGCCGCCCGCCGCCGGATCACCGCTCAGCGTCCACTGGAAGCGGTTCATGCCGAGTCCTTCGTGCCGGCGCACGTGCGCACGCCTGGCCGGTCGCCGTATTCGTGATCGTCACGCGCACGTCCACGCTCGGCGCCGTCTTCAGGTAGTAGGCGATGGCCGTGCCGCGCGGCGCGACTTCGCCCTCCCACCACTTGTTGCCCGGCACCTCGGTCTGGTTCAGGCGGTCAGCCTTCCACTGGATGGCATCGCGCGGCTTCATCAGCGTCGCTCGGCGCGTTCGAGCGCCTGCGGCGTGAGCTGCTGCAGCGCGGAGATGTCGTCCATGATCCAGATCGCCGCGGCCGTGATGCGCCAGCACCAGGTCGTTGTCGCGCGGGTGCACCATCACGTCGTCGATGCGGCCCTTCGGCAGGTTCGGCATGAACGAGTGCCAGGCGCCGCCTTCGTTCAGCGAGATGTAGAAGCCGAACTCCGTGGCCGCATAGAGCAGGTTGCGGTTCTTCGGATCCTGGCGAATCGAGTTCACGTTACCCATCGGCAGGTTGCCGGCGACGTTCGTCCACGTCTGGCCGTAGTCGGTCGTCTTGAAGACGTACGGCTTCATGTCGCCGACATAGTGGCCGTCAAGCGCCGCGTACGCCGTGCCGGCGTCGTACCAAGACGCCTCGAGGCCCGAGACGTGGTACTCGCGCGTGCCGCCGGGAATGTTCTTGCCGACTTCCGTCCACGAGAACCCGCCGTCGCGGCTCACCTGGAGGTTGCCGTCGTTCGTGCCGGCCCAGTAGATGCCCGGCACCACGGCGACTCGGCGATCTCGATGATCGTGCCGTACTCGTTCGCGACGTAGGCCGTCGTTCTTCGACAGGATGCAGTTCGACGCCCGGCGTGCCCGCCGCAATTCGGCAGGCTGTACGGCTTCTCGAGCAGCGTCCGCTTGCTCGGGTCGATCTTCTTGCCGAGCGGCGCGGACATCGTCCAGGTCTGGCCGCGATCGCGCGAGATGAAGAAGCGCGTGCCGGCAAAGAGCACGGTCGACGGGTTGTGCGGCGACAGGCGAATCGGGGAGTTCCAGTTGAACGCCTGCGGCCAGGCGTCGTCCGGGCCGGCCGTGATGTTGCCGCGCCCGCCGCCGAATCCGCCGCCGCCGCCCGCGGCGGCCGCCGCCGCCACCGCCGCCGCCACCGCGGCCGCCACCGCCGGCCGCCTGCGGCCGCACGCTCGCGTGTTCGCCGGTGTTCAGGTCGTACCGCGAGATGGCGCCGTTCTGCGACTCCGTGTAGAAGATGTTCGGGTCGGTCGGATCGATCTGCGTCTGGAAGCCGTCGCCACCGCCGACGCTGATCCAGTTCCACATGTGAATGCCGCCCGATCGCGTCGAGCTCGGTCCGCACCACGAACCGTTGTCCTGAAGACCCGTGCACACCCAGTACGGGCGCCGCATATCACCGGACACGTGGTAGGGCAGCGCCGCCGCCCTGCAGGCGAACCGCTTCCCACGTCGCGCCGCCATCCCACGACACGTCCATGCCGCCGTCGTTGCCGTACATCACGTGCTGGCTGTTGAGCGGATCAATCCAAATCGCGTGGTTGTCGACGTGGCCCATGCCCGTTGAGGCCGGCTGGAAGCTCTTGGCGCCGTCGATCGATTTCATTGGCGTTGACGCCGCCGACGTAGACGACGTCCGGGTTGTTCGGATCGACGCGAATCTGGCTGAAGTACATCGGCCGCTGATTCTGGTTGCTGCGGAACTCCCACGTCTTGCCGCCGTCCATCGACCGCCAGATGCCGCTCGACGTGCGGGTTGGGCGGGCCAGCCTGGCCGCGTCCCTGACCACCGCCACCGCCGCCGGCCTGCGCGCCAGCCGGCGCACCGCTGCGCCGGCACCGCCACCGGCTGCCGCGCCGCCGCCCGCGCCGCCACGACCACCAGCGCCCGCGCCACGAACCACAGTCACCGTCGCGCGGCGGGGCTCCTGGCGCCGACTCCGCCTTCGGTTCCTTGTCCGGCGCCACTTCGATCTGCGCGTACATCACTTTCGCATTCGTCTTGCACCAATCGAACGCGATGCGGCCCATCGTGCCGCGCGGCAGCCCGTTGGTCGCGGTCGCCGTCACGCGCTTCCACGTCTTGCCGCCGTCGATCGACTCGTGGATGCCCGAGCCGAATCCGCCGCCGACGAATCCCCAGTCGGTGCGGCGGCGTTCGTAGGTGGAGGCGAAGAGGTGATTCGGATTCGACGGATCGATCGTGATGTCGGTTGCGCCGACGTCGGGGTTGATGTAGAGCGTCTTCGTTCCACGTCTTGCCGCCGTCCATCGTCATGAAGACGCCGCGCTCCGGATTGGCGGCGAAGAGACGGCCGACCGCCGCGACCCACGCGATGTTCGGGTTCTTTGGGTGGACGATGATGCGGCCGATGGACTCGGTTTCGGCGAGGCCGATGTGACGTGAATGTCTCGCCCGCGTCGGTGGACTTGTAGACGCCGTTGCCGAACGAGCTGCTCTGCCGGTTGTTCGGCTCGCCCGTGCCGACATACAGGATGTTCGGGTTCGACGGCGCCAGCGCGAGGTCGCCGATCGAGTGGCCGATCTCGTCGAACAGCGGCTCGAACGTCGTGCCGTTGTTCGACGGTCTTCCAGAGGCCGCTGACGGCGATAACCGATGTAGAACGTGGACGGGTTCTTCTCGTCGACGGCGAAATCGTCGATGCGGCCGCCCTGGCCGACCGGGCCGATCGACCGCCAGCGGAAGCCGCGCAGGGAGGGTTCCGTCGGCTGGTTGATCATCGGCCGCGGACGCGGCGGCGGGCCGCCCTGGCCCCTGCCAGGCCGCCAGTCCGGCGACGAGCGGATGCTCGCCAGCACGCCAGGCCGGCGAGCGAACAGTATCCGCGCGCGAATGTCTTGCAAGCTGTCGGCGCATGAGAATTCTCCTTGTGAACAGCGACCGCCACCCTCCGGGGCGCCGGTGAACGGAATACTACCGCAACTGGCGGGGCGTTTCTGGGAAGGCCGCAGGGAAGAGAGAGGGCCGGCGGCGGCTCGCCCCGGCCCCCCGAGTTCACGCGCCCGTCACTTCGAGACGGCGCGTTCGGCCCGGTCCACGGCCTGCTGGACCGTGACGCCGGACGTATCCACGGTGACGCCGGCGCGGGCATAGAGCGGCTCGCGGCGGGCCACCAATTGGCGCAGCGCCTCCCGCGCCTGGGGGCAGATTCGATCGGGCGGCGATCGCCCTTGCCGCATGACGCGGCGCCCAGCAGTCGTCGGCCTTGGCCTTCAGCCAGACCGTGGTCGTCTGCCGCAGGAGCATGGCGTAGGTGTCCGGCTGCGGTCACGATGCCGCCGCCGACCGCCAGAACCATCGACTGGCGCGCGTTCAGCAGGTCCGTGAGCGTGTCCCGTTCCAGGCGGCGATAGAACTCCTCCCCGTGGATGGTGAAGATCTCGGGCAGGCGCATGCCGGCGCGGTGCTCGATGTTCTTGTCGAGTTCGACGAACCGCATCCGGAGCCGTCGCGCCAGCCGCCGGCCGACGGCGGTCTTGCCCGATCCCGCGCAAGCCGAGCAGCGCGATGACGCGCGGGGCCGGGTCCTCCGATGTGCACCGAGCACGAGATCTGCGGCCGTCGTCTGCAGCGCCTGGGCCAGGTCCGCCAGACGCTTGACCGAGATGTTGCCGCGTCCGGCCTCGACGTCCATCAGGAACCGTAACGAGAGGCCGGACTTGCCGGCGAGCGTGCGGAGCGTGAGGCCTTGCTGTTGCCGAAGCAGTCGGGCGCGCTGACTGAGGGTGACGAGGATGGGCGGGGGGCGGACGAGCCGGATGCAGGTGAGATAGACTTCACTTTCTTCCTCCTAGCCTCGCATTATAGTGCCTTGACAGACCGCTCGATGCAACCGATAATCTACGGGGACCTTATGGCTGTCTCCGAAACTCCGACCAGTCCGACCCCTGTTTCGTTTGAAACGGACCCGAGCCGCTATCGCCATTGGCGGCTGACCTTCGACGGCGCCGATCGCCACGCTGGCGATGGATGTGCAGGAAGATGCCGGCCTGCGTCCGGACTACAAGCTGAAACTCAACTCCTACGACCTCGGCGTCGACATCGAACTGGCCGACGCCATTCAGCGGATTCGCTTCGAGCACCCGGAAGTGCGCGCGGTCGTCGTCACCAGCCTGAAGGACCGCATCTTCTGCGCCGGCGCCAACATCTTCATGCTGCGCGGATCGACGCATGCCTGGAAGGTGAATTTCTGCAAGTTCACGAACGAGACGCGGATCGGCATCGAGGACGCGAGCGCGCATTCGGGCATCAAGTTCCTCGCGGCGCTGAACGGCATCTGCGCCGGCGGCGGGTACGAACTCGCGCTGGCCTGCGACGAGATCGTGCTGGTCGACGACTCGAATTCGGCCGTGAGCCTGCCGGAGACGCGCGCTGCTGGGCGTGCTGCCCGGCACGGGCGGCCTCACCCGCGTGGTGGACAAGCGCAAGGTTCGCCGCGATCTCGCCGATGTGTTCGGCACGCTCGTCGAGGGCGTGAAGGGCAAGCGCGCCGTGGAATGGGGCCTCGTGGATGCCATGTACCCGCGAGCAAGTTCCCGCAGGCCGTCGCGCAGCGCGCGCAGTGAGTTGGCCGCCGGCGTCCGATCGGCCGGGCGGCCCGGGCGTCACGCTCCATCCGCTCGCGTCGACGGCCACCCCGGACGCGCTGGGACTACTCCTCCGTGGCCGTGGCCTTCAACCGGGCCGGCCGCAGCGCGACGATCACCGTGCGGGCGCCCGAGGCGCCGGTCGAATCCACCGCCGGACGCCATCATGGCGGCCGGCGATCAGTTCTGGCCGCTGCGCGTGTTCCGCGAGTTCGATGATGTGCTGCTGCGGCTGCGGACGAACGAGCCGGAAATCGGCACCATCGTGCTCAAGGTCACCGGTGATCCGCTCGGGTGCTCGAAGCCGACGGGTGCTGCTGGCCCATGCGGGGCACTGGTTCGTGCGCGAGGTCACGCTCTTCATCAAGCGCACGCTCAAGCGCCTGGACCTGACGGCGCGGAGCTTCTTCGCGTTCATCGAACCGGGGATGCGTTTGCCGGCACGCTGTTCGAACTGGCGCTCGCGGCGGATCGGTCCTACATGCTCGACGATCCCGGACCAGGCGAACGCGATCCAGCTCTCGCCGATGAATGCCGGACCGCTGCCCGATGAGCAACGGGCTGACGCGGTTGCAGACACGGTTCTACGGCCAACCGGAGAAGGCGCAGCGGGCACTGGCCCACGACGGCCCGTTCGACCCCCAGCAGGCGCTCGAGGCCGGACTCGTGACCTTCGCGCCCGACGAGATCGACTGGGACGATGAAGTCCGGCTGGCGGTCGAGAGCCGGGCGGCGCTCTCGCCGGACGCGCTGACGGGCATGGAGGCCAACCTGCGGTTCGTCGGTCCGGAGACCATGGAGACGAAGATCTTCGGCCGGCTCACGGCATGGCAGAATTGGATCTTCCAGCGGCCGAACGCCGTCGGCCCGAAGGGCGCGCTGACGTCCTACGGCACCTCAGAGCGCGGTGAGTTTGATTTTGGCCGAACGTAAGGATGAGCGGTACTGGCACCCGACTTGGACCTGAGACCCGGGCACCGACCACCTCAGACCATAACCATATGATTTCGTCCGACAAGATTCCGAACAACGTCGATCTCCACCTGAACAAGCGCCTCCAGCGCGCGCTCGAGCACTGGCAGCCGGCGTACATCCAGTGGTGGCGCGACATGGGGCCGCAGGGCTTCCAGCACTACCACCAGGTCTACGTGCGGACGGCGATCAGCGTCGACGCCGCCGGCTGGGCGCATTTCGAATACGTCCGCCTGCCGGAATACCGCTGGGGCATCTTCCTGGCCGACCCCGTCATCAACCGGACGATCGGCTTCGGCGACTTCTTCGGCCAGCCGGTCTGGCAGGAAGTGCCCGGCGAGTTCCGGAACCAGTTACGCCGACTCATCGTGACGCAGGGTGACACCGAGCCCGCGAGCGTCGAACAGCAGCGCTGGCTGGGGCACCGCTGCCCGAGCCTCTATGACCTGCGCAACCTCTTCCAGGTGAACGTCGAGGAAGGCCGTCACCTGTGGGCGATGGTGTACCTGCTGCACTCCTACTTCGGCCGGGACGGCCGGGACGAAGCCGAGGACCTGTTGGCGCGCCAGAGCGGCAACCGGGACAAGCCGCGCATCCTCGAGGCGTTCAACGAGCCGATTGACACGTGGCTCGACTTCTTCATGTTCACGATGTTCACGGACCGCGACGGCAAGTCGCAGCTGCTCTCGCTGTCGGAGAGCTCCCTCGATCCGCTGTCGCGCACGACGAAGTTCATGCTGACCGAAGAAGCGCACCACATGTTCGTCGGCGACACCGGGGTCGGCCGCATCGTCGAGCGGACCTGCCAGCTGATGCAGGAGTCGGGATTCTCCGAGGACGTCCGCCAGCTCGGCGGGATCGACCTGCCGACGATTCAGAAGCACATCAATCTGTGGTTCTCGCTGAGCCTGGACCTGCACGGCAACGAAATCTCGACCAATGCCGCCGCCTACTTCGCCAACGGCCTCAAGGGCCGTGCGGAAGAGGCCAAGTGGCAGGAGCATCGCGTGGCCGAGACGACCTACACGCTCGAGACGCTGGTGGACGGCAAGCTGGCGCCCCGCGAAATCCCGATGCGCAACGCCATGAACGAAGTGCTGCGCGACTGGTACGTCGAGGACTGCCAGTCCGGCGTCACGCGCTGGAACAAGATCATCGAGCGGTATGGCATCTCCGATCGCCTGCGTCTGCCCGATCGCAAGTTCAACCGCGGCATCGGCCAGTTCGCCGGCGCGCGTTTCGATCCGGACGGCCGGCATCTGTCGGACGAGGAGTGGGCGCGCCGCAAGTCCGAATGGCTGCCGACGCCGGCGGACAAGGCGTTTTTGCTCTCCATCATGAATGCGTCGATCTACGAGCCGGGCCGGTTCGCGAACTACATCACCGCGCCGGCCCGCGGCATCAAGGGCCGGCCGGTGGACTTCGAATACGTGCGCACGGAAATGTGACGAGGAGCGGGCGGGATGATGCTCGGGCGTAAGCAGTTGTTGATCGGCGGGGAATGGCGAGACGCGGCGGACGGCAAGACGATGCCCGTCGTGAACCCGGCGACGGAAGAAGTCATTGCCGAGGTCGCGGCCGCCACGCGCGGGGACGTGGACGCGGCGGTGGCGGCGGCCCGTGCGGCGTTGTCCGGGCCGTGGGGCCAGATGTCCGCGCGCGATCGCGGACGGCTCGTGTGGAAGCTCGGCGAGCGCCTGACGGAAAAGATCGACGAGATCTCCCGCCTCGAGACGCTGCACAACGGCAAGCCCATCACGGAGTCGCGCCACATCGAGATCCCGGCGGCCGCCGAGTGCCTGCAGTACTTCGCGGGCTGGGCGGACAAGGTCCACGGCGACACGATCCCCGTCAAAGGCCACGCGCTCGTCTACACGCTGCGCGAGCCGATCGGCGTCGTCGCCGCCATCGTGCCCTGGAATTTCCCGCTGCTGCTCGCGGTCTGGAAGGTCGCGCCGGCGCTGGCGATGGGGAACGCGGTCATCCTGAAGCCGGCCAGCCAGACGCCGCTGACCGCGCTGGCGCTGGGCCAGTTGGCCGTCGAGGTCGGATTCCCGCCCGGGGTGCTCAACGTCATCACCGGCAGCGGCGGGACCGTCGGCCAGGCCCTGGTCGAGCACCCGGGCATCGACAAGATCGCGTTCACGGGCGATACGTCCACCGGCAAGGGGATCATGCGGACCGCCGCGGAGACGGTCAAGCACATCACGCTCGAACTCGGCGGCAAGTCCCCGAACATCGTGTTCGCCGACGCCGACCTCGACGCCGCCGTGCGCGGCGCGACGGTCGGCATCTTCTACGGCAAGGGCGAGGTGTGCGCCGCGGGCTCGCGACTGCTGGTGGAGAAGTCCATCAAGGATCAATTCATCGGCAAGCTGGCCGAGCGGACGAAGAAGATGGTGCCCGGCGACCCGCTCGATCCGAAGACCCGGCTCGGAGCCATTTCATCCAAGGCCCAACTCGAGCGCGTGCTGAACTACGTGGACATCGCCAAGCGCGAAGGCGCGTCGCTCGTCGCGGGCGGCAGCCGCGTGGACATCGGCACCGGCAAGGGCTTCTTCATGCAGCCGACCGTGTTCGCCGACGTGACGCCGTCGATGACGATCGCGCGCGAGGAGATCTTCGGGCCCGTGCTGGCCGCGATTGATTTCGTCGATGTGGACGAGGCGATCGCGCGCGCCAACGATTCAATCTACGGGCTGGCCGCCGGCGTCTGGACGCGCGACATCAAGAAGGCGCATTACGTCGCGTCGAAACTCCAGTCCGGCCTGGTCTGGGTCAACACCTACAACGTCTACGACACCGCGGCGCCCTTCGGGGGCTACAAGCAGAGCGGCTTCGGCCGTGAGATGAGCCGCTACGCGCTCGACTACTACACGCAGGTAAAGACGGTGTGGGTCGATCTCGGGAATTGATCTATTGCTCTATTGATCTATTGATCTATTGATTTGGCCGGGGGTGTAGGATCGCCGAGGTCCACACCAAGGAGATCCCATGGCCATGCGCCGATTGACCCCTGCGCCCCAATCCGGCTCGCCGAGCGGGCTCGGGCGTCGCGATTTCCTGAGACGCGCGGCACGGTCCGGCGCAGCCCTCGGAGCCCTGCCCTGGCTTGCCGGCCTCGACGCGGCGGCCGACCCCGGCCACCTGTTGCCGCCGGAACCCTTCGCGCCGACGCCGGAAGACCCGGACGCGGCCGTGTTCGCGGCGGCGCGGAAGCAGTTCCTGTTTCCGACGTCCGTGACCTACTGCAACACGGGCACGCTTGGCGCCTCACCCCGCGCGGTCGTGAACGCCATGAACGGCGGCGTCGAGACGCTGGAGCGCACGCTGCCCGACTGGCCCTACTTTCAGGCGGACGGCGAACCGCTGACCGGCTACCAGCACCTGCAGGACATCCGCGCGCGTCTCGCCGCCTTCATCGGCGCGACCGCCGAAGAAGTGGCGGTCACCGCCAACGCCACGATGGGCATGAGCCTGCTGGCCAACGGCATCGATCTGGCTCCGGGTGACGACGTGGTGACGACCGATCAGGAGCATAGCGGGGGGATTGGCGGCTGGCTGCTGCGGGCGAAACGGCACGGCATCACGGTGACGCAGGTGCCGATGCTGCCGGCGTTTGCGAAGGGCCCTGAAGGCGTCGTGAACGCACTGGCGGCCGCGATGACCCCGCGCACGAAAGTCGTGATGTTCAGTCACATCACCTCGGGGCTCGGCGCCCTCCTGCCAGCGACGGACATCTGCGCGATGGCGCACCGGCTCGGCGCGCTCGCCATCGTGGACGGCGCGCAAGTGATCGGCCAGCGCCGGATTGACGTCAAGACGATCGGGTGCGACGCCTACGTGACGAGCCCCCACAAGTGGCTGCTGGCCCCGAAGGGCACCGGCATCTTGTATGTGAAGCGCGACGTCCAGCGCCAGTTCTGGAACACGCTGGCGAGCGGCACCTTGGACCGTGAGAGCCGCGATGCGTTCCGCTTCATGCAGTACGGCACCGGCAGCGTGCCGGTCGTCCAGGGGCTGATGGCCGCGCTCGATTTCATCACGGGCATCGGCATTGACCGCATCGAGCGCTGGGACCTGATGCTGGCCACGCGGCTCCGCGACGGCCTGTCGCAGATCAAGACGGCGAAGCTGACGTCGCCCGGCGATCGCGCGTTTCAGTCCGCGATCACGACCTTCTCTGTGCCGGGCACGACCGGGCGGCAGTTGCAGGACGCCCTATGGGCGCAGAAAATCCGTGTCCGCGCCCAGGCCGACCCGCGCGGCGTCCGCCTCTCCGCGCATCTCTACGTCAATCCCGCTGATATCGATCGGGTGCTGGGCGTGGTCTCGGCGCTGAAACCAGGGCCATTGATCTATTGACCTATTGATCTATTCATCTATTGATCTATTTCCGGCGCCTGATCAGCCACTCGTAGAAGCCGGGCGGGGGACGCTGTTCGGCGATGATGCGGTCCCACCGCACGACGCCGTCGATGGCCACGATGACGGTCATAACCAGCCAGGGGCCCCCGGCATACGCATGGGTCGCGTACCCGACCGCCCAAATCGCCAGTGTCATGAAGGCGATGACGAACTCGAGCACCACCGATTGGAACGTGGCCTTCACCGGGTCAAGGCCATAATCGGCTTCGAGTTGCGCCCGGGTGCGGGCCGGCAGAAAGCCCAGGAGCGGTGTGAGGCCGCGGGTCAGCAGGACGATGCGCCCGTGCCGCCGGCGCCCGACCAGAACATGATCGCGCAGGGCCACGTAGTCAGCGCTGTACTCGATCTCAGGTCCGGTGATTTCCTCGTCCAGGGGATGCCACGGCACCAGCGGGTACTCGATCAGTCCGTCCTTCCCCGTGATCTTGCCGGCGACGCGCCACGTCCGGTCATCGAACCGGATCAATGAGGATCGGTGCTTCCGCACGTCCCAGCCCGCCATGTTCGCTCGGGAGACGATCAGTAACTGGTCCTTATCGATGGTGACCCGGTCGGTTCCGATATTCCGGGTTCTCGGACGCTTCGTCATGGCATGCTTCTGCTGTGACTGCGAAGTGTGACACGGCCGCGTCCCTCGTGCTCGCGCTGGTGCTGGCAGGGTTAGCTGCCTGGCCGGCCGGCGCGGCGCGGCAGGCGCCGAGGCCCGCTGCGGCCCCGGCCGACTACGCCCTCGTGTGGTCCGATGAATTCGACCGCGACGGCTTGCCCGATCCGGCCCGGTGGGGCTACGAACGTGGATTCGTCCGCAACCAGGAATTGCAGTGGTACCAGCCGGAGAACGCTCGCGTGGCGGGCGGCCTGCTGATCATCGAGGGGCGTCGCGAACCCCACGCGAATCCGAACTACGAGGCCGGCGCGACCGACTGGAAACGCGCCCGCGAGTCCGCGGATACACGTCGGCGAGCCTCACGACCCGCAACATGCACCGCTGGCAGTACGGCCGGTTCGAGATGCGCGGGCGCATCGACACGCGCGCGGGCCTCTGGCCGGCGTTCTGGACGGTCGGCGTGGCCCACCCGTGGCCGCGCAACGGCGAGATCGACATCATGGAGTACTACCGCGGTCTGTTGCTGGCCAACGTGGCATGGGGATCGCCCGCGCCCGGCCGCGCCGTGTGGGCGGACACGAAGACCCCGATCGCCTCACTCGGCGAGAATTGGGCTGACGCGTTCCACGTCTGGCGCATGGACTGGGACGCCGACCGCATCCGGCTCTATGTCGACGACCGGCTCTTGAATGACGTCGATTTGACGCGGACCATCAACGAGGATGGTACGGGTATCAACCCGTTTCACCAGCCGCACCACCTCATCCTGAACCTCGCGATCGGCGGCACGTCGGGCGGCGATCCCGCCGCGACGACGTTTCCGGCGAGGTTCGAAGTGGATTACGTGCGGGTCTATCAGAAGGGCGTTTGGCCCTAGCCCTTCGGCACCGGAAAGCCGAACACGATGTAGACCACGGCCGGCGCGGTTGACCCGCCGGGTCTGGCCGCGCGGAACTTCCACTTTCGAGCGGCATCGAGCGCCGCGCTGTCGAATCCCGGCGCGGGCACGCGGAGCGTTGCGTCGGTGACGCCGCCACTCGCATCCACATTGACTTCCACGAGCGCAACGCCGGGCGTGCGAATGCCGGGCGGCATCGGGGGCGTGACGAGCGTCGACGGAAAGGGGATGTCGGCCGACGCGGCCGCCACGTCCTTGATCGGTTCACCCAGGGTGACGCCGATGACCGACGGCCGCACGAAGACGCCGGCGACGAGCACCTTCGTATCGACCGGTTGCGTCGTGGGCCCTCCCGGCTTTCGCTGTGCCGATGGAATCGGCCCTTCCGCCGGCGTGAAGTGCCAGGTCTTGACGGACTGGACCATCCGCTCGGTGAACGTCGCCGTTTCGCGCAGCGGCCGGATGCCGGTGACCGCGCCGGTGCGATCGACGGAGACTTCGAGCAGCACCTCACCGCCGCCGACCTCGACCGACAGCGTGGACAGCGCGGAATGCTGCCGCTCTTATACAGGGCCGGTTTGTCGTCGGTTCCGATGCTCGCGACCACGGCCAGCGCCACGACGAGAGGGAATCTCATAGTCATAGGATGAGCCTGTTGCCGGAAGGCGAAGATCAATCACGCCATGCGATGGCGCCGACGCGTTGCGTGCTGCCGGCTCCATCGTCCTCTGCACGGTCACCGTGCTCTTTTCCCAAAGGGGACCCGGAACTGGCGGCGTCATCTGGCCGCCGTTCGCCGAGCCGGCTCTTGCGCCGATTCCCGAAGGCGTTGGCCGAATTACCGGGCGCGTGCTGGACCGGGAACGGAAGACGCCCGTCGCCAACGTGAACGTGACAATCCGGCCGATCCCGGCGAATCTCCAGCGCGGTCCCGGCGAACGCCGGCACCATCGCGGCCACGGACAGTCTTGGCGAGTTCACGATTCGCGGCATCGGAATTGGCCGCTACACGGTGCAGGCCGCAGCGCTCGGTTACTCCCGGGCACGCCGCCTGTCGATGCCGCTGGCGAATCGAGATCGTGACGCTGACAGCGGCGAAGGCCGACGGCACGGTCACGCTGTTGCTGTCGCGAACGGGCGGCATTGCCGGCAAGGTCACCAATGCCACCGGCGCACCGATGGTGGGCGTTCCGGTTCGAGTGCTGCGCGCCGTGGTCGTCAGCCCGCGAGTCGTGTGGCAGCCGATTCCCACCATCGCGATGACCGACAAGGACGGCGACTACCGCTTCACGAACGCGCCGCCGAGCGGCAGTACTACATCACCGGCGTGTACCATCGGTCGGTCGCCATGCCGGTGGCCGTGTCGGCGGCGCTGTCGGATTCCGCCGCCAGGGCGGGCGCCGAGGTTCTGCGCACGCGTCTCGCCAGTCAATGCGACGCTGTTCTCGTTGCCGCCGTCTGGCGGCTCAACCGGCGTGGGCAAATACCGGTGGTCGATCTTCGACGCGCTCGATCGACCGGCCCTTCCGTCTTCGGCCCAACCCGGTGATGCGCTGAACGCATCGTCGTTGACCGGCTCGCTACTGCCGCGCGCCTGGTGACGGACGCCGGAGCCCGTGACGCTCGACGCCGGTGAGTTTCGCGAGGGTGTGAACATCGCCGTTCGCCGCACCGAGGGCGTGCGTGTGTCCGGCGTCCTCGTCGGCGATGCGGCGCAGATCGCCCACGTGAGCCTGCGCCTCATGCCGCCAGACGAGGACGAGCTGTACCCAGACCTTCCCGCAGGAACTCGCGACGACGGTCAGCGACGCGCAGGGGCGCTTTTCCTTTCTCGCCGTGCCGCCGGGCCCGGCGGCGATCGTGTCCGTCGTCGCCAGCCTGACGTCGGCGCCGGGCGCGCCGCCACGGCGTGCGACCACCGCCTCGGTTCGGCAGGGCGTCGTGGTCGGTGCGACCGACATAGTTGGCCTCAAGGTCGACGTGAGGCCACCACTGAGACACTTCATGGCCGAATCGTTCTCGAGGGGAACGGCCCGGAACCGTCGCTGTCGAGACCGCCGCTGAGCATTTTGCGGTTGAGCGCCTTCGTTACCACCTCGCAGCCTCCAGTGATGATTGCAGGTAAGGACGCCGGCGAGTTTGCCTTCACGCAACTCATTTCCGGCCGCTACGGTCTCGAGGTGCTGCCGTCCGGTGGTTGGGTTCCCCGTTCCGTCACGGTTAGCGGCAAGGAGATGCTCAACCGGCTCTTCGAAGTGGGCGATTGCAACATCGATGACGTGGTGGTGACGATGAGCACGTCGTTCAACCGCGTCAGCGGCACGGTCGTTGACACGAGCGGCTCCGCGTTGGATGGCGCGCAGGTGGTCATGTTCCCGACCGATTACCGCCAATGGGTCGCGAATGGGCGGCCGTCAGGCGCCGTGCGCACATTCATCAGCGTCGGCGGCGGGCGGTTTACCGCCAACGGCCTGCCGGATGGCGAATACCTGCTCGTCGCGTTTGCATCGCCTGTCGACACCGACTGGCAATCGGTGAGGGCCCTCGAGGCAATCGCCAAGGTGGCCGACCACGTTCGCCTGAGGGACGCACAGTGGACTACGGTCCAGATCGCGGGGTGCTCCCGGACATTCCGAGGGCGGCCAAGGGCGGATGAACCCTGAAGGACATGGAGTGCATGAAGGCCCGTTGGGGCAAACCAAGAAGCCCTTCATGGTCTTCATGCCCTTCATGGTTTATCTGCTTTTGAAGCGGGAGCGTTGTGGCGAGGAACCCGCCGAAGTAGACTTGGCCCCGCATGGACCCGCTGCTGGCCTGGCGCGCCGAGTTTCCGATTCTCGAGACGTGCACCTACCTGGTGAGCCATTCCCTGGGCGCGATGCCGCGCCGGGCGCGGACCTACCTGCAGCATTTTGCCGATGAATGGGACCGGCGCGGCGTGCGCGCCTGGCACGAGGGCTGGTGGGAGATCGGCACCGAGACACGGGAATCTGCTCGCGCCCATCCTGGGCGTCCAGCCCCACACGATCACGATGCACCAGAACGCGACGGTCGCCCAGTCGATCGTCGCCTCCTGCTTCGCGTTCGACGGCCGGCGCCGGAAGATCGTCCTGCAGGATCTGGATTTTCCGACCAACCACTACCTGTTCGAGGGGTTTCGCCGCTACGGCGCCGAGTCGTCTACGTGCCGTCCGGCGGCACCGTGCGCGCGCCGATCGAGCGCCTGGTGGACGCGATCGACGAGCACACGGCGCTGGTGCCGATTTCGCTGGTGCTGTTCCGCAGCGCCTGCCTGCAGGATGTGGCGCCGGTCGTGGAGAAGGCGCACCGCGTCGGCGCGCGGGTCGTGCTGGATGTCTATCAGGCGGCGGGCACCATGCCGCATGAATCTCGCGGCACTGGGCGTCGACTTCGCCGTCGGCGGCTCGGTGAAGTGGCTGTGCGGCGGACCCGGCGCCGGCTATCTTTATGTCCGGCCGGATCTCATCGCCGGAACTGAGCCCGGGCGTCACCGGCTGGGCGGGGCATGCGGCGCCATTCGACTTCGAGACCGGCGGCACGCGCTACGCGACGGCGATCGAACGGTTTCAGAGCGGCACGCCGAACGTGCCGTCCTTGTACTCGGCGCGCGCGGGCTACGAGATTGTTGCGGAGATTGGCGTGCCGGCCATTCGCGAGCGGTCGCTGCGCCTGACGCGGCGGCTGATCGAGGCCGCCGACGCGACACGGATGGCCGCTCAACACGCCGGCCGCCGACGCCGAGCGCGGCGGCACGGTCGTGGTCGACGTCCCGAACGGCGCCGCCGTGACCGAGGAACTGCTGCGACGCCAGGTCATCGTGGATCATCGGCCGAACGCCGGCATCCGGATCGCGCCGCATTTCTACACGACCGACGCGGAGATTGACGTCGCGATTCAGACCATCGAATCGCTGGTTGACAAGGTGAGCGCATGAAGACGAGTCAGGACGATTGCGGTGCTGGGGGCCGGGACGATGGGGCACGGCATCGCGCATGCGGCAGCGGCGTGCGGGTTCGAGACGCGGTTGTTTGACGTGAACGCTGGCGCGCTCGCCAAGGCCCGCGCCGCCGTGGACGCGGTCCTTCAGAAAGCCGTTGAACTGGGCAAACTACCGCGGCCGATGCCGACGCCGGCTCCGCCCGTCTCGCGACCACCGCCGAGTTGGCTGAGGCGCTGGACGGGTGCGGATTTGGTGATCGAAGCCGCGCCGGAACGGATCGATCTCAAGCTCGCGCTGATGGCGGATATCGACCGTCTCGCGCCGGCCTCGGCCGTCGTCGCCACGAACACGTCCGCGCTCAGCATCACCGAGATGGCCGGCGCCATGGCCAACCCCGCGCGTGTGGCCGGCATGCATTTCTTCAATCCCGTCCACAAGATGAAGCTGATCGAAATCGTCCGCGCCCTGGAATCGAGTGCCGAGACGCTGGAGACGATCGAGGCCGTGGCGCGGGCGATGGGGAAGGAGACCGTGCTCGTGCGCGAGTCGCCGGGTTTCATCACGACGCGCGTGAACGCGACGATCGGCAACGAGGCGTTCTACATGCTGATGGAGGGCGTGGCGTCGGCGCGCGACATCGACAAGGCCCTCAAGCTCGGCCTGAACCATCCGATGGGCCCGTTCGAACTGGTCGATCTCGTGGGCCTCGACACGCGCCTCAGTATCCTGGAATATCTGCACAAGAGTATGGGCGAGAAGTATCGGCCGTGCCCGTTCTCGCGCAGTACGTGAAGGCGGGGCGGCTCGGCAAGAAGGTGGTCGGGAAGTCTGCGTGCTATGAGAAACGTACATGGCACCGCACCGACCCAATCGACGTGAGTTCCTGAAGGCCACGGGGCGCCGCGTCGTGGCCGGGGCGGTTGCCGCGTCGCGCGGCGGGCGACGTGTCGGCGGCGGAGCAGGCGGCGTACAGCGGGCAGTTCGCGTGCCGCCAATCGAGACCGTGCGCATCGGCTATGTCGGCGTGGGCCTGCAGGGCGGCTGCGCACGTGCAGAACCTCCTCGAAGATTCCCGGCTGCCGCATCACCGCCGTCTGCGACATCCGGCCCGAACGCACCGAGCTGGGCGACCAAGGCCATCACCGCCGCCGGCCATCCGGCGCCGGCCGTCTACACGCGTGGCCCGCGCGACTTCGAGCGGCTCTGCGAGACGGAAGACCTCGATCTCGTCTATACCGCGACGCCGTGGGAATGGCACGTGCCGGTGATGCTGGCGGCCATGAAGAACGGCAAGCACGCGGCCACCGAAGTGCCCGCGGCGATGACGCTCGACGACTGCTGGGCGATCGTCGAGGCGGCGGAGAAGTACCGGAAGCACTGCGTGATGATGGAGAACTGCAACTACGACCGCACGGAGATGATGGTCGTTCAACATGGTCCGGCAGGGCGCTGTTCGGCGAACTGCTGCACGCCGAGGGCGGCTACCTGCACGATCTGCGGGCGATCAAGTTCGAGAATCGGGACGAAGGGCTCTGGCGCCGCGCCTGGGCGCACGAAGCTCAACGGCAATCCGTATCCGACGCACGGCCTCGGGCCGATCGCCAACTGCCTCGACATCAACCGCGGCGATCGCTTCGACTACCTGGTCTCGATGAGCGGTCCGTCGCGCGGGCTGCAGGACTGGGCGCGCCGACCACTTCCCGCCCGACGCGCCCGCAGCGCCAGGAGAAGTTACGTCCTCGGCGACGTGAACACGAGCCTGATCAAGACCGCCATGGGCAAGACCATCATGGTGCAGCACTGCACGAACCTGCCGCGGCCGTACAGCCGCATCCACATGGTGCAGGGCACCAAGGGGCTGTTCGAGGGCTATCCGAACCGCGCTCTACATCGAAGGCCGAGGCCGGCAACGACCAGTGGGTCGATGCGCGCGACGCTGCTGCGCCGAGTTCGAGCATCCGCTGTGGAAGGAGATTGCCGAGCAGGCGCAAGGGCGCGGGACACGGCGGCATGGACTTCATCGAGGACTACCGGCTGATCAAGTGCCTGCGCGAGGGCACGCCGACCGACATGAACGTCTACGACGCGGCCGCGCTGAGCGCGGTCGTGGACCTGAGCGTGCATCGGTGCGCGAAGAACGGCCAGCCGGTCGAGGTGCCCGACTTCACGCGCGGACGCTGGCAGACGACGCCGCCGCTCGGCATCGTTCATATGTGAGGCCGCGATGCAGCTGACCACCCTCGACTGGTCCGATCGTCGTGCGTCTCGCTCGTCGTCTCGTTCGCTGCCGGCGCTGTGGATGGCGCGCCGCGCCGGGTCCAGCACGGCGGAGTTCTTCACGTCGGGCCGCGCCGCGCCGTGGTGGCTGATCGGCGTGTCCATGGTGGCCACCACCTTCAGCACCGACACGCCGAACCTCGTCACGAACCTCGTGCGCGAGGGCGGCGTCTCGCGCAACTGGGTCGTGGTGGGCGTTCCTGCTGACCGGGCATGACGACGGTGTTCTTCTACGCGCGGCTGTGGCGCCGGCTGGGCGTGCTGACCGACCTCGAGTTCTACGAGATGCGCTACTCCGGGCCGGCGGCCATCGTGGGTGCGCGGGTTCCGCGCCGTCTACCTCGGCGTTCTTCTTCAACGTCGTCATCATGGCGACGGTGAACCTGGCGGCCGCGAAGATCGCCAACGTGCTGCTCGGCTGGCCGATGGGCCAGACGCTGCTGGTGTGCGGCGTGCTCAACGTCGCTCTTTGCCGCGACGTCGGGCCTGTGGGGCGTGCTGGTCACGGACTTCCTGCAGTTCGGCATTGCGATGGGCGGATCGTTCGCGGCGGCCGTCTATGCGCTGCAGCATCCTGAAGTCGGCGGCCTCGACGGGCTCGTTCGCGAAGATCGATCCCTCGGTGCTCGGCGATGCTGCCCGACTGGACCGACTGGCACGACGCGTGCTCGCGATCTTCATCGATTCCGCTGACGGTGCAGTGGTGGGCGACCTGGTATCCCGGGCGCCGAGCCCGGCGGCGGCAGCTACATCGCGCAGCGCATGCTGGCCGCCAGAGTCCGAGCGCGACGCGCTGGCGGCACGCTGCTTCTTCAACGTCGCGCACTACGCGCTGCGGCCCTGGCCGTGGATCATCGTGGCGCTGTCGTCGATGCTCGTGTTCCCCGAGGTCGCGGACATCGCGCGGGCGTTGCCGCACGTCGATCCGTCGACTGCTCGGCAACGACATGGCGTATTCCGCCATGCTGACGTTCCTGCCGGCCGGCATGCTCGGCCTGATGGTGGCGGGTCTGCTGGCGGCCTACGTGTCCACGATCTCGACGCATCTCAACTGGGGCACGTCGTACCTCGTGCACGACCTCTACCGCCGCTTCCTGCAGTCCGGCGCAGGACGAGCGGCACTACGTGATGGTCGGCCGGGTGACGACCGCGGCTGCTCATGGTCGCGGCCGGCCTGTTCACGCTGGTGCTCGCACGACCGCGCAGGACACCTTCGACCTGCTGCTCTCGGTGGGCGCGGGCACCGGCCTGCTGTATCTGCTGCGCTGGTTCTGGTGGCGCATCAACGCCTGGAGCGAGATTGCGGCGATGGCGAGTTCGTTCGTCCTGGCCGCGGCGCTGTTCGTCGCCGCGGCGTGAGGGCGTCGCCATTCCCGCGCACTGGTCGCTGATCCTCACCGTGGCTGCCACGACGCTCGTCTGGCTCGCCGTGGCGTTCGTGACCGAGCCCACGGATCGCGCCGTGCTGGAGAAGTTCTATCGGGCCGTGCGTCCGCCCGGGCGCGGATGGCGGGCGGTCCGTGCGCGCGTGCGGGGGCTTGGCGCCGCAGGTGATCTGCGGCTCGCCTGCACCGGCTGGCTGAGCCGGCTGCGCGTTCGTCTATTCGGCGCTCTTCGGCGCCGGCCATCTGCTGCTCGGGCCATACCGCGTATGCCGTGGCGTTCGGCGTCGCCTTCGTGGTCAGTACCGGCGGTGATGGTGCGCGTGCTGCAGCGGTTGTGGGCGGCGTGAACCTGCACGATCGGGTGGCGGCTCGACTGGCGGACGCCGGCGTCGAGCCGGCCGAAGTGCCGGACCGCGTCGCGCTCATCGAGAAGACCGTCGAGGGATTCGAGCAGTCGATCGGCCGGTCCACCGTTGTGGATCTGGCTGGTGCCCGGCCGCATCGAGGTGTTCGGCAAGCATACGGACTATGCGGGCGGGCGGTCGCTGGTGGCCGCTGTGCCGCGCGGGTTCGCCGTGGCCGCCGCGCCGCGCGGCGACGGCCTCGTGACGGCGCGGGACGTGCGATGGGCCTCGGCCATGGAGGTCGATTCGCGGATCAGACCGAGGCCGTTCCACGGCTGGAGCAACTACGTGGCGGTCGTCGCCCGGCGGCTCGCGAGGAACTTCCCTGGCGCGGCGCTGGGCGCGGACGTGACCTTCATGAGCGATCTGCCACGCGCCGCCGGCGTCAGCAGCTCATCGGCGCTCGTCGTCGGCATCGCGCTCGCGCTGATTCGGCGCGCGGCACTCGAGACACGGCCGGAGTGGCGCGCGGCGATTCAGGATCCACTCGACCTCGCCGGGTATCTGGGCGCGGTGGAGAACGGGCTGACGTTCCGCACGCTGGCCGGTCACGAGCGGCGTCGGCACGCACGGAGGCAGCGAGGACCATAACGCCATCCTGAACTGCCGGCCCGGCCGGGTCAGCGCGTTTTCCTATGTGCCGACGCGGCCCGTGGGGGAGGCCCGTCATGCCGGCCGACTGGCGGTTCATCCTGATGACGAGCGGGATCGAGGCCGCGAAGGCCGGTGCGGCCCGCGGCCGCTACAACCGCGCCTCACTCGCGACGCAAGCCCTCACCGACGTGTGGCGCCGCCACACGGGCGATGCCCGGGCGCGGACCCTGGCCGGCATCCTGAACAGCGATCCCGGGGCCCTGTCCGCGCTGCAGTCGGGACTCGACCTTCACGCCCATCCGGACTTCCCGGCGGACGAGTTGGCGCGACGACTGGTGCATTTTGTTGCGGAGGACGGACGGGTGCTGCCGGCCGTGGAGGCGTTCGCACAGGGTGACCGGAGCCGGCTCGGGGAGCTGTCGGCCAGGTCCCAGGCCGAGGCGGAAGGGCTGCTTGGGAATCAGGTGCGTGAAACCACCGCTCTGGCCGCGCTCGCGCGGGAGTCCGGGGCGTTTGCCGCCTCGAGCTTCGGCGCGGGGTTTGGCGGCAGCGTGTGGGCGCTGGCCGACGCCGATCGGGCGGCCGAGGTGGCATCGCGCTGGCGGGCCGCCTATGTGGCCCGGTTTCCCGGGCTGGACAACGTGAACGCGCTGATCGTCCGGCCCAGCGCGCCGGCGCTGGCGTTCGACATGACCGAGTGGAAATTCGAGTCATAGTACAATGCCGAACGACCGATCGGCGGCGTGCCCGGCAAACGGGGCGGCGCGGTTGAAGGTTGATCCGTGGCGCCAGACCGAATGCTGGCAGGCACGGCCGCTGACTTCGGGAGGAGCGAATGGCCTACGTAATTACCGAGCCCTGCATCGGCACCAAGGACACCGCGTGTGTCGACGTCTGCCCGGTGGACTGCATCCACCCGCGCAAGGACGAACCTGAGTTTGAAGCGAGCAAGATGCTCTACATCCACCCGGATGAATGCATCGACTGCGGCGCCTGCGTGCCGGCCTGTCCGGTCGAGGCGATCTTCGCGCTCGATGAAGTCCCGGAAAAGTGGAAGGACTTCATCAAGACGAACGCCGAGCACTACGGGAAGTAAGCCCGCCTCCGCCTTCGCCAGGCTCCGGCGGGCGAGCCGCCTGGCCAGGCCTCGGCGGGCGTATGCGCGCTCCCTACCTCGACTTTGACCGCCCCGCGTGGGCGGCCCTGCGCGCCGCTACGCCGCTCACGCTGGCGGAAGCGGACCTGGCGGAGCTGCGCGGCCTCAACGAGCGCGTGTCGCTCGCCGAGGTCGAGACCATTTACCTGCCGTTGTCGCGCCTGCTGAACCTGCACGTCGCCGCGACGCAGACCCTGCACAAAGCGACCGACACGTTTCTCGGCAGCCTGCCGTCGCCGACGCCCGTACGTGATCGGCGTGGCGGGCAGCGTCGCGGTCGGCAAGAGCACGTTCGCCCGCATCCTCCGGACGTTGCTGTCGCGCTGGCCCGATCACCCGCGCGTGGATCTGGTCACGACCGACGGCTTCCTGCTGCCCAATCGCGTCCTCGAGGAGCGCGGCCTGCTCGAACGGAAGGGATTTCCCGGAGAGCTACGACGTGCGCGCCCTGATCCAGTTCATGGCGGAGGTGAAGGCCGGGCACGGCGCGGTGCACGCGCCGGTGTATTCGCATCAGGCCTACGACATCGTCCCGGGGGAATTCCAGGTGGTCGATCGCCCGGACATCGTGATCGTGGAAGGCCTGAACGTGCTGCAGTCCGGCGACGGCGCCGGGACGGCCCGCGCGCGTGTTCGTCTCGGACTTCTTCGATTTCTCGATCTATATCGACGCCGAGGAAGCGGACATCGAGCGGTGGTACATCGCCCGGTTCCAGACGCTGCGCGAGACGGTGTTTCGCGATCCGCGGTCGTACTTCCACCGGTATGCGGCGCTCGGCGAGGCCGAGGCGCTGGCGACCGCGCGCACCATCTGGCGCACCATCAACGGCGTCAACCTGCGCGACAACATCGCGCCCTCCCGGGAACGGGCGCGGCTCGTGCTCGAGAAAGACGGCGAGCACTCGATCCGGCGCGTCCGGCTCAGACGGATCTGAAGCGGCCCTTGGCCTCGAGGCGGGCGGCGCGGCGCACTTCGGCTTCTTGCGATCGGACGCGGTCGTCCTCGGTTTCGAGCAGCAGCGGCGGCACCAGCACGCGATGGCCCTCGCGATCGATCGTCACGAACGTCAGATAGGCCAGGCTCGTCAGCTGGCGCTCGCCGGTCTCGATCCGCTCCGAGAGCACCTCGACCGCCACCTCCAGCGACGTCCGGAACGTCGCCGTGACCCTCGCGCGCAGGATGATCAAATCGCCGACCTTGATCGGGTGGAGGAATTGCAGGCCATCGACGGCCGCCGTCACCAGCAGGCTGCGCGTATGCCGATGGCACGCAATGGCGCCCGTGATGTCGATCAGATGCATGACCGTGCCGCCCGAGAATGAAGCCCAGCGGGTTGGCGTCATTCGGCAGGACGACCTGCACCATTTCGGTGAAGGACTCCGACGAGCGTTTGGGTGTCAGTGGCACGTTAGAAGTTGTAGCCAATCCAGAACTGGAACTTCACCTTGCGGAAGAAGTCGCTGCCCCGCAGGGTGTGGGAGGGATCGACCACGGACGCCGGGTAGTAGAACAGCATGTCCTCGTAGTCCCGGTTGAACTTCGTCTTCCAGGACCAGTCGAAGTGGATGGGGAACCCGAGCACGGCGGTCTGCAGGCCGAGGCCGTAGGACGCCCACGAATCGACGAGGCGGAAACCGCTCACGGGGATCGGCGGCGAGTAGACCGGCACCGGGGCGCCGGCAAGGGGTCCGAGGCGTAGCCCAGCAAGACCGGGATGGACTCCGTTCCGGTGGCCATGGTCCGGAAGTCCGCGTTGTTGAAGCCGGCGCCACCCATGTTGAAGAAGAGCACGCCACGCAGGCCGCCCAGCACGCCGATGGGCGTGAGCAGCGCCTCCACCAGCGGGAAGCGCAATTCGACGTTGGTGAAGAACGCCTTCTGGCCGATGAACTGCAGGTACTCGTAGCCGCGCATTTCCGAGTTGCCGCCGAAGTAGAAGTAGTCCGGGTTCGTGCCCCAGCTCCGGAACCCCTTGAAGCGGAAGGCCAGCACGCCGTTGGCCATCGAGGCGCTGGTAGTGGCGCAGGTCGACGTCCAGCGTCTGGCGCGACAGCCAGTTCTGGCCGTCACCCGGCGATCCCGTAGAACGACAGCTTGAAGGTGTTGCCGGCCACGGGGCCGTATTCGCGGAACACCGTCGTCTCACGGATGAGCGACACGCCGATACGGCAGCACGTTGCCCTTGCGGAAGACCGGGCGTGCCGTACTGGTCGGTCTGGTACTGCTGCGACAGCTCCTGCAGCACGGGGTCGTTGTAGTGCTCGTCCAGGTACATGTAGCCGCCGGAGAACTCGACCCGCATGTAGCTGGTTGAACGGGTAGATCACGAAGGCCGTGGCGCCCCGCTGGCTCTGCACGGCTTCCGCCGTATTGCGGTCGACGAACGGGACCAGGCGAGGGTCTGTAGAGGGCCGCAGTTCTGCCCGTAGTAGAACAATGTCCTGCGATGAAGCCCTGCAGCGCCCACTGGAGGCGCTTCTCGATGGTGAGGTAGTTGAACGCCAGCGGCGCGGTACTGCGACACCGACTGGGAATAGAAACTGATCTGCTGATCGCCCAGCAGGTCCGTGAACGTCACCTCGGTGTTGCCGTAGAAGTTGCCGCTGCTGGTGACGCCGAGCGCGATCGGCGGCCGGCCGGCCAGGCTCAGGCCCTCGAACTTGCCCTTCTTGTGGATGTTCTCCGCGGACGAGCGTGTGGCCATCTGCGGCGTGAATTCGACAATCGGGCCCGGCTCGCCGAAGTCGCGAGGCCGCCACCGTGGCCAGCACGCGGTTGCCGGCAATCGGTGTGGATGCTGCTCCTGGCCCTTGTAGTACGTCACGAACGCCACTCGCATCGCATCGCTGCCGCCGCAGCACGCACCGGCGAGACGTTGCCGCTGCGTGGTATCGGTCAGCTGCTGCAGCTGGCGGGTCGTCAGGTCCATCGTCCAGATGTTCGGGATGTTGCCGTTCTGGGCGACTTCGGGCGCCAGCGGCACCTTCGGATCCATCGCCGTCGACGTGAAGACGAGGGTCGTGGTGTTGAAGAACTTCGCGGCCATGTCGTCGTGCGTGCCGAACGTCAGCTGCGTCTTCTGGCCCGTGGCCAGATCGAGCTGGAACAGCTTGTCGTTGCTGCTCACACGGGCGGAATACACGATGGAGCGGCCGTCGGGTGAGAAGGCCGGCGAGAAGTCGGCGATCGGAGTCCTTCGTCAGGTTGGTGACGGCGGAGGTCTCGATGTCGATCGATGTAGATGTCGGTAATGCCGTCCTGGAGCGCGGCGAACACCACCTTCTTCCCGTCGGGGCTGAAGGACGGGGACTCCGGGCCGTCCACCGTCCTCAGCTCGAGGCGCTTCTCGATGTGGCCGGTCGCCACGTTCTGGAGCAGCAGCGACTTGAACTTGCCGGTCCGCGCGAAATACGCAATCGTGTCGCCGACCGGCGCCCAGGCGATCCACGGCATCAGGTTGCCGCGCAAGCCGCCGGCCGTCGCGATGTACTCGATGCGGTTCGTGTAGTCGAATCCCTTGGTCAGATTGCGGATGATCTGGCCGTCCTTGGCCGAGATCAGAATGATGTCGAGCTCGTAGTCGCGCGAATTGGCGACGACCGCCGCAATCATGTCGCCGCTCGGCGACGGCCTCGATGGACAGGACGGCCGGGTAGTGCGTCCGGTCCGGCGATCGGCGCCAGGTTCCGCCCGTAGTCCACGGGCCGCTCCTTGTCGCGAAACGGCCGGAACCGCTCCATCAGGTAGCGCTCGAACAGATCGTCGAACTCGTCGGGTTCGACCTTGAGGGCTTCCTTGTACGCGCTTTCGCCGCCGCCGACGGCGCTCTTCCGCAGCGAGAACAGGAACTGCCGCAGGCCTTCCTTGCCCCACTTGTCCACCGATGAACTCGAAGGCGGCATGGCCCATGGAGTAGGGCAGCCGCCCCGACATCGGCTGCGATTCGAAGCGGCTCATCCGCGGCACGTTGTCCGACAGCGCCGCTTCGCGGACCTGCATGAGGTCGATGATGTTCCAGTAGCCTGCCATGTAGTTGGACAGGCCTTCATCCATCCACAGCGGCAGGGAGGATCCGAGCAGCCCGTGCGGGATGATGTCGAACTCGAACTGGTGCGTGAGTTCGTGCGTGATCAGGCGGTACAACTGGTCCGGTGGCTCGTCGATGGGCAGGACCATGCGGCGCCGCTCCGGCTCGGCGAACGCCAGCACGCCTTCCGGCACGCCCACGAACACGTTGTTCGTCTGGAACTCGCTCTGCGTCTTGAACAGAATCAGCGGGAATGCGTTCGGGCAGGTCGTGCTTCAACTCGCCGCTGATGTGCGTGTAGGCGTTCTCCGCGTAGCCGGCGACGCGCTCGAGGTGCGGTTCGATGGAGGGGTAGTAGTAGATCTCGAAATGCTCGGTCTTGTAGACCTTCCACTCGAAGGTGAAGAACCGGATCTCGTTCTTGCCGAAGTAGGGCACGAACGGCGTCTGCGCGCCTGCCGGCGCCGGCCACAGCCCGGCCAGCGCGGCGGCGAGAACGCCAAGGACGATCGTCGACATGCGCAAGCGGCGCACTCCCATCAGAACACCTCAGAGGAGGACAGTTAAGTCGATTTCCGAACCCAATCGAAATATTACACCTACCCGAGCAAACTGCGTGCCCTCAGGCCCGCCCTGAATTGCCGGGGCGTTTCGGCTCCGCGCCCCTCGAAAAGGAGGACAGATCGACGCCGCGTGTGGGCACGTGGGGGCGACCTCTCGGGCCGCGCCAGCCCGGTTGTAGTAATGTTGTCGGCAGGGTCTGATTCCGTGACGATGGCGCGAGCATTCCGATGGTCGTTGGCGGTGGCGGCGTGCGTGGCCGTTGGCGTCTCCGCATGGCCGGGTCGCGCCACGACGACCCGTACGGCGGCCGAAGCGAACCTCGACTTCACGCTCAAGGACATGAACGGCGCCGACGTCAGGCTGGCCGACTACCGCGGCCGTCCGATCATCCTGAACTTCTGGGCCACGTGGTGCGGCCCCTGCCGGCTGGAAATCCCCGCCTTCGTCGAACTCGTGGATCAATACCGGTCCCAGAACCTGACCGTGCTCGGCGTGTCGGTGGACGACACCCCGGAACAGTTGCGTCCGTTCGCGGCCGAGTACCGCATCAACTATCCCGTGCTCGTCGGCCAGGGCCAGGACGCGCTGCAGGAAGCGTACGACGCCGTCGTCGCCATTCCGGTCACCTGGTTCATCCGCGCGGACGGCACGATCCAGACGACACAGAAGGGGCCCGGCGACGAAGGCCTGGTTCGACGCGCAGGTCAAGGCGCTCGTGTCGTCCGCGCCCCGGGTGTCGCCATGAAGGAGATGACGACGCCGCTCACCGGGCGCCTGGCGTGCGGCTGCCGCATCGGGTTTCAGGGCGGCGGCCCTGGCGCGCCCGTGACGGTCGTGCTCAACCGCAAGGCGGAGACGTGCACGATCGCGATCCACGTCGCCGGGATGCCCCTCTACGATCACCGCGCGACGATGCGCCCCGTCACCAGGCTGCCACCGCCCATCCAGCCCGACTACGAAGACGGTTAGCCTCGGTTAGCCTGGCGGGTCTGCGGGCGCCCGGCGCTCGTGTCAGAACCGCACTCGGATGTCCGCCACGAGCGGCAAGTGATCGGACGCGACCAGCGAGAGCCGTGTGCGCGGCAGCTCGATGCGCCGGATCTCGACGTCCCCCTCGAAGTAGATGTGGTCCAGGTGCAGCACGGGGAAGAAGCCCGGGTAGGTTCGGCGGCGCTTGAGGTGCGGAATAGAGGTCCACGCTCTGGAGTCGGCGGGCCAGCACGTCCGACCGAGGCCGCGCCCCCACTCGTTGAAATCCCCGAGCACGATCTTCGGCCCGCGCGGACGCGGCGTCGTGAATCCAGCACGCCAGCCGCGGCGCCTGGTAGCGCCGCTCGAGCAGCGCCGTGCCGAGATGCACGTTGTACACCTGCAGCAGCCGCGGCCGCGCCGAGATCGATGCCACCCGCTGGCTGTTGCGCGGCTCGCAGGTCTTCCACGACAGGTCGATCTGGCCATGCTCGCGGATCGGGAAGCGGCTGAGCACGACGTTCCCGAACGCGTGGCGCCGCAATTCGCGCGTGGGCGCCATGATCCAGCCCATGCCGAGCGCCGCGCCGATCTCGCTTCGGCGTGACCCGGGCCGCTCAGGCCAGGCCCGATCACTTCCTGCAGGGCGACGATGTCGGGCTCGACGGCCGCGAGGACCGCGGCGATGCGCTCTGGCCGCGTGCGGCGGTCCAAGCCGCGCGAGCGATGGATGTTGTAGGTCGCGACGCGGACGTCGATCCAGTCGCGCGGCATATGCGTATGATAGTCCCTGGGCCACGGCACGGCCGGAGGAACGCACAGATGGGCAAGCTCAGGACCGAATACGAAGTGACGTGCCCGTGCTGCCAGTCGACGCTGGTGATCGACGAGGGGCTCAAGCGCGTCGTCCGCCACGTCGAGCCGGAGCGGGCGGACAAGCCGAAGCTCGACGAGGCCCATCAGATTCTGGCCGAGGCCAAGGCCCGCCGCGACGCGCTCTTCGAGCAGTCCGTGCAGTCCGAGAAGACGCGCGGCGACGCGCTCTCGCAAGCGCTTCGAAGAAGCGCTGAGTCAGGCCAAGGAAGAGCCCGTCTCCAAGCCGCGACGCGATTTCGATTTGGACTGACCGGTCGTCCCCAAAACGAATCACCGTGAAGCAGTGAAGGAATGAAGCTTCTGAGTCTGGCTTCACGGCGTCACGCCTTCACGGTCGATTCGTCCCCGCGAAGCCAGCCGGGAGCGCTGTCCACGCGCGCCGGTCGTAGAACATCGGCTTGCTGACCGGGATTCGCCTTGATGAACGCGAAGTACCGCTCGCCGCAGCCGCTGTGACCCGCGCCGGAGAGCACCGAATCGGCCGGTGCGGGAATGTCGAAGAGCAGCCGCTCGACCTTCCACACGTTGCCCGTCGACAGCCGCCAGTCGTAGCGCCCCAGGACCGCGCAGATCGACGGCGCCGTAGGCCTTGACGCAGCCGGTCTTGTCGATGAACGGCTCGAAGTAGCTCTGCGCCAGGCGCGCAGCGTGCGGAACACGGGCTTTGCGCCCGTGCAGGCCGGGATCGCGCGACCGCGCCACGGAATCCCCATCAGCCCCTCGGTGCCGGTAAACGAACACCACGTGATCGAGCTCGTCGATCGACTCCAGGCTCATGACGAGCGGCGGATAGCCGTGCTGTTCGAGGATGACGGCCGCGGTGAGCGCGGCTTCGAGGCAATGTGCGGTGTGACGCCTGACGACGCCGCGGAACGACCGCAGGATGCGCCGGACCCGGCGGCGGCTCGGTGTTGTACGGCAGCGCGTTCAGGAAGTCGCTGCACCGTCGCGCGGCGTCCGGATGCGCGCGGATGACGCGGCGCTCCGCCCGCGGTGAAGATCGTGAGCGGTCCGGCGCGGTCACGGTCACGGTGGCGCAGGGCGGCCTGCGGATGTCGTCCAGCGCCGGCCGGCGTCCATTCGTTGCCCGAGTAGATCTGCGACGATGCTTGCCGTCCGCGCCGATCAGGATCGGTCCGCAGGTTGTGGGTGATCTCGACGCTGTCCGCGTCCGCATCAGGCCGACGCCCATGCCGCGGCAAACCGGTCCACCGTGACGCTGATCGCCGGTGAGGAACGTCCAGACCGCCGGGTCGGCCTAGTCCGCCGGCGTCGGTGGCCAGCACCTCCGGCGTGTCGATGTCCGGATCGAACGAAATCGTCACCAGCTTGACGCCGCGCGCAGGGTGGGTCGCCCGCGATCGCCGCTGCAGCTGCGGCGAAATTCTGGTCCATCAGCGGACAGAAATTCGGGAGCGGGCAGCGCGTGTAGATGAACGTAGCAGCGTGACCGATCCGCGCCACTCGCGATAAACGGCGCGCCGCCGGTTCTGCTGGTCGATGAACGCCGCGTCCGGCACCTCGTCGCCTGCCTGCAGCAGGCCCCCGGCCATGGCGGCGGCGTTCGTGTCGGTGGGCAGCGGCGAGAAGCCCACCCGCTCGATGGCGGTCAGGCGGGCGACGGCATTCGGTATTTCGAGCGTCGCCGTGATCAACTCCGCCCGGCTCGCGGCCCGTGCAGCAGATTCCGGCGTTGGCCACGGGGAAGCTCATCGTCATGCCGGGCATGAGGCCCGGATGTCTTCGTGCTTGATGCGTGATTTGCTGGCGCTCCGGGTTGACGGACAGCACCTGTCCCTTGAGCGGGTACTGCTTTCGCCGGCTGGGACCGCGCACAGCCGACACCGCCGCGACGCCGGTCGCCGTCAGGGATCGCGTGCACCGCAAGCCGCGCGCAGGCGCATTCGGCGGTCGTCATGTCGGCCATCCATCCGTCCTTGAGTTCGATCACCCGCGTGCCGAACGCGGCGTTCGCGTCCGAGTGCGTCACCTGCATGATCGTCGTGCCTGCGCCGTTCAGCTTCGTGAACAGCTCCATGATCTCGCGACCCTGGCTCGAATGCAGGTTGCCGGTGGGCTCGTCGGCCAGGATCGACCTTCGGTCCGGCAATGACCGCGCGGGCCACGGCGACGAGTTGCTGCTGCCCGCCCGACAGCTGGCTCGGGTACAGGTCCTTCTTGCCGACGATGTTGAACCGGTCGAGCGTGTCGCACACCAGGCTGTCGCGCTCCGCCTTCTTGACGTCGCGATAGGAGAGCGGCACTTCCAGGTTCTCGTAGACCGTCAGGTGATCCAGCAGGTGGTAGCTCTGGAAGACGAATCCGATGTGTGGCTTTGTGCAGCTGCGCCCGGTCCTTCGGACTCAGGCGGTGGACGGGCTGCCCGGCGAAGCCGTACTCGCCGGTCCATTCGCTGTCGTGCATCCCGATGATGTGGAGCAGCGTCGACTTGCCGGCGCCGGACGGTCCCATGATGGACACGAATTCGCCGGGCTGGATGTCGAACGAGATGCGCCGCAGCACCCAGGTGCGGCTGGTGCCGTGCGCGAACGACTTCTCGACCTGGCGGAGGGAAATCAGCGCGCCAGAGGGATCCGAGCGGTCCAGCACTGGTTCGGGGTTCTTGGAGCGGCTGAAGAGCGCCATGCGACCTCTTGACCGTGATTGTACGCCACTCACCGGGGGCGAACCGCCGTTGGCCGGACCGTGCGAGACCTTCGGGCGCCAGTTCCGTATCCTCCTTCTTGAAGGCTGGAGCGCGACGCATGGCGCAGTTGGACAAGTGGTTGATCAGGGCGGCGATTCTCGGTGGGGCGGCCACCGTGCTGGCCGGCGGATTGTTCTGGTTGCTGCTGACCAGACCGGTCGCGATGGCCACCGTGCTCGGCCGGATCTTCTGAGGCCGGGCAGGAAGCGGGGAGCGCGTGGACAACAGACAAGCGTCGCAGCTGACAACGGGCGTGCTGGTCATCTCGATTGGCGTGCTGCTGCTGGCCGGGCAACTTGACGTCAGCTGGCATTTCAGCCGGCTCTGGCCGGTGATTCTGATCGTGATCGGGCTCGGCCGCTACCTGGGCACCGACGCGGCCGGCCGGCGCGGGAGCGGATTCTGGTTCCTGTTCGTGGGCGCGATCTTCCTCCTGAACAACTACCGCGTGTTCAGGCTGCACGACTCGTGGCCGCTCTTCATCATCGCGGCGGGTGTGATGATGATGGTCGGCCGGAAGAACGACTCCCGGCGTCGCGGCCCAGGGGCCGGCGACCCGCTGAAGGTGGAGGACCGCCATGACCAATGAACCGCGCGCGGGGTGGCTGACGCCACGGCTGGTGGTGGGCCTGATTGTCGTCGGCTTCGGCCTGGCCTTGATGCTCGACAACCTGGGCATGATGGAGGCCGATCAGCTCATGCGTTATTGGCCGTTCGGGCTGATCCTCGTCGGCGTCGCGAAAGTCCTGCACGACGAGGCGCGATCGGGCCGCGTGGCCGGCGGCCTTCTGATTCTCGTCGGAACCCTGTTCGTCCTTGAGATGTTCTTCTTCCTGCGTTTCGATATCTGGCGCTGGTGGCCGGTCGCGATCATCGTGATGGGCATCCTGATCGTGTCACGGGCGTTCACCGACCAGCAGACGACGGGGAAGGTGCAGGTCGGCGTCGTGTTCAGCGGGTCGCCGGCGCCGGGCGCGACGCCGTCGGACGGACCGCGGCCCGGCACGATGGAGCCGAAGATGTCGGAACTGGCGATCTGGTCCGGCCTCCAGCGGCGCGTGTCGTCGCCCGCGTTCAAGCACGCCGACCTGACCGCCATCATGGGCGGGATCGAGTTCGATCTGCGCCAGGCCGGCACGGATCAGGGTGAAGCGGTCATTGACGTCTTCGTCATCTGGGGCGGCATCGAAATCACCGTGCCGCCCGACTGGGCGGTCTCGAACGCAGATCACCCCGATCATGGGAGGCGCGGACGATCGGAGCACGGGCACGCAGATGTCCCGCAACCGGCTCATCGTCAAGGGCGTCGTGATCATGGGCGGCGTCGACATCAAGACGTAGACTGGACCCGTGCACCCGATTCTCGGCGACCCGCTGCGGCTGCGGCTCCACTTGACCGCGTGGAGCCTGGCCGGCGGCGTGCTGGCGCTCCTCGTCCGCGTGTTGATTGGCGTGCCGTGGATCCCGGCGCTCGTGTTCGGGGTGCCGATGGGGCTGGTCGCCGCGCCCGTGTCGCTCTCCGCCTGGTACCTCTGCAAGGCCATGCCGTTGTCGCGCACCAGCGCCATCCGGATTGGCGCCACGGCCGCCGGCGCCGCGATGGTCACCTCATCGCTGTGGGCCGGGCTGGGCCGCTGGTGGTGGCAACTCCTCGCGGCGTCCGCGTTCGACCTGCCGCTCGACCGCATGGTCGAGCTGTTCACCCTGCTGTTCGGCCTGGGCGTGCTCGGCTACTTGCTGGCACTGACCGTGCACTACGTCCTGCAGGCGTCCGAAGTGTCGGCGGTCGCGCAGCGTTCGGCGCTCGAGTCGCAGGTCGCGCAGCGCGACGCCGAGTTGCGGGCGCTTCGGGCGCAGGTCGATCCGCATTTTCTCTTCAACAGCCTCAACTCGATCGTCGGACTCATGTCGGCCGACCCCGACCAGGCCCGGCAGATGTGCATCCGGCTGGCGGAGTTCCTGCGCGACAGCCTGGCGCTCGGCCGGGAAGTGCGGATTCCGCTGGGGCGCGAGGCCGTGCTCGCGGAGCAGTACCTGGGTGTGGAACGGGTGAGGTTCGGATCGCGGTTGACGTTCGCGACGGCGGTGGCGGACGACGTGGCGGCGATGCGGGTGCCGCCGCTGCTCATCCAGCCGCTCGTGGAGAATGCGGTGCGCCACGGCGTGGCGACGCTCGTGGAAGGCGGCACGATCCGGATTGAGGCGTCGCGCGCGGGCCCTCGCGTGCTCATCGTCGATCGACGAATCCCGTACGATGCCGACGTGCGGCGTGCGGGTACCGGTTTCGGGATGGACATCGTGCGCCGGCGCCTGGCTGCCACGTTTGGCGACCGCGCGGCGCTGACCGCGGAGGCGCGTGACGGCGTCTATCGCGTGGCCATCACGGTGCCGGTGGAGGAGGGGGCGGCATGACGGGAAGCGCCCGGCCGCTGCGGGTGATTGTGGTGGATGACGAAACGCCAGCGAGGCTGGCGGTCATCCAGGCCCTGGCGTCGGTGCCCAACGTGGAACTGGTGGCGGAGTGCCAGAACGGGTTCGAGGCGGTGAAGGCCGTGGCCGAGATGCGCCCGGACGCCGTCCTGCTTGATGTCCAGATGCCAAAGCTGGACGGGTTCGACGTGCTCGAACTGATCGGCCGGGACGTGCCGGTGATCTTCGTGACGGCCTACGACGACTTCGCCATCCGGGCGTTCGATGTGCACGCCGTCGACTACCTGCTGAAGCCGGTGACGCCGGAGCGGCTGGCGACGGCCCTGGATCGCGTGCGGGAGCGCGGCCTGGCCGGGGCGCCGCCGGTGCGCGATCTCCGGGCCAGCGTCCGGCGGCCCGGTGAAACGGTGGAGCGGGTCGTGATTCGGGACGGCGCCCAGGTGCACGTGATTCCGGTGGATCGCATCGACTACGTTGAGGCGCAGGACGACTACGTCGGGTTCCGCACGGGCGGCAAGCTGCTGCTCAAGGAGCAGACGATGGCGGAGGTGGAGGCGGCGCTGGATGCGCGCCGGTTCGTCCGCATCCATCGGTCCTATCTGCTGAACATGGAGCGGCTGGCCCGCGTGGAGCTCTACGCGAAGGACAGCCGCGTGGCGATTCTGTCGGACGGCACGAAGCTGCCGGTGAGCCGGGCCGGCTACCACCGGCTGCAACAGTTGCTGTAGTTCACGCCTTGCGCCCTTCGGGCTTCGGCGGGCAAGCCCAGTTCCCGCGTTCCCGCTCGTTCCCCAGTTCTCCAGTTCTCCAGTTTTTTCTCTTGACACCGAGTTAACTATCTAGTTAGTATAGTCCACCCATGGCCCGGCCCCGCCCCGGTGGCGTCTCGACCAAGCAGCGGCTGCTCGCCACCGCCACCGCGGAATTCGCCGCGCGCGGGTTCGATGGCGCCAAGGTCGATCGCATCGCCGCGCGCGCCAGGGTCAACAAGGCGATGCTCTACTACCATTTCCAGAGCAAAGCCGGCCTCTACCTGGCCATCCTCCGCGAGCAGTTCGGCGCGCTGGGCGAAGCCGCCGCGTCGGCGCGGGTCCCGGGGCTGGCCCGCCGACGAGCAGGTGCGCCGGTTCATCGAGGCCATGGCGCGCGAGGCCCTGGCGCGGCCGGCGTTCCCGGCGATCTGGCTTCGCGAAATCTCCGAAGGCGGCCGCCATCTGGATGCCACGGTGGTGATGGCGCTGCGGCGCGTGCTCGAGACGCTGGCCGCGATCCTCGCCGACGGTCAGCGGGCGGGCGTGTTCCGGCCCGTCAATCCCCTGGTCGTCCAGATCAGCATCGTGGCGCCGCTGATGTTCTTCGCGGCCTCGGCCCCGTTTCGCGCGCGCGTCGGCCGCCTCTTGCCGGCGCCGGTCGCGCCGCCGGAACTGACCGACATGATTGCCCACGTACAGGCTGCCACCCTGGCGGTCCTGGCCGCTCCAGCCCCTTCGAGGAGACGTGAACGATGAAACGACTAATCGCCGCCATGAGCGCGGTCTGGCTGTGCGGCGCCGCGGGCGGGTGCACCCGCGGGAACGGCGCTGACAACCTGGCCAGCGGCTACGTTGAGGCCACGACGGTGCGGGTGTCGTCCAAGATCGCCGGCCGGATCGCGGCCGTCAACGCGGTCGAGGGCGCGCGCATCGAGGCGGGCGCCGTCGTCGCCACCATGGTGACGACCGACCTCGAGTTTGCGCGGCAGCGGGCGCGCGCCGAGCGCGATCAGGCCGCCGCGATGCTGCAGTTGCTGCTCGCCGGATCGAGGAAAGAGGACATCCAGCAGGCCGAGGCGCAGGTGGCCACGGCGGAGTCCGAGCGCCTCGCCGTCGCCGCGGAACTCACGTCGGCGCGGGCGGACGAGGTGCGGTTCGAGCAACTGGTGCGCCTGAACGCCGGGTCGACCAAGCAACGCGACGACGCGGTGACGCGCCGCCAACTGGCCGAGGCCCGGCTTCGCGCGGCCAGTGACCGCCTGGCCGCGGCGACGTCCGCGCTCGACCGGCAGAGGGCCGGCGCCAGGCCGGAGGAGCTCAGCGCGGCGCGCGCGAGGGTGCAGGTCGTGTCGGCCCAGATCGCGGCGCTCGAGCACGACCTCACGGAAGCCGTGATCACCGCGCCCCTGGCGGGCATCGTCAGTTCTCGGCTGGCCGAGCCGGGCGAGATGGTCGCCGCCGGCACGCCGATCGCGCTGATCGTCGATCTCGATCGGGCCTGGGCGAGCGTCTACGTGCCGGAGCCGATCGTGCCGCGCATCGCGATCGACCAGCCGGCGACCGTCATGACCGATGCCGGCGATCGCATCGAGGGCCGGGTCAGCTTCGTGTCGCCGAAGGCGGAGTTCACGCCGCGCAACGTGCAGACGCCGGATGAGCGCGCGAAGCTCGTCTATCGCGTGAAAGTCTCCGTCGACAATCGCCGGGGCATCCTGAAGCCCGGCATGCCCGTCACGGTCGATCTGGGATCGGGAGTCCGGTAGCGATGGGCGAGACCGCCGCGCCGATCGTCCAGCTGTCCGGCGTGCGGAAGGCGTTCGGCCGGACGCGCGCGGTCGATGGCCTGACGCTGGCCGTCGGCCACGGCGAGATGTTCGGCATCATCGGGCCCGACGGCGCCGGCAAGACGACAGCGCTCCGCATGATCTGCGGGCTGGTGAAGGCGGACGCGGGCACGGTGCGCGTGCGCGGCGTGGACCCGTTCTCGCGCCGGCGCGTCGCCGCGGAGACGATCGGCTACGTGTCGCAGCGATTCAGTCTGTACGGCGACCTGTCCATTGACGAGAACATCGAGTTCTTCGCGCGCATTCACGGCGTGTCGGATTTCGCCGCGCGTCGGACGCGTCTGCTCGGCCTCACCGGCCTCGAACCGTTCCGCGCGCGGCGGGCCGACCGCCTGTCGGGCGGCATGAAGCAGAAGCTGGCGCTGGCCTGCGTGCTCGTGCACGAACCGCCCGTGCTGGTGCTCGACGAGCCCACGACCGGCGTGGACCCGGTGTCCCGGCGGGAGTTCTGGAAGCTGCTGGCGGAGTTTCTCAGCCAGGGGCTCACGATTGTGCTGGCGACGCCGTACCTGGATGAAGCGGAGCGGTGCGGACGGGTCGCCTTGATTGCCGAGGGCCGGGTGCTGGCCGACGACGAACCCGGCCGGCTCCAGGCGGCGGCATCCGGCGTGCTCGTGGAAGTCGTGGCCGCGCCGCCGCGCCGCGCGCTCGAGGTGGCGCGCGAGGCCATCGGCGATGGGCATGTGCAGCTCTTTGGTGACCGGCTCCATGTACGCGTGGCCGCGGAAGCCGAAGCGGAACCGATCCGGCGGGCGCTGGAGTCGGCAGGAGTGGCCGTCAGCGGGTGGCGCACGATCAGGCCGACGCTGGAGGACGTGTTCATCGAACGCCTGGCTGACGCCGCGGCGCGCGCCGCGCCGGATGCGACGGAGAGAGTGTGATGGCGGGACGCATGAGTCGACTGCAGATCATCGGCGTGGCGGTCATCGCCCTGGGGGGCGCGGGCCTGGTGCCGGTCCCGGCCGCCGCGCAGGCGCCGCCGGTGGCGTCGGCGCTGACGGTTGACGAGGCCGTGCGGTTGGCGTTGGAGCACTCGCCGCGCCTGGTCGAGGCGCGGGCGCGTCAGGCCGCGGCGGAATCGTCGGTCACGGCGCTGAGGGCGATTGGCCTGCCCACCGCGAACGCGTCGATGCAGTATCTGCGTCTGAATGACGTCACGGAGTTCCTGATTCCGGATGGCCAGGGCGGCAGCGCGCGTCCTGTATCCGAACATCCCCAACCTGTACAAAGCCCGCGCCGAAGTGCTGGTGCCCATTTACAGCTTCGGCCGTGTCGCGAGCAACGTCGCCGCGGCCGACGCGGACGTCACGGCGGCCGGCGCCGACCTGCGGTCCGTCGAAGCCGATGTCCGCCTGGACGTGATGCGGACCTACTGGCTGCTGGCCACGGCCCGGGAAAGCGCGCGCGTGCTCGTCGAGTCCCTCGCCCGCACCGATGCCTGGGTCAGCGACGTGAAAGCCCGCGTGGAGACCGGATTCCTGCCGCCGAACGACCTGCTGTCGGCGCAGGCCCAGCGGGCCCGGCAGTACGTGCGGTTGCTGCAGGCCCGCAACGAGGAAGCCGTGGCGGAATTGGACCTGGCCAGACTCATTGGCGCGCCGGCGGGGTCGTCGTTGCAGACGGGGAGCCCGGTGGATCAGGCGCTGCCTCGGGCCGTGGAACTGGCGGCGACACCGGTGGATGATCTCGTGGCGCGCGCCCTGGTCCAGCGGGCCGAGCGGGCCGGCCTCACCGCGCGTGGCGAAGGCCTGCGCCAGTCGGCGAAGGCGACGCTGGCGAACCTGAACCCGTATGCGACCGCGGGCGCCTGGTTCGAGGAAGCCAAGCCGAACGCGCGCATCATTCCTCCCGTCAACGAGTGGCGGAATTCCTGGAGCGGCAGCCTGAACTTCGTGTGGCCGTTCTTCGACAGCGGCCGCTCGAAGGCGCAAGCCGCGGTCCTCACCGCCCAGGCCGGCGCCGTGGACGCCAGGCGCGCGCAATTCGATGAGCTGGTGTCCGTCGAGGTGCGGCAGCGCGTCCTCGACGTCGAAATCGGCCGGGAGGCGATCGCCGCGTCGGAGCAGGCCGTGACTGCCGCGGCGGAGGCCCATCGGGTCGTCGGGGAGCGTTTTCGCGCCGGCGTCGCGACGAGCACCGACGTGCTGGACGCGCAGGTGGCGCTGCTCGAAGCCCAGCTCGAACGCACGCGCCTCAACGCGAGCCTGCGGCTCAACGAGGCGCGGCTGCTCCGCGCGATCGGAGATCAATAGTCATGCCCGACGCCTCGTCGGCCGCCGTCATCGCCGTCGACCATCTGTCGCGCACGTTCGGCGCCTTCCGCGCCGTGGACGACGTGACGTTCGACGTGCGGCGCGGCGAAGTATTCGGGTTCCTCGGCAGCAACGGCGCCGGCAAGTCCACGACCATCCGCATGCTGTGCGGCCTGCTGAAACCCACGTCAGGCCGGGCGACCGTGGACGGCATCGATGTCGAGCGCGATCCGGAAGGCGTCAAGCGGCGCATCGGGTACATGTCCCAGCGCTTTTCGCTGTACGAGTTGCTGACGGTGGAGCAGAACATCGAGTTCTATGCGGGCCTGTACGGGCTGACCGGCGATCGACTGAAGCGGCGGCGGGCGTTCGCGCTGGAGATTGGCGGCCTGGCGGGGCGCGAGCGGGAACTGGCGCGCAATCTGTCCGGCGGCTGGAAGCAGCGGCTGGCCCTCGGCTGCGCGCTGTTGCACGAGCCGCCGATTCTGTTCCTGGACGAGCCCACCGGCGGAGTGGACCCGGTGTCGAGGCGCGAATTCTGGCGGCTGATCGACGACCTGTCGCGTGCCGGCACCACCGTGCTCGTCACGACGCACTACCTGGATGAGGCGGAGCGCTGCGATCGCGTCGCGATCATGCACGTCGGAAAGCTGGCGGCGCTCGGCCCCATCAGCGCGCTGAAGGCGACGTTCGCCGACCGTCCCATCGTCGAGGTGCGCGGCCCCCACCCGGTGAGTGTGATGGCGTGGCTGGATGAGAGCCCGCTCGTGGAGAAGACCAGCCTGTTCGGCACCGCCGTGCACGCGGTGTTGCGGAGCGCCGCCACGCCGATCTCCGCCATCACGGGCGGGCTGACCGGCGCCGGCCAGGTGGTGGACAGCGCCACGACGGTGGTGCCGTCGCTCGAAGACGTGTTCCTGGACGTGGTCGATCGGCTGGGCCCGGGGAGACGCGGCATGAGGGGCATTCTGGCCGTGGCCGTGAAGGAACTGCGGCAGATCCGCCGCGATCGGCGAAGCCTCGTCATCCTGCTCTTCATTCCCGTCTTCTTCCTGTTTCTGTTCGGGTACGCCCTGAACTTCGACATTCGCCACGTGTCGCTGGCCGTGCAGGACCGCGATCGGCTCCGAGGAGAGCCGCACCGTGGTGGCCGCGTTCCTGCGATCCGCGTACTTCGACCAGGTGGCGACGGTGGAGCGCGAGGCCGACATCGGGCAACTGATGGACCGCGGCGCAGATCCGGATCCTGCTCGTCGTGCCCGAAGGCTTTTCACGCCAGATCAACCGAGGCGAGACCACGGACCTTCAAGTCCTGCTGAACGGCGACAACGCCAACACGGCGACGACCGTGCTCGGCTACGTCAACGGCGTGCTCATCGACGTGTCCGCCCGGCCTGGGCGCGGAGGTGCGGGTGCCGCTGGTCGGCGTCGCTTCGCGGGTCTGGTACAACCCGGAGCTGCGCAGCACGCTGTTCCTGGTGCCCGGCCTGATCGCCTACATCGCGACGATCTCCGCCGTGGTCTCCACCTCGCTGTCCATCGTCCGCGAGAAGGAAAACGGGACGATCGAGCAGATTCGCATGGCGCCCGATTTCGACGCTGTCGTTCGTCGTGGGCAAGACGCTGCCCTATCTCGTGCTGGCGCAGACGTCGGCGTTTCTGATCATCTTCGCCGCGATGGCCATGTTCGGCCTGCCGATGCGCGGCGACTGGTTCGCGCTCTTCGTGGTGGTGGCGCGTGTTCCTGGTGACCGGCGCTCGGCACCGGGCTGCTGGTCTCGACCGATGGCCGACACGCAGCAGGTCGCGCTGCAGGCCTCGATGCTGCTGGCGTTCCTGCCCGTGTTCATGCTCTCGGGATTCATCTTTCCCATTGCGAGCATGCCGGTGCCGTTGCAGTACGTGACGGACGATCGTGCCGGCGAAGTATTTCCTCGTCGCGCTGCGCGGCGTCGTGTTGAAGGGCCGGGCGCTGAGCGACGTGATCCTCGCGCCGCATGGCGGCGCTCGCCGTGTTTGGGCTGCGCGGTGCTGGGCTCTGTCGGCCGTGAGGCTGGCGCAGCGATGAGGCGCCGCGATGCGGGCGCTCATGCGCAAGGAGTTCCTCGAACTCTGGCAGAGCCCGCACCTGCTGCGGCTGATCATCATCGCGCCGATCGTCCAGCTGACTGCTCCTCGGCTATGCGGCGACGACGGACGTGCGGAACGTGCCGATCGTCGTCGTGGACGGCGACCGGACGATCGAAGCCGCCAGCTGATCGAGCGGTTCGCGCGGGTCGCCCTATTTCGACATCGTGGCCGAGGAAGTCGACGTCCGCCGCGTTGACGCGCACCTGGCCAGCGGGCAGGCGTGGCTGGCGCTCGTCGTGCCCGCCGGGTCTGCGAGGCGCGCATGCTCGCGGCCGCGGCCAGCCCGGGCGGACGCGCAGGTGCAGATTCTGGCCGACGGCACCGACGCGAACTCGTCCGGCGTCGCGCTGGCCTATGCCAGCGGCCTGGTCAGGGACTTCAATGCGGCGCTCGCTGGCCGAACGGGCGTGCGCGGCGCGCCGGATCGACGGGCGCGTGCGCGTCTGGTTCAACCCGGAACTGGAGAGCCGCGATTTCATGGTCCCCGGCGTGCTGGCCTGCTCCTGCTCCTGGTGACCGCCAACCTGTCCTCGATGGCCATCGTCCGCGAACGCGAGTTGGGCACGCTCGAGCAGTTGAACGTGACGCCGCTTGTCGCGGTGGGAACTGATCCTCGGCAAACTGCTGCCGTACGCGCTGGTCGGCCTCGTCGACGCGGTCCTCGTCGTGGCTGGTGGCGGTGTACTGGTTCGAGGTGCCGCTCGAGGGACAGCGCTGCTGCTGCTGCTGGATCGGGCTGCCTGGTCTATCTGCTGTGCACGCTGGGGCTGGGCCTGTTCGTCTCGACCGATCTCATCGACCCAGCAGCAGGCGATGATGACGGCGACGTTCTTCTTCCTCGATGCCGATGATCTACCTGTCCGGCTTCATCTTCCCGATCGAGAACATGCCGCGCATCATCCAGTGGGTCACGACGCTGATCCCGCTGCGCTACTTCCTGTGATCGTGCGCGGCGTGTTCCTGAAGGGCGTCGGCCTGACCGTGCTGTGGCCGCAGTTCGCCGCGCTGCGGCCTGGGGCACGGGCATGCTGTCCCTCGCAGCGCTCCGCTCCGCAAGCGGGCGTAAGTCGGCTCCGCCCTCGGGCCGCGTGTTAGGATGCCTCCTCCGAGCGAAGTCCGCATGCGCATCCACGTCGGCACCTCCGGCTACAACTACCCGGAATGGCGTGGCACCTTCTATCCCGACAAGCTGCCGGCCAAGGAGATGTTCGCGTTCTACGCCGGAGCGGTTCCAACGGTCGAGATCAACTACACGTTCTATCGGATGCCGACGGCCAAGACCACCACCGCCTGGCGGGACCAGGCGCCGGCCGGGCTTCACCTACACGCTGAAGGCGCCCGCAGACGCATCACGCACATCCGCCGGCTGAAGGACGCCGGCGACGAGCGTGGCGTTGCTTCTGCGAGAGCGCGCGCCGAGTGCTCGGGCCGCACCTGGGCGCCGCTGTTGTTTCAGCTGCCGCCGAATCTGAAGTGCGACGTGGCGCGGCTCGCCGCGTTTCGTGGCGGGCTGCCGGCTGACGTGCAGGCCGGCTTTCGAGTTCCGCCACGACTCCTGGCTGAACGACGAGGTGTACGGCGTGCTCGCGTCGAAGCACGCGGCGCTGTGCGATCGCCGACTTCGGCGACAGGACGACGCCCGTCAGGGCCACGGCGCGTCACGGCTATTTCAGGCTTCGCGACGAGGGCTACAGCCGGCGCGACCTGGACGCGGTGGGCGGACCGCTCTCGACGAGCAGTGCGTCAGGCCTGGGACGACGTGTTCGTGTACTTCAAGCACGAGGACGAAGGCAAGGGGCCGGAGTTCGCGCAGCGCCTTCACGGAGATCCTGAGCCGGCGCCGTCAGGCCCGCTGTCGGCTCAGCGGTTACGCGTCCATGCCGGCCGCGAGAAACGCGCACCGCCGCGGTTCCGCCCAGTACCTGTCGCTCGCCGGGCCGTCGGCGATGAAGCCGCAATGCCCGCCGTGCCGCTTCGACTCGCGGACGGTGACATGCGGGTTATTGGCGACACGCCGGTGTCCCGGAACTGTCGCCCCGGCACGAACGGGTCGTCTTCTGCGGTCGAGGACGAGTGCTGGAACGCGGATGCGGTCGATCACCCGCATCGCGCTCGCCTTGTAGTAGTAGTCGCTCGCGCCCGCGAACCCGTGATGCGGCGCGGTGTAGATCTCATCGAATTCGCGAATGCGTCCAGATTCGGTCGAGCGGCGTGAGGTCGAACGCGCCGGGCCAGGCCTCGGCCTTGCGGCGCATCCGCGCGCGCAGGCCGCGCATGAAGTTCAACTGATAGGCGAAGATTCGACGCGGCGCTCAATCGCGGTCACGCAGCGCTCGAGATCGATCGTGGGGCTGACCGCCACCACGGCGCGCACCGGCAGGCGGCCGGAGGTCGCGCCCAGCTCTCCAGCCAGCTTCATCGTCAGGTTGCCGCCGAGCGAATAGCCGACGACGCCGACATGCGCGTGATGCGGTCGATCCGTGCGAGTTGTCGCATGACTTCGAGCGGATCGGCGGTCAGGCCGGAATGGTACAGCCCGGGCGTGAGGTGCTCCGTGCCGCCACAGTTGCGCTGGTTCAGCAGGACGGCGTTCCATCCGCGCCGGACGGCCTGGTCGGCGAGGCCGCGCATGTAGTGCGCCTCGCTGGAGCTCTCGAGACCGTGCAGGGCGATGAGCGCTGGCCGGGCGCCACGATCCGGCTGCCAGTAACATTCCGCAGCGCACCTGCGTATCCGGCGTGACTTGAAAAAGCCGGTGCTCAGCTGGCGGGAGGCGAAGAAACCGCCGGCGTCGCGCCCAGGCATACACCGTCATGGCGTGGCCGTTGCGAAGCCACCGCGACGTGTTGAACGGACGGAGTTCGACGGAGGCCGTTGTCATGCGCGAGGTCGTGGATCGCGAAGCGGTCGTTGGACTCACAACGACCGGGAGGGGCAGGCGCCGAGACCGCTCGGCCACGAGCACCTGCGCGTCGTACCGCCGGCCCGCATCGAGGAACTCCTCGGCAGACATCTCGCCGAAATGCGCGAGCGCCAGCCGGCGCTCGGCGACCCGAAGCGCCACGTCGCGATCGTACATCGCCATGGCTGAGTCCTTCCCGATCTCGAGGACGGTGTCTCGCCACGCGGCGACGCGCACGCTCGAACCGAACCTCCAGGCATGAGCGGGATCGGCGAGGACTTGCCAGTTGGCCGGTTGACTCCGCAGCCACGTCATGGCGTCGGTCCACTCGTCCGCTGGCAGATCGAGTTGGGCCAGAGGCCGGCCGGTGTCGTACCAGCATGAACGCGCCGCGGCCAATCGCGAGCACGATCAGGATGGATGGCGGCCGCCGAGCGGGCACGCGAGCCAACGCGCGTGCCGAGGACATCGACCAGCCACCACGCGACGTAGCACACCACCACGGCGTCGAGCACCCAGAACACGCGGGTGACCTGGAGCTGCACGGCCCATGCGAGGCGGGCGGCCGCCAGCGGTACCGACACCCAAAGGCCGCGACGAGCACGAGCAGGCCCAGCGACCATCGCGGATTCGCCCGGCCGCAATTCCCCGCGCGCAGCGCGAAACCGGTGGCATCAGCCACAGCGCAACCGGATAGCTCAGGTTGAGCAGCCACGCATAGGCAGGCCACTCGGATGGAAAGAGGTAGTCCTTGTCGCCGAGCACGGACAGCCACGCGACGTCCATGCGGAGGCCGGCGCCCGGCGACCGCGGCGGCGACCGCGAGGCCCAACGCAACCCAGCGCCACGGTCGACGAATCCCCAGGGCCGCCGCGCTGCTCACACCCACGGCGAGCCCGAACCAGAGGGCGGTGGTCGGATGCACGACGGCGGCGAGTGCGACGAGCACGATGGCCGTCACGGTCCTCTTCCGCAGGACGCATCCCAGCGCCAGGACTCCGATGGCGAACGCGATCATCCGGGGGTGCATGTACCCCTCGAGTGAGTTGGCGCCGGTCTTCGCGATGCGATGGCGCAGCGTCAACAGCGCCGTCGCGCCGGCCACGGCCCACCACGAGGCGCCCAGGCCCCGCATGAAGAAGACGCTCGCACCGAAGAGCAGAAGGACGCCGAGGACGTAGAGGACCGCGAACGCCGAGGGGAGATCCACTGGCACGACGCGGAGCAGTCCGGCGATCGCTTCGTCGCCGGCCCACCACCGCATTTGCGGCGCGAGAAGGGCCGTGTCTCGTGGGAACAGCGTGCCGTCGACCGCGCGGGCCACGGCCGGGACGTAGAACGCCTGGTCGGAGATGCCGTAGCGATAGCCGCCGGAATTCGCGGTGGCGACGATCAGGAAGGCGAGCGCCGCAGCGCCCAGACGCAGCCGGGCGATCACATGCGCTCGTCGGCCGTCGGGCCGTACACGGGCGGCAGCGGGACGTCGTTCAGCCGCAGATACACCGTCAACTGGCCGCGATGGTGGATCGCGTGATGGATGACGAAGCTCCGGACGGCCGCGATCCTCGGGACCGAGAGCACGACCTGCGCACCGCGGCGGAGTGTCCACGGTTGGAGCAGTTGCCCGTCCGCCATGTCGACCAGACCGCGGCGCACTTCGCTGACGTGGCGGTCGAACGTCTCCAGAACCTCGCGCACCGTGGCGCAGGCCGCCGCGCGCGCGCCGCCCGACGCCAAGTCGTAGTCGTCCCGCGTCAGAATCGTGGTGCCCCAGTGAGGAATCTGGGCGAGGTGCGTGGCGAGTTCCCCCATGCTGAAGCTCTTCGGGTGCGGACGCCAGTCCATGGCAGGTTCAGGCACGCGCTCGAGCACGCGCCGGGTGGCGGCCATTTCCTGATCGAAGTCAGGAAGAATCGTGTCCTTCACGCCCATGGATCGGTCCGTGTCTGTGTCTACTTCTTGTTGAAATCCACCTTCGGCGCGGCCTTCGCGTCGGCCGGCGCCTCGAAGTACGGGTACTCCTTGAAGCCGAAGATCCCGGCGGTGATGTTCGACGGGAACCGGCGGCGGAGTGTGTTGTAGTCCTGGATGCGCTGGTTGTAGCGACCGCGTTCTGTGGCGATTCGGTTTTCCGTGCCGGTGAGTTCGTCCATCAGGCTCGCAATCGTCGCGTCCGACTTCAGCTGCGGGTAGTTCTCCACGACCACCAACAGGCGAGAGAGGGCACTGGCCTCCGCGTTCGCGGCGGCCATCTTGTCTGCCGGCGTGGTCGCGCCCGCCATCTTCGCGCGCGCGTCCGCGACGGCCTGGAAGATGTCCTTCTCTTGCTGCAAGAAGCCCTTCGTCGATTCCACTAGGTTCGGGATCAGATCGTGGCGGCGCTGGAGCTGGTTCTCAACTTGGCCCCACTGGCCCTTGATCCCTTCCTCTTGAGCCGTGAACTTGTTGTACGAACACCCCGACGATCCCACGGCGATCACCACCGCCAGCATGACCATCACTCCCGTACGTCTCAGCCATTCGCTCATGCTCTGCTCCTTGCCGCGACTGGTCGTCACCCGCGCGGCATTCCTCGATTGTGTCACCAGCGGCCTGAGGCGCCGCCACCGCCGCTCATGCCGCCGCCGAATCCGCCGAATCCGCCCCCGCCAAACCCCCCGCCACCTCCGCCAAACCCGCCACCAAATCCCCCGAAGCCGCCGAAGGGCCCGCCGAACCCTCCAAACGGGCCGCGCGGCCGGCGATACCTGGAGCTCGGGCCCTGTGTGGCGCGGGCGATCGCGATGAGAATGAAGATGACGAGAATGATCACGGGCAGCAGGCCCATGATCGTGGCGCCCTCGGCCCCGCGACCCGAGTTGCTCGGGCTCGCGGGCACGTCCTGCAGCGTCACGCCGCGCTTCTCCGCAATGCGATTGATGATGCGCGTGGTGCCCGCCAGGAGCCCGGCGCCGTAAGCGCCCTGTCGGAACGACGGCAGCATCTGCTGGCGAATCACGTCGCCCGCGTAGCCGTCCTGGACAAACTCTTCCAGGTCGTACCCGACCTCGATGCGGACCTGGCGGTCATTCTTGGCCAGCAGAATGAGCAAGCCGTTGTTCTTGTCGCGCTGGCCGATGCCGGCCTGCTCAAAGAGGCGCACCGCGTACTCCTCGACCGATCCAAATGGTTCGATGGACTCGACGGTGACGACCACGACGGCGTCGCGCGTGGTGCGCTCCAGGATGCGAATGCGGCGATCGAGTTCCCGTTCGGTGTCGGCCTCGATCACCTGCGCGAAGTCGTTCACGGGCGCCGTGAGCTTCGGCAGGGACTGCGCGGCCGCTGGCGCGGCGAGCAGTATCAGCGCTCCGGCCAGGGTGGCGACCCTGGCACGACGGACGAAAGCACGAGGGCTCATTGTGCGCGCCAGGCGTCGATGAAGGCCCAGAGTCGCTCCGACGCGGCGAGGTAGTCCGCCATGCGAGGCACCAGACCTTTGGCCTCGTGCGGCGCGCGGTCGAGCTTCAGCACGGAGGCCACCAGCGGCTCGGGCATGCCGGCGAGCCGCTGCGCGAATGCGGCCAGCGCGCCGTCACCCTCGGGATCCTCCCCGTGGAGCTGGGCGAGATTCGTCAGGAGCTGGCGCAGCGGACCCGCCGATCGCTGGAGCAGTTCCTCCAGCCCATGCGCATGGCCGGCGGACTCGATCCAGCCTTGTCGCAGGTGAATCAGGTGGCCGCGCGCCTGCACCTCGCACGCGCGACGCAGGTCGTCAGGATTGATCCGCACGCCATCGAACGGCGGCGCACCGTCGATGACCACGTGATGATCCAGCAGGGCCTGATATTCGGCCGGGAATGTGTCCAGCGACCGGCGGAATTCGTCGGGCGTCATCACCAGTGGTGTCGCGAGCCCCTCGCGATGCCAGGGCTCGGCGAGCGATCCAAGCGCATCCAAATCGTCAGCCCTAAGCGCCGTGAGAAACGCGGCGGCGCCGTGTTCGCTGGCGACCAGCGCCACGAAACGGTCGCCGAACACGCGCCGCAGATCGGCGGCCATGCGGGTGTACGCCCGTCGGGTCTGTGGATCGAGGCGTTCAGATGTCACGCCCCCATTCTATCGGTCCGCCGATACAATACGCCGGTGCGGTTGAGGACCCTCAAGGTCGGATGTTTTGGCGGCGGCACGGGCTTGCCGAGTCTGTTGGGCGGGCTCAAGCGCGTACCGTGGGTCGACCTCCATGCCATCGTCACGATGTTCGATAGCGGGGGGTCGTCGGGCCAACTCCGAGACGAACTGGGTGTGCTCCCCCCAGGCGACGTGCTGAAGTGCGCCCTGACGCTCGCGAGAAACGAGCGGGAGGCCCGCAAGATTCTGCTCGCCAGGCTGCCGATGCTGGAGCACGGCCGGCTCGCGGGCCACACCGGCGGCAACCTGCTGCTCTCCATGATGGAGCAGTACACCGGGGACTTCATCATGGCTGTGGATGGCCTTCGGAGCCTGCTGGGATGCCGAGGGCACGTCTGGCCGATCACCGTCGAGCGCGCGAGTATCTGTGCGCAGTACGGGGACGGCACCACGAGCCGAGGGGAGGTCGAAGTCGATGCCGGGCAGGCCGTCGGGCGCGCGATCGAACGCCTGTGGCTGGACCCGCCCGTGGGCATTCACCCGGACGTGGCCGAGACGATTCGTTCCCTGGATGCCGTGGTCATCGGCCCCGGCAGTTTCTTCACCAGCCTCCTGCCGATCTTCCTCGTCAACGGGTGCCGCGATGCCCTGGCGGCCGTGCCCGGGCCCGTGATCTATGTCGCGAACCTGCTGACGGAAGGGCAGGGGATGGCGGGATTCACCGCGGGTGAGGCGGTGTTCCGCTTGAACCACGCGATCGGTCGCCCCATCGACGCCGTGGTGTTCAACGTCGCGGCTCCCTCTGAGGACGTGCTCTGGCGGTACGCGCGAGAACACAAGCACCCGCTGCAGCTCGGCACGTTGCCGGACGGCTGCGAGGTGATCGAAGGCGACTTCTGGCGCGGCGCCATCGCGCGGCACGATCGCGCGCGCTTGCGCGAGGCTGTGTGGGCCGCGCTCTCGAGCCGGCTTCTGGCCTGACTACTTCTCGGCGCGGCGGGCGTACCAGGTGGCTTCGCCGGCGCCTCCCATGTCGGCGTCACCCTTCATGGACTGGAAGTCTTCGGCCACCTCCGCCGCGAACGACATGATCACTTCCGTGCCGTCGGCGTTCATGGTGAACGTGAACTGCAACTGGCGCCCCTTCAGCACGCCGGTCAAGGGGAACTTGCCGTAGCGGCCGACATAGGTGCCGGTGATCTTCTCGCCTTGCTGCACCAACTCGAGTGTCGGTGTCGCCGTCCCCATCTGCATTTCCAGCGTCATCGTCCACTTGCCGGTTGAGCGAAGAGACTGGAGCCGGTTTCGGCGGTGGCCTGGGCCCGCAAGACCGGCGACGGCAAAGACCGCGACGACCGCCGCGGTCGCTAGTCGTCGTGCGTGAGTGCTCCGAACGTAATGTGGGTTCGTCATGGCTGCTTCAGTTCTTGGCGCGCGTCGCCGTCCACGGAATTTCGCCCTGGCCGAAGTCGAGGACGCCCGCCAGCGACCCGTCCTTCTGCACCGTGCCGATGAACGTGATCGACATGTTGTTGCCGCCGGCGTTCATGGTGATCCAGAACGTCAGCTTGCCGTCGCCGCGATCTCGCCCTCGATCGGCGCTTCGCCCATCTGCGAACTGAGCATGCCCGCCGACCTTCTTTGGGGTCCTTGGGATCGATGGCCAGTTCCATGCCGACTGCATGGACCCATTCGGCGATTCCACGTTCATGGTCCACTTGCCGGCCAGGCTCGGGGCCGCCTCGGCCTGGCCTCCGGCTTCGGTTCCGGCTTGGCCTGCGCCTGACCCTGCTGGGCCTGGCCCTGCGGCGCCGCAGCCTGCAGAGACGCAATCGGCAACGCGAAGCAACAGCGAGCGCGAGCAACGAGAATGACGACGGCTTGGGATTGCATGCGGGTCCTCCTTCAGCGCTTGGCGCCGGACGATGACTCCGGCTGGTTTTACGGCTTCGCGCGCACGCGCTTCGCGACGGCGCTCCGCCCAGCCCCAGGCTGGCGGCTCCTGTCGATAATAGCTTGAAGCATAGCACCCGTGGCGCCGCTCGGCGACGGGGCGGTGGCCGCTGCGCCAGATATCCGGCGACTCCTCGGCCAGGATTTCCGGAAAATCCTGTTCGGTCTTCACGCTCAGCGGCGCGAACTCCGCGATGTCCAGGTTCCCTGACCACTCATCGCGGTGCTTGATCAGCAGCCAGCTTCGGCCGTCCGCTCCCGGGTCCGGCCGGCCGCCGTCGCGCGCGCGGCTGTAGCCCCTCGTGCGCACCAGCACCCAGGACCCCTTCAGTTTGTAGCCATCGAGCGTGAACTTCAGGTCGCCCTTGGCGAGGGCCTTGTCCACATCGTCAACCTCAGGCGTCCAGGTCCCGCGGTCCCAGAGCATGACGATGCCGGCCCCGTAGCCCTCGGGAATCACGCCCTCGAACGTGCCGTATTCCACCGGATGATCCTCGACGTGCATCGCGAGGCGTTTGATGGACGGATCGAGCGACGGCCCCTTGGGCACGGCCCATGACAGGAGCGTGCCGTTGTGTTCCAGGCGGAGGTCGTAGTGCAGGTGACTGGCCAGGTGCTTCTGCACACAGAAGAAACGCGTCGGCGCCTTGCGGGGCCGACGCGCCTTGGACGCCGCGCCCCGCGGTTCGGGCGACTTCGTGAAGTCGCGCTTCCGCCGATATTCGTCCAGCGCCATGCGCGAGATCCGGCGAGACGACCGTCCGGCTACTTCGACCCCGTGCATCAACTTCTGCACCATGCGGCGCGGCGATGAACAACACCACGCCGGCCCCGATCAGCGCCCAGAAGCCGAAGGTATAGCCGCTCAGCGCCGAGGCCGTCGTCATGCCGCGATTCGCCACTGACCTCACTGGCGAAGATGCCGGAGAGGTTGTTGCCGATGCCCGTGGACAGGAACCAGCCGCCCATGCCGAGGCCGACGAGGCGCACCGGCGCGAGCTTGGTGACCATCGAGAGCCCGATGGGCGAGAGGCAGAGTTCGCCGACCGACTGGATGACATAGACGGATACCAGCGTCCAGAACGGGATCTTGCCGTCGGCGCCCACGAGGCTGGACAGCGCGTACATCAGCAGCAGGAAGGCGAATCCGTTGAACAGCAACCCCAAGCCGAACTTGCGCGGAATCGACGGATTCATGTGCCGGCCGGCGAGCCAGACCCAGATCCACGCGACGACCGGCGCCAGCACGATGATGGCGACCGAGTTGACGCTCTGGAACCACGCGGTCTTGAAGATCGGAACCCGATGAAGCCGCCGAGGTCGCGATTGACGATGTTGTCGGCGAGGAACGTGAACGAACTGCCGGCCTGTTCGAAGAACATCCAGAACATGATGTTGAACGTGAAGATGATCATCATCGCGATCGTCTTGTCGCGCGCCACCTTGCCCTTCGCGAATGCCCTCGATCATCAGCATGACCGCAGGCCGATGAACATGACGGTCAGGATGTACTGCAGGTTCTTCCCGCCGACGGCCAGCAGGAAATACACCATCGGGATCGCGACGATGGCGCCGATGCGCGACGTAGACGACGCGCATCGGGCTGGCGGCGTCTCGGCCGCCGGCGCGCCCGATGCCCTTCAACTGCGTGCGGCCGATGTAGAACCACACCAGGCTCACCAGCATGCCGATGCCGGAGGCGATGAACACGTACCTGTAGGCCGGGACGTCGTCGGTGCCGAACACCGACTTGGCCAGCCAGCCCGTCAACATCGGCGCGAGGAACGCCCCGGCATTGATCCCCATGTAGAAGATCGTGAAGCCGCAGTCGCGGCGCTCGTCGCTCGACCGCATACAGCTTGCCGACGATCGTCGAGATGATCGGCTTGAACATGCCGTTGCCGACGACGATCGTGGCCAGGCCGAGCTTGAAGATGTTCGGATCCGGCAGCGAAATCATGAACAGGCCGCCGGCCATGAACACCGCGCCCAGAGGATCGACCGCTGGTAGCCGATGATCTTGTCGGCGATGTAGCCGCCGAAGATCGCGCCGGCGTACACCAGCGCCAGATAGGACCCGTACGTCAGGTTGGCATCGGCCTGCCCGGTCGGCGGATCCGCCGTGGAACTGCGCGACGATGTAGAGCACCAGCGCCCAGCGGATGCCGTAGAACGCGAAGCGCTCCCAGAACTCCGACATGAACAGCATCCACAGCGGCGACGGGTGCCCCATGGTCTGCGTGAACTGGGGAGGCGGTGGGTTCGTTGCGGGACGTGCTGGCGGCACTGCTCATGCGGCTGCTCCTCTGAGGTCTAGTGCTTCTCGGGGGTGTATCCCTCCGGCATGGCCAGGCGCTGTCGCCGAAGAAGAACTCTTCCATCTGCTTCGCCACCAGTTGCTGCGCCTCCTTCTGGAACGGCAGCAGGCGGTACTCGTTCAGGATCATCTTCATGCGCTCTTCCCACATCTCCCAGGCTTCCTCGGAGACCTGGTCGTAGATGCGCTTGCCGAGCGGGCCGGGCCACGGCGGCGCGTCGAGGCCGGGCAGCTCGCGGCCGCAGCTTCACGCAGTTCACCATGCGGCGGGTGGGGTGGAGTCGCTCATATCGACGGCATCTTACCCGAAAGCGGGCCGCCCGGTCCACCTGCGCCATAATGGGAGCGGTCTTCAGACGATGCGTGCGGGTCTGGCGTGCTGGTGTCTCGGAGTCGTGCCTGACGAGCGTGATGAGCCTGGCTGGGCGTGTCGGCGGCGCGAGGCCCAGTATTTCGGACGCAACAAAGTTCAGTACCGCACGTTCGACTTCCAGATCCTCAAGACGCCGACACTTCGACCTCTACTACTACCCGGAAGAGGCCGAGGCCGCGCCAGTTGGCGTCGCGCCTGGCCGAGCGCTGGTACGCGCGGCTGTCGCGGTTCTTCAGTCACGACCTGCGGGGGCGGCAGGTCCGTCATCCTCTACGCGTCGGCGGCGCAGTTCCGGCAGACCAACGCCATCGAGGGACTGATCGGCGAAGGCACCGGCGGCGTCACCGAGGCGCTGAAGCGCCGGATCGTGCTGCCCATGGCCGGCTCGCTCGCGGAGACCGACCACGTGCTCGGCCACGAGCTGGTCCACGCCTTCCAGTTCGACATGACCGGCGTGGACCCGCGCGAGGCGTCGCGCAGGCCGCCCGGAGATCCTGGCGTACCCGCTGTGGTTCGTCGAAGGGATGGCCGAGTACCTCTCGCTCGGCGCCGTCGACGCGCAGACCTCGATGTGGATGCGCGACGCGGCGATCCGCGAGAAGCTGCCGCACATCCGCGACCTCGACAAGGTCACCAGTACTTTCCCGTATCGCTGGGGGCACGCGTTCTGGGCGTACATCGGCGCGAAGTACGGCGACCGGATGGTCGCGTCGCTGCTGCGATCCGGCGGCGAATCCGCGCTTCGACCTCGCCGGCCTGGCGCTCCAGTTGGGCACCGACCCCGATACGCTGACGGCCGATGGCACGCGGCGATCCGCAAGGCGACCGCCGCCGCCGTCGCCGACGCGGCGCCGCTCGGCGAGCGAGCCGCGCCTGATCGTGTCCGAGGACACGGGCGGCGGACGCTACAACGTCGGGCCGCGCATGAGTCCGGACGGACGCCAGATGGCGTTCTTCTCCGAACGCGACCGCTTCTCGATCGACCTGTTCGTGGCCGACGCCGAGACCGGCACGATCCTCCGGCGCCTGCTCGTCGTCAGCCACCGATCCGCACTTCGACAGCCTGGAGTTCCTGAACTCCGCCGGGGCGTGGAGCCCGGATTCGGCGAACCCTGGCGGTCGGCGCGATTCGCCAGGGCCGGGCCGTGATGGCCCTGCTCGACTCGCAGTCGGGCCGCGTGAAGAAGGAACTGCCGCTGCCGGGGCTGGATGACGTGCTGCATCCGTCGTTTGCGCCCGACGGCCTGTCGATCGTGTTCAGCGGCAACCGCGGCGGCCTGATGGACCTCTACCGGATCGATCTCGCGACCGGCGCGCTGGAACCGCTGACGAACGACCCGTTCGCGGATCTCGAGCCGGTCGTTCACGCCGGATGGCACGTTCCTGCTGTTCGTGACCGAACGGTTCAGCGCCAACCTCGACACGCTCGAGCGCCGGTCCGCTGCGGCTCGCGCGGCTCGATCTGAAGACGCATGACGTGCGGCTGATTTCCGGCTTCCTCGGCGGCAAGCACCTGAGTCCGCAGGTTTCCGGCGATGGCCGGACGGTCACGTTCATCGCCGATCCCGACGGCATCGCCAACCTCTACCGCATGCCGATTGACGGCGGACCGGTCGATGCGGCTGTCGTCGTTTCTGACAGGCGTGGCGGGCATCACCATGACGAGTCCGGCGCTGAGCCTCGCGCCGCTGGACGGCCGCATGGCGTTCAGCGTCTTCGAGGACGACAGCCACGTGATCTACCTGCTCGAGGCGCGTGACGCGCGCGAGACCGTGGCGCCCGAGGCCGATCGCCGCGCGGCGATTCTGCCCGGGCGCGACACGGCCACGGGCGACATCCAGACGCTGATCTGGCGATCCGGCGCGCGGGCTGCCCGGTACGGCGCAGGCGCCGAAGTCCACCGAGTACCGCCAGAAGCTCGGGCTGGACTGGGTCAGCCAGCCGACGTTCAGCGTCGGTGTCGGCAGCTACGGCACCTACGTGATGGGCTCGATGTCCGCCTACTTCAGCGACATGCTGGGCGATCGCGGGCTGGGCATCGCCGTGGCAGCGGGCGGTACGGTCGCCGACTTTGGCGCGCAAATCGTCTACGGCAACCGCCGGCATCGCTGGAACTGGGCCGTCGCCGCGCAAGTGCTGCCGTACGCCACGGGCTATGCGTCGTTCGTGGAGTCCGACGGGTCCCAGGTCGTCGTGTCCGAACTCATCGAACGGCAGACGAGCCGGGGATTCGCCGGCACGGCGTCGTTTCCCGCTCAACCGGGCCACGCGCGTCGAGGTGGGCGGCGGGGCGAGACAGCTGACGTTCTCGCAGGAGAGGCGGCATCCATCTACGACGTACGCGACCGGGGATTTGCTCGACCGCCGACCGCGTGCTGACACCGATCGGCGTGCCGCTCTATCTGGCCGAGCCGGAGGTCGCGATCGTCCACGACACCTCGCTGTTCGGTCGCCACGAGCCCGATCTTCGGCGGGCGGTCGAGCTCCAGGTCGACCCAGAGCGTGGGCGACTCTGACGTACACGTCGCTCCTGGTCGATGTCCGGCAGTACTGGATGCCCGTGAAGCCGATCACGATCGCCGTGCGCGGCATCCACCTGGGCCGGTACGGCCGCGACGGCGAGAATCCGCAGCTCGTCGATTTCTACGCCGGGTACCCGGAACTCGTGCACGGCTATGACCTGGGGTCCTTCGACGCCAACAGCTGCGGTCCCGTGACCGGCGGCACCTGCGTCATCTTCAACAACCTGCGCGGCAGCCGGCTGGCTGGTGGCCAACGTGGAGGTGCACGCGCCGCTGATGGGTCTGCTGAAGGGCGAACTCGACTACGGCAAGGTGCCGGTCGAAGTGGCGGGTTTCTTCGACGCCGGCGTGACCTGGTCCAGCCAGGCCGCTCCTGCCTTCGCCGGCGGTTCGCGCCCGCTCATCCGCAGCGTCGGCGCCGCGGTCCGCGCCAATGTGTTCGGGTTTCTGATCTTCGAACTGTCCGCCGCCCACCCGTTCGATCGCGTCGGCGGCGGCCTTCAGTGGCAGATCGGAATCAGACAGGGATTCTAGAACGACGGGAACGATCGGGAACGACGGGAATACGGGAACGAACGGGAACGACGGGAACGAGCGGGTCCGCCGCGATACGCCGATGCCCGCCAATCGAAGAGCGAAGGCGGGAACGATCAGTGTCTCGCCGAGCAGCTCTATCTGAACCCGCGCGTCGTTGAAGCACGCGCCGCCGGCGATGTCCGTGAGGGCATCCGGTACGAGCGCGTTGGCGGTGGCGCCATTCAGGGTGCTGCGGGCCCACAGCCCCTTCGGCAGCGAGACCGTGCCCGGCCGCATCTCCGCCGTGACATTGACCTGGCACTGCACTTCGCCCAGGTCGTTGAAGACACGGACCGCGTCACCATCCGTGATCGCGCGCGCCGCGGAGTCATCCGGATGCATCTTGATGCGCGCGACCGCCGGGCGCAGTTCGCCCAAGGTCGACGAGATGGTGTGCGTGCTGGCCGGGGAGATCAGGCTCAGCGGATAGCGCGCCGTCGCCGGGTCCGGCGCGTAGGTGAACAGGCCGTCGCGCGCGCCGATGTCCGGCGGGGAACAGGTGCACGCGGCCGTCGCCGGTCTTCGGGTGCACGTCCACGAATTGCACCGGCGCGCCGCCGCCGGGCGCCTGCGGCCGGCGCTGATCGAGCACGGCCGAGGCGTGCGCGTCCGGCATCCGCGCGGCGGCGTCCAGCAGTCCGGCGGTATCGCCGAGGTCCGTCACGGCATCCGTCTGGCCGAGGCGGACCGACAGCTCGTCGAACACGTCGTGATTGGGGCGCGATTCGCCGACCGGCGCGATCACCGGCTGCACCAGCTGCAGGTGATACGCGCCGTAGCCCTTCGCGATGTCGTAGTGCTCGAGGAACGTCGTGGCCGGCAGCATCACGTCGGCGTAGGCCGCCGTGTCGGTCATGACCTGTTCGTGGACGACCGTGAACAGGTCCTCGCGCAGCAGGCCGCGCTTGCACGCGATTCTGATCCGGCACGGTCGCCACCGGATTGCAGTTGTAGACGAACAGCACCGCGACGGGCGGATCCTGGTAGTCCAGGCAGCGCCCGCCCGAGCTGGTTCATGTTGACGACGCGCGTGGCCGGCGGCGGGGTCGCCGATGAGCGTCCTCGGCCTGGATGCCCCACGCGGCGGAGTTGCTCATCGTGTAGCCGCCGCCGCGCACGCCGAACTTGCCCCCGACCGCCGGCAGCGCCAGGATCGCCAGCGTCGCCGACCCGCCGTTGCGGTTGCGCTCCTGGCCCCAGCCGCACCGGATGACCGCCGGCGAGGTCGTGCCGTACCATTCCGCCAGCCAGCGCGAGGTCGCGCGCGCTGACGCCGGCTTCCGTGGCGGCGCGGTCAATCGTCCACGGCTCGGCCGCCTGCCGCAGCGAGTCTCGATCCCACGGTGTGCGCCGCGAGAAACGCCTGCATCCGCCCAGCCCCGGGCGAACAGCTCGCGGATCAGCGCGAGCGCGACCGGCAGATCCGTGCCCGGCCGGACGGGCAGGTGCAGGTCGGCCATCCGCGCGAGCGGGGTCCGTGCGCGGGTCGATCACGACCAGCCGCGCGCCGTCCTTCTGGGCCTGCTTGATGTGCGGCACGAGGTGGATGCCCGATGCGGAGGGGTTGCAGCCCCAGACGACGATCAGGCGGGCGTGCGCGTAGTCGTCATAGGCGACGCCGGCCATCTTGCCGTACATCGCGGTCGCGGCGGCGCCGGTCGGCGCCGCGCAGAGCGTGCGCGCCAGCCTGGACGCGCCGAATCGCCGGAAGAACCGCGCGTCCCCGAACTCGTTCGTCAGCAGGCCGTTGGATCCGCCGTAGTGGTAGGGCAGCACCGACTCGGCGCCGAACCGATCGCGCGCCTCGGCCATGCGTGCCGCGATGACGTCGAGCGCTTCGTCCCAGGTGACGCGCGAAAACAGTCCGGAGCCTTTCGGGCCCGTGCGGACGGCGGGATGCTGGATGCGCTCGGGGTGGTAGACGCGCTGGTCGAATTGCCGCACCTTGCCGCAGATGTACCCGCCGGTCGAGGGCGCCTCGGTGGATCCCGTAATGGACTCGACTCCGGCCCCGCTCCACCGTGACCGCGAGACTGCAGCTGTCGGGGCAGTCCAGCGGACAGGCTGTGCGCACCACGGAACGGCCCCACGACTCCGGGGGCGCTATCTTCAGCCGGGCCATGCCCAAGTGTAATCGACCGGATGGCTCCGGCCGATACCCCGGGTACAGATGGCCCACTCGTATTCGATGAATCCGGAGCCGATTCGCTGGTGGATGGCGGCGCCGGTCGTCGCGCTCCTGGCCGCGCTGGTGCCGATTCCGGCCTGGATCGTCGACAGTTTCTACTCGCGGGACATGTACCCGTGGTTGCAGCGGCTGATGACGTCGGCGACGAACATCCTGCCGTTTGCGCTGCTTGACGTCATCCTGATTGTCCTGGCGCTGGCCGTGCTGCGCCGGATCTACCGCCTGATCCACGTCGCGCGCCAACGCAGCGCGATCGATGCGACCTGGGAGGCGGTGCGACGGGTCATTCGCGCCGCCTCGATTCTCGTGATCCTCTTTCTGTGGTCCTGGGGATTCAACTACCGGCGTCTGCCGCTCGAGTCGGCCGTGCCGGGCGGCGTCTCCCGTCCCACGGTCGACGCCCTGAAACTCGCGTTCTCGGACTCGGCGGCGCTCGCGGCGCGCTTGCGTCCCCTGGTTCAGCCCGAAGGCCGCTTCCATTCGATCGCGCTCGAACTGCGCGACCCGATCAATGCCGCGCTCCGGACGCTCAGCCGAGAACCCCTGCAGACGATGGGCGAGCCGAAGTTCTCGCTGGTGCTCAGCCCGTTCTTCACCTGGTCGGGCGTGACCGGCATGATGAATCCCCTGGGCCTGGAGACCATCGTGTTGCCCGAGCTGCTGCCGTTCGAGCGGCCGTTCGTCGTCGCGCACGAGTGGGGCCATCTGTCCGGCCATGCGGACGAGGCCGAAGCGAACGCGATTGGCTGGCTCGCGTGCCTGAAGGGCGACCCGACGCTGGCCTACAGCGGCAGCCTGTACCTCATCGAGGAAAGCGGGGGTGCGTTGCCGGAGGCCGTGGTGCAGGAGCTCACGGCGAAGCTGGACCCGGGCGTGCGCGCCGACCTCGAGGCGATCGCCCAGCGGATGCAGCAGCAACGGCCCGCGGTCCAGCGGACCGCGTCGCGCGTCTACGGCGGCTACTTGCGCGCCAATCGCGTCGCCGACGGCACCGCCAGCTACAGCCGCGCCCTCGACCTGATCCTCTCGCCGCCGTTCCGTGACGCGCTGGCGGGTTACACCATCAGCCGCTAGTCGATTTTCAACTCCAACGTCGCGGCAAACTGGCGCAGCCAGGCGAGGACCTGGGTGCGGCGATCGGGTCCGATCAGCAGGAACTGCTTCTGCACCGGCCGCAGCGCGCGCAGCGCCGCGTCTTCGTGCTCGAAGTAGGCGGGACGCGACAACAGGACCGGGTCGGTCGTCAGATCGGGCGTGTCCTTCAACACGCGAATGGCCCGCACGATGGCCTCGTCGAAGTCGCCGTCCGGGTAGCCCAGCTCACGGTAGGCCTCGTCGAAGAGCGGCTTCACGGTGACGTAGACCGAGGCTGCATCGCTGGCGTTGATCAGCGTCAGCGCCTTCACGGCGGAATCCCATCGCGCGTAGCTGCCGGGATCGATCTTGCCGGACGTCCCGCCGCCGATCAGGGTCAGCCGGGTCGCCGGCTGCAATTCGGCCAGTGGCACCGCCGGCGTCTTGCCGTCGCCAATCTGCACCACGGTGAGCACGCCGGCCCTGACAAGGCCGGGTTGGGCCAGCACGCGCACCAGCAGCGGGTGTCGCGACAGTGTGGCGAACAGTTCGCGGAACATCGAGTCGGATTCCGCGAGCGGCGGCAGAACAATCGACAGGCCCTTGGGCCGGCCCGGCCCTCGCGCGGAATCAGTCGGGGAGGTCGGCGCCAGCGTCGCGGGTGGAGGCTGCGCGCGCCCCATCCACCAGAACGCGAGCAACGCGCCGGCGATCACGGTGCCGGCGGCCAGAATGACCCAGCGGGAGGTGGCCGACCGCACAGGCACGCGCCTGGGCGCCGGCGGCCGATCGAGCGGGAGTTCGTCGAACGCCATGTGTCTCTACTTGACCGTCGTGCGCGCCCAGTCCCAGCCGTCCAGGCCCCGGGCATTGATCGCCTTCACGGCGATCTGCGAACCGGCAGGCAGCGCCGGCAGCCTGAATGTGGTCGTCGCGACCTGCACGCGCGTCTTCAGCGGATCGCCGGCCGGTCCATAGGCCACGACGTAGCTCTTCACCCCCGCCTCCGGGCTCGGCGTCCAGGCGACGTCGATGCCGGTGGCGGTTCGCGTGGCCGTCAGGTCCTTCAGGCGCGAGGGACTCGACGCCAGGTAGACGACCGTGGCCGCCGTCACCTTCGCCGTTTCCAGGATCTGGCGGACGTTGACCGTCTCGATCAAATCCGACGGCTGGTGGTAGTTCGGATTGGCCAGCACCGGGTACGAACCGAGGCCGCCGACGATGTCACCCCAGCCGGTGTAGAACGCGGCGGCGTCCGTCCCTTTGTAGTACTTGGCGTCGTAGAGAATCAGGTTGGTGAACAGGAACGCCGCGCCGTGCTGCACGTCGCGAATGCCCGGGTTCGAATAGCGGATGGTGTTGTCCATCCGCGAACTGTCGGCGGACCACCCGATCATGTCGTTGTTCAGCGCCCCGACGATCTGCCACTTGTTCAGCGCGGCCAGCCGGACGAACTCCTGGCTGCCGAACAGGCCGGCCTCTTCACCCGTGAAGGACGCGAACACCACGGTGGCCGGCAGCGGCGTGGCCGCGAGCATCCGCGCCGTTTCGAGCAGCGCCGCCGTGCCGGATGTGTCATCGTCGGCGCCCGCCGTCACCTGGCCCGAATCGAAGTGGCTGCTGACGACATAGATCAGGTTGGGGTTCTCGGTGCCCTTGAGCGTCGCGACCACGTTCGCGGTCTTCCCGATGACCTGTTGCTGCCGGCTGGTCGCCGTGAACGACTGCAGCTCCGGGGCATAGCCGAAGGAGCGGTACGTCTGCTCCAGGTAATCGATGGCCTTCTGGTTGCCGGGCTGGCCGATGTATTTCGTGTCGAAATCGAAGAGCGTCTTCTCGTAGTCGTACACGCGGTTGATGGCGCCTTTGGCCAGCACCTGACGCACGAGATCGGCGACGGGCTTGGAACGCCTTCGTCATCCGTTGCCGCAGGTCGGTTTCGTCGGCGAGCTGGCGATCCAGCCGGGCGAGCAGATCGGCCACGGTGATCTTGCGGGTGAGATCGACGACGCTGATGTCGCGTTCAGGCGAGACGGTGTCGCCGTCACGCTCCGCTTCGATCAGCAGGCGCGTGCCGTCGGCGCTCGGCACCCAGGTGTACTCGGGGCTGATCGTGCGAACCGTGTTGTTCGAGAAGAGGCGTGTGCGCGAGCCCGTTCCGAGGTCATACAGATAGGACCGGCGGTGGCGCGGTTCGCCCATCAGGCCGAGCACCTTGTCGTTGCTCAGGAAGCGGGGGAGGAGATCGTGCTGGATGTCGCGCGTGAGGCGCCGATGCGTGCCGGCCGAGTCCGACAGGTAGATCTCCCAGTCATTGCTCGGCATCATCAACTGATAGGCGACGAGCTTGCCATCCGGCGAAAGCGCGGGCGCGTCGATGCGCTGGGGGCCGGTGCGGACGACCGTGGGCTCGGCCGTCGCGGCCGGCGCCATGTTCAACGTGGTCGTCTCGCCGGTGCGGACGAGCCAGGCGATCGTGCTGCCGTCGGCGGACACGGTCAGTCCCGTGCCCGTCACCCTGTGGGAGGACTTGTCGGCGAGCGAGACGACGACGAATGTCGACGGCGCACCGCCCCCGCGGCCACCACCCCCGCCACCAGCCGCCCCGCCGGCGCGGGCTCCGCCCGCCGCCGCGCCTGCGCCCGCACCAGCTCCGGCGCCGCGCGCGCCAGCGGCCGCCGCGGCCGCCTCGGTGTAGATGAGCACCTTACCGGCGGCGTCCAACTGCAGATTGGACTTGCGGCCGGGCTCGGGCGTCAGGATTTCAGGCGCCTGACCGGCGCGCACGCTGTAGATGTCCGACCGATCGGTCACCGCTGGCTGCGTGCCCTGGAAGAGCACGCGCTGATCGTCGGCGGACCAGGCGAGGCCTGACTTCTGCAGGCCCACGCCGAGCCAGACCGATTCCTGGCCCGTGGCGAGATCGCGGACCACGATTTCACTCGCGCTGGCATCGCCGGTCGTGACGAACCGCAGCCAGGCGAGCCGCGTGCCGGTGCGGTCGAACGCAACCGCGCCCGTCGGCAGTTCGGCGACCTTCTCCGGCTTGGCGCCGAGGCGCACGATCGAGGTCAGCGGCTGGCCGTTGGGCGCGATCTGGTAGCTCGCGTAACTGGCGTTGCCCGCCAGGCGCGGGATATTGCCGTTCGGGCTGACGGCGGTCGTCACGTACAACTCGCCGGTGAGCAACGCCGCCCGGTCCAGGTATTCCGCCGCAGCGGGCGACCGCATCAGGGACCGCAGGTCCTCGAGGGCTGCCGGATAGGCGCCGGCTTCCCAGGCATCGAGGGCGCGCTGCCAGCGCGCGGCCGGCGTCACGGTCTGTTGGCTTGGCGAGGACTGTCCGGCGACCACAACCACGCCGGCCAGAAGGGCGAGTGCCAGGAGGGCAGCACGGTGGGACATGGCCGGAATGATACTATTCAATTCACTCGACAGGAGGGTCTTCCCACTATGACTTCGACCGTTCTGGATGCCATCAACCAGCAGGTGTCCAACGAATTTTCCGCGTCGTTTTCGTACCTCGCCATGGCGGCCTGGTGCGAGCACCACAACTTCACGGGCGCCGGCGCGTGGCTGCGGGCGCAGAGCGCCGAGGAACACACGCACGCGACGCGCCTGTTCAACTTCCTGCTGGCGCGCAACTACCAGGCGAAGCTGCAGGCGATCGGGGCGCCGGCCTGGGACTTCTCGTCGATGGGCGACGTGTTTGAACGGGCGCTGGCCCAGGAGCAGGGCGTCAGCAAGCAGATCGACGCCCTCTACGAGTTGGCCTTCAAGGAGAAGGTGTTCGCCGCGATGGCCGAGCTGCAGTGGTTCGTGACCGAGCAGGTGGAAGAAGAAAAGACGATGCGGGAGATCGTGGCGAAGATCAAGATGGTGAGCCACGACCCGGCGTCGCTGCTCGATCTCGATCGCGAGCTCGGCGCGCGCCAGGCGCCCGCCGCCGCCGCGCCCGCCGCCGAATAGGCGTACCGCAGGAGCCGGTCGGCCTGCGTGCTGCAGTAGCCGGCGGGCTTCAGCCCGCCGGATCGTCTCAATTGAGTTGTTTGGCCGCGTCGTCGACGGTCGCGTACCGCTCGAAGACGCCGGCCAGCCCGGCAATCGCCAGCAGTTCGGTAATCCGATCGGGTGTGCCGACGAGGCGCAGGCGGCCGCCGCGGCGCGTGACGGTGACGTGCGACGCAATGATCTCGCCCAGGCGCGTGCTGTCGATGTAGTGCACGCCCGACAGGTCGAGCAGGACGTGCCGGGCCCCGCTCTCGACGGCGCTGACCACGGCTTCCTTCAGCAGGCCTGGCTTGTCGTTGACGGTCAGCCTGCCCGCCAGTTCGAGGACCGCGATGTTGCCGGATTGCCGCTGCCTGATGTCCATGACGACTAGCCATTATAGCGATTCGCGGTGGGTTGTCGCGCGCGGGGACTCCCCGGGCTACAATAGACGGCTCACCAACACTTGCGAGGGTTCCCTATGTCTGACGTTGCCGCGCTGAATGCCGTCCGCCGAGTGCCCGCCCCCGACCAACGAGCGATCCAGTCAGTACGCGCCGGGATCGCCCGAGCGCGCGGAGCTGAAGGCGCGCCTGGCGTCGATGGCCAACGAGCGCGTCGAGATTCCGCTCATCATCGGCGGCAAGGAGATTCGGACGGGCAAGACGCAGCAATCCGTCATGCCGTTCAAGCACAAGCACGTGCTGGCCGACTACCACATGGCCGAGCCGAAGCACGTGCAGATGGCGGTCAAGGCCGCGCTCGCGGCGCGGCGCGAGTGGTCGTCGTGGGCCTTCGAGGATCGGGCCGCGGTCCTGCTCAAGGCGGCCGAACTGCTGGCCACGAGCCAGCGCGCCACGCTGAACGCGGCGACGATGCTGGGCCAGGCGAAGGCGGTGTTTCAGGCGGAGATCGACGCGGCGTGCGAGCTGACGGACTTCTGGCGCTATCAACGTCAGCTACGCGCAGGAGCTCTATCAGGAGCAGCCGAAGAGCATCACCGGCGTCTGGAATCAGCTGGAGTACCGGCCGCTCGAGGGCTTCGTCTACGCGGTGTCGCCCTTCAACTTCACCGCGATCGGCGGCAACCTGTCGACGGCGCCGGTGCTGATGGGCGGCGTGTCGATCTGGAAGCCGGCGTCGAGCTGCGATGCTCAGCGCGTACTACGTGATGCGCCTGCTCGAGGCCGCGGGGATGCCGCCGGGCGTCATCAACTTCCTGCCGGGGCACCTCCGGCATGATCACCGACACGCTGCTGGCGTCGCCCGACCTGGCCGGCATCCATTTCACGGGCAGCACCGAGGTCTTCCAGCACATGTGGAAGACGGTCGGCGCGAACATCGCGCGGTACCGGTCGTACCCGCGCCTCGTCGGCGAAACCGGCGGCAAGGACTTCATCGTCGCGCATCCGTCGGCCGACGCGCAGGCGCTGGCCGTCGCGATCGTGCGCGGTGCGTTCGAGTACCAGGGCCAGAAGTGCTCGGCGGCGAGCCGCATCTACGTGCCGCAGTCGCTGTGGAAGGACGTGCGCGACCAGGTCATCGCCATGATGAAGGACATCAAGATGGGCGACCCGCGCGATTTCCGCAATTTCATGAGCGCGGTGATCGACAAGAAGGCGTTCGACAAGATCAGCGGCTACATCGCGGAGGCGAAGAAGAGCGCCAAGATCCTGCAGGGCGGCAGGTGCGACGACAGCAAGGGCTACTTCATCGAGCCGACGCTGGTGCAGACCACCAAGGCCGGACTACAAGCTGCTGTGCGAGGAAATCTTCGGACCGGTCGTGACCGCCTACGTCTATCCGGACAACGCGTGGAAGGACACGCTGAAGATCGTGGACCGCACGTCGCCGTACGCGCTGACGGGCGCCATCTTCGCGAACGACCGCGCAGGCGGTGCGCGAGGCCACCAGCGCGCTGCGGAACGCCGCGGGCAACTTCTACATCAACGACAAGCCGACCGGCGCGGTGGTGGGGCAGCAGCCCTTCGGCGGCGCGCGCGCGTCAGGCACGAACGACAAGGCCGGATCGAAGCTCAACCTGATCCGCTGGGTCAACGCGCGCCTCATCAAAGAGACGCTGGCGCCGCCGCTCGACTACCGGCATGAACACATGGGGGCAGAGTAGAACTCAGGTGACGACAGGTAACGACAGGTAACGACGGGTAAGACGGGTGACGACGGGGCGGACGCGACCCGGCGCTCAGCCCGGCGATCATGTGGATGACCTTGACGTCGGCGCCGTCGGGGACCGGGGTCTTGCCGTAGGCGCGGCGCGCCACGAACTCGCCGTCGATCCACACGGCCACCAGGCGGAAGACGTAGTTCTTCTTCTTGAGGACGTCTTCGACGGTCATCCCCGGGTCGTAGGCGAGCGGTTGGTCGTTGACCTGCAGCATCGGACGGTTCGCCCCGGCGTCACGACAGATGCGGGGTCACCAGCGCCACCACATCCGGGAAGTCGATCTTGAACTTCTTCAGCGTCTCCATCGTCGGGACGCCGTTGGATGACCAGCCGCGCCGCTTGTAGACCGCATCCACGAGCTTGCTGTAGCGGTCGGTGCGCCAGTCGCGCTGCAGCTTCATCTTCTCTTCCGTCGACTTCCCAGCCGGGTCGATGCCGACGATGTCCTTGAGTTGGGTGTCGTACCGCTCGGCGCGCGACTCGTACTCGTCCTTCGTGACCGGGCCCATCGCGCGGTACGGCGGGATGTCGTCGTTGCGCAGCCCCTGACCCATGCGCAGGTTGAACACGCGCTGGAAGTTGTAGACGGCTTCGGACTGCTCGATCAGGCTCTTCGCGATCGAGCGGCTTGCCCGTGATGCCGGTGTAGAGCTTCAGGTAATTGTCGACATGGGACGGGACCTTGGCGGCTTCGGGCCCGGGATACCGCTTCCCGTTGTCCGGCGGTTCGATGTCGTTCCACGGCAGCTTGCACAATCCCTGGAGGCCGAACCAGGTGCGGAACAGCGGGAAGTAGTGCAGGGCCTCGGCCTTGTCCTCGAACGTCGGGATCTGGTTGTTCACCATGTCCATGAAGATCAGCCAGGCTTCGTCGTGCTGCGGGCCTTTGTTCGCCAGGGCGAACCCGCCCTGCTGCGCCAGCGACTCTTTCGGCATGTACTGCGAGACCTCGAGCCCCTTGATCTGCATGCCGATGTCGTGGATGAGCGACGGATCGCCCCACCCGTTCGCGATGAACAGGTGCTGCATGTGCCGCACGCCCTTGCCCACGTGGACGCCGAACCCTTCGCCGCGCCACATCTGGTGCAGCAGTTCGACCTCTGACGCGCCGTTGCCCCAGGTGAGATCGAGGCCGCCCGTGCGCTCGGCGTTCAGGATGCCCTTCTCCCAGCACTCCATCACGAAGGCGCACGCCGTGCCGTACGAGATGGTGTCGATCCCGTACGTGTCGCAGTAGAAGTTCACTTCGAGCAGCCAGTCCGGATCGAAGAGGCCGCAATTGGATCCGAGGCCCGCGGCGTTCTCGTATTCGGGACCTTCCACCGTGACGATGTCGCCCTTGTAGGGGCCGGTCATGCACGTGATGGCCGTCCGCGCCCTTCGAGCAGGCCATGCCGCAGCCGTACCAGCAGTTATCGGGAATGCCCTGGGTGAACCGCTTGTCCCACACCTGCGAGTCGATCTTGGGCGTGTCCGCGTGTTTGCCGTACTGGAAGTTATGGACGGGCAACAGGTCGTACGCATCCATGACTTCGATGAGATGGGCCGTGCCCTGCCGCCGCATGTGGCACTGCTCATCGTCGTAGTCCGCGAATCTCCTTGTTGATGCTCTTGCCCACCTGGACCGTGATGGGGAAGTCCGCCGCGCGATTCATGTCGGACTTCATCTTGAAGCCGTGGACGACGAGCGCCTTGAGCTTCTTGTCGCGGAAGACCGTGCCCGTGCCGCCGCGGCCGGCCTGCTTCAACCGGGCGGCCCCGCGCCGCGGGTCGTACCAGGAGAAATTCAAGCACCCCATGTAGGCCGACTCGGCCGCCTTGCCCGCCGACACCACCGAGACGTTCTGCAGGTCCTTCTCGTCGTCGGCGTACATGTGCGTGAAGAGTTCGGCGGCGATGTGGCTGTCCGGCGTTTCTTCCGGCGCCTCTTCGATCGTGATCGTGCCGCGCGGGCCGTCGATCACGACGATGACGTCGTTCTTGGCCTTGCCGCGAATCTCGAGCGCATCGAACCCGCAGAACTTGACCAGCGGGCCGAAGTAGCCGCCCACGTTGCAGTCGATCGGGATGCCCGTGAGGGGCGACAACGTGACCACCAGCGACTTGCCCGACCCCGCGTACTGCGTGTTACCCGCCAGAGGCCCGGGGCAGATGACCAGGGCATTGTCCGGATCGTTCCACTTCGTCTCTGGCGTGACAGCCTGCCAGAGGTAATAGAGGCCGAATCCGCGCCCGCCCACGAAGGTGTCGATCATCTCGTCGGTGACGGCCTTCTCGACGATCGTCATCGTGTCGAGATCGATCGAGAGCGTGCGCTTCGTGTATCCGCGCACGGGCAGGCTCGGCGTGAAGGGGACCTGGACGAGTTGCGTGTGCGCGGCCCGCATCTTCGTGACGTCTGCCGCGTAGTTGGTGCGGACTTTGTAGTCGTAGGTGACCGACATGGCTATGGCCTCTGGATGCGCGCATCGATGGCGACGCGGCTGGGGATCAGATTACCACGTAGGTTCCGGGGTTCCGGGGTTCCGAGGTTCCGGGGTTCCGGTTCCGGGGTTCAGAGGTTCGGGTTCGAGGTTCGGGGTTCGAGGTTCGAGGTTCGGGTTCGAGTGTTCGGGTTCGAGGTTCGAGGTTCGGGTTCGAGTTTCGGGTTCGAGTTTCGGTTCGTTTCGAGTTTCGGGTTCGAGTTCGACGTTCTGTGGTTGTGGTTGTTGAACCCCGAACCCCGAACCCCGAACCTCGAACCCGAACCCCGGAACCCCGGAACCGGAACCCCGGAACCCCGGAACCTCGGAACCCCGGAACCTACTTCGCCAGCATTCGCACCAGCGTTTCCGTATCCGCCAGGTGTCTGAGCAGCAGATCCGCCTGACGCACCCCCGCTCCCTCTTCGATGAGCGCGGCCGCCGCTTCGATCGATCGAAGCCAGACCTCCAACCCCTCGCCGAGGTGCGCGGTCCAGTTCGCGAACGCGTGCGCCGCGAGGAATCGGCGCGTGGCGTGGGCGCTCGTCATCGCCGCTTCCGCCAAACGTTCCGGTCGCACATCGGCCGGGATCGAGTCGAACACCGCGTCCACCAGTGGGGTCGAGGGCAGGCGAGCGGTGTTCACATCGGCGGCGGCGGCGTGCGCGAAGGCGTCGCGCACGCGGTTGATGAGCGGGCCGTCCGGCGGCGACCACGCGGCGACATCGGCGACGGCGGCACGCAGTCGCGCGGGCGCCGTCCGGGTCGCGTGATCGCCCGCCGCGCCGAGCAGTTCGACGGCCAGCCGTTCGCATTCCCACCACGCGTCCCAATCCATCAGCAGGCCTGGCCGCAGGAGCGGCGGGAGCGATTGCCGCGCGTCGAGACCGACGTATTCGCCCGAGTCGGGAAACGCAGCCGCATTGGTCGTGATGGTGATGCCGACCGGCAAGTCCGCGTCCAGCAGCGCCGCGGCGGTGGGGCAGTAGTGCGAGAGCGTGACGGATGTGCCGCGAGGATCATGCACGCTGACGCGCGGGAATTGCCGGCAGGCGAGCGGCAGCGCGTCGTGACCGAGCGCGGACTGGATGCGACAGCGGCCGCCGCTGGCGGCCGACGAATCATCGAAGAACGCGCAGCACGCGCCGTGACGCGCCAGGATCGCCGGCGTGTCTGCCGGCGCGTCCGGGACGCGCTCGACCGCCGCTCGGGCGTCGCCGCTGACCGGCCGCAGGCGTCCGCTCGCCAGGGCGGCCTGCAGGGCCGCGAGCCGATCGGCCTCGACCGGAATCGGCCAGTTCGAGGTGCAGCACGCGCCGGCGTGCCGGCAGCGGTAGGACGCATGAACGGACAACGACCGGACGGGGCCCACGCGACGCCATTCTAGCCGCCGTGGCCTGTCGCCGCCGGCCGGGGCCGCTGCCCGTATACTCAACACGGCGAAATCGCGACTTCTCGTCAGAGAGGGTGCCTCATGCCCGCCGACTCGACCATGCTGATCCTCCCGATCGTCCTCCTGTTGGCCATCGTCCTGGTGGCGCAGTCCCTGCGGGTCGTCAAGGAATACGACCGCGGCGTGATCTTCTTCCTGGGCAAGTTCACCGGGATCCGCGGGCCGGGCCTGATCATCCTCATCCCGGTGTTCGAGCGCATGACGCGGGTCACGCTGCGCACGATCACGATGAACATCCCCTCGCAGAAGATCATCACCAAGGACAATGTCTCGATCGACATCGCCGCGGTGGCCTATTACCACATCGTCGATCCGGCGAAGGCCGTCATCGCGATCGAGAATATCGACGCGGCGATCAACCAGATCAGCCAGACGACCGTGCGGAACGTCGTGGGGCAGTTCAGCCTGGATCAGTTGCTCTCGCAGACCGCTGGACATCAACGCGAAGATCAAGGACGTGATCGACGGGCACACCGAGCCGTGGGGTGCGCAGGTCACGGCCGTGGAGATCAAGGACATCACGCTGCCGGAGAACATGCAGCGCGCGATGGCCAAGGAAGCCGAGGCCGAGCGCGAGCGCCGCGCGAAAATCGTGGCGGCCGAAGGCGAGTTTCAGGCGGCGGTCAAGCTCGGCGAGGCGGCGGACATCATCGCCGCGCATCCCGTGGCGCTGCAGCTGCGGACCCTGCAAACCATGGCCGAGATCAGCGTCGAGAAGAACTCCACGATCATCTTCCCGGCGCAGTTCATGAACACGGTCCAGGAAGCCATCAAGGTGATTCGCGCGGACACGGCGAAGTAGGCGCGATCGGCGCGCGGGCCTTCTCGATCTTCGCGTCCCGCTCCGCTGAGAGCCGCTCGTGGTCGCGGCGATGTTCTGCTTCGCGCGCCTCGCGGGCGTCGGGATCGACCATCGCCCGCAACTCGCTGTGATGCAGGACGTCCAGTTCAGCCAGTTTCGCGGTGTAGAAGTTCCGAATCTCCGCGATGGCCGCCTTCTGCGCCTCGGTGACCGGCTGGCGCACGACGCCGGCGTCCGCGTCGCTCTTCTTCAGGCGTTCCATCGCCAGCTCGAACGAGGACTTCAGCGTCTTGTCGTCACTCATGACCGTCATTCTAGGCCGGCCTGCGCGCGTCTGAAAGTGTGCAATTCGGTACATCTTGCCTCACCCCGGCACCGGTAGCCTTAGCCGCAGTCGGTGACAGCCCACAATGAGCGCAGACGTCTGATTCTTCGGATTGAACGTGGCCTGGTGGTCCAGGCGAGCCTGAGAACCCTCCTGGCCGCCGCCGAGGCCGCCGTGGCCGGGCACCGGCGCGATCTGCTCATCGTCGAGGCTCGCGTCACGCGCAGCCGGCAAGGACGAATCCGATGACACAAAAGAAGAAAGCCAGGCCCCAGCATCCAAAACGCTGCCGAAAGCCCTCACCGGAATCCAGGGGTTGGACGAAATCACGGGGGGAGGGTTGCCAAGCGGGCGTCCCACGCTGGTCAGTGGAGGCGCCGGTTCCGGAAAGACACATGTTCGGCCTGGAGTTCCTGGTTCGGGGCGCCACGCAATACGGCGAACCCGGCGTGTTCATGTCGTTCGAGGAAACGATCCCGGACCTGACCAAGAACGCCGCTTCGCTGGGTTTCGACCTGGACCGGCTGGTGGCCGAGAAGAAGCTGTTCCTGGACCACGTGCACATCTCGCGAAGCGAGATTGCGGAAACCGGGGAGTATGACCTCGATGGCCTCTTCATTCGCATTGCCGACGCGGTCCAGCGGGTCGGCGCGCGGCGAATCGTCCTGGACACCATTGAAGCGCTCTTCGGCGAGTTGCCCAACCCAGGTATCCTGCGCGCCGAAATCCGCCGCCTGTTCGGCTGGCTCAAGGAAAAGGGACTCACCACGGTCATTACCGCCGAGCGGGACCGGCCCGACAAGCTGACCCGGCACGGCATCGAGGAGTTCGTCTCGGACTGCGTGATCGTGCTGGACCATCGGATCCGCGAGGAGATCTCGACCCGGCGCCTGCGCGTCGTCAAGTACCGGGGATCGACCCACGGCACGAACGAGTATCCGTTCCTCATCGATGAACACGGCATTTCGGTCCTGCCGATCTCCTCACTGGGCCTGGACCATGCGGCGCCCACCGAACGCATCTCGACTGGCATCGCCCGGCTCGATGGCATGCTGGGCGGCAAGGGCTTCTATCGGGGAAGCAGCATTCTGATGTCCGGCACCTCCGGAACCGGCAAGACCAGCGTGGCGGCGCATTTCGTGGATGCGGCCTGCCGCCGCGGCGAGCGCTGCCTGTATTTCGCGTTCGAGGAATCACCGCGGCAGATCGTCCGCAACATGCGTTCGATCGGCATCGACCTCGAGCCATGGGTCAGCAAAGGGCTGCTGCAATTCCATGCGGCGCGTCCCACCTACGGGGGGATCGAAGAGCACCTGCTGCGTGACCCACAAGCACGTCTCCAGCTTCCAGCCCAGCATCGTGGTGGTGGATCCGATTACCAATCTGCTCATCGGTCAGCACGCTGCACGAAGTGCGGTCCATGCTCACGCGGCTGGTCGATTTTCTGAAGACGCAGCAGATCACCGCGATCTTCACCAGTCTGACGGCGGGAGGCGGCACCCTGGAAGCCAGCCGAGGCGGACGTCTCCTCGCTCATGGACACCTGGCTCCTGCTGAAAAGCATCGAGGTCGGGGGCGAGCGGAACCGCGCGCTCTACGTGCTGAAATCGCGAGGCATGGAGCATTCCAACCAGATTCGCGAATTCGTGCTCACCAACGACGGCCTCCGATTGCTGGACGTGTACCTCGGACCCGAGGGCGTGCTGACCGGTTCCGCCCGGGTGTCACAGGAAGGGCGCGAGAAAGCCGCGGGCACGTCCCGCCGGCAACAACTGGAAGGCCGCGGGCGCGAACTGGAGCGCAAGCGCCAGATCTTCGAGGCGCGCATGACCATGCTCCGGGCGGAGTTTGAAGTGGAGGAAGAAGTCATTCAACAGAGCATCTCCGAATCGAAATTGCTCGACGAGGAACTGTTGCAGGACCGCGGACAGATGGTGCGGAGCCGGGAAGCGGACACCTCCGCCTACAAGAAGGGGGGGAGCGCGCCAGCCGCGCGGAAACGCTGAATGCCGACAACCAAGACAAGACAACTCGGGCGCGGCCTCGCAAACCGACGCTCCCGGAAACCGGAGGTGTGGAAGCTGCGGCTCTACGTGGCGGGCCAGACGCCCAAGTCGATTCGCGCCTTTGCCAACCTCAAGGTGCTGTGTGAAGAGCATCTGAAGGGCCGCTATCGGATCGAAGTGATCGACCTGTTGGAGCATCCGGAGATGGCGCGCGGCAACCAGATCGTGGCCATTCCGACCCTGGAGATCAAGCTTCCGCAGCAGGTCCGGAAGATCATTGGAGACCTGTCCAACACCGACCGGGTGTTGGTGGGCCTGGCCCTGCAGCCGGTCGGAAGTGATCCAGGCTCCGAAAAGGCCGTCATGAAAGCGAAGCCATCCTGGAATGACTAGGCTGCCATTCTCGCCAGGCGAAGTACGTTCTGCGTTTGTACGTCAGCCGATCCACGTTGAAATCGACAGCGGGCCGTCGAGAACATCAAGCGGGTGTGTGAGAGCACTTGAAGGGTCGGTACGACCTGGAAGTCATCGACATTCACCGAGCAGGCGAATCTGGCCAGAGACGAGCAGATTGTGGCGGTGCCCACGCTCATCAAACGGCTCCCGCTCCCGCTCCGGCGGCTCGTGGGCGACATGTCGGACCTCAACAGAGTGCTCTTTGGACTGGACCTGACGCGTGCGTAGTGAGGCCAATAGGTTGGCTAGGGATCTGCCTGTGGATTGGGAAGCCCTCCTGGCGTGGCGTCTCCAAAGGGAAGACCGTTCTGGGATTCGCTGCGAACCAGCACCATCTTCATGCAAGGAGCAGCCGGCGGATTCCGTGTTCTTCCTCCTGAGCGGCAAGGTGAAGCTCGCGGTGGCCTCCCACGAAGGCAAGGAAGCGATTGTCGCGACGCTGGGCGCCGGTGAGTTCTTCGGTGAAGGATGCCTCGCCGGTCAGCCGTTGCGCATGGCCACGGCGGTTTCAGTGGGAGATTGCACGCTGGCCAGGGTCGAAAAGCCGACCATGGCCCGACTGCTCCACGAACGAGCAGGGCCTCGCGGAGATATTTGTCACGCATCTGCTGTCCCGCAGCATCCGGTACGAAGCGGATCTCGTCGACCAGATGTTCAACTCCAGCGAGAAGCGCCTGGCCCGGATCCTCCTGCTGCTGTCGCATTTTGGCAAGGACAGCACGACCGAAACGGTCGTGGCCGGGATCAATCAGGAACACCTGGCACAAATGGTCGGCACGACCCGGTCGCGGATCAACCACTTCATGAACAAGTTCAGGAAGCTGGGCTTCATCGACTACAGCGGTGAAGCCGGGTTGACGGTCCATCGCGGCCTCCGCAGCGTGGTCTAGGGGACGGGTCTCACCTGTGGAAAACTCCGTAAATCGAAGCCCGGCTTCGATTTCCGGAGTTTTCCACAGGTGAGACCCGTCCCCTACCGGATGACGACCGCGCCGCCGACCGTCCAGTAATTGCCGACGACGTTCTTGATTCGCGTGCCGTCAACGGTCGTCAGTTCGCCCAGGGCGGCGACGTGGTGCAGGCCGTGGACCTGGATGCCCCAGCGGCGGGCCACCTTGAATTCCCATCCGACACCGTAGACGATGCCGAGCGCGTTCGTCGTGTACGGCGGAGCGAGCGGCGGGCCGATCGGGCTGAACAGGCCGTTGCCGGCGATGCCAAGGCCCATGCCGGCGCGCAGGAACAAGCCGCGATCGACCCACGGGCGAAACTGCGCCACGCCGAGGATGAACGTCGTCCTGATGTGAGACGAGCCATCCACGTCGAGATTGACCCACGCCAGTTCGATACCCACGTCCACGCGCTGGTTGACGCTCAGGCCGGCGTCCACGAGGAAGCTGTAGGAGTTCGCGTACACCCCGTCCTCATCGCACTTGGGGCATCCCGCGCGTGCGGCGGAGAAGCCGGGGCCGGCGACGATCCAGACGCGGTAGGGGGCCGGCGGACTGGCCGGCGCGGGAGCCGGCGTCTGGGCGTAGGCGGCCGCAGGCAGGAGCAGCGCGGCGGCCCACGCCGCCAGCAGGCCGCGCGTCATTGTCCGCTCCACGTCAGAAACGTCCGGAACTGCGGCGACTCGTCCGTGCGGGAACCGGCGCCCCAGAAGTAGGCTTTTCGGAAGAAGTACTCCGCGGTGAAGCCGAGGGCCAGCTGGCGTGTGAGCGGCACGCGTGCGTCGAAGTGCGCGCGCTGCAGCACGTGCGTGGCGCGGGAGCCGTCCACGACGCTGACTTGATACACCTGATACGACAGGCTCGCGCGGCCGCCGCGGGTCCAGAGCACCTGGGCGATGCCGCCGGCGCGGGGGCCTGGTCCGTAGTCGTAGGTGCGGCGGTCATCGGCGTCTGAGGGGATCCCGCCGTCCGGCGGCTCCAGCAACGTGTCGACGGCCGCGAGCACGGTGGCGCCGCCGGTCGCGGCGGCCCACAAGGTGGACCCCGCGGACAGCCGGCGGGCGACGCCCACTTCCAGCTCGAATCCCTGGCCGCCGAAGGCGTACGCCGGGTTGATCGTGAAATCGAACGTCTGGAAGATGGTCACCTGGCCCTTCCCGGCCTTCCCAAACGGCCGGCCGAAGAGCCGGCCGCGGATAACGGAGTCGCCGAGCGATTCGCCCGCGGCGATCTCGAACGTGAACGCTTCGAATGGCGTCGTGCTGCGGCCCGTGCGCGCGTCGCCATAGTGGAGGTCGAACTCGAAGTAGGGACTCGCCGTCGACGTCGCCTGACGCAGGCTCGTGCCCTGCCAGAAGACGCCGCCACCGCCGCGCCAGCTCTTTTCCGTCGGCACCTCGTCGGCGGGCTTCTCAGCGACGCGGTCGAAATCGCCGGTCATCCATCGCGACAGCCCGCTCATGGGATCGATGATGGTCGCGAAGATCTCCTTCCTGCCGCGGCCCGAGCGCGTCGGGTCGCGCACGAGCCACGCGGACCGATGCATCACTTCTCCGAGCGCGATGCCGCCGAGCGTGGTGTTGATGAGGTCATTCAGCGACGCGCGGTTGTTCTCGAAGAAGTACTCCCACGTGCCGCTGCCAAAGGCGGCGAGCGCGCTGGACTCCCAGAAGGTCAGACCGTTCGCGCGGCCCGCCGTGAAGTAGTTGCTGCCCTGATACGGATGCCCGAACTGGTTGGTCCGCCACGCATTGTCGTCCCACTCGAAGCCGGCCTGCAGGTTCTCCCGGATGGACCTGAAATTGATGTTCGCCGTGGGGTGGCCGCGCAGGTGGTTGATGCCGTTGTACAGGAAGTTGATCGCGATCGATTCGAGGTACGGCCGGAGGACGTGGCGCTCAGGGCACCCAGAACACGCGCGATAGGCCGGCTTCTTGTCGGCCGGCGGCCCGCCAAGACCGGCGGCGGCGGCGTCGGGCGCGAAGGTCACCGTGCGCGCCAGGGCCCCCACGCTGAAGACAGATGGGGTCACGGCGGGGGCGGCGTCCGGCGGCGTCGGCGCCTGATGGGCCCGTGCCGGAGCCGGCAGCGACAGGCCGCCAAGCAGCAGCGCTGCCAGCGGCAGAAGACGGACGGTTTGCGACAAGGCGCGAGTCTACGCCAAAAGAAGCCTGTCCGGAAAAAATAATGCGACAATCGTCCGCGTGGCCGACGAGCTCAAAGAACTGATCGCCAGCAACCGGGCGTGGGCCGAGGCGCACCGCCGCGCCGAGCCCGACTTCTTCACCCGGCTCACGGCCATTCAGCAGCCGGACTACCTCTGGATCGGCTGCGCGGACAGCCGGGTGCCGGCCAATGAGATCGTCGGGCGGCAGCCGGGCGAACTCTTCGTCCATCGCAACGTCGCCAACATCGTGCACCCCTACGATCCGAATTGCCTGTCCGTGATCCAGTACGCGGTGGATACCCTCCGGGTGCGGCACATCATCGTCTGCGGGCACTATGGCTGCGGCGGCGTGCTGGCGGCCCTGGGACCGCCCACAGACCAGCCGCTCGAATCGTGGCTCGCGCCGCTGCGCGTGGTCGGCGCGGTCCACGCCGACGAACTGGCCGCGGCGAGCACCGATGCGGAACGCTGGCGCCGGCTGTGCGAGCTCAACGTCATGGCGCAGGTGCGTTCGGTGGCGGCGACGCCGACCGTGCAAGCGGCCTGGGCGCGAACGCAGGCGCTCACGATCCACGGCTGGATCTACGACCTGCACGATGGCCTGCTGCAGGATCTCGGCGTGACCGTCGATGCCGACCAATGAACGAAGGAGACAGAACCATGTCCCGATGCCCGCATTTTCCTGGCGCACTCATATGTCGCGCGATGCTGACCGCGGGCCTGTTGTGTGCGGCCGCGCCGGTGTTCGCGCAGGGCGCGGATACCCAACTCAAGGGCATCACCGTCCTGGGAGTCGAGGTGGAGGGCGGCGGCGCCCAGGCCGCGGCGTGCGGCGTGAGCCGCGAAGCGATCCAGGCCGCCGTGACCAAGGCACTGACCGATGGCGGCCTGAAGGTCACCGATCACGCGGACACGGACGTCTTCCTCTATGTGAGCGTCAACACCGTGAGTCCGACCGCCGGCCTGTGCGTGTCGCGCTACGACGTCTCGCTCAATACCTACGTCACCGCGACCCTGCCGTATCAAACGCAGTCGGCGCTGCTGCAGGTCGTGATCGCGCACGAGAGCGGCCTCTCCGGCAGCGGTCCCAGCACCCACGGCGATGCCCTGATCAAGGCCGTGAAGCAGTACGTGGATCAGTTCGCCAGGCGGATCAAAGGCGGCGAAGCCTCCAAATAGATCACTGAGATCAGACGAGATCAGTAGATCAATCCAGCGTGTGGTCCTTGAGTTGTTCGCGTAACGCCGTCTTCAGGAACTTGCCCGTCGCGGTGCGCGGGATGGCGGCCATGAAGACGAAGGCGTCGGGCATCCAGTACTTCGCGATCATCGGCTCGAGGAACTCGCGCAGCTGATCCGGCGTCGCGGTCGCGCCCTCGCGCAGCACGACGCAGGCCACCGGGCGCTCCGTCCACTTCGGGTGGGGCAGGCCGATCACCGCGGCCTCCTTCACCGCCGGGTGGCCCATGATCGCGTTCTCCAAATCCACGGAACTGATCCACTCGCCGCCGGACTTGATGACGTCCTTGGACCGATCGGTGATCGCATGTAGCCCTCGGCGTCGAAGACGACGACGTCGCCAGTGCGGAACCAGCCGTCCATCGTGAACTTGTCGGCTTCGAGCGGATTCTGGAAGTAGCTCTTCGCGACCCAGGGCCCGCGCACATGCAGTTCGCCCATCGACTTGCCGTCCCACGGCACCGACGCGCCTTTCTCATTCACCGCGCGGACATCCACGAACGGCACCGCCATGCCTTGCGTGGCGCGCGCCTTGAACCGCTCGGCCTCCGGCCGGTGTTCGAGATGCGGCTTCAGGCGCGAGACCGTGCCGAGCGGCGTGGTTTCCGTCATGCCCCAGGCGTGCAGCACGTTGAGCTTGTGGCGCTTCTCGAAGGCCTCGATCATCGCCTGCGGCGCGGCGGCGCCACCGACCACCATGCTCTTCAGCGACGAGGTGTCGAACGTGCCCGGGTTCTTGTCGAGCGCCTCGAGAATCGCGAGCCAGATCGTCGGCACGCCGGCGGTGAACGTGACTTTCTCGGAGGCCACCAGTTCCAGCAGCGAGACGGGATCGAGGTGCGGACCTGGAAACACCTGCTTCGTGCCTGTCATCACCGAGGTGTAGGGCAGGCCCCACGCATTGACGTGGAACATCGGGACGACCGGCATCATCACGTCCGACTGACTCAGCCCCAGCGAGTCGGGCAACGCCGACACCAGGGAATGCAGCACGACCGCGCGATGAGAGTAGACGACGCCCTTGGGGCGGCCCGTCGTGCCCGAGGTGTAACAGATGCCGAGCGCCTGGTTCTCGTCGATGCGCGGGATGACGAAGCTCGGGATTTCCGGCTCGATGAGTTGCTCGTAGTCGATGGTGCCGGCCGGCGCCGGGCCGCCGTGCCCCCAGACGATGACGTGCTTCGGCTTCACCTCGCCGGCGAACCGCTCGAACACCGGGTAGAGGACGTCGTCGATCAGCAGGATCTGATCGTCGGCGTGATTCATGATGTAGACCAGGTCCGTGGCCGAGAGGCGCGGGTTGAGCGTGTGGAGCACGGCGCCGGCGAGCGGCACCGCAAAGTACGCCTCCAGGTGGCGCGTGGTGTTCCAGCCCAGCGTGGCCACCCGGTCGCCCGGCTTGACGCCCAGCCGCTGCAGCGCGTTGGCGAACTTCTGCGTGCGGGCGTGGAAGTCGCCGTAGGTCGTCCGGTGGATCGACTTGTCGGGGCGCCGCGTGACCAACTCTGTCTTGCTGAAGAACCGCCCCGCGCGCTTGAAGAGATGCGCGAGGGTGAGCGGGTAGTCCATCATCAGGCCGTCCATCGGAAGCTCCGTTCGCGCAAAGTCGAAGGCTCCGATCGCCAAGCAGGTCGATTCGAAGTACGCCCCCCGCGCGGGACGCGCGGGAGGCGTCGTGCGCCGCTGAGAGCGGCTACGTGATGTGCTTCGCCCAGCGCGTCATCGAGGCGCCGATGCCGTCACCGAGCATGCAGTCGACGGCGCCGAAGTGCTCCATGTAGAAGCCGCCCCACGTCTCCCAGTCCTTCCACTCCTCCGTCGTGCGGAGTTCGGCCAGCTTCGCCTCCGTGCCGCGGATGAGGAAGAAGCCGTTCAGGTCACCCCCGTGCGGCCGCATGATCACGGGCTCGAAGCCCTCGATGCGGTGCTCCGCCTGCAGTCTGCCGAGATAGGCGCCGAACTCTCCGAACTTCGCATTCGCCGTCGCCTCGCGACCAGCGACCGCGCGCGACCAACCGACCATGATTCCAGCGTTTGCCATGGGAAGCCTCCTTTGGTTGAGTGGACGATAGCACCAGAGGGGTGGGGGACGCCTCGGTTCGCCTGATTCCCTTGAGACTCCCGCGCGATCGCTTCCAGAGGAAGAGCATCTGCCGATCCGTGCGCTTGAACGCCTCGAGCCGAAATCGCTGCTTCCCGCATCCCACGCAACTCTGGTTCGGAAACTGCGTGAGTGGCCCCTTCCAGAGGTCGCGGATGCGGTGGGTGACCACGGACCCGACGGTCCCTGAATAGTTCTCGCACGGCGCGAGCAGGCCACCGTCCGCCATGATCTTGACCTTCAGCTTTGGATTGCAGTGTTTCTGGTACCAGGCGACGTTCTCCTGTTCTGGATAGTCCGCGCCGCCGTAGAAGCCGAGTGAGTACGTTCGCATGAGCCTTTGCGCCGCGCGCAGCACCGGCAGCGGCGTCCGGCCGACGGTGCGAACGGGCACGACGTAGACGTACGGAAACCACGCCCGATGACGACGGACGAAGTCGTCGATCCGCGACGGCTCCGCCAATTCCTCCGCTGTGGCCGTGTAGTTCATCGTGAGACCGACTTTGTGCCGGTCGCACCGCGCCTTCAGTTCAGGCAGGAACTCCGTTAACGCCGCCATCTCCTTCGGATACTGCCGGGTCCGCGTTTCGTCGAAGCTGATGGTGACGATGTCGAGCGTGTCGAGCAGGGCATCGCACCAGGCTTCGGACTGCCGCATGAACACCAAGCCGTTCGTGATCACGCTGACGTTGCGAAAGCGCAGCTGCCGCTTCGCGTAACCGGCGAGTTCCGTGAGATGCGGGTAGATGAGTGGTTCGCCGCCCATGAAGCGAAGGAACATCGCCTCCTGTCTCGAGTGCTCCAGCACGCGCTTGGCCTGGTCCAGCGGCAATCCGACCTCGGAGAAGCCCAGCGGGAACGTCTCAGGCTCGTGAATGAAGCAGTACCAGCAGCGGAGGTTGCACGCGCTGTTGACGCCGTAGTGGACGAAGAGCGATGGGCAGTAGACGCCGCGAATCCTTGTGGCAACCTGGGCCCGCAAATAATTGGCCGTGTCGTGCAGCGTCAGTCGCCAGTCCGGAGCGTCAGCCAAGTTATGTGCCCAGCGCATCGCGCCTCCATAGTCGGTTGACGAACGAACCGCCGCCCGATGCACTCTCGCATCGGGCCGGCGGCAGAGTTGGCGTGTGGGACCGGGCCAAGGCTACCACGCAACCGCGGCGCTCTTTGGCCCCTCGTATGACGCCGGTCATACCGCCCCGGCTGCTCTAGGCGTAAACGTCTCCAGACACATCTGAGCCGAACACACTCGACTTCACGCATTCGCCAGTGGAGGTCAGCATGACGCGCACGTTCGTGTCCCTACGGCGCATCTCGGCGCTCTCGGTCGCCATCACCGCCTTCGCCGCCTCAATCGCGGCGGCACAGGGTGGGCCCGAGGTCCAGCCCAGCTTCCTCACCACCCCGACGTTCGCACGCATGGTCGAGGGCAAGACCATCCGGATCACCACGTCCGACGGCACACGGCACGAAGGCCGGCTCATCGCCCAGACGCGTGCCGGACTCACGGTCGAAGGAGGCTCGTCCACACCCGTGCCCTTCGATCGAATCGCGACGGTGGAAGAAGTCTCCCATCGCCAGCGCAACGACGTGCTGAAAGGCACGTTGATCGGCTTTGGTTCCTTCTTTGGACTGGGCGCGTTGGTTCAGTGGAGTTGCTGGGGTGATGAATGCGCGGCGAACCTGGGCCCGGCCTTCGCCTTTGGCGCCATTGGCGCCGGCGTCGGCGCGGGCTTCGGAGCGCTGGTCGCTCGAACGCACCGGGGCATGGGTGTGATTTACCAGGCCCCGCACCGAACGACGATGTCCCTGGCGCCGATTCTGTCACCGACACGCAAAGGCATGGCCTTCTCCATGACTTGGCGCTGACAAGGCAGCACGACGCGCATTGCATTGCCCAGTGAAGGTTCAGCATGACAAACCACTTCGTGTCCTTGCGACGCATCGCTAGGGGCATGTCTTAGTGGCGGCTGCGGCGAGTGAGGACCCCGACAACTTTGCCTGCGATGCAGCAGCCTTCGCGAAGGCCGGAGCAGAGGCTCATGGGGCGGATCTACAACCCCTGAGAGCGTTGCCGAGGCGCATAATAGGCCCAGTTGATAGGGCACATGATCCGAAGGTTCGCCGTCATCGTCGGCCTCGCATTGGCCACCCTCACGCTCGCCGCGCAGACGACGACTCCAGCCGTCCCGACTGAGCAGCAGGTTCGGCAGTGGGCTCAAGACGCCGCCCGCCAGGCCGCCGGTGGCATGAATCGCTACACCAGGATGAGCGCCTACGTCAGGAGCTTCCGCGAACTGGTGAAGTCGGCCCTTCCCGATTACGATGCCTCATACGTCAGCGTGTACGACCAGAAATCCGCGGGCGGCATCGGTCGAGTACCCGGCGTGGCCGGTGGCACATTTCGAAGGCGGGATCACCATCGGAGTGGTCGGGCCGCTGGCGAGTTTCGAAGAACAATCCGCGGTGGCGATTCTCGACGGGACCTCGCTCACGGCCGTGGGGTGGCTGGCTGGACCCGCGGTTGTTGTCCTGCCGCATGGTGCCTACGCGATGGACATCGTGAAAGTGGTCGTCGAGTCAGACGGCGCGGTGGTCGCCCCGCTCGACGCCTCGCAGTACGGCGCCCCCTCGACGGCCCAGTGGTTGGGCGGCGACGAGCCTTGGTACTTCAGCGCCACGGTGAATGTCCATGGCGGTCACATCGTGTATCCGTCGTCGGCCTTTGCGACGCGGCGATCGGTGAAGGTGACGGTGACTTCGAGCACCGGTTGGACACGCGTCAAGGCGCTGTCGGCCAAAGACCTGCGGAAGTTGCGGTGACGGCGCGAGTTCGCTCGGACCCCGTTAGTACGGACTCTCGTCCGCGAGTACGGACTATCGTCAGTTGTTCGTGAACGACAATTACGGAGATCCCCGATGGTCCAGCCTCCACCGCCGCCGCAGTCGTCTGTCCGCCGTGTCGTCCTGGCCAGCCTGATTGGCACCTCGCTCGAGTGGTATGACTTCTTCATCTACGGCACGGCCGCGGCCCTCGTCTTCAACCAGCTCTTCTTTCCGACGTTCGATCCGCTCGTCGGCACCCTCCTGGCCTTCGCGACGTACGCCGTCGGCTTCATTTCGCGTCCGCTGGGCGGCATGGTGTTCGGCCACTACGGCGACAAGATCGGGCGCAAGAATGTGCTCGTGATCACGCTGCTGCTCATGGGGGTGGCGACGTTCCTGATCGGCGTGCTGCCGACCTATGACGCGATCGGCTCCTGGGCGCCGGTGCTGCTCGTGTCGCTGCGGTTCTTGCAGGGCCTGGGACTGGGCGGCGAGTGGGGCGGCGCCGTGCTCATGACGCTCGAGTCGGGTGATCGCAGACGCCGCGGACTCAACGCCAGCTGGCCTCAGGTTGGCGTGCCCATCGGCCTGTTGCTCGCCAACGGCGTGATTGCCCTGATGGGGTCAGTGACAACGGACGTTGAATTCAGGACGTGGGGCTGGCGCATTCCCTTTCTGCTGAGCGGGCTGCTCATCTTCGTTGGCATGTGGATTCGGTTGACGATTGCTGAAAGCCCGCTCTTCCGCGAGGAGGCGGCGCACGGAAAGACGCCCGCGGCGCCCATCGTGGAAGTCCTGCGGCGTTACCCGAAACGGGTCGCGCTGGCGATCGGCGCGCGCGTGGGTGTCGACGTCGCCTTCTACACGTTCGTCTTGTTCATCACGACCTATGTCGTGACCTACCTCAAGCTGCCGCGCCACTACGCCCTGAATGCGGTGCTGATTGCCGCCGCCGTGCAGGTCGTGATGATTCCGTGGTTCGGCGCCCTGTCCGACCGCTTCGGGCGACGTCCCGTGTATCTGTGTGGCGCAGCCGGCGCGGCAATATGGGTCTTCGTGTTCTTCGCGATGCTGGACACGCGGAGCTTCCCCATGATCGTGGCGGCCACCGTCATAGCCCTGGTGCTCCACGCGGCGATGTACGGTCCGCAGGCGTCGTTCATCACCGAGATGTTTCCGACCCGCGTCCGCTACACCGGCGCGTCGATGGGCTATCAGCTGGCCGGCATCATCGGCGGTGCGCTGGCGCCGATCATCTCGGTCGCCTTGCTCGACCGTTACGGCTCGTCGCTCGCGGTGTCGCTGTATGTGGCGGGCATGTTGATCGTGACGATGCTGGCCGTCCTGGCCTCTCCCGAAACCTACCGGGCTGACCTTGACGTTCCTCGATGAGGGCTTAGGACAGGATTGAGCAGCGCGAACGGGGCGAGACGTCAATCGTCATGGCAGCACCTTCCGCGCGAACTCCTTGATGGCCTGAATCTGCTTTGGCGTGAGGATAAATTCCACGCCAAGCAGCCGGCCGTCAATCGTAATCGCCTTCGCGAATCGGACCAGTTGGGTCACGGACAACGGCATGGTTACCTGGCCCACGCTGCCTGGGAGCATGGCTACCGTTGGGCCACGATCGTCTTGGTCGGTATCGTTGGGGGCATCCTTCTAGGGGCATGTCTTAGTGGCGGCTGCGGCGAGTAAGGACACCGACAACTTCGCCTGCGATGCAGCAGCCTTCGCGAAGACCGGAGGAGAGGCTCATGGGCGGATCTCCAGCCCGGAGAGTCTTGCCGAGGCGCATAATAGGCCCCAGTTGATGGGTCACATGATCCGAATGTTCGCGGTCATCGTCGGCTTCCCACTGGCCACCCTCACGCTCGCCGCGCAGACGACGGCGCCAGCCGTGCCGACGGAGCAGCAGGTTCGGCAGTGGGCCCAAGACGCCGCCCGTCAGGCTGCGGGCGGCACGAACGGCTACATCAGCGTGAGCGCCTACGTCAGGAACTTCCGCACGCTCGTGAAGTCGGCTCTTCCCGATTACGATTCGTCATACGTCACCGTGTACGACCAGAAATCTGCGGGCGGCCTCGGTCAGCTCCCGTCGTGGCCGGTGTCACACTTCGAGGGCGGGACCACCATCGGACTCGTGGGGCCGCTGGCATATTTCGAGCAACAATCCACGCTGGCGATTGGCTATGACAGGTCGCTCGCGGCGGTGACTTGGCTGGCCAGCCCGGCCGTGTTTGTCCGGCCGCATGGTGCCTACGCGCTGGACATCGTGAAAGTGGTCGTGGAGTCGGACGGCGCGGTGGTCGCCCCGCTCGACGCCTCGCAATACGCCGCTCCCGCGACGGCAGAGTGGTTGTGGGACGACGGGGGGTATTACCAGCTCCGCAGCGCCACGGTGAATCTCCATGGCGGTCACATTGTGTATCCGTCGTCGGCGTTCGCGACGGGGCGATCGGTGAAGGTGACGGTGGCATCGAGCGGCGGTTGGACGCGCGTCAAGTCCCTGTCGGCGAAAGATCTGCGGAAACTGCGCTAACGCCGCAAGCGGCGAGCGCCACGCGAGAGGCCGGCGGTGAGCCGAATCGGCAGCCCAAGATAGATCGATGGATCGATAGACAGATAGATCGATACAGGTCCTTTGATACTCATGGTGCCGGAGGAGGGACTTGAACCCACACTCGCCGTTAAGCGAACGGGATTTTGAGTCCCGCGCGTCTGCCAGTTTCGCCACTCCGGCTCGGAAGGCGTTCGTGCGTCGGACACCTATTGTAATCTCAGCGAGGAGGGCACTGTCATGACGGTTGCTCGTGACCTGGGTGGCCAATTCACTGGCCATTTACTTCGTCGCCTACCTGCTGGGCGGCGTGGAGGTCGGCTCGCTCCGGGACGCCTTCATCGCCGGTGCCGTGCTGTCCGTCATCAACGCGTTCGTCAAACCCCTCCTTGTGCTTCTGACCTTGCCGCTGACAGTGCTGACGCTTGGGATCTTCTATTTCCTCGTGACGGCCTTCTGCCTATGGCTGGCCGCGCAGCTGGTGCCGGGTTTTCTTCTCCAGGGCTTCTTCACGACGCTCGTCGCGTCGATCCTGATTAGCCTGTTCAGCGCGTTCATCGGCAGAATCTTGTTCAACGCGACGGGCGAAGAACAGAAGAGAGTGAGATGACCTCGGGTACGACGTGACTCGGCAGGCGCTGTCGGGCGTCGTGCTGTTGCTGGTGGCGAGCGTCGCGGCCGTCGCGACAGACTCGCGGCCGCAGAGTCAGGCCGCGCCGGCGGGGAGCGGGTGGTCGACTCGTGGTGCTCGGCGTCGCGCAGGATGCCGGCATTCCACAACTGGGATGCGAGCAGGAGCTGTGTCGTTCCATCCGGGAAGGCAGGCGGAAGCCGGAGCGTGTCGCCAGCATCGGGTCTGGTCAACCAGGCGCTCGGTCTCTCATACCTGTTTGATGCCACGCCCGACATGGTGTCGCAGTTGGGGACGCTGAACGGCCGGTCGGCCGCCGACGGGGGTCTTGCTCACGCACGGCGCACATCGGCCACTACACGGGTCTGATGTACTTCGGCCGCGAGTCACTGGATGCGAAGCGCGTGCCCGTCTACGGGACCGAGCGCATGCGGAGTTACCTGACTCGTCAACGGCCCGTGGAGTCAGCTGGTATCGCGCAAGAACATCGAACTGCGGCGCTCACCCCGGACCAAGCCCAGACCGTCGAGGGCGACGTCCGCGTCACCGCCTTTCTCGTGCCGCATCGCGACGAGTTCACCGACACGGTGGGCTACCTGATTGAGCGGGGCGGCAGACGGGCCCTCTTCATGCCCGACATCGACCAGTGGACCAAGTGGTCACCGCAGCATCCGTGCAGCTCGTCGATTCGGTTGACTGGCGTTCCTCGATGGGACGTTCGCGTCGCGCCGACGAAGCTGCCCGGACGATCGATCGCCGACATCCCGCACCCCTTGATTCCGGCCACCCGCGATTGCTTCGGGGCACGTCCGCGCCAAGGTCTGGTTCATCCACCTCAACCACAGCAACCGGGAACTCGTGGCGGCTGACGTGGTCCGGGACGGGATGGTCTTTCCCTTTTAGGTATGCTTTCCGCCTGAACGGCCCCCTCGGGCGGGTGGCCGGCAACTGGAGGCCCGGCATGACCCGCAGTTCCGAGTTCGTCGATTCGCGTGGCCGGAGCGGCGCTCGCCTCCTGGGCCTGCTCGCCTTTGCGCAGCCGTGGACGCTGCTCGCCCAGGCCCCGGACCAGCCCCGGGTCAAGTTCGCCACCATCAAAGAAGCCGACATGCGGGAGTTCCTGGGCGTACCTCGCCTCCGACGCGCTTCGAGGGCCGGCAGATCTACACCGAGGGCTATGGCTTCGCGCGTGCCTACGTGGCCGATCACCTCCGAAGTCATTGGGGCGTCAAGCCCATGGGGGATAACCGCACCTACTTCCAAAGTCGTGAAGAACCGCGGCTATCGCGTCACCCGGAATTCCTCGGTCACCGTCGAGGTGAACGGACAGTCGCGGACGTTCAAACACGGTGACCACGTGACGTTTCCGGTCAACGCCGGTGGGAAGCAGACGCTGACCTACAGCGGCGTCGAGTTTGTCGGCTACGGGATTGTCGCGCTCCCGAGCGCGGCCAACAACAACATCAGCTACAGCGACTTCGCCGGCCGCGACGTGAAGGGCAAGGCGGTCATCTGGATGGCCGGTACGCCGGCCGTGCTGACCCAGGGCGCGGCGGGCGGCCGCGGTGGGCGAGGCGGCGTGGGCGGGAATCGCGCGAACTACGCCGTGCAGACGATGGGCGCCGGCGCGGTGTTCGGCTATGCGCCGGCCCCACCCGCACCGACGCCAGCCGAGTTGGCGCTGACGCAGGCGCAGGACGCGCTTGACGCAGGCGCAGCAGGCGGTGGCAGCGGCTCAAGCCCAGGCTTCGGGGCGGCGCGCGCGGAGGTGGCCGCGGAGCCGCGCCGGCAGGGCGGGGCGGACAGACCGCGACGGCCGCGGACATCACGACCGTTCAGAGGGTCGACGGCATGGTGCCGCCGACCGTCACGGGAGACGACGAATTCTATGAGTTCGTCTTTGGTGCCTCTCCCATGAAGTTCTCCGAGATCCGGGCTCGCGCGGAGAAGGGCGAAGCCCTCGCGCCAGTCTCGATGCCCAACGTCAAGGTCACCATCAATATCGACAACACCTATGAGGTGATCTCGACTCAACTCAGCAAGAACGTGGTCGGCATGGTGGAGGGCGCGGACCCGAAGCTGAAGGACACCTACGTCCTGTTCGGCGCTCATCTCGACCACGTGGGTTACCGACCGGCGGCGGCGAGCGGGTCGCGCCGGTGCACCGGCGACGGGAACGCCCGACCTGATCTTCAACGGCGCCGACGATGACGGGTCGGGCTCGACGGCGTTGCTGGGCATTGCCAAGGCGTTCGCGACAGGACCCGAAGCCGAAGCGTTCCGTGATCTTCGTCTGGCATTCGGGCGAGGAAGCCGGGCTGCTCGGGTCCCGATACATGGCGGACTTTCCCGGTGGTGCCGCTGGAGAAGATCCAGGCCCAGTTCAACATCGACATGATCGGCCGCAACCGCGACGACAATGCCGACCGAATCAAACACGGTCTACGTGATCGGCGCCGACCGTATCAGCACCGACCTGCACAACCTGGTGGAGGCCACCAACAGCGGGCTGGCCAAGCCGCTGACCCTGGACTACGAGCTACAACGACCCGGCCGACCCGAACAGCTTCTATACGCGGAGCGACCACTACAGCTACGCGGCCAAGGGCATTCCGATCGCGTTCTTCTTCACCGGCACCCACCCGGACTACCACGGGGCGGGTGACCACGTCGGAGAAGATCCTGTTCCCGAAGCTCGACCGCAGATCGCCCAGATGATCTACCAGACCGGGTTCAGCGTGGCGAACACCGACCGGACCCTGACGCGCGACAACAAGGGGCCCAGAGCGGGGAAGGGCTTCGTCGGGCCGATCAAGTGACGGGCCCTTAGACCATTAGACCCTTGCTCCATCGGTCCCTTGGACCCTTAACTGCCTGTGCCTTTGGCAGTTACCCAGCCACGCCCTGTCACTTTCGTTGATTTTTCGCCGAAAAACGCGTATAATGCCGTGACGTACCTGCTCAGGGAAAGCCAGCCTAAGCCTTCCATCAGGAGAACGCCGGGGGACACGTGGCATTTGAGATCGGCGACAAGGTCATCTACCCGAATCATGGTCTCGGGATCATCGAGCGGATCGAGACGAAGACCATCATGGGCACCACCTGCGGGTTCTACCAGCTGCGGATGGCCGGGGAAACCACGGTGTTCGTGCCCGTCGACAACGTCGACGGCGTCGGCCTCCGCCGGGCCATCACGGACGACGAAGTCCAGCGCCTGTTCACCTGCTGGGCGACGGCAAGATCGACAGCCACCAGAACTGGAAGGGACGCTTCAAGGACAACTCCGACCGCATGCGGACGGGGTCCATCTACGACGTCGTCGAGGTGCTGAAGAGCCTGACGTTCCTGGCCAAGTCCAAGAGCCTGTCGTTCCGCGAGAAGCGCATGCTCGACCGCGCCAAGTTCCTGGTCGTGTCCGAAATCACCGAGGTCATGGGCGAGAAGACCGCCGGTGGTCGAGGGCAAGGTCGAGAAGGCGCTCGAGCGCTGTTTCGCCGACCAAGGCCGAAGAGATGCCGCCGGCGAAGCCGCAAGCCGGTCGCCCCGGTTCGGCCCGCCGAAGTCGGTGGCCGCCGCGGCGATCGCCGGCGCCCAAGGTGGCGTCGAAGGTTGCGCCGCGCCGCGGCCGCGCGCGCCGTCTAAGCACGCGAGCGCCTGTGGTCGTCGCGGCTGCGCGGACGCTTGCCGCCCTCGTCACTGTCAGTCTGTACGTCCTGATCTGTCGGACCGCCGGTCCTGCTGTGGACGGTCGTGTCACCGGGACCCTCGCCTCATGTATCGGCGCCGGCGCCCTCGGTGTGCGGGTGGGCTTTGGCCCTGGCCGGCATTCGGGTGAGGTGGTCGGGCGCGAGCATCTGCATCCCGGCCGCCGTCTACGCCTGCAACCACACCAGCAACATCGACCCGCCGGCCGTCTTCCGGGCGCTGGAGCCGCTGTTTCCCAGGTTGCGGGTGCTCTACAAGGCGGAACTGCGGAAGTTGCCGGTGCTGGTCTGGGCGTTCGATGCCGCCGGATTCGTGCCGCTCGCAGCGCGGGAACCCTGAGCAGAGCCGGCCCGCCGTCGACCGGGCCGCCGAAGCCCTCCGGGCGGGCAACTCGTTCGTCATCTTTCCCGAAGGCACGCGGAGCCGCACCGGGGATTTGCTGCCGTTCAAGAAGGGCGGGTTCCTCATGGCGCATCAAGGCCCAGGCGCCGATCGTGCCCGTGGCCGTGTCGGGCGGCCGGAATGCCATGCGGAAGGGCAGCCCGCTGATCTGGCCCGTCACCATCCGGGTCAACCTGGGCGCGCCGATCCCGACCGCGGGGCTCCGACTGGACGAGCGCGACGGGCTGGTGGAACGGGTGCGGGCATCCATTGCCGCCCGGCTGCCTGAGCTGCGCTGAAGAACGGCACTAGCCAGCCGCGCGTTCTGCGGGTATCCTCCGCCTTGTGCCACGGAAGAACAAGCGGCGCGCGGCCGTCAGCACCGTCTCGGAGTTCACGCCGGCCCGGCTTTCGCTCTACCTGCGGTGCCTCCTGGAACTCGAGGCGGCCGGCGTCCGTGCCATTTCGTCGCAGGCGCTCGCCCTGCGCTTTCATCTCAATGCCGCGCAGATCCGGAAGGACCTGGCGTACTTCGGCGAGTTCGGCGTGCGCGGGGTCGGTTACGACGTGGCCGGGCTCAAGGCGCACCTGCGCGCGATTCTCGGGCTGGATCGCCCGCTGCGCATCGGGATTATCGGCGCCGGGAATCTGGGGCGCGCGCTCGCGGACTATCAGGGGTTTCGCACCGAAGGCTTCCGGGTCGTGGCGTTGTTCGACGACGATCCGGATCGCATCGGCCGGCAGTCCCGAGGGGGCGTGATGATCCTGGATGCCCGGGACTTCTCGAGCATTGCGCGGGCCGGGGAGATCGACGCCGCCATGGTCACCGTGCCGGGGCCGGCGGCGCAGTCCGTCGTGGACATGGCTGTGCAATCGGGGATCCGCGCGATCCTCAACTTCTCGCCCGGCCCGATCAAGGCGCCCCGAAGCGTGAAGGTCAAGAACGTGGACCCGACGGTGCTGCTGGAGAGCCTGTCGTTTTTCCTGGCGAGAGGCGAAGCGGATGGCTCGGCCGAAATCTAGCACCCCCCGCCTGTCGCACGTGGACGCGCGGGGGCGCGTGCGCATGGTGGACGTGTCCGCGAAGCCGGAAACGGACCGCGAGGCGGTGGCTGAGGCGGTCGTGCGCATGAGCGCTGCCGCGATTCGCGCGATTCGCCGCCGCACCGTGAAGAAGGGCGACCCGTTGCAGGCGGCCCGCCTCGCGGGCATCATGGCGGCGAAGCGGACGGCCGATTTGATTCCGCTGTGCCACCAGCTGCCGCTGACGCACGTGGAGGTCGATCTGCGGCCCAGGCCTCGCGGCTATGCCATCCGCGCGCGCGTCGGCACCCACGGCCGCACCGGCGTCGAGATGGAGGCCCTGGTCGCGGTGACCGTCGCGGCGCTCACGCTCTACGACATGCTCAAGGCGGTCGATCGATCGATGGTCGTGGGCCCCGTGCGGCTGCTGGAAAAACGCGGTGGCCGGAGCGGCCATTACCGACGAAGCTGAGGCCTGCGGCTGTGCGTATCGTTGCGGCGGTCCACGATCCTCCGGTGTGGACCCTTCCTCAATCCGAAGTCAGACGAATCGCCGCGGCGCTGCCCGACCATGAAGTCGTGGAGGCGCGAAGCCCGGAAGACCGCGCGCGTGAGATTCCCGCGGCGGACGTGCTGCTCGCCACGCATGTGTCGAGCGCCGAAGCCGCGGCCGCGCGGCGGCTCCGATGGATCCACAGCACGGCGGTCGGTGTCGCCGGCCTGCTCGTGCCCGAAGTGGTCGCCGGCCCGATCGTCGTGACGAACGTGCGCGGCGTGCACAGCCTGCCCATCGCCGAGCACGCGATCGCGCTGGTCCTCGCGCTGCGGCGCCGTCTGCACGTGGCCGTCGCGCGGCAGGCAACGCGCACCTGGGCGCAATCCGAACTACAGGCGGAGCCCTCGCCGGTACTCGCGGAGTCGCACCTCGTGGTGGTGGGGCTGGGCGCGATTGGATCGCGGGTGGCGGCCCTGGCCGCCGGCCTTGGGATGCGCGTGACCGGCGTGCGGAAGCGGCCGTCGCTGCCCGTGCCGCCAGGCGTGCACTCCGTGGTCGGCCCCGAGCGCCTCACCGACGTGTTGGCCGGCGCCGACGCGGTGGTCCTCGCCGCGCCCCGCACCGCCGAGACGCGCGCGATGATCGGCGCCGCGGAACTGGCGCTGATGCGGCCGACGGCCGTGCTCGTCAACGTCGCCCGGGGACGACTGATCGATGAGCCGGCGCTCATCGCCGCGCTCGAGCACGGCCAGATCGCCGGCGCGGGCCTGGACGCGTTCGTACGGGAGCCCCTGCCGGACGACAGCCCGCTATGGCGGTTGCCGAATGTGCTGATCACGCCCCACACCGCGGCGTTCGGGGGCGATTACTGGGCGCCGGCGATCGACCTGTTCCTGGAGAACATGGCACGGTTCACGCGCGGCGAGCCGCTCGTCAACGTCGTGGACAAGACCCTGGGTACTAGTCAACATGTCCGACACGATCGCCACGCTGCCGCGCACGATTGCCGACCTGCCGTTCTTTGCCAGCGGGCGTTTTCCCAAGCCCGACCTGCTGGGGCGGTGCGAAGGGGACGCGGTCGTCCGCATCAGCGGCCGGGAACTGGTCGAGCAGGTGCGCGACATCGGGCTCGGCCTGCACGCGCTCGGCCTCAAGCCGGGCGATCGCGTGCTGCTGCTGGCCGAGAGTCGCCCCGAATGGCTGCTGGTGGACTTCGCCATCCTCGCCAACGGGGGCGTGACGGTGCCGGTGTACCCGACGCTCGCGGCCGAGCAGGTGGCCTTCATCGCCCGTGACTGCGGCGCGGCGCTGGCCGTCGTGTCCACTGCGGCGCAGTTGGCGAAGATCCTCGCCGCCAGCACGACGTTGCCGAATCTGCGCGGCATCATCGTGAGCGACGCCGACCATGCGCAGGCGGCCCAGGGCGCGGCCGGTCCCGTGCCGGTGCGCACGCTGCGGGAGGTGGCGGCGACCGGCAGCGCCGCGATCCGGAACGGCTGGGGCGTCGTCCGGGAATTCCAGGAACGGGCCAAACAGGTCCAGCCTGAGGATCTCGCCACGATCATCTACACCTCCGGCACGACGGGCGAGCCCAAGGGCGTGATGCTGACGCACGGGAATCTGGTCGCCAATCTCGCGGGCGTGATCCAGGTGCTCGACGTGACGCAGGAGGATACCGCGTTGTCGTTCCTTCCGCTGTGCCATGGCTTCGAGCGGATGGTGGCGTACGTGTATCTCACGACGGGCGTGTCCATGATCTTCGCGGAGTCGCTCGACACCGTGGTCCGCGACATCCGGGCCGTGCGGCCGACGGTGATGAGCGGCGTGCCGCGCATCTACGAGAAGCTGTACGCGCGCATCGAGGCGACGGGTCTGGCGGGCAGCGCGGTGTCGCGCGCGGTCTTCCGCTGGGCGAGCGGCGTGGCCTTCAGGCGCGGCGGCGTGCTCGCGGCCGGCCGCTCGCTGTCACCGTGGTTGGCGCTGCAGTCACGGCTGGCTGAGCGGCTCGTGTTCCGGAAGATCCGCGAGGGCGTCGGCGGCCGCATCCGGTTTGCCGTGTCCGGCAGCGCGCCCCTCGGCGCCACGCTGGCCCGGTGGTTCTACGGCGTCGGCATGCCCCTCATCGAAGGGTACGGTCTGACGGAAACGTCGCCTGTGCTCGCCGTCATGCCGCTGCACGCCATCCGGCTCGGGACGGTTGGGCCGGCGCTGCCGAACGTCGAACTGAAGATCGCCGACGACGGCGAAGTGCTGGCGCGCGGGCCGAACGTGATGGCGGGCTACTATCACCGGCCCGACGAGACGGCGGCGGCGATGGCGGGCGGGTGGTTCCATACGGGCGACATCGGCGAGCTCGACGAGCGCGGGTATCTCCGCATCACCGACCGCAAGAAGGAACTGATCGTGACGTCCGGCGGGAAGAAGATCGCGCCGGCGCCGATCGAGTCCGCGCTGCGCGCGCACGGCCTGATCGCGGAAGCGGTGCTGATCGGCGACAAGCGGCACTTCCCGTCGGTGCTGATCGTGCCGGAATTCCGCGTGCTGTCCTCGCGCCTGGGCGTGCCGCGCCCGGCAGACGCGGCGTCCACGGCCGCGCTGCTCGCGCGTCCGGACGTGATCGCGCTCTACGCCGCGGCGGTGGACGCCGTGAACGCCAAGCTCGCGCACTTCGAGCAGATCAAGAAGTTCCACGTGCTCCCGCGCGAACTGACGCTGGAGGCCGGCGAACTGACGCCCACCCTCAAGGTCAAGCGACGCGTGATCGATCAGAAATACCAGGCGGAGATCGAGAAGATGTACCGGCGAACCCATGTAGGCCGGGCCTTCAGGCCCGGCGGACCAGTCGGGGCTGAAGCCCCGACCCGCATTGCGAGACCTCAGAAGATCTTGGCGTGGTCCAGCGGCCACCACCGGATCTGGACCTTGCCGATGATGTATTTCTTCGGCACTTCGCCCCAGATGCGGCTGTCCGAGCTGTTGTTCCGGTGGTCGCCCATCACGAAGTAGTAGCCGCGCTTCACGACGTACGGGCCCCAGGAATCGTCGGATCGGTATTCCTCGGGAATGAAGGCGTCGCTGATCGGGATCTCGTTGACGAAGACGTGTCCGTACTCGCTGCGGATCGTATCGCCTTCCTTGGCCATCACGCGCTTCACGAACGACTTCTCGGGCTCCTCGGGGTAGTAGAGCATCACGACGTCGCCCGGCTGCGGGTCGTGCCACCGGTACAGCCATTTGTTCACGATGAGCCGATCCTGGTCGTGCAGGGTCGGGATCATGCTGTGGCCCTCCACGCGCGCGACCTGGAACCCGAAGGTGACAATCAGGGTCGCGTAGACCGCCGCTGACACCACGGTCTTCACCCACGCGACCAGTTCCTCGGCCACGCGAGACATCGTGTGCGACCACGACCGGGACTCGGGCGCCTTCAGCGTTTCGGCAAACGCGGGCCGCGCGGCCGGTTGGGCCGGCCCCTGGGCGTCGGCCGCGTCGGCCGGGTGCGGGGGATGCGCGGGAATGAACACCGCCGGCGTAAAGACCGCCGGCCTGAAGACATACGGCTCCGGCGGTGACGGCGGCGGCGCCGGGGCGTTCGGGTCGTCGTTCTGGTTCGTCAGAGTCGGCTCCTGTGGGGCGTCACTGTTTAGACGACCGGGATACCCAAATAGTTACCATGCCGGGGCCCCCTGCCGCCACTTGTCGGCCCGCGGACGCTACAGCTGCAGGTACTCGCGCAACCGGCGGGTTTGGGACCGGCTGACCGGGATTTCCGTGGTCTTGGCGTCCTTCATCTTCAGCATGTAATTGCGGCTGAACCACGGCACGATTTCCTTGATCTTCGTGATGTTGACCAGGTGCGACCGGTGGACCCGCCAGAACACGTTGGGATCCAGCCGCGTCTGCAACTCGTCGAGCGTCCGGTAATTCGACGTGCCTGACATCTGCTGGGTCGCCACGACAATCGCGTCGTCCACGACCGAGGCGTGCACGACTTCCTCGGCCTGCACCAGGATGAACCGCTCGCCCACGCGAATCGCGATCTGGTCCCGGCGGCCCACCTGACGCGCCTGAACGGCCTCGATGACGCGCTCCAGTTCGGCCGCCGACAACGGCGTCTGCGAGGGGGCCTGCGCCGGCGCCCGGTCCCGCACCCGCTCCAGCGTCTGCTCGAGCCGATCCGCGTCCACCGGCTTCAGGACGTAGTCGACGGCGTTCACGCTGAAGGCGTCGACCGCGTACTGGTCGAACGCGGTCACGAACACCAGGCGCGGCGGCGCGTCCACGAGCAGCAGACGCCGGGCGACCTCGAATCCCGTGAGCCCGGGCATCTGCACGTCCAGGAACACCACGTCCGGCTTGAGTTCGCCGGCGAGCCGGAGCGCCTGGACGCCATCCGAGGCCTGGCCGACGATCTCGACGCCTCCGGCCTGTCCGAGGAGAAAGCACAACTCTTCCCGCGCGAGTTGCTCGTCGTCCACGACCAGCGTCCGGAGGTCAGCCATCGCCATTACGCGGTTGCGCGGTCCGTCGTCAGGATTTCCGGAATCTCGATCCGGGCCGGACGTGCCCTGGCCGGGCAGGGACTGGAGCTTGAGCTGGTACGGCGCGCCGTAGATCACGCGCAACCGCTCGTTCACGTTCCTCAGGCCGATGCCGCTCTCCGATTCCGCTTCCATCCGTGATCTGGGGCAAGCCCGACGCCATTGTCGAGGACTTCGATGACGATCACGGCGGCGGCCCGCGACACCCGAATCGTGATCCGGCCCTCGCCGATCTTGCGGCTGAGACCGTGCTTGATTGAGTTCTCGACGAGCGGCTGCAGGATCATGCTGGGCACGATGACATCGAGGCTGGCGGGTCGACTCCTTGCTCGACGACGAGCGTGGGCCCGAACCGGATCGCGCTCGATGTCGAGATACTCGTCGATGGCGGCGAGCTCCTCGCGCAGCGTGACGAAATGCTCCTGGCTGCGCAGCAGTCGGCGCAGCAGCGCGGACAGCTTGACGATGAGCATCGCGCGCCGTTTCCGGCTGGGAGCGGATGAGCGACGAAATCGAGGTGAGGGTGTTGAAGAGGAAATGCGGGTTGATCTGGTTCGCCAGCGCGTCCACGCGCGCCACCATCAGCAGGTGCTCCTGCTCGGCCAGGCGATGTTCGATGCGCGCGCTGTTCCAGATCTTGATCGGAATGGCGACGGCCATGACCGTGGCCAGCGGGACCAGCACCTGCAGCCACCACGTTGGTCGGCTGCAAGTGCGAAGATGCGCAGCGGAAACCGGTCGTGAATGCTCAAGTCGCAGCAGTTCGAGCAGCACGGGCGCGGTCGACGAGCACGACCTGCCAGTCGACGCTGGCCGTGCGGATCAGACGCCAGACCGACTGGCCGAGCCGCGTGAAGAAGAACGGCGTGAACTTCCAGATTTCTTCCTTCGGGCAGATCTCGCGCAGGCCGCCGCCGGCGAAGCCGCAGCCGACCGCGAAGGGCAGCGCCGCCCATTCGCCGGCGAATGACGGCGGGCACGGCGACCGACGCGCCGACGAGCGCGCCGGAGTATGGCCCGGCGATGAGTCCGGCGAGGTAGGCGCCGGACGAGCGTCAGGTCTGCCGCTTCATAGCGGAGCAGGAGCCGGGCCGCGACGCCGGCCGTGAGCGGGATGCCGAAGCCCACGGCAAACACGAGCCGTTCGGGCCAGTCGCGCCGCTCGGTCAGCAGGATGCGGCGAAACAGGCGGAACCGCGCCAGCATCGTCGCCAACACCGCCGTGACGGCGATTTCGACGATGAGGGTGACGAGCGGAATTGCTCGTGGCTGAGGGTCAGCGACCGGGATGTCGTTCTGCATCGGACCCGCCGGTAACTATAGCACTGCGCAGCGACTTGGCCGGTTTGCTATGATGTGCGGCATGATTCGGCCTTTCCTCGTCGGTTTCGCCACGACCTTCAAGCCACATGTTCAAGCAAGCCGAATACCGTGAACTACCCGGCCGAGAAGATGCCGATGTTCCCGAAGTTCCGCGGCAAACAGGTGCTGATGCGCGACGAGAACGGCCTCGAGAAGTGCGTGGCGTGCGGGCTCTGCTCGGTGGCGTGCCCGTCGGATGCGATCTATCTGGAGCCGGCCGAGAACGACGGCACGGTGCAGGCCGGACCGCGCTACGCGTCCATCTATCAGATTCACAAGACGCGGTGCATCTTCTGCGGCTACTGCGAGGAAGCCTGCCCGGTGTCGGCCGTCTTCATGGGCAAGGACTACGAGCTCGCCGTCTACAGCAACAAGGACTTCATCTGGGACAAGCAGGACATGCTCGTTCCCGGCGGCGGGCGCCCCAACTCCGGCCGGGCGCTAGGCCCACAGGTCCCCGATGCAGGGGTTTCTTGACGCCCTCGACGCGCGCGTGCTCGTCTGCGACGGCGCGATGGGCACGATGCTCTATGGCAAGGGCATCTTCCTCAACCGCTGTTTCGATGAGCTGAATCTCACCCAGCCCGATCTGGTCGCGGAGGTGCACCGGGACTACGTGCGCGCGGGAGCCGACGTCCTCGAGACGAACACCTTCGGCGCCAACCGCTTCAAGCTGGCCAATTTCGGCTGGCGGACAAGACCCGCTCTGATCAACGTCCAGGGCGCGCGGATCGCGCGGCACGCGGCGCGCGATGCCGCGTGGGTGGCCGGTGTCGATGGGTCCGCTCGGCGTGCGCATCGAGCCCTGGGGCCGCACCGGGTTGGCGAAGCGGAGGACGCGTTCCGCGAGCAGGCCGCGTCGCTGGCAGGACGGCGGCGTCGATCTGTTCATGCTGGAGACGTTCCGCGACCTGAACGAACTGGTCGCGGCCGTGCGCGCCGTGCGCAGCGTGTCCGCGCTGCCGATCGTCGCGCAGATGACGACCGAGGCGGACGGCAGCAGTCTCGACGGCACGCCGCCGGAGACGTTCGCGCCGGCGCTCGAGCGCGCGGGCGCCGATGTGATTGGCGTCAACTGCTCGGTGGGGCCGGCCGCGATGCTCGAGACGCTCGAGGCGATCGCGCGGATCACCGGAGCGCGCGCTGTCCGCGCAGCCGAATGCCGGCCGGCCGCGCGACGTCGAAGGGCGCAATCTCTACCTCTGTTCGCCCGACTACATGGCGATCTACGCGCGGCGGTTCATTGCCGCGGGCGCGCGATTGGTCGGCGGCTGCTGCGGCACGACGCCGGACCACATCCGGCAGATCGCGCATGGCGGTCCGGACGATGGCGCCTCGCGGCCGGTCGCGCGCCCGCCGCCCGGCAGCCGAGCGGCCCGCGCCCGTCGGCGATGGTCGACCGCGCGGAGAAGTCGGCGCTGGCGCGCGCGCTCGCCGATGGGAGTTCGCGTGGTGGTCGAAGTGGCCGCGCCGCGCGGGCTCGACCTGGAGCGCGGCCGTGGGCAAGCGCAGCGGTTCCGCGATGCTGGGCGCGTCGGCGGTCAACGTGCCCGACTATCCGAAGTCCGGCGCGCGCGCGAGCGCGCTCTCGCTAGCGTGCGCTGGAGCAGCGGGCGGGGTAGACGCTGCTGCACTACTCCTGCCGCGATCGCAACGCTGATCGGCATGCAGTCGGACTTGGTCGGGCGCCCACGCGATGGGCCTTCGCAACGTGCTGCTGACGACCGGCAACCCCGCGCCGCAGGGCGAACTATGCCGACGCGACGTCCGTGTTCGACGTGGACGCGATCGGGCTGACGAACATGGTCGCGCGCCTCAATCATGGGCTCGACATCGGCGGGCAGCCGTTCGGCGCGCCGACGCGGTTCCACATGGGCGTCGCCGTCAACCCGTTCGCGCCGGACGCCGACGTCGAATGGCGACGACTGATGCACAAGGTTGAAGCGGGCGCGGAGTTTCTGGTGACGCCGCCGATCTTCGACATCGCCGCGTTCGCGGGCGTGCTGGACCGGCTGAAGGCCACCGGGCTGCCCGATCGTGGCGGGGCTGGCGGCCCTGGATGGGCTGCGGCATGTCGAGTTCCTGGCGAGCGAAGTGGTGGGCGTCACGGTCCCGGACGCAACCTACGAGCGGCTGCGCGCCGCGCGAAGGACGAGTCGGCCGAAGCGATGGCGCTGACGCTCGAGATCGGCGGGTGGTTGCGCACGCGTGTCAGCGGGGTGCTGGTCACGTCGCTGCACGGCACGCCCAGCACGGCCGAACGACTGCTTGCGCGCGCTGGCTCGCGCGCGCCGCGCCGTTCGCCCTAGGAATCCGACTGCATGTCCAACGTGTCGCACGGCAGCAGCCTTCGAGAACACGTGCTCATGGTGCGCCGGTTCCTGCGCAGTCCCGGCACCATCGGCGCGGTGTCGGCCAGTTCGCGGACGATGGCGCGCGGATGGTGGCGGGCCTGCCGACGACCGTCCGCTGAGCATCGTGGAACTGGGGCCCGGCACGGGGCGTTCACCCGCGCGATCGTCGCGCGCGTGGCGCGCGGCTCGCGGATCCTGGCGATCGACCTCGAGCAGACGTTCGTCGATCGCCTGCGCGGTCTCTGGCCGACCGTGGATTGTGTCTGCGGGTCAGCCGTGGACCTCGAGCGGCTGGTCGGGGAGCGCCGGATGGCGCCGGTCGATCACATCATTTCCGGGCTGCCGTTTGCGAGCCTGCCTGTCGACGTCACCCGGCCGATTCTCGACGGGATCGAACGGACGTCCTCGGCCCGGCGGGACCTTCACGACGTTTCAGTACCTGCACGGATACGGGCTGCGGCCCGGACGAGTGTTCCGGGCGACATGAGCGCGCGCATGGGCGGGCAGCCGGAGCGGCGTCTCGTGCTAAGTAACTTTCCGTTTCCGTTCATCCTGACGTGGACGCGTCCAGCACGCGCGTGAGTTCGCGCGCCGGCGACGCGGCGCCGTCGGCGGGCATCGATTCCCGCGCCGCGGTTGCGCCGCAGCGCATCGCAGCGCGCGGCCCAGCGCCCGGCGAACAGGTCCTCCTGCGAGATGAAACGGCGCGCAGGAACGAGGCATCGCCTCCACCAGAGATCGCGTACTCCCGGAACGCCCCGCGGGACGTGTAGAGCATCGCCGTGCCCGCGGCACGCACTCGGCGATGATGCCGTAACCCGGCTTCGTCAGCACGACATCGGCGGCGGCCACCGAGATCCTCGTACCGGACTCCGCTGACATGAATTCCGTCCTCCGGAATCAGCCGGACGCCGCGGGCGGCGGCGTTCGGCGCCGCGATCCGATCGGTCGTCACCACGGTCCAGTCGTCGAGACAATCCAGCGCGGAGAGATCCAGGTGCGGCAGTCCGTAGCCGCCGAAGGACAGCAGCACGATCGGGCGGTCCGGATCGAGGCCGAAGTGCGCCCGCGTGTCGGCGCGCGTGCGCGTGGCACGCCGGGCCACCAGCGGCAGCGGCCGCCGCGTGGCGAACACGTCAAAGCCGCCGGACCATGGCAGCTCGAGCGCCAGCGAGGCCTTGCGGTACGAGCCGCGGAGCAACGGCACCAGCCACGGGGCCGCCGCCGTGAGGCCGGGGTGCGTCTCGTAGATCCAGTCCCAGGTGAAATTGGCGATGGCCACACCCGGCACGCCCATTCGCGCGGCAACTTCAAACGCCAATGGGGCGATGTCGCCCACGATCAGCCGCACCCGGTCGCCCGCGAGCGCCCGGACGTCGGCGTCAATGCGGTCGCCGTAGGTACCGTAGAACTCCACCGCGTCCCGCACGGTCGCGGCGTCATCCTGCTCGATGCTCGAGGTCTGCACGATGCCCGTGTCGCACGGACCTGGTCTCAATTCGAACGGCACGGTCAGCGTGCGGCGGAGCAGGGCGGGATTGACGGCGGATCGAATCAGGATGCGGAGGTCCGGCCGCAAGGCCGACACGGCATGAATGATCTCGACCTGCCTCGAGGCGTGGCCGAACCCGTGGCCGGAGATGAAGAAGACGATACTGGCGGTAGACATCCGTCGTCTAGGTGGTTCTACGGTGGTACGGTCCTAGGGTCCTAAGGTCCTAGGGTCCTAAGGTCCTTGGTTCAAGGCATCGGGCCCGAGGTGGTGGACCCGGAGGTCCGGGCTGCGGACCCTAGGACCGTAGGACCGTAGGACCGTAGGACTTCAGAGAAACACCATCGTCTGGTGCGAAGGAATCTCGAAGCGCCGGCGGCACTTGGTGCAGTTGACCATGTCGTCCAGCCGGAACAGGTGGTCGCGCAGCTTCTCGAACATGGCGCGGTCGCGCGCGTCGGCGTTGGGCGGCAGGCGGTCCTTCTTGGTGCGCCGCGACCACTTGACGGGGTAGTCGTCACGGTTCCGGCACTGCGGACAGACGAGCGACATCGGCTTGGTCTCGGTCTTTTCGGTGAAGAAGTCGCGTTCGTTGATCATCAGGGAAATCGTAACAGGTTTCCGCCGCGGTGATGGATCGGGGCGGGCGCGGCTATGATTGACGGAGCATGGTGAAATTGACTCTCGGCACGCGCGGCGCCTCCGCGCTGATCGCGGCGGTGTTCGCGTCCGCCGCGCTGGCGGCGCAAGCGGGCGGCGGCCGCGGGGCTCCCCAGACGGAAGCCGCCCAGATCCAGCAGGTCCGGGTGGCCCTCGGCCACGGCCAGGTGGCGGATGCGCGGAAGCTGGCCGGCGGCCTGCCCACGGCCGCCGGGCGCGACCTGGCGTCAGCCCTCGTCGATATCTTCGAAGGCCAGGACGACGCCGCGCGGGCGAAGCTCGAGCCGCTGGCCGGCGTGAATCGTGCCGGCGATGCCGCCCTCGAACTGGGCCTGATCGACCTGCGGCACGGCCGACGAGCCCAGGGCTTTCAACGCCTGAATCCCATCGCGTCCGTGCGGACGTTCGCCGGTCCGGACGACTATTTCCGGCTGGCCCGCGCGGCCCGCGGCATCCGTGAGTTCCTGCTGGCCAACGACGCGTACCAGCAGATTGCCAGCGCGCCCCGGGCGGACATCCAGACGGAGTGGGGCGACGTGTTCTTCGAGCGGCACCTGCCTGGCGAGGCCGTCGTCAACTACAAGAAGGCGCTGGAGATCGATCCGGCCTGGGTGCCGGCGCTGTTGGGCCTGGCGCGCGCGCTGGCCGATGAGGCGCCAGACCAGGCCGACGCGGCCATGACGGCGGCGCAGAAACTCGCGCCCGCCCATCCCGATTTGTGGCTGCTGGCCGCCGAGCTGCAGGTGGAGCGGGAAGATTGCGACGCGGCCGCCGAGTCGCTCGACAAGCTGGCCGCCTCACGCCCCGGGACCGTGGCGGAAGGCGCGCTGCGCGCGCTGCTGGCGTACGCGAAGCACGATCAGGCCGGCGTGGACGCCGCCCTGGCGCGCGTGGCGGCGGTGGATCCGACCTCGGCGCTCGGCTACCGGCGCCTGGGCGAGCAGGCGGCGCGTGACTACCGCTTCGAGGACGCGGCGCAATTCGCCCGCAAGGCGACCGCCATCGACGCGGACGATCCCTACGCCCATTTCGATCTCGGTCTGTATCTGATGCGGACGGGAGACGAGGCTGGCGCGCGTGTGGCGCTCGACCGGTCGTGGGCGCTGGACAAGAGCGCGCCCGTCACGAAGAACCTCCTCGACGTGCTCGATCGCATCGGCGCGTTCGAGACCGTGACCGACGGTGACTTGACCTTCAAGTTCGCCAAGGGCGAGGCCGCGATCCTGAAGACGTACGCGATTCCGCTCGCGCAGGACGCGATGAAGACCTTCGCGAGCCGCTACGCCTTCACGCCCAAGGGACCCATCGTGATCGAGGTCTTTCCGATTCACGACGATTTCGCCGTGCGGACGATGGGCCTGCCGGGCCTGGTGGGCGCCCTCGGCGCCTGCTTCGGCCACGTCGTCGCGATGGACTCGCCGAGCGCGCGGGACCCCGGCGAGTTCAGCTGGCAGGCCACGTTGTGGCACGAGCTCGCCCACGTCTTCACGCTGCAGTCGTCTCAGTATCGCGTGCCGCGCTGGCTGACCGAGGGGATCTCGGTGTTCGAGGAACATCGGCGCCAGGCCGCCTGGGGGCGCGAGGACGCGATGTCGTTCGCGGCCGCCCTCGGCAGAGGCAAGACGTTTGGCGTCAAGAAGCTGCCGGACGCGTTCAAGCACCCGGAGAGCCTGGGGCTCGCGTACTTCGAGGCCTCGCTGCTCGTCGAGCACCTGGTGGCGATCAGCGGCGACCAGGGCCTGCGCACGCTGCTGGCCGCCTACGCGGACGGCGCGACCGACACGGACGCCTTCGCGACGCGCGTTTGGGCGCAGCCTGGATAACGTGGAGACCTCGTTCAAGGCCTTCGTCGACGAGCGCTACGGCGCGCTCAGCAAGGCGCTGGCGGATCCGCCTGTGAAGGTGGCGCCCGACGACCTGCCGGCGTTGCGCCAGCGCGCCGCGCAGGCGCCGGGCAACTTCATCAGCCAGCAGGCGCTGGGCCTGGCGCTGATCAAGGCGGGGGACACCGATGGCGCGCGCGCGCCGCTCGAACGGGCGGCCGAACTGGCGCCGCCGGCCAGCGGGCTCGACAGCCCGCGGGCGCTCCTGGCGCAACTGGCCCAGCAGAAGGGCGACCTGCCGCGCGCCCGCCGCGAGCTTCGGCAGTTGCTCGCCTACGATCACGTGAACGTGACGGCGGCGCGCCGGCTGCTCGCGGTGAGCGGAGACGCGTCCGAGGCCGCCGATGACCGCGACTACGCGCTTCGGCTCATCGCGGACCTCGATCCGTTCGATGCCGGCGTGCACGCGCAGCTCGGGCGCCGGCTGTTCGCGACCAGCCGCTATGCGCCGGCGCTGACCGAGTTCCGCGCGTCGCTGGCGCTCGGCCCGCCGAACCTGGCGGAGGCGTACACCGACCTCGCCGAGACGCTGTTCAGGCTGGGCCGCAAGGACGAAGCGAAGCGCCAGGTCATGCTGGCCCTGGAGCAGGCGCCCACCTATGCACGGGCGCAGGATCTGCTGCTGGAAATCCTGGGGCGGAACTAGACCATGCGCATCCTGCTCGCGGCCCTCCTCGTCTGCGTCTTCGGACTCCTGGCGCCGCCCGCGGCAGCCGCCGAGGGCGCCCGCTATGCCGTCATCGTCCAGGGCGCGTCCGGCGATCCCGACTACGCCACCCAGCACCGCGCGTGGGTGGATGCGCTTGCGCAACTGCTTCGCGAGCGATGCGGCATCGATGCGGCGCATCTCATCCTGCTGACCGAGACGCCGAAGGCCGGCGAAGCTGCGCGGCACGGCGGAGAACGTCCGGGCCGCGTTCGGCCGGCTGGCCAAAGAGGCGAAGGCCGACGACCTCGTGTTCATCATGCTGATTGGCCACGGCAGCGGCGACGCCGCCGCGGCGAAGTTCAACCTGGTGGGGCCGGATCTGACGGTGGAGGAGTGGAGCGCACTGCTGCAGCCCATTCCCGGCTCGAATCGCGGTCGTCGACAGCACCAGTTCCAGTTTCCCGTTTCTGGCCGGCCTGTCGGGCAAGAACCGCGTCGTCATCACGGCCACGAACAGTTTCGCGCAGCGGTACCACACGGTCTTTCCGCAGGCCTTCATCCAGGCCCTGTCGTCGCCGGACGCCGACGCGGACAAGAACGGCCGCATCTCGCTGCTGGAGGCGTTTACCCACGCCTCGCGCCTGGTGATCCAGCACTACGAGCAGGAAGGACACCTGTCGACCGAGATCGCGGTGTTGGATGACACCGGCGACGCCAAAGGGCGCGCGGCGAACGCGGCGGGCGAGGATGGGGCGGTCGCGGGGCTGACGTATCTGGATGTCGTGTCCGTGCCGAAAGTGTCGGATCCGGCGGTGCAGCAACTGCTCATCCGGCAGCAGGCGCTGGCCGAACAGGTCGACGATCTTCGACGGCGCCGCGCGTCGATGTCCGCCGACGACTTCGACCGTGAGTTCGAGAAGCTGATCGTGGATCTGGCGCTGGTCTCACGCGACGTGCGGAAGAGAACCGGCAAGGTGTAGGCCGGGCCTTCAGGCCCGGCGGCCCTGAAGGGCCGCCCTACGGACTTGGACTTTCGACTATCCGTTCCACCATTCCACCTGCGCGCGTTCGCGGCGGCGGAAGAGGAATGACGCGAGGGCGCCGGTGACGAAGCCGCCGACGTGCGCCCAGAACGCGACGCCGCCCGTGTCCGCGTCCTGCGCGACCCGCCCGACGCCGCCCAGGATCTGGAGGAGGAACCACAGCGTCAGGAAGACCGGGGCCGGGATTTCCACGACATCGATGTAGAAGAGCAGAATCATGAGCACGTGGATCCGCGAGTGCGGGAACATGAAGAGGTACGCGCCCATGACGCCGGCGATGGCGCCGCTCGCCCCGACGAGCGGAATGGCGGACGCGGCGCTGAAGCCTGGGTTTGGAGCAGGGCGGCCGCCGCGCCGGCCAGCAGGTAGAACAGCAGGAAGCGCCCGTGGCCCATCCGGTCCTCGACGTTGTCGCCGAAGATCCAGAGGCAGAGCAGGTTGGACCCCGCGTGCAGCCAGCCCGCGTGCACGAACATCGACGTCACGAGGCTGACCCAGGAGAACGCCGAGGGGATCAGGCCGAACGTCCGGAAGAACGGCTCCACGGCCTCCGCGGGCAGGGCGATTTCGCGGATGAAGACGACGACATTCAGGGCGATCAGCCCGATCGTGACCCACGGCGTGGTGCGGGAGGGAATGACGTCGCGCAGCGGGATCATGCGAGTAAGCTAGACCGTTCTATCACAGGGGGCGTCAGGTGAAATGCCGTTCGTGTGCTGCGGAGATTGATGCGAAGGCCATCGTATGTTACCGGTGCGGCACGCCGACGGCTGCGCCGGCCGTGTTTCCAGGTGCCCCCCGCCGGTCGCGCCCGTGGGTGGCGTGGGCCTTCTTCGTCGTGCTGGCCGCCCTGATGGCGGCCGTGTACTTCGTTTCGTTCCGGTAGCCTCAAAACTCACCTCTGACTTCTGACCTCCGACCTCCGACCTGCCCTTAATGTAGACTTGCTGACGAATATGTCCACGCCTCGGCTGGAAGTCCGCGACATGGTCGGGGAGCGCGTCGTCACCCTCGAGAAGCTGCCGTTCACCATCGGCCGCCGGGAGACCAACGACTTGCGCCTCGGCGGCAGTGAGGTGTCGCGCGAGCACGCCGAAATCGCGAGCGAGAACGGGAAGTTCGTGCTTCGGGACAAGGCGTCCCGCTACGGCACGTTCGTCAACGGCGAGCCGGCGAGCGAGTGCGAGTTACGTCCCGGCGATCGGATTCGGCTCGGACGTGGCGGCGGCGCCGATCTGTTGTTCATGTCCGGTGAGGACGAGCACGTCTCCAGCCGATCGACGACGGGCGCCCGCGACGACCTCCGGCAGATTACCGCGTTGCTCGAGGGGTTCCGCGCGCTGGGATCCGGCCGCGTCCTGCAGGAAGTGCTGGAACTGGTGCTCGACGCGGCGGTGGAGATCTCCGGCGCCGAGCGCGCCTTCATCATGCTGGCCGACGCGGACGGGCAGCTCGAATTCAAGCTCGCCCGCGGCAAGAACAAGCAGACGCTCACCGACAGCACGTTCCAGGTGAGCCAGAAGATCCCGGAAGAAGTGTTTCGCCTCGGGCGCACGAAGGTCGCTGGCCGACCTGCTGGACGGCGGTCTGGCGAACGCGCATATGGGCACCGTCGCGCTCGGCATCCGCAATGTCGTGTGCGTCCCGCTGAACGTGGTCCGCTACGTCGAGGCGGCCGAGGCGCGCGGCGAGGACCAGCGGATCGGCGTCCTGTATCTCGACAGCCGCGAGAAGGGCAAGCTGCTGTCGGACACGACGCGCGGCGCGCTCGAGACGCTCGCCTCGGAGGCGTCGGTCGCGATTGAGAACGCCCGCCTGTACCGCGACAAGCTCGAGAAGTCCAAGATGGAGCAGGAGATGCGGATCGCGGCGGAGATCCAGCAGGCGCTGCTGCCCCAGCCGCGCGTCAATCTCGGCTTCGTGGAGGCCGCGGCCGCCAGCATCCCGTGCCGATCGATCGGGGGCGACTTCTTCGATTACATCGACGATCCGGCGGCGGCCTTCGGATTCACCCTGGGCGACGTCGCCGGGAAAGGGCCGCCCGCGGCGCTGATGAGCGCGCTGATGCAGGGCATGTTCGCCGCGCAGGCGCAATATGCGGACGGCCCCGCGTCGGCGGTGACGCACATGAACAAGGCGCTCTGCCGCCGGGGGCTCGAGTCGCGCTTCGTCACCCTGATGTTCGCCGTCATGCAGCATGACGGCGCGATGACGTACTGCAACGCGGGGCACAATCCGCCGTTCGTGTTCAGCGCGGCGGGCGTGACCCGCCTCGAGGACGGCGGTCCCGTGGTCGGGTTGCTCGAATTCGCCCCCTACAGTCAGGGCACCGTCAAGCTGAATGCCGGCGACACCATCGTGATGTTCAGCGACGGCGTCTCCGAGGCCTTGAACGCGGCGGGAGAGGAATTCGGCGACGACCGGCTCGAGGAGGTCGCCTCGGCCGTCAAGCATTCGGCGTCGCCCGAGATTGTCGAGCGCATCATCGCGAGCGTGCGCGCCTTCACCAAGGGGGCGCCGCAGAGCGACGACATCACGGTGATGGTCATTCGCTACCTCGGAGCGGGAGCCTGAGGTGTCGACGCGAGTCGTGGCGCTGCTCTGGCTCGTGCTGGGCGCGGCGATCTGGAATGGCTTCTTCGATCTGTACGTCTCCAGGGGCGCGCGCGAATACGGGCAGCTCCGCGTCGAGCACGAACTGGGCCGCGCGCCCGATCCGGACATGACGGGCGTGATGGCGCGGGCGCAGCGCGACGGCGTCCGTGCGTCAACGGTCTGGGCGTCGGTCGTCGTCCTCGGCGGCTGGGCCAGCATCTGGGTCGTGCGGCGCGCCGCGCGGCAGTCCTGACACGACCATGCATCCGCTGATTCACGACTGGAACGCGATCGACGCGCCGGCGCTGCCGGAGCCGGTGATGCTCGATGACGAAACGCTGCGCGACGGTCTGCAGTCGCCGTCGGTCCGGACGCCGGACATCGACCAGAAGATCCGGATCCTGCATCTCATCGACCGCCTCGGCATCGACACCGCGGACATCGGTCTGCCCGGCGCCGGCCCGCACGTCGCCCAGGACGTGGAGCGACTGGCCCGGGAGATCGTCGATGCCCGCCTGTCCGTGCGCGCCAATTGCGCCGCCCGGACCCTGGTGGCGGACATCGTGCCGATCGCCGAGATCTCGCAGCGGACGGGCCTGGCGATCGAAGCCTGCACGTTCATCGGGTCGAGCCCGATCCGTCAGTACGCCGAGGACTGGACGCTGGACCGGCTCCAGCGCATGACCGAAGAGGCCGTGAGCTTCGCCGTCAAAGAAGGCCTGCCCGTGATGTACGTCACGGAAGACACCACGCGGGCGGATCCCCAGTCGCTGCGGATCCTGTGCCACGGCCGCCATTCGCGCCGGCGCCACGCGCGTCTGCATCGCGGACACGGTCGGTCACGCGATGCCGCACGGCGCGGCGGCCGTGGTGAAGTTCGTGCGCTCGGTGGTGGAGGAGTGCGGGGGCGGCGTCGGCGTGGACTGGCACGGCCATCGCGATCGGGATCTGGCGATCGAGAACAGCCTGGCCGCGATGCGACGCGGGCGCCACGCGGCTGCACGGCGCCGCGATCGGCCTGGGCGAGCGCGTGGGCAACACGCCGATGGATCTCCTGCTCGTGAACCTGGTGCTGATGGGCGTCCGGACCGCCGACCTGTCCACGTTGCCGGATTACTGCCGGACGGTGTCGGACGCCACGGGCGTGCCGATTCCGGTCAACTACCCGGTGCTCGGACGCGACGCCTACCGCACCGCGACCGGCGTGCATGCGGCCGCGGTGATCAAGGCGTACCCAAGAACAGGACGCGGTGCTGATTGACGCCGTGTACTCCGGCGTGCCGGCCAGCCTGGTCGGGCGGGAGCAGACAATCGACGTCGGACCGATGTCCGGCCGGTCCAATGTCGTCTACTGGCTGGAGCGGCGCGGCTTCGAGGCGACCGAGGAACGTGTCGAACGCATCTTCAACGCCGGCAAGGCCGCGCTCGGCGTGCTCACCGACGAGGACATCACGAAGCTGATCTAAGGGCTCGGCGGGCTGAAGCCCGCCGACTACTGCGGCCCGCCGTCGGTCTTACTTCGACATCAACTTCTTTTCGATCTCCGGCATTGCCGCCGACGACGACGTCGCCGACGATTTGCAGGCTCCGGGCGGAGACGTGCGCCAGGTCGTCGTCCTTCGTGTGCCACTGCGGGTAATCGTACAGGTCGATCAGGTCGATCGTCGGAATCCCCGCCCTCGCAAAGGGCTCGTGGTCATCGCCGCCCACGGCGCCCGGCGTGTCGATGAACGCGGCGCCGTGTCCCAACCGCTTGGCCGTCGCCCAGACGATGTCGTTGAGCCAGGCCGCTGAAAAGTCGGTGTCCTTGCGCAGCTTCAGGTCCTTGGCGCCGATCATGTCGAGCAGGATCATCGTCTTGATCGAGGCGAGCGCGTTGGCCTTCTTGGCGGCCTCGACGTAGTAGCGGCTGCCGTAAGTGTTGTCCGGCGCGCCCGGCCGGCCGCACTCGTCCCAGTCCCGGCAGACGGCTTCCTCGCCGTCGAACCAGATGAACTCGTAGGTGAACTCGTGCGGGCGGGTCTTGAGCACGCGCGCGAGTTCGATCAGGATGGCGGCGCTCGACGCGCCGTCGCTGGCGCCCACGAAGACGAAGTCGCGGAACAGCTTCGTGTCGTAGTGGCCCGTGATCAGCACGCGGTCGGTCCGGCGTCCGGGCAGGCGGGCGATCAGGTTGACCATGTTGATCGGGCCGTTCGGGGTCTGGGCGACGAATGGCTGTTCTTCCACGGTCAGGCCGGCGGCCGCCATCTGGCGCGTGATGTAGGCGCGGGTTTGCCTCAGGGCCTCGGAGCCCGACGGGCGCGGGCCGATCAAGACCATTTGCCGAAGGTGTTCCCAGGCCTTGCTGCTGTCGAACGCCGCGGGCGTCGCCTGCGCAGCCGTTGACGAGGCGTCGCAGCCGATGATGGCGCCGGACAGCATCAGGACAATGAACGCGCGTCGCATGGCAATTCCCCCGTCCTAACTATAGACCCGCTTCCGGGTCGTCCTGGCCGGACGCCGGCGGCCGCCGCGCCTGGCCGGGCCCGGCACCGGCACGGTTTCGAAACGGATGGCGGCCTCGAGCAAGCCGGCCAGTTCGGTGGCGTGACGGGTCGCGGCCCAGAGTTCCAACTCCGCGTCGGCCTTCACACGCAGCGTGATGCGCACGCCGCCGCGCACCGTCCTCAGCCGGAGGTCGCGCACGACCTGGCCGTGGCTGCGATCGAGCCCCTCGGCCAGCCGGACCATCGCGCTCAGCCATTTGACCGCGCGCCGGAGCGGCCGGGTGAGCTCGCCGAAGCCGTCGTGGGATCTTCGCGGCGAGGCCTGGCGATGGTAGCGCGCCAGCATCCCGATGATCTCGATCTCGACCGGGTCGAAGCCGCGCAGGCCGCCGTAGCGGATCAGGTAGTGCGAATGCTTGTGGTGCGCCTCGTAGCTGATGTGCGTGCCGACATCGTGCAGCAGGGCGCCGTACTCGAGCCATTCGCGCTCGCGGGCGCCGAGGCCGTGCAGGATGCGGGTCGCGTCGAACAGCGCGAGCGACAGGCGCGCGACCTGCTGCGCGTGATCGGGCGGTAGCGCGCAGCGCTCGGCCAGTTCGATCACGCTGCGGCGGCGGACGTCGGGATAGCGTTCGGCCGTCCGGATATGGCGGTGTTCCGGCTTGATGTAGTCGAGGACAAGGCCCTCGCGCAGCGCGAAGTCGCACAGCGTCAGTGCCGGGGCGCGCAGCCGCCCGCAGGATCTCGTCCAGCAGGATCGCCCCGACCGTGGCCAGGTCCGCGCGCCGGGGATCGAGTCCGGGCAGTCTCAGCCGCTCCTCCAGCGAGCAGCGACGGCGAGGCTTGCGGAGCAATTGCGCGATGTCGGACGGCCGGCACGACCAACCGCGCGCACGTCGTTCACGGCGGGCGCGCGCGCCGCCGCCAGCGCGCCCAGCGCCTGGATCGTGCCGGACGTGCCGATGACGCGCGTGAATCCCCGCCGGCGCAATTGCTCAAGATATCCGCCGCTTCCCGCACGATGTGACGTACGAGCCGACTCTCGTCCCGCTCGGACAGCGGATCGCGTTGCCCGAACCGCTCGGCCAGGCGAATCGCGCCGAGCTTAAAACTGCGGCCGCATTCCATGCGGGCGGCGGTGCCGAGCGTGACTTCCGTGCTGCCGCCGCCCATGTCCACGTGACGGCGCGCTCGATCGATGCCGATGGCGTACGCGGCCGCCATGTGAATCAGGCGCGCCTCTTCGTGCCGGAGATGACCTTGATGCGAAGGCCGAGTTGCCGGCGCGCCGCCGTGATCAGGTCGCTGCCGTTGTCCGCTTCACGCACCGCACTGGTCGCCGCGGCGACGATTTCGTCCACGCCGTGGGACTCTGCGAGGCGGCGGAACTTGGCGAGCGACTGCATCGCCGCGGCGATATTGGCCTCCGGCAGCCGTCGGCGGCCGAGCGTTCCGGCGCCCAGCCGGATCATGTCTTTTTCGCGGTCGACGACCTCGAACGACGGTCCGGCCTGACCCGGCACATGATCATGTGGATCGAGTTGCTGCCGACGTCGATGGCCGCGATACGCATGTGCTAGGGTTGGAAGGGTGCGGCAAGACGCCTCATGCTACCACGCGGATCGGCGCGACTTTGACGCGCGCCATCCGCGCCAACGCGGCCGCGCTGGCCGCGGCGATCGCCTTCGGCGCGTCGTGGCGACCGCGACGGGTCCACGCGCCCGCGTCGCGTCGCGCCGGCTCCGGGGCCGCGCAGCCGATCGCCAGGAGCGGCCCGCGTCGCGGCGGGCGCCGCTCGGCGTGCGCCGGTGAGGCGGGCGCTCGGCCCGGCGCGAAATGCCGATGTCGTGCGCGCATCTGCTCCGGCGCTGCCCGGCGGCGTTCGGGCGGCCGCCCGCGGCGGTCGCGCATGTCGACGCGCGTTGCGCGCGCTGGCGGGCGCGGGAAGGGAAGGCGGCGCGGGCGGCCCTCGATAAGTCCTCGAGCGCCGCACCTGGCGTCGCGCCGTTGACGCGCTTGCAGGACGCCGCCGACGGGGCCAACGCAGCCCCAGAACTGGCGGCCGAGTTCGTGGCGGAGGCGCGCCGGCGCCGGGCGCGTCCTGGCCCAGGCATCCGGAGAGGCCGGGACGGTCTATGCGGCCGGCCGCTCCACCGGATTCGCATCGCGGCCAAGAAGTTGCGCTACGCGCTGGAGCTCGGACGTCGAGGCGCGCCAGGCATCGGCGCGCGCGCCATGGGACGGCTGCGACGGTTGCAGGCGCTGCTCGGCCACATTCACGACGTGCAAATGGCGCAACACTCGGATTGCCGCCGCCGGGCGCGGCCACCGCCGATCGGCTGGGCGCGGAACTCACGAACATGGATCGGGCGTTGGAAATCGCGGTGCCGAAGGGGCACGCCGACGCGCTGAAGACCACGGCCGGATTCGACCAACTCCTGGCGGATCTCCACCGCGCCTCTGCGAACCTGCTCGCGCCGCGCAAGGTGGGCCGCATGGCCGGGATGCGGCCTTCGGACGCCGCCGGCTGGCCGGGCGATGAGCGGGGCCGCCGCGTGCTGCCGGACCCGGAGCGTGGCCCGCAGCCACGCTCTACCTCGACGCGTCATGCGATCGCGGCGGAACGCGGCGAAGAATACCCCGACGACACCCTGCGCCCCCTGACGCGCCGGGCGCCGCCCGCGATGCGGCGGGCGGTCGCGGGGCCTGCGATCGCTCGACCCCTCGATCGATCTCGTGCTCACGAGCCCGCTCGTGCGTGCGAAGCAGACGGCGGCATCGGTGGCCGCGCTGCTTGCCGGCGACCCCGCGATGGATGTGCCCGAGCGCTGGCGCCGGGTCACGCGCCCGCCGAGGTCGCCCACGCGCTTCGGCGCTTCACGGCACGGCGCACCATCGCGCTGGTCGGACACGAACCCGACCTGGGCGCGCTCGCCGCATGGCTGATCGGCGCGCGCGCGCCGTTCGCGTTCCGCAAGGGCGGCATCGCCCGCTTCGACATTGATCCGGATTCCCGCCGGACCAGAACAGACAGTTGCACCGCTGCGGCGCGAGATGCTCGCGGGCCGACTCGTCGTGGCTACGGTTAGACGCCGGACGAGGTGGGAACGAACGCGCTGCCGTCTGGAGACGACGACTAGACTACCGTGCCCGCCTTCGACCACGCCGCCCTTCGGCACGATGATGATGCCGCCGCGGATGTAGTAGCCGTCGCCGTCGGCATTCTCGATGCCGCGTTCGTTGGTCAGCCGCGACATTGTCGCCGATGCGCGCGTTCTTGTCGACGATCACCCGTCCAGCACCGCGTCACGGCCGATGCCCAGTGGCATCTCGGTCGGCGAGTCATCGTACGTATCCGCGCCGAGCAGCACGGATCGCGTCACCTTGGCGCCGCGCCGGATGTTCGTCCGCATGCCCACGATGCTGCTGCGGACCTCGCACGTGTCGAGGTACGCGCCCTCGGCGACGAGCGATTCGTCAAGCCTGGCATCGTGCAGCCGCGCGGCCGGCAGAAACCGCGGCTGGCCGTAGATGGGCCGCTTCGGGTGAAAGAAGTTGAACGGCGCGCCGCGGCGCGTCAGCATCAGATTCGACGTCGTAGAACGACTGCACGGTGCCGACGTCGGCCCAGTAGCCGCGGTACGAGATACGGATGGACGCGGTGCGTCGCCAGCGCCTGCGGGATGATTTCCTTGCCGAAGTCCACGGCCGTGCTGCGCGCCAGCACGTCATGGAGCACGTCGCGCGAGAACACGTAGATGCCCATCGACGCGACGAACGGCCGGTCCGGCGTGAGGTCGGGCGTATGGCCCGGCGAGCTCGATCCCAGTTCCGCCAGTCGCTCGGCCTTGGGCTTTTCCTCGAACCCGCTCACGTGTCCGGACGGATCGAACCGGAAGATGCCCATCTGCGTCGCGTCCTCGGGCGTCACCGGCTGCGCCGCGATCGTGATGTCCGCGTTACTTTCGATATGGGCGTCAATGAGTCGCCGCGAAATCCATGCGGTAGATGTGGTCGCCGGCGAGGATGAGGTAGGTACTCGGCGTCCGCCTCCCGGAAATGGCGGGTCGCCTGCCGCACGGCGTCGGCCGTCCCCTGAAACCATTTTTCGCCCTCGGGCGTCTGCTCGGCCGCCAGCACTTCCACGAATCCGTCCGAAAACCGGTCGAGCTGATACGTCTTGGTGATGTGCCGGTTCAGCGACGCGGAGTTGAACTGCGTCAGGACGAAGATGCTTCTGGAGCCCCGCATGCAGGCAGTTGCTCAGGGGAATGTCGATCATGCCGGTACTTCCCGCCGATCGGCACAGCGGGTTTGGACCGGTGATGGGTCAGTGGAAACAGCCGCGTGCCGCGGCCGCCGCCGAGGACGATGGTCAGAACGTCGTTCATCCAGTGAATTGTATGTCGAGGCGACAGGGCGTTGACATTGCCCGGACATGAGGGGGCGGTAATCGGGGCGTTTCGGCCCGGTCGCGTGGCCGTTGCAGGTTCTTTGCTATGATTTCGCCCAGCGAGGCCCCGTGGCATTCAGGTTCAGCTTCATTCCCCGCGACGAACAGTTCTTTGATCTGTTTAACGAGATGGCCGCGAGATTCGCTCGGCGGCCCGGCTGCTGGAGGAGATGCTGGCGACCGATCCGCCGGATAGCTCGCAAGGTCGGATCTGATCAAGGACGCGGAGCATCGCTGCGACGCGCTGACGCACGACACGATCCAGCGCCTGCACCGCACGTTCGTCACGCCGTTCGACCGCGAGGACCTCTACGCGCTGGCCGCCTCGCTGGACAACGTGATGGACGCCATCGATCACGCGGCCTCCCTCGTCCGGCTCTACCGGATCGAGGTCATCCGGCCCGGCGCGCGTGAACTGGCCCGCACGGTGTCGCAGTCCGCCGAGCGGCTGCACCTGGCGCTCGAATCGCTCGCCAAGAAGAAGCCCGTGCAGCCCCATGCGGTGGAGATCAACCGCCTCGAGAACGAAGCCGACCGCGCCTACCAGGAGGCGATTCAGAACCTCTTCGATCACGAGAAGCGACCCGATTCATGGTCATGAAGTGGAAGGAACTGTTCGACATGCTCGAGCAGGTCACGGACGCCTGCGAGGACGTGGCCAACGTGATCGAAGGCGTCGTCGTGAAGCACGGATAGGCCGCCGTGGACTTCGGCTTCAGCACGCATCTGGCTCATCATCGTCGTCGCGCTCGTCTTCGACTACATCAACGGCTTTCACGACGCCGCGAATTCCATCGCGACCGTCGTCTCGACGCGCGTGCTGTCGCCCGGTGCAGGCCGTGGCGATGGCGGCGTTCTTCAATTTCGTCGCGATCCTCGTCTTCGGCACCGACCGTGGCGAAGACCGTCGGCGCGGGCATGGTCGACCTGTCGGTCGTGACCTATGCCGTGATCCTGGCCGGCCTCACTGGGCGCGATCATCTGGAACCTGATCACGCTGGTACTTCGGGCTGCCCACCAGCTCGTCGCACGCGCTGTTCGGCGGGTACGCGCGGCGCGGCCGTGGCCAAGGCCGGCTTCGGCGCGATCATCGTTGCTGGCTGGACGAAGACGCTCATCTTCATCGTCGTCGCGCCGATGATCGGGCTGACGGTCGGCCTGATGGTGATGGCCTCGATCTTCTGGCTGTTCCGCGACACGACGCCGACGCGCGTGGATCGGTGGTTCCGTCGGCTGCAGCTGGTGTCGGCGGCCGCCTACAGCCTGATGCACGGCGCCAACGACGCGCAGAAGACGATGGGCATCATCACCGGCGCGCTGTTGACGGGCGGCTATCATCACAGACCTTCGAGGTGCCGTGCTGGGTGGAGATCGCCTCGTACACCGCCATCGGCCTTGGCACGCTCAGCGGCGGCTGGCGGATCATCAAGACGATGGGCACGAAGATCACGAAGCTGCAGCCGGTGGGCGGGTTCGCCGCGGAGACGGGCGCGGCGGTCGCGATCTTCACGGCCACGCAGCTGGGCGTCGGCATCAGCACGACGCACACGATCACCGGCGCCATCGTCGGCGTGGGCGCCACCAGCGGCTGTCAGCGCCGTGCGCTGGGGCGTGGCGGGCCAGATTGTGTGGGCGTGGATCCTGACGATTCCCGCGTCGGCCGACGATTGGCGCGATCGTCGTACTACCTGATTCGCTTCATTCGCCGGGCTGATACGCCGCGAACCGGCTGGCTCGGCGGGCTGAAGCCCGCCGACTACTGCGGCACGGAGTCTGCCTCGGATGCCGGCAGCGCGACTTCGAACACCGCGCCGCCGCCGTCGCGGTTCGCGGCGGTCACGCGGCCGCCGTTGCAACTCCACCAGATGCCGGACGATCGACAGGCCGAGTCCCGTGCCGCCGGGATCGCGCGTGCGTGAGCGATCCACGCGATAGAAGCGCTCGAAGACCCGCGGTGAGATCCGTTTCGGGAATGCCCGGCCCCCGGTCCGCGACGGTGATCAGGACGTCGCCGCCGTCGCGCGGCGGGCCCGATCTCGATGCGGCCGCCCGCCGGGCTGTAGTTGCTGGCGTTCTCCAGCAGATTGCGCAGCGCATCCGCGAGCTTGGCCGCGTCGGCGCGCACGACGGCTCGGCGTCCGGCGCGATCGCCGACGCTGCACGTCCTGCTGCCGCTCGCGCAGGGCTCCGTCGAGATCGCCGACCGACGTCGGCCGCGAGGTCGGCCACGCGGCAGTCGTCGAGCGCCGGGGTCTCCTGGCCGGCATCGAGCCGTGCGAGGCGGAGCAAGTCGCGCACCAGCCGTTCCATGCGCAGCGACTGGCGGTCGATGATCGCCGAGGAACTCCCGGGTCTGCTCGGCCGATCGCCGGACCGCGTCGAGCAGCGCTTCGACGTAGCCGCGAATGGCCGTGAGCGGCGTCCGCAGTTCGTGCGAGACGTTGGCGACGAAATCGCGGCGGACCTGGTCGGCGCGACGAAGATCGGTGATGTCGCGCAGCACGAGGACGGCGCCGCCGCCGCGGTCGGCATCCACCGGCACCGACGTGCGCCACGAACGTGCGCCGCGCGCCGGGATCGAGCTCCACATCCACGGCCGGCGGGCGATCGCCGGCCAGCGCGCGCGCCACCAGCGCATGCACGTCGGGCTGGCGCACGAGTTCGAGGTAGTGCGCGCCGCCGGGTTCGTCCGGCAGCCGCAGCATCGCTCCGCACCGCGGGATTGGTCAGCACGAGCCGCCCCGCGGCATCGACCAGCAGGACGCCTTCGGCCATGCCCGTGAGGATCGCGTCCGTGTGCGCGCGCTCGCCGCGCCATCTCCGCCAGCCGCGCACCCAATTCGCGCGCCGTGTCGTCCAGCGCGTTCGCCACCATGCCGATCTCGTCCCGGCCGTGATCGCGCGCCGGCTGGCTGAAGTCACCCGCCGCGGTAGCGGGCCGCCGTGTCGGCCACCGCGCGCAAGCGGCGGTTGAGCAGCACCGACGCGCCCCACGTCAGCAGCACGGCGGCGACGAGACCCGCGGCCAGACCGATCAGCGACAGCTGGCGGACCTCGGCCACGCGTTCCTCAATGACCGTGAGCGGCAGCGCGAGGCGCGCGCACGGCGATTTGACTGTCGCGTGCCGCCACGGCCACGTACTGCGTTTCGACCGAGGTCGTATGGCTGCGCCGCCTGGCGCGTCCCTCGCCCGTCCGCAGGGCCTGCTGCACCTCTTCTCGCGCGCCGCGTGATTCTCGACGCGCGGCCAGGCCGGCCGCATCCACCTCGGAATCGCCGAGCACGCGCCCGTCGGCGCGCGATGAACGTCACGCGCGCGCCGACGATGCCCGACAGCGTGTCCGCTTCGGCATCCGGATCGGCCAGCGCGCCGCGGTGCGCCAGCAGCGTGGCCGTCAGGTGGGCCTGGCGCGCCAGTCCGTCCTCGATGTCCCGCCGCAAGTAGCTCCGCAGCGACTGCTCCACGAGCAACGTCGACACCGCCAGCGCGAGCGCGGTGGCGAAGAACACGCCAAGAAACGTCCGCGTGCGAAGCGTCACGGCGTCGCGGGCGGCTCGTCGAGCCGGTAGCCGAACTGCTTGACGGTTTCGAGCGCGGTGACCAGCAGGGGAATCTTCTCGCGCAGTCGGCGCACGTGCACGTCGACGGTGCGCGTGCCGCCGGTGTACTGGTAGCCCCACACGTCGGTCAGCAGCCGATCGCGCGACAGCACGCGCCCGCGATGTTCGAGCAGGTACTGCAGCAGCAGGAATTCCTTGGCCGTGAGTTTCACTTCCTGGTCGGCCGCGCGCACCTCGTGGCGATCCAGATTGACGACGAGCGGGCCGTACTGCAGCAGCGCGGCCGGCGCCTGCGCGCGCTCGGCCCGTCGCAGCAGCGCGCCCACGCGCGCCACGAGTTCCTTGGGGCTGAACGGCTTCGTGACGTAGTCGTCCGCGCCCAGTTCGAGCCCGCGCACGCGGTCGGCTTCCTCGCCGCGCGCGGTCAGCATCAGAATCGGCACGCGCGCCGTGGCCGCCTCGCCCCGCAACGCCTGGCAGACCTGCATGCCGTCCATGCCCGGCAGCATCACGTCGAGCACGACCAGATCCGGCGGCGACCGCCGCGCGCCGGCCAGCGCGTCATGCCCCGACCCAAACACCGTCGTGTCGTAGCCGGCCCGGTTCAGGTAGTGCCGGATCAGTTCGGCGATATCCGCGCTGTCTTCGACGATGTGCACCCGCGCCACGGAACAATGGTAACTGCAGAATTCTCAGATGGTGTGGAGCGCGCCGGTCCGGCGCAGGAGCAGCGTCGCGGCGATCAGGCACAGGAGGCCGGCGCTGGCCGTCATCACGACCGGCGCCGTGAACCGATCCGCGAGCCCGCCGGCGATCAGGCCGCCGATCGGTCCGCCGCTCCGGAGCGCCACCATGTAGATGCTGACGATCCGGCCGCGCAGATCGTCCGGCACGGTCAGCTGCACGAGCGAAAACGCGATCGAGAACACCGCCATCGAACAGGCGCCACAAATGAAAATCAGCAGCGAGGCTGAGCGGCAGCGACCGCGACGCGGCGAACGCCGCCACGAACAGGCCGAGCAGAATCTGCGCCGTGAGCAGCGACCGGCCCATGCGCTTGAACGGGCCCAGCGTCCCCACCACCAGGGCGCCGAGAATCGCGCCCAGCCCCTGGCACGCCATCAGCATCGACAGGCGCTGCGCCGGCGTCTCGTTGCCCGAGAGCACCTGCGTCGCGAACGTCGGAAAGAACGTCGCGATCGGCATCGCCAGCGAGGTCGTCACGAACGCCAGCGCCGTGAGGACGACCAGCGGCCGGTTGTCGCCCACGTATTTCAGGCCCCGGCGCAATTCGTCGCGCAGCGCCTGCGGATTCGCGTTCGGCACGTGCGGGGGCAGCCGCAGGGTGGCCAGCGCGACGACGACGATGAAGAACGAGAGGCCGTTCAGCGTGAAACACCAGGCGACGCCGATCCAGATCAGCACCAGACCGCCCAGCGCCGGCCCGAGCACGCGCGACAGGTTGAACTGGGTGGAATTGAGCGCAATCGCGTTCGGCAAATCGCGCCGCGGCACGAGCGACGGAATCATGGCCTGATAGGCGGGCCCGCCGAACGCCTGCCCGCAGCCGGACAGGAACGACAGCGCGAAGATCGCCGTGATGGTCACGTGCCCCGTCGCCACCAGCGTGGCCAGCGTCAGCGCCGAAAACGCCTGCACGTACTGGGATCCCGTCAGCAGCCGCCGGCGATCGTGACGATCCGCGATGACGCCGCCGATCAGCATGAGCAGCAGGATCGGCAGCTGGCCGAGAAAGCTGTCGAGCCCCAGATAGAAATTGGATTTCGTGAGATCGAAGACGAGCCAGCTCTGCGCGTAGCTCTGCATCCACGTGCCGATGGTGGACCCGAGCGCGGCGAACCAGAGCACGCGGTAGTTCCGGTGCGTCAGCGCGGCGCCCATCCGCGCGGACCAGCCCCGGCGGGGTTCGTCAGGAGCGGGAGAGGCGCTGCCGGCGATCGCGGTCATGGATGGGCCATCTTACTGAACCTGCTGGGAGATCGCTGTCAGGGGGCAGGCCGATCGCGGGCTTGCGCGGGCCGTGGGTTGGTCCTATACTGCGCATCGAAGGCGAAGATATGGCGAAAGTCCCATCCCCCGCGCTGACCCGACTCGAAGCGTTGCTGGCGGCCCGCAAGCTGGACGCCACGCTGGCGCGCCCCGATGCCGCGCGCATGCCCGCCTGGTGTGCCACCGGCATCGCCGCGCTGGACGACGCGCTGGGTGGAGGATGGCGGCGCGGCGAGATCTCGGAAATTGTCGGGGCGTCGTCGTCCGGGCGGACCGGCGTGCTGTTCGCCACGCTGGCGGCCGCCACGGCGCGCGGCGACATCGTCGCGCTGGTCGATGCGTTCGATCGCCTGGATCCCGTCACGATGGCGGCGACCGGCGTCGATCTGTCGCGCGTGCTGTGGGTGCGCGGCCCGGCGCTCAGCCTGCCGGGGCGGGTCCCGATGGTGGCGTCGGCGGTGGTGCAGGCCATCCGCGCGTTCGATCTCGTGATCCGCGCGGGCGGCTTCAGTATCGCGGCGCTGGATCTGGCGGGGGCGCCCGCGCACGCGTTTCGCGATGTGGCGCCCGCCACCTGGCTGCGTCTGGCCCACGTGCTCGCCGGGCAACCGGCGGTCGGCGTATGCCTGGGCGATCGGGCGATGGGGCGCAGCGCGCGTGGCGTGACCGTGCGGTTGTCGGCCGCGCGGCGATGGACGGGGACGAGCCCGCAGAGCCGCCGGCTGGCCGGGCTCGAGATCCGGGCGCAGATCGAACATGCGCAGCGTCCCCTCTCGGCCGCGCCGACGTGGTCCCTCCGCGCGGCTGGTTAAAACGATGGTCTGTTGCCTGGTCAGTGAATCCGCGGCGGGTGACGCGCGTCTGGCGGACATCGCGCGGGCGTGCTCGCCGCGGGTGGAATCGCACGGCACGCGCGTGGTGGTCTTCGACGCCAGCGGTCTGGGCCGCGTGATCGGGACGCCGATCGCGATCGCGCGCGAAGTCCAGGCGTTGGCACGGGACCAGGGACTCGGCGTGCGCGTGGCCCTGGCCACGACGCGCGTGACGGCCTGGCTGATTGCGCACGCGCGCCCCGGCATCACGGTCATCGAGCCCGCCCACACCGCGTCGGCGCTCGCAGCGTTGCCGGTCAGTGCGCTGTCCACGCTTGCCCGGTCACTCAGCCGCCAAGCACGCGTGCCGCCGGACCCCTTGGACCCTCGGACCCTCGCAAGCCGGCCCCTTGGACCCTCGGCCCCTCGGACCCTGGGACGACGGATGCTCTTATCACCCTGACCCGCTGGGGTTTGCGCACGCTGGGGCAGGTCGCCGCGCTGCCGCGCGCCGATGTGCGTACGCGGTTAGGTCCGGACGGCGTGCGCCTCCATCAAGCCGCGTGCGGCGAGGATCCGGATCCGCTCGTGCCCGCCGGCGAATCCGCGCCGTTCCTGGAGCGATGCGTGCTCGAGTGGCCCATCGAAGGGTTGGAACCGCTGACCTTCGTGCTGGCGCGCCTCTGCGACGCGCTGGCGGTGTCGCTCGAGCGCGCCGATCGCGGCGCCGTCACCATCACGACGTCGCTGCAACTGGTGTCGCGCGCCACGCATCAGCGCGCGCTCAACCTGCCGGCGCCCATGCGCGACGCGCGCACGCTGCGCACGCTGATCCTGCTCGACCTGGAGTCGCATCCGCCCGGCGCCGGCATCGACGCCGTGACCGTGTCGGCGGACGTCGTGCCCGGCCGCATCGTGCAGGGATCGCTGCTCGAGCGCGCGCTGCCGGCACCGGAGCACCTGGCGACCCTGACGGCGCGGCTCGGCGCGCTGATGGGGGAGTCGCGGGTCGGCGCGCCGTCCGTGCTCGATTCGCATGACGACCGCGGCGTGGGCATGCGGGCGTTCGCCGTGTCCGACGCGCCCGTCCAATCGCGCGGCGCGGCTGCGGCGTCACCCGATCCGGATCGGTCCAGGCCGGCGGCGGTGCCGCAGGCCGTGCTCCGCCGTTTCCGGCTGCCCGTCGCCGCGCGCGTGGTCGTTGAACGCGGCGGTCCGGTGCGCGTCGTGCCCGCCACGCCCGGCGATCGCCGCGGCGCGCGTCGTCAATCGCGCCGGCCCCTGGCGCGCGTCGGGGCGCTGGTGGACGCCCGATCGCTGCTGGGACCGCGACGAGTGGGACGTCGAACTCGCCAGCGGCGGCTGCTACCGCCTCGCGCGCGACCGTAGAACGGGGCAGTGGGAAATCGAGGGCGAGATTGATTAGCAAGCACGATAGAACCACGACTAGCGATGGAGACGAACTGACGCGGGCCTTCTTTTACTTATTTCTGACGTCTGACCTCTGACCTCTAAGTTGTTGATCCGTGTACATCGAACTCCATACGTCATCCGCCTTTTCTTTTCTGGACGGCGCCTCGCTTGCCGGCGGCGCTCATCGAGCGGGCGGCGGCGTTGGGGTATCCGGCGGTCGCGCTGCTCGATCGCGACGGCGTGTACGGCGCGCCGCAGTTCTATCGCGCGGCGAAAGCCGCGGGCCTGAAGGCGATCGTCGGCGCGGAACTGACGATCGGCGGGCAGCCGTCCGCGTCGCGCGGGCCGGCCGGCGGCACGGCGTGGAGGCTGCCCGTGCTCGTCGAGTCGGTCGACGGCTACCGGAATCTCTGCCGCCTCATCACGCGCGCCAAACTCAGGGCCCCCAAGGGCGAGTCGTACCTGCACCTGGACGATTTGCAGGGCCACACCGGCGGCCTGATCGCGCTGGCCGGCCGCGCCGCGCTGGAAGTCGAGCGGCACGGCGTGGGCGGGCTCGTGACGCAACTGGTGCAGGGCTTCGGCCGCGGCCAGATCTGGATCGAACTGCAACGTCACTACCGGCGCGACGAGCAGGCCGTGAACGCCTCGCTCCTCGATCTGGCGGCCGCGTTCCGGCTGCCGGTGATGGCGTCCAACGGCGTGCGCTTCGCCTCGCCGGAGGCGCGCCCGCTCTACGACGTGCTGACCTGCATTCGTCACAAGACGACTCTCGCGGACGCGGGCCGGCGATTGACGATGAACGCGGAGCGGTTCTTGAAGCCGCCGGATCGGATGGCGCGGCTGTTCGCCGATCTGCCGCAGGCGCTGGCCGGCACCGAGGCGCTGGCCGAGCGGCTCGAGTTCACGCTCGCGAATCTCGGCTACCGCTTCCCGGACTACCCGGTGCCGGCCGGCGAAACGCAGGTGTCGTTCCTGCGGCGGCTGGCGCAGGTCGGCGGGCGCGATCGCTACCGCCCGTATCACGATCGCGCGCGCGCGCAGATCGCCCGCGAGCTCGATCTCATCGAGAAGCTCGATCTCGCCGGCTACTTTCTGATCGTCTGGGACCTGGTCAACTTCTGCCGGCAGCAGGGCATTCTGGTGCAGGGGCGCGGGTCGGCGGCCAATAGCGCCGTCTGCTATGCGCTCGGCATCACGGCCGTCGATCCCGTCGGCATGGACCTGCTGTTCGAGCGGTTCCTGTCCGAGGAGCGCGGCGAGTGGCCGGACATCGACCTCGATCTGCCGAGCGGCGACCGGCGCGAGCGGGTCATTCAATACGTGTACGAGCGCTACGGCCGGATGGGCGCCGCGATGACGGCCAACGTGATCACGTACCGCGGCCGATCGGCCGCGCGCGAGGTGGGGAAAGTGCTGGGGATCGAGGCCGGCGGCGTCGATCGGCTCGCGAGGACGATGCAGCATTTCGAGTTCGTGGATCCGGAGGAGACCCTCGCGACGCGCGTGCGCGAAGCGGCACTGGATCCGGAGGACCCGGCCATCCGGCAATTCACGACGCTGTGGCGCGAGATCCAGGATCTGCCGCGGCATCTCGGCCAGCACTCGGGCGGCATGGTCGTGTGCCAGGGCCGGCTCGATGAGGTGGTGCCGCTGGAGAACGCGTCCATGCCCGGGCGCGTCGTCGTGCAGTGGGACAAGGACGACTGCGCCGATCTCGGCATCGTGAAAGTGGACTTGCTCGGCCTCGGCATGATGGCCGTGCTGGAGGAGGCGATTGCGATCGTCAACGGTGTAACTAACAACGAACAACTCACGACGAACAACTCGGAGCTGGATCTGGCGCATCTGCCGCCCGACGATCCGGCGGTCTATCAGATGCTGCAGCAGGCCGACACGGTCGGCGTGTTCCAGGTCGAGTCGCGCGCGCAGATGTCCACGCTGCCGCGGATGCGGCCGGAACGGTTCTACGATCTGGTCGTTGAAGTCGCCATCATCCGGCCCGGCCCCATCGTCGGCAAGATGGTGCATCCGTACCTGGCGCGGCGGCGCGGCACGGAGGCCGTGACGTATCCGCATCCGCTGCTCGAGCCGGTGCTGAAGCGCACGCTGGGCGTGCCGCTGTTCCAGGAGCAGTTGCTGCGCATGGCGATGGTGGTGGCGAACTTCTCCGGCGGGGAAGCCGAGGAGTTGCGCCGCGCGATGGGCTTCAAGCGGTCGGCGAAGCGGATGCACCAGATCGAGGGCCGGTTGCGCGAGGGGATGGCGAAGAACGGCATCACGGGGGCGGCGGCGGACGCGATCGTGCTGTCGATTACGTCGTTCGCGCTGTACGGATTTCCCGAGTCGCACGCGGCCAGTTTCGCGCTGCTCGTGTATGCCAGCGCGTATCTCAAGGCGCACTACCCGGCGGCGTTCTTTACGGCGCTCCTGAACAACCAGCCGATGGGGTTCTACCATCCGGCGACGCTCGTGAAAGACGCGCAGCGGCACGGTGTGCGCTTTCATGCGATCGACGTGCAGGTGTCGGACTGGGTGTCGGCCATCGAGCCGGACGGCGGCATCCGGCTCGGCCTGCTGCACGTGCACGGGCTGCGGGCGGAGGCGGGGCAGGCGATCGCGCGCGCGCGGGTGAAGTCCGGCCCGTTCCGGACGCTGGACGACCTCGTGTCGCGCACGGGCGTGCGGCAGGAGGAACTCAGGACGCTCGCGGAGATCGGCGCGCTCGCATCATTCGGCGGCGATCGACGGACCGCGCTCTGGCAGGCGGACCGGGCCGGCCGCGACGCGGGGCCACTCTTGCGGGACGCGGCCATGACGGGTACGACGGGTGACGACGGGTTACGACGGGTGACAACAGGTGCAAGGAACGAACTGACGCAGTCATCTCTTTTGGTCCACCATGAACCTGTCGTCACCCGTCGTGACCTGTCGTTACCTGTCGTTACCGACCAGAGTCCTCTCCCCCCATGTCCCTGCCCGAGCGGATCAGCGCGGATTATGCGGGCACGGGCCTCACGATCGGCCCGCATCCGATGGCGGTGATGCGCGGGTCGCTGGCGACGCGCGGGGTGGCGCGGGCGGCGGATTTGACGCGCACGCGGCCGGGGCGCCGCGTGCGGGTGGCCGGCGCGGTCATCACGCGCCAGCGGCCCGGCACGGCCAAGGGGTTCGTCTTCCTCTCGCTCGAGGACGAAACCGGCATCGCGAACGTGATCCTGACGCCGGACGTCTACGCCGCCCACACGCGCACGGTGCTCGACGAGCCGTATCTGCTGGTGGACGGGACGCTGCAGAATCAGGACGGCGCGGTGTCGGTGAAAGCCTCGCGCGTCGAGGCCCTGCGCCACGCCGGCCCGCGCCAGGCCTCGCACGATTTCCACTGAGGCCGCCTCGGCGCCGCGGTACTATCGGGCCGTGTTCGACCGCCACTGTACCGGCCGCGGCTGTCAGCCCTCCCGCCCCTAGCGGCGTATTGATCATGACCGAGAACGCTTTCCCGCCCGGGCACGTCTGAAGGAGCGACATGCGACGACTGCTGAAAGTGGTTGTGGGGTTGGTCGTGGTGGCGGCCATCGGCTATGGCGCGTACCACTGGCTGTGGCCGAAGCCGACCGGTGCGCCGGTCCGGGAGGAGACACTGCAGGCCGAGGTCGCGCAGATGGAGGATCTCCTGCTGGTGGCCGGCGTCGTCAAGCCGGCGGTGACCATCGATTTGCGCGCGGAGGCCTCCGGCATCGTCGAGTTCGTCGCCGTCAAGGAAGGCGATCGCGTGTCGGCGGGGCAGGAACTGGTCCGGCTCGATTCGAAGCTCGCCCAGTCATCGCTCGATCAGGCCGAAGCCAATTTGAAGCAGGCTGAATTGCAGGACGAAGCCACCAAGCTCGACCTGGATGAGGATGCCTTCGCCGCCCGCCGGAAGGCCCTCGAGCGGGCGCAGGCCCTGTTCGCCCAGGGCCTGATGGCCAGAGACCAGCTCGAGCAGAAGGAACTGGAGTTCAAGTCGGCCGAGCGCTCGATGTTGCGCGCCCGCCGCAACATCGAAAGCAGCCAGGCGCGCATCACGCAGGTGCGTGCCACGGTCGATCAGGCGCGCACGCAACTCACCCACACGACCATCCGCGCGCCGTTCGACGCGTTCGTGCTGCGCCGCACCGTGGAAGTCGGCAGCGGCGTCGCCGGTGTCAGCCAGTCCGCGTCAGGCGGCAGCATCATGATGACGCTGGGCGACGCGCGCGAGTCGGCGCTCTACGCCCGCGCGACGGCCGCCGACGCGAAGCGGTTGCATCCCGGCCAGGCCGCGCGCGTGCGCCTGGACTCCGATGCGACCCAGCAGTTGCCGGCGGAAGTGCGATCGGTCTCGACGGCCGGCGACGTGGACCAGTCGACCCGCCTCACGACCTTCCCGATCGTCATCGCGCTGAAGACGCAGCCGCCCGGCGGCTGGGTGAACGTCCCCGCACAGGCCGAGATTGTCCTGGCCGCCACGGTCGATTCGGTCGTCGTCCCCGAACGCTGCGTGGTGACCGATCCGTCGGGCCGGTCCTACGTGCGGACCAAAGTGGGATTCGACACGCGCATGCGATCGGTCGAGGTCGGCGTGATCCAGAAGGACAAGATTCAGATCCGGTCAGGGCTGGACAAAGGCCAGGCTGTGGTCTGCCGGGTGCAGTAGATGGCTCGCCCCTTCTGGCGCGTCGTCGGCGTTTCGGTCGTTGCGATCAACGTTCTCAGCGAGGCGATCGCCAGCCTCCGCAGCCGCCGGATGCAGGCGATGCTGTCGTCGTTCGGGATCGCCACGGGGATCGCCGCCGTGGTGTTGCTGGTCTCCATCGTGTCCGGCATGCATCACTTCATGATTCAGCAGATCGGCGCCGTCGGCGGGAACCAGATTCAGGTGACCACGTCGCCGCAGCGATCGACGCGCGATCCACGAGGGTTCCAGGTCACGTTGCGCGTCGACGACCTCGACGCGGTCCTGAGCACGGTCGGCGACTACGACATCGGCATGGCGGAGAACTTCGGCTTCGGCGTGGTCAGGACCGCGCGTCGATCCACGCGCGAAGTCTCCATACGCGGCGTGACGGACCGGGCGTTCGAGATGCAGGAACTGACGGCCGAGCGGGGCCGGCGCTTCCTCGATGCGGAGTATGCGACGGGATCCCGTGTGGCGGTGCTGGGTGCGGACGTGGCCATGGAGTTATTCGCCACCGAATCGCCGGTCGGGCAGGTGGTTGTGATTGGCGACTGGCCTTTCCAGATCGTCGGCGTGCTCGACTGGGTCGGCGATCCCGTGTCGGGCGCGATGTCCCAATACGATCGCAGCATCTACGTGCCGTTCAAGGCGTGCGCGGCCGCCTTTCGGGGCAACGAGTATGCCAGTTCGCTGCGCCTGCGCCTGAAGTCCGCCGACACGGCGACCGCTGCGACCACTGCGACCAAGGCCGTCCTCGAGCCGAGGCGGAAGCAGCGCGGCGAGACCAGCGGCGAGTTTCAGGTGACGAGCAGCATCGAACGGATGGGCCAGTTGAACCTGGTGCTGACGACGATCAAGCTCGTCGTGGGCCTGGTCGGCGGCATCGGCCTGTTCGTGGGCGCGGTTGGGGTCGCGAACGTGCTGTTCGTGTCCGTGCGCGAGCGGCGGGCGGAGATCGGCACGCGCCGGGCGGTGGGCGCGACGCGGCGTGCGATCTTCGCGGGGTTTTTGATCGAGGCGCTCGTGATGACGCTATCCGGCGGCATCGTCGGCATTCTGATTGCCTGGGCGCTGACGAAGATCGCGATCTTCATTCCCGCCGTGCCCGCGGGCGCCAGGCCGATCATCTCGATGACCACGGCGCTCACCGCGCTGGCGTTGCTGACGCTCGTCGGTCTCATCGCCGGTGTCTGGCCGGCCCGCCGCGCGGCGGCGGTGTTTCCGGCCGAAGCATTGCGCGCCGACTAGGTAGAGAAAGTCGAATCCGGGATTCTTTTTTTCGCCTTCAGGATCCCGTCGAAAAAAGAAACCCGGATTCGACTTTCTTTCGTGTCCGTGCGCGAGCGGCGGGCGGAGATCGGCACGCGCCGGGCCGTGGGCGCGACGCGGCGTGCGATCTTCGCGGGGTTTTTGATCGAGGCGCTCGTGATGACGCTATCCGGCGGCATCGTCGGCATTCTGATTGCCTGGGCGCTGACGAAGGTCGCGATCTTCATTCCCGCCGTGCCCGCGGGCGCCAGGCCGATCATCTCGATGACCACGGCGCTCACCGCGCTGGCGTTGCTGGCGCTCGTCGGTCTCATCGCCGGTGTCTGGCCGGCCCGCCGCGCGGCGGCGGTGTTTCCGGCCGAAGCATTGCGCGCAGATTAGGTAGAGAAAGTCGAAGAGAAAGTCGAATCCGGGATTCTTTTTTCGCCTTCAGGATCCCGTCGAAAAAAGAATCCCGGATTCGACTTTCTCTGAGGCCGTGCCCGGCGTCTACAGCGGCCGGCTGGCGCCGAGGCGGAAGAAGCGGACTCGGGCCACGACGAGCGAGCCGGCCGCGGCGGTCGCGGCGACCGCCATCGCAAGACCGGCCAGCGCGGATGTCCCGGCAAACAGGAGGATGGCGGCGCCTGCCACCAGCGAACCCACAGCGCTCGTGAAGAAGAACGTGCGAGTGGTGGCCGGCGCGTCCCAACCCGGCATCGTCCGCAAGCGATAGACGCGGGCCATCGAGTACACAAGCGCCACGCCGCAGAGCGCCGCAGCGCCACCGGCCGTTGTTCTGAGCACAGATGTGTCGTCGTACACGATCCGGAGCGCTGTGAATCCAGCGGCCAGGATCACGAAGCCCAGGGCAAACAGAATCTCGCGGCTGAGCCACGACCGGCGGAGATGTGCGAGCGCTCGCCACGCGTGGCGGGGCGTGCCGAGGTGCAGGAACGACAGGCCGAGCCCCGCGATGGCCGCCCCGACGATCGTCAGGAAGATGCCGTGGGCGGGGGCCGGCATCGCGCTACCGGCGCGGCGGACGGCCGCCAGGTCGATCGTCCATGCCGCGAGGAACGCGCCGACCGCCAGTTGAAGCAGGAGGGTGAAGGCAACCAGCAATCGCCCGTGATCATCGCGTGTCTGCCGGAGGACTTCCTCGCCGTTCGCGACGGCGGCCGTGCCGGCGCCGGCGCGGGGCATGTCGCGATGCGGCGTGAGCACGAGCGCCGGATCGGTCAGCGTGGGATCCGGCAGTGGCCAGCCGGACGTTGCCGGGCCATGGCGCGCTTCGAGATCCGCACGCGGGCCGAAGTCGAGCGCCCGCATGGGGCAGGCGGCGACGCACGACGGCGGGAGCCCGGCGTCGATGCGGTCGGCGCAGAAGGTGCATTTCGTCATGCGTCCGGCCGCGGCGTCGAACTGCGGGGCGCCGTAGGGGCAGGCCCACTCGCAGTAGCGGCATCCCATGCACGCGTCGGCGTCGATCAGCACGATGCCGTCGTCACGCGCGTGCATGGCGCGGGTCGGGCAGGCCTCCACGCAGACGGGCCGTTCGCAATGATTGCAGGCGATGGAGAGATTGAAGGCGAAGGCGCCCGTGGACCACGCGGCGCCGTCGCGCGCCCATCCGCCGCCGGCATCTCGTACACGCGCCGCCACAGCAGGCCCACCGGCAGCCCGTGCTTGTCCTTGCACGCGACCTGGCAGGCCTTGCAGCCCGAGCAGGCCGCGGCGTCGAAATGAAACGCGGTACGCCGGCGACGGCCATGCTCAGGCCTTCTCCGACTCTGCGCCATCACCGTGTGCTGCGCCGTGCCGAACGCGAGCGGGCGTCCATCGCTGCGAGGTCAGGACGTTGATCGTCCCGCCGCCGGTCCACGCCCTGCGCATCCGGCTGCCACCAGGCGCCCTCGGGAATGTCCACGACGCCCGGCATGATGCGCTGGCGTCACGCGGCAGGGCAGGACCGTCGCGCCCCGGTCGTTCCAGACCTTGACGGGTCGCCGTCGATGATGCCGCGCTCGCGATGCGTCCACCGGATTGATGAACGCGCGCTGGGGGAACGCCTCCTCCAGCCAGTCGTTGTTGTCGTGCGTCGAATGGACCCGGTGCAGGGTGTGGTGCCCGATGACCTGAAGCGGGAACCGCGCCGCCTCGGGACCGAAGGGGCTCTCCCATTCCTGGACGTACTTCGGCACCGCCGGAATCTCGTCGGGCCGGCCGAGGTCGAAGAGGCGCTTGGAAAAGATCTCGATCTTCCCGGACGGCGTGTCCAGGGGATGCGCCGCCGGGTCCGCGGCGAAAATCCTCGAACGCGATCGCGGGGCGGGTCGACGGGCTTGCCGTGGACGCCGGCGTTCGAGGCTTCGAAGGCGTCCAGCGAGGGCAGGTCGGGGAACCGCGTCGCCCGATAGTGGTCGAGACACCATTCCACCCAGGCGCGCTCGTCGCGGCCCTCCGTGAAGGCCGCGCCGATGCCGAGCCGTTCCGCGATGTCCGCGCAAATGCGGTAGTCGCTGCGCGCCTCGCCCGGCGGCTCCACGACCTTGGGCATGAGGAGCACTTCCTCCGTGTACTTCCAGCCGTCCTCGACGCCCCAGGTCTCGAACTGCGTGCAGGCCGGCAGCACGACGTCGGCGAACTGCGCGGTGGGCGTGAGGAACTTGTCCTGCACGACGATGAACTCGACCTTGCGACTCGTCGCGCAGAATCGCGGCGATGCGATTGATGTCGGCGTGCTGATTGACGAGGCAGTTGGAGGCGACCGCGTAGATGAGCTTGATGTCGTTGTCGAGGCGATCGGCGCCGATGACGCCGTGCTGCCGGGCCCATCGTCCGTGCCGTGGAGCACGGCTTCGCTCCACAGGAACACCGGGATGCTCGCGGTGACCGGATTCGTCGCCCGTCGGGAACACGTACCACCGCGAGCCGCCGTCGGGCGTGTTCGCCAGGCCGCTGGCCCATCCGCCCGGGATGCCGACGTTGCCGGTGATGGCGGCCAGCACGCAGCCCGCCCGCACGACCTGCTCGCCGTACGCGCGCCGCTGCATCCCGTAGCCCTGGTAGAGCATCGCCGGGCTTGATCGTGGCGTACTCGCGGGCGATGCGCGCGATGGTCGCGCGCCGGGACCGCCCGTGATCGCCTCGGCCCACAGCGGCGTCTTCGGCACGCCGTCGCGCGTGCCGAGGATGTAGTCCCGGTAGCTCTCCTCGCCCTCGCATGCCGGCCGGCATCTGCGCGGCGTCGAAGCCGACGCAATGGCGTGCGGACGAACGCCTCGTCGTACAGGCCCTCCGTCAGCATCACGAAGGCCATCGCGCTCATCATCGCGGCGTCCGTGCCCGGGCGAATGGGGATCCACTCGTCGGCGAGCGCCACCGATGCAGACTCATGCGCGGGTCGATGCAGACGGTCCGGGCGCCGGCGGCGCGCGCGTGCCTCAGGAAGTACTCGCTGTTGGTGCCGTCGCGCATCTCCGCCGGGTTCCAGCCCCACATGAGGATGTAGCGGGCGTTGAGCCAGTCCTGGCGCTGGTTGCCGGTGGCGAGCGTGCCGTAGACCGTGGGCGTGGCGGCGTTGATCGCGGCCCAGCTGTAGCTGTTGTAGATGCCGAGGCAGCCGCCGAACAGGTTCATCAGCCGCCGGGCGACGATCGAGCCGTTGAGCTGGCTGTAGCTGCCGGTGCCGTACGGGCACGAAGAGCGCGCTGTTGCCGTACGTGTCCTTCACCCGCCGCATCTGGCCGGCGACGAGTTCGAGCGCCTCGTCCCAGGAGATGCGCTCGAACTGGCCCGACCCGCGCGGGCCCACCCGCCGCAGCGGGTGCAGCAGCCGGTCCGGATGATACTGGCGGCGCAGGTACGCGCGGCCGCGCGCGCAGGCGCGCAGTTGCGGATCCGCCAAGGTCGTCGCCGGGCCGGTCATCGGTGCCGAGGCGGATGATGACGCCCGTCGCGGACGGTGGCGACGAGCAGGCAGCGCCCGCCGCAGTTGTGCGCGGGGCAGCCGAGGCGGACGATACGGTCAGCGGGCGGCATACTGCAGCGGCCCGACATCGCGGGCCGCGGGGATTGTAACGCCGTGACGGGGTCCGGCCGTGCGGCGCGTGCCGCGCTATTTCGCGTTCAGCGGAACGAGGCCGTCCTTCTTCATCTCACTGATGACTTCGGTGACGAGTTCCCCGACCACGCGCTGGACGTTCTTCGGATTCGTCTTGTCGCTCACGCCGGCCCAAATCAGCTTGTCCTTGGCGACGTCGAAGATCAGCGTCTCGACGGTGATGTAGAGGTTGTTCTTGCTGCCGCCGGGCACGTACACGCTCGTCCAGCCGTAGCCCCAGTAACTCCACAGGGTCGAGTAGGACGTGGTCACCCACATGTCGGGACGGTACGTCACCTCATGCTCGGACGACAGCACGCGCATCACGACCACGCCTTCGACCTTGGTGCGCGTGAACCACGCCTTGGCCTTGTCCTTGTCCTGCAGTTCCTCCCGGGGAATCGCGCGATAGGCGGCCACGCCGTTGACACCGCGGCTGGTGAGCTCGCGGGTCAGGGCCTCCTCGCCCGCGACTTCGAGATTCTGGTCGCCGGTCATCACGACGGCCACGACCTTCTTGCCGGCAAACCCGAGCATGCCGACGATGTCGGGGGCCTTCCACACCGACTTGAACTTGTCCGCTGCGAGGGCCGTGCCGACAGCGAAGGTGAGCATCAAAGCGACCGCGGTCAATCCTGCGCATCATAGGGGCTCCTGGCCAGCACTATACCGTGACTGGCCGCGGCGCAGCTGCGCTACCATGGGGGATTGGCCGGGCGCCGGTGCCCGGCAGAGGAGAGTGAACGTGAGACATCAACAGGTTCTCGGTATCGGCGGGATCGTGGTTCTGGCCACGGGTGTGCTGCTGGCTGCCGGCAGCCCCAGCGCCCAGCAGAAGACGCCGGTGAGCATGCCCCAGCCAGGGGTGCCGCAGGTCATGACGCTGGAAGGCGAGTACGTGCGCATCGCCTACAACAACGAGGGCTACGTGTCCCTCGGGTATCGCATCGCCAACGACTCGGTCGGCGAACCCTGGATCATGCTCGAAATCGGCACGACCGTGCGCGCGGGGGTGCCGGCCTACAAGCTGACGCGTTCGGCGATCACGCTCGACACGCCTGACGCCAAGGCCATCCCGTTGCCGACCAACGAGGAATACCGGGCCGTGGATCTCCGGTCGCAGGAAATGCGTGCCAAGACGGTCGTCGACACGATCGGCTACTTCCCGCCCGAGGCGACGCAGTCGTGCGCGATCACCTTCTTCACCGCAAACGGCGGCGGGCGGGCGTTTGACGATGTCGAACTCGAATGCGAACCGCGGCTGCCTGGGCCGGCTTTATTTCAAAGTGCCCGGTGGGCTCAAGTACGGCCAGCACTGGCTGAACGTGAAGTTCCCGAACAGCGTGGTCCGCGTACCGTTCCGCATCCTGACCGCGGACGAAGTGAAGACCCTGTCAAGACCTGGAAGGACATCAAGAAGCAGGTCGACGAGGCGTTCAAGAAGGGCGGCCGGGGCGGCAACTAGCGCGGCCGATTCTGGTGTATCTTCCGTGAGGCCAGGCGCTGGCCTCACGGGAGGTAGACGTGCGGTGCGGGGTCGTCGGCGGGATCTTCCTCATCCATCTGGCCGGTGCCGCGCCCGCAGTTGCCCAGCAGGTGCTGCCGGTCCCTCAGCAACCTCCCGCTCAGAAGCCGATTCAGAAGCCCGCGCCGACGGCCGATCGCCGTCGCTGGGAATTCGAGGCGCATCTCTCCTGGGGATCCTCCGATGCCGAGTCCGGCGGGAAGGGCACACTGCCGCCCGCAGGCGCGTCGTTCCAGACCGCCGGCGGATCCACCTCGCGTCGCGTGCCGTCGTGGTACTTCGGCGACGGCGCGGTGCTGATCAATGACGTGCTGAAGTCCTACGGGCGAGTCGAGCGCCTCGCGCCGCTCGACGAGGTGCTCACGGGGCTGGCGGCCGAGGAGACGATCGACGACGGGTTCGGCGGGCGGGTGACGTATGCGTGGCGGCCGCGCCTGACGATCGAAGTGGGATTCGAGTACAGCCCCGCGACCTACACCGTCACGTCGAATGCCAGGACCAGCCTCAAGGCCACCAGCGACGCGTTCGTGACGGCCTTCGGCGGCCTGGTCTCGTCCGGTCAGGGCGTGGCCATGCTCGATCCGGCGATCACTTCCGCACAGTCCGCGACCAACGGCACAGGCGCCGACATGCTCGTCACCGGCGCGCTGGTGTTCCAGCCCAAGCCCCGGCGGCTGAGGCCGTATCTGGTGGCCGGCGGCGGTCTCGCGATCGCGACCGGCCATGCCGAGGCCACGCTCGCGGGCCACTATGCCTTCCGGCTGCCGAGTTCGGCGCAGATCGACGAGACGGACGCGGTGACCGTGCGGTTCGCCGGGGGCACCGGCCTGGTCCTGCTGGGCGGCGGCGGCGTCAAGTGGCGGGTGTGGCGGCAGGTGGGCGTGCAGGCCGACGGCCGCATACTGCTGGTGGAACACCATCTCAACACGCTGATCGACACGCACCCCGGCCGTGGTGTCGTCACTGCCGGCCGACGCGCTCTGGTCGAACCTCACGCCCGGCATCCAGTTTTCGAACAACGCATCGACGGGACACGTCTCGAGCCTGTCCGCGCCGGCGTTGTCCCACTTCACGTCGCTCGCGGGTTCAGGATTCGCGACCCGCTTCAGTGTCTCCATCGGCGGCTATATCCGGTTCTGAAGTGGGAGGGATGGGCGATGCGTACCCAACCTGCGACGTGGGCAGTTCGGCTGATCGGGGGTTCGGCTCATCGTGCTGGTGGCGGCGCTGGCGGCCCTCGTGCGTGCGCCGCGCGTGGACACCGCCGTGCGCGCGCCGGACGATGGCGCTCGCCCCGGTTTTGATGCACCCGACCAGGCGCTCGAATGGATCCTGCTGGCGCAACGCGATGAACACGGCGAGCATCCCGCGCGACGGCCTGATGCGTGCGCGCGAGCAGGCCGACGCCATCCGCCGCGCCGATCTCGAGCGGGAGCAGGAGGCCGATCCGGTCCGGCATCCGGCCGCGGCGGGCATCGCGCGCGGCCAGTGGACGTGGGTCGGCCCGGCGAACATCGGCGGGCGCGTGCGTGCGCTCGCGGTTCATCCGACCCAGACCTCGGTCCTCCTCGCCGGCAGCGTGTCCGGCGGCATTTGGAAGAGCACGAGCGGCGGCACTTCCTGGCGGCTGATCGACGACTTCATGGGCAACCTGTCGGTGAGCTCAATCGTCTTCAAGCCCGGCGATCCGAATGTGGTGCTGGCCGGCACGGGCGAAGGGTTCTTCAACCAGGATGCGATCAGAGGCGCCGGCATCTTCCTGTCCACGAACGAGGGCGAGAGCTGGTCCCAGTTGCCCTCGACGACGACCGCGGATTTCGACTTCGTGAACCGGCTGGCGTTCTCGGAGGACGGCGGCACGCTGCTGGCGGCGACGCGGACGGGTCTGTTCCGCAGCGTGAACCTCGGCGGCTCGTGGTCCCTGGTGCTGCCGCAGGCCAATATGCTGGACGTGGAGTTCGTGCCGGGGTCCGGCATGGTTGTGGCCTCGGGCCGGAACCGCAACGCGTTTTACTCGACCAACGGCGGGCTGTCGTGGACCGCCAGCACCGGGCTCGCCGGCGGAACCGCGTCGCAGCGCGTCGAACTGGCGGTGTCGCGATCGGCGCCGAACATCGTGTACGCGTCGCTGGACGACACCAGCGGCCAGATCTGGAAGAGCTTCGATACGGGCGTGAGCTACACGAAGGCCGGCGATCCGGCGCATCTGTCCACCCAGGGCTGGTACGACAACGCCGTGTGGGTGGATCCGACGAACGCCGACCACGTGATCGCCGGGGGCGTGTCGCTGTACCGGAGCGTCAACGGCGGCTCGAGCTTCACGACGATCTCGAGCTGCCACGTGGATCAGCACATCATCCTCAACGATCCGGGCTTCAATGGATCCAGCAACCGGCGGGTCTACTTCGGCAGCGACGGCGGCGTGTGCAAGATGGAGGACGTGAGCGTGAATAGCGTGACGAGCCTGCGGAACGGGCTCGGCATCACGCAGTTCTACGGGGGGGGCGGCAACGGCGCCGCGGGCCGGCTGCTGGGCGGCACGCAGGACAACGGCACGCTGGTCTACAACCTGTCCGCCGGCACGAATGCCTGGACGACCGAGTCCGGATCGGATGGGGGATTCGCTGCTGTGGATCCGACCGATGCCAACCACCTCTACGGCGAGATCCAGAACTTCCGCCTGCATCGCAGCCAGACGGGCGGGCCGCCCACGCACTACATCTACGGCGGCACCGGCGCGCAGAGCTGCACGAAGGCCGTGCCGTTCCAGGTGACCGACGCGTGCGACGGCAGCGCCAACTTCATCGCCCCGTTGCTGCTCGACCCGAACGAGCCGAACCGGCTTCTCGCGGGCGGGAAATCGCTCTGGCGCACCAACGACGCGCGGTCGCCCAACACGACGACCACCGGCCCCATCTGGACGGCGATCAAGGGCGCGACCGCGAACAACTCCTTTGTCAGCGCGATCGCCGTGGCGCCGGGTAATGCCGACGTCGTCTGGGTCGGCCACAACAACGGCGACGTCTACGTCGCGCTGAACGGGACGGCGGGGGCACCGACCTGGCTCAAGGTGGACACCGCGCTGCCGAACCGAGTCGTCACCTCGATTGCGATCGACGGCAGCGATTCGCGCATCGTGTATGCGTCGTTCGGCGGATTCTCGCCGGATTGCCTGTGGCGCACGACGAACGGCGGTGCGACGTGGCAGGACATTTCAGGGTCGGGCGGCAACGGCCTGCCGGACGTGCCCGTGCGCTCCGTCGCCATCCATCCGTTCCTGCCCAGCTGGCTGTATGCGGGCACGGACGTCGGCGTGTTCGCGAGCGAGGATGGCGGTGAGACGTGGCACGTGCCGCATGACGGACCGTCGAACGTCGCCGTGTTCCAGTTGTTCTTCATGGACGCGACGCTGGTGGCGGTGACGCACGGGCGGGGGATGTACAGCTTCGCGACGGCTTCGGACCGGCCGGCGTTCGCGCGGCGGCCGCTGAGCCAGCCGGTGCTGCCGGGACAGGCGGTGCTGTTCAACGTGACGGCCGTCGGATCGCCGCCGTTGACCTTCCAGTGGTATCGCGGCGCCAGCGGCGATACGTCCAGTCCGATCGCGGGCGCGACGTCGGTCGCGTTCACGACGCCCGCGCTCTCGTCCACGTCGAGCTTCTGGGTCCGCGTCCGCAACGCGCTGGGGTTCGCGGATTCGAACACCGCCACGCTGACCGTGCTGCCCTGGGCCACGTTGTTCCCGGGCGTGAAGAGTCAGGGGGCGTCGACGAATCTGATCGGCGGCCACCCGCAGGGCGCCAGCGTCGCGAGCGGCGGCACGGCGTCGTTCGCCGTGATTACGCTCTGGCCGGCGGCCACCTACCAGTGGCAGACGTCGAGCAACGGCCGGACGTGGCAGAACGTGACGGACGCCGGATCCTACCGCGGCGCGCGCACGCCGGCGCTGCAGGTGTCGCCCGTCGGCCGCGGCCACGACGCGCAGCGGTACCGGTGCATCGTGACGGCCGGGGCCATGGCGCAGATCAGCAACTCGGCCACGTTGTCCGTGCGGCGCTGAGCCAGTGCGCGCGTTCCTGGCCGCCGCCGCGATCGTGCTGAGCCTGGCGCTACTGCCGGCGCAGGTGCCGCCGTCCGCCATGCAGGCCAACGCGCCGGTTCAGGGCTTCGAGCAGACGCAGAACTGGCTCCGGATCGCCCGCACCCACACCATCGGCAGCTTCGATGAGCCAGCCAAGACGGTCGCCGGCTGGTCGTCGCTCGCGCTGCAGCGCGTGCTGGACGACATGCAACTCATCCGCCTGCTCCTGGTCAATGCCATGCGGCAGCCGGCCGGGGCCGAGCACCGATAACCTCTTTGCGGATTTGCGCGGGCGGCGTTTGCGGTTCGATCGGCTGGCGTCGCTGCTCGATCTGCCGCCCGACGCGACGGCCGGCATGGTCGCGGCGGATCTGACGGCGCCGGACAGTCCGGCGCGGCGCGCCATCGCGCAACTGATGATCCAGGCGGCGATGCTGCACACGGACATCGGCATGGCGCCGCCGGAGGATCTGGCGCCGGCCGCCGGCGTGCCGCACCACGGCCACGGCCATCGTCCTGCGCGACGGCCGCGAGTCAGTCGTCAACAACCTCTCCGTGCACTGGGCCATCGCGCGCGAAGCCATGGCGCTGGTGCTGCCCGCGACGGTGGGCACGTCGGCGGGGCGCCTCTGGTATCACGCGACGATCGAGAGTCTGCAGGGCAATCGCACCTACGCGTACCTGCTGCCCTTGCTGGACACGGCGCGGGCCATCATGCCGGCCGATGCCAGAATCTGGCTGTTCAGCGGCGCGGCGTACGAGAATCTGGCGGCGCCGGTCGTGCAGGCAGCCGTCGATGCGACCGGCAGCGCTGCCAAAGTCGAAGAGGCCGTGATCCTGCTGGGTCGGGCCGAACAGTTCCTGCGCCGCGCCCTCGTGCTGGATCCCGAGTCCGAACGAAGCGCGCCTGCGGCTCGGGCGCGTCCTCGAGTTGACGGGACGGCCGGATCAGGCGGTCACGCTGCTGGAGCAGGCCGAGGCGCGCCTGCCGCGTCCGGAGTTGCGCTACTACGCGGCCCTGTTCCTGGGCCGGGCGCGGGAAGCGAGCACCCAGATGGAGGCCGCCCGCGCCGCCTACGAGCGGGCCATGGCGCTGTTTCCCCAAGCGCAGAGCCCGCGGCTGGCGCTGGCGCACATGGCGTGGCGCGGCGGGAACGAGAGCCTGGCGTTGTCGGGGACGCGCACGATGTTCATCACGGCCGGCGGGACGCGCGCGGTCGATCCCTGGTGGAATTACGACGTGTCGCTGGTCGCCGACTGGCCGCAGCAGGTCGCGGCCCTGCGGCGGGCCGCGGCATTCATGGTGGGGCGATGACGGGCCGGCGACGCCTGGCGGCGATGGTCCTGCCGGCCGCGCTCTGCTGCGCGGCGATCGTGACGACGCGCGCGCAGCAGAGCCCGGTCTTCACCGCGCGCAGCGACTCGGTGCGCCTCGACATTCTGGTGTCGGCCAGCGGCCGCCCGATCCTCGGCCTCGGCGCCGACGATTTCCACATTACGGACAACGGCGTGCCCCAGAAGCCGGACTTCGTGAGTTTCGATCAGCTGCCGCTCAATGTCGTGATGGCGTTCGACACCAGCGGCAGCATGCTGGGACAGCGGTTGGATGACCTGCGCGCGGCCGGCCACGGCGTGCTCAATCAGCTGCGCCAGGACGACCGGGCGGCGCTCGTGTCGTTCAGCCAGACGCTGTTGCTCGGATCGGACCTGACGACCGATCTCCGGCAGGTCGGGGCGGCGATCGATCGCGGGGAGGCGACGGGCCTGACATCGCTGGTCGACGCCAGTTTTTCCGGTCTGGTGCTGACGGGCGTGGATTCCGGCCGGTCGGTCATGTTCGTGTTCAGCGACGGCGTGGACACGTCGAGCTGGCTCGAACCGGCGACGGTCGTGAACGCGGCCAAGCGCGCCAATGTCGTCGTGTTCGGCGTGACCGTCGGCCGGTCGCGGGCGCCGTTCCTGAAGGACCTGACGGAGGTCACCGGCGGCGATCTGGTCCAGGTACAGTCCACGAAGGACCTGCAGGCCACGTTTGTGCGATTGTTGAGTGAGTACCGGCAGCGGTACCTCGTGGGCTACACGCCGACCGGCGTCTCGGCGGAAGGCTGGCACAAGGTCGAGGTCACGGTGGCGCGCAAGGGCGCCAGCGTCAAGACGCGCGCCGGGTACGAAGCGCGCTAGGGGGATTCGCCATGATGCCGCTGTCCCGCGCGGGGACCAAGGTGTCCCACTACGAAATCGGGGACCTGCTGGGTTCGGGCGGGATGGGGGAGGTGTATCGCGCGACCGACGTCCGTCTCGGCCGGCGCGTGGCGCTCAAGTTCCTGCGACCGCTCGCGGAGCCGGCGGCGCGGCAGCGCTTCATCCGCGAGGCGCAGGCGGCGGCGCTGCTCGACCACCCGAACATCTGCACGGTGTTCGACGTGGACGAAACCGAGTCGGGCGACGTGTTCATCGCCATGGCCTGCTATGAGGGCGAGACCGTCGATCGGATGCTGGCCCGGGGACCGCTGGCGCTGCCGCGCGCCGTCTCGATCGCCATACAGGCGGGGCGGGGCCTGGCGGCCGCGCACGAAGACCTCATCGTGCATCGGGACGTCAAGCCGGCCAACCTGATGGTGTCGCGCGGCGACATCGTGAAGATTCTCGACTTCGGCATTGCCAGGGTGCTGGGCGACGCGCGAGACACCGACGGCCGCATGATCCTCGGGACGCCTGCCTACATGTCGCCCGAGCAACTGGCGGACGAGCCGGTGGATCAGCGCGCGGACATCTGGGGCCTGGGCGTGACGTTGCACGAAATGGTCACGGGCCGCGCGCCCTTTCGCGGCGATACCGGACCCGACCTCATGGAGGCAATCCGGCACGCGATCCCGACGCGCGCGTCCCAGCTGGTGGCCGCGGTGCCGCCGCGCCTCGATCGGATCATCGAGACGGCGCTGGCCAAGAGCCCGCGGCTCCGCTACGAGCGGATGGACGTGATGGTGCGGGAGTTGCTCGAGGTGCAGGCCGCGCTGGATTCCGGCGGGATCACGGTCCGGATGCCCTCGTCGCCCCAGCGGTCGTCGATCGCCGTGCTGCCCTTCGAGGACATGAGCGCCGGCAAGGACCAGGAGTTCCTGTGCGATGGCATCGCCGAGGAGATCCTGCGCGCCCTGAGCCGGATTCCGGAGCTCTACGTCGCGTCCCGCACGTCGGCGTTCCAGTTCAAGCACCAGGCGGCTGACATTCGCGACGTGGGCGCACGCCTGAACGTCGATACGGTGCTCGAAGGCAGCGTGCGCCGGGTGGGTGATCGGCTGCGGGTCTCGGCGCAGTTGATCAGCGTGCGCGACGGGTACCGCATGTGGTCCGACCGGTATGACCGCGACATGCAGGACATCTTCACCCTCGAAGACGAAATCGCTGAGCAGATCGCGCAGGCCCTGAAGGTCACGCTGGCCCGGCGGTCGGAGGCGGGCGAGGCGCCGCGGTCGGCCACCGAGGCGGAGGCGTACGAGCTGTACCTGCAAGGTCGGCAGTTCTTCCACCAGCATCGGCGCAAGGCCCTCGAGACCGCGATCCAGACATTCGCCGCCGCCATCGCGATCGATCCCCAGTTGGCCAGGGCCTACGCCGGGACGGCCGACTGCCATTCGTTCCTGCGCATGTACTTCGGCAAGGGCGAGGCGTCCGTGGCGGCGGCCAACGAGGCGAGCGCGACGGCCATCCATTTGGATCCGCAGTTGTCGGACGCGCACGTCTCGCGCGGGCTGGCGCTGTTCCTGAAGCGCGACTACGAACAGGCCGAGCGCCACTTGCGCCGGGCGATCGAGCTCGATCCACGGCTGTACGACGCGCACTACATCTTCGGGCGCATGTGCTTTTCGCAGGGCCGTGCGGCCGAGGCCGCTGAGCATTTCCGCGAGGCCTGCGCCCTCGTGCCCGAGGCGTACGACGCGTGGTACCTGCTCGGCATGTGCTACCGGCGGCTGGGCGAGCCCTCGCGTGGCCGCAGCGCGGACTTCGCATGCATGGAAGCCGTGAAGAAAGCCGTGCGCGCGCATCCCGACGACACGCGCGCGTGGACGATGGGCGCATCGGTGCTGGTGGAGATGGGGGAGCCCGATCGCGCGGCGGAGTGGGTCGGGCGTGCGCTCGCGATCGATGCGGACGAGGCGATCATTCAGTACAACGCGACGTGCGTCTATACGGCGCTGCAGCGGCCCGATCAGGCGCTCGCGAGCCTTGAGGCCGCCATCGCACTGGGCGGACCGGCCACGAAGGACTGGGCCATCAACGATCCCGATCTCGATCCGCTGCGCGGCGAGCCCCGGTTCCAGGCGCTGCTGGCGGCGATGCGAACTTAAGGTATGCCTCATCCCTTCTTCCAGATCGACGCCTTCACGTCCGAGCCGTTCTCCGGCAATCCGGCGGCGGTTGTCGTGCTGCCCGCCGCCGCGGAGGCCCCGTGGATGCAACGCGTGGCGGCCGAGATGAACCTGTCGGAAACGGCCTTTCTCGTCCCTCGGCCTGACGGGTTCGATCTGCGTTGGTTCACGCCGGCGGTCGAGGTGGACTTGTGCGGCCATGCGACGCTGGCCAGCGCGCACGCGCTCTGGCAGGGCGGTCACCTGGCCGCGGGGGAACAGGCGCGGTTCTACACCAAGAGCGGCCTGCTGACCGCGACGCCCGTCGGCGACTGGATCGAATTGGACTTTCCGGCCACGATCGCTGAAGCAGCGGAGCCACCGGCCGGACTGCTCGAAGCGCTTGGCGCGCATGCCCGCTACGTGGGCAAGAGCCGCTTCGACTACCTGGTGGAGGTGGCGGACGAGACCGTCGTCCGCCATCTGAAGCCGGACTTCGTGAAACTCCGCACACTACCCGTCCGTGGCGTCATCGTCACCAGCGCCGCCACGACGGCCGGCTTCGATTTCGTGTCGCGCTTCTTCGCGCCCGGCTCGGGCATCGATGAGGATCCGGTCACCGGATCGGCCCACTGCTGTCTCACGCCGTACTGGAGCCGCAAACTGGGGCGGACCGCGTTCACGGCCCGGCAGGTGTCGGCGCGTGGCGGGACGCTGCGGGTCGAACTCGTCGGCGACCGCGTCAAACTCCGCGGCCAGGCCGTGACGGTGGCCCGCGGTGAACTGCTGGCGTGATCCGGCGGCGATGGCGGGGCTGAAGCCCCGCCCTACGTTTGCCCTACGTTCGCTACGCGCTCTTCGCGATCCGCTCCATCGTGTCCGCGAAGCGATCGATCTCGTCGAGGGTCGTGTAGACGTTCGGCGTGACGCGCAACCCCTCCCACTCCGGGTGCACGATCGGCGTGGCGAGGATGCGCTGGTCGTTCCACAGCCTGGTGCCCACGTCGCCGGTCGGCACGCCCTTGATCTGCACGGTGCCAATGGCGCACGAGAGCTGCGGGTCCAGCGGCGTGTGCAGGACGACGCGCGGGTTCTTCAGCAGGCGTTCGGCCCAGCGGTTGCGCAGGTAGCGCAGCCGCGCGGCCTTGCGCTCGACGCCGATCCCGTGGTGGAACACCAACGCCTCGGCGATCGCATTGTGGTTGGCGGCCGGGTGCGTGCCGATCTCCTCGAACTTGCGGATGGTCTTCTGCTCCACGGGTGGCGGCTGCAGCGCCCAGGTCGTGGCGATGCGCTCCTTTCGGACGTAGAGGAATCCCGTGCCAATCGGCGCGAGCAGCCATTTGTGCAGGCTCGTGCCGTAGAAGTCGCAGTCGAAGTCGGCGAGGGAGAACGGGAACTGGGCGTAGGCATGCGCGCCATCGATGATGGTCGTGATGCCGCGACGCCGGGCCACAGCGCACAACTCCTTCACGGGGAAGATCTGGCCCGTGAGGTTGGTGATGTGGCAGAAGTGCATGACCTTCGTCGCCGGCGTGATCGCCTGCTCGAATCGCCGCACGAGGTCCGGCCACGCCGCCGGCACCGGGAAGCTGATCTGGGTCAGCTTGATGCCGTCGCGCGCGACGCGCTGCTGCCAGGTCTGCAGCATCCGCCCGTAATCCTGGTTGGTGGTCAGGACCTCGTCGCCGGGCTTCGAGATCGAGACCGAGCTGGGCGATCTGGAGTGACTCGCTGGCGTTGCGCGTGATCGCCATCGTCTCCGGATCGACACCGGCATCGGCGGCCAGCATCCTTCGCACGTTCTCGATCCCGGGCTCGAGCTCGCGCCACATGTAGAACGTTGGCGCCTGATTGGAGTGGTCGAGATACCGCTTGAGTGCCTCATGGACGACGCGCGGGCTGGGGCAGCAGCCGCCGTTGTTCAGGTTCACCATGGTCCGGTCCAGCGTGAACGCCTGCTGGACTTCGCGCCAGTAGGTTTCGTCCCTGGCGACATCCGCGGGCGCCACCTGGGCGACCGCCGCCGACGCGGCGAAGATGCGATCGAGACCGTCCGGATTGAATGAGGCGATGGCCGCGGCCCCGAGGCCTCCCGTCCGTCCCATGAATTCACGACGTGTCAGCACGGCATCCTCCAGGCCCCCCCGCGGGAGGGCTATTTCTTGACGACGACTCCACCCTTCATCACGAAGGCGACGCTTCGCAGCTTCGTGATGTCGCCAGCGGGATCGCCGGTCACCGCAACAATGTCCGCCTCGTAGTCCTTCGCCAGCCGGCCCGTGAAGGCGCCAAGTCCGAGGGACTCAGCGGCCAGGGAGGTCGCGCCGATGAGGGCGTCCATCGGCGCCTGGCCGCCGGCCCGGACGCGGGCGATCGCCTCGCGCGCGTTCTGGCCGTGCGCGCCGGCCACCGCGTCCGTGCCCATCGGCATGCGCAGGCCGGCCTTGAGCGCCTGATTGAAGATCGGTCCAAGCGTCGGAACCGCCTTCTCCATGAACGCAAAACCTTCTTCGTTGTAGTTGCCCGAGCCCATGTACTTGTCTTTGTTCTCGATGTAGTTCTGCAAGACGAGGCCGATGTTCGGATCAAAGAACACGCGAGCGGCCTTCATGGCCTGGATCGCCGCCGCATCGGCGAAGACACCGTGCTCGATTTGGGAGCAGCCGGCCTTGACCGACGTGATGATGGACTGCGGGTCGTGTGCGTGCACCACCGTCCGCAGCCCCTGGGCGCGGGCTTCGCCGCAGACGGCATCGATCTGCTCCACGGTCACGTTCATCGTGCCGCCATCGCGAATGCTGCCGGACGCGAAGAGCTTGATGACGTCGGCGCCGCTGGCCTTGAGCGCGCGGACGCGGTCCCGAAGTTGATCGGGCGTGTCGGTGGCGCGCGGCGAGATCTGGCCGAGTGACGTGAGGATGCGCGGGCCTCGCATCGTGCCGGCGGCGATCGCCTCGCGCCGGGCCTTGTCGCTGGCGGCGCCCAGCGACTGCACGGTCGTGAAGCCCGCGTCGAGCAGGGCATCGAGATTCGCCTGAATGGCCTGGTCGATCTGTTGCGGCGTCTCGCGCGGCTGGCCCGGGCGCTGACCAAAGAGCCCGTTCGGCTGGAAGTGCCAGTCGATGTGGACGTGCACGTCGATCAGGCCCGGCATCAACGTGACGTCGCCCAGGTCATGCGTCACGCCGCCTTTTCGCTGATCGATCGCGACGATCTTCGACCCGCGGATTTCGATGACGGCGTTCGTCCGCCTGCCGCCGAGCCCATCCAGCAGTCGGGCCGCCCGAATCGTGACCGACCCGGCCGCCGGAGCCTGCGCCGAGGATGGCCAGCCGGGGGCCGCCAACCCGGCGGCCACGGTCATGACCGCCATCGCCGTCGCCGCGGAGGGGAGTTGCATGGCCGAGAGTATAGTCCCCGGGCCGCGTAGAATCGTGAGGCCATGATCCCGGTGCGCCACGTCGTCTACCTCCACGGATTCGCCTCGTCGCCGGCGTCCTCCAAGGCCGTGCGGTTCGGCCGCGAGCTGGCGGCGCGCGGCGTGGGCTTCTCGTGCCCGGACCTCAACGAGCCGGCCTTCGAGTCACTGACGGTGACACGCATGCTGGCGCAGACGCACGACGCGATTGTCCGCGCGGACGGTCCGGTGGCGCTCGTCGGGTCGAGCCTCGGCGCCTTCGTGGCCGTGCACGCGGCGGATCAGGACCGCACCGGCAAGGTCGATCGGCTCGTGCTGCTGGCGCCGGCGCTGGACTTCGGCGGCAACCGTCTGCGCCAGCTCGGGGAGCACGGGATCGCCGAATGGCGCGAGCGAGGCCGCCTGCAGGTGTTCCACTACGCGTGGAACGAGCCGCGGGACGTGGGCTTCGAGTTGTATGAGGACGCCGCTCGCTTCGATGCGTTCAGCGTCACGCTACGCCAGCCGGCGCTGATCTTTCAGGGGCAGCGAGACGCCTCGGTCGATCCGCGGATGGTGGAGGCGTGGGCGCGCAGCCGCCCCGGCGTGACGTTGCGCCTGCAGGACGACGACCATCAGCTGGCCGCGTCGGTGGAGACGATCTGGTCGGAGTCGGCGGTGTTCCTCGGAATCGCGCCCCAGAAGTAAGGCCCGGCGGGCTGAAGCCCGCCGGCTACTGCGGGACGCATGCAGGGGTCCGTTGACTGCAGTAGCCGGCGGGCTTTAGCCCGCCGGACGAACGGCTGGCGCGCCGAGTTTGAAGACGTGGGCGGGCGCGGACTTGATGGCGTTTCGGGTATCCACGATCAGTCGCGCCTGACGCACGATCCGGTCGTAGTCGAACGTGCGGTGGTCGGTCACGATCACCACGCAATCGGCCTCGGCGAGGGCCTGGTCGGTGAGCGGCACGGACGTCATGGCCTTGGCGGCCGGCCAGTCGCGCGCTTCGAGGCGGGTGACGTACGGGTCGTGATACTCGATCTTCGCGCCCTTCTGCTCCAGGACCGCCAGGATATCGAGCGCCGGCGACTCGCGGACGTCGTCGATGTCGCGCTTGTAGGCGATCCCCAGCACGAGCACCCGGGAGCCGCGAACGGACTTGCACTGGCTGTTCAGCGCATCGGCGACCTTGTCCACCACGTGGTGGGGCATCGCGCCGTTGACGTGGCCGGCCAGTTCGATGAAGCGCGCCTCGAACCCGACTTCCTTGACCTTCCACGAGAGATAGAACGGATCGATCGGAATGCAGTGTCCGCCGAGTCCCGGCCCCGGATAGAACGGCATGAAGCCGAACGGCTTCGTCGCGGCCGCGTCCACGACCTCCCACACACTCAGGCCGAGCCGGTCGCACATCAGCGCCAGCTCGTTGACGAGCCCGATGTTCACGGCACGGAAGGTGTTTTCGAGCAGCTTCACCATCTCCGCCACGCGCGTGGAACTGACTTCGACCACATGTTCGATCGAGGCGGAGTAGAGCGCCTTGGCGAGACGGGTGCACGCGGGTGTCGTGCCGCCGACGACCTTCGGCACGTTTCGCGTCGTGAACTGGGCGTTGCCGGGGTCGACGCGCTCGGGCGAAAACGCCAGGAAGAAGTCCCGGCCGACCACCAATCCGCCGCGCTCCAGAATCGGCCGCACGACTTCGTCGGTCGTGCCCGGATACGTCGTGGATTCCAGGATCACGAGCTGGCCCGGCCGCAGATGCGCCGCGACCATTTCCACGGCCGAGACGACGTAGGAGAGGTCGGGGTCCTTGGTCTTGCGCAGCGGCGTCGGCACGCAGATGTTGATGGTGTCGAGCGTCGCGATTACGGCCGCGTCGGTGGAAGCCGAGAGGCGGCCGGCGCGCGTGAACTCGGCCACGTCGCTGGTGGGCACGTCCGGGATGTACGACTCGCCCCGGTTGATCGTGGCCACCTTGCGGGCATCGAGGTCCACGCCCACCGCGGTGAACCCGGCGCGCGCCAGTTCCACAGCGAGCGGCAGGCCGACGTAGCCGAGGCCGATGATGCCGACCCGGGCGGTCCGGTCGGTCAGTTTTCGTTCCAGGGTGGTGACGAGATCGGTGGTGGATGTGGGTTGGTCATGGGGCCGTCCACTATGATGTCACGCGTGATTGTACGCTTGGCGGTCTGGGCGGCCGCGACCATAGTGCATTTTGCACTGACCGCGAGGACCGCCCGGCGCCTGCGGCCGCCGGCGGCCGGGTCGCTTGACGAGTGGCTCTTCGTCTCGAGGGGCGGCGGCCGTGTTGATCGGCGTGGCGAGCCGTGCTCGGGCGCGCCCCCGTGAGTGGATCTGCCGCCGCGTGGTCGCAGCCGCTCAGGCAGCGGCGGCCCGCGCGCACGGGCCTCCATCGGTGACTGGTTCGGATCGCGGTACCTGGTCGGACTCTGGCCGATCGCGGTGCTGGCGATCGACCTGCTGGCGTCCGGCCCGCATGCGCGCACGGACCGCCGCTGGTGGCCGCGACTGGCGATGCTGATCGTGACGGCGGCCGTGGGGAGCGCGCTCATCTGGATCCTGATCGGCGTGCGCTGGACCTCATTCGGGTGGAGCCGAGGGCTCGCGCTCCGGTACCTGCTGCCCATCGCGGCGCTGCTGCCCCTGCTGTCGTTCATCGGCTGTTTTCCGTTCCGCCTCAAGTGGTACCGAGCGGCCTCGAGTCCGGGCGGTGGCCGCCGCTGCGCTCGTGATCGGAAGCGGATTCCTGTTCTGGTCGAGCCTGCGCGTCGCGCCGGCGCCCAACCCAGTACCCAGCGTCGAGGGGGTCTGGCTGGCGGCGAGCCTGTCCGTCCTCGCCATCATTCGCGCGCCAGCGCTCGTGCCTCCGCGTCGTCGACGAGCGCTCCTGCTCCTGCTGGCCGCGTCGGTCCTGACGTGGTGGGTGCCGATGACGGCCCGCCAATACACAACCGCGCGCCTGAAAGCCCAAACCCGGCTCGAGGAGGACGAGCTCGCGCTTGCCGGCGGGACCGCGCCCGCTGCCGCCTCTCGCGAATTGTGGCTGTCCGTGCGAGCTGCGGAGCACAGCGAGGGGGTGCACTGTGGCCGGCAGCGGTTCTTCGCGCTCATCCGGTTCGACGAACCAGTCGCGCTGCAGCCTCCGGGTTTTGGCAACCTCGTCTACTATGCCGGCCGGGATGTGGACGCCGCCCGCCGGGCCGGGCCGATGACCGCGTGTGATTACGTCATCACCACCGCCGCCGTCGAGGCCACCGACAAGGGGCGCGAGTTGGTGGCGGCGCTGGCCGGGCCGAACGGACTCCGACCGTTCGCGCGGACCAGCGAGCTGATGGTGCTCGCGACCGCATCCAAATAGGCGTTCGTCTGTGGTGTAATGAGGTTCATCACTCCAGCAAGGGGGGCCGTGTCCGTGGTGGTCAAGATCCGTTCGTCCGCCGATGTTCCGTACTCGGACGTCACGCCGGAGCCGGTGTACCGAGCGCGGCGCGAATTCATGAAGACGGCCGCCGTCGGCGCCGTGGGCGTGATTGCCTCGGGCGTGTCGGGCATCGCCTCGGCGCCGCCACAGGCGCCCGCGCAGGGGCCGCTGCCGGCCGCGAAGAAGTCCGCGTTCACCGTCGACCCGAAGGTGGACGCGCTGAACACGCTCGAGCAGATCACGAGCTACAACAACTACTACGAGTTCGGTCTCGACAAGGGCGATCCCGCGCGCTATGCGGGACGCCTGACGGTGAAGCCGTGGACGGTGAAGGTCGAAGGTCTCGTCGACAAGCCGGGCGACTACGGCGTCGAAGACCTGGTCGACTTCAAGCAACTCGAGGAGCGGGTCTATCGACATCGTTGCGTCGAGACGATGGTCCATGGTGATTCCGTGGATCGGCGTGCCCTTGTCGTCCGTCCTGGCGAAGGTGCGGCCGCAGGCAAAGGCGCAGTTCGTGGAGTTCACGACGCTGGTGCGGCCCAGCGAGATGCCGGGGCTGCGCAGCGCCGGTCTCGACTGGCCCTACGTGGAAGGCCTGCGCATGGACGAGGCGATGCACCCGCTGGCGCTGATGGTCGTCGGGCTGTACGGCAAGACGCTGCCGAACCAGACCGGCGCGCCGCTGCGCATCCATGTGCCGTGGAAATACGGGTTCAAGAGCGGGAAGTCGATCGTGAAGATTCGTCTGACGGACGCGATGCCCCGCACGACCTGGGCCGTGACTAACCCGCAGCGAGTACGGTTTCTACGCCAACGTGAATCCCGACGGTGGATCATCCGCGCTGGTCGCAGGCGCGTGAGAAGCGGCTGCCGGGCTTCTTCTACGAATCGGCCGACCCTGATGTTCAACGGGTACGGCGACCAGGTGGCCAGCCTGTACAAAGGAATGGACCTCCGGAAGTTCTACTGATGACCGTCTGGCGCCGCGTCACGGAGGCCCTGAACGCGATCGCGGGCTGGCGCCTCTTCAAACCGGCCGTCTTCGTCATGTGCGCGCTGCCGCTGGCCGCCCTCGGGTTCGACTTCTGGCAGTCGTTCACGGGGCGCGATCCGATGGCGCTCGGCACCGATCCCACCAAGACGCTCCTGCACGAAACAGGGGAGACCGCGATCACGCTGCTGCTATTGACCCTGACGGTCACGCCGGTGAGACGGCTGTTGCGCGTCACTCGGGTGCAGAACGTCCGGCGCATGCTCGGCGTCTGGACCTTCGCCTACGTGGCGGTGCACCTGTCGATCTATCTCGTCTTCGATCAGTTGTGCTACTCGCTGGCGACCTGCGACGGGCGCGCCATCTGGGAGGACCTGCTGAAGCGCCGGTACATCTTCGTGGGGCAGCTCGGATTCGTCCTTCTCCTCGTGCTGGCCGCGACATCGACCTCCGGCTGGATGCGCCGGCTCAGGAAGAACTGGATCCGGCTCCACCGGCTGGTCTATCTGGCGGCGGCGGCCGGCATCGTGCACTTCATCTGGATCCAGAAGTCCGGGATCAGCCGTCCGGCACCCTATCTGGGGTGGCTGGTCGTCGTGCTGGGGGTGCGGATCTACTTCGCGGTGGCCCATCGCGTGGCCAGCCGGCAGGCTGCGGTTCGACTGTAAGCCCTTGAGATCGCTGGAGTTGGCTGAAAAGGCCCGCCCGTTGAGCCTCTCCTGGAGCCCGTTCAGCCCTCAATACGGCCCGTCGGGCACAATTTTGTCGGTGTCTGGCGGCGCCGGCGGTATTCTCGCCGCATGCACAAGCCGGTCAAGTACTTCGAAAAAGGTGTCACCTACGTCGCCAAGGGCGCGTGGCAGGTCTACGAGGCGCTGAACAGCATCAAGCCGAACGACTCGTTCATTCCCGCCTGGTCTGAGAAGCCGCTGCTCAAGTCCTGGGAGAAAGTGAAACCGCCACTCGGCTGGCCGCGCGAGACCGACTCGCTGTGCCCCACGTGCGTGCGCGAGGCCCGTCAGGAGATCCTCGACGGCAAGCGCGACTACAAGGAATTGCTCACCGAGAAGATCGGCGAGATCAAGGCCACCATCATCCAGCGCGACGGCAAGATCATGATGGTGAAGGACTGCCCGATCCATGGGCACTTCGAAGACGTGATGGCCATGGACACGGCCTTCTTCAAGCACCTCGAAGATACGTTTCCGGGCTCCGACATCCGGTCGCACGCCGACGAGAAGCTGCACAACCACGGGTCGTCCACGATCAAGTACGGCCGCGGCGCGGTGCTGACCATCGACCTGACGAACCGCTGCAACATGATGTGCGACCCGTGCTTCATGGATGCGAACCAGGTCGGGTTCGTGCACGAGCTCGGCGTGGGAAGAGATCAAGACGTTGCTCGACAACGCGATCTCGCTCAAGCCGAAGCGGCAGATGTCCGTGCAGTTCTCGGGCGGCGAACCGACGCTCTCGCCGTACTTCCTGGACGCGGTCCGGTACGCCGAAGAAGGTCGGCTACAACAGCGTGCAGGCGGCCACCAACGGCATCGAGTTCGCCAAGAGCCCGGACTTCGCCCGCGCGGCGGCCGAAGCGGGCCTGCGCTACGCCTATCTGCAGTTTGACGGCATCGGCAACGCGGCCAACGCGCACCGGCTGGTCGGCAACCTGTTCGAGGTCAAGCTCCGCGCCATCGAAAATCTGTGGCGCGCGGGCGTCGACATCGTGCCGGTCACGACCATCGTCAACGGCGTGAACAACGAGCAGGTCGGCCGCATCGTCAAGTTCGCGCTGGACAACCCCAAGAAGATCTCGTTCCTGTCGTTCCAGCCCGTGTCGTTCACGGGCCGCGACGAGGAGATCACGGACGAACGCCGGCACGCGCAGCGCTACACGCTGTCGCATCTGGCGCACGACGTGAAGAACCAGACCGGCATCGGCGAGCCGACGCGCGACTGGTTCCCGATTTCGTTCATGGGCACGTTCAGCGACTGGGCGGACCTCGTGCATGGCCCGCAGGCGGACTGGGGCGCGCTGTCCTGCGGCTGCCACCCGAATTGCGGCGTCGGCATGGCCGTCATCATCGACAAGGAAACGTCGGAAGCCGTGCCGATCACGGCGTTCGTGAACGGTCCGCAGCTCGCGAAGGACATTCAGCAGGTGAATGACGCGTCGCGCGGCAAGTTCATGTCGGTGCTGGGCATGGCGCTCGCGCTGATGCGGAACTACGACCCGTTCAAGACGCCGAAGCACTTCAAGGTGTACGACCTGCTGCGCCGCTTCGACAAGGCGTTCGGCGCGACGGGCACGACTACGGCAAGGTCACGGCGGACCGGACGGTCGCGGACATCGAGAAGCGCCGGTCGGACCGGTTCAACTACATGTTCATCGCGGGCATGTGGTTCCAGGACCTGTTCAACTACGACTTCCGCCGCACCGAGCGCTGCATCATTCCGTATGCGACGCAGGAGGGCGAGATCAGCTTCTGCGCCTACAACACGGGCATCGGCTGGCGGAACATCATCGAGAAGATGCACATGACGGCGACGCTCACGAAGTGGTACGAGGAGCACGGCCGTCACGAAATCTTCGCCGGCGGCAAGAAGGTCGGCCTCGACACCACGCAGCACACGCTCGCGCTGGTGGCCGACGATGTGAACAAGGGCCTGCAGCACGACCTGGACGGCCAGGGCATCGCCAAGACCGCTCGTGAAGAGAAGCTGCGCGCGCGCAAGGCGCAGGTCGAACACGAGCGCATGGCCGCGCTCTACCGGCAGGAGATCCTCAAGGAACCGAAGCCGGAGATCGCCACGGGCCTGCAGATTCAGGGGCTCGGCAAGAAGAAGAGCGAGACGGAAACCGTCACGCACTGAGGGCAACGTCAGACGTCAGAACTTCGAAGTTCGAACTTAGGCACGCAGAGCCGGGCGGGGAGACCTGCCCGGCTCTTTCTTTGTGCGACCATGAAGCAGTGAAGAATGTGAAGGACTTCATGGACGGGCCCGCTGCGGCGCCCGACAAGGATCCGGTGCTCCTGCCGCTGCTGTTCATCACGCCGGCGGTGGCCTTCATCGTCACGCTGCCGTTCCTGTATGCGTGGGCCCTGGCGGCGGCGATCGTCGCCCTGGCGGCCGCCGCAGTGGTCGGCGCGCCGGCGCTGGTGGTGGCGAGGACGCTCGGACTACGGGGCTTCCTCGCGACCACGGCGCTGGGGTGCGCCGCGGGGGCGGCGCCGATTCTGCTGTGGGCCCTTCTGGCGCCGATCGGTGGAGAACCGCTCAGGACCTCGCAGAGCGTGCCGATCGCCGTTCTGACGACCGTCATCGGCGGCGCGACCGGCGGGATCTACTCGTCGGTTCACGATTCGGTGAGTCTGGCGCCCGTGGCCGTGCGCCGGCGTGTGCTCGCGATCCTCGGCGTCGCGGTCCTCATCCCGATCGTCACGTTCTACTGGATCCGCTAGGCCCGGCCGTCGGCGCCCGCGCGTCAGGCGGCGGGCGTCCCCACGAACTTGTAGCCCACGCCGCGCACCGTCAGCAGGTGCTGAGGCCGGCCCGGCGCGCTTTCGATGTACTTCCGGAGCCGGGCGATGAAATGGTCGATCGCGCGGGTGTCGGTATCTTCGTGGAGGTTCCAGACGTCTTCGAGCATGCTCTTGCGCGAGACGACCTGGCCCTCGTGCTGGACGAGATAGCGCAGCAGGTTCGTTTCCATCAGCGTCAGCGGGTGGGTGCAGTCCGACCCGCAGTTCCTGTGCGTCGAAATCCACGACTTTGTCCGCGAACGCGAACACGTCGGGGGCGCGGCCGCTGGAGGGCTCCTCGAGTCCGGCCGGCCTCTGGTGCCAGGCGTGCCGGCGTATGAGCGCGTTGATCCGCGCCAGCAGAATCGCGAGCTCGAAGGGCTTGGGCAGATAGTCGTCGGCGCCGGCCTCGAATCCTTTCAAGACATCCTCAGCGCGCCCGCGGGCCGTGAGCATGAGGATCGGCGTGAGCCAGCCCCGCGACCGGGCGGCGCGCGCGACGGCGAATCCGTCCATGCCCGGCAGCATGACGTCGAGCACGATGCAGTCGTAGCGTGGGGGTCGACGGCCAGGCGCTCCAGCGCCAGTTCGCCGGTCTCCGCGATGTCGACCGAGTGATCCTCCGCTTCCAGGTTGAAGCGCAGGCCGGACGCGATGTGGGGTTCGTCTTCGACGAGCAGCAGGGATGCCATAACGGTCAGGCGGTGGCCGCCGGCGGCGCGGCCGGCAGTTCGAGGTAGAACGTTGCCCCGGTGCCGGACCCGGCGCTCTCGGCGTAGGCGCGGCCGCCGTGGCGCTTCGCCGCGCTCTGCACGATGAAGAGGCCCGAGGCCCGTGCCCTTGACGCGCTGGGTGAGCGCGCCGGGCACGCGGTAGAAGCGCTTGAAGATCCGTTTGGCCTCGTCCGGCGGCAGGCCCGGACCGCGGTCCCGCACGCTCACCAGCGCCTGATTGCCATGGCGCGTGACGCCGACCTGCACGTCCACCCGGTCGCCGGAGAACTTCACGGCGTTGTCCAGCAGGTTGATGATCGCGCCGCGCAGTTCGTTCGCGATCGCCGAGCACTTCGACGACGCCGGCGGCGGTCGTGAGGCGGAGCGCCTCGCCGGACAGGTGGAGCCGCGTGCGCGTGAGCGTGACGCACTCGTCAGCCAGCGCCGCGAGATCCAGCCGCTCGACATGCAGGGGCGTGCTGCCGGCCTGGCCGGTGCGCAGCACCTGCTCGATGGTGTGCAGGAGCCGGTGGCTGTCTTCCAGCATGATCGAGTAGAACTCGCGCCGCTTCGCCTCCGGCAGCGCCGCTTCGCGGGCCAGGAGTGTTTCCAGATGGAGCCGAATGGACGTCACGGGCGTCTTGAGTTCATGCGTGACGGCGTTGACGAACGCATCGTGCTGTTCGTTCCGCCGGATTTCGCGGACCAGGAAGGTGGTGTTCAGAATCAGGCCGGTGATGATGGCGGCGAAGACGAACATGCCGAGGACCAGGGGCGCGATCTGCCCCCAGGTCATGACCATCCAGCCGACGTTCAGGGCCGTGGCCAGCGCCACGAGGGACACCCCGAAGATGACGAAGAAGGCGATCGCCCCGCGCCGCCCAGGAACTACAGGCATGACACGGACAGAATAGCGATCTATTGATCGATTTGGCTAATGATCTATTGATCGATTGATCTATTTGGCGATCCGGCGGCCTAGGCGGCTTCCTCGATCGCCTCGTCGATTTTGGCGCGGCGCACGTGGGTGGCCAGGCCCGCCAGTTCGAGGGCGCGGATGTGCCAGTAGGTCAGGTCGACTTCATACCAGGCCAGGCCGTGGGCGGCCGACGTGGGATGCGCGTGATGGTTGTTATGCCAGCCTTCGCCGAAGCTCAGCAGGGCCACCCACCAGTTGTTGCGCGAGTCGTCCCGGGTCTCGAAGCGGCGCGCGCCCCACATGTGCGTCGCCGAGTTCACGGCCCACGTCACGTGCAGGCCGATGGTTGTCCTCAGGAACACGCCCCAGAGCACCCAGTTCCACCCGCCGGCCACCCACAGCACCAGGCCGAGCGCCACCAGCGGCGTCCAGTGCCACTTGCTGATCCAGCGGTGGAACGGGTCCTTGGCGAGGTCGGGCGCATAGCGGGCCGTGCGGGTGACGTCGTTGTGTTCCATGGTGCCGAACATGATCCAGCCCATGTGCGCCCAGAAACCGCCATGGCGCGGCGTGTGTGGATCGGGATCGGCGTCCGAGTACTGGTGATGGGCACGATGCGTCGCGACCCAGAAGAGCGGTCCGCCTTCGAGCGCGAACGTCGCGCAGACGGTCAGGAAATATTCGATGGCTTTCGGCGTCTTGTAGGACCGGTGCGTGAGCAGCCGGTGGTACGACATGCCGATGCCCCAGGCCAGCGACACGTAGTAGGTGGCCAGCAGCACGGCGACGCCCGACCACGTGAAGTCGATCAGCGCCCAAATCGCCCCGACGTGGAACAGCGACATGAAGAAAAACGTGGTCCACGAGAGCCGATCGTACCGGCCGGGTTTGGCGCCAGCCATCGTGGCGGTTCCGCCGTCACGCCTCGCGGGCACAGGGGTATCGAGTCGGGCGGTGATCTGGGACATGGAAGCCAAAGGTAGCAGGGATGCGCCGCGGTGTTTGTAAGAGTTCCGTAAGTGCGCGGGAGGCCCGCGCCCGTCCGATCATGCCTGCGTTCCGCCACCCTCCGCCCGACGGCGGTTCCGGCGGTAGGTCCGCCAGACCCCCCATCCGCCCATCAGCGCCAGCGCCACGGTGGCCGACGCCAGCGCGGAGTTGGGCGCATGGACTTTCTGCCCGCCGAGCGCGATGAGGTAGAAGCGCGGAAACCGGCCGAGCACCAGCGCGAGGCAGAAACGCGAGACGGGGTAGTCGCGGGCGATGGCGAGAATCTTGACGGGATAGAACGGCACCGGCAGCAGCGCGGACCCGGCGATGAGCAGAGACGGCGCGCGGCCGAAGATGCGCTGCGCGGTTTTGAATCCGCCCGAATCGTCGATCTCGGCCCTCACGAGACGATGATTCACCAGCCAGCCAATCATCGCGTAGTCGAGGGCGATCGCGACCAGACATCCGGCGGTGCCCGCCGCGGCCACCCACGCCGGTGGATAGCTCTTCGCCGTCGCCAGCAACATGGGCTCGTTGGCCAGCACCGACACCAGCAGGTGGGCGGGAACGGCGTACAGCCAGTACCAGACCAGGCCGCGCAGCGCGGGCCAGCCCGCGGCGATCAGACCGGCGCCGGCCAGCGCCGCGACCAGCGATCACGATCGCGGTCGTGCGATGCCTCCGGTGCGAGGCCGGCGAGGCCGTGTTCGTGGACAGCTTCACGCCAGATCAGAGGATCGACACGAGGCCGGCATGCGGGCCGGTGAGCGCCAGGCAGTAACCCGAGAGCACCAGCACCCAGATCGCGGCATAGAGCGGCACGAAGTACTGCCGGCGCCGCAGCATCTCGGGAAACAGGATCGGTTTGCCCGCGAACTTGCCGCGCGGCTTCGACGGGAAGAAGAACGTCTTGTAGGTCTCGAGCGTGAAGATGGTGTAGCCCAGGCCCGCCATCAACACGATGAGGATGCTCGACGTGAAGTGGGCGACGAGCAGGCCCCAGAACCCGGCCCACAGCGGGCTGCGCACGAACTTCAGTGGCTGAAACCCCTCGAGGGCGCGTCCTTCCAGGCGCCGAGAAACGCGGAAATCCAGCCGCTGATCGTGGCGATCAGAAAGACGGCCAGGGTCGGATTCCTGCGAGCGGCAGTTTCGGGCGGCGCTGTAGTGCACGATGCAGGAACGTGCCGCAGACGGCCGCCGTCATGATCGCGCCGATGATCAGCCGGCGCGTCTGGCTCTGCACGACGCGGCCGAACACGGCGAACTGCATCGGGATGAAGTACTTGCTCTGGTCCTCGTTCCGCAGGAACGTCTTCCACAATTCGATGAGGCCGCGCTCGAGGACGTACGCGACGCCGAAGAACGCCGACGCGCCCAGGCCGGGGTGTCCAGGGCCGGCCGCGCAATCACATACGCGATCAGGGCCATGACGGCCCCCGCCATCGGGCTCCGGAAGTAGCGGGGCCAGAAGAACCCCTCGTGAATCGAGTCCTTGTACATGCCCCAGGTGGCGGTGTGCAGGCCGGCAGCGTGCCGATGCCGGCGGCGATCAGGAAATGCGAGTAGTTCATGGTCCTCAGGGCGTCTTCAGCGAGCGTAGGCGTCTTCGACCAGGCGAGGTCGCGCTCGGCAGCGCCAGCGTGTAGGCCGGCGGGCGATTGTGGCGCATGGCGTCGAAAAAATCCGCGAGCATCGCCCGGTAGCCTAACAGATCGACCAGCCCGGGCACGAACACGCGGCGCCGCCGTCCGGTCTGGACGCCGAGCAGTCCGTTGGTCTCGAAGCGGATGACACCCGCCGTGCCATAGCACGCCGACCAGCGCACGCCGTTCGGCGAGCCGCGCACCTCCCACGAGTAGGCGAGCGTCGCCACCGGCCCCTTCGGCGTACTCGAGCGTCACCAGGAGCTCCGGTCGAGCGACGTACCGATTGCCGGCTTGCGCGGCGCCGCGCGCGCGCGACCGTGAGGCCCAGGCTGGCCAGCAGGCTGATCCAGTGGATGCCGCCCTCGAACAGCGCGCCCTGGCCCGAGAGCGCCGGGTCGTCGCGCCAGTCGCCCGTCGCCTGCAGCTTCAGCGCGTTAGACTGGATGAACCGCAGGTCGCCGAGGTCGCCGCGCGCTGATCATCGCGGCGCAGCGGACCGCCGACGGTTTGTAGAAGTAGTTCTCGGCGACCAGCACCTGGCGATCGGCGCGACGCGCCGCTTAGCGACCGCGGCGAAATCCGTCGAGCGCAGCAGCGGCGGTTTCTCGAGGATCACGTGCTTGCCGGCCTCGAGCGCGCGCATCGTCCACTCGAGATGCAGCGACGGCGGCAGCGCGACAAGGACGGCGTCGATGTCCGGACTGGCCAGCGCGTCGCCATAGCTGCCGAACGCGCCCGCGCCACCGAACTTCGCGCTCGCGGCTCCGCGCGCGACAGGTCGCGGCTGGCGTACCAGCGCTCCACGTCGGCGCGACCGCCTTCATCGTGCGCGAATGCAGGCTACGTCGCAAAGCCCGTGCCGAGGAATGCGAGCGTCACGCGTGCCCCTCCGCCCTCGTCATGCCAGCACCTCGAGCACCCGGCGCGACGCACGCAGCGCGTTGGCCGGCAATCGTCAGCGACGGATTGACGCCGCCGGCGCGCGGCAAGCGCGCTGCCGTCGGTGACGAAGGATTGTCGACGCCCCGAAAGCGCAGAATCCGTCCAGCGGCGCGGCCGGGGATCCGAGACCGAGCGCACCGTGCCGACCGCGTGCGAGAACGTCTTATGTCGTGAATATACGTGGCTCAGCGCGCCGGCGCGACGCAGGATGCGGCGGGCGGCCGGACCAGCGCGTCACGCGCCGCGAGGTCTCGCGCCTCATACCGATGCGTGATGGTGGCCGGCGGCAGGTGCAGGGCGGGTCGGCCGGACCGACGAGCGCTGATCCCGATTGTCCGGCCTGCGGACGGTCCTCGGCCATGACGATGAACCCGGTCGTGCGGGAGATCAATCGGCGCAATCAACCGTGCCGAAGCCGAACGGCAGGTAATCGCGCACGATGCGGGCTGCCGGCGTGGCGAACTGCTGCAGGCAGCCCAGGCGGCCGCCCGGGCGCGGCACCGTCGGATGGCCGAAGTAGTAATCGTGAATGCCGATCTGCTTGTGGAATTCGCCGTGCGGGGCGGGGCGCGACGGGAACAGTCCCATCACGACGGCATTGCAGTGGCGCATCAGATACCGCCCGATCGCCTCGCCGGCGGGATTCGCCGCGTCTAGTCCCGAGGCGAGCAGCAGGCGAGGCGTCGCGAGCGCGCCGGCGGCGACGACGACGACGCGGCCCGCGAAGCGCATCGGCTCGGTCGAGCCGCGCGCGACGCCCACGACCGCCGGATGACGCGGCCGTCGCGGCTCGAGGCGTACGACCGGCGTGTCGATCACCAATTCGAGCCCGGGCGCTGGAGCCGTGGAACAGCACCGTGGAGAAATCGTTCTTGGCCTGGACGGCGCACGCGAAGCCATCACAGGTACTGCAAGCCGGACACGGTGTCGCGGCCGCCCGCCGACGATAGTTGATCGCCGAGCGGCAGCCGGAACGGATGCAGACCCAGGCCGCGCGCGGCCTCCGCCATGTCGCGTGGAGATGGGCGCGAGCGGGCCCGGCGGATTCGGAAAGCGACGGACCGCGGCGGGTTCGGTCGGATCGTCGCCCGTCGATCCGGCGACCTCGAGCAGCGTTCGGCCTGCGCGTACGTACGGCTCGAGGTCGGCGTAGGGTAGGGCCAGGCCGCGCCGCTCGCGCTCGTCGATCGCCGGGTCTGGCTGAAAGTCGCGTTCGCGCATGCGCATGGCGACGCCGCCGTAGAAGACCGACGCGCCGCCGACGCAGAGATACTGGCCGAGCGTGGCGCTCGTGCCTCCCGCCGCGACGTGGAACGGATCGTCGCGGCGGAAGTAGGGCGTGGCTTCGCTGAAACCCCTGGCGGTCCAGTTGTCGCGGCTCCGTGGCGACCCAGCCGCCGGCTTCGATCAGCAGGACGCGCTTGCCGGCGAACACGGCCGGCGCAGCCGCCATGGCGCCACCGAAGCCACTGCCGATGACGATGAGGTCGTAGTCGGCCAAACGGAAAAATCGTATCACGCGCTGGTTAGTTCACACGGAGAGACGGAGCGACGGAGGCACGGAGCTTCTTCACGCTTCTGGTTCGCGGGTCACGCGGTCACTCCCCAAAGAAATCTTCCGTGTCTCCGTCGCTCCGTGCCTCCGTGTGAACCGACAAATCATTGACGAACCGGGCGGGGCTCCCTCGTCGTATCATGCGCGCGATGGTCCCCGTGGCGCGCCGCTTCGTCCTGGTTGTTGTCTTCGCGGGTGCCGCGATTGCCTGGTCGAGCGGCCACACGCAGGCGCCTGCTCCAGCCCGCGCGTATTTTCCGGCCAAAGGCGCGTGGGAGCGGCGCGATCCCGCATCGCTCGGCATGGACACGGCGAAACTCGACGAGGCGATCGCGTTCGCCGTCGCCAACGAAAGCACGCGGAACCCGCAGATCTGGCTGCCGACATCCCGGTGACCTTCAGGAACGAGGCGCCCTACAACACCGTCATCGGTCCGACGCAGGAGCGGACGGGCCTGAACGGCGTCGTGATCCGCCACGGGTACGTCGCGGCCCAGTGGGGCGACACCGCACGGGCGGACATGACGTTCAGCGTGACGAAGTCTTTTCTCTCGACCGTCGTGGGCGTCGCCTACGACCGACACCTGATCAAGGACGTGCGCGACACGGTCGCGCCTTACATGCCGGCGGGCGTGGATTTATTTGCGTCGGAGCACAACGCGAAGATTACCTGGGATCATTTGCTGCGCCAGACGAGCGACTGGTCCGGGACGCTCTGGGACAAGCCGGACTGGGCCGATCGGCCGCCGCCCAACCAGACGCCCGAGCAATGGGCCAAGCGGGACCTTCGGGAGCCGGGCACCTTCTACAAGTACAACGACACCCGCGTGAACGTGCTATCGCTCGCCACGCTGTATGTGATGAAGCAACCGCTCCCCGTCGTCTTGAAGGATGCGGTGATGGACCCGATTGGCGCCTCAGACACCTGGCACTGGGAGCCCTACAACAACGCGTTCGTCACGATCGACGGACAGCGCATGCCGTCCGTGCCGGGCGGCGGTCACCACGGCGGCGGCATGTTCATCAGTGCGTGGGACATGGCACGGTTCGGATATTTGTTCCTGCACGACGGCAACTGGGCGGGCAAGCAGTTGGTGTCCCCGGCCTGGATCGCGATGGCGAAGACACCCGGCACAGGGGAGAACGCCGACAGCAAGGTCTACGGTTTCATGAACTGGTTCTTGAACGTGCCGCAGCCCGGATTAGCCGGCGCCCCGGTCCGGCGCCTGTATCCGTCGGCTCCGGAGTCGGCCGTGACCTTCCGCGGCAACGGCGAGAACCTGATCTACATCGACTGGGAGCACGACCTCGTGGTCGTGGTTCGCTGGATTGGCCGCAACCCCGACGGGTTCTTCGGGCGGGTGCTCGCGGCGATCACGAAATAGAGGCCGTCAGTTCACACGGAGGCGCGGAGGTACCGGAGGCACGGAGCTTCTTCTGTGGGCTGCGGATCACGCGGTCACCCCGAAGAAATTCCTCTGCGCCTCCGTCGCTCCGTGCCTCCGTGTGAACTGATACGTCGTTTACGCGTGCGCCTCGCGGGGCTCCCTCGGCAGGAACACCGCGAGCAGGCCGAAGGCCGGCAGGAACGCGCACGCGTGGAACACGGTCGCGATGCCGTACCAGTCCGCGACCTTGCCGAGCACGGCCGCGCCGAGGCCGGCGATCCCGAACGCAAAACCGAAGAACAGCCCCGCCACGAAGCCCACGCGGCCGGGCATGAGTTCCTGCGCGTAGACCAGAATCGCGGAGAAGGCTGACGCCAGCACGAGGCCGATGATCACGCTGAGGACGCCCGTCCAGAACAGCGACGCGTAGGGCAGCGCGAGCGTGAACGGCAGGACTCCGAGGATCGAGCCCCAGATGACGTACTTCCGGCCGAAGCGATCGCCGATCGGCCCGCCCGCGAACGTGCCGGCGGCGACCGCGCCGAGGAACACGAACAGATGCAACTGGGCGCTTTCGATCGAGAGCTGAAAACGATCGATCAGAAAGAACATGAAGTAGCTCGAGATGCTGACCAGGTAGACCTGCTTCGAGAACACGAGCATCAGCAGAACGGCGACCGTGCGCCGGGTTCTCGGCGAGACCGGGACCGGCGTGGCCGTTTTGCGCCCGGTCGGCAGCGCCATGGCACGGCGGTGTGCGGCATACCAGCGGCCCACCCAGGCCAGCAGGGCAATGGCGGCCATCGCAATCACCGCGAACCACGCCACGCTCGACTGCCCCCGGGGCCCGACCACGAAGGCCGTGAGCAGCGGTCCCAGCGACGACCCGAAATTGCCGCCCGTCTGGAAGAGCGACTGCGCCAGGCCGTGGCGTCCGCCGGACGCCGCCCTGGCCAGCCGCGACGACTCGGGGTGGAAGATCGACGAGCCCGTGCCCACCAGCGCGGCCGCCGCGAGCAGCAGGGGAAAGGTGTGCGCGAACGCGAGCATCAGCAGGCCCGCGAGCGTGAGCACCATGCCCGCGACCAGGGCATAGGGCTGCGGCCGACGATCGGCGTACATGCCGACGATCGGCTGGAGAATCGACGCCGTCACCTGGTTGGTGAGCGTGATCAGGCCGATCTGCGTGAACGTGAGGCTGAACTCCTGCTTGAACAGCGGATAGAGCGCCGGCAGCAGCGCCTGCAGCAGGTCGTTGAGCAGGTGCCCGACGCTGAGCGCGACCAGGATGCGAAAGGACGTGCGGGCGGATGATTCGGTCATCGGTTCGTGAGGGCGCGCGGCTAGCCGCCGCGCGTGTGCATCTCGAGGTGTGCGTCCTTCTTCAGCATCCGCACCGGGATGTAGGACCCGCGCGCGCGGACGGTCATCCGCTCCTCGGCGCCGCGGTCGGCGCGGCCCGCCCAGACGGCGCGGATGAGATTCAGCAGCGTCTCGCGCGACGCGCCGGCGCGGTAGCGGCCGCCGCAGATCCGTGCCGTGCTGGGCGTAGAGGCACAGCAGCAGCACGCCGTCGGCGGTCAGCCGGGCGCGATCGCACGTGCGGCAGAACGGCTCGGTCGTCGAGGAGACGATGCCGATGGTCTGGCCGCCCGGGAGGCGTGAACCGGGCCGCCGGCGCGGACGAGTCTGTCGACGACCGGTTCGATGGGCCCGAAGTGATCCGACAATCGCGCGAGCATCTCGCGTCGCGACACGACGGCCTCCGGCCGCCAGCCGGTGGCGCCACCGACGTCCATGTATTCGATGAAGCGGACCTCGGCGTCCACGCCGCGCGCGAACTCGACCAGGTCCACCAACTCGTCGTCGTTGTCGCCGCGCGTGATCACCGTGTCCAGTTTGAGGCCGGAAAACCGGCGCTGCCGGCGGCCTCGATGCCGGCGAGCACGGCGGGCAGCGCATCGATGCGGGTGAGGCGGGTGAATCGATCGCGGCGCAGCGTGTCGATGCTGACGGTGACGCGGTGCAGGCCCGCGCGCTTGAGTTCCACCGCGGCGTCGGCGAGCAGGACGCCGTTGGTCGTCAAGGCGAGGTCGCGCAGCCAGGGTTTGGCGGCCAGGGCGGCGATCAGCGAGGTCACGTCCCGGCGCAGCAGCGGCTCCCCGCCCGTCAGCCGAAGCGCGATCCACGCCGAGCTTCGCCAAACAGGTCGGCGATCTCGCTGGTTTCCTCGTGGCGGAGCACGTCCTCGCGCGGCAGCCACAGATACTCGTCCTCCGGCATGCAGTAGTGGCAGCGCAGATTGCATCGGTCCGTGACCGACAGGCGCAGGCTGCGCATCGGCCGGCCGTGTGTGTCGAGGACGAGCATGATCGCCCGAGATTATCGCACTGCGGACGACCGTACCTATAATGAAGCGCGCGGCACGAGCGGCGTCCGCGGGAGGGATGGCCATGAGACGGTTTCGCTGGGTGTTGGGATTCGTCGTGTGCGCGAGCGCCGTGCTGGCCGGCCAGGCCGGCCAGGGACGAGCCGGTGGTGGGGGCGGGGCCGCGCAGGCGCCGCTGAATCTGCCGCCGGATACGGCCCGCATCACCCAACTCAAGACGGAAGCCGCGGCCGAGGTCGACAAGCTCAAGGACTTCTCGCAGCAGATGGTCGATCAGATCTTCAGCTACGGTGAGCTGGGTTTCCAGGAATTCGAGACGTCGAAGTATCTCGTGGCGGTGCTCAAGAAGAACGGCTTCGCGCGTGGAGGAGGGCGTCGCCGGGATCCCGACGGCGTTCATGGCGACGTGGGGCAGTCGGGCAAGCCGGTCATCGCGCTGGGATCGGACATCGACGGCATTCCGCAGGCCTCCCAGAAGCCCGGCGTGGCGTACCGCGAGCCCGCTCGTCGACGGCGCGCCCGGGCACGGCGAAGGCCACAACTCCGGGCCAGGCGCGTGAACATCACGGCCGCGATCGTGATGAAGAAGATCATGGAGCGCGAGAAGATACCCGGCACGATTCGGATCTGGCCGGGCGTGGCCGAGGAACTCGTCGGCGCGAAGGCGTACCTGATCCGCGCGGGCCTGTTCAAGGACGTGGACGTCGCGTTGTTCACGCACGTGGACCGCGACCTGTCGGTGTCCTGGGGCGACGGCGGCGGGACCGGGCTGGTCTCCGTGCAGTACAGCTTCAAGGGCGAGAGCGCGCATGCGGCCGGCAATCCCGTGGCGCGGGGCGCAGCGCGCTCGATGCCGTCGAACTGATGGACGTCGGGCTGGAACTTCCGCCGCGAGCATCTGCCGCTGTCGTCGCGCTCCCACTACGTGATTACCGACGGCGGCGATCAGCCGAACGTCGTGCCGCCGACGGCGTCGGTCTGGTACTACTTCCGGCAGATCGACCGTACCCGGGCATCAAGGAGATGTGGGCGACCGGCGACCGCATTGCGCAGGGCGCCGCGATGATGGCGAACGTCACGCTGCTGCCGACGCGGGTGCTCGGCGCCGCGTGGCCGCAGCATTTCAACCGCGCGGTCGCCGAGGCGACGCACGCGAACATCCAGAAGGTCGGGATGCCGCGAGTGGTCGGAAGACGACCAGGTGTTCGCGCGCGCGGTGCAGAAGGAACTGGGCGTCACCCAGTCGGGTCTGACCACGCGGGTGGGCGGCCTGGGCGGGCCGGTGAACGTCGGCGACGAACACCGGCGGCGGATCGGACGACATCGGCGACATCTCGTGGAACGTGCCGACGGTCACGCTGCGTACCCGTCCAACATTCCGGGCCTGCCGGGGCACAACTGGGCGAACGGCATGGCCATGGCGACGCCGATCGCGCACAAGGGCGTCACCGCCGGCGCGAAGGTGCAGGCCATGACCTTGGTGGATCTGATGCTGAAGCCGGAACTGGTGACGGCGGCGTGGGACTATTTCAACAACGTGCAGACCCGAACGCAGAAGTACGAGCCGCTGATCCGCCCGCAGGACCAGCCGGCGATCGAGCTGAACACGGAGATCATGGCGAAGTACCGCGAGAAGATGCGGCCGTACTACTTCGATCCGGCGAAGTACAAGACGTATCTCGAGCAGCTCGGTATCACGTACCCGGTCATCAAGAAGTAAATATACTGGCTCGACGGCATGACACCTGAGGCGAGGCGATGATTCCGGCGGTCCGAGGCACGCACGACATCCTGCCCGGCGAAGTGGAGAAGTGGCAGACGGTCGAGCGCGTCGCGCGCTCGCTGTGCGATCGCTTCGGCTACGTCGAATTCCGCACGCCGATGCTCGAGCGCGAGGAACTCTTTGCCAAAGGCACCGGCGAGACCACCGACATCGTCCAGAAAGAGATGTACAGCTTCACCGACAAGGGCGGCGACCGCATCACGCTGCGGCCGGAAGCGACGCCGAGCATGGTGCGGGCCTTCGTCGAGCACAGCCTCGAGCATGCGCTGCCGTCGCGAAGCTGTACTCGATGGGGCCGATGTTCCGGTACGAGCGGCCGCAGAAGGGACGCTACCGGCAGTTCCACCAGTTGGACGTCGAGGTCTTCGGGATGCACGACCCGGCGGTGGATGCCGAAGTGATCGACCTCGCGTGGAGCCTGATCGCGGAGCTCGGCATCGCCGCAGGCGGAGTTCGTGATCAATTCGGTCGGCTGCGCGGACTGCCGGCCGCGCTTCCAGGAGGCGCTGCTGGCAGCGCTCGGCGCGGACCTGGCGACGCTCTGCCAGGACTGCCAGCGGCGCGCGCGTGACGAACCCGCTGCGCATCTACGACTGCAAGGTGCCGGCCGACCAGCCCATCATCGATCGCGCTGCCGCACTCGGTGGACTACCTGTGCGAGGCGTGCGCCACGCACTTCGCGGCGGTGCGCGGGCACCTCGACGCGTGGGGCATTCCCGTGGCGGCTGTCGCACCGGCTGGTGCGCGGCCTGGACTACTACACGCGCACGACGTTCGAGATTCTCGGACAGACGCTCGGCGCGCAGAACGCGCTGCTCGGCGGCGGCCGCTACGACGGTCTGGTCAAGAACCTCGGCGGGCCGGACCGCACGGGGATCGGGTTCGCCGCCGGCCTGGAGCGGCTCGTGCTGGCGCTGCCGGAGGGTGCCGGTCTGGCGGCGACGCCACGGGCGTTCGTGGCGGCGATCGGCGAGGACGCGGCGCGCCGAAGCGCTGCGACTGTTGCGCGACTGCGGCAGCGCGGGCCTCGCGGCGAACATGGAATTCGAGGGCGCGCAGCATCAAGGCGCAGATCAAGCGCGCCGACCGGCTGGGCGCGCGCGTGACGCTGATTGTCGGCGGCGACGAACTGGCGCGCGGCGAAGTCACGCTGCGCGACATGCGCGGCAGCGAGCAGCGCGCGATTCCGCGCGCCGAGGCGGTGCGGGCCACGCGAGTCTATCGCGGCGGGCGACCCCGCCGCGCGGCCCTTGGCCGGAAGGACAGTAGGACGCGATGGCGGAATTCACGTATCGGACGCACACGTGCGGCGCGCTGCGCGCCGCCGATGTCGGCCGGCCGGTGGTGCTGCTGGGCTGGGTGCACCGGGTGCGCAACCTCGGCGGGCTGATGTTCTTCGATCTGCGCGACCGCTATGGCCTGACGCAGGTCATCGTCCGCGACCGGCAGCGGCGGCCGCGACACGCCGAGCGCGTGCGCCCGGAATTCGTCGTCGCCGTCAGGGCATCGGTGGAGGCGCGCGCGGCCGAGGCGCGTCAATACCGCGCTGCCCACGGGCGAGGTCGAGGTCGTGGCGTCGCGCGCTCGACGATCCTCAACGAGGCGCGACTCCGCCGTTCGCGATCAGCGACGACACGCCGGTCGCGGAGGAGACGCGGCTGCGCTACCGCTACCTCGACTTGCGGCGTCCGGCGCTGCAACGCAACCTGGCGCTGCGGCACCGCGTGTCCGTCGCTGGCCGCGCGCCAGTACCTCGATCAGCGAGCACTTCCTCGAGATCGAAACGCCGATCCTGACGCGATCCACGCCGGAGGGCGCGCGCGACTACCTCGTGCCGAGCCGCGTGCATCCCGGCGAGTTCTTCGCGCTGCCGCAGTCGCCGCAAATCTTCAAGCAGATCCTGATGATTGCCGGCATGGACCGGTACTTCCAGATCGTCCGCTGCTTCCGCGACGAGGACCTGCGCGCCGATCGCCAGCCGGAGTTCACGCAGATCGACGTCGAGATGTCGTTCGCCAACGGAAGACGCTCGTCTATCGGCGTGGTCGAGGGCGCCATCGACGCGATGTTCACGGCGGCCGGGTTCACCGTGCCGCGGCCGTTCCCGCGCGTCGTCGTACGACGACGCGATGCTGAAGTACGGGTCGGACAAGCCGGACCTGCGGCCCGGGATGGAGATTGCGGACGTGAGCTGCGCACTTCGGCGATTCGCCGTTCTCGGTCTTCCGCGAGGCCGTGGCCGGCGGAGGGCGTCGTGCGCGGATTCGTCGTGCCCGGCGGCGCGAAGTACTCGCGCAAGGACCTGGACGAGCTGACGGATCGGGCCCGGCAGTCCGGCGCGAGCGGTCTCGTGTGGGTGCGGCTCGTGCAGGGCGCGCTCCAGAGCTCGGCGCTCAAGACGCCGGCGAGGCCGGCGCTGCGCGCGGCCTTTGAGCGGCGGGCGGCGCCGAGGGCGGCCTGTTGCTGCTGGCGGCGGGTGAGGCGTCAGACGTGGCCGCCCGCGTGCTCGGCCAGCTGCGGCTGCACGTCGCGAAGCGCGAGGGCCTGCTGCGAGACGGACGACTTCCGGTTCGTGTGGGTGACGGAGTTCCCGCTGTTCGAATGGAATCCGGACGAGCAGCGCTGGAACTCGATGCATCATCCGTTCACGTCGCCGCGTCCGGAGGACGTGCCGCTGCTCGAATCGGCGCCGGACCGCGTGCGGGCTCGCGCCTACGACCTGGCGCTGAACGGGTCCGAGATCGCCGGCGGCAGCATCCGGATCCATCGCGCCGACGTCCAGCGGCATGTGTTCCGGCTGCTCGGGATCGGACGACGATGAGGCGCGTGCGCGATTCGGCTTCTTCCTCGACGCGCTCGAATTCGGCACGCCGCCGCATGGCGGCATCGCGTTCGGCCTCGATCGCATCGTGGCCCTGATGTGCGGCGAGGCGTCGATCCGCGAGGTCATCGCGTTCCCGAAGACCGCCCAGGCCGTGGACTTGATGGCGGGCGCGCCGTCCGACGGTGGACGACCGTCAGCTGCGCGAGCTGAAGATCGCGACGACGGTCCAGAGCCGCCGGGGCCCTCGACGCCACCCGGATCAGGCCAGCGTAGCGGCCTCCCTGCGTCTCGGCATCGATCTCGGCGGCACGAAGATCGCGGCGTGGTGCTGGCCGCCGGACGGGCGGTGGTGCTGGGAGGCAGCGGGTCGCCACGCCGCGCGGCGACTACGACGGCCACGATCGAGGCCATCGCGGGCCTGGTGGACGCGGGGGAGCGGCCGGCCGGCGCGGCCTGCACGGTCGGCATCGGCATGCCGGGCGCGATCTCGCCGGCGACCGGACTCGTCAAGAACGCCAACTCCACGTGGCTGAACGGCCGCCCGCTCCATGCGGATCTGGAGCGGCGGCTGGCAGCGCGACGTGCGGCTGGCGAACGACGCGAACTGCCTCGCCGTGTCCGAGGCGGCCGACGGCGCCGCGGCCGGCGCGCACGTCGTGTTCGGCGTGATTCTCGGGACCGGCGTGGGCGGCGGCATTGCGATCGACGGCCGCGTCGTGACCGGGCCGAATGCCATCGCCGGCGAATGGGGCCATAACCCGCTGCCGTGGCCCACGGACGACGAACGCCCTGGGCCGCCGTGTTACTGCGGCCGGTTCGGGTGCCTCGAGACGTTCCTGTCGGGACCGGCGCTGGCGGCGGACTACCGCGCGGCGCACGGCGTCGAGTGTCGCCGGGACCCTGGTGTCGGCGGCGGCAGACGAAGGCGCATCGCGAGGCGCTCGCCACGGTGGACGCCTGGACCACCGCCTCGCACGCGCCTTGGCGACCGTCATCAACCTGCTCGATCCCGACGTCATCGTCGTGGGCGGCGGCCTGTCGCGCATCGCGCGCCTGTACGACGCCGTGCCGCGCGCGCTGGGGGCCGTGGGTCTTCTCCGATCGCGTGGACACGCCGCTCGTGCCCGCGAAATACGGCGACGCCAGCGGCGTCAGGGGCGCGGCGCGACTCTGGACGGTCAACAGGTCAGAGGGTGAGACGCGTGCCGTACTGCTTTTCTTGTGCTAATCTCGCCGTACAGAATGCCTGCCTCAGCCAGGCGGCGCGTGACGATGCCCGACGAGGGTATCGAGACCCTGTTCGGTTCCTTTGACGAAAACCTGCGCAGCCTCGAATCCGCGCTCGGCGTGACGTTGAGGACGAGCGGGCACGACATCGTGGTCGAAGGCGGCGCCGACGGACGTGGCCCGTGCGGAGCGCACGCTCGCGCAGTTGGCGAATCTGCTGCGCGAGGGCTACCGGTTCGCGCGCGGAGACGTGAAGACGGCCGCGCAACTGGTGTCGCAGGATCCGCAGGTCGAGCTGCAGGACTATTTCCTGAAGGGCACGAGCCGCACGGCCGGCCGCCGGCAGGTGGCGCCGAAGACCGTGATGCAGCGGCGCTACCTCGACGCGATCGATCAGTTCGACATCGTGTTGGGCGTCGGCCCGGCCGGCACGGGCAAGACGTATCTCGCGATGGCGCAGGCGGTCGCCTATCTGCTGGCGAAGCGCGTGACGCGGATCATTCTGGCGCGGCCGGCGGTCGAGGCCGGGGAGAAACTCGGCTTCCTGCCGGGCGATCTGCAGGAGAAGGTCGAATCCGTACCTGCGCCCGCTGTATGACGCGCTCTACGACATGCTGGAGCCCGAACGGGTCGAGCGCCTGCTCGAGCGCGGCGTCATCGAGGTCGCGCCGATCGCCTTCATGCGCGGCCGGACGCTGAACGACGCGTTCGTCATCCTGGACGAAGCGCAGAACACGACGTCCGAGCAGATGAAGATGTTCCTGACGCGGCTTGGGTTCGGCTCCAAGGCGGTGGTCACCGGGGACGTCACGCAAATCGATCTGCCGCCAGGCAAGGTCTCCGGCCTGATTGAGGCGCTGAAGGTCGTCGCCGGCGTCGAGGGGCATCGGCACGATCCACTTCGACGACCGCGACGTCGTCCGCCACGCGCTCGTGCAGCGGATCGTCAAGGCCTACGAAAGCTACAGCACCGCGGCCAAGCCCGGCCTATGACGTCCGGTCGCCGGCGGCGATCCGCACCGCGCCTGCGCGTGATTGTGACCGACGCGATCGGCCGCCGCGTCTCGCGGGGTCCGTCACGTGGTCTCGCCGGCTGGCTGCCGGCGCCGCGCCCGCGTCCGCCCGGGGCGCGATGACCATCGCGCTCGTCCCGGATCGCGGCCATGCGGCGCCTCAATCGCGAGCATCGAGGCAAGGACCGGCGACGGACGTCCTCTCGTTTCCTGAGCGGGTTCGACGGGTGCGACAGGTGCGACGGGTTCGACGGGTTCGTCGGGTTCGGCGGGGCGCGAGAGGTATCTGGGCGATGTCGCGATTGCCGTCGGCGTCGCGGCGCGGCAGGCGAGGGAAGCGGGACATTCGGTGCGCCTGGAACTGCGGATTCTGGCCCTGCACGGATTGCTGCACCTTCTGGGGTACGATCACGAGACGGACCGGGGCGAGATGGCGCGGGTCGAGGAGCGGCTGCGGCGGCGGGCGGGGCTGCCGGCCGGGCTGATCGTCCGCGCGGCCGGTTCGGCGCGATCGCGCCACCCATGACGGCATTTCTGATTCTGGTCGCGGCCTCCGGGCTGCTGTTCTTCGCGCTGATCGAAACGGCGTTTACGCTGCTCATGCGCCTGCCGGAACGGCTGGAAGCCGAGCGCGAGAGCGACGGTGACGCGCTCGGCGCCTACCTCGACGACCCCTTGCGGTTCTTTGTGCCGGCGCGGCTCGATGCGCGGCGTGCTGCTGGTGCTCACCGTCGCGCTCCTCGCCAAGGAGATGAACCGCGACTGGATCGGCGCCGGGGTGCTGTTCGGCATCGGCGTGGTGCTGGCGGTGGGCGTCGGGCAGTTCGTGCCGGCGCTCATCGTGCGCCGCCAGCCCGAGCGGATTCTCGAACTGCTGCTGCCCGTGTTCACCGCCGTGGCGAACGTGCTCGGCCCGATCACGGCACCCATCATCGGCCTGCTCGGCGCGGTGGAGCGGCGGGCCGCCGACCGGCGACGAACCCGCCTCGCCTCCGGTGGCTGGCGGCGGCAGCGATCCGGCGGCCGCCGCGGACACGAGGTTGCTGCGTTCCGTCGTGGATTTTGGCGACACGCTCGTTCGCGAAGTCATGACGCCGCGTCCGGACATCGTCGCGATCCGATCGGACGCGACCATCGACGAATTGCGGCACCTCGTGCTCGAGCAGGAGTACTCGCGCCTGCCGGTCTTCGCCGAGAATCTCGACAACATCGTCGGCCTGGTCGTGGTGAAGGATCTCGATTCAGCGGCCCGAATCCCTGTTGGGCGCCCAGAAGGTGTCGGAGATCATGCGCCCGGCCGCGTTCGTGCCGGAAACCAACCGGGTCGTGGACCTGCTGCGCGAGTTCCAGCAGAAGCGTTTTCAACTCGCCATTGTCGTGGATGAATATGGCGGAACGGCTGGTTTGGTGACGGTCGAGGACGTGGTCGAGGAGTTGGTCGGCGAGATCCGGGACGAGTACGACAGCGAGGCGGAGCCCATCGTTCAGGAAGGCGACGCCGGCTACGCGTTCAGCGCCAAGGTGGCGATTGGGGAACTCGTCGAACGGCTGGCGGTGGACATCGAGGACGGCGAATTCGAGACGGTCGGCGGCTACGTGCTGGCGCGCGTCGGCCGCGTGCCGTCGGTCGGCGAACGGTTCACGTTCGACGGGCTGGACGTGGAGATTCTCGAGGCCGAGCGGCGGCGCATTCACAAAGTGCGGATTCGCCGGCAGCCGGCCGCGAACGGCGGAGGCGCGGAATGAAGTCGGGATTCGTCGCGCTCGTCGGGCGCCCGAACGCGGGCAAGTCCACACTGCTGAACCGGTTCGTTGGCCAGAAGGTCGCCATCGTCTCGGACAAGCCGCAGACGACTCGCCACCGCATCGTGGGCGTGCGCAACGTCGAGGCCGGACAAATCGTGTTCGTGGACACGCCGGGCATTCACAAGCCGCTCCATCGGATGAACCGGCGGATGGTGGATACCTCGATTGAGGCGCTGAAGCAGGCTGATGTGGTGGTGCTCGTGGTGGACGCGTCGGGCCGGCCCGGCAGCGGCGATGCCTTTGTCGTGGACATGCTCGCGCGGGCGGGCGTGCATCCGATCGTGGCGCTGAACAAAGTCGATCGGACCGGCAAGCCGCGGCTGCTGCCGCTGATGGAGCACTATGCGAGCGCGCTGTCGCCGCGCGCCATCGTGCCGGTCTCGGCGATGACGGGGGACGGCGTGGAGGCGCTGGAGGCCGAGCTCCTGCAGGCCCTGCCCGAGGGTGAGCCGCTGTATCCCGACGACTATCTGACCGATCAGACCGAGCGCTCGCTGGCGTCCGAATTGGTCCGCGAGAAGGTCCTGCGGCACACGCGCGACGAACTGCCGTTCACCACCGCCGTGGTCATCGATCAGTTCGAGGAACCGGCGACTCCTGGCGGCCTGACGCGGATCTTCGCGTCGATCCTCGTCGAGCACGACTCGCAGAAGCCCATCGTCATTGGCAAGGGCGGGGAGATGATCAAGCGGATCGGCACCGAGGCGCGGCTCGACCTGGAGAAGCTGCTGGGCGGGCGCGTCCACCTCGAACTGCATGTCAAAGTCCGACAGGACTGGCGCGACGACGAGCGCCTGTTGGACGAAATGGGCCTCCGCAAGCACTAAATCGCCACCAGGGCCGGCGCCGCACTCCAGGCCGCTTTGTTATAGGATTAGCAAGATGTGCGCCAGCCGCAGAGCCCGGTCTGCGGCTGTCGAAACCCATGCTGGCCCGCTCCTCCGACGCGCTCGTGCTCCGCACCTATCGCTACGGCGAAGCCGACCGTATCGTCGTCTTCCTGACGGAAGACCGGGGCAAGAAGCGGGGCGTGGCCAAGAACGCGACCAAGTCGCGGCGGCGGTTCGGGGCGGGGCTGGAATCGCTGTCGCAGGGACGGGCCGACGTATGTCGAATACGAGACGCGCGAGCTGGTGCGGCTGGATCGGATTGAGCCGCGGGTCTCGCCGTTCAGGGCGGCGTCGGGACTGAACGCGGAAGTCGCGCGCGCACGTGCTGGGGCATGCGGCGTACTTCGCGGAACTGCTGGACGAGTGGGCGCCGGACAACGCCGCCAACGAGCGGCTGTTCCGCCTGGGCGCCGTCGGTCGGCCGAGGCGCTCTGCGACGGCGGGGCGGTGGAGGCGCTGGCCGCTACTTCGAGTACTGGCTGCTGCGGCTCGAAGGCGTGTACCCCGGCGTCGATCGGTGCCCGCGCTGCGGACAGGCGAGCCTCGCCGACGGGCGCGGTGCTGGTGGTGGCCGAACGCACCTACGTGTGCGGGGCGTGCGCGCACGGGTGGCCGACGCTGTCGGCGGCGGCGATGGCGTTCCTGCGTGAGACGTCCGGCCGGGGCCGGCGGACGCCGGCGGACATCGCGGCGGCCGATCGGCGCGGGCGCTCCGACGAACTCGAGCACGTCCACTGGGCGTTGATTGCGATGCACCTCGAAAAGGAACTGCGCTCGGCGCGGGTGGTGCGGGAACTGAGGCCGGAATCGTGACGCTGCAGGATCTGATTCTCAAACTGTCCGACTACTGGGCCGCGCAGGGATGCCTGATCCAGCAGCCGCTCGACATCGAGATGGGCGCGGGCACGATGCATCCGGAGACGTTCCTGCGCGTGCTGGGACCCCAGCCCTGGAACGTCGCCTACGTGCAGCCCTCGCGGCGTCCCGCCGACGGCCGGTTCGGCGAGAACCCGAACCGCCTGTTCAAGCATCATCAGTTCCAGGTCATCCTCAAGCCGGCGCCCGACGACGTGCAGGACCTGTATCTGCAGAGTCTGGAGGCGTGCGGCATCGACCTGCGCGCGCATGACGTGCGGTTCGAAGAGGACAACTGGGAATCGCCGACGCTCGGCGCGTGGGGCATCGGCTGGCAGGTGCATGTACGACGGCCTCGAGATCACGCAGTTCACCTACTTCCAGCAGGCCGGCGGCATGAATCTGTCGCCGGTGTCCGTGGAGCTGACGTACGGCCTCGAGCGCTTCGCGATGTCGCTGCAGGGCGTCGACAACGTGTACGACCTGCAATGGGCGCCGGGCGTGACGTATCGCGACGTCCGGCTGCGCGACGAAATCGAACAGTCGAAATATGCGTTTGGCCAGGTGAACGATGCCCGCGGGCCAGTTCGCCGCGTTCCATCGCGACATGTTCACAGCGCAACTACGACTTCGCGCAGGCGCTGCTCGACTCCGGCCTGGTGCTGCCGGCGCTGGATTACTGCCTGAAGTGCTCGCACTTGTTCAACGTCCTCGACGCCAGCGGCAGCATCGGCGTGACCGAACGCACGGGCTACATCCTGCGCGTGCGTCAGCTGGCGGTGGCGATCGCCAACGCCTGGCTGGGCCCGGCCGGCGAGCCGAAGGAGAGATGACCCATGGATCGTGAACTGCTCCTGGAGATTGGCGTCGAGGAAATGCCGGCGTCGTGGCTGCCGGGTGCTGACGGACGCAACTGGCACGACGCGGCTGAACGCGCGGCTGGTCGAAGAAGGACTGCCGTCGAAGACCGCGGTCGAAGTCTACGCGACGCCTCGCCGGCTGACCGCCTGCCAGCCTGAGCTGGTCGATCGGCAGGAAGACCGGGACGAGACGCTGATGGGCCCGCCGGTGTCGGCGGCGTTCGACGCTGAAGGCCATCCGACGAACGCCGGCCTGGGATTTGCGCGCAAGCTCGGCGTGGACTTCGACGCCCTGCAGCGCAAGGAGACGCCGAAGGGCACGTACCTGTCGTACCAGCGCCACATTCGCGGGCAAGGCGACCGTCGACGTGCTGCCGGTCGTGCTGGGGAAGGTGCTGCGCGACCTGCAGTTTCCCAAGGCACATGAACTGGGACGCCCAGCTCGATGACGAGAAGGGCGAGTTCACGTTCGGCCGTCCGATTCGGTGGCTGCTGTTCCTGTACGGCGGCCGCGTGGTGCCGTTCACGATTGCGCGGCAGCCGCTGGCGTCGAGCCCGCGCGTGCAGGACGTGACGACCGGGCGCGGTCACCTACGGCCATCGGTTCCTGGCGACGAGCGGCCGGGCGGGACGCGCGATCAAGGTGCGCAGCTTCGACGAATACCGGAAGCGGCTGACCGAGAACTTCGTGATCCTGTCGCGCATCGATCGCCGCGACCGCATCATGCGCGATCTCGAGGCGCAAGCGCGGAAGATGGGCGGCCGCGCCTGCTGATCCACCACCACCCGCAGGCCGAGGCGCTGCTCGAAGAAGTGCCGGACCTGGTCGAGTATCCCGGCGGTCGTCGCGGGCGTCCTTCAGCGCCGGACTTCCTGACGCTGCCGGCGGAAGTGCTGACGACCACGCTGATTCATCACCAGCATTTCTTCCCGGTCTGTCGTCGACCGGCGCGCTGATGCCGGCGTTCCTCGCGGTGACGAATACGCAGGCCGGCAACGACCAGCGGCATCGCGACGAACGCGGAACGCGTCGTCACGGCGCGCCTCCGCGATGCGCGGTTCTTCTGGGATGCCGACCGGCAAGATCGGCCTGGAGGGCGGCTGCCGCGGCTGGACGGCCTGCTGTTCCACAAGCGCTCGGCTCGTACGCGCAGAAGGCGGCGCGGATCGAGCGCCTGGCGCGGCGGATCGCGACGGACGTGCTGGGCGGCCCGGAGGACGCCGACGCCGCCGCGCGTGCGGCCGCCTCGCGAAGGCGGACCTGGCGACCGACATGGTGCGCGAGTTCACCGAGCTGCAGGGCGCGATGGGCGGCGTCTACGCGCGCGAAGCCGGCGAACCGGAAGCCGTGTGGAAGGCGATCTATCACCACTACCAGCCGATCGGCGTCGAGACCACGGCGGCGCCGTCGCACGGATGCGCTGGCGCGGCGCGGCGACGACGCTGGGCGTGCGTGTCGCTCGCCGACAAGCTCGACACGCTCGTCGGCCTGTTCCTGGCGGGCGAGCAGCCGACCGGGATCGCGCGACCCGTTCGGACTCCGCCGGCAGGCCCACGGCGTGCTGCGGATCCTGCTGGACCTCAAGACGCTGACCGGCCACGACGTGCGGCCGGCGCTCGGGCGCGCTGCTCGATGCGGCGCGGAGTACGGCACGGCGTCTCAGCACCAGCGGCCTGCGCACCCGCCAGTGCGGACCGCCGACGCCTCGCGGCGCCTCGAAGCCTTCGTGCGGGAGCGGCTGGGCTTTGCGCTGCAGCAGCGCGGTGGGCGCCGCGCAACGTGCGCGCGGTCATGGGCGCGCGCGCCGCTAGCCGACCTGCGGCCGGCCGATCTCGAATTGAACCTGCGCGAGCTGGCGGCTTTTCGGACACCGAGTCGTTCCGCAAGCTGGCGGAGGCGTTCAAGCGCGTCCGCAACATCGCGCGCGAATTGCCGGAGGGCGCGGACGCCGGCGGCGATCTGCGCGCCGCGCTCAAGGAGCCCGCGGAACACGCGCTGCTCGACGAAATCGAACGGCGCGAGGCGGTCATTGCCGACGCCGCGGCGCGCGGACGCGACTTCGCGCCGCCTACGCGGAAGCGGCGGCCTTCGAGCCGGCGGTGGCGCTGTTCTTCAAGGAAGTCCTGGTGATGGCCGAGGACCGCGGCCTGCGCGAGGCGCGACTGCGGCTCATGAAGCGGTTGGAGCGGTTGATTCTGCAGTTGGGCGATATTTCGGAAATCGTAGCATCGGAGTCGTGAACTATGGCTAACAGAAGTCGCGCGAAGGTCTGCAAGACGAGCGCAGCAAGGCCGGCAAGACGGCCAACAAACATGTCTATCTTCTTTGGCAGTGGGAAGGCCGACGGCAATCGCAACGATGAAGGACCTGCTCGGGGGCAAGGGCTCCGGGCTGGCGGAAATGACCAACGCGGGACTCCCGGTCCCGCCGGGCTTCACCATCGCCACGAGCGTGTGCACGCTCTACTACAAGAACCACGGCAAGATTGCCGCCATCCGTCGAAGCGGAGATGCTGGCGCATCTGAAGAAGCTCGAGGCTCGTGCAAGGCGAAGCTGGGCGCGGCGGCCGACCCGCTGCTCGTCTCCGTGCGCTCGGGCGCGAAGTTCTCGATGCCCGGCATGATGGACACCATCCTGAACCTCGGCCTGAACGATGTGTCCGTCGAAGGCCTGAAGAAACGGACCGGCAACGGCCGCTTCGCCTACGACAGCTACCGCCGCTTCATCCAGATGTACGGCTCGCGTCGTGATGGAGATTCCGAAGGCGGCGTTCGAGCACGAGTTCGAGGCCGTGAAGCACGGCGCGGGCGCGAAGCTCGACACCGACCTGACGAAGCCGCGCTGCGGGAGGTGGTCGACGCGGTACAAGAACGTGGTCAAGGCCAAGACCAAGAAGGACTTTCCGCAGGACCCGCTGGCGCAGCTGCGCGGCGCGCGTGACGCCGTGTTCCGCTCCTGGCAGAACCCGCGCGCGAAGGAATACCGCCGCATCTACGAGATTCCTGATCACATCGGCACGGCCGTCAACGTGCAGGCGATGGTGTTCGGCAACACGGGCGATCGGTCCGCGACGGGCGTCGGCTTCACGCGCAACCCCGCGACCGGCGCGAAGGAGTTCTTCGGCGAGTTCCTGGTCAACGCGCAGGGCGAGGACGTCGTCGCCGGCATCCGTACGCCGCTGCCGATCAACGAGCTCGAATCGGTGATGCCGCACGCGTACAAGCAGCTGCGGCAGATCACCACGCGGCTCGAGAAGCACTACAAGGACATCCAGGACTTCGAGTTCACGATCCAGGACGACGAGCTGTTCATGCTGCAGACGCGCAACGGCAAGCGCACCGGCTACGCGGCGGTCATGATTGCGACCGACCTCGTGAAGGAGCGCCTGTCACGCCGAAGGAAGCGATGCTGATGGTCGAGCCGGAGTCGCTGTCGCAGCTGCTCTCGCCGATCTTCGATCCGAAGGACTGGAAGGCGCTGCCCGCCGTGACGAAGGGCCTGCCGGCCTCGCCGGGCGCCGCGTCCGGCCAGGTCGTCTTCACTCGCCGATCACGCGGTGGAGTGGACGCGGCAGGGCAAGAAGGTGATGCTCGTCCGCAAGGAAACCGTGCCGGACGACATCCACGGCATGTTCGTCGCGCAGGGCATCCTGACCGCGACGGGCGGCATGACGTCGCACGCCGCGGTCGTCGGCCGCCAGATGGGCAAGCCGTCGGTCGTCGGCGCGGGTGCGCTCTCAGATTGACGAGCGCGGCAAGACGCGTGCTCATCGGCGACAGACGCTGAAGGAAGGCGACTGGCTGTCGTTCGACGGCCTGTCGGGCGAAGTGAAGATCGGCAAGGTCGCGACCAAGCCGAGCGAGATCCTGCAGGTCGTGACGGCCAGATGAAGCCGGGCGACTCGGACATCTACCGCCGCTTCAACCAGCTGCTCTCGTGGGCGGACAAGTTCCGCCGCATGGACATCCGCGCGAACGCGGACCAGCCGGACCAGTCCGCGATCGCCTACAACTTCGGCGCGCGCGGCATCGGCCTGTGCCGCACCGAGCACATGTTCTTCGGCGAGGGCCGCATCCCCATCGTCCAGCGCATGATCCTCGCGGACAACGAGAAGGACCGGCGCGCGGCGCTGGACGAGCTGCTGCCGATGCAGCGCGGCGACTTCTACGGCGTGTTCAAGGAAATGCACGGCGAGCCGGTGACGATCCGCACGATCGACCCGCCGCTGCACGAGTTCCTGCCGAAGCGCGAGGACCTCATGGTCGAGATGGCGCAGGATGGAGGCCACCGGCAAGACCGAGGGCAAGGAATACGCGGACACGAAGAAGCTGCTGCACCGCGTCGAGCAGCTGCACGAGTTCAACCCGATGCTCGGCCACCGCGGCGTGCGCCTCGGCATCACGTATCCCGAAATCACCGAGATGCAGACGCGCGCCATCATCGAGGCGGCCTGCCAGCTCGTGAAGGAGGGCAAGAAGGTGGTGCCCGAGATCATGATTCCGCTCGTGGGCGACGTGCGCGAACTGCGCGATCAGAAGGCGATCGTCATTCGCGTGGCCGACGAGGTCATGAAGGAGCAGGGCATCAAGGTCAAGTACCTCGTCGGCACCATGATCGAGGTGCCGCGCGGGGCGCTGACGGCGGACGAGGTCGCGAAGGAAGCCGAGTTCTTCTCCTTCGGCACCAACGACCTCACGCAGCTGACCTACGGCTTCTCGCGTGACGACATCGGCCACTTCCTCGGCGTCTACCAGGACAAGAAGATCCTGGACCGCGACCCGTTCGCGTCGCTCGATACCGATCGGCGTGGGCCAGCTCGTCGCGATGGGCATGCAGAAGGGCCGTTCGACCCGCCCGGACTCTCAAGGTCGGCGTCTGCGGCGAGCACGGCGGCGACCCGTCGTCGATCCACTTCTTCGACAAGGTGGGCCTGAACTACGTCAGCTGTTCGCCGTTCCGGGTGCCCGTGGCCCGGCTGGCGGCGGCGCAAGCGACGTTGAAGCAGAAAGCGCTCGACTAGGGCGGAGGTCAGAGGTCAGAAGTCAGAGGTAGGGCGGAAGTGCGACGCGAGAGGTAAGATCCGCTGACCATGACTGTCCTGGTGTTTCATGACGGCGTCACTCGCAAGGGTGACGCCGTTGACGTTTCGTGGCTGGCGCCGGGGGCCAGGGAGATCTTCTGGGTGGATCTCGACCACACGGACGACGCGGCCAAGCGGGTGTTGTCGGACACGTTCCACTTCCACGAGCTGGCCGTGGAAGATGCGCTGTCCGAATCGCACCATCCCGAAGATCGATCCCTATGAGGGCATCCTCTACCTGATCCTGCACGGCATCGTCGCGGGCAAGAAGCACGAGGGATTCCAGACGCAGGACGTGGACTTCTTCCTCGGCCCCAACTACCTGGTGACGGTCCACCAGCATCCATTCGCGGTCCATCGAGGCGAGGAACGGCGCTCGTGCTGCGGCACGGCACGATCCTGGGCGAGGGGCCGTGCGCCTGCTGCACCGGATCATCGATCGCATGGTCGATCACTACGGGCCCGGAAGTGGACGGCCTCGAGGATCGGCTCGAGGCGCTCGAGCACCGGGTGTTCGCAGCGGCCGGGCGGCAACCCGCTGCGCGACATCCTCGAGCTGAAGTCCGACATCGCCTCGCTCCGGCGCGTCACGCTGCCGCAGCGCGACGTCGGTCAGCCGGCTCGCGCGGCGCGAGTTTCCGCAGATTTCCGAACACGCTGGCGTACCGGTTTCGCGACGTGCACGATCACCTCGTGCGGTTCGCCGACGAGGCCGTGTTCCTGCAGGACCGGGTGACCGGGCTGCTCGACGCCTACATCTCGACGCAGTCGCACCGCCTGAACCTGGTCATGAAGGTCCTGACCGTCATCGCGACGATCTTCATGCCCCTCACGGTGCATGACCAGCATGTACGGCATGAACGTGAAGCTGCCGCACCTTCCCGGCGGCGAAGACGCCCAGTTCTGGTGGATCCTCGGGCTGATGCTGGCCTCGTCGGCCGGCATGCTCTGGATGTTCCGCAGGAGGGACTGGCTGTGAACCGGATCCACCGGCTGCCGCCGGAGCTGGCCAACCAGATCGCCGCCGGCGAGGTGGTCGAACGGCCCGCGTCGGTCGTCAAGGAACTGGTCGAGAACGCCGATCGATGCCGGCGCGCATCGCATCAGCATCACCGTCGAGTTCGGCGGCAAGAAGCTGATTGCGGTCGAAGACGACGGCGAAGGCATGAGCGCCGAGGACGCGGTGCTGGCGGTCGAGCGGCATGCGACCAGCAAGATTCAGCAGCGCCGACGACCTCGGCGCGATTGCGACGCTCGGGTTCCGGGGGGAGGCGCTGCCGTCGATTGCGTCGGTGTCGCGATTCCGGCTGCGGACGCGGCTGCGGACCGAACTGGCCGGCACGGAATTGCGCATCGAAGCCGGGCGGCAGGTGTCGGCTGCGAGAAGTGGGCGCGCCGGACGGGCACCCTCGTCGAAGTCGGCGACCTGTTCTTCAACCTGCCGGCGCGCCGGAAGTTCCTGAAGGCGGACACGGCGGAGTCCGCGCAGATCTCGCGGCTGGTCACGCAACTGGCGCTCGGCTATTGGGAGGTGGGCTTCGTGCTGAAGAGCGGCGCACGCGTGCTGCTCGAGGCGCCGCCGGCGGGCTCGCTCGACGAGCGGTTCTATCAGATGTACGGCGACCGGCCGGACCTGGTGCCGGTGTCCAAGCAGGCGGCGGGCATCACCGATGACGGGTTTCGTCGCCGCGCTCGGCGAGCAGGGCCCCGCGCGCGGGCCCCAGCACGTCTTCGTCAACCAGCGCATCGTCCGCGACCGCACGATCGCGCACGCGATCCAGCAGGCCTACAGCGTGGCGACGATCAAGGAGCGCAGTCCCGGAGGTCCATCTGTTCATCGAACTCCGGCCGGATCGCGTGGACGTCAACGTGCATCCGACCAAGGCGGAAGTGCGGTTCCTGGATCAGAGCCTGGTGCACGAAGTGCTGCGGCGCGCGATTGTGGATGCGCTGGGCGTGACGACGGCGCCGGAACTGCGTGCTGTCGCCGGGTTCGGCTGGCGCTGCCGGGTGCCGCAGTCGGCAGGCTGCCGCTGGGGTTATGGCTCGGGTCACGGCACGGTCGGACTGACGGGATTGACGGAGCGCCAGTCCGGTACGACGGCACTGGACCGTTCGTCCGGCGGACCCGCCGTACCCGTCGTGCCCGCGAACCCGAGGACTGGCCACGTCCACCTGGCCGCGAGGCGATTGCGTCGCTGATCAGGCCGATGACGCCGCTCGGCCAGTTCCGCAACACGTTCATCATCGCGATGGACGACGAGGGCGTGGCGATCATCGATCAGCACGTGGCGCACGAGCGCATCCTGTTCGAGCAGATCTCGGAGCGACTGACCAGCGCGGCCGCTCGAGTCGCAGCGGCTGCTGAGTCCGATCGTGCTCGAGGTCAGCCCGGGCGAGCATCAGACGCTGCTGTCGCACGCGGCCGCGCTCGGCGCGGTTCGGGTTCGAGATCGAGGACTTCGGCGGCCGCAGCCTGCGGATCGGCGCGGCGCCGGCGTTGCTCGACTGGAAGCGCTGCGACGCGGCGCTGCGGGCGGTGGCGGCCGATCTCGACGGTCTCGCGCCCGGCACCGGCGTGCAGGACGCGCTCCGGGCGATGGCGGCGACGATGGCGTGTCATGCGGCGGTGAAGGCGAACGACCGCTCACGCGCGAGAAGATGCAGTATCTGCTGGACGAATTGCGGCGCACGTCGCATTCGTCCGTCTGCCCGCACGGCCGCCCGGTCGTGCTGCGGCTGACCCGGCGGGAGATCGAAGCGAACTTCGAGCGGGTCTGAGCCCGGTCGCCAGTCCGCGGCGGATCGGGACGCCTGGCCTCCACCGGAGTTGCCGCGGGAAACCGCTCGTTCCGTCCGCTTCGGCTGCGATCTTGCGCCGCATCGCGCCACCCCGCATGTGGCGAGATGGCGCGGGCATTCCTCAGCTTCCTCCACGGCGGTTTCGTGCTGACGCCCCCGCGGCACTCCGAGTCGGCCTGTCGTCCCATCACGCCGCGGACCCACCGGATGTCGGCCCCTCATTCGTACGCAGAGTCCGCATACGTGCGAAAGGCGGTGCCGCACTTGGCTGTCATCCTGCAACGGCACGGATCTTTCAATGCCGACACGTCATGGATACGCGGCATCGGGTCATCAGGGAAACTGCGGTTGCTCGATCAGGTGCGGGCGGCCATTCGGGTGCGGCACTACAGTCCGCGGACGGAGGAGGCGTATGTCGCCTGGATCCGGCGGTTCATTCTGTTTCACGGGAAGCGGCATCCGGCCGGGATGGGGGAGCCGAGGTCGCGGCGTTTCTCAGTCATCTTGCGATGCGGGAACAGGTCAGTGCCTCGACGCAGAATCAGGCGCTTGGCGCGCTGATCGTTCTCTGTACCGGCATGTGTTGAGGCGGCCATTCGGCGAGTTGGGGGAGATCGTTCGGGCCCGGATGCCGGAGCGGCTGCCGGTTGTGCTCAGCCGGAACGAGGTGCGCGAGCGTCTTGTCCGAACTGCACGGCCAGAACTGGATCGTGGCGGCTCTGCTCTACGGGGCCGGACTGCGGCTGAGCGAGTGTCTCGAGCTGCGGGTCAAGGACCTGGACTTCGAGCGGCGTCAGATCTTGGTGCGGCGTGGGAAGGGGGATAAGGACCGGGCCGTACCGCTGCCGGCGCTGGTGGTGCCGGCGCTCGAGGGGCAGCTTGCGACGGGTGCGGGAGACCTTCGATGCCGACCGTCTGGCGGGGGTTGGGGGCGTGGCGCTGCCGGAAGGGCTTGCGCGGAAGTATCCGAATGCGGCGCGGGAGTGGCCGTGGCAGTTCGTGTTTCCGGCGGCGCGGTGTGTCGGGATTCGCGGTGGGGCGGTCCGACGCGGTTTCACCTGCACGAGACGGCCGTGCAGCGGGAGGTGGCGGCGGCTGTGCGCCGGGCTGGCCTTGGGAAGCGGGTGAGTTGCCACACGTTCCGGCATTCCTTCGCGACGCATCTACTCGAGGATGGGTATGACATCCGGACGGTGCAGGAACTGCTCGGGCATCGGGATGTGAGCACGACGATGATCTACACGCATGTGCTGGAGCGGGGTGCGATGGGTGTGCGGAGCCCGGCGGACCGGTTGTGACGGCCCGGAAGGGCAGCGAGAGCGTCCCGGATTAGGCTGACGGCGGTACCCCGGGCACTTTCTGACGAATCTCGCAGTCTTCGTTGTCCGCGCGGGGGCGTGTTTGTCGGGTGTAGACTGCGGTCGATCTGGGACTTGCTGGTCAGGCCCAGCGCGCATCTGTCGGGGATTAGGCTGACGAACGTCGTCAGGCTGGCGTCCTGGCCCTTGCAGGTCCAATATTAGTTAGACCGAGCCGAACAGATCTTGTTTGGGTGGGCGTGTGGCTTCATCGGGGGCGCGGCGCGCGGGTGGGCCGTCTCCTTCAGTCCGCATCGGTCTGGCGCGCCGCGCTTGGGGCTTCGGTGAGCACCAGAGCGCCGGAGCGTTTCGGCCTGAGCCGTCGGGGCGGTTGGGTCAGCGCTCGGCCAATCAGCATTTTGGCGAAGTTCGGCGGCGCGGTGCGTGGCCGGCGGCGTTACGATGGGCGTGGCTGCGGCTCAATCGCAGTTGGGGCCGGTCTAACAGCCGGTTGCAGCTGACGGTCACCGCGCGAATCGTGGGAAGTTCCGCGCGCGCCGAACCGATGGCCGCTTGAGTCAGCGCTTCGGTTGAAGTCGTCGGCGGTGGTGAGTTCGGCGCACGCGGCAAGGTGTCGCGCGGCGCCCGCAGCTGAACCGGAGTGCGTTAGACAGAGCGTCGGAAAGTTCTTTGGTTGGGGGGCGGGTGGCTTCATCGGCGGCGCGGCGCGAATCGTGGGCTCCGCTTCAGTGAAGTCAAATCGGGCGCGCCGCGCTTCGGGCTTCGGTGGGCATCAGAGCGCCGGAGCGCGTCGGCCTGAACCGGCAGGCCGGTTGTTTCACCGGCGCTGCGCGCGTCGGCATCGCGGTGCTCGCGGGCGTTCGGTGCGTGAACGCCGGGGCTGCCAGGGGCCGGACTGGGCGCTCAATCCGGGTGTGCGCCTGTCTAACAACCGGTTGCAGTTGACGGCGCCGCGCGAGACCCTTGTTTGTTCCGCCCACGCCGAACCGGTGCATGCTTCAGTCACCGCTTCGGTGAAAGTCGTCGGCAGTGGGGAGTTCGGCGCGTGCGGCAAGGAGTCGCGCGGCGCCGCAACTGAAGCGGCAGCGT
>CAVVUL010000010.1:0-722875 GCA_963751445.1 uncultured Acidobacteriota bacterium | reverse complement strand
GCCGCCCGGCCCGGCGGTCGACGCGGTGCTCGAGGCCTCGTACGCGCGGGGCCTCGATCTCTACACCATCGCGGAGCTCTCCGCGGAGGTCGAGCGGTGCGCCACGCAACTCTTCATCGACCAGCCGGGCCGCCGGCTGCGCCTGAAGGCGATCGGCGGCGGCGGCGGCAAAGGGCAGCGCATTCTCGCCGGCATCCCGCGCGGCGGCTCGGCGGCGGACGCCGCCGCGGCGGCGGCGAAGGCGCCCGAGATGGTCCGCGAGATCCTCGCGGAGGTGAAGGCGGCCGGCGTCGGCGACAACAAGAACATCCTGCTCGAGCTCAATATCGAGGAGACGCGTCACAACGAAATCCAGCTCATCGGCAACGGCCGCTGGTGCATCGCCATGGGCGGCCGCGACTGCTCGCTGCAGATGCACGAGCAGAAGCTGCTCGAGGTCTCGGTGACGGAAGAGCGCCTCGCCGAGGCCGCCGCGCGCGCGCGCCGCGCGGGCCGCACCGTCGAGGCGACGGCGCTCGAATACGACCTCGAGACCCTGCGCCGCATGGAGGCCGAAGCGGAGCGGTTCGGCGTGGCGGTCGGCCTCGACTCGGCGGCCACGTTCGAGTGCATCGTTTCCGGCGAGCACCACTACTTCATGGAGATGAACACCCGCATTCAGGTGGAACATCGCGTCTCCGAGCTGTGCTACGCCTCGCGCTTCCGCAATCCGCTGGACGCGAGCGAGTTCTTCGACATCACCTCGCTGGTGGAGGCGATGGTGCTCGTCGCGCGCCACGCCGACCACCTGCCGCGCCCCTTCCGCATTCCCCGCGAGGGCGCCGCCGTGGAAGCGCGCCTCAACGCCACCGACGCCTCGCTGGCGCCGCACGCGTTCGGCGCCATCATGTCCTGGAGCGATCCGGTCGATCACGAGATTCGCGACGATCAGGGCATCTGCACGAAGAACCCGGACACCGATCTCTTCGTCTACTACCGCCTGGCAGGCGCCTACGACAGCAACATCGCGCTGCTGGTGACCTCTGGCGCGGAGCGCCATGAATCCTACGAGCGGCTCCGTGAAATCCTGCGCCTCGCCAAGTTGCGGGGCTACGACCTCCACACCAACCTCGAGTTCCACTACGGCCTCGTCCACTGGTTCCTGGCGCGCGGGGTGTGGGCCAAGCCGACCACGCGCTTCGTCGTGCCGTACCTGACGCAGGTGGGCCTCCTGCACGAAGCCACGGCGGAGATCGATGTGGTGTTCGCCTGGACCCAAATCGCCGCCGCCCGTGAGAAGCACATCCGCGCCCACGGCGACGGCGAGGTGGTGCAGCAGGCGATCGCGGCGACGCGCCACGCGCTGCAGCTCAAGGAGACGCTGCTCAAGCGGCCCCTCGACGCGCTCTTCGACGAGGCCCACGTCTTCTCCGCGTGGCTCTCGCACAACATCCACAGCTTCGCCATTGAGGATCAGCGCGTCGTCTGGCACAAGAATCCGCTCGAAGTGCTCGCCGACACGTACTGGATCCTCAACATGAACTGCCGCACCGGGGTGCCGGCGGCCCACATCATCTGGGATCATGACAACGAGCTGCTGCAGACGGGCCTGACGTTCTATCGGCGCCTCGAGGCGCGTCTCGCCGGCGGCGATCGCCGGGTGCCGTGGACGGAACTGTCAGCGGCGCTCGCGAGTGACGCGCCGCCGAAGGGGTTCGACGCCGCCACCTGGGCGAAGGTCCGGGCGTCGCACGCCGGTTTCCAGTGCGGGCTGGAGTTGCTCGATCTCCTGCCGCTCATGGGCGCACGCACGGGCTTCTTTGAACTCGCGGTCGCGGACGATCTCGGCATCACGATCCCGGCGCGACTCGGCGATCCGGCGCTGCAGGCGCGGATGAAGAAGGTCCTCGCGCCCCCGCCGGCGACCAAAGCCAACGAGATCGTGGCCTTCTCGGGCGGCATGTTCTACGCGCAGGAAGCGCCGCATCTGCCGCCGTTCGTCACGGTCGGCAGCCACTTCGAGGCCGGCCAGCCGCTGTACATCATCGAAGTGATGAAGATGTTCAACAAGATCTACGCGCCCTTCGCCGGCACCATCGACAAGGTGCTCATCAACGGCGGCGAAGGCAGCATCGTGCGCAAGGGCCAGCCGCTCTTCGCGGTGACGCCGGACGAGCAGATCGTCGACGAACATCCGGCGGATCGGCAGAAACGCCGGCGCGACGCCACCAGGACCTATCTCGGGTCGATCCTCGGATAGGCGGGGGCGCCCATCCGGATCTTGGGCGCGGATGGGCGGTGCACCGTCAGGACGCCGCTCGCGTTCGCGGCGCCGGATTGCAGCTCGATCCGATAGTCGCCAGGGCCGGCCAGTCTCGCGCCGGCGCCCAGCACGGCGGGCGACACGTATCCGCCCGTCACCACGAGATCCCAGTCGATGACGTTGGTCCCCGCGCGGCCCTGCTCCGCCGCGCTCCAGGACGACGGTCCCTTTGTCATCGAGGATGCGGAGCGTCACCGGCCCCGCGTTCTTGAGGAAGTACGTGAAGGCGGCGGGCCGGCGGGTCTCGAGCGCCCAGTCACCGCCGTAGTCGCGCGCCTGGGGCAGCAGGGCCGGCCGGATCGGGAACAGATGGATCGGCTCGGCGGCGATGGCGTCCGAGAACTCCTGAATGGGCACGAGGTCGATCTTGAAGACGCTCCGGCCGTGCGTGCCGATGACCAGTTCCCGGTCGCGCGCCTGGATCGCGATGTCGTGCACCGCCGCCGGCGGCAGGTTCGCGCACAGGGAAATCCAGGATGTGCCGCCCGTCTTGCTGACGTAGACGCCGCCCTGATCGGTGCCGATGTAGAGCGTCGCGGCGCTGCGGGGATCTTCGCGGATGACGTTGACCTGCTCGTCCGGCAACCCGGCCGCGAGGGGTTGCCAGGTCTCCCCGAAATCGGCGGTCTTGAAAATGTAGGGCCGATAGTCGTTCTCTCGATAGCCGGTCAAGGTGACGTAGGCCGTGCCCAGGGTGTGGCCCGACGCCACGACGCGGCTGATCCACTTTCGCGGCAGGTCGCGTCCGATCTCCGTCCATTGCGCGCCGTCGTTGCGCGTGATCCACACGCGGCCGTCGTCGGTCCCGACATAGAGCAGGCCGGGACGGAGGGGGGACTCGCTGATGGTGGTGATGGTCCCGTAGGGCACGTTGCCCTGCTTCTCGGGGCCGGGCTGCGACGTGAGGTCCGGGCTGATCGCCATCCAGGTGTCGCCACGGTCGAGCGAGCGGAACAGCCTGTTGGCGCCGAAGTAGACGATCCCCGGGTTAAACCGGGAGATGATGAACGGCGACATCCAGTTGTAGCGGAGGGCCGGCTCGCCGTTCGCGGCCTTGGGCTGGATGCGCCGGATCTGCCCGGTCCGCATGTTCTTGCGCTGGAAATCGCCGAACTGCTGCTCGAAGTAGATCGTGTCCGGGTCGGCCGGATCGACCGCCGTCACGTACGAATCGCCGCCGCCCCACAGATCGATCCACACGTATTTCCACGCGTCCTTCACGCCGTCCATCGGCACGCGGTCCGCCGGCCCGAACAACGCGGCGTCGTCCTGCGTGCCGCCGTAGATGGCATACGGATCGCCCTGGTCCACGGAGATCGCGTAGAACTCGCCGACCGGAATGTTGTTGAGATGGAGCCACGTCGCGCCGCGATCGGTCGTGAGGTACACGCCGCCGTCGTTGCCGAGGATCATGTGCCTGGCATCGGTGGGATCGATCCACAGATCGTGATGGTCGAGATGCAGGGCCGGCGACGGATGGTCGTAGAGATGCGTGACCAGGCCGTTCATCTGCTGAAACGTGCGGCCGCCATCGTCCGATCGCTGGAGATTCGGCGCCAGCGCATAGAACAGATCCGGGTTGTCGGGCGCCACGACGATGACGCCGTACGAGCCGAGCCGGACGCGGTCGTTCTGCATCGGGAGCTTGCGCCAATGTTCGCCGCGGTCGTCGGAGCGATAGACCTCCGGGCCGGTGGCGACCGTGCGGGTCCCCTCCGGCCGGGTGTCCTGGACGGGCGTCTGGTTCGCGATGAACGCGTAGACCGTCTGGGGCGCGGACGGCGCCACGGACAGGCCGATGCGGCCGATGAACGCGCCGCCCGGCAGTCCGCCGGCCAGCTTCTTCCACGTCTCGCCGCCGTCAACCGACTTGTAGATGCCGGACCCCGGGCCGTGCTCGACCGAGTTCCACGCCGTGCGATCGTGCTCGTTCGTCGCCGCGTAGATCGTGTCGGGACGCGACGGATCGAAGACCACGTCAGCGGCCCCGGCCTTGTCCGAGATGTACAGCACCTTCTTCCACGTCTGGCCGCCGTCCTTCGTCCGGAACAGGCCCCGCTCCTCGTTGGGCGTGAACAGATGGCCGAGCGCGGCGACAAAGACGATGTCGGCGTTGGCCGGATGGATGGCGACGCGCCCGATGTGATGGGTGTCGGTCAGCCCCAGGTGAGTCCAGGTCGCGCCCGCGTCCACCGACTTGAAGACGCCAAGGCCGGCGAACGAACTCCGAGCCAGCAACTTCTCGCCGGTTCCCACATACAGCACGTTCGGGTTCGAGGGCGACACCGCGACGTCACCAATCGCGCCGGTCGGCTGGTCGTCGAAGATCGGCGTCCAGGTCACGCCGTGATTGATCGTCTTCCACACCGATCCGGATCCGAAGCCGGCGTAGATGATGCCGGTGCCGGGCACGGCGGCGATCGCTTCGACCCGGCCGCCCTGCAGTCGCGGGCCGAGCGATTGCCAGCGGAGGCCGCGGAAGGGCGACGCCTCCCGCAACTCGACGTGACGGGCCCACGATTGCATGCGCGCATCCTGGGCCGCTGCGGAGGGGGCCAGCAGAGCGATGATCAGTCCCAGACGTGTCGCGTTCATGATGGTCTCCTCGTGAGTCGATCGGGCGCATCGTAGCAGGATTGCCTGCGGTAGACTCCCCAGACCTCTCATTGACGAAGGAGCACACGACCATGCGTTTTGGCATTCGCCGTCTTCTGGTCCTGCAAGCCGCCGCTCTGGTGCTGCTCGCCGGATCCATCGGCGCGCAGACGACACCCGCCGACCCCGCGCGGCTCAGCGTCGGCCGGATCTTCGCCTCGCGGGATTTCGCGGCCGAACGATTCGGGCCGGCGCGCTGGATGGCCGACGGCGATTCGTACACGACCCTGGAGCCCTCCGCCGGCGGCGCCGGCCTCGATCTCGTCCTCTACCAGGCCGAGACCGGCGCGCGCCAGATCCTGGTGTCGGCCCGCCAGCTCGTGCCGCCGGGCGCGTCCGCGCCGATCGCCATCGAGGACTACGCCTGGTCGCCCGACGGCCAGGTGCTGATCGTCATGACCAACTCGCGCCGGGTCTGGCGGCAGAACACCCGCGGCGATTTCTGGACGTACACCCTGGCCTCGGGCCAGCTCCGCAAACTCGGTCCGCGCTTCGAGCCGTCGACGCTCATGTTCGCCAAGCTCTCACCCGACGGCCGCATGGCCGCGTACGTCGTCAAGAACAACATCTACGTCGAACATCTCGCCGACGGGGCGATCCGCGCGCTGACCACGGATGGCACCGACGACATCATCAACGGCACGTCGGACTGGGTGAACGAGGAGGAGTTCGGCATCCGCGATGGTTTCCGCTGGAGCCCCGACAGCCGCCGCATCGCCTTCTGGCAGTTCGACACCCATGGCGTGCCGGTGTTCACGATGATCAACAACACGGACGCCCTGTATCCGAAGACGACCTCCTTCAACCATCCCAAGGCCGGCCAGCCGAATTCCGCCGTCCGCGTGGGCGTCGTGCCGGCCGCGGGTGGGCCACCGGTCTGGATGAAGACCGAAGGCGACCCGCACGACATTTACATTCCGCTGATTGACTGGGCCGGCAACGCCGATGAGGTCATCTTTCAGCAACTCAACCGATTGCAGAACACGAACCGCGTGCAGCTCGGCAGTGCCAGCACCGGAGACGTCCGCACGATCTTCGTCGACAAGGACGAGGCCTGGCTCGACGACATGACCCGGTACGTCTGGCTCGCCGGAGGCCAGGGCCTGTTCTGGCTCAGCGAGCGCGACGGCTGGCGGCACGCGTACTACGTCTCGCGCGACGGCAAGGAGATCCGGCTGATGACGCCCGGCAGTTACGACGTGATGAGCGTGGACGCGATCGACGAGAAGGCCGGCGTGCTCTATGTCACCGCGTCGCCCGACAACGCGACCACACGCTTCGCGTACCGCGTGCGCATGGACGGCACCGGACGACCCGAGCGCGTCGGCCCCGCCGGGCAGACGGGTGTGCACCGGTACGACGTCTCCCCGACGTCCCGCTGGGCGTTCCACACCTTCTCCACGCTGGACACGCCCCCTCACACCGAGCTCGTCCGGCTGCCCGGCGGCGAGACCGTCCGGCCCCTGGCGGCCAACGCCGCGCTGCGCGCGAAGGTCGACGCCCTGAGTCGAAAACGCGTCGAATACACGAAGCTCGATATCGGCGGCGGCGTCCAGGTTGACTCGTGGCGCATCCTGCCGCCCAACTTCGATCCGACGAAGAAGTATCCGCTGTTGGTCTATGTCTACGGCGAGCCCGCCGGCCAGACGGTGCAGGACAGTTGGGGCGGCAACAATTACTTCTGGCACCTGATGCTCGCGCAGCAGGGCTACATCGTCGCCAGTTTCGACAACCGCGGCACGCCCGCGCCGCGCGGCCGGGCCTGGCGCAAGAGCGTCTACCGCCAGATCGGCATTCTCGCGTCCGCGGACCAGGCCGCCGCCGTCAAGGCGGCGATCGCCGCGTGGCCGTTCGTGGATGCCGATCGGGTTGGCAGCTGGGGCTGGAGCGGAGGCGGACAGATGACGCTCAACGCCATCTTCCGCTATCCCGATCTCTACAAGACCGCGATGGCGGTCGCGTTCGTCTCCGATCAGCGCCTCTACGACTCGATCTATCAGGAGCGGTTCATGGGCCTGCCGCAGGACAACGCGGCGGGGTACACGAACGGATCCCCCATCACCTTCGCGAAGAACCTGAAGGGCAATCTGCTCATCGTCCATGGGACCGGTGACGACAACGTGCACTACCAGAGCTTCGAGATGCTGGTCAACGAGCTCATCGCCAACGGGAAGGCGTTCACGATGATGTCCTATCCGAACCGGTCGCACAGCATCTCCGAGGGGCCGGGGACCACGGTGCACCTGTACAACCTGCTGACGACGTACCTGAATACGCACATGCCGGCCGGGGGGCGATGACGTCGCCCGTCAGACGGCCGCGCGTTCGTGGCGCCGCTAGCGCGCCGTGAGTCCGCAGCCTGACACGCTGGTGCTGTCCAGCCCGCGTCGGACCGCATTGACGCGATCGGCGGACGAGCCGTGCGTGAATGATTCCGGCGCCACGCGGCCCTGAGTGGCACGTTGAATCCGATCGTCGCCAATCGCCGCCGCGGCGGCGAGTCCTTCCGCGACGTCGCCCGTGTCCAGCTTGTCGCGCGAGGCCGCCGACCGGCCCCACATGCCGGCCAGGCAATCCGCCTGTAGTTCCTGCCGGACCGACTCCGCGTTGCCGCCGGAACTCGACAGCGCGCCGAAGAGGTTCTGCACGTGATGCCCGACTTCGTGCGCGATCACGTAGGCCTGCGCGAAGTCACCCGGCGCGCCAAATCGCCGGTCCAGATCGTTGAAGAAACTCAGGTCGAGATAGACCTTGCGATCGCGCGGGCAGTAGAAGGGGCCGACCGCGGCGGAACTGAGTCCGCACGCCGAGTCCACCTCATCGCTGAACAACACAAGCGTCGGCGGCGTGTAGCGAATCCCTTCGGCCGCCAGGATCGCGGTCCACGTATCCTCGGTGTCGCCCAGCACGGAGCGCGCCATGCGCGCCGCCTGGTCATCGGGCGCCCCTCCGCCGGTTGGCGGCGAATCGAACGCCACTTGCCCGCTGCCGCCGCCATCCGGCGACAGCAACTGCGATGGGTCGACGCCGAACAGCCAGCCGAGCAGCAGCACGAGCACGAGACCGCCCAGTCCGAGCCCGCCGGCGCCGCCGAGCCGCGCGCCGCCCATGCGCGCGGGCCCGGAACCGCGGCGGTCCTCGACGTTGCCGCTCTCACGCATCTCATCCAATTTCATGACGTCAGTATAGGATCCGCAGGCACCGTTCCTGCCGCCTATCCTCCCGCGCGTGCGACATACGTCTGCCGGGCGCGCACGGTCAGGCCGGGCGGTCGGACGCGCACCTCGATTTGATGGGTGCGGCCGTCGAAGGCCGCGGGCGTGAAGCCCAGCAGGTACTGATGATGCAACTCGTCCGCGATCGCGGCGAGCGCCGCGCCGAGGTCGTCGGTGCGCTTCATCTCGGTGGCGCGGCCGCCGGATCGCAGCGCGATGGACTTCATGTCAGTCGAGAGCGAGATGCCTTCGAAGCCGATCGCGTAGATCATCACGCCCTTGGTCTCGACCCGCGCGAGGATCGTGTCCGCCCGCGGCCGCAGGCGCGCCGGGCCGGGCACGTCTTCATTCTTCCCGTCGGTATAGATCACGATCACGCGCCGGTTCGTTTCCGGTTCCAGTGTCGTCAACGCGCGATCCAGGGCGCCGAACACCGGCGATCCGGGATCCTTCGGCAGCAGATCCAGCGACGTGCGCAGCCGCGATTTGTCGGCCGTGAGCGCCGGTCCCTGGTAGACCAGCGAGCCGACCATCGCGCGATCGTCCGGCCGGAGCCCGTCCAGGAACACCGACGCCGCCGCATACACGCGCGGCAACGCGCTCGTCATGCTGCTGCTCGTGTCGAGGATCACGGACACGCTGATCGCCTGCGCCTTGTCCGAGAACGAGACGATGTCCTGCGCGGCGCCGTTGTCGAGGACGGTGAAGTCCTCCTTCGTGAGGCCGGCGGCGAAGGAGCCGTCGGCCGCGAGGACCGTGGCAAAGACCGGGACCAGATCGACCGACGATCGAAACGCCGGCGGCTGCTGGGCGTGCATCCCAAGGCCGGCGAGGGCGGCGAGTCCGGCGACGAGCGCACCTAGACGCATCCTCAGATTCTGTCCCGAGATTGCCCGTCAGTTCACACGGAGACGCGGAGGGACGGAGGCACGGAGAGTTCACTGGGGGCTGCGGATCACGCGGTCACCCCTTCGGACTCGGGACTCTCGGACTCTGGACTCTGGACTCGATGGACTGGACTGGACTCTGGACTAGAACACACCTGCCTCAAACCACTCCGCTTTCGCCAGTGACCACCAATCCACCGCCTGCTTTTTGACGATGTACTCGTAGGGCAGCCAGCCATAGCCGCGGTCGCCCCACGCCGTGCCCCAGGAGTTCCGGATCAGCAGCGCGCCCTTGGTCGTGGAGCCGTCCGGGCCAGCGTTCGTAATCGGCAGCGCATCGTCGTAGCCGACAGCCACGAGCGCGTGGCCACCCATGACTCTTTCGTGTGGGGCCGGCCACGGGATCTTCCCGCTCGCGGTGGCCTGGTCGATTGACGCGTAGACCGGAAAACCGAACATGCTTGGCAGCCCGGCGTCGAGCGACGATTTGACTGCCGCGAGGGCGGCGGTGCCGGTCGTGCCGGACGGATCGAGCCGGTAGGTACTGAATCGCCTGATAGCTCTGGCCGAACGCGTAGCAGAACGCCGACGGTTCCACGTCGAAGCCCGGGATCTTGTAGGGCCAGAATTCCTCCGGCGGCGCGCCGAACAGCACGAGCGCCTTCATCGTCGTCCGCAAGTCCGCACCGGTATCGCCGTTCAAGTGCATGAGATTGCGGGTGGCTTTGTAGAGGAAGAGCCGGGACGCATCCACGTGCCGTGCCGAACGTGCGCCGCTCGAAGGACTCGACCAGGCCGATGCCGGCGTTCGCGGTGCAGGAGCCCAGCGCCCCCTGGTCTTCGATCGGCGCGCACCACTGGCGCAGGTCAATCGGGCCGTTCACGGCCTTGCGGGCCCTGGGCGTGCCCGGCTCTTTCCGATCTTTGCCAAGTTGGCGGCGATGCTCGGGCTGGTCGTCGTGAAATCCCTGATATCCGGTCGATCGGGCACCCATCCGAATGCCATGGTTTGGCCTCCTATGGGCGCGGATTCTAGCGATCCGCCCGCCTGGCCGCTACCCGGCAAACTACGGGTTTTGCGGCCTCCGGCGCGGTCCCGTGCCGGTGCCCGGCCGCGCGACGTGCTACAGTGGCTGCGGAACCCAATCTCGAGCACGCGCCTGGTTGTCCGGCGCCCCTACGCGGTCGGCGCTTCCAGGAGTGGTATGTCTACAAGCAACGGCACAGTCAAACGCATCGTCAGCGACAAAGGTTTCGGATTCATCGTGGCCGACGACGGCCAGGAATACTTCTTTCACCAGTCGGCGTGCACCAACACGCCCTTCGACGGGCTGACGGAAGGCATGGCGGTCACGTTCGAAAAAGGCCAGGGCCCGAAGGGTCCGCGCGGCGAGAACGTTCGCACTGTCTAAATCGGAGTAGTCCAAGGGTCCAGGGTCATCGTCCAGAGTGCGAACTCTGCGACGATGGACCTTGGACGATGGCTCACTGCGCAGGCACCCAGCGGGGTGCGAGGCAGGCAGTATGGCCAAACGCACGCCACGTGTTCGGACGCTGTTGCTCGCAGGCGGGATGTCCGCCGTTCTGGTTGCAGGGCTCGCGGCTCAGCAATCTGCAAGGCCGGTTCCTCCCGCACGTTCGACGCCTGCCATTTACGGGGTGATGCCGAGCGTCCTGTTCACGGCAGCCACGTCCCAGGATTTGACGCATTCGAACGGTCGGGACTTCCAGCAGGGGCTCGACCCTGACCGTCGCCACGCCCACTGGAGGCGCGGCCGTCTATGCAGGCGGAATCCATTCTGCAAACCCAGTTGTCTTTTCGCGTATCGGTGATATTCGCGACGGCAGGACGGTACAGCCTGGTCGTCACTAACCCCGATGGCGGCTCGTCCAGTGCTGTACCCGCTCGACATTCTGGCTGCGCCGGCGCCGCCGCCGCCGGTGATCGAACAGGTGCTGCCGGCGTTGATTCTTAATGACCAGCAGGCGCAGGACCTCATGGTGAAGAGGCAGCGCTTCGAATCGGGACTCCGCGTGATCGTGACGAATCCGCTTGGAGTCACCGTGCCCGATGCCCTGGTGCGCGATGTCACGGCGTCGTCATTCGGCGTGACCGTCAGGCTCGACACGGCCGGTCCCTACCAGATCGTTGTCGTGAGTCCTTCTGGGGCGGCGTCGAACATGTTCAGCTTCACCGTGAGATAGGCGGCAAGCTCCTGCATCCTCGACGTAGAGCGTCGCCAGGAATCCGAGGATGACCAGCGTAGCGACGGCCAGCCCGCGACGGCGGTACTGCAGCTCGTTCATCGCGGCCTCACCGACGCCTCTGGCCTTGTCGGCTGCCGCGACGCCTTCCTTGAGGACCTCGTCGAACGGCGGCGAGGCGAAGGTGTGCACCAACACGCGCATCCGGACGTGCGCTTCGGATGCATCATGCAGCGCGAGTTTGCCGTCCTCGACCAGCAGGCCCGCATTCTCCGCGCGCGCCAGCAGGGCGTCCGCGCCCCTGATCCGGCCCTGCAGGTCGTCGAATCCCTGCCGCACGCTCTTGATGACGGCCGCGCCGGGCACGGTGTCGTCGTGGCAGGTGGCGCAGAGCGCTTTGCCCTCGAGGCCGATCCACGTCTGATCCGGCGGCTCGATGTGGTGATTGCTATGGCAGACCAGGCAGTCGCCCTGCCCCATGCTGGCGAACAGGTCCTTCTTCTTGCTGGCCCTGAACAGCTCGGCCTCGCGCACATGGCACTGCGCGCAAACGTTCACCACCGCGTCCACGCCCGGCGGCGTGGCGCCATGGCTGCCATGGCACGTGCTGCAGGTCGGCGCCGAGGTGTCCCCGCGCTTCAGCAAAGCGGTCGCGTGCACGCTCTTCGACCATTCACTGAAGATCTCCGGGGAGCGATTGAACGGCGTCATCCGGGCGGCGTCGGCGTGACAGGCCGCGCAGGTGCTCGCCACGTGCGCCGGCGCGACCGGCGATCGCGTGTCCCGCACCTGCACGATGCCGTGCGCGTGGTGGCAATCGCTGCACGTGGCCACGCGCGTCTCGCCCTTCGCCATCTGCTGGCCGTGGACGCTGGTCTGGTATTGCGCGTATTGGTCGACGCGCACCTGGGGCGCGAACTTCCGCATGAACGACGCGTCCGCGTGGCACTTGGCGCACATGGGCGCGATGGCCGTGCGCGCGACGGGGGCATAGCCGCCATCGGCCTTCTTGGCGCCGTGACACGACTCACAGCTCAATCCCGCCTTCGCGTGCACATCGTCCTTGAACGCGGCGGTCGCCTGATCTGGGGTACTTCGGGTCGGAGGCGCGGCGGGAACGGGGGCGGCCGGCGTCTTCGGCGCGGCCGTTTGAGCTTCAGGCGCTGTCTGCGCCGTCCGCGCCCGCAGCGTGATCGAGCCCGCCAGCAGGCCAGCCGCAGACGTCAGGACGCACAGCGCGAGGAGACCCGGCGCGACAGTCAGTGGGCGTTTCATCAATGGCCTCCTCGAAGCGCCAGCACGGTCATCGCGATCATGAACACCATCGCGCCGACGGCGGCCCAGGTGATCACGGCTCGGGATCGCGGCGTGTTGCGATCCAGGAACGGCAGGAAGACGAGGGCCATGGCGCCGAGGCCGATGGCGCCAATCGCCACGAGCTCGCCATCGATGCCGAGCACGTGGGCGGGCATGTACTTCAGGCCTGGAACATCCAGAGGAAGTACCACTCCGGCTGAATGCCGGCGGGGGCGGACGCAAACGGATCGGCCTTGTGGCCCCAGTTCCCACGGCAAGAACGCGGACAGGCCGGCGAGCAGGGCCAGCGCCACGGTCCAGCCGAACAGATCGCGCAGCGCGAAATGCGGCACGAACGGCATCGCTTTCACCGGCGTGCCGTCGGCCTTGGCCGCGCTTCGATCGACGGCGGCACGCTCATGCCGTGGTACTGCACGAGCACCAGATGCAGTCCGAGCAGCGCGGTCGCGATCGCCGGCAGCACGGCGACGTGCACGCCGAAGAACCGCGTCAGCGTCGCGCCGGTGACGTCCGGCCCGCCGCGCAGGAACCGCACGATCGCTTCGCCCATGCCGGGAATCGCCCCGGCGATGTCCGTGCCGACGCGGGTCGCGAAGAACGCCAGCTCGTTCCACGGCAGCAGGTAGCCGGTGAACCCGAACCCCAGCGCCAAGAACAGCAGCAGCACGCCGGTCAGCCAGGTGACTTCGCGCGGCTGCCGGTAGGCGTTCAGGAACAGCACGCTGAACAGGTGCACGAACGCCGCACCCACCATCAGGTTGGCCGACCAGGAGTGGATCGACCGCACCAGCCAGCCGAACGGCACGCGCGTCATGATGAACTGCACGCTGTCGTAGGCTTCCGCTGCGCTCGGCCGGTAGTAGAGCAGCAGCAGGATGCCGGTGACGACCTGGACCATGAAGAAGAACAGCGTCATCCCGCCGAGGTAGTACCAGAGGGAATACCGGTGCTGCGGCACCGTCTTGTGCTGGATCGCGGCCTCGACTTCGGCGATCGGGAGGCGTTCGGTCAACCAGTGACGCATGGCGGCCTCAGGCCTTCCTCGAGATCACGATTTCGTCGCCCTGCACGTTGACGTCGTACTCCGTCAGCGGACGCGGCGGCGGTCCGGCGATGTTCTTGCCGTTGAGGTCGTAGTGGCCGTTGTGGCAGGCGCACCAGATGTGTTCGAGGTCCGGCCGGTACTGCACCGTGCACGCCAGATGCGTGCACGTGCCGTTGAACGCCTTCAGCTCGCCCGATGCAGTGCGGATGACGATGGCCGGCGTGGAACCAAAGGGCACGATGCGCGAGGAGTTCGGTGCCAGCGTGGACGCCGCGCCCCCCTTCACGGAAAGCGTTGGTGCCTCCGGGATGTCCGGAGGCACCAGGTAACGCAGCACCGGGAACGCGATCGCACCGAGCACCCCGGCCGACCACGTGCCCAGCAACCAGTTCAGGACGCTGCGCCGCCCGGCGGACGGCGCCGTCGTCGGTGGCATCACGCTCTGTCGTTCCATGCTCCTCGGCACCTCGCCGGGCCTGACCACCTCCGCCAAGGCTACAGCGAGTCCGCCGAGAGCTTCATGGGTGGCGGAAGGCCCGGCCTACATGCGGCGCCTGCCGGGCAGGGCTTCAGCCCCGCCGTTGCGGACATGCGCTGCGCTATCGCGAGTGGCGACATGATACACAGACGACGCGCGTGATGCGAACAAAGTGCACTATGCTGGCGGCTCGCCCATGAAACTGTCACCCGACGAAGTGGCCGCACAACTGGCGGTGAGCCCTGGCTGGATCGCTGACGGCCAGGCGATCCGGAAGCGTTACACCTTGAAGTCGTTTCCGGACGCGATCGCGTTCGTCACGCGCCTGGCGTTCGACGCCGAAGCGGCCGACCACCATCCGGATCTGCAGGTGAGCTATCGCAGGGTCACGGTGGTGTGGAGCACGCACAGCGAGGGCGGCGTCACCGAGAAGGACCTCGACGGTGCCCGGCGGAGCGATCGGATTGCCGCGACGATGGGCGCGTAGCGGATTCGCCGCCTACCGCACCGTCGTCACGGTCGTCGCGCGTTTCGTGGGATCGCTCTCCGACACGACGGTCGTCGTGATGCGCGCCGAGGCCGCGGATCCGGCCGCCGGCTTCGCAAAGACCGGAACGCGCGCCGACTGGCCGGCGGTGACCGCGACCAGCGCGTTCCGCACGCCGCCCTGCCAACCTGCGCCTTCCACGCTGACGCTGACGCGATAGATGTCACGGTCGAACGCCGCGGCCGGCGCGCGCGTGTGCCCGGCCGGCGCGGTGGCTGCCGCCGCACCCGTGTTCGTCACGGTCAGGGAAAACGCCGGTGCCGACGCGTTCGCACCGGCGGTCGCCGGCGCATCGAGCGTCACGCCGCGCGCCTGCGGCCCGGCGCCGTCCAGCGAGCGCACGCCGACCACGTAGGACAGGACGCCGCTCGCGTCCGTCAACCGATCGATCACATAGAACTGCAACCGGTTCGCGTCGTCTTTCCACTCGTACTGGCTGCCCGAACCCAGCCCGGCGTGAAACAGCGCGTCGTTCAACTGCCGGTAATCGGCAATCGTGCGCATCACGCGCTCGCCGCCCGGCTTCAGGAAATCGAGCATCGTGATGTCTTCCGGATGCGCGTCGATCACCCAGGCGTGGCAGCCGATAGCCGCACGAGTTCGTCTGCCGGTCCTTGTTCTTGGCGAGCAGGACGCCGCTGTCCGGCGTGAACGAGTCGTAGCCGATCCGCTGCACGACCTCGAGGGAGTAGCTGTTGAAGACGGGGTCGCCGGCGCACAGCGGGTCGGTGTTGCGATCGCAGGCCGCGGTGCGGTCCTGCGGCGCCGCGCCGTCGAGCCTGGCAATCAGGCCGGCCCAGGTTCCCGCCGGCGGTTCGACCGCGCGCGCGGTCAGCGTCACGACGACGGGACCGGAGGCGGCGAGCGCGTCGCGGTTCACCTCGATCACCTTGTCCCGCGAGAGCATGTCCATCACCAGCCGGTTGCGCAGCATCAGGCCTGCCGGCATGGACGCGCCTTCGGCGGCCGGAACCACCCAGCGGCGATGCGGGCCGCCCGGGCCGTTGAACGAACCGCGGTCCATCATGTCCCACGGGCCCGTGCCCACGCGCCGGTACGGCGTCACGTACGGATTGTTGTTGTTGTCGCCGACGCTGAAGACGAGATGGCCGAGCTCGTGCGTGATGGTGCCGGAACTTTCGCCCTGGCGCACGGACGACAGGCCCCACTGCTGCGCGCCCGCGCGCCACGTGGTCCAGGGCGTGTAACGGGTCGTCACCCAGCGCGGCAGGGTCTTGTCCGGGTTGCCCCAAATCTCGGGAATGTCGTCGCGGCTGGCGAACTTCATCTCGCCGAATTCCTGCCACACCGTCGTCTCGTCGTAGCCGGCGTAAATGCGGAGCTTGATTTCGTATTTGCCGTCCACGTCCGCGCCGGCCTCGGCGCGCCAGAGGGCGTCCGCGTCGCGTTCCATCCGGCCGTCGCACGTGAAGCCGGTGGGGCAGCCGCTCTGCTGGTTGTATTCGTTCAGGCCGTACTCGAAGAGCTTGCGCGGCATCCGGTACGGGCCGTAGACATCGACCTTCGGGATCCCGATCTTCCCGCGCGACTGCTCCATCCAGTACCCGTTGATCGTGTGGCCGCGGTTCAGCGGGCCGGGCACGCCCCAGAAGTCGGCATAGAACTTCGCGACATCGGCGCGCGGCACCGGATCGACCTGAGGATTGCCGAACGGGTCCGAGTGCTTGGGCAGGGTGATGACGAACGGCTGATCCTCAAAATCGATGGCGATCAGCGCGACCTTCAGCGCGCGCCCGGGTGCGCGCGAACGGTCGCCCCAGTTCGTGCCGGGAATCGGCTTGTAGTCGGCCCACGTCATCGCCTCCTGGTCCTGCCAGGCCTGGGGATCGAGGGCGGGAGGGAAGCGTGATGATGCCGCCGGCGCCTGTCCGGGCATCGCCTGAAGCAGCGCCGCGGCCGCGAGGCCGGCGCCGATGAGCGTGAAGGTGATACGTCCGAGCCTGACCATGGGGTGGATTATGGACCATCCGCGCCGGCCCCGGCGTGGGTCGCGAACCAACTCTGCTTCCGGTATTCTCGTCGAATACCTGATGTTCAACCTGAAGCTCGCGCTGCGCACCTTGTTCAGGACCCCGTTCGTCACGATCGTCGCGATCTTGTCGCTGGGGCTCGGCATCGGCGCCAATGCGGCCATCTTCTCGCTGTTCAACCAGATCATCCTCAAGCCGCCTGCCGGTGCCGGAACCGACTCGGCTCGTCAATCTGGCGTCGCCGGGACCGAAATCCGGCATGACGTCGTGCGGCAACGAGGGGAGTTGCGACGCGGTCTTCAGCTATCCGATGTTCCAGGACCTGGAACGGCAACAGTCGTCGTTCACGGGCATCGCGGCGCACCGGAGTTTCAACGCCAACCTGGCGTACAAGGGCCAGACGCTGAAGGGCGACGGGCTCGAGGTGTCGGGCAGCTACTTCCCGGTGCTCGGCCTCAATCCCGCGCGCGGCCGCCTGATCGATGACCGCGACACCAGCGCGCCTGGCGAGGGCACGGTGGTCGTGCTCACCTTTCACTACTGGCGCACGCGGTTCAATCTGGACCCGGCCGTCATCGGCGAACCGCTCATCGTCAACGGCCATCCGCTGACGATCGTCGGCGTCGCGCCGGACGGCTTTGACGGCACCACCATCGGCGCCCGGCCGGACGTGTTCGTGCCGGTGACGATGGCTGAACTGATGCAGCCGGGTCGCCCGCTCCTCGACAAGCGCCGCGCCTACTGGATCTACCTGTTTGCGCGGCTCAAGCCGGGCGTGACGATCGACCAGGCCCGCCCGGCCATCAACCAGCCGTATCGCGCGATCCTCAACGACGTCGAGGCGCCGCTGCAGACGGGCATGCCGCCGGCCCGGCTCGCCGAATTCAAGGCCAGGCAGGTCCAGCTCGATCCCGGTGCGCGCGGCCAGAGTGACACGCCGGAAGAAGCGTTCGTGCCGCTCGTCATGCTGCTCGGCGTCACGTGTGTGGTGCTGCTCATCGCGTGCGCGAACATCGCCAACCTGCTGCTGGCGCGGGCGACGAGCCGGTCGGGCGAAATGGCCGTGCGTCTGTCGATCGGCGCGGCCGCTGGCACCTCATCCGGCAGCTGCTGGGCGAGTCGTGCTCCTGGCGGCGCTGGCGGCGGCCTTCGGCCTGCTGGTGGGGCAGTGGACGCTGGCCGGCATCCGGCAATGCTGCCGGAGGACGCGGGCGACCTCGTGGCCGTTCACGCTCGACTGGCGCATGCTGCTGTTTCTGGCCGCCGCCACGCGTCGGCACCGGCTGCTGTTCGGCTTGTTCCCGGCGCTGCACAGCACGCGGCCGAACCTGGCCGTCGCGCTGAAGGGGCAGGCGGGGCAGCCCGGGGGCGCGCGCCCGGCCAAGCTTCCGCACCTCGCTGGCGACGACGCAGATCGTGTTGTCGATGGCGCTGCTCGTCGCTCGCCGGCCTCTTCCTGAAGAGCCTGGTCAACATCACTCGCGTCGATCTCGGCATCAAGACCGATCACGTCGTCGACTTCGGCGTCTCGCCGGAGATCAACGGCTACACGGCCGAGCAGTCCAAGCAGTTCTTCGAACGGCTGGAGGATGAACTGGCGCGCCTGCCCGGCGTGACCGGCGTGACGATCCGGCCTGGTGCCGCTGCTGTCGGGCAGCAACTGGGGCAGCAACGTGTCCGTCGAGGGTTTCACAGGCGGGCCGGATACCGACACTCAACGCGCAGTTCAACGAGATCGGCGCCGGACTATTTCAGGACGCTCGGAGTCCCGGTGCTGATCGCGGGCCGCGAGTTCACGCGCGCCGACACGATGGGCGCGCCGAAGGTCGCGCTCGTCAACGAAGCCTTCGCGAAGAAGTTCGGCCTCGGACGCGACGCCGTCGGCAGGCGCATGGAGATCGGCAACGGCGGGAAGCTCGACATCGAGATCGTCGGACTCGTGAAGAACGCGAAGTACAGCGAGGTCAAGCAGGAGGTGCCGCCGCTGTTTTTCCCGCCGTACCGGCAGGACGACCAGATCGGCACGCTCGTGTTCTACCTCGCGCACGGCCGCCGCACCGGACGCCGTGATGCCCGCCATTCCGCCGATGCTGGTCGCGCGTCGATCCCACGTTGCCGGTCGAGAACCTGCGGACGTTGCAGGACCAGGCGCGGCGTAATGTTTCCGAGGACCGCATGTTCAGCACGCTCGCCGCCGTGTTCGCGGGCCTCGCCACGATTCTCGCGGCGGTCGGGCTCTACGGCGTGCTGGCCTACACGGTGGCGCAGCGCACGCGCGAGATCGGCTTGCGCATGGCGCTTGGCGCCGATGCCGGGCGCATCCGCAGCGATGGTCCTGCGGCAGGTGGCGTGGATGACGCTGGTCGGCGCGGTCGTGGGGCTCGGGCTCGCGATGGGCGCCGGCTGGGCGCTGGCGTCACAGTTGTATCAGATGACCGGGCTCGATCCCGGTGTGTTCGCCGGCGCCGTGGTGGTCCTCGCGGCGGTCGCCTTCGGCGCCGGCTTCATTCCCGCGCATCGCGCGTCACGCGTGGATCCGATGATGGCTCTGAGATACGAGTAGAAAAAGTCAGAAGTCAAAAGTCAGAAGTCAAAAGTAAGTTTCAAACCTATTTCTGACTTTTGACTTTTGACTTCTGACTTAACGTCATTTCCCCTTCAGTCCCCGCTGCACCAGTAACGCGTCGATCTTCGGATCGCGGCCGCGGAAGTCGCGGTAGACCGTGGCGAGGTCCTCGCTGTTGCCCCTCGACAGGACCATGTCGCGGAAGCGCTTGCCGTTCTCGCGCGTCAGGCCGCCGTGCTCCTCGAACCACTCGTACGCGTCGTCGTCGAGCACCTCGGCCCAGAGGTACGCGTAGTAGCCGGCCGAGTAGCCGCCGCGCCCAGATGTGCAGGAAGTAGCTCGTGCGGTAGCGCGGCGGCACCTGCGGCAGGTCCAGATGCGCGTTCGTCAGCGCGGCGGTCTCGAACGCGTCGACGTCCTGCTTGCCGGCGCTCGGCCGGCAGCGTGTGCCACGCCATGTCGAGCAGACGCGGCCGCGAGGATCTCGGTCAGCGCGTAGCCCTGGTTGAACGTGGCCGCCTTCTTGATCTTGTCGACCAGCGCCTGCGGCATGGGCGCGCCGGTCTGGTAGTGCTTGGCGTAGTTGGCGAACACCTTCGGGTCGAGCGCCCAGTGCTCGTTGAACTGCGACGGGAACTCGACGAAGTCGCGCGGCACGCTGGCGCCCGAGAGCGTCGGGTACTGCTGGTCGGCCAGCATGCCGTGCAGCGCGTGGCCGAACTCGTGGAACATCGTGCCGACGTCGTCGAAGCGTGAGCAGCGCGGGCTGGCCGGCCGCGGGCTTGGCGAAGTTGCGTGACGTTGTAGACGACCGGCTTGCCAGCCGAGCAGCTTCGTGGGGCCGACGAAGCCGGTCCATCCACGCGCCGCCGTTCTTGTTGTCGCGCTTGAAGTAGTCGCAGTAGAAGAGCGCCGAGCGTGCTTGCCGTCGCGCTCGAACACCTCGAACACGCGCACGTCCGGCTGGTAGACGGGCAGGTCGTGACGCTCCGTGAACGTGAGGCCGTAGAGCTCGTGCGCGGCGAAGAAGACGCCGTCCTTCAGCACGCGGTTGAGTTCGAAGTACGGCTTGACCTCGGCCGCGTCGAGGTTGAACTTCGCCTTGCGGACCTGCTCGGCGTAGAAGTCCCAGTCCCAGGGCTCGAGCTTGAATCCGCCGCGCTGCTGATCGATCAGCGCCTGGATGTCCGCGGCCTCGCCCTTGCGCCTTCGCGGTCGCCGCGGGCACGAGATCGGCCAGGAACTTCTGGACGTTCACCGGCACCTTGGCCATCTGGTCCTGCAGGCGCCACGCCGAGAAGTTCGGCTGACCCGAGGAGCTTCGCCTTGGCCGCGCGGATCTCGGCGAGCCGGCTGATGGTCGCGCGTGTGTCGTTGGCATCGCCGCGCTCCGCGCGTGTCCAGGCGGCCTTGAAGAGCTTCTCGCGGGTCGCCCGGTTCGTGAGCGATTCGAGCAGCGGCTGCTGCGTGGTGTTGCTGATCGGAATCACCCACTTGCCGTCGAGCTTGCGCGCCTTGGCCGCGTCGGCCGCGGCGGCGATCTGTCCGTCCGACAGGCCCGCGAGCTCGGCCTTGTCCGAGACGACGAGCGCCGCGTCCTTGGCCGCGGCGCGCAGCGCGTTGCCGAACTTCGCGCTGAGGGAGGCATCTTCCTCATTCAGCTTCTTGAGCGCCGTCTTGTCCGCGTCCGAGAGCTTCGCGCCGGCCATCACGAACTGCTGGTACTGGTAATCGACGAGCCGAAGCGATTCGGGATCGAGCTTCAGCTGCGCGCGGTTCTTGTAGATGGTCTCGAGCCGGTTGAACAGCGCGGCGTTGAGGTAGATCGAATCCTGATGGGCGGAGAGCTTCGGCGCCACCGCCTCCTGCTCGGTCTGGAGGGTCTCGTCGGTATTCGCGCTCGTCACGGTGTTGAAGGCGTACTGCACGCGCGTCAGCGTCACGCCGCTCTTCTCGAGCGCGACCAGGACGTTCTCGAATGTCGGCGGGGCCGGATCGTTGGCGATGGCCGCAATCTCGGCGTCATGCTGCTTCAGCGCGTCGTCAAACGCCGGTGCGAAATCCGTGCTCTTGATCTTGTCCCACGGCGGCGCCTGGAACGGCAGCGTGCTCGGCGCGAGCAGGGGATTCGGCCCCGGGGCGGAGGCTTGCGGCGTCGGCGCCGGCTGACCGCATGACGCGCTCATCAGCGCGGCAGCAAGAGTGACGACGGCCGCGGAGACGGCGAGGACGTTCGATCGAGACATGAAACCCTCCAGGACATCGCTACACGATAGTGGAGGACATAGTCCAGGGTCCAGGGTCCATCGTCCATCGTCCAGAGTTCCCCCCTCCGATGCACGCGGTGCTACGATTCGCCGATCGAGTGTCGAAGAGGAGCGAGTCCATGGCTGACGAGAGCGATCGGCGCGGGAATGACGCGGCGGGAAATGCTCGAAGCAGCGGGCAAGGTGGCGGCGCTGACGGTTGTCGCCACACCGGTCATGAGCGCGCTCGGTGACGCGTTCACGGTGTCCGCCCAGGCCCAGCCGCTCAATGCCATCGCCGGCATCGACCGCGTGGTCATGAAGACGGGCAGGACCTATCTCAATGGCTGGGCGGGCTACGGCGCGCCACCCCGGCCGGGCCGCCAGGGCGGCGGAGGCGGGCGCGGAGCCGCGGCGGCGCCGACGCCGCCGCCCGAACCGCCGGGGCCGGCGCCGAAGACGACGTGGAGCAAGCTGTCGGGCCCGGGCGCGGTCACGTTCGCGGACCCGAACGCCGCCGTGACGACCGCGACGTTCGCCGAAACCGGCGACTACGTCCTCAAGGTCACGGCCGACAACGGGACGACGAAGGCGGAGTCCACGCTCGCGGTGAAAGTGGAACTGCCGCCGCCACCGGTGCAGCTCGCGCCGGTCGTCACGACGCGCCACACGATCACGAGCCCGATGTGGAAGTCGCGCACGAAGGCGCTCATCACGACCTGGATTCCGCATTGCGTCGCGCAGATCGAGCGAACGGACCTCATCCAGGGCACGAACACCGGATCCGGCGGCATCGACAACTTCGTGGAAGCGGCGAAGGCGCTGCGCGGCGAGCCGCATACCGCGCACAAGGGCTACGTGTTCTCGAACGCGTGGGTGCACCAGACCGTCGAATCGATCAGCCTGGCTCTGATGGTCGATCCCGAGGGCGACAAGGACATCATCGCGGCGCAGGCGAGGCTCAAGGCCACGCTGGACGACTGGATTCCGAAGATTCTCGCGGCGCAGCATCCCGACGGTTATCTGCAGACCGCCTACACCCTCCGCGGCGCGCCGCCGGTGCCCCCGAATCCGGCGGGCGCGTGGCGCGACGGCGTCGAGCGCTGGACCCCTCAGGCGCGCGGCAACCACGAAGGCTACACCGCGGGCTACTTCATCGAGTCGGCGATCAATCACTACTCGATGACGAACCGCCAGGACGCGCGGCTCTACAACGCCGCGAAGAAGCTGGCGGACTGCTGGGTGGCACACCTCGGCCCGGCGCCGAAGCAGGAGTGGTTCGACGGGCATCAGGAGATGGAGCAGGCGCTGGTCCGATTCGGGCGCTACGTGAACGAGGTCGAGATGCCGGGCCGCAAGGGCCTCCGGCGATCCCTACATCGCGCTCGCGAAGTTCCTGCTCGACAATCGCAAGGGTGGCACCGAGTACGACCAGAGCCACGTGCCGGTGCAGCAGCAGTACGAAGCCGTCGGCCACGCCGTGCGCGCGGTCTACACCTACTCGGGCATGGCGGACGTCGCCGTCGAGACGCACGACGTGGACTATCAGAGCGCCGTGAAGTCCCTTTGGGACAACATCGTCCACCGCAAGTACTACCTGACGGGCGGCGTCGGCAGCGGCGAGAGTTCGGAGGGCTTCGGGCCGAATTACTCGCTTCGCAACAACGCGTACTGCGAAACGTGCTCGAGCTGCGGCGAAGTGTTCTTCCAGTGGAAGCTGCACCTCGCGTATCACGACGCGAAGTACGCCGACCTGTACGAGCAGACGCTGTACAACGCGCTCTACGGCGGCTGGATCTGGCGGGGACGACGTTCTACTACACGAATCCGCTCGATCAGAACTCGCAGCGGACGACCTGGCACTCGTGCCCGTGCTGCGTCGGCAATCTGGCGCGGACGATGCTGATGCTGCCGACGTGGACGTACTCGAAGGGCGGGGACGGCATCTACGTGAACCTGTTCGTCGGCAGCAGGGTCATGGTGCCGGGCGTCGCCGGCACCGACGTCGAGATGGTACAGACGACCGACTACCCATGGGCCGGCAAGGTCACGATCGGCGTGAATCCGGCTGCCGCCAAGGCGTTCAGCGTGCGGATCCGCGTGCCCGATCGCGACGTCAGCAGCCTCTACTCGTCGAAACCGGCCGCCAACGGCCTCGTCGTCGCTGGCCGTGAACGGCGCGGCGGTCAAGCCGACTGTCGTGAATGGCTACGCGGAGATCGCCCGCACCTGGAAGAAGGGCGACACGATCACGCTCGAACTGCCGATGGTTGCGCAACGCGTCTACGCCAGCGAGAAGATCGTGACGATGGTCCAGGGCGCGGACCGGACGGCGCCGCCGACGCCGTTCTTCCGAACAAGGACAAGGTCGCGCTCCGCTATGGCCCGCTCGTGTACAACATCGAGCAGATCGATCAGGACATCACGCAGGCGCTGCCGCCGGCGGCGACGCTCTCGACCGAATGGCGCGGCGACCTGCTCGGCGGCGTGACCGTGATCAAAGGCACGTTCGCCAACGGCGCGCCGATGACGGCGATTCCGAACTTCGCGCGCTACAACCGGAATCCGCCGGCGCCGCCGCCACCGGCGCCGACGCCCCGGCCGAGCCCCGACGTCCAACGCCGGCGGCCGTCGCTGGCGCCACCGCGTCCGCCCAGTCGCCCGCGCCGAGGCCCGCGCCGGTGCCGCCGCAGTCGATCGTGTGGATTAGAGAACGCTAAGGGGGGGCACGGCCGGGACGCCGGTCCAGGGCTTGAGGTGTAGTTCGCATGTAAGACAGATGTGATACAATCAGCTCATGAAGGCCACGCTGACGGTTCGGCTCACGGAATGGCAGGCGAAGGAACTCGCCGAGGCTTCTCGGCGGCTCGGGAAGACCACATCGGACATCGTGCGTGACGCGCTCGATGCCGCATTAGCCGAGCGCACGATCGCCGAACGCGCCGGACCGTACAAGGGTGCGCTGAGCCTTCCCAGGACCGGCAGGCCGGACTGGCGGGGACCGTTGCGCGACCGGAACTGGCGGTCGTGACGCATGGCCGGTGAGCGCTGGTTGATCGACACCGGTCCACTCGTGGCCTACGTGGACGCCGCCGATCCGGCACACGATCTGGTCGCGACGGCTCTCGGTGGATTCGCCGGACGACTCTACACGACCGCGGCCGTGGTCACGGAGGCCATGCATCTCGTGGCCGAGGACGATAGGGGAGCGGGCATGCTTGCGGGATTTCTGCTGGCGAGCGGGACGGACATCGTCGCTCTCACGGCCCCTCCCGATCTACAGGAGGCGGTGAACCTGATGGACAAGTACCGCGATACGCCAATGGATTTCGCGGACGCGACGCTGGTGGTGCTCGCAGGCCGTCTTGGCGTCACCGAAATCGCGACGTTGGACCTGCGTGGCTTCAGCGCCTATCGGGTCGCCGGAAAGAAGCCGTTTCGTCTGGTACTGCGGCGCGAGAAGTAGCGGGCGCGGGAGCCGAAGCCCCTGCGAACACGCCGGGGCTGAAGCCCCGGCCTACAGGCTCGCGCGCCGCCGCGTGAGCGCCACGTAGGCGGCGGGCACGAGATACAGCGTCACGAGCGTGGACAGGCTGAGGCCGCCGATGACGGCGAGCGCGAGCGGCTTCTGCAGTTCGGCGCCGGCGCCCAGGCCGAGCGCCAGCGGCAGCAGCCCGAACAGCGTGCACAGCGTCGTCATCAGGATCGGCCGCAGGCGGATGCGCGCGGCGGCCAGCACGGCCTCCTCGACCGGCAGGCCCTCGGCCCGGCGCTTCTCGGCGAAGTCGAGCAGCACGATGCCGTTCTTGACGACGAGGCCCACCAGCAGGATCAGGCCCATCGCCGACGAGACGTTCAGGTCCGTCCCCGTGAGGAGCAGCAGCGCCAGCGCGCCGCCGAGCGACAACGGGCCGCGGCGAGGATGAGAGCGTCGCGGACGTGAACGACCGGAACTGCACGACCAGGATCACGAAGACGAGCACGATCGCCACCGCGAACACGATCAGCAGCTCGCTGAAGCCTGCTGCTGCGCCTGAGTACTGCCCGCCGACCTCGTAGGTGTAGCCGACCGGGAACGTCACGTCCGCCATGGCCGCCTCGGATTTCCTGGACGGCGCTGCCGAGGTCGCGTCCTCGAGCCGTGCCGTGACGAGCGCCATCGGCGCAGGTTCTCGCGCAGCAGTTCTTCCTGGCCGTTCTGCGTCACCGTCGCGAGCGTCGCCGGCCGGCACGAGCTCGCCCTTGGCGCCCCGCACCGGCGTGTCGGCGAGTCGCTTCGGGATCGAATCGATACGCGTCGGGATAGCGGACGCGCACGGGAATGGAGCGATCGAGCAGCCGCAGGTCGGTGGCGACCGTCCCCGCGCCACGCTGGCCGAGCTGGCGGACACCTGATCGACGTCAGCCCGAGCCGGCCGGCCGCGACCGGGTCGATCTGCCACGTCGTTTCCGGGTTGCCGTCGCTGCGGGCCGACCACGTCGACGACGCCCTCGATCTTCTCGAGCTTCGGCTCAATCTGACTCGGCCAGCTCGCCGAGCACGTCGGGGTCGTCGCCGAAGATCTTCACTTCGATCGGCTCGGGGTTGCCTTCGAGGTCGCCCAGCATGTCCTGCAGGAGCTGGACGAATTCGATCTCGGTGTCGTGGCGCCGCTTCCGTCAGCTTCTGCGCATGTCGTCGATGATGTCGTCGGCCGATCGACTCGCGCTGGTCCCGCGGCTTCAGCCGCACGAGGATATCGCCGGTGTTCTGCTGCGTGGCGAACAGGCCGAGCTCCGATCCGGTGCGGCGGGAGAACGTCGCGACTTCGGGGTGTCTTCGAGAATCGCTCTCCATCGTCGCGCAGCCGCGCGTCGGTATTCGAGCGACGACCCCGACGGCGTCAGGTAGTCGATGACGAAGCCGCCTTCATCGGCTGCCGGCAGGAAACCCGTCCCGATGTACGATAGCCGGCCGCCGGCGCCGCCGACGAGCACGACGAGCGCCAGCACGACGAGCGCCGGGCGCCGCAGCCACGCCGGCAGGCTCGCGACGTAGCCGCGTTCGATGAGCGCCGGCGTGTGCTCGTCGACGGACGCGGCGGCCGTCGCCGATACGCCGCGCGGCCGAGCAGCGGAATCAGCGTCAGCGCCAGCACCAGCGACACCAGGACCGCCACCGACAGCGTCAGCGACAACGCGCGGAAGAACTGGCCGACCACGCCGGACAACAAGCCCAACGGCGCGAACACCACGACCGTCGTCAGCGTCGATCCGACGAGCGGCGCGACCAGTTCGGTAGCGCGTTCGACGGACTCGGCGCCGCCGCCCTCGGTCAGCCGCCGATGGATGTTCTCGACCACCACGACGGCATCGTCGATGACGAGGCCGATGGCGACCGCCAGCCCGCCCATGGACATCAGATTGATCGACTCGCCGAACACGCCGCATGAAGAAGAACGTGGCGAGCACCGTGAGCGGCAGCGTGCAGGCGGCCACGATGGTCAGGCGCCAGTTGCGCAGGAAGAGCGAGCAGCACGATGACCGCCAGGAAGCCGCCGATGAGGATGGCGTCGCGGACGTTGGTGATGCGCGCTCAACGAACTCCGCGAGGTCGTAGATCTTCGTGAGCGTGAGGCCCGCGGGCAGCGCTGTGACCAGGTCGGTGAGGGCGTCTCGACGCCCTGGCTGACCGTCGAGGATGTTGGCGCCGATCTGCTGGGAGACGCGTCGATCGGTGGCGGCGTCCTGGCCGTCCGCCGACGATGAGCATCGTCCGGTCGGGCGCGCCGGATGTCACCGTGGCGACGTCGCGCACGCGGATCGTGGTTCCGTCCTTCACGAGCGACCGGCGTGGTGGCGATGTCGTCGGCGGACTGCCACAGGCCAGAGGCGAGGACGAGGTGCTGCGTGCCGCGCTCGGTGAAGCGCCCGGCCGGCGCCAGCACGTTCGCGTCCTTCAGCGCGTCGGAGACGTCATTAACCGTCAGCCCGGCGCCGACGAGCTTCGCCGGATCGAGTATGACCTCGATTTCGCGCGTGTCGCTGGACAGGATCTCGACGCGTCCCACGCCGGCCACCCGCGCCAGCGCCGGCCGCATCACGTAGATAGCCGTAGTCGCGCAGGTCGGCGGACGAAGGCCGCCGGTCACGTCCATGATGAAGAACGGAAACGCGGTCGGCGTCAGGCGATCGACGGCCAGCTCGGCGTCAGCCGGCAGGTCCGGCCGCGTTTCGGCGACGCGGTTCTGCACCTGCTGCAGCGCGACCACCATGTCGGTCGAGGGCTCGAACTGCGCCGAGATTTCCGGTGGCGCCGCGGAACGTCCGCGAGCGGACGCGCCGGATGCCGGGCACTTCCATGATCGCCTGCTCGACCGGGCGCGTGACGGTCAGCATCATCGATGCGGCCGGCGTCATGCCGGCATGGCGCGATGACGACCATGCGCGGGAACTGCAGCGGAGGATAGATGTCGCTTGGCAGCGACGACGCTGCTGATCGCGCCCGCGGCGGCCACAGGCCGCCGTCAGCAGCCAGGACGGCGCGCGAGTGGACGCGTGGCCAGGCCCGGGGCATCGGTTCATTTCGCGATCGCTGATCGGCGCCGCCGTCCGGCAAGCCATCGTGGCCCTGGGTGATCACCTGATCGCCGGCGGCGATGCCGTGATGCATCTTCGACCAGCTCGCGCGTCGCGAGTCCGAGCGTGACCGCGTGTTTGTGCGCCTTGCCGTCGGACCCGGCGACGAACACGATGACGTCTCGCTGCCGTCACGGATGACCGCGACGGCCGGCACCAGCAGCACGCCCTTGCGTTCGCTCGGCCACGATCGCCACTTCGACCGCGGCGCCCGACCGGCAACTGCGTCGGGCTCCTTGAACGCCGAGCCGGACCGTCGCCGTGGCGCTGCCGGGTCGACCTGCGCCGGTCGGGCGATCGACGACGCGAGCTGCCTGCTCTCTCGACCGCCGGGCCCGGCGATGTGCGCGGTTGCGGCCGTTCTGGACGCGCGAGAGGTCCGCGACGGGCACGGCGGCCACGACCTGCAGGTGCTGCGGGATCGATCACGCGCAGCACGGGGTCGGCTGCCGCGGCTTCCACCAGGTCGCCGGCGTTGTGCCAGCGCTTGGCGACGACGCCGGCGAAGCGCGCGCGCACGATCGCGCGGTCGGCCAGGGATTGCCGCGGCTTGCCAGCGGCGCTTTGCGCCTGCGCGAGATCGCGCTTCGGCGTCCAGTCTGTTCGCGCCGCGCTTCCTCGACTTCGCGCCGCGCGGCGACGCCTTGCGCGACCAGGCCCGTCAGCCGCGGACCGCGGCCTTGGCGAGTCTCCAGCCGCGCGTGGCCTGGCTCACCGCCGGCTTCGTTCGGCGGCCGACCTCAGAGGCCAGCGTCGGGATGTCGAAGCGCACGAGCAGGTCGCCCTCGGCCACGGCGTCGCCTTCGGCCTTCGGCAACTCCGCGATGCGCGCGGCGTCCGGCGCGGTGATGATCCAGTCCGCGCCGGGCGCCGGGCGTGACCGTGCCGGTCACGGTGATGAGGCCGTCGAATCGTGTCGAGCCGCGCGGCTTCCACCGTGACGGGCACGGCCGCCGTCGTTTCCGCGACTTCGAGCGCCGGCTTGCCGCACCCGGCGGACGCAGCACGCGACGAGTCGTCGCCGATCACGCCACGGCACCGCCTTGAGCCGGCGGATTCGAGTCATCACACCTGTCGGTCATCCGCCGAATGTTGTGCGCTGCCGAGGCCCATCGCGCGCTCGAGATCGGCGAGCGCCGACTGGAAGTCGAGCGCGGCCTGGAACCCGCGTTGCCGCGTTTCGTGCGCCTGCTGCAGCGCCTGCAGCAGCGCGACGAATCCGGTCTGCCCCGCGTTGTAGCCGTCCTGCGCCATGCGTTCGAGCTGCACCACGCGCGGCAGCGCCTCCTTCTCGTAGCGCCGCAATTGCTCCTGCGCGGCCGAGGCGCGCGCCAGCGCCGCGTAGACGTCGGCCCGCCACGCGGCGCGGCCATCGCGTCGCGCTCGGCGCGCAGCCGGGCCAGTTCCGCGTCTTCCACCACCAGGCCCGCCTTGTGTGTCGTGAACACCGGCACGGTCATCGCGAAACTCAGGCGCCAGCCGACCGAGAATTCCGGCTGGCGTCCCACGTCAGCGCCGGCCCGGCGGCCAGATCCGGCGTGCGCAGCGACTTGGCGACCGCGCGCCGGAACTGCTGCTCGACCAGCCGCCGATCGAGCACCGCGAGCTCGGCATTGCCCTGGAGCGCCTGCGCGATGGCCGCGTCCGCGCTGGGCACCCCGCCCGAGTTCAGAGTCGTCTGTGAGCGCGAGGGCGGTGCCGGCCGGCTGACCGAGCAGCGCGTTGAGTTCCGCGCGCGTGGCGGTGACTTCGCCGCGCGCGCCGGTGACCTCGTTGTCCACCGACGAGAGCGCGAGTTCCGTCTGCACCACTTCGACCTCGGGCGCGTCGCCGGCTTCGAACCGCGCCTTGGCGGCGTCGCGCACCCGCACGGCGAGACTGCGCAAATCCTGCGCGAGGACCAGCCGCCGCTCGGCGGCCACCGACGCGAAATAGGCGCGGCGCACTTCCGCGCGCACGACAGCGACGACCTGGTTGATGGCCGCTTCGCCGGTCGCCGCCATGGCCTTGGCGAGATCCATGCGGGTACTGGCGCTTGCCGCCGAGCTCGATGGGGAACGACGCCCGTGACCGACTGCTTTGGCGTTTCCTTCGCGATTTCGTAGGTGACTTCAGGATTCGGCCGTTCGGCGGCGACGTTGATGCCGGCGGCGCTGACCGCCCGGGCCAGGCGCGCGGCGGCGATGTCCGGATTGGCCTCGAGCGCGCGCTGCATGGCGCCCGTGAGCGTGAGCGGCGCGGGCGCCGCCTGCTGGGCCTGCGCGAACGACGGGGGCCGCGGCCAGCAGCCAGACCGCGACCCCGATACGGACACGAAGCCCAGCGTCCATCACGGCGAAGACTATCGCGGATCCGCGGTCACTGCTTAATCACGACGAACCACGCCGCGATGATGGGGCCCTGGGGACCGCGTCCGCGGCCGGTCACCGGCGGCGCGCCCGCCGCGGCGGGCGTGGGCGCGGGCCGGGACCGCGCTCGGGCTGGAACAGATACACGTTGTGCGTCGCCGGATCGACACAGATCGTCTTGGCGCCCGGCACCGTCGCGACCGTCGCCACGACGGTGTATTTGTCGGCCGAATCCTGGTGCACGACGGTCACGTTTCCCTCGCCGCCGTTCGGAATGAAGATGAGTTTCTTCGCCGGATCCCAGCCCAGGGCGTCCACGCGCGTGCCGTTCTTGTCGTCGCCACGACTTTGCCCGTGCTCGCGTCCACCACGACCGAGTTGTCGCTGCAGCCGGAGAAGAGGCGGTTCGACGCCTTGTCGTAGGCGATGCCGGTCGGCCCTTCGCACGGCGCCAGCGGCCATGATGCCGTCGCTTTCCAGGTTTTCACGTCGATCACCTGAATCGTGTTCGTGCCTTCGTTGTTGACGAAGATGTGGCCCTTGCCGTCGGCGGCGGCGCCTTCCGGCAACGTGTCCTCGAGCTCGACGGTGGCCACGACATCGCCGCTCGCGGGATCCAGGGCCCACAGCGTGCCCGGTCGGCTGTGATTCGTGAGGATGATCTTGTCGTCCGGCTCGTCGTACATGATGCCGTCGCCGGTGCCTGGGCGGCGAGGGTCGCGCCAAGGCCACACGGCGGCAAGAAAACCTGCCGAGCCAGAACGGGTCGCCGGGTCAGCCGCGGTCCCGTCCGGCCGGCCTGGTCCGGCATAGTGCCGCTCCCCGGTTGGGGATTCTCCGCACTCGACACGCGTCGCTCGTTCCGGGAACCGATTCCGCAAGGCCTGCGGCATGACCGCGGGCGGAACGGACTTTGCTCCAGATTCAACCGGATGCGAAGACTGACAGGAGACCCCATGCCGATTCCGCTCACCACCACGTTTCGCAAAGTCCGCGGCACCGAGGCCCTCGAGACGCAAATCCGTAAACGCGTCGACAAGCTGGGCGCCTACGCCACGTCCATCGTGAGCGCGCGCGTGCTCGTGGAACTCGCCGAACGCCACCGCCACGACGGCAACCACGTGCACGTGCGGATCAACCTCGCGCTGCGCGGCGAAACGCTGGTCATCGATCAACGGGTGAGCACGCGGCCGACAGCCCGTGCACGCTCCGAGGACAAAGCGCGGAAGCAGGATGAACTCGGGCGCGACCACAAGCGTGCGAATGTGGCGATCCGGGAGGCGTTCGAAGCCGCCCGGCGGCGGCTCCAGGACTACGAACGGCGGCGCCGCGGCGACGTCAAGACCCACGCCCCGGAGCGAAAGCGCGCGCGCTGATCGAAGCAACCGGCCCCCGGGGTCGGTCGTCTACGCGGGATGCCGGGCCGCGAGTCCGGTGAGGATTCCCTCGAGTTCCGCGACCGTGCGGCCGTCGAACGTGCGCGCGCAGACGTGGTCGTAGGCGTCACACAGACGACGGCAGGCGGGCGCGTCGATCATCTCATCCGCCATCTCAAAGAGGACCTCGTCCTCCTTCAGGATGTGTTCGCGAATCAGGTGCACGTAGCTGCGCCCGGCGTCCGCCAGCCGCTGGGCGGCCGTCGCGTCGCCGCCTCTCGCGTCCGGCAGGGCCCCGGCCATTTCTTGCGCAAATCCGCGGCCCAACGCGTGTTCGTGCAGCATCACGCCGATCGGCCCGTCCTCCTTCGGCATGCCCCGAGCGACGAGTTCGGGGAAGAGCAGGTCTTCTTCCTTGCCGTGATGCAGCGCGTCGGCGTACAGCCGGATGAACCGCACGCAGTCGGCGACGTCGTCGTAATCGACCGGCGCGGCGTCCAGGAGCGACTCCAGGATGCCGGCAATCTTGAGGATGCTCCGGTGCTGGTTGCGCAGGATACGGGTCGGGGTGTCGTCAGCGCGCATGCCGCATCATGTCGTACTCCGGCCTGCCACCGGGTCGTCCGCGGCGTGCGGTGCGGCGCGGCGGGAACGTGAACGCCAGCGCCCAGCGCGGATGGCGCGAGGTGGCGCGCAGCCGCGTCCGCACGGCGAGGTCGTTGGCCTTGATGACGATGCCGTCAATGTCGTAGCCGAGCGTCTCGCGGCGCGCGAGCATGGCCCGGCGGTAGGCCAGAATCTCGTCGAGCAATCCAGCCTGCCTGGCCTCGGGACTGGTCGGCAGTCCCCAGTCGGCCAGCAGGTCGAGGAGCGCCCGGCCGTTTTCTGGCGGCCTGCTGCGTTCCATGTACAGGATGTCGCTGAAGAACACCTGCAGCGGCCGCGCCGCCGTCACGCGCGGATCAAGCTGGAGGATCGAGTTGGCGGCCGCGGTCCGGGGATTGGCGAACGGCGCCCGGCCCGCGCGCGTCAACGCGGCATTCAGCGCGCGGAAGTCCGCGATGCGCATCATGGCTTCGCCCCGCACGGCCAGGAAGTGGGGGACGGGCACCCGCGCCAGGCTCAGCCGCAGCGGCACCGATCGAATGGTCTTGACGTTCGCCGTCACGCCTTCGCCGGACTCGCCGTCGCCGCGCGTCGAGGCACGGACCAACCGGCCATCCTGATACACCACCTCCAAAGACAGCCCGTCGAACCTGGGCTCGAGCACGTAACCGCCGGGCACGCCGTGACGGCTGCGGCCGACGCGCTCGACGAATCGCCGGACGTCGTCCGGGTCGGTCACGGGCTTGAGGCTGAGCACCGGCGCCAGGTGCCGGACATCGGGAAAGGACTTACGCGGCGCGCCGTGGTCGGACCGGACCAGCGCGTGCTTGTGCGGCATACAGCGCTCCCAAGGAGAATGGCGTACGAATTTATGCAAGCGTTGAGCCTTTGCCGCTCGTGCGACTGGCCGACACGCGGCGCGGGTCGAGCCATGGCCGTGGGGGATAGTCCGTGGTGCTGCTGGAAAAGCACCAGTCGCACGGTCAATCGAGTACACTGAAAGGGTCGTCCAGAGCCCGCGAGCGTTCGAGCAGTGCCCCCCGCAGGGTGCGCGCAGACCGGCCCAGGTGTTTGCAGGTATCGGTCACGCATGGCGGAGGTGCCGTGGTAAGTCGTCCCATCGAAATGAATCAGTTTCAGTTCGCCATCGTGTCCGGGCTGAGGGCCGCCCAGTTGATGCGCGGCTGCCTTCCGCGGGTAGGCCGTGAGCACAAGCACATCACGACGGCGCAACGCGAAGTGGCCGCCGGCAAAGTCGTCGGCACGTTCAAGGACGCGCCCGCCAAGGTCGGGAAGCTGAAGCTGTCCGACCTCACGCGGATGGACACCTCCGCACACGCCTAGCGACTTAAGTCCGGCGGGCTAAAGCCCGCCGGCTACGTACCGCAAGCGTGCCGCAATGGCGTGCTGCAGTAGCCGGCGGGCTTCAGCCCGCCGGACGTCGGATGGTACCGATTGACCTCCATGGCGGTCTCTTCTTCTGATCAAGTTATCGTCGTGACCGGCGCCGCCGGGTTCGTCGGCGCCCGGTGCGTGCAGGCGCTCGGCGCGCGCCGCGTGCCGGTCGTGTCCGTCGATCGGCTCGACGCGTTTGACACCCGGCCCGAACACGCGGGCATTGATTTCGGCACGCGCGTCGGCATGGACGACATCGACGCCTGGCTGGGCGCGCATGGCGCGCGCGTGCGGGCGGTCATCCACATGGGCGCGTGCACCGACACGCGCGAGACCAATCGCGCCTACCTCAACACCGTCAACGTGCGTGTCGTCGCAGCACCTGTGGCGCCGGACCACCGAACTGGGCGTGCCGTTCATCTACGCCAGCAGTGCCGCCACGTACGGCGACGGCGCGCTGGGCTACGAGGATGACGAAGCGACCCTGCCGCAGCTGACGCCGCTCAACGCGTACGGCGACTCGAAACAGCAATTCGACTCTGGGCGCTCGGCGAAGGAACGCGCCGGCCGCCATCCGCCCGCGTGGGCCGGCCTGAAGTTCTTCAACGTCTACGGCTTCGGCGAGCGGCACAAGGGCCCGATGTCGAGCGTCGTCATTCAGGCGTTCGATCAGATTCGCGCGACGGGCCGGCGTGCGGCTGTTCAAGAGTCATCGCCCGGATGTCGCGGACGGGCATCAGGCCCGCGATTTCGTGTTCGTGGACGACGTCGTCGACGTGCTGCTGGCGCTGGTCGATGCGGCCGCTTCCGCGGGGCATCTTCAACCTCGGCAGCGGCAAGGCCCGGACCTTCCTCGACCTGGTGCGCGCCGTCTTCGCGGCCATGGGCCGGCCGGAACAGATCGAGTTCATCGACACGCCGCCGGATCTGCGGAAAACCTACCAATATTTTACGGAAGCGCCCATGGGCCGGCTGCGGTCGGCCGGCTACGCGCTGGCGCCCACCCCGCTCGAGGCCGGCGTGCGCCAGTACGTTGCCGCGCTCACCGCCGCCGCCCGGGTGTAATATCCACTCGCGCCGGACCGGCGCGATCGGGAACGCCTCAGGAGGCTGGAAATGTCGACACATACGAAGGTTGCGCGCCATCTGGCGTGGATGCTGTTTGCCGCCATCGCGCTCATGCCGTGGGCTGCGCCGTCCGCGCAAGCTCCGGTCGTTCAGAAGTACGACGCTGAGTACACCGCGCTCATCAAGCAGTCGCTGACCGACCCGCGCATCAACACCGAGCTGGTCGATCACCTGCCCGCGTCGGACAAGGTGCCGACGCCGCTGAAGTTCCGGCCGTCGGCCATATCGCCGGCCAGCCCGGCTACCTCGACCTACGCCAAGGACATTCATGCCTACATCAAGGCCATTGCGGACGCCGAGCACGGCGGTCGCGCGAAGTTCTGGGTGATCGGCCAGACGGAGGAGGGCCGCGACCAGGTCGTGCTCGCCATCGCGAACGAGGACGACGATCAAGAACCTCGACCAGCTACAAGGGCTACCTGCAGACGCTGACCGACCCGCGCAAGACGACCGAGACGCAGGCGCGGCAGATCATCACGCAGGCGAAACCGATCTACTGGCTGACGAGCGCGCGTGCACTCGACCGAGCGCGGCGGCGCGGAAATGCTGATGGAGCTGGCGTACCGGCTGGTCGTCGAAGAGACGCCGTTCATCCAGCAGATTCGCAACAACGTGATCACGTTCATCACGCCGGTCATCGAAGTGGATGGGCGCGAGCGCGTCGTCGACACGTTCTATTACAACGCGCAAGCGCGCGGCCGAAGGGCAGGCGGGCAGCTCGGCATGCCGTACTGGGGCAAGTACGTCGCGCACGACAACAACCGCGACGGCATGGGCCAGTTCCTCGCGATGACGAAGAACGTCGAGAAATTCGCGACCGAATGGAAGCCGACGGTGCTGCACGACCTGCACGAAGCGGCGCAGTTGCTCTACGTGTCGACGGGCACCGGGCCGTACAACGAACAGCTCGATCCGCTCACGATTAACGAATGGTGGATGTTCGCGCAGAACGACGTCATGGAAATGACCAAGCGCGGCGTGCCCGGCGTGTGGACGTACGGCTTCTACGACGGGTGGACGCCGAACTACATGTTCTTCGTCGCGCACGGGCACAACGCGACGGGCCGGTTCTATGAAGTGAACAGCTTCAATCCGGGGACGGCGGTGACGTATCCGGGGAGCGCAGGCGGCGCTGAAAGGTGCTGCGGCGTTCTACGGGTTCCGCAGGTTCTACGGGTGCTGCGGGTGCGGGCGCGGCGCGAGTGGCGCGGCGCTGGTGCGGCCGCTGGAGGACGCGGCGGCGCGGCGGCGGCGGGTGCTGGCGGCGGGCGCGGTGGCGCGGCGGTTGGCGGCGCGCAGCCGGGGCGGCGGCGGTCGCGGCGGCGGGCGCGGCCAGAGCCGCGAGTGGTTCCGTCCGAATCCGGATCCGGGCAACGTGGTCTGGGGCCCGCGCGCGCACGTGAACATGAGCCAGTCGGCGGTGCTCTTCGCGCTCAACTTCGCCGCGAAGGACAAGGAGCGCTGGCTCGAGAATTACTGGGTCAAGAACCGCACCGCGGTGGCTCGCGGACGGAACGCCCCGACGTTCGGTGGGTGATTCCGGCCGACCAGCACAGCAAGGCCAACGCGGCGGAAGCCGTCACGGCCTGATGGCGCAGGGCGTGGAATTCACAAGGCGACCGCGGCCTTCACCGCCGGCAACGTATCGTCAAGGCCGGTGACTGGATCATCCGCGGCGACCAGCCGTACCGCACGGTGGTCGACATGTACTTCGCGATCCAGAACTACTCGATGGCCAATCCCGAGCCCGTACGACGACCTCGGCTGGACCTACCCGATGATGCGCAACCTCGTCATCGCGCCGATCACCGACAAGGGCTCCTCTACGGCGGCCATGGCGCCGGTGACCGGGCCCGCCCGCGCGGCGGGCGGCATCACCGGCACGGGCATCACGCTCATCGTCGAGCACACCGGCGACAATCTGCTGGCGCGTTTCCGCTTCCAGTTCGCCAGCCATGAAGATGGCGGCGGCCGAAGCGCGAGTTCGAGGCCGGCGGCCGCACGTTCGCGCCGGGCGCGTTCATCATCCCGAACGCCAATCGCGCGCAGCTCGAGCCGCGCTCACGGAGCTACGGTCTGTCGGGCTTCGCCGTCGCGTCGGCGCCGGGCGACGGTCAAGACGCACGACCTCGACGTGCCGCGCATCGGCTACATCCACAGCTGGGGCAACACGCAGGATGAGGGCTGGGTGCGCGCGGCGCTCGACTACTACAAGATTCCGTACACCTACTTCGGCGAGAACGAAGTGGTGAAGCGCGATCTGCGAGCGCAGTTCGACGTGATCCTCTGGCCGACCGGCGGCGGTGTGGGACAGGAAGCGCCGACGTCCGGCGACGCCGATTCCGTACAAGAAGACCGCGGAGTTCCAGGCGCTGGGCTCGCCGGATTCCACCGATGACACGCGCGGCGGCCTTGGGCCGTCCGGGCTGCGGAAGCTGTACGACTTCGTGGGCGCCGGCGGCACGCTGATCACCGAAGGCGGCACGGCGTCGATCTTCCCGCAGAACTTCCTGACGCCGGGGATCACGATCGATCAGGGCCAGGGCCTGATGCGCCCGGCTCCGTCTATCGCGGCATCGTCGCGGACAAGACGAGCCCGATTGTCTACGGCATTCCAGCGCAATCAATCTGCCGGTCTACTTCAAGAACGCCCGACCGCTCTTCAGCGTCGCCGGCTATCCCGGCCCGCTCGCGGCGGCGCCGGCCGCGGCGGCCGGCCGCGGCGCGGCGGTGGCCGCGGCGGTGGCGGCGGCAGACTACCAGAACACGGCGCCGATGGGCTCGAGCCAGAACGTGTTCGGCACTGGGATCCGACGAAGGACTGGACGCCGCCGGCGGCGGCTCCGCGGCGTGGCGCCGGCGGCAGGCGCCGGCGGACGCGGCGGCTGGTGCAGGCGCGGCTGGCGGCGGGCGCGGCGGCGGCGCTGGCGCGTTTGCCGGCGGCGGCCGTGGCGGCGGGGGGCGGCAGGCACCCAGTTGATCGACTTCATGCAGTCCGCGCGTGATTCTGCAGTTCCCGCCGGACGCCAACGACATGCTGCTGTCGGGCGGCGTCAACGGCGCCGATAACCTCGCGAATCGTGCGCAACTCATCGACGCGCCGGTCGGCAAGGGCCACGTCGTGATGTTCGCGATCCGCCCGTTCTGGCGGTGGCAGACCCAGGGCACGTTCATCCTGGGTTCAACACGCTGATGCACTGGAACGACTTGGACGCGGGCAAATAATTGATGGGGACGGGTCTCGCTTGCGTAAGCAGACCCGTCCCCGTTCTCCGACAGGTACGACAGGTACGACACGGAGTGACAGTAGCCGGCGGGCTTGAGCCCGCCGGATCGCTCCCGGGGCCAGCGCACGCGCGCTGGCCCCGTTCTTTTTTGCGCGCGCGGTATGATTCGGCACCACGGGAGACTCCTTCATGTTCAGTCACAGTCGCCGCATCCGTTCGATCGCCATCCTTCTTCCAGTCCTGGTGCTCGCGCCGGTGGTCCTGGCCGCGCAGGCGCCGGCCACTTCGGCGGCAAAGCACCAGCCGACCATCGCCCAGTTCCTGAAGCCGGGCCTGCCGATCGAGCTGGTCTCCGCGAAGAAGGTGGATCGCATCGCGTGGATCGCGTACGAAGCCGGGCTGCGCAACGTGTTCACGGCCGTCGGGCCCGCGTTCACGCCGGTGCGCGCGACGTCGTTCCTGAAAGACGACGGAACGGACCTGACGACACTGCGGATTTCGGATGACGGGAGCGCGATCGTGTTCGTGCGCGGCAGCGCGCCGAACTCGGCCGGCTGGGTGGCGAATCCCGGCGGCGATCCGGAGGGCGCCGAGCGAGCGATCTGGGCCGTGCGCACCGCCGCGCCCGGCACCGAGCGCCGGCTGGCTGAAGGCACGAACCCAGAGGTCTCGCCCGACGGCCGCTTCGTGCTCTACGTGAAGGACGGGCAGATCTATCGCGCGCCGGTCAGCCGCGCCGGCGGCGCCGACGAAGGCCGACAAAGGCGAGGCGCCGTTCATCAACGCGTGGGGACGCAACAGCGGACCGAAGTGGTCGCCGGACGGCACGCGCATCGCGTTCTCGAGCAACCGCACGCGATCACAGCTTCATCGGCGATGTACGACGAGCGCACGAAGCTGGTGAGCTACGTGGCGCCGAGCGTCGATCGCGACACGAGCCCGACGTGGTCGCCCGACGGCAAGAAGATCGCGTTCCTGCGCCGGCCCGGGTCTGCCGTTCGGCCAGCAGTCCGACGCCGGGATCGCGGCAGCGGCTTGCCGGCGGTGACGCGGGCCGCGGCGGGGGTGGGGGCGCGGCGGCACGCGGCCCCGGGGCGGACGAGCAGGCGCCGCCGGTGCGCGCCGCGGCGGCGGCGAGCCGCGCCGGCGCGGCCGCCGCGGCTCCCGCTGGACGAGCGACGGGGCGGCCAGCGACGCGGCCGCGTGCAAAGCGGCCGCCACAAGCCGCCGATTCGCCGCCCACTGCGCCGCTCGCGCAGCAGCCCGGTCTTGTATCGCGCGCACGCTGCCCGGCGGCTACTCGCTCGCGATCATGATCGCGGACGTCGCGACGGGCGAGAGCCGAAGGACGTCTGGCATCCGGAAGCCGGCAGCGCCTTCGGCAATCTCAACAACATCACCTGGGCCGGCGACGTCTTCATCTGGACGCAGCTCGCGAAGCCGACCGACGAATCGAACAGCTACTACTCGATGAACGTGTCCGGGAAGACGGCGCCGGTGCAGCTCACGACGACGGTCGGCATCATCGAGGATGCGACGGCCGCGGCGCTTTCCAAGGACGGCAAGATGCTCTTCTACTGCACGAACACGAACGACATCGATCGCCGCCACATCTGGGCCGTGCCGCACGTCGGGCGGGACGCCGGTGCAGATGACGACGGGCGACGGCATCGAGAACGTGCCGGCGCCGCTGGCGTCAGGCAAACAGATCGCCGTGCTCAGCGCCGACGCGAAGCGGCCGATGTCCGTCGCGCTCTGGCCGACGGCGCCGACGCCGGCCGACGTCGGCGCAGAAGGCGCAGAAGGTGATCTATCCGACGCTCGGTGCGGACTTCCCGATGTCGCTCCATCGTCGTGCCGACGAACGTGACGCTGAAGGCCGACGACGGCATGGAGTTCCACAGCCAGCTGTTCCTGCCGGCGGACCTCAAGCCGGGCGAGCGGCGCCCGGCGATGATTTTCGTGCATGGCGGCCCGGCAGCGGCAGATGCTGCTCGGCTGGCACTATCTGAGCTTCTACCATGTGTTCTACGGCGTGAATCAGTGGCTCGTCTCGAAGGGCTACATCGTCCTGTCGGTGAACTACCGCAGCGGCGTCGGGCTACGGCCGCGCGTTCCGGCAGGCGCCGGAAACCGGCGCGGCGCGGCAACTCCGAGTACCGCGACGTGCTCGCGGCCGGCAAGTGGCTGGCCGCGCGGCCCGATGTCGATCCGCAGCGATTCGGCATCTGGGGTCTGTCGTACGGCGGCCTGCTCACCGCGCAGGCGCTCGCGCGCAACTCGGATCTGTTCAAGCTCGGCATCGACCTCGCCGGCGTGCACGTCCGCGGGGCAGCTCGACCCAGACGAGCCTCGGCTACCGCTCCTCGGCGATCTCCGAGATCGACAAGTGGAAGTCGCCCGTGCTGCTGGTGCACGGAGACGACGACCGCAACGTGAATTTCGCGCAGACGGTCGGCCTGGTGCAGTTGCTGCGCGCGCGCAACATCTACCACGAGCTGATCGTGTTCCCCGACGACGTGCACGAGACGCTGCTGCACAGCCGCTGGCTGTACACGTTCGACCGGATGGAAGCGTTCCTGGACAAGTTCTTCGCGCAGGTAACGACGGGTGACGACGGGTGACCGACGAGGGTGACGACGGGTGACGACGGGTGACGACCGTGACTACGCGTCGTGCTGCAGTAGCCGGCGGGCTTTAGCCCGCCGGTGCAAGCGAGGATTCCGATGATTGCAGGCTACCTTCTTTTGTTGACCTTGCTCCAGGCGCAGTCCGCAACGCCGCCTCCGCCGGTCACCGTCGTGATCCAGACCGAGCTCGGTGCGATCACCGTCGAAGTGGACGTGGCGCACGCGCCGGTGACGGCGGAGAACTTCCTCAAGTATGTCGACGGGAAGTTCTATGACGGCGCGATCGTCAATCGCTCTGTGCGCCCGGACAACACGACGCGGCACGACGTGGAGATCCAGGTCATCCAGGTCCAGAGCAACCCCGCGCGCGCGAAGGAGCTGTTTCCGGCGATCGCCCTGGAGCGCACGAGTGTGACCGGACTGAAGCACGTGGACGGCGCGCTGTCGATGGCGCGCAGCGGGCCGGACTCGGCCCAGTCGTCGTTCTTCATCTGCGTGGGCGACCAGCCGTCGCTGGATTTCGCCGGCGAGCGCAACGCCGACGGCCAGGGCTTCGCCGTCTTCGGCCGCGTCGTCAGCGGCATGGACGTCGTGAAGAAGATCCACGCGTCCAAGACCGGCCCGACCGGCGCGTACGGCACGGAGACGTTGAATCCGCCGATCAAGATCACTGGAGCGGCGAGAAAATAGTCGGTCCGGATGGAGGCCGAGCCTTCAGGCCCGCGCGCACGCCGGGGCTGAAGCCCCGGCCTACAGCAGTCCGCGTGGGTCCGTCGGTGTAGGCCGGCCCTTTAGGGCCGGCGCGCTCGGCGGGGCTTCGCCACCCGCGGGAGCCGAACGGGCAACACGGTGTTCCGTCTCGGCGTATCCTCAACTGGAGACCGATGCGTCGCATCCAGGCGGGCCTGACGGTTGGACTGGTGGCCGCAGCTATTGCGCTCGCGGCAGCCGGCCAGGGCGCGGTGGCGCCGCCGGTTCAGCGACCCTCGCCAGCAGTACCCGGACAGGGCCCGTCACCACAAGCACCCGTTCTCAAGCCCGGCGCCGCCATCATTCTTGGCAAGATCGTCGAAGCCGGCACCACGACCGGCGTGGCCGGCGCCGCTGTCACGCTGACGGGGCCGGCGCTCGGCCCCGCGACAGCCGTGTTCAGCAACGGTGTGGCCGGCGGTCCGCGGCGTGTCATGTCCGATGCACAGGGGCGGTTCCTGTTTCGCGATCTGCCCGCCGGCGCGTATGTCATCGCATCGACCGCCTCCGGATATGTCGGTGGCGCCTTCGGCCAGACGCCGCTGATCCGGCACGCGCTCGATGTCGTGCGCGCCTTGGACATCACGGACGCCGACAAACCACTCAACGTCACCGTTCAGATGTGGAGACTGGGGGGCATCAGCGGCCGGGTCACGGACGAAGCCGGTGAGCCCATGGTCGGCGCGCCCATCACCGTGCTGGCCCGCTCATCCGACTGGGGCGCTCCGGTCATCAAGACCGCCGCCAAGTTGACGACGGACGACCGCGGGATTTATCACGCCGACGTGGCGCCCGGCGACTATCTCGTCGGGTTGCTGGCGGCAACGACGACGGTGCCGGCGTCGGCTGTGGATGGCTTTCAGCAGGCGCAGCGCGAAGGCGGCGCGACGTGGCGGGCCTACGCGAACCAGGTCGTCGCATCGGGCAGCTTGATGCCGCGGGGCGTGGGCGTTCGTGTCGGCAACTTCCTGGTGAGCCAGTTCGGCATGCAGAACTCGTGGGTCGTGCCGCCGTTCCTTTCCCAGGACGGACGCCTGTCCTTCTATCCGACCACGTTTCATCCGTCGAGCATCGGCGGCGCCTCCGCATCGGTTGTGACGATCGCGTCCGGCGAAGAGAAGCCGGGCATCGATTTGATCGTGCGGCCCGTGCCGGCGCGGCGCGTGTCAGGCCGCGTCGTCGGGCCGGATGGGCCGATCGCCGGAATGGCCCTTCGATTGATTTCCCCCGATGCCGACGCCGGCATGGCCATGTGGTCCATCGCGAGCGACACGCCGCAGGCGCTGACGGACGGCAACGGCGACTTCACGTTTCTCGGCATCGCGCCCGGGCCCTACACGGTCCGCGTGCTGCGCGCATCGACGCCGGCGGAGCCGGTGCTGTGGGCCGCGGATTCGATCACGGTCGGCAGCGACAACGACCTGGCCGATCTGACCATCCGGTTGCAGCCTGGCGCTCCGATTGGCGGACGCCTGGTCGTTGAAGGCTCCGGGCCACCGCCGTCGCCGGCGGCGCTCCGCGCGATCGGCATCAGGCCGACACCGATGCCCGGAAGCGCCAGTTCGCTGATGGGCCCTGCCGGCTGGATCGTTCATCCCGACGACAATGGCCGCTACCTGACCGGTCAGATGGTGCCGGGGCCATATGTGGTGGTGGTCACCGAACTGCCGCCGGGCTGGATGCTGAAATCGGTGACGGTGGGCGGACAGAATGCGGTCGACAAGCCGTTCGAATTGACCGCTACGGGCATCATCGATGTGGTCGTGACGATCACCGACAAAGTCTCGACGCTGACTGGGACGGCGCGAGACGCGAATGGTCAGCCGGAGCCGATGGCCACGGTAGCCGTGTTTCCGGCAGACCAGTCGCTGTGGCCGACACCGGGCCTGGCATCGCGCCGCATCCAGACAACCGCGCCCGGGCGCGATGGACGGTTCACCTTCCGCGGCTTGCCGGCAGGGGAGTACCTCGTCCTCGCCACTGACTGGCCGGCGGATTTCTCGGATGGAAAGGTCCGCAGCACGTTCCTGGCGGATGCGGTGCGCGTCACGATCAGCGACGGGGACAGCAAGTCGCAGGACGTGCGCGTTCTGGTGAAGCGATGAGATCCGCTGTGACGTTGACCGTCGTTGTCCTCGCTGTCGCGGCGGCTGGCGCGCAAACGCCGCCGCAGACACCGCCGCGCGATCAGCCCCGAGTGGCGGTGGTCGGGTCGGCCGTGGTCACGGGCACGGTGGTGGCGGACGATGAGGCGCGCGCGCCGCTGCGTCATGCGACGGTGACGTTGTCACGCTCGGGCATCGAGGACATGCGCTCGACGACGACGGATGATCAGGGCCGGTATGTCTTCAGCGCGCTGCCGGCGGGTTCGTACGTGCTCGGCGCCGCAAAAGGCGCGTACCTCTCGATGCGCTACGGCGCGCCGAAGCCGGGAATGCCCGGCAGCGCCGTCGTGGTGGGCGAAGGCGAGGCGTTCAGCGCAAGACCGATGGCCCTCTGGCGTGGCTCGGTGATCGGCGGCCGGTTGCTCGATCGCAGCGGGCAGCCTGTGTCCGGTGCGGTGGTCGAAGCGAATCAGTTTGTGGTCGTGAAGGGCGTACGCCGGCGCCGTGCGACAAGCCAGCCGTCCCAGAATCTGACGAACGCGCACGGCGAGTACCGGATCTATGGGCTCGCACCCGGCGAATACCTCGTCTCCTCAGCGCCGCCGCCGCAAGCGGTCCTGGCCGAAGCGCAGGCCGCCGATCTTGCCTGGGCCGCCAGCGGTGCCGGTCCGGTGCCGCCGCAACCGTCGGCATCCACCTATGCGCCCACGATGTTCCCGGGCACGACGGATGCCTCCGCAGGCGTCGTCATCACGCTCGGTCGTGGCGAGGAGCGATTGGGCGTGGACTTCTCCCTCCAGTTCGTTCCCGTGGCGCGCGTCAGTGGGTTCGTCATCGGACTGGATGGACAGCCGGCCCCGGGCGTGAGCGTCCTTTGCACGGCAAGGGAGCCCAATCCGATGCTGGCGCCCTCAGGGATCCCGATGAACCGTCCTAGCGCAGACGGGTCCTTTGCCTGTTCCCACCTCACGCCTGGTTCATACACGCTGGTAGCCAGGGTGTCTCCGGCTGACGCTGCGCGAGTCAACACGGGTCCCTCGCCGCCCGCGCTGTGGGGTCTTGCCGATGTGGTGGTGGCGGGGAAGGACCTGTCGAACGTCACTATTCGCCTGCAGCCCGGCGTGTCTGTGTCGGGTCAGGCCATGTTGGCTCGCGCGGCGTCATCTGTGGGCGTGGAACTGACGCGGTTTCAGATACAGATCGTCGCGGCGGCTGGTGCGCCACCAAGGACTGGGGGAGCGTCGGCCCCCGTCGGCGCTGATGGCATTTTTCGGATCGATTCCGTGGTGCCGGCATCCTATCGATTCATGGCCACAGCGCCTGCCGGCTGGTTCCTGCGTTCCGCCGTGTTGAATGGCAGGGACATCGCCGAGGGATCCTTCGATATCGAGCCCGGCCAGGACGTTTCCGGTCTCGTGGTGACCTTCACCGATGCGCAAGCCGACTTATCGGGCGCCCTGACCGACCACCAAGGGCGGCCCGCGCCGCAACTCTATGTCTTCGTGTTCCCGACCGACAAGACGCTCTGGGTGCCTGACTCGCGCCGGATCCGATCCGTACGCTCTGGCGAGAACGGGTCCTATCTCATCGCGGATCTTCCGCCTGGCGACTACTACCTCTGTGCGCTGACCGAATTGGACACGACGCTCCAGTTCGAGCCCGAGTACCTCGAACAACTTGTGTCTTCGTCGATTCAAGATCACGGTGGCCGAAGGCGAGAAGAAGAAGCAGGACCTGCGGATCGGAGGGTAGCAACAGGTCAGAGGTCAGAGGTCAGAAGTCAAAGGTAGGTCCGGAAGCCAAGAAGGAAGAAAGATGGCCCGCGTCAGTTCGTTCCACACCTCTGACTTCTGACCTCTGACCTCCGACCTGTCCATGATGACGTGCTATGATGACGTCCCATGCGCACCATCATTGATCTCCCTTCGGCGCAGCTCGACGCGCTCGACGCCTGGTGCCGGCGCGACGGGATTTCCCGGGCTGAAGCGATTCGCCGGGCGGTGGCGGCCACGGTGGGGCAGCAGGCCGCAGGCGGACGCGAGGCGGCATTTGGGCTCTGGCGCGACCGGACGATTGACGGCCTGGCCTGGCAGCAACAGATGCGAGCTGAGTGGGACGGTCGCGGCAAACCGGGTGCGCCCGTCCAGAACAAGCGCCGCGGCCGCCGCCAGTGAAAGCGCTCTTCGACACCAACATTCTGATCGACTACCTGAAGGGCATTCCGGAAGCCGAGGCGGAAATCAACCGCCACCGGCAACGCCTCGTCAGCGTCGTCACGTGGATGGAAGTGCTGGCCGGCGCCCAGAGCGAAGAAGAGGAGGACGTGATCGAGATGTTCCTTCGCGACTTCACGCTCGTTGAATTGTCGCGTCCAGTCGCCCGGGCGGCCGTCTCGCTTCGACGCGCGCGGCGCGTGCGCCTGCCAGATGCCATCATCTGGGCCACCGCGCAGCACGAGTCCGCGCTGCTCGTCACCCGGAACACCAGAGACTTCCCCGAGGCCGAGCCAGGCGTCCGGAATCCCGGATCAGAGTTTCGCCCTTCCGGTGTTACGATGCCCTCGCACGGGCGCGCCCGTGGTCTCCGGAGGATATCGATGAAGAAGATCATTCTGGCTACGTGTGTCGCGGTCCTGGCGCTGGTCGTCGGCCTGCCGGCCCAGCAGGCCGTCCGGCGCTTCACGTTTGACGACTTCTCGAAGGTCAAGCGTGTCGGCGATCCGCAGTTCTCGCCAGACGGCAGGTCGATCGCCGTCATCGTGTCCGAGCCGAATCTGGACGAGGACCGCTACATGGCGTCGCTCGTCGTCGTGGACATCGCCAGCAGCAAGACGACGACGCTGGTGGATGGCGCGAAGGCGATCAGCGTGTCGTTCGAGCGATGGGCGCCCAATGGCCAGGAAATCGCGTATCTGGCCACCGTGCCGACGAACGGAACGCCGAAGCCCCAGATCTTCGCGATCCCGGCCAAAGGCGGCACGCCGAAGCAGATCACCACAGCGCCGATGGGCGTGCAGCAGCTCGCCTGGTCTCCGGACAGCAAGACGATTGGCTTTGCGACCGCCGATGAGCCGGAGAAGAAGACGGGCTACCAGCGCTGGAACGATTCCTTCGAAGTCCAGATGAACGACAACTTTCTGACGACCGCGACCCTGCCGCCGACCCACGTGTGGATGGTGCCGGCCGCGGGCGGCGAGATGAAGCGGCTGACCTCGGGCGATTGGACGCTGCCGGTCTCGCGTCCGCCCGGCGCGCCGTCTTCGATGATCACGTGGACGCCTGACGGCAAGTCGATTATCTTCGCCCGCAGCGGCGGCGGTGCGGCGGCGGGCGGCGGTCGGGGCGGCGGCGGATTGCAGGCGGTCAGCATCGCAGACGGCACGCTCCAACCGGTCAACGTGAACGGCACATTTCCGGTGTATTCGCCGGACAAGACCATGATCGCGACCCAGGGCGGCGGTGCCGGCGGTGCGGCGGTGGCGCCGGTGGGCGCGAATGGATTAGCGACGGCAGCGACGCCGGGCGCGGGTGCGACAGGTGCGAGCAGGTACGACAGGTACGACGGGTACGACAGGTACGACGGGTGCGACGGGTACGACGCCGCCGACGACCCCGCCGGGCGGGCGTGGCGCGGGCGGACGGGGCGCGGGCGCGGGCGGCGGCATCGCCGCCAACTCGCGCGGCCTGGGTCAGTCGATCGACCGCGGCCTGGCGCGCGTGCTCTGGGCGGTAGACGGCAAGTCGGTCATCGTCGGCGGCAACGACAATGAGCGCGTGTCCTTGTGGCAGGTGCCGCTCGAGGGCGACCCGAAGAAGCTCGACACGGGCGACGTGAGCCCGAACTCGTCGTTCTTCGTGGACATGGCGATTGGGCCGACGGGCGCGATCGCCTTCGCGGGCACGTCGCCGACGCGGCCAGCCGAGCTCTACTACATGGCGTCGCCGAGCGCGCCGGTCAAGCGGCTGACGGACGTGAACGGCGAGATCGCGTCGATTCCGCTCGGCAAGTCGGAGGTCGTCACCTTCACAAACGACAAGTTCGAGCAGAACGCGATCCTGACGTTTCCGCCGGATTTCGATCCATCGAAGAAGTATCCGCTCGTGCTGCTGATTCACGGCGGGCCGCGCGCGGCGTCGCTGATGAACTTCAGCCCGGGTGCCCAGCTGATGGCCGCCAAGGGCTGGCTCGTGCTGCAGCCGAACTATCGCGGCAGCGACAACCTGGGCCGCCAGTTCCAGAGCGCGATCAGCAACGATGCGGGCGCCGGCCCGGGACGTGACGTCATCGCGGCGATCGACGCGCGTCAAGGCCAGGGGCATCGTCGACGAGACCAGAATGGGCGTGGGCGGCTGGTCGGTACGGCGGCTACATGACCACCTGGATGCTCGGCAACTACCCGACGCTGTGGAAAGCCGGCGTGGCCGGCGCGGCGGTGACGGACCAGATCGATCAGCAGAACCTGAGCGACGGCGCGGGCCGGCAGGGCGGGCAGCCCTACGTGAACCCCGACGCCATGAAGCGCGTGCAGGAGCAGTCGCCGATCAGCTACGCCAGCAAGATCAAGGCGCCGACGCTGATTCTGGCGAACACGGGCGACTACCGCGTGCCGATCACCAACTCCTACAAGCTGTTCCATACGATCGCGTCGGCCGGCACGACCGTCCAGTTCTTTGCGTACCCGATCTACGGGCACAACGCGACCGACCCGGTGCGCCAGCGCGACGTGCAGGAGCGCTGGGTCGGCTGGCTCGAGAAGTACCTGAACGCGCCGGCGACGGGCGGCGGCGGGCGATGATTCCATGTAGGCCGGCCCTTCAGGGCCGGCGTGCGGGGCGGGGCTGAAGCCCCGCCCTACATCGGAATGTAGGCCGGCCCTTCAGGGCCGGCGCAATGCACGGAGGAGACATGTCGGGTCCGGTTTCCCAATTCATCGATCGTCACTACCGTCACTTCAACGCGGCGTCGCTGAAGGACGCGGCGGATGCGTACACCCGTCACCTCGAGTCGGGTGGGGCGATGCTGGTGACCCTGGCCGGCGCGATGAGCACCGCCGAGCTGGGCGTGTCGCTGGCGGAGATGATCCGGCACGGCAAGGTGCACGCGATCTCGTGCACGGGCGCGAACCTCGAGGAAGACATCTTCAACCTCGTGGCGCACGATCACTACAAGCGCATCCCGCACTATCGCGAACTGACGCCGTCACGGACGAGCAGGATCTGCTCGACCATCACCTCAATCGGGTGACCGACACGTGCATTCCTGAAGAAGAAGCCATGCGCCGCATCGAGCGCGTCGTGGCCGAGCGCTGGGTGGCCGCCGACACGGCCGGGCGCAGCGCGCTGCCGCACGAGTTTCTTTACCAGATCCTGCTGAGCGGCAGCGCTCAAGCAGTACTACCAGATCGACCCGAAGGACAGCTGGATGGTGGCGGCCGCCGAGAGGAACCTGCCGATCTTCGTGCCCGGCTGGGAAGATTCGACGCTCGGCAACATGTCTTCGCGGCCTGGTGCATCGGCGGCAAGGTGACCAAGTCCGACCACGATGCGCGGCGGCATCGAATACATGATCGAACTGACGAAGTGGTACGGGAGCGTCTCCGCCGCGCAAGCTCGATCGGCTTCTTCCAGATCGGCGGCGGCATCGCCGGCGACTTCCCGATCTGCGTCGTGCCGATGATGCACCAGGACCTGCGGATGCCCGACGTGCGCCTCTGGGGCTACTTCTGCCAGATCAGCGACTCGACGACCAGCTACGGATCGTATTCGGGAGCGGTGCCCAACGAGAAGATCACGTGGGGCAAACTCGGTCCGGATACACCCTCGTTCATCATCGAGTCGGACGCCACGATCGTGGCGCCGCTCGTGTTCGCCAAAGTGCTCGGCTGGTAGCGCGGCGGACCGATCCGCCGCGCCCGTCGCCTACTTCGCCATCGGCGCAATCGTCGCCGTCTTGATGTAGTCCATTTGCGGCGCGGCCGGGATCAACCACGCGTTGCCCTTGGTCATCATGTCGGCCGGATCCGGGCCCGGGCCGTATTTGTCGAAAATCCGCTGCACCATCACCATGCTGGTGGTGACTTCACCGAACGCCGCGAATCCTTCCAGATCCATCTTGTTGTTGTCGCCGTAGTTGATGAAGACCTGCGTGGCGCGCGTGCCCTGGTCCGACGCCTGGACGGACGACGCGGCGGCGAAGGACAGGCGCCCGCGCGTATTGGTCATCCGGGCCCGATCCGCCTTGATGTAGGCCTTCTCCCAGGCCTTCGAGACCGCCGGGTCGCCGTGGATGCCGAACTGGACGAGCACGTCAGGGATGACGCGGAAGAACCGGCACTCATCGTAGAAGCCGTTCTTGACCAGGTTGTAGAACCGGTCGGCGCCGTTGGGCGCCCAGTTGCGCGTGACGCGGACCACGAACGTGCCGACGCTCGTGTCGAACTGCGCCAGAAAGACGTCCGGCGCCTTTTCGTTCAGCGCCGCCGGATTCATCAGATTGGCCTTGGACGGAGGAGCGGCTTGCTGCGCGCGCGCGAACACGGTGGACACGCCGAGGGCAAGGGTGAGGACGACGACAGCCGTGCGAGCGGTAGATTTCATGGCGACATTATAGGGGGACGGGTCTGTTTTCCACAGATGGGGACAGGTCTCGGCAACGGGAGGGTCCGCCGAGACCTGTCCCCATCTGTGGAAAACAGACCCGTCCCCTACCGCGTGATCCCGGCCGGCACCCTCGCCTCGAACCGCGCGAGCCGCTTGCCGTCGGCATCCATCAGCTCCAGGACGCGCCCCGTGATGCGGTAGGTCCGTGTGGCCTTGAGCGCCGCGAGGAAGGCCGCTTCCGTCGCCGCCTCTTCCTTGCACGCCATGAGCGTGCCGCCGCCCGTCAGCGTCATCGTCGCATTCGCGGCGACGTAGGTGCCGATCATGCGATTGCAGCCGCTGGACCCCGAGTAGGCGCCGGGCGTGCGGCCCATCGGCGCCTGGAACGTCAGCGACGGCTGGCGCCGCGGATCCTTCGCGGCCGGGATCTCGCGATCGCCGAGCCGGGTCAGGCGCCAGTCGATGTCTGCGAGTGGCGCACTGGTGAATCGCGGCGCGCACGATTCCCGCGGCAGGACTCGGCCGACCTTCTGGACCACCAGCGTCGTCTGGCCGCCGGCGCCCTCCATCTTCGGCCGCTCGGGCGACCAGGCCGTCGAGTTCAACCAGGACGGCCGCGCCGGGTGCGGGGCGCGCGGCGGCATACGCGCGCTCGAGATCGGCATTGGCCGCTTCGGTGGCCACGGGCCAGCGCTGGCCGGTCGAGCATTCCACGAAGATGCCCGCGTCGGCCATGTACGAATACGTCCCGCGCAACGTCAACCGCACGTCGACCGGTTGAAACCCGGTCGCGCGCGTCAGGTTGTAGGGCAGGCGGCCGTCGATGGGCCGGCCCTCCAGGTCGAGCTTCCGCAGCACGCCAGGCGCGGTGAACGCGAACATCTCCGGCTGTTCGGCGCGGCCCTTCAGCACCAGCACGCGCCGGTCCGACGACAGCGGCCCACGATCCGATCTCATCCAGCGGTGTGACCGGATCGCTCGAGGTAGATCATCCGGAGGAAGTACGAGTCGTCTGCGAACAGGTTGAGGTGGTAACGAATGCCCGGGCAGTCGGCGCAGGGCAGCGTGCCCGTGAACGTGGCCGGCAGATTCACCAGCGGCTGGGCGGGCAGCGGCGGGGCCGGCGGTGCCTGGACCGGGCGGCGCTCGGGGGTGTGGCGCCGGCGATGCGGGTCAGCACGAGGTCGGCGCGCGCGCCGTGTCCTTGCGTGATGACGAGCACGGTGTCCATCGACGCGAACAGCATCACGCCGCCGTCGCTGATGGTCGCGCGCACGGCGTAGCGCCCGCCGGGATCGGTCAACTGGGTGTCGTACGGCAAGTCGAAGGCGATCGGCACCTGGCCAGGGTGTTCGATCCGCGTCCGCGCGATCATCGGGGGTGCCGATGCCGGCCGCGTGACGTCGTCGAGCCTGATGTCGACGACGGCTGTCGGCGACAGCGCGATGCGCTCGCGGTACGTGATCGTGCCGGAGAGGTGCCGGCCCTGGCCGGCGGCCATGGCGGGGGCGCACACGACCAGGCACAGGGCGGCGACGCGAGCGAGTCTCGACATGACGACCTCCATGCTTCCTTTGTCGGCCGACCGGGGCCGTTCGAACATCGGCCAGATTCTGTGATCGGCCGGCGCGCGGTGTCGTTTCTGCAGTTGCAGGCCCGAAACCAGCGTGGTATACCGTGCGCGACCCTTTTCGGTCAGCAGGGACCCATATGTTCACCAGTGCCAAGAGCCCGTTGTTCGCGCGCATCAGTGTTGTGCTGCTCCTCGTGAGCCTGAGTTCGACGACCGGTGATGCCCAGCGCGGCGGAGGCCCTGGGCCCGCGGGCCCGATCATCGCCCAGCCGGTCGGCCTGCCGCGGTTCGAGTATGTCGGGCCGTCGAGCGCCGGTCGCATCGCGGCCGCCGCGGCCGTGGCAGGCAAGCCCGGCGTGTATTACGCGGGCGCCGCGTCCGGCGGCGTGTGGAAATCCGCCGACGGCGGCGCGACCTGGAAGCCGACGTTCGACCAGCAGACGTCGCAGGCGATCGGCGCGCTCGCGGTCTCGCCCAGCAATCCGAACATCGTGTGGGCCGGCACCGGCGAGGCGTGGGCCGTGCGCGACATGGACATGATGGGCGACGGCATCTACAAGTCCACCGACGCCGGCGAGACGTGGACGAACATGGGGCTGGCCGAGACCGGCCGCATCGGTACGGTCGTCGTGCATCCCGACCAACGAGAACATCGTGCTGGTCTGCGCGCTCGGGCGCGCGACCGGCCCGCAGAAGGAGCGCGGCGTGTTCCGCACGGAGGACGGCGGCAAGACGTGGCAGCAGGTGCTGTTCGTCAACCAGAACACCGGATGCTCCGGCCTCCAGATGTCGTCTTCAGGATCCGAACGTCGTGATCGCGGGCACGTGGGAGATCCAATTGCAGACGCACGTGCTCGAAAGCGGCGGCATGGGCAGCGGCATCTACTTTCCCGCGACGCCGGCAAGACGTTCGCGAAGGTCACGCATCCCGGCCTGCCGAAGTCACCGTACGGCAAGACGGACGTCGCGATCGCGCCGTCGAACGGCAACCGCATGTACGCGCTGATCCAGACCGGGCGCGGACGGCGTGAAGGGCCTGCCGTCGCAGGCGCAGGGATCGGTCTGGCGATCGGATGACGGCGGGCCGGACGTGGGCCAACGTGAGCTGGGACCGGCGCCTGATCGGCCGTGCCGGCTACTACATCCGCATCCGCGTCTCGCCCGACAATCCCGACGACCTGCATGGTCGCGAACAGTTCGCTGTGGCGATCGCGCGACGGCGGCAAAATCTGGGGCAGCGGCGGCGGCTGCGGCGATTGCCACGACATCTGGTGGGACACGACGCCGGGCATGGCCGGCCACTACATCGTGACCGGACGACGGCGGCATGGCCATCTTCGGGTCGCCCGAACAATCCGACGGGCAGCACCAGCGTGTCGCTGCCGATCGGACAGATGTATCGCGTGACGATCGATCAGCGCAGCCCGTACTGGGTCTACTCCGGATCGGCAGGACGACGGCAGTATGCGCATCGCGAGTAACCGGCCGATCGTGCCGGCGAATGTGCCGTCGTACGCTCGCGGCGTTCTGCGGCTGCTCCGGCGCCCGCCTCCGCGGCTGACGGCTGCTACGGCGGGCAGGGGCGGCGGCGGTGGGCGGGCGGTGGCGCGGGCGCGGCCGGCGCGGCCGGGGGCGGTGGCGCGGGCGGCGGTGCGGGCGCGAGAGGCGCGGGCGCCGGTGGTGCGGGCGGTGCGGGCGGCGGGCGAGGTGGCGGCGGCGCGGCGGCGTTGCCGGCGCAGGAGAGCATGCCGTCGTGCGAGTCCGGCTACACGTATCCGGAGCCGAACAACTCCCGTTTCGTGTGGGGCACCTGCTATGCGTCGCACGTCGGCGACCTACGACGAGCTCAGCGGCCAGACGCGATCGGTGAGCCCGTGGATTCACACGCTCGACTCACGATCCGGTGGGCCTGAAGTACCGCTGCCATTGGTCGCCGCCGCTGGCGATCGACTGGTTCGACAACTCGGTGTACTTCGGCTGTCAGTTGATCTTCCGGACGCGCGATCGAGGCCAGACGTGGGAGGAGATCAGCCCGGATCTGTCCACGCGCGATCCCAGCCGCATCCGCTTCTCCGGCGGCGTGGTCGGCGACAACCTGGGCCAGTTCTACGGCGCGACCGTGTCGGCGATCGCGCCCTCGCGTCTGCAGAAGGGCGTGGTCTGGGCCGGCACGAACGACGGCAAGGTCTGGATCATGCGCGAGGACAAGAAGTGGACGGACCTCACGAAGAACATCAACATGCCGCCGTGGGGGCTGGTGCGGCGCATCGACGCGTCGAGCTTCGATCCGGGCACGGCCTACATGGCCGTGGACTACCACCTGGTGGACAACCGCGATCCGTATCTGTTCAAGACGAGCGACTTCGGCCAGACGTGGACGCGCATCGACGCGACGCTGCCGAAGGGGCATCCGCTCGACTACACGCTGTCGATCGCCGAGAACCCGAATCGCAAGGGCATGATCTTCGCCGGCACGGGCCACGGGTTCTTCTACTCGCGCGATGACGGCCGCACGTGGACGCAGTTCAAGGACAAGCTGCCCGCCGCGCCCGTCAACTGGATTGAGGTGCCGAAGAACGCCGCGGAAGTCGCCGTCGCCACCTACGGCCGCGGGCTGTGGATTCTGCGCGACGTCTGGCAACTCGAGCAGGGCGACCAGCTCGATCCACAGGCGGAGCTGAAGCTGTACAAGCCGCGACCGGGCATCCGGCGCGCCAGCACCGGCAGCGCGGAGTTCGTCTTCTCGCTGGCGGCCGCGCCGACCACGCCGATCACGATGGACATCCTGGGCGCCGACGGGGCGGTGCTGGCCACCCAGCAGGTGCAGGGCCGGGCCGGCATGAACCGCGCGGTCTGGAACCTGCTGCTGCCCGGGGCGATCCAGCCCGTGCTGCGTTCAATTCCGCCCGACAATCCGCACATCTGGGAGGAGGGCCGCTTCCAGAACCGCGAGCGGCCGGTGTCGCACTGGGGCATCGGATCGCAGCGCTGGCAGCCGCGCGCTGCGCCCGGCAAGTACACGGTCCGGATGACCTACAACGGGAAGCCGTACACGCAGCCGTTCGAGATCTGGCGCGACGTGATGCTGCCGTCGACCGACATCGATCTGGCCGCCAGCACCAAGCTGCAGCGCGACATCATCACGACGACCAACGAGGTCGTGGACAAGATCAATCGCATCGAGATCCTGCGCGTGCAGGTCGAGGACCTGCGCAAGGCCAACGCGGCCGACAAGCAGCTTGACGGCGCGCTCGCGGCGATCTACCAGCGGATGTACGACACCGAACTCCACTTCCTGTCGAAGACCGAAATGCACAGCGACGACAAGTGGTATGTCGAGAAGTACAAGCTGTACCTGAATCTCGTCTGGCTGCTCGGCGAAGTGGGCGGCGGCGCGAGCGACGTGGCCGGCGGCGTGGCCTACGGGCCGACGAATGCGGCGCTCAACGTCTACGAAGACCGCCTGCGCGACATGACCGCCGCGCGCGCCGCCTTCACGAAGCTGATGGCCGACATCGAGGCCTTCAACAAGGCCAACGCGGGCAAACTGCCGGCGTTGTCTGACAAGATCGGCGGGAAGTAAGGGGAACGACGGGAACGAACGGGAACGAACGGAAGACACGAACGGGAACTGACGAACGATCGGGAACGGCGGCACGCGGGCAGAGCCAGTTCTCGTCGTTCTCGTCGTTCTCGTCGTTCCCGTCGTTCCCGATCGTTCCCGTCGTTCATGTCATTTTCTGACCACGAACGCCACGATCATTGAGACGTCGTTCTTCTTCACGTTGGCGGCCGGCGGCAGGTTCTTGTAGGTATCCACCCACTCCACCTTGAACTGCGTCCGGGCGGTAATCGACGCCGCCAGGGTGACGACCAGCGTGTATAGCGAGTCGGACAGGTTCTCCATTTTCCAGAGCGCACTGAACGATTGCGTGAAGGTCACGGCGGGGGACAGGATTTGCGTCCATCGCTCGCCCAGTGTCAGCGCGCCGGACTGGCGGACGGTGCGCCTCGTGTTCTGCTCCCACACGCCGCCCGCGCCGGCATTGATGCTGAGCTTGGTGGCGGCGCGGTCCAGCGCGTTGATGCCGACGCCAGCCGTCGGGGCGACCAGGTAGTCAATTTCCTTGAAGGGGTCGCGAAGGAACTGCCCCTGGACGTAGACGAAGTAGTGGGTATTCGCGCGGTGCTCGTCCCGGAAATTCACGCCCAGCCGGTTGGTGGAGTCCCGGCCCGCGTTCGTGCCGCGGATGAACAACCCCTGGGACGTCAGGATGTTCTTCCGCTTGGGGTCGTATTTCACGTCGTAGCCGGTGTTCAACGTCGTCGTGTCCGTGTTGCCGCGGGTCAGCGTGAGTCCGAGGCTGAACGACGTCGTCCACTTCTTGACGACGGGTGCGGGCGTGGGTGCCGGTGATGGCGCGGGTGCGGCCGTTTGCGCGAATGCCGGCGAGACGGCGGCCAGCACCGCGGCGACCACGGCCACGATCGAAGGCCCCACCGGAATCATGAGGCAGATTGTAGTCAATGAGGCGTTATGATGTCTTTGCCACCGCCGGAGGGACACTCATGCCCGCGCGCCGTCTCAGCGCGTTTGCGAATCGACGAGCCGGAATCGTGGCGCTGCTGGTGGCAACGGCCGCCGTGGTGTCAGCGCAGCAAGCGCCGCCGCCACCGCAGCGGACGCCGGTCTTTCGCAGCGGCATTACCGTCGTGCCGTTGACCGTGACCGTGCTCGACCGCAAGGGCGCGCCGGTCACCGATCTCAAGCAGGAAGACTTCACCGTCATCGAGAACAAGACGCCGCGCGAGATCCTCAATTTCTTTCTGCAGCGCTACGAGCCGGGGCCGGTACCCGCGGAGCCGGAGGCGATCAACCGCGTGCGCGACGAGAGCGTGAAGCCGCAGACGCGCCGCACGTTCCTGATCGTCCTGGGCTACGGCCGGATCCAGGAGCCGACCAAGGCGCTGGACGGCGCCATCGATCTGGTGCGGCATCGCCTGCTGCCCCAGGACGCCGTGGCCGTGATGGGGTTTCATCGCGTCACCAACTTCACGACCGACCACGAGCAGATCGCGCAGCTCCTGGAGCGCTACAAGAAGGAACACGAGCGGATCGTCGGGGAAATCAACCAGTGGGTGTTCATGGCCACCCCGCCGCCCGGCTCCGGGCGCGGCCATGCGCCGATTCCGGATCGCTTCCTCAAGATGGTGGACGCCGTGTTCGCTCGGCCCGGCCGGCGCTGACGGCAAGCCGGCCGCGACGTCGATCACGCTCAGGAGAGTTGCGGACCTGCTGCTCGGCATGGATCGGTCGGTGCCCGTCGTCGAGAAGCCCTGGGAACGTCAGGACCGCTTCGCCGACCTTCAAGGCGACCTCGCCGACGCTGGTGTGGTCTTGAACGACGCGGCGCTGCAGAGCACGCGGTTGAAGGGCTTCGCCGGCATCGAGTACCTGCGATATCTCGAAGGCGACAAGCACATGGTCGTGTTCGCCAGTGGCGGCTTCATCAAGAACCCGCGACAGTGGGATCTGGAGGCCCACCTGTTCGCACAGCGCGCGACCGACGCGCGCGTGGTCATTGACCTCGTCGCGACGAACGGGACAAACCCTCGAGGCGGTGGCGGGGGAGACCCGTGGGGCAGGGAAATTGCGGAGCAGACCGGCGGCTTTTACACGAGCCTCGATCTGGCGGTGAAGGCGGTCGGCAAGATTGATGAGGGAACCCGGTTCTCGTATCTGCTCGGCTACGAGCCGTCGAGCCCGACCCTCGACGGGCGGTACCGCGATGTTGACGTGAAGGTGAACCGGCCTGACGTGACCGTGCTGTTCCGTCACGGATACTATGCCGCCGCCGAACCGGAGCCCGTGGAGTTGAAAGAACTCGATCACCAGGGCGCGGATTGACACCGCGCTCGCCTACGACTCGCATGCCAAGGACATCAAGCTCGAACTGGCCGTGACGATGCTGCCGCGGATGGGGATTCAGGCGCAGGCGCGCGTGGAAGTGACGATTGACGCGTCGCAATTGGCCTTCATGACGAAGGACGGCCTCCACACCGGCCGGCTCGAACTCCAGGCGTACTGCGGCGACGCGAAGGAGAACATCGTCGGTGAGTTCGGCGAGCGGCTCGACCTCGAGGCCAACGACGCCACGCATGCGCAGTGGCTCCAGTACGGCATCCGGCGCGTGCTGCGTGTGCCGGTGATGGAGACGCCGAAGTACGTGAAAGTGGTCGTGTACGACTACGGCAGTGACCGGGCGGGGTCGTTCATGCTGACGGTGAAATAGTCCAGAGTCCAAGGTCCAGGGTCCAGAGTTCGGGTTCGGGTTCGGGTTCGGCGATGACGAATCGGACAGTCGGAAGCGTGTCGCTGCTCGTGCTTGCCGTCACGCTCGTGTCGGCACAGACGCCCGTGCCCGCGCCGCAACAGACGCCCGTCTTTCGCAGCGGCACGACGGTGGTGCCGCTGACCGTGACGGTGCTCGACGAGAAGGGTGTGCCCGTTCGCGATCTGACGGCAGCCGACTTCACGGTCTACGAGAACGGCAAGTCCCGCGAGATCGTCAACTTCTTTCCGCAGGAGATGCGGCCGCAACTGCCGGGGGTCGCGCCGGTCGGCGGCGTGCCTCAGGCCCGGAGCGCGGGCCTCACGCCACAGACCGGCCGCACATTCCTGATCGTTCTCGGCAACGACAACATCTTCAAGATGCTCGAATCGGCGGCGGACTTCGTGCGGAACTCGCTCCTTCCGCAGGACGCCGTCGCCATCATGGCCTTTCACCGCGTGACGCCGCTCACGCTCGACCACGACGCGATCGCGAAGATAGTCGAGCGCTTCAAGGCCTCGAACGATACCTTGCGGTTCAACTATTGGCTGAGCAACGAGAAGAGCCTGTCGGGCAACAAGGGCCGGCCCAATCAAACCGAAGTCGTCAAGAAGATGGATGCGGTCCTGGCCGGCGCCGGCCCAGTGCGCAACACCGCCGACCTGCTCTTCGGCATGGACTTGCCGCAAGTGGTCGAGAACCCCTGGCAGCACCGTGCGAGCGTGGATGAGCTGCTCGATCGCCTCCACGGCCGCAGCCTGACGGATCTCGTGATCGCGAGTCCGCAGATAAAACTGTTCGCGGGCATCGAGTACCTGCGCTACATCGACGGCGAAAAACACATCCTGTTTCTCTCCGGCGGTGGGCTCGCGCGCGACGCGGACAGTGCGGTCATGGTCGGCCAGCGTGCGGCCGACGCGCGCGTGGTGGTCGATATGATCACGAACAGCGGCTTCGAGTGGTCGAGCCGCGACGTCGTGAACCTGACCGGCGGCTACTACACCAGCCTCGAGTGGCCGAAGACCGCCTTCGCGAGGCTGGACACGGCGACCCGATTCTCATATCTCCTGGGCTACACGCCCTTCAATCCGGATCTCGACGGACGGTACCGCACCGTGAACGTCAAGGTGAACCGGCCGGGCGTCACCGTTCGGTTCGAACATGGCTACTTCGCGAACGCGGAACCCGATCCCATCGAGCTCAAGACCCTGCTCGTCAAGGCACGGATCGACGCGCTGCTGGCCTACGACTCGCAGGCCACCGACATTCCGCTGAAAGTCGCGGCATTCATCCTGCCGCGCATGGGCATTCAGCTCGAGGCGCGGGTCGAGATCGTCATCGATGCGACGAAGATCGAGTTTGAGTCGCAGACGGGTCGGCACATGGGGAAACTGGAAGTGCAGGTCTATTGCGGCGATGCGAAACAAGCGGTTGTCGGCGAGTTGGGCGAGCATCTGGATTTGGAAGCGGCCGACGACACGTTCGCGGCCTGGCAGCAAATGGGCATCCGCCGCGTGCTCCGCGTCCCGGTCAGCGATCCGCCGAAGTACGTCAAGGTCGTCGTCTACGACCACGGCTCCCAGCGGGCAGGGTCGTACATGCTGACGATGAAGTAGTCCAAAGTCCAGCGTCCCGAGTCCAGAGTGCGGCTCTCGTCCATGGTCCATCGTCCGCCGGACGCTGGACGCCAGGACTGACAGTCGCACTCCGGACCCTGGACCCTGGACCCTGGACCCTGGACTTACTTCACTACTGCCGGACTGAACAGCAACCCCGTGTACTGCATTTCTTCCCACGTCTGATCGCCCCAGTGCACGGTCGCCTTGGGATCCGGGTTGGCCGGATTGTTGGCGGAGTTGTCGTACCAGGCGGACGCGACGAGGCGCGCGCCGGCGGGGACCTCGATCGGCTTCTTGAACATGTAGTACGTCTGCCAGTGGAAGTCGTACTCGGGCACGTCGAGAATCGTCTTCTTCGTGCCGTCCGGCAGTTCGAGCACGTACTGCCACTTCTTGCCGCGCAGGTGTGTGTGAGGGAAGATGCCCCAACAGCGTCGCGTCCTGCACGAACGCGACGTCGGCATCCACGCGCACGTTGTCCGCACCGGGCGCCAGCACCAGTCCCGTGTTGAAGAAATGCGTCGGCCGGGCCTCGCGGGCCGGCTCCTCCTTGGCGAAGACGATCCCGACCTTCGTGCGGTCGAGCGCCGCCTTGCCGAACGCGGTGTAGTGGACCTGCAATTCGATGACGCCGCCGGGCTCGAGCCGGAGCGCCGTGCCTTCGGGCATCACCTGCGGATTCGTGCCCGGCGCGTAGGTGCCGATCAACCGCTGCCGCTCGTTCGCGGTCATCGGCGCGCGCGGCGGCGACGATCCCAGGACGGGCGCCGTTTCCTTCATCTGTTCGGCGTTGCGCCGGATGACGGCCGGCGTCGTCCGATCGGGCTCCGCGCGGTAGAACACCAGCACGTGGTGGACGGCCGCGCGCACGCCCGGCCGCACCTCGATCGACTTCACCCACTTGGCTTCCGTGAAATTGGTCGGAATGTAGAAGTACTCGTACGCGATTTCGCCCGACGCCGGCACGGGATAGGCCTTCTCCATTTCGAAGACCTGGTCCGGCTGGCCGAGCTGCCAGCCGTCGGCAAACAGGGGCGGGGCGGCATGTCGGCCGGGTTCCCCTTCGGCGCGCCGCCGTTGGCCCATCGCAGCATCGTGTCCTTTTCGGCCGCCGACAGACGCCGCTCGTTCAGGAACGTGCCGTCCGGCGCCTTCGGCGTGCCACGGCGGCATGTGTCCCTCGCCGACCTCATCGCGGATCTCCGTCCGGTAGGCTTTGGCGTCCTCGTACGTCAGCAGTGGCATCGGCCCGATTTCGCCGGGGCGATGGCAGGTGACGCAGTTCTGGAACAGGATCGGCGCGACGTCTTTGGTGAACGTCGGCACGGCCGGAGGCGTCGGCGTCGGCTTCGGGGCCTGAGCGGCCGACACGACCGCCCACGCGAAAACCACAACCCCAGCGCACACCGCGGCCAGCGATTTGAATGTCATAGGGAGACCATTCTACAGCGAGTTCGAAGTTCGAACGTCGACGTGCGAACTTTCCATTCGCGCCTGTCATGATCCAGCGCGCCGTCGCTTGCTGGATGGCGAGCGACACCACGCAATAGGCGGCGAACCAGTAGAAGCCGGGGCCGAACGTCGCGGTGAACGCGACGACCGCGGCCGAGTACGCCGGCGCCGGCGGGACTGCGTGGCCTGCGCCGCCAGATAGGCGATGAACAGCGCGACGGCAAACACGTCGGCCATCGACCACTTCGCGATGATCTCCACGGAGCGCAGCGTGCGCCCGCGCCGGAGCGCGTCGCGATGCGAACACCGCCCACGTCACCATCGACGGCTTTCACGAACGGCACGCAGCACGCTGAAGAGCAGGATCAACGTCGCCGCCGTGACGCTGCCCACGCGGTAGAGGTGCCGCACCGACCCCAGGATGCTGCGCGTCTGCTGATAGACCTCGATGTCCTGTCCCTTCTTCAGCTCGCCGCCAGTTGCGCGCCGAGCCGTCGACGAGCGCGCCCGCAACCCGCCCGGCGACGCTTCCAGCAGCGGCAGCACATCGGATTGATCAGCGGCTTCAACGCCGCAATGGACTGGTCGGAGATGCCCTGGCCGAGCAGTTTCGGCGCCAGATCCGCGATGCCCGCCGGGCTGCAGCACGCCGCGAATGGAGATGACCGGCAGAAAGAGGCCCGGCACGAGCAACGCGATCGCGAGCGCCAGACCGGCGAGGGCGAGCATCCGCCGCGAGATCGGAAGAGTTGGCCATGGCGCCGATCCTACCGCAGCCGGGCGCTGGCGTCGCGGCCGCCGGCTACCGGCGGTTGCAGCATCGCCAGCGCCTCGCTGGCTTCCTTGCGGACGGGTTGATGCGCAGCACTTCGGTGAACGCGCGGCGCGCCTCGTCGATGCGGCCGTTGGCGGCCAGGACGACGCCCATCGTGAAATACGCGTTCTCGAACTTCGGGTTCAGCCGCACGGCTTCGCGCCAGGACGCGATCGCCTCGTCTTTGCGGCCGACGCTGAAATAGGCCAGCGCCAGGTTGTGACGCACGTCCGCGCGATCCGGACTGAGGTCCGCGCGCGTTCCAGGTTCGGGATGGCCTCGGCGACCTTGCCTTGCTCCATCAGCGCCTGCGCGAGGTTCGGAAACATGTCCTTGGCCTCGGCGTCCCCCAGCGGGAAGGACAGCGCCTCTTGGAATTCCACGGCGGCGTCGGCCGGGCGCCGGGCCTTGCCGTAGGCGACCCCGAGTTCGATGTGCGCGCGCGGGCTGTTCGGCGTGGCCGCCACGGCCTGGCGCCACAGCGTCTCGCTCGAGGCCCACGTCGCCGACCTGCGCGTACGCAGACGACGGCATCAGCGCGCGACCACCAGCGACGCCGACCGCGCGCACCGCGGCGGAGGCATCTCGCGCGCGCCGCCGAGCGCCTGCGCCGCCCCAGGCCACCGCGATGAAGAAGCCGATCGACGGAATGTAGGTGTACCGATCGGCCAGCGCCTGCACGCCGACTTGCATGATGCCAATCACCGGCACCAGCGTGCCCAGGAACCACAGCCATCCGACCAGCACGAAGGGCATGGATCGCCGCGCGAGCCACGCGAGCGCCGTGATCGCCACCACCACCGCGCCGGCCAGCACGACCGGCCCGGCGGCAGATGCACGGTGAGCGGGTACAACACCGCCAGATCCGACGGCCACAGCAGCATCTTCACGTAGCGGCCGTACGACAGCACGGCATTGGCGAGCCGATCCGGCCAGCGGCACCAGCACCGAGCGACGCCGCCGCGCCCTGCTGCACGACCGCGGTGACGACGCTGGAGGCGGCGCTCATCGCGAAGAGCGGCAGCTTCTCGATTATGCGCCGGGCCCACGGCACCGCCGCGCGATCGAGCGGCCAGATGTCCAGCAGCAGCAGCGTGAACGGCAGGGTCACGAGCATCGGCTTGGCCATCAGGCCCAGTGCGAACAGCGCGACGACCAGCGCGTATCGCCAGACCGCGGGCCGCCGCACCCAGATCACGTAGGCCCACGTCGTGACCATCCAGAAGAACGCGCTGAGCACGTCCTTGCGCTCGGCGACCCACGCCACGGATTCCACGTGCGTGGGATGCACGGCAAACAGCGCCCGCCACGAACGCGCTGCGCCAGACCGCGCCCGTCATGGCGCGCAGAAGGCCGAAGAGCAGCAGCGTGGTGAGCACGTGCCAGACGACGTTCGTCACGTGATGCCGGCCCGGCGTGACGCCGAAGAGCGATACGTCAATCTGGTGCGAGATCCACGTGAGGGGATGCCAGTTCGCGGCATAGCCGCTGGTCAGCGCCCACCGCACGTTGTCCGCGCGTCAGACCTGTCGTGACGTGCGCGTTCTCGACGATGTAACCGGGGTCGTCGAGGCTGATGTACTCATGGGACGCGACCTGCGCGTAGATCGCGATCGTGAGAAGCGCGAGCGCCAGGGCGAGGACGATCGCGGGGCCTCTCGAAGGCGCCGGTGCCACGGCCGGCGCGGAAGCCGCCTTTCCAGACTCGCGCTTCCGGGCCTTCTGCGCCATGCCTTACCGGCCCATGAAGCCGCGAAACGAGAAGAACACCACGAGCCCCAGGCAGATGCCGATGCTCACGGTGGCCGAGAAGAACGACGCCACGAAGGCGATGACGTACGCGAGCGGCCCGAAGCGATATTGCCGGTCCAATTCAGCCACCTCGCGCTCCCGGAAGCCAGGCGTCACCAGACGGCCGCCGCGGATGGCGTGCCGCCACAGCCCGGTGAACGCGAGCGCAATGAGCAGGCCCATGCCGGAGTACACCGCCGCGGCCGCCTTCGCGGCGGGTTTGTCCATGTATTCGGCGATCAGCGCCGTTGGAAACGGCACGATCGTGATGCACAACAGCAGCAGCCCATTCCAGAACAGGAACCCGTCGTCGGACTTCCGAATGACCCGGAAGATGCGATGGTGATTCACCCACATCACGAGGATGCTGCCGAAGCTGAGGCCGAACGCGACATAGTGATGCCAGTCCGCGAGCAGCCGCTGCCAGAGCGCGGCATCGGACGGCTCGCCCTCGGCGGCGCCGAAGAGCGGCACCTTCAACTCGAGGATGAGCAGCGTGGCCGCGATGGCGAACACGCCGTCGCTGAAGGCCTCGATCCGGGCCGTTTCCTTCTCGCTTTCAATCATGGCAGACAGCGTAGCCTCTCTCGGAACTCAGGACTCGGGACCCTGGACTGTGGGGGGACCCTGGACTCTGGACGCTGGACCCTGGACTATTTGATCCTGGCCGCCGTTATCTTATCCCCCCACTCGAGCGTGTCCACCGCGTCCATGCCGCGGACGACGCGTCCGAGCGCGGTGAAGTCGCCTTCGTTGTGGGGCTGCGGCGTGTTGCCGAGCGTGTAGCCGGGCCGGCCCGTGTCGAGGCCCGCGGACGCCCACGCCAGGTTGGCGCGCGTGAGGCCGTGCCGATTGACTTCATCACGCAGCGTCGGCGCGTTCCGGACCGCCTGCTGCTGCCCGACGAAATTCGGCACGACGCGGCCGAACTCGGTGCCGACGATGTCGCCGGACGCGATCGACTGCATGAAGTACTCGACGCCCATGGGCGCATCGCCGGGGAACAGTTCGAGTTCGATCGTGCCGCGCGCCGTCTCCCAGATCGCGTGCGGCTTCGGCGCGCCGTTGTAGTCGGGCACGATCCACTTTTCCACGAGGCGGCGATAGTCGGCGTCCGTGCGAACCGGCGCCGGCGGCCGCGCGGCTGCGCCGCCACCTCCGCCCCCGCGCCCGCCCGCGGCCGGCAGCAGGCCTTTGAGGGCCGGGTCGGCATTCAACTCATCGAGCCGCGCGCGGCCCGGCGCGCCGAGGCGTCCGAGCGCCTGCACCGCCGACGCGCGCGCGACGGCGACATCGCTGCGGGCGAGCGTCGTGGCGACCTCGACGGCCGTCTCCGGCGCGAGGGTGATCAGCGGCGTCAGGGACGTTTGGCGCAGCCACAGCGGCTTGCTCGGCGCGGCGGCCGCGGTCAACGCCGGCGTCAGGACCGCCGCGCGCGACGCGAAGCGGCCCGCGGCCTCCGCCGCGGACGTCGAGATCCACGTGTCGGGCGACGACAGGCTGGCGACGAGTGCGCCGAACGCCCCGTCATCGTCGTACTGCACGAGCACGCGGAGCGCCTCGGTGCGGACGCGCCGGTCGGCATCTTCCGTAGCCGCGAGCAGCCGCGCCGAGACGGGGGCGCGATTCAGGCCCGCCTGATCGACGAGCGCCGGCGACAACCCGCGCACGGCCCAGAAGCGGACTTCGGGCGACGGGTCGTCGGCCATCTTCAGGATGTGCGTCACCGATGCGGGATCGCGCGGCCGGAACAGCGCCCACGCCGCGCGCCAGCGGATCTCGACGTTCGACGCGGACACCCAGTGCACGATGGGACCGAGATCGCCCTTGTCCGTGAACCGTCCCAGGGACAGCAGCGCTTCGCCGATGAGAGCATCGGTCGCGGGCGTCGAGCGCACGGTCGTCAGGTAGCGTGCGAGGGCCGCCCGTGCGTCCGGCGTGCGGATCTTGCCCAGGGCTTGCGCCGCTTCACGCGCGACGACCGCCGGCGTGCCGGGATTGTCGAGCACTTCGCCCAGCCACACGACTGCGGCCGGGTCCTTCAATTGCCCGCTGGCGAACGCGACCGACGCTCGCACCTCGACGTCGCCGTCGTCTCTCATCGAGAGCAGGAGAATCCGCCCGCCCTCGTTGACGATCCGCCCGACCGATACCACCGCGCGCCGGCGCACTTCGGGGTGGGCTGATTTGAGGATTCGACCCAGCGCGGCGGCATCGAATTGACGGGTGTCTTCGAGCTTCAGGAGCGTGGCGATGTCATCGATGTCCGTGCTCGACAGGGGGCGCCTGGCCTGGGCGAACGGCCCGGCGGCGGCGAGCGCTAGGACGACGAGAATTACGGGAACGACGGGAACGACGGGAACTGGAGAACGACGGGAACTGGGGTGCATCACGGCACGAATTCTACGTCTGATCCGTAATGGTCTGTGTGCAGCCGCGGTGGCCGGGAGCCACCGTGAAACTTTTCGCGCCTGTCGGGTTAATCCAGTAGTGGAGGCCGCAGGCGACGGGCCGGAATGACCGACGCCGCGCGGTTTGAACGCTTCGTTCGCGAGCACCAGGATGTGGTGTTCGCGACGGCCGTGCGGCTGCTGGGCCGGGCCGCCGAGGCGGAGGACGTGTCGCAAACGGTCTTTCTGAAGGCGTTTCAGCGATTCGGGGAGATCGGGGGCAGCCCGGCCGCGGCCGGATGGCTCAGGACGGTGACCACCAACCTGTGCCTGAATCACCTGTCCCGGTACCGGGCGCGGTGGCAGTTTTTCAGCGAGTTGGATGCGCCGGACGGGCGCGAACCGTTCGCGGACACCATCGCGGCGCCCGAGGCCGTCGCGGACGAGGAACCGGATGCGGCGGCGCGGTCGGCCAGGCTCGAGCAGGCGCTGCGCGGATTGCCGGATCACCAGCGGGTGCCCCTCGTCCTGTTTCATTTCGAGGGCCGGAGCTATCAGGACATCGCGGCGACTCTGGGTGTCTCGCTCGGCAAGGTGAAGACGGACATCCACCGCGGGCGAGCGACGTTGCGACAAGAGCTCGGCGGGCTGAGGCCCGCCGACTCCTGCGGCACGCAGTCGACAGCGAAACGTGCGAGAGAGCAGTAGCCGGCGGGCTTTGGCCCGCCGGGGGATTCAACGGACATGGACGATCTCGAACGCCGTATCGACCGCGAACTGAAGGCGCTGCCGGCGCCGGTCGCGCCGCGGACGCTCGTGCCGCGCGTGATGGCGGCGGTGGCGTATGCCGATCGCGCCCCCTGGTACTCGCGCGCGTGGCTGGCCTGGCCGCGCGCGGCGCAGGCGGCGTCCGTCCTCCTGCTCGCGGCGCTCGGAGCGGCGGCGTGGTTCGCGATGCCGTCCGTGCTCGCCTGGGCTGATGCCGTGGTGCCGGCCGGCGCGCCGCTCGTGGCGAAGGTGTCCTTGGCGACCGACTGGGCGGGCCGCGTGCTGGCGGTCGGCCGCGTCATCTGGCTCGTGGTGCTGCAGCCCGTCGTGATCTATCTCTCGTTGATCGCCGTCGTCGCGTCGCTGATGGGAGCGGCCTGCTGGGCTGCCATCGACCGACTTGCCCTGGGAGGGGCTTCACTCCAATGATCCTCCGCACTCGTCTCTTTCTCGCGACCGGCCTGACGCTCGTCGCGTTGACGACGGCGTCGCTCGTTGCGCAACCCGCGCAGTCCGCCCAAACGACATCGACCGGGCAGACCGGCTCAACCACGCCGGCGGCTCAGTCCACACCAACGCCCGCCGCCACGCCGAAGATTGCCGTGCCCGCGATCACGCCGAAGGTGGAGCAGCGGTTCGAGCGCCCCGGGACGTCGAAGGCGCCCGACCGACTGGCGGCCGAACAGCAACGCATCGAGGAAATCCGCGTCCGGAGCTATCGCCCGGTGGTTCGCATCGGCCAGCCGTACGTGCTCAGAGCTGGAGAGGTCACGCGCGAAGTGAGCGGCGTCCTGGCGGACGTCCGCATCGAGGGCCACGTCGAAGGCGACGTCGTGGCGGTGCTGGGCGACGTGACGCTCACGGACTCGGCGGTCATCGACGGCGCGCTCGTGGTGATTGGCGGCAGCGTGACCGCGGCGTCCGGGGCCAAGGTGGGTCGTGACCTCGTGCTGGTCGGCGGTGCGCTCGACGCCGGGTCCGACTTCGCGCCCCAAGGCCAGCACGTCATCGTCGGCACGGCGGAGATGGGCCAAGGGCTGCGCGCGTTCGTGCCATGGGTCACGCGCGGCCTGCTCCTCGGCCGCGTGATCGTGCCGGGCTTGCGCTGGATTTGGGTGATTGTCGGCATCGTGTTCGTGCTGGGCCTGGTCCTGAATCTGTTGTTCAACAAACCCGTCGCCGCCTGTGCGGACACGCTGGCGCGCCGGCCGCTCAGCGCCTTCCTGATGGGCCTGCTGACGCTCGCCATGCTGCCCGTTCTGCTGGTGATTCTGGCGGCCACGGTCGTCGGCCTCGTCGTGGTGCCCTTTGCCGTGGCGGCATTCATGGTGGCGATCCTGATCGGCCGGATCAGCGTCACCCGCGCGCTTGGGCGGGTGATCGCCGGTGAATCCGATGCCTCCAGCCGGTTCCAGGCGTCCCGATCGTTTGCGATCGGCGCCGCGCTGATCGTGTTCGCCTACATGGTGCCGGTCCTCGGCCTGCTGACCTGGATGTTCGTGGGGTCGTTTGGACTGGGCGCGGCGACGATGACCTTCTTTGCGTCGTTGCGGCGCGAGCGGCCGGTTCCTCCGCCCAAACCGGCGGCACCGCCGCCGTCGTCTCCGCCGCCATTCGCTGAGCCACTCACGCCGGCCGCGCCCCTGTCCTACACAACGCCGGTGGCGTCGGCCTTTGTAGACGTTGAACCGCCGCCGGTTGCGCCGCCCGCGCCCCCGTCGGTGGCCGCCACCCCGCGACCGCCGGATACGCACGCGGCTTCGGGCCACGACCTCACGCTGTATCCGCGGGCCACGTTCTTCGACCGGGTGGCCGCGGTGGCCCTGGACATGGTGCTCGTCGGGATTGCGTCCGCGTTTCTCGGTTTCGAGCGATACCGTGGGCCCGGGCCGTTCTTCCTGCTGCTGTTCGTCTACCACGTCGCGTTCTGGGCGTGGCGGGGGACAACGCTTGGCGGCATCATCTGCAGCCTGCGCGTCGTGCGGACGAACAACGCGCCGATGCGTTTCGTCGATGCCCTGGTGCGCGGCCTCTCGGGCATCTTCTCCATGGTGGCGCTGGGCATCGGCTTCTTCTGGATGCTGAACGACGCCGAGCGCCAGACCTGGCACGACAAGATCGCGGGAACGGTCGTAGTGAAACTGCCGAGAGAACTGGTGCTGGACTGAGAACAGGTCAGAGGTCAGAGGTCAGAAGTCAGAGGTAAGTTCGGAACTTCCGAAGTTACCTCTGACTTCTGACCTCTGACCTCTTACCTGCTCTTGCTTCCTCGTCGTACAATGTTCGGCGGGGGAGCAAGATGGGTGATGCGGGCGAAGGACTGATCGACGCTGAGTCGCGTATTCAGGAGCGGATGGACGAACTCGCGCGCGCGAAGGCCGAGAAGCGCGCCGAGGTCGTGCGCGATCCGGAAGCGGTCCGCGAACTCGAGTCGCTTCGCCTCGCCCGAACCGCGCTCCAGCGTCAGCTCGACGACGCCACCCACGACCGCCGCCGCGCCCAGCTCACGCAAGCGATCGAAGAACTCGATCGCCGGATCAGCGCGACAGCGGGATCGGCTAGCGTCCAAATAGATCAATCGATCAATAGGTCAATGGTCTAGATTCTTCTCGCCATGACCATTCCGTCCATGGCGAGGATGCTCTTCACCACCGAGTCCGGCAGATCCGCGCTCAGGTCGGCCACCAGGTAGGCAAGATCTCCGCGCGACACGTTGGCCATGGCGGGGACCGTGATGGCCGCGGGTTTCAGCGCGTCGGCCACCTGGGCGGCAATCGGCGAGCCGCCCGTGGCGGCGCAGATGAGCCGGTGACTCGTGGCGCGCGGCAGGCTGATTTCCGGAAAATTCACGGAATTATGCACGTCGCCGTGTTCGAGGAACGCGCGAATCTGGTCGGCGACCATGATCGCGCAGTTCTCTTCGGCCTCCTCCGTGGATGCGCCCAGATGGGGGAGCGTGACGCATTTCGCGTGGTGGCGCGTTTGGTTCACCGGGAAGTCCGAGACGTAGCCCGAGAGCTGTCCGGCATCGAGGGCCTCGACCACCGCCCGTTCGTCCACGATGCCTTCGCGCGCGAAGTTCAGCACGATCGCGCCCTTGGGCAGGCGGGCGATTTGGGCCGCGCCAATCAGGCCGCGCGTCGCGTCGGCGAGCGGTACGTGCACGGTGACGAATTCCGCGACCGCCAGCAGATCGTCCAGGGCCTCCACGCGCCGCACCGCGGATGACAGTTGCGCCGCGCCCTCGACCGTCAGGCCCGGATCGAAGCCCACGACGTGCATGCCGAGCGCGCCGGCCGCGTGCGCCACGTTGCGGCCGATGGCGCCGAGCCCGATGACGCCCAGCGTCCGGCCGGAGATTTCGGATCCGACGAACTGTTTCTTGCCGGCTTCGACGGCTTTGTGGAGTTCCGCGTCCGTGCCTTCCAGGCGGCGCGCGAAGTCCCAGCCGTGGCACAGGTGCCGGCAGCCGATGATCAGGCCGGCGATGACGAGTTCCTTGACCGCGTTCGCGTTGGCGCCCGGGGCGTTGAACACCGGGATCCCGCGCGTGGTCATGGCGGGGACGGGGATGTTGTTCACGCCCGCGCCCGCGCGCCCGATGGCGCGCACGCTCGCGGGAATCTCGCGGTCGTGCAGGCTGAATGACCGCACGATGATCGCGTCCGGCGCCGGCGCATCCGACGAGATCCGATAGGTGTCCTTGGGCAACCGCGCCAGCCCGCGCGGCGAAATCGCATTCAGCGTCAAGATTTCAAACATCGACCGCTCCTCAATCCGGCATGGTACCAGTTCCTGGAAGTTCGAACTTCGAAGTTCGAACTTCGAAGCCGGGACTGTCTATAATCTCTGCACATGTTTTCCCTCGCCTGGCGCCGGCTCTGGGCGACTCCACTCTTCACGACGTTTGCGGTGATCTCGCTCGCGCTGGGCGTGGGCGTGACGACCGCGATCTACTCCGTGGTGGTGTCGGTGACGCGGAACGGTGTGGCGGTTCCGGCGAGCGATCGGATCGGCATGGTCGTCGGCAACGACCCCTTCAACGCGAGCCGGCCGACGTTCCGCTCGATCCTGTCGCGCGCGGACTTCGACGATCTGGGCCGCGCGCTCACCACGGCCGGCCCGCTGGCCGGGTCTGCCGCCTTCTATCAGTCCGTCGTCAACGGATCGGTGTCCGAGGCCGTTTCGGGCGAAGCCGTGACCGGCAACTACTTCATGGCGCTCGGCCTCACACCCTCTCTCGGGCGGCTCCTGCAGCCGGCGGACGACGCTGCGCCGACGAGGGTCGTGGTGCTGAGCCACCAGTTCTGGCGGACGCGATTCGCCGCCGACACCGGCGTCGTCGGACAGACCGCCCGTATTGGTGGGGAGCCATTCGAGATCGTGGGCGTCGCGCCGGAGGGATTCGGCGGCCTGAACACCCGATTCCAGTCGTTCACGGCGATCTGGGTGCCGCTCGTCAGCACCGCCGCTGTTTCCCAGCACGGCGGCGCCTCCGAAGGATCCCGCGGACCGGCGGCGCCGGCAGCTGTCGGTATTCGTCACGGTGCCAAGCGGCATGCGGGTGGAGACGGTCGCGGCCGAGGTGTCGGCGATCGGCACGAAGCTGGATGCCGCGTTTCCCATCGACATGCGGCGCCGGGAGGACACCGCCGCGCAGGTGATGCCGCGCGGCTGGTCGGTTCGCACACTCAAGGCCGTCAACAAAGAGGCCGCCAGCCAATTCGTGAGGGGCGGGGCGGTGATCACGGCGATCGTCAGCCTCGTCCTGGTCGTCGCGTGCACGAACCTGGCGAACCTCGTGCTGGCCCGCGGTGCGTCACGTCGGCATGAACTGGCCGTTCGCCGGGCGCTCGGCGCCTCGCGTGCCCGCCTCCTGGCTGAGCAGCTGGCGGAATCGCTGTGGTTGGCCGCGATGGGATCGGCCGGCGCCATCGTCGTGACGCGCGTGCTGCTGATCTGGTTCACCGGCGCGCTTCTGCCGATCTCGCAGGGCGCGGTCGTGCAACTCGACCCGCAGGTGGACATCTCGACGCTGGTGCTCGCCGGCGCGTCCGTGCTTGCCGCCCTGATCGTGTTCGGTCTCGCGCCGGCCATTCAGCTGACCCGCGTCCAACTCCAGCCCTTGCTGATGGCGGAAGCCGGGAGCTCCGGTCAGCGCTGGCGCACGCGGCGGACCCTCATCGCGGTGCAGGTCATGATCTCGCTGTCGTTCTTCCTGATGGCCGCGTTTGCCGTGCGGATCGTGCAGAGCGAGCGCGCGCGGCCGTCCGGCGTGGACGTGGACCGGCTCGCCATGGGCATGCTCAATTTCTATCTGCCCCCATGGAACGAGCCGCTGGCCCGCGAGGCCATCGATCGCCTGATGGCGATGGCCCCAGCTGAGCCGGGCCTGGAATCGGTGGCCGTCATGTCGGGCATGCCGTTCGGCACCACCTACACGCCCGGCGCCGACGTGACCCCCGCCGACAAGCCCTTTCTGCCGGGCCGCGAAGGGTACGCCTTTGCGCCGCTGATTGCGGCCACGCCGTCCGTGTTCACGACGCTCGGCGTGCCGATCGTTCGCGGCCGTGGCTTTGACGCCCGCGATATGCCGGGCGGTCAACCCGTGGCCGTCGTGAGCGCCATGACGGCCAGACAACTGTTCGGCACGACGGACGTCCTGGGCCGCGAGTTTCTGTGGCGCAGCAAGACCAACCCGTCGGACCGCACCGTCCACACGCTGACCGTCATCGGCGTCGCAGGCGATACTGACAGCCAGCAGCGCGGCTCGAGGCGTTCCGGCGTCGTCTACGTGCCGCTGGTGCAGCACTACGAGTCCGGACTGGCGCTGGTCGGCCGGACCAGCGGGGACCCGGCAGGCCTCGTCGTGACGCTGAAGACGCTCGCACAGCACGCGGACCCCGATCTCGTGGTTGCGCGGGCCAGCACGGCCACGCTGGCCGTCACCGGCCTCTATGTGCTGGTGGACGTCGCGTCGCGCCTGGCGGGGTGGCTCGCGCTGGTGGCGCTGGTGCTCGGGATGTTCGGGCTCTTCGGCGTGCTGTCGCACGTCGTGTCCCGGCGCACCCGCGAGATGGGACTGCGTCTGGCCCTGGGCGCCGAGCCGCGGCAGATCCGGCTGCTCGTCATTCGCGACGGATTGCAGCCCGTGGCCAGCGGATTGACGATGGGATATCTCATCGCCGGCGTGATGCGGCTGGTGATTCGTTCCGCGTACGACAGTCCGCTCACCGCCGCCGACGCCGTCGTCTTCCTGCTGGCCCCGCTGCCCATCATTCTCGCGGCGTTGATCGCGTGCTACTGGCCGGCGAGACGGGCGTCGAGGGTGGAGCCGAATGTCGCGTTAAGAGACCTCTAGAAACGACGGGAACGACGGGAACGAACGGGACACGAACGGGAACGACGGGAACGACGGACACCCGTACTATGATCGTGCCCATGCGCAAGGTGCTGGTCGATTGTCGTGGCGTTGGGGGTGGTCGCGGGCGGGGCGTACGTGATGGCGGGGCGCGCGGCGGGGCCGGGGATTCAGCTGGTGAAGCCGGTGGCCTACGTCGGGGCGAAGACGCCGCTCGTGCTGGACGTCGATGCCCCGGGCGGGCGTCTCGCGTCCATCCGCGCGGACTTTGAGCAGGGCGGCGTCGTCACGCCGCTATTCGCCGACGGCGCGATGGCGGCCTCGGACGCGTCCGGCCGCATTCATCTCGAGCGCGTCGTGGGCCGCGAGAACGTGCCCACGATCAAGACCGGCCCGGCGCGGATCATCGTGACAGCGACGCGCCCGGTGCTGTTCGGCCTGCGGGTCGTGCAGTCGTCGATCACCCGCGACGTGCAGGTGCGGCTCGAGCCGCCGCGCGTGACCGTACTGTCCATCCATCACTACATCAATCAGGGCGGTACCGAGGCCATTGTCTATCGCGTGGAGCCCGCAGACGTCGCGTCGGGCGTTCGCGTCGGCGACGTGGAATATCCCGGCTATCCGGCGTCAGGCGCGGCGGGCGCGGGCGTGAAGATTACGGATCCCGCCGTCCGCATCGCCTTCTTCGCGCTGCTGTACGACCAGCCGACCAGCACGCCGATGCGCGTGTTCGCGCGCGATGAAGCGGGCAATGCCATCGACGTGGACTTCGATCGCGAAGATCTTCCCGAAGCCCGCCAAGAAGAGCCGCATCGAGTTGACCGATGCCTACATGGAGCGCGTGGTGCCCGCCATCCTCGCCACCACGACCGAGGTGAAACCGGAAGGTTCCACGCTCGACAAGTTCCTGGTCCTGAACGGCGAACTGCGCCGGAAGAACGCGGCCACCATCGCGTCGTTCGCCGGCAAGACGTCGCCCGAGATGCTCTGGGGCGGCGCCGTGTTCCATCCGTACACGAACAGCGCCGTCGAGTCCGCCTTCGCCGACGCGAGGACGTACGTCTATCAGGGCCGCGACGTCGATCATCAGACGCACCTCGGGTTCGACCTGGCGTCCTACAAGGGCACGAAGATCGTCGCGGCCAATCGCGGCACGGTGTTGTTCGCCGATGACCTCGGCATCTACGGCCGGACGGTCATCATCGACCACGGCATGGGCCTGCAGTCGCTGTACGCGCACCTGTCGTCGATTGGCGTGAAGGTGGGCGACCTGGTCGAGAAGAGCCAGGAGATCGGCCGCAGCGGCATGACCGGCATGGCGGCCGGCGACCACCTCCACTTCACGATGCTCGTCGCCGGGCACATGGTGAACCCCGTCGAGTGGTGGGATCCGCACTGGATCGAGGACCGGATTCTGCGAAAACTCAAATAGATCTGGCTATTTCTCTATTGTTCTATTGGTCTATTTTAGATGTACAGAATACTTGACATTAGATACTAAATACATTACATTCAGGCTCATGGCTCGGGCAGAGACTCGGAACCCCATGGCACCCATTCGCTGGATCACAGTTCGTTGCACCGGGCTGTTCGTCGCCGTGCTGCTCGCGAGCGGTTGGACGATAGGCAGCGGCGCGGCCGCGACGACCGCCAGGGTAGCCGCGCACGATTCGGCGACAAGCGGCCGGAGAGGATCTCAGAACGTCGATTGGCCCGCGCTTGCCGGTGTGTGGCAGGGCACACTGAGAGTCCCCGGACTGACCGTCACGCTCGTGGTGAAAATCTCGGTGAATGAGGACGGCTCGCCGCGGGGGACGATCGACATTCCGGAGCAGGAGGGACGCGACATTCCGGCCCAGAACTTCGTGTTCGTCGACCGCCGGCTGCAGTTTGACGTCAAGGCGATGTCCCGGCGGTTCGAAGGCCGGCTAACCGATGACCGACGATCGATCGAAGGCGTGTGGCTGCGAGGCGCGGGACTTGGGACGATTCCGGTCACCCTGACCAGGGTCGACCGCGCACCGGAGTTGCGGCGCCCGCAGGCGGTGCATCCTCCGTACCCGTATCGCGAGATCCTGGTGACCTACACGAATCCGGTCGGACAGATCTCGATTGCAGGCACGCTGACGGTCCCGCCCGGCGCTGGTCGGTTTCCGGCCGTGCTGTTGATCTCGGGATCTGGCGCGCAGGACCGTGACGAGACGATTGCCGGCCACAAACCGTTTCTGGTGCTTGCTGACGACCTGACACGGCGCGGGATTGCGGTATTGCGCGTTGACGATCGGGGCGCGGGCAGCACGGGCGGGTCTCATCTCGACTCCACGCTGGACGACCTTGTCCAAGACGTTCTCTGCGGCCTCGATTTCCTTCGCACGCGTCCCGAGATCGATCCGAACAAGGTCGGCCTCCTCGGGCACAGCGAAGGCGGCGCCGTTGCGTTCCTGACCGCCGCCGGGTCGGACGTCGTGGCGTTCGTGGTTGCGATCGGTGCTCCGGGGATCTCCGTCGAGGAGAACCTCTATCTCCAAGGGGACCTGATCCGCCGGAGCGAACGGCTTGGTGAGGCCGCGATCGCCCTGGCGCGCGCCCAGCAACAGCGAATCTTCGCCATCGTCAAAAGTGCCGAGAGCGCTGAGGCGATGCGGCGGGATTTGCGCCTCCTGTTTTCGGCCGGCCGCTACGAGGGCATGGACGCCGCGCAGAAGGGGGCCGTCGACGGCCGGATCGCCCATCTGGTCACGCCGTACTTTGACTCGATCCTCACGTTCGACCCCCGGCCGATTCTGCCCAGAATTCACTGTCCCGTCCTGGCGGTCGCGGGAGAGAAGGACATGCAGGTTCCCCCCAGGGAGAACCTGGCGGCTATCGAAGCGGGGCTTCTCAAGGGCGGCAACACGCGCCATGTGGTGTCCGAGTTGAAGGGCCTGAACCATCTGCTCCAGACAGCGCCGACAGGCTCACCGAACGAGTACTCGACCATCGAGGAGACCATGGCTCGCTCGGCGTTGGAGGCCATCGGTGGCTGGATCATGAAGGTGGTTCAATGAACATGGCTCGGGCCGAGATCAAGAACCACATCCGCAGGCTGCGCTTCGAGCACGGGGAGATGACCCAGCAGGCCCTGGCCGACGCCGCCGGGTGTACCAGGCAGACGATCCTGCTGCTCGAACAGAGCCGGTACTCGCCGTCGCTGGCGCTGGCGTTCCGGATCGCCCGCGTGTTCAACGTACGCATCGACCAGGTCTTCGAGTTCACCGAGTCGTGAGGTCACCCATGTTTCCCATCCTCTGGATTGTCATTGCTCTCGCCGCGGCGTTCGTCTTCGTTTTCCTCTCGGCGCGCCGGCTGCGCGCGCGAAGGCCGCCGATCGTCCTGGCGCCTGGCGAGAAGATGCCCACGACGCCGATGCAGCGCCTCGCGCAGTGGGCGCTCGGCATTTCGGTCGTCCTTGCGCTGCTGGCCGCGGCGGTGGTGGTGCATTACGGACCCCAGGTCTACTGGGACGACGACCGCGTCCGGCTCACCGTGATGGGATTGCTGCTCGCGATGATGGGCGTGCTCGCGTTTGTCACGATTCGCAGCGCGCAGTGGATGGCGCGCGGCGACGCCGTGATCGACGAGCACGACCGCGCCGTCCTGACGGGCGCCCCCGCGGGACAGGCCGGCGCCATCCTCATCACGCTCGCCATCTGGCAGATCGGACTGGCCCAGACGTACCACGGCAACGGCTTGGTGCCGATGGTCTTCTTCTACCTCGTCTTCTGGTCCTGCGTCGTCATGGCCGCGCTGTCGTGGCTGGCGGGAATTGTGTTGGGATATCGGCGACAGTAGTCCAGGGTCCAGCGTCCAGAGTCCCGAGTTCGCAGCCCAGAGTCCGACAGTCCGACAGTCCGAAATCGTCGGCGGCGAACTCCGCACGATCGGACTCCCGGACGGCAGCGGACTCTGGACGATGGACGATGGACTCTGGACTACTCTGAATTAGACGCCATTTCCTCGGTGGCGCCCGGATTTGCGCTGAGGCTATCTTCATCGCATGATGGCCACCTCCGAGATGTCCCGCACCGCCGCCGATCAACTCTCGCTGCTGCCCATGCCGTCCCGCGCGGAGATGGAGCGGGCGTACTTGCGATCGGACGCGTCGTACGACGGTCTGTTCTTCCTCGGTGTCCGCACCACGGGCATCTTCTGCCGGCCGTCGTGCCATGCACGCAAGCCGAAGCGGGAAAACGTCGAGTTCTTCCCGTCGCCCAAGGAGGCGGTCTTCGCCGGCTATCGCCCGTGCCTCAAGTGCAAACCCGTGGCGGGCGACGACGAGCCGGTCTGGGTGGGGAAGTTGCTCGCGCGGATCGAGGCGCGGCCGAAGGCACGGTTCACCGAGCGCGACCTTCGGGCGATGGGCCTCGATCCCGACCGCGTGCGCCGGTATTTCGCGGCGCGGTACGGCCTGACCTTCCAGGCGTATTGCCGCGCGCGCCGCCTCGCGAGCGCGTTCGAGCAGATTCGCGACGGCCAGACGCTGGACGATGCCGTGTTCGAGACCGGGTATCTGTCGCACAGCGGTTTTCGCGACGCGTTTCGAAAGGCGTTCAAACGGCCGCCGGGGCAGGCGGAGTCTGCCGACTGCATTCGATTGGCGTGGGTCGAGACGCCGATCGGCCCGATGATCGCGGGCGCCACCGATCAGGGCCTCTGCCTGCTCGAGTTCACCGACCGCCGCATGCTCGAACATCAGATCGAGACGCTGGGCCGCCGGTTCAAGGCGGCGCTCACGCCGGGCTCGCATCGATATTTGAGCCAACTCGAGAAGGAACTGCCCGAGTACTTCGCCGGTACGCGGACCGTCTTCGACGTGCCCGTTCACGCGCCGGGCAGCCCGTTCGAGTCGCGCGTCTGGCGCGCGCTCCAGGAGATTCCGTACGGAGAGACGCGCTCCTACGAGGACATCGCGCGTGCGGTCGGCAGCCCCAAAGCCGTGCGCGCCGTCGGCCGCGCCAACGGCCTCAACCGCATCGCCATCGTCATTCCGTGCCACCGCGTCGTCAACAAGAGCGGCGAACTCGGCGGGTACGGCGGCGGACTCTGGCGCAAGCGCAGGTTGCTTCACCTGGAAAGACAGGTCACGACAGGTAACGACGGGTAACGACAGGTCACGACAGGTCACGACAGGTCACGACAGGTAACGACGGGTAACGACAGGTCACGACAGGTAACGACGGGTAACGACGGGTACTCGGAACGAACTGGCGTTGGCCCACATTCGCTTGGTTGGTTCGGATTGAACCAAACAAAGAGAGATGGCACGGCGAAGCCTCGTTCCGCGTACCTGTCGTTACCCGTCGTTACCCGTCGTTACCTGTCGTGTACCCGTCGTGACCTGTCGTTACCCGTCGTGACCTGTCGTGACCTGTCGTCACCTGTAGAATCAACCTGAGATGGCTCAGGCGTGGCATGCGGCGTCGGTGGACGAGACGCTCGCCGGATGCCGGTCTCGCGCGAACGGGCTGACGAGCTGCGGAAGCCGGTCAGCGCCTTGCCGAGGTCGGGCCCAACCGTTTGCCGGCGCCGCCCAGGGTCACCGTTCTCGAAGTCCTCATCGGCCAACTCAACAGCGTCATCGTCTACCTGCTCCTGGCGGCGATCGTCGTCTCGATGTTCTTCCATGACCACCTGGAGGCTGTCGCGATTGCCGCGGTCCTGGTCATCAACACGATCATCGGGTTCACGACCGAGTTCCGCGCGCGGCGCGCGATGGAGACGTTGATCTCGCTGGAAGTGCCGCGGGCGTCCGTGGTGCGCGACGGCCGTGTGCGCGTGATCGCCACCGAAGATCTGGTGCCCGGCGATGTGGTCGAAGTCGACGCCGGCCGCCAAATACCTGCCGACGCGCGCCTGATCGACGGGGCGGACGTCAGCGTCGACGAGGCGCCACTCACGGGAGAGTCCCTGCCGGTGGCCAAGACGCACGCCGACGTGCTGCCGGCCGATACGCCGCTCGCCGACCGCCGCAACATGCTGTACATGGGCACGACGCTCGGCAGCGGCATCGCGCGCGCGGTGATTACCGCCACCGGACCGGCCACGGAAATCGGCCGCATCGGCACACTGGTCGGGTCGGTAGCGGTCGAGCGCACGCCGCTGGAACGCAAACTCGACGCGCTGGGCCGCCGGCTCGTGTGGCTCACGCTGACGGTCGCGGGCGTGGTCGGCGTCCTCAGCTTCTTCAAGGAAGGCCTGTCCGTGCACGACGCGATCGAAACCGCGATCGCGCTGGCGGTCGCCGCCGTGCCGGAGGCGCTTCCGGCCGTGGCCACGATTGCGCTCGCCGTCGGCATGTCCCGCATGGCGAAGCGCCATGCGCTCGTGCGCCGGCTGCCAGCGGTTGAATCGCTGGGCTCCACGACCGTCGTGTGCACCGACAAGACGCGCACGCTGACCTCCGGGGAAATGGCCGCCGTGCGGATCTGCGCCGGCGGCGACGACGTCGCGGTGACCGAGGACGCAGCGGCCGCCCGCGCCGCCACGCCCGCGGTCCGCCGGCTGCTGGAAGGCGTGGCGCTGGCCAGCCGCGACCAGCCGACCGCCGGCGACGCCGAGCCGGTTCACGTGGATCCGGTCGATCGCGCCATGCTGGCGGCGGCCGCGCGCGCCGGCATTCGCAGGGCCGATTTGCTGGTGGCCTTTCCCCAGGCCGGGCTGCTGCCGTTTTCGAGCGACCGGAAGCTGATGGCCAGTTTCCACGACGCCCGGGGCGGACTGACGGCGTTCGTGAAGGGCGCGCCGACGGCGGTCATGGCGTTGTGCGCCAACATGGCCGGTGCGACCGGCGACGTCGAGCTGGATGCCGGTCGGCAGGACGAAGCGGTCGGAATCAACGAACGTCTGGCCAGTCAGGGGCTGCGTGTCCTCGCGGTGGCGTGCGGGCCGGTGGCCGCCGCCTCCGCGCCGGCGTTGCGCGGCCTGACGCTGCTCGGGTTCGTCGGCCTGGCCGATCCGCCAGCGGCCGGCGTGAAGCAGACGATTGAAACGTTGCGCCGCGCCGGCCTGCGCACCGTGATGCTCACGGGCGATCAGCGGCTGACGGCGGAGGCCATCGGCCGGGAACTGGGCGTCATCGATGCGGGCGCCTCCGCGATCGATGGCCGCGAGCTGGATCGGCTCGGCCCGGCCGACGTGGACGCGGCGGTCGCGCGCCACGCGGTGTTCAGCCGCATCACGCCCGAGCACAAGCTGGTCATCGTGCGCGCACTGCAGGCACGCGGAGAAATCGTCGCGATGCTGGGCGACGGCGTGAACGACGCGGCCGCGCTGAAGCAGGCCGATGTCGGCGTGTCGATGGGAATTCGCGGCACCGATGTCGCCAAACAGGCCGCGTCCATCGTGTTACAGGATGATCGCTTTGAGACGGTGGCGGCCGCCGTCGAGGAAGGCCGCGTCATCTACGACAACATCCGCAAATTCGTGTTCTACCTCTTCAGCTGCAATGTGGCCGAGATCCTCGTGCTGCTGACGGCGAGCCTGGCGGGCTGGCCGTTGCCGCTGGGGCCGCTGCAACTGCTCTGGGTCAATCTGGTGACCGACACGTTCCCGGCGCTCGCGCTGTCACTCGAGCCCGGCAGTCGGGATGTCATGTCGCGGCCGCCGCGTCGGCCCGACGAAGAACTGCTCTCGCGCGCGTTCATCGTGCGCGTGTTCTTCTATGCGGGCCTGCTGACCGTGGTCACGCTGCTGGCGTTCGCCTGGGCGCTGGCCTACGCCCCGGCGCAGGCGCGGACGATGGCGTTCATGACCCTGGTGTTTGCGGAGATTGCCCAACTCGGCAGCGCGCGGCGGCGGGGCGCGGTTCTGGCACTGCGCGCGATGGTCAGCAATCCGTTCGCGCTCGGCGGCGCCGGCCTGGCCGTGGCGTTCCAACTGATCGCGTATTTCGTTCCGCCGCTGGCCGCGCTGCTGCAGATGACCGCGCTCGACCTGCGCCAGTGGGGCATCGTGCTCGGTCTCGCCGCGGCGCCGGCGATTCTCGTGCAGACGGGAAAGCTCATTCAGAGACAGGTCAGAGGTCAGAGGTCAGAAGTCAGAGGTGCGCCCTCCCGCCTACCTCTGACTTCTGACCTCTGACCTCCGACCTGTTCCTACGGTTTGACCGGCGACACGAAGCCGGCCGGCTTGATCGCCAGCACCGATCCGCGCAACCGCGTCAGGATGCGCTCGGCCGTGTTGCCCATCACGAACCCCGCGAGACCGGTTCGGGCGACCGTGCCCATCACCACCAGGTCGATGTTGTGCGACTCGGCGAAGGCGGGCAGGGCCTCGTACGGTTCGCCCTCGAGAGGCAGGGCCTCCACGCCGGCCTTCCGCGCGCCGAGCGCCGACACGGCCCGGCCGAGATCGTACATGGCCGCCGTGCGCGTCGCGTCCATAAACGCGGTCAGGTCCTTGGCGGACAGGCGGCGCTGCAGGAACTCGTACCCGAAAGCCGACCAGGCGTAGACGACCGTCAGGTGCGCGGTCTCGAGATCGCGAATCGTCACGGCCAGGTCGAGGATGGCGCGATTGAGCGCGGCTTCGCCGGGCTCCGTGCTTCCGGCATCGATGGCGGCCATGATCCGTCTGGGCCGCGGCCGCGAAGCCGATCCGGCGAGCCACACGGGGCAGGGACACTTGCGCAGCAGTTGCATGTCGATCGGCCCGAACGGCATCGCCGCGTTCGCCACCCCGTGCGATCGAATCAGCAGGTCATAGCCGCCGGACTGGACTTCGCGAATCAGGCTGATGGCCGGCGCCTCGCCGCGCAGCAGCGCCGTCCCCACGCCCACGCCGCGCTTGGCCGTGATGTCGTGCAGCAAGGCCCAGCGATGGTCGACCAGTTCCTGCTCGATTTGCTCGCTGACGAACGGCCGCGCCCGATCCGGCACCCTCGGCAGCACGTCCACGACCGTGATCGTGGCCGGCATGTGCGCGGCCAGTTCCATCGCCTGTTCGAGCGCCGGATGCTGGTCATCCGTCGCGTTGACGCTCACGAGGATGTGTTTGAAGGTCGTCATACGGCGCCTCCGTGCGGGGAAGAATCGACGGCGCCGCGTCAGGCGACGCCGGGCAGCGGGACGGCCACGTGTCGCCGGCTGGTGCGAGCGAATGGAGAGCCCGGACCTTGCCGCCACGCGCGCAGGCGTTCCGGCGTGCCCAGGTCGGACCATCCCATACTGCCCGGCCACGTGAAGAGCGCGAGACCGCGCGCGCGCGCGACGACGTCGCGCGAGAAGTCGGCGGTGGGCATTGACCGGTAGCCGTCGGCCAGGAACGCCGCGCGCCGGCCTTCGGGCTCCCGACGGGCCGCCAGAAACACGTCGGCCATATGCGGCAGCTGCCGCTGGCATTCCGCGAAGACCGCGCCTGCGCGGCCGACGAGCACCATCGTGTTCCAGACCGACCCGGACTGAAACAGGCGATCGGCTTCAGCCGGTCCCGGTTTCTCCCTGAACTGGTCCACCTTCGCGAAGTGGCCCACCGGACGCAGGCCGTTCGTCTTTGGCGTGATCCAACCGTAGTCGGGTGCCGGCGCCGACGGTTCGATCCCGAACAGCACGATGTCGCGCACGCCGGATTGCACGAAGGACACCGCCGACAGGATCCCGTGTTCGAACGGAGTCACGTGGGTCACGCCGTGATCGGCCGGCGTGATGAGCACCATCGCGTCCGGGTCGGCCGCCAAAATGGGCGTGAGGCCGAGCATGACGCCCGCCGCCGTTCCGCGGTCGCCGGGTTGAAGCAGGATCTGCCCGAGTGCGCGGCGATAACGCAGGCTCTCCACAAAGGACTCATGGGAGGCATCGACGACGGTCACCCGCTGACCAGCGGCCGTGAGCGGCGCGATGCGCCGAGCGGTGTCCTCCACCAGCGTCGGTCCATCCCGGAATGCCCAGTACTGCTTGGGGACGCCGCCGGTCAGGCGGGCCAGACGTCGGCCAGCGCCTCCCGCAAGGACGACGGCCCAGAGGTCGGGGAGCATGATTCTCGTGTCTGCATACCGTTTGCCAACGTGGCTTCGTGCATTGATCCCCGTTTCCCTCGTGCCGGGGCTCCCGGACGCGCGCCGCAGGCTGCGGGAAACCGCGCGCATCTGCCGACGATTCCGCAGGCAGCCGCGCCTGGCCCCGGCGAAATGGCCGGGGACGCCCGGCAACGCCGTTGCAAGAACAGGTCAGAGGTCAGGGGCAGGTCAGAGGTCAGAGGTCAGAGGTCAGAGGTGGGAGAGGTCAAAGGTCAGAGGTAGGTGAGAGGTCAGAGGTCAGAGGTTGGCATGGCCGAAATCACGGCGGGGGCGATTCACGCGTTCTACCTGTTCGATGTGGCCCAGGGCATCGACCTGGCGGTGCTTCGGCGGTTGCTGGGGCCGGGGGCCGGGCCGGCGACGCTGCAGGACAAATCCCCAGGTGTGCCCAGCGTCCGCTACTTCGTCCCGCCGGTCGTCGCGGACGCCGATGTCCTGCAGATTCGCGACCTGGACGGGTTTCGCGTTCGGGTCAAGGCGTACGACTACGGCGTCATCTCGCTGATGCTGTCCCGTCCGTTCGAGGGCGCGTGGGCCGACCTCGTGCGGCTTGGGCAGGACCTGATCGAGAGCGAAGCGCTGGAACGACAGGCCGCGGACGCCTGCGCGCGCATCGTCCGCCGGGTCGGAGGCGCGCTGGTGGGCGCGCGGCCGGCTTTCCTCTCCGAGGATTACCTGGCGTTCGTCGTCCACGCGCTCGCACAGCCGATGACCGCGGACCAGGTGCTGGAGACGCGCGGCGCAGACATCGCCCAGCTGCTTCGCGGGGAGCGCCAGCCGCTCAGCCGCCAGGAACGCGACGAGGTGCTGAGGCACCGGCTGTCCTATCTCACCGATGACCTGGTGGTGCCGGCCTACAACGCCGCGTTCGTACTGGACACCGAAGCGTCGGCCCTGGGAATCCTGGAGATTCTCGAGCTCGTGAACTCGCAGTTGCTGGAATTCCGCTATCACGACGAGTCGCTCGAAGCCGACCTGACGCGCATCTACTCGGCGTTGCAGGCGCCGCGGTGGACCGATCGCTACATCGGCCGCCGGCCCACGCAGGCCGCCCGTCAGTTGCATGCGCTGTTCGTAGACGTCAACGAACTGACCGACCGGATGGAAAACGCCGTCAAGCTGGTCGGCGACGTGTACTCCGCCCGGCTGTTCAGCCTCGCCGCGGCCAGGCTCGGACTGGATGCGTGGAAGCGCAACGTCCAGGACAAACTCAAGACGCTCGACGACATCTACCGGTTCACCGTCGAGCAACGGGGCATTGCCCAGGGGAACCTGCTCGAGCTCGTCATCGTGCTGATTCTCGTGATTGAGTTCGGTATGCTGCTGGCCGGCCTCACGCATTGAAAACCCCGTGTACAGAGGGACGGGCCTGGGGCATTTCACGCAGCGGGACTTTCAAGAGCCCGCGGGTGGATTCTCCGCAGGGCCCTCGTCTGCCGATGCCGATTCGCACGATTCGGCCGAACCGGTACGAATCGGCGTACGGCAAGATCGTTGCTTTCAGATCTGTGGGACGAAGGGGAACCGGGACCATGCACATCAACGACGTCATGAGCCGTCCCGCGGTGACGTGTCCGACCGGCGCCGGGCTGGACTCGGCGGCGCGTCTCATGTGGGAATTCGACTGTGGAATCGTGCTCGTCGTAAGTGACGATGGCCGGTTGGCCGGCGTCGTGACCGATCGCGACATCTGCCTGGCTGCGTATATGCACCGTAAACCGCTGCACCTCATTCCGTTGGCCAAGACAATGGTCAAGCAGGTGATCTCGGTGCACGCGCAGGACGACGTGCATACGGCGGAGCATCTGATGCGCGATAACCGCATTCGGCGGCTACCGGTGATCGATGACGGCGGCCATCCGGTCGGCGTCATCTCGGTGGACGATCTCCTGCAATTGGCCGCCCGCGCCAAGCGGACCCTGGCCGATCAGGAGTTCGTGGGCACGATCGCGGCCGTGATGGCGCCCCGCTCGAGAGACGTGGCACCGCCTCACCCCCTGGTCCCCATAGAGAAGGTCAGAGGTTAGAGGTCAGAGGTCAGAGGTCGGTTCCGAAGTTCCGAAGCTACCTCTGACTTCTGACCTCTGACCTCTGACCTGCCAGGAGTGTCCCCATGGCTACGACGACACTGACAAAACCCGAACAGAAACTGGAACCGCGCCGCGATCCTTTCAGCCGCGTCTTCGACCGTGACGTGAGGCTGATGCGGCAGATGACGCGCGACTTCGACCGGTTGTTTGGCGGCTTCGGCTTCCGTGCGCCGATGTTCGACCGGATGCCGGACATGAACTGGGTCCCGGAACTCGAAGTGTTCGAGCGGGACGGCCGCTTCGTCGTCCGGGCTGACCTGCCCGGCATGAAGAAGGAAGACGTCAAGGTGAACATCCAGGACAACATGCTGATCCTGGAAGGCGAGCGGAAGGTGGAGGAGGACGTAAAGAAGGACAACTTCCACCGCACCGAGCGGTCCTACGGCACCTTCTTCCGGAGCCTGCCGCTCCCGGAGGGCGTGAAGATGGACAAGGTGGAAGCCGCGTTCAAAGACGGCGTCCTCGAAGTCTCCATGCCCATGGAGCCGGAGAAGAAGACGAACACGAACGTGGAAGTGAAGATCCTCTGACCTCTCAGTAGGTCACTCTCTTCGCGCCCACTCTCGCCTTGGGCCGATCGATGCGGATTCGGGCATCGACGGCTCGGGCGCCGTGGGGCAGGACGAGCAGCGGGTTGATGTCCAGTTCCTGAATCTCCGGGCACCAGCCCACCAGAGTGGACAGGCGCAGCAAGGCGGTCTTGAGCGCGGCCTCGTCGACGGGCGGTGCGCCGCGATACCCGCGCAGGAGCGCCGCGCCGCGCAGGCCGCCGACCATGTCGTTGGCGTCCGCTTCGGTCAGCGGGTGCAGGCGGAACTGGGCGTCAGCGAAGAGCTCGGCGCTCGTCCCGCCGGTGGCGCACGCGACGACCGGTCCGAACGTGGGGTCCTCGACGACGCCCACGAGCATCTCGACGCCGCCGGTGACCATCTCCTGCACGAGCGCGCCGGTCATCATGTCCCCCAGCCGGGTTGACAGATCCCGCCAGGCCGCGCGCACGCCCGCTTCGTCCTTCACGCCGACGATCACGGCGCGAAGTTCGGTCTTGTGCACGATGCGGGCCCCCACGGCCTTGATGACGACCGGATATCCCAATCGTCCGGCCGCCCGCACGGCGTCGTCCTCGCTCGCGACGACGTCCTGCGCGGCCACGCCGATCCCGAGTCCGCCGAGCAGCGTCTGCGATTCGGCTGGTGTGAGCCATCCGCCGTCGCGCGCGAGGACGTCGTCGACGACCGACCGAATCAGCTCGTAGTTGGCGTCGTCGAACTGCGGCACCAGGCTCGGCGGCTGTGCGCGCCAGGCGCCGTACTCGGACGCCCGCGCCAGGGCGACCGCTGCCGCTTCGGGAAACTGGTAGGAGGGGATCGGCGCCACCTGCGGCGGCGCGCCCTTGGCCGACATGAAGATGCCGACCACGGTCTTGTCCGATTGTCCGGCCGCCCGCCGTACCGCCGCGGCGACTTCCTCGGTCTTGGTCAGCAGGGGCGGAATGAAGATCACGAGCACGCTGTCGATGGACTCGTCAGCCAGAATGGCCGCGAGCGCGCGTTCGTACTGTTCCGGCGAGGCCGAAGCAATCATGTCCACCGGGTTGGCCACCGACGCCTCGGCGGCGAGGAACGAACGGAGGTCGAGCGTCGTGGCTTCCGACAGCGGCGGCAGCGTGAGGCCATTCGCTTCGCACGCGTCCGCCGCCAGGATGCCCGGTCCGCCGGCGTTGGTCAGAATGGCCACGCGCTTGCCGCGCGGCACGGGCTGGTTGGCCAGCAGCATCGCGACGTCGAAGAGTTCTTCCAGCGTGTCGGTGCGGATGACGCCGGCCTGCCGGAAGAGCGCGTCGACGATGACGTCGCTCGTGGCCAGCGCGCCGGTATGCGACGACGCGGCGCGCGCGCCCGACGCGGAACGCCCGGACTTGACGGCCACGATGGGCTTCCGACGGCCCACCCGCCGCGCAATCTGCCCGAACTTGCGCGGATTGCCGAAGCTCTCGACGTACAGCAGGATGACGCTCGTGCGCGGATCGTTCGCCCAGTATTGGATGAGGTCGTTGCTCGACACGTCCGCCTTGTTGCCGACCGAGACGAACGTGGACAGGCCGATGTGCAGTTCGCGCGCGTAGTCGAGAATGGCGAGGCCCAGCGCGCCGCTTTGCGTGGACATCGCCACGCCGCCCGCCGGCGGCGAGACGCGCGCAAACGTCGCGCTCAGCCGCACCGCCGGGTCCGTGTTGATCAGTCCCATGCAGTTCGGTCCGACCATGCGGATGCCGGCGCGGCGGACACGCTCGAGCAGATCCGCCTCGAGCTCGCGGCCTGCGGCGCCGGTTTCGCCAAAGCCGGCCGTGATGACGACGATGGCTTTGACCTTCTTCTCGATACAGTCGTCCACGACGGCACTCACGGACTTGGCCGGCACCGAGATGACGACCAGGTCGACGTCGCCGGGCACGTCGACGACGCGCCGCACGGCCGGCACGCCGGCGATGTCGGTCGCCGTCGGATGCACCGCCACGAGCCGGCCCGTATAGCCGGCTTCGATCATGTTGTGCAGGAGTTCCGCGCCGATCTTTCCGCGTTCGCGGCTCGCGCCGACGACGGCGACGGTGCGCGGCTCGAAGAAGTTCTTCATCGACGCTGTCGCGGCCGTTTCGGAACGCTCGGCGGCCCGGTCCTGGTAGATCTGCGTGTGCGCGAGCGACAGCTTCACGCGGCAGAACCCGTCCTCCAGCCGCCGCTCGGTCGTGTAGCCGGAATCGAGGAACATTCGAATCACGGGGTCGTTGTCGCGGCGCACCCAGCCGTCGAAGGTGCGGATGTCCTCCGTCCATGCCACCCGCGCCAGCATCTCGAGCAGGCGCGTGCCGACCCCCCGTCCCTGGAGGGCCGGCGCGATCGCGAACATGATTTCCGCGCGATCCTCGGCGGGGTCGTCGCGGTAGTAGCTGGCGACCGCCGCGACATGGCCGCCCGTTTCGCCGACCATCACGAACGATCGCGCCTGGCTGCCCGCGGGCGCCCCGGGCTCGAAGGGAAAGGGATGCATGCGCGACCGCGCGGCGGCAGGCGTGCCGCTCGTGCTGCTGGCGCCGTGCTCGTCAATGAGGGCGCGCAGCACCGGCACGTCGTCATCGCGCATCGGGCGAAGGTGGATTGTCGACCCGTCCCGGAGGACGACGTCGGATTCATGGAGGGCAGCCATCACAGTCACGATGCGGCGGTCCTTACCCGCCGTACTCCCATGATACCGATTGACGGAGATCGGGCAATCGTCAGGATGTTGCCGGTCCGAACGCGGCGAGATACTTCCTCATCCGGAGTTTCTTGACCGTGTTGGCCGAACTCATGTACCGCACGGTGCCGAACACGGGTCGCTCGGGTCCCCAGGGGCGATCATACCGGCCGAGCGTCCAGCCGTAGCCGGCATAGGAATTGGGATCGCGGCCGTCCACGGCATACTTGTCCATCAGCGCGATCATCGTGTCCAGCGCTTCGCGGGGCTCCCGCGTCCACTCGAGGATCTTCTTGCCCCACAACATGCGCAGGTAGCCGTGCATCCAGCCGTCGCGCACGAGCTGCCGCTGCGCGGCGTTCCAGACCTCGTCGTGCGTCTCCGCCCGCTCGAAGGCCGGCAGCGTGTACCGATGCGGCCTGGGATCGCGCGCGTGCGCCTGCAGCGTCGCGACGGCCCATGCCGGCAGTGATCATCGACGTCGCGTAGTCATCCGGCCGGGTGGCGCACATGTTGAACCCGAGCTCGCGCCACGTGACGAGCTGATCGAGAAACGCCTCGGCGCTCGGCGGACGCGCCCCACCAACCCTCGCGCGCGCCGCCGCCCGCGTGCGCGAGCTTGCGCGACGTCCAGCGCTCAGACGTCATCACAGACTCGAATACCTGTGCGGCGAGATATGGCCGAAGTGCAGCCAGGGCGAGAGCCCGCTCGTGCCGTCCTCATCCGGATGCGTTGCGCGCATCCAGGTACGCGGCCAGCCGCTGGCCGAACAACCGGTAGCGCTGTCCGCGCCGGCCCCGTCCGCCCCGCATCGGGACCGGCCGCACCCCATGATCGATGGGCAGGTTCGCGCAGAGCCGATCGGCGCGCTTGAGTTCGTCGAGCGGCGTCTCCGGCCACCGCTGCAGGATGTCCGGGGAAGCGAGGTTCCTGAGGCGCCGGCAAGTCCGAGAGGGCGATCGTCGCTGGCCATTCGCCGAGCATCGCGGGCAGTACGCGCTGCAGGTGGGCGCGAAAGGAGTAGCGCCGTCACGAACGTGCGGATCCCGCACGCATCGGCAACACCCCGTTGCTGTCCACCGCCTCGAGCCGCACGGGCAGGCGCGCCGCTGCGGCCGCGATCATGCGCGGGATGAAGAAGCAGGGGTAGTCGTCGGTGATGACGACTGCGGCGTGCCGGGCGAGCGCGTCCAGCAAGTCCGCGCGCGGCGCCCGGCGCGGCTCGACGTAGGGGAAGTAGCGCGCCGAGCCGCCCGACAACGCTCGCGCATGTTCGGCCATGCCGTCGATCACGAATCGGTGCAGTCGGTCGCTGGCCCAGGGATAGTCGCAGCGCACCGCCTCGAAGATGACCAGCGGCCGTCGGAGTTCGCGCGCCACTGCCACCGCCCGCTGGAGGGCGAAATTCGACGCCAGCCGCCGATACGCCGTCATCCAATAAAGCACGCATTCGCCGTCCGCGCGAACGGGAAGGTCATTGAGCGTCCGGATCCGGCCGGCTGGGGTGGGCACGCTCTGCATCGTCTACTGAGTGCTAAACTCCCCGCCATGACTCAGAGCCTTCGTCGTTTCCAGTAGTCGCCCATGACTGTTCGGTTCCGCGGTCGCACTCTTTGCGACGCACCCGGGCGGGCATGCGCTCGGTATGGCAGGCGCAGCTCGACCGGTTGAAGGCGCTGCCGGGCGTGGACCAGTTCCAGAAGATGCAGGCCGCACTGCAGGGCGGTCCCGCGGTCGTATCCGGCGCCGTCAACGTGGCGTGGGCGGAGGACGGCAAGTCGTTCACCTACAAGACCGCCGGCAAGGGCATCGGTATGACCTGGCGACGATGAGCGACGCCGTCACGGGCGACGCGCCGGCCGGCGGAGCCGGCGGTGGTCGCGGGGCGGCGCCGGCGGGCGTGGCGGCGGGTCGGCGCACCTCCCGCGGGGCCGCCGCAGGCTGGCGGCGGACGCGGCGCGGCGCAAACCAGCCGACCGATGGCGCGCCCAATCCGGGTGTCCGCAGGAACAGGTCCAGCGCGGTCGTCAGGCCGCCTGCGCGGTGTCGCCCGACGGCAAGCTGAAGGCGTTCTACCGCGAGCGCAATCTCTACGTCAGCAGCTGCGACGGCACGGGCGAGGTGGCGGTGACGACGGACGGCACGAGAAGCCCGCATCAAGTACGGAGTCGGCAGCTGGGTGTACGGCGAAGAGCTCAGCCAGACGACCGCGATCTGGTGGTCGCCGGATAGCACGAAGGTCGGCTTCTACCGCTTCGATGAAAGCCGGTGAAGGACTACTACCTGCAGATGGAGCAGACGCAGCTCCAGAGCACGCTCGACGTGGAAGCCTATCCGAAGGCCGGGCACCGACAATCCGATCGCCGACGTGTATGCGTCTACGACCTGGCGGCACGAAGACAGACGCGTGCAAGCTCGACATCGCGCGACGGCAAGCCCTTCACGAACGACGTCGTCGGTCACTACGTCTACGACATGACGCCCCGACGCTGGTCGCCCGACGGCACCGAGCTGCTGATGAATCGGACGAATCGCCGGCAGAACATCATGGAATTCGCCGCGTGCAACCCGGCGACGGGCGAAGTGCCGCGTGATCATCCGCGAGGAATGGCCGACCGGCTGGGTGGATAACCGCCCGCCGATGCGCTGGCTCGCCGACCGCAAGCGCTTCATCTGGGAGTCGGATCGCAACGGCTTCGCGAATTACTACCTCTACGACTCTCGGGCAAGCTGTTCAATCCGATCACGTCGAGCACGCACGTTCGAGGTCGGCACCATCGTCAAAGTGGATGAGACGGCGGGTGTCATGTTCTACATGGCGCGGATCGGCGACAACTTCATGAAGATGCAGTTGCACCGCGTGGGCCTGGATGGCAAGGGCGACGTGCGCCTGACCGATCCGAAGTTCACTCACACCGTCACGTCTGGCGCCCGACAACAAGTTCTTCATCGACGTCTATCAGACCCACGATCAGCCGCCGGCCACGCAGCTCATCGATACGAACGGCAAGGTCGTGGCGCAGCTGGCCAAGAGCGACCTCACCAAGTTCGATCAGCTCGGCCTCAAGAAGGTCGAGATGTTCACGTACATCGCGGCTGACGGCAAGACGACCCTCTATGGCACGATCGCGTTTCCGTCGAACTTCGATCCGACGAAGAAGTATCCGACGCTGGTGGCGGTCTACGGTGGGCCCGCGTCCGGGAGCAATGTGCCGACCGAGAGCTTCGCCGTCGCCGAGCGCGACCAGCCGAGTACGGCTTCCTGATGGTCAGCCTCAGCTCGCGCGCGGCGCCCGGCATGGGCAAGCGCACGCTGGACTCGATCTACCTGAAGCTCGGGCAGACCGAGATGGACGACATGGCGCGAGGGATCAAAGCGCTGTGGAGCCGGCCGTACTTCGACAAGGGCGCGCGTCGGCATCTACGGCACGTCGTACGGCGGCTACAGCTCGGCGATGGAGCTCCTGCGGTATCCCGACGTCTTCACCGCGGCCTCGGCCTCGTCGGCCGTCACGGCCTGGCACCACTACGACACGATCTACACCGAGCGGTACATGTGGATTCCGCAGGAGAACAAGGAAGGCTACGAGGCCGGCAACGCGATGAAGTACGCGAAGAACCTGAACGGCCGCCTGCTGCTCTACTACGGCACCGCGGACAACAACGTGCACCCGAACAACTCGATGCAGCTGATCCGGGCGCTGCAGGCAGGCGGGGAAGAGCTTCGAAGTCCAGGTGGGGCCGGACGCCGGGCACAGCGGCGTGAACAACCAGCGCATGATGGAGTTCTTCATCGAGAACCTCATCCAGCGCCCCGACCGGCTCCTGGCGCCCGGCGACGGGAAGTAAGTGATGTAGGCCGGGCCTTCAGGCCTTCGCCTCGCGTAAGCTTCGGCGGACCGCCATAGCCTTGGCGGCGGCGGTCAGCCCGCCGGACTGCGCGGCGGCCTGAAGGCCGCCGCCTACTGCGGTCCTCACCGCAGCCGGCCCGCCGCGATGGCGATGGCCTCGGGGTTCTTGTCGATGAGCAGGTAGCGCCGGCCGAAGCGCTTTGCGACTACAGCGGTGGTGCCGCTGCCGCCGAAGAAATCCAGGACGAGATCGCCCACGTGGCTCGAGGCCAGGATGATCCGTTCCAGCAGTCGTTCCGGCTTCTGAGTCGGATAGCCCGTTCGTTCGCGGCTGTTGGTCGGGACGATGGTCATCCACCAGACGTCGGTCGGCAATTTGCCCCGGGCGGCTTTCTCCGGCCCCACAAGGCCGGGCGCCATGTAGGGAAGTCGATCAATCTCATCCCGGTTGAACACCCAGTCATCGGACTTCGCGTACCACAGGATGTTGTCGTGTTTTCTCGGCCATTTGTCTTTGGCGCGGCCGCCGTAGTCGTAGGCCCAGATGATCTCGTTCAGAAACCGGTCGGGGCCGAAGATCTCGTCGAGGATGATCCGCGCGCGATGCACCGCGTGGAAGTCGAGGTGCACGTAGATCGATCCGCGCGGCGCCAGGACCCGGTGTGCTTCGGCCAGGTGCGCTTCCAGGAACCGCACGTAGTCGGCGAGGCTCATGTCGTCGCGGTAGGCGAGGCTCGACTGGACTTCGAAGCGATAGGTGCGTTCGCCGAAGCCCTTTCTCGTCTTTTCTCCTGTTCCTGTCCGAATCGAGTCCAGGCGCTGGACGTTCCCGGTGCCGAACGGGGGGTCGACGTAGATCAGATCGACCGTTCCGCTTGGGAGGTTCCGGAGCACGTCCAAGGCTTCGGCGACGACAAGTCCGGTGGCCACTGCCAGCAGACCTTAACATGGCCCCGCTTGACAGCCCGGCCGGCGTTGTATATATTCGAAAAACCGGATTTACGGATGGTTGCTGCGCCCTCGCTTTTGGACTCGTTCTCGGCCCTGGCTGACGCCACCCGGTGCCGGATGCTGTGGCTGCTGGACCGCCACGAGCTGACGGTGTCCGAGCTGTGCACCGTCCTGCAGTTGCCGCAGTCGACCGTCAGCCGGCACCTGCAGCCTGCTGGCGGACGCGGGCTGGGTGCAGCTCCCGGCGCGACGGCACCAGCCGCTATTACGCCATCCTGCTCGACGGCCCAGCCGGGCCCGCGAGCGCAGATCTGGGACCTGACGCGGGCGCAGGTATCCGGGCGCGTCGGCGCTGACCAGGACGCACGCCGGCTTGCACGCGTGCTGGCGGGTCGCCGTGAGGCGTCGCAGCGTTCTTCGCGACATCGGCGGGGCAGTGGGACCGGATGCGCGAGGAACTGTTCGGCCGCGACTTCGTGCCCGAGGCGCTGCTCGGCCTGCTGCCCGTCGCACTGGATCGTGGGCGACCTGGGTTGCGGCACCGGTGCGCTGCTGCCGACGCTCGCGCCGCACGTGGCGCGCGTGATCGGCGTGGACGCGTCCGAGGAAATGCTCGCAGCCGCGCGCGACCGCGTGAGGGACCTGCCGAACGTCGACCTGCGCGAAGGCGCGCTCGAAGCGCTGCCGCTCGCCGATGCGTCGCTCGATGCCGTGACCCTGATGCTCGTGCTGCACCACCTGCCGGCCCCCGCCGTCGCGCTGGCCGAAGCCGCGCGCGTGCTCAAGCCCGGCGGCCGCATCCTGATCGTCGACATGACCTCGCACGATCGCGAGGAATACCGCCAGCGCATGGGCCACGTCTGGCTCGGATTCTCGGACGACCAGATGCAGCGACTATCTGGCGCAAGCGGGCTTCGCGGACATCAAGATCCACCCGCTGCCGCCGGCGATCGGACGCGAAAGGACCGACATTGTTTGCCGCAGCGCAGCGAGAAAGCGAACAACTGACAACTAACAACTAACAACGGACTCAGCACTCAGAACTCTTCGAACCCTGGACACCTGGACCTGAACTCTGGACGACACAGTCACAACAGGAACTGACAACATGGCCACCGCCACTGCAACGACACATGCCTTTGACCTCGCCCGTGAAGGCCGGCCGTATGCCGTACAAAGTCGCCGATCTCGCGCTGGCCGAATGGGGCCGCAAGGAAATGCGCCTGGCCGAGCAGGAGATGCCCGGGCTGATGGCGCTGCGCGAGCGCTACGGCAAGACCAAGCCGCTCGCCGGCGCGCGCATCATGGGCTCCCTGCACATGACGATTCAGACCGGCGGTGCTCATCGAGACGCTGGCCGATCTCGGCGCGGACGTGCGCTGGGTCTCGTGCAACATCTTCTCGACGCAGGATCACGCGGCCGCGGCCGTCGTCGTCGGCCGCGCCGAGACGGGCGGCACGGCCGCGAACCCGCGCGGCATTCCCGTCTTCGCGTGGAAGGGCGAGACGCTCGAGGAGTACTGGTGGTGCACGACCGAGGCGCTGCTGTGGCCGGACGGCTCCGGCCCGACGCTGATCGTGGACGACGGCGGCGACGCGACGCTGTTCGTGCACAAGGCGTACGAATTCGAGAAGGCCGGGAAGGTGCCGGCGTTCGACGAGGCGAACGACCCGAAGAGTGGGGCGTCATCCTCGACACCATCCGCCGCGAACTCAAGGCGCGCCCGGGCGTGTGGTCGAAGGTCGCCAAGGGCATCCGCGGCGTCTCCGAGGAGACGACGACGGGCGTGCACCGGCTCTACGAGATGAAGAACGCGGGCACGCTGCTGTTCCCGGCGATCAACGTCAACGACTCGGTGACCAAGTCGCAAGTTCGACAACATCTACGGCTGCCGGCACTCGCTGCCGGACGGTCTCGCGCGCGCGACCGACGTCATGCTCGGCGGCAAGCTCGCCGTCGTGTTCGGCTACGGCGAAGTCGGCAAGGGCTGCGCGCAGGCGCTGCGCGGCCAGGGCTGCCGCGTGGTCGATCACCGAGATCGACCCGATCTGCGCGCTGCAGGCGGCGATGGAAGGCTACGAGGTCGTGACGATCGACGACGTCTCGAGAAGGCGGACATCTTCATCACGGCGACGGGCAACTTCAACATCATCACCGTCGAGCACATGGCCCGCATGAAGGACAAGGCCATCGTCGGCAACATCGGCCACTTCGACAACGAGATCGACATGGCCGGCCTGAAGAAGATGCCGGGCATCAAGAAGGTCAACATCAAGCCGCAGTACGACGAGTGGCAGTTCCCGGACGGCCACAGCGTGCTGGTGCTCGCCGAAGGCCGCCTGCTGAACCTCGGCTGCGCGACCGGGCACCCGTCGTTCGTCATGTCGGCGTCATTCACCAACCAGGTGCTGGCGCAGATCGAACTGCACAACAACGCCGAGAAGATCGGCCTGCAGGTGCTGATGCTGCCGAAGAAGCTCGACGAGGAAGTGGCGCGGCTGCACCTCGACAAGCTCGGCGTGAAGCTGACGACGCTCAGCGACGGAGCAGGCCAAGTACATCGGCGTGAGCGTGGACGGGCCGTACAAGCCGGAACACTATCGCTACTGACGCTGGCTAACGATCGGGAACGACGGGAACGACGGGAACGACGGGAACGACGGGAACTGGTGACGAAGTTCCAGGTTCAGTCACACTGAGGGCGGCGCAGACGATCGCGCCGCCCGTTGTTCTTTGCCCTCCTGGGAGCCCATCGCCATTAGACCCGATGAGTTAGGTTGTGTCGTATGCCCAAGCGCGCCACGCCAGTCTTCCAATTCCGCCCGCATCCGTGGCACGGCCTCGACGTGGGACCGGAGCCGCCGGTGCACCTGAACGCGTTCATCGAAATCACGCCGTTCGACCTGATGAAGTACGAGGTCGACAAGGTGTCCGGCTATCTGCACGTGGATCGGCCGCAGCGGTTCTCGGCGCAGCATCCGGCGCTGTACGGCTTCGTCCCGCGCACCTACTGCGCGGAGCGCGTCCGCAGGCTGGCGCGCGGCGCCAAACGCGGCGACGGCGATCCGCTCGACATCTGCGTGCTCAGCGAGCGCGCGATCACGCGCAACGAGATCATCGTGCGGTGCCGCGTCATCGGCGGGCTGCAGATGATCGACCGCGGCGAGGCCGACGACAAGATCATCGCCGTGCTCGAGAACGACAACATGTGGGGCAACGCCACCGAGATCAGTGAAGTGCCGCCGGTGCTGGTCGAGCGGCTCCAGCACTACTTCCTGACCTACAAGCTGGTGCCTGGCCAGCGCCCCGTCGCGCGGATCACGAAGGTCTACGGCCGGGATCACGCTGCGAAGGTGGTCAACGCGGCGATGGCCGACTATGCGGCGGCGTTCCTCGGCGGGAGCCCCGCGCACCAGGGTTGACGGATTGTCCGTGGCGAGCACGCTCCGTCGGCGTCACTGCTCGACCTCGAGGCCGAGGATCTCTTCGATGCCGTCCGCCCGCTCGGTCCCACGGCGGTGGCGGACCCCGCTGGTCAGCGCGTTCGCAGCCGCTGCGATGATGGTCGCGGCGCGGCCGGGCGCCCAGGTTCCACCGCCGCCTTCAGCGCCCCCGGTGACTCAATCGGCACCGAGCGCGACACCGGCCCCTGCCACGGGCACCGGCGTCATCATGGGCCGCGTCATCGACGGCGGCACGAACAAGCCCATTCAGGGCGCGATGGTGGGACTGAACGCGCAAGGCGCGGCGCCGGCTTCACCGAGCGCGGGGCCCGCGCCAGCCGCTTTCAAGCCCCAGGCCGTCGTGACCGGGGCCGACGGGTTCTTCGTCTTCAGCAGTCTGCCGAAGGGCACATTTGTTCTTCTCACCATGGCGCCGGGTTTCAACGCCTACATCAGTGATAACCAGCCGATCCCGCTTGGCGACGGCGAGAAACTGAACGACGTTGAAGTGCGGTTCTTTCGACCGGGTGTGATCACTGGACAGGTGCGCGATGAGCGCGGAGACGGCGTCGAAGGTGTGAGTATCAGGCTCTTCCAGCTGACGAGCAGCGGCGGGCGACGCCTGCTGACGAGCGCGGGAGGCGCGACGACCGACGACCGCGGCGTGTACCGGATCGCCAACCTCACACCCGGCGACTATGGCGTCTGCGCGCTCTTCTCTCGTCACATCGCGCCTGTGGCGGCCGGCATGGCGATGGCTGCCGGAAGCGCGGATCAACGGCGCAACTTGTCGGGCTCAGGTGGTCTGTCGCCGGCCGGATCGGGCTATCGCATCGGCGATCTCGTGCTCATCTCAGCGAACGACGCCCTGAACCTCGATCCTGCGCCAGATGAGAACGGCCGATTGTCAGTCTTCGCGGACGCGTGTTATCCGGGTGCACCAAACATCCAGGGACTCGAAACCGTGCGCGTCGAGAGCGGCCAGGAACGGGGCCAGCTCGACATGGTCGTGCGGATTGTCCCGAGCGTACGAATCACCGGGACGGTGACTGGACCGGCGGCCCGGTTGTCCGGCCTGGGCGTCCATCTCTATCCGGCAGCGCCCGGTGAGATGTCGATCGCCAATGCGATTGAATCCTCGCAAACCGTCACCGACCCCGACGGCGGATTCGGCTTCGTCGGCGTGCCTCAGGGTTCGTACGTGCTTCGCGTCGTGTTCATGGAGCATGGCAGGCCAGTCGAATTCCTCAGGGGTGAGCCATTCCTTTTCGCGCCCATCAGCTATCCCCAACAATCGGGCGTACCTCCCGAGCCGACCCTCTGGGCCTCTGTCCCGATCACGGTTGGCGACAGCGATGTGAATGGACTGACGCTCGCGCTGCAAGAGGGGCCGAAGATCACCGGGACGGTGGTCTTTGATGGGAGCAAGGAACGCCCGCAACCTGCGCAGATCAAAATGTCGTCGATCATTCTCGAGTCGACCGAGAGCGGATGGTTCTCCACCCAGGCCCCGTTGACGGCAGAGGCCTCCTTCACGACCTCCGGACTCGTGCCGGGCCGCTATCTCGTGCGCACGAGCATTTCAGTCTCCGGCTGGTCGGTCAAATCCATCATCGCCAACGGCCGCGACGTCCTGGATGCGCCCCTGGATGTCGGCGCGAGCGACATCAATGGTGTCGTGATCACGCTGACCGATCGGCCGAACGAGTTGTCAGGCGCCGTACGCGCAGCGGCGGGCCAACCTGATCGACATGCACGCGTCGTGGTGTTTCCATCCGATCGCGCGCGATGGGCGCTCGTGACAGCCGGACGACGGATGCAGGCGACTGGCGTGTCGAGACAGGGGACGTTTTCATTCAGCGGATTGCCGGCTGGCGATTACTGTGTGGTGGCGATGAGCGATCAGGCCGACACGGACTGGCAGAACCCGAAGGTGCTCGAGGCGCTGGCGCGCGCGGCCACCCTCGTCACGCTGCGCGACGGCGACAAACGCTCGGTCGAGCTCACGACGAGTACCGTCAAATGAGGCGCTCGAACCGCATGTCGCACACGGTGATGTGGGTCGCACTCGCGACGAGCGTAGCGGCCCTGTCTGCGCAGGGCCCGCCACCACCACCGCCGCCTCCGCCACCACCGCCGTCTCTTCTGCTGGCCAGCAATCCGAACGCGCCGCAGCTTGGAACCGCGCAAGTGTCTGGCGTGGTTGTCGCGAACGACGCATCCGCACAACCGATCCATCGCGTGTTTCTGCTGTTGAACGGCGGTGGCCTCATCATGTCGCGGCAGACCACCACAGACGATGAAGGCCGCTTCACGTTTTCCTCGTTGCCGGCGGGACGCTACACGCTGACCGCGTGGCGTTCGGGTTTCGTTCGCGATCGTTACGGCAACAAGCGTCCGGGCGCAGGCAACGGCGTTTGGATCGATCTCGTCGATGGCGATCGCGTCCACATCGCGATGAAACTCACGCGCCAGGCGGTGATCTCGGGATCGGTACTCTCAGCCGGCGCGCCCGCCTCCACAGGGTATGTGGCCGCCATGCAATTCAAGCGCGTCGGCGGAGAGCGGCGGCTCGTGACCGCGACCAGCATGGTCAGTCCGAGCGGCGGCGAGACCGGCAAGATTGACGATCGCGGGATGTATCGGCTCTTCGGGCTCGCCCCGGGCGACTACGTGATCATGACGACGCCCTACGTCAGTGGTGAATTGCGGATGATGACGCCGTCGGTCGTGGACTGGGCCGCGCGGTTGTTTCAGCGCAGCGGCAATGCGGCACCGCCGCCGATGCCTGCCCCGCCAGCCTCTCGGCCGATGGCTTACGCCCCTGTGTATTACCCGGGCACAACCGATCTTGCGGCCGCCGTCACCGTCACCGTCGGGCCGGGCGAAGAGCGCGGTGGCATTGATCTGCCGTTGCAATTGCTTCCGGTCTCCAAGATCGAGGGGACGGTGACCGGGCTTGGCGGACAACCGATGCCAAACGTCACCGTCGTCGTGCAATCGGTTGTTGCCTCCGATAACGGGCGCACGTCCGCAAGCGCGCGTACGCAGGCCGATGGACGATTTACGATCACCGGCGTTCCACCGGGGCGCCAGCGAGTCGCGGCGCGCGCAATCTCGGGTGGGGCCTCGGGCCGCGGCGGAGCCTCTTCGGTGGTCATGCTGACCGCACAGACCGAGATCGTGGTGTCTGGTCAAGACATCAGCGGGCTCGCCATTGCGCTGCAGCCTGGCACGACGATGACGGGGCGAGTGGTCCTGGATGGGAAATCGACAGTGCCGTCCGCCGGATCGCTTCGTGTCTCGCTGGCGCCCATCCCCCAGAGTGTCGACTCAATGTGGCCGGCTACCGCGATCGGCGAAGATGGCACATTCACGATTAGCAACATCGCGCCTGGCACCTATCGCGTGAGCGGAGGGTCGTCCGGTCCCTGGACGCTCCGCTCCGCCATGCTCGACGGTCGCGATGTGATCGACGAGCCGATCGAAGTGCGAGCGGGGCAACCCGTCACAGGCGTGACGCTGACCTTCGTCGATCGGCGGTCGCGTATTTCGGGCACACTGATGGACGCCGCAGGCAAAGCGACGGCAGATTACTTCGTCATCGCGTTTCCGACCGATCGAACGCTGTGGATGTGGGACTCGAGACGTGTCCTCTCCGCGCGCCCCGCGAACACGGGCGCGTTCGCGCTCGGCTCGCTTCCAGCGGGAGAGTATTTCCTTTGCGCCGTCACCGACCTCGATCCTGTCGAGATCTTTGATCCGACGTTTCTGGAACCGCTGATCGCCGCCGCGACCAGGATCACGCTTGGCGAGGGCGAAGAAAAGGTGCAGAACCTGAAGGTGGTGCGGTAACACGGGCGTTCGATCCTCGTTCAGGTCTCCATCGCGCATGGATCGACGTCGCCACATCGGGAGTCACCTGACCGTTGGAACTGCCAGTCCGCCGTGCACCGACGCCACCGCGAAGCCGCGCTTCCCGCGGCGCAATCGCCGCGGCCATCGAACGGTTGCGCGCGCTCGTCGAACTCGCCGACACGGTCTCGCCCACTGACGAACTACGTCGGCGTGCGGGTCGGCTCGTCGCCGTGCATTACGGACCGGTCAAGTAGAGGGAGTAACTGGAGCCATCCGCCTTGACCACGCCGATGCCCGCGAAGTCCTCCACGACGAGATCGAATCCACCTGGTGACCAGGCAGGGTGGACCACCATGTGCATGCCGTCCGGCGACCAGGCTGGTCCTGTGCCCGCTGCGAGTCGCCTGACCTGAGCGCCGTCGTCGGTGGCGACCTACGATGTGGGACGAGCCGTCGGGGCCCTCTCAAAAGCGAAGGCGGAAATCCTCATCGATTGATCGCGAACGCCGCCGGATTCGATCGTGACCTTGCGAAAGTTGCGGTACTCGGCGCGGCCCGTGACCAGTTCGCCCCGGTTCTCGTACTCGTCGCTCATCGTGACCGGAACGGCGATGTTGAGGGCCTTGTCAATGCTGTAGCGCACGGTGACCTTCGTTCGATACACGGCCAGCATGATGAATTCGAGTTCTGTCTGCACGACGCGGCCTGACGTGGGCTCAATCCAGAAGCGACCCTGCACCCCGCTCACGGCAAAGGGGACGGCCTGACCGCCGGGAGCGTTCTGGATGGTGAGCAACACGACCTTCGTGCCGTCGAGCGTCTTCGACCCTTCGGATCGAAACGCGAGGCCGTCTGGCCGGCCCGCGCGCAAGTAGCCCAGTGCCGAGCCGGGCTGATTCACCACGCGGAAGGCGCCACCGTACTGCTGACTCGCAGACTCCCTGACGATTTGCAGCGGTGTCTGCATCGGTATTTGCGAGATCGCGTCCGGCGGTGCCGTCGACGCATGCGCGAGCGCCATCAGCCGATCGGGCTGCGCGACGACCTTCGTGCCGTTCACTTCGATGACGTCCCGGATCCAGACGGGATCGGGGCCATCGCGGAACATCAGCACGTTCGATCGAAGCAACCGCTGCTCCTGCCTGCTGTTGAACCGATTCTGCGTCTGTTGCGATCGCTCTTCGGCGAAGAGCGCCTGCGGGTCACGGTCCGACTCGGCCAGATACTTCCCCGCGGCCGCGAGCACGTCGGCGACCGCCGGAGCCGGCTGCCCGTGCGCCCCAACCGGCGGACCGATCGCGAGACACACGGTCGCGCCCCACAGCACGGCGGTCGTCAGGATAACGAAGCGCATTAAATCGCTCCTCTTCTCCTTCACAATCCAGCCAATTGTGCGCCGCGGCCGGACACAACGCCACTCGGCTGGCCGAAGGCGATGGGCAACGGCAACCGCGCACGCCGCGCCGTGTCGTTCTACCGTGCGCGCGCGAGTTCCGCCTCCGCGGCAATCAGGCCGAACGGCGCCCAGTCGGGTTCGGCGACGAGCGCCTGCCACAGGCGCTCGGCCTCCGCGCGACGGCCGTTGATCAAGTGCCAGGCGGAGACGCCGTAGCGGACCGCCGACCCCGCGGAGCCGCCACCAGCGGCGGCGAGCACGGCATCGGCGGAACGCTCGCCTTTGTAGAGCAGCAGCAGCGAATGGTAGCTGCCGTTCTCGATGACCTCGAGTCCCTGGGTGATGGCGTCGAGGACGCGTGCGGCCTCGGCATCGCGTCCGCTGCGCCGCAGGGACAGGTAGAGCCAGTGGCTGGTCGACACCAGGTTGTCGGGGTTGTTGACCGAATCGCGCGCGCGCTGCCACGCGACCGCGGCCGTGGCGAAGTCGCCTTTCAGGTAGTACGCCAGGGCGAGGTGGTAGCGGATATTGGAGCCCAGTGTGGTCAGCGGGATGTTGCGGGCGTTGGGCTGTCCGTCCGGCTCCACCTGATCGGGCTTGCCTTCCACGAGCGCGGCGGCACGCTCGAGATCGGCGACCGCCCGGTCGAACTCCCGCACCGTGATGTATCGATGGCCGCGATGCCGCAGGAACCGCGCGTCGGCCGGGAAGCGGCTGACGCCGTCGGAGAAGATCCGGATGGCGTCACGGAATGCGCCCAGATACGCGGTGCGGCGGCCGAACCAGATCAGGGCATCGGGATCGTCCGGCGACGTGGCGATCGCGGCGCGCGCGGCCGTCCAGTCCGCCTCGAGCTTCGGCCGCGCCGCCTCACTCAGCGGCGGCGAGACCAGCGGCTTGCCGAGCAGGGACGTGGCCTGCACCGCCTGGGGCGCCGGATTCGATGCCGCGAAGGCGGCGCCAAGCACCAAGCACCCCGCACCCAGACTGATCAGCGTCGCGAGAGAAGATCTGGACCGCACGCCGGAGATTCTATCGCCTTGGCCCTGCGCGACGCCGGTGCCGTATGGCGACGCGGTAACATTGGCCATGGCCAAGCGCGCGACGCCGGTGTTCCAATTCCGCCCTCATCCCTGGCACGGCCTCGACGTGGGCCCGGAGCCGCCGGTGCACCTGAACGCGTTCATCGAAATCACACCGTTCGACCTGATGAAGTACGAGGTCGACAAGGTGTCCGGGTACCTGCACGTGGACCGGCCGCAGCGATTCTCGGCGCAACATCCGGCGTTGTACGGCTTCATCCCGCGCACCTACTGCGCGGACCGGGTCCGCAAGCTCGCGCGCGGGGCCCGGCGCGGCGACGGCGATCCGCTCGATATCTGCGTGCTGAGCGAGCGCGCCATCACCCGCAACGAGATCATCGTGCGGTGCCGCGTCATCGGCGGGCTGCAGATGATCGACCGCGGCGAGGCCGACGACAAGATCATCGCCGTGCTCGAGAACGACAACATGTGGGGCGGCGCCACCGAGATCAGCGAAGTGCCGCCCGTGTTGATCGAGCGGCTCCAGCACTATTTCCTCACCTACAAGCTGGTGCCGGGGCAGCGCGCCGTCGCGCGGATCACGAAGGTGTACGGCCGGGATCACGCTGCGAAGGTGGTCAACGCGGCGATGGCCGACTATGCGGCGGCGTTCCTCGGCGGGAGTCCCACCCACCAAGGCTGACGCCGGTCACCCGGTGCGTGGCGCGCGCGCGCTGGAGGCGCGTCCGCGTCGGCGTGGGCAGTGCCAGAAACTCGATCCAGCCCTCGTGGAGCCAGCCCGACGGGCGTATACTGGCCGCTCACCAGCAACGCAACTCAGAGGGGAAGGTCTCGATGTCGAAGACGATTGATTCGATTCCAGAGAAGACCCGTTGGGAAATCGCGACGAAGGGCCTGACCGGCGCGTACATCGCGATCTCCAACGCCATGAAGCAGGCCGTCGGCCAGGGCAAGTTCGATGAGTTCAACGGCGCGCTGTGGCACCAGGCCGGAAAGGGCGCGAAGGACTTCGCGGCCACCGTCGGCTTGCCCACGGAGACCGCCAGCGACCTCGAAAGCGTCACGCACCTCATGGCTCAGGCCTCCATGGGCCCGGAGTTCGTGTTCGAAGTGGTCGAATCGACCAAAGATCGCTGCGTCGGCAGGACGACCCAGTGTCCGTGGCACAAGCGATGGAAGGAGCAGGGGCTCACCATGGATACCTGCGGTGCCGGACATCAGCGATGGGGCGATGGCGCCATCGAGAGCCTGAACCCCAATTTCACGTTCAAGCTGACGAAGAACATGGTCCGTGGCGACTCGCACTGCGAGTGGGTCGTCGAACGAAAGAAATAGCGAGAGGCGAGGGCGGCGCGGACGATTCGCGCCGCCCAGTCTCGTCCCGGCCGGCGGCCCCAAAGGGCTTGAACGCCGGACGGCCGGCGTCCGCAGTATCATCGCCTCGCGTGAGTCCAACCGTTCCCTTCGCCCTGCGGCGTCCCTGGTTGATCACGCGAGAGCTCCTCCAGAGCCGCGCCGATCCGAGCGTGGACGCGCTGCAGGTCATCGGCGATCCAGAGACATTCGTCTGGCGGATTCTGCCGCACGCCGCCCGGACGTTCGCCGCCTGCATCACGCTGCTGCCCGACGAGTTCGCCCGCGCGGCGGCCGTCGCCTACCTGTATTGCCGGATTCTCGACACGTACGAAGATCTGATCCCCGATCCCGCGGAACGCGAGGCGGCGCTGGCCCGGTTCAGCCGGCGGCTTGTCGAGGGAGAGGTTCCCGCGCCATCGTGCAATCCGCCGCTCGCCGAGGCCCTGGCCCGCGATGCGCGCGATCGGACGCACGTGCTGCTCGTGAATCGCTGCCACCTGCTGGACGACGTGTTCCGGACGCTTCCCCCAGCGGTCCGGCGGCACATCGGCGCGCTCGTCGCCGCCATGGCGGACGGCATGATCTCGTCCTCGCGGGCTTTCGCGAGCCAGGGTGGCGTGCTCGTCGACACGGACCAACTGAGCCGCTACTGCCGGAGCGTGATCGGCCTGCCGTTTCTGTTCGGCGTGCGGCTGCTGCTCGATTCGCGGACGGACACCGATCTGCCGGACACGTTGCGCGAGGATTGCCTGGTGGCGGGCGAGATGGTGCAACTCGCCAATGTCACGCGTGACATCGAGAAGGATCTGCGGCGCGGCGTCGCCTATCATCCGGCCCTCAAGGCGGACCTGGGTCGCTCCGACCTGGCGGAGCCGGCGCTGGCGCGGCGGGTGCGGGAGGTGCGGGAGGAATTGCTGTTGCGGGCCCTTCGACTCGCTCCGGCCTACGAGCGGATGATGAACGCGTTGCCGTTTCCCGCCGTCAGCCTGGCCAGGGCGTCCGGGGTCTTGATGCTGCTGTTTACCGACCGCTATTACCGTTCGTGCGCACGGCGCGTGGATCGACCGCCCTGGGCCGGCCCGGAATCAATGGCCCCGCTGATGCTGCTCTCGTTCGGCCACACGGTTTCGCGTCGCTGGTCGGCGCGAACGGTCCGGGGCGTGGTCGAGCGGATGGCGGAGTTCGCGGGCTGAGCCGCGCCAGCCCGTTCGGCCCCGGACGCTACTTCTTCGCGAGATACTTGTCGAACCAGCCCAGGATCCGGCTTTCGAAGTCCACGGCTTCGGCCACGCTGTTCGGCGGCCGGTGCGCGCCGTTGACGTAGTGCACCCACTCGACTTCACGGCCCAGCCGCCGCAGCGCGTAGAAGATCTCGCGCGACTGGCTGTCGGGGACGTTCGGATCCTGGTCGCCGGTGAGGCACAGGAGCGGCGTCTTGATGCGATCCGCCTGCAGGATCGCAGAGTGATCGAGGTAGCGCTCCGGATACTCCCATAACGTGCCGCCGATGCGATCCTGGCTTTTCTCCGGCGCGTGCGTGTTCCGGACGCCGAGGCGCGGGCTGTCCGTGTAGAAGCTCACCATGTCGACCTTGCCCGAGATGTTCACCGCGGCCTTGAATCGATCCGTCTGCGTCAGCAGCAGCACGGTGGCGTAGCCGCCGTAGCTCGTGCCCTCGACGCCGAGCCGGTCGGGATCCGCGACGCCCATGTCGATCAGTTTGTTCGCGGCGGCCGTCACGCCCTTGACCCACGATTCGCCGGGACGGCCGACCACCAGGTTCACCGACGGATGGAACATCGCGTAGCCGTGATCGCCCAGGAACATGGCGCGCGCATTGAACCCGTTGTCGAAGAACGTCTCGTACAGCTCGAAGACCACCGGCACCCGCTGCCCGGCCACGTAGTGGGTCGGGTACCGCAGCACGCCGTACAGCTCCTTGCCGTCGGCGTCGCGGTACTTCACGAGTTCGGACTTCGGCACCGGCCGGCCGTCGAGCCAGGAATTGAGCGCGGTGATCGGCTTCGGCGCCGAGAATGACGCATCGGTCACGTACAGATTCGCGGGACGATCGCCGTCGGACATCGACAGGACGAACCGGCGGCCGTCGCGCGACATCCGCACACCGCTGTACAGGCGCGCGTCCTTCACGAGCATCGTCATCTCACCCGAAGCCGGATTGATCCTGGCGACGCCGCGATCCCAGGTGTCGCGCGCGCCCCAGCTGGCGTAGATGGCCGAGCCGTCCGGCGCCCAGTCGAGCACGCTCACGCGCGGGTTCTTCGCCTCGTCCTTGTCGAGGGCGAGGATCTGCTTGCGCGTCCCGTCCGCGACGGTGACGACGTACCAGCCCTTGCTGCTCGTGACGATGAGCCGGGCGCCGTCGCGGCTGAACGGTCCGGCGGCGAACGACTCGGCCGCCTCGGTCTCCTTCTTCTCATCGGGCGTCACCGCGGGCTTCGCGTCCACGACGGGCTTGGCATCCGCGGCCGGCTTCGGCTTGGGCGTGAGGTTCCTCGCGTCGCCGCCGTCGAGGCTCTTCACGAACACTTCGCCCTGCTTGGCATACGCGAACGTCCGGCCGTCGTCCGTCCACCGCAGCGTCAGGCCCTTCGCGTCCTTCGCGGCGAGCACGGTCTTTGGCTGCGCGTCTCCGCGGTTCCACGAGAGGATCTGGTTGTCGGTGCCGCCGATGACGTCGTAGTCGGTCTTCTCGGTGACATCCTCCTGCACCACCAGGGTGCCCTGGTCGCGCGTGAGCTGGAAGCCCGACAGCTTGCGCTCCGGCACGCGTTCGGTCACGGCGCCCGTGGCGACGTCGACCTCGACGACGTTGCGCCACCGGTTCTCGCGGGAGAGCGCGTCCCAGTCGAGAAAGGGATTCTTGGACGACTGCACGACAATCGGTCCGTCGGTCAGCGCCCGGAACTTGTCGGCCGCTTCCTTCTCCCGTGCCGGCGTGCGCATGGAGATGACGACGCGGGATCCGTCGGGCGTCCAGTCCAGGCTGGAGTTCGCGGCGATGAGGTTGGCGTTCTTCACGGCGACGGCCGCGAGCGGACCCGTGGCCGGTCCCGCCATCAGGGAGACCATCGCAGGCGCCGTCTTCGTGCCGGCCGATGCAACGAGGACGGCGAGCTTCCGGCCATCCCGCGTGAACTCCGCCTGGCGCACGTTGACCAGGCGATCGCCGAGCGGATAGCTGCGCTGTCCGGTCTCGGTGTCGATCACCACGAAGCGCACCGCGGCCGGTGCGATGAACGTGGGATCGCCGTAGCGGTAGTTGTCAGTTTCAGCGTTGTCGAGCGTGCGGCGCTCGGTGATGGCGACCAGACGGCCGTCCTCGGTCAGCGCCTGGACGGAGGCGGTGACGACCTTGAGCATGTCCTCGGCGCTGAAGGGCGGCGGCGCCGCGACCTGGGCGCTGAGCGGGAGGCGGAGAAGGACGACAGCCGTGAGGAGGCCAGCGATTCTGATTGGCGACATGCGGCTCAAGATAGCAGATGCGCAGGGCGATCAGAACGCCGAATGCCCGGACCGGCGGCCCGCCGGGGCCAGCGCCGACACCCTATCCGTCGATGACGACGGCGGTGCCGCTCGCGCTGACCATCAGCATGCTGCCGTTCGAGCCGATCGTCTCGTAGTCCAGGTCCACGCCGATGACGGCGTTGCAGCCGGCCGACGCGGCTTGCTGGGTCATCTCGCTAATGGCGAGGTCCTTGGCCTTGCGCAGTTCCTCCTCGTAGGCGGCCGATCGCCCGCCGACGATGTCTCGAATGCCGGCGAAGAAGTCCTTGAAGATATTCGCGCCGAGGATGGCCTCGCCGCTCACGATGCCGTGATACCGCGCGATCTTCCGTCCTTCGACCACATTCGTCGTCACAACCAGCATGCGGCCCTCCACAGGCAGTCTATGCCCGGGTGATACGTGGACAGACGCCGTTCGGTTCGGGGGCGCTCCTCATCCGCGGCAGCCGGGCCTCCGACTGACGCCGGGCGGGCGGTCGGCGCCGGGCCGCCGCGCGGCTATAATCAGCGCACTTCATGCCCATTCAACCAGGCGACCGCGTCGGTCCTTATGAAATCACGGCGCCCATCGGCGCCGGCGGCATGGGCGAGGTGTATCGCGCGAAGGACACGAAGCTCAATCGCGACGTCGCGATCAAAGTGCTGCCGGAGGCGTTTGCGGCCGACGCGGATCGGCTCGCGCGGTTCACGCGCGAAGCGCAGGTGCTCGCGTCGCTGAACCATCCGAGCATCGCCGCGATCTACGGCATCGAGGAATCCGGCCCTTCGACAGGCTCAGGGCCCGGCGTTCGTGCGCTCGTGATGGAACTGGTCGAAGGGGAGGATCTGTCCGCGCACATCGCGCGCGGTCCGATCGCGCTTGTGGAGGCCCTGCCGATCGCGAAGCAACTCGCCGACGCGCTGGAAGCGGCCCACGAACAGGGCATCATCCATCGCGATCTGAAGCCCGCGAACATCAAGGTCCGGCCTGACGGCACCGTGAAGGTGCTGGATTTCGGCCTGGCGAAGGCGATGGACCCGGCGGGCGCGTCGAGCGCCGACGCCATGAACTCGCCGACGCTGACCGCGCGCGCCACGCAGATGGGCATGATCCTCGGCACAGCCGCCTACATGGCCCCGGAGCAGGCCAAAGGCAAGGCCGTGGACAAGCGCGCCGACATCTGGGCCTTCGGCGTGGTCCTCTATGAAATGCTCACCGGCCGGCGCGCGTTCGAGGGCGAAGATGTGTCGACGACGCTCGCGGCGGTGTTGATGAAGGATCCCGAATGGGCCGCGCTCCCGGGCGACTTGCCGCCCGCGCTGCGGGTGCTCATCCGTCGCTGCCTGGAACGCGATCCCAAGGCGCGGGTGCGCGACATCGGCGAAGCGCGCCTGCTCCTGAGCAACCCCGACGCCATGCGTGCGGGCCCGGCACTCGAGACGCCGTCAGTCGCGTCGGCCAGGACGTCGCGGCTGCCCTGGTTCGTCGCCGGATCCGGCGTCCTGGCCGCTGTGTTCTTTGGGGCGCTGTGGATGACGCGTTCCGGGGCACCGGTGGCCGGTGAGCGCATCGAAGCGTCGCTCGCGCCGCCGCCGGGTCATGCGGTCGGGTCGGCATTCGCATTGTCGCCAGACGGCCGTCGGCTCGTGATGGAAGCCGTGACGGGGGATACCGGCGCTACGTCACTGTGGTTGCGCGACCTGGCGAGCAGCGCGGCCACCAAACTGCCCGGCACCGATGGCGGTACGCTGCCGTTCTGGTCGCCGGCCGGCACCGAGATCGCGTTCTTCGCGGAAGGCAAACTCAAGAAGACCGATCTGCAAGGCAGCCCCCCGCAGGTCATCTGCGAAGCGCCCACGCCCCGCGGCGGCACCTGGGGTTCCGGCGGCACGATCGTGTTCGCCGGATCGGCGCGGGCAGGCCTCGAACGCGTGGAGGCCGGCGGCGGCAAACCGGTGACACTGACGACGCTTGATGAGGCCCGGCACGAGAAGAGCCACCGCTGGCCCGTGTATCTTCCGGATGGCAAGCACCTGTTGTTTGTCGCGCAGACGGGCGAGGCGAGCATCCAAGGACGACGCGAGCACGATTGAAGCGCTGACGCTCGGGACCGGCGCGCGGACGCGCCTCGTGGTGCGAATTCGTCACCGCTCTATCGGCAGCCGGATATCTGCTTTTCTGGCGCGAAGGCGCGCTCCGCGCTCAGGCGTTTGATGCGAATCGCCTCGCGGTTTCTGGCGGGGTGTTCTCCGTGGCGCCAGGCGTGGCGTTTGATGCCAACGAGCACGTGCAGGCCAGTGTGTCCGCCGGCGGGCGCTGGTGTACTCAACGGGCCAAGCGACCAGCCGGGAGGACCTGCTTCTGGTGGACCGCGCCGGCCGGCCGGTCACATCCATCGCCGAAGTCGTGCTGTTGGAGGGCAGCGTGGCGCTTGTCGCATGACGGCACTCGCCTGGCGGCGGCGTCACCGCTGAAGGCGCCCGGGACACTGACATCTGGATCTTCGACCTGATGCGAGGCACGTCGGGCCCGCTGACGTTCGAGGAAGGCTCGGACTTCAATCCCGTCTGGTCGTTTGACGATACGCAGGTGCCTATGCGAACGATCGCAAGAACGACGGCATCGTCTTCCGGCGGGCCGCGAACGGCCAGGGCCAGCCGGAACAGGTGGCTTCCAATGCGTCCGGACTGTGGTCCTGGGGATGGTCGAGGGACGCCCGGTGGCTGTTGGTCGGGGGGCAAGAGGATGCCACGGGCCTGGATCTGCTGCGGTATGACGTCGCCGATTCGAAAGCTGACGCCGCTGGTCAACACGGCGTTCGAGGACGGAGCTGGCGCGCTGTCGCCTGACGAGCGCTGGCTTGCGTACCAAAGCGACGAGACGGGCCGGGCGGAGATTTACGTCCGGTCGCTCGGCACGGACGCGGGGCGCTGGCGGATTTCCAGTCTCGGTGGTGCGACACCCCTGTGGCGAGGCGACGGGCGGGAGTTGTACTTCACGAGCCCGCAAGGCCAGATGATGGCTGTCGACATCGACACGCGCGCCGGGTTCCGCTCCGCGGCCCCGAAGGAACTGTTCCGGGCCAACCTCAGTCCCGGGGGCGCCCAGGACGTGGAGTGTGCGGTCACGGCTGACGGGCAGCGATTCGTGGTGCACGTCTTGAAAGAGCGCGCCGCCACGCTGCTCACCCTCGTCACGAACTGGACGACCGCCGCGCCCTCATCGCCCCGGGCCTCGCGCTAGGACCACCGGCTGCGTTCACCGCGGCACCCGGGCCACGTCGAACTTCGACGTTCGTCGTCTACAATTCCTCTCCACAGCCATGGCCTTTCTGAAATACGTGCCCCCGATGGGGATCTACGAAACGCTCTACGCGTTTCTCGCGGCGTTCGGCCGTCCGATGGGCGATCCGGGCACGCATCCGTGGAGTCAGGGCTTTCCGCGCACGGTGCAGTTGCCAGGCGGACCGGCCATGCCGGCCGCGATTCGACGTCGCGCCCGAGGACCTCAAGTATCCAAAGGCGTGGGGATTGCCGGCGTTGCGCGAGGCCATCGCGGCCTATTACCGCCGCCACTACGGCGCCCGGATCACCGCCGACAACGTCATGGTCTTCGCCGGCGGCCGGCCGGCGCTCGTCGCCGTGCTGTATTTTCTGGACCGGACGATCGGCGTGAAGGTGGCCTCGACTGAGTACACGCCGTACTTCGACATGCTCGAACGCCTGGGCCGATCGTGGTCGATGGTCGAGAGCGGCGAGGGCAACCGGTTCACGCCGGCCGTGGCGGACTATCTCCACCGGGAGCCGGGGACGCGCTCGCTCGTGCTCCTGAGCAATCCCTGCAACCCGACGGGCGTGATGCGACAGGGGGATGAGTTGAGGCGCCTCGTCGAGGCCGCGTCGTCAGACGATATCGGCGTGTTGGTCGACGAGGCGTACGAACTGTTTCACGATGAGCCCGAGAGCGCGCTCCGGTTTGCCGGAGACATCGATTCGTCGAATCTCTTCGTCGTGGGCGCGGCCACCAAAGGCCTGCAGGCCCCAGGCATCCGCATCGGTTGGGCCGTGGCGTCGAAGGCGAACATCGAGATTCTCGGCAACTTCTCGTCGTTCGGCATGGGCGGCGTGTCCCATCCGTCGCAGCGCTACGCGCTCGAGCTTCTGCAGGAGGATCGTGTCACCCTGGCCAGACAGGCGGTGCCGGCGTTCTATCGCGAGCAGCGCGCGCGGTACGGTGACGCGTTCAGGAAGATGGGCCTTGAACTGTTCACGGGCGAGGGCGGCTTCTACCATTGGTGCCGCCTGCCGGCGGGGTTGGCGGCCGAGGAGTTGAACCGGCGTCTCTTCACGCAGGGCGCCGCCATCCTGAAGGGCACCGACTGCGACATGGCGAGACGAGGCGCGGCGTCCCCGCTGCGAGAGTTCTTCCGCTTCTCGTTCGGTCCGCTCGATCCTGAATCGTTCGAGTCGGACGTGGCGATCCTGGCGCGCGCGCTCGCCGCCGCGCCGTAGCGCGTTCCGCCGGCTACTTCATCAACTCCGCCAGCTTCGCCTGGACGGCCTCGCCCCAGATGTCATATCCCCTGGCCAGCGGATGCAGGTTGTCCGGCCGAAACGCATTCGGCAGGAACGTGCCCGTCTCGTCGAGGAATTTCGCGCCAATGTCCATGTAGAACACGTGCTGGTCGTCGTGCAGCCTGGCGATCAGGGCGTTGATGTCGGCGATCTTCGTGCGCACGGGATCGCCCGGCAGGCCGCGCGGGAAGATGGCCAGCAACAGGATTTTCGCGTCCGGGAAATCGCGGCGCATTTCCCCCACGACCGCGCCGATGCCCTCGGCGATTTCGGGCGCAGTGTTCGGCCCCGTGTTGTTGGTGCCGATCATCAGCATGATCGCCTTCGGCTGGAAGCCCTGGCCTTCACCGTTCCGCAAGCCCCACAGCACGCCCTGTGTCGTATCTCCGGAAATCGCGAAGTTGGCCGTCCGGATGTGGCCGAAGTACTTCCCGAACACCTGCTTGTTGTCATCGCCCTGGACCCACCAGTCCGTGATGGAGTCGCCGTGGAGCAGCAGGTCGATGTTCCCGCCCTTCGCGATCTCGACGAACCCCTCGTGCCGCGCGCCCATGCGCTGCGTCGTCTGCGTGTAGGTGGCGGCCGTGTTGAGGCGCGGCGCCTGCAGCATCAGGAGCGATTCGTATTTCTTCAGCACGGCCGACGCCGGCGACTGGTCGGTCGAGATGAACGTCTTCAGCGCCGCGTTGATCTGCGCCAGTTCGGCGGCGTCCGGGCGGAGCATGGCGACTTCTGCCGGCACCGGCGCCGGCGGACCGACCTGGACCGGCGGGCGGGCGGCCTGCCCGGCCTGTGGGGCGGCGGGTGGCGCCTGGGCCGACACCATGGCTGCGAGCGCGGCCGCAAACGCGGCGATGACAAGCGGTCGAAACAGTCGCGGTGTGGTCATGATGGGTTCCTGCGATTAGCGCCACGATCGAATGATTCCCGCGAGCCATTCGTCGTAGCCGCCCACTGAGAATCCGTATGTCAACGGGCTCATCACCGCGAAGCCGACGACGGCCAGGCCGATGACGACGAGGTAGCTTCGCCGCTGGTGCTTGACGCTGCCCGGCCGCGTCCAGCCGGATCGATCGAGCCAGAGCAGCACGAACGCCAGCGAGAAGAGCAGCGGCGTCAGGTAGTGATACAGAAACAGCACGCGCGTGACCCGCAGCAGCGGCAGGAACGACAGGCCGAAGCCCGCCAGCGGCATCCACACGCGCGGCGCGGTGTTGACGGGCGGCAGCAGCCGCGTGCCCAGCGGCCGCATCACCACGAACTGAATCAGCAGCGCGAAGAACACCAGGCTCGTGCCCCACCACACGACGGGATTGCCGATCATGTAGATCGCCGACCCGTCACCCTGCCAGAAGTAGGGCACCACTTTCATCAACGGCCACGTCCACGGAGCACTGGCGTCCGGATGCGTGGCCGTCAGGTTCACGTTGGCCGACAGCATCGTGCGCTGCGCCGCGATGAGATCGGTCACGATGCGGCCGGTCGTCGGATAGAACGCGTCGCCTGGCCCGGGATTCGTCAAGAGCATCCAGTGCACGACCCAGCCCGCGAGATACACGACGATGGCGGCGGCCGCCAGCACGAGTGCCTGCCGAACGCGATTCGGGATCGGCGCCTGGACGACACCCAGGCCGAAGGCGAGGCAGAACAGCATCAGTCCGGGCGCGGCGAGGCCCGTGAGCTTCGTTCCCGCCGCGAGGCCCGCGAGCAGGCCGGCGGCCAGCAACGGCCATCCTCTGCCGCCATGGCGTTGCGCCGCCAGGAAGCAGACCAGCGCGCCAAGGGTCGATGCGACGAGCATGCCGTCAACCAACAGGAAGCGAGTCTCCACCAGCAGACCGTTGTCGAGCGCCACCAGGAGCCCCCCGATCAGGGCGATGGGCGGCGAGGCCTTCAGCTCGCGCAGCAGGAGGAAGAACAGCAACGGCAACAGCGTGCCCATCAGCGCCGGCACGAATCGCAGGGCGAAGACGGGCTGGTCGCCATAGGGTTGCCCGATCTTCTCGAACGTGAACGACCGATCGAACCCGCCGATCTTCGCCGCCAGCGCGATCGCCAGCTTGCCGTGCGGCGGGTGAACGTCCAAGAACCGCTCGCCCGTGCAGCAGTAGGCCTGGGCGTACTGGCCGAAGGTCACCTCATCGAACACCACCTGGCGGGGAGACGCCAGGCCGGCAAAATGAGTCAGCGCGCCCACGACCAGCAGGAACGCCAGAGGCCGCCGAATCGAAGAGGGAGCGGTCACCGTCCGGGACTTTATCATTTCAGGAAACCGTGTAGACTTGTCCCCTCAACATCATCAGCGCAGGAGGTGGATATGGTTTCCCTGGCGTCACTGTGGCTGCCCATGGTGCTCTCGGCCGTCATCGTTTTCCTGGCCAGTTTCGTCATGCACATGGTGCTCCCGCACCATCATTCCGATTTTCGCAAACTGCCGGCCGAGGACGACGTCATGGAGGCGCTGCGGCGATTCAACCTGCCGAAGGGCGACTACATGGTGCCGAAGCCGTCCAGCCTGGCTGCCATGCGCTCGAAGGAGTACCAGGAGAAGCTGAACCGAGGCCCGGTGTTCATGGCGACGATCTACGGGAACGGTGCGAGGGGCATGAGCGGGCAGCTGGCGCAGTGGTTCGTGTTCTGCCTGGTCGTGTCGCTGTTTGCGGGCTATATGGCCAGCCGCTCGCTGGACACCGGCGCCCCGTACCTGCGCGTGTCGCAGATCGCCAGCACGACGGCGTTTCTGGGCTACGTGCTTGCTCGCTGGTCCGACGTGATCTGGTTCCAGCGATCGGCGTCAACGGCGTTCAAGTCGACGCTCGACGGGATCCTGTACGGCCTGCTCACCGGCGGCGTGTTCGGGTGGCTGTGGCCGAGATAATAAGGGCAACATAACGCGTAATCTGGCAGCAAGTGGGAACTAATCTGCCCTTACTGTCGTCGCTGCGGACTTTTCCCGATACAATTGGCTGAGATGTTCCGCCGGATTCTGATCGGCGTCGGCGCGCTGCTGGTGGCGTTCCACTTCTGGCTGTTTGGCAGTCAGTTGTGGGGCGGCGAACTGACCGAGTTGTCGCTGGTCACGCGCTGGCTGGTGGCCGTTGGCCTGCTGCTCGGCCTGCGCGGCCTCAAGCGGCAAGGCGCGCCCATGTTTTGGGGCCGCCGGGCCGTGGCGCTCTGGTTGCTGGCGGCGCTGCTACACGGACCGGCGCTGGCTGACCGGCTGGGCTTCCAAGGCGGACCGTCCACCTCCGATATCGCGGCCACGCTGGTCCAGGTCGCTGCGCCTACGGTCGTCCTCGGCAGCCTCGTGCTGCTGCTGGCGCTCGCCTTGGGCCTGCGGCGACGCCCCCTGCCGTTGCGGGCGCGCTCGATCACCGAACCGGTCCTCGCCTTCGCCCGCTCCACTCATCCCCGGCTCCTTCTCGCACCTCGCCCGCCACCTGTCGGCTAGCGCGGCGGGCTGAGGCCCGTCCGCTCCGGACGTCCCACTGAAATTTCCGGTAACGAGAGTGTGCAGATCGCGAGATCTGCGAGGAGTGCGTATGCGTACGCGTGGATGGATCTGTGGAATTGCGCTGGCGGCCGTCATGGCCGCGAGCCCCGCCCTGGCCGGGACGGTGTCAGGCATCGTGGTCGATGTGAACGGCGGCGTGTTGACGGGCGCGAGAGTCGTGCTGAAGGACCTGGCCACCGGCCGGGAGACCGTGGTCGAAACAGGGAAAGACGGCCGCTATGAGGTGGCGACGCCGACGGCCGGCGCCTATCTCATCATCGTGACCCGCCGGGGCTTCTCCGAAGTGGCCCGGACGATCGTGATCACGAGTCCCGACGAGAAAGTCGATCTGAAGATCCAGCTGGAAGTGGGCGCGCTCAAGACGGAAGTCAGCGTGACGGCCTCGCGCTCGGATCGGGAAGCCAAGCGCATCCCGCTGCACGTGGAAACGATGACGGGCGAGGCCGTGGCCGCGACGAATCCGCTCTCCACGGGGGAAGCGCTGGCGACCGCGTCGAACATCACGCCAGTCGGCAACGGGCCGTTTCTCGTGCGGCCGCGGCTGCGCGGCCTGGATTCCACGCGGTTGCTCATCCTCGTGGACGGCGAACGCCTCAACACGGCGCGGCAGGCCACGGAGCGCACGGGGGCGGAGGTGGGCCTGATCTCCACCGACACCCTCAGCCGGATGGAAATCGTCAACGGCGCCGGCACGTTGATGTACGGCTCCGACGCGCTGTCGGGCACCATCAACATCATCACGAACGAACCGTCCTTCTCCGCCAAGCGCCAGTACCTCTACGGGCTCAACAGCTTTTACACCTCCAATGAAGACGGCGGGCGCGCCACGTTCACGCTGGGCATGACGTCGCCGCGGTTCGCCGTGCGCGTGCAGGGCGGGGCCGAGACCTACGGCAACTACAACTCCGGCGCGTTCACGGGCGAAGACACCAACCCGTACTTCGCGAACGGCACGCTCCGTCGCGCGGACACGATCGACGACAATTTCGGGTTCCATTTCAAGGCCTTTCCGGACCCGTTCAACGCGCCGTACGTGAGGACGAGCACGGAAATTCCGAATTCGAATGCGAAAGGCTACTTTGTGAACGCGTCCGGCCTGGCCCGGCTCGGTGACCGGCGGACCTTGCGCGTGCGGTACCAGCAGCGGCGCACGCAGGATGTCGGTTTCCCCGATTTCGCGAGTCCGTATTTCTTCAGCGCCACCGCACTGCCGCAAAGCGACCTGGATCGGCTATCGGCCAAATACGAGGCGCAGGACGTCACGCCGGTGCTCGCCAACCTGTCGATGACGGCCTACTACCAGCGCACGCAGCGCCTGCTGCAGAGCCAGATGCCCGTGCAGTTCCCGGCGCCCACGGCGGGGACGTTCTTTCCGATCGCGGTCATGCGCCTGGACATCCTGTCCGAGACCGAGCAGCGCGTCTGGACGCCCGGCGTGGACGTGCAGGCGGTCTGGAAGCCCGCCCACAACCATCTGCTGACGACCGGCCTGATGTTCTACCGCGACCGCAGCAGCGACGCCCGGACGACGACCACCCAGATGTCGATGGTCGGGCAGGTGGCGATGGGCGCGTTCGGCCCGGCGCCGGTCGTGTTTCCGTCGCTGGTCGCGCTGGGTCCGCCGACGGTGGCGAATCCCGTCCGCGTGCCGGACGCGAGCCTGATGGACACCGGTCTGTTCGCCCAGGACGAATGGCGCCTGGGCACGCGGGCGTCGATCACGGCCGGCATCCGCTACGACTACTACGACGTGACGACCGACGCCACGCCCGGCTACAGTGTCGACCCGATCGTGGCCGGCGCGACGCCGCCGATCGATCCGGCCACGCTGCCGAATCCCGCGGGCGCGAACTACACGCGGGGCGCGTTCACCGGCGACATCGGCCTGGTGCTGAATCCGGGCGGCGCGTTCAACCCATTCGTCCGGTTCGGCCGGAGCTACCGGCATCCGAACCTCGAGGAGATGCTGTATTCCGGGCCGGCCACGGTCGGCAACCTGGCGCCGAACGTGCTCGTGCGGCCTGAAATCGGCACGAACCTCGACTTCGGCACGCAGTTCCGGGTGGGACGGGTCACCGGCGGCGCGTTTGGATTCGTCAACAACTACCAGGACTTCATCGCGCAGGATCTCGTCGTCGCCATCACGCCCACCGGTCCGCTGGCGCAGGCGATCAACTACGCGAACGTGCGCATCACCGGCGTCGAGTTTTCGGTCGATGCGCCCATCGTGTTCCGGTGGGGCGTGATCGGGCTGACGGGCGCCGCGGCGCTCACGCGCGGAACGATTATCGACGGGCAGGCTCCCTTGACGGGCCAGTCGTTCGCCAACACGCCCGCCGACAACATCACGCCGTCCAAGGTGGTGGCGACCGCCCGGTTCACGAAGGCGAGCGGCCGCTGGTGGGCGGAGTACCGGGATCCGCTCGCAGAGTGACGTGACGCGCGTGGCAACGTCCCTGCTGACGTCGCCGTTCCTGATCGCGCAGGACCTGCTCGCGCTCGAGGGGTTCACCATCCAGCGCCTGGGCGGCGGCATCAATCTGACGCAGGGCCGCGACCGGGTGGCCTTCACGTTCGCCGTCGAGAACCTGGCGAACACGTATTATCGCGAGCAGTTCCAGTTCGCCCCCGCGCGCGGCCGCACGTTTACGTTCGGGCTGACGTTAGGGGCGTTTTAGGAACGACGGGAACGACGGGAACGACGGGAACGACGGGAACGACGGGAACGAACGGGAACGACGGGAACGACGGGGACAACGGGAACGACCGGGAACGACGAGAACGACGGGAACTTCCGAACTCGGCGCTGCGTGCAGCTTAGTTCACCAGTTCGCTCCGTTCGCCCGTTCCCGTCGTTCCCGTCGTTCCCGTCGTTCCCGGTCGTTCCCGATCGTTCCCGTCGTTAACAGCGTAAGATCGCTCCGTGCGATTGCGCCGCCGGCTGAATACGGTGCTGCTGCAGTGGTTCCTGCTGCTGGTCGTGTTTGCCGGTACCGTCTGGGCGATCTCGCTGCCGGGCATTCGCAAGAACCTCGTGGACGAACGCCTGCTCCTGGCCCGGACGATCGCCCACTCGCTCGACACGACGATCTCCACGTCCATCCAAAGTCTCGGCCGCATTGCCGCGGATCTGCCGGAATCGTCTGAGGACCTGGCGGGGCGACTACGGCCGTTCCGGTTCGAGTCGATGTTCGGCGAGGCGATCTACGTCCTCGACGACCGCGGCCGGGTCGTGGCCGCGGATCCGGCCGACGTGCTGCCGCTCGCGCCGAACTGGCTGGGCTACCACGAGGCGGTGACGCCGCTGGTCCGCAAACCCGGACAGGAGAACCGGCCGGTGCTGGCCATCGTCCAGCCATTCAAGCGGAGCGGCCGCAACTTCTACCTCGTGGCCGAAATGAGCCCGACCACCTCGGTGATGAACACCTTCCTGAAGGATCTGGAACCGGATCCGACGATGCACGTCGACGTCGTGGACGAGAGCGGCATCGTCGTGGCGTCGGACGACCCTGGACAGTTACTCCGGACGCTGCCGGATGCCGACGCCTACGGCGATCGAATCCGCGCTCATCGCCCGCTGGTGCTCGAAGGATCCCTGGCGGAGTTCGCGCCGGGTCAGCCTCCGGAAGGCGCGCTGCTGGTGATGGCGCCGTTGCGGTTCGCGGCGTGGGGCGTCGTGATCCAGCAGCGGAGCGCCCAGGCGTTCGCCGGCCTCAACACGACCGGCCGGGGCCTGTTGTTCACCGGGCTCGTGCTCGCCGTGACCGGCGTGCTGCTGGCGCGGACGCTGTCGCGGTCGGTCGTGGCGCCGATCCGCCAGCTCTCGCGGCAGGCCGAGGCGATGCGGGCGGGCGATCTGACCACGGCGATCGCCGTGTCGGGCGACCATGAAATCTCCGTGCTGGCCCGGACGCTGGATGAAGCGCGGGCGCGGCTGGCGTCAACCCTGGGCGAGTTGCAGGCGTTCAATGAGCGGCTCGAAGAACAGGTGGCCGCCCGGACGCGCGTGATCGTGCAGCAGGACGAACAGCGGAAGACGCTGCTCCGCAAGATGCTGGGCGCGACCGAGGACGAGCGCCGCCGTCTGGCGCGCGAGCTGCACGACGAAATTGCCCAGCTGCTGACGGTGATCCAGCTGTCCCTCCACAACATGCACGTCGAGAGCCCGGAGCTGGCGCGGGCCAACGCCCTGCTGGTGCGGACGCAGGAGGAGATCCACCGGATCATTCACGATCTGCGGCCGACCCTGCTCGATGACCTCGGCCTCGCCGCGGCGATGAAGTCGTACGCGGACGACCACTTGCGGCGGCAGGGCCTGCACGTCAGCCTCGAAATCGAGGAGGGGCTGCCATCACGGCCGGAAATCGAGACGGTCATCTTCCGGATCTATCAGGAGCTCGTGACGAACATCCTCCGTCACGCGCACGCGGATGACGTGTCGATCGAGCTCTATCAGGGCGAGGGCAAGCTGATTCTGGCGGTCGAGGATGACGGGCAGGGGTTCGACCCGGAGGCCAAGTCCGAAGGCGCGGGCGTCACCGGCATGCGCGAGCGCGCGGCGCTGGTCAATGGCACCATTCGCTTCGACAGCGAGGCCGGCATGGGCACGCACGTGGTCCTGGAGATTCCCCTGCAATGATCCGCATCCTCATCGTCGACGACCACGACCTGGTGCGCGCCGGCGTGCGCGCGATTCTGGAGCAGGACTCGATGTTTCAGGTCGTCGGCGAGACCGGCGACGGGCAGGACGCGATCCGGATGGTCGACACAGCTCCGCCCGACGTCGTGCTGATGGACGTGAATCTGCCGGGCGGCATCGGCGGCCTCGAGGCCACCGAGACCATCGTGAAGGACTGCCCGGACGGTCAAGGTCATCATCCTCACGCAGTACGAGAACCGCGAGTACATTCGCCGCGCGCTTGCGGATCGGCGCCCGCGGGCTACCTGCTCAAGCGCAGCGTGGCGTCGCAGCTGAAGGAGGCGATCCGGACCGTCCACGCCGGCCAGCGCTACCTGCATCCGTCGGTGGCCGATGAGCTCGTGGACCTGGTGACGACCGGCCGATCCATCGAAGACGCCGAGGACGACTACGATCGGCTGACGCCGCGCGAAAAGCAGGTGTTCAAGCTGCTGGCCGAAGGCAAGACCAGCCGCGAAATCTCGAAGTACCTGACGATCAGCCTGAAGACCGCCATGACCCACCGCACCAACATCATGGAGAAGCTCAACATGCACACGCGGTCGGAGCTGATCCGGTACGCGGTCCGCAAAGCGATCATCCCGGTTCGAGGAGATCGTAAGGCCCTGACTGCTGCGTGAGGGTGTCCGCGAAGCGCCGCAGGTCCCGCGCCGGCAGGCTGGTGTCCAGTTCGATCCAGAACCCGACCCGCGCAGCACGATCAGGTGACTCCGCGACCCCGCCATCCACCACGTGGAATCGGGCACGTCGGCGAGCGGGCTGAGCGAGCGGCGGATGATCGGGCTTCGGCGCCGCCCGCTGCTGGGTCACCGACGAGGTATTGCTCGCCCTCGCGCCAGACGATCGATCGAACGGTCGCGGCACCGGGCTGAGCAGCACCGCAATGCTGGTCGGGCCGGTCGCCCAGGATCGCCGGTCGGTAGGCCGGCACGATGGGCGCGAAGCCGACGCGCGGCCGCACCTCGTCCAGGCTGGCCACCGCGACGGGGCCCTGGCGCGTTTCGGGGAACAAGATCGGCACGCCCACGATGCAGCAGGCGCAGTCCGAGCAGCACGCCGGCCGCGATCGCCGAAGAAGCTGCAGCACGCCCTTCAGACGATCCATGGCAACACCAGCTAGCATGACCGCCGCCGCGCGCCACCGTGGCCGCGGAAGTGCCGCGTCCTGCGGGCCGCCGTCCAGCAGGACGTCGACGCGCTTCCGCAGCGCGCCGCGGGCGGCCACGTCGCGGTGGTCGGTGGACTGGTAGATCTTAAGCAGAACCCGGGCCAGTCTGATGCGGGTCGCGGCCGGAGACCGCCACGGCATCGCACCCGATTTCCACCTCGATGCAGTACTCGCGAAACGCCCACAGCGCCACCGGGTTGTAGCACTGCGAGCAAGCGCACGGCGAACAGCGCGTGCAACTCCAGCCAGCGGCCCGGCCGCCAGTGGGCGTGCTCGTGGGACAATCGCCGTGTCGAGTTCCGCCTCGGTCAGGTCGGCGAGCGCGCCGCGCGACACGATCAGCGTCGGCCGGCCCGGCAGACCCCCGGTGGCCAGCACGATCGCAGTCGCTGGAACTGATCGCCACGCGGCACTGCGCCCAGGCCGGCAGTGCCCGGACTTTCGCCAGCAGCGATGCGGGCACCTCCGCGGAGGTCGCGCGCGGGATGCCGCGCGCAGGCAGTCACCTCCTGCCAGATCGTCAGGCCTCATCATCGCCCGACGAGCAGCATCAGGTGGGACACGTGAAGCCGCCCACGAGCGGCACGGCCAGGATCCGGGCGCTGTTCAGCCACGCCACGCGTTCGCCGAACTCCATCGCCGACCGCGCCCGGTACGGCGGCCGTGATCATCGGCAGGAGCGAGCAGCAGGGCGAGCAGGCGGCGTTTGGTCCCGCCGGACGGCACGCCGACGCGATGCGTCCCAGACGTAGAAAATCAGCACCCATGACCGCACGAATGCAGCGCGACCTGCCAGAGGTACGACGGCACCGGGCGCGAACCAGGAGGCCGGAATCACTGCTTGCCGAACAGCTCCTCGTACTCCAGGGCGTGCTCGTGGCTGAGCTTCTCCTTGCGGATCTTCCCGGTGAAGATGCTCGTGTCAATCGGGAACGACTCCGGCGCCAGATGCGCGCCGGCCATGTGCCAGATCAGGACGATGAGGAACGCGAACAGCGCTTCGTAGCTGTGCATCACCTTGGCGGCGGGAATCAGCTCGGCCGGCAGGAAGCGCGAGATCGACGATCGGGAAGAACAGAATGAAGCCGGTCGCCACCATGATCATGCTGCCGAAGATGAGGCCCCAGTACTCGAATTTCTGCCGGTAGTCGTAGCGGCCGAACTTCGGCGGCGTCTCGGCATAGCCGGCGTAGTAGCTCAGGTTGTCGATCGCGTCCGTGAAGTCCTTCTTGCCGAGCAGCATCGTGGGCTTGATGCGGCGGGTCAGGACGCCGCCGATCGCGACCGCCAGGTGCGAGACGACCAGGCCGGTGAAGACGACGCCGGCCGCGCGATGGACCCAGCGCGCGGCGAAGATTCCGCCGATGTGGTCGATGATCCAGCGGCTGACGTCGGCCGTCGGCCACTTCTGCGGCATGCCCGTCACGAGCAGCGCCGCCGAACAGCAGGATGATCGCGCGTGCTGGAAGCGGCTCCAGAACGTAAACCGCACCACGTATTCGGCCGCGTCGTCAGTGGCCATCGCCAGAGTCTCCTTCATCGGCCCGCCGACAGCCGGTATACGTGCAGCAGCAGGTTCAGAATCAAGCCGATGACGGCGAAGGGAATGAAGAACTTGTAGAACAGTCTGCACGCCCAGACCAGCGGCGCATTGCGCGGAGACGGCGGGTAGTGCGACAGCCAGGCGGCGGGGAACGTCAGGCGCCGCGTCCTTGTGGCACCGCGCGCACGCCGCCGTGACCGTGGCCTTCATCGCGTCCTGGCCCTTGAGCTTGGGCGACGCGATGTTGTGCACGCCGTGGCAGTCGTTGCACGTGACGACCATCTGTCGCTCGGACTCGACAGGTTGCGCGAGAGCGACGCGGTGACGCCGTGGAAGTCCGCCAGGTACGTCTGCGCCACCGTGGTCGAGATGCCGTATTTCGACATCAGCGCGGCGTCGCCGTGGCAGCGGATGCACGTCTCGGGCGAATTCAGGCGGAACTTCGGCGGTGCCGGGTTGCTGGACCTGATGGTGCGTGTGGCAATCGGCGCACGCCGGCACGTCCTGGTTGTCGTCCTCGACGAGCGCCCGGCCGTGGACGCTGCGGGCGTAGGTCTCATAGACGTCCGTATGGCAGGCGGCGCAGCTGCGCGACATCATGGCGCGTTTCGACGTGCGGGTTCGGGATGTTGTGGGCGCCGTGGCAATCGGTGCAGATCGGCGCCACGTCCACGCCCGGACTTCAGCAGTTCGTAGTGCACGCTCTCGAGCGTCCGCGTGTAGGTGTCGAAGTGGCACTTCTTGCAGACCTCGTAGGAGCTGACCGTGTACGCGCGCCGACTGCGAACGTGGCGCCCGCTCGGATGGTCCTCGGTCGTACTTGGCGTGGCAGTCCGTGCAGATCAACTGCGAGGCGTGAACCGAACTTGCCAGGTGACTGGCTCCACGAACAGGCTCATGGACGAGCCGTCTTTGAGCGTCAGCGTGAGGTCTTGTCCTCGTGGCAGGCCAGACAGTACGCGACGGCTTCGGGCATGGGGCCTGCTCGGCTTGCCCGGGCTGCGGCCTGCGACTCGGGCAGGCGCGGCGAACAGGAGCACCAGGAGCACCGCAGTCCACGGTGACAACGGACTTCGCATCAACTCGCCATGTCATAGCCCGAATCCCTCTCCGGCGTGGCGGGTGCCGCGCGAAGCACTAACGGCTGGGCGCCCTTGGATAAAACCTGCGCCGACCCAATTATCACGCTATTGCGGTCGGCGGCATCCAGCTTCTGCTCGACGTTGTCTTCCCATGCATAGGGCTGCACTTCGCCGTGTCTTTCGGTTCTCGGCCGGCTTCGACCGGCTCAGGAACGCGAGCGCGGCGCCCAGCCCGGTCGCACGACGCGCACGGCCTGCGTCATCAGCCTGCCAGCCGCCTGCATCGCTCTTCTCGCCGAGCAGATACGCCACCATGGCGAATCCGATGAAGGGCAGGAACATGACGAAGGCCAGCCCGAGCAGCGGCGCCGTCGCCAGCATTGCAGCATCGGCACCCGGTAGTATTCGTCGCTGTTCGGTCCCCGGCAGCGGTCCGCGCGTGTCAACAGACTTGATCGCGAATCCCTTTAGGTTGAGATACAGTCCCGGTTCAACTTCCTGCGTGCCCTTGTAAATCGTCATTGCCATACCCTCCGTCTCTGAGGACCATCTTGACGCCCTCCGGGCCGGACTGCCATCGGGTACTTGTCCGATCTTCGGACTACGGATGATGCATTTCCTGAGGAACTGTGGAGGTGGGTGCCAGGCTGACGGATGTGACGGGCCGGAGGCGGGAGCCCGTCGTGTTCGGCCGGGCTCCCGGGGCGCTGACGCCCAGTGGTGGGTGTTACGCGTTGCGGTCGCTGTCGTTCAGCTTCTTCTCGACGTCGTCTTTCCACGCATCGGGCTTGGGCTCAGCCGTTTCGTGCTTCGTGGCCGGTGTGGAGCGGCTCAGGAACGCGAGCGATGGCGCCCAACTGGGCTGCACGACCCGCACGGCCTCCATCGTGGCTCTGCCCGCCCACCGCAACGCCAGGCCGCCGATCAGCCAGAGCGCCATCGCAATGCCGATGATCGGAATGAAGACCACGAACGCGAAGCCGGCCAGGGGGCCGGTCACCTTGGCCAGCCGAGTCGAATCGCGGTCGTATACGTCTGAGTGCCGAGCGCTTGTGTACGTCGCCATCGCCATCTCCTTTGTCATGATGAAGCCGTCGTCACCCTTGTGGGCGGCGGCTACGCCTTGCGGTCGCTGTCGTTCAACTTCTTCTCGACGTCGTCCTTCCACGCGTCGGGCGCGGTCTCAGCCGTCTCGTTCTTCTTGGCCGGTTTGGAACGGCTCAGGAACGCGAGTGACGGCGCCCAGCCCGGTCGCACGACGCGCACGGCTTCGGTCGTCGCGCTGCCCGCCCACTGGATCGCCTTGTCGCCGAGCAGGTACGCCACCATGGCGAATCCGATGAAGGGGAGGAAGATCACGAACGCGAGGCCGAGCAGCGGCGCGGTCGCCAGCACGAGCAGCATCGGCGCGCGATAGTAGGTGTCCTGTTCGGTTCCCGGCAGCGGGCCGGCTTCGTCGAGGGACTTGATCGAGAATTTCTTCAGGTTGAGATAGAGCCCCGGTTCCACGTTCTGTGTGCCTGTGTAGGTCGTCATTGCCATACCCTCCGCTTTCTGAGGACCATCTTGACGCCTGCGCAGGCGCCCGGCCATCGGGTACCTGTCCGATCTTAGCCCTACGAGTGATGCATTTTGGGGGGATCGGTGTGACCAGGGCCGTTCTGGCCTCCAAATCCGTCAGGTGCCGTAGAATCCGGGCCATGCGCCGCCCTTTGGCCGCGGTTTCTGCGTTGTTCCTGTTGGGCGCCCTGCACCCGGGGCTGCTGGCGTTCCGTCGATCCGCGCCCCAGACACCCTCGCCGGCGCTCATGGACCTGCCGGCGCCCATTGACACGTGGGACGAAGCGGTGCCGCTTGGCAACGGATTGGTTGGCGCCTTGCTGTGGGGCCGCGATCGGGTCGTTCGCCTGTCCCTCGATCGCGGCGACCTCTGGGACTTGCGGCTTCCGGAGATCTACGGCCGTTCCGATTGGAACTACCAGACGATGCAGCGGCTGAAGGCCGAGGGGAATCAGGCCGAGATGACGCGGCTGTTCGATGTGCCGTACAACACGATCGCGTATCCGACGAAGTTGCCAGCCGGCCGCGTGGAAATCACGCTGCCGGCCGGGCTCAGCGCGCAGGCGTTCGCGTTGGATCTGCGTCGCGCCGAAGGCATGTGTCAACTGGGCACGTCGGCGCTGAAGGCGTTCGTCTCGGCGGATGCGCCCGTGGTGCTGATCGCCGTGCCCGCGCCGGAGTTCGGCCTGACGGTCTCGGCGCCGGCAGCGGTGGCCAAGCTGGGCTATGCGCCGGCCGTGCCGATCGATCGCGACGGCTATGCCGGCTACGTGCAGGAGGGCGTCCTCGGGCTCCGCTACGGCGTGCTCGCGCGCGCGAGGACCTCGGCTTCAGGCTCGATCGTCGCCCTGACCGTCTTCGCGTCGAGGGATGGCCGCGATCCGCTGCCGGCGGCCCGCGCCACGATTGACGAGGCCCTGACGGCTGGTTACGACCGAGTCTTCCAGCGCCATGGGCGCTGGTGGACGGACTTCTGGGCCACGTCGTCCGTGAGCATTCCCGATGCGCGCCTGCAGCGTCACTACGATCTCGTGAAGTACTTCTATGGCGCCGCGTCGCGTCGCGGGTCGCCGCCGATGCCGCTGCAGGGCGTGTGGACCGCCGACAACGGCGGCCTGCCGCCGTGGAAGGGCGACTACCACAACGACCTCAACACGCAGACGACCTACATTGCCTATCAGACAGCCGGTCTGTTTGACGCCGGTGAGAGCTTCCTCGATTTCATGAGCGGCCTGCTGCCGCAGTTTCGGCGATTCGCGCGCTCGTTCTACGGCGTCGACGGTGCCGTCGTGCCGGGCGTGATGACGCTCGACGGGCAGGCGATGGGCGGCTGGGGCCAGTACGCGCTGTCGCCGACCAATGGCGCGTGGGTGTCGCACCTGTTCGCGCGGCACTGGCGCTACACGCGCGATCCGCGGTTCCTGGAACAGCAGGCCTATCCGTTCTGCCGCGACATCGCCACGGCGCTCGCCGGCCTGCTGCGCGAAAGCCCGGACGGATTCCTGCGGCTGCCGCTTTCGACCAGCCCGGAGATCTTCGACAACTCGATGCGGGCCTGGCTGCCGCCGATGTCGAACTACGATCTGGCGCTGGTGCGGAGCGCGTTCCGCGACATGGCCGAGATCGAAACGGTCCGCCGGCAGGCCGCGGCATCCGCCCGCTGGTCGGCGCTCGCCGCGCGCCTGCCGCCCGACCGCGTCGATCCGGCGACGAACAGCCTGATGTTCGCGGACGGCCTGCCGTACACGTCGTCGCACCGGCATTTTTCGCACGCGATGGCGATTCATCCGCTCGGCCAGTACGACGTCTCGCGCGGGGCGGACGACGCACGGGTGATGAACGGGACGATCGACGTCATCAAGCGGCAGGGCAGTTCGCAGTGGGTCGGGTACAGCTTCAGCTGGTTCGCGAACCTGCTGGCCCGGGCCGGCCGCGCCGACGAGGCGCTCGACTACCTCCGGACGTACGAGCGGTCGTTCACACTGCGCAACGGATTCCACGCGAACGGCGAACAGACGCGCGAAGGACTGTCCAATCTGCACTACCGGCCGTTCACGCTCGAGGGCAATTTCCTCGCGATGGAAGCCGTGCACGAGATGCTGCTGCAGAGCCAGGGCGGCGTGATTCGGGTGTTCCCCGCGACGAGTGCGGAGTGGCCGGACGCGCGCTTCGACCGCTTGCGCGCTGAAGGCGGGTTCATGGTGAGTGCCGAGCGGAAGGGCGGCAAGGTCGTGTTCCTGTCCGTGACGGCGACGGTGGATCAGACGTTGCGGGTGCGCGACCCCTTTGAGAGGGATGGTGAATTCGGCCGGAGTGCGCGGCGCGAAAACGGCGTGGTGGTGATCGAGATGAAGAAGGGGCAGGTGATCGCCGTGAGAATTCCAGGCGGGCCGGTCCGATGAGTGCCGGCGGGTGTAGTATCTCCCTGGGCTCTCCACACGCACGAGGTGACCGATGACGCGCCAGGACATCACCGCCTTTTTCGCCGATCGACAGGCGCTGTGGCACGCACATGATGCCGCGGCGCTCGCGGCCGGTCATGCCGAGGAGGGCACGGTGCAGAGCCCGATGCACGGCACGCGGCGCGGACGGCACGCCATCGCCGACTCCTATAGCGCGCTCTTCGGCGCGTTTCCCGACTGGCAGTTCACGAGCGACGACCTGATCATCGACCACGACCGCGTGGCGCAGGCGTTCAGCGCGGAGGCGACGCACGTGGGTGATTTCATGGGGCTCGCCGGCACGAACCGCCGCTTCCGCATCCAGGGCGTCCGCATCTATGACATGGCGGACGGCCTGATCCAGACCGAACGGCGCCTGTACGACTTCACGTCGCTCCTGATTCAAATCGGCGTGCTGCGGAGCAAGCCCGCCAGAGACTAGCCGGGCGCGACCGCGCCCGTGTCCAATCGACACGACGCCGGCTATCGCCGGACCGTCAGGGTCGTCTTGATCGTGGTGCCCTGTCTGGCGTGAATGCGCTCGGCACGTGGCGCGAGCTGCGCGAGCGCGGCGGCGCCCCTGGCGGCAGCTTCGGTACCGACGACCATGTTATAGGCGAGGTAATAATCACTTCCTCGGGCTGGCGGACGTAGGTCCACGGCGGCGATCAGATAGTCGCCGTCGGGTGGCATGTCGAACGCAAACACGCCCGTGGCGTAATTGGATCGCTGTTCAGGCTCTGATAGCTGAATCGACGATTCATGACGGCCGGGTCGCTCCACAGGGCCGGATCCGCCGGAAACAACACCACGATGGCGTGTTCGAGATCGGAATGGTCGACCTTCGCTTCGATTCGGCCAAGCTGATCGGACAGGGTCACGATCACGTCGTCCAGGTCGGCCGTGACGTCGATGGCGGTCTCAGAGATGTCGCGCCCATGGTAAACGACGCTCTTCAGGGCCCAACCCGGTGCGGTCCAGGTCTCCACGCGGACAAACCAGCGGCCTGGCTTGGCGTAGCTCGTGCTGAAGGTGAGATTCCGGCCGAAAGAGCCCCCGGCCCATCCCCCGCCCAGCCATCCCGTTGCCGGCATGAAGTCGATATAACCCCAGAACCGTTCGTTGGATGGTCTCAGGGCCGTGCCCTCGAACTTGATGTGCCCGCGGGCACGGAACCCGCTCGCGCCGGTGATGTGCCAGTCGTCGAGCGTGGCCGCCTGAAGAGACCCCATCACGAGCGTGAGCACCACAGCCCAGGCGCCCATCCATCCGAGCTGCCGCCAGACGCGCTTCAGGTTCCGGTCGGCCGTGGCATGGTTCGCCAGCGCGAGCCTCGGGAGCGCGATCGCCACCACGAGCAACGCCAGGACGGCGATCTGGTCCGACGATCTCAGATCGACGAAGCCCTGAACCGCGCGGAACGCACCGCTGCGGTACCAGCCCCACTCGCGCAGCACGGGCACCGCTGCGGTCGATGTCGTTTTGGACAGCCAGAGGAGCCCGCCGCCAAGCGCCATCACCGGTGCGGCCGCGGCCAGCGAAGCCACCAGGGCGCGCAGGCCGCCAGTCGAGGCGGAAGAGACGTAGAGACTCGCGATCGCAAGCCCGATCAGCGCCATAGGAATGTCCCGACCCGGCCGCGCGGAAGCTGCCGACGTCATTCGGCAGCCACACCATGGACTCAAGCGTCCACGGCAACGCGAATCCGAGCAGCAGGCACGAGCCGCACACCACGAGCACCTTCACGGTCCACGGCTTCCAGGCCGCGACCGGCATCAGGACCTGCCAGTCGAGCGTGCCCAGTTGACGCTCTTCCGCGCTGGCAAACGACCCAAGGAGCAGCGGGACCGTTCCCGCGTACAGATAGCTCAGAGGGGCCAGCAGTACCACCAACGCCGGCGCCAGGAACCGCGCCGACCAGGCGATCGCGCACCAGAAGACGATGTACAGGCCGGCGATTACGAAGACCATCTTCTGAAGGTGGAGTTCCTTGCGCGCGACCTGCCCCCACCAGGGCCTGCGCGCGCCCGTGAGCCGATCGGCTTCCGCCTGGCGCACGTGCCGCCGCGCCCGCAGCGCGAGATGCCCCGGAGATCCCTCGCTCGCTTCGAGTCGAATGAACGTGCGCCACGTGAGCACCGCGCCGGCCAGGGACACGAACGACGTCGTCCACCAGGCGAACTGCGCACGAAAGGCATTGACCTTGAACGCGTCCTCAGGCGCCAGTCCGAACCTGAGGGTCCCGACGAGCTCGCCACCGAGCCAGGCGGCGCCGACGACGGCGGCCGAGAAGACGACACCGCCGAGCGGGCCCCGGCTGAGCATCGTGAACCACGGCGCGAGGCACACCGCGGCGAGCCCGGGTAACAGGAGTGCCGTGGCCGGGCCGACGTTCAGCCAACCAATCGACCCGGCGTTCAGCGAACCAATCGACCCGGCGTTCATGGGTCTCGGATACCGGGCCGGCGAATGCCACCAGCGATCAACTCCGGCCAGATTGACGAGGCTTGCCAGGGCAGCCAGCGCCGCCACGAGCCCGACGACGACCGCGATCTTGATGATGAAGATCTGACGCCGGCTGACAGGCTGGGCGAGCAGGGCCGGCAGCGTCCGGTTGGAGTATTCGTGGCCAACCGACAGCGCCGCGAGGAAGAACGTGCCGGCCGCGTACCCGACGAACGCGCCGCCGGGCCGGAGCGCCGCCCCGAGCAGCGCGAGACCGCCGAACGCCAGCCATGCCGGTCCGAGCGCCCGCAGCTCTTTCCGGACGAGCCAATTCTGCCAGTTTGGCGTCATGCCGCGGCCCCCGCCGGCTCGAGCGTGGCGACGAAGATCTCCTCGAGCGTGAGCGCTTCGGTGGAAATCGACTCTGGCGATTTCGCGCGAAGGCGATCGACGACTTCGCCGATGTTGCCGACCGCCAGCACCTCGATCTCGCGTCCGTCCTGTCTGAGCACCGGCACCGGCCCGAGATCGATCGCCGGCGGCGCGCCGGCGAAGCGCGCGCGGACTTTCTGGTACCGATCGCGCGCGCCGTCGGCGTCGAGCGTGAGCACTTCGCGGCCCTGGTCGATGATCGTGAACTCGTCGATCAGTCCCTCGAATTCCGAGATCAGGTGCGTGGACACGAAGACCGTTCTGCGGCCGGGATCGGCGTCCTGGTAGGCGCCGATGACGGTCCGGATGAAGTCGCGACGGACGATTGGATCGAGGCCGGAGGTCGGTTCGTCGAGGACGAGCAGTTCGGGTTCGGCGCAGATGGCGGTGATGAGGGCGAGCTGCGTCCGTTGCCCTTTGGACAAATGGCTCGCCTTCTGATGCATGTCGAGCCGGAACTGATCGGCCAGCGCGCGCTCGGTGTCCGTGTTCCACCGTGGCCGGAAGGACGCGCAGTAGTCGAGGGTTTCGCGCACCGTCATCCACGGGTAGAAGGCCACCGCGTCCGGGACGTAGGCGAGGCGCGACTTGACCGCGACCTCGTCCCGCGCGGGATCGAGGCCGAACACCCGGACGCTGCCGGCGGTGGGCCGCAGCAGGTTCAAGAGGCACTTGATCGTCGTTGTCTTGCCCGCGCCGTTGCGGCCGAAGAACCCGTAGCAGCGGCCGGGCTGGACGCTCAGACTCAGGCCGTTGATCGCGTCCGTGCGCCCGTAGCGCCGGACGAGGTTGCGGATGTCAATCGCGGGAGTCGTGGGTGTCATGGGTTCAGTCCTGAAGCGCGAGCGCGCGCCGTTTGGCGAACGACTCGAAACGATCCGCGGCCAGGCGCAGGAACTCCGCCCGATCGACCTGCAAATGCACCGCGGCAATCACCGCATCGTCAATGTTCTCGGTCAGCAGCCTCAAGCGCGCGTCCTTGCGCAGCGGCGAGGGCTGGCTGGTGATGAAACAGCCCTTGCCGGCCAGCGTTTCGATGACGCCCTGGTGCTCGAGTTCGGAATAGGCCCTGGCGACGGTATTGCGATTGACGCGGAGGGTTTCCGCTAGCGGCCGGATGGACGGCAACGCGTCGCCGGCGCGAGCCGCGCCAGACGCGATCGCCGCCTTGACCTGATCGGCCAGCTGCAAGTAAACCGGCTTGGCAGATTTGTAATTCAGTTCAAACACCATGGCACGCTGTCATAGCTCACTAGGACAGCTGAACACGGTGTCGGCACCAAGGGCCCTGGGCTTTAGGTTGGGCCTTACGACATGTCACCGAAGGACGGCCGATTCCTGATGTTGCGGGCGACCACCATGCGTTCGGATGTTCGCCCCGTTCTGAGCGGCGGTACGGCATCGACCGGCACGGGCCTGGTCGCCCCGATCGGCTAGAATCGCTCCCGGAGCCCATCCCGCATGTCCATCACTTCAGGCGACAGCCTGCTGCACTACCGTGTCATCGAAAAGGTCGGCGAGGGCGGCATGGGGGAAGTGTGGCGCGCGCGCGACACGACGCTCGACCGCGACGTGGCCATCAAGGCCGTGCCGCCGGCCTTCGCCGCTGACGCGGAGCGACTCGTGCGGTTCGAGCGCGAGGCCAAGGTGCTCGCGTCGCTCAACCATCCGCAGATCGCCGCCATTCATGGTCTCCACGAAGACCGCGGCCAGCGATTCCTGGCGATGGAACTCGTGCCGGGCGAGGACATCTCGGCGCGCCTCGCGCGCGGGCCGATTCCCGTGGACGAGGCCCTTGCGTACGCGCGCAAGATCGCCGAGGCCCTCGAGTACGCGCACGAGCGCGGCATCGTCCATCGCGACCTGAAGCCCGCGAACGTCAAGATCACGCCCGATGGCGACGTCAAGGTGCTCGACTTCGGCCTGGCGAAGGCGATGGCTGGCGACCCGTCGATGGCGGACCCGGCCACCACGCCCACGATGGTGCCCACCGTGACCAGCGCCGGGACGGCCGTGGGCCTCATCCTCGGCACCGCGGCCTACATGAGCCCCGAGCAGGCGCGCGGCAAAACCGTCGACAAGCGCGCGGACAACTGGGCGTTCGGCTGCGTGCTCTACGAGATGCTCACCGGCAAGCGCCTGTTCGACGGCGAAACCGTCACGGACGTGCTCGCCGCGGTCGTCACCCGCGATCCCGACTGGACGCGCCTGCCGGCCAGCACGCCGCCGGCCGTGCGGCGGTTGCTCGCGCGCTGCCTCGACAAGGACGTGCGCACGCGGCTGCGGGACATCGGCGAGGCGCGCATCATCCTGGCGAATCCAGGTGCCTCGGAGTCGGCGCCGGCGGCGCCGTCTCTGGTGGCCCCCGCGCGCGCACGCGGCTGGTGGATCGGTGCCGCGGCCGCGGCTCTGGTCGCCGGCGCCGCGCTCGGCCGCTACGCGCTGGTGCCCGCGCCGCCGCCGGCGCGCACGTTCGAGTTCGACGTCACGATCCCGGGCAACGCGATTGAGACCGGATCGTTCGCTCTCTCGCCCGACGGCACGCGCATGGCCCTGGTGACGCGCGCGGGGTCCGGCGATCGCCAGTTGACGATCCGTGACCTGAACGCAGCGCCGGTGCGTGTGCTCCCCGGCACGAAGGGGGCGATGTTCCCGTTCTGGTCGCCCGACGGCCGCGAAATCGCGTTCTTCTCCGACAACCAGCTCAGTCGAATCGCGCTCGACGGCGCCGCGGCGCGGCCGATCGCCCCGGCCGTTGATCCTCGGGGCGGATCGTGGGGCGCGGATGACCTCATTCTGTTCGGCTCCGGTTCCGGGCCCATCAAGCGGGTGCCGGCGTCGGGCGGCCGGCAGCCGGAGCCCGTGACGGAGATTGAAAAGGGCGTCGAAGACGCGCATGCGTGGCCCGTGTTCCTGCCCGACGGCAAGCGATTCGTGTTTCTGGCCGATGCCGCAACGGACCAAGGCCACCGCATCCGTCTCGGAAGCGTGGCGGGCGGTCCGACGACGATCCTCAAACAGGTCGTGCGGTCGCAGCCGATTCTCGACCCGGGCGGGCGGCTGCTCGTGGCCGAGCGCGGCCAGTTGCTGGCGTACCCGTTCGACGTGAAGACGGGCACGCTCGGCGATGCCTCGACACTCGTCGCCGCGCCGGTCTCTGCGGTCGGCAATCAGCACCATCTGCCGGCGTCCGCCTCGGTCGGCGGCATGGTGGCGTTCCAGAACGGGTCTGCCGAAACCGATCTCGTCATCCTGGATTCGGCCGGCCGCATCGCCCGCACGATTGGCAGCGCCGATCGGTACGGCAACGTGGCGGTGTCGCCCGACGGCAAGCGCGCGGCGTTCGAGATCTATACCGACGGGCCGGAGAAGCGCATCTGGGTGCAGGATCTCGAGCGCGGCGTCCGCACGCCCATGTCGGCGTCGGGGAAGATGTCCGACAGCGCCGATTTCTCCGCCGACGGCGAGACGGTCTACTTCGATTCCAACGTGTCCGGCAAATGGCTGGTGTACCGCAAGGCGATGACCGGGGGCGGCGACCCGGAGAATCTCGGCAGCCCCACGCCCGGCGACGTCGGCGTGCTGGATTTGTCGCGGGACGGCCGCTGGCTGCTGGTCAATTCGGTCAACGGCGAGAACCGCAGCGACCTCTACCTGAGATCGCTCGACGCCGCCGGCAAGTGGACGTCCTGGGTCGCCGGGCCCGCCGACGAACTGACCGCGGCCTTCTCACCCGACTCCCGCTGGATTGCCTACTCGAGCGACGCCTCGGGACGGCCGGAGGTGTACGTCGCGCCGGTGGCGGGCGGGCCGGCCGCGCACCGCTGGCAGGTGTCGTCGGGCGGCGGCCTCGAACCGAGGTTTTCGCCAGACGGCCGGAAGATCTACTACCGGTCCCCGGCCCTGGAATGGATGGCCGTGGACGTGAAGCTCGAGGCGGACAAGATCGTGCCGGGCACACCCAAGGCGCAGTTCAGCCTCCCGTCCATCGACTGGCCCTTCCTGCGAAACGTCATGGACGTGATGCCGGACGGCTCCGGTTTCATGACGGTTCATCCGCCGGCCAGCGCCGCCCTTGCGATCCGCGTGCGAACGGGGAAATAGGCCCGCTGCGCCGGGCCATCCCGGTCGCGTGTAGAATGCCGGCACGGCCGGTCACGCCATGAGGTGGATGATGTCGCGACGCGTCCCCGCAGTTGTCACGCCGTTGGTCGTCGGCCTCCTGGCCGCGGTCGCGGCCGTGCTCGGCGCGCAGGCGCCGGCACCGGCCCTCCGCTGGTACAAGGGCAACACCCACACACACACGCTGAACAGCGACGGCGACAGCACGCCGGACGACGTCGTGAAGTGGTATCGCGAGCACGGGTACCAGTTCCTGGTGCTGACCGACCACAACTTCCTCACGAGCGTGGACGGGCTGAACGCGCTGCACGCGGCGCGCGAGAAGTTCCTGGTCATCAAGGGCGAAGAGGTCACCGACCGCTTCGGCGACGCGGACCTGCACATCAACGGGCTCGACGTCGCGCAGGAGGTGCCGCCGCAAGGCGGGACGTCGGTCGTGGACGTCCTGCAGCGCAACGTGGACGCGATCCGCGCGGCCAACGGCATCCCGCACATCAATCACCCGAACTACCGGTGGTCGATCACGGCCGACCAGCTCCAGCAGGTCCGCAACAACAGGATCTTCGAGATCTTCAACGGGCATCCGCAAATCAACGCGCAGGGTGGCGGTGGCGTGCCGGGCCTCGAGGAAGTGTGGGACGCGATCCTCACCAGGGGCGTCCTGCTCTATGGCATCGCCGTGGACGATGCGCACAACTTCAAGGATCCGGGCAATCCGGCCGTCGCAGGACCGGGCCGCGGCTGGGTGATGGTGCGGGCCGAGAAACTCGAGGCGCGCGCGCTTCTCGACGCCCTGGAACGCGGCGACTTCTACGCCTCCACCGGCGTCGTCCTCCGCGAGTACCAGGCGAGTCGCGAGCGGATCCTGGTGGACGTGCGGACCACGGCGTTCTCGAAGTACCGGATTCAGTTCGTCGGATCGGGCGGCCGCGTGCTGAAAGAGGTGGCTGCGCCGACCGCGACCTACGACATCACCGGCACTGAGGGCTACGTGCGCGCCAGGGTCCTCGAGAGCAACGGCCAGATCGCCTGGATGCAGCCGATGCTGGTGAAGTGACGCGGTGAAGTGGCGCCGCGCGGCGGTGAGGTGACACAGTCATGTCTGCGATCGCCTATCTCGACGTGCATGACGTGACCTGCACAGGCGCGGTGCCGATCACGAAGACTCCGTTCACCATCGGCCGACGCGACAGCAACGCCCTGCGGCTCGGCGGAATCCGAGGTCTCGCGCGAGCACGCGCAGATCCTCATCGACGGCGAGCGTTACATCCTGCGCGACCTCGGCTCGAAATTCGGCACGTTCGTCAACGGCGTCCAGATCGCCGAGCACGTGCTCACGTACGGCGACCGGATTCAACTCGGGCGCAACGGTGGCTCGGAAATGGTCTTCGAGCCCGGCGTGGGCGTTCTGTCTGGCAGCCTGGCGGGCAACACGCCGTCGAGTCCGGTCAGCGATGTGCATCAGGTCTCGGTGCTGCTCGAGACGCTCCGGGCGCTCGGCCACGCGCGCGTGCTGCAGGAGGTACTGGCGCTGATACTCGATTCGGCGATCACGCTCTCCGGCGCCGAGCGCGGCTTCATCATGCTGGCGGGTGCCAGGGGGGATCTGGAGTTCAGGCTCGCGCGCGGCAAAGGCAAGAAGACGCTCGACGACGCCGAATTCAGCAAGCGAAGCCACACGGTGCCGGAGGAGGTGTTCGCCACCGGACGGACCCGGGTGATTCCCAACCTGGAAGAAGAGGGTCTGGCCCAAGCGCACGACAAGACCCTGACGCTCGGCATCAGGCAGGTTCTGTGCGTGCCCTTACACCTGGTGCGCTTCGTCGATGCCGGCGAGTCCCGTCCCGACGAGCGGCTGCTGGGTGTCATGTATCTCGACAGCCAGAGAATCGGCGTGCTGTTGTCCGAGACCGTTGGGGCCGGCCTCGAGACATTGGCGGCCGAGGCCGCCGTGGCCATTGAGAATGCCCGACTCTACCGTGAGACCGCCATCAAGGAACGGCTCGAACAGGAACTGCGCATCGCGGCGGACATCCAGCGCATCCTGCTGCCGCGGGAGCCGATCGACAAGCCGTGTGTCGAGGCCGCCGCTGACAGCAAGTCCTGCCAGTCCATTGGCGGCGACTTCTTCGACTACGCGCACCAGGACGACTGTCGGTTCGCGTTCACGCTCGGCGACGTCGCAGGCAAGGGTGCGCCCGCCGCGCTCTTGAGCAGCCTGCTGCTCGGCATGTTCTCGCTCGCCACGCAGGGCGATGACCCGCCGGCCTCCGTCGTGTCCCGCGTCAATGGTGCGTTGTGCCATCGGGCGGTCGAGGCGCGATTCGCCACGCTCTTTTACGGCGTGCTCGATCGGCACGGCTGCCTGCGGTACTGCAATGCCGGCCACAATCCGCCCTTCGTGATCGGCGCGGACGGCATCCGCCGCCTCGAGACCGGCGGTCCCGTCGTCGGTCTCCTGGAACAGCCGCAGTACCGACGAGGGCGTGGTGCAACTCGCGCCCGGCGACCGCATCCTGGTGTTCAGCGACGGCGTCTCGGACGCGCTCAACCAGGCGGACGAGGATTTCGGGGAGGCCCGCATCCTGGATCTGCTGCAGTCCGTGGTGGCGGCATCACCCGAGGTGCGTGCGCCGCTCCTGGTGAGCGCGCTCATGGACAGGGTGGGGATCTTCACCGCCGGCGCGCCGCAGAACGACGACATCACGGCCATGGCGGTGCGCTACCGCGGGCCCGGAGAGGCGCGATGAACCCCGGGCAGCCGAGCCGTACGGCCGTGCGAGTGGCGCTGCGGCGAGCGGCCCACCAGATCCTCGACACGCCCGTCGTCTTTCAGGATCCGTTGGCGCTGCAGATGATCGGCCGGGAGGTCGCGGGGGCGCTGCAAGCCGATCCCGCCAGATTCGAGAGCCAACTGGGCGCCTCCGCGCTGCGCGCGTTTCTGGCGGTGCGCAGCCGCATCGCCGAGGATGCGCTGGCCGGCGCGTTCGAACGCGGCGTTCGCCAGTATGTGGTGCTCGGCGCGGGCATGGATACCTACGCCTACCGCCAGACGGCGCCGCAGTTGCGCGTGTTCGAGGTCGACGAGCCGGCCACGCAGGCGTGGAAGCGGACCCGTCTCAACGATGTGGGCCTCGCGGAGCCGTCGTCACTGACGTTCGTGCCGATGGACTTCGAGCACCAGTCGCTCGATGAGGAACTCCGGCGCGCGGTTTCGACGCGGCTCAGCCCGCATTCTTCTCGTGGCTGGGTGTGACCATGTACCTGCCGAACGCGGCCGTCTGGACGACGTTGCAGGCGGTGGCGAGCCTCACCCGTGCGGGCGGCGGCATCGTGTTCGACTACGCGGTTCCTGTCGAAACGCTCACCCTGATCCAACGCGCGAAGTTCGCGATCCTCGCGGGGCGGGCGGCCGCTGCCGGCGAGCCGTTTCAGACGTTTCTCGACCCGGACACGCTGCGAAAGAACCTGATGGCGTTCGGATTCGCGACCGTCCGGGACCTCGGCCCGGAGGCGCTGAATGCCACGTATTTCGCGGACCGCGCCGACGACCTGTCTGTCGGCGCCATCGGGCACGTCCTGACCGCCTGGCGAATCTGATTACTTGCTCACATTGATGTAGTACAAATCCGTCGCGACGTCGAACGTCTCCTTCGTCAGCGGCGTCTTCATCGTCTTCCACGCGGTCGTGGGTTCGATGATCTGCCACTGGTCTTTCGTGCCGACCCTGACGGGCATGGCGAATCCGGCGACATCCGCCTTCCAGCGGTAGGACACCGTGCCGGCTGCGGCGTCGAATGTGAGTTCGAGCGTCGGCAGCGCCGTGTAGCGCAGGTACTGATCGAACACCGGCGTCAAGTCACGTCCGGTCTTCTGATTGAAGTACTTCACGAGGTCTTCCGTCATGATGTTGTGGTACTTGAACGTGTCGTAGACGCCGCGCACGATCCCCCACCATTTCTTGTCGTCGTTGACGACGCTGCGGAGCGTGTTGAGGAAGAGGGCGCCCTTGAAGTACTGGTCGTTGCCCTGCGGCGATTCGTGCAGGCCGCGCCGGCGCACGACCGGCGTGCGGTTCTGCACTTTGCTCTTGTAGCCGTTCACGTACTTCAGCCCGTCGGCGTAGCCCCACAGTTGCTCGACGTACATCCCTTCCATGTACGTGCACCAGCCTTCCTGGATCCACATGTCGGACACGTCGGCGGCCGACACGGCGTTGCCGAACCACTCGTGGCCGCTCTCGTGGATGATGATGAAGTCGAACTTCGGGCTGATGCCGACGCCCGTCCAGTCGCGCCCGCCGTAGCCGTTCCGGAAGCCGTTGCCGTAGGTCACCGCGGTCTGGTGCTCCATGCCGGTGTACGGCACTTCAATCAGCTTGTAGCCGTCCTTCGCGAACGGATACTCGCCAAAGAAGTGATCGAACGCCTCGATCATCGGCTTGGCCTGCGCGAACTGGGTCTTGGCTTTCTCGAGGTTCTCGGGCGTGACGTAGAAGTCCAGCGTGAGGTCGCCCAGCTTGTCGGAGAACTGCACGTAGTTGGTGGCGTTGACTGACACGTTGTACAGAGTTGATCGGGTAGCTCACGTGCCAGTCCCAGCGCGTGAAGCCGTCGCCCAGATCCGTCTTGCCCATGAAGCGGCCGTTGGACGCATCCACCAGGCGGTTGGGCAGCGCGACGCTGATGTCCATGCTCTCGACTTCGTCGCGCCACTGATCCTTGCTGGGCCACCACAGGCTCGAGCCTTCGCCTTCGCAGGCCGTGAAGATCCAGTCGCGGCCGGTGGCGGCATCCTTCTGAAACACGAAGCCGCCAAAGCGGCCCTGCTGCTGCGGCTTGCCAGAGTAGTAGAAGTCGATCGCGTACTCGCGTCCCTTCCGAAGAGGGGCCGGAAAGTCGACCCAGACGGTATTCAGCTCACGCTCGTACTTCAGATCGGTCTTGTCGAGCAGGATCTTGTCGACGGTGAGGTTGGCGTACAGATCCAGTTGGATGCGCGTGCCGTCTTCGAGCATGCGGAACCGGATCGTGTTCTTGCCCGACACGAATCCGACCTGGCCATTCTCCAGCTTCTTGTCCGGGTCGACCCGGATGTCGAGGTGGTAGTAGAGCAGGTCGTTGTTGGCCCGGTACTGGCCGTACTCGCCGCGGAGGATGCTGGCGCGCGAGGGCGCCGCCGGCGTGGCCTGCGGCGCGGGGGTTTGGGCCGCGACGGAGGCGGCCAGAACAGCCGACGGTGGCGACGATCAGAAACGGGCGGCGGAGGGCATCGATGTGCGGCATGGGAGCATGATAACGTCTCCCGCATGTCACCGACCCCGCGCACCCGTCAAGCCCTGGTTCGGCAGAACGTCAGATCCCTCCAGTCGCACATCCTCCAGGGCGAGGCCGATGCCCCGGGGTCGACGGGCGAATTCACCTGGATTCTGTCGGCGATTTCCCTGGCAGCCAAGGCCATCGCGTACAAGGTGCGCGTCGCCAGGATTGAGGACGTCCTGGGCGACCAGGGCAGTGCCAACATCCACGGCGAGTCCCAACAGAAGCTCGACGTCATCGCGAACGACATCCTGATGACCTGCCTCGGCAGCCGGCCGAGCCTGGCCGTGGTCGCCTCCGAGGAGGACGACCAGCCGACGCTGCTGCGCAAGGGCATCGACGGCGGCAGATACTGCGTGATCTTCGACCCGCTCGACGGATCGTCCAATCTGGACGTCGGCGTCGGCGTCGGCACGATCTTCTCCGTCCTGCGCAACGACCCGACGATTCCGGATGCCGCCGAGACCCTGTGCCAGCCGGGCTCGAAACAGGTGGCCGCCGGTTACGTGCTGTACGGTTCGTCCACGGTCTTCGTGCTGACGACCGGGCAGGGCGTGGACATGTTCGTCCTCGATCCATCGATTGGATCGTTCGTCCTGGTGAAGAGCCACATCCAAATCCCGCCGGCCGGGAAGATCTACTCGGTCAACGAAGCGAACCGTCGCACGTTCCCGGAAGGATTCAACCGCTATCTGGATTGGGCCCACACGCAGGGCTACTCGAGCCGCTACATCGGGTCGTTCGTCGCCGACGTGCACCGCACGCTGCTCAAGGGCGGCGTGTTCCTCTATCCGCCGACGAAGAAGAATCCCGAGGGCAAGCTGCGCCTGATGTACGAAGCGAATCCCGTCGCCATGCTGATGGAGCAGGCCGGCGGCAAAGGCATCACGGGATCGGCATCTGGCCGCATCCTGGACATCCAGCCGACCAGCATCCATCAACGGACCTCCGTGGTCGTGGGTTCCCGCGACGAAGTGGACGCGGTCGCTCGGCATCTGGCTCCCTGAGGCCGTCCCGGACCGTCAGGGCCGGGCAGGCGGAAATCTCCGCAACGACTGAGTCGTTTTCGCCAGCGGCCGCGGCGGCTGGCGGAAACGCCATGCGCCTGCACGGTCCGGCGACGGCAACAAGGTTGCAAGAGTTCGTCCCGGCGGCGTGCGCGCCGCCGGGAGGCGGACCATGCGGAGCCACAAGCCCTATACCAACGTGACGTTCACCAAGCGGACTGACCATCAGGCTGGGGCGCACCGCGGGCCCAAGGCGCCGCCCGGACCGAACGTGTGTCAGACCTGCGGCGCCGTGTTCGTCAAGCGGCACTGGATTGTCGCCGGCACCCTCCGCGCCCGCGCATTCACCCGCACGGCCCCGATCGTGCGTACCACCTGCGATGCGTGCCGGATGGTGGCGGATGGCACCCACCGCGGGGAATTGCGGATCACCGGCGACTTCTTCGTCGCCCATCGGGATGACGTCGAACATCTCCTGAAGAACGAAGTCGCGCGGGGCCTTGCTGGCAACCCGCTCGCCCGGATCGTCCGGTGGACACCGCGCGGCCCGAACGAACTGACGGTCACGACCACGACGGAAGATCTCGTCCAGCGGCTCGGCCGATCGCTGAAGAAGGCGTTCCAGGGCACCGTGCACTACGAGTTCTCGCACGAGAACAAGTTCGCGCATGTGACGTGGACGAGATAGGGTCCCCTGGCCGAGGCCCGAGCGAACGGGTTTCGACTCATCCTCGACGTGCAGCCCGGCCGGGACGTCGGCGCCACGAGTGCGGCGGACGTCAACGCCGTGCTCGACTTGGCGGAACGCCTGATTGCGGACGCGTCGCTTCCTCCAAATATGGACGGCTTCGGCTCTCGTGCCCTCAAGCGCGCCACCTATCGCGACGTGATGCGGACGCCGCTGGCGTTCGCGGGCATCAAGCTCTTCCTCCGGCAGGATACGGACCTGTTGACGGCGGCCGACGTCATGCGCCTCGAGCCGCAACCGTCCGTGGTCGTGTACCAGTGACGCCTGAATCGCGTCCTTGAACTCTGGACCCTGGACTCTGGACCCTGGACTACAGAGATACCCACTAAACCACCGCGCGGCCATCGCCGCCACCTGTTCCAGCGTGCCGGGTTCCTCGAAGAGATGCGTGGCGCCCGGCACGATCTCCAGCGAAACGGCCGCGCGCATGCGCCGCATCGCTGACTCATTCATGTCGATCACCGGCTCGTCGCGCCCGCCGACGATGAGCAGCGTGGGCGCCTGCACGCGCGGCAGTGCCGGACCCGCCAGATCAGGCCTCCCGCCGCGGGACACGACGGCCGCGATCTGCGATGGCCGCTCGGCGGCCGCGACCAGCGCCGCACCGCCACCCGTGCTCGCGCCGAACAGGCCAATCCGCAATGACGACGTCATCGTTTGCGTGCCGAGCCAGTCGACGATCGCCACCAGCCGGCCCGCCAGCAGGCCGATGTCAAAACGCAGCTCGGCCGTGTCCCGATCGCGCGCTTCCTCTTCGGGCGTCAGGAGATCGATGAGCAGCGTGGCCAGGCCCTCCCGCTCGAGCGCCCGCGCCACGAACCGATTGCGCGGGCTGTGCCGGCTGCTGCCGCTGCCGTGCGCGAACACCACCAGACCCGTGGCGCCGGGCGGAATCGTCAGATCGCCGGGCAGCGCCTGCCGGCCGATGGGCACGCGCACGGGTTGCGTCAGCGCATTCATCACTTCTGACCTCTGACCTCTGACCTCCGACCTTCCGTCAGGATATCCACCGCCTCCTCGTCCGTCGTTTGCGTGAAGTCGTCGTACCAGAGGCCGACAGCCTGAAACGGTTCGGGCGTGGCCACGGCCACGAGTTCATCGGCCAAGCTGGCCCAGCCGGGCGCAGGTGTCGCGGGCGCCGACGGGGACGGCGATCACGATGCGTGACGGGCTGGCGTGCGCGCAGCGCCGTCACGGCCGCCTCCATCGTCGATCCCGTGGCCAGGCCGTCGTCGATCAGGATGACCGTGCGGCCGTCCATCGCAGGGGACCGGCGCGAGCCACGGAACGCGCGGCTCCGGCGGTCGAGTTCGAGGCGCTCGCGCGCCGATACGTGTTCGACTGCCGCGTCCGGAATGTCGAGGTCCCTGATCAGCGCATGGTTGAGCACCGTGACGCCGCCTTCGGCGATCGCGCCCATGGCCAGCTCAGGTTGAAAAGGCACGCCGATCTTCCTGACCAGGAACACGTCCAGCGGCGCCTGGAGCGCCGCGGCCACCTCGGCGGCCACCGGCAGGCCGCCCCGCGGCAGCGCCAGCACGAGCACGTCCGACCGGCCGGCGTAGTTCACCAGGAGGCGCGCCAGTTGCCGCCCGGCATCGCGCCGGTCTTTGAACAGCGCCATACGAATCGGTGCTGCATCAACGGTGCCATTCCGATGTGGCGGCCAGCGCTCGCTCTTTCCGTGGGCCCGGCCGGCCCGGCGCGGAACTTGTCGCAGCGCACGTCGGCGACGTGAACCCACGCCGGCGGAAAACGGCACTACAATCGGCGCGTCCATGTCTGGCGACGAGGTCTTCGTGACCGTGGCGTCGATCGTGCTCGGACCCGCAGCCTGGGCCTGGTGGCTGGTCCGGGCGGCCTCGTTCGATACGCTCCGGCCACATCGGCCGCCCGTCGCGCTCTTCGGCGCCGGCGTCGGCGTCGCTGGCCTCCTCATCTTCGCCGTCCTCCGGTTCTTTGCCGCCGACGATGTGCGGGAGGCGCCGCAGTATCTGGTGATGTACTTCTCGCTGGGGCTCGCCTGGTTGCGCCTCGTGACCATGGTCTTTCCGCTCGCGGGACTGAGTCCGCGCGACGACCTCATCGAGCGCCGGAATGCCGCCGCCATTCCGGCCTGGATGGGCGGCGTCTTCGGCGTGGCCTGCTGTTACGCCGGCGCCAATGTCGGCAACGGCCCTGGCTGGTGGGTGGTCGTCTTTTCTGCGCTGCTCGCCACGGCCGGCCTGGGCGTCGTGTGGCTGTTGATGGCGCTGGGCACCGGCCTGATGGACGTCGTCACGGTGGATCGCGATCCCGCGGCGGGCATGCGGCTCGGCGGACTGCTGTTGGCTTGCGGCGTGATCTTCGGATCGGCGGTGACGGGTGATTGGGTGTCCGCGCTGCAGACGGTCGTCGACTTCGTCCTGCGGGCCTGGACCGTCGTGCCGCTCGTGGTGCTGGCCGTTATCGTCGAGCGGACGCAGCGTCTCAGCCCCGAACGGCCGCAGGCCCCGCTGATGCAGGGCGGTGTGCTGCCGGCGGTGATCTACGTGTCGCTCGCCCTCCTGGCCGCCACGTTTCCCCGATGGATCGCGTGATGACGCCGTGGATGCCGGTCGTGCCGCTGGCGGACGCGGAGTTCGCCAGCGTGCGGCGCCGCGCGATCTTCGAGTGCCACAAGTGGGATCCGCAGGTGGGGGATGCGAGTGTCGTGGCGCGCGCGCCCCTGGTGCTTCGCGCGTCCGCCTGGGCCGACGTCGTGCGACTGGCCGAGGCACTGGCGGGTGAAACGCTCGCGGCCGAGGCGGAGCTGGTCGCGCGGCCGGACCTGCACGCGCGCCTGGGATTGCCGCGCCCGGTGCGGCGCGCGCTGCGGCTCGCGGCGGCCGGGCGTCCGTCAGCCGGCGCCGCGCGGTTGATTCGATTCGACTTTCACTACACCGACGAAGGCTGGCGCATTTCGGAAGCCAACACCGACGTGCCGGGCGGTCTCAACGAAGCCTCGGGGTTTGCCGCGCTGATGGCGCCGCACTATCCATGGGCCGCGCTCACGGGGGACCCGGCTGGCGCGTACTGTTCCGCGCTCCTCGCCGCCGCAGGGGCCGCCTCGCCGACACTGGCGCTCGTGCATGCGACCGCGTACAGCGACGATCAACAGATGATGGCCTACCTCGGGAAACGGCTCGAGGCAGCCGGCGCGCGCGTCCATCTCGCGAGTCCCGCCCATGTGCGCTGGCACGAGGGCCGCGCGCAGCTCGAGGCCGCGTGGTGGCGCGGGCCGCTCGACCTGGTGCTCCGGTTCTTTCCGTCGGAGTGGCTGCCGCTGCTGCCCGCGCGCAGCGGATGGCGCCATTTCTTCGCGGACTCGCGGACGGCGCTCTCGAATCCCGCCACCGCGATCCTGACGCAGACCAAGCGGTTTCCGCTCGTGTGGGACGACCTGTGCACGCCGCTGCCCACCTGGCGCGCGCTATTGCCCGAGACGCGCGATCCGCGCGACGCCGACTGGCGCGGCAGCGGGGACTGGGTGCTGAAGCCGGCGATGGGCCGGGTCGGTGAAGGCGTCGGCCTGCCTGACGCGCTGGAAGCACGCGAGTGGCGGCGCATTCAGCGCGGCGCGGCGTGGTGGCCCGGGCACTGGATCGCCCAGCGTCGATTTCGCACGGTGGCGGTGGGCCGCGACGACGCGCCGCTGTTTCCCTGCCTCGGCGTCTATACCGTCGATGGCCGCGTCGCCGGGGCCTACGGCCGGATCGCGCCGCGCCCGCTGATCGACGGGCGTGCCACCGACGCGGCCGTGCTGCAGGCGGCATAACGAGGTCCGCATGATTTCTGCGCAGGACTGTTTCGCGTGGTGGGCGCCGGACAACGTGTTCTGGTCGCAGTGGGCGAAACCCGTCGTGTTCGCCAGCGCGCCGGCCTTGTTCGACGATCCCGAGCCGCCGCTGCCCGTGCTCGACTTTCCCGGACTGCCGCGCACGTTCGATCCCACGGCGATCGTCGTCGACCTGCCGGGCGCGCAGGCCGTGCTCGTCGGCCTGGCCCTGGCCGAACGCGGGTTCCGTCCGGTGCCGTTGTTCAACGGCACGTCCGGCCCGAATCCGGTGGTCGCCGTCGAACCGATCGAACGCGCGCTCGGCGGTGGCGCGAGCGTGCTCCGCCGGGTGACGATCGCGCCGGACGCCCGGCCCGCCTTCCTGCTGGATGCCGATCGAGGAAGCGTCATCGGCGCGGCGGAGCCGGGCCGCTACGACAACCGCTGGATCGTGTTGCCGCAGGACGTGCCGTCAGGCACCGCGCTGCTCGCGCACGGCATCAAGGACGTGATGGTGATTCAAGCGCGCGCGACGGTGCCGGACCAGGACCTGACCTACGTGCTGCTGCGGTGGAGGGAGGCCGGCATCCGGATTCGCGGCTTGAGCCTGGAGACCGGCGCGGTCGATGACGCGCTGGCACTTGCCGTGCCGTCGAGCATGCGGCGGCTCTGGTACGGCGCGATCGCGCTGATGGGGCTGCGGAGGAGCAACGCCGGCGGCTTCGGTTCGCTCGTGCCCGAGCAGACGCGCAGCAGCGGGTTCTACGGCTAGAACGCCGCGGCCGCTGCCGCCGCGGCCGCGGCGCGGCGGAGGGCGCTCGGGTCGGCCTCCTCTTCGTCACGCGGCTGTCCCGTCGGCGCGCCCGTGCCGTCCTGCGGACCGCGCGCCTTCAGCAGCGCCAGGGCCAGCAGTTCCTCGTCGATTTCCCCATCCGCCGAGAACAGCGACTGAATGCGCCCGCACGCATCTCCGGCGGCCGCCTGCAGCCGCGGTGTGAGCACGTCACCCATGGTCGTCACCATGCATCCGGCGGGGGCGAGGCTGAAGAAGATGTCGATGCCCGCGCGCAGTTCCAGCAGCGCTTCGCCGACGTAGAGCGCCAGTTCCCCGTGCGGACGCAGGGTGGGCAGCACCTCCCTCGCTTCATCGAGCAATCGCCGTGGCGACGGGGGCAGGTGGACGCCGGCCGCGCGGTACAGCGGCCACGCCAGTGCGTACCGCAGGAGCCAGCCGAGGCGGCCCGACCCCCGCAGCCGGCGCCGTTCTTCGCGCATGGCCGCGTCGGCCTCGCGCCGGCCGCGCGCGTCGGCGGCGCGCGCGCGCGTCTCGTGCAGCGCGACCAACGCTTCCCGGCTGCGCTCACGTGCGTACTCGGGCAGGTACTCGAGGTAGGCCCACAGCGGCGACAGCGTCAGGTGGAACTGGCGGAATCCGGCCAGGCGGATCAGCTTGCCGAACAGATCCTCCGCCTGCGCGATGCGCATGTAGACCTCGCCGGACACGTGCAGGCGAAGGTGTTCGGGCGGGAGGGGACGGTCGCGGATCCACGTGCGCGCGAATCGGGCGAACGGACGTTCGATCGCGGGATCGTGCAGCCGGTAGGCGGCGAACTTCGTCATCAGACCGAGTCCGGGGAGACGCTCGGTGGCGGCCACCGCCCGCCGGCCGATCGCGCCCGGCCCCCGGAAGGACTCGAGCGCGGCGTAGATCTCCCGCTTCAGCGCGCGATGCGCATCCAGGAACCGCTCGTACTCCGAGGCATCGCGGCACCGCGCGCCGCCGGCGAACAGCACGTCCTGCAGGAGGCCCTGCACGACGACGCTCTGGTAGATGCGGAAGAGCGCCCACTCCGGCAGGCCGAAGTTGAAGCCGTCGTTCTCGTGCCCCACGAGCGTTTGGAGGATCACGCCTCCGCCGATGGGCGCGCCCGGAGACTCGGCCGGCGCGTCCCGGAGTCCATAGGACTGGTGCGCCAGGAACTGATGCATGTCGGCATACTGGCCCTGCCGGCAGGGCCCGTCGCCCTGGTTGTCGAAGTAGAGCAACCGGCGCTTGCCGGCGACGAGCGGATCGTGGCGCTCGCGCCGCTGCCGGAAGTCCTCCACCGCGGCCATCAGGTCCGCGTAGACCGCCGTCAGCGGCGCGCACACGGCGTCGCCGGTGTAGTGCCGGCCCGCGCGCACGCGCGCGCCGAGCGTCCGCGTCTCGTCGTAGGTGTCGATGCAGGTCAGGCCCGCCGCACGCAGCACGGCCGTGGCGGCGCGATTGTCGCTCATCGTCGGGATGTAGATGACGTCGCGCGCCGGGTCCAGGGCGTCACGGCTGCGCAACTGGTCGATGCGTGCGATCTCGATCGGCGGCCCGTCGTCGATCGTCAATTCGCGGTGCAGGCCCAGCTCGAGCTGCTTGACGTAGGTGTTGACGCGATTCTCGAGGTGCGCCAGTTCCTTGAGAATCGCATCCGACTGCAGCAGCAGGAACGGCCGCCGCCGCATGAGCTCGGACACGAGATGCGCCGTGACGCTGTCCGGACCGCACGAAAACGTGGAGACCTGCACGACCGGCAGGAGCGCGCCGTGTTCGGCCTCGGCCTCGATGGCGCGGAACGCCGACGCGAGCCGCGGATGCTTCAGACGCTGGTGCAGGGTCTTGTTCGCGATGGCCTTGAGCATCGAGAGAATCGTGTGGGGATTCCGCCAGTACACCTTCGCGAACTCCGGATCGGGTTCGATCTCGAGGACGTAGGACGGGATGGCGGCCATGCGCTTGTCGCGCAACAACCGCCGCACCGAGCTGTCGAACAGTCCGGGATTCAGGACGTACTCGCGGCCCGCCACGACCGCGACCTGGCGGCCTGCGGCGCGCGCCTCGTCCACGAAGTCGGCCGCGAGGTTGGCGGCGGCCGTCCGCAGCGCCCGATGGTCCTCGATGGCACCGGCCAGCGCGGCGCGCAATGCGTCGGCGGCTGGCGCCTGGCCATACCGGGCGAACACCGGCCGCAGTGTCGGGCCAAGCTGATCGGCGAGCGCGGCGGCATCGAGATGCCCGAGATGCACGTTGAACAGGTGGAACCGGGCGTCCGGATGCGCGGTCGTCGCCAGATTGCTCGCGACCGCCACGCCACCCTGGTTGACCGTGCACGTCAGGCCGAGCGCCGTGCCGGTCGTCGGCAAGTCCTCGATCTGCGGCGCGAGAATGATTCCGTGCGGCTCGCCGGCGAGCCGCCGGTACTGGCCGACCGCGCCCATGTGCGGGGCGCACGTGTCCACGTGGAAGGCGCCCTGCGCGCTCAGCAGATCGCTCTCGCGCACGTCATCGACGTGCACCGGAATGCCGAACCGCTCGAACACGCGCGCGAACAGGAACGCCCACTCCGAGACGCAGAAACTGCGCGGAATGACCAGGCGATCGGGCGCATCGGTGTGCGGGTGGCTCGACGCGATGAAGTCCCAGATCTCCTTGTAGGCGTCCCGGGCCGCCGGCGCCGCCGGCGCGCCCTTGCGGGCGAACAGTTCGTTGATGGCGCTGCAGCCGCCGAGGGTGAAGGAGAAATGGTGGCCGTCGGCGCCCCGGCACGCGAGCGACGTCCGGTTGCACCGGGCCGCGTCATCGCCGCACGCCGCGCCGCGGCACTCGATGACCTTCTTGTCGAACGCGGACTCCACGAAGGCGTCGAGCGCCAGGCTGACGGCGCCGGCCGGAGCGGCCTGCACGAGCGTCCGCACCAGGCCCAGGCACGCGCGATGGCCCGGATGCGCCGGCACGATCGCGTACGCCGGCGCGCGCAGGTAGGACTGCAGCCGATCCGTGACGGCCAGCGGCAGCGGTTCGGACAGCATCGTCTGCCCGTGCAGCAGGACGACCGCGTTCCGCGGCAGTTCGATCTGGCCCCACAGCGACCGTGCCATGTTCTCGACGATGGCCCAGTTGGCGGAGGCGAGGATCTCGTCGCGCGGCGTGCCGGCTGCCTGGAGGCGACGCGCGTTCTCCATGAGGAAGACCGCGCAGGTCGCGTTGATGGAGAAGGCGCGCGGCGCGGCGTAGGCCTGCGCGCACGCGTCCTTCACGCCCGGCAGCCCGAACAGCGCCGACAGCGTGTCCATGAGGCTGCCGGTGCCGGCCGAGCATTTCAGGTTCATCGCATTGGCATAGAGCTCCGCCTGCGCCAGCGCGATGGTCGAGATCTTCGTGTCCTCGCCGCCGATGTCCACGAGCAGGCAGAAGTCGCGGTTCACCGGCACGCCCGTCTCCGCCACGCGCGCGACGTGCCGGCGCGCCTCGTCGATCGAGCCGCGCGCATGGGCGTAGTTCTCCACGAGCACCGTCAGCCGGTCCGCCAGCGTGGGATAGATGCGCGCCAGGGCCTGCTGCACCTGATAGCGCGCCGACCCCGTCACGCCGATGCCGCGCACACGCAGCGTCGTCACGCCGGCGTCGATCAGATCGCGCAGGACGCGCTTGACCGTCTCGATCGTGTCCCCGGCGTTGCTGAAGGTGGACAGGAACCGCACGTCGCCGTCAGCGGCGTCCGCGATGACGGCCTTCGCCATGGTGGAGCCGACATCGAGGCCGATGACCACGTCTCGCGACATCAGATCGATGGCGTCGAGCGCGGGCGCGGGCGGGGAGGGCAGTCGGTGGTACAGACCAGCGGCCTCGAGGCGCGACTGGATCTGCGCGAAGCCCTCGTACGCGCGCGCGGCGGTCTCAGACGGCGCGGCGATCGCGTCGGCCGGCGGCGGCGCGAAGTGGCGATCCTGCTCGGCCGCCACGAGCGCGTCAATCACGACGTCGTTGTCCGGATCGAACGCGACGTCGCGCACGCCCTCCGCGCGGGCGTAGTCTTCGGCGCAGTCCCGCGCGAAGCGCCATCGGAAGATGCGGCCCGAGAAGCAGACCTTGTCGAACCCCGGCGTGAGCTTGCGGCACGCCTTCAGGACTTCGGACTTCAGCGTCGTCGCCAGCGCGACCGGGAGCGGGATGCCCTGGTTCTTGTCCGAAATGGTCGCGGACGAGGCGAAGACGCCGCAGCGGTCGGCCCGCACGGCGATCGCCGCGCGCCGCATCCGCCCCGTGTCGCCCGCATAGGCCGCCAGCACCTCGTCCACGTGTTCGCGCGCCACGTCGAGCTTCTGCAGGACGCGATCGAGGTTGATGCCCGAGCCGGCGCCGCACCGCGGATTGACGACGAGCAGATCGCGCGCGAGATCGCCGCGCCGATCGAGCCCGACGAGCAGATAGCCCGACGCCGAGAGATCGACGAGCGCGAGCGTCTGAATCTCCGCGCCGGAGTCGGCCATCACTCGCCGGCCGGCCATCCAGAGCGCCTCGGATGGCTCAACCGTGCGCCCGGTTCCGAGCGCGGCCCGCACCGTGGAGGCCAGTTTGCCCGTGATCACGACGCGCGGGGCCGCGCCGTCCCGCAGCCGGGCGGTGAGGCCGCGGCGGGCGAAGAGTCGTTTCAGGTCGCCGTGGTTGGGAAGGAGTGTGTCGGTGGCGGTTCCGCCGGCCGCTGGGATTTCGCGCAGACGAAGATGCTCGACGCCCGCGTCGATGGCCAGCACACCCGGCCGTGCATGGTCGCCGCCTATGGGCCGCGCGGGAGGCTCCGGGCCGCTTTCCAGCATGCCGGCACTGACTGTAGCGGAAGATCGCACCAACCTCGACAGGCGATTTATCGCACCATCGCCGCGGCGTTTCAGTGGGGGACGGGTCTCAACTGTGGAAAACTCCGGGGACCCGGCCGCCCGCGTCCCCGGAGTTTTCCACAGTTGAGACCCGTCCCCCACTAAGTGTGCAGGCGGAGCTGGTGGTACAGCGAGGCCGCGAGCGCCGCGCCGAACGTGCCGGCGACCGCCCGCCAGATCCAGCCGAGCACCGTGAGGTTGTTCACGAGACTCCCGAGGGGCACCGTGACCAGCGCCACTGCAGCGAACACCAACAGGATGGCTGATCGGCGCCCGGCGGTCAGCCAATGGCTGGCCTCCGCGGCGTCGAACCATTTCGCCTCGTCGTCGGCGATGAGGAGCGCCACCTGCGACCACCGGGCCGCCAGATACAGGCCGGGCACGATGAGCAGCAGCAATCCCAGGAGGATGGGGGCCAGCAAGACCACGCTGACGACGGCGATTCGCAGCGCGGTCGTGACCGGCACCCAGTGATTCAGAATGCCGGGGACCTGGCCGCGCAGCATGGCCAGCGCCACCCGCGCCAGCGTGAGACTGAACCAGCCCTTCGCGAGAATCACGAGCACCATCGTCGTGATCGCGTGTTCCGGCGGCGGAGGCAGGCCGCTCCGAAACGGATAATCGACCGCGGTCACGACCGCGTCGGCGCACAGCGAGAACGCGACGGCGGGAATCCACAGCGCCGGCCGCAGACTGATCCGCGCGGCCTCACCCAGGACGTCGCGGATGAATTCGCCCGTTTCGCGGAGTTCGCCGGCGAGGTCCTCGGCGATCACGCGGCGGGCTCCGTGAAGGCGATAAACGCCGCTTCCGCCTCCGCGTCGAACTGCCACGAGCGGCCGCGCCATGTGAACGACATCTGGCGGGCGTGCAGGGCGTGATTCGGGAGCATCAGCGCCTCCCAGTCCGCCGGCGTGAGCGTACGGTCGATGAAGCGCAGGTACAGACGTTCGTCCCCGCCGTAGATCTTGTCGCCGACAATGGGATGGCCGGCGTGCGCCAGGTGGATGCGAATCTGGTGCTTGCGGCCCGTGTGCGGCGTCACGTCGACCCACGTGAATCGCGCGTCGCGGCGGGTGAACCGCCGTTCGATGGTCACGGAGGTCCGCGCCGGCGCGCCATCGGCGCGCACGCAGTCCTTGATCGCGACGACGCCGGCTTCGTCCCGGCCCAGCGGTGCGTCGATTTCCAGGCCCGCGTCATCGACGTGCCCGTGCACGATGGCCCAGTAGCGCTTCCGGATGTGCGCCGCCGCGATCGCCGTGCCCAGTTCGCTGGCGGCGGTCACATGTTTGGCGACGAGCACGACGCCGCTGGTCTCGCGGTCGAGCCGATTCACCAGCCGGCCTTCGGCGTGGCCGAGATGCAACCGCACACGCCCGATCAGACTCGAGTGCTCGCCATCGCGCGTCGGATGGCAGACGAGCCCCGCCGGCTTGTTCACGACCAGCAGGTCGTCGTCTTCATAGACCGCGTGCAGGAGAGGCAAGAGGGGCAGCATTCGGTGTAGGCCGGCCCTTCAGGGCCGGCGGGCACGCCGGGGCTAAAGCCCCGGCCTGCATTTCGCGACGCGCGCTAACTTTCGTTGTCGTACAACCTGACCGACGTCACTTTCTCGATCAGGATTTGCACGGTGTGCTTCGTCTCCGCCTTGTCCTCTTCCGAGAACGCGAAGCCGGACACGAACAGCGGCGACCCGTCGTCCGCGCAGGAGGGCCGGCAGTTCGAGAGGCGCGCAGGCAGCACCGTCGACCAGTCGTCGCGGGACACGAAGCGCACCCGGTGCTCGGTGCCGGGTTCGAGCGGCGCCATCGTCTCGATCGAGAAGCCTCCCAGTCCCACGTCCCGGACGCGCACCGGCAGGTCCTGATCGACCAGATGGCCCGCGAGCTTCTCCAGGGCGGCAAAACGCGGATAGCGGCGGCGTTCCTGTGACGAAGGCTGAGACATGGGCGCCATCTTACCGTCCCGGGGCCCCGAATCCAAAGACCCCGCGCCCCGTCGTGCCGCGGCGGGCCGGCCGCGTCAGGCCGGCTTCGCCGCCAGTTTCGCGCCGGTCTGGCGCCACTTCACGCTCGGCGGCGACGTGATGACGATCGAGTCGAACTTGCAGACTTCCTTGCAGGCGCCGCACTGGATGCACACGTCCTGGTCGATCACGTGCGGCTTCTTCTTCTCGCCGCTGATCGCGTTGGAGGCGCACACGCGGATGCAGGCGCCGCACCCCGGGCAGTCCTTTTCGACGATCGAGTACTCGATGAGCGCGCGGCAGACGCCGGACGGGCAGACGCCGGCCAGGTGCTGGCGATACTCCTCCTCGAAGTACTTCAGGGTCGTCAGCGCGGGGTTCGGCGCCGTCTGCCCGAGGCCGCAGAGCGATGTGTTCCTGATGACGCCGCCGAGTGCCGGCAGCAGCTCGAGGTCCTCGGGACGTCCGTGGCCCGCGCAGACGCGCTCGAGGATGCCGAGCATGCGCCGCGTGCCGAGCCGGCAGGGCGTGCACTTGCCGCACGACTCGGCGGCGGTGAACGCCAGGAAGTACCTGGCCACGTCCACCATGCACGACTCCTCGTCGAGCACGACCATGCCGCCCGATCCCATGATTGACCCGGCCTCGGCGAGCCGCTCGTAGTCCACCGGCAGATCCAGCTGGTCGGCCGGGATGCAGCCGCCCGACGGCCCCCCGGTCTGCACGGCCTTGATCGCCTTGCCGTCGGGAATGCCGCCGCCGACCTCCTCGATGATGGTGCGCAGCCTGGTGCCCATCGGCACCTCGATGAGGCCGGTCCGGTTGATCTTGCCGGCGAGGGCGAACGTCTTGGTCCCCTTGCTCCGATCGGTGCCCCAGGCGGCGAACCAGGGCGCCCCCTTCTCCATGATCGCGGAGACGGTGGCGAGCGTCTCGACGTTGTTGATCGTCGTCGACTTGCCGAACAACCCCGACACCGCCGGGAAGGGTGGGCGCGGCCGCGGCATGCCGCGCCGGCCCTCGATGCTGGCCATGAGCGCCGTCTCTTCGCCGCAGACGAAGGCGCCGGCACCCATCTTCAAGTGAATCTCGAAGTCGAATCCGGAACCAAGGATGTCTCGCCCGAGCAGGCCGTCGTTCCGCATGGCCGCGAGCGCGGTCGTGAGCCGCTCGACGGCGAGCGGGTACTCGGCGCGCACGTAGACGTAGGCCTGCTGGGCGCCGATCGCGTAGCCGGCGATGAGCAACCCTTCGAGCACGGCATGCGGGTCGCCTTCGAGCACCGACCGGTTCATGAACGCGCCGGGATCGCCCTTCGTCCGCGTTGCAGACGACGTACTTCTCGGTGCCCGCCGCGTTGCGCGCCAGCCGCCACTTCCGGCCGGTCGGAAAGCCCGCGCCGCCGCGGCCTCTCAGCCCGGACGCGTCGATCTCGCTGATGACCGCCTCCGGCTTCATCGAGAGGGCGCGGACCAGCCCCGCATAGCCGCCGCGGGCAATGGCGTGGTCGATCCGGTTGGGATCGATGTGCCCGCAGTTGCGGAGCACCACGCGCACCTGCGGCTTGATCATCGGCAGCTCGGTGAACGCCGGCACGCCGTCGAGCGCGATCGCCGACTCGTCCATCACGGCGAGCGCCTTGGCGACCACCGGCTTGCCGGCCACCAGGTGCGACTTGACGAGCGTCTCCACCATGTCGGGGTTTACATCGTGGTAGAGAACACGCGGGCCGTGTGCGCTCCGGACTTCGACGAGCGGCTCGGCGTAGCAGGGCCCGAGGCAGCCGACTTCGATGACGTCGGTCGTGTCCGTGAGGCCGTGCTTGGCGAGCTCCCGCCCGAAGGCGGCGAGCACTTCGAGGGCGCCCGCGGCGCGGCCGCACGTGGCCGACCCGACGAGCACGCGGGCGCGGCCCGGCCGTTCGAACGATTCCCAGGCTTGCGAGGCACGCTGACGGACGGTATCGAAGCTCATTTGAGACCCTTGACGACTCGTTCGATCTTCTGCGACGTCATCCGGCCGTACGCTTTGTCGTTGACGACGATCACGGGCGCCAGCGCGCACGACCCGAAGCAGGCGACCTCCTCGATGCTGAACTTGCCGTCGTCGCTCGTGGCGCCGCCTTCGACCTTCAGATCCTCCTCGAGCCGCTCGAGGATCCGGTTCGCGCCCCGCACGTGGCACGCCGTGCCGCAGCAGACCTTCACGTGGTAGCGGCCGATTGGCTTGAACCGGAACTGGGCGTAGAAGGTCGCCACGCCGTAGACGTTGGCCTTGGAGATCGACAGGTGCTTGGCGATGAGCGCGATGGCATCGGGCGAGAGCCAGCCGATCGCCTGCTGCACGTCCTGCAGGATGGGAATCAGATCCCCGCGCTTGTGCCCCGCTCGAGCCAGCACCTGCCCGACCTCTGCGCTGACTGGACTCGTTTCCATCATCTACCAGCTTTCCGGGTAGGCGGCGTTGACGAAGAGCTCTTCCAGCTTGACCTTGTGGCCGCGCTCCATCTCGGCCAGCTCGGTGTAGATCCGCTTGAGCTCACGGTCGGTGGCGCCCTCCGCCAGCCTCCGATAGAGCTCGGCCGACTGCTGCTCCTTCTTGATGGCGAGCCGGAGCGCCTCCTTCGGGCTCATGTCGAAGCGAAGGGGCGACCTCTGGCTCCTGTTCCGCCACCAGATAGTCCTGGACGCGCGCGAACTCGACCCGCGCGAGCGGATTGAAACGAAACGTCTCCAGCGTGATCGCTGTGCTCGTTCTCATCCTTCGAGAACTGCTCGAACATCGCGGCGACGTTCGGATCCTTCACCTGTTGCGCCACACGACCGTAGAAATCGCGCGCCGCGACCTCCTCGGCGATGGCCTCCAGCATGACGCGGTCGAACTTTTCGGGGTCCATCCGATCTCCCCTTTTCCCGTACGCGCCCGGCTTCGATGCGCACGGCGCACGCCTTGTACTCGGCCGTTTCGCTGATCGGGTCGAAGGCGTTGTTGGTGACGATGTTGATGTTGGCTTCCCGGAAGTGGAAGCACGACCAGACGACGCCGCGCGGTGAGCGGTCGGTGACCCAGGCGCGCATCCGCACGCGGCCCCGGCGCGAGACCACCCAGACGTAGTCGCCGTCGTGAATCTTCGAGGTCCTCCGCATCCTGCGGGGCTGATCTCCACGAGCTCCTCGCCGAAGAGCTGCTCGAAGCCCGTCGCAGTTCCGCGTCTGCGTGCCCGTGTGGTAGTGCCACAGCCGCCGCCCCGTGGTCAGGACCAGCGGGTATTCGGCGTCGGGCACCTCGGCCGGCGGGCGCCACTGGGCCGGCACGAACTGCCCTTTGCCGCGCGTGAAGTTGCCGCCCTTGTGCAGGAACGTCGTGCCGGGGTGCTGAAGGGTCGGGGCCGGCCACTGGATGCCCTGCTTCTCGATTCGCTCCCAGGTGATCCCGGCGTAGCCGGTCGCCGAGCGACCGCATTTCCTCCCAGACGCCGCGCGCGCTCGTAGAACCGCATGTCCACGCCGAGCCGCCGGGCGAGTTCGCGGAAGATCCACCAGGGCTCGCGGCACTCGCCGGGGGCCTTCACCGCGGCGCGCACCCGCTGCACCCGGCGCTCGGTGTTCGTGAAGGTGCCGTCCTGCTCGCTCCAGCAGGTGCACGGGAACACGACGTCGGCGTACGGCGTCGTCTCGTTCTCGAAGATGTCCAGCACGACGAGGAAGTCGAGCGCCTCGAGGCAGTGGCGCGTGTGCGCCCTCGTTCGGCTCGCTCATCACCACGTTCTCGCCGTGGCAGATGAACGCGCGCGTCGTGCCGTCGAGCATGCCCGAGAACATGCCGGGCATGCGCAGGCCGGGCGCGTCCGGCAGGCCCGGCACGCCCCACGCGCGGGCGAACTTCTCGCGCACGGCTGGGGTCCGACGCCGGCTGGTAGTTGTGGAAGACGTTGGGCAGCGCGCCCATGTCGCACGCGCCCTGGACGTTGTTCTGGCCGCGCAGCGGATTGACCCCGGCCGAGGGCATGCCCAGGTTGCCGAGCAGCATCTGGAGGTTGGCGCAGCTGGTCGACGTTGTCCGTGCCGCAGGTGTGCTCGGTGATGCCGAGCGTGTAGCAGAGGCTGGCCGGCTTTTCGGTCGCCGAGGATGCGGGCCACCTCGCGCAACTGCTCGACGGGCACGCCGCGTGATCTCGGAGGCGCGCTCGAGCGGGTAGTCCTTCACCACCTCGCGAAGCTCGTCGAATTTCTCGGTGTGCTGCTCGATGAAGTCGCGGTCCTCCCAGCCGTTCGCGAGGATCTCGTGCATGAGCCCGTTGAGGAGCGCGACGTCGGTGCCGACCCGGTGCTGGACGTGCATCGTCGCCCAGCGGACCAGATCGATCCGGCGCGGATCGCAGACGATGAGCGTCGCGCCCTTCTTGACCGCCCGCTTCATGTAGTAGGAGATGACCGGGTGCGCCTCGGTCGTGTTCGAGCCGATCACCAGCAGCACGCTTGGCGTCCTCGATTTCGCGGATCGAATTGGTCATCGCCCCGGAGCCGAAGGTGGTCGCCAGACCGGCGACCGACGGGGCGTGTCAAGTACGTGCGCAGTTATCGATGTTGTTGGTGCCGATGACCGCCCGCATGAATTTCTGCGCGGCGTAGGAGTTCTCGTTGTCGTCGCGCGACGAGCTGATGCCGGAGATGGACGTCCGGCCCGTGCGCGTCGCGGATCTCGCGCAGGCGCGCGGCCGTGTAGTCGAGAGCCTCGTCCCAGGAGACCGGCTCGAGCCGCGCCGTTCTTCTTCGCATCAGCGGCTGGGTGAGGCGCTGCGGGCTGGCGGGGAAGTCGTAACGCGAACCGCCCCTTGACGCACAGCATGCCGTCGTTCGGCGGCGCCCCGTCCACGCCGGTGACCCGGACGACGCGGTTCCGCTGCCGGTCGACGTGCAGGAAGACCTGGCAGCCGACGCCGCAGTACGGGCAGGTCGTGCGCACCTTCTCCGAGGTTCCACACCCTGCCCAGGTTCATGGCCTTCTTCTCGACCAGGGCGCCGGTCGGACAGAGCTGAACGCATTCGCCGCAGCCGACGCATGACGACTCGCCGAGCGGCACGTCCTGGTCGGCCACGACCAGCGAGCGCTGGCTGCGGAAGGCCATGTCCAGCACCCCGTTGACGACCACGTCGTTGCAGCCCTTGATGCAGCGGAAGCAGTGGATGCACTTGTTCGGGTTGCGCGCGATCATCGGGTGGCTGAAGTCCAGCGGCAGCAGCGGAGCGTCGCGGGCGTTCGGAGGGTCTTTCGATGCCCAGGCGATAGGCCGCCTCCTGCAGCTCGCACCGGCCGCACATCTCGCACGAGAGGCAGTCGTGCGTCCCGTCGGACGAGCAGCAGGTCGACGATCAGCCGGCGCGCCTGGAGCACCTGTCGGTGTCTCGGTGCGGATCACCATCCCGTCCCAGACCGGCGTGTTGCAGGCCATGACGAGGCCGCGGGCCCCTTCCACCTCGACGGCGCAGATGCGGCACGCCGCGGCCTGTCCGGTCTTCGGGTGATAGCAGAGGCTGGGCACGTACACGCCGTCGGCGCGCGCACGTCGAGGATGGTCTGGTCCTCGGGCGTCTCGAAGGTTCTTCCGTTCAGCGTGATCGTCGGCATTCGCCGCCTCCTTGGCGCGCGCGAGACAACTGCTGCGTAATCTTCGTTCGTTCGCTCTCCGAAGTAAATGCCTCCCGATTGCGTCCACGTTGGGATTTTGTGAGATGTAGCAATATATTGATCCATGCGGGGCTCTGGACGCAGCCGGCAGGACAACGTATGCTCCTCTCGTTATCCGAGAGGAGTGGCCCCGTGTCGAAGACCGACCTGCTGCAAGGGACGCTCGACGTCCTCATCCTGAAGATCCTGGCGCTCGGGCCGAATCATGGCTGGGGCATCTCTGCGCGGCTCCGGCAGATCTCGCAGGAGGCGCTCGCCACCAGCCAGGGCTCGCTCTATCCGGCGCTGCATCGACTAGAGCTTCGGGGCGACGTGAAATCCGAGATGACATCCTCCGAGAACAACCGGCGAGCGCGGGTCTACACCCTCACACCCGCCGGGCGTCGGCGGCTGGGCGCGGAGACGGAGAGCTGGGAGCAGTTTGCTGCCGCCATGCGCCGCGTGCTTCGCGCGAATTGACGCCCGTCGTATCCCTGTAAGGGCCATGCCATGGGGCTGAGGCTTATCGCCTACGTCAGCGGTCTGATACGCCGCCGCAAGATCGAGGCCGAGGCGGACGACGAACTGCGGTTCCACATCGAGATGGAAGCCGAAGCTAACCGCGCGCGCGGGCTGACGGTGGAAGACGCGCGGCGAGCGGCCCTGCGCGATCTGGGCGGCGTGACGCAAACCCGCGAGGCCGTGCGCGAGGTGCGCGGCCTGTGGATCGAGTCCGCCTGGCAAGACGTGCGCTACGCCGTCAGGATGCTCCGGAGAAGCCCCGCGTTCTCGGCGATGGCGATCCTGGTGCTGGCCCTCGGCATCGGCGTGAATGTCGCCGTCTTCAGCATCGTGAATGCGATGTTCTTCAGACCCGCTGCCGGTGCACGCGCCCGAGGAACTGGTCTATCTGTACAGGATTCAGAAAGACGGCCGGTCGTTTGTGACCGACCATCGCGACGTGGAGTTCTTCAAGGGGCACTACGACCAGGTGTTTAGCAGCATAACGGCCCACTGGAACATGGGGGTGGTGCTGTCGGCGGACGACGGTGCTGACCGCGTACGCGGCGAGTTCGTGACGGCGAGCTACTTCGACGTTCTCGGCGTGAGGCCCTTGCATGGCCGGGCCTTCCGCCCTGAGGAAGACGACGTCACCAACACGCAACTGGCGATTGTCATCAGTTACGACTTGTGGACACGCCGGTTCCAGCGTGATCCGGCGATCCTCGGCAAGCAGATTCGACTGAACGACAAGGTCTTCAGCGTGGTGGGCGTCATCGGGCCGGAGTTCACCGGTCTCTCGGGTCCGTGGTTGCCCAGCAATTTCTGGGTCGTGTGGGCGCAGTATGACCCCCTGCGCTACTGGGGCTCCGGCACGGGGGTGATCGGCCGTCTCAAGCCCGGCGTGAGCCTGGAACAGGCGCGCGCTGTCGTTACGGTGCAGTCGGCCCAGTTGCGACGGGAGTGGGTTGAGCGGATGGGGGAATCCGCCAGAGGATGGAATCCGGATCCCTCTTTGGTCCTGCCGGCTTCCGATGTACGGATGCCACTCGATCCAAGCAAGGCAGTGATTCCGCCCAAGCTTGTGTCCGCCGTCATCGTCGTCGTGGCCATCGTCCTGCTGATCGCGGCCGCCAACATCGCCGGAGTCCTTGCGGCACGAGGCGTGGCGCGTACCAGCGAACTGGCCGTCAGGCGAGCGCTTGGAGCGGCGGCGCCGCGGCTCGTGAGGCAACTGCTCGCGGAAAGCGTCGTCTTGTCGGCGGCTGGCGGAGCGGCCGGTTTGTTCGTCGCCTGGCTTGGGGTTCGTTTGTACCAGGCATGGACGCCGGCGCGGTTCGTGATCGACGTGCCGCTCGACGTTCGCGTCGTCGCGTTTACCGCGGCGCTTTGCGTGTGCGCCGGACTGCTCGTGGGTCTGGCGCCTGCCGTTCAGGCACTGAAGGTGAACGTCATCGCGGCGTTGGCTGGTGCCGGCGCGGGCGGCGGCCCGACGGGTCGCATGCGACGACGTCTGCGGCACGCGATCGTGATCCCTCAAGTGGCGTTGTCGGTCGTGCTGCTGGTCGTGGCCGGTGTGCACGTGCGCACGCTGTTGCAAGTCGAACAGGCCGATTTCGGCTATCGACTCGAGGACCGCGTCGTGTTCGGCGTCGGACACTGGGACACGAACCCGCCGCCAGACCCTTTGGGCAACGGCGTCGAGGCGAGGACGAAGCAGGCCGCGCGCGACCGGGCGTTCTATCGTGCCGTCTTCGACCGCGTGAAGGCTCTGCCCGGCGCGGACGGCGTCGCCATGACGACGACGCTGCCGGTGAATTCCTGGGCGCCGCCGAGGACGTACATCAGCCAAGCGACGTTCTTGGCCGGCGGCACTGATCCCTGGAGCGCGTGGGACGCGACCGTGTCGGCTGGCTACTTCAAGACGATGGGAATGGCGTTGAAGTTCGGGAGGGACTTCGACGAACGAGACGCGCTCACGTCGCCCAAGGTGGCCATCGTGAGCGAGTCGTTCGCGAAACGGCTGTGGCCGTCAGGCGACGCCGTCGGCCAGTCCTTGTCGCTGTACGCGGCGGGCAATTCCGGACAGAAAGTCGAGTGGCTCGAGGTCGTCGGCGTCGTCAACGAAACCGATCCGATCTTGAAGGACACCGGCGATCGGCCGGTTGTCTACACGCCCCTGACCCAGAGCTGGGATCCCTCGGGCCCGTTCATCGTGGCATGGGCGCGCGGCAATCAGACCGCATTCACCCAGGGCGTCAAGAACGCTGTGACCGGCGCCGACCCGTTCGCGCAAGTCTTTTCGGTCCAGTCGATGGAACAGATTGCCGGCGAACTGCTCTATCCGCGCCGGGCCGCCGCGGGGATCCTCGTCGCATGCGGAATGGTCGGCCTGCTGCTTGCGAGCATCGGACTGTATGGCGTGGTGTCGTACTCCGTGGCGCAGCGGCTGCGGGAAATCGGCATCCGTTCGACGCTCGGCGCGGACCGACGCCACATCCTGGCGCTGGTCGTTCGCGAAGGCGCGACGGTCGCCGCGACTGGCGCGCTGCCCGGCCTGGGGTTGAGTCTCCTGGCGCTGCGGCTGACGTCGAACCTGGTCGGCGCGGTCCCCACGTTCGACCTGGTGATGTTTCTTGCCGTGCCGTTCGGCACGATGGTGGTCGTTCTTCTGGCGTCGTACTTCCCCGCACGGCGAGCGGCACACGTCGATCCCATGACGGTGCTGCGCGGGTTGTGAGGGCGGGCGACCAGATGATCGGGAGGATTAGTGATGCGTATTAGCGGTCGGCACCTCGTTACGGGCGCCATGGTCGGTGCTCTCGTATGGTCGGCCAGTGCCGGGGCGCAAAGTCCCGCCACGACGACCGAAGCCTGGCGGTCCTCCTGGAGCGCGTTCGTTCAGGCCGTCGAACAGTGGCGAGCTGCCGGGAACACGGTTCCTACGGCCTCATTCGAGAGCCTCATCAAGGGCGACCCCGTGCCTCCCGATCTCCCCGCGATGAAGAAGTTCGGCGGCGCCGTTACCTTCGAGGGAACGTTCAAGACAGTTGGAACCTACGCGATGATGAGCGGCATGACGGCCAAGATTCAACTCGACTTGCCGTCGTCAAAGGGCAAGGCGGCCGATCACGCGTTCGAAGGCATGGCCCACATCTATCCGGCAACCGATGCCATCGGCGCCTGGAAGGCAATCCCGGCCGGCTCCGCGGTGAAGTTCAGGGCCGTTGTGAAGGGCGTCGCTGCGATGGAGCCATCGCCTGGACGGCTCGCCTACATCGTGCTGCTGCAGGATGCCCGGCCGCTGACGACCAGCATCTCAACTCGGGGCCTCAGTGGTCCGGACGATACGTGACGGTGTGCCGCCGTCAATTGATAGCCTGTATGAGGGCCCTTTCCAAGTGTTCATTGGGGTCTCTTCAAGTCGCTCCGAAGACTCCCACGCTCTCCGCCAATTCCGAAATCGCTTCGCGTGCCTTACAATCAAGCTCATGAAGACCGCCCGTCAACTCACCGCCATTATCGAACGTGAGGACGATTCCTACGTTGCGCTCTGTCCGGAGCTGGATATTGCGAGCCAGGGTGCCACCGTTGAATCGGCCAGGCGGAATTTGGTCGAAGCTCTGGAGCTGTTCTTTGAGACGGCCGATCCCACCGAGGTCGCGCGCCGCCTGCACGGCGAAGTGTTTGTCACCCGTGTCGAGGTGATGGTTGGGTAAGCTCCGCGTCCTCTCTGGCCGCGAAGTCTGCACGATCCTGGCGGCGGAAGGGTTCGTGGAAGTTCGTCAGCGCGGCAGCCACATCGTGATGCAGAAACAGTCCGGGAACACGACGACCACAGTCCCCATTCCGGATCACAAGGAACTCAAAGTGGGAACGCTGTCCAGTATCATTCGGCAGTCAGGACTCTCACGCCGCCTGTTCGAAAACTAGTGGCCGCCGCTGGCGTCAGCTTGGCAGTGTCTTGCTCGCCGCTGTTCCTCGCCGCCGGCACGGCGGCGACGTCCGCGCGAGCGGCCTGAGTGAAAGGGAAGCGGGTGGCATGTCCGCCTCTCCTCGTCGATTTCCAGCGTCAAACCCGGCCTTCAGCGACTTCCTGGGCGAAATGCATGGCCGGGAGCGCGTCGATGCCGTCGGAGGTCCTGAACGGGCGGTCGCCGGTGTGCACCAGAATGCGCCGCTTCACGCCGGCCAGGTCGCCGATCGCCCGGAGGCCCGCCATGTGGGCCGGCGTGGGATGCGCCGTCGTCTTCACTTCAATCGCCGTGAATGCTCCGCCTCGCCTCATCAGGAAATCCACTTCAGTCCCGCCCTGCGCTGGCGCCCAGTAGGCCAGCTCGTCGAACAGACCCGCGTACGCCTGGCGTGCCCGCAGCAAGCCCAGCACCCACCCTTCCAGCAGCGCGCCGCGTTCCTCCGCCACGGGTTCGTGAAGCTGGCGCTTCATCGCGCGCACGATGCCGGCGTCGGTCCAGGTACAGTTTCGGGTGTTTCCGCTCTTTCACCCTGAGCTTCGCTTCGTAGGCCGGAAGCCGAGTGACGAGGTACGTATCCTCCAGGATCTCGACGTACCCGTTGACGGTCGTCCTGGCCACGCCCGCATCGCGCGAGAGGCCGGCCGTGTTGATGACCTGGCCGTGAAACAGCGCGGCGATCGGCAGGAACCGGGCGAATCCCGGCAGGTTGCGGACGACCGCCTCGGCCTGGATTTCCTCCCGCAGGTACAACTGGGCGTAGGCGTCGAGGCGATCGGGTTTGTGCGGGGCGCGCCAGATGATGGGCACGCTCCCGTAGCGCAGGACTTCCGCGAGGTTGAAGTCCGCGCCCATCTCGTCCGGTTGGAGAGGATGCAATTCGCGCCGCAGCGCGCGGCCGGCGAGGAGGTTGGTGCCTGACGCCTTCAACTTGCGCGCGCTCGATCCCAGCAGCACGAACCGGAGTCCGAACTCTTCGATGGCGCGATGCACTTCATTCAACAGCGACGGCAGCCGCTGAATCTCGTCGACGACGACCCAGGATCCTCGCGGAAGCCGCCGGAGTTCCTGGCCGAACAGCTCAGGGGAACGCAGGTGCGACTGGAAGACGCCTTCGTCCAACAGGTCGATGCGCGGCGCCTTCGGGAACTGGTGCCGCGCCCAGGTGCTCTTCCCGACGCCGCGGACGCCGAAGAGGAAGAAACTCTCGCGGGGCGGTTTCAGGCCTCGAGGATAGTCAGTGTCAACCATGCCGTCATTATTACAGGAATTATGACGACGTGGTAGCCAGCCACCGCCGGCGCCGGATCGACTTTCGCCGCCTGCAGAGTTGATGTAGGGCGGGGCTTCAGCCCCGCCGAAACGCTGCGTAACCTTCGTTCGTTCGCTCTCCGAAGCAAAATCCCTCCCGATTGCGTCCACGTTCGGATTCCGTGAGATGTGGCCATGTGCTGCCGACCGCCTCGATCGGGCACCGCCGGCGCACGCCCGAGCGTAACGTGCTGCGCCGAATCATCTGCGATCACCTGGAGACATTTCTCGATCGCACGACGGCAGGCCGCGGCGACGAGACGTTGCCCGGCTTCGTCAAACGCGAGTGTCAGAAGCACGTGAGCTGTGGCGCCCTGGGCGGCGGGGTGCCCGGGTTGGCGCCGTGGCGATCATTCGGCGGCCCTCGACGGTGTGAATGTCAGGGGCAGACAGACACAACTGTGGCGAATGCGGACTATGATCCATGGGCGAGAACGGTGTGACGGTCACCCCCAGTGCGTGCTCCATGGAGTTGAGGCGGCGATGACGGGAAAAATGTTGCGTATCAGTCAGGTATTGCTGGGTGGAGCGGTCGCGTTGGCCGCGGCCTGTGGCGCGCCCCAGGCCCCTGAAACCACGCCCGGCCAGCCGGCGACTCCGGCTGTGCAGCTTGGCGCCCCGCCGACCGGAACCGGCACGATCACCGCCGACGCCGGCGAGATCCAGCCGGCCGATCCGGCCACCTTCCGCAAGGAGCCCGGCTACTCACCCTACGCCGGCAGGCAGCTATCCGGAGCGGCCCTATTTCGGCGACGAGCACGTGCACACCGCGTGGTCGGTGGATGCCGGCGGCTTCGGGACGACGCTCGGCCCGGAAGAGGCGACCCGCTTCGCGCGAGGCGAGGAAGTCGTCTCCACCAGCGGCCAGCCCGTGAAGCTGGGCCAGCCGCTCGACTGGATCGCCGATCACCGACCACTCCGACGGCATGGGCGTGATCACCGAGATCAAGGCCGGCAATCCGGAGATGATGGCGGACCCGACGCTCAAGCGATGGCACGACATGATCGCCGCCGGGCCGGCCGAGGCGAGGACGGCGGTCATGGAACTGATCGCCGCGCAGGCCACCAAGAAGCTGCCGCCGCTGATCATGGATCCGAGGTTCGCGGCAGCCTGTGGGCCAAGAACACGGCGATCGCGGAGCGCTACAACGAGCCGGGACGCTTCACCGCATTCATTGGCTACGAGTGGACCTCGAATGCGGGCGGCGGCGACAACCTGCACCGCAACGTCATCTACCGCGACGGCAAGGACAAGGCCGACCGCGTGCTGCCCTACACCACCTTCCAGAGCGAGAATCCCGAAGACCTCTGGAAGTGGATGGCCGAGTGGGAGAAGACGACCGGCGGCAAGTTGCTGGCGATTCCGCACAACGGCAACCTGTCCAACGGCCGGATGTTCGCGCTCACCACGTTCAGCGGCGACCCGCTGTCGAAGGCGTGGGCAGACGAGCGGCAGAAGTGGGAGCCGCTGTTCGAGGCCATCCAGATGAAGGGCCAGAGCGAGTCGCACCCGTCGCTTGTCGACCACCGACGAGTTCGCGGTGAACTACGAGTTCTGGGACCGCGGCAATCTGACGATGACGCCCAAGAAGCCCGGCCAGATGCAGTACGAGTACGTGCGGGAGGCGCTGAAGAACGGACTGAAGGTGGAGCAGGACCTCGGCACGCAACCCCTTCAAGTACGGCATGGCGGGCGGCACCGACACGCACAACGGCCTCGTGGCCGCAGAAGAGGACAACTTCTTCGCGAAGTTCCCGGCGTCCGAGCCGCGGGCGGATCGCTGGAACGAGGACGCGGTGAAGTTCGGCGACCGCGTCGTCAAAGGCTGGGAGATGACCGCCGCCGGCTACACCGCGGTGTGGGCCACCGGCAACACCCGCGCCGAACTGTGGGACGCGATGAAGCGCCGCGAGACCTACGCGACCAGCGGCCCCCACATGATGGTCCGCTTCTTCGGCGGCTACGACTTCACGGCGGCCGACGTCTCGCGCTCGCCGGCCGTCGCCGGATACGCCAAGGGCGTGCCGATGGGCGGCGACCTCGGCGACCGCGCCCGCCGGGCAAAGCGCCCACGTTCCTGGTGGCCGCGCTCAAGGACTCGCACAGCGGCAACCTCGATCGCATCCAGATCATCAAGGGCTGGCTCGACAAGGCCGGCAAGCCCCAGGAGCGGATCTACGACGTCGTCTGGGGCGATGCCGATCGGCGCCGCATCGTGAACGGCAAGCTCACCCCGGTCGGCAGCACCGTTGACCTGACGACGGCCTCGTGGACGAACACCATCGGCGATCCCGAACTGATCACGGTGTGGAAGGACCCGGACTTCGATCCGTCCGTCTCGCGCCTTCTATTACGCGCGCGTGCTGGAGATCCCCACGCCGCGCTGGACCGCCTACGACGCCGCGTACTTCAAGGTGAAGATGGACGCCAACGTGCCGATGACCACGCAGGAGCGGGCGTTCACGTCGCCGATTTGGTACAAGAAGTGATTCGCCGGCTGCTTCGAGAGCCGCTCCTGCACTTCCTGGTGCTGGGCGCGGCGCTCTTTGCCGCCTACGGCATCGTTCGCCGCGCATCGCCAGGCACGACGGACATTGTCGTGACCACGGACACGCTCAGGGCCATCGAAACGCAGTTCACCGCCACCTGGCACCGCCCGCCGAGTGAGCCGGAGATGCAGGCGCTCGTGGACAACTACGTCCGGGACGAGGTGCTCTTCCGCGAAGGCCTGGCCATGGGTCTCGACCGCGACGACGCGGTCATCCGCAATCGCGTGAAACAGAAGATGGAGTTCCTCGGCGACGACACGCTGGCCACGGAGCCGACCGATGCGGACCTGGCGGCCTATCTCGCGGCCCACCGTACGCAGTTCGAGATCCCCGCGGCCATGAGCTTCGAACAGGTGTACATCGATCCGGTACGGCACGGCCGTGACCTCGATCGAATCCTGGCGGACACGCGTCAGCGCCTGACGCGCGGGACAACAGGCGGCCGCCGAGGGCGATCGCACCATGCTGGCGGCGCGAATGGACCGCGCGATGCCTCCGGACATTTCGACGGCGTTCGGAACGGAATTCGCCGTCGCCGTCGGCGCCCTTCCGGTGGGTGTGTGGCAAGGGCCCGTGCGGTCCAGTTTCGGGCTTCATCTGGTGCGCGTCACGTGGCGCGGCGAGGCCGTGATGCCGACGCTGGCCGAGGCGCGCGAGGCCGTCGCGCGAGAATGGGCGCGCGCCCGCGCGGTCGAGATGCGGGCGACGTTCTACAAGGCGCTGCGCAGCCGCTACGTGGTCCGGATCGAGCCGCGGGCCGGAACCACCCCCCAGGTCGCAGAGCGGTGATGCCGGGGCCGCCGATGCGCCGCCCGGCGCTCACGATCGCGATCGTGCTGTCGGCACTCGTGATGCTCGCGCCCGCGGTGCGGGCCGACGTCTTCCGGCCGGTGTACCTGGAATTGACGCAGCGCGACGCCGACACGTTCGACGTGGTGTGGCGGGTGCCGGCGGTCGGCGACGCCCGACTCGGGATCCACGTGCGGTTCCCGGAACGGACGGTCGACATCACCGAACCACGGGGCCGCTTCACCGACGGCGCGTTCACGGAACGCTGGACGATACGACGGCCGGGGGCCTCGCCGGCGCGGAGATGCGCATCGACGGATTGCCGGCCAGCGTCACCGACGTCATCGCGCGGGTCGTGCGTCTCGACGGCAGCACGCAAGTGGCGCGCCTCGTTGCGGCGCGCCCGCACTTCGTGATCGAGGGTCCGCAGAGCGGCATCGGCGTCTCGCGAACCTACGTCGCCCTCGGCATCAGGCACATTCTCCAGGGTGTCGATCATCTGTTGTTCGTGCTGGCGCTCGTGCTCGTGGTCGGCCGCATCCGCCGCCTGCTGGTGACGATCACCGCCTTCACCGCGGCCCATAGCCTCACGCTGGCGGCGGCGACCCTCGGGTGGGTGCACGTGCCGCAAGCGCCCGTCGAGGCGGTGATCGCGCTCAGCATCGTCTTCGTCGCCTCCGAAATCGTCCACGGCCTGCAGGGCCGGCCGGGGCTGACCGCCCGCGCGCCATGGGTGGTCGCGTTCTCATTTGGACTGCTGCATGGACTGGGGTTCGCCGGCGCGCTGGCGGAGATTGGTCTTCCGGCCGGCGCGATCCCCCTGGCGCTCCTCTGCTTCAACGTGGGCGTCGAACTCGGGCAGTTGTTGTTCGTGGCCGCGGTGTGGGTCGTCTTGATGGCGATCGGCCGCGCGCGAATCGCCTGGCCGGCCTGGGCGCGGGCGGTGCCGGCCTACGCCATCGGCGCGGTGGCCATGTTGTGGGTGATCGAGCGCGTGCTGGCGTTCGCCGGCTGAACGACTCAGTCCTCGCCATCTCGCCGGGATTGACGAGCGCGGACTTGAGGGTGTGCCAGGCCAGCGATGCGCACGTCACGCGCGCGGGCACCGACACCTCCGCCGGCGACGATCAGCACGGCGACGGCAGTCCAGCGCGACGGGCGCAGCGGGAAGTCTCCCGAGACGGGATGCCCGATTGGTATCATCCAGCCATGCTGCGCCGCCGCCTTCTCGCGTCGATTCCTGCTCGTCTCGGCCCTGCTTGGCGGGTTCACGCTCGTCGGCACGGCTGCCGCGCCCCTGCGCGTCGTCGCCGTCGGCGACGTGCACGGCGCCCTCACCGAATTCGTGACGGTCCTGCAGCGGACCGGCTTCATCGATGCCAAGCGCCGGTGGACGGGGCGCACGGCGACGCTCGTGCAGATCGGCGACATCATGGACCGCGGGGCACGGGTTCGCGAGACGCTCGACTTCGCGATGGACCTCGAGAAGCAGGCGGGCAGGGCCGGCGGGGCGTTCGTTCCGCTGCTCGGTAACCACGAGGCGATGAACGTGATGGGCGATTTGCGGTACGTCACGCCCGAGATTTACCGGACGTTCGCAACCGACCGGTCCGAGGAGGTCCGCGCCAAGGCGTTCCGGGACTATGTCGAGTTCCTCTCCGCTCACGTGGGTCACGTGCACAGCCTGCTGATTCCAGCCGACGAGGCGGCCCGGAAGAAGTGGATGGACACGCATCCGCTCGGCTTCTTCGAGTACCGGGATGCGGTCGGCTCGAACGGCAAGTACGGACGCTGGATCCGGCGCCGCCCGGCCATCGTGCAGATTGGCGACGGCCTGTTCGTGCACGGGGGCCTGAATCCGGCGCTGCCGTTCGAGAGCGTGGCGGCGCTCGACGCGCAGGTCCGCGCAGAGCTGGGCCGCTTCGACGACACGTGGCAGGCGCTTTCGCGCGCGAAGGTGGTCTGGCCCTACATGACGCTGCGCGACGCCATCGCGCACCTCGAGGAAGAGCAGAAGTCGATGCAGGCGCAGGCCAAGCCCGCCGACCCGGTGATCGCCGGGCACATGCAGAGGCTGCTCGGCTACCGGCAGTGGATGGCCTCGTCGTCGGACGGGCCGCTCTGGTATCGGGGGCTGACCAAGGACGCGGAGCCGACCATGACGGCGGGGCTGGAGGCGCTGCTGGCGCGCTTCGGCGCGCGCTACATGGTGGTCGGGCACACGGTCATGGCCAAGGCCACCGTGACAGCGTGGCTCGCCAATCGGGTGTTCGCGATCGATACCGGGATGCTGCCGGAGGATACAAGGGGCGCGCGTCGGCGCTCGAGATCAAGGACGGGCGATTTACGGTGTACTACGCAGACGGGACGACCCAGGCGCTCGAGGCGCCCGCGCTGCTGCCCGTGAAGGTGCCGATCTCTTGACCATCCGGATCTCGGTTCCGCCCCGACCGCCTTTGCATGCGGCTCTGCGTTGAGCTCTCACAGGTCCAACGTAACCCGCGAGAGATGCAAACGAACGCGCCGTTCCACGTGAGCGCCGTGGTCGCGCAATCGACTTCGAAGGTCTGACAAGAAACAGCGGGGCGGCACGGGCGACAGTTCGCTCGCCACCTGCGACACGACGTGCTGACAGCAGGAACGCCGCGCCGATAACTCGTCCACGACCTGCCGTCGCAATCACCGGGACGATCCCAGGGCGACGCATTCGGGGCTGGCGACGGCCGCGGCCTGACGCCAATAGTCAATATTAGACCCCTGTCGGAGCTGACGGAATGCTCGTTATCAGCCCCTGATCGGCGGATCCCCTTCGCCTGATTCAGCGGATCCCGTTGACTCGGAGGTACGGCGTCGCTGTATCGTCAGGATCAGTTCACGGTCGCGCGCGTTGCGGCACGGCGCATCGCAGGATTGCAGATCCGCCAGGAGGCGGCAGTGGCCGCGGCAGGCGTCGGATCCGAACAGTACCCGGCAACTCCACCGGCTCCGGTCCGGGCAGCAGATGGCGCAGCCGCCTGGTCAGAATCGAGATGGAACTACCGCACCGGTGTTCGAAGACGATGACGTTGAAGTTCGAGTCGATGAGCACGGCCTGAAGACCGAGCAGCCGTACCTCGGAATCCAGCACGAAGTCCTCACACGCGGCCCACGCCCGTTTGCAGGAGCCGCAAGTCTGGAAGGGGGGGACGTCGGCTCGACATTCATGTCCGGTCATCATAGAACGGTGCGGCCCTCGTCCGGACTATCAGCAGACACTGTCGATCCGTTCGGCGCTGCCTCCGATTCCCGAGTTTGCTGATCCGGCCGATCCCTGCGCTATGATCGGTGCGGTCGAGTTGGTGGAGACGTCATGACGCTCTTCTCAACCCACGCGCCTGCGGCCGTGGTCATGGTGCGACCGCATGCCTTTCGGCCAAATCCCGACACCCTGGGGGACAACGCGTTCCAGACCTCCGACGTGGCGGCCCCCCCGGACGCCGTGAGTGCTGCCGCCTATGCGGAGGTGACCGCCACGGCTCGGCAACTTGAGCAGGCCGGCGTGACGGTCCACCTCTTCGAGGATCGTGGTCACGACACGCCCGATTCGGTGTTTCCCAATAACTGGTTCTCAACCCATGCCGGGGGTCAGATCGCGATCTTCCCCATGGCCACGCCCAGCCGCCGCCGCGAACGGCGCACAGACATCATCGACCTGCTGAAACGTCGCTATCGCGTGCAGGATGTCATCGACTACTCCGGTCTCGAACCGGATCACGTCTATCTCGAGGGCACTGGAGCGATGGTACCTGACCATGTCGACCGCGTGGCCTACGTGGCACGCTCCAATCGAGCAAACCCCCTGGCGCTCGAACGTTTCTGCACACACTTCAACTATGAACCCATGGTGTTTGACGCCATCGACGCGGCAGGCCGCGCTGTCTACCACACCAATGTGCTCATGTGCCTCGGCACGGACTTCGCGATCGTCGGGCTCGACATGATCGTCGGCCAGCAGCGCCGAGACGAGGTGCGGCAGCGCTTGTGCGAGACGGGGCGCAGCGTCATCGCCCTCACCGCGGCTCAAGTCGGAGAGTTCGCGGGCAACGCCCTCGAACTGCAGGGGGCGCAGGGGCGCGTGCTGGTCATGTCCTCACGCGGCGTGCGGGTGCTGTCAGCCGACCAGATGGCCATCCTGAAGCGCAGCGTCGACGTGTTGGCCGTAGACGTCCCCACGATTGAACTCGCTGGTGGATCGGTTCGTTGCATGTTGGCCGGTGTGCACCTCAGACCCCGTCCCGACTTTGAAACGGAGCCGTCTGAAGACGCCGCGAAGGGCGTACCTGGCTGAGGTCCTGGAAGGAACTCACCCGCCAGCCAGACGGGTACTCGGCGGGGGCCGAACCATTGCTCCTGCTTGGTCGCATCCGACACGAATCTTCCCGTCCTGAAGAACAGGAACATCTGCTCCTCTCCGCGACATGGCGCGCACGGTGACCGTGTCGTCCTGCTCCAGTTGACGTTGGATCTTGGCGCGGAGAAAGCCGGTCGCGCCAACCATAAGAATCCTGCGGTTGCCCCGGTGGGGCAGGTTCTCCGAGGCGGTTGGCGCGGTCGTGCTTTGCGTCATGAGGGTGTCCTTCCTGTCCGATGTAGCGTTAGAGCCGCCGGCCTTGTCGCCAACGCCGATGAGCGCAGGCGGCCTACCTCTTCGCCGGCACGGCCACGGCCGGCGCCAGATTGACCGTCGCCGCCTGCAGCACCTTCTTGTCGGCATCCTGCACGTACGCGACGACACAGAGCGCGGCCGGATCGATGGCGGTCATCGCGTTCCCCTCGGCGCGGTAGTCTGCGGGCGCGCGACCGGCAGTCGCCTCCGTGTCGCGGCGCCTGGCCAACTCGTCGGCAAGCGTCCTGGTGAGGTCGGCGGGAATCGCCGCCAGATCGAACACGTGATCGATGGTCTTCGCGGCGCCCGGCGTCAGCGCGAAGCCGCTTCCGTCCTCCGCCTTCTCGCCGGCCACGGCGCGCACGACCATGTTGTGGAACCGGATGCCGTTTTCACCGCTGAAGCGCAGCGCGCGCTCGGCCAGCACGATGTGCAGGCGCGGATCCTTCACGCCCGCGGCGAGGCCGGCCACGCGCACACTGACCTTCACGGCCGATCCGGCGCGGGCCGCGGTGAGGCGGACCTCGGCCGCGGCGGGCTCGGCCAGTTCCTTGTCGATCACCTTGCGATAGTCGGCATAGGTATCGACGGCGGTGTCGCGCTCGCCGCCGCCGCCGACACGGACGGCCCCGTCGACCTGCAGCGTCGGCACGCCGGACACTTTGTAGGATGTCCGCCGTGCGTCGCCGCCGGCGACGACCATCGGATCCGGCTGCGGGATATTGGCGTGGTACACGAGGAAGGCGACGTCTTTGGCCGCGTAGTGCTCGGCGAGCGCGTCCATGGCGAGATTGGCCGCCACGCAGGGCACACAGGCCGACCCGGTGAACAGCTCCGCCAGTACCACGCGCGTCGTGCGGTTCGGCACCGGCACGTACGGTTCCGGCGTGATCGGATTCGGGAATTTCGCGCGATACAGCGTGTCGAGCTCGGCGTCGAGCCCGGCCACGCTGCCGCGCACCTTCTTGTAGAGCGCGACCATGGCGCCGGTGTCCGTCGCGTTGAGGTGGCCGCTGAGCGAGACGGACAGGTAGCGATCGAGCGCCGACGCCTCGCGGCCGGCCTGAATGTCGATTTGCGCCAGTCGCAGTTGAGTCGAGTAGAGGGCCGGGTTGGCCGCGACCGCATCCCGAAACTCGCGCTCGGCCAGATCGCGGTTCCCCTGCGCGGCATGAATCCGCCCCAACAGTTCGATCCCGCGGCCGCGGTTCGCATCGAACGTCAATTTGAGCCTGGCGTCGGAGGGAATCCTGACGTTCGGATTCGCGGCTTTCGACCGTTCCAGGCTGGACCGCGTCGACGACGCGTAGTCGTCGAACGTCAACGCCGCCAGCGCCGGCGTGATGATCGCCGCTGCGCGATCGAGCAGGACATTCGCGTCCACAAGCGTCGTCGCGTACGTAATTACGGTGTTCAAGCGGCCCATGGGCGTCGCCGGAGTCGGCCCGCCGTCGAGAGCGGCCATCATCGCGTCGAGGACGCTGCCGATGTCGGCCGTGCGATCCGGCAGCTTCGTGACGAGCAGGGTGAAGAGCGAGTTCTGCGCCGTCCGCGCGATGGGTTGCGCCCTGAACTGCGCGTCGTCCAGCAGGGCCATGAGTGCGTCGGCGCGTTTCCCGGGATCCGGGATCGCGATGGCCGCGTCGTACGCGACCTGCTCGGGCGACCGCGGGCGCGGCGTCGGAGATGGAGTCTGGGTCTGGCCCGACAACCCGATGACGCCCGCAGCGAACATCGCCACCACGGCGACACGAAACCGGGAACCGGCACGCTGGTGCTGCACAAGACCCTCCATTCGCAGCCGCGCGCGACGCGCCGGGCGCGACACAACCGCTGCCATTTCTACAGCGCGAGGCTCTTGCCGGTCAACCGACGGTCCGGGTGGAGAAGGCCGGCACGTAACTGCTATCCTCTCTCCATGCCCATGAAGTACCCCCGTCTGACGCAGCCCTTGGTGCGCGTGAACGGCCGGTTGCGCGAGGCGACGTGGGACGAAGCCCTCGACCGCGCGGCCGCCGGCTTTCAAGCCGTCGTCGGGCAGCACGGCCCTGACAGCTTCGGCCTGTTCAGCTGCTCCAAGGCGACCAACGAGGTGAACTACCTGGCGCAGAAGTTCGCCCGCGGCGTCCTCGGCAGCAACAACATCGACAGCTGCAACCGGACTTGACACGCCCCCAGCGTCGTCGGTCTGACGACGGTGTTCGGCGCGGGCGGCGGGACGAGCGCGTACCGCGAAGCGGAAGAGACCGACCTCATCGTGCTGTGGGGATCGAACGCGCGCGAGACGCATCCGATCTTCTTCCACCACGTGCTGAAGGGGCAGCAGCGCGGCGCGCGGGTGTACGCGATCGATCCGCGGCGGACCAGTTCCGCCGCAGTGGGCCGACGCGTGGCTCGGACTCGACGTGGGGTCGGACATCGCGCTCGCGAACGCGATCGGCCGCGAGATCATCGCACGCGGGCCTGGCCAACACGGAGTTCATCGGCGCGGGCGACCAGCGGCTTCGACGCCTACCGGGCGGCGGTCGAGCCGTACACGCTCGAGCGCGCCGAAGCGATCACCGGCGTCCACGCGGAGTTGATCCGCGAGCTGGCGCACGCCTACGCCCGCGCCGACCGGGCGCAGTTGTGCTGGACGCTCGGCATCACCGAGCATCACAACGCGGTCGACAACGTGTTCTCCCTCATCAACCTGTCGCTGCTGACCGGCCACGTCGGGCGGTTCGGATCGGGGCTCGTGCCGCTGCGCGGCCAGAACAACGTGCAGGGCGGCGGCGACATGGGCGCCATCCCGAACAAGTTCCCCGGCGGCCAGGACGTCGAGAACCCGGACGCCCGCGCGAGGTTCGAGCGGGCCTACGGCCGGTCGATTCCGCCCGTGCGCGGCCTGCACCTGAGCGAGATGTTCGAGGCGATGGACCACGGGACGCTGAAGGCGATCTACGTGATCGGCGAGAACCCGCTGCAGTCCGAGGCCGACGCGCACGCGCGTGCGCCGGCTGATGGCCGGGCTGGACCTGCTGGTCGTGCAGGACATCTTCCTCACCAAGACGGCGGAGATGGCCGACGTGGTGCTGCCGGCCTCGGCGTCGTGGTGCGAGTCGGACGGCACGGTCACGAGCAGCGAGCGCCGCGTGCAGCGCGTGCGGAAAGCGCTCAACCCGCCCGGCGCGGCGCGCGACGACATCGCGATCCTGTGCGATCTGGCGCAACGCTGCGGCCACGACTGGGGCCGTCCATCCGCCGAGGCCGTGTGGGACGAAGCTGCGGAGCCTGTCCCCCTGGCACGGCGGCATGAGCTACGCGCGGCTCGAGGCGCTGAACGGCCTCCAGTGGCCCTGCCCGGACGAGTCCCATCCCGGCAGCCCGTTGCTGCACGACCGCCTGTGGAAGGAACCGGTCGGAGGGCCCGCGCGCGCCGTTCATGCCGGTGGAGTTCGTCGCCGCAGGTCGACACGCTGACGCCCGATTTCCCGATTCGGCTCACCACGGGACGCCGGCTCGACTCGTTCAACACCGGCGTGCAGACCGGCGGATATCATTCGCCGCTGCATCGCGGCGAGTCGCTGGACCTCTGCCGGGAGGACGCCGCGCGGCTGGGCGTGGCTGACGGCGAGATCGTGCGCGTGGTCTCGCGGCGCGGATCGATCGAGGCGCCCGTGCGCCTGGACGACTCGCTCAGGCCCGGCCTGGCGTTCATGACGATGCACTTCCCGGATCGAGGTGGAGACGAACGTCCTCACGATCGATTCGCTGGGATCCGCAATCGGGCACCGCCGAGTTCAAGGCCGCGGCGATTCGGGTGGAGAAGCTCGGCGTGCGGGTGAACGTGCAGGCCGGGCCTTCAGGCCCGGCGAACGAAGGACAGACGTGGACATTCATTTCATTCCAGGTGCGACCCCGTCGGAGGCCGAGCGCGAGGCCATCGACCGGGCGGTGGGCACGCGGCGCCGGCGCAGCGGCACCTGCTGCTGCCCGCGCTGCATGCGGCCCAGGCGCGCGTCGGCTGGATCAGCGAGGGCGCCCTCAACCACATCTGCGAGCGGCTGTCCGTGCCGCCGGCCGAGGCCTACGGCGTCGCGACGTTCTACGCGATGTTCTCGCTCGTGCCGCGCCCGGCCCGCGTCGTGCACGTCTGCGACGACATCGCGTGCAAGACGCGCGGCGCCGACGCCATCTGCCGGTCGCTGACGGAGAAGCTGGGTCCGGCCGGCGAGCCCGTTGCCGGCGGCGCGGCGATGTGGATGCGCAGTCCCTGCCTCGGCCTCTGCGAACAGGCGCCGGTGGCGCTCGTGCAACAGGCCGGCGATCCGCCGGTCGATCGGGCCATGCCGGACGCGACGGTCGAGACGATCGTCGCGGCGGTGAACGACGTAGGCCGGGGCTTCAGCCCCGGCGGACACGCCGGCCCTGAAGGGCCGGCCTACAGCGGTCCCCGAGGGCGGGCGGCTGGTCTTCCCTGGGTGCCGCAGACGATGGCCCCGCGCGATCCGTCGCTGCGCCTGCTGCGGCGCGTGGGCGTCGCCGATCCGACGGACCTGGACGACTACCGCGCGCACGGCGGCTACGCGGCGCTGCGGCGCGCGTTCGAGATCGGACCGGAACATGTGATGCGCGAGGTCGGCGACGCCGAACTGGTCGGCCGCGGCGGCGCGGCGTTCCCGGCCAGGCGGAAAGCCGAAGCGGTCGCCCGCTCGCCCGTGCGCCCGCACTACCTGGTGTGCAACGCCGACGAGTCCGAGCCGGGCACGTTCAAGGACCGCGTCCTCATGGAAGAGGACCCGTTCGCCATCGTCGAGGCCATGACCATCGCCGGCTTCGCGACCGGGTGCGAGCAGGGCTATCTCTACATTCGCGGCGAGTATCCGCTGGCGACGGCCCGCCTTCGCCGCGCCATCGACCAGGCGCGCCGGCGGGGCCTGCTGGGCGACAACATCATGGGCGAGGGCGTGCGCTTCGACATCGAGCTGCGCCGGGGCGCGGGCGCCTACATCTGCGGCGAGGAAACCGCGCTGCTCAACTCGATCGAGGGCCGGCGCGGCGAGCCGCGCAACAAGCCGCCGTTTCCGGTGCAGGTCGGCCTGTTCGGCAAGCCGACGCTGATCAACAACGTCGAGACGTTCGCCAACCTGCCGGACATCGTCCTGGCCGGCGGGCCGACGTACGCGGCCACCGGCACCGCCGGATCCGCGGGCACGAAGCTGTTCTGCGTCTCCGGGTGCGTCGAGAAGCCCGGGCTGTACGAGGAACCGTTCGGCATCACGCTGCGGGAACTGATCGAGCAGGCCGGCGGCGTGCGCGGCGGGCGTGCGCTGCAGGCCGTGCTGCTCGGCGGCGCGGCCGGCGTGTTCGTGACGCCTGACGAGCTCGACATGCCCCTGACGCTTCGAGGGCACGCGCGCGGCCGGCGCCACGCTCGGCTCGGGCGTCGTGATGCTCTTCGACGACTCGATCGACCTGCGCGACATCGTGCTGCGCATCGCGACGTTCTTTCGCGACGAGTCGTGCGGCCAGTGCGTGCCGTGCCGCGTCGGCACGATTCGGCAGGAGGAGTCGCTGCACCGGCTGGCGTCGCGCGGCCCCCGTTCAGGCGGGCGAGGAGCTCGGGCTGCTGCGGGACCTGTCGCAGGTCATGACGGACGCGTCCATCTGCGGGCTCGGGCAGACCGCCGCGAGCGCGGTGCAGAGCGCCGTGCGCAAGTTCCAGCTCTATTCCACGAAGGCTTCGCGATGATGCAGACCGCGCCGCTCCCGTTTGTCCGCCAGGTCGATTCGAAGATCGACGGCCGCGACGTCCGCGTCCCCGAGGGCACGAGCATCCTGGACGCCGCGAAGTCGATCGGCATCGAGACGCCCACGCTGTGCTACCTGAAGACGCTCACGCCGGTGAACGCCTGCCGTGTCTGCGTGGTCGAGGTCGAAGGATCGCGCGTGCTCGTGCCGTCGTGCGCGCGACCGGTCGAGCCGGGCATGGTGGTCAAGACGGACACCGATCGCGTGCGGCTCAGCCGCCGGCTGGTCTTCGAGCTGCTGGCCTCGTCGGTGGACCTCTCGACGGCGGAGCCGACGGTTCAAGGCCGACATGGCACGCTACGGCGCGTCGCCCGACCGGTTCCGCCGGGACGGCCACCACGCGACCGTCGCGCAGCCCGTGAAGATCGACAACGACCTCTACGTCCGCGACTATTCCAAGTGCGTGCTCTGCTACAAGTGCGTCGAGGCCTGCGGCACCGACGCGCAGCACACGTTCGCGATCGCCGTGGCGGGCCGCGGGTTCAACGCCCGCATCGCCACCGAGTTCGAGACGCCGCTGCCAGATTCCGCCTGCGTGTACTGCGGCAACTGCATCGGCGTGTGCCCGACCGGGCGCGCTGATGTTCAAGTCGGAATACGACATGCGGCAGGCCGGCACCTGGGACGAGTCGAAGCAGACGGTCACCGACACGATTTGCACCTACTGCGGCGTCGGCTGCACGCTCCAGTTGCACGTGCAGGACAACAGCATCGTGCGCGTCACGTCACCGGCGGATCACGACGTCACCAACGGCAACCTGTGCATCAAGGGCCGGTTCGGCTGGCAGTTCGTGCAGAACAGATGACGGGAACTGGGGAACGACGGGAACGACGGGAACTGGGGAACGACGGGAACGAACGGGAACGACGGGAACGACAAACCCCGGACTCGGGACTCGGGACGATGGACGATGGACTATATCGTTGAGCTCGGACACCCCTCGTATCGCTGATGCGCGCTGAGCCGTTCGTGCTTCATGATCACGCTCTGCGGCGCGACTGACGCGCCGTCGCCGACGTCCGCGCCGTAGAACAGCACCGCGCCGCAGCCGACCGTCGCCCGCCGGCGGATGTGGACGTGATCGATCTTCAAGCACGCGGTCTTCGAACGTGTGGGCCTGGAACAGCGCGTGGACCGTGGCGTCGTCTTCAATCGTGAATCATGTCGGGGTCCACCACGTGCGCGAAGCCAGGGCCGAGCACGACGCGCTGGCCGATGCGCATGCCCATGCGCGCGGAGGTACCACGCGAGCAGCAGCGTGCCGTCGAGCCGCGACAGGAACGGCTTGCGCCACGCGGCCCCACGCCATGTAGAGGAAATCCCAGCGGCTGCACCAGCACGACCAGAGCGCGTGTTCACCCGGCCGCACGCGACCCAGCAGCAGCCACTTCAGCGCGAGCACCCCGACGCAGAGCATGACGCCGGCGAGGATGGTGAGGCCGCGGCACGACGGCCAGCGCCATCACCGGCGGGTGACGCGACCTCGCCCGCGCGCACGAAGAGCCCGGCGCGACACGAGCCCGGTCAGCACGCTGTGCGGCGGGAATCGGGAAGCGAATCAGCTTCCCAAATCCAGCGATTCACGTACCGGATGAGTGTCGGATCGTGCGTCAGCCGACGATCGATCGGTGGCAGCTGGCGGTCGCGAGAGCGCGAACGGCGGATGGCCGAACCACGACGCGTGCTGCGGCCGCATCGCGCGGTCGTCAGCCACCGTGGACACGCCGATCAGCACGCCCGGCGGGCACGGTGCAGCCGGCCGGGAATCACCACGTGGTTGCCGAGGAAGACCTCGGACCCGAGGCGTGTCTTCGCGAGCGTCACCGTGCCGCGATGGATTCGAGCGGGCCGCCGAGGTAGATGCCGTCGGCGAAGAACGTCGCCGGCCCAATCTCGATCAACTCCGGCACCACGTCGATGATCGTGCTGATTTCGCAGTCGCGGCCCGACTGCATGCCCGCGGCGCGCAGCCAGATGGGCCACATCAACGTGCCGCTCAGCCAATCGCCGGCGCGACGCGACAGATCCTTCTTGACCCAGACGCGCAGGTAGGCGGGCTCCATCGGCTGATGACGCCGGGCGTCACGGGACCGAGCGAGTCGCATGAAAGCGATGAGGTGCACAGCAGGCCAGCGGCACCAGCAGCACGCTGGCCAGCGCCGCGACCGACACGATGTCTACGTTCCAGCACGGCGCGTGCAGCCACGCGGCGATGGTCGGCGTGCGTCACCCGACTGCGACGAGCCAGTACCACCCCGAGAGCGTCGCCGCGAGCGTCGGCGTCAGCAGCGCGCCCGCGAGCCGCAACAGCATCATCGCGGCGCCGATGGACTTCGGGCGAGCAGTCGCGCCGACCGATCGAGTCCCGGCGCGTCCGGCGCGCAGTCCCGCCGGCCCGGCCGGCACGCCGTCCCAGCGTGCGCGCGCCGGGACGCGCGCACCCGGCGGGCAAGCCGAGACAGCGCCGTCAGATAGCCGCCCGTGCCGATGCCGGCGCCGCCGGCGACGCTCGCGCGCATCTCCATCGTCGCGCCGGCGCCGAGCGTGATCGGCGCCACCACCATTTGCTCGTCCTCGAGGTCCACCAGCCGGAGCGTGGCCTCCTGTCCGATCGTCACGTCGTCGCCGATGTCGAGCAGATCCCATCCGCCCTGCAGCAGATTCGACGCCGCGATGGATGTGCACGCGCTGACCGATGCGCGCGCCGAGCGCGCGGAGCGCGGCCGCCTGGAACGCGGTGCCCTCGAGCAGGCGCCACGGCACCAGCCGCACCAGTTGGCATACGGCCCAATGCCGAATGTAGAAGCCGCCCCACACGGGCCATCGCCCCGCGCGGTACGTGCCGACGATGGCGCGCTTCGCCAGGACGACGGCCATCAGCGACAGCGGCACGTACAGGAGCAGTGCCAGGAGGCCGAAGACCGGAAACCACGCGGCCATGACCAGCGGCGTGGCCTGCGGTTCGATCCGCGCCAGAAACAGCGAGACGCCGGCGTACCCCGCCGCCGACAGCGCGATCAGTTCGACCAGCAGCCATGTCGCTGGATCAGCGTCGCCATGCCGGGCTTTCCGCCCGGCTCCGGCCGGCTGCGCGGGATCGCGTTCGCGCCGCCAGCGCCGGCCGCCTGCCGGGCGAGCCGTTCAATCGTTGGCGCGGCATAGGCGTCACGGACCGTCAGGCCCGCCGTGAGGACTCCTCGCGCAGTGCGGTGATCAGTTCGGCGGCCAGGAGGGAATCGCCGCCGAGATCCTCGAAGAAGTTGGCGCGTGACCGAAATCGGCGCCCCGCGGCGCGACACCCGGCGGCAGCGCCGCCTCGATGCGCGATTCCAGGTCGGTTCTCGGCGCGATCGGCTGGCGCCTGTGCCTCGGCGGCGGCGGCGACGACCGCAGGCAGGGCGGCTCGATCGAGCTTGCCGCCGGTGGTCGTCGGCAGCGCGTCGATGAGTCGGAGATGCGCGGGCACCATGTGCGCCGGCAGTGCCGCCGTGAGTTCGCGCCGCAGCGCGATCGAGGTCGGGCGGCGCGGCCGCATCGACGGCGCACCACGAACGCGACGAGCGTCGGGCGGCCGCATCGCCCTGCACCGCGCACGCGGCCTCGCGCACGCCGGCAGACGCCCCCAGTCTCGCTTCAATCTCCCCGAGTTCGATGCGATACCCGCGGATCTTGACCTGCGAATCGACGCGGCCCAGACAGAACAGCGTGCCGTCCGGCAGGCGTGTCGCGAGATCGCCGGTGCGGTAAATCCGCCCGTGGACCGGGTGCACGAGGAACTTCCGCGCGGTCAGATCCGGGTCGCGCCAATAGCCTCGTGCCAGGCCCGCGCCGCCGAGGCACAGTTCTCCAGTCTCGGTGCCCTGGACATCCTCGAGCCCATCGGTCAGCACCCACGCCTCGACATGCGGCACCGGACGCCCGATGGCGACGGCGGCACCGGGCACGACGTCCGTCCGAATGCACGTCACCGCGCTTTCAGTCGGGCCGTAGCCGTTGACGAATCGGCGTCCGGCCGCCCACGCGTCCACGACGTCGGTGGTCAGCGCCTCGCCGCCGACGTAGATCAGGCGCAGGTCCGGCAGCAGACCGCGGGCGTTCCGGCAGCCGGTCGCGCGCAGCATGGTGGGCGTGGGACAGAGCATCGTGATGGCCTCGCGCTCGAGCCACGGCACCAGATCCGGACCTGATCGGGCGACGTCCTCATCCATCACGACCAGCGTGGCGCCCGCCGCGAGCGCCAGCCAGATTTCCTCGATCGATGAATCGTACGCGTGCGAGGAGCTCTGGGCGACACGGTCGGCGGCGGTCAGGCCGAACTCGCCGATGTCCGAGGCCACCAGATTCGCGATCGCCCGATGTTCGATCATCACGCCCTTGGGACGACCGGTGGTGCCGGACGTGTAGATCACGTACGCCAGCGACGTCGGCAAGAGCCACGAAGGCCTCTGCGCGACCGCGCCGGCAGGTGGCCGGCTGGCAGGGAGGCCGCCGGCGAGCGTCTCGACGGCGACAAGACGACCGGGTTCGATGCCGAGCCGGGCGAGGCGTCCGGCGCCGGCCGCGTCGGTCACGATGGCGACCGGTTCGGCGTCTCGAATGAGGTCGGCAATGCGCGCGTCCGGAAATGCCGCATCGATGCACGTAAAGGCGGCGCCCGCGCGGAGGATGCCGAGCGGCGCCGCAAACGCCGCGACCGTCGGGCGCGGCAGCAGCACCGCCATGACGGCATCGGGCCGGGCCAGGTGTCGCACCCGATCCTCGATGGCCTGCGAGGCGCCTGCCAGATCGCCGTACGTGGCGACGAGGCGCGCGGGGCGTGCGGGCCCGGGCGGAATGTCGAGCGCCGGCCGATCGCGCCATTCGCGCCAGCGCGCGTCGAAGCACTCGTGAAGCAGGGCGGCGCCCGCCGGGGATGGCACGGCCTGACAGTGTATGTCGAGTCCCGTCGAGTCAGGACCGGCGGAGCAGGAGGTCGCCCAGGAAGATGTAGATCGCGCAGATCGCTCCCTCGCCGATCGCGACGCCCACGAGGCACGTCACGATGCGGATGCGCAGGACGCCCGACAGGTAGCAGATGAGATCGGTCGGTGCCAGCGGAAAGAAGCTCCATCCGATGATGATGGGGAGTCCGTGCCGATCGAGCAGCGTGCGGACCCGGTTCACCTGATCGGCATGGCGCCGCTCGAGCAGTTCGTCGAGATGCAGGGCCTCGGCAAAGTAGTAGACGCTGGCCGACGACACGATGATGCCGACCAGCGTCAGCACGAAGAGGGGCACCGGCGGGAAGAACACCAGGCCCATGATCACCAGCGACGTCGCGGGAATGAGCGTGAAGCCGCGCAGGCAGCCGAGGCCCAGATACATCGCGCCGCCGGCCGCCATCGAGGTGGCGGTCGCCGTGGCCAGGTGGCCCGTGATGACGTCGCGATGAAAGACCGCGAGAAAGATCGCGGCGCCGACGCCGGCGAGCCAGAGCAGGCCCAGCACGCGGCGCAGGTGGGCATGATTCACCGTGGCTACAGTAGCGCATAATGGCGGGCATGATCCGGGGTGGCGGAGCGGCCGGCGCAGCGGTGGCCGGCCAGATCACGCCGCTGGTGCTGACCTGGAACGAAGCGCCCAATCTGGCCCGGTGCCTTGAGCGCCTGACCTGGGCGGCGCGGGTCGTGGTGCTCGACAGCGGCAGCACGGACGACACGCTCGCCATCGCGCGCCGCTTCTCCAACGTGGAGGTGCAGACGCGCCCGTTCGACGATCATGCCTCGCAATGGAACCACGGCGTCGATCTCGTCCGCACCCCGTGGGTCCTGTCGCTTGACGCCGACTATCTGCTGCCGGAGCGGTTCGTCCCGGCGCTCGACGAACTGGATCTCGCCGGGGATCTCGACGCGGTCTACGCGCACTTCCGCTACTGCGTCTTCGGCCGGCCGCTGCGCGCGTCGCTCTATCCGCCTCGCGCGGTCCTGTTTCGCCGGGAACGCTGCCGCTACGAATCAGACGGCCATACCCAGCGGCTTCGGGTCCCCGGCCGATCGATGACCCTCACCGCCACGATCGACCATGACGACCGCAAGCCGCTCGACCGCTGGCTGGCCTCGCAACTGGTGTATGCGCGTCTGGAAGCGGAGAAACTGCTGGCGAAGTCCTCGACGGGCCTCAACTGGGCGGACCGCCTGCGGAAGACCATCGTGCTCGGCCCGCCCGGCGCCTGCGCCTACGCGCTCATCATCAAAGGTGCGTTGCTCGACGGCTGGCCCGGCTGGTACTACGCGCTGCAGCGCACGATCGCGGAATTGATGCTGTCGCTGCAGTTGCTGGATCGCCGGCTGCGGAAGTGACGTGACGGGCGTGGCCCTTGCTGGGGACGTGCAGGCGTGCCGTCCGTTACCTTGTCACTTCCGGCTGACCTCTGACTTCTGACCTCTCACCTCTAACCTGTCGTCGATTTGTCGGAGATGGTGCCGCGTATGCACCCAGTGGAAGCGCCGCCAGTCCGCGACGCTGAAGGGGCCCATGATCGGGTGGTTCAGCACGGGCGTGCGGGGACCGAAGGCGCGCGCGACATCCTTGAGCCGCTGATCGAGCAGGAGCAGGTGCGGCTCGATGACGGCCGAGAGTTCGGTGAATCGGCGGCCGTGTGGCGTCACCGCCTGGGGCGCCGCGATGCCCGTGGGGAAGTAGCCGAGGCGCGTGATGACCGCGCGCGTGAGCTGCTGTTTCAGCGTGACCTGTCGCGGTGCTGGCGCGCCCTTCTGGAGGCGGCGTTCCAGGCCCTGGATGTTGGTCGTGTAGGTCAGATCCAGGTGTTCGACGATGTTGGCGATCGACCACTTGCCGTCGGCTGAGGCTTCGGCGTCAGCCGGCCTCAGGTCCGCCAGCGCCGATCGCAGCCCACCCCGGCAACGTTCCAGCATGCGGTGCATGCTGGACATGGTACCTCGTCGGTTCCCGATCGTTCGCGTCGTTCCCCAGTTCCCGTTCGTTCCCGTTCGTTCCCGTTCGTTCCCGTCGTTCCACGAAGGTCTTCGTTGACATCTACGAATAGATTCGTATATAGTCGGACCCATGGCGAGATTGCCCCGTCCGACGGAAGCGGAATTGCAGATTCTTGGCGTGTTGTGGGCCCACGGGCCGTGCACCGTGCGGCAGGTGAACGAGCGGCTGTCGGCCGGGCGCGAGATCGGCTACACGACGACCCTGAAACTCATGCAGATCATGGCGGAAAAGGGCCTGGTCACGCGCGACGAGTCCGACCGGACCCACATCTACGCCGCCCGGGTCTCCGCGGACCAAACCCAGCGCCAACTCGTCTCAGATCTTGTGGACCGGGCGTTTGGCGGGTCGGCGGCGGCGCTCGTGCTTCAGGCCCTGAGCGCGCATCCGGCCAGCCCGGCGGAGCTCGAGGAAATCGGGCGGCTCATCAAGGACTACAAGGCGGGGCACACGCCGATCCAGAAGCGCGGCGGCAAGGCCGCCAGGAAGAACGTGGGAGGACATCATGACTGAGTTCATCCAGCATCCCGTCGTCCAGGCGCTCGCGTGGGCGCTCGTGCATTTCGTGTGGCAAGGCGCTGCCATCGGGCTCCTGAGTTACGCGGCGTTCCGCGTCGCGCGATCGTCGGCGTCGGCCCGCTACGCCATCGGCGTGGGCGCCCTCGTGGCGATGCTGGCCGCGCCGGCCGCGACGTTCCTGATCCTGGCGAACCGGTCGGCTTCCGCACAGTCAAGCGTGGCTGGCACGACGACCGACCTCATGATGGCGATACCCGTCGGGCCGGGCATGACGCTGGATGTGAATGCGAGCGCGCCTGCGCCGCGGCTCCGCGTTGAGGCGAACTGGTTGGCCGTCGCGGTGATGGCCTGGCTCGCCGGCGTCACGTTCTTCTCTCTGCGTCTGATCGGCGGCTGGATCGTGGCTCGCCGCTACGCGCAGCGGGCCGTGCAACCGGCGTCTGACCAGATTCAGGCGCTGGCGCGCCAACTCGCGGATCGGCTGGCCGTGCGGCGCGCCGTGGCCATTCTGCAGTCCGCTGCCGTGGCCGTGCCGGTGATGGTGGGCTGGCTCAAGCCGACGATCGTCCTGCCCATGGCCGCGCTCTCCGGTCTGAGCCCGACCCAGGTGGAGGCGCTGCTCGCGCACGAACTGGCGCACGTCCGGCGGCACGACTACCTCGTCAACCTCCTGCAGTCGATCGCCGAAGCGCTGCTGTTCTATCATCCGGCGGTCTGGTGGCTGTCGCGCCGCGTGCGCGCGGAACGCGAACTGTGCTGCGACGACCTCGCGGTCGGCGTGTGCGATCGCCTGGTCTACGCGACCGCTTTGACGGACCTGGCCGCGATGGCCTCGCCCCGTGTCGCCTTGGCGGCGACGGACGGCGACCTGCTCAGCCGCATTCGCCGGATTCTCGGCGAGGACGAAACCGCACCGGCCGTGCGGGCAGGCGTGATGCCCCTGCTGGCGTTCGTCCTCGTCGCGGGCGTCGTCGTGCCGGTGGCTCTCGCGTCCGCGAGCGGGGCGCCGATCGCCTCGGCTGTCAGGTCCGCAATCGGCGATCCGGTGGATGCGGTCACGCCGCAGACCACGCCCAAGATCACGCCGACGCCGTTGCCGCAGACGACACCCACGGCCAAGCCCGCGACCACGCCGGCTGCCACACCGTCGCCCACGCCGAGCGCCCAGGACAATCTGCGGAAGACGCTGGAAGACATTCGCGTTCAGGTCGACGAAGCGCGCCGCAAGGCCGAGTTCGATCGGCAAGCGGCCATCGAGCAGGGCCGCAAGGCGATGGAGCAGGCGCAGGTGGCGCGCCAGGCCGAACTGGACGCCGCGCGCAAGGCGTACGAGGACGCGAAGAAGAAATTCGAAGTCGGGTTGGTCTCCGAAACACAACTGCGCGAGGCGAAAGACGCGCTGGCCAAGGCCGAGGCCAGAGGCGATGTCGCCGCCACGGTCGCCGCCCGGTTGCAACAGGCCCAGGCCGAAGTCAGGCGATCGCAATTGCTCATCGAGCGCGGGCTGCTGGCGCCCACTGATGCCCTGGCCTCCGCCGCCACGTTGAAAGCGCTCGAGCAGCGAATGGCCGACATGAAGATCGACCAGAAGGCCATCGAGCAGGCTGTGCAATCCGCGCAGGCCCTCAGGGAGAAGAGTGTCACCGACTTCCGGCAGCTCTCCGAACTGCTCGCCGCCAGGCGGGCCATCAGCGGCGTAGGCCAACTCGACCAGCAGGCGATCGCGGACGCGATGGCCGCTGCGACTGCACGCGTCGCCGCCAACCCCTTTGACATGTTCCAGCATCTCGATCCGTCCGCACCCGCGCAGGCCGGCGATGTGCTCCGCATCACGATCAGCGGCGAGCCCGACCTGCCCGCCAGTTATCGTGTCGCCGAGGACGGAACGATTCGTGTGCCGTTTGTCGGTGCGATCAAGGTGTCCGGCCTCACGGCCGCGCAAGTGCGCGACGCCGTCGGCAAGCAGCTGTCTTCAAAGAAGCTGGGATCGGTTGACCAGGTGACCGTGACCGTCGGCACGGCCGGGGACGATCAAGCGAAGGTAACTCCGAAGTTCGAAGTTCGAAGTTCCTCGTCAGTGTCCCTGCATCTGCCACTGGCGGATGGCGTCGATCGGCGTCAGCAGCATCACGATGTTCAGCGTGAGGTTGTCGCGAATCAGCACGAGCATCAGGAGCTCGATCGCCACGATCAGCGCGATGCTGGCGGCCACGCGCAGCCGCGCGGCCAGCAGGAAGCCGATCGCGCACATGACGATGTCGCTGAGGGAATTCAGGACGCTGTCGCCGACGTACCCCAGGGAGATGGTCACCGCCCGATAGCGATCGATGACGAGCGGGGAGTTCTCGAGGATCTCCCATCCGGCTTCGAGCACCACCGTGATGAAGAACCGCGTGCGGAGCGGCAGCCGGCGCGCGACGAGCCAGATCAGGCCATAGAACAGGAAGCCGTGCAGGACGTGGGAGGCCGAGTAGGGGTCCAGCACGCGCTGCGACTGACCGCTGCTCCAGATGTCGGTTTCCAGCCAGCCGAACCGCCCGTCCGGTCCGAGGGGCAGCCGGCCCATCCACAGTTCGATCGCGGCCGTGGCCATCATTACGGCGAGGATCGCGAGCGCCAGCCGGCTGGACCGCATCATCGGGGAATCCGGACTGGGGCCATCGCTCACCGTCTGGCGATGACCGCGTAGTCCCGGTAGGTGAAGAGCTGGCTGTTGAGCCGATTGGCGTGGGCGTTCAAGGCTTCGACCAGTTCGATGATGGTCGGATTCGTGTCGCGCTCGTGGACGATCTTCACGAACGGCAGCTTGTCGTGTTCGGCGATGGGGGACAGGTAGCGCAGGTCCACGGCCGGGAAGCCGCTGGCCTGGACGAGGTACCGCAGCGTGTCCGGGTGCAGCGGATGGACGTGCGTGAAGTCCCGGATGTAGCTGTCGAAAAACGCGGCCCAGCACGCGGTGTTGACCGTCTCGAGCACGAGGGGCGCGCCCGGCTTGAGTTTGTGGAAGGCGGTCTCGACCAGGCGCATCAAGTACTTCGCGTCGAGGTGTTCGACCACTTGAATCGCGATCAGGCCGCCCAGCGATTCATCGGGGAGGGCGCTCACGAACGACAGGGCGTCGGCGCGATCGGCCGTCAATCCGCGCGCGCGGCACGTCTGGACCATGTCTTCGTTGACGTCGATCCCGTGGGCGCTCACGCCGTGTTCCTTGAGGAGGCCCAGCAGTTCGCCCCGGCCGCAGCCGATATCGAGCACGTGACTCGCGCCTTCGAAGAGCGGCAGGTACTCGGCGAGCCGGCGGCGAATCTCGTCGCGAGACCCGCGATAGCGATCTTCGAAGATCAGGGTACTTGAAGGCGTTCGTGTCCGGGTCGGCGGTCTGGACCGTCGGCGGGGTGGCGGCCGAAGGACGGTGGCTGCCGGCCAGTTCCTCGACCGTCCGCTTCAGCGACGTCGCATTTTGCTGGGCCAGGCTGGCGACGTCGAGGACGTTCTCGTAGGCCTTGGTCAGGGCGGCCATCCGTCCGTCGAACCGCTGCTCGCGCGCGCCCAGCGCCTCCCAGTGCTTCATCCAGTCCGCGCTGATCGACCACAGCGCCCGCTGCAGGGCTTCGACGCCTTCCGGGGAGGAGGCGCCGGCCCGCCCGCTCGACGCGATGGCGGCGACCGTCTGCGCGTACCAAATCACGTGTGCCTGGAAATGCTGCGAGGCATCGATCATCGCGCGAGTGGTCTCGGTGTTGCGGTTGATGGCCGCGATCATCGCGCCATGAAGCCGGCGGCGGCGCCACGGCAGGAGCCGGGCGAACTCGACGGCCACGCGCTTGAGGACGCGGACCGCGGTGGAGTCGCCGGGCCGCGGTCCTGACTTGTTCCAGACCTGGTTGAGCCGCACCGCGTCGGCCGCGGCGGCCGCGGCGGTGATGGTCACGGTCGGGGACGGCTCGGCCGCGGTGTCCAGCGCGCCAAGGGCCGCGACGTACCGCCGCGCGGCCGGTTCGCGCTCGGGTTCCAGATGGCCGTAGGCGTTCTGCCGCGGGTCGTCCGTCATCGGTTGGTAATGGTACTTCAGGTTCAGAAGCCGGCGAGCCGGTCGCGCACGTCCGCACCGGCCCAGGCCGGGCTGCCGAGCAGGCGGCGCGCGTGCGCGGCGGGATCGGGCCGCAAGTGATGCGGCCAGTTGGGCACGGGCGGCGGCGTGTCGAGCGCGCGTGTCAGCGCGCGCTCGTAGTCCATCGTCATGCGCTCAACCGTGTGCTCGCGTTCCCACCAGGCCCGCGCCTGGCGTCCCAGCCGCGCCCGCAGCCCCGCGTCGGTGCCCAGCCGGCGCATGGCCGTGCGCAGAGACTGGTTGAGGCTCCGGATGTCGATCGCGACCGCGACCGCCCGCTCGTCGGCGTCCGCCATCAGGTCGTCACACGGCCAGAGCCGATGCCAGGTGCGCGGATCGAGGGCCGGCACGTGCGCGTGATGCGGCGCATCGATGATGATCGTCGGGCGGCCGAGCGCGAGACTTCGGACCCACGGCCCCGACGTTTCAAGGGCGGTCGGCCAACGGAGGTTGACGGTGACATCGCTGGCGGCGATCGCCTGATCGAACTGACGGTCATCGGTCGACGCGACCAGACAGACTTCTCGCGTCAGTCGGAGCGCGGTCAGCTGGTTTCGCAGGCCCAGCAGCGGATCGGCGGCGCCCACCAGGAGCAGCCGCGCATCGGGCACCCAGGGCAGCGTCGCGGCAAAGGCCCGCAAGATCTCGGAGATGCGCTTGTCCTCGGTCAGGCCGCCATGCACGCCGAACACGATCGCGCCCTCGCTCAGCCCGTGTGCCGCCCGGAACGCCCGGCGCGCGGCGTCACGATCAAGGTGCGCCGGCCCTTCGCCCAGGGCAATGTGCGTAATCGGGCGATCGGGCCACTCGCGCGCCAACTGTTCAGCCACGCCTCGGGAGTGCGCCGCGACGAGCCGGGCGGTCTCGATGACGCCTCGCACCATCGGCCATTGGTAATAGAACGCGCCTTCGAAGCCGAGCACCGCAAGTTCGGCCGCCCCGGGCGCGACGTCAGGATGGCTCCACGCAAACTCGGCCCGGTAGTCTTCAATCCGCCCGCGCGACAGCAACGCTTCGGCGCGCGCGTGGTGCAGGCGCCCGTCGTGGAGCACGGCCAGGCCCGGATAGCGGAGCAGGTACGGCCAGATGAAGCGATGCAGATGCGAGTTGCCCATCTGGTAGACGGGCAGGTCGTAGTGTCCCCTCGCCTGGCGCCACACGAAATCGTGCGCGCTCAGCACGCGCATGGCGCCGGGTGTCGGCGGGTCGCCGGTCGAGGGGCCGGGACGGATCGCTGCCGCGTCCACGAACACGTCGATCGCATGGCCCCGGGCGCACAGAATCGGAACCAGTTCCGCGGATCGGCCGGCCACGCCGCTCGGCTGCGGCGGCCACGGCGAAAACCACGCTAAGCGCACAAGCGATTATAGGGGACGGGTCTGTTTTGCACAGGTTTTGCACAGAAAAGGGACAGGTCTCAGGGCCAAGACCTGTCCCTTTTCTGTGCAAAACCTGTGCAAAACAGACCCGTCCCCTATCGGTAATTGCCGAACTGCAGTTCGACGTCGAAATCACCGGTCTTCAGCAGCTGGATCGCGGTCTGCAGCTCGTCCTTGGACGCGGACGAGACGCGGACCTGGTCGGCCTGGATCGAGGCCTGCACCTTCTTCAGGTTCTGAGTCTTGAGGAACTGCACGATGGCCTTCGCCACGTCGCTGGAGATGCCCTGCTTGAGCGTGACCGTGCGCTTGACGAGGCCGCCGGCGATGGGCAGGACCTCGGACGCATCCAGGTTCTTCACCGGCACGCCGCGCCGCACCATGCGCGTCTGCAGGACGTCCCACACGGCCTGCATCTTGAAATTGTCGTCGGCGATGAGTTCGATGAGGCTCTCGCCGCGCTTGAAGTCGATCGACGCCTTCGATCCCTTGAAATCGTACCGCTGGCCGATCTCTTTCTTGGCCTGATTGACCGCGTTGTCCACTTCCTGCAGGTCCACGGCCGACGTGATGTCGAACGACGATTGCTGTGTCGCCACTGGTGACTCCTACGCGCGCCGGCTTCGGCGCAGCGCCCACATCGCGTAGAACGTGCGCGCGTACGCCATGCCGAACTTGAACAGCTTGGCGTGCGATCGGCCCGCCTGCCGCGGACGATACCGAAACGGCACCTCGGTGACGGTGCCGCCCCCGATGTAAATCAGAATCAGGATCTCCTCCAGCACGTCGAAGTCGGAGGCCTGGAACGCAATCTGCTTGAGCGACCCGGCGCGGTACAGTCGGAACCCGCTCGAGATGTCGTGCACCGGCATCCGGAACGCCGTCGTGAAGGTGACGTTGAGGATGCGGCTCAGCACGGCGCGAAACCTCGGCATCTCGGCCCCGCCGCCTTTCACGTACCGCGAGGCGATGATGACGTCCGCCCGATCGCGCGCGTCCCACAACGACTGGATGACCTCGGGTTCGTGCGACAGGTCGCTGTCCATTGTCTGGATGTGGCGCCCCCGCGCGGCACCGAACCCCGTGCGCAGCGCACCGCCGTAGCCGCGGCCTTCCTGCAGGATGACGCGCCCGCCGGCCTGCTCGGCCTCGAGCACGGTGCCGTCGGACGAACCTCCGTCCACCACGAGGATTTCCGCGGTCACGCCGATCCGCGCAATCGTCGCGCGGCAACGCGCCACCAACGTGCCGATGTTGCCGGCCTCGTTCAGTGCAGGGATGATGATCGACAGATCGAGCGGGGCAGCCGCCGGCTCCATGAGAGCCGTCAGGCCGTCTCCCGCAGGGTCTTCAAGACGGCATCCAGGCTCTTCTTCGCGTCGCCAAACAGCATCCGCGTATTGTCCTTGAAAAAGAGCGGATTCTCCACCCCGGCGTACCCGGTGGCCATACTGCGCTTCAGCACGATCGTCGTCTTGCCCTTCCAGACCTGGAGCACCGGCATGCCGGCGATGGGGCTGTTGGGTTCGTCCTCGGCCGACGGATTGACGATGTCATTCGCCCCAATGACGACCGACACGTCCACGTCGGGGAAATCCTCGTTGATTTCGTCCATCTCGAAGACGATGTCGTACGGCACTTTGGCCTCAGCCAACAGCACGTTCATGTGGCCCGGCATGCGACCCGCGACCGGATGAATGGCGAACCGCACCTTGACGCCCTTCTCGCGCAGGTGCTTCGTGATCTCGTACACCGTGTGCTGCGCCTGCGCGACCGCCATCCCGTAGCCGGGAATGATCACCACGTCCTTGGATTCGGCCAGCAGAGCGGCCGCTTCCGCGGCATCGACCGCCACGACTTCGCCCTGCGGGACGGCGGCGCCCGCCGCCGGCGCCGCGCCGTCACCGGTGCCGAACCCGCCGGCGATGACGGCCAGGAACTTGCGGTTCATCGCCTTGCACATGATGAAGCTCAGGATCGCGCCGCTGCTGCCGACGAGCGCGCCCATCGACGATCAGGAGGTCGTTGTTCAGCATGAAGCCGGTGGCCGAGGCGGCCCAGCCCGAGTAGCTGTTCAGCATCGACACGACGACCGGCATGTCCGCGCCGCCGATGGCCATGACCATGTGGATGCCGAAGAGCAGGGCCACGGCGGTCATGATCAGCAGCGGCATCAGGCCGCCGCCGGCGGCGGATTCGATCACGAACGCCCGGCCGAACCAGAGCACGATGATCAGCAGGGCGAGATTCAGGTAGTGGCGTCCGGGCAGCGTGAGCGGCTTGCCGCCGATGCTGCCGTTCAGCTTGCCGAACGCGATCACGGACCCCGACAGCGTGACGGCGCCGATCAGGATGCCGATGTAGGTCTCCACGTCGTGAATCGTCTTGGCCGCGCCTTCCAGCGGCACCGCGGAGTGCCCCAGGAAGTTCGCGAACCCGACGAGCACGGCCGCCAGGCCGACGAGGCTGTGCAGCATGGCGACCAGTTCGGGCATCTGCGTCATCTGCACGCGCTTGGCCGCGATGAGCCCGACCGTGCCGCCGACGACCAGTCCGCCCACGAGCAGGCCGTAGTTGGCGTCCACGCGGCCGAGCACGGTCGCCATGAGCGCGATGAGCATGCCGACGATGCCGAAGACGTTGCCGCGGCGCGCGGACTCCTGGCTGCTCAGCCCGCCCAGCGCCAGAATGAAGAGGACCGCGGCCGCGATGTAGGAGACGATGACGATACCGGGATTGATGGCCATGTGTGCCCCCTACTTCCTGAACATTTCCAGCATGCGGCGCGTGACGGCGAAGCCGCCCGCGATGTTGATGCTGGTGAGGGTGACCGTGACGCCCGCGATCCACATGACCACCGGCTCGGGCGAGCTGATCTGAATCAGCCCGCCAATGATGATGATGCTGCTGATGGCGTTCGTCACGCTCATCAGCGGCGTGTGCAGCGCCGGCGTCACGTTCCAGACGACCATGTAGCCGACGAACACCGCCAGCACGAAGACCGTGAAGTGCGGCATGAACTCCGGCGGCGCGTCGGCGCCCAGGCCGATCAGCGCGGCGGCCGCGACCAGCACGGCCACGATGTTGCCGACCGGCTCGGCTTTTCCTTCTCAGCGCTTCGGCGGCCTTCTCCTCGGGCGTCGCCGCCTTCGGCTTGGCCGCCGGCGCGGCTGACAGCTTCGGTGGTGGTGGCGGCCATGTAATCTCGTGCGCCTTCACCACCGTCGCGCCGCGGACGACCTCGTCCTCGAAATTCACGACGAGCTCGCCGTCCTTCTTCGGGACACATGTCCGTCAGCAGGTGGCGCAAGTTCGTGCCGTACAGCTGGCTCGACTGCGCGGCCAGCCGGCTCGGCATGTCCGTATAGCCGATGATCGTGACCCCGTGCGGCTTCGACGACGCGGCCGGGCTCGGTCAGTTCGCAGTTGCCGCCCTGCTCGGACGCGAGGTCGACAATCACGCTGCCGGCCTTCATCGAGCGCACCATGTCGGCGGTGATCAGCTTCGGCGCCGGCTTGCCGGGAATCAGCGCGGTCGTGATGATGATGTCCACGTCCTTCGCCTGCGCCGCGAAGAGCGCCATCTCGGCCTTGATGAACTCCGGGCTCATGACCTTGGCGTAGCCGCCCACGCCCGCGCCCTCTTCCTTGAAGTCGAGCATGAGGAACTCGCCGTCCATGCTCTCGACCTGTTCCTTGACCTCGGGGCGGGTGTCGAACGCGCGGACGATCGCGCCCAGGCTCTTGGCGGCGCCGATCGCCGCCAGGCCGGCGACGCCGGCGCCGATGACGAGCACCTTCGCCGGCGGGATGCGCCCGGCCGCCGTGATCTGCCCGGTGAAGAACCGCCCGAAGTGCTGCGCGGCCTCGACGACGGCGCGGTAGCCCGGCGATATTCGCCATCGAGCTGAGCGCGTCCATCTTCTGCGCGCGGGAGATGCGCGGCACCATGTCCATCGCGAGCGTCGTCACGCCCTTCTTGGACAGCCGGTCGAGCATCTCGGGGTTCTGCGCCGGCCAGAGGAATGAGATCAGGACCTGGCCTTCGCGCAGGAAGTCGATTTCGTCCATGTTCAGCTGCGGGTGCCGCGCCGGCGGGCGCACCTTCATGATGATGTCGGCTCGACGACCACAACTCGCGCGTGTCCGCGCTGACCGTGGCCCCGGCCTTACGGAAGGCCTCGTCGTCGAAGCTCGATCCCGCGCCGGCGCCGCTTTCGACACTGACGGTGAATCCCAGTTTGTGCAGTTGCGCGACGACATCGGGCGTGGTCGCCACGCGCATTTCGCCTTCGTGAATTTCTCGGGGAATGCCGATTCTCATTGCGTGTGCTCCAGAACGTTCGGCGGGGCGAGCGGGCAGTTCATGCTGTCAACGGCCGACCCCGGGCCGATGGAGGGGTCCATCGGCGGGACGACCGCCGGTCAGTATACGGTCCCAGGGTCCAAGGGTCCAAGGGTCCGACGGGTCCGTACGCGAGATACTTCACCCGCCCGACTTCGAGGTTCGCAGTTCAAACTTTCGCGCTCCGGTTAGGATGTGGACATGACGACAAGTGGTCCGGCCGAATCGGTGGGGATCGATCCCGTCTGCGGGATGCGCGTCGACCCCGCGAAGGCGCGCGGCGGATCGTTCGAGCATCGGGGCGTGACCTATGCCTTCTGCTCGCCAGGCTGCCGCACGAAGTTCGCCGCCGCGCCCGACGACTGGCTGAAGAGCGGTCCCAAGGGCATGTCCCACGGCGCCGCGCAGCCGATCCAGTTGATGCGCTCGAAGCCCCGGGCCGCGGCCGCCGCCCCAGGTAGCGGGACCCCGGTACCCGGAACGCTGGACTTCGAACCCGGAACTCCGGACGGCGCGGGAACCCGGGACTCTGGCCCAGGGACGCTGGACTCCAAGAAGACCGTCTGGATTTGTCCCATGGATCCCGAAGTCCGCGCAGGACACACCCGGCGACTGCCCGATTTGCGGCATGGCGCTCGAGCCGGAGATGCCGACCGCGGGCGCCGTGCGGTCGATCCCGAACTGCGCGACATGACGCGGCGGCTGTGGATCGCGGCGGCGCTCTCGCTGCCGCTGCTCGTGCTGACGATGACGGGCATGTCCGGCGATGGCGCGATGGGCGGCTTCATCCCCATGTCGCTTCGGCCCTGGGTGGAATTCGCGCTCGCGACGCCGGTGTGTCTGTGGGCCGGCTGGCCGTTCTTCGTGCGCGCCGCGCGATCGCTGCGAACGGGCCACCTGAACATGTTCACGTTGATCGGCCTGGGCGTCAGCGTCGCGTACAGCGAGAGCGTCCTCGGCGTGCTCGCCCCCGGGCTGTTTCCGGCCGCCTTCCGCGATCCGATGGGCCACGTGCTGCTGTACTTCGAGGCCGCGGCCGTCATCGTGACGCTGGTGCTGCTGGGACAAGTGCTCGAACTCCGCGCGCGGGGCCGGACCGGCGCGGCGATCCGTCTGCTGCTGGACCTGGCGCCGGCCACCGCCCGGCGCGTGCGGACCAGCGGCGCAGGCGAGATGGACGACGATGTCCCGTTGTCGGACGTGCACCCGGGCGATCGGCTGCGCGTGCGCCCGGGCGAGAAAGTGCCGGTCGACGGCGTCGTGCTGGAAGGCGGCAGCCAGATCGACGAGTCGATGGTGACGGGCGAGCCGATCCCCGTGCACAAGCAGCCCGGTGACCGCGTCGTCGGCGGCACCGTGAACGGCACGGGCGGATTCGTGATGCGCGCGGAGAAAGTCGGCGCCGACACGCTGCTCGCGCGCATCGTCGCGATGGTGGCCGAGGCGCAGCGCAGCCGGGCGCCGATTCAGCGGCTGGCCGATCGCGTCTCCGGCTATTTCGTGCCGGCCGTCGTCGCGGCCTCGGCAATCGCGTTCGCCGTGTGGGGCCTGTTCGGGCCCGAGCCGCGGCTCGCGCATGCGCTGGTCAACGCCGTGTCCGTGCTGATCATCGCCTGCCCGTGCGCGCTCGGCCTGGCGACGCCCATGTCGATCATGGTCGCCAGCGGCAAGGGCGCGTCGCACGGGATCCTGTTTCGCAACGCCGAGGCGATCGAAGTGTTCGGCTCGGTCGACACGCTCGTCATCGACAAGACCGGCACGCTGACGCAGGGCAAACCCGAACTGACGAGCGTGTCGTGGCGCGAGCCGTTCACGGAATCCGACGTGCTCAGCCTGGCGGCGAGCCTCGAGCGTGGCAGCGAGCATCCGCTCGCGCCGGCGATCGTCAAAGGCGGCCGAAGCGCGCGGCCTTGTGCTCGCCTCGCCGGAAGGCTTCCGATCGATCACCGGCCTCGGCGTGACGGGCCGCGTCGCGGCGCGCACGGTTGCCGTCGGCAACCGCGCGCTGATGACCCAGGTGGGCGCGGTCGACGCCGAACTCGACGCAGCGCGCCGAGAAGTTGCGCGTCGACGGACAGACGGTCGTGTTCGTGGCGGTCGATGGCGCGCCCGCGGGGCTGCTCGGCGTCGGCGATCCGATCAAGGTCAGCGCCGCCGACGCGATTCGCGCGCTGCGCGCCGATGGTGCTGCGCGTCGTCATGCTCACGGGCGACAGTCGCACGACGGCGCAGGCCGTGGCGCGGAAGCTCGGCATCGACGAGGTGCACGCCGAAGTGCTCCCGGATCAGAAGGCCGCGGTGGTCGCCGCCCTTCAGAAGGAAGGACGGTCGCGTGGCCATGGCGGGCGACGGCATCAACGACGCTCCCGCCCTGGCGGCCGCGCAGGTGGGCATCGCCATGGGCACCGGCACGGACGTGGCCATCCACACGGCGAGCGTGACGCTGGTGAAAGGCGACTTGCGCGGTATCGTGCGTGCCCGCCGGCTGTCGCGGTTGACGATGAGCAACATCCGGCAGAACCTGTTCTTCGCGTTCGTCTACAACGCCCTCGGCGTGCCGATCGCCGGCGGGGCGCTGTATCCGGTGTTCGGACTGCTGCTGAGCCCCATGATCGCCGCCGCGGCGATGAGCTTCAGTTCGGTGTCGGTCATCGCCAACGCGCTGAGGCTGAGGCGGGCGCGTTTATAGGTCGCGGGCAGAAGACTGCCGCGCCGCGGTCTTTCGTCCGCAGAATTGTGGCAAAATCACCACTGATGGCTGCGCGCCTCGATCGGTTACCGTGGTTTTTCGCCGATCACGGTTTGGTACGCCGTATGCTTAGGTTAACGGTGCAGGCAGTCGTCGGGGCTGCAGCGTTTGTGCCGTCGGATGCCCGGAGAATTGCCGGGATGCGGCGGGCTCATGAACGAGCCCAGGACGGCGCGACGGCTCCGATGACTGCCTCACTTCCCCTGATGTCCCGCGTCATCGCCAGTTGTGTCGTCGCGACGATGCTCGTCGCCGGTGTGGGGCCGTGCGTCCTGCCGGGACGGGTGTCGGCGATGACCCTGCATGACTGCTGCGATCCGGACCAGACCGAAGCGGTCCAGGCCGCCGACGCTCCGGCAACCGTCCTGACGTCAGGGCCGGCTGATTGCTGCCTGGTCTCGCCCGGTGCTCAGCCGCCGGCGACCATGCCGGTGTCTCGAGTCCCACTGCGCTTCGGATTGACGCCGCGTACGCGACCGAGCCAACGCGGCTGACGGCGCCGTCGACCGGCATTCGCCTGACGCCCCGCGACCTTCGCGCGCGGTCGGCGCCTCGTTCTCCGCTCGTGTCCGTCCTGTTGATCTGACACCACCTCCAGCCAATCGGTAGGCCGGCCGGCCGACATCCGTGCCGGTTTCAGGGCTGCGTCCGCGCGGCCGTTGTGGGCTTTGAGGTTCGTGATGATCAATCGCATTGTCGATCTGTCGCTGAGGTATCGGTATTTCGTGCTGGCGGCCTACGTGTGCCTGGGCCTGTGGGGCTACGTGGCCCTGCGCCAGGCGACCGATCGACGCCATGCCGGACCTGTCCGACAACCAGGTCATCGTGTTCACCGACTGGACCGGGCACAGCGCCGCAGGAGGTCGAGGACCAGGTCACCTACCCGCTGACCGTGAACCTGCAGGGCCTGGCCGGCGTGCGCGTGGTGCGCTCGCAGTCGGCGTTCGGGTTCTCGATGATCTACGTCGTCTTCGAGGACGACGTCGGACCTCTACTTCGCGCGCGCGCGCGTGCTCGAGCGCATGAGCCTGGTGAGCGAAGCGCTGCCCGCCGGCGTGGTGCCCACGCTGGGCCCGGATGCGACGGGCGTCGGCCACGTCTTCTGGTACACGGTCGAGAGCCCGACGCGGTCGCTGCAGGAACTGCGCACGCCTGCAGGACTGGTTCGTCCGCTACCAGCTCAACGCCGTGCCGGGCGTCGCGGAAGTCGCGTCGGTCGGCGGCTACGTCCAGCAGTACCAGATCGACGTCGATCCCGAACCGCCTGCGCGGCTACGGCCTGCCGCTCGGCGCGGTCGTGCGCGCGGTGCAGCGGCAGCAACGCCAACGTCGGCGGCAACGTCATCGAGTCGAACGGCGCGTGGCCCATCGTGCGCGGCGTCGGCCTGATCGAGTCGGTCGCGCGATCTGGAGGACGTCGTGCTGCGCGCCAGCGCCGACCGGCGTGCCCGTGTACGTGGAGCAGGTCGCCGACGTGCACGATTGGCGACGCGTTCCGCACGGCGTCGCTGGTCAAGGGCACGAAGGAGGCCGTGGGCGGCGTCGTCGTGGCGCGCATCGGGCGCCAACCCACGGCAGGTCATCGACGCCGTCAAGGCGCGGATCGCGCAGATCCAGCCGGGCCTGCCGGCCGACGTCACGCATCGTGCCGTTCTACGACCGCTCGGAGCTCATCGATCAGACCGATCGGGCACGCTGCGACGTCGCGCTCATCGAAGAAATCCTGCTGGTCACGCTGGCGCACGTCATGTTCCTGCATGCACTTCCGGTCGATCCTGATCGTCACGCTCCCGCTGCCGCTGGCCGTGCTGATGTCGTTCCTCATGATGCAGTACGCGCGGCGTGTCGTCGAACATCATGAGCCTCGCGGGCATCGCGATCGCCATCGGCGTCCTGGTCGACGCGGGCATCGTCGTCACCGAGAACGCGTTCCGCTTCGCTCGAACAGCGAAGGCATGGACCCGCGCGACCGGCGGGCGGTGTCGAGGCGGTCCGTGCGCGTCGACGCAGCTGGTCGGCGCGCCCGGTGTTCTTCTCGATGGCGATCATCCTGCTGGCCTTCGTCCCGGTGTTCGCGCTGACCGGGCAGGAAGGGCAAGCTGTTCCACCCGCTGGCGTTGACGAAGACATTCGCCGTGCTGGCCGCGACGGTCATGGCGGTCACGCTGGTGCCGGCGCTGTGCACGCTGCTGCTGCGCGGCACGCTTGCACGCGGAAGAGGACAACCCGGTGATGCGCTGGCTGCGGCCGCCTCTACGCGCCGGTGCTGGCAGCGGCGCTGCGCCATCGCGCCGTCACGCTCGGCCACGGCCGGCGCTGCTGCTTGCTGGGCGCGCTCGCCGCTCGGCGCGCGGCATCGGCAGCGAGTTCATGCCGCCGCTGAACGAAGGCGACCTGATGTTCATGCCGATCGCCGATCCGAGCATCTCGCTCGAGGAGAACACCCGGATCGCCGCCGCGGCAGAACGCGGCGATTCTCGTCGTTTCCCGAAGTCGAGTCGGCCGTCGCCAAGGTGGCGCGGGCCGACACCTCCACCGATCCCGCGCCGCTGAACATGACCGAGACGATCGTGCACCTCAAGCCGCGGGAGTCAGTGGCGGCCCGGGCATGACCCTCGAGTCGCTGCGCGCCGACATGAGCCGCGCGGTCGAACTGCCCGGCGTCGCCAACATCTGGACGATGCCGATCATCAACCGCATCGACATGCTGACTCGACCGGCATTCGGTCGGAAGTGGGCGTGAAGGTGTTCGGCGCCGACCTCGACCACGCTCGAGACGCTCGCCCGGCAGCGTCGCCGAGGTGGTGCGCGCGGTGCCGGGCGCCGCAACGTCTACCCCGAGCAGGTCACCAGCGGCCAGTACCTCGAACATCGAGGTCGACCGCGCCGCGGCGGCGCGCTACGGCTTCGGCGTCGGCGACGTGCAGGAGATGATCGAGTACGCCGATCGGCGAGACGCCGGTGCTGACGACCACCATCGAGGGCCGGCAGCGCTTCCCGGTCCGCGTGCGGTATCGCGCCGGAGTTTCCGCGCCGACGCCGGGCGCCATCGGCGACGGCGCTGGTCGTGCCGCCGTCGGCGGCACGCAGGTGCCGCTGCGCGAGGTCGCCGACATCGCGCACGCGCGCGGGCCCGCGATGATTTCGTCCGAGAACGGCCTGCTGCTCGCCACCGTGCTGCTGAACGTGCAGGGCCGCGACGTCGGCGGGTTCGTGGAGGAGGCGCGCGCGGCCGTCGCGCGCCAGGTGCCGTTGCCGCCCGGCTACTACGTCGGCTGGAGCGGGCGCTGGGAGAACCAGGATGCACGCGCGCGAGCGGCTGCTGGTCGTGCTGCCGATCGTGCTCGTGATCATCTTCGTCCTGCTCTGGACTTGACCTACCGCTCCGCGCTCGAGGCGGCGCACGTGCTGCTGGCCGTGCCGTTCGCGCTCACCGGCGGCGTCTATCTCGCTGTGGGCGCTCGGCTACAACTTCTCGGTGGCCGTCTGGGTCGGCTTCATCGCGCTGTTCGGCACGGCCGTGCAGACGGGCGTGGTCATGGTCATCTACCTGGAGGAAGCCGTCGACGCGGAAGCGCGCCGCGACTCGGCGGCGCGCTCACGCGTGACGCGCTTCGCGAGGCGGTCATGGAGGGCGCGCTGCTGCGCCTGCGGCCCAAGAGTCATGACGGTCTCGACCGTCGTCGCCGGCCTGCTGCCGATCATGTGGAGCACGCGCGTCGGCGCGGAGGTGATGAAGCCGCTCGCCACGCCCGTGCTGGGCGGCATGGTGTCGTCGCTCGCTGCACGTGCTGATCGTCACGCCGGTCATCTTCAGCCTGATTCGGGAGCGCGAGCTGGGGTCGGCGCCGGAGCTCGATCCGGCCGCGTCGGGTGACCGCCAGGCACCGACGGCGGCCCGCACGGCGGCGCGCCGTGATCGCCTGGATGCTCGCCGGCGTCGTGCTGGCGGGAAGCGCGAGCGGACTCTGTTCTGGCGCAATCGCCATCGCGATCGCACGGCGTCCGCGGCCGAGGCCGGCGGGCGGTGATGGAGACCGCGCCATGTCGGCGGCAGCCTGATCGTGACTACGAGGAGCGCAGCCGGCTTCATCGCGCAGGGGCGGGGGGCGTTCATCCTCGAATTCCGGTCCGGGGTCTCGAACGCGCTCGTGGACGTGGGTGACGTCCACGTGGACGGCACGATGGCGATGCCCGGCATGCTGATGTCGGCGAGCACCGAGGTCGCGCGCACCGGCGTGCCGGGCCGCTACCAGGTGTCCGGCGATTTCAGCATGGCCGGCATCTGGAAGCTGACGGTGGAGTGGTCTGGGCCCGCCGGGCGCGGCTCGGTGGTGGTGAACGGAGACGTGCAATGAGGACAAGACACGGGTATCTGGCGGCCTCTGGCCACGGCGATGGCGGTGTGCGCAGCCGTGGCGGGCCCGCGGCCCGCGCGCGCGCAGACACCGCGAGCATGCGCATACGCGCGTCTACGTCGACCCGGTCGGGGGACTGTCGATCGACGAACTGGTGGCGCTCGCGAGGCGGCAGTCGCCGGAAACGGCGGCCGCGCGGTCGCGCGTGGCCATGGCGCTGGGCGATCGCGATCAGGCCGACCGGCGTCCGAACCCGAGCCTCTCCTTCGAACAGCGCGAGCAGGCCGGAGGCACGGACCGGCAAACCGCGGTCGGCTTCACCTGGCCGCTGGATCTGTTCCGGCGCTCGGGCCGGAACGCGGTCGCCACGCAGTCGATCGAGGTCGCCACGCAGGCGGTGGCCGACCGCGATCGGCGGCTGGCCGTCGATGTGCGGACGCTGGCGGTTCGCCTGCTGGCGGCGGTGCACCATCTCGAAGTGCGGGAGGACGTCGCAGCCGCGAATCGCACGATCGTGGAACTGACAACGGCTCGGGTGGAGACGGGAGCGGCGCCGGCGGTCGAGCGCGACCAGGCGCGCATCGAGGCGCTGATGTCCGAGGTGGAGGCGCGCCGCGAGCGCGCGGCCGTCGAAGAGGCCGCGGCCGCGCTGCGGGCGGCGGTCGGCCTCGAGCCGGGCGCGCCGTTCGCGCTGCGCCAGTCGCTGGACGAGGTGCTGCGCGGCACGGCGCTGCCGGACACCGCGCGCGGTGTCACGGGCGACCGGCTGCAGGCCGCGGTCACCGCGCGCCCGGATCTCCGCGAAGCCGACGCGGAGATCGCGCGGGAAGCGGCGCGGCAGGATCTCGCCCGGCGCGACGGCAGCGCCGATGTCGCCCTGACGGCCTCCTACATGTACACGTCGTCCATGTTCCCGCAGCTGGGCTTGACGCCCGCGCTCACGCCGACGCCGATCCAGGGCAAGTTCAACATGATTGCCATTGGCGCCACCGTGATGCTGCCCTGGCGCAACAACAACCAGCGGCGCGGTCGCCGCGGCGGGCGCCGCCGTCGAGGTGGCGCGGCTCGAGCGGGAGGGACGGAGGCTGTCGGCGTTGAACGAGATCTTCGCGCTGCAGCAGCGCGAAGTCCACGCCCAGGCGGCGCTGGATGTGTTCGCGCGGCGGGTTGCGCGCCCTGGCGTCACACAACCTCGAGGTGCTGCGGGAGAGCTATCAGTTGGGCCGCGCCACCCTGATCGACGTGCTCACGGAGACCCGACGCTACCTCGACGTGGAAATGGCGTACGCGGACGCCCAACTCGAACTGGCCCTCGCGCGTGTCGCGCTCATGGGCGCACTGGGAGACCTCCGATGACTCTGGAACGATTCCGTCGTCACGCCATCACCGTGCTGATCATCTCGCTCGCGGCGCAGATCGCTCACACGGAGGCACGGAGGGACGGAGGCGCGGAGTTCTCCCTGGGCTTGCACGCGGTCAAGCTTCCCAAGAACGCTCCGCCTCTCCGTGCCTCCGTGCCTCCGCGTGAACAGACAACAACACCGGCGGACATCGTCGTCACCATTCCGCCGGATGTGCTCGCGCGCGCGGGCATCGAGACCGCGGTCGCGCGGCGCGGCGTGTCGACGGGCGGGTTGCGCATCCCCGCGACGGTTCAGCCGAACGCGTACCGGCAGGTCGCGGTCCTGTCGACCTCGGCCGGCCGCGTCCTCTCCGTGTTCGTCGAATTGGGACAGCGGGTCGCCAAGGGCGATCCCCTCGTGCAGCTGCACAGTCCCGAACTGGCCGACGTCGAGCGCGCGTACGTCAGTACCGGGGCCGACCTGACGCTGGCGCGCCAGCAGCTCACGAGGCTCGAACGTCTCGTGGCGATTGGCGCGGCCAGCCAGCAGGAACTCGACACCATGCGCGCGCAGCAGACGCGGCTCGCGGCCGACGTGGAGGGCGCGCGGGCGCGACTGCTGCTGCTCGGACGCACGGCCGCGCAGGTGGCAGCCCTGGGCAGTCCCGGCGCCATCGATCCGGCCGTCACCATCGTGGCGCCGATGGCCGGAACCGTGACGACGCGATCCGCGAATCCGGGGCAGACGATCGACGCCTCCGCGCCGCTCGTGACCGTCGTCGATCTGGACACCGTCTGGATCATCGGCGACGCGTACGAGCGGGACGTGGCGAGCGTCGGCGTGGGCAGTCCGGTGACGATGACCAGCGCCGCGCTGCCCGGCCAGACGTTCGCCGGCCGCGTGGCCTATGTCGACCCGCAGATCGTGGCGGAGTCGCGCACGGCGCGCGTTCGGGTCGAGGCCGCCAATCCGGGCGGCCGGCTCCGGTTGGGGATGCTGATGGAGATGCGCGTGAACGCGGCGCCCGGTTCGGTGGTCATGATTCCCAAGACCGCCGTGCAGACCATCGGCGCCGTGCCGGTGGTGTACGTCTCCAATCCGCAGCGGCCGGGCACGTTTGTGGAACGCACCGTGCGTCTGGGTACTGCAACTGGAGACGACGTCGAGGTGGTGGCTGGGATCACGGCGGGCGAGGCCATCGTGACGGCGGGCAGCTTCCTCGTGCGGTCCGAGCGGGATCGGGTGAACCTGGGTCCGCCGCATCCCATGCCCGACGCCGGGCGCGCGTCCGGGTCGCGCCCCGCGCCGGCGGCCGAATCCGAGATCCGAACCTTCGACATCGCCATCACGGACAAGGGGTTCACGCCGGCGGAGATCACCGTCCCCGCGAACACCCGAATCCGGTTACGATTCACCCGGCAGGTCGAGCAGACCTGCGCGACTGAGGTGGTGTTTCCGGCGCTGAAGATTCAGCGGGCGCTGCCGGTCGGCAAGCCTGTGGTGGTGGATGTGCCGCCGCAGCCGGCCGGGCGACTGGCGTTTGCGTGCGGTATGGACATGTTCAAGGGCCAGGTGGTCATCAAATGACGCGCGCGCGCGGGCGCGAGTCGGCGGGCGGGGCTGGTCGGCGGTGATACGCCGCGAAAGCGCCGGGCTCGTGCTGTACCGCTGGCGTGATGCCACGCTCGAGGTGCTGCTCGGTCATCCCGGCGGCCCGTACTGGACCACGCGCAACGATGGCGCGTGGTCGATTCCCAAGGGCGGCATCCTGCCGGGTGAAGACCCGCTTCAAGGCGCGATCCGTGAATTCACGGAAGAGACCGGGTTCACGCCCGCTCCGCCCTTCATTCCGCTCGGTTCGATCACGCAGCGCAGCGGCAAGATCGTCCACGCCTGGGCGTTCGAGGGCGATCTCGACCCCGCGGGCCTGGTCAGCATCACCACGATGACGGAATGGCCGCCCCGGTCGCACCGGATGATCGAGATCCCTGAACTCGATCGCATCGCCTTCTTCCGCGTGGCGGAAGCGAGGCGGGCCATCAACATCGCGCAGGCGGAATTACTGGACAGGCTGATCGAGAAGATCGCTTGAGTTCAGTGAAGTCAAAAGTCAGACGTCAGAAGTCAGAAGTGTGGTGCGGCGCTACGCGCCGGTCTTTGGCTTCTTTTGGCGAAAGGCAAGAAGAACCAATAGAAGAGTAGGCCATCGTCAGCGCGTTCCTGACTTCTGACTTCTGACTTTTGACTTGTAACTTAGCGTATCGTCCACAAATAGATCGTCGTGTCGTCGATATCCTGCGTCTTGTCCGCCGGCCAGATCGCGCCCATGTGGAAGGCGTTGGAGACGATGCGCGTGCCGGGTTTCAGCTCGGACTGCAGGCGTGGGCGCAGCTTCGCATTGAGGCTTTCGAGCAGGAACAGCGTGACGACCGTGGCGTCGGACAGCGTGAGGGCCGGGTCGAAGATGTTGCCTTCGATGATGGTGACCTTGTCGGAGACGCCGGCGGCGCGAACGGCCGCCCTGGCCGCCTTCACGCGCTCGGGATCGATCTCGATGCCGACGCCCCGCGCGCCAAACTGCCGCGCGGCCGCAATCACGATCTTTCCGTCCCCGCAGCCGAGGTCGTAGACCACGTCGGATTTCGTCACGCCGGCCAGGCGCAGCATCGCGGTCACGACGCGGTCCTCGCTCGGGATCCAGATCACGTCGGGCTTCGGGGACTGCGCCGGCGCTGTCGGCGTTTGTCCAGCCGCGGACATCCACGTGACGGCCGTCGTCAGCAGAAGACTGGCGGCCACCAATCGCGTCCGACGGACTTGGGTGCGCATCTTCCGCTCATGATAGCGGGGGAGCCGAGTTTGCGGTTATCGTGAGGGCATGCGCACCATCACGGCGCTCGTGCTGGCCGCGGCCGTCGCGGCCATGGCGGGGTTCCGGCAGGTCGATACCCAGGCGCTCCAGCGCATGGTCGCGACCGAGCGCGCGTTCGCGGCGGCGACCGCCGAAGTGGGCGTGCGTGACGGTTTCCTGTCGTTCTTCGCCGATGATGCCGTACAGCTGAAGCCCGGCGCGCCGCCGACGATCGGCCCGGCTCGCGAGGCGCTTGCGGCGCAGCCGTTCCAGAAGCTCCCCATCGCGAACCGGCTGATCTGGGAGCCGTTCACGGGGCAGGTGTCGTCGGACGGTACGCTGGGCTGGCTGACCGGCGGATACGTGTCGCTGAACCAGGCGCAGCAGGAAGTCGTCGCGCAAGGCGCCTATTTCAGCGTGTGGAAGCGCCAGTCGAACGGCACCTGGCGCGTCTGGCTCGACGAAGGGATCGGCCTGCCGCAGATGTGGCGGGATGCGTCGCCGTTCCGCGTGGCGCCGGAGCCGGATGCTGGCTCCATCGGCGCGTCAGGCGAGTCAGTAGACGACGCTGAAGCGTCCGTGCGCGCGAACGCGGACGCCTGGCGCGCCCGCCTGGCCGCGGCCGTCCGGCTGCACATCGACGGCGCGATGCCGTTGGCCGGCCGAGACGTGGTGCTGTCCTCGCCGCGGGCGGCGGCGACGTTCACCTACAGCGTCATGCGGACGGAACGGGCGGCCTCTGGCGATGTGGCCGTCACGCTCGGCGGATTCGAGCACGCCGCCGGCGCCAGCCCGAGCCGCGGCACGTGGGTTCGTGTCTGGAAGCGCGACATCGGCGGCCGATGGCGCATTGTGTTCCAGACAGAGTCGGCGACCGGACCGCGATAGCGGGACAGCGGTCTATTTACTGATACTGATCCGCGTGCCTTCGCTGAGTTCCGAGATACCGGTCACAATCACCTGTTCGCCGGCCGACAGGCCCGACACAATCTGCGCCACGTTGTTCGCGATGAAGCCCACGTGCACTTCGCGTCGGGTCGCCTGGTTGTTTTCGTTCGCCACCCACACGAACGTCGCGCCTTCCGCGCGCTGCACGGTATCGGCCGGGATCGCGAGCGCGTCGCGGCGCTCGTTCACCAGGATGTCCACCTGCAGCGGTGTGTCGAACGGCAACGCGGTCGGGACCAGGAAATTCAAGCGCACGTCGATCGTCGTCGCGCCCGGCGATTGGGCCGCCAGCTTCAGTGCTACGACCGCCGCTTCTTTCGCTCCGGTATCGGTCTGCACGTCAGCGGTTTGACCCGGCAGAATCCTTGCCGCATCGGCCGCGGGAGCCTGCGCGGTGATCTGCAGCCGGCCAGGGTCGATGATTCTCAGGATCGGGTCGCTGTCCAGGCCGGTGACGAGATCCCCCGGATTGTGCCAGCGCTTCACGACGAGGCCGGCGAAGCGAGCGCGGATGATCGTGTTGGCCTCCGCCGCTCTGGCCGCTTCGAGGCGGCCGCGGGCCTGACTCAAGTTGGCCTCGGCCACGGCCAGGGCCGACCGGGCGGTCTCCAGTTGGTTGCGCGGCAGCAGACCCTTCTCGACCAGCGTGGCCGTACGGTCGGCTTCAGCTTTGGCGGCCGCCTGGCGCGCCGAGATCTCCGTGACTTCGAGCTGCCGCGTGGCCAACTCGGCCGCCACGGCGGGCAGGTCCAGTTTGACGACGATCTCGCCGGCCTGGACCGTATCGCCCTCGGCTTTCGTGAGCTCGGCGATGGCGCACGGTTCGTTGGCGACGACCACGAAATCGGCGGCGACTGAGGGCGCCACGGTGCCGGCCACCCGGATCGTCTCGCGCAGAGTGGTCAGGCGCGCCGCCTGGGTCGTGACGGCGATGACGCCCGTGTCGGCCGAGTCCTGGCTGCCGCGGCCGCAACCGGCCGTGGCGGCGCCGGCCACCGCCAGGGCCACCATTCCTGGCCGAATCCAGTTCGTGCGCGGCAGAAGCGGCAGAAAACCAGTCATCAGAGGATTCTACGCCGCAAACCGTGATTACCGTTTCAATCCTGTCATTGCGCGGCGCCGATCCGACGCTTTTCGCCGCACCCCATGTCGGCCCGTGACTTGCACACGAGTCCTCCGCTTTATTGGGCTGCCGCCCGCGGAGATTCATGTCGACGACTCCAGAGACCCCCGTAGCCGTGCCAACCGCGCAACTCATCGCCGCCATGCTCCAGCAGTGCGCGGGCGTGAGCGACCTGATCTTCTCGCCGGGACGGCCGCCGCAGGTTGAGGCGAACGGCGAGCTGGTGCCGCTGCCGTTTCGGGGATTCGAAATTCTCAGCCCGGAGCAGACGCGGGCGATCGCGGATGATCTGATGGCCGGCAGCGCCGTGGCGATGAGCCAGATCGCGCAGACCGGATCGGCCGACGTGTCCTACGCGCTCAACGGCATGGCCCGGTTCCGCGTCAACGTCTTCCGGCAGCGGACGTCGTTCGCAGTCGTCATGCGCGTCGTGCCGGTCGCCATTCCCTCGTTCGACGATTTGGGTCTGCCGGCGGCGCTGGGGGACATCGTGTCGCTGCGCAACGGCATCGTGCTCGTGACCGGGCCCACCGGATCCGGCAAGTCCTCCACGCTCGCGGCGATCGTGGACCGGATGAATCAGGAGCGGGCGATCCACATCCTCACGATCGAGGATCCCATCGAGTTCATCCATCAGCACAAGAAAGCGACGATCCATCAGCGCGAACTGCACGCCGACACGCCCACGTTCAGCCTGGCGCTGCGCGCCGCCTTGCGGCAGGCGCCCAAGGTGATTCTGGTGGGGGAGATGCGCGACCGCGAGACCATCGAGATCGCGCTGGAAGCCTCGGAGACCGGGCACCTGGTGATGTCCACGCTCCACACCATCGACGCCGCCAAGACGGTCGAACGGATCGTGGGCGTGTTCCCGTTGGGCGATCAGCCGGGCATTCGGACGCGGTTTTCGAAGGCGTTCCAGTACGTCGTGTCGCAGCGGCTGCTGCCGCGGGAGGATCGGCCGGGCCGCGTCGCGGCGTTCGAGATTCTCAAGGCGACGCTGCGCACGCGCGAGTACGTCGAGCAGGGGGAGGCGAACGGCAAGACGTTGCTGGATGCCATGAAAGCTGGCAGCGAAGACGGCATGCAGCACTTCGACGGCGAGATCGAGCGGCTGCTCCGCGTCGGCGCGATCTCGCTCGAGACGGCGCTGAGTTACTGCACGAACGCGAACAACCTCCGCCTGGCCGTCACGGACCTCATCGAAGCCCGCCGCCACATCGAGCGCGCCGCCATCGCCGCCTCGGCGTAGATCAATAGGTCAGTAGATCCGTAGATCAATAGACCCATAGATCAATCAGTCAATTGTGGCGTGAGTGGTCGGGGCGACTGGATTTGAACCAGCGACATCTCGCTCCCAAAGCGAGCGCTCTACCAGGCTGAGCCACGCCCCGACAAATCACAGGCTAACACGGTGTCGTCCCCGGGCCCGAGGGTCCACGGGTTCAAGCGGGGCCCGTCCCCCGGGGACCGCGGTCCGGGGTATATTGCTGTCGCTCAACCGGAGGAGCTGTCAGCCATGAAAATCTTTGTCCGCGTCGCCCTCGTGCTCGTGCTTGCCGTCTCGGCTGTGCCGATGGCGGCCCCCAAACTGCTCGGCTTCAAGTCCGATGCGCCCGCCGCGGTGGCTGCGGATCGGGAGCTGCCGAAGGCCAATTACGACCTGGCGTCGCGCTGGATGGCGGCCAAGGTCGGCAAATACGTCTTCTCCACGGCCGTGACGCCGCATTGGCTCGAGTTCAGCGACCGCTTCTGGTACGACTACGAGACGCCGGCCGGCCGCAAATGGTGGGTGGTCGATCCCGTCAAGAAGACGAAGACGCCGCTGTTCGACAACGCCAAGATGGCGGCCCAGCTGACGCGCATCCTGCGGACGCCGTACGACGCGCAGCACCTGCCCGTCTCCACGATCCGGTTCTTCGAGAACGACACCAAGATCCGGTTCAGCGTCACGCTGCCGCGCGATGCGAAGGTGGAGAACTCGGCCGGCGAGGAAATCACCGGCATGACGCAGACGCAGGACACCGGCCGTGGCGGCGCCGGTGGCGCCGGCCGCGGCGGCGGGGGTCGGGGCGTCCAGCAGCAACAGCAGCAGGGCGGACGCGCGGGCGCGCCGGCCGCACCGGCCGTGGGGAACGCCACGTGGTGGCTGGAGTACCAGTTCGCGACCGGGACCGTCGTGCTCAACGACAAGTACAAGCCGGAGACGCCTGGCCCGAACTGGGCGACGGTCTCGCCCGACAAGAAGTACGTCGTCTACTCGCGCAACTTCAACCTGTTCATGATGGACGCCGCGAACTTCGAGCTGGCCAAGAAGACCCCTGGCGACCCGGCCATCGTCGAAACGCAGCTGACGACCGACGGCGAGAAGGACTACGGGTTCGGCCGCGGCGGCGGCGCCGGCAACCAGGATCAGCAGCAGGACGTCACCCAGACGCAGGAGCAGGGCACGGGCGGCCGCGGCAGCGCGCAGTTGAGCGACGCCGACAAGAAATACGGCGGCCCGAGGGTCAGCGCCGGCGGCGTCACCTGGTCGGCCGACAACAAGATGTTCTCGTCGACGCGCAACGACCAGCGGAAAGTCGCGGATCTGTGGGTGATCAACGCGCTGGCCAATCCGCGGCCCACGCTCGAGACCTACAAGTACGGCATGCCCGGCGAGGAGCAACAGCCGCAGGCCGAACTGCACGTCGTCGATCTCGACGCGAAGAAGGCGCTGAAGGTCAAGACCGAGGCGTTCAAGGACCAGCAGATGGCGCTGGCCACGGCGCCGACCACGAACCTGCAGCGCGAAAAGCAGGAGACCGTGGCCCGCTGGGTGTCCGTGAACGGCGACAAGATTTACTACAACCGCACCAGCCGCGATCTGAAACGCATCGACATCGTCGAGGGCGACACCAAGACCGGCGAGTCGCGCGTGGTCATTCCGGAGCGATCGAACACCTACATCGAGATCCAGCCGCTGCGGCTGATCGACGTCAGGCACGCAGGCCATTCACTGGTCCGAGCGGGATGGCTGGGGCCACTACTACCTCTACGACGTGCCGACCGGGAAGCTGATCCGGCAGATCACGTCCGGCGAGTTCGTCACGACGGGCATCACGAACGTGGACGAGAAGACGCGGACGCTGTATTTCACCGCGGTCGGCCGCGAACGCGGCGAGGACCCGTACTCACCAGCACTTCTACAGCGTGAACCTCGACACCGGCGCGATCAAGCTGCTGGATCCGGGCAATGCGTCGCACGCCGTGGCGCTGAACGACAAGTGCACGTTCTTCGTGGACAACGCGTCGCGCATCGACAGCGCGCCTGAATCCGTGCTCTACGACGCGGCCGGCAACAAGGTGATGGACCTCGAGAAGACCGACGTGTCCTCGCTGCTCGAGGCGGGGTTCAAGTTCCCGGAGGCGTTCACCGTGAAGGCCGACGACGGCATCACGGACCTGTACGGCGTGATGTACAAGCCGTTCGACTTCGACCCGGCGAAGAAATATCCCGTCATCCTGTACGTGTACCCGGGGCCGCAGACCGAGTCGGTCACCAAGACGTTCAACCCGCGCAACCTCAACGTGGCGCTCGCCAACGTCGGGTTCATCGTGATGGAGGTCGGCAACCGCGGCGGCAACCCGCAGCGGTCGAAGTGGTACCACAACTACGGCTACGGCAACCTGCGCGACTACGGCGTGCCGGACAAGAAGGCGGCGGTCGAGCAGCTCGCCAAACGCTTCCCGTTCGATCGACCTCGAACGCGTGGGCATGTAGGGCATTCCGGCGGCGGGTTCATGACGGCCGCGGCGATGTTCGGCTACCCGGACTTCTTCAAGGTCGGCATCTCCGAGTCCGGCAACCACGACAACTCGATCTACAACCGGTGGTGGAGCGAGAAGCACGATGGCGTGAAGGAAGTCACCAGCGAGGACGGCAAGACGACGACGTTCCAGTACGACATCGACAAGAACCAGGACATCGCCGGCAACCTGAAGGGCCACCTGCTGCTCATCACCGGCGACATCGACAACAACGTGCATCCGTCGAATACCTACCGCGTGATCGACGCGCTCATCCGCGCCAACAAGCGGTTCGATTTCATCCTGCTGCCCGGCCAGCGCCACGGCTACACGACCGACGGCGACTACGTCTACTGGCGGCGGGTGGACTACTTCGCGCAGCACCTGCTCGGCGCGGCGCCGGGCGGCGTCGAGATCGTCGAACTGGAGCGGGAGCGCCAGATCAAGCGGTAGGTGCCGCGGGTGCTGCCAGACCGTCCTCAGCAACGGCGCCGGGTGGACCAGCGGGGGGCCACCCGGCCCACATTCGAGCGTGTCATTCTGGGCCTCGGCTTCGCCATGGCGTTGGTCGGCGCGGTGGGCGGCGCCTGGTGGTTGTGGACGCAGTCCGGTGTCGGCGCGGTGGTGCGCGACGAATCGCCCAATTGGTCGCCCGACGGGCACATCATCTTCTCCTCGTCAGACGGCCGCCGCGCCAATCTCGTCGTGACCGACCGCTCCGGCGGCCACCGCGTGCAGGTCGACGAGCAGCCGCCCGGCGACGCGGGAGGCGCCGCCTACTCGCCTGACGGCACGCTGATCGCGTTTCACAGCAACCGTGACGGCAATTCGAAATCTACGTCATGCTCGCGAATGGCAACGCCCCGCGGCGGCTCACCAACGATCCCGGCATCGACCAGGCGCCGGCCTGGTCCCCCGACGGCCAGCAGATCGTCTTCATGTCCGACCGGGCGAACAAGGAGTTCGACATCTTCCGCATGAACGCGGATGGCTCGGGCCTCGAGCGGCTCACCACCAGCGGCGCGAACGGGTTCCCGCAGTATTCGCCCGACGGCAGCCAACTGGCCCTGGACGTCGGTCACGACGTGTACGTCATGAGCCTGTCCACGCGAGGCCTGCGCCGGATCACGCACGATCCGGCCAACGGCATGCATCCGACCTGGTCACCCGACGGCCGGCGCCTCGCGTTCATGAGCTGGCGGAACGGCCGCAGCGAGATTTTCACGGCGCGCGTGGATGGCACCGAACCGCAGGCCGTGGTGACGATGCCGACCGGCGGGGCGATCGATCCGCGATGGTCACCGGACGGCCTGCGCATCGCGTTCGTCCACGCGCCCGAGGGCGGCATCAACCGCATCCAGGCAACGAATCAGCAATACATCGTCTACGTCCTGGAGCTCGACACCGGGCGACTGCAGCGAATCAGCAGGTGAGGAGAACTTCGAACTTCGAAGTTCGAACTTCGAACTCCGGACTACCTCAGTTCCAACCAGTGTCGGAACAGCCTGAATCGCCTTTCCTCGGTGCGCCACGGCGATTTTGCGCTCGTCCGGGACGTCCCCGAGCGTCGTGCCGTATGGCGGATAGAAGAAGATCGGGTCGTAACCGAAGCCGAACGATCCGACGGGTGCCGGCGCGATCTCGCCTTCAACCGTGGCCTCGGCGGCGAAGAGCAAAGGCGGCTCGCCTGAGGCTGGCGGCCCGACGTACGCGAGCGAGCAGACGAACCGGGCCGTCCACGGTCGAGGATGGCCGCTCAGTTCGCGATACAGACTCGCGAACTTGTCGGGATACGTCGCGCCAGGGTAGCGGGCGCTCTCGACGCCCGGCCGGCCGCCAAGCGCGTCGATCGCCAACCCCGAGTCCTCCGCCACGGTCGCCAAACCCGTGGCCGTCGCGTAGTACGCCGCCTTGAGTCGGGCGTTTTCCGCGAACGTGCGCCCCGTCTCCTCCGGCTCAGGCACCGCCGCCACGTCTGCCAGCGTGACCAACGCCATCGGCAACCCGGCGAGCACCCGCCGAATTTCACGCACTTTCCCGGGATTGGTCGTCGCAATCAGCATCGTGCACCCAGAACCGCCGAACCCCGAACCCCGAACCCCGAACCTCGAACCTAGAACCTCGAACCCGAACCTCGGAACCCCTGAACCGGAACCCCGGAACCCCGGAACCCCGGAACCTGAGTATAATCACCGCCTTCGTCTCGTCCTCCGGAGGAGTCAGCATGTCCCGAAATCCGAAAGTCCATGTCGTGTCGGTCGCCGTGGCGTGTGCGGTGATCTTCCTGTTTTCCGCGTCGGCCGAACAGGTCTTGCGCGCGGTGTCGCAGGCGATCGCGCCGGGCGCCGTCGTGGTGACGCAGGATCCGCCGCCCACGCAGACGCCGCCGGCCCAGCCGGCGGGCGGCCGCCAGGGTGGCGGTCGCGGTGCGGCCACCGGGCCCCGGAACTACACGGATGTCATCACCGCCGAGGCCAAGACCGACGACGGCATCTTCAAGGTGCATCGCATCCGCGACACGATCTACTACGAGATTCCCAAGAACCGAGCTCGACAAGGACTTCCTCTGGACCGTGCGCATCAAGAAGACCACGCTCGGCACCGGTTTCGGCGGCCGGGAAGCGCAGAGCCGCACGGTCCGCTGGGTGAAGCGCGGCGATCAGATTCTGCTGCAGGAGGCCAACTACAGCATCACGGCGGACCCGACGAGCCCCGTGGCGCAGGCGGTGGCCGACGCCAACTACCCCGCGATCATCCGCACGCTGAACGTGGCAGCGTATTCGCCGGCCGGCGATCCCGTGGTGGAGGTCACGCCGTTCTTCATGACGAACATTCCGGAGTTCAATCCGAGCGCGGCGGTTCCAGGCGCGGGCGGCATCGCCGCCGACCGGACGTTCCTCGAGCGGGCGGTGTCGTTGCCCGAGAACATCAACGTGGAAGTGATGATGACGTTCACCGGCGGCGGCGCGGCGGCGGCGGCCGCGGCGGGCGCGGAGCCGGCGGTGCGGGCGGCATGCGCGGCTCGAGCGGCACGGTCGTGGTGGTGCACAGCATGGTCAAGCTGCCGGACCGGCCGATGATGCCGCGCCCGTACGACGACCGCGTGGGGTTTGCCAATTTCTCCCAGGACGACTTCGGCACGGACGAGCACCGCTACGTGCGGCACGCTACATCGAGCGCTATCGTCTCGAGAAGAAGGACCCGAGCGCGGCCGTCTCCGACCCGGTCAAGCCGATCACCTTCTATGTCGATGCGGCGACGCCCGCCAAGTGGGTGCCCTACGTGAAGAAGGGCGTGGAGTCGTGGCAGGCCGCCTTTGAGGCCGCCGGCTTCCGGAACGCCATCGTCGCGCAAAACGTGCCGACCGGCGATCCGGAATGGACGCCCGAAGACCTGCGCTATTCGTTCGTGCGGTGGGCGCCGTCGAACGGGGAGGATCAGCTGGTCACGCACGATCCGCGCAGCGGCCAGATCATCTCGTCGGAAGTGAAGGCGTTCGCCAACGTCCAGCCCTTCGGCGCCAGCTGGTACCTCGTCCAGGCCGGGCCGCTCGACAAGCGGGCGCAGCAGTTGCCGCTGCCCGATGAGGTCACGGGCGAGATGATCCGGGTGATGGTCGCGCACCAGATTGGCCACGCGCTGGGCCTCGAGCACAACCTGAAGGCCAGTTCGCAGTACACGGTCGCGCAGGTGCGCGACCCGAAGTGGGTGAAGGAGAACGGCTACGTCCCGTCGATCATGGACGATGCCGCGTTCAACTACGTGGCGCAGCCTGAAGACGGCCTCGATCCCGCCGATCTGATGCCGAAGATCGGCCCGTACGACAAGTTCGCGATCGCGTTTGGCTACAAGCCGATTGCCGGCGCCCGGACGCCGGACGCGGAGAAGCCGACGCTCGATCAGTGGGCGCGCGAACAGGACGCCAAGCCGTACCTGCGATTTGCGAACAGCGCGACCAGTGCGGACCCCGGCGAGAGCCCAGAAACGCCCGACACGGCCGCCGTGCAGATGCCCGGCCCAGTGGGCGACAACGACCCGGTCGCCGCCGCGACGCTGGCCATGAAGAACCTCACGCGGGTCTCGGCGATGCTGTTCAAAGCCACGACCACGAAGGTCGGCGATCCGTGGGACGACCTCGAGGAAGCCTACGGCCGCATGGTGTCGCAGTGGTCGGTCCAGATGGGCCCGGTGGTGCGCGTCATCGGCGGCGTGGATTCGCAGCAGTTGCACATCGGGCAGGACGGCGTGCGGTTCAAGACGGTGCCCAAGGCCCGGCAGACGGCCGCGCTCGAGTTCCTGATGGCGAACGCGTTCCGGACGCCGACGTTCATGATTCCAGCCCGACGTGCTGCGCCGCATCCAGGCGTCCGGCGTCGTGGCCAGCGTGCGCGCGGCGCAGGCGGCGATCCTGACCGCGCTGCTGCAGAACGGGCGCATCGATCGCATGGCGGAACAGGCGACGCTCGACGGCGCCATCGCCTACACGCCGCTGCAGTTCCTGATTGACGTGCGCGACGGGCATCTGGTCGGAGCCGCAGAAGCCGGGCGCGTCGATCGACATCTACCGCCGCAACCTGCAGCGGGCCTACCTCAGAACCTGGACGACGAAGCTGAACGGCACCGGCGCCGCGGCCGGCAGCGCGGAGATCCGCGCCATCGTCAAGGGCGAGCTCAAGGCGCTCGACCGCCAGTTGCAGACCGCGGCGGCCGCTCCGGGGCTCGACGAGAACACGCGCCGCCATTTCGTGGATTGCCGCGAGGAAATCAAGATCATCCTCGATCCGCGCGTGCCCAGGCCCGCGCCGGCGGCGACGCCCGTGCCGCGGTGCCGGACGCGGCGGGATTCGGTAAGGGCGAAGGAGGAATTCCATGTCACGACATCGCAACGTTCCACGCATGGTCCGTCGCGCTGGGGTGCGCCCTGGCGTTCGTCTTCGCCGCGTCGGCGCCACGACGTCGTGCGCGCCCTGTCACACGGGCTGGCTCACGTCAGGCGCCGTCTCTCGCCGCGGCCCAGGATCCGCCGCCCGCGCAGGACCCGACCGATCCGGCCGCCGGTCGCGGCGGCCGGGGCCAGGCGGCCACGCCGCGCCACGGCCCTACGCGCAGGTCATCACCCCGAACGCCCTGACCGACGACGGCGTGTTCAAGGTGCACCGCATCAAGCAGGGATCAGCGACACGCTCTACTACGAGATCCCGAGGAACGAACTGGGCAAGGACTTCCTGATCAACAGCCAGATCAAGCGGAACGCCGCGGGATCGGGCGGCTACGGCGGGCAGCAGATCGGCACGCGCGTGGTGCAGTGGGTGCAGAAGGGCGACCGCGTCCTGCTGCTGAACATCGACTACAGCCTCGTGGCCGATCCGTCGAACTCCGCTGCTGGCCGCGGCGAACATGCCCGCGATCATCCGCACCTTCCCGGTGGCGGCCTACAAGGGCGACGCGCCGTCTGGCGATCCCGTGATTGACGTCACCTCGCTCTACACGACCGACGTGCCGGAGCTCTCCGGGCGTGGCGGTGGCGGCGGCCGCGGCGGCGGCATGGACGCGACGCGCACGTTCCTCGAGAAGGTCGTGTCCTTCCCGATGAACGTCAACGTGGAGGTCACCCAGACGAGCGGCGCGGCGGCGCGGCGGCGGCGGCCCCGGCACCGGCGGGCGCGGCGGCGGCGGCGCCGGACCCAGCACCACGATTCTCGTGTCGCACAGCATGGTCAAGCTGCCCGAGAAGCCGATGATGCCGCGCCTGTTCGACGAGCGCGTCGGCTACTTCACGCAGGGCGTGACCGACTACGAGACCGGCGAGCAGCAGGCGATGCAGAAGCGCTTCATCACGCGCTACCGCCTCGAGAAGAAGGATCCGAACGCGGCGATGTCCGAGCCCGTGAAGCCCATCGTCTATTACGTGGATCCGTCCACGCCGAAGAAGTGGGTGCCCTACATCAAGAAGGCCATCGAGGACTGGCAGCCCGCGTTCGAAGCGGCCGGCTTCAAGAACGGCATCATCGCGCAAGGAAGCGCCGAAGGACGATCCGGACTGGAGCGCCGAGGACGCGCGCTACTCGGTGATCCGGTAGCTGCCGTCCACGACCGAAAACGCCGTCGGCCCGCACGTGCACGACCCGCGCAGCGGCGAAATCATCAACGCGGACGTGCAGTATTACCACAACGTCATGAACCTCGCGAAGAACTGGTACTTCGTGCAGGTCGGCCCGCTCGATCCCGCGCGCGCAGCAACTGCCGCTGCCCGATGAGCTCATGGGCGAGCTCATCCGGTACGTCGTGGCGCACGAAGTCGGCCACACGCTCGGCTTCCAGCACAACATGAAGGCCAGCTGGCTCTACACGATCGAGCAGATCCGCGATCCGAAGTGGGTCAAGGAAAACGGCCACACGCCCACGCTCATGGACTACTCGCGCTTCAACTACGTGGCGCAGCCGGAAGACCAGATCCCCGCGGCGGATCTCATCCCCAAGATCGGGCCGTACGACAAGTGGGCGACCCGTTGGGGCTACGCGCCCATCCCCGGCGCGAAGACGCCCGACGAAGAGAAGCCCACGCTCGACAAGTGGGCCCGCGAACAGGACGAGAAGCCGTACCTGCGCTTCTCCACCGAGGGCGGCGCCGGCACCGACCCGGGCGACAACACGGAAGCCGTCGGCGACGCCGATGCCGTGAAGGCCACCACGCTCGGCCTGAAGAACCTGGCCCGTGTGTCCGAAGTGCTGCTCAAGGCGACGAGCAGCAAGACCGGCGATCCCTACACGGAACTGAACGAGGTCTACGGCCGCATGGTGAGCCAGTGGAGCACCGAAATGGGCCACGTGGTCAAGGTCATCGGCGGCATCGATTCCAAGCAGCAGCACATCGGCCAGGCCGGCGTCCGGTTCACGACCGTGCCCAAGGCGCGGCAAGTGGACGCGCTCCAGTTCCTGCTGAACAGCGCGTTCCAGACGCCCTCGTTCATGATCCGGCCGGAGATCCTGCGCCGGATTCAGCCGCAATCGGGCATCATCGCGCGCGTGCAGGGGGCTGCAGTCCGGCATCATGGGCCAGTTGCTCCAGAGCGCGCGCCTCGATCGCATGGCCGAGCAGCTGGCGATGGACGGCCCGACCGTGGCCTACTCGCCGGTCCAGTTCCTCGGGCGATTTGCGCGCCGGCGTCTGGTCCGAGCTGGCCAAGCCGGGCACGACGATCAACATCTTCCGCCGCAACCTGCAGCGGTCGTACCTGGACAACATGGACAGCCGCCTGAACGGCTCGGCCGGCAGCACGGAAGTGCGGTCGCTCGTGCGCGGCGAACTGCTGGCGCTCGACAAGCAGTTGCAAGCCGCGCTTCCCGCGGCGGCCGACGAAATGACCAAACGCCACCTGCAAGACTGCCGCGACGAAATCGCGACGATGCTCGACCCGCTGGTCCCGCGCGCGGCCGGCGGCGCGGGCGGCGCAGGACGCGGTGGACGCGGCGGCATCAGATAGATCGCCATCGTCCCACGGTCCCAGGGTGCAACGGTCCTAGGGCCCGACAAACACAAATCAAGGGCGGCCACGGGGGCCGCCCTTGCTGCTTGCAACGGACCCTTGGACCCAGGACCCAGGACCCAGGACCTTAGGACCGTAGGACCCTAGGACCGTAGGACGACGCAGACACGTCAGTACTTAGATCTTCCCCACGATCTCCCGTTGTTTGCCGATCAGATGCTGGATGCCTCGATCCGCCAAGCCAAGTAACTCATCGAGCCCGGCCCGATCGAACGGCTTCGTCTCTGCCGTGCCCTGCAGTTCGATGAACCGGCCGTCCGACGTCTTGACGACGTTCATGTCCACCTCGGCGCGCGAGTCCTCTTCGTAGGCCAGATCGAGCATCGGCGTGCCGTCCACGACGCCGACGCTGGTGGCGGCGACATAGTCGGTGATCGGAACGCGGGGGATCGCGCCCTGGTGCCGCAGCCGCTCGAACGCGAGCACGAGCGCGACGAATCCGCCGGTGATGGCGGCGGTGCGCGTGCCGCCGTCCGCCTGAATGACGTCGCAGTCCACGTAGATGGACCGCTCGCCGAATTCCTTCAGCGACGTCACGGACGCAGCGATCGGCCGATCAGCCGCTGAATCTCCTGCGTCCGGCCGCCGACTTTGCCGGCCGAGGCTTCGCGCTGCATCCGCGTGTTCGTGGCGCGCGGCAGCATGCCGTACTCCGCCGTCACCCAGCCCTTGCCGGTGCCGCGCAGGAAGGGCGGCACGCGATCCTCGATGGACGCCGTGCAGATGACTTTCGTCTCGGCCCACCTCGATGAGCATCGATCCCTCGGCGTGCATGGTGAAATCAGGGGTGAGGCGAATGTCGCGCGTCGCGTCGGGCTCGCGCCCGTCCATGCGTATCATGAGCCGTTACTGTCCTTTCCGAATCCAGGCGTCGGACCTGGCGATGGGTTCACGCAAATCGATGTGGCCGCCGAGCGAGTCCACTTCCTTGCCGTCCACGAGAATCTGCACCGCGGTCACGTCGGGCAGGTTCGCCGTGATGGCGTGGACGATTGCAAAGACCGCGAGCGCTTCGTCGAGCGACCCGCCCAGCGTTCCGGTCGCCGCGGTCGGACTCAGATCGACGTAGAGCTCGCCCTTGGCGCCGATGAAGACACCGCGCACGTTCGTGCCCGCCGGAATCGCCGAGGCATATCCATCGGGCGGCGTACGCACTTGCGCGGTCAGGATGTGCCGCGCCTGCTCGGCCTTCGTCTCGCCGTAGGGGACGTCCCGCGTCACCGGAATGAGTTCGCTGCCGTCGTCCGACACATAGAACAACGTGGCTTTGATCCGGCGTGCGCTGGACGACTCCGGCGTCGGCGCCGGCGGCGCCGCGGCAGGATTGCGGGAGATCCAGCCGGGCACCAGCGTGACCAGCCAGAGCCCCACCGCCAGCAGGACCAGGCCGGCCACAATGGCGACGCGCAGCCCGCGCGCGCCGGAGACCGGGGGCGTTGGTGCCGTGGGCGTCGGTGGGGTGGGCGTCGCTTCCGCCGGCGTCACCGGGGCCTCGCTCATCGGCGGTCACCCGCGGCGGGGCCGGCCGGAATGCCGCGCCGGATTTCGCCGAGCGCCGCCAGCACGCCCTCGATCACGGACGATTGCCAGTCGCTGTTCGCCAGCAGCTTCTCATCGTCGGCGTTCGACAGGAACGCCAGTTCGAGCAGTACGGCCGGCATGTGGGCCGAGGTGAGAACGCGCATCGGCGCCTGCACGGCTGGCCGCGCGAACAGCGGCACGTTGTGCTCGGCCAGTTGACGTGCCAGCACGGCGCCCAGCGAGGTGGACTGATCGACGAATGGCCGCTGCGCCACGTCCCATGGGACCGATTCGATCACGCGCGACCCGCCGCCGACCACCGGCACCGTCGGCAGTCGTGCGTTCGCGTCGGTGCCCGTCCCGCCGGCGGCGGTCACGAACGGCGTGAAGATCTGCGTGCCGCGCACGCCTGGCCGGATGGACCCGTTCGCGTGCAGGCTGATGAACGCATCGGCCTTGTTGTTGTTCGCGATTTCGGTGCGGCGATCCATCGAGACGGTGTCGTCGCCCTCGCGAGTCAGCAGCACGCGCAGGCCGAGCCGCCCTTCGATCGCGGCCTTGAGTCGCCGCGCCACGATCAGCGTGATGTCCTTCTCCTTCGTGCCGCCCGCGCCCGTTTCGCCCGCATCGTCGCCGCCGTGGCCCGGGTCGAGCACGATCGTGCGCAAGCCGGCAGGCTGGAGGTCGAGCTTCGGCGCCGGGGGCGGCGCTGGAGCGGGCCTGGCTGGGCCGGGCGGCGGGGCCGGTGGCTGTGGCGGCAGGAGATCGATCGTCAGCGCCCCGGTGGCGCGGTCGTCCTCCGCGCGATGCGCGGCCGCCTGCGGGCCGAGGTCGATCACCAGATTCGTCCCGTCCACGCGGATGCCAGGTGCGAAGTCCGGAATCAGTCCGGTCGGCGCCGCGGCATCCAGCGCCGTGGCGTCGAAGTGAATCGTGAGGTGGGCGCCCTCCCGCGTGACGCGGTGGAGTGTCGCCGGTTGAATGGTGATCACGACGCGGGCGCCCGAGCCCGTGCGCTCGACATGGCTCTTTATTTCCGGAACGCGCACGGTGCCCACCAGCACGAGGCGCGACGCGCGTCGCACCACCACCGGTTGGCCGATGGCGGGCCCGAGCGCCTTGGTCAGAAAGTCGATTGGGACCGTCCAGCCGCCGCGGTCGCGCTGCACCGGGCCGTCGAGCGCGACGACGCGGCCCGCGGCGCGCACGAAGGACTGGCCTGGGGACGCGTAGATGCGCTCGCCCTTCGTGCCGATGATGATGCCGTTGGCTGCGCGGTCCTCGGTGAACGTCAGGCTGAATGTGCTCGCCAATTGTTCGAGCGCGATTGTCTCGGGCGTGATGCCCGTGCGGACGACGGCCGTGCGCCGGCCGTCGGGCGTGTACATCGTGTAGGAAACCGTTTGCCCCTGAAAGGCCGACCCCGTTTGTGCCGCGAGCAGGCAGAGGGCGACCAGCACGAGGGGGCGGGCCAGCCGGGCGCGGGTCGTTGCCAAGAGAATGATTCTATCTGCTGGACCGCGTGGGATCCGGACCCCTTGGAACCGTTGGCCCCTCGGGCCTTTTTGATATCGTAGGTCATTGTTCCCTCGTGGCGATTCCAGTCTGTGAGCGGATCCATGTCTTTAATGTTTCGGGTTGATCGGGCGACGGCGCTGGCGGGCGCCCTGTGCGTGGTGCTGACATCGGCCTGCGGGTCGGCTCCCGAGCCGGCCGGCGGCGCGGCTGGTGCGGGCGGGCGTGGCGGGCGGGGCGGCGGAGCCGTTCCGGTCGAATTGCTCACGCTGGCGGAGAAGCCAGTGGAGCAGTTCAGCGAATTCGTGGGCACCGTGCGCTCGCGGCGGTCCGTGACCGTGCAATCCCAGGTCGAGGGTTTCATCACGAAGATCGCCGTGAAATCCGGCGACCGGGTGACCCCGGGAACCGTCCTGTTCGAGATCGACGCCGCCTCTCAACAGGCCCTGGTCGCGAACCTCGAATCGGTCCGCGCGGCCCGGGAGTCGGACGCCAGTTTCGCCCGCCAGCAGGCGGCACGCGCGAAGAAACTGCTGGAAGCCGGCGCGATGAGCCAGCAGGAGTTCGATCAGGCCCAGGCGCTTCTCCGATCGGCGGAAGCCACGGTGAAGGCCATCGAGGAACAGATCAAGCAACAGCGCAACGAACTGGGCTATGCGAAGGTGACCGCCGCCGCCAGCGGCGTGATCGGCGACGTGCCGGTGAGGCCAGGAGATCGCATCACCCGTTCGACACCGCTGACGACGATTGAGGACAACACGGCGCTGGAGCTGTACGTCAGTGTGCCCGTGCAGGACGCGCCGAAGCTGAGGATCGGCCAGGTCGTGCACCTCCTGGATGAAGCGGGCGCGGTGAGGACGAGCGAGCGGGTCAATTTCATCTCGCCGTCCGTGGACGATGCGACGCAGACCGTGCTGGTGAAGACGGCGATTACGGCGCCGGGCGAGGTGCTGCGCGCCGACCAGTTCGTGCGCGCGCGGATCGCGTGGTCCACGGCGCCGGCGCTGACGGTGCCGCTCGTGGCGGTCACGCGCATCAGCGGCCAGTATTTCGTGTTCGTCGCGGACGCCGGCGATGGCGGCACCTGGTGGCCCGCCAGAAGCCGGTGTCCGTCGGCCCGCTCGTGGGCAACGACTACCTCGTGCTGGGCGGCCTGAAAGCCGGGCGACCGCGTCATCGTCGCCGGCATCCAGAAGATCGGCGACGGCGCGCCGGTGTCTGGAGGCCCCGCCGGCCGGACGGGGGGCAAGGGGACGCTAGGTGTTCTGCGACGTCTTCATCAAGCGGCCGATTCTCGCGACGGTCTGTCCGCGATGATCATCCTCGCGGGTGCGATCGCGATTCCGACGCTGCCGCTGGCGCGCTATCCGGATCTGACGCCGCCGGCGGTGACGGTGGCCGCCGTTCTATACCGGCGCGAATGCGCAAGCCGTCGAGAGCGCGGTGACGACACCGCTCGAGCAGGTCATCAACGGCGTCGAGGGCATGCAGTACATGCGGTCCTCCAGCACCAACACCGGTTCGTGCTCAGATCACGGTCACGTTCGAGGTCGGCCGCAACCCGGATCTGGCGGCCGTGGACGTGCAGAACCGCGTCAACCAGGCGCTGGGGCGCATGCCGACCGAAGTGCGCACCAACGGGATCTCGGTGACGAAGAATACCGCCGGCTTCATTGGCGCCATCGGCTTCTACACGGAGGACGACCGGTACGATTCGCTGTTCATCAGCAACTACCTCGATCTGTACGTGCGGGATGCGTTCAAGCGCATTCCCGGCGTGGGCAACGTCGTCATCTTCGGCGAGCGCAAGTTCGCGATGCGGCTCTGGCTGAACCCGGCCCAGCTGGCGGGGCGCGGCATCACGCCGGGCGACGTGGTCGCCGCGCTGCGCGAGCAGAACATCCAGGTCGCGGCCGGCAGCATCGGCGATGCGCCGGCCGCCGACGACCAGATGTACCAGATCAGCGTGCGGGCCGCGGGCCGGCTGACCACGGCCGCCGAATTCGAGGACATCGTCGTCAAGGCGGGCCGCGACGGCGCGCTCGTGCGCGTGAAGGACGTCGGCCGCGTGGAGCTCGGCGCCGAAACCTACGCCTCGCTGCTGCGATTCGCGCGGCAAGCAGGCGTCCGGCGTCGGCATCCAGTTGCTGCCGTCGGCGAACGCCATCGAGGTGTTCGCGCGCATCGAGCAGGAACTCGACCGGCTGCGGGCGAACTTCCCGCCCGGGCTCAAGGCCGCAGATTGCGTTCGACAACGTCACCGTCGTGCGCGAATCGATCTGGGAGGTCCTGAAGACGCTGGCTGAGGCCATCGGCCTCGTCGTGCTCGTGATGTTCCTGTTCCTGCAGAACTGGCGCAGCACGATCATTCCGGCGATTACCATTCCGGTGTCGCTCGTCGGCACGTTCGCGTTCGTCAAGGTGTTCGGCTTCTCGATCAACACGCTGACGCTGTTCGGCATCGTGCTCGCCACCGGCATCGTGGTGGATGACGCGATTGTCGTGATCGAGAACATCGAACGGCACATGCGGGAGTACGGCAAGCGCGCGCACCGGGCGGCGATCGACGCGATGGCCGAGGTGTTTTCGGCGGTCGTCGTCATCGGGATCGTGCTGGTCTCGGTGTTCGTGCCGGTGGCGTTCTTCCCCGGCACGACCGGGCGGCTCTACCAGCAGTTCTCGCTGACCATTGCGTTTTCGGTCGTGCTCTCGGTGTTCAACGCCGTGACGTTCACGCCCGCCCTGGCCGCCCTGCTGCTGGACAAGGAGCCGCACGCGCACGGCTGGTTCTTCTCGTGGGTCAATCGGGTGATTGAAGGCGGCACGAACGTCTACGTGCGCGCGCTGCGATTCGCGCTGCGCTGGCGATTCGCCATGATGCTGCTGTTCGTCGGCGGGCTGTTCGCGACCTGGATGGTCTACCGCGCCGTGCCGTCGTCGTTCGTGCCGGACGAAGACGAGGGCTACTTCATCACGATCATCCAGGCGCCGGCCGGGTCGTCGCTCGAATATACGTCGAACATCGCGCGCCAGGCCGAGAAGGTCATCCTGGACCAGCCGGAAGTGATGGCGGCGTTCTCCGTGACCGGGTTCAGCTTCAGCGGGTCGGCGCCGAACCAGGGCCTGATGTTCGTGCGGCTGAGGCCCTTTGAGGATCGGCCGTTGAAGAGCCAGTCGCTGGCGGCCCTGCTCGGGCGGTTGCGCGGAGCGCTGACGGGCGGCATTGCCGGCGCGCTCGTGATTCCCGTGGCGCCCCCCGCGATTCAGGGCCTGTCGACGTTCGGCGGCTTCCAGTTCGAGGTGCTCGATGGGTCGGGGACCGACATCAACAATCTGGCGAACACGACGTTTCAGATGATGGCGCAGGGCAACGGGTCGGGCCGCGTCGTCAACCTCTTCAGCAGCTTCACGGCCAACGATCCGCAGTTGGTCGTCGAGATCGATCGGGATCGCGCGCGAAGCCTGGGCCTGCCGATTCGCGAAGTGACGGACGCGCTGGCGGTGCTCCTCGGATCGAGCTATGTCAACGACTTCGACCTGAACAACCGCGCTTATCGCGTGTACGTGCAGGCCGATCAGGCGTTCCGCGCGAGCCCGGACAGCCTCAAGCGGTATTACGCGCGGGCGTCCAACGGCCAGATGGTGCCGCTCGAGTCGGTCGTGCGGATGCGCGAGACCACCGCCCCGGCCGTCATCAGCCATTTCAACCTGTTCCGATCGACGGAGCTGACCGGGTCGCCGGCGCCGGGCGTGAGCAGCGGCGAGGCCATCGCCTACATGCAGCAGTTGGCGCGGGAGACGCTGCCGGGCGGGTTCGATTTCGCGTGGGCGGGGCAGTCGCTCGAGGAAATCCGCGCCGGATCCATCGCCGTGTACCTCTTCGGCCTGAGCATCCTGCTCGTCTACCTCGTGCTGGCGGCGCAGTACGAGAGCTGGGTGTTGCCGTTCATCATTCTGCTCGGCGTGCCGCTCGCGGTCCTGGGCGCCCTGAGCGCGCAGCTCATCCGCGGGTTCACGAACGACGTGTTCTGCCAGGTCGGGCTCATCATGCTCATCGGGCTGGCGGCCAAGAACTCGATCCTGATCGTCGAGTTCGCCGAGCAGTTGCGCGAGCAGGGGCAGTCGATCGTCGATGCGGCCGTGCAGTCGGCGCGCATCCGGCTGCGGCCGATCCTGATGACGTCGTTTGCGTTCATCCTCGGCGTGCTGCCGCTGGCCTACGCCACCGGCGCGGGATCCGCGGCCCGCAATTCCGTCGGCACGGCCGTGGCCGGCGGCATGCTGGCGTCCACGTTCCTGTCGGTCATCTTCATTCCCGTGCTCTACGTCACCATCCGCACGCTGGCGCCCGGCAGGCCCAAGCGCGATGACTGGGACGCTGACGCGCCCGTCGCGGGAGGCGCGCATGTCTAGACAAGAGCGTCTGGCGGCGTTGGTCGGCGTGACGGCGTGCCTGCTGCTGGTGTGCCCGCCTGGCCTGGCGCGGGCGCAGCAGGCGGCTGGGCAGACGGCGCCGGCGGCTGCACCCATCCCGACGATGGAATTCGACGCCGTGATTCAGCAGGCGATCGCGAAGAACCCGACGGTCGCGCGCGCGGCGACCACCATCGCGCGCGCCGAGACGCTGCTGCAGCAATCCAAGGCCGTGATCCTGCCGTTCGTCACCGCCAGCGTCACGAACACGACGCTGGACGGATCGCGCGGCTTTTCGGGCGGCACCACGCAGCCCCAGAATCAGTTCAACATCTCCGCCAGCGCGGGCCTGCAGGTGCTGAATGCCTCGCGATGGGCGCAGGTGAACCAGTCGCGCGATCAGGTGGACGTCGCGGAGGCGGGCGCCGCCGAAGTGCGCCAGCAGATCGTGTCGTCCGCGGCGCAGATTTACCTCGTCGTCATCACGGCCCGGCGGCAGGTCGAAGTGGGCGAGCGGGCGCTCGGCAGCGCGCGGGCGCATCTCGACTACGCGACCAAGCGCTTCGAAGGCGGCGCGGGCAGCCGGCTGAACCAGGTGCGGGCGTCGCAGGTCGTGTCGCAGGAGACCACGCGCCTCGAGGCGCTGCGGCTGGTGCTGCGCACCGCGCAGGAGGCGCTCGGTGTCATTCTGGCGGCCGACGGTCCGGTGGACGCCGGCGCCGATCCGGCGTTCGACATGTCGGGCGCGTTCGAGGACACGGCTTGGCGGACCGCGCGTCCGGATCTGATCACCCGCGCGGCCATTCAGCGCGCGGCCGAGCGCGTCGTGCAGGACAGCTGGCGCGATTGGCTGCCGACGGCCACCGCGTCATTCGATCCGGCGTATGTCACGCCCGCCGGCATCTTCTCCCCGCCGGGGACCTGGCGCCTGACGCTCTCGGCCACGCAGGTGATCTATGAGGGCGGGCAGCGGAAGATCGCGTTGCACCAGCGCAACATCACCCTCGATCAGGCGAAGATCGAACTCTCCGCGGCGGAGATCAAGGCGCGTTCCGAGGTGCGCCTCTCGCAGGAGGCGCTGCGCGCGCTCGAGCGCGCGCTCGAAAGCGCTCGTCAATCAGCGGTGGAGACCGCCGAGGTCCTGCGCATCACCACCGCGGCCTTTGAAGCCGGCGCGAGCACCAACCTCGAAGTCATCGACGCCCAACGCTCCGACCTCGACGCCAAGAGCACCGCGGAACTGGCCGAAGGCGCCGTCCGGCGGGCCCGACTCGACCTGCTGGTGGCCTTGGGGAGATTTAAGTAGGCCGGCCCTTCAGGGCCGGCGGACGCGCCGGGGCTGAAGCCCAGGCCTACGCCGTCCGGACGTATTCAAATCTGCAATTCCCATTGCAGAAACTGCAACGTCCCTGACCAAAACAGGCGGTTTTCCGACGGTTTTGGCCCGGCATGGGTTTCGCTCTACCCCTGGCCGTGGAGACGGCAAAACGCCCGGTCGCGACCAGCCTGATGGGCTTCATCGGCCACCCCTTCGTGCCGTACATCCTCGTCCTCCTCGGACTCCTCCGCAGCCTCTGAGGGCAACTTAGAGGTTCAGAGGTCAGAGGTCAGAGGTGAGGAACGAGCCTCCGCTGGCCATCTTTTGCCTGGCTTTCGCTCCAGTTCTTCCTTCGACTTCCGCCCTCCAAATTTACCTCTGACTTCTGACCTCTGACCTCCGACTTTGCGGTAGCATTCCCTTGCCGGGCCTGACAGGAAGTTCCATGCGACGTCTCGCTTTCGTCCTGATCGTCGTGGGCCTTGGTGTGGCTGTGTGGGCGCGGCAGGCGCCACCGGCGACCCTTCCCCAGACGACTCCCGCCGCCTCTCAAGCGCCCCAGTTTCGAAGCAGCGTGGACGTCGTGCGTCTGGACGTCACGGTGCTCGACAAGAACCGCCGGCCCGTGCGCGGCCTGGGCCCAACGGACTTCACCGTCTTCGAGGATGGCGTGCCGCAGTCGATCTCGGCGTTCAGTCCGATCGATTTGCCGGATCCGGTACCGGATCCCACGGCGGCCCCGTGGCTGCGCAACGTCTCGCCGGATGTGAAGGGCAACGCGGACGTCCAGCAGCGCCGCCTCTTCATCCTCGCGATTGACGACGCGACGATTGAGAACAACCTACCGGCGATCAAGGCGGTGAAGGACATCGGGCGGAGCGTGATCGACCACCTGACGCCCGGCGATCTCCTGTCCGTCGTGTTCACGCGCGACAACCGGAACGCGCAGGACTTCACGTCGGATCGCGCGCGGCTGCTCAAGGCGGTCGACACCTTCACCGTGGGATTCCGCGGCATGGGCGGCCCGGAAGGGATGGACGATCTCTGGTATCTCAATTCGGTCGGCGTGCTCGAGCGCGCCGTGGACTTCCTGTCGGACGTGCCGGACCGGCGCAAGGCGATCATCTACGTCGGGCAGGGCCTGCCGTTCGATATCACCGGCGCGGTGACGCAAGTGTTCACCGACAAGAACGTCGCCGCCGGCGCCACGAGCGCGCAGGCGCTGCAGATGCGGATCAAGGACCAGATGACCGACGTGTTCGATCGCGCGAAGCGCGCGAACGTCAACGTGTACTCCGTGGATCCGTGCGGCCTGCGTGTGCCACTGCCGACCGCACTGCCGCCGGCGCCCAAGCCGACGTGCCAGCCCGGGGCTGAAGTGGATTACCTCATCAACATCGCGGCCGCGACCGGCGGCCGCCCGGTCGTCAATTCCGCCGACTTCGAACCGGGCCTGACCGCCGTGTTCGAGGAGAACGCGTCGTACTATCTGCTCGGCTACCAGCCGACCGAATCCGCGCGCGACGGCCGGTTCCGCCGCCTCGAGGTGAAGGTCGATCGGCCGGACGTCGAGGTGCGCACGCGCAGCGGGTACGACGCGCCGCGCGACTCGCCGGCCGGGCGGCCGGGCCCGATTGCCTCGCCGTTGAACAAGGCGCTCGCCGGCGTCGTGCCGAAGGGCGATTTGCCGATGCAGGTCACCGTCGCGCCATTCGCGATTCCGAAGGGCACCAAGGACGCCAAGGGTGACGCGTCGCTCGCAATCGCCGTCGGCCTCAAGCAGCCCATTCGCGAGACCAGCGAGCGCATGGTGGAAAACGTGGACCTCCAGATTTCCGCGTTCGATGCGGACGGCAAGGCCTACGGCAACGCGCGGTCCAAGGCCAACGTCGTGATTCGCGCCGGCGCGACGGGCGACGCGCAGTACGAGGTGTTCGGCAAGATCGATTTGAAGCCCGGCCGGTACCAGGTGCGCGTGGCTGCGTTCGTCACCAGCCTCGACACGGCCGGCAGCGTGTATTTCGACGTGGACGTGCCGGACTTCGCCCAGGCGCCGCTGAACCTGTCGGGCTTGCTCATCAGCGCCACGCCCAGCCCGGTCTTCGCGCCGAAGGACCTGTTCAAGGCGATGGTGCCCGTCATTCCCACGACGCGGCGTGTCTTCGCGCCCACCTACACCGTGTCGGCGTTCGCGCGCGTCTATCAGGGCAAGGGCTCGAAGACCGCCGGCGCCGCGGTCCGCATGACCATCCGCGACACCGAGGACAAGGTCATTATCGACCGCGTGCAGCCGCTCGCCGCCGGCAAGTTCACCGACGGCGCCGCCGACGTGCGCTTCGACGTGCCCGTCGCCGATCTCCCGAACGGCCGCTACGTGCTGACGATCGAAGCCGAGGCCGGGGCCACGAAGGTGAGCCGGGATAGCCGCTTCCAGGTCGTGCGATAGGGCCGACGTGAAGGCCGTGAAGCCGGTGAAGGACGTGAAGACGCACGCGGCCTCCGCGGCGCGCGCGCCGGCGGTCGTGATCGTCGTGACGGCCTTCACGCTCCTCGCCCTCTTCACGTCCTTCATGTCGTCCCAGCAGAAGCCGCCGATATTCAGGGCCCGCATCGATCTGCTCCAGCTCGACGTCACCGTCCTCGACAAGTCAGGCATGCCGGTCCGCGGCCTGACGAAGGACGACTTCACGCTGCTCGAAGACAACAAGCCGCAGACCATCGAGGGCTTCACCGCCGTGGACATCGCCGACGTCGTCACCACCGGCCCGGTGTGGGCGCACGCGGTGACGCCGGATGTCGTCACCAACGAGATCGCCAACCAGCGCATCTTCGTGCTCGTGATCGACGACGCGCGAAGCATGGGGCTGATGGAGAAGGTGCGTGGACCGCTCCCCGTTCCGCAACATAACGTTGTTGATCTGGGCGCCATCAAGAAGATGAAGGAGGGGGTCGCGCAGTTCATCAACCGGCTCGGCCCCGAGGACCTGGTGGCGCTGCTGTTCACGCAGCGCACGCGGTTGAACCAGAACCTCACGAGCGATCACGCGCGCCTGATCAAGGCCGTGCAGGCCTTCCCGGAGGGCGGCGGCGGCGATCTGGTCGACGGGCCGGCCGCCTGCCTGGGCGCGCGCTACGCGATCGGCACGATCAAGGGCGTGATCGGCCAGCTCAGCACGGTGCCGGATCGACGGAAGGCCATCGTGTATTTCGGCGGCGAGATGCCGGGTGTGCCGATGGAGCCGGACTCGTGCGGGATCTACTGGGACTGGCGAGACGTGTTCACCGCCGCGCAGCAGGCGCACGTGACTGTCAGCCCCGTCGACACGATGGGGCTTCGCCTCAACGGCATGCGCGATCAGTACCTGACCGTGGCGGAGAACACCGGCGGGCGGGCGATCGTGAACACCAACGACTTCGGGCCAGGCATCCAGCGGATCTTCAGGGAGAACAGCTCGTATTACCTGCTGGCCTATCAGCCCACACGCGACGACGATGGGACGTTCCGCCGGATTACGGTGACGGTCAAGGGGCGTCCGGACGTGGAGGTGTCGACGCGCCGCAGTTACTGGGCGCCGAAGGCGGCGAAGCCGACGGGAGCGGCGGCGCCCGCACCGCCTCCGCCGCCCGACGTCGAGGCGCTGGCGGGCATCCTGCCGCTGTCGGCTCTGAAGCTGCGGGCGACTGCCGCGCCGTTCGCGGTGGCAGGCGGTCCAACGGCCGTCGTGACGCTCGCGATTGGTGTGCGCCAGTTGCCGTTCGTTGCCCGGACGCCCGAGCAGATCGAGTTGCTCGTGAAGGCGTTCACGGCCGATGGCGACCAACGCGCGTCCGACACGCAGATGATCCCGATCACCGTGCCGGCCGCCCGCGCGGACAGCGACGAGTCGCGCTACGAACTGCTGGCGCGGATCGAGCTGCCGAAGCCGGGCAAGTACGAAGTGCGGCTGTCCGCGCACAGCATCGTGGCGGACACCCGCGGCAGCGTCTACGTGGATGTGGACGTGCCCGACTTCAGAAAAGAGAAATTGTCGTTGTCCGGGGTCGTCCTGAACAGCGCGCTACCGTCCGCGCCCGTGGCGCCGGCCCGCGTCGCTCCGCGATATCGTCCCGCTCGCGCCCACCAGCGAGCGCGCCTTCATGAAGTCTGACGTCGTGACAGCGTTCCTGCGCATCTACCAGGGCGGCAGCGACAAGCTGGGGCCGGTGTCGATGAAGATGCAGATCCTCGATGCGGCGGGGAAGTCCGTGTTCGACAAAGCGGACACGCTCGCGCCCGACCGATTCTCAGCCGAGCGCGCGGCGGACTACCAACTGCGATTACCGCTGGCACAACTGGCGCCAGGCGAGTACCTGCTGACGTTCGCCGCTGGCACCAGCAAGGCGACCGCCAGACGGGACACGCAGTTCCAGGTTCGGTAGCCGAAATGCAACTTTCGGGCGGGACGCCTGTCTTACCATAGGGACTCATGATTCGACGTCTGGCGCTTGTCGTTCGTGGCCTGCCTGGCGTGGTCGGCGCTGCCGGCCGGGCAGCAGCCGCCGCCTCCGCCGCCGGCCCAGACGCCCCCGCCGCTGTCGCAGCAACTGCCGGCCACGGGATTGCCGCAGTTCAAATCCAAGATCGAAATCGTCCGCCTCGACGTGTCCGTCCTCGACTCCGGCCGGGTGCCGGTCGAAGGGCTTGACCGCCAACGACTTCACGGTCCTCGAGGAGGGCAAGCCGCAGAAGGTCGTCAGCTTCAGCGAAGTCTCGGTGCCCGACCCGGTTGAGCCGACCACGGACTGGATGCGCGACGTCGCGCCGGACATCCGCCGCAACGACAACATGAACGATCGCCGCCTGATCCTCATCTTGCTCGACGACGCGATGACGTCGTCGATGAGTCCGCGCTTCACGAACAACGTGAAGACCGCCGCCAAGGCCATCGTGGAGCACCTGGGACCGTCGGACCTGGCGGCCGTGATCTACACCATGGACTCGCGCAGTGTGCAGGAGTTCACGAACGATCGCGCCAAGCTGCTGGCCGCGATCGATCGGTTCGCGCCGGGCTTCGGCGGCGACCAGGAGCTGTTCGAGCGCTACTCGGTCGGTGCGCTCCTGCGCGCGTCGGAGATGCTGGCGGAAATCCCGCAGCGGCGCAAGGCGATGTTCTACATCAGCACGGGCGTCGCCGTGGACCTGGAAGGGGCCGCCAGACCGGTGTTCGCCGGCAGGGCAGGCACCGGCGGCGACCCTGTGGGCCGCGCGTCCTGGCTGATGGAGCAGATGCAGGACGTGTTCCGCCAGGCGCAGATTGCCAACGTCAACATCCACGCCATCGATCCGAGCGCCCTCGAAGGCACCATGGGCGATCGGATCTACGACCGGCACAAGGACTTCCTGTTCACGCTCTCCGAGAACACCGGCGGGTTCCCCATCGTCAACCGCGACGACTACCAGACCGCCATCGGCCAGGTGTTCCTTGAGAACAGCTCGTACTACCTGCTCGGCTACGAGCCGGCGATTCCAGACGACGGCCGGTACCGGCGCATCGAGGTCAGGGTCAATCAGCCCGGCCTGACCGTGCGCACGCGCAGCGGTTACTACGCGCCCGATGCCGCGAAGGCCATCAAGTCCAGCGCGGGCGCGAAGCCGGGACCGTCTCCGCTGTGGAAGGCGATCTCGGGCCTTCTTCCGGTCGGCGATCTGCCGCTGCAGGTCACCGCTGCGGCATTCGCGTCGCCGGATCGCAGGGAAGGCATCGTCGCCATCGCACTCGGGATCGTTCAGGATGTGACGACGGCCGAGGAGCGCCGCGTCGAACACGTGGACTTCCTCGTGGACGCCTTCGGCCAGAACGGATCGTCGAAGTCCGTGCACGGACTGAAAGCCGATGTAACGCTGAAGTCCGGCATCTCCGGCAAAGTCGGCTACGAGGTGCTCACGCGCATCAACCTCAAGCCCGGTCGCTATCAGTTGCGGCTGTCGGCCCATCTGCCGAGCCAGGACAGGAGCGGCAGCATCTACTACGACGTGGACGTCCCGGATTTCTCCAAGGGCGCGGTGGCGCTGTCGGGCATCATGCTGAACGCGACGCCGGCCCTCGCCGCTGCACCCCGCGATCTGCTGCTCGATCTCATGCCCATCGTGCCGACGACGAACCGGTACTTCAGGCTGAAGGCGGACCAGGTGAAAGCGTTCGCGAGGGTGTACCAGCCGAAGGGCACCGTCAAGCCGGTGGACCTGCACACGCGCATCACCGACAGTACGGGTCGGAGTTGGTCAATCGCGTGGTCACGATTCCGGTGATGGCGTTTGGCAAGACGCGCGAGGCGTCCTACGGCTTCACGATTCCGATGGTCTCACTGAAGCCCGGGGCGTACTGCTGACGTTCGACGCCGGATCGGGAAAAGACGCCGTGAGGCGAGATGTGCGGTTTAACGTGCAGTGACTGCGCTGACGCTGTAACGATCGTTCCCGTCGTTCCCGTCGTTCCCGTCGTTCCCGATCGTTCCCGTCGTTCCTACACGGCCTGGTCGTCCTTGCTGCGGGAAATGACGACGAAGATCGTCACCATCACCGCGACGATCACGAGAAACGAAACGATGATGAGGATGATCATGCCGGGGTCTCCCTGGCAGCGCGCGGGTCGTCGATGCCACGCCCGTACGGCTTGATCCTACTCCCGCCGTGACCCGCCGGGACGGCGCACTGTAGTGCACGCGCATTGCGCGCGCCTACGCTGACGGCCGTCGGCGCCCGAGCCTGACGGCGTCGCCCACGCGAATGGCGCCGGGGCGCACGACGTCGGCGTTCAGCGCCAGGCGGCCGCCGAAGCGGCGGCCGATGTCCCGCAGCACGTCGGGATCGCGTTCGAGCGTATCCGGATCCACGGTTGTCATCGGGCAGCGGCCACGCAGCGAATCCAGCCGCACGATCGCGTCGCCGATGTGCAGTTCGCCGCCCGGCCAGTTCGTCTCGTCCATGCCGTCGACGCCGCCAATCAGGATGTTGGGGCGCAGGCGGCGCACGTCGCGGCCGAACGCGGCGACCGCGCCATCCGTCGCGACGAGCAACGGCAGCACGTCGAACCGCTCCTCGCCGTCGTACGCCTCGAGCCACGCGTCGTTGCCGGCCGCGCGCTTGACCAGCGCCAGGGCTTCGGCGCTGTCCCAGGCGTGGCCGTTGATGAGCGGCATGGCGTTCGCGTCCAGGGTGCCGTGCAGGCCGAGCAGCCGGTAGTGCTTGCGCGACGTGCGCACGCCTTCCGGGCCGCGGACATGGACGATGCGGTCGTGCGGGATGCCGTCGAGGCCCAGGGTGGCTTCGGCCAGCCGCTCGCCGGCCAGGGTCTTGACCGGATAGCGCCACAGGCCGGCCACGTAGAGTTCCGAATGGGCCATATCGGTGTGACGCTGATTATGCGCCGAACCGCAACACACCCCACTCATGCGGCCGGTGGAAGCGCGGCTCCGCGTGCGGTGAGGTGGACGAAATGACCGGCTGCTCGCGCCCCCGGGTGTAGTCGTAGCGGCTGAATGAGAAGCGCCAGATGGCGCCGGCCAGCGGAGCAATGGTGACACCGCCGGGGTCTGCCTTCAGGTCGGACACCGATGCCGCTGGAATCTCCGCGAGCACACACCACTCGCGCGCGTCGGCGTCCACCCACGTCCGCGACTGAAACGCGTCCGCGCGAATCAGCGACACCTCAAACGGATCGCCCGCGGCTGCCGGCCGCGTCGATGGCGGCGACGCGAAGCGGAGTTGCAGGCGCAGGTTGTTCGGCGTGACGTGAAACTCCACGTAGGCGGGCCCGGGCTCCGGCTGAAGGAACAGCTCGAAGGTGTCGCCGAGTTCCCAGAATCGATCGTTGTGCTGTTGGGCGCGGGTGAAGATGTCCGCGTCGCTGAGCTCGGCGAAAACCAGCAGCGCATCGCCGCGCCAGCCGGTGCGCACGGTGCCGGGCGCGAAGTCAGGTGCGGCGGTCTCGAGCCACGCCTGTCCGAGTGGAATGGGCGTCGCGTCGCGGAAGGCCGCGCGCACGGCCGAAAAATCGTCGGCCGCGAAGGCCGGCAGCGGCCGGCAGTCGATCGTCGGCGGCGGGCCGGGACGATGGGTCATGCGAGCGCGGCCTCGATCACGCTCAGCGCCTGAGCCGCGTCGTCTGCCGTGGCGACGAGCGGCGGGAGCAACCGCACGACGTTCTTGTGCGCGCCGCATTTGAGCAGGAGCAGGCCGAGTTCGCGCGCGCGATCAATCGACCTGCTGCGCCAGGGCCGCGTCCGGCTCGCGCGTGGCCCGATCGGTGACGAGTTCGATCGCGAGCATCGCGCCGAGGCCGCGGACGTCGCCGATGCGCACAGTCGCGTTCGGCGAGGCGCAGGAGCCCGGCGCGCAGCGTGGCGCCGAGCGCCGCGCCGCGGGTCACCAGATCCTCCTGCTCGAAGATGTCGAGCACCGCGAGCGCGGCCGCGCACGACAGCGCGTTGCCGGCGTAGGTGCCGCCGAGGCCGCCGGGACCCGGCGCGTCCATCATCGTCGCCGTGCCGACGACCGCCGCCAGCGGCAGGCCGCCGGCCAGCCCCTTGGCCATCGTCACAAGGTCTGGCTCGATGCCGGCGTGTTCGTAGCCGAACATGCGGCCGGTGCGGCCGAATCCGCTCTGGATTTCGTCGAGAATCAGGACGATGCCGTGACGGCGCGTCAGATTGCGCAGTGCGCGCAGGAAGTCCGGCGGCGCCGGCACGAATCCACCTTCGCCGAGTTGTGGCTCGATGATGATCGCCGCGACCCGATCGGCGGCGACTTCCGACGCGAACAGATCATCCAGCGCACCCAGCGCCCGTGCCGAGGTCCAGCCGCGGTACTCGGTACGGAAACGGCACGTGATAGACATCCGAGGCGAACGGTCCGAAGTTCTGGCGGTAGCCCGGATTCGATGCGGTCATCGTGAGCGCGAGCAGCGTGCGGCCGTGGAATCCGCCCGAGAAGGCGATGACGCCGGGCGCTTCGTGTGGGCGCGCGCGATCTTGACGGCGTTCTCGGTCGCTTCGGCGCCCGTCGTGACGAGCAGCGTCTTGCGCGGCGGGCCGCCGACCAGCGCCGCGAGCCGCTCCGCCAACGTGACGTACGGGTCGTACATCGCGACCTGGCAGGCCATGTGCGTGAGCCGCGTGAGTTGGTCGGCGACGGCGGCGACCACGCGCGGATGGCGATGCCCGACGTTCAGCACGCCGATGCCGCCGGCGAAGTCGAGGTATTCGCGGCCGTCGGCGTCCCAGACCCGCGTGCCCTCGGCGCGCGCGACCTCGATCGGATGCGCGATGGAGAGGCCGCGCGGCACGGCGCCCGCAAGCCGGGCCCGCAGCGATTCGTGTGAGGACGTTGGGGCCTGGGTGGCCGGGTTCTGGGGCGTCATGAGCAGATGATAGGCCGGACCGTTGCCGGATCCCGCGCCGAGAGCCGCCTTCGCCCCACAGGCGTTGCGCTAGCGACGGAACGCCTGTTCCAGCGGCTCGATCCGCCGATTGATGTAGGCGCACACCGTGTGCACGGCCCGGGCAATGGCTGCCTGTGTCGCGGCGTGGCCCTCCGCAATCTGCTTGATCTCATCCCGCATTTGCTCCTGGCCGACCTCGACTTTCGTCAGCCTCTTGTCGACAGCGTACAGGCCCGACTTCAGCTCCGTCACATCAGACCGGAGCGTTTCTTGCCCCGACTGCAGGACTGCCACGTCCGACCGGAGCGCCGTCTGGCCCGACTGTAGGGCTGCCACGTCCGACCGGAGCGCCGTCTGGCCCGACTGCAGGGCTGCCACGTCCGACCGGAGCGCCGTCTGGCCCGACTGCAGGGCTGCCACGTCCGACCGGAGCGCCGTCTGGCCCGACTGCAGGACTGCCACGTCCGACCGGAGCGCCGTCTGGCCCGACTGCAGGGCTGCCACGTCCGACTGCAGCGCATCTTGGCCCGACTGTAGGGCTGCCTGGCCCGACACGAGGATGTCCAATTTGTCTTCGATACTCGCCAAGCGATCTTCTGACATGTGTCCTCCGCCGCGCGGACGACGACGATAGCATCGTCCCGGGCAGGAAGGGAAAGGCAAAGAGCGTGCCCGCCAGAGGACGGCACCAGCGGGGCAATTTCGCGGGGACCTTGCAGAAATTGCAGGCTCCCGCCGCGCGACACCGCAAATAATGCGAAATGATACGTTCGAGCCATGGCCCCGGGGGTTGCGATCGGCGAAGCGGTGCAGACTCCCTTTGGGAAGGGCGTCGTTCGAGCGACGCGGAACAACGGCCGCCTGCTCGTGGAGGTGGAAGGGCGAGCGCTGGTCATCCCTGAATCGCAGGTCTCGTCGCTCGAGGCGCGCAAGCGGAAGACCATTGGCGTCCCCTCGAAATCGCACGAACCGGCCGTTCCTTCGCCGGCTCGGCGGCAGGCGCCAGGTGCCGGAGCCGAGGTGGATCTGCACGGCCTGACCGTTGAAGGGGCGCTCGGCCGCGTCGAGCGCGCGCTCAACGAGGCGCTGCTCGCCGACCTCGCGGAACTGCGCTTCATCCACGGCAAGAGCGGCGGCCGCATTCGCGCGGCATTGCATCGGCGGTTGCGCGAAATCGCCAGCTGTCCGCGGGTTCTGCCTGGACCCCCGGAATGACGGCGTGACGATCGTCAGGTTGTGAAGCGGCCGGCACCGAGGTGAGGGCCATGCCTAACGCGCCGAACACCAGAGACAGATTCCGGGGTTGCCTGCTCGGCCTCGCCGCCGGCGATGCCGTCGGCACGGCGGTCGAGTTCCAGCCTCGCGGCAGTTTCCCGCCGCTGACGGACATGATTGGCGGCGGGCCTTTTGGGCTGCGGCCGGGCAGTGGACCGACGACACGTCCATGGCGCTGTGCCTGGCGACGAGCCTCGTCGAACGCGCGCGGATTCGATGCGCGCGATCAGATGGAGCGCTACCTGCCGGTGGGCGCAGCGACCGGCTACCTCAGCAGCACCGGCACGTGCTTCGACATCGGCGGCACGGTCGGCTGCCGCGCTGGCGCGGTTCACGGCGACGGGCGATCCCTTCGCCGGATTCCGACGATCCCCGATCGGCCGGCAACGGGTGCCTCATGCGTCTCGCGCCGATCCCGCATGTTCTATCTGTCCGACATCGACACGGCCGAACGCTTCGCCGCGGAGAGCGCCCGCACCACGCACGGCGCCGAGGAATGTCTCGACGCCAGCCGGCTCTTCTCGCGGATCCTTGTGCGCGCGCTGTCGGGGCTAGCGAAAGACGACGTGCTGTTCGCGGACGGTGCCTCGTTCACGGGCAGCGCGAAGATCGTCGCCATCGCCAGGGGCGACTATCGAAGACAATCCGTGGCCGGGATTCGCGGCACCGGGTACGTCGTGGACTGCCTCGAGGCCGCGCTGTGGTGCTTCCTGCAGACCGGCTCGTTCAGGGACGCGGTGCTGATGGCCGCGAACCTGGGCGACGACGCGGACACGACGGCGGCGGTGTGCGGGCAAGTGGCCGGCGCGTACCACGGCGCGGCGGAGATACCGGCGACTGGTGCGAACCGCTCGCGATGCGAACTGACATCGCGCGAATGGCGGACGAACTGTTGGACCGAGCCGCTCGCCGTCTGGGTCGGCAGTGTCCCGGACCGGGGTTGGCGTCTGTCTCAGACTGAGACACCCGAGACAGGCCCATCCCCGGGACACGTCCTCTCACACGGCGATCGTTGGGCGCAGGCCTCATGCGTGGCGCCGGGGCAGGCATAATGGGCGGGGACGTTTTCATTCCATGACGCAGCCAGCGATTGTCGCCGACGACGGGATGTTCTCGTATGCCGATCTCGATGCGGCATCGCAGCGCGTGGCGGCAGCGCTCCTCGACGGCCGCGACGATTTGGGCGAGGGGCGCGTCGCCTTTCTCGTGCCTCCGAGCTTCGCGTACGCCGCCGTGCAGCATGGCATCTGGCGCGCGGGCGGCATCACGGTGCCGCTGGCGATGTCCCATCCTCCCGCGGAACTCGAGTAAGTCATTCGCGATGCCGGCGCGGAAATCGTGGTGGCCGATGCCGCCCTGGCCGGTCGTGTGGCACCGCTGGCGCGCGCCGCCGGCGCCCGGTTTCAGGCGGCCGCGGACTGCCTGGGCGCCGCCGGTTCCGGCCCGCTGCCAACAGTCGCCGCGTCGCGTCGCGCCATGATCATCTACACGAGCGGCACGACGGGGCGGCCCAAAGGTGTGGTCACCACCCACGCCAACATCGCCGCCCAGATCGCGTCGCTGGTGGCGGCATGGGGCTGGACGTCGCGCGACCGGTTCCTGCTGGCGCTGCCGCTCCATCACGTCCACGGCATCATCAACGGGCTGGCGACGACGCTGGCCGTCGGAGGCACGTGCGAGATGCTGCCGGCGTTCGATGCCGAGCGCGTCTGGGACCGCCTGGCCTCCGGCGACATCACGGTGTTCACGGCCGTGCCGACCGTCTACTACCGTCTCATCGACGCATGGGATCGGGCGCCGGACGCCGTGAAGCGCCGGCGATCGGAGGGGGCCCGCACGCTGCGCCTGATGATGTCCGGGCTCATCGGCCCTCCCGCTGAACGTGCTCGAGCGATGGCGCGAGATCACCGGCCACACGCTCCTGGAGCGCTACGGCATGACGGAGATCGGCATGATCCTCGTCGAATCCGCTCGACGGCGAACGGCGCCCGGGGTCGGTTGGCGTGCCGCTTCCCGACGTGGACGTGCGGCTCGTCGATGCCGAGGGCGTTGACGGTGCCATTGGGCACGCCGGGGGAGATCGAGGTGCGCGGTCCGAGCGTCTTCCTCGAGTACCTGGCGCCGGCCGGAGGAGACCCGCGAGGCCTTCCGCGACGGCTGGTTCCGCACCGGCGACGTCGGCCTCCTCGAGGACGGTCGCTACCGGCTGCTGGGACGGGCGAGCGTGGACATCATCAAGACGGGCGGCTACAAGGTGTCGGCGCTCGAGATCGAGGACGTGCTGCGGCGTCATCCCGCCATCTCCGACTGTGCCGTGATCGGCGTGCCCGATTCGGAGTGGGGCGAACGCGTGTCGGTGGCGGTGGAACCGCGCGCGGGCTCGACGCTGCGCTCGAGGACCTGCGCCAGTGGGCGGGGACGCAACTGGCGCCCTACAAAGTGCCGACCGCGCTGCGTGTGGTCGATCTGCTGCCGCGCAACGCCATGGGGAAGGTTACGAAGAGCGACGTCAAGAGACTGTTCTGACGAGGTGGGAAACGACCGTCCACGGCTGCATGGTGCTCATCCGTGCGATCGCTGTGGTATGATGAATGCATTGCACTCATAGTAGTGCATTCATTTATGAAACATCTCACCGTTCGCAACGTTCCCCGCCGCCCGGCTTAGGCGCTCATTCGCGAGCGCCGCCGGCGCGACCGTCGCTCAACGCCACCGTGATCGAACTGCTCGGCCGCAGCCTCGGCGTTGGCCCGGAAGGTCGTCCGAGCAACGGCCTCGCGCGGCTGGCCGGCACCTGGACGGCCGACGAACAGCGAGAGTTCGACGCGGCGGTGGCGCCGTTCGAAACGGTCGACGAGGAGATGTGGCGGTGACGCGCGTGTGCCTCGACACGTCCGCCTATAGCCACTTCAAGCGCGGTGACCCGGCCATCGTCGAACTGCTCGATTGCGCGAGCTGGATCGGCGTGCCCGTCGTCGTGCTGGGTGAGCTGGAGGCCGGGTTCCGACAGGGCCGGCGCGCCACTGCCAACCACGCCGGCCTGCAGGCGTTTCTTGCGAACCCCGTCGTGGAGGTGCTTGCGGTGACGGAGGAGGCCGTGAGCGTCTACGCAGACATCGTGCTGGACCTGCGAAAGGCGGGCACGCCGGTTCCCGCGAATGACATCTGGATCGCCGCGGTCGCCGCCCGCCATGGTGCGACGGTCGCGACCTACGACGAGCATTTTCGGACGATCGCGCGCGTCGGCTGCACCGTGTTCAAGGCCGCGCGCGAAGGGTGAATCGCCCGCGGCGGCGCGGCCCTGACGAAGGCCGTGGAGAAATAGTGGAGGCGGCGGGATAATCGACGTTGGGCGAGGCCCCACGGGCGCGCAGCGGCCGAGCGTGAGCGAAGGCCGCCTCGCGAGCGGAGCGCGATTTGCCCAGGTGTTTTTCAAAAGAGGCGAATCGCGCGAGCGAGAGAGCAGGGGAGTTCGAGGGGCAAAGCCCCTCGATTGAATGGTGGAGGCGGCGGGAGTCGAACCCGCGTCCGAAAGGCCTGTCGCTGCAGAACTCTACGTGCGTAGCCGTTCTTGATATTTCGCGCGCGGCAACAAAGAGCGGCGAATGCGCCGCGCGCTAGTCCGTGTCATCTCGTGCCGACGCGCCGGACTCGTGTCAGCACCAGCCTACTGAATGGCGTTCGTTCCCCAGCCGCAGGCTGCCGAAGACGAACGTCGCGGACCTAGTTAGGCCGCGAGCGCAAGCTGCGTGTTCGCAGTTACGTTGTTTTGCCCACCGGTTTAACGAGCGAGATGAGCAAGCTCGGCACGCATCCCACAGTCCCTTGCCCCCGTCGAAGCCTATCGCCCCCACAAGGAGAAACTGTCTCCAACCATACTGACACAGAAACGACGGGAACGACGGGGGGGGGAGAAGGGAACGAACGGGAACTGGGGAACGACGGGAACCTGGGAATTGACCACGGGTACGGGGCACGATATTGTGACGGGCTGCTGCATCAGTGACTGCACCCGCCCACGAACAAGGCCTTCCGCGGCCGCCGCCTCGCCGTTCTGACGCTCGGCGCCCTTGGCGTCGTCTACGGTGATCTCGGGACGAGCCCCCTCTACGCGCTGAAAGAGTGCTTCCACGGCGGACATGGGTTGCCGCCGACGACCGAGAACGTCCTCGGCGTGCTGTCGCTGATCTTCTGGTCGCTGATGCTGATCATCACGGTCAAGTACCTGATCTTCGTGATGCGGGCGGACAACAAGGGTGAAGGCGGCATCCTCGCGCTGATGGCGCTCGTGTCCCAGAGTCCGGTCGCCAAAGTCGGCAGCCGCACGGCGCTCATCGCGCTGGGGCTCTTCGGCGCCTCGCTGCTCTACGGCGACGGCATGATCACGCCGGCCATCTCGGTCCTCGGCGCGGTCGAAGGCCTCACGGTCGCCACCAACGTGTTCCAGCCCTACGTCGTCCCCGCGGCCGTCCTCGTGCTGCTCGGGCTGTTCTTCATCCAGTCGCGCGGCACGGGCACGGTCGGCGCGATGTTCGGCCCGGTGATGGTGCTGTGGTTCGTCAGCATCGCGGCGCTGGGCATTCCGTGGATCGTCCGCGAACCGCACGTGCTCGCGGCGCTCAATCCGCTGGATGCGGTGCGCTTCTTCTGGCACAACGGCTGGCACGGCTTCGTCGTCCTGGGTTCGGTGTTCCTGGTCCTGACCGGCGGGGAAGCGCTGTACGCCGACATGGGACATTTCGGCCGGCGCCCGATCCGCATCGCCTGGTTCGCGCTGGTGCTGCCGTCGCTGCTGCTCAACTACCTCGGGCAGGGCGCGATGCTGCTGTCAGTCCCGGAGAACGCGGTGTCGCCGTTCTACCTGCTCGCGCCGCGCTGGGCGCTCTATCCGCTCGTGGTGCTCGCGACCGCCGCGGCGGTGATCGCGTCGCAAGCCCTGATCTCCGGCGCGTTTTCGCTGACGCGACAGGCGATCCAGCTCGGCTACTGCCCGCGTCTCACGATTGCGCACACGTCGGCCTCGCAGAGCGGCCAGATCTACCTGCCGCAGGTGAACTGGGCCTTGATGATTGCGACGATCGGGCTCGTGCTTGGTTTCCGCAGTTCCAGCGGTTTGGCCGCCGCCTATGGCATTGCCGTGACATCGACGATGCTGATCACGACGATGCTGGCGTACCTGGTGGCGCGGGAGCGGTGGGGCGTGAGCCGCACGGTGGCGGGATCGCTCGCGATCTTCTTCATGACGATCGAGGCCGCGTTCTTCGGGGCAAACCTGACGAAGATCCTGCACGGCGGCTGGTTCCCGCTCGTGGTGGGCGCCATCGTGTTCACGGCGCTCTCCACGTGGAAACAAGGCCGCGCGCTGCTGGGCTCCCGGCTCGCGCAGCGGATGTACCCGTTCGACAAGTTCCGCAAGGAGATCGCCGACCAGCCGCCGTATCGCGTGCCCGGCACGGCGGTCTTCATGACGAGCAACCTGCAGGGCACGCCGCTCACCCTGCTGCACAACCTGGAGCACAACCGCGTGCTCCACGAGCGCGTGATTCTCCTGACGGTGACGACGCGCGACGTGCCCTACGTCCCCGACCTGGACCGCAGCGAGCTCGAGCCCCTCGGGCAGGGGTTCTTCCGGCTGACGCTGCGCTACGGGTTCATGCAGGAACCGGACGTGCGAGCGGCGCTCCTGGCGGCCGCGACGCCGGATTTCCCGATCGACCTCGACCGCACGACGTTCTTCCTCGGCATCGAAACACTCCTGGAATCCAAGGAGCCCGGCATGCCGCTCTGGAAGGAGCGCCTGTTCGTGCTGATGTCCCGAAACGCCGTCCGGGCGACCTCGTTCTTCAACATCCCGCCACAACGCGTCGTTGAGATTGGGATTCAGGTCGAGCTCTAGCTAACGATCGGGAACGACGGGAACGAGCGGGAACGATCGGGAAGTGGGCAAGCGGGCCCGAAGCCCTGAGTTCCCGTTCGTTCCCGTCGTTCCCGTCGTTCCCGTCCCGTGTTCCCCAGTTCCCCAGTTCCCGATCGTTAACTAATGCCCTCCACTCATTTTGGCGATAATGGGGATTGAGCATGAATCCGCCCAACCGCCCCCGCGTCAAGGAAGCCGTCGAGCGGTTCGTGGCGCGGGTGCGTCACAACGTGGACGTGCATCTGGAGACCCTGGCCGCGGACCTGGTTCGGGCCCTCGAAGACGAGGGTGGGAAGGTGGCCATCGACCGGCTGTCCGACCTGGCGAAATCGGCGTCCACCGTCCAGTCGCAGGAAGGGAAGCTCGACGTGCTGGCGAAACTGGTCGGCGCCATGCGCCTGCAAGACGAGGCGACGTCGCTGCGCGGCATCATGGACGCGCTGGCGCGCGGCGCCTCGGGGGAGGCCGCACGCGTGGCCGTGTTGCTGGTGGACGGCGACACGCTCCGCAGCTTCAGTGAATTCGGCTATGCCGGCGGCGCGCGTCCGGCCGACGTCCCGCTCGACAGTTTTCCGGCGCTCGCGCGCACGGTGGCGGATCACCAGCGGCTGCCGCTCGGTCCTGGCGCTGGCGGCCGCGCGCCCGACGTCCCGGCGTTCATGCGCGCCATCGCCGGTCACTCGGGTCTCGTCGTGCCCATCGTGGTCGCCGGCGTGGTCGTCGCCCTTCTCTACGCGGAAGGCCCGGAACGGTCATCCGGCCAGGGCGCGCCGGCCGGGGCCTCGTTCTGGACCGAGCACGTCGAAGTGCTGGTGCGGCACGCGTCCTCTCGACTCGAGAACGTGACTTCCCGCCGGACCGTGGAAGTACTAACATCTTCTTCACGATGAACCTGTCCCGGTCGTCGGCCATCGCGTTCGCGTGCGTGGCCGTGCTCGTGTGGCCCTCCGGGCCAGCCCCGCGCGCCGGCGCGGTTCATGCCGCGTCGTCACCAAAAGGCGGCGAGTTGTGGCTGGCTCCGGAAGCCGATCTCGTGGCCGCGCGCGCGGACCTGGCGCGCGCCGTCGCCGATGTGAAGGACGGCCGTGCGGCCGACGCGCTGGCCATCTTCGAGACGGCGGCCGCCGATCCCGTGCTCGGCGGTTACGCCCGGCTGTATCAAGGACGCGCGCAACTGGCGCTCGAGCGTGCCCCGGACGCGATGGCGACCGCGCGCCGGTTACTGGGCCGCGCGCCTGGCGGTTACTTGACGGAGTCGGCGCTCTGGCTGTTCGCGGACGCGGCCGCGGCCGGGAAAGACGCGCCGATGGTCGTGTGGGCGCTGCAGGCGCTGGCTGATTTGCCAAGCGTGGTGCCGGCGCCGACCATCCAACTCAAATTGGGGCGCGCGGCGATTGAGGCCGGCGATCTCGCCGCGGCGGCGCGTGCGTTCTCCACGATCTATTTCGACTATCCGCTGGCGCCGGAAGCGCCGGAGGCCGTCGCCGCGTTCACGCGCGCGGCGCCGGATGCGCTGAAGCCGGGGCCTGAAACCGTGACCGCGTTTCTCGGGCGAGGCGACAAGCTGTTCGCGGCGAAGCAATACGCCGACGCGCGCGCGGCTTTCGACGGCGTGAAGACGCTCGCGGCCGGCGACGCCCGCCAGCTGATCGACCTCCGGCTCGCGGAGTGCGACTTCCACCTCAAGCGGTATCCCGCCGCGCTGGCGGCGCTGCGGTCTCTCGCCCGGGAGGCCTCGCCGCGGGAGGCCGAGACGGAGTACTACTATCTTGGCGCGCTGCGCGAATCGGGCCGCCACGCTGAATACAGCGAGCGGCTGCAGGCGTTTGTCGATCGCGCCGACGTTTCGGCGTTCGCCGAACGCGCGCTGAACGATCTAGCCTACTTCCACGTGCTGGCCAACGACGACGAGCAGGCGGCGGAGGTGTATGCGGACCTCTATCGCCGGTTCCCGCAGGGCGCGTTCGCGGAGCGCGCGGCGTGGAAGGCCGGGTGGTGGGCGTATCGAACCGGCAACTACGCCGAGACCGCGCGCCTCTTCGAATCGGCGTCCGTGGGCCTGCGCCACGCGGACTTCCGGCCGGCGTGGCTCTACTGGGCCGCCCGTGCGCACCTGCATCTGGCCCAGCGGGACGCGGCGCTCGCCGGCTACGCCCGCGCGATTGCGGACTACCGCAACACCTACTACGGCCGCGCGGCGATTCGCGAGAGCGAGGCGATCCAGGCCGCGCTGCGGCCCGCCGGCGCGGGCCCGGTGTCGCCGGCCAGTCTGGAATGGCCGGCCACGGTGACGGCCGGATCGCGCCCGGACAACGCCGATCTGATTCAGGAACTTCTGGCCGCTGGCATGTACGAGGAGGCGATCGGCGAACTGCGCCTCGTTCAGGCCGCGGGCACCTCGTCGCCGCTCATCGAAGCGACCGTGGCGTTTGCGCTCAATCGCCAGGGCCGATTGCGTCTCGGGATCACGGCGATGCGCCGCGCGTATCCGCAGTTCATGGCCGCCGGCGGGGAAGCGTTGCCGGCGGAGATCCTGACCGTCATCTTCCCGGTGGACCACTGGGATCTCATCCGGCAGCACGCCGCGGAGATGAAGCTCGATCGCGCCCTCGTGGCCGCGCTGATTGCGCAGGAGTCCACCTTCCAGGCGGACATCAAGTCGTCCGCGAACGCCTGGGGCCTGATGCAGATTCTGCCGACGACCGGCCAGCAGTACGCGCAGCGCCTGGGGATCCGGCCGTTTTCGACGAATCGGCTGACCGATCCGGACGTCAATCTCCGCATTGGCACGACCTACTTCGCCGAGTTGCTGTCGAAATTCGGGGATGTCGCCCCCGCGCTGGCCGCGTACAACGCCGGCCCGAGCCGCGTCGCCCAGTGGCTCGCCGACCGACCCGGCCTCAGCCGCGAGGAGTTCATCGACGACATCCCGTATCCCGAGACGCAGAATTACGTGAAGCGGATTCTCGGGACGGCGGAAGACTACAGGCGGCTGTACCGGTAACGACGGGTAACGACGGGTAACGACGGGTACGACGGGTAACGACGGGTACGACGGGTGCGTCAGGTGCGGCGCTGGCTGAGTTTCAATCTGACGCACGGTAGCGAAAGTCTGAGCTGGCGGGCTTGCTGCTCAGCACAATCCGGAAGACCTCGACCTTGAATTCCTCCGCGGCCTGCCACGCGAAGAGATCCTGATACCGGCGCACGCCCACGTCCGCACAGCGTGCATATGTCGTTCCAGCCCGAAGCGCCGCCCACGCGACTTCCCCGCGGCAAGATCGCAGAATCTTCAATCTCCTTATCCGGCCATCTGGCGATAACTGCGTACCCGTCGTACCGTGTACCCGTCGTACCCGTCGTACCCGTCGTACCTGTCGTACCCGTCGTACAATTCCCCCATGCCCCGCCCTCGCACGTCCGAGAAAGCGTCTCGTTTTACCGAGTCGGTCATCCGCGAGATGACGCGGCTGGCGCAGAAGCACGGGGCGGTGAATCTGTCGCAGGGGTTCCCGGATTTTCCCGCGCCCGACGCGCTCAAGCGGGCGGCCTGTGAGGCGATTCTGGCGGACGTCAATCAATACGCGGTGACCTGGGGCGCCAAGCCCCTTCGCGATGCGATCGCCGCCGACTTCTCGCGCCGCCACGGCGTGCCGGTCGATCCGGACACGCAGATCACGGTCTGCTGCGGCTCCACCGAAGCGATGATGGCGACGATGCTGGCCATCGTCGATCCGGGTGACGAGGTCGTCGTCTTCGAGCCGTACTACGAGAACTACGGGCCCGACGCGGTGCTGTCTGGCGCGACGCCGCGCTTCGTGTCCCTGCGCTGGTCGGACGCAAGCGGGGACTGGACGTATGACTCTGCTGAACTGGCCGAGGCGTTTTCGAACCGCACGCGCGCGATCATCATCAACACGCCGAACAATCCGACCGGCAAGGTGTTCACGCGCGCCGAACTCGAGGAGATCGCGGGCCTCTGCCGCCAGTGGGGCGCGATCGCGGTGACCGACGAAATCTACGAGCACATTCTGTACGACGGCGCGGTGCACGTGCCGATGGCCTCGCTCGAGGGCATGGCCGAGCGCACGGTGACGATCAACAGCGTGTCGAAGACCTTCAGCGTCACGGGGTGGCGCGTGGGCTGGACGATCGCGCCGCCGGACATCACGGGCGCGATCCGCAAGGTGCACGATTTCCTGACGGTGGGCGCCGCGGCGCCGCTGCAAGCCGCGTCCGCTGCCGCGCTCGCGCTGCCCGCGGACTACTACCGCGACCTGGCCGCGCAGTACACGGTGCGCCGCGACCGGCTGCTCGACATCCTCACGCCCGCCGGCTTCACCTGCTACGCGCCACGCGGCGCGTACTACATCATGACCGACATCGCCGGCTTCGGATTCCCGGACGACGTGGCGTTCGCGCGGTATCTGGTGACCGACATCGGCGTGGCCGCGGTGCCGGGGAGCAGCTTCTACAGCGGCTCCGCGTCAGGGCAAACGAAGCTGAGGTTCTGCTTCTGCAAGAAAGAGGAGACACTCAGCGCCGCGGAACAGAGACTCAGGTCGCTGAAAGTCAGACGCTAGGGCCCTCAACACCCGGCCGCCAGGTGCCGATAAGAAGCGCATGCGAGTATGCGTGTGCGCCAAGAGTGTCATGTGCCGCGTCGGGATCGCGGCGTGTCTCGTGATTCTGGCGGCGAGGCCGGCCCTGGCTCAGGCTCAAGGGCCGCAGACCGCGCCGCCCCAAACCGCCCCGCCGCCGGCGCCCCCGCCACAGGCCGTCCCGGTCGACAACGGCGGCATCGGGGAGAAGTACCACATCGAGTTCAGCTACACCTGGTGGCAGCCCGGCCTTGGCGGCAACGTGACGAGCGACCGGCTTGGGCTGATTGGCAGCCGCGTCGATTTGACATCCGACCTCGCGCTCGAGAGCTCGCAGTTCAGCGACCTGCGGTTCGTGCTGCGCCCCGCCAAGAAACATCGCATCCGCGTCCAGTACACGCCGATCAAGTTCAGCGGCGCCGGAACGCTGTCGCGCGACATCACGTTCGGCGGCCAGGTGTTTCCGGTGTCGCTGCCGGTCGAGTCGCAGCTGACCTGGACGGTCCTGCGGGTCGGCTATGAGTGGGACTTCTTCTATCGGCCGCGCGGATTCGTCGGCGTCATCGTCGAGGGCGGCCTGACGCAACTCACGGCCTCCATCGACTCCTTCATCGGCGGCGCTTCCGCCGAGGGGAGTTCGCCGCTCGTCGCCTTCGGCATGGCCGGCCGCTTCTACCCGATTCGCCACCTCGCCATCAACCTCGAGGGCACTGGCTTGCAACTGACGGACGTCAAAGCCGACAACCTGCTCAAGACCCTCGCGCTCGATTTCTCCGCCACGTATAACTTCACGCGCTACGTCGGCGTTTCCGGCGGCTGGCGCCGCACGGACACCGCGCTCAAGATCAACGGGGATAGCGGCGAGTTGGACTTCAAAGGGTTCTGGATCGGGGGAGTGGTTCGGTACTGACGGAGAGAAAGTCAAAAATCAGAAGTCAAAAGTCAAAAGTAAGTTGGAAACGGGGCGCAAAATCTTCAAAGGCCACGCCAGCGGGCATTGCAAATAATGCAACGGCGTTTCTCTCCCGCCACGGATTCCCCAAGGAAAGCCATCTGACCGTGTTGGCATGTGCGTCGCAGTTCTTCGGCGCATGGGTGACCACAAGCGGGATTTCACGGAGCGTTCGTTTCGACTGGCCGCGGACGTCTTCCGGCTGTATCCGAAACTGTCTGCGGCGGGACCGGGGCACGCCTTCATCGCGCGGCAGCTCTTGAAGGCCGCCACCTCCATCGGGGCGCAACTGGAAGAGGGTGCGGCGGCGAGTAGCCGGCGGGACATGGCGGCCAAATACGGGATCGCGCTTCGCGAAGCCCGGGAAGCCAACTTCTGGGCCCGGCTCGGTGCGACTGACCCACGCTGGTCCGCCAACCTGGCGCCGATCATTCAGGAAACGCGTGAGTTCGTCGCGATGCTGACAACCGCGGTGAAGAAGCTCAGAGGGCCTGGGCCGAGGAACGATTAGGTCGAAATTTGAAGTGACTTCTGACTTTTGACTTTTGACTTTTTACCTTCTCGTATCCCCGTCCACCCACCCTCGGCGCAGCACCGTCACCACCACGTTCTGGCGGCCGAAGGCGAGGGCTTCGTCGCAGCTCCACATGTAGATGTCGAGCTTGCGGCCCTGGATCATGGGGCCGGTGTCGAGGACGGAGTAGATGCCCTGGTAGCGGGGCGCGACCCGGTCCACCTGGATGACCGAGCCGAGCGGCAGGATCTTGGGGTCGGCCGCCGCCATGCCGGCCTGGACCGAGATGCCCGCGGCGGTCACCTCGCCCTTGCAGTAGGCCGTCGCTTCGAACGTCACCTTCGTGCCGGTCTGGGGAGGGGTCGGGTCCGTCAGCTCGGCCTCGACGGCCAGCTTGGAGTCGTGGACGGTGGCCTGGTAGACCAATGTGAACACCATGCCGGCCAGCACGGTGGCCAGGATCTTCCGCCGGAAGGACCGGGAGAGCAGGAGCATGGTTGCACCATCAGGGTAGCAAGCCGGGAGAGGGCCTGGTCAGGAAAAGGCAGGCGTCCTGTCTTGTGATTCGACGAAATCAGGCCTAAAAATGATGAAAACCAGAACTGAGCGCGGCGGGGACCCCCGCGCGGCTCAGCACGAGGCCTGGATCCCCGGTCAGCCGGCCGACCCGGGTGACCGTGACCGGCCGGCAAAGCCGCATGGCCGAGAGAAATGACCGGCGGCGGCGGGGGGACACGGCGAACAGGAGCTCGTAGTCGTCGCCCCCGGCCACCGCGGCATCGACGGGGTCGACCCCGGGGCGTTCGAGCCACCGGGCTGCGCCCGGCGCAACGGGGATGGACTCGGCCTCCAGCGCGACTCCGGTTCCGCTGGCCTCGGCGATCTGCCGTGCCGCGTCCGCCAGGCCGTCTGACAGGTCCATGCAGGCCGACGCGGAGCGGCTGGCCGCCACCACCCGCCCGCACCGGACGCGCGCCGCAGGCTGTTCGTAGCGCGCCACGCAGGCGGCCTCATCTGCGGTCAGCGTGGTGCGCGCCGCGCCGGCTGTGAGGATGGCCAGGCCGGCGGCGCCGGCGCCGACCGTGCCCGTGACGTACAACTCGTCGCCCGCGCGCCCCCCGGCGCGCCGAAGCACCCGGCGTCGGCCGACCGACCCCATCGCGGTCACGTCCACCACCAGCGGCCCAGGCGACCGGGAGATGTTGCCGCCGATGAGTGCCGCGCCCGCGCTGGCGGCTTCGGCGACGACGCCGTCGATGAGCGCGTCGAAGTCGGCGAGCAGAAGTCCCGGCGGCAGGATCAGGCTGAGCAGCACGACGCGCGGCGTGGCGCCCATGGCGGCGAGGTCGCTGAGATTGACGGCGACCGCTTTTGCGCCGATGGATCGCGCGGCGGTCCAGTCGCGGCGGAAGTGGATGTGCTCGACGAGCGCGTCGGTGGTGATGACCTCCAGTTCGCCCCGTGCCGGTTCCATCACCGCCGCGTCGTCGCCGATGCCGACGGAGATGAAGGCCGGCGGCGCGCCCGCGCGCTCGCGCACGCGCGCAATGAGCGCGGACTCGCCGATGGCGGCGACCGTGGGGTGAGCGTTCGGTTCGGGAGGCGCGCCAGACAAGAAAACCCCCGCTTTTGCCGTGTGGGGAGGTCGATGAACCTGCTAAGCAGGTGGGGCCGCTTGGAGCCGCGCTTCAGGCTTCCTCACCACGGAGGCATGCACACCACGCAGCATCGCAGCCCGCTTTGTCTTGAACATCGGCTCAAACGACGCTCCGAAGCCATCACGCACAAAGCAGGGAAGTTGATAGTACAACAAAGAACGGGTTAAGTCAGAAGTCAAAAGTCAGAAGTCAGAAGTCAGTTCGGAAGTTCAGTTTTGACTTCTGACTTCTGACTTGTAACTTCTATCGCGCCGCCCGCGTCTGTGTCTCGGCGGCGCGCTCGTCTAAGGCCGCGTCCACGAGGCGCTCGAGTTCGAGGACGCGGGCCTGGGCGTGGCCTTCCGCCGATTCCTGCCGGATGCGGAAGAGTTCGTCGGCGATGTTGAGCGCCGCGATGACCGCCACGCGCACGGCGTCAGACGTCGCGAGTTCGCGGCCGGCCAGATCCATCCGCCCATCCACGAACGCCGCGAGATCGGTGACGTACTTCGCGTCGAGCGCGCTGCGGATCGCATAGCGCTGGCCCTGGATGTCGACGTGGACGACGCGTGATTCGGCCATGCCCCGGGTCAGAGATCCAGCTTGTCGATCGTGGCGATCATCTGGACGACGCGCGTGCGAATGAGGTCGCGCTCCTCGCGGAGCGTCGTCATTTCGGCCGACGCGCCCGCGGCGTCCGACAGCCGGGCCGTCAACGCCGCCACTTCCTGCTGCAACCGGGTAGACTCGTCCACGGCCTTGATCTTCTCGGCGCGCAGCGTGTCGATGAGTGCCACCAACTGCTTGACCTTGTCTTCGAGCCGATCGATCGGCTGCACATCCGCCGCCGCGCTTGTTCGAACCATGTCATCTTTCCTTGTCGTCCCGCGTTCATTCAGATCCGGCGGGCTAAAGCCCGCCGGTGACGTACGGCCGGCTGCGTACGTCCCCGCAGGACCGCGCCGTGGCGATCCGCCAGCGCCGCGACGATCGCGTCCACGGCGCGCTGCACGTCCGCGTCGGTCAGCGTCCGATCGCGGTCGCGGAACGTCAGCCGCAGCGACAGGCTGATCAGGCCGTCCGGCACGCCCTTGCCCTGATAGCGATCGAATTCCCGTACCGAGACCAGCGTGCGCGGCGCGGTGGAGCGGATCGTGCCACGAACGTCCGCCGCTGGCAAGCGCTCACTGACGAACATCGACAGGTCGCGCACGATCGACGGGTAGCGCGGCAGCGGATCGATGCGCGTCGCGCGCGGCGGCGCGAAGCGGGCCAGCGCCGCCGGGTCGAGTTCGCCGCCGACGACGGCGCTGCTCTGGCCCAGACCGCGCGCGGCGACGAGTTCCGGCCGCAGCTGCCCGATGGCGCCGACCGTCACGGCGTCCGCGCCGTCGCCCGCGACGAGATCCGCGGCGCGTCCGCGCACGAACCAGGGCCGCGCGTCGGTCGCGCGCGCCTCCACGGTCGTCCCCAGGGCCTCGGCGAGCAGGTCGGCGATGCCCTTGGCGTCGAACAAATTGACGTCACCGCCGGCGCTGCTCCAATGCGTCGACCGTCGGCCCGTCAGCAGCCAGGCCGTCCGGGTGGTTTCGCCCGTCGGCAGGAACGCCGCTCCCATCTCGAACACCCGCACGTCGTCGGTCTCGCGCCGGCGGCTGTAGACGAGGGCGTCGAGCAGCCCGGGCAGCAGAGACGGCCGCAGCACCGCGAACGTCTCGTTCAGCGGGTTGGCGATCGCGACGATCGCGTCGGCCGGGACCGCGAACGGCGCGGCGGCTCGCGCTCGATGAACGTGAACGTGCAGGCCTCCTGCAGGCCCGCGCCGCACAGCACGCGGCGCAGCCGGCGGTCGCGCGCGACGGCCGGCGACATGGCGCGCGGCGGGGTGCGCAGGGCCGGGAACGTGGCCGGAATCCGGTCGAAGCCCCAGTGGCGGCCGACTTCTTCGATGAGGTCCGCTTCGCGCGACACGTCGACGCGGAACGCGGCACATCGACGCACCAGCCCTCCGCGGCCGGTGTCAGGCCGAAGCCGAGGCGGCCGAGAATGCGCTGCCACATCGGCGTCGGGCACGCGATCGCCCAGCAGGCGGGCGAGGCGCGCGCGCGTGAGCGTCACGCGCCGCGGCTCGTAGGCGCGCGGGTACACGTCGGAGACGCTGCCGGAGGCCGTGCCGGCGCCGATGTCCTCGATCAGATCGAGGGCGCGCCGGAGCGCGCCCACCGGCGCCGTGATGTCGGCGCCGCGTTCGAAGCGCATCGGAGGCTTCCGTCTTCAGGCCGAGCTTGCGGGCGGTGACGCGCACGGACGCCGGCAGGAACCACGCGCTTTCCAGCGCCATGCGCGTCGTGCTGCCCGACACCTCCGACGCCGCGCCGCCCATCACGCCGGCGACCGCGACCGCGCGTTCGCGATCGGCGATGACGAGCATCGTCTCGTCGAGCGTCCGCGCCTCGCCATCGAGCGTCGTCATCGACTCGCCGGCGCGCGCGCGGCGCACGCGGATCTCCGGGCCGGCCAGCCGCGCCATGTCGAACGCGTGCATCGGGATGGCCGAGTTTCAATCATCACGTAGTTGGTGACGTCGACGATGTTGTTGATGGGGCGGACGCCGGCGGCGGTGAGCCGTTCGGCCAGCCAGGCCGGGGACGGGCCGACCTTCACGTCGGCGACCGCGAGCGGCGTAGCGGCCGCATCCCGCATCGCCAATCGAGACCGGGACCGCCGCCGGGCCCGGCCGACACTCGGCGCCGGCGGCGGCCGGCATCAGGTCCAGGTCGAACGCCGTGGCGGCCTCACGCGCGAGGCCGTACGACGCTCAGGCAGTCGGGCCGGTTGGCGGTGATCTCGAAGTCGATGACGTCGCCCTCGACCGACTTCGACGTCGAACCCGCACGCCGCCAGGCGGCGCGCGACCGTCGGCCGGGTCGTCCGGCGACGTCGACGAAATCGCGCAGCCAGTCGAGCGGCAGCTTCATAGCGCCAGCTGCCGCAGGAAGCGCAGGTCGTTCTCGTAGAACATGCGGATGTCGTCGATGCCGTAGAGCCGCAGCGCGAGTCGCTCGATGCCGACGCCGAACGCGAATCCGGTGTAGCGGTCGGCGTCGTAGCCGACGGCTTCGAACACCGCCGGATGCACCATGCCGCAGCCGAGGACTTCAATCCAGCCCGTGTGCTTGCAGAGCGGGCAGCCGGCGCCGTTGCAGCCCTGGCACTGCGACGTCGAGTTCGGCCGAGGGCTCCGTGTAGGGGAAGAAGCTCGGGCGGAAGCGCGTGCCGATGCCGGCGTCGAAGAAGCGTTCCGCGAACGTGTTGCAGCGTGCCCTTGAGGTCGCCCAGGCTGATGCCCTCGTCGACGACGAGGCCTTCGACCTGCGTGAACATCGGCGTATGCGTGGCGTCGAAGTTGTCGCGGCGGTAGACGCGTCCGGGCGCGATGATGCGCACGCGGCGGCGGTGCTGTCTCCATGTAGCGGATCTGCATGCCGGACGTGTGCGTGCGCAGCAGGCGTGGCCAGCCGGCCGCCGGCTGCCGGCACGCGGCGATGCGAGGTACAGCGTGTCCTGCATGTCGCGCGCCGGGTGTTCCGGCCGGCATGTTCAGCGCTTCGAAGTTGTGCCAGTCGTCTTCGAGTTCGGGGCCGTCGATGATCTGGTAGCCCATGCCGACGAAGATGTCCTCGACGTGCTCGCGGACCTGCGGTGAGCGGGATGGCGACGGCCGACGTCGGCGGCACGCGGCCGGGCAGCGTGACGTCGACGGCGCCGGCCGGCGGCGCGGACGCGGCCAGTTCGGCTTCGCGCGCGTCGAGCGCCGCTTCGATGCTCCTGCTTCAAGGCGTTGGCGTCCGCGCCGAGCGCCTTGCGGTCCTCAGGCGCGGCGCGGATCCGAGGCCTTCAGCAGCGCGGTGACGCGGCCGTGCTTCCGGCTGAGAAACTCGGTCGCGCACGGCCTTGACGGCCGCGACGCTCGACGCGGACGTCAGCGCGGACAGGAACTCAGCGCGAAGTGAATCGACAAGAGACATGGACACACTCAGAGGTCAGCCGTTGGAAGTCAAAGGTAAGTGTAAAGGATGAAGCCGAACGGGACGGGTGAAAAACGAACCGCACGGGTCGGACGTGGTCCGGCCCGTGCGGCGGGTGCTCGTCCGGCGCCGCTGACTGACTAGGCGCGCGCGGCGGCCTTGGCGCGGGGCTTGGCGGCCTGCGCGCGCTTGGCCAGCATCTCGAACGCGGCCGGATGGTCCAGCGCCAGGTCGGCCAGGCTCTTGCGATCCAGCGCGACGCCGGCGGCCTTCAGGCCGCTGATCAACTGGCCGTAGGTCAGGCCGTGCAGCGCGCGCCGCGGCGTTGATGCGCACGACCCACAGGCGGCGGAAGTCACGCTTCTTGCGGCGGCGGCCGGAGTAGGCGTAGTTCAGCGCCTTGTCGACCGCCTCCTGCGCGGCCTGATACAGCTTGCTCTTGGTGGCGTAGAACCCCTTCGCGCGCTTCAGCAGCTTCTTGCGCTTGGCGCGCCGAACGGTTCCTCTTTTGACGCGGGGCATTGGCGATGACTCCTTGAAACTCATGAACTAGTGAACTGGAGAACGATCGGGAACTGAATGGCTTCGTTCTCCAGTTCGCCAGTTCCCCGGTTCCCGTCGTTACGTCGTACGGCAGCATCCGCCTGCAGCTTGTTGGCGTCGGCGGGCGAAATCACGACCGTGCCGCGGCTCTGACGCTTCCGGCGCGTGGGCTTGCTCGTCAGGATGTGGCGCTTGAACGCCTTGCCGCGCAAGAACTTGCCCGTTCGCGGTCTTCTTGAAGCGCTTGGCCGCGCCTCGGTGGCTCTTGATCTTCGGCATACTCTCTCCTCTCGTGACCACTTCTCTTCACGCCCGGCTTCGGCGCCAGAATCGTGTGCAGCTGGTTGCCTTCCTTCTGCGGCTCCGACTCGGTCACGCCGATGTCGCTCAACTCGCCAATCAGCCGCTCCAGAATCCGCCGCCCGATCTCCGGGTGGGCGTTTTCGCGGCCCGCGGAAGAAGATCGTCGCCTTGACCTTGTCGCCGTCAGCCAGGAAGCGCTCGATGTGCTTCTTCTTGAACTGGTAGTCGTGCTCGTCGACCTTCGGCCGGAACTTGATCTCCTTGACCAGGATCACCTTCTGGTGCTTCTTGGCCTGCCGGGCCCGCTTCTGCTGCTCGGTACTGGAACTTGCCGAAGTCCATGATCCGGCAGACCGGCGGCACGGCCGTCGGCGAGATCTCCACGAGATCCAGCGACTTGCTGCGGGCCAGCGCCAGGGCCTGCGGCGGAGGCATGATCCCCAGCTGCTGCCCGTCGTCGTCGATGACCCGGATTTCCCGCACGCGGATGCGTTCGTTGATCCGCGTCCGGTCGTCCCGTCGTGGGCTGCGGTCGAAAGCGATAACTAGACCTCCTGACTGTCCCTTACGGCTCGCGATCGTCGGTCTTCGCCGCGTCCGACAAACGCGTCGAGCGCCGCGGCTGCCCGAGATCGCCGCCCGTCCGGCTGCGCACCGCGACCGTGCCTTCGGCGCCTCGCGGTCGCCGATGACCAGCATGTACGGCACCTTCTGCAGCTGTGCCTCCCGGATCTTATAACCAATCTTCTCGACGCGCCCGTCGACCTCCACCCGCAGGCCGGCCGCCGCCAGACGGGCCCGGACCGCCTCGGCATACTCCAGATGCCGGTCGGCGATCGGCAGGACGATGGCCTGGACCGGCGCCAGCCACAGCGGGAACGCCCCGGCATAGTGCTCGATCAGCAGCGCCATGAACCGCTCGAAACTGCCGAAAATGGCCCGGTGGATGACGACCGGCCGGTGCTCGGTGTTGTCGGCGCCCGAGTACTTCAGGTCGAAGCGCGCCGGCAGCTGGTAGTCGAGCTGAATCGTCGCGCACTGCCACTTGCGGCCGATGGCGTCGGTCACGTCGAAGTCGATCTTCGGGCCGTAGAACGCGCCGTCGCCCTCGTTGACCACGTACGCCAGGCCGGCGGCGTCGAGCGCGCGGCGCAGCTCGGACTCCGCGTGGTCCCAGGTCGCCTTCTCGCCCAGGAACTCCGCGGGCCGCGTCGACAGCTTCACCTCGTAGCCGAGGCCGAAGTCGCCGTAGACCCGCTTGACCAGGTTCAGCAGGCGCTCGACTTCCTCGCCGATCTGCGACTCCATCACGAAGCAATGCGCATCGTCCTGCGAGAACTGGCGCACGCGCGTGAGGCCGGAGAGCACGCCCGACGCCTCGTTGCGATGGAGCGGTGTCTGCTCGTGCAGGCGCAGCGGCAGGTCGCGATAGCTGCGCGTCTCGCTGCCGAACACCAGCATGTGGCCCGGGCAGTTCATGGCCTTGACGCCCATCATGTGCGCGTCGGCGTCGTGTCCATCGCCGCCGCTTCCCGTCGACCGCCGGCTTCTCGCCGGTCGGCTCGTCTTGCCCGTGGCCTTCATGCCGGCCCTGCACCAGGAACATGTTCTCGCGGTAGTGCTGCCAGTGGCCGGACGTCTCCCACAGCGCCTTGTTGTAGATGAGCGGCGTCTTCACTTCCACGTAGCCGGCGGGGAAGAGCACCTCGCGCATGTAGTCGGCGAGCAGGTTGTAGACCGTCGTGCCCTTGCCGAGCCAGAACGCGGCGCCCGGCGCCCAGTGATGGAACGTGAACAGGCCGAGGTCCTTGCCGAGCCGCCGATGGTCGCGCCGCTTCGCTTCCTCGATCTGATGCAGGTACTGCTTCAGATCGTCGTCCTTGAAGAACGCGGTGCCGTAGATGCGCTGCATCGGCTGGTTGCGCGCGTCGCCCTTCCAGTAGGCGTTCGACGCCGACAGCAGCTTGAACGCCTTCAGCTTGCCGGTGGACGGCACGTGCGGGCCGACGCAGAAATCCACGAACGTGTCGCGGTCCTTGATCGTGTAGCAGGACACGGTCGGCCTGCCCGGCCGTCTTCTCCTCAATCAGCTGCACCTTGAGCGGCTCGCCGCGCTCGCGGAAGAACGCGATGGCTTCGTCGCGCGGCCACAGCTGCCGCTCGTAGGGCAGGTCCTGGCCGGCCATCTGGCGCATGCGCGCTTCGATCTTCTCGAGGTCTTCGGGCACGAACGGCCGGCTGACGACGAAGTCGTAGAAGAAGCCCTCGTCGGTCGCGGGGCCGATGCCGCACTGCGCGCCCGGGAAGAGCTGCGTCACGGCGGCGGCGAGCAGATGCGCCGTCGGAGTGCCGGTACAGGGCGAGCGCCTCCGGCGCGTCCGCCGTGACGATGCGCAGCGGCGCGTCGGCCGTGAGCGGGCAACGTGAGGTCCACCAACTGGCCGCCGACCTCCGCCGCGAGCGCCTTCTTCATGACGCCCTGGGGCAGCACCGACGCGGCAAACTCCCGCACCGGCGTGCCGGAAGGCACACTGCGCTGGGAGCCGTCGGGGAGGGTGATGGTGACGTTGGACATCAGGTGCGATTTCGTTAAGTTACAAGTCAAAAGTCAGAAGTCAAAAGTAAGTCGAAAGCGACGTCAACAAGTGCTGGCAGCGTGCACGTCCGGACTTTTGACTTCTGACTTCTGACCTGCAACTTTCGTTGGTAGGCACGGGCGGACTCGAACCGCCGACCTCCTGCATGTCAAGCAGGCGCTCTAACCAGCTGAGCTACGCGCCTATCCCGTCCTAGGCCGGCCTCGCCGGGCTGATGACGAACGACCAGTATAACAGGGAGGGGACGGGTCTCAATCGTGGGAAACTCCGGGGAGGTGGCTTCGGTCCAATCCCGGAGTTTTCCGCGATTGAGACCCGTCCCCTCGCACCCTACTTCTTGGCTTTCAGGTGTCCGATGGCCTTGGCCAGGGGCGCGTCGGTGGCGGGGGGCAATTCATCGAACCCGGTGACCGGGTTCTGGATGGGCACCGCCGGAGGCAGGCCCCGTTCGTGAATGGGCTGTTTGCCGTCGACGGTCATGAATTTCTCGTACGTCAGCCACAGGCCGTAGTCGTCGGGCAGCTTCACCAGCTTCTGGACCGCGGCGACGCCGGCCGTCGGCTCGCCGACCAGGTCGGCCCGGCCGTTGCCCGAGAGCGCGGCGGCGAAGACTTCGGCCGCGTTGGCGGTGCCGTTGGACACGAGCAGGACGACGGGCAGCGTGATGGCGCCGTCGCCTTCTGCGGCGGCGATCTTGACGGGCTCTCCGGCGCGGCCGGCGCGGACGGCCAGCGTGCCGGTCTTCACGAACAGCCGCGCGGCCTTGATGCCCTCGTCCGGCGTGCCGTCGGCGACGCCGCGCAGGTCAATCACCGCGCCGGCGGACTTGCTCCTGCGCCAACGCCTCGAACGCGCTCGACAGGGCGGCCGACGTGCCCGCGCCGAAGCTCGTCACGCGGACGCGCGCGACGCCGTCCACGGTTGTGGTCTTGACGATCGTCGCCATTCAGGACTTCGCGCACCAGATCGATGATTGTGCGGGTCGGCCGTGTTGCCGCGAATGATGGTGATCGACACCTTGCTGCCGGGCTGGCCGCGGAACAGGCGCATGCCCATCACGCCGGACATGTCGCGCGTCGGCTTGCCGTCGATCATGCGGACGTAATCGCCCGACTGCAGCCCGGCCCTGGCGGCCGGCGATCCATCGCGGACGCCGAGCACGCGCAGGTAGTACTGACGCGTCACGACGAGGCCAATGTCGCCCGACGGCAGCGCGGCCTTGCTGTCGATCGCGCGCACTCTCGTCCGGCTGCAGGAACGCGCTCGACGTGTCGAGGCCGTCCGTGAGGCCGTGCATCGCGCCGTCCATGACCTTGTCGACGTTCACGTCCTCGACGTACGCATTCAGGACGAGCCGGAGCACGTCCTCGAAGACCCGCAGGTGGCGCGTTGCTCTGCTGCGCGGCGGCGCGCGGCGTGCCCATGAGGCCGCCAATCGTCACCAGCGCGACGAGCGGGGTCGAGACGAGGAACACGAACCAGCGGGTCTTGCGTGCCATATATCTTGATTATCGTCGATATGGCCGGGGTTTTCGACTTGGCCGGAACGGCGCGATACGCTTGGAGGGCATGCGCGTCCTGGGTGTGGATTTCGGGGCTCGCCGGATCGGCCTGGCGCTGTCCGATGACACCGCCACGCTGGCCCGGCCCTGGCAGACCGTCGACGCGGGTGTGACGCCGCGCGAGTCGGCCGGCGTCGTGGCCCGCCTGCTCGAACGCGGCCGGCCAGGATGGGGACGAGGAGGCTGCGGGTGTCGGCGCCATCGTCGTCGGACTCCCGCGCCGGCTGACTGGCGAGGACAACGACCAGTCGCACGCCGGCGCGCGATTTTGCGTCCGCGCTCGCCGCGCTCACGAGCCTGGACGTGACGCTGCAGGACGAACGGCTGTCGAGTCGTCGAGGCCGAGTCGCGTCTGGCGGTGCGCGAAAAGGACTGGCGCCGGCGCAAGGCCAAGCTCGACGCCGCCGCCGCGGCCGTGATCCTGCAGGACTATCTCGATCGTGTCTAGGCGCCTCCTGCTCGGCGGGTCTGCTGGTCGCGCTGGTGGGCGCCAGCGCCGGACTCTGGGGGCGCCAGCGCTTCATCACGCCCGTATCGCGCGTTCATGTCGGATGAGGTGTTCGTGGACCTGCCGCCCGGCACCGGCGTGTCCGGGATTGCGGCCCGGCTGGTCGCGGCCGGCGTCGTGCCCGACGCCTGGACGTTCCGCTTGGCGGCGCGCGTCACGGGCGACGACCGTCGGATGAAAGCGGGCGAGTACCGGTTTGCGGGGCCCAGCAGCCCGAAGGACATCCTCGCGCGGTTGGTGGCCGGCGATGTCTTCACGCGTACGGTCACGTTTCCCGAAGGCCTGACGATGGCCGACATGGGCGAGATTTTCGCGCGCAGCGGCCTGGGTACCGCCGCTGATTTCGCCCGGGCGGCGTCGAACCCGTCGCTCGTGGGCGCCTACGACCCGCAGGCGCGATCGCTCGAGGGCTACCTGTTCCCGGATACGTATGCGTGGCCGCGGCACGAGAGCGCCGAAGGGGCGGTGCGCGCGATGATCGCGCGCTTCGACCGCGCCTTCGACAACGAGTTACGCGCCGAGGCCGCGTCGCGCGGCATGACCGTGCGCGAGGTGCTGACGCTCGCGTCCATCATCGAGAAGGAAACGGCGCACGCCGACGAGCGCCCGCTCGTCTCCGCCGTGATCCACAATCGCCTGGAGATCGGCATGCCGCTGCAGTGCGATCCCACCGTCATCTATGCGCTCATGCTGGCCGGCCGCTGGGACGGCAACCTGCGCAAGGCCGACTTGAGCCTGCGCTCCCCCTACAACACGTACCTCGTGCGCGGGCTGCCGCCGACGCCGGTCGCCTCGCCCGGCCTCGCGTCCATTCAGGCCGCCGTACGGCCCGGCCGACGTGCCGTATCTCTACTTCGTCAGCCGTAACGACGGCACGCATGTGTTTGCGACGACGCTGGCCGAACACAATGTCAACGTCGCCAGATTTCAAAAGAAGCGACGTTGACAAGGTCAGAGGTCACCGGTCAGCGGTCAGAGGTTGACGCGCGCCCGCAGTCGGGCGGTATTGTCCTGTTCGATGGCACCTGCGCGTTCTGCGAGGGCAGCGTGACGTTCATTGCGCGGCGGGATCCCGCGGGCTACTTCCGGTTCGGGGCGTCTCAGTCCGCCCGGGCGGCCGCGCTGCTGGCCGACCACGGGATGAGCCGTGACCTGGCGCGCAGCATCGTCCTGATCGAGGACGGGCAGGTCTACCTGCGCTCGACCGCCAGTCTGCGCATTGCGAGACGGCTCACGTTCCCGTGGCGCCTCGCCGGCGTCTGCTTGTGGATTCCGGTTCCCGTGCGCGATGCCGCGTACCGCGTCGTGGCTGCCCTCCGCCACCGTGTCGCCGGCCGTTCAAATGCGTGCGAGGTTCCCCCGCCAGCGATCCGCGCCCGGATGATCTGAGCGCGGGGAACGCGTGCGTCACCTCACCCTTCCGAAGTTCCGCCCGACCTCTGACTTCCGACCTCTGACCTCTGACCTGTCGCTACGCGTTTCCCCACTTCAGCTTCTCTCGAAGCATGTCGAAATGCGTGCGCGTCGAGGTGCGCAGCAGTCGCAGCACCCGCGGGGCGCGCGCGATCGTCACGAGATCGCCAGGTTCGAGCGGGACGCCGTACCTGGCCGTCGAACGTGAGCACGGGATCGGAGGGCGGTTCGACCAGCGGCCGGAGCAGAATCCGTGACGCCGGCCGGCAGCACGAGCGGCCGGTTCGTCAGCGCGTGCGGCGCGAGCGGCGTGAGCACGAGGGCGTCGGCGGCCGGATGGAGAATCGGGCCGCCGGCCGAGAGGTTGTAGGCGGTCGAACCCGTGGCGGTCGCGACGATCAGGCCGTCGGCTTTGACGTGGCGAGACGAACTGGCCGTCCACGTCGACGTCGATCTCAATCATGCGCGCCAGCGCGCCGCGCGTGACGACGATGTCGTTGAGCGCCAGTCGCTCGACGACCGTCCGCTGTCCCGCGGGTCACCTGGCCCGACAGCAGCAGCCGCGTCTCCGTCGTCGTCTGGCCCGAGACCAGCCGATCGAGCGCCGCCCGCATGTCCGATCGACCGACTTCCGTGAGGAATCCGAGGTGGCCGAGGTTGACGCCGAGGAGCGGCGCGTCGTGCGGCGAGTGCGCGACGGCGCTGGCCGCGTCGAGCAGCGTGCCGTCGCCGCCGAAGGCGATGACGACGTCGGCGCGATCGGCCAGGTGCTCGCGCGGCACCGTGGCCCAGCGGCCGTCCAGGCCGGCCGCGCGCGCGCTGTCCGCTTCGATCACCGGGGTGCACCCGAGCGATTGCAGGTACTCCGCGGCTTCCGCCAACGCCGACAGCGCGGCGGGCAGCGTGTGGCGCGCAATGAGGTGGACGCGGGTGACCGCGGGCGGTGTCGGGTTCGTAGTCATCACTGATGTTCCAGGAGCAGCAGAAACTCCTGATTGCCCTCGGCGCCGGTGACGGGCGACGGCGCCACCTGAATCCGCTTCAATCCTATCTGAACAGCCGCCTGCGACACCTGCTCGATCACGCGCGCGTGAATGGCCGGATCGCGCACGATGCCGCCGGGGCCGACGTCGGTCTTGCCGGCCTCGAACTGCGGTTTCACCAGCGCGACGACGCGTCCGCCCGGCGCCAGAAGCGGCGGCACGACGGGCAGAATCTGCGCGAGTGAAATGAACGACACGTCGATCGTGACGAGTGCGAACGCGCGCAGGCCGTCCGGCAGCCTGTCCGGCCGCAGATAGCGCGCATTCACGCCTTCGAGGCAGACGACGCGCGGATCGGAACGGAGCCGCCAGTCGAGCTGGTTGTGGCCGACGTCGAGCGCGACGACTCGTGCGGCGCCGCGCTGCAGCAGGACGTCGGTGAAGCCGCCCGTCGAGGCGCCGATGTCGAGCGCGGTGATGCCGGTGACGTCCAGGCCGAAACAGGTCGAGCGCGTGCGCGAGCTTGATGCCGCCGCGGCCGACCCAGGGATGGTCGGGCTGCCGCAGGGTGATCTCCGCGGCGTCGTCGACCAGGCGTGCCGGCCTTGGTGATGCGTGCGCCGTCCACGTCCACATGGCCCGCGAGCAGCAGCGCGCGGGCCCGCTCCCGCGACTGCGCCAGGCCGCGCGTCACCAGCAGTTGATCAAGACGGGTCTTCGCCACAGCAGTGCTTCATGGTTCATGCCCGGCGATCAGGCGTGCCTGATCAGGGACCACGCCGCGATGTCGGACAATGCGGCCGCCGAGGCCGGCGCGCGCGAGGGCGTCCTGGGCGCGCGCGACGGCCGTCGGCGGCCAATCGGCGCGACGCCGCCGACCCCGTAGCGCGCGGGATACGTGGGTTTGCCGGCCGCCGCGTCCTTGCCCGCGGTCTTGCCGAGCGCCTCATTCGATCCTTCGACGTCGAGCACGTCGTCGACGATCTGGAACGCGAGGCCGAGTTCGCGCGCGTAGTCGTCGATGGCCGTCACGGCGCGGTCGTCGGCGCCGGCCAGGATCGCGCCCATGGTGGCGGCGGCGCGAATGAGCGCGCCGGTCTTGCGCGCGTGCATGTCCTCGAGGGCGGCCGCGTCGGCGATCGGCGCGCGCTGGTTCGGCACGCGGCCGGCCGCGGCCAGGTCGATGGCCTGGCCGCCGACCATGCCGGCCGCGCCGGCCGCGGCGGCCAGTCGCGCGATCGCGCGCAGCCGGCGTCCCGGCATCCGCGCCCGGCGCGCCGGGCGGCGAGGCCGGCGACGGCGTGCGCGCCATCACGCCGAACGCCTCGGTCAGCAGCCCGTCGCCCGCGAGAATCGCCAGGCCGTCGCCGTGCACCACGTGCGACGTCGGCCGCCCGCGCCGCAGCGCGTCATCGTCCATGGCGGGCAAGTCGTCGTGCACGAGCGAGTAGGTGTGGACCATCTCGATCGCGACCGCGGCGGGCAGGGCGAGCGCGCGCGCGGTGGCCGCGTCGGGACCGGGCTGGTTCAGTGAACCAGCCCGCTGACTCACGGCCTCGGCGGCGGCCAGGGTCAGGCACGGGCGCAGGCGCTTGCCGCCGGAGAGGAGCGAGTAGCGCATCGCCTCGGTGATGAGTGCGCGGCGCCGGCAGGGCGTCGAGCGCGCGCGCGAGCGCCGGCGTCAATCTCGCGCCGCAGGTCGGCGAGGTAGACGGCGAGGGCGGGCTCGGCCGTCACCGCTCGTCGTCCGCGCCGGCGAGGTGCGACGCGTCGGTGAGGGTGCCGCGCTCGGTCAGCAGTTCGATGCGCTGCTGCGCCGCGCCCAGCTGGTCGTGGCAGTAGCGCGAGAGCTCGACGCCCCGCTCGAACAGCGCGAGCGACTTGTCGAGCGAGAGGTCGCCCTCCTCGAGCTGCTTGACGATCTTCTCGAGCTCGGTGATGGCGGATTCGAAGTCCTTGATGGATTGGCTCATTGCGGTTTCCCGGTGTCCTCGACGCGGCAGCCCAGTTCGCCTTCGGCGAGCGTCACGCGCACGCGGTCGCCGGCCTGCACCTGGCCGGCCGACCGAATGATACTCGTCCGCGCCCCGTTCCAGCACAGCGCATAGCCGCGGCCGAGGACGCCGAGCGGGCTGAGCGCGTCGAGCCGCGCCGCGAGCGTGGCCGTGCGGCGTTCGGCGCCGTGGCGCCGCTCGGTCGCCGCGGCGCGCAGCCGGCCTTCGGCCTGCGACCGTCCGCGTGCGCAAGTCGGCGATGACGCGATGGACGTCGCGCCGTTCGAGCCGGCGCCGCCAGGACTCGAACCGCTCGCGTTCCGCCGACAGCCAGCCGGTGATCGCGCCCGATGAGGCGCGTGTCCAGTTCCTGCCGGTCCCGCTCGCGCAGTTCGATCTTCAGTGGCCAATGCTGCAGCCGGAGGTCGAGGCGCGCGTGGCGCTGCGCTCGTCCCTCCACGGCGCGCTCGAGCGCGGCGTCCAGCCGCTCGGCCGCGCGATCGATGCGCAGCGCGGAATTGATCGGCGCGTTCGACCACGAGTTCGGCGGCATTCGACGGGCGTCGCCGCGCGCACGTCCGCGACGAAGTCGGCGATGGTGAAGTCCGTTTCGTGCCCGACGGCCGACAGCACCGGCACCGGGCACGCGGCGATGGCGCGCGCGAGGCGCCTCGTCATTGAACGCCTGCAGATCTTCGGCCGAACCGCCGCCGCGTCCGATGATCACGACATCCAGTTCGGGCACCTTGACGATCGCGCGAAGCGCGCGCACCAGATCCGCGGCTGCGGCGTCGCCCTGCACGCGCGCCGGCCGGACGACGATGCGCGCCGACGAATGGCGCGCCGTTCAGGACGCGCAGCATGTCGTGCAGGGCCGCGCCGTCGCCGGACGTGATGATGCCGATGCGCCGCGGCAGCATGGGCAGCGGGCGTTTGCGCGCGGCGTCGAACAGGCCGTCGGCCTGGAGCGTGCGCTTGAGCTGCTCGAACGCGGCCTGCAGCGCGCCGAGGCCGTGCGGTTCGATGGCCTCGGCGACGATCTGGTACTCGCCTTTCACCTCATACACGCTGAGGCGTCCATGGACGACCACGCGCATGCCGTCCTCGAGCTTGAACTTGAGCAGGCGCGCCTGCGCGCGGAACATCGCGCCGCGCATCTGCGCGTAGTCGTCCTTCAGCGTGAAGTAGACGTGGCCCGAACTCCACGGCCGGCAGTTCGACAGTTCGCCTTCGACCGTGACGCGATCGAACGTGCCTTCGATCAGGCCCTTCAGCTGTGCCGTGAGTTCGCTGACCGTGAGCGGCGGCCGCGCGCGGGATTCGTGGTCGCTGAAGGGCAGTCCGCGCGACACGGCCATGACTAGCGCGCCGCGGCGGAGGCGGCCGGCTGGGCGACCAGGGTTTCAATCTGCTGCGCGGACAGGCTGATCCGCGCGAAGGACACCGCGCAGCCGGTCTGTTCGTCGGCGGCCAGGAGCACGCCGTTGAGACGCGGATTCTCCGAGGCCGTTTCGAACCGCTGGGGCAGGCCCGTCAGGAATCGCTGCAGCACGGCGGAGCGCTCGACGCCAATCACCGAGTCGTGGGGCCCGGTCATGCCCACGTCGGTGATGTAGGCCGTGCCGTGGGGCAGGATGCGGTCGTCCGCGGTCTGCACGTGCGTGTGCGTGCCGACGACGGCGGCGACGCGGCCGTCCAGATGCCAGCCCATGGCGACCTTTTCGGACGTGGCTTCCGCATGGAAGTCCACGAAGATGATCTGCGCCTCGTGCGCGCACGGCCGCAATCTCGTCGGCCACGACGCGGAACGGGTCATCGATGGCGGTCATGAACACCCGGCCCATCGCGTTGATCACGGCGACCGGGACGCCGTTGGCGGCCTGCGCCACGTAGCGGCCGCGGCCCGGCGTGCCGGCCGGCATGTTCGCCGGGCGCAGCAGCCGCGGCTGGTCGGCGAAGTAGGGGACGATTTCCTTCTTGTCCCAGGTGTGATTGCCGCCGGTCATCACCTGCACGCCGTACGACAGGAAGTCGTCGGCGATATCCGGCGTCACGCCGAATCCGGCCGCGGCGTTCTCGACGTTGGCAATCACCAGATCGACGTGGTGATGCGCGACGAGTGCGGGCACGGCGCGCCGGACCAGTTCCCGGCCGGGGCGACCGACGATGTCGCCGATGAAGAGGATAGTGGTCACGCGTGCTCCACGGGAATCATGAGGACCGAACCGCGCCGGTCGTCCAGGCGCGGCAGTGTGACGCGCAGTTCGCCGGCGGCGGCCATGGCGCGCGCGCGTGTGCCGTCGACCGCGCCGGCCAGCCGCACCGCGCGGGCAAATCGCCCGTAGCTGCGCTCGGCGAGGTGGTAACGCGTCTCGGGGTCGCCCGGCCGGCGTGACTTTGGCGCCGACCACGACGAGCGTGTTGCGGCGGATGGCGACCCGGAGGAACTCGGCGGGAATACCCGGCACGTCCACGACGACCTCGAGGTCGGTGGGCGTCTCGAACACGTCGAGCGGCGGCCGGCACTCGGCCGTCAGCGTGGCGGCGCCGGGCACCTCGCGATCGAGTTCAAGCAGGAGGCGGCGCGCGTCCTCGGCGAGGTCCAGCGCGTCCTGATTGGTTCCGGTTGTCACGGTGTCCTCATCATATCGGTCCGGGTGCCAGGAAGGAGGTCTCGGGATCGGTCAACGGTCTAGTATCTGAAATGACTTGAGCGTATATAACTAAGATTATCTATTTGACACAGACTCATTCAAATGGCATTCTAGATTCAGGCCGAGTGGCCACCAGAGACGACCGACCCCGCTTGAGACCCATTTGAGAGAAGAGCAGGAGCAGTGCCATGACAGTGATGACTCGTTGGAGCCCCGTTGGTGAGTTGGCCGGATTGGAAATCGACCGGCTGAATCGCATGTTCGACGCCGCGTTCGCCGGCGAACCGCTGGCGCAGGCCGGCTGGATGCCGGCCGTCGACATCCATGAAACCGCCCAGAAAGACGTGGTGGTCACCGTCGACCTGCCCGGCATGAAGCGGGAGGACATCAAGGTCACCTTCGAGAACAACGTGTTGTCGATCGAGGGCGACCGGCAGATGCCTGGTGACGTGCCCGTGGATTCGCTTCATCGCGCGGAACGCGGCCACGGCGCGTTCCGCCGCAACGTCGCGCTGCCGCCCACGGCGGACGGTTCGCGAATCGAGGCCGGGTACGTGGATGGCGTGTTGACCGTGAAGATCCCGCGCCGCGAAGAATCCAAGCCGAGGCAGATTCCGGTGAATGGCTAGTCTGGGACCCTGGGACGATTTCGAATCGTCGCCGCGAGCCCATCGGCCAGCGCGGTCCGCTCGGCGTCGCTGAGTGTCGCCGTGCCGTGCATCAGCGTGTAGATCCGCGGCGGCATCTCGCCGTCACGGACCTCCTTCGGCACGTCCTCCGGGTTGGCCGGGAGCTTCCACGCCGAGAAGTTGAGCTTCGCGCGGCCTTCGGTCACGTCGCTCACGACCAGCCACGACACCGGCGCGACCCGCGCGTAGGCCGGCCACACCGTCTCGTGACTGTGGCAGTCGAAGCACGCGCGCTGCGCCAGCGCGCGCGTGGCCGGCGAGTCCCATGGTGGTTCGGCCACGGCTGAAGGGTTCGTCCGGTCGTGGCCATACGGCACGAGTTGGATCACTGCGAATACCGCGACGGCCGACCACGCCAGTCGTTTCCAGGGTATGCGGGCCATGGGGCTGCTCCTCGTCCTGACGTCGAGCTACTTCGCCGGCGGCAGCGCCGGCTTCGCGATCTTCGGCAGCGGGCTGTTCAGCGCTTCCAGAAAAGCCTTCAGTTCGGCCTTCTCGGCCGGCGTGAGATTGAGCGGGCGCACCCGGGGGTCGAGGTTCGCGTTCGGAACGCCGCCCTTGTTGTAGAACTCGATCACATCCTCGAGCGACTTGGCCGAGCCGTCATGCAGGTACGGCCAGGTCAGCGCCACGTTGCGAAGGCCGGGCGTCTTGAACTTGCCGCGATCGGCCGCGTTCTTCGTGACGGCTTCGCGTCCCACATCCGGCTTGGCGGCGTTCATGCCCACGCCCACGTTGTGGAACGACTGGTCCGACAGCATCTGTCCGGCGTGACACGTCATGCAATTGCCCTTGCCGCGGAACACCACCAGGCCGCGCGCCGCCGCCGGTGAGAGGGCGGCCGCGTCGCCCACCATGTACCGGTCGTAGGGTGCGGGCCCCGACACGACGGTGCGCTCGAATGCGGCAATCGCCTTGGCGATGCCATCCGGCGTGACGCCCGAGCCGAACACCTGCTTGAACTGCGCCCGGTAGGCGGGAATGGCGTTCAACTTCGCGACGACGCGGTCGAGCGTCTCACCCATTTCGACCGGGTTCTGAATCGGGCCCAGCGCCTGTTCTTCCAATGACGAGGCGCGCCCGTCCCAGAACTGATACTTCATGTGCGCCGAGTCCAGGATGGTCCCGGAGTTGCGATTGCCGACCTTCTTCCCGATGCCGGTGTCGGTCGCGTCGTGATTGGCCCAGGCCTCCTCCGGGTCATGGCACGTCGCGCAACTGATGGTGCCGTCGGCCGACAGCCGCGGGTCGAAGTACAACTGGGCGCCGAGCGCGACTTTGGCCGGGGTCTGCGGATTGTCTGCGGGGACCACCACTGGCGGGCGTTGTACGGCGGTCTGAGCGGTCTGGCCCAGCACGAGCGTGGACCCCAGCCACAGCAGCCCCACAATGGCCAGGCCGCGCGCGGTCTTGACGATGAGCGATGTCGTGAGCGTCATGAATCTCTCCTCAAGGACGGAGGTCAAGCAATCGCGATGCCGACGGCGTCGTCAGCAGGAGTGGCTTGATGGAGGCTGCCGGCGGGCCCGTTTTCCCGCAGTCGGCGTGAGATTTTCCCCGCTCGGCCTATCGTTCGAGCGCCGCGGCGATCCGGTACACCGTCGCGTCATCCCACGGCCGGCCCGTGAGCTGCAGGCCGATCGGAAGCGTGCCCGTGGCCATCTGATCCGGCGCGTTGGCCGCGGATAAACCGGCGGGCACGCTGAGGGATGGCAGTCCGGCCAGCGACGGACCGACCGTAAAGATGTCCGAGAGATACATCAGCAATGGATCGCCGGTGCGCTCACCCAGGCGGAAGGCCGTCGTCGGGCTCGTCGGCAGCGCAATCGCCTGCCGCCCGTCGCAGCGCGCGCTCGAAATCGCGTCGAATCAGCGCGCGCACCTGCTGCGCCTTCAGGTAGAAGGCGTCGTAATAGCCGGCACTGAGCGCGTAGGTCCCCAGCATGATGCGGCGTTTGACCTCGTCGCCGAAGCCGGCGCTGCGCGTGCGGAGGTACATGTCGTCGAGCGTGGCCGCGCCGGCCGCGCGCGCGCCGTACCGCACGCCGTCATAGCGCGCCAGGTTCGAGCTCGCTTCGGCGGTGGCGACGAGGTAGTACACCGGAATCGCGTACTGACTGTGGGGGAGTTCGACCGTGTCGATCTCCGCGCCCAGTCGGGCCAACGCCTGCAGGCTCGACTCGAAGGCCGCCAGGATCTCCGGATCGACGCCGGCCTCGATCAAGTGGCGCGGCACGCCGATGCGCAGGCCGCGCACGCCGGCGTCGAGCGCGCTGGCGCAGCCTGCCGCGCCGGCGGCTACGCACGTGGCGTCGTGGGCATCCGCGCCGCCGATGACGTCCTGGACGAGCGCGCAGTCCGCGACGGTGCGCGCGAACGGCCCCACCTGGTCGAGCGACGACGCGAAGGCGATCAGGCCGTAGCGCGACACCCGGCCGTAGGTCGGACGCGCGCCCACCACGCCGCAGAATGCCGCCGGCTGCCGGACCGACCCGCCCGTGTCCGACCCGAGCGCGATCGGGGTCAGGCCCGCGGCGACGGCCACGGCCGATCCGCCGCTGGATCCGCCTGGTGTGCGCGTCTCGTCCCAGGGATTTCTGCGACACGCCGAACGCGGAATGCTCCGTCGAGGATCCCATCGCGAATTCGTCGCAGTTGGTCTTGCCGACCACGATCGCGCCGGCGGCTTCGAGCCGGACGACGACGGTGGCGTCGTAGGGGGAGCGGTAGTCGCCGAGCACGCGCGATCCGGCCGTGGTCCGCATGCCGCGCACGCAGATCGTGTCCTTGATGGCGACCGGCACGCCGTGCAGCGCGCCGTCCTTGCGCGGATCGCGATCGAGCGCCCGTGCGCGCGCGACCGCGCGATCGGCGTCCACCGTGATGAAGGCGTTCAGGCGCGGATTCGCCGCGGCGATGCGCGCGAGCGCGTCGGTCACGACGCGCTCGGCCGTCAGGTCGCCGCGCCGGATGCCGTCACGGATGTCGATCGCCGTTGCGGTGCGCGGGTCCATGCCGTCAGCGCACCTTGGGGACGCGGAAGAGGCCGGCCTCGCGGGCCGCGTCGGGCGCCTCGGCGAGGACGACGGCGCGATCGAGCGACGGCGAGGGGGTGTCGATGCGAGGTTCCGGGGTTCCGGGGTTCCGGGGTTCCGGGGTTCCGGTTCCGGGGTTCCGGGGTTCGGGTTCGGGTTCGGGTTCGAGGTTCGAGGTTCCGGGGTTCGCCACGTCGCGCGTATCCACCTGCTGCACGATGGCGGCGTAGGCGACGATGTCCGTGAGCTGGCGCGCGAAGGTGTCCTGTTCCGACGGCGACAGATTCGAGCTGGGCCAGGCCGGCGATGCGCGCTACTTCGTCGCGGGACAGTTGCGAGGCCATCTCGTCAGGATGCTAGCATGTCGATACGTCCGCCTTCGCCAAGGCTTCGGCGGATGAATTCGTTTTCGAGGACGCCACCCATGCGCACGCTTGCGGCCGCTCTGGCCGGACTCCTGCTCGTTGTCATGACCCCGGTCGCGTTGTCGGCCTGGGGCATGGACATGCACCGGCTGATCACCGCGCATGCCATCGACGGGCTCCCCCCCGAGCTCAAGCCCTTCTACACGGCCAATCGCGCGTTCATCAGCGAGCACGCCGTCGATCCGGATTTGTGGCGCATCGTCGGATTGAAGGGCGACCGGGGCGAGGAAGACCCGAATCATTTTCTCGACATGGACGGACTGGACGAGCCGCGGCCGTTCACGAACGTGCCGCGCGAGTGGGACGCCTACGTGACGCGGTACGGCGCCGAACGGGCGAACCGGAACGGCCGCCTGCCGTGGCGGACCGAGGAGGTCTACAAGTTGCTGGTCGCGCGATTCAAGGACGTGGCCACGGGGCCGGCCGTATGCCGCCGACAACGCGGCCTACCTGTCGGCGGCGCTGGCCCACTATGTGGAAGACGCGCACGTGCCCTTCCACGCCGTGACGGCCTACGACGGCCAGGCGACCAACCAGCGCGGCATTCATTCGCGGTTCGAGTCCGAACTCACCCTGCGGATGCGCGACACGCTCCGGCTCGGGCCCGTGACGATCCGGCCCGTTCCGGACATCAAAGCGTTCGTGTTCGATCGGCTCGCTGAGAGCGAAGCGCTCGTCGAGTCGATTCTCGCGGCTGATCGCGCGGCCACGGACGGCCGCGAGTTCTATGACGACGGCTATTTCGCCGTGTTCGCGAAAGGCGCACGGCCGGTGGCGGAGCGGCGGCTCAATGACTCCGCGAGCGCCGCGGCCAGCGTGATCGTCGCCGCATGGGTTGAAGCGGGCCGGCCGACGCTGCCGGTCGCAGCCACGCCGGCGCCCGCGCGCATTCGGCGCTGACCGGATGCGTTGGCGCATCGCGGATGACGGTCCACCTCGTTCCCGTCGGCGACCGCCGGCTACCAGCTGTACGTCGAGGTGCCGGCTGAGGACACGGCCGTGCCGGCCGTGGCGGCGCCCGACGGCGATCGCCCCGGCTGGGTGTCGCGGCAGGCGCGCCGGTTTCGCGCCACGCTGGCGGAAGCCGAGCAGGCGCGCTTGCGGCGCGAGCGCGGCGAACCCGATGGCAGCTCGGGCCTGTGGCAGAGGATTATGCGGAGCGATTGCCGAAGCCGTCGCCGAGCAGCGGCTGCTCTGGCACCTGCGCCATCAGACGCAGGCCAGCGTCCTGCATCCCGACGACATGACCGGCGCCGACGCGCTTCGCGAAGTGCGCGCCGAGTTCTCGCGGGACGTCGCGAAACACCTGCGATGGCTGATCATCGACGGGCTGATCGTGGCCATCACCGGGCCGTTGTTCTTCTTCGTGCCCGGGCCCAACGTCGTGTCCTGGTATTTCACGTTCCGCGTCATTGGGCATTTCCTGTCCTGGCGAGGCGCGCGCAAGGGACTGACGCAGATCGTGTGGCAGACCGAGTCGTCTGCGGCGCTCAGCGGCATTCGGGCGGCGCTGGCGCTGCCGGCGCACGATCGGCGGCTGCGGCTGCTCGAAATTGGCGAGACGCTCGGTCTGGCGCATCTGGCCGGCTTCGTCGAGCGCGTGTTCGCGCGCGGGAAATAGGCGCGACCGGATGTATACTCGCCGCGCCGTGACCCTTGCTGAACTGGCCCGGCGCCTCGACTGCCGCCTCGACGGCGACGGCGCCATCGAGGTGACGCGCGTCGCCGGCCTCGACGACGCCGGCCCGGGCGACGTCACCTTCCTCACCAACGCCAAGTACGCCTCGAAACTCGGATCGACGCGCGCGTCGGCGCTGATCGCGGACGATCGCGCTGACCGGCGCGCCGTGCGCCGTTCTGCGCACGCCGCACCCCTATCTGGCGATGGCCCGCGCGGTGGGGGTGCTCACGCCGGCGTCGCGCCCGTCACCCGGCATCAGTCCGCTCGCGTCGATCGACGCGACCGCGGAGTTGGGGCCGGACGTTTCGATTGGCCCCTTCGTCGCGATCGGCGCGCGCGCGCGGATCGGTGCGCGCACCATCGTCGAGCCGCACGTGACGATTGGCGACGGCGTGTCGGTCGGCGACGACTGCCGCCTGCACGCGCAGGTCGTGGTGCGCGAGGGCGTGACGCTCGGTCACCGCGTGATGCTGCAGAGCGGCGTGGTCGTGGGCAGCGATGGATTCGGCTTCGCGCTGCGGCCGGACGGATCTCACGAGAAGATCCCGCAGGTCGGCCGTGTGGTGATCGAAGACGACGTCGACATTGGCGCCAATTCGGCGGTGGATCGGCCGGCGGTCGGCGAGACTCGCATCGGCGCCGGCACGAAGATCGACAACCTCGTGCAGGTCGCGCACGGTGTGAAGATCGGGCGGCACGTCCTGTTGGCCGCCCAGGTCGGCATCGCGGGCAGCACCGTGTTGGACGATCGCGTCGTGATGGCGGGGCAGTCGGGCGCCACCGGTCACGTGCACCTGGGCGCGGGCGCCATCGTGGGCGCCAAGTCCGCGGTGACGAAGGACGTGGCGGCGGGCGAGCATGTGGCGGGTGTGCCGGCCGGCGACGTCGCGGCCTGGCGCGAATCGACGGTGCTCGTGCGACGCCTGCCGGAACTGCGGGACCATCTCGCGCGTCTGGAGGCGCGGCTGGCCGCGCTCGAAGCGCGCCTTGCGGCCGGCGGCCGTGACTGATTGTCGGCTCAGGTCCAGTCCCAGATGACCGCAGGGGGTCTCCAGTCGTCGTCGGACGCATCCGCGCGCGCGCTGCTCGCCCCGGGCCGCCGCGTCATGATTTCGTGCGGCGAGGCGTCCGGCGATCTCTACGCCGGCGCGCTCGTCACGGCGATGCGCGCCATCGACCCGGCCGTCAGCGTGTTCGGGTTCGGTGGCGCCACGATGCAGGCCGCAGGCGCTCGGCTGGTTGGCGACTATCGCGGCTTTTCGGTGACCGGCCTCGTCGAGGCGCTGCGCGTCCTGCCGCGATCCTGGCGCATGCTGCGCACGCTGACCCGCGAGGCGGCGCGCGTACGTCCGGACGTGTTCGTCGCCATTGATTTTCCCGACTTCAATTTCCGCCTGCTGCCCGAGATGCGCAGGCTGGGCATTCCGGTGGTGTACTACGTGAGTCCGCAGTTGTGGGCGTGGCGGGCGAGCCGCATCGAGACGATCAAACGCTTCGTCGACCGGATGCTGGTCATCTTTCCGTTCGAGGCCGCGCTCTATGAAAAGGCGGGCGTGCCGGTGGAATTCGTCGGCCACCCCCTGGTGGATCTGGCGGTGGCGGGACAGGACCGGCGAGCGGTGTTGACCGGCGCCGGCCTCGATCCCGATCAGCCGGTCATCGCGTTGCTGCCCGGGAGCCGGCCGAACGAGCTCAGTCAGATCCTGCCGACGCTGGTCGACGCGGCCGTGTTGCTGGAGCAGCGGCAGCCCGGGCTGCAATTCCTGATCGCGCGCGCCCCCGCGCTCGCCGATGCCTGGTTCGCGCCGGTGGAACGGCTCCGATCGGCGGGCGTGCGTCACGCCGTGCTTGCCGGTGTGGCGGACGACGTGCTCGCGGCGGCCGATGTCGTGGTGACGGCCTCGGGCACGGCAACCGTGCAAGCCGCGCTGCACGGGCGGCCGATGATCATCGTGTACCGGCTGTCCCCGCTGACGTTCGCGATCGGCCGCGCGTTCGTGCGCGTGCACACCTACGGCATGGTGAACCTCGTGGCCGGCCGCCCGGTCGTGCCCGAGTTGATCCAGGAGTCGTTCACGCCTGAGGCCGTCGCACGCGAGGTGAGACGGCTGCTGACCGACGCCACGCACGCCGACGACATGCGGCAAGGCCTGGCCGACGTGCGGCGGCGCCTCGGCGGGCCCGGAGCTTCCGCCCGCGCGGCCGAGGCAATACTGCGAGCAGGTCAGAGGTCAGAGGTCAGAGGTCGGAGGTAGGTTCCGCATCCTCCCACTTCCCTCTGACCTCTGACTTCTGACCTCTGACCTCGTACAATGCGGTTCATGCGTCGGCTGGCGTCACTCATCCTCGTCGCGTGGGTCTGCGCCCTCGTGCCGCTCCGCGCGGATCTCACCCTCCCCGCTGACTTTCGCGTCGTGGTCAACGACGCGAGCCTGATCGTGCGCGGGCGCGTCACCGATGTTCGCGCGGTCGTGGTGCCGGGCGCGGGCATCGATTCCGTGGCGACGTTCGCCGTGGAGACCGTACTGAAGGGGCAGGCCAGCGGCTTCGTGTACGTGCGCGTGCCCGGCGGCGTCGCCGGTGGGAAGCGGTTCATCATGATCGGCGCGCCCACGTTCCAGGTCGGGCAGCGCGCCGTGCTCTTCCTGCGGCCCGGCGCGATGGACACCGCGTTCAGGCCCATCGGCCTCACGATGGGCGTGTATCCGATCAAGGTGGATCCGAATACGCGTCGCCAACTCGTCGAGCCGCCGATCGTCGGCGGTCGCACCACGAACACGACCGGCGCGATCGTGCGCGGGGACAAACGCCGTCAGTCACTCTCGGTGAGCGATTTCGAGGCGCTGGTCCGGCTGGCGGTCGCCAGTCCGCCCGGGTCGGCCGTGCCGCGGGGTGGCCGATGATGGCCCGGCGTGTCGCGCCACTCCTGGCGGTTGTGGCCATCCTGGGGGTTGCGCCCGGCCTCAGCGGGTATCTCAAGATCGGCACCCAGGTCGGCAGCCAGGTCGTGGGTCTGCAGTGGACGCGCCAGCCGATTCGATACGGCGTGACCAGCCGCGACGTCAGCGGCGTCACCGCGGCGCAGCTGCAGGCGGTGGTCGCGCGCGCGTTTGGCACCTGGGGCGATCCCGCGCACGTGACGCTGTCGTCCCAGTTCACGGGGTTCACCAGCGCCGAGCCAGCCGCCGAGGACTCGAACTCCGTGATTGGATTCAAGTCACGCCCCGATCTTGATCGCACGCTGGGCTCGACGACCTTTGTGGTGGACGACGCGACAGGCGCCCTCCTCGAGTCCGACATCTTCCTGAACTCGATCTTCGCCTGGTCCGTGGCGCCCAACGGCGAGGCCAACAAGTTCGACGTCGAGTCGGTCGTCGTGCACGAGATGGGCCATTTCCTCGGACTGGGCCATTCGGCGCTGGGCGAGACGGAACTGCGGCCGGGCGGCGGCCGCGTGGTGCTCGGCAAGCGCGCGGTCATGTTTCCGATCGCGTACCCGGCCGGCAGCATCGCCGACCGGACGCTGCAGGCCGACGACGTGGCCGGCATCACCGACATCTACGGCGACGCAACGGCGCAGCAGGACCTGGGCGCCATTCAGGGACGAGTCACGTTGAACGGCGCGGGCGTCTTCGGCGCCCACGTGACGGCGTTCAATCCGGCGACGGGCAACCTCGTCAGCGGTTTCGCACTGACCAACAAGGGCGAGTTCGTGATCGCCGCTCTCACGCCCGGGCGGTACATCGTGCGCGTCGAGCCGTTGGACGACGCGGATCTCGACGGGTTCTTCGACTCGGATACGCCGGTGAACATCAACTTCCAGGTGGCGTATTACGCGAAACAGGTGAACGTGCCGGCCGGCGGCGCCGGGCCCTCCATCACGATCGCGGTGAAATCCAAATGAGGGCGGGCGCGGCGGCACTCCTGTTCTGCGGCGTGCTGGCGGTCGCGGCGGCGTCGGCGGCCCAGACACCGGCGGCGCCCCCGGCCGGGCACGCTCCGCGCGAGCGGGAGGTGACGTTCGGCGCGGTCTTCGCGGCGCCGTCGTCGATGGGATTGGCCGATGCGGTCCTGCTCGGTCCGAACGGCACGCCGGGCGTCACGTTGTTCAGCACCCGGAACGGAATGGCCTCGGGCCTTGGCGCCGAACTGATACTCGGCTTCCGAATCGGCCGCCGCACGATTGTCGAGGCCGACGGCGGTGTGGTGGGGACGAGCCTGAAGACGGACGTGTCGAGTGACTTCGAGGGCGCCTCGGGCCAGACGATCAGCAGCCCGGTGGTCCGCTGGACGCTGGAAGGCGCCGTGCTGTGGTTCTTCCACGAACGGGGCAAGACCGGGTGGTTCGTCCGCGCGAGCGGCGGTGTGATGGGGGAAGCGTCGGGTGATCTGTCGGCATCGGAGACCGGCTTCACCGGCGGCGGCGGCGTGGGCGTGCGGCACTGGTGGCGCACGAACGGCACGGGCACGTTCAAGCGAGTGGGGCTGCGCGCTGAGTTCCGGGGCACCGTGCAGACCGGCGGCCTGTCGCTCGGCGGCCGCACGACCCGATTCGTTCCGACGGGCGCCGTGCATCTGGTGATTGGGTATTGATCTATTGATCTATTGAACTACTGATCTAGTGATCTAGCGATCTAGTGGTCTATTTGGAAACTCTGGACTCTGGACTTTGAACGCAGGACTACTCTGACATGTCTCTTGATACATTCCGCACCCGCCGCACCTTGACCGTTGGCCGCGACTCGTTCGACTACTTCAGTCTGAAGGCGCTCGAAGAGTCGGGGTTTCCGTCGGTGGCCCGGCTGCCGTTTTCCCTGAAGATCCTGCTGGAGAACTTGCTTCGGCGCGAGGACAACGCCTTCGTGCGCGCGGCCGACATCCGCGCGCTGGCCGGCGGCGGGGACACGAGCGCCGAAATGTCGTTCATGCCCGCGCGCGTGCTGCTGCAGGACTTCACGGGCGTGCCGTGCATCGTGGACCTCGCTGCGATGCGCGACGGCATCGCGCAGTTGGGCGGCGATCCGCAGCGCGTGAATCCGCTGCAGCCGGTCGAGCTCGTCATCGATCACTCCGTGCAGGTCGATTATTTCGGCCGGCCGGACGCCATCACGCTCAACGCCGATCTGGAATACACGCGCAACCGGGAACGCTACGTCTTTCTGCGCTGGGGGCAGACGGCGTTCCGCAACTTCCGCGTCGTGCCGCCGGAAACCGGGATCGTGCACCAGGTCAACATCGAGTACCTGGCGCGTGTCGTGTGCCACGAGGTCATCGATGGCCGCGCCATCGCCTATCCGGATACCGTCTTCGGCACCGATTCGCATACGACGATGGTGAACGGGCTTGGCGTGGTCGGGTGGGGCGTCGGCGGCATCGAAGCCGAGGCCGCGATGCTCGGCCAGCCGAGTTCGATGCTGATTCCGGAAGTCGTCGGTTATCGGCTGTCCGGCCGCCTGTCCGAAGGCGTGACGCCGACCGACCTGGTGCTGACCATCACCGAGGCGCTGCGCAAACGAGGCGTCGTCGGCAAGTTCGTGGAGTTCTACGGGCCGGGGCTGAAGCACCTGACGATTGCCGATCGCGTGATGCTCGGGCAACATGTGCCCCGAGTACGGCGCAACGGTCGCGGTGTTCCCGATCGATGAGATGACACTGGATTACCTGCGCTTCACCGGGCGCGACGAGTCGCAGATGGCGCTGGTGGAGGCGTACGCCAGGGCGCAGGGCCTGTTTCGGACCGATGACGACGCCGGATGCCGTGTACGCCACGACCGTCGAGTTCGACTGTCGACGGTCGAACCCAGCCTGGCGGGGCCGCGCCGGCCGCAGGATCGCGTCCCGCTCGGCAAGGCCAAATCGTCGTTTGCCGCGGCGTTCCGGATCTGAAGAAGGGCATCAAGAACACGGTCGCGGCGTACGACAGGGACGACGGGTACGACAGGGACGACGGGGACGCAGCTCGAGCACGGCTCCGTCGTGATCGCGGCGATTACCAGCTGCACGAACACGTCGAACCCGAGCGTGATGATTGCGGCCGGGCTGGTCGCGAAGCGCGCGGTCCGAGCGCGGCCTACCAGCAAGCCGTGGGTGAAGACCAGCCTGGCGCCGGGGTCGAAGGTGGTCACGGACTACCTCGCCAAGGCGGGCCTGCAACCCGCTCTCGATGCGCTGGGCTTCAACGTCGTCGGCTACGGCTGCACGACGTGCATCGGCAACAGCGGTCCGCTGCCGGACGACGTGCGCGGCCGAGGTGCGCGAGCGCGGGTTGGTCGTCTGTTCCGTGCTGTCCGGCAATCGCAACTTCGAAGGACGCATCCAGCAGGAGGTGCGCGCCAACTATCTGGCGTCGCCGCCGCTGGTCGTCGCCTACGCGTTGGCCGGCATCGCTCAATGTCGATCTCACCATCGAGCCGATCGGCACGATCAAGCCGGGACAGCCGGTCTATCTGAAAGACCTCTGGCCCACCGGCCGCGGAGATCCAGGAGACGATGCTCGCGTCGATCTCCGCGGACATGTTCCGCGCGCAGTATGCGAAGGTGTTCGACGGCGACGAGCGCTGGCGGGCGCTGCCCGTGCCGACCGGCGACCGGTTCGCCTGGGAGGCGGACTCCACCTACATCCGGCGGCCGCCGTTCCTCGAGCACCTCACGACGTGAGCCGGGCGCGCCGCGGCGGACATCGCGGGCGCGCGCGCGCTGGCGCTGCTCGGCGACAGCATCACGACCGATCACATTTCGCCGGCCGGCTCCATCAAGGCGGACAGCCCGGCCGGCAAATACCTGATCGCGCAGGGCGTCGTCGCCGAAGGACTTCAATTCCTACGGCGCGCGTCGCGGCAATCACGAAGTGATGATGCGCGGCACCTTCGCCAACGTCCGGCTGCAGAACCCGCTGGCGCCCGGCACCGAGGGCGGATGGACGACGTGCCTGCCCGACGGCGCGTGATGTCGATCTACGACGCGGCCGAGACCTATCGCGCGGCCGGCGTGCCGCTGATCGATCCTGGCCGGCAAAGAATACGGATCCGGTTCCTCGCGCGACTGGGCCGCCAAGGGCACGATGCTGCTGGGCGTCAAAGCCGTGATTGCGGAGAGCTTCGAGCGCATCCATCGCAGCAACCTGGTCAACATGGGCGTGTTGCCGCTGGAGTTCGCCGCGGGCGAGACGGCTGCGTCGCTCGGCCTCACGGGGCACGAGGTGTTCGACCTCGATGGCGTCGGCGCGGCGCTGACGCCGCGCGCGACGGTCACCGTGCGCGCGCGGCGCGACGACGGAACGGCGCGCGAGTTCCAGGCGCGCGTGCGCGTGGACACGCCCGAGGAACTGACCGCGTTCCGCCACGGGGGCATCCTGCCGTACGTGCTCCGACGCCTGGCGGCTCGGTGACGACGCCGACGGGGCGTGCCCGGTGCTGACTCGCGAAGCCATTCTCGAGCGCGCGCGGGCGTCGGGCTTCGATCTCTGCGGCATCGCGCGCGCCGAGCGGCATCCGCGGCTCGGCCGGCTCGAGGGAATGGATCGCGCACGGCCACGCCGGCGGCATGACCTACCTGGCGGATTCGCTCGACGAGCGACTCGATCCCGCGCAGGTGCTGCCGACCGCGCGCATCGTCATCTCCCTCGCGGTCGTGTACAACAGCGAGTCCCGGACCGACCGGCGCCGCGGCGTCACCGGACGCCGTCAGATTTCCCGCTACGCCTGGGGCGACGATTATCACGACGATTCGTGCGCGCGCGGCTGACACCGCTGCTGCGGTGGATGGCCGAGCCCGCCGGGCCGGGGTTCGAAGCGTTTTCCTGCGTCGATGCCGGGCCCGTGCAGGAGCGCGTGTTCGCCGAGCAGGCCGGCCTCGGCTGGATTGGCAAGAACACCTGCCTGATCAATCCGCAGCTCGGGTCGTGGATGTTCCTCGGCGAGATTCTCACCAACGCTGGATCTCGAGCCGGACGCGCCGGCGGTCGATCAGTGCGGCACCTGCACGCGGTGTCTCGAGGCCTGTCCCGACCCAGGCGTTCGTCGCGCCCTATCGAACTCGATGCGACGAAGTGCCTGTCGTACCTCACGATTGAAGCGCGCGGCGACGTGGAGGGCCCGTCGCGGCGTGCGATTCACGAGCAGGTGTATGGCTGCGACATCTGCCAGGACGTCTGCCCGTGGAATCGCCGGCGGCCGTCAGCGACGATCCGGCGTGGCGGCGCGCGAGGCCGTTCGCGTCGCCGAGCCTGCTCGGCGTTGTGCCGCCTGACCGATGACGCCTGGCGCGCGCTGCTGCAGAGCAGCGCGATGCGCCGGGCGGGTCTGCGCCGGATCCGGCGGACGCTGGCGTACGCCGCGCGCCACCTGCCGAGTCCCGCCAAACGCGAGCCGCGCCTCGATGCGCTACGGGCACACCCGTCGGCGGACGCGCCCGAGGTCGGCCGGGCCATCGCCTGGGCCGGAGCCGAGGAATTTCGTGATATCTTTCCCCCACCACCACCGCATGCGGGCGCCACGCGACCACGGTTTCACGCTGATCGAACTGCTGATCGTCGTGGCATCATCGCGGTGATCACGGCGCTGTCCGCGGCAGGACTGCTCCGCAGCCGGGCTGCGGCCAACGAAGCGGCCGCCATCGCTTCCATTCGGATCACGTCCAGCACCCAGAAGGCGTACGCGATTGCCTGCGGCCGCGGCGCCTACGCGCCCTCCTACCTGGTGCTGGGCGCCGCGCCGCCCAGTGGCGGCGGGGGATTCATTTCGGAAGACCTCGGATCGCGCCATCAATCCCATGAAGTCCGGGTTCCGTTTTCGCCTCGCCCCCGGCGCGGGCAGCATCGCCGGGCCAACCGACTGCAACGGCGGCCCGACCATCACCGCCTACTACGCCACGGCGTGCCGCTGTCGATCGTGTCGGGCTCGCGGAGCTTCGCCATCAATGCGCAACGGCACGATCTGGCAGCAGTCCGGCAGCGCCGCGCCGACCGAACCGTTCGGGCCGCCGGCGCAGACGATTCAATAGAAGGAACGGGTCGGGACCTTCAGTAAACTGTTCCCATGTCTCTCGCCCCGGCGCTGCTGCTGTCGATGCCTCAGCTGCTCGATCCCAACTTCGCGCGGACGGTCGTGCTGCTGTGCGAGCACGCGGCTGAAGGCGCGTTCGGTCTGGTCGTCGAATCGGCCGTCGGACATCAGCGGCGGCCGAGGCGGTGAGCCTGACGCCGCCGATTGCGAAACCGAACGACTTGCCGCTGCTGATTGGCGGACCGGTCGAGCCGCATCGCGGCTGGATCCTCACCGCGCGGCCGCCCGACGACGTCGGAGCACCGCGCAGTTGGGCGCGGGCCTGTACCTGTCCGCCTCGCCGCTGCTGCTGCGCCGCAGCCTGATGGCGCACCCGCTGCCGCAACGCACAGTCGTGCTCGCCGGCTACGCCGGATGGGGACCCGGGCAACTCGATCGAGGAACTGCAACAATCCTCGTGGCTCATCATGCCGGTCGAACTGGACCTGATCTTCGAGATTCCCGCGGCGGCCAGCTGGGAAATGGCCATTCGACGGTTCGGGTGCGGATCCCCACCTGCTGCATCAAGGGCAAGGAGTCCATTGAGATCAGTCGCAGTGTCCAGCGTCCCTGGTCCAGAGTGCGCACGGCCGGTGCTGGTCGTCCAGCGGCCGCCGTGACGCCAGGACCCCGCACCACGACTGAGCACCGAAGGACTCGAGCACTACGCACTGGACCCTGCACCACCTCATCACTTGACCGGCGCCAGCCCGAGTCTCGTCGCCTCAGCATTGAACGCGACCACGTCCGCGCCCAGGACTTTCGCCAACGCATCGGTCTGCACCTTCAGTTCGGCCACCAGATCCTTGAAGATCACTGGCGCGTTGCCGATCGGGCGGGCGTCGCCGCGCGTCACGATCTGCAGCAATGACGCCAGCCGGTTGTTGAGCTTGATCGGGAAGTTGAGCGGATCCTGCCCGCTCTGGTTCTTCACCTGATAGATCTCCTGCTCCACGGCGCTGAGGTTGGCGGTGAGCTTGTCGCCGGCGGCCTTCAGTTTCGCATCCGGCGATTGCCCGAGCCGTTCCGCGGTCTGGTTCTTCAGATCGCGAATGCGAATGACGGCATTGTTGGCTTCGCTCGTCTTGTCGCGGACCTGGATGCCGAGGTCGAACTGGGCCTGCAGGTCTGCGTCGCTGACGTCCTTGAACAGCGGGTTCCGCCGCACGCGCAGCGGCTGCGTCTGGGTCTTGCCGTCCGCGGTCATCCGGATCTGATAGGTGCCCGGCGCCGCCGTCGGCCCGGTCGTGCCGCCGCCCCACAGGATCATGCCCGGGGAAGGACGTGGCGCTCGGCTAGCGCAGATCCCACGTCACGGTGTTGAAGCCCGGCGCTCATCGCGCACGCCCGCGCCGCGCCGCCACCGCCGCCGCCGTCCACCACCGCGCCCGCCGCCACCGCCCTGGCCCGCCGCCCCGCCGCAGCCCCCGCCGGGCGCCGGCGCGTTCGTGAACGTGCGGACGACCGCGCCCTTCGGATCGATCACCTCAATCGTCACGCTCGTCGCCGGCTTCTTCACCCAGTACTTGATGGCCGCCGTCCGGAACGAACGGATCGCATCCTCCGGCGCGAACAGCACGAGGTCGCTGGCCGACGCGAACTGCGGCCCGAACTGCCGCAGCGGGCCGATGTCGTCGAGGATGTAGAACGACCGGCCGTGCGTCGCGATCGCCAGGTCGGTGTCCTCCACCCAGATGTCCGACACCTGCACGTCCGGCAGGTTGAGCGAGAGCGAGTGCCACGTGTCGCCGTCGTCGTACGAGTAGTAGACGCCGTGCTGCGTGCCGGCGTAGAGCATGTTGCGGCGCTTGTGGTCCGCGCGAACGGCATGCGTATAGTCGTTCGGCTTGAGGCCGTTCACGATCTTCGTCCACGTCTTGCCGTAGTCGTGGGTGCGGAAGACGTAGGGCGCGTGGTCGCCCAGGAGCGGCCGCTTGACTGCCGCGTAGGCCGTGCCCGCGTCGAACGCGGACGCGTCGATGATGCTCACGCGGCCGAAGTCCGGCATCCCGGGCGGCGTGACGTTCGTCCAGGTCTTGCCGCCGTCACGCGTCACATGGATCAACCCGTCGTCCGACCCCGCCCAGAGGACGTTGATGTCCACTTTCGACGGCGCGAGCGTGAACACGGTGGCGTAGACCTCCGGGTCCGTTCATGTCGCCGGTAATCGGCCCGCCGGAATGGCCCATCGTCTTGGGATCGTGCCGCGTGAGGTCGCCGCTGATCCGCGTCCAGTCCGTGCCGTTGTTCGTCGTCTTCCACACGTGCTGCGTGGCGGTGAAGAGCACGTTCGGATCGACCGGCGAGAAGACGATCGGGAACGTCCACTGCACGCGTTCGACGAGCGCGCTCGACGGCTCGCCGGAGAACATGCGCGGATACGGATGCACTTCGCGGCTCTGGCCCGTGCGCCGGTTGGTGTAGGAGAGGAAACCCCCGTTGTTGCTGCCCGCGAAGAAGACGTCCGGGTCCTTCGGGTCCGGCGCGATGTAGGCCGGTTCCGCGCCGCCCGGGCTGTACGGTCGCTGGCGCTGCCGCCGCGCCGCCCCGTCCGCCGCCGGCACCGGCGCCCGCGCCGCCACCGCCGCCGCGCCCGCCACCGCCGCCCGCGGGCTCACTGGGCAGGCACACCGTGCTGCCGTCCTGCTGCGCGCCGCACACGTGGTAGGGCAGATGCGCGGTGGCAATCACGTGGTAGTACTGCGCGGTCGGATAGTCGCGCGCGCTCCACGGGCGCCGCGCCCGTGTACGTGACCGCGCCGCCGCTGTCGCTCGCGTGCATGATGCGCTTGTTGTCGGTCGGGATCGATCCACAGGTCGTGCGAGTCGCCGCCCGCGAAACTGGCCAGCGTCTTGCCGCCGTCCGTGGACTTGAACGTGCCGACGTTCAGCACGTAGACCGTGTCTGCGCTCCACCGGATCCGCCGTCACGTGCGTGTAGTAGAACGCGCGCTGCCGGATGTTCCGGCCCGTGTTCACCATCGTCCACGTCGCGCCCGCGTCGTCGGAGCTCAGCAACCCGCCGTTCTCGTTTTCCACGATGGCGTAGACGCGGTTGGAGTCCGCGCCCGAGACGGACACGCCGATGCGGCCGATCAGGCCGGCCGGCATGCCGGGGTTGCGGGTGATCTCCGTCCACGTCTCGCCGCCGTCGGTGGACTTGAACAGGCCGCTGCCCGGGCCGCCGCTCGACATCGTGTATTCCGTGCGGAACGCCTCCCACAAGCGCGGCGAACATCACGTTGGGATTTCGATGATCGATCCACAGGTCCGCGGCGCCGGTCTTGTTGTCGCGGAACAGGACCTTCCGCCACGTGGCGCCGCCGTCGGTGCTCTTGAAGACGCCGCGCTCGTCATTCGGCACGCCGTACTGGCCGAACGCCGCGACGAGGACGATGTCCGGGTTGGTCGGATGGATGCGGACTTTCGAGATGTTCTGGGCGTCGCGGAAGCCGACGTGCTTCCACGTCTTGCCGGCGTCGGTGGACTTGTAGACGCCGTCGCCCGGCTGGATGTTGCCGCGGATGCACGACTCGCCCGTGCCGATGAAGACGATGTCCGGATTCGTTTCCGAAACGGCGACGGCGCCGACCGAAGAACTCGTGATCTGCCCGTCGGTGACCGGCGCCCACGTGTCGCCGCCGTCGGTCGTCTTCCAGAGCCCGCCGCCCGTCGCGCCGAAGTAGCCTTCGCGCGGCCGCTGCATCGGGCCGGCGACGGCCAGCGACCGACCGCCGCGATCGGGGCCGATGCTGCGCCACTGGTAGGTGGCCATCAGCGCCGGGTCCGCGCCAACGCTGGCGGGTGACTGGGCGGCGACGGTGGTGCCGCCGCCTGTTCGCCAGACGGCGAATGACGCGACCGTGACAATCGCAAGGCCAATGAGCAGTCTTCGAACGATGCGGGACATGGCGGGCCTCCAGATGAACACCGGGAGTGTAGCTGAAAGAGAGCGACGGCACCGATTGCCACTGCCGCGAGCCCGTGCCGGCCGTCTTGCAGAAACTGCCACCTCCCTCCGTCCATTCGCGGAAAGCGGCGATGCGTTGACATCAGATGCGTGATGCGTGATGCTATGACGATGCGGACGACGCTCGATCTGGATCCGGACGTGCTGCAGGCGGCCAAGGAACTCGCGGCCAGCCGCAAGAGCACTGCGGGTAAGGTGCTGTCCGAACTGGCCCGCCGGGCGCTCGAATCGCCTGCGTCCCCGCGCGTCCGGAACGGCGTGCCCCTGCTGCCCAGGCGTCCGGCCGGATCGCCCAAGCCCACGATGAAACTCGTCAACGACCTGCGCGACGACGCCTGAGCCCTACGCGATGCCCGCGATTGCACTGCTTGACGTGAACGTCCTGGTCGCGCTGTTCGATCCGGACCACGTGCACCACGACCTGGCGCACGACTGGTTCGCCGACGATGGCGCGACCGGGTGGGCGACGTGCCCCATCACCGAGAACGGCTTCGTGCGGGTCGTCTCGAACCCCCGCTATCAGTCCGACGCCATCACGCCCACGGCGGCGATCGAGCGGCTGCGGAAATTCTGCGCGAGCGGCCGTCACCATTTCTGGGCCGAAACCGTGTCGTTACGGGACCCGTCCCTGATCGTTCCGGCGGAGATTCGCGGCCACCGGCAGCTGACGGACGTCTATCTGCTCGGTCTCGCCCGGAAGATGGGCGGCCGGCTGGCGACGTTCGACCGGACGATTTCAGCGGCCGCCGTGAAGGGCGCGAAACAGTCCCACCTGGCGGTTATCGAACCCGCCTGATGTCCTGCCGGGCGCGCCCCGGGAGAGCCGGCACGACGCGCCCCATTGCGGGCGCGCTGGTGACGCTTGGCGGCGCGCCATTGAGTTGTCGGGCATGATGCAGGACGCGAACGGTCAGGCTGCGCCGGAATATTTCCTGGTGGCGTTTCCGAAGGACCGCGCGTTGTGGAAGGGGCAGTCACCCCGCATTCAGCAGGTGAGGCCTGGCGCGGACGGCACGTTTCTATTCCGTGGCTTGCTGCCGGGCGCCGTCTCGGTCACGCTGGCCAGGATGGGGACAAGAAAGTCCTGAACATGCGCGTGAAGTAACGGCCCTCCGTCACCCCAAACAGTCCTACAATGCCGGCCAGGAGGCGTCGTGATGACTCGGCAGATTCGGCTCCTGGTGGTGTTGGGTGGGTGTGTTTGCGCGACGGCGCTGGTCGTGGCGTTTCAGTCTCCCGAGGCTGACGCGCTGCGGGCGGCCGATCCGCCGGCCAACGCGGTGTTCGTGGATTCGCTGGACATGACGCCGGTCGCGGCGACGGCGCTGCGGCGTCAGGGCCGCGGCGGACGAGCGGCTGCGCCGGGCGCGACGCCGACTCCGCCGCCCGCGCCCGTCTACACGCTCGGCGGCGTGACGTATCCGCACGCGGTGCCGATGATTTCGGATCGCGACCTCTCGATCGATCTCAAGGGCCGCGCGGTGCGCTTCGCGTCGATGGTCGGCATCGATTCGTCCGTGCCCGCCGGCCGGGGCAGCGTCATCTTCGGCGTGTGGGTGGACGGCAAGAAGGCCGCCGACTCCGGCATCCTGCGCGGCGGCGACGCGCCGAAGTTGCTGACCGCGGATCTCAAAGGCGCGACGCGACTCACGCTCGCCGTCATCGACGCCAACGACGGCACGACCAGCGACACCGCCGACTGGGGCGGCGCGCTGATCACGCTGGCGCCCGGCACGCAGGATCGACCGGTCGTCCTTCCGCCCTTCGTCGAGCCGATGCCGCTGATTGCGTCGAGCCGATCGAGCGCACCGCTCCTGAACTATCCGCGCATCACCGGCGCGACGCCGGGCAAGCCGTTCCTGTTCACGATCCCGGCATCGGGCGACGAGCCGCTGACGTTCGCGGCCAAGAACCTGCCGGCCGGCCTCACGCTCGACGCGAAGACCGGTGTCATCACCGGATCGCTCAAGCAGGCCGGGCGCACGGCCGTGGCGATCACCGTCACCAACACCAAGGGCAAAGCCACCGGCACGATCACGATCGTCGGCGGCGACGATGCGCTGGCGCTGACGCCGCCGCTCGGATGGAACTCGTGGAACGCGTGGGGCAACACGGTGACCGCCGACAAGGTGCTGGCGGCGGCAGAAGGCATCGTGAAGAGCGGTCTCCATCGGCAGGGCTACACCTACATCAACATCGACGACGTGTGGGAAGGCGGAAATGAGCCGAATCCCGCGACGGGCCGAGGCCGCAACGTGGCCGGCGCGCGCGACGCGAATGGCGAGCCGACGACCAATGCGAACTTCCCGGATATGAAGGGACTGGTCGACAAGATCCACGCGCTTGGCCTGAAAGCCGGCCTCTATTCGTCACCGGGACCCACGACGTGCCAGGGTCTTGGCGCATCGTGGCAGCACGAGGAGATCGATGCGCGCGCGTACGCCCGCTGGGGTTTCGACTATCTGAAGTACGACTGGTGCGGCTACAGCCAGATCGCGCCGACGCCCACGCTCGACGATCGCAAGAAGCCGTACAAGCTGATGGGCGACTGCTCAAGAAGCAGGATCGCGACATCGTGTTCAGCCTCTGCCAGTACGGCGAAGGCAACGTGTGGGAGTGGGGCAACGAGGTCGGCGGCCACCTGTGGCGCATGACCGGCGACATCACGGACTCATGGCCGAGCATGACCGGGCATCGGCTTCCGGCAGACCGGCCGCGAACAGTACGCGGGACCCGGCGGCTGGAACGACACGGACATGCTGGTGGTGGGCAGGCTCGGCTGGGGCTCGAACCCGCGGCCGACCAATCTCACGCCGAACGAGCAGCTCACGCACATGGCGCTGTGGGCGCTGCAGGCGGCGCCGCTGCTCATCGGCAACGACATGTCGCAGATCGACGACTGGACGACGAACATCCTCGGCAATCGCGAGATGCTCGCGGTCAATCAGGATGCGCTGGGCAAACCCGCCGGCCGCAAGACGAGCGACGGCTGGGTCGAGGTGTGGGCGCGGCCGCTCGAAGACGGATCGATCGCGGCGGGCCTGTTCAATCGCGGGCCCGAGGCGGCGACCGTGGCGGTCAACTGGTCGGATCTCGGCCTCACCGGCAGCCATGCGGTGCGCGACGTCTGGTTGCAGAAGGACCTCGGCAAGTTCACGAGTCAGTTTTCCGCCACGGTGCCGCGCCACGGCGTGGTGTTCGTGCGGATCGCGGCACGCTGAAGGTCGTCGATGTGGGGCGGCCCTTCAGGGCCGCCGTACACGCCGGGCCTGAAGGCCCGGCCTACCAGTCGCATCGGAGGTCATGGGTGGGCGGAGCAATCCTTCTCGCGGTGGTGGCGCTCGGCCTGGTCGTCGGCGGGCCGATTGCCGCCTTCATCGCCCTGACGCGCGTACGGGAACTCGAGCGCCGGGTCGTCAATCTCGAAACGCGCGCGCGCGCGGTCGGGCCCGCGGCCGTGGAGGCGCCGCCGGTCGTCGTCCCGGCGCCGGTGCCGGGTGCGCCACCGGTGATCGTGCGTCCGCCGGATGCGGCGCTGCCGAGGGCGGTGGAACCGCCCGCCGCGCCGGCGGCCGTCACGCCATCCGCCGCCCGGCCGGCGTTTGACCTGGAAACGGTCGTCGCCGGACGCTGGCTGAATCGCGTGGGCCTGCTGGCGGTCGCCGTCGGCGTGTCGTTCTTCCTCAAATACGCGATCGACAACGAATGGATCGGTCCGCGCGGGCAGGTGGCGCTCGGGCTGCTGCTGGGTGCCGGGCTGGTCGCGTGGTCGATGGTCTTCGTGAAGCGGGGTTACGGCTACTTCGCAGACGGACTGGCCGGGCTCGGCGCCGCGGTGATGTACCTCTCACTGTGGGCGGGCACCAGCTACTACCGGTTCATCTCCGCCGACATCGGCTTCGTCGCGATGATTGCCGTGACCGCGGCCATGCTGCTGATTGCGCTCGGACGCAACTCGGAGCCGGTCGCCGCGCTGGCGCTCATCGGCGGATTCGCGACGCCCTGGCTGGTCAGTACCGGGCGCGATGCGCAGGTCGTGCTGTTTCTGTACCTCGCGCTGCACAACGCCGCGCTGATCGCGCTGGCGCGCGCACGCGCGTGGCGGTTCCTCGAACTGCCCGCGTTCCTCGTCACGCAGCTCTACTTCTGGACGTGGTACGACCGCTTCTACACCGATGCCGTGCTGGTCCGGACGACACTGTTCGCCACGCTCTTCTTCGCGCAGTTTTCAGCGCTGCCGGTGATTCGCGCGCGGCGAACCGCGACGCTCTACGCTGAACAGGGCGCGCTTATCCTGATCAATGCGGCCGCATTCCTGATCGTGTTGCGCGTGCTGCTGTGGCCGGACCATCGCTGGGCGCTGACGCTGGCGACGCTCGGCCTGTCGGCGTGCCACGTGGTGTTGGCCCGGCTGGTGCCCGGCCGCGCCGCCGACGCTCCGGCGCGGATGCTCCTGGCCGGCCTCGCGCTCACGCTCGCGACGCTCGTGATTCCGATTCGCCTCAATGGCCATTGGGTCACGCTCGCCTGGGCCATTGAGGCCGCGGTCCTCTCGTGGTCGAGCTTCTCGATCCGGCTGTGGCAACTGCGCGCCGGCGCCTATGTCATTTTCGCCGCCGTGGCGCTGCGCCTGCTCGGCAGTCCGCTTCATGCCACGACGTTCCTGTTCAACGCGCGTTTGGGCACCGCGCTGGTCGTCGCGGCGTGCGCGGGGGTGGCGGTGTGGCTGGCCGGGCGCCACCGCGAGCAGGTCAAGGCGCAGGAGTCGGGGGTCGTGGCGGTGCTGGCCATCGCCGCCAACGTCCTCGTCCTGTGGGCGCTGACGGTCGAAATCGACCTGTACTTCGGGATTACGGCGGGCAGCCGCCTCGACGCGCCGGACCTGCTGCTGGCGCGCGGGTTGACCATTTCGCTGCTGTGGACCCTGTACGCCACCGCGCTGGTGGTCTCGGGCGTCCGGTTCGGAGCCGCTGCGCTGCGCTGGCAGGGACTCGCGCTGTTCGGGATCACCACGGCCAAGGTGTTCCTCTTCGATCTCAGCTACCTGAGCGGGTTCTACCGCATCGCGTCGTCGATCGGGCTCGGGGTCGTGCTGCTCGTGGTGTCGTTCCTGTATCAGCGGGCGCTCGTCGCGCGACGCGCTGCGCCGGAGGGCCAGCCATGAAGGGGGTCATTCGAGCACTCGTGTTCCTGGTCTCTGCCGCGGGTGTGGCAGCGCAGTTGCCAGGGTCGTGGCAGGCCTGGCGGTACTCCGCGCCGATCTCGGCGCCCGCCTCGCCAACGGCCCGGCTCGTGAGCGTGCCCGTGCCCGCGTTCGTGACCACGCACGCCCGCCGCGGCTGGACCGACCTGCGCGTGATCGACCGCGCAGGGCCAGGAAGTGCCGTTCGTGCTGCTCGCGCAAGTCGGCGACACGTCGATCGCGCGTCGGCAGGTGCGGTTGCTCGAGCCGAGCGTGCTGCCGGGCCAGTATCGCCAGGTCGTGGCGGACACGGGCGAAGGCGGGGCCGTGCACAACTCCGTGCGACTGCGGCTGCAGACGACCACGAGCCTGCTGAGCTGGGCGGAGATCGCGGTCAGCAGCGACCTCAAGACGTGGCGCGTCGTGCGCGCCCGCGCGCCGATCTACGTGCTGCGCCAGGAGGCCATGGGTGAGAACACCGACGTCACGTACCCCGACAGCGTGTCCCGCTACGTGCGTATTCGGGTGATGGACGGGTCGGACGCCTACGCGCTGGTCTCGGCCGAGATTGGCTTCGAGACGGCGTCCAAGGCCGAACACGCGCCCGCCGGGATCGCGCTGGCGAACTCGACGAGCCGAACCGGCGACAGCGTGTGGACATCCGACGCCGATGCGTCCGCGTGGCCGGTGTCGCGCGTCCAATTCCAGGCGCCCGCCACGACGTTCCGTCGCCACGTCATCATTCAGACGAGCAACGATGGCGAGCAGTGGCAGACCGCCGGTGGCGGAGACATTCTGCGGGCGCCGGATGCCGCGGGCGATCGCGCGTGGCTGACGATCGATGTCCCGGAAACGTACGCCCGCCGATGGCGGATCACCGTCAACAACCGGAGCGATGCGCCGGTGGACGGCTTGAGCCCGGCCCTGCTGAGCGCCGTCAGGCGCGTCGTGCTGAAACAGGAGCCGGGAGCCAGTTACCGGTTGCTCTACGGCAATCCGCGCGGCCGCGCGGCGGACTACGACATGGCGCGGACGACCGATCGAAAAGCGCTCGAGGCCGCCGAGCCCGCGACGCTCGGCGCCGAGGAGGAGAACACCGGCTGGGTCGACCCGTCGCCGTGGACCGAGCGGCACGACGCCGCGCTGTGGGCGGCGCTGATCGTGGCCGTGATCGTGCTCGGCGTGGTCGCGGTGCGCACGCTGCGCGGGTAGAAAGTCGGAAGCCGGGTTTCGTTTTCCGTGAGCGTGGCGAAAACGAAACCCGGCTTCGACTTTCTACCCGCGTGCTATTCTGCGGGGCGATGTTCAAGCGGCAGACGTCCGGCTCGGTGATCTGCGTCTCGTGCGGATACCTGGTCGGCGTCAAGGACGACAAGCTGCTATCACTGCGGCCGCCGGAATCCCGGCGTTGTTCGGGTTCGCGCCGGCGCTCCGAAGCCTCGGGCACGATCTCGGCTTCGTCCCGTTCGTCACGGGTCTCTGCGCGCTCATGTACGTGATGACCCTCGCTCTGGGGCGGGCATCTCCATGGGCGGCGGCTTGCTTGGGATACTGTCGCCGCTCGCTCCAGAGCCTGTTCGTGTTCGGCGCGGCCGGCGCGCAGCCGGTGTTCCGGCTACAGCCGTTGGTGGACGCTGCTCAGCGCGTCCTGGCTGCACGGCAGCCTGCTGCACATCGTCTTCAACGTGATGTGGATCCGGCAGCTGGCGCCGGCGGTGGGCGAGCTCTACGGGCCCGGCCGGATGGTGATCATCTACACCGCCGCGGGCGTGGTGGGGTTCGGCGCCAGTTCGTTCGCGGGCTAGTATCTGCCGTTCCTGCCGTGGCCCCTGCAGCGGCGCCCCGTTTACCGTCGGCGCATCGGCCTCGATCTTCGGCCTCCTCGGCGCGCTCGTGTACTACGGACGGCGCACCGGTTCGAGCCATCGTGCACGGCCAGGCGATGAGCTGGGCGCTCACGGTGTTCGTGCTGGGCCTCATCATGCCGGGCGTCGACAATTACGCGCACGCCGGCGGCTTCGTCGGGGGCTATGCCGTCGCGCGCGTGCTCGATCCGCTGAAGCCCGAGCAAATCAACCACATGTTCGTCGCCGTCGTCTGTCTCGTCCTGTCCGTGTTGGCGATCCTCGCCTCTGTCGTTCACGCGCTCGTGCCCTTCTCGTAGGATTCACTCCCATGCGCAAACCCGTCGTGCTCATCACTGGCGCGTCCGGCGAAATCGGACACGGCCTCATCAACCGTCTGGCTGAAGACCCGCACGCGCGGCATCGTGACGTTGGACCTCACGCCGCTGCAGCCCGCGCTCGCGGCGAAGGTCCAGCGCGAGGTCGTCGGCTCGATCCTCGAATCAGCCGGCGCTCGAGCGGATCCTCTCCGAGTTCGAGGTCGACCTGGTGTTTCACCTGGCCGCGCTGCTCTCGACCCGATCCGAGTTCTCCCCGCGGACCGCCCACGAAGTCAACGTGGGGGGCACGCTGAACCTCCTGGAATTCGCGCAACATGAGGCCGAATCGCACGGCCGGCCCGTCGTCTTCCTCTACCCGTCGTCGATTGCCGCGTTCGGCCTGCCGTCGCTCGAGGCCAAACACGCCGCCGGCCGCGTCCGCGAAGATCAGTTCGCGCACCCGGCGACGATGTACGGGTGCAACAAACTCTATTGCGAGGAGCTCGGACGCTACTACGCGAACCATTACATGCGGCTGGCGGCTGAGCCCCGGCAGGGCCGCGTGGACTTCCGCGCGGTGCGGTTCCCGGGTCTCATTTCAGCGGACACCGTGCCATCCGGCGGCACGTCGGACTACGCGCCGGAGATGATTCACGCGGCCGCGAAAGGGGAGCCGTACGCCTGCTTCGTGCGGCCGGACGCGCGCATTCCGTTCCTGGCGATGCCGGACGGCGTGGACGCGCTGCTCACGCTCGCGCGCGCGCCGCGGTCCGCCATCACCCAGTCCGCCTACAACCTCGGCGGGTTCGCGCCGTCGGCCGAGGAGATTCGCGCCGAAGTGCTGCGCGCGTTCCCGAAGGCGGTCGTGACCTACAAGGTCGACGAAAAGCGCCAGGGCATCGTCGACTCCTGGCCCGAAGATGTCGACGACTCCGCCGCGAGACGCGACTGGGGTTTCGCGCCCAAATACGGCTTTGAGTCGGCGTTCAGGCAGTACCTGATCCCGGCGATCGTGAAGCGATACGGGACTGGCAGATCGGTGTAGTCCAAAGTCCAGGGTCCATCGTCCAGAGTTCGCGGCAGTCCAGAGTGTTGGGTGGTCCATGGTCCGCTTCACCGGCCGACCTGCAGATTGTGAATGGCCTTACCGCCGTCAGCAGTCGTCACTTTGGTTGAGGCGCTGACAAGCGCGTCCAGAAAACCACGAACGCTGCGATACCAGCAGACTGAACGTCGGCAGCTTCGATCGCACAGACCCGCATAGCATTGCCGGTCTCCGTTTCTTTTCAACCGATGGCCGCGGACTCCGGACTACCGCGGACCCCGGACTGCCGCGGACTCCGGACTGCCGCGGACTCCGGACTGCTGCGGACTCCGGACTGCCGGGAACTCTGGACGATGGACCCCGGACTCTGGACTACACTGCTTGTGCATGCCAACACTGACCGTTGAGTCCGTCGGAACCTTTGAAGTCCCCGCCAATAAGCGTCTCGTCCTTGCGTTATGCGAAGACGCGGGCATTGATCAGTTGCACGCCTGCGGCGGGCGGGCGCGGTGCACGACCTGTCGCGTCGAGTTCGTCGCGGGTGAGCCCGCGCGTCACACCAAGGCAGAGAGCGCTGCGCTGGCCGCCAGGGGCCTGACCGGCGTCCGCCTGTCCTGCCAGATCCTGTGCGATGGCGACATGACCGTCCGAGCCATCAGCCGTCTGGCGGGCAGTGGGCGCGCGGATGCCGGGTCCATGCCGAAGCCAGAGATTGAGCCGCCGGCGGAGTTACTGAAAGCGCGAGTCGTCCAGTCGTCCAGCGTCCTGAGTCCTTGAACGACGAACTCTGGACGCTGGACGATGGACGCTGGACTAAAATGCCTGCGTGACGCCGAGCGAGCCACGCCTGCCGACGCTGTCGGCGGTGATTCCGACGATTCGGCCGCTGGGCCGCATTCGCGCGTCCCTCGACTTCGCGCTTCGCGACGCGACGGTGATCGAAGTGGTCCTCGTCGTGGATGGCCCGTCGGCGGCGACGCTCGGGCCGGAACTCGACGCGCTCGATGCCGCCACGCCTCGCCTGCGCGTGCTGCGGCTGCCTGAATGGGTTGGGGCCGTCACGGCCCGGCAAATCGGGGCCGAGGCGGCACTGGGCGAGGTCGTCTGGTTCATTGATGACGACGTCGTGCCCGCCGAAGGCAGCGGCGCCGCGCACGCGAACGCGCATGCGGAGACGGGCGCCGACATTATCGTGGGCCTGTTCACCACGGCGGGCGGGCTTGACGCCGGCGTGCCCGGCCGCCTCTACGACGACGCGTTCCGCGGCGAGTGGGCCAGATTTCTGGAGGCCCCTTCGACGATTCTCAACGCGTTCTGGGCGGGCAACCACTCGATCCGTCGATCGGCGCTCCTCCCGCTCGGAACCATTCCGTCGGTGTTCCAGCACACGTACCATGCCGATCGCGCGTTCGGCCTCCTCTGTCAACGCGCCGGCCTTCGCGCCGTCGCCAGGCCGGAACTCACGGGCACGCACGCCTACGCGCCCACACTCGACCGATGGCGCCGGGATTGCCGCCGGCAGGGCGCGGGCCGCGTCGAGATCCATCGATCGTTCAGCGATGTCCTCGGTCCGGACATCGACAATCCGTGGCAGGTTGGGCTCGGGCGCCGCGGCCGACTCGCGCTAAGTGTCGCGGAAGCCGGCCGTCCGCTCGCGACGGCCGTGGCCGGCCTGCTGGCCGCTGGGGTCCGCGTGGCGACCCGTCTTGACCGCCCGGCGATGGCGCTGGAATTCGGGAAGATCCTTCGTTCAGTCGAGCAGTTCCGCGGGGCCGAGGCGGCGAGCCGCAGCACGGCCGATGGTCTGGCCTTCCTCGCGTCGGCGCCGGCGACGCGTGTGGTCGCGTCTCCGGCCGCCGCTCCGGCGCCGGCGGATGTCACGTTGCTCGTCGTCTCGCGCGGCCCCGGCGTGCACCTGCGCCGCGTCCTCGACCTCTGGCGCCCGCACGTCGCCGAAATCGTCGTGGTCGCCGATCGCAGCGGCGATCCCGGCCTGCTCGAAGCGATCGGGGGCGTGGCCGATCGCACCGCGACGGTCGACTCGGCGTTCCCGATCGAAAGCGTGCTCGAACGCTGCTGGCCCCTGTGCCGCCGGCCGTTCGTGTTTCGCGCCGACGACGATGAAGTGCCCACGACCATCCTGCTGGCCGAGCTGCGCTCGCTGACGCTTGACCCGACCTTGCAGCAGGCGGGCATTCCGATGCGCTGGCTCTGGCCGGACGTGACCACCTGGATCGACGGCTATCCGTGGACGGCCAACCCGCAACCGAAACTGATCAGGAATCTGGCGGGCTTCGTGCGGTTCCCCGGCCGCGTCCATACGACCGAGCATCTTGAGGCCCCGATACGCTCGGTGAACCTGCCGGTGTACCACTTGCGCACGCTCGATTCGGTGGACGATCGGCGCGCGAGGATCGCGCGCTATTCCCGAATCGGCGGCGGTCGCCGGCATTTCAACGGGCGGCCGGCCAACAGCCAATACCTGCCCGAAGACGCGGGCGATCTGCGCCTCGTTGCCGTGCCCGCGTGGGATGTGGCCGCGGTTGCGGAGGTCGTCTCATCGATGAGCGGCGCGACCGGCGACCGCAGCGGCGAGGCCGGACGAGGTCCGGCGGCAGCGCCGGGTCCGCTCCGGATTCAGGAGCCGATGACGCTGGGCGCCGAGCCGAGGCTGCCCGACGAGGCCAGGCGCGTGTCCGTGCGCGTCGCGGCCGTGCATCCGCCGATGGCCAGCGGCGCCCGGGTCGTGCTCGAAGTCGTTATCGCAAACCGGTCCGGCGCAGTGCTGCCCGGAGGCGGCGAGGAGTCCGATCGCGTGTCGTTCAGCACCCGGTGGCGACGGGCGGACGACCAGGCCGGCGCGCTTGGGGCATCCACGGTCGACGGAAAGCGCATCGCGCTCGGCGAGCCGATCCCGCCAGGCCGGGCCGTTTCACGCGTCATCTCGTTCGAGGCGCCGGTCGGGCCCGGACGCTGGCGCGTCGCGGTCGATCTCGTCGAGGAGTCCGTCGCCTGGTTCGGAGATGGCGACGAGTTCGTGATTGACCTTCCCAGGGTCGCGCTCGCCCGAACCCGGACGCCCGACGCCGCGACCGAACTGTTCCAGGTCATCAAGATCGAGACCCACAATGCCTGCAACCGCCACTGCTGGTTCTGCAAGTTCGGGCAGGAACGGCGGGATTCCCGATTCGTGCAGATGGACTGGGACACCATCCGCCGCATCCTGGCGAGCCTGCGGGATGTGAATTACAGGGGCAGGATTTCCTGGTACGACATCAACGAACCGCTGGTGGACAAGCGCATCTTCGACATCCTCACGGTGACCCGGGAGTACTGCCCCGATGCGTTTCTCTCGCTGGCCACGAACGGCGACCTGCTCACGCCGGAGAACTACGAGCAGTTGAAACAGAGCGGACTCGACGTGTTAGGCGTGACGGCGTACGACGACGAGACGTTCGCGCGGGTCGGCGGATTCGCCGATGCGCGGATGGTGCTGATGGACATGCGCGGAGCCGGGTCGGAGCGGCTGGAAAATCGCGGCGGCAACGTGCGGCGCAACCAGGAAACGTTCGAAGCCCATCGCCAGTTGTTCGCGGATCGGTCCTGCGAGCGGCCGTCGGTCATGATGGTCGTGAAGGCGACAGGACATGTCGTGCTGTGCTGCGCGGACATGTACGCCGACGTCGTCATGGGCCACGTCCAGGAGCAGCCGTTGGAGGAGATCTGGAACAGCGAGCGCTTCGTGCACTACCGGCGGACCTTGAATGAGGAAGGGCGGCGGAACTTGGAATTGTGCCGGGACTGTTCTTATTCGGGCGCGGGTGTCCGGCCCTTCTTCCCTCTCTCGGCCTTCGACCCGGATCCGAGGCTTACGCGGAGCAGCGAGACGGATTGACCGCGGCGGCGTCAATCCAATCGGGCGCACGGCCCAGCAGCAGTGCCGCGGCCAACTCGCCGACGGCCGCGCTCGTCATCATCCCGAATCCACCCAGGCCGGACACGTGGAACAGTCCGGGCCAGTCCGGATCGGCGCCAATCGTCGGGCGGCGATCGGGCGCGAACGTCCGCAGGCACGCCCACGCTTTGCGGATGCTGAGATTTCCCAGTCCCGGCGCATGGCGCGCGAGCTTGTCGGCGAGGAGTTCGGCGGCGGCCGGATCGGTCGAGGGCAGGCCGGGATCGGCCGGCGTGGCGTCGCACGGTGACAGCAACAGGCCGTCACCCTCGGCGCGCAGATAGAAATCCGATCCTTCAACCCAGACGAACGGCAGGTCGCGGGTCACACGAGCCACCGGTCCCGACACGAACAGGTGACGCCGTACGGGCTGGAGCGGCAGCCGGCGCGCGCCTCGCCCGAGTCGTCCGGCCCACGCGCCTGTCGCATCGATGATGACGTCCGCGCGGATCGTGCCGCCTGCGGTCTCGACGCCGACGACGCGTCCAGCTTCCACGAGGAGGTCCTCGACGCCGCAGTTGGGGCGGAGCGCGAATCCGCCGTCGCGCGCGGTGCGCAGGTAGTGCGTGAGCAACGCGTGCACGTCGACGACACCCTCGCCTGCGCACCACAGCGCGGCGGCGAAAGCATCGGCGGAGAAATGGCTGAGGAAGGGGAATCGGCTCCGCGCCTGCGCCGCCGTGAGGACTTCGCCCGCCACCGCGGCGCGTCGCAGGTGACCGTGCACGTCCTCGAGCGCGGGGACGCCTTCGGCAGGGCAGAGCGTCAACCCGCCAGTCGGCCGCACGAGATCGGACGGGTCCGCTTCCATGACCTTGAGCTGGGCTGCCGTCCGCACCGCCAGCGTCCGGACGACGGGGTCATCCTCCGAGAGCTTGAGGAGGCCGGCGTTGCGGCCGGACGCGTGCACGCCGTACGTTGCTTCACGTTCGAGCATCAGTCCGGGGCCTTCGCCGAGCCGCGCGAGGGCCCGGGCCGTCGAGGCGCCGGCGAACCCGGCGCCGATGATGAGGTATCGCGTGGACTCGTGCGTGTGCATGTGGCTCAGGGCGCGGCGAGTCAGTGAGGCGGCGGGCTTCAGCCCGACGCCTCCTGCACGACGGAACGCGTATTATGGATCGCGACCGTCATCATGCGCCGTCTCGTCCCGAGCTTTGTCGCCGTCCTGCTGGCCGTCGCGCCCGATCTGCCCGCGCAGACGACCCCGCGCGGCGTCCCGCCCGCGCTCGCGATCGCCGCGGCCGCGCGCGCGATCGCGCCTGGCGAGATCGTCGTCTTGACGGTCACGACGCTGGAGCCGGTGGACGCGATCGAGGTCCGCGCGTTCGATCACACCTGGACGCCGTATCGCGCCGGCGCCCGGACCTGGCGCGTGCTGGTCGGCATCGATCTGGATGTGGCGCCGAAGACGTACCAGGCGGTCGTGACGGCTGGCGACGGCGCCTCCGGCGCGCGCGCGACTTACTCACTGGTGGTCAAGGCCAAGACGTTTGCCACCCGCACGCTGACGGTCGATGACGCGTTCGTGAATCCGCCGGCGAGCGTGATGCCCCGGATCCAGGCCGAGGCCGCGCGCCTGACCGCGATCTGGAGCCACGCGTCGTCGGAGCGGTTGTGGTCGGCCGGGTTCGTTGCGCCCGTGCCAGAAACTGCGAACAGCGCGTTCGGCAAGCGCAGCGTGACGAACGGCCAGCCCGGCAGCCCGCACAGCGGCGCCGATTTTCCCAGTCCCCCGGGGGCGCCGGTCAACGCGCCCAACGCCGGCCGCGTCGTCCTCGCCGGTGACCTGTATTATTCGGGCAACACGGTGATCGTCGATCATGGTCTCGGCCTCTATTCGCTCTTGGCGCATTTGTCGGCGATCGCTGTCCATGAAGGCGACCCGGTGACGCCGGGCCTGCTTCTGGGCAAGGTCGGCGCGACGGGGCGTGTGACCGGTCCGCACCTCCACTGGTCGGTCCGTCTGGGCGGCGCGCGCGTCGATCCGATGTCGCTGATCGCGCTGACCGGCGCGCACTAGGCCCAGGGAATCGGACGTGGCCCGGAAACGACCCAAACAGACCCCTGCCCCCGAGCGAGCCCACCCACGGGTGGCGGCGCCTGCCGATCGCGCGCGCGTCCTGGCGGTGATGGCCGCGCTCGCGGTGATCACGATCGCAACCTACACGCCGGTCTGGCGGTTCGCGTTCGTCGCGCTCGATGACCCGCAGTACGTCTACGCGAATCCGGATCTCGCCGGCGGTCTCACGGCGAAGAGCGCTCGCCTGGGCGTTCACGACCGGGCACGAAGCGAACTGGCACCCGCTCACGTGGTTGTCGCATGCGCTCGACATCAGCCTGTTCGGCATGAACAGCGGCGCGCATCACGCGGTGAATCTGCTGCTGCATCTCGCAAACACGCTGCTGCTGTTCACGGCGCTGAAGCGCATGACCGGATCGATCGGGCGAAGCGCCTTCGTCGCGGCGATCTTCGCGGTGCACCCGCTGCACGTGGAGTCCGTGGCCTGGGTGGCGGAAAGGAAGGACGTGCTGAGCGCGCTCTGCTTCATGCTGACGCTGGGCGCGTACGCCCGCTATGTGGGCGCGCCTTCATGGCGGCGCTATGCGACGGTGGCCGCGTGCCTCGCTATGGGACTGATGGCGAAAGCGATGCTGGTGACCGTCCCCATGCTGCTGCTCCTGCTCGACTACTGGCCGCTCGGGCGAATCGCCGGCTGGTCGCGGCCGGCCGGCGATCGCCCTCAAGAACCGTTCGGCCGCCTCGTGGTGGAGAAGTTCCCGCTCCTGGCGCTCGTCATGGTCTCGAGTGTCGTCACGTTCCTGGTCCAGCGCGCCGGCGGCGCCGTCAAGGGTTTTGAGTCGTTCCCGCTGGCCGCGCGTCTGCAGAACGCGATCGTGTCGTCTGCGGACTATCTGCGCGCGACCGTCTGGCCGGCTGGACTCGGCGTGTTCTATCCGTTTTCGGCATCGCTGCCGATGGAGCGGGTGGTGTTGTCGGCGCTGATGCTGATCGCCCTCACGATCGGGGCGTTCTGGCTGGCGCGTCGCGTGCCCGCTGTGGCCGTGGGATGGTTGTGGTTCGTCGGCATGCTCGTGCCTGTGATCGGCTTCGTGCAGATCGGCGGACAGGCGAGAGCCGACCGCTACATGTACTTGCCGATGATCGGCCTGGCCATTGCGGCAGCCTGGGGCATCGTCGCGATGGCGACCACGCCCGCGCTCCGCCGGGTCGTGGCCGCCGCCGCCGTCGCGCTGGTCGTGGCCAGCGGCGTGGTGGCGCACGCGCAGGTCCAGTACTGGCGTGAGACCGTGGCGCTCTGGAGTCACACCGCAGCCGTCACCGACGGCGCGAAGAATTTTGGCGTCTACTTTGGCCTCGCGGAGTACTTGCGTCTCAACGGCCGGGCGGCCGAGTCCATTCCCGTCTACGAGGCGTCGATCCAGCGGAATCCGGCGTATCTGGATGCGCGACTCGGGCTGATTCGCGCGCTGATCGACACGAAGCAGACCGCGGGCGCGATCGCCGCGCTTCAGGAACTGGTCCGCCTCGATCCATCGCTGGTGGATTCCCGGAAGTTGCTGGGCGTGCTGCTCGCGAACGAGCAGCGCGCGGCCGAGGCCGCTGCGCAGTTCACGGAGGTCGTGCGCCTTCAGCCTGATTCGGCGGAAGGGCATTGGCGCCTGGCGCTGGCCCTCGCTGAGACGGGCCGGCTTGCCGAGGCCCTGCCGCATTTCGCCGAGGCCGTGCGCCTCAGCCCGGCGGAAGCGACGATTCGGAACGACTACGGCTGGACGCTCGTCCAGAATCGCCAGCCGGCTTTGGCGCTTCCGCAATTGCGGGAGGCCGTTCGGCTGAAGCCGGACTTCGTGGACGCCCGGCACAACCTCGGCCGCGTGTTGGCGGCGGAGGATCAGTCTGCCGAGGCGCTCGTGCAGTTGTCGGAAGCCGTCCGATTGGAGCCGACGTTCACGGCCGCCCGCCTGAGCCTGGCCCTGACGCTGCTCCGCGCTGGCCGTATCGACGATGGCGTCAAGGAACTGCGCGAGGTCCTGCGGCAGGATCCGCAGAACGAGGTCGCGCTACGGACGCTGGCCGCCCTCGGTCGGCGCTGACCAGGGGACGGGTCTGTTTTCCACAGGCTCTGCAGAATATTTCGACAGTTTGTGCAGCCGGATCTGTGGAAAACAGACCCGTCCCCCACTAACGTCCTGGTTGTTCGATGAACGACTTCACCAGCATCACCCACGAGCCGTCCGCGCGACGTACGGGCGACGGATCGGCGACGCCGAAGCGGGCTGGGCCGCTGGCGGGCGCGACGAGGCGGTCGCCCGGGTCCACGCGCCAAGCCTGGCCGTCCGGTGTGAACGCCGAGCGAATCCGCATTTTTCCGCCGGCCTGCGGCCCGGCGTTCACGTGGAAGTACGTGCGCCAGCCGCCATCGACCTTGACCGTGCTCGACACGGACCCGCCGAGGTCCGCCACCGAACCGGCGGTGAAGACCAGGCCGTCAGTCGAGGTCGCGCGCAGCAATCGGGGACCGAGCGAGATGAGCATGACCCAGCCGTCTGGCGTCTCGAACACATCCGGATCGGTCGCGTACGGATATCGATCGTCGCGGAACGCCGTGCCGAGCCGATTCCAACGCAGCCCGTCGCCGGAAAAGAAGACCGGTATCGCGCCATCGGGTTCCTTCGTATACGCGCGATACGACCCGTCCTGGAGACGGACGATGTCGGGATCGGCGCCGCGAAGATTGGTGGTGCTCCGCGCCCACGTGCCGTCTCGCAATTCGACTCTGGCGCCGAGTGCGCCGGCCTGACCCTCATCGGACGCGTCGACATAAAACGCGATGAGCCGGCCCTCTGGGCCTTCGAAGAGTGCCGGCACCGACGCGCGTTCCGCGAAACTCTCGCTGGCGAGCGTCCACGTCAGGCCGTCCTTCGAGGTGGCGAGGACCAGGCGGTGGTTGCGCGGTCCGCCGTCCATCATCGGCGCGGGCGGATTTGGTCCGCCGGGGTTTGGCAGCGGTGGCCCGCCCGATCGTGCGCGCGCGCTGGCGGTGCCGGATCGCGGTGGACCCGTGACGGCGAAGATCCATCCGCCGTCACGCGCGGCCACCGCGCCGGGATCGGCGCCAGGCACCGCGGGCGGGGACCCGAGCTTCCACGTGTCTCCATCGCGGCTTGCGGCCATCCAGATACCGCCGCGTGCTGATGCTGGCGTGATCGGCCTTGGCGCCGCCGGCATCGTCGTGGGGCCGGTCGGCGGGCCGAGTCTCGGTGCGCCCTGCGCGCCCGGATCGCCGGTGCCAAAGAACGTGATGGTCGTGCCATCGGACGCCGCGCCGCCAAGCCAGCGTCGCCGGCCGTCCACCCGCACATCCTCCTGGCGTGTGAACGCCAAGCCATCGCGGCTGGTGGCGTGGTAGCCGATCCCTTCACCCGGCGGCGTGCCGGCGGGCCGCGTCTGACCCGCGCCCGGAGGTTCCGGTAGTTGGGTGCCGTTGTCCGGCGCGTAGAGATGGAAGACGCCGTTGTGCAAGACGACCGCGGAATCGATGACTGGGCGTCCGTCGATGCCGAAACGCCGCCCGGGCTCGACGGTGAAGTCCACGCCGTTCGCCGACACCGCGGAGTAGATCGCCGGCAATGCTGGGCCGGCGCCCGACAGGCGGGTGGACGTGAAGTACATGCGTACGCGGCCGTCCGGCAGCGGCACGAGCGTCGGATCGAACGGGAGCCGCATCGCTTCGGGCAACCCGGTCAGGCGGATGACGCCCGCCGGCGTCCACGTGCGCCCCTCGTCGCTCGAGAAACGCACCGCCACTTTGTCGAACGCGGCCGGGTCGTTCTCCGGAAAATACTGGTGCGCGGCGATCAGCCGCCCGTCGGCCAGCCGCGCGAGCGTGGGCACGCCAGCGCGCGGGAAGGTGGCCAGCGGCTCCACGCGTCCATCCTTGTCGGCGCGATAGATCAGGACGTCGCTGTCCCAGGGGCCCGGGGCGCCTGCGGGCGGGCCGCCCGGGCCGCCCTGGAACAGGAACAACGCCGCGAATATGACAACGCTGCGCGGAGTCATGATGTGCTACCGGGCCGGAGTTGGCGGGGCGGCGGATGCGTCGTGGATCTGCGCGGCCCGCACCAGCGCGGCCTCCGCGTGCGGGCACACGTTCTGGGGCCCCACGCGGTCGGCAAACCCGGCCTGCCGCATCATCGCGCGCGGCTGTTCGCGCGCGCCGCAGAAGATCGCCGTCCGACCAGACGCCTGCGTTCGCGCCGCGAGTTCCTCGAGCGCGCGAAGACCGGTGCCGTCCAGCGCCGTCATGTTGCGCATGCGGAGGATCAGGACGGCCGGCAGCTTCGGCAGGTCGTCAATCACGCGCTGAATCTTGTCGGTGGCGCCGAAGAGGAACGGGCCGTGGATCCGGTAGATCGCGACGTAGTCCGGGATCCGCTTGTCCTGCAGCACGTGCTGCCGGCCCTCGAAGAGCGATTCCTTGGTGATGCGCGACACCGTGGTGGTCGTGGCCACGCGGCGGATGAACAGCAGCGCCGCGAGGACCATGCCAACTTCCACCGCCACGGTGAGATCGGCCAGCACGGTGAGCGACAATGTGGCGATCCAGACGGCGATGTCCGCGCGCGTCTCCTTGAGCACGGCGGGAATTTCCGCCCATTCGCCCATGCGATAGGCGACCACGAACAGGATCGCCGCCAGCACCGGGATGGGGATGTGGCCGGCCAGTGGCGCGCCGGCGATCAGGATGACGAGCAGCGTGAGGGCGTGAATGATGCCGGCGACCGGCGTGCGCGCGCCGGACCGGATGTTCGTGGCGGTACGCGCGATGGCGCCGGTGGCCGGCAGGCCGCCGAAGAGCGGCGACGCGATATTGGCGAGGCCCTGCGCCACCAGTTCGACATTCGGATTGTGGCGGTCGCCGCTCATCCGATCCGCGACCACGGCCGACATCAGCGATTCCATCGCACCCAGCAGCGCCACGGTGACGGCCGGCGAAATCAGTTTCAGGATCAGCCCCGCGTCGAATGCCGGCACCTGGAGTGACGGGAGACCGGCCGGCAGGCTCCCGAACCGCGAGTTAATGGTCTCGACCGGCACGTGGAAGAGCCAGACGGCGGCCGTGCCCAGGACCAGAGCCGCCACGGTGCCAGGAATCGCCCGCATCCATCGGTTGGCGGCGACGATCACCGCGACCGACGCGACGCCCAGCACGACGGCCGGAAGCGACGCCGTGTGGATGTGGGCACCGACGGCCCCGATGCGGCTCAGGAAATCGGGAGCGTTCTCCCATTCTCGCAGGCCGAGAAAATCCCGGACCTGGGTGCTGGCGATCAGGATGGCGATGCCATTCGTGAAGCCGATGACGACCGGACGCGGAATGAATTTGACGGCCGAGCCGGTGCCGGTGACGCCGAGCAGCACCAGCATGATGCCGGCCATCATCGTGCACATGAACAGGCCGGTCACGCCGTAGATCGCGGTGATGTTCGCCACCACCACCACGAAGGCTCCGGTTGGCCCGCCGATTTGCGTGCGCGATCCGCCGAGCGCGGAAATGATGAATCCCGTGACGACGGCGCAATAGACGCCCGACTGCGGCGGCAGGCCCGACGCGATGGCAAACGCCATGGCCAGCGGCAGGGCGACGAGCCCGACGGTCAGTCCGGCGATCAGGTCATGGCGGAACGTGCCGATGTTGTAGTGCCGGAGGGCAATGACGGACTTGGGGAGCCAGGGGGACGATCGATGTGGCATAGGGAAGCGGCTGAAACCCGAGTGATAAGCTCCAGCCTAACAGAAACCTCGTGCCGCCCCTGCCGCTCGATCCCGCCCTCGTGATTCGCGCCTACCGCCAGGGCGTGTTTCCGATGGCGATGGAGGACGGGTCCATCGGCTGGTTCTCACCGGATCCGCGCGGCATCATCCCGCTCGAGACCTTTCGCGTGCCGGCGAGGCTGGCGCGCGTCGTGCGGCAGGGCCGCTTCGAGATCGCGATCGATCGCGGCTTCGAGGACGTCATGCGAGCCTGCGCCGAACGCCCGGACGACGGCACGTGGATCAGCGACGACATCATCCAGTGCTACACGACGCTCCACCGGCTGGGGCTGGCGCATTCGGTGGAAGCCTGGCGCGGCGGGCGGCTGGCTGGCGGCTTGTACGGCGTGCACCTCGGCGGCGCGTTCTTCGGCGAGTCGATGTTCCACCGCGAGACCGACGCGTCGAAGGTCGCGCTGGCCGCGCTGGTCGATCGGCTGCGACGGCAGGATTTCCGGCTGCTCGACGTGCAATGGCTGACGCCGCATCTCGAGCAGTTCGGCGCCGTGGAGATTCCGCGCGGGGCGTATCTGCGGCGGCTGAAGGACGCCCTCCTCACAGACCGCCCGTTCAGCCCGGCCTGACGCGGCGCGACTACTCCTCGCGGAAGGCCCACACGACGATGCCGACGGCGAGCGCGAGGCAGATGCCGGCGACCGCGAGACTCGCGCCGTAGGTCGCCAGCGGTGTGCCGGCGCCGGCCGGGAGCGCCGGCAGATGCACGTGTGACGCGACGGACGCCACGATCTCCCTTCCGCGCTGGAGGGCCTGCTGGAACCAGCCGGTCGTGGCGCCGAACACGGCGCCGGCCGCTCCGCCGCAGGCGGCCAGCAACGCCGCTTGCGCGACGGTGATCGGCCTGCCCACGGCCGCCGCGGCCTCTTGCCGGGCGCGGAGCTGGGCGCGCCACCACACCGTGCCGGCGCCAGGCAGGCGCGCGTCGTCTTCGCGCGCGTGCGTTTCGTCGAAGGCCGTGGCCTCCTCGATGGCCCGGGCGACGACCGCGAGATCCCCGCAGACGTCGCAGTCAGCCGCGTGCGCCACGAGATCCGCCGGTGCGCGATCGGGCCAGCGCCCGGTGGTCACCATCATCAGGACGTCGTCTTCGAACGGGCAGTCGATGCGTTTCACTGGGCGCCGGCCTTTCCGGCGCGGCGGCCGAGCCGGGCGGCCAGCCGCCGGCGCGCGCGGAAGAGCATCAGCTTGATGCTGGCAGTCTTGATGCCCAGGGCGCCCGCGATCTCCCGGTGCGAGGACCCTTCGGCGTAGGCGAGCCAGAGCATCGCGCGGTCGCGCGGCTTGAGCGCCGCGAGCGCGCGCGACAGGTCCGTGCGTTGTTCGATCTCACGCGCGAGATTGCCGCGCGACGGCAGGTCCGGCGTGTCGGGCACGAAGAAGGGCAGCACGCGCCGCCGCCGATGGGCATCGCGGGCCAGATTGGTGGCGATCGTGAAGAGCGCGTTGCGCCGGTGCGGTTCGCTGTCCTGCGCCGCGCCCGCGCGCAGGAAGCGGTAGTAGGTGTCCTGCAGCAAGTCATCGGCCATCGCGGGGTCGCCGGTCAGCCGCGCCAGATACGCCCACACCGACCGCGACGTGCGGTCGTAGAAGGCGCGGAACGCGTCCTCCGTCATCGCGAACGAGGCCTCTGCCGCCGCGCCCGCCTCGAGGCGTTCGACATCGGAGACGGTCATGTCACGCGTGGACATGGGCACCCAGGCCTGAGGTTTCAGGCCTCACTGGCATCTCGAGGCGACTCGGGCACCAGCAGGCCCAGGCGCCGGGACAGGAAGTACGACAAGCCAGCCGAGGCCACAAACCCCACTCCGATCGAAATCAGGATGACGCTGAACGTGAAGATGGGATCGCTGTGGTCTGGGTCAATTCGGCGACTCACGTAGTTCAGGCCCAGACCCGCCGCGGTCAGCACGACGCCGGCCTGCGTGGACCAGAGGATGCGCGAGAGCGGCGACCCCATCGTGCGTGGACTGCCGTCGAGCGCGATCGGGGCCGATTGGAGGAAACGCATCCCTGCCGGTGACTTGACGTAGGCGAGCAGTTCCTCGTTCCCGGTGAAGCGATCCAGCAGCTTGGTGTGGGCCTCCGCCTGCACCTTCGCGAGCCGGCCCCAGCGGCGGTAGTCCACGGCCGTCCGGACCAGCCAGCCCAGCGATCCGGCAATGGTCAGCATGACCACGATGATGGTCACCATCTCCGTGAGGTTGCTCCACGCGCGCTCACGCGAGTCGGAGTAGTACCCCGAGCTCGACGTATTGACCGGCTCGAAGTAATAGCCCGGGTTTCGCCGCACTTCCGGATGCTGGCTGAAGAAGGCCGTCAGGGCGGGGTAGGGCGCCAGGTACTGGTCCGACGCCAACAGGGACGGATCCAGCTTCAGCACCGCGCCCACCGCTGGCGGGTACTTCCCGAGGACCTGGACGAACTCCTCGCGGATTCTGGCGGGCCTGATCCTCAGGAGCCACCTCCTGGAGGGGCTGGCGCGACGCCGCGGCCGACTGCCCACGCGCGGGGGCCGCCCAGGCCGGGACCATCAGGCAGCCGAACAACAGGATGAGGAGCGAGCGGCGGAACGTGTTCATCAGGACCTCTGCCCGGTAGATACGAGGAGGTCCGGCGGAGGTTAACCGTTAGTGGACGGTGTAGGGCTCGCTCAGCGTGAACGGCGCGATGGCCACGTCGAAGGACTCGCCCGACTTCGACACCATCTGGTAGGTGCCTTCCATCTTGCCGAAGGGCGTTTCGAGCGGGCAGCCCGACGTGTAGGTGAAGGTCTGGCCTGGCGCGAGCACCGGCTGCTGGCCGACGACGCCGGGACCTTTGACTTCCTCGACGTGGCCGGCCCCATCGGTGATGATCCAGTGGCGCGACACCAACTGGACCGTGTCCTGACCCTCGTTGGTAATGGTGATTGTATACAGGAAAAACCACTGCTCCTGCGCGGGGCGCGAACGGTCCGGTGCGTACTCGCTCAGCACCGACACCCGGACGCCCCGGGTCGTGGCCTCGGATGCGAACATACCCTCATCATGGACGATCGCGCCGATGGGCGGCAAGCGCGGTCCGCGTTAGGATAGTCGGGCCATGCAGACCCTCGAGCCCGCCCGCCTCAAGCCCGGTGTCACACCGGAACGCCTGCCGGAGTCCGTCGCGGCCGCCGCGGCCGTCCACGCGAAGCTCCGGGGCCGCGCGCTGATCGTGTGGGATCCGAAGGCGCCGGCCGGCACGAAGAAGCTGGACGCCATCGACACCGATCAGATCACGCCGGCGACCGACTGCGTGTCCGAGAGCCTCGAGACGCTGGACGAGAAATGGAAGGCCGGATCGTTCCGGTACCTGATACCGGATTTCCGCGCGCGCGTCCATGCCGGCCAGACCTTCCTGATCGCCGGCGATCGGTTCGCGATTGGGTCGTCGCGGGAGATGAGCCCCGCCGGGCTCAAGGGCGTGGCCGAAGAAGTGGGGCTGGAACTGGTCGTGATTTGCGGCCAGAACATGGGGGACATCTTCCGGCGCAACAGCTTCAACCTCGGCCTGCACGTCGTGCAGTGCCCCGAGGCGGTGGCCGATGCCCGCGACGGCGACGAGTTTGCGTTCGACCCCGATTCGCGCGCCCTCGAGAACCTGACGCAGGGCAAGGCCTATCAACCTGTCCCGCTCTCCACCAAGGAAGAAGAGATTCGCCGTGGCGGCGGCATCTTCGCGGTCGGCCGGCGGGAGTTCAAGGCGTCGGTCGTGACCCGGCCGGTCGCGGATTTCCCGGATCCGGCGCTCGCGGACGGCATGACGACGACCGAACAGATTATCTGGGCCCATCGGGTCGACAAGGCGCTGTCGCGCGCGGAATTCAAACCCGGCGCGACCGTGCGGGTCTACGCGGACCTGCTGCCGGCTTCCGACGGCACGGCGCCGTTTTCGATCCACACGTTCAACCAGATCACCGGCGGCCAGACGATCTTTCCGCGCCGGGCGGCCGTCGCCAACGATCACTTCGTGTTCACGGGCAAGGACGAGGACGAGAAGCAGACGTCCATCGGCCGCGCGTTCGCGAAACTGCACGGCATGGAGAAGCCGTACTACGCCACGCCGGGCGACGGCATCTTCCACTTCTACTTTCCCGAACAGGGGCTCGTGCTGCCCGGCCAGTTCATTCCGGGCGCGGACTCGCACAGCCGCGCGTACGGGGCGTACGGCGCGGTGGGGATCGGCGTCGGGTCGACCACCCTGGGCTTCGGCTGGTCCACCGGCTACATCTACTTCACGCTCGCCAAGGCGCGCCGCGTGGTGTTCACCGGGCGGCTGAATCCGTGGGTCGGCGGCAAGGACATCGTCCTCGAACTCCTGCGGCGCTGGGGCGCGAAGCAGTCGCAGGGCATGAGCGTCGAGTTCATCGATCGCGACAAACAGCTGCCCATGGTGTCGCGCAACACGATCGCGAACATGATGGCCGAGGCCGAGGCGCTGAACGGCATTTTCGCGCCCGATGATTTGACGCTGGCCTGGTACGACAGCAAGGGGCTGAAGGATTTCCCGTATCCGATGGTCAAGCCCGGCGCCCATGCGATCTACGACATCGACGAGACGTTCGTGCTGGGAGACGTCGCGCCCGATGATCGCCAAGCCGTTCAGCCCGGGCAACGCGTTTACGGCCGAGGAGGTTGCGCGGGAGCGGCTGACGTTCGACAAGGCGATGATCGGGTCCTGCACGAACGGCAGCTACGACGACCTGCTGCAGGCCGCGCTCGTGATCCGGGGCGCCGCGGCGACGGGGCTGACCAGGGCCGCGCGCGAGTTCAAGGTGTTTCCGGGGTCCGGCGGCGTGGCGCGGTTGATCGAACGGCCGGACCAGCGGCTGGGCGGTGAGTCGATTGCCAACACGCTGCGCGGCGCGGGCGCCGTGATTCGCCAGTCGTGGTGCGGGCCGTGCTTCGGCCAGGGAGAAGACGCGCTGTCGCCGGGCCAGCGCGCCATCACGACGTTCAATCGCAACTGGCAGAACCGCATGGGCTTCGGCGGCGAAGGCTACCTGGCGAGTCCCGCCGTTGTCGCCGCTTCCGCCCTGATCGGCTACATGGCGCCGCCGAGCGAACTCGGGTTGGAATGGAAACCCGAGGTATACGGCGTCTAGTGGTGGTCGAGACGATTCACCATGAAGCCGTGACGGTATGAAGAAGAAGCCAGGGTTCTTCACGTTCTTCACGGCCTCACGGGTGGTGGCGCTTGTTGGCGCCGGGGTGGGGGCCGCCGCGGTGTTCGCTCCAGCCGCCGCCGCGCGGCAGGATTTGCCCACGGTCACGCCGACGGCAGGCATGGTGATCGATCGGTCCGTGCGCATGGCGCCGGGGCGGTACCGGCTGGCGGCGCCGCCGGAGGGCGCGGGGACCGGCGGTGCCGCGATCACGATTCGCGGCGAGAACCTGACGATCGATCTCACCGGCGTGACGATCGAAGGCGGCGATCCGTTTGCCGACCCCGACGGCTACCGCGGCACGGGCATCGTCGTCGATCGCAGCCACGGTGTGACGCTGCGGGGCGGGGCGGTTCGCGGCTACAAGATCGGCGTGCTGGCGCGGCGTTCGCCCGCGCTGCACATCACGGGCTTTGACGCCAGCTACAACTGGAAGCCGCGGCTCTTCAGCGGCATCGAGAAGGAAAGCCTGGCCGACTGGCTCTCGCATCACGACAACGAGAAGGACGAGTGGCTGCGATACGGGGCGGCGATCTACCTGTCCGAATGCGATGACGCGGAAGTCGACAACAGCCGCGCCGTGCAAGGACAAAACGGCCTTCTCGTGACGCGGTCGTCGCGCCTGCGGATCTGGAACAACACCTTCTCCTGGCTGTCGGGCCTCGGACTGGGGCTCTACCGCACGACCGACAGCCGGATCCTGCAGAACCGTCTGGACTGGGACGTGCGCGGCTACAGCCATGGGTTCTACAACCGCGGCCAGGATTCGGCGGCGCTGCTGATGTACGAGCAGTCCAGCGGCAACACCGTCGCCTACAACTCGGCCACCCACGGCGGCGACGGCCTCTTCCTGTGGGCGGGCCAGTCGACGATGGATACCGGCAAGGGCGGCGCGAACGACAACGTGTTCTTCGGCAACGATTTCAGCCACGCCGTGGCGAACGGCATCGAGGCCACCTTCAGCCGCAACCAGTTCATCCGCAACCGCATCGACGAGTGCTGGCACGGCGTGTGGGCCGGGTACAGCTACGACACGATGTTCCGCGACAACGCGTTCGAGGGCAACGAGGAGGCGATCGCCATCGAGCACGGCCAGAACATCACGATCGCGGGCAACACCTTCGTCGGCGATCAGACGGCCATCCGGTTGTGGGCGAATGCGACGCCAGGATCCCAATTGGGGCTACCCCAAGACCCGCGACACGCGCAGCCGCGACTACGTGATTCAGCAGAACACGTTCAGAGGACAGAAGACGGCGGTCAGTCTCGCTGCGCACGACAAGTGTCCGCATGCTTGGGAACGCCTACCTCAACACGCCCGTGACGCTCCAGACAGGCGTGGACGTGACGGCCCTGCAGTTCGAGCCGCCGGCATCGCGCGCACCGCTGCCGGACGTGATCGACGTGCCGCGCCAGGCCGGCGGGATGGACGCGATGTTGCCGGTCGGCGCGCCCCGAGGACGACAGACGATCATCGTGGACGAGTGGGGGCCGTACGACTACCTCTCGCCGAAGATCTGGCCGGCGGGCAAGCCGACGGACCGGCCGCTGAAGCTGCGCGTGCTTGGCCCGCCAGGAAGATGGACGCTGACATCGATTCGCGGCGGCGCGCTGGAGCCGCGGTCCGGCGCGGTGCCCGGCGACGTCACCGTCACGCCGAGCGGGCCCGGTCTCGATCTCGATCTGCAGCTGACCTACGTCGGCGCGCCGGTGACGACGCCTCGCGGCCGGCCGTACGCCGCGGGCGCCGAGGTGCCCTTCTCCTACAGTCTCGTGGACCCCGCGATCGCCTGGGCCGTGCGGTGGTGGACGTACGAGGCGGCGTCCGATCCCGTCACGGCCCCCGAGGCATTCGCCGCCCGACTGAAGGGCGATCCGGCCCAGACGGAGGCGGCGAGGCCGAGGTTGGACTTCCTGTCCTCGCGCGCGCTCGCGCCGGGCTTGCCGGCGGACCGCGTCGCCATGCGCGCGGAGGCCTCTGTTCAGGTCCCGTCCGGCGGTTACGACCTGCGCGTGCTGAGCGACGATGGCGTGCGCGTGTGGGTGGACGGCGCGCTGGTCATCGACCGCTGGTCCATCCACGAAACCCTGGCGGACCGCGCCACGCTCGCGCCGGGGCCGCGCCGGATTAGAATCGACTACTTCGACGCCGCCGGATGGGCCGAACTGCAGGTGACTTTTGCGCGGCGCTGATATGAACCCAGAACCCGAACCCCGAACCTCGGAACCCCGAACCTTCGCATGACTGAACTCATCGTCGCCCTGGTCACCCTGACCGTCCTCGAGGTCGTCCTTGGCGTGGACAACGTCATCTTCATCTCCATCCTCTCGGGCAAGCTGCCCAAGGACCAGCAGAAGCGCGCCCGGCGCGTGGGTCTGCTCGCCGCGATGGTCATGCGCATCGCGCTGCTGTTCTCGATCACCTGGATGGCGCGCCTGACGACGCCGCTCTTCGGGGTCCTGGGCCGGTCGATCTCGGGTCGCGACCTGATCCTGATCGTGCGGCGGCCTGTTCCTGCTCGCGAAGGCCACCTACGAAATTCACGACCGGCTGGAGGGCGAGTCCGAGCACGCCGCGCAAGGCGGTCGCCTCGTTCGGCGCCGTGATCGCCCAGGTGATGCTGCTCGACATCGTGTTCTCGCTCGACTCGGTCATCACGGCCATCGGCATGGCCGACAACCTGTACGTGATGGTGACGGCCGTGGTGCTCGCCGTGCTCGTGATGCTTCTGGCAGCCGAGCCCATCAGCGGCTTCGTCGAGGAACACCCCACGATCAAGGTGCTGGCGCTGTCGTTCCTGCTGCTGATTGGCGTGTCGCTCATCGCCGACGGCCTTGGCCAGCACATCTCGAAGGGGTACATTTACTTCGCGATGGGCTTCTCGGTGTTTGTTGAGATGATTAACATTCGTGTGCGCAAGACGGTGAAGCCGGTCAAGCTCCACCAGAAGTACGTGGAATAGGACCCCCATGCCGATCAGACGGACCAGTGCCATCGTGTTCATCAGCGCCCTGCTTGGCGGGACGCTGGCCGCGCAGAGCTACGTGCCGAACCGCGTGTTCGACGCGCCGCGCGGGGCGCGTTCACCGACTTTGAAACGATGGCCGCGGACCTCGCGAGCGCAGACGTCGTCTTCATCGGGGAGCAGCACGACGACGTCAACACTCACCGGCTCGAACTGGCCGTGCTCGAAGCCCTGGCGCGCCGGAAGCGGTCGGTCGTCGTGTCACTCGAGATGTTCGAGCGCGACGTGCAGGAGCCGCTCGATCATTTCCTGATGGGACACATGGACGAGGCCGAGTTCCTCAAGGTCTCGCGGCCGTGGCCGCGGTACGCGCACCGACTACAAGCCGCTGGTGGACCTCGCCATCGCGAAGGGCTGGCCGGTGGTGGCCGCCAACGTGCCGCGATCGATCGCGTCAGAAATCGCCAAGGGCGGTCTCGAGGTGCTGCAGGGCAAGAGCGAGGCCGATCGCAGGCTCTTCGCGCGCGATCTGGCCTGCCCGACCGATGATGAGTACTTCAAGCGGTTCGGCGAGGTGATGGGCGGCGGCGGCGCGCACGCCCCCGGCGCGGGAGCCGACGAGGCGGCGAAGACCCTCGAGCGCTACTACTTCTCGCAGTGCGTGAAGGACGAGACGATGGCGGAGTCGATCGCCGGCGCCTACGCCTGGGCGGCGATCGGCTCGGTGCACTCGATCGTCGTGCACGTGACCGGCGCGTTCCACAGCGACTACGGTCAGGGCACGGCGGCACGCGTCAAGCGACGGCTGCCGGGGAAGCGCGTCGTCGTGCTGTCGATGAAACCGGTCGCCGATCTGGACACGCTCATGCCCGATGACGACGACAAGAGAGTCGGGCAGTATGTCGTGTTCACTTTGAAGAAATAGCGACCGAGTCGTCCAGAGTCCATCGTCCCGAGTCCCGAGTCCTCGGTCCCGAGTCCTCGGTCCCGGGGTCCCGGGGTCCCAGTCCGGAGTCCGGAGTCCGAGTCCGACCCGCCCGGCGGCCTCATTCTCGGAGGCAGGACTCTGCGAGGCCGAACCCTGGACTCGGGACTTTCCAGGGAACCTTGGACTCTGGACTGTCCGGGAACCCTGGACTCTGGACGATGGACTCTGGACGACTACCGTCCTCCCAACCCCTGTTCCGCGACGATGTACGCCATGACGGCGATCACCGCCGCGTTGTCGGACATCTGTTTTGGCGTGATGCGCGCCATGGTGTCGGCCGCCGTGTGATGGATCAGGAAGTACTCGCCCGTGACGTCGTGCGACATCGTCGGGATCTTGCCGGCCGTCGCGGCCGGGCCGATGTCGGCGCCGCCGCCTGCCGCACCGATGCGGCCGGCACCGAGCGGCGCCAGCAGGCTGCGCGATGGCTGGTCACCGTCGCGCGCGCCGTGTCTGATCCGGTGAAGCCGAATCCCGACGGGTCGAAGACGCCGCCGTCCGACTCCAGCATCAGGATGTGATTGCCGAGTTCAGCGGTGTGGGCGTCGCGGTAGCCGTTGCCGCCGCGCAGGCCGTTTTCTTCGTTGACGAAGAGCACGACCCTGACCGTGCGGCGCGGCCGCAGATTGAGCGTCTTCATCAGCCGCAGCGCTTCCCACGTGACGACGCAGCCGCCGCCGTCGTCGGTCGCGCCCATGCCCGGATCCCAGGAATCGAAGTGGCCGCCGAGCACGACGACTTCGTTCGGCAGTTCGCGGCCGCGGAGTTCGCCGATGACGTTGTACGACTGCGCGTCGGCCTCGAAGTGCGCCTCCATCGAGAGCTTGCACGCGCACCTTCACGCCGCGCGTCTGCAGCCGCGCGAACCGGTCCGCGTCCTCGGTCGGGATGGCGGCCGCCGGGATCTTCGTCACCCCATCCGCATATGTCGTCGAGCCGGTGTGCGGCGTGCGTAATCCCGGTCGGGCCGACCGCTCGCACGAGCACGGCGATCGCGCCGAGCTTCGCCGCCTCTGACGGGCCGGTCGAACGGTAGACGACGGTCTCGCCGTAGTTCGTGAAGACGACGTTGAACAGGACGATCCGTGCCCTTGGCGTCCGCGGCGTGCGCCTTGAGGTCGTCGAAGTTCTTGAGACCACGAGCACGTCACCCTCGAGGCCCGCTGCGGGCGTGCCGACGAGTTGCCGAGGGCGAGCATGGGGATCGGCTGGCGCACGCGGCTCGACCAGTTCGAGGCTCTCGCGGCCGCGCACCCACTTCGGCACCATCACCGGTTCCTTGTGCACGTTCTCCAGGCCGTCTTTCTTCATCGTGGCGACCGCCCAGTCGATCGCGCGCTCGAGCGCCTCCGACCCGAGAGGCGCGGGCCGTAGGTGTCGGTGAGTTCGGCGAGCCGCTGCCAGGCCGCGTCCGTGCGTTGGGACTCTGTGATCAGCTTCGCGGCGGCCGGCCGGTAGGCGTCGATCCAGTTCTGGCCTGACTGGGCCAGGGGGGTGGCGACAAGGGACAGAAGGAACAGGGACAGAACGACGACACGGCTGGGCATGGACGAAGGGTACCCGAAAACGTGTCGTCCAGAGTCCAGAGTCGCCGGGCAGTCCAGGGTCCATCGTTCCCCCGGACCGCGGACCGCGGACCCCGGACTCGGGACTCGGGACTCGGGACGACGTCACTGCGAACTCCGGACTAGGGACCCTGGACGCTGGACGACGTCAGAGCGCGACCCGGTGCCGTCCCGAGTGCAGGTAGTTCATCGTCTGCACGGTGACCAGGATCGTGAAATCGAGTTTGGTCTGGTCCAACGGGTGCTTCAGGCGCAGATGCAGTTCGCGCGCGCGGGCGATCATGTCTTCGATCACGCGGTCGATGGTGTACTGGTAGGAGCTGGTCCATTCGGCGACGTCGCGCCGGACGTCGCGGCGGAACTGCTGCATCACGCGCGACGCCAGGGGGTTCTTGCGATACTCCGGCGCGTCGGAGAAGAGGCGCCGCAAGTCGCGGTCGTGGAAGTTCGGATAGTCCACGCCGTAGTGCGCGCGCTTCTTCGCGTAGTGCTTGCGCAGCGTCGTGCGAAGCCGTTCCAGCGGCTCGACCTTGCGGCGCGTGCGTTCGACCGGCTGCCGGCCGGCGACCTCGCGCATGAGATCGTCCACGTACTCGAGCTTGCGCAGCGCCTTCCAGCCGGTGTAGCGGCTGCGCCAGTCGCTGTCCGGCGTCAGCCAGACGGCGAACGTTTCGGCGAAATCCTCGTCGGGATGGCTTTGCCCGTACCACGAATCCAGATGGAGCACGAAGCTCTTCGAATAGGGGCGCGGCAGGTAGAAATCCGGATACGGCGTGGACGGCGATCCGAACAGCCGTACGCGGCGCCGCCGCCGGCGGAGGGCGTACGCGTTGTCGAACGCGTGCCCGGCTTCGTGCCGGAGAATCTGCAGGCACCACTCCGGCGTGCCGCCTTCCACTTCCAGCATCTGCGATCGTTCCAACCGCATGAGGCGCGGGTGAGCGAGGTAGAACGGAATCGCGATGCCCGGAACTCCGTCGGGGCTGAACCACTCGGACGACAGCCAGCAGTGCGGCTGGAACGAGAGGCCGCGGCCGTGGAGTTCGTCATACAGGCGTGCGACCTGGTCCTCGAGCCAACTGCCCGCGATCGCCAACCCGAGGTCGCAGAGCCGGAGGTCGAGCAGCGCCTCGTCCGGCAGGTCCGCCCAGCCCGCAGGGGTAGCCGCATGGGCGGGGGCGGAGGGGAGGGCGCTGGGCTGGTCACCGGTCCTAAATCGTTTATCATAGGCGCCTCAACCCAGGCATGCACCGATGTCCCTGCTACAGCCGGGACCTCGGGGGCAGGAGGTCTCTTATGTCGGTTTTCCGGGTCACGACCGGTGTCGCGTTCGCACTCGCGGTGAGTTCTTGGGCCTATGCCGGGCAGGCGGGGGCCTCCCAGCAGACCACGGCCACCCCACCCCAGACGGCGGGCGCCCAGACGGCCGGGGACCAGGCGAAGCCCCCGGCCAAGCCTGAGGAACAGAAGGTGACGCGCAAGGAAGACGTCGTCGTGTCGGCGTCCAAGACCGAGCAGCAGCTGGTGGACGCGCCGGCGACGATGACCGTCATCAACGAGAAGACGCTGGCGCTCAGCCCGTCGGGCAACTACGCCGACATCCTGCGCAACGTGCCCGGGACCAACATCACGCAGATTTCGGCGCGCGACATCAACGTCAACCAGCGCGGCGCGACGTCGTCGCTGGCGACGGGCCAGTTGACGGTCGTGGACGGCCGCAGCGTCTACCTGGACTTCTTCGGGTTCACGATGTGGGAATTCGTGCCGAACGATCTGGATCGAGATCAAGCAGATCGAAGTCATTCGCGGGCCGGCATCGGCCGTCTGGGGCGCGAATGCGCTCACGGGCGTGGTCAGCTTCATCACCAAGACCCCGCGCGAACTGGCGGGCGACGGCGGGATGAGCGAGCGCTGACGTTCGGCGTCGGGACGTTCAACAAGGCCGTCAACCACAACGGCGCCGAGAACGGGATGATGTTCTACGCGCGGGCAACTTTGCCCAGGCCGTGAACGATCGCTGGTCCTACAAGCTTCAGCGCGGGCTATTTCGACACCGACCCGCTGGCGCGGCCCACGGGCCTGATTCCGAACGGCGGCACGACGTCGTATCCGAACTTCGTGAACGAGGGCAGCCAGCAGCCGCGCATTGACGCGCGCGTGGACTACGACTTCGCCGACGGCGTCAGCAAGCTGACGATGTCGGGCGGCTACGGCAATACCACCGGCATGATGAACACGGGCATCGGGCCCTTCCGCATCGAGCAGGGCGCCAAGTTAGGGTTCTGGCAGGCCGCCTACACGAAGAACGCGATGAAACTGCAGACGTTCATGAACATCCTGGACGGCTCCGCGACGAACATGGTGTCCGTCGATCCGAGCGGGGCGCCGATCGGCCTTACGTTTGCGCCCAAGACGTTTGACGTGGAGTTCGGCGACACGCGGGTCGTCGGGCAGAAGAACGCCATCACCTACGGCGGCAACCTCCGCTACAACCGTTTCTTCCTGTCCATCGCGCCGGGCGAGAACTCGCGAACGGAAGGCGGCGGCTACATTCAGGACGAGTTCGTCGCGAACGAGCACTTCCGCATCGTGGCGGGCGGACGGCTTGACAGCTTCAGCTCGATTGCCGACCCGGTGTTTTCGCCGCGCGTCGCGTTCGTGTTCAAGCCGAACGACTCGCAGTCGGTCAAGATCAGCTACAACCGCGCCTACCGCGCGCCATCGATGGTGAACAACCACCTCGACACCGTCGTGGCCACTGCGCTGCCGCTGGGCCTGATCAGCCCGGCGTTCGGCAGCGCGATCTACTACGTCCCGACCGCGGCGGTCGGGAATCCGGACCTGAAGGAAGAGTCGGTGGACGCCTACGAAGTGGCCTACACGGGCTACATCAACAAGAAGACGCTGATTTCCGCGGCCGCCTACTACACCAACTACAAGGACGGCATCTACTTCACCGAGACCGGCACGTGGACGAGCGCGCCGCCCGGATTCCCGGGTCTGGGCCCGTTCCCGCCCGACGCGCTGTGGGCCGGGCTGATCGCCAAGGGCTACGTGTTCCCGAGCGGCTACACCTACAGCAACCTCGGCACGGTGGTGAACAAGGGCGTGGAACTCGGCATCGATTCCATGTTCAACGACACGTTCTCGGGTTTCATGAACTACGCCTTCCAGTCCGATCCGATTCCGACCTTCCCGGGCTTGACGCCGGAAGAGGCGCTGAAGGAAATCAACACCCCGTCGAGGCACCAGTTCAATGCCGGGATCAACTGGAACGCCAGGACGATCTACGGCAGCCTGTCGGTGAGCCACACGAGTTCGGCGTACTGGCAGGACGTGCTGGACTCGCGGTATCACGGCAGCACGCAGCCCTATACCTCGGTGAATGCGACGCTCGGGGTCAAATTCCAGGGCGGCCGGTACAACCTGGCCGTGAAGGCCACGAACCTGGGCAACGACGGGATCCAGCAGCACATCTTCGGTGACCTGATCCAGCGCCAGGTCGTTGGCGAATTCAAGATGCTGCTCAAGTAGGTCGGAGTCCAGAGTCCAGAGTCCAGAGTCCAGAGTCCAGGGTTCTCGGCTTTGGGCCAGAAGTCCTGGGCCCGAAGTCCGGAGTTCGGGGGGGCCAAGAGCGTGCGCAGGCTGTTTGTTGCTGGCGGGTTCGTGCTGGCCGTGTGGGGAGCGGGCGCGCTCCTGGCACAGCAGGCGGCCCCGGTCGAGAATCGGCTGGACGCCGCGCTTCGCGAAATCGACACGACGATCGCCGCCGACTTTGCCAAAGACGGAGTCGGCGGCGTTTCTTTCGGTGTGGTGTCGGGCACGCAACTGGTCTGGTCGAAGCACTACGGCTACGCCGAAACCGAGACGAAACGTCCCGCCAACAACGACACCGATTACCGGGTCGGCTCCATCACCAAACAGTTCACCGCGCTGGCGTTCCTGCAGTTGGTCGAGCAGGGCACGATGCGCCTCACCGACCCGCTCGAGCAGTACGTGCCGGAAGTCCGGCACGTGAAGGACCTGCCGGCCGGCACGCCGCCGATCACGCTGCTGCAAGTGGCCACCATGCATTCCGGCCTGGCCCGCGAGCCCGGCTGCCAGGACCATTCGGTCGGCCCGAATTCGGCCTGGCAGGCGATCGTCATCCGCTGCCTGCCCCAGACCACCTACGTGAACGAGCCCGGTACCACGTATCTCTATTCCAACATTGGCTACGCGTCGCTCGGGCTCGCGATCGAGCGCGCGGGCGGCACGCCGTACGTCGAACAGGTCGCCGAGCGTGTGCTGGCGCCGCTCGGCATGTCGCGGTCGGCGTTCGAGGCCACGCCGTCCGTTCGCGCCAATCTGGCGCACGGCTACCAGCGCGACCGGAACGGTTCCGCCGGCCGGACGGAGGGCGATCGCGAACTGGATGGGCGAGGCTATCGCGTGCCGAACGGCGCCTTGTTCAGCACCGTGAATGACATGGCCAGATTCGTCGCGTGGGAGCTGGGCGAAGGCTCCGCGGGCCTCCTCAAGAAGGAAACGCAGGACGCGAATTACGCCCGCGCGTTTTTCTCGGGCGCCGCGATGACGGCCGGATACGGCGTCGGCTTCCAGGTGTCCCGCCGCGGCGAGGTCGTGATGCTGGGGCACGGCGGGTCCACCGCCGGGTACCACGCCGCCGCGCTGTTCCATCGAGGCAGCAAGCTCGGCGTCATCGTCCTGCGCAACTGCGACTCCTGCGCCGTGGACGCGGGCCCGGTGGCCGCCGCCGCGCTGGAGCGGCTCGTCAAGGCGACTGCGATACGATAAGAGCTTGGCCTCGAACGAATCCCCCAAGAAGAAGATCCGCTGGTCAGCGGCGTGGCAGGAAGCCCGGTTGCTCATTTGGGCCCGCCGATGGCGGCTGACCCTCGGCCTGCTGTTGATGCTCGTGAGCCGGCTGGCCGGATTGGTCCTGCCGCTCCTGTCGAAGTACCTCATCGACGAAGTCATCGGCAAGAACCGGACGCAGTTGCTGCCCACGCTGGCATGGATTGCCGCCGGCGCCACGGTCGTGCAGGCGATTACCTCCTACGGCCTGTCGCAAATCCTCGGTGTGGCCGCGCAGAAGGCGATTACCGACATGCGCCGCCGCGTCGAGGAACACGTGATGCGGCTGCCGGTGCGCTACTTCGACAAGACGCAGACGGGCGTGCTGATTTCGCGCGTCATGAACGACGCGGAGGGCATTCGCAACCTGGTGGGCACAGGCCTCGTGCAACTGACCGGCAGTGTGGTGACCGCCGTGTTCGCGCTCGGGTTCCTGCTGTACCTGAACTGGCAGCTCACGGCCGTCACGATCCTGGTGCTCGCGGTGTTTGGCGGCGCGCTCGGCTACGCCTTCAATCGGCTGCGGCCGCTGTTCCGCGAGCGAGGCCAGATCACGGCCGAGGTCACGGGCCGGCTCAACCAGGCGCTCGGCGGCGTCCGGGTGGTCAAGACCTACACGGCCGAACGCCGCGAGGACCTGATTTTCACCAAGGGCGCGCACAAGCTGTTCCGCAACGTCGCCGCCTCCATGACGGGCGTGTCAGCCGTGACCGCGTTTTCCAGCGTGGTGGTTGGCGCGATCGGCGTCGTCATGATCGTCGTCGGCGGCCACGCCATTGTGGCCGGCACGATGACGCTCGGCGACCTGTTCGCCTACATCTTCTTCACCGGGCTGATGGCGATGCCGATCGTGCAGATCGCGTCGATCGGCACGCAGATCACCGAGGCGTTCGCCGGTCTCGACCGTATCCACGAGATTCTCGACACCCCGCGCGAGGATGCCGAGGACGCCAGCCGCGCCGCGCTTGAGGACCTGCGTGGCGATATCGAGTTCGACCATGTGTCATTTGAGTACAACCCCGGGACGCTGGTCCTGAAGGACATCTCGTTCCGCGCCCCGGCAGGCACGACGACGGCGCTGGTCGGATCGTCAGGGTCGGGCAAGAGCACGCTCATCAGCCTGGTGATGGCGTTCAATCGGCCGACGACGGGCCGGCTGTCCGTGGACGGTCGCGACCTGATGACGCTCCGGCTGGCGGAGTACCGCCGGCACCTCGGCGTCGTGCTTCAGGACAATTTCCTGTTCGATGGCACCGTGGCGGAAAACATTAAGTACGGCAGCCCGGAAGCGACGATGGACGACGTGCGGCGGGTGAGTCACATTGCGCACGCCGACGAGTTCATCGAGAAGTTCGAGAAGGGCTACGACACCGTGGTCGGCGAGCGCGGCGTGCGGCTGTCCGGCGGGCAGCGCCAGCGCGTGGCCATCGCGCGCGCCATTCTGGCGAACCCGCGCGTCCTGTTGCTGGACGAGGCGACGTCCAGTCTCGACAGCGAGAGCGAGATGCTGATCCAGGACGGCCTGCGATCGCTGCGGCAGGGGCGGACGACCTTCGTCATCGCGCACCGGCTATCGACGATCCGCAGCGCGAACCAGATTCTGGTCATCGAGGGCGGCGAGGTCGTCGAGCGTGGCACCCACGAGTCCCTGGTCGCGCTGGGCGGCCGCTACAAGCAGCTCTACGACAAGCAATACAACTTCGAGCGGGACCGGTTCATCAACCCCGGCGAGGAGATCTAGGGGACGGGTCTGTTTTCCACAGGCACTGTTGCAAAAGTCGACAGTTTCTTCGACCTCACCTGTGGAAAACAGACCCGTCCCCCAATCCAGTAGTTCAGCAGGCCGCAGGCGGCGATCGTGACGAGGTTGGCCGGGATGGCCGGCAGACCCGCGGCGCCCATCACGATCGGTATCAGCAACACGGACCCGACCAGCGAGATCGCACCGTTGGCGCCGGCGAACCGGGCGAAGGCGGCGAGCCGCGACACGCCGGGCCCCATCCGATCGCGCCAGGTCCAGCGCGCGTGCCAGCCGAAGTTGTGCACCACCGCGGCGCAGACGCCGGCCGCCGTGGCGAGGACGGGATCGAGACCGAGCCCGTGCACGAGCGCCGCCACTGTCAGCAACTGCACGCCGATGCCGAGACCGCTGACGAGGTTGAAGCGTGCGAACCGCGCGATGCCGGTCACGAGACCTTCACTCCGCCAATCGGCTCCGCGAGGTAGAGCGCTTTGGTGTGCGCCGCCGTCGTCATGACCAGAACCGCGGCCAGCCCGCCGATGGCGATGACGCCGCCGATATCGAACAGCCGGAACGCATGGCCCAGGATGATCACATTCGGCTTGACGAGCAGCCAGAGCGCGCCGGCCGAGAGGATGATGCGCAGTTCGGTGGGCCCCATCATGAGGTAGGTGATCTGGAACTGGCCAAGCGTGTGTGCGGCCAGAAAGACCTCCATGGACACCATGAAGTACGCGACGACCAGACCGAGGGCCACGAGCGGATTCATGTAGCCGGAGAGCGCCAGCCCGCCGAACAGGAACAACATGCCCAGCATGTCAACCATGTGATCCACGTAGTAGCCGTAGCGAGGCCGCTCGTGCTTTCGGACGCGCGCCAGGGTGCCGTCCAGGCTATCGCCGAACCAGTTGATCGCCAGGCAGACGGCCACCAGCACGACGCAGGCCGGCTGCACGCTGGCGGCCCAGAACGACAGCCCGGCGCCGAGCATGGCCACCAGCGCCAGGGCCGTCAGGTGGTCTGAGTCAACTCGCGCGGGCATGCGCTGCGCAAGAAACAGCAGAACCCGCTTTTCCAGCGGGGACAGGATGCTCGAGAGCACCCGGGTGGCGTCGCGAAAGGAACGGCGGTCGGTGGCTGCGGTGCTCATGTGAACTCCTGTCCTGATATGCGCAATCCGCCCCGACCCGGGCTCACGCCTGATCCCCGGGGCCTGAGCCCAGGCGCCGGTCCTTGACGCATTAGGGGATGAGGAGCACGCTGGGCCATGTTCGAATCCACCCGACCCGTTCTGTACGCCATCGCCGCCTTCGTCGGGGCCGCCGTCGCAGCACCGCCGGTGGCGTTCTCCCCGGTGCTGCCGGACCGGACCACGGCCGGATGGACCGCCTATGTGGCGGCCACCGAACAGCGCATCAGCCGGGAGATGAAGGCCGCTCCCCGGTTCCTGGCCCTCGATTTCGGCACGTCGGCGGCGGCGGATCGCGCGGCCATTCGCGCCGGCCAAATGCCGGTGGCACCAATCCAAACCGTTCGCGCGAACGGGGGCGAAATCGACGTGCCTGACGGCTGGGTGCACCACTGGCGGGGGGCAATCTTGATCCCGCACGTGACCCTGGATCAGGTCTTCTCCCGGCTGCAGGCGGAAGTCCCGGGTTCGGGTCAAGGCGACGTGCTGGCGTCCCGGATTCTCGCGCGCAACGGGCCGTCTTCCATGCGGGTGTACATCAAGGTTCAGCGGCAGGGGCGCTTCGTCGTGGCGTACAACCTCGTGTACAACACCGAACACGACGTGACATTCGCCCGCGACGGCTCACGGGGCTCCAGCACCAGCGTCGCCACGAAGATCGCGGAAATCGACAGCCCCGGCACGGCCCGCGAGCGCGAATTCCCCTCGGGCGACAAGAACGGATTTCTGTGGCGATGGAATTCCTACTGGCGCTATGAACAGGTCGGGGAAGGCGTGATTGCGGAGTGCGAGTCCGTGACGCTCAGCCGGACCCCGCCGTTCGGGACGGGCTGGCTCGCCGGCCCCTTCGTGGAGGAGGAAGCGTCCGCCGCGATGAAGCGCGCGCTGATCAATCTCAAGACCCATTTCGCGACGCCGGCGCACACGGCCAGCACGCCGAAGTAAGCCGAGGCTACTGCCGGCCGAACGCGGCTCGCGTGGTCGCCGGTTCGATGATCGTCGCGCTCAGGAGGGCCAGAACGCCCAACGTGACCAGCACCACGCCGAGGATGGGGTTGCGGTTCAGCACGAGGAGTCCGGCTGCCACGGCCGCGGCGACGAACGCGAGGTCGGCGGTCCTGAGCCACTTCCAGTTGCGCGCATGCTGGTGCGCCCATTCCTCCGGCATCGAGGCGGCGGCGAACCACAAGTGCATCCGGATCGTCGTCGCAGAGGCCATCGCCACCATGGCGAAGAGAAACACCGGCAAGCCGATGGCATTCCCCAGCTCCTGCCGAGCCCCCCACGTCGTCGCCAGCACCGCCGCGTAGAACACGCTCGTCGCGACCTGATGGAACCGCCACCATCGCTTCGCCTGCTGGGCCCACGGCGCGGTCATGACCGGCAGGGAGGCGTGCTCGCCGGTGCGCAACCGCGCCAACGCGGCGAGCAGTTCGTGCGCGGATCCAAATCGCGCGGCGGGATCCTTGCGTAACAGGACGCGGATGATGCCGACCAACCCGTGGCGGACGCTGCCGGTGTCGTGAGACCCGCCGCTCGGGCCGCTCAGCAGGGCCGGCTCGGACTCCAGGATGCGCGCGATGGTGGCGGCCGAATCGGCGCCGGCAAAGGGATGCACGCCGGTCAGCATCTCGTGCAGCAGGATGCCGAGCGCGAAGAGGTCCGATCGCCCGTCCACGTGGCCGCGGCGAATCTGCTCGGGCGACATGTATCCCGGCGTGCCGAACACCGTGCCGTCGTCGGTCAGGTGCGCCAGGTCAGGCGGCAGGTCCCGCATGCGCGCCAGGCCGAAGTCCAGGATCTTGAGCTTGCCGTCGGTCGCGCGGATGACGTTCTCCGGTTTGAGGTCGCGGTGCACGACGCCCCGGTCGTGCGCGGCGGACAGCGCGTGCGTGAGTTCAAGGGCGGTCTCGAGGACGCGGGCCGCGTCCGCCGGGCCCCGCGACACTTCTTCGCGCAGCGTCTCGCCGGCGATGAATTCGCCGGCGATGAACAGGTCGTCGCCAAACTCCTCGAGGGCGTACACCGTGGCGATGCCGGGGTGGGCGAGTTGCCCCGCCGCGCGGGCCTCGCGCCGCAAGCGCTCCCGGCGCGCTGGATCGGCGACGACCGACGTCGAGATGGCCTTCAGCGCCACGGCGCGGCCGAGGCGCTGGTCCTGGGCCAGGTACACCACGCCCATGCCGCCCTGGCCGAGCACGCCCTCGATCCGGGTACTGGCCGATCTGCTGACCGACGCGCTGCGCCGCGTCGGCGATCGACCCGGGCACGCTCTTGGAGGTCACGGCCGGGTCGGCGAGGAATCGATCGGCCCGGTCGTGCGCGGCGAGGAGCGACACGACCTCGTCGCGGATCGCCGGAGCTCCCGCGCACTCGCGCTGGACGAGCGCGGCGCGTTCGGAGGGATTCAGCGCGAGCGCCCGGTGGAAGATGTCGTTGACGCGGGCCCAGCCGTCGGAATCGAGCCGACCCGACGTCACGGCTGCGCCGTCCCTTCCATCGCGCGCAGCAGCCAGGCTCGGGCGATCGTCCAATGGCGCTTCACGGTGGCGGGCGAGGTGCCCATCGCCTCCGCCGTCTCCTCGACAGACAGACCGCCGAAGTAGCGGAGTTCGATGATGCGCGCCTGATCCGCGTCGAGCGCGGCCAGGTCGTCCAGCGCGCGATCCAACGCGATCAGGTCGATCGCCGAGGTCGCGGATTCGTCGGCCAAGAGCGTGTCGTTGAGCGTGACCTGCACTTGCGCGCCGCCGCGCTTGGCCGCGTTTCTCGCGCGGGCGCGCTCGACCAGCAGGCGCCGCATGGCGATCGCCGCGATGGCGACGAAATGCGCCCGGTTCTCCCAACGGGGCGACGGGTCGCGCGCCAGCCGCAGGTAGGCCTCATGGATGAGATCGGTGGCCTGCACGCTCTTGGCGCGCTCGTGACGGACGTAGCCCTCGGCTATCCGGTGCAGGTCTGCGTACACCTCCTCGACCATCTTCCCGACGCCGGCCGGATCTGGCATGGGGGGAGTATAGCGGCAGGATTCATCTATCGAACTTCGAAGTTCGAAGTGCGGCCTTTGGAAGGGATTCGGCGCTTACTTGACCACGGGGGCCCGACGGACTGGCGTCGGCTTCGCCGGCGGACAGCCCAGCGCCGAGCGCGGCAGCGGCGGACCGCCGGCGCCTGTCGTGGTCCACGGGGTCCGTTCGGCGAGAGAGTGCGCCCAGGAATCGGCTGGGGCGGATGCGTCAGCGAAGAGGGAGCCCACGAGCTCGGCGATTCCCGCCAAGATCGGCCATTTGTCGGCTGCGCGGCCGGCTGGGAGGGCGTTCCGGTCTCTTGCCGGCGCGCTGCGGCAGGGCTCGGTTTCCGCGAGCAGCGCCGCCAGTACCTCCGGCGGCAGCTTCAGATTGAGCAGGCCCGGCGCGACGGGCCTGTCTGGTGCGGCCGTCGGCGCGACCGGTGACGGGGCGCCAAAACTGACGCGGCCTGCCGACCCGGCCTGCCGCGGCGCGCTCAGATTGAAGCTCTGGCTGAAGGCGCCCGACGGGAGGGCGAGGAACAGGACCACGACAGCGGATGGAAAGCGGAGTGCCATTGCTCACCTCCACTGACTAATGCGTCTGGGCGCCATCGTTCGGCTCAGCGCACGACCCGGTCTCGACCCGGTCAGGAGCCAGAGCGAATCGGACGGCATCGGCAGCCTCCTTCACGGGCACTCGGCAATACGGTGCGATTCGGTTGTGCCTTGTAATGCGTGAAGGAGCGTCGTCGTGGCTCACGCGCCCTCATGAATCGACGGTGCGGGCCACGCTCGGCCCGCACCGATGACGTGTGCGCCTACTTCCGGATGACGACGCCGGCGAAGAAGCGGAACCCGTCGGCGGTCCGTCTCCGTCGACGAAGATGGGGAACCCGACCGACGTCTGCACGCCGACCTGGTCGTTGGCCATGATTTTCACGCCAGACTCGGGTGTGAAGACCAAGACGATATGGCTGGTGCCGAATCCGGAGAACACGCCCACTCCTGTCAGCACGCGGACGAACGGCACGACGCGCTTGCCCTTGCCCGAGAATTCCACGCCTCCCTGGAAGGTGTGGAGCTTGCGAAGTGCGTCGCCATCTTCGTAGTTGGCCGCCCACATCGGCGACGAACTTGACCCGCTCCTTGCCGACGGCGAAGGAGGCGGCCCATCCGTTGGCACGCTCACGCCGCCGTCTTCCAGGAAGCGGAAGTACTGGTAGCCGCCGGAGAAATCGATCTTCGCGCCTTGCGCAGCGGCCGGCGCGGCCAGCGCGAACATCAGGAACCCGCCGACGAACACGCCAATGACAGTTCGAAGTCGCATGAGTCTCTCTCCCGTGTATGGGCGATCGAAACTGATCGCTGCTGGGTTATGCGTCGAGCGTGAGGACTTCGGCTCAGTCGAATATGGACGATGGTTGGCGCGCCGACGGCGAACAGCAGCGCCACCACGGGCCGACATACGCGGCCGTGGTGTCGCTGCTTCGCGGGACCGCGCGATCGCGCGCGGAGGGTTCAAGTGGTGTCAGCGCCAGGTCATAGAAAAGGCCATGCCCTTGCGTGTGGGCGAGAGGATGGGCGCGAGCGCCATGGTCCTCGTGCTGCGGCGCGCGTCGTAGAGGACGTCGCCGTTCTTCTTCGCGGCGTTGACGATCGCGCCGACACCGACGCCGGCCGCCGCGCCGAGGCCGGCCCAGTAGGCGGGTAGACCGATCCACTCTCCGGCAGAGCAGTCCCCCTCGCACCCAGCCGCCATGAGCGCCAGTGCGAACCCCGCACCCGAGGCCATGCCGATCAAGGTGCCGTTGCGGAGACGGTGGGATGACTTCTCGACTCGAACGACCTTGTCATACGCAATCGTCGTGGGGACGCCGTCTTCGACGAGCACGAGGCCGGTCGGCGAGAGCGACGTGACTTGGCCCCGGACCCGGGCGCCATCGGCCGTGATCCAGACGTTCTTGCCCGCCAACTGGCTCGCGAACGTCGGGATGCCGTTGCCCGACGTGCCCGTGGAACCGGCGGACGGGGCGGACGCCGGCGTTTGCGCCAGCGCGATCGAGGATGCGAGCAGAGTGATGCCGACCGAGAGAACCGCGGTGCGCGACAGGGACACAGAACTGCGTGTCATGCTGACCTCCACCCGCTAATGCGTGGAGATCGGCCGACTCAGCTCACATGCAGATGGAGGCCGGGGCTTCAGCCCCGGCAGTCGCGGCGGGGCTGAAGCCCCGCCCTACGTTGGGTTCGGCATTGGTTCGAAGCGTGCCGTGAAGTGCCGCAGGGCGGTCGGCGCCGTCGTGATGCGGTAGCCGCGCAACTGGTCACGCTGCCGCCCGACGAGCGCCACGGCTTCGGCGACGTAGTCGATGTGCGACTGCGTGTAGACGCGGCGCGGGATCGCGAGGCGCACCAGGTCCATGGCCGCCGGCGTTTCGGTGCCGTCGGGATGCAAGCCGAACATCACGGTGCCGATCTCCACGCCCCGCACGCCGGCTTCCACGTACAGCGCGTTGGCGCACGCGATGCCCGGGTACTGCAGCGGCGGGATGTGCGGCAGCAGCGCGCGCGCGTCGATGTAGATCGCATGGCCGCCGGGCGGCTGAATGATGGGCACGCCAGCGGCGAGCAGTTTCTCGCCGAGATATGCCGTCGAACGAATGCGGTAGTGCAGGTACGGCGACTCCACGACTTCTTCCAGGCCTTGCGCGATCGCCTCGAGGTCGTAGCCGGCGAGGCCGCCGTAGGTGGGGAAGCCCTCCGTCAGAATCAGCAGGTTCCGCGCGGACTCCGCCCAGCGGTCGTCGTTCATCGCGAGGAAGCCGCCGATGTTGGCGAGCCCGTCCTTCTTCGCGGACATCGTGCAGCCATCGGCCAGCCCGAACATCTCCTGCGCGATCGCCTTGGGCGTCTTGTCGGCGTAGCCCGCCTCGCGCGTCTTGATGAACCACGCGTTCTCCGCGAACCGGCAGGCGTCCAGGAACAGCGGCTTGCGGTACGTGTCGCAGAGGGCGCGTACCCCGCGCAGGTTCTCCATCGACACCGGCTGGCCGCCGCCCGAGTTGTTTGTGACCGTCACCATGACGAGCGGCACCCGGTCGCCCTGCTCGGCGAGCAGCCGTTCGAGCGCCTGCAGGTCCACGTTGCCCTTGAACGGGTGGACGAGCGCCGGCACGCGACCTTCCGCGATCACGAGGTCGCGCGCCTCGGCGTCCTCGACCTCGATGTTCGCGCGCGTGGTGTCGAAATGGTTGTTGTTCGGGACGATCTGGCCCGGCTGCAGCACGGTGTGAAACAGGATCCGCTCGGCCGCCCGGCCCTGGTGGGTCGGAATGATGTGCTTGAAGCCGGTGAGATCGGCGACGACGTCCCGGAACCGGTAGAAGGAGCGCGATCCGGCGTACGACTCGTCGGACTGGATCATCGCGGCCCACTGCTTCGATGACATCGCGCCGGTGCCCGAGTCGGTCAACAGGTCGATCAGCACGTCGTCAGCCGGCAGCAGGAAGACGTTGAAGCCGGCCTCGCGCAGCCGGGCCTCGCGTTCCTCGCGCGTGGTGAAACGGACGGCTTCCACCGACTTGATTCGAAATGGCTCAATGATGGTTTTGAAGGTCATAGACGGCACCAACTAGTATCATGTCCTGATGTCGCAATTCATATTTACGATGAAAGGGTTGGGCAAGATATATCCGCCCGACTCGGTGGTCTTCCAGGACATCTGGCTGTCGTTTCTCTACGGCGCGAAGATCGGCGTGATCGGGTCGAATGGCTCGGGAAAATCCACGCTGCTCCGGATCATGGCCGGGATCGACACGGCGTTCCAGGGTGAAGCGCGCCTGTCGGCGGGCTACACGGTCGGCCTGTTGCCGCAGGAGCCGGTGCTCGATGCCTCCAAGACCGTGCTGGGCAACGTCGAGGAAGGCGTGGCGCCGACCCGGGCGCTGCTGACCCGCTTCGACGAGATCAACGCGAAGTTTGGCGAGGAGATGTCCGACGCGGACATGGACAAACTGCTCGCGGAACAGGCGCGCGTCCAGGATGCCATCGAGGCGGCCGGCGCGTGGGACCTGGATTCCAAGCTCGAACACGCCATGGACGCCCTGCGGCTCCCGCCGGGGACGCCGACGTGACCAAGCTGTCCGGCGGCGAGAAGCGTCGGGTGGCGCTGTGCCGCCTGCTGCTCCAGTCCCCGGACCTGCTGCTCCTCGACGAGCCGACGAACCATCTCGATGCCGAGTCGGTGGCGTGGCTGGAGCACTTTCTCAAGGAGTACAAGGGCTCGGTGGTCGCGATCACCCACGACCGGTACTTCCTGGACAACGTGGCCAACTGGATCCTGGAACTCGACCGCACGCGCGCCTTTCCCTGGGAGGGCAACTACTCCGGCTGGCTCGAGCAGAAGCAGCAACGGCTCGCGCTGGAAGAGAAGTCCGAGTCCAAGCGGCAGCGCACGCTGCAGCGCGAACTCGAGTGGATCCGCATGTCGCCGCGCGCGCGGCAGGCCAAAGGCAAGGCGCGCCTCAACGCCTACGAACAGCTGCTCGCGGAAGACACGGCGACCGGACTGGACCGCGTGGAAATCTACATTCCGCCCGGCCCTCGGCTGGGCGACGTCGTCGTCGAGGCGCGGCATGTGAAGAAGGGCTACGGCGATCAATCGCTGATGGACGACCTGGATTTCACGCTGCCGCGCGGCGGCATCGTGGGCGTCATTGGCCCGAATGGCGCGGGCAAGACGACGCTGTTTCGCATGCTGGTGGGCCAGGAGCAGCCGGACGCGGGCACGTTCAAGATCGGCGAGACCGTGCAGATTGGCTACGTCGATCAATCGCGCGAGGCGCTCAACGCGGACAAGACCGTGTTCGAGGAGATCTCCGGCGGCGAGGACGAGATCACGCTCGGCAAGAAGACGGTGAATGCCCGCGCCTACGTCTCGTGGTTCAACTTCAAGGGGCGCGACCAGCAGCAGAAGGTGGGCACGCTGTCAGGCGGCCAACGCAACCGGCTGCACCTGGCGAAGTTGCTGCAGCGCGGCTGCAACCTGCTCCTGCTCGACGAGCCGACGAACGACCTCGACGTCGACACCTTGCGCGCGCTCGAGCAGGCGCTCCTCGATTTTCCCGGCTGCGTGGTCGTCATCTCGCACGACCGCTGGTTCCTCGACCGCATCGCCACGCACATCCTGGCGTTCGAAGGCGACAGCCACGTCGAGTGGTTCCAGGGCAACTTCCAGGAATACGAGGAAGACAAGAAGCGGCGGTTGGGCGCGGACGCGGACCAACCACATCGCATCAAGTATCGAAAGCTGATGCGATGACGACAGGTCAGAGGTCAGAGGTCAAAGGTCAAAGGTCGACGGCCGCCGCGCTGCGCCTGGCGGTGCTGGCCGCTCTCACCTTTGACCTCTTACTTCTGACCTCTAACTTCGCCGCCTGTTCCGCCCCGCAGACGAGGTTCTTGTCCATCGCGACGGGCGGAACAGGCGGCGTCTACTATCCCTACGGTGGCGCGCTGGCACGGTTGATTTCCGAGAAGATCCCCAACACGCAAGCCACGGCCGAAGTCACCGGCGCGTCGGTGGACAACCTCAAGCTGATGCAGGTCGGCAAGGTCGATCTGGCCTTCACGCTAGCCGACACGCTGGCCGAGGCCGTGAAGGGGACCGGGCCGTTCAAGGCGACCGGCGCCGTGGGCAGCGTGCGCACGCTGGCCGCGCTCTATACGAACTACACCCACGTTGTCGCGCGCGCCAGCAGCGGCATCCGGACCGTGGCCGACCTGAAGGGGCGCGCCGTGTCGGTGGGCGCGCCCGGGAGCGGCACCGAACTGATCGCCGATCGTGTCCTGGCCGCTGCGGGACTCGATCCGCGGCGGGACATCTCGCGCTATTCACTCAGCGTGTCCGAGTCGGCCGGGGCGCTGAAGGACGGCAAACTCGACGCGATCTTCTGGAGCGGCGGCGTACCGACACCGGCGATCCAGGATCTGGCGGCGACGCCAGGCCTCGCGGTGTCGCTCCTGCCGTCAGATGACCTGTTACCGATGCTGCAGCGCGACTTCGGGGCCCAACTCTACAGCCTCGCCGTTATTCCGGGCGGCACTTATCGGGGAATCGAGACGGACCTCGGCACCGTTGGCGTCAAGAATCTGCTCGTCGCCTCGTCCCAACTCGACGCCGACTTCGTGGCCGAGATCCTGCGGGTGATTTTTGAAAACAAGGACGCGCTGGTCGCCGCGCATCCCGAAGCGCGGCACCTCGAGCGGCCGTCGTCGCTCGACGGCACGCCCGCGCCCTACCATCCCGGCGCGATTCGGTACTACCAGGCCTCCGGTCGATAGCGCGTCCGGGGGTACAGTTTTGTAATAAGAAGCCCCGCGTGGGTCTACGAAATACATCTCGACAACCCGGCCTGAACCGGCCATAATCGACCTTACCTGTCGGATAACCGGTCTTTGGGCCTGCACCGCTGCAGGAGGAGTCCAAATATGCGTCGTGCCGCGCCCGCTGTTGAAATTGGCCACGTCGATCCACCGTCGGGTGCTTGCGCTCGGCGCCTGCTGTTGGTGAGCCAGCCCGTCGGCCCACACGCAGACGCTCCCGCCCGATGCGCTGCCGTTCGCCAAGAGCTTCCTGGTCACCGGCGACTATGCCGTCGGCAGCTGTGGACCTGGCTCCGTCGAGCGGGAGGGGCGGGTTCCTGACCGGCACCATTCACATGAGCGGTGTGCCGGCCAACGCGGACGTCCTCGCGGCCTACCTCTATTGGGAGACGATCTCGACCAGACATCTCGCAGGTGGACTATCCGAAGTTCAGAGGCCAGCCGATTACGGTGGCCAAGGCCTCGTCGCTCCCGCTCGCGCCGTCAACCGCGCCATGCTGGTCCGGCGGCAGTTCGAACAACACGTTCACGATGACGATGTTCCGCGCGGACGTGCTGCGGCTGCTGCCAATCCAGAAGGACGCGAGCGGCAAGCCGACCGGCCGGGTCCTGGTCAATGACGCGGACCTGCAGAGCAACGGCGTGGCGCTCACGACCGTCACGCTGCCGGACGCGGGCAACGGCAACAACACGCCCGTCCACCGCCGGCGCGACGCTGTTCGTGGTCTATCGGGCCCCGGACAAGCCGCTGACGAGCATCTCCGTGTACGACGGCATCGCCATTCAGGCCCCGGGCGCCGACGACCAACCAGACGCATTCGGGGATTCCTCCAGGCCGCGCCGGGTTCGCCGAGGCGAAAATGACGCAGATCGTCGGCAGCGGCGCCAAGAACCAGACCGAACGGCTGTGGTTCAACGACACGCTGATTGCCACCGACCCGTTCGTCGCCACCGCCAGTCCGAATTCGGACCGGGCCTGGTCGACGCTGACGTTCGACGTGACGTCGCTGATGAACCTGCCGGACGAATGCGACCGCGGTACGGCGAGCAGGTCACCACCGAGGTCGACCACGCGTCGGCGACGCCGTACGACTGCCTGGCGTGGTCGGCCATCATCTTCAGCACGCCCGTCAAGGATGCGGACGAGGACGGCCTGCCGGACGGGCTCGAGGACAACAGCGGCCTGAAGTCCCCGGACGGCAAGCCGCTGCCAGATCTGAACGCGATGGGCGCGAGTTCGCTCCACAAGGATCTGTTCGTCGAAGTCGGCGCGATGCAGGCAGGTCCTGGCACCCACTACGGTCCGCGAAGTGACGACGGACGATCACAGCCACCTGCCCACGCCGGCCGTGCTGAAGATGGTGGGCGACGCCTACAGGGACGGCGGGCATTCGGGCCCATTTCGACGTCGGCCCCGGCTACCGTCTCGCCGGTGAGGCGTTCGATTACGCCGATCATACCGCGGGGGCCCGAGGCGGGGAACTGATCAGGCGAAGCGGCCTGCGATCCGTCCAAGCCGAACATCGGGGACTGCCAGTTCCCCGGCTACGCCGGGCGTCGTGAGCTGGAAGATCGGCTATCAGCTCTACCGCGACGCGCCCGTCGGTGCGAGTGGCGAGGAACTCGAGCGCGGCCGCATGGATGCCTGCGAGGCGCCGGGCACCTGCCTGCCGCCGCCGGTTCGATCAGGATCGCATGAACTTCTTCCACTACATGTTGTACGCGCACTATCGCGGCAAGCCGAAGGAGCCGTGCGCGACCGGCACGGCCGACGAGCAGGCGGAGTGCCGCGCGACGAATCCGAACTTCCATGTACCCTCGACCGCGTCGGGCGTGAGCGACCTGCCGGGCGGCGACTCGATGGTGACGCTGGGCGGGTGGGGCAACGGCTTCTTGGGTCTGACTTCGTGCAGGCCTCCACGACGATGCACGAGCTTGGCCACAGTTTGTGGCGCACGCACGGCGGGAACACCTCCACGGTCCTGGGAGGCAACGTCCTTGCCGAGCCCAACTGCAAGCCGAACTACCTGAGCGTGATGAACTACCTGTTCCAGACTGGGCGGGCTGCGCGACGAAGACGGGACGCCGCACCTCGACTATTCGCGTACTGTCAACGGCGCGCTGAACGAGAACACGTTGTTCAACGACCCGAGCAATCCTGTCTCCCTGCAGTACCGCACGGCGTGGTACGCGCCGCTGAAGCCGGGCACGCTGCCCGCCATGCTCGGCACGCCGGCGGCGACGAAGTTCTGCAATGGCGCCGCGTTCCCGGCGCCTGAAGGACGGCGATCCGCCGCGCGTGCCGATGGCGCGCGTGGACTTCTACAGCCAGACACTTGGGGCCATTGACTGGAGCGCCGGTCTCCTTGCGGGGCCGCCGCAGGACGTCAACTTCGACGGCGCACTGTCGTCGGCGCTGAATGGATCGGATGACTGGTCGAACCTCCGCCTGGATCAGATCGGCAGCCGCCGGAACATGGGCGGGTTCTCGCTCGGGATCGACTTCACGGGCGGCATCGACTTCACGGGTGGCATCGACTTTACTGGTGGCATCGATTTCACCGGCGGGATCGATTTCACGGGCGGCATCGACTTCACGGGCGGGATCGACTTCACCGGCGGCATCGATTTCACCGGTGGCATCGACTTCACGGGGGGTATCGACTTCACGGGCGGCATCGACTTCACCGGCGGAACGTGAGATCGATCGGGAAACCGCGACGGCGCTCGGCAATACGCCGGCGAACAACTTCAAGGCCTGCGTTATGGGCGTCGGCGGGTGCGCCCGGTCGCCCGCCGACCCGCTCCACCGGGTCAAACTGGTGTGGAAGGCGCCCGACGTCGGGACCGTGGCTTCCTATCCGTCTATCGCGTCGCAGGGCAGCACCGTCACGCCATCGAGCGTGAAGGTCCTGGTCGGCGGCGCGACCGTGCCGGGATCGGTCACCTCCTTGATCGATCAGGACGAACTGCCGAATGGCCAGCCGTTCACCTACTACATCGCGGCGCAGTTCGATGGACGGTTCGTCGAGCGGCGGGTCGAACTTCTCGACGATTTCGGCCGTGAACGATGCGCCCGTTGCCGTGGCGGACGGGGTGAGCCCCGTCTACAGCACCGCCGCCGGACAGCCGCTGACTATCCTGTCGGCGGCCGGCGTCCTGGCTAACGACACCGAGACCGACAGCCCGCTTTCATCGGTGAAGGCCGTGCTGGGCACCGGCCGGGCCATGGAACCGTCACGCTGGGCGAATGATGGGTCCTTCACTTACACGCCCGACGCGGGATTCTCGGGCACCGACACCTTCACCTATCGTGCCAACGACGGGCGATGGGGAACGACACCTGACGACGTGCCGATGAGCCCGGACTCGAGCGACGTCACCGTGTCCATCACGGTCCTGGATTCGACGCCGCCGGTTGTGATCTGACGATTCCCGCGCCCCGGCCGGGCAAGGCGGATTCTTCAACACGTCGCCGGTGGTCGGCGTGACGGTGTCCGCGACCGATGCATCGAACGTGGTGTCGCTCGCCTGCACGGACAGCGCTTCGGCAGTGGCCGCGACGATCCGGGCGGGGACGACCGAGTGCCAGGGCTCCTTCAGTGTCGAGCGGCGACAGGCGTGCATAACCTGGTTTGCGCGGCCACGGACGGCCGCGGCAACTCCGGCGCCGGACCGGGTTCGGCGAATACCGGCCCGGTGAAGATCGACACCGTCCCGCCGACCGTGACGGTGACCAGGCCGGCTGCCAGCGCGGTCTACGTGCTGAACGCGGCGGTCAGGCGAGTTACGTTTGTGCGGACCCTGCCCGGCTTCCGGTCTCGCCTCGTGCAACGGGCCGGTGGCAAACGGCTCGCGGATTGACACCAGTTCCGTGGGGGCGAAGACATTCACGGTCGTCGCGAAGGACGTCGCGGGCAACGTGACGACGAAGGCAGTCTCGTACACGGTCGTCTACGCCATCACCATCTCGGCGTTGAAGAGTCCCGCCACGCTCGGCAGTGCGGTGCCGGTCAGCCTGGCAGCTCAAGGACGCGAATGGCGTGACCATCAACTCGCTGAGCACGCTGAAGGCATGATGTGGAGCGTCTTCAACGGCGCGACCGTGCCGTCCGGCGGCGCTGCGTGGCGTCGGCGGCCGGGACGAAGGCGTCTGCTCTACAACCCGGCCACTGGCGCCGACGGGCGGCAGCGACTTCCGGCTGGTCGCCGGCGGGTACAAGTTCAACTGGGATACGACGACCGCTTCGACGGCGCCGACTCATCACCGGGAAGGGTTGCTACACCGTGTTGGTCACGCTGAACGACGGGTCGCACGTGCGAACTGACGACCGCCGTGCAGCTGAAGTAGCCTACTGACTTCGGCTTTGCGACGAAGGTCGGCGAGGAGTGGATCCTCGCCGGCCTTTTCTCTTAGGGCCAGGTAGGCTCGGTAGGAGTCGGCCGCGCCCGCAAGCTTCATGCCTTCCTTCGCGCGCCCCTGGTAGTAGTAGACCGACGGCAAATAGCGCGTAGGTCGGTTCCTCGTCGAGGAACAGCGCCAGTGCCTCGCCGCGGCGCTTGAGGCAGCGGTCGAACTCGGAGTCGGCCTGCGGGAACTGGCCGGTCGCGAGGTACGCGCGCCCGAGTCTCGAAGTGGCCGATCCACGTGTCCAGAAGCGCGTTGGCGTCCGTCAGGAGCTTGATCGCCGGGCGCGCGTCCTTGCCCGTCATCGCGATCATGGCCTCCAGAATCTTGCCGTAGGCTTGCGGCTCCGGCTGGACCTCGGCGGCGAGCCCCGTCATGAGCGGCTTGGCTTTGTCGAGCCGGCCCGCTTCCATGAAGATGCGCCCCGCCAGGAACCGAATCTTCACGGACCTTGCTGTTGGCGAGCGCCTTGTCGGCGGCGGCCACGGCAGCGGCCTTCTGGCCGCGCAGCAACTGCGCGTAGGCCTGCGCGGCGAATTTGGCGGCCGCCCGGTCTGGGTTCTTCGCCGACGAGATCGGCGGTGGCGCCCTCGCCGAGTATCCGAACGGCGTCCGTATACCGGCCTTCCACGACTGGCCAGGTCGCCCAGGCCCGAGGCCGAGAACGTCGGGCCGAGGCCCGGCAGCGGCGCCAGCGTCTTGAACGTGGCGGCCGCGTCATCCAGCCGGCCCTGGCCGGTCTGCGCGAACGCCAGCGCGAGCAGGCGCAAAGGCGTCCGGCGCGGGCACGGTCTCGAGGACCGTTCGCGCCTCCTTCTCGCCGGTCTCGAAATCGCCGGCGTAGTTGGAGTACAGCGCCAGGTTGTCGCGGAACACGGCGCGCTTGGGCAGGATCTTCACGACCTCGCGCATTTCGTCGCGCGCGCGCGTGAGGTCGCGCAGCTGCGACGCGCACAGCGCGAGCTGGTTGTGCCCGATCACGTCGGCGGCGTACCGGGTGATGAGTTCGCTGTGCTCCTTCACGCACTGCTGGTAGTCGCCGGTGATGCGATAGAGCATGCCGCGCGTGGTGTAGCGTTCGCGCTCGGTCATGCCGTCCAGGTGGCTCATCGCCTGGTTGATGTACTTCTCGGCGTCCTGCGAGTTGCCCCATGTTGCGGGACACGCTCGCCAGACGAGGTAGCCGACGCCGAACGACGGGTCGAGTTCCACGGACTTGAGCAGGTCTTCCCGCGCCTCCGGCGAACTGGTTGTTCGACGTGTGCTCCATCGCCTGCGCGTAGTAGCTGACGACCTCGAGCGAAGAGGCCGACAGGCTCGCCATCGCAAAATGGCGGATTCGACTGGGACGATTCGTCACCCAGCGCCTTGCGCACGGAACTGACGAGCGATGTCGCGGCGGGGATGACCTTGTCCTGCCCCGAGGCCCGCGCCTTCACGTCGGAGACCACCTTGCCGGTCACGGTCTGCGTGGCCTTCATCGACACCGCGTAGCCGCTGCCTTGCTTGTCGACCGCACCGGACAGCACGATGCCGAGGCCCTGCTTGACCGCCAGTTCGCGCGCGGCGGCCTCGTCCATCTTCTCGGGCAGCGTGACGCCGACGGTCCGCCGGCAGGCCGCTGCGGTCGTAGGCGGTAATGAAGCCCGCGCCCTCGAGCGCGCGGCGGAGCATGGGCTCGAGCGTCCGGTCGAACGTCGGGTCGCCCGTGCGGTTCTCGAAGTCCGCAATGACGACCGACACCGGCTCGTGCACGACCGGCGGCGCGTTCTTGCCGGCGTACCACCAGGCGCCTCCGGACACGGCCAGCAGCACCGCCACCACCGCCACGACAATCGGCAGGCGGACGGCGCGCCTGATGGGTTTCGGCACGCCATTGTCGTCGAGCCGGTCCAGCGCGTCCGCGAATTCCGTCGTGGTCTGGAAGCGCTTCGCGGCGTCCGGTTCGATGGCTCGGGTCACGACCGCGGCCAGCGCGTCGGGCACGTCCGGTGCGAGCGACTTGATCTGCGGCAGCGCGGTTTCCATGCGCGTGCGCAACTGGTCCAGGGCGCTGCCGGCCCCTTCGGCGCGACGCTTGCCCGTGAGGAGGTCGTACAGAATCAGGCCGGTGGCGTAGATGTCCGCGCGCTGATCGACGGCCTCGCCGCGCGCCTGTTCAGGCGCCATGTACTCGATCGTGCCGACAATCGCTCCGAGCACGGTCGCGTCCGTGTAGCGGCCCGAGGCCTTCGCACCGGCGTGCGGCAGGCCCGCGGCCCTCGCGGCCGGCAGTTCGGCCGGCCCGCCGGTCGACCGGGCGATGCCGAAGTCCATGATGAGCGCCTCGCCATCGGCGTCGATCATGATGTTGGCCGGCTTCAGATCGCGGTGCACGACGCCGGCTGCGTGCGCGGCGACCAGACCGGACACGATGGACCGCATCGTGCGCATGATCCGCGGGACCGCCAGCCGGCCCTCCTTCTTGATCACGGTCGACAGGTCCGTGCCGTCGACATACGTCATCGTGATGTACTTGATGCCGTTGATTTCGCCGAGGTCGTGAATGCGGACCACGTTCTTGTGGGTGACCTGGCGGGCGAGCAGCAGCTCGCGCTTGAACCGGCGTTCGATCTCCGCCTCGGCCTCCGGATCGCGGCTGACTTCCGGCCGGATGACTTTCAGCGCGACGACAACTTCGAGTTCCTTGTCCCAGGCCTGGTAGACCGCGCCCATGCCCCCGATGCCGAGCATCCGAACGATGGTGTAGCGGCCGAACTCCTCGCCGATGCCGAGCGGGCCCGAGTCGTCGCCTGGCCCGGCGATGGGTACCGGCCCCGCGGTGGGGGGGCGCGTCGTGGGAGGCGCGAAGGTCGTCGGCGTTTCGCCGGCAGCCGCGCCGCCGGTCGGAGGCCTCAGGACCGTGGCGTCCGCATCAGCGGCCGGTGGCGGCGGCGCGAGGATTGTCGCGTCGGTGTCCACGCGAGCCGATGGTGGGGTGGCGATGATCGTCGCATCCGCATCCACGCGAGCCGGCGGCGGCGAAAGAACCGTCGCGTCCGCCCCGCCTGGCAGGTTGCGCAGAGGCCCGGAGTTGTTCCTGAACGACCGCAGCGCGGGCACGCATGCGAATTGTCGCTGGTCGGATTGGTCACGGGCTCCCTGAGATTCTAACTCGACTGGGATCGGCCGCCCAGTCGTTGCGTAGGCTTCTCTAGAAGACCAGCACGAGGGCCGGCGCCGAGGCGACGGCCCAGGTCGCCAGCGCCTGCGCCGCGGACCTGGCGCCCCGGCGCCGCGCCACGCGCCACAGCGCCCACGGCACGCCGCCGACGACGACCGGCGCGGCGAACGGGTACCAGGCCGGACTCGACACGATCCACGCGAAGGCGATGACGATCAGCGTGGCGGCGAGCGCCAGCAGGAATGCCGTCCATTGGCGTTTCACCCCCACTCGCCGCGCGAGCCAGGCGCCGGCGGCTGCGGCGGCCAGCGCGATGGCGCCCAGCCGCCACAAGTAGGGCAGGATGATCGGCCGCAGACTCAGCGATTCCTCCTCGGCCGCGGCGCGCTCGAGCAGCCTGGCCATCGCCGCCGAGCGGCCCCGCAGGTCGTCGCGCAACCCCGGCGTGAGCGCCGGGGACGCCAGCAGCGCCTCCAGGTTTTGATACGGCGCGCCGGTGATCAGACGCGCGGCCGCATCCGGGGTGACGCCGGGCACGCTCAGCCAGTCGAGTTCCGTCGCCGCATTCACGTCGAACGTGTGCACGCGCGGCAGGCCGCGATACTGATCGAACAGCGTCGTGCCGGTCATCAGCGCGTCGCTGGCCAGCCAAATCTCTGGTGCGTCCGGCAACGGTCTGGCCGGGAAGGGCGCCGCGCACGACCCGGTCGAGGTCCGCCGCGTCTTCCGGGCACACCCGCGCCCACGCGCGAATGGCTTCAGCGGCCGTGGACGGGCGGTCCTCGTACCAGGCCGCGAAGATCTTGAGGTACACGTTGTCCTGCGGCGAGACGCGCTCGCGCGTGGTCCCGAACCCGTCATAGAACGCGTCCTCCCGGTAGCGCTGCTGCAAGGCCGGGTCCGTGACCAGGCGCCAGAACAGGTGCGACACCGGACCGTCGGTCGACAGCAGGACGCCCGCCGGCTTGACCGGACCGTCCGGCGCGCCCGGCACGACGTTCTGGAACAGAGTACGCCAGGTATTTGTCCTGGCGCGCAAGCAGTGCCGCCGGCATCGGGGCGGCGCGAGCGAAGAGGTTGGCCTTCACGGCGTGATAGCGCTGCGCCTGTTCGGTCTGGTTGTACCAGAGCAGGAATCGCATTCGCGAGGGCTGAATTGGCCACCACGCACGGGCGAGATCGCGGGCATACGCGTCGATCGCGCGGTCCGCCCTCGCGCGGATGGCCGTATTGGTCGCGAGCGCGCGGGTCTCGACAGCCGCGTCCGGATCATCGACCGCCAGGATCTGCGCGTGCTCGGCAAATCCTTCGTTGAACGCGTTGACCGGGTCTGACCGCACGCCAATGGCATGCACCTGGTTGCCGCCGCTCTCGCGCGGCTCGCCCGCGAGTTGGCGGACCATCACGTGCAGGAGTTCGTGCGGGAAGATCTGGTCCATCGCGCCGAATTCGCCGCTCAGGCGGGAGCGGCGGTGGAGATCGACCCATCCCACGTCCGGCTTCTTCTGGTCGCCGAGATAGAAGCCAAATTGGGGAACCCGCCCTGGCGGTCGGAGAGCATGAGGTACGCCGGCTCCGGCGCGCGGCCCGTCTTTCGGCGAAGGAATTCCTGCTCGAGCGCGTAGAGCCTCACGAGACGCCCGGAGAACCCTCGGGTGAGCACCGCCTCGATCGCGGAGGCGTCCGGGTGGGGCCGAGGTACCGGCAGGCCGTCTCGCGTCTCGCCCGTGGGGGTGAGCACGACCAGTTGGGCCTGAGCGGTTGAGGCCACAGCCGTGAGGAACGCGGCGATGGCGGTCGCGCGGAGCGTCGGCGTCACACCTGAAGAATACGCAGGCGCGGGGCTGGAGTTCGGCGCCACCGGCCCAGGTCTTTTCGCGTGTGCGTCGCGAGATTGACGACGCGCGTCTCATCTCTGTGAGAGTGTTGGGTTGCCGTGCCGCTAACCGCCTCTTCCCCAGCATCCGTCCCGCGGCTGGCCGCCGTGCTCGACATGGGCGCGACGCGCGATCCGGCTGGTCATGGCCGAAATCCAGCCGCGCCGCCGATCCGGATTCTGGAGGAGGCCTCCCGGGGCGTCCCGCTGGGCCGCGACGCGTTTTCCTGCCGGCGTCATCCGGCCGCGGCACCGCCGACGCCGCGCTGTCCGCGCTCGAGGGCTTCCGGCAGATCATGGACGGCTACGGCGTCATGCAGGTCCGCGCCGTGGCCACCAGCGCCGTGCGCGAGGCGCGCAACGGCGACCTGTTCCTCGACCGCATTCGGAGCCGGCACGGGCATCGCCTTCGAGATCATCAACGAGGCCGAGGAGAGCCGCCTGCTCTACCTCGCCGTGCGCGACCGGCTCGGGGCGCACACCGGCCCTCAAGGGCGAATGGACGCTCGTGGCCGAAGTCGGCGGCGGCAGCACCGAGCCTGACGCTGCTGCGCCGCGGGCGCCCGAACGCTCCGGCGTCTATGCGCTCGGCGCCGTCCGCATGCGCCAGCAACTGGACCTCAAGCGGCAGAGCCCCGAACTGCAGGTCGAGCCTGCTCAAGCGCGTACATCGCCAACGTCATCGACGAGATCCGCGTCGACATCCCGCTCGACCGCGTGACGCACCTGATCGCCGTCGGCGGCGACGTGCGGTTCGCGGCCACCCAGTTGCAGGCGCAGGGAGAGCGGAGGCGGCGCGCGCGATTCCGCCGCGACGACCTCCTGGCCTTCTGCGACCAGATCGAATCGACTGGACGACGAGACCGGTGGCCGACCGGTTCCGGCTGCCGGCGGTCGAGGCCGAGACGCTGGTGCCGTCGATGCTCGTCTATCGCGCGCTGCTCTCCGAGACGGCGCGCGCGCCGGCGTCGTCGTGTCCGACGCGTCGCTGCGCGGCGGCGTGCTCCTCGACCTGGCCGAGCCCGGCGGCCGGCTCGGGCGCGGTGGACTTCGAGCATCAGGTGCTCGCCAGCGCGGATGCGCTCGGCGTGAAGTACCGGTTACGACCAGGCGCACGGCCGCCACGTGGCGCTGCTCGTCGACCCGGCTGTTCGATGCGCTCACGGACGAACACGGCCTGCCGGGCGCGAGCGACTGCTGCTGCAGGTCGCCGCGATGCTGCACGACATCGGCGCCTACGTGAGCCTGCGCGGCGCACCACAAGCACTCGCAGTACCTGCTGTCGGCCTCGCAGATCTTCGGCCTGTCGGACAACGAGACCGCCATGGTCGCGAACGTCGCGCGCTATCACCGCCGCGGCCTGCCGCAGCGCAGCCACCTGCCGTACGTCGCGCTCGACGGCACGGACCGGCTCATCGTGAACAAGCTGGCCGCGATGCTGCGCGTCGCCAACGCGCTCGACGCCGAGCACCTGCAGAAGGTCCGCGACATCCGCCTGCTCCGTCGACGGGGAGACCTGGATCCTCGAACTCGAGGGCACCGGCGACGTGACGATGGAGCGGATGGTCGCCACGGCGCGGGCCGACCTGTTCGCCGAGACCTTCGGCCGCCAGATGCTGATCCGGCAGGCGGGAGTGAGCGAGTGACGGAGCGCACGCGCACGACGGCCCAGTTTTCATCAACCGCGAGCTGTCGTGGCTCGCGTTCAACGAGCGCGTCCTCGAGGAGGCCGCGGACCCGTCCGTGCCGCTGCTCGAGCGCGTCAAGTTCGCGGCCATCGCGGCCTCGAACCTCGACGAATTCTTCATGGTCCGCGTCGCCGGCCTCATGCGCGACGTCGAGGACGGCAAGACGGCGCCGGATCCCGCCGGCCTCACCGCGCGCGCAGCAGCTGCCGCTGATCCGCGACCGCGCGCGCGCGTTGATGCCGGCCCTGCGCCGATTCGTGGACGCCGACCTCCGCCCGGCGCTGGCCGCCCAGGGCGTGAGCATCGTGGCCTGGGCCGAGGTGCCCGCGCCCGAGCAGGCGCGGCTGACGCGCGTTCTTCCGCGATGCGGTGCTGCCCGTGCTGACGCCGCTCGCCATCGACGTCTCGCGGCCGTTCCCGCTGCTCGCGTCGCTGAGCCTGAATCTCGCGCTCCTGCTCGAGCCGGCGCCGGACGAGGCCGCGCCGCGCCTGCCGCTCGGCGCCGGCGGCCCCGATCCTCGGCTGGCGATCGTCCAGGTGCCGCCGGGCCTGGCGCGTCTGGTGCGCGTCGCCGATGGGCGTGCCGGTGACGTTCGTCCTGCTCGAGGACATCATTCGCGCGCACCTCCCGCAGCTGTTCCCGGGCCAGCCGATTCGCGACGTCGCCGCCATCCGCCTCAGCCGCGACGCCGAACTGGAATTGGACGACGAGGGCGGGCGGACGCAGCTGGAACTGGTCGAGCGCGAAATCCGCCGGCGGCGGCGCAGCGACGTGGTGCGGCTCGAGATCGAGGCGTCGGCGTCGCCGGATCTGACGGCGCGTGCTCGTCGCAGCAGCTCGATCTCGACGTCGACGACGTCTATGCGCTGGCAGGCCCGCTCGACATGCGCGTCCTGATGGGATTGGTGGAGTTGCCCGGCCTCGAGACGCTGCGCGATCCGCCGCTGCAGCCGGTGGACGTGCTGGCGGGCGAGGATCGCGACTTGTTCTCGGTGCTCGACGAGCGCGACCTGCTGCTTGCACCATCCGTACGAAGCGTTCGATCCCGTGCTGGCGCTCGTCGCGCAGGCCGCCGACGATCCGGACGTGCTCGCCATCAAGCAGACGCTGTATCGCGCGAACAGCGGGTCGCCGCTGATCGCGAGCCTGCAGCGCGCGGCCGAACGCGGCAAGCAGGTCACCGTGCTCGTGGAGCTCACCGCGCGCTTCGACGAGGAACGCAACATCCAGTGGGCGCGCGCGCTCGAAGAGGCCGGCGCGCACGTCATCTACGGCGTGCGCGGCTACAAGACGCACGCGAAGATCTGCCTGATCGTCCGCCGCAGTCCGCGACGGCGTGCGCCGCTACCTGCATCTGGGCACCGGCAACTACAACGAGCGCACGGCGCGGGTCTACACCGACTTCGGCCTGATGACGACGTCGCGCGCGTTGTGCACGGACGCCTCGCGCCGTGTTCAACGCGATCACCGGCTACTCCGATCCGCCGCGGCTGTCCAAGCTGGTGATGGCGCCGACGGGGTTGCGGCGCCGTTCCTCAAGCTCATCGATCGCGAACGCCGGCTCGCGCCGAAGACGGCCAGCCCGGCGGAAATCCGTCGCGAAGATGAACTCGCTCAGCGACGACGCCATCGTCGAAGGCGCTCTATGCGGCGTCACAGCGCCGGCGTCAAGATCCGGCTCAATGTCCGGGGCATCTGCGTGCTGCGGCCCGGCGTGAAGGGCGTCAGCGACAACATCGAGGTCGTCTCCATCGTCGATCGCTTCCTCGAGCATTCGCGCATCTACTCCTTCCGCAATGGCGGCGACGACGAGGTGTACCTGGCGAGCGCGGACTGGATGACGCGCAACCTCGACAAGCGGATCGAACTGCTGTTCCCGATCGAACAGGCGGAGCACAAGCGCGCGGTCCTGGCCTCGCTCGGCGCGATGTTCAAGGACAACGTGAAGGCGCGCCGCCTGGGGCCGGATGGGGTGTATCACCGCGTTCGGCCCGCAAAGGGGAGCCGCCGTTCCGCGTCCAGCAGGTGCAGCAGGACGAGGCGCGCCGTGCGGCCGGCCTGGCCCAGGAGCGCGCCGGCGTGACCTTCCAACCCGAACAGGGTGGGGGGGCGCGGTAGCCTCGCCGCGCTCCGTACCCGTCGTCACTGGGCGGAGCGGCCGCGCAAGTATTGAAACACCTGGACCCGCGAGTTGCCCTGGTCCGCCACGTAGATGCGATCTCGCGCGTCCACGTACAGCCCCGCCGGCAGCATGAACTCCCCCAGGCCGTTGCCGCCTGACCCCACGATCAGGAGCAGCCGGCCCGCATCGTCGAACACCTGGTAGTTGTTGAACGACGTGTCGGCGATGTAGATGTGCCCCTCGCTGTCGACGCCCACGCCTTTGGGACGATTGAGCGTGCCCGGCGTGTCGCCCTGCTGGCCGAATGCGGTCACCAGCTTGGAGGCCGCGTCGAAAATCTGGATCCGGAAGTTCATCGTGTCGGTCACGTAGAGCCGGCCGAGGCGGTCCACGAAGATGTTGGTGGGGAAGTTGAACGCGCCAGGCGTCGTCCCGCGATGGCCAATCGCGCGCTCGAACGCACCGTCGACTGTCGAGTAGCACCGGATCTGGTGCTTGGCGGTGTCCGCGACGTACAGCCGCCGCGCGTTCCGATCCACTGCCAGACCCGCGGGATTCTCGAACTCGTGGTCCTGCCCGATCGCCATCACCAGCGTGCCCCGGGTGTCGTAGACGAAGACGCGCTTCGACGTGGCGTCGGACACGAACACCTTGCCATCGGCATCCACGGCCATCCCCACGGGCTTCGCGAGTTTGCCCTGGCCCGTCCCGCCGACAAACGAAACGATCCTCGACTCCGCGTCGAACACGAAGACGCGGCGCGCGGCGGTATCGGTCACGTAGACGCGGCCATCCGGCGCAACCGCGATGCTGTACGGCTTGACCATCATGTCCGCCGAATGGTCCGCCTGTTCCTCGGGGCCGAGGATCATCCGCTTCCAGGGCGGGGCCTTCTTCGTCTGGAAGTCGTCGATGCCGTGGTAGCTCGTGACGTAGCGGATGCGCGGCTCGGCCGGCGGCAACGGCCACGTGGGCACCCCGGACGAGGCGGACTCCCGCCGCTGGCCGGAGGCCGCGCCGCCGCCTTGGGCATCGACGGCCGGACGAACGACGGCGGCGGCCAGCAGGACGGCCGCGACGAGCTATCGCGGTGGAAGCACAGCACGGCTGTGATTAACGCTCATCGAAGTGTCCTCGAACGGAAATGCGCAGACTCGAGCCGCGCCAGGGCACTGGCGATCGCCAGGCATCTTGCGGGTGACACGTGATGCAGGCCGCGGAAATCTTGAATCGGATCGCCGTACCCGCGCCCGCCGGAAACTGGCCGGTCTCCGGCTTGTGGCAGCTAAGGCAGGGGAGTCGCCGATGGAAGCTGCGGAACGATGGCGTCAGGGCCGTGCTCGTAGTTGGAGACCTTGAAGGTCTCCGGCGAATGACACGTGCTGCAATCACCGTCGAGCTGCCCAGGTGCGGTCCTGGTGGCAGATCCGGCACTCCTTGGCGACGGGTTTGAACGCCTGGCGGTGCCGGTTCCCGTCGGGAACGCGCGGGTCTCGACTTTGTGACACTTCGCGCACGCGACCGCGCTGTGTTTGCCGGTCAACCGGAACGCGGCCTGGTCGTGCGAGAAATTCGGCGCGGCAAACTTGACGGCGTCGATGGCATGACAGCGTTCGCAGGTCGACCCCACCTGACCGAGATGTACGTCCGGTGGCAGGTGCTGCAGGTGGTCGCCGGCGGCTTCGCCCGGGCTGTCGGTCCGCTGAACGCCGCGGCCACGACGGCTTGGCCGCGGTCCGGCGCGTGGCATTTCGCGCACGCGACGGCCGTGTGGCCGCCGGAGAAGAACGCCGCCTGTCGCGGGTGGACGAACGTCGCCGCCGCCTTGAATGACGAGGGCTGATGGCAGGCGTCGCACAAGCGGCCGTACTTCCCCTTATGGGTGTCCTCGTGGCAGGTCGCGCATTCGCCTCGCGTCGCCGTAGTCCAGGCGCTTGGCGGCCAGCGGGACGTCCGGCGCGGTGGGCTCGTGTGGCACGCGCGACACGGGAGGCCCACGTGCTTGCCCGCGAGCGGGAACTCGGTCTGTCCGTCGTGATTGAACCTCGCGGATTTGAAGCTGGTGTCCGAGTGACACGTCCGGCAGTCGTCCTTGATGCTGTCGCGGTGGACGTTGACATGGCACGAGGCGCATCGCTCGAACCGCAACGGCTTGATGATCGTCTGCGTGTGGCACTTCTGGCAGGCGACCGTGGTGTGCGCGCCAAAGAGGGGGAACACGGTCGCGCTGTGATCGATCTTGTGTGCCCCAGGCGTCGGTCGTATGGCAGGTCGTGCACGTCGGCCCGAGGGAGCGGCGATGCGGCGGCTGGTGACAGGCTGCTGCAGCGCTCGAACGCCACGCCCCGGAAGACACCCGCCGCGTGACACTGTTCGCATCGGTCCGTACTATGCGCGCCGGTCAGGCTGAACCTGGCGGTTTGGTGATCGAACGTCGCGCGGCTTTCCTTGAAGGTGGTCCGCGTCGAGTGGCAGCGCACGCAATCACTGCCCAGGGTCGGCTTGTGCTTGTCCTGGTGGCACGTGGAGCATGCCGGGCGAGCCACGAGAAACGACCGGGTCGTGTGACACGCGGCGCACTTCTGCGCGAGCGGCGCGTGCTTGTCCGTGAGCGCGTATCCGGTTTCGGTGGCGTGGTCGAACTTTCCGGGATCGATCCGGCATCAGATCGGCGTCCACGCCGGCATGCTCGGAGTGACACTTCACGCAGTTGTCGGTCACGGCCCGATGGACCCCCGTCCTTCGCGCGATGCGGTCCGCGATCGGCTTGTGGCAGGTGAGGCACCGCTCGGCGGTGACGCCGCGCCCCGGCTCGTGGCACTGGGCGCACTTGCTCACGCGCTCACCTGGCTGTGCGCGCGCGAGAGGGGGCCCGGCGACACGAGGGCCTCGAGTTGGCGGGCCTCCGCCGAGGCCGGAGACAACGCAAGCGCGAGAACCAGCAGGACGAGTCGACCGAAGCGCCATGGCTACCCGGCTTCGACTCTGGACCGCACCGTCGGCGCCGCCGTCGCACCGGCGCCGGACGCCGCGCGACGATGCGCGGCGCCGGTCGGGCGGATGGCGGCGCCTCGGCCGGCGTGACCACCTCGGCCACATCGATCGCGGCGGGCTGTCCGTGATGCTCGTCGTACCAGAGGCGATAGTGATGTTTCGCCCATTCGCGATCGACGAAGCCCGTCACCATGCCGCTCAGGCCCACCCGCGTGTCGGGATTGATGGTCGCCATGAAGATGTGGCCCAGCAGCAGCGGCGTCGCGATCATCGCCATGCCGAAATGGAGGAACCACGCCAGGATGGCAATGCCCGGCAGCCAGATCAGCAGGCCCGTCACGACGTAGAGCGGGTAGGTGGCCGTGAGCACCATGAAGTTGATCTTCTCGGCCGCGTTGAACTTGCCCTGATGGGGCAGCGTGATCGCGGGATTGACGGTCGAGGGGCCCATCAGCAGCAGCCAGCGCACGTCGTGCCGCGACCAGCGCCACGCCTGACGGATGTTCTGCAGGTGGGCGCCGATGTCGCGCCAATGCCACGCGACCGTGGCAAGCGGCAGCAGAATGAATGCGATCCCGGACACCTTGTGGATCATCGACACCGACTCCCGCCACGGCCGATCGGGATGCGAGTTGTAGATCGCCACCAGCAGCAGCGCGCTGACGTAACTCACCATGAACGGCACGGCGACCGCCCAGTGCAGGTGTCGCTCCGACTCTCTAAATCGGAGTATTTCTTCCGGTTTCTCGCGCATCGCCCTCTTTCATCTTTGTCGACCTGCGAGATCTGTCACCGAAGCAATCGTCGTACCGCCCGCGGCGCGACGAATTCAGACGTGACGGCACGATTGCGTCGGGATCACAGAATCCGAGCGCGTAATGCAGCAAGGTGCCTCGCGGTGCTGGCGTAGGTAAACCTGGCGACGTCGATCTCCGTCATCTGCCTGATGGATCGGTTCTTGAATGATCGTCCGTCACGACACTCCTGATGGCGAAGACCGTGATCGTGACGACCTGCACTATATGGGAGGCACTTGTGAAGACACCTACTTGGTTCGTAAGACGCTCGCTACTGTTTGCCGCACTGGGCGCCAGCTCGTCGTCGCTCCACTGGCCGCACAGAACACGAGTGTGATTGCCGGCGGGCCCCATGACCTCAGCGGCGGGTCCGCTGTGCGGAACACCAATACCAGTATCGACGGCCAGACGTGTGTCTTCTGCCACACGCCGCACGGGGGATCCAACAGCATTCCGCTGTGGAACCGGTCGTCGCCGACCGGCGCGTCCTACCAGCTCTACACCAGCACGACGAGCGACGTGACGGCGTCGGCGTCTCAGATCGCGACGAGCGTGTCGGGGCGTGCATGAGCTGCCACGACGGCACGATCGCCATGGACGTGCTCGCCAACGTGAACGGCCTGGCCTTCGGGCCGGCGGTCGCCTTCACGCGCCAGGGCTCGGCGAAATCGACGTACAGTGCGGCTGGCTCGGGCAGCAATAACGTCATGACCGGGCGGCTTGCCCTTCCTCGGCACGGACCTGCGCAACGACCATCCGGTCGCCATCGTCTACGAGACGGCACGAGCCGCCACGCCGTCGGAGTTCGTGACGCAGACGCTCGCGGGCAGCAAGATCGCGGTGGGTTCGACCAATCCGGTGCCGCTGTTCGGGACGTCGACGGCCAACGCGCGGGTCGAGTGCGCCAGCTGCCACAACGCGCATAACAACTCCCTGGGCAACTTCCTGCGCAAGCCGAATACCGGCAGCGCGATTTGCCTGACCTGCCACATCAAGTAAATGGCCCACGATGCGGAGACGGCCGAACGGGGCGGATCGACGCCACGACCGGCGGTCTCCGCGTCAGCGCGCTGGGGGTCGCATTCGCGCGGTCCAGCTGGGGGTCGTCCTCGGCCTGTCGGCGCTGACTACCGGCAGTCGCGCTCATCGCGCCGTCGTCGTCAACCGAGCGTCAACCGGCTCCGCCGCCGTCGGTCGCCTACGTGAACGGCTCGCCGATCATGAGCGATCGGCTGGATCTGACGTTCAATGCGCTCCTTCCCGCGGAGTCGTTTCACCGCGCCGTCAAGCCCGAGAAGGTCGCCGAGCTGAGACAGACCGCGCTCCAGACGCTCGTAACGAAGAGCTGCAGTACCAGGACGCGAGGCAGCGCGGGTTTCGGCGCCTCAGCCGCGAGGTCGACGCCGGCTTCAGGGAGGTCGCCGCGCGATACCCGAGTCCGCAGGCCTTCGCGGCGGCCGTCGCCGAGGCACGCCTCACCGAGGACGCCGTGCGGCACGAAGTCCAGCGGACGATCCTGATCAGGAAGGCGCGGGAGGCCGCCGTCACGTCGCAGTGCGGCGTCGATGGCCCGGAGGCGGCCCGTTTCTTCGAATCCCACCCCGCGCGATTCGTGATGCCGGAACAGCTCCGCATCCAGGCGATCACGATCGGCGTCGATCCCAGCAGCCCGCCGACGGCGTGGGCGGCCGGGAAACCCGCGCCGAACAGGTGCGGCGCCGCCTGCTCGACGGCGATCCGTTCGACGCGATGGCCCGCCAGTACTCGACCGATCCGAGCCGGGACAAAGGCGGCGACATGGGGTTCTTCCACCGCGGCAGCCTGGCCGAAGCGAATTCGAGAAGGCGACCGCCCAGCTGCGCCCCGGCCAGATCAGCGCCGTGGTCCAGACCATCTACGGGTATCACCTGGTTCGCATCGTGGACGTGCGACCGAGCCGGCAACAGACCTTTGACGAGGTGGCGGTCGAACTGCAGAAAGACCTGACCGCCAAACGCTGCACCGAACTCAACGACGCGTGGCTGGCCGGCTCCGTGCCACGCGGCCATCACGCTGACCGGCGACGACCAACGCGCGCGCCCGCAGGGTACCCGGCCAGTGGTAGGGATGCGGTGACCCGCCACGCCGTCTTGCTCGCGTGCACGCTCGCCGGGGCGGTCCCCGCGCCCGCGCACGCGCAGGCGATCACCGGCATCGGCGGAGTGGACCGCGGCGAACGGATCGAGCGTGTCCGACGGCGTGCCGTACGTGAACCAGTCGTTCTGGCAGCGCTATACCCTGGGATTCAAGTCCGTGCTGCTGGACCCGCGCTTCGTGGAATACAGCGCCGACCACGACGTTCCAGACCAATAACCTGACCTTCGGCGGGGCCGACGACCGCCAGCGCGGCAATTCGAACGACTTCGGCTACACGCTCGACGCCTCGCTCTTTCCGTCACGTCCATTTCCGTTCTTTATTCAGGCGACACGGACGACGATTCGGGAGTCCGGCGACTACCCGTTGTCCAGCGGCATCCGCGGCAGCCTCGTCGTGCCGGCCGGCGAGGTGAGCCCCGTGTTCCAGACGCGGAACCAGTCCCTCGCCATGGGCTGGCGGCTCTCGTGCCGCGCCTGCCGCAGATCGAACTGGATTACCGCGCGTCCAACTCGGTCGCGTCCAGCGGGTCATGCTGGCGGAACAGCACGATCTCCAGTTCATGCGCGCGTGTCCAAGGACACCCGGCGGACGCGGCAGGCGCTGGTCTACAGCGCACGGCGACCGATAACGTCACCACCGAGGCCTTCAATCTTCGGCTGACGGACCTCAGTTACGACGGCTCCGCGACGCTCAGCCAGCGCAATCGCTTACGCTGAGAATCGGACGCCGCCGGACGTTCTCCTTGTTCGACATCCCGCCGCCCATCGTCGACCCCGGCACCGGGGCCTATCGATTGCCTTCCCGGGGCACCGTGGATGCGTTCTACGTGATCTCCAGCGTGGCGTACGAGCCGCACCATCGAGTGGCGCTCGACCTGACGGCCAGCCTCGACCGCCAGGACTCGCTCGCCGTGGAGACCGGCGCCCAGCTCCTCTCGACGTCCGCCCGTGTCGAGCCGCTCCGGGGCCTGTCGCTGTTTGCCACCGGCAGCTACGGCAATCGCGACCAGATGATTGGCGACGTCACCGTCGACGCGATGACGCAGAACGTCCAGGCGGGCGCGAGTTACCGCATCGGTGTGCGTGGCTCAATGCGAACGCGGGGTACACGCGCGGATGGGCCCAACTCGACGCCTGACGGCGGCGTCGGCGACATCCGCGCCTGGACGGGCCAGTCCGGCGTCTTCGTTCTCGCTGCACGGCCTGACGGTCGGCGGTGGATACGAGCGGGCGGTCAGCGAGGATGATGTCTTCGATTTCGGGAACTACGACAACCGCCGCCAGTTCGTCACCGCCCAGACGCAGTTCGGTCGCGTCACTGATCACGGGCGCCTGGGACCGTTCACAACTCGTGCGGGGGCGCGGCCTCACGTTCAGCGAGGCGCGCCAGGACACGTTTTCCGGAGTCGGCCTCCGCGCGCGTCGCACGGGAGGGCCGGCTGACGCTCACCGCGGGCGGCTTCAGCAGCCGCGGCTCGTTCGGGCACGATCAGACCGTCTTCTTGGACGGCTCGTTCGAGGCCGAACTCCTGCCGCGACTGACTTGACGATGGCGGCGCGCTACGACGATCTGAGCGCCACCGGCACCGGGCTGGCGCAGAACAGCCTTGGCGGTCTGGCGAAGCTCGACTATCGACTGCGGCTGTTCGTCTTCGCGCTCGAATTCCAGCACCACGAGCAGAATCTTCGCTACGCATTCCTGCCGGACGTGCACACGTTCAACGGGCGGCCATCTGCTGCTCCGAGTCTCGCGCACCTTCGGAGTCAGGTTCTAAGCGTCATGACGACATCACGATTCACCGTTGCCGGACTCGCCACGGCGCTCATCGTGGGCGGCATTGCCCTTGGCCGCTGACCGCGCGGACGCCGACCCGCAGGTCCCAATTGCCGCCGCCCGCGCCCGCGCTCGCATGGCCGGCGCCGCCAGAGGTCGCGCGCGTGCGGTTCGTGCGCTCGGTCAATCCGGCGGCCGTGCAGGGCAAGCCGTCCGTCGCCGCCCGTGTCTGGCGGACGCTCGTCGGCCGCGGCGACGTACCGCGGCTGGCGCAGCCCTACGGCATCGCCGTCGGCGCGGACGACACGATCTATGTCGCCGACACGAACGCCCGTGCCATTCATGTCTTCGATCTGCGACAAGCCGGGCTACACCCGGATTCCCGTCGAGGGCAAGTCGCTGATTGGGGTGGGATTCGCGAACGGCCAGCTCTTCGTGACCGATTCCACGTCGGGCCGCCTGATTTGCCTCGACCTGCGCGGACGGGTCGCGCTGGACGCTCGGGCCCAAAGAACGGCTTCTTGCGGCCGACCGGTGCTCGTCGACGGGGCCCGAAGGACTCTACGTCGTCGACACGCTGGCGCACCGCGTGGTCTCCGTCAGTCCGACGGGCCGCATCCTCGGCTCGTTCGGCACGCGCGGCTCTGGGCCGGGCGCAGTTCAATTTCCCCACCAACATCGCGCGAGGCGCCGATGGGCGCCTCTACGTGACCGACACGATGAATTTCCGCGTGCAGATCTTCGACGCGAAAGGGCGCTTCCTTCGGAACTTCGGGCAGCTCGGCGACGGGTCCGGGGACTTCGACAAGCCGAAGGGCATCGCGGTGGACAGTGACGGGCACATCTACGTGGTCGAGGGCTTACAACGACGTCGTGCAGATCTTCGATGAAGACGGCCACCTGCTGCTGGTCGTGGGCGAGCTCCGGGTCTCGGGACGGGCAGTTCTGGCTGCCGACCGGCATCGCGATTGCGAACGACGTGATGTATGTGCCGGACTCCGCCAACCAGCGGATTGAGGTCTTTCATTACCTGAAGGATGTCCGGTGACGCGTCCTTTGGTGTTGCTCGTCGTCGCCGTCGCATTGCTGGCGCCAGCCGCCGCGCTGAGTCAGGTGCGCGTTGATTCGCCGCTGAACAAGCACAACCTGTCGGTGGGCGGCCCCGGGCCGGTGAAGTCGCAGACCATCACCGAGGTCTGTATCTTCTGCCACACGCCGCACAACGCCAGCCCCGCCGTGCCGCTCTGGAATCAGTCGCTCTCGATCCGGCGTCACCTACACGCCCTACACGAGCACGACGCTCGTCGCGGCCGTCGGCGTCCCGACCGGTTCGTCGAAGTTGTGCCTGAGTTGCCACGATGGGACGGTGGCCGTCGGCAGCACCGTGACGCGTGGTCAGTTTGCCATGCAAGGGGTGAATGCCCAGGGCGCGATGACCGGGCCCTCAGCGCTGGGCACGAACCTCAGCGACGACCACCCGATCTCATTCGCGCCCGTGACCGGAGGGAGCATCATGAACCCGTCGGCTGGCAGTCCCGTCAAGCTCGACGCCAATGGCCAGGTGCAGTGCCGAAGCTGTCACGACCCGCACCAGATGGACATCGATCAGACGACGCAGAAGTTCCTGGTCATGAACAACGCGGCGTCCGGGCTCTGCGTCGTCTGCCACAACCAGCCGTATTGGGCGACCAACCCGAGTTCGCACCGGACCTCGACCAAGAGCTACACGATCGCGCAGGGCGCGCACACCGGCTACGCCACCGTCGCGAACAACGGATGTGAGATGTGCCACCGGTCGCACACGGCCGCGACGCCCCAGCGCGGCCTGAAAGGCATCGAGGAACGCACCTGCGGGTCGGCGGGATCGCAGTGCCATGGCAGCAGCGGCGATCGGACGGAACATCGAGGCAGAGTTCGCCAAAGCCTACGGTCATCCGACGTATCGCACGACGCCGTCGTCGCACGACGCGGCGGAATCGCCGACCAATCCGGCCTCGCTTCTTCCCGAACAGTCGTCGGCGGCGCCGCGCCATGCCGAGTGTGCCGACTGCCACAACGCGCACGCGAGTTACGCCGCCTCGACGACGGCGCCCAAGGGAGCGGCAGGCTCGCGGGCGTGTGGGGCATGGACAGCAACGGTGCGCGCCGCGCTGCCCGGCGGCACGCCCGCATCCGTCAACGAATACGAGATTTGCTACAAGTGCCACGCGGACTCCGCCAACAAGCCTCAGGGCAACGGCACGCCGGCCCCGCCGTATCCGAACCGCGTGGCGCCGCAGTTCAACATGCGACTCATGTTCGATCCGATCAATCCGTCGTACCACCCGATCGAGGCGCCCGGCCGGAGCCCCACGTGCGCCAGCCTGCTCGCGCCATGGACGACGAGCAGCATCATGTACTGCACGGACTGCCACGACAACGACCAGGGGCCGAAGGCGCCGATACCCGGTACGGGCCCCGCGGGACCGCACGGATCGGCTTTCAAGCACCTGCTGGCGGGGCGGTACGACATGGACAACTCATTGACGGCCGAAAGTGCGGCCGCCTATGCGCTCTGCTACAAGTGCCACAACCGGTCCGTCATCTTCAGCGACCAGTCCTTCAGCGGCCACGACGAGCACGTCAGGAGCCAGCAGGCGCTCCTGCTCCATTTGCCATGACCCGCACGGCATCAGCAGCAGCCAGGGCAATTCGACCAACAACGCCCGCCTGATCAACTTCGACAAGCGGTTCGTGACCCCGAGCAGCAGCGGCATCCTGCGTGCCGACATTCCGCCACACGCATCACGTGCTACCTCACGTGCCACGGGAAGAACCATAACCCGGAGAGTTACAGCAAGTAGGGTCCGGCAGGTGTCTGGCCGCGGCGGGTGCCGTATACTCGCGGGCGTTACGACCGCCCGAAGGAGATGCCCGCCATGCGCCTGCGCACACCCCTGCTCGTCGCCGCTCTCGTCATCGCCACCGCCACGCTCGGAAGCCAGACGCCGGGCGCGATCGATCCGTCGCTGCTCTCGGCCGTGAAGCTGCGGGAGATTGGTCCGACCAGCGTCGGCGGCCGCATCGACGACTTCGCCGTCGGACGCGCGCCAGGACAGCCTGACGCGATCTACGTCGCGTCCGCCAGCGGCGGCGTCTTCAAGAGCGTCAACGCCGGCGTGACCTGGTCGCCCGTCTTCGACAAGGTTGACGCGATGATGTCCATTGGCGCGATCGCCGTGTCGAAGTCGAACCCGAACATCGTGTGGGTCGGCACCGGCGAGGCGAACACGCGCCAGAGTTCGTCGTGGGGCGACGGCGTCTACAAGTCCAGCGACGCCGGCAAGACGTGGACGCACATGGGCCTGACCGAGACCCGCGCCATCGGGCGCGTCGTCATCGACCCGCTCAATCCCGAATGTCGTCTACGTCGCGGCGCAGGGCCACCTGTGGGGACCGAACGCCGAGCGCGGCGTGTTCAAGACCACCGATGGCGGCGTGACGTGGAAGCAGACGCTCGTCGTGAACGAGAACACGGGCGCGAACGACGTCGCGATCGACCCGGGCAATCCGAACGTGCTGTATGCGGCGGCGTATCAGCGCGAGCGCAAATCGTGGGGATTCAACGGCGGCGGCCCCGGCAGCGGCATCTACAAGTCCGTCGATGCCGGCGGGACCTGGAAGAAGCTCACGACGGGCCTGCCGAAGGGCGACATGGGCCGGATCGGCTTCGACATCTACAAGGGCTCCGGCAAGGCCGACCCGACGATCGTGTACGCCCTCGTCGAGGCCTCGACCGGCGGCGGAGGCCGGGGCGGTGCGGCCGCCGCCGCTGGTGCGGCTACGGCGGGCCAAGGGCGCGCTGCTGGTGCGCCGCAGCAGGCGCCGGTGCCGCCGGCGGGCGAAGCCGGCCTCTATCGCAGTCTCGATGGGGGCGATCGCTGGGAGCGGCTGTCGCCGCTCAATACGCGGCCGAACTACTACAGCCAGATTCGCGTCGACCCGAAGGACCGCAACCGCCTCTACGAACTCGGCTCCAACCGCGGGTTCTACGTGTCGGACGACGGCGGCAAGACGTTCAAGGACATCTTCCAGGGCGTGCCGGGCCAGAGCCTGATTCACGGCGAGGATCACGCGTTGTGGGTCGACCCGGCCGATCCCAACCACCTCATCATCGGCGGCGATGGCGGCGTGTCGATTTCCTGGGACCGCGGCCTTTCGTGGGATTTCCGCAACAACCTGCCGGTTGCGCAGTTCTATGAAATCGATGTCGACAACAAGGTGCCGTTCACGGTGTGCGGCGGCCTGCAGGACAACGGCCAGTGGTGCATTCCGAGCGCCGTGCGCGATCGCAACGGCATCGCGAACCGTGATTCGTGGAACATCGGCGGCGGCGACGGGTTCTACGTGAAGTTCGACCGCAGCGACGAGAACTACGCCTACGCCGAATCCCAGAACGGCAACGCCGCGCGGGTCAATCTGATCACGCTGGAACGGACGACGGCGCGGCCGGCGGCTGGGCGTGGTGCGGGCGCCCCTGCGGCAGGCTCAGGGCAGGCGCCGGCGCATGTCCGCTGCGGTTCAACTGGGACACGCCGATTGAGGTGTCGCACTTCGATCCCCACGTCGTGTACATCGGCGCGCAGATGGTGTTCCGGTCGTCCGACAACGGCACGACCTGGACGGCGATCAGTCCGGATCTCACGACGGGCATCGATCCGGCCACGCTGCCCGTGATGGGCGCGCCGGTGCCGCCGACGGCGCTCTCGCGCAACGACGGCACGTCGCCGTTCGCCTCGCTGACGTCGATCGGCGAGTCGCCGATCGATGCGCAGGTGATCTATGCCGGTGGCCAGGACGGCTCAGTGCAGGTCACGCGTGATGGCGGCAAGACGTGGACGGATCTCTCGAAGAACTTCCCGGGCCTGCCGGCGCACTCCTACTGCAGTACCGTCCTGCCGTCGCGCTACGCCGCCGGCCGCGTGTATGCGACGTTCGACGGGCACTACAACGACGACTACAAGCCGTATGTCTACGTGAGCGATGACTACGGCAAGACCTGGCGTGCCATCGTCTCGGGTCTGCCGTCGACGGGTGTGAACCGCATCCGGGAGCATCCGAGCGATCCGCATTTCCTCGTGCTGGGCCATGAGAAGGGCGTGCATTTCTCGACGGACGAGGGCCGGACGTGGACGGCGCTGTCGCGGCTGACGAACTTCCCGACCGTGTCGGCCGACGATCTCGTGATTCACCCGCGGGACAACGCGCTCGTCATCGGCACGCACGGACGCGGGATCTGGATTCTGGACGACGTCGGGGTGCTGCAAGTGCTGACGCCGCAGAATCTGGCGAGCGAGGCGGCGCTGGCGCCGATGGGCACGGCGCACCAGATGATCACGCATTCGGTGCAGGCGTGGTACGGCGCGCAGGAATTCTTCGCGCCCAACCCCGACTTCGATGCCGGCATCGACTACTACCTGCGCGCGGCCGCGAGCGGCCAGGCGACGATCGAAATCCGCGATGTCTACGGCAACACGGTCAGGACGCTGACCGGACCGGCGGCGAAAGGGATGAACCACGCCACGTGGAACCTGCGCGCCGACGCGCCGGTGGCGCCGGCTGGTCAGGCCGCTGGCGCCGCGGGTGGCCGCGGCGGCCGCGGCGGCGGGCCGGCGGGGCCGCTCGTCGCTCCCGGCAAGTACGTTGTTGTCGTGAAGGTCCCCGGCCTGTCACGCGAATTGCGCGGAGAGGTTAACGTGCAGGCGGATCCGATCAAGTAGCGCGCACTTTCGCGTGCCACGCGGCGAGCACTTCGGCTTCGCGCTTCAGGCCGATGCCGTTGATGACGCCGTTCAGCGTGTCCTCCTGCTCCTTGGCGGGGCGCGTCTTGTGCCAGTCCAGCGTGTCCTTGGCCGTCACCGCGATCGGGCGGAACGTGAGGCCCTTCGCGATCGCCTTCCTGGCGTCGCGCCGTTGATAGCCCGCGGTGCGGCCCACGGGCGGCTGCCACACGGTCATGTCGCGCCACGATCGCACCTTCTGCGACTGCAGGAAGTCCCACGGCACCCACGTGAATTGCGCGCCCGCCGTGGTGATCGCCTTCACGCCATAGAGCATCTCCGCAATCGTCAGCGGATGCGCCGGACCAATCGCGTTATAGAGACCGAACTCGCGCGCTTCCGCCATCCGGATCGTCCATTCGGCCAGGTCGCGCGAATCAATGAACTGGCACGGATCCTCGGGTTTGTCTGGCGCGAGGACCTCGCCGCCCTTGTCGATGCGAGCCGGCCACCACGTGAACCGATCCGTCCGGTCGAGCGGTCCGACGATGAGGCAGGGGCGGATCACGGTCCAGATGTCCGGATACGTCTTCCTGACTTCCTCTTCCGCCCGGACTTTGAGCGGGCCGTGGTACTGCGACGCATGCTGCGGGTCGAGCGTGTAGGGATCGAGGTCGGGAGGCATCGACGCGACCGGGCTGGTCTCATTCAGCCCGATGATGCTCTGGTCGGCGTACGTGGACGTCGTGGAGATGAAGATGTAGTGCTTGACGTGCCCCGCGAGGTGGCGGCCGACGTTGCGCACCCACGCCGGGAATGTCGTCGGATTGTCGATCACGACGTCGAACGTCTTGCCGGCCAGCGCGGAGGTGTCGCCGTTGAGATCGCCGACCAGTTCTTCCTGCACCTTGCCCTTGAAGACGCCCGGGCCGCGTCTTGTTGCGGTTGAAGAGCGTGACGCGATGTCCGCGCGCCAGCGCATACTCCACCTGCTCCGGCCCCGTGAAACCCGTGCCCCCCAGGATGAGAATGTTGAGCGGCGCGGGCGCCTTGCCGATTTCCCGCGATGTCCACGGTTCGTCGCGACGCGTTCCGGCCACTCCGAGGTCCGGGAACGCGCCCAGGCCGAGCGCGCCGCCCGCGGCGCCAACAGTCGTGATGAATCTCCGGCGGTCCATGGCCATCAGAATCCTCCTCCTTTTGCTCGCTCGTCCTGCCGGCGTCCGAGCCACCAACCGGCATACACCCAGGCCGCGGACAACGGCACCGCGGCCCAGGCCACTCCCGCCACGCCAAGGCCGAGCATCTTCAGCAGGCTCGACGACCACACGCCCGCCTGATCGCCCAGCCGGTACATCACGGTGTCGATCACGCTCTTGGCCTTGTACTTGTCTTCGCGCGTCAGGACGGTGAACAGCACCTCGCGGCTCGGCCGGGCGAACGCGAAATTGCCGGCCCGGCGGATCACGATGAAACCGACCACGATCGCCACCGAGGGGACGAGTCCGAGCAGCGTGAAGCCGAGCAGCGTCGCCGCCGGTACGAGCGTGAGGGTGACCGCGACGCCAAGGCGCTTCAGGACCCGGCCGGTCAGGAACATCTGGGCGCCGAGCGTCAGGACGTTCACCAGCAGATCCACGCTTGCAAAAAACGCGGTGCGCGCACCCCGGCTGGCAAACGAGGCATCCACGATGCTGGCCTGCTGCACGTAGAGGAACGTCGACAAACTTGAATAGAGCAGCATGTAGATGCAGATGCCCAGCAGATACGGCGACCGGATGGCCTGGACGAGGCCCGCGAAGATGCTGCCGCCGATGACCGGCTCCTCGGCGGCGCGCGGTACGGCGGCGCGGCGGTGCATCGCGTCCGACACGCGGCCCAGCCGCCTGACGCAGAACACGCCGAGTTCGAGCAAGGCGATGGAGGCGAGCAGCAACGTCGGCGCGCCGACCCGCTGCACGGTGCCGGCCGTCAGGCCGGATCCGAGAATGCCGCCCACCGTCGCCGCGGCCGCAAGAAACCCGAACAGGCGCTTGCCCTGTTCGCTCGTGAACACGTCCACCATGAACTGCCAGAACACGGACACGACAAACAGGTTGAACACCGACGTCCAGACGAAGAACACGCGGCCGACCCAGATGTTCGCGTCGCCGGTCGTGCTCCTGAACAGCACGAGGAACACCGCCAGGTTCAGCATGAAGAAGCGGTACGTCACGCTGATGAAGCGCGCGCGGGGCAGGCGAGCCACGAGCGCCGCGAACGGCGCGTTGACCGCCAGCATCGCCACCAGCGTTCCGGTGAACAGCCACGGCAGAGTGTTGACGCCGCTGGCCACGCCGACCTCGTCGCGGATCGGCCGGATCACGTAGTAGGCAAAGAAGACGCTGAACAGATACAGCCAGGACCACGCCAGCGTCGGGGCCTCGTTCGGCTCGACGTGGATCAGTCGCCGCAGGAGCGGAGTGCCGGAGGAGCGGAGGGTGTCGCCATCAGTTCACTCGGAGGCACGGAGGGACGAAGGCGCGGAGAAGACCTCTTGGGTTGTGCGGCCCGCGTGACGAGAGCCCCCAAAGAGCCCTCCTCCGCGCCTCCGTCCCTCCGCCCTGTGAACTGACACGGGGTGGCTCCGTGGCCTCATGTCAGATCCCGCCCACGAATTGTTCCATGCGGCGCAGCATCGCGGGCGTCGGCAGGCGGCCCTGCGCGCCGGCGAGATTGTCGGCGACGTACTTGACCTGCGCAGTGCCGGGCACGACGCACGTCACGGCGGGGTGAGCGACGATGTACTTCAGGAAGAACTGCGCCCAGGTCTTGCAGTCGAACTCGCTCGCCCAGGTCGGCAACTCCTTGCCCTGTACTTCCTGGAACACGCGGCCGCGGCCGAACGGCAGATTGATCATCACGCCCATGCCGCGATCGGCCGCCAGCGGCAGGATGCGATCGGCGACGCCTCGGTTGTCGATGGCGTAGTCCACCTGGATCATGTCCAGCGTCTCGGCCTTCATGATCTCCTCGAGCGCGGCGTATTGCTGGTCCGAGGACGTCGTGACGCCGACGTAGCGGATGCGGCCGGCCTGCTTCAGCTCGCGCAGGTAGGCGAACTGATTGCGCGCATCCGTCAGGTTGTGCACGGCGATGAGGTCGATCTTGTCGGTCTTGAGCCGCGTGAACGACTGCGCGACCTGTGCTTCCCCGGCGGCGCGGCCCGTGGCCCCGAGCTTCGTCGCCAGGAACAGCTGGCTGCGGTTGCCGAGGGCGGCGATCGTGTCGCCGACGACGGTCTCGGCCTGTCCGTAGCTCGGCGCCGTATCGATGACCTTGCCGCCGCCGTCGGTGAACAGCTTGACGACCTCCTTGATCTCGGCGCGTTCAGGCGCGGCCGGCCCGACGTCGTACCGTCGCGCGGTGCCGATGCCGACCGCCGGCAGGCGTTCCCCAGACGAGGGAATGGCCCGCGTGATGAGCGGCGCGCTCTGGGCGAACAGCCGGTCGTAGGGGAGCAGGGTCGACAGTCCCGCGGCGACCCCACATTGCAGCAGTTCGCGGCGAGTGAGGTTCTTCTCCATGGGGCTCATTATCAGGCAAGTTCGCCGAGCCGTGTGGCGCGGGCCTGGGGTAGACTGACGCCCTCCGGACAGGCTGGTATGAAGGTGACGATCGCGAGGAGTTGCGCGTGAGTACACGAGTCGTGATCCTGGGTGCGGGCTTTGGGGGGCTGTCCGCCGCCAACACGCTGCGGGCGCTGCTGCCCGAGCCCCACGAAATCTGCGTCATCGATGGCGCCAGCCGGTTCCATGTCGGCGCCGGCAAGTCGTGGATCATGCTGGGGGAACGCACCTACGACGACATTTCGCAGTCGCGCGAGTCCCTGCTGATGCCGGGCGTGCGGTTCGCGCTCGGGCGCGTGGAGCGCATCGACCTGGCCGCCCGCGAGGTGGTATTCGGCGGCCGTTCGGTCACCTTTGACTATCTCGTCATCGCACTCGGGGCCGATCTCAATCCCCCGCTGATTCACGGCCTGGCTGAGGCGGCGGAGACGTTCTACACGATTGGCGGCGCCGAGCGGTTGAAGGAAAGGCTCGAGCAGTGTGCCGGCGGCGACGTGGTCCTGCTCGTGCCCAGGCTGCCCATCAAGTGCCCGCCGGCGCCGTACGAAGCGGTCATGCTGCTGCGCGAGTTCTTCGAGCGGCGCGGGCTCGGCAGCCGCACGAGGATCGCCGTCCACACCGCGGAGGGCGCCCCGATGGCGACCGCGGGTCCTGCCATGGGGCAGTTCATCACGGGCGAGCTCGCTGCGCGCGGGATTGGCTTCTTTCCGAAGCGGGTCACCACGAGCATCGACCCGGTGGCGAAACGGGTCCTGTTTGAGGACGGCAGCGAAGCGCCGTACGACTTGCTCATCGCGGTTCCGCCGCACGAGGTGCCGGCCGTCGTGCGCGAGGCCGGCCTGACCGGCCCGTCCGGCTGGATCCCGGTGGATCCGAAAACGCTCGCAGTCCGGCAGCCGCCAGACGTGCACGGGGTGTACGCCGTTGGCGACGTCACCAGCGTGCCGTTGCCCGGGCGTTTCAATCCGGACGTCGGCTTGTCGCTGCCGAAGGCGGGCGTCTTTGCGGCGGCGCACGGCCGGGCCGCGGCGCACCAGATCGCCGCCCAGATTCTCGGCACGACGGCCAAAGAGACGTTCGACGGCCGGGGCTTCTGTTTTCTCGAAGTGGGCGGCCATCGCGCCGTGCGCGCGGAAGGATCGTTCTTCGAGATGCCGCACCCGGTGATGGAGAAACGGGAACCCGACGAGGCCCAGTTTCAGGACAAGCTCAACTGGGTGACGGCGCTCCTGCAGCCAAAGCGCTGAACGGTCAGCGGGCTACAATGCCCGATACGCTCTTGGCGACGGCGCTGTGTCCGCCGAGATCTGGGAGGAGTGTCATGCGCGCCCTGGTCCACTCGTTCACCCTGCTCGCCGTCGGTGGCTGTCTGCTCGGGTTGGTGGGCTTCGCGCAGAGCGGCGCCGCTCCGGCAAAGCCAGCGGGCGCACAATCCGGCGATCCAAAATTCGATCCGGCCCGGGACGCGGACCAGGACATCCGCGCGGCCCTGACCGAGGCGCGCCGCACGCATCGGCGCGTCATCCTCGACGTCGGCGGCGAGTGGTGCGGGTGGTGTCATACCCTGGATCGCTACTTCGTCGATCATCCCGATCTGAAGGCCCTCCGCGACAAGTCCTACGTCTGGGTCAAGGTGAATTTCAGCCCCGAGAACAAGAACACCGCCGTGTTGTCGCGGTATCCGCCAATCAAGGGCTATCCGCACCTGTTCGTGCTCGACCAGGACGGCGCGCTGGTGCACTCGCAGGAAACGGACCTGCTCGAGGAGGGGCCGTCGTACAACTACGACCGGATGCTGGCGTTCCTGACCAAGTTCGCGACGACCGGGAAGTAAGTTCGCCCGCCGCAGGCGATAATCTGTCCGCCGATGCCTCTGGTGTTCAGCGGATTGCTCAGCGGTCTGTCCCTCGTCTGGGTCCTCATCGTCATCAGCCCGCAGGTGTATCGCCCGCTGATGCTGCTGATCGGCGTGTGGGCGATTCTGCGAAGCGTGCCGACGAAAGGCCGGTTCGGTCCCGCCATCGATACGGCGTGGGTCGTCGGCGCGTTGTTCGGACTTGGCTGGCCGCTGGCGCAAGGCGAGGCGTTCCTGTATCGCGCTGCCACCCCCACGGGTGGGGACATGGTGGCTGGGCTCCTCGCGATCCTCGTCGTGCTCGAGGCGGCGCGGCGCGCGACGGGCTGGATTCTCCCGGTGTCGGCGGCCACGTTTCTGGCCTACGCGGTGGCGGGACCGCAACTGGCGCAGGTGGGGCTCGCCGGACTCGCGCATCGCGGCTACGACCTGCCGCGACTCGTCGGCAATCTCTACATGACGCTCGAAGGCATCTACGGCGTGCCGCTCGACGTGGCCGTCACCTACATCATTCTCTTCAGCCTCTACGGCGCCGTGCTCGAGCGATCCGGCGCCGGCACGTTCTTCCTCGATTTCGCGATGTCACTCTCGCGCCGCGGCAACCCGAAGAGGTCCGCGGGCCGCTCGGTGACGCTGGCCGGCTTCCTGCTGGGCACGGTCTCCGGCAGCGGTGTGGCGACGACGGTGACGCTCGGATCGGTGGCCTGGCCGTTGATGCGGCGCGTCGGCTTCGAGGCCGAAACGGCCGGCGCGATGCTCGCGGCATCGGGCATCGGCGCGCTGCTGTCGCCCCCCACGCTCGGCGCCGCCGCATTCCTCATCGCGGAGTACCTGCGTATCTCGTACCTGCAGGTGCTCGTGATGGCGACGATTCCGACGGTCCTCTACTACTTGTCCATTGGATTGATGATTGAGGGGGACACAGGTTCCGGGGTTCCGGGGTTCCGAGGTTCCGGGGTTCCGGTTCCGTGGTTCCAGGGTTCGGGTTCGGGGTTCGATGATCAGCGTGCCCCGAACCTCGAACCCAGAACCCCGAACCTCGAACCCAGAACCTCGAACCCGAACCCCGGAACCCCGGAACCCGAACCCCGGAACCCCGGAACCTCGGAACCCCGGAACCAATACCTCCACTTCACCTCCCTCGTCCTTGTCGCGGTCTTGATGTCGATCGGTTTCTCGCCGTTCCGCGCCGTCTTCTGGGCCATCGTCTCCTCCGTCGTTCTGAGCTTCGCGATGGCGCGGGAGTCGTGGCTGACGCCCCGCCGGATCGGCGGGGCAATGGCGAGCGGAGGCCAGGATGTCCTGTCCGTGCTGGCCACGACCGCCGTCGCCGGCATCATCGTCGGCGTCGTGACGCTGACGGGGTTGGGACTCAAGGCCGCCGGCCTCATCGTCGGGCTGGCGGGCGGGTCGCTGGCGTTGACCGTCGTCTTCTCGGCCGTGGCCGTGTGGATCCTCGGCCTCGCCGTCCCAGTGACCGCGTCGTACATCATCTCCGCCGTGATGGTCGTGCCGGCGCTGACGGCCGTCGGTGTCGCGCCCGCGGCGGCCCACATGTTCATCTTCTACTACGCCGTGTTGTCCGAGGTCAGTCCGCCGACGGCGCTGGCGCCGTTTGCGGCCGCGGCGCTGACTGGCGGCCGGCCGTTCCAGACGATGATGCTGACGTGGAAGTACTCGCTGCCGGCGTTCCTCGTGCCGTTTGCGTTCACGCTGGATCCGCGAGGGCTGGGCCTCTTGTTGCTCGGCTCGTGGCCGGACGTGGTGATCAGCGCCGTGACGGCCGCCATCGGCGTGGCCGGGCTGGCCATGGGGCTGGGCGGATGGGCACTCGGCCGCGCGCTCAAGGGCGGCGCGATGGATCGCCACGATTGGCGGGCTCCTGCTGTTCCATCCCGCGCCTTGGGGGGACATCGCCGGCCTTGCCTGCCTGGCGGTCGCCGTCACGCTTCAACTGAATACGCCACGCCGGGCTCATTCCGGGTAAGCGGGGTCAGAATTGACGCTGGAAACGACACCCGGCGTCGGTTTTTCAGTCCTTTTCTGCTATCGTTTAGCCCGTCCGGAGGACCGACTCATGCCCAGAATCAAACAGAATCTCGTGCTTGCCGGTGTGTTGGCGACATTGGTCGTGGCCCTCGCGCCAATGGCCCAGTCGCGGCTCGCGGGCGCGGCGCCGCAAAGCGCGCAGGCTCCCGTCGATTCGAAAATCACGACGCCCAAGCAGGAATGGGGGCATAACGTCGGCGACGACTACTTCCTCGCCAACTATCAGCAGTTGGTCGCCTACTGGAAGAAGCTCGACCAGCAGTCCGATCGCATGCAGATGGTCGAGATCGGTCAAACGTCGCTGAAGAAGCCGCAGTACATGGCGATCATCACGGCACCGGCGAACTTCGCGAAGCTGGACCGCTATAAGGAGATCTCACGCCGGCTGTCGCTGGCCGAGGGCCTGACGGACGAGCAGGCGCGCACCTTGGCGAAGGAAGGCAAGTCCGTGGTCTGGATCGACGGCGGCCTGCACGCCAGCGAGGTGCTCGGGGCGCAGCAGCTCCTCGAGACCGTCTACCAGATGGTCGCGCGGACCGACGAAGAGACGATGCGGTTCCTGAACGACGTCATCATCCTGTGCGTGCCGGCCAATCCGGATGGCATGGACCTGGTGTCGGACGCCTACATGAAGCACACGGGCTCGACCGGCGGGTATCCCGGGCTCTACAACTACTACGCCGGCCACGACAACAACCGCGATTCGTACATGAACGCGCTGCCGGAAACCACGAACATGAGCAAGATCATGTACCGCGAGTGGTTCCCGCAGATCATGTACAACCACCACCAGACGGGACCCGCCGGCGCCATCATGTTTGCGCCGCCGTTCCGCGACCCCTTCAACTACAACTACCACCCGATGATCCCGGCGGCCGTCGATTTCATTGGCGCGGTCATGCACACCCGGTTCATCGAGGAGGGCAAGCCCGGCGTGGTGTCGCGCGCGGCGGCCGCCTATTCCACCTGGTGGAACGGCGGGCTCCGGACCACGGCCTACTTCCACAACCAGATCGGGATTCTCACGGAGACGATTGGAAGCCCGACGCCGGGGCAGGCCGTGCAGTTCGTTGAGGCGCGCCACCTGCGGACGGCGAGCAGCTGGTTCCCGATCACGCCGCAGCCGTGGAAGTTCCGGCAGTCCATCGAGTACTCGATCACCGCCAACCGGGCGGTCATCGACTTCGCGTCCCGGTATCGCGAGACGAACCTGTATCGCATGTATCAGATGGGCAAGGACAACATTCAGTGGGGCAACGAAGACCACTGGACGTTCACGCCGCACCGGCTCGAGAAGGTGCGCGCGGCGATCGACGGCCGCCCAGCCGGCGGTCGCACCTCCCGATCCGGCGGCGGCGGGCGCGGCCGGGAGAGGCGCGGGCGGCGGACGCGGCGGGGGGCGTGGCGGCGGCGGAGGCAATGCGCTCTACACGGCGTAACCACCAAGGAGAACCGCGCGATCCGCGCGGGTTCATCATGCCGAGCGATCAACCGGACTTCGGGTCGGCCGTCCGGTTCGTCAACGCGCTGATCAAGTCGGGCATCACGGTCCATCGCGCCACGGCGCCGTTCACCGTGGCGGGGAAGGCGTACCCGGCCAACTCGTTGATCATCAAGACCGGGCAGGCGTTCCGTCCCCACGTGATGGACATGTTCGAGCCGCAGGATCACCCCGACGACATCCCGTATCCGGGTGCGACGCCGAGCCGGCCCTATGATGTGGCGGGTTACACGCTGGCGATGCAGATGGGCGTCCAGTTCGACCGGATTCTCGACGGGTTCGACGGGCCGTTCGAGAAGCTGGCGGACTTCGCCAAGGTGCCGGCCGGATCGATCCGCGGGCCGCAGCAGGTGGCCGGCTACTACTTCAGCCACAAGTCCAATGACAGCTTCATTGCCCTCAACCGGTTGCTGGCGGCCAATGAAGACGTGTCGTGGCTGTGGGACGGGCCGATGGGCCAGGGCACGTTCTACGTGGCGAGCAAGCCCACCACGCGCGCCATTCTGCAGAAGGCGGCGACCGATCTCGGCGTGAGCTTCGAGAGCGCGGCGACGGCGCCTGCCGGTCTGTCAGCCAGGCTGCGGAAGCTGCGCATCGGCCTATTCGACACCTACGGCGGCGGCATGCCGGCCGGCTGGGCGCGCCTGCTCCTCGAGAACTTCGAATTCCCGTTCGATGTCGTCTATCCGCCGGTGCTCGACGCTGGCAACCTGCGCGCGAAGTACGACGTGCTCGTGTTCAACGAAGCGGGCCTGCTTGGACCGGGCGGTGGTGGCGGCCGCGGTGGCGGTGGTGGCGCCGGCCAGGTCGGCGGCGACGTGCCGCCGCCGGCGGGCGGCGATGTGACGGCCGGAAGAGCCGCGGGCGCCGGGGCGGCCGGCGGCGGCCAGGGCGCCGCTGGCCAGGGCGGCGGCCGCGGCGGCGCGGCCCCTGGCCAGCGCGCGGCCGGCGACGACCGGCCGCCGTTCGTCGATTATCCGGAGGACGTCACCAAACGGCGCGGCAGCGTGAGCGCCGCGACGATGGAACACATCAAGAAATTCGTGGAGGACGGCGGCACGGTGATCGCCATCGGCAGCGCCGCGCAGGCGGCTGTGTCGATCTTCAAGCTGCCGCTCTCGAATCACCTGGTGAAGGCCGACGGCACCGCGATTGCCGGCACCGACTACTACGTGCCAGGGTCCGTCCTGCGCGTCGCGCTCGACCCGAAGAATCCGCTGGCGCACGGCTACGGCCCGGAAGCGGACATCTTCTTCGACAACAGCCCCGTGTGGAAGCTGGACCGCGCGGTCGGCGCCCCGGGGGTGGACATGCACTCCGTCGCCTGGTTCAACAGCCCGACGCCGCTGAAGAGCGGGTGGGCCTGGGGCCAGAAGTACCTGGACAAGGGCGTGCAAATCGCCGAGGCCAGCGTGGGCCAGGGCCGCGTGTTCGTGTTCGGCAACGACCTGCTGTTCCGGACCCAGCCGCACGGCAGCTACAAGTTCTTTTTCAACGCGATGTATCTGTCGGTCGCTCCGGCCATGAAAGCCGGCGCCGGCGGAAACTGATGTATTGGTCTATTGGTTTATTGATCTATTGATCTATTTGGCGCACGCAATCGCTGGCTCAAATAGATCAATAGGCCAATAGATCAATAGAAGAATACATGGCGCCCCACTGGGTCTATCCGGTAGAACTGTCAGAGGCTCTGGCTCGGTTCGGCCTGGCGCCGAGGCCCGAGACGCCGCCGCGGTTTGTCCGCGATCAGTTGAGCGATCTCTACCGCTACGAGATTCGTGCTCTCCGCAGCCGGCTGCTCGGCGGCGAGGTCCTCAAGAAGGACTATATCGACCACGTGATCGTGCTGCGCAAGAAATACTGGCCGCTGTCGCTGACGCCGGACCAGTGGGACGTGATCTGTACAGCTCGGTAACGACGGGAACGAACGGGAACTGGGGAACTGGGAACTGGGGAACGAACGGGAACGGATTGCCCAATGAAGATTGCGCTGATCCAGCAGCAGGCCTCGGCCGATCTCGAGTCCAACCTTCGGCGCGCGAGTGAAGCGACACGCAGGGTGGCTGGCGACGGGGCCGGCCTCGTCGCCTTTCCGGAACTGGCGTTCACGCCGTTCTATCCGCAGATGCCGCCTTCGGGCGATGTGCGGCTCCTGGCCGAGCCCGTGCCCGGGCCGATCACCGAGCGCTTCCAGGCGCTGGCCCAGGCCCTGGGCATTGTCATCGTCGTGAATCTGTTCGAGCGCGACGGAGATCTGACGTTCGACTGCTCGCCGGTGATCGATGCGGATGGCACGCTGCTGGGCCGCACGCGGATGGTGCACATCACCGAGTATCCGTGCTTCCACGAGCGGCAGTACCTACTCGCCCAGCGATCTCGGCGCGCCGGTGTTCCACACACGCGTGGGACGGATCGGCGTGGCGATCTGCTACGACCGCCACTTTCCGGAGTACATGCGTGCGCTGGGGCTGGGCAGGGCGGACCTCGTCATCGTGCCGCAGGCGGGTGTCGTGGACGAGTGGCCGGAGGGATTCTTTGAAGGCGAGATGCGGACGGCGGCCTTTCAGAACGGCTACTTCGTCGCGCTCTGCAATCGCGTGGGTGCGGAGTCGCGCCTCACGTTTGCCGGGGAGTCGTTCGTCTGCGGACCTGAGGGCGCCGTCCGCGCCCGGGCGGCGAAGGGCGCGGAGGCGCACCTGCTGGTGGACGTCGATCTCGCCGACGCCGCGCGCTCGCACGCGCGGCGGGTGCTGATGAAGGATCGCCGGCCCGACGTGTACGCCGCCTGGCTGGGTCGCAGCGGGACGGAGTGACCCGCTACTTCTTCTCGACCTTCGTGGCGCTCACCGACCCGTTGGCCTGCACCACGCCCTGGACCTTGACCATCGTCCCGTTCACCATCGACGAGCACCCAGGGTCGAAGGCCGTCGTCGCTGTCGTGGCAATCGAGTAACCGTTGACCGAGAACGCAATGGCCGGGCACGTCCCCGTTCGTCCGGCGAGGACGCCGCTCATTTCGAACGCGCCGCCCGTCGCGTCGCCATCGATCTGGATCTTCTTCGCGAGAATCGTCCCGTCGGGCTGGAGCGTGCCGGAGACCTCGACGCTCATGCCGACCTGGAGGACCGAGAGGGTTTGCACGTCACCCTTGCGGCGGACCTCGGTGCTCGCGTTCGTTGTCACCGTCTTGGTGCCGATCACGAGTGTCAACGTCGGCACGGCGCCGCTCTTCGAGACGATGGCGCCGTCGACTTCGGCCTCGGTGTCATCGTCGGCTTCGCTCGAGACGTGCAAGCGGACGGCGTAGACGAATCCGTCACGTTGAGACCCCTTGACCTCAACCGTCCGGCCGTTGGCCAGGTCCGTGAAGAGGGAATTGCCGAAGAACTCGGTCGCCGCATCACCTTTGATGAGTGTGCCGTTCACGGTGAGCTGAAATGCCGCGGCGGTTCCTGAGAAGGTCGACACGACCCCGTTGAGTTCAACCCCGATGCTCGTGTTCGTGTTCTGAATGTCCACCGTGGTGGCGAGCAGGGCGCCACCGCTGGTCCTGGCTTTGACATGAACGCGCTGTCCGATCTCGAGCGTGGTGAAGGAGGCGGGTGCGCCGCGAAGGAAGAACGTGGTGCTGGCGTCGGTGGTCACCGTCATGCCGGCGGCCACGAAGGTCAGCGCGGCGGTGGTCGGCGGCAGGGATTCAATCCGGCCTTCGAGTTGCTCCTGACCCGCGCCGCTGCGGCAATCGGATTCAAGGGCGGCGGTCGACCCCGACAGGCTGACGGAAATCGTCACGGTCTGGCCGGCTTGAAGTCCCAGGACCGTCACCGTTGCCATGACTCCCGGCGCGGTGAAGCGCAGGTCCGCGTTGCCCGCCGGCACGCCGCGAAGCGAGAACTGGCCGGAAGGATCGACCGGGGCGCTGATCGTGGTGCCGACAACCGAGACGGTCAGGCCGGCCGGAATCGACCCGTTGGTGCCCGGTCCGGAGAGCGTACCGGCATTGGTGGAGCCGCCGCCGCTGCCAGGCGCGACGACCGACCCGCTCAGGTTGGCGCCCGACACGGCTGATGGTGACGTGGGGCTGCTGGAACTGCTGCACGCCATTAGCCCGCTGAGTGATGCCAGAAACGCGAGAACGAACAGATGCCGTCGCATGCCGTGGACCTCCTGAGGACCCCGAAGATGTAAAGAGAAGCGTCCCCAGATGCAGAGCAAAGTGCGTTCCAGGGCGACGGGCCATCCCGACGAGCTGATTGCTGAGGTTTACCTAGGGTGAGGTGCGAGAGACAGATCTGTCAACGGGCAAGAAATACCAAACTGCGCGCGCAACTACACACTCCAGGACCGCAGGCCTGGACCGCAGGACGACGCGGGTCATCCCAGCCGTTCAGGCTCCCAGCGCAGTCCGGTTGTCAGAATCCTCTGGAGCAGCGCCGGATAGGTCAGGCCGGCGGCCGCCGCCGAGGCGGCGAAATCCTCGGTCCGGGCGATTTGAGGATTGGGGTTGGCCTCGATCACGTACACGCGGCCGTCCGCGCTCAGCCGCAGGTCCACCCGCGAGTATCCGCTTTGTTCGAGCGCCTTGTAGGTCCGTCTGGCGACGTGCTGCACGCGCGCGCGGGCCGCTTCGTCGAGCGTCGTCGCCTCGCCGGTCGCGACGCCGACTTTGGCCTGGTACTTGGCGTTCCATTTCACCCGCTCGGTGGCGATGCGGTGCTGGCCCTCTGGCATGTTGGCGAAGGTCATCTCCCAGACCGGAAAGACCTGCAGGCGCTGATTGCCGAGGATCGCGCAGTACAGTTCCCGCCCCTCGATGAACCGCTCGATGATGGCGTCGGTCTTGATGGAGTCGTGGATGAACTGCACCCGTTCGCGCAAATGCGCCTCGTCGGCCACCACCGACGCCTGTGAGATGCCGATGGACGCCTCTTGCGTCAGCGATTTCACGATGGCCGGATAGGTGAGTCGCTTCGGCAGCCGCGCTTTGCGCCCGCGGCTCACCATCGTGAATTCCGGCACCGGGATGCGATGGTAGTGCAGCAGTTTCTTCGACAGCGACTTGTCGCGGGCCAGGAACATGCCGCGGGGGTTGCAGCCCGTGTAGGGCAGTCGCAGCAACTCGAGATAGCTGACGACGTTCTGGTCGAACGTGCCTACTTCGTGGAAGGCCTCCAGCAGGTTGAAGGCGATGTGCGGCTTGAAATCGTCGTTCGCCTGGCGGATGGCGCCCAGGTCGTCCTTGACGCCGAGCGCCCGGACTTCGTGTCCGAGGTCGTCGCGGATCGTGGAGAGCACGTCGTGCTCGGTCCGCCAGGGCGCAGTCTTCGTGTCGACGCCCGCGACGTCGTCTGGCGGCACGAGATAGTCGTGCATCAACACGAGCACTCGGAGTTTGCGCACCGTCGCGCAAATGATACCGCGATCAGCGGAACGGATCGAATGGCGGCACGAACCGCTGCGCGTCAGGGCCGGTGCCGGGCAGGACTTCGCGGAGATACCAGTCGATGCCGCGAGCCTGACGCCAGTCGCGCGGGTAGCCGAGCGAGACTTCCTCATAGCGCACGCCGCGGCGGACGATGGTCGTGCGCAGGTGCAGGTGGCCGCTGACCACCACCGCGGCCCGGTACCGTTCGGCCCAGTCCTCGGTCCGGGTCGTGCCGGACCAGATGGAAAACCGCGGCACCCGAGGGGGACGCGCGAGGTCGTAGCGGAGCGGCCAGTGGTTGACGAGCACGGTGCGCGAGTCTCCGGGAAGGGCGTCGAGCCGCGCCTGCGTGAGGTCGCACCGCGCGTGGCACCAGGCCGCGCGTGACGGCCATGGCGCCGGATCGAGCATCAGTTCGTCGCCGGATTTGACGCCGCGCTCGCGCGCCCAGGGGATCGCCTGCGCGGCCGGGACATCCGGCGGGCGGAAGGTGTAGTCGAAGAGCAGGAACATCGGCACGACGAACGTGCCCGGGTCCCCGGGCCATTCAGGATAGGGATCCTCGGGCGTCGTGACACCCCGCGCTCGGCAGATCGCCACCAATTCCTCGTAGCGCACCTGCCCCCGCGTACCGACGACGAACCCGACGAACCCGACGAACCCGACGAACCCGAGTTCCACAGGTCGTGATTCCCCGGCGTCCAGATGACCTGCGCGAAGCGCGGCACGAGCACATCGAGCGCGGCCATGAGGTGTTCGGGTTTCTCGCCGATGTCGCCGGCGACGATCAGCCAGTCGTCCGGATAGGTGCCGATTGAAGCCAGCGCCTCGCGGTTGATGCGATGACTGATGTGGAGGTCGCTGATCGCCAGCAGGCGCCCTTTGAAGAGATGCGCCATTAGAACGGGGTCACCAGGAACGTCGGCGCGGCGCCATCTTCCGCGCCGGCGGCCACGGCGGCCAGGTGATGCGTGCCGGGTTGCCACAGGTGGAACGCCCACCGGCGGTCGGTCCCCTCGAGCGAGCGCACGAACCCGATCTGCGCGCCGCGCGGATCGACGCTGAAGGAGATGTCGGCGAGCGGCACCGAGATGCCGAGCCCTCGCGCCTTGAGGTAGGCCTCCTTCAGGGTCCAGTAGGTGAGAAACCGATCGCGCCAGCGGTCACCGCGCGATCGGATGTCATCGGCTTCCGCGGGCGAGCAATAACGTTCCACGAGGGCCCAGTCGGGGGGGCGGCGATCGAGGTTCTCCACATCCACGCCCACCGCGCGCCCGCGCGCCAGGGCGCAGATCACCAGCCCGGCGCTGTGCGACAGATTGAAATGCAGATCGTTGCCAGGCCGGTCGATTTCCGGCCGGCCGTGCGGCCCTTCGCGCCAGGCCCAGTTGCGTGGATCCACACCCAGCGCCCGGCCCACCAGCGTCCGGGCCATGAAACGGCCCAGCGCGAACATCAGCCGGTCCTCGTCGTGGCGGAACCAATCGAATCGGGCGCGTTCGCCCGGAGACATCCATGCCAGCGACTGTCCAATCCGGGCCTCGTCGGCGCCAAAGGCGTTCGCGTGTGCCACGAACACGCTCACGTCGCCGGGGCTCGGCCATGACGCCGCTGAGGACATTGCGATAGTATGTCGCGGCTTTATGCCCACCGCATGTCTCTTCCCCGGTCAGGGCTCCCAGGCGAAAGGCATGGGAGCCGAGCTCTTCGACCCGTTTCCCGGATTGGACGGCCGAGGCCGACGCCATTCTCGGTTACTCGATCCGGGAATTGTGCGTCGACGACCCGCGCGGCGAACTGGGCCTGACGCAGTTCACGCAGCCGGCGCTGTTTGTCGTCAACGCGCTGACCTATCGCGCGCGAATTGAGGATGGAACGGCGCCGCCGGCGTTTGTCGCCGGCCACAGCCTGGGCGAGTACAACGCCCTGCTCGCCGCAGGCGTCTTCGACTTCACGACCGGCCTGACGATGGTGAAGCGCCGCGGCGCGCTCATGGGCCAGGTGAGCGGCGGCGGCATGGCGGCGGTGATTGGCATGGACTCCGGCGCGCATCGAGGCGCTGCTGCAATCCACCGACGCCGGCCGGCGCCTGGACGTGGCCAACTTCAATTCTTTCGATCAGACCGTGATCGCCGGGCCGACCGACGCGATTGGCGTCGGTGAAACCGCAGTTCGAAGAGGCGCGGCGTGAGGGCCTTCATTCCGCTCAAGGTCAGCGCCCCCTTCCATTCCCGCTACATGCGCGAGCCGCAGGCGGAGTTCGCGTTGTTCCTGCAGGGGTTCACCTTCGCCGCCCCGTCGATTCCCGTGGTGGCGAACGCGACCGCGTGTCCCTACGAGCCCGATCGCGCGCGCGACACGCTGGCGATCAGATCGGGTGCGCGGTGCGATGGCTGGATTCGATGCTGTTCCTGCTCGACAAGGGGGTCACGGAGTTTGAAGAAACCGGGCCCGGCAGCGTCCTCGCCAAGTTGATCGTGCAAATCAAGAAGAAACGGACGTAGTTACTTTCCGACGACTCGGATTTCGCCGTTCGTCGCTTCCAGCCTGATTTCCGGGCCGCCGCCGCCGACGGTCGCATCCAGGCGGCGCCGCGACGTCTCCGTGGCCTGCACGGCGAGATTCTCCGTCTGAATCACCCCGTTCACCACGCGCGCGGCAAGAGTGGCCTTTGACGCGACGGGGATCGTCACCACGATCTGGCCATTCGTCGTCTTGCAGCGCACGCCGGCGTCGCCGAGCTTCGTGAACTCGAGGCCTATCCGGCCATTCACCGAACTCACGTCCGCGCCGTTCGCCAGCCCGCTCGCCGTGATCTCCCCGTTTGTCGCGTCCACGGTCAGCAGGCCGGCCACGCCCTCGACGCTGATCTCGCCGTTCGTGGTGTTGATCGTCACATTCAAGGATCGCGGCACCTTGATTTCGTAGTCGACGCGGTGCGACATCTGCAGCGCGAATTCGATGCCGTGCGTGGTGCTGTCCAGTTCCACCCGGTCGGGAGTCGCCGTCTCGGCGATCGTGACGTCCTTCAGCGTGGCCTTGGCGGCCTCCTCTGTGGACCCCTTGGCGATCTTTGTCGCGGACACCTCGACCTTGTCTCCGTCGATGGCCACGACATGAATCTTCCCGTTGGTACCCCGTACCTGCAGCGTGCCGCCCGCCTTGATGGTGTAGGTCCTGGTCCAGTCCTCCCGGGCTTCGACTCCCGTGCCGATCTGCAGATTGCAGGCCGCGGAGGCGGCCAGCACGGTGGCCGCCACCAGGGCCGTCCGGATGTCGCGCCATGGCAGGGAGCGGAGGCGGGTGCGCATGCCGGGATGATACGGGTCTCGCCGCCTCAAGGTTCTCCGTGGTAGCATCCGCCCATCAACTTATCGCTGCCGATGCTCTTTTTGTGGGGAGACCTATGAAGATCAGGGCGAAAACCGTCGTATTGAGTCTGGTTGCCATCCTTGCCGTGCTGATTCTGGGCGGGATCACGATGGTCGGATGGCAGGTCGTGCTGGGACCGGACGCCAGGCCGGTGACCGACAGGAAGTTCCAGGCAACCGAGGCGCGGCTGGCGCGGGGCCAGTACCTCGTCGAGGGAGTGGCGCATTGTTTCATGTGCCACTCCGAGCACGACTTCTCGACTCCGGAGTATCGGGTCATCCCGTCGAAGAAGGGCGCTGGCTGGGTCATGCCGATTCCGGAACTGAACAACATCGCGTCCAAGAACATCACGTCGGATGTCGAAACCGGCATCGGCGGCTGGACCGACGATGAAATCGCGCGGGCGATCCGGGAGGGCATCCGGAAAGACGGGACCGCATTGTTCCCCGTGATGCCCTATCTCGAATTCGCGTCGATGGACGACGAGGACGTCGCCTCGATTGTCACGTATCTGCGGACGCATGCCGCCCGTGAAGAACACGCCGCCGACGCGCCATTTGCCCGGCCCGCTCGAGTACATCGTAAAGACGATTCCCAAGCCGGTGACCACCCCGCAGCCATCGCATCCGGCCTCGACGCCGGTCGAGCGCGGCAAGTATCATGGCCAGGATTGCCGGGTGCCAGGGCTGTCATACGGCCGACCGATGCACAGGGCATTCCGCCTGCCCGGCCTGGACTTTGGCGGCGGCGGGCTGTTCCGGATCCGGGGCAGAACGGCAAGGCGGTGTTTACCGCCAACATCACGCAGGATCCGTCAGGGATCGCGCACTATGACGAGGCGCTGTTCAAACAGACCCTGCGGACGGGTCAGGTGGCCGGCCGGATGCTCAATCACATCATGCCGTTCGAGTCCTACAAGAACATGACGGACGACGACATCAGCGACATCTTCGCCTACGTGAAATCGGTGCCGCCGGTGAAGCACCGCATCAGCAACACTGATCCGCCCACCCCATGTCCGGTGTGCAACCAGACGCACGGACTCGGCGACATGAACAAAAAGTGAAAAGTCAGAAGTCAGAAGTCAAAAGTAAGGTGGGAACTTCGGAACTTATTTTTGACTTCTGACTTCCGACTTTTCACTTTCCGGGGTCATTCCCAAAAAGGTGGCCATCCGCTGGCGGTGGCGGATTTCGCGCTCTGTCAGGGGGCGGAATGGGCTCACCGGGGTGAGCGCGGGTCGCGGCGTCGCGCGATCGGCGGCAAACAGCGGCCGCCGGTCCCGTTCCTGCCTGTAGCGCAGAAGGTCAACCACCCGGGCGCTCGTCAGGTCTTGGCTGCTCATGCCCCAAGGATGCGGCCGGGGTGTGACAGGGCCGGACAGACCCACCTGGCAGAGCTTCAGCAACGACGAGAACTGGAGAACGACGGGAACGGGTGAACGAAGCCCTTCACTTCCCGATCGTTCCCCAGTTCAACAGCTCCCGTCGTTCTCCAGTTCCCGTCGTTCCCGTCGTTCCCCTCAGTCGTGCCGCAGCGCCTGAATCGGATCCAGCCTGGCCGCGCGGCGGGCGGGGTAGCTGCCGGCGAGCAGGCTGACCATCACTGAGAATCCGATCGCGCCGCCGATGAGCCAGAACGGCATCGAGAACAGGTCGCCGGGCGTGCCGCCCTGGTTCTGGATGTAGACGTTCGCGCCGAAATTCACCACACGCCCCACCACCCAGCCCAGCACGACGCCGGCGGCGCCACCCAGCAGTCCGATCGCCGAGGCTTCAATCAGGAAGATGCGGCGAATATCGCCATCGCTGCCGCCGATGGCTTTCATGATCCCAATCTCGCGCGTCCGCTCGAGGATCGACATCACCATGGTGTTCATGATGCCCAGCGACGACACGGCGAGGGCGATGGAACCGATGAGGCTCAGGACGATGTCCAGGATGAGGAACGCGCGCTTGGCCCCTTGCAGCGCGTCATTGATCGAGAACGCCGAGAACCCCAGGGCCTTGATGCGGTCCTCCACGTCCTGCGTGCGCTGCGCGGCCGTGACCTTGACCGTCAGCGATCCGTAGGCGCGTGGTTCCGTTGAGCGGCGAAGCAGCGATTGCGCGTTGGTCACCTGCACGGCGTCAATCGCGCGCGCCTTCGCCAGTGGGATCATCAGCGCCGAGACCGACCCGCCGCCCAACCCGGGTGCGGACTCGCGCTCGGCGATGCCGACGATGGGGCAGTGGACGTCCACCCGCTGGACCTGCATGCGGCGGCGAGGCCCGAGAGGGCGCCCCGGCGGCCGGCGCCACCGGCGGCAACGCGGTTCCGCCGCCGGCGTCTTGTCGGCGCCACGGCGTAGGTCAGCGTCACGGATTGGCCGATCAACACCTTTGGGTCCTGGGTGCTCAGCCGCTTGGCGAGGTCGAGGCTGATCAGGCAGGCGTCGTCCTGCTCATTGGCGAAGAACGCGCCGTAGGCCATCGTCTGAAACGCACCTTCCGTGGCCGATGACATCGGCACGCCGGCCGCTGCAGTGACCTCGGAATAGTCCTTGAAGCTGATCTGCAGCGGCACGCGGAAATTGGGATGCACGCTCTTCACGTCGGCCAGCGCGCTGATCTTGGCCACGGCGTCGTCATCGAGACGCACGCGCGGGGTCTCGGGTGCGGCTTCTGCCGCGGGATCCGGCGTGGCGCCTTCTGCAGCCTGACGGCCGGCGCCAGGCGCGCCGCATCCGGGCGCTCCGCCCCGGCGCGCGCGGCGCCGCCGCCTCGACGGCCGCGGTTGCCGAACCCGCCCATGCGGCCGCCGATGGGCGCCGTCGTCACGGTGATGGAATCGAACATGCCCGACTGCATGAACCGGCCCATCAGTTGATCTTCCAGGCCCACGCCGAGCGAGACCATGCCCGAGAGGGAGGCGATGCCGATCGACACGCCGAGCATGGTCAGTGTCGTGCGGAGCTTGGCCTGCCCGAGGTTGGTGAGCGCGAGCCGGACCGTGTCGATGAAGGTCATGCGACAGACTCCGAGACGATGGCGCCATCGAGCATCGTGATTGTCCGGTGCGCGTACTTCGCCGCGAGGCTCGCGTCGTGCGTCACCATGATCACCGTCTTGCCCTCGCGCGCGTTCAAGTCCACGAGGAGCGCCAGAATGTCGCGGGACGTCTTGGCTGTCCAGGTTGCCGGTCGGTTCGTCGGCCAGGAGCAGTTTGGGCTCGTTGGCCAGCGCACGCGCGATCGCCACGCGCTGCTGTTCGCCACCCGACAGTTCACTCGGCCGATGGCCGCCGCGCCCGCCCAGTCCCACCGACTCCAGCAGCGTTGCCGCGCGGGCTTCGCGCTCGGCGCGCGGCACGCCGGCGAACATCATGGCCAGCGCGACGTTCTCCACCGCGTTCATGGTGGCGACCAGGTTGAAGGACTGGAAGATGATGCCGACATTCGTGCGGCGATGCAGGCTGAGCCCGTCGCGGGACATGGCCGCGAGGTCCTGATTGAAGACCTTGAGCGTCCCTTCCGTCGGGTGGTCGAGGCCGGCGATCAGGTTGAGCAGCGTGGATTTGCCCGAGCCAGACGCGCCGAGCAGGCCCACGAATTCGCCGGCGCGCACCTCGAGCGACACGCCGTCGAGCGCCCGAACCACGGTGGAGCCCATCTGATAGTGCTTCTTGAGGTGGGCGATGTCGAGCGCCAAAGACATGGGCGGAAGCGCCCAGTGTAGCCGAGTTCCCTCGGTGGTCGACCGGGAACGGCGTTCCGATTAGGATAGAGGGGCCAGGAGGGGACGGGTCATGTCCGAGACACACACCGGTTCGGGTCGATTGGCGCGCCCCGATTTGCGACGGACTCCGCGGATTGACGTGCGCCGGCGGCTCAGTGGCCACCTGGTGACGCTCGACCGGTCGGTGGTCGTGCGCGACATCAGCCTGGGGGGCTTCTCCGTGGAGAGTGACGAAGCCGTGCCCGCCGGGCTGCATGTGGTCCGGCTGCAGGAAGGGGAGCGGTGGTCGGTGACGGTCACCGCCGCGAGCCGCCATCAAAGGACCGCGCGCAGTGCCGATGGCGCGGTTCGTCACGTGGTGGGGTTTGAGTACGCGGATCAGACCCCCGACACGCAGCACACGATCCGCGTGCTGTTCGAACGGTTGGCGGCCGATCGGCCGGACCGATAGCGCCCGCCGCCTGATGGCGATACCGGAGACCCATGTCTCAGCCGAGACGCACGGTTCGCGTGAATCCCAGCACCCTCCATCGGGAACTCCAGGGCGAAGGCGTGCTGCTCCAGTTGGATACGGGCGAATACTACGGCCTCGACGCCACGGCCGAACGCATGTGGACCCTGGTGGCGGAATACGGCGATCTCGCGGTCGTCGAAACCCGGCTGCTCGAGGAGTTCGAGGTCGAGCCGGACGTACTGTCCCGTGATTTGGACCGTCTCGTCGACGACCTGATTGCGCGGCAACTCGTCGAAGTGGCGGCTGACAGGGGCCGATGAGCGGGTTCGCCGGCGTGGTCCGGGACCGCGGCGCGCCGAACGGGCGCGACGTCCATGCGGCTATGGCCGGTGCGCTGGCGGGTCGCGGACCAGACGCGTCCGGCTCCTGGACCAGTGACTCGGCCGTTCTGCTGCATGCCCTCTTCCGCACCACTGACGAATCCAGTCGAGAACAGCAACCGGTTGCCGCGGGCGAACGCTTCCATCTGATCGGGGACGTGCGGCTCGATGCGCGCGCCGATCTCATCTCGGCGCTGGCCGGCGACGGGCGCGCGGTGTCGCCGGAGCTTCCGGATATCGAGCTCGTCATGCACGCATGGGTCGTCTGGCGTGACGACTGCCTGCGCCATCTGCGCGGCGACTTCAGCTTCGTCGTGTGGGATGAGCGGGACCGGCGCCTGTTTGGCGCGCGCGATCACTTCGGCGTCCGGCCGTTCTACTTCGCGGCGCTCGCTGACCGGCTGGTCTTCGGCAACATGCTGGCGGCGATTCGCCGGCACCCCGACGTCGCCGATGACCTCGACGACGAGGCGATGGTGGACCGGCTGGTGTTCGGCCAATTCGAGAATCCAGCCAGCACGGCGTTTGCCGCCATCCGGCGGCTTCCCGGCGGGCATACGCTGATCTGGCAAGCCGGATGCACGGAGGTTCGACGGTATTGGCCGGGTGTGACCGAGCGCCCGATTCGTTTCCGGCGCCCAGTTGACTACGTGGACCGGTATCACGAGTTGTTGACCCGATCGGTGTCGGACCGGTTGCGCACCGCTCGGGTGGCGGTCGCGATGACGGGCGGCCTGGACTCGTCGTCGATTGCCGCGATCGCGGCGCGGCACTACGACACGCGCGGAATCCCCAAGGCGGTCCACGCGCACACGATTGTCTACGATCGGCTGATGCCCGATCGCGAGCGGCATTTTGCCGGCCTGGTCGCGCAACACATCCACGTGCCGATCGAGTTCTTCACCGCGGATGACCACGCGCTGTACGCCCGCCTCGACGATCCGTCACTGCACGGTCCCGAGCCGGAGGACGACCCGTTCAGGGCGATGCTCACCGCCTTCTATCGCGGCATTTCCGCGCGCGACCGGGTGTTGCTGATGGGGCTCGACGGCGACACGTTCCTGTGCGAGATCGCCAGCGACTATCTGCTCGCGCGGTTGCGGCGCGGCGAACTGCGCGAGTACCTGCGCGGCGCGGCGAGTTACGTGCGGACGCGCCATTCGCTGCCGCCGCACCGCCTGCGCTCGACCCTGCGACGGATTCTGGGCCGCGGGCGGCGCAGCCTCGGGACGGACGTGCCGGCCTGGGTCGAGCCGGACATGATTCGCCGTTACGACCTGGCGGCCAGGCAGGCCGCCCGAGCGGCGTCGATGAATCGTCTGGTGGCCGGGTGGCCCCTGCGGGCGCGCGCCTCCAGCGTGCTGGCGTCTCCCATCTGGGCGTCGATGTTCGATCAGCACGACGCCGAGCATCTGGGCGCGCCGCTGGAGGTGCGGTTTCCGTTCGCCGACGTCGAACTGGCCGAGTTCCTGATGAATATCCCGGCCGTGCCGTGGTGCATCGACAAGTACATCGCGCGCCGCGCGCTCCGCGGCCAACTGCCTCCGGACGTGGTGGTGCGGCCCAAGGCGCCGCTGGCGGGTGACCCGGTTCGCGCGCGCCGGGCCGCAGGCGACCGCCTGCCGTGGGCGAAGGGCTTCCGCCTTCATCCGCGTCTGCCGCGCTACGTGAATGCCGGCGTGCTGCAGGCGATGTGCGCGCGTTCGCCCGATGCCCTGGCCGTGTTCGTGGACTCGCGCCCGCTGATGCTGAACGAATGGCTGTGGTACCATTTCCCGCGGAGCTGATTCGCATGGAGAAGAGCCCGCAGAACGGCGCCAGGGACGCCAACGAGCCGCCGCGTCGCGCGCCGTATCGTCCGCCAACCTTGCGCGCGCATGGCAGCATTCAGGCCATCACACAGGCGAAGTTCGTCAACGCGCCGCATTTCGACGGCGCGGGCGGCGGCGGCAAGACCAGCGTCTAGCGGGCCCAGCCTTGTGCAGTACCGGGCACACGGGCTGACGATCGCTTCCGATCGGCCCCTTCCCGGGCTGGCACGGGCCCCGGCGACCTCCACGCCCGATCTCACCCTTCAATTTTGCGCACCGCCCGTCAAGGCCGCCGATCGTTCCCCGTGGTTCGAACGTCGCTACCAGACAGGCGACGGCCCGCCTGATTTGGTCGCGACCCGCCTCGACGGTGGCCGGTGGCTCGAATTCGCGTACGCCAACGGCCCCACGTTCGTCATGGATGCCCGCGCGTCCCGCGTGTGGGCCTCGGCGGCTTCGTCACCCGACCCGGACGGCGTGGAGGACTACCTGCTGGGCCCGATCCTCGGCATCGCGCTTCGCTTGCGCGGCGCGTTGTGTCTCCATGCGAGCGCCGTCGACGTCGGCGGACGCGCCCTCGCCTTCGCCGGGCCGGCCGGCGCCGGCAAGTCCACGATGGCCGCGTCCTTCGCGCGCGCGGGTTTCCCCGTGCTGGCCGACGACACGATCACGCTGATCGCGCGCGCGTCATCGTGGGTGGTCGCGCCGGCTTGCCCACGCATCCGCCTCTGGCCGGAGGCCCTGCGGGCGCTGGGTATGGACACCGATCCCGCCGTGGCGCGCGAGACGGGCAGCGACGACGTGCGCTACCGGCTCGACTTGCTGGCCAACGGCTTGTTCGCCGTCGATCCGGTGCCGCTGGCCGCCATCTACGTCATCGAATTCGATGACGGCGCGAACCAGCCGAGCGTTGATCCGATCAGCCCCGCGGCAGCCCTGCCGCTGCTGGCGGCGAACACGTACGCGCATCGCGTGCTGGATCGTGGCCACCGCGCGCAGGAGTTCCAGGCGTTGGCGGACCTGCTGGCCGCCGTGCCGGTCCGGCGGCTCGTGCGCCCGCCGAACCTCCGGGAACTGGCGCGCGTGTGCGATCTCATCCTCGACGACGCCGATGCATAGCCTCTACGGCTACGGGATGATGCTGGCCGACCCGCGGGCCGACCTGTATGCGGACGCCCTGCGCCGGTCGGTTCGACCCGGTTCGGTGGTCGTGGACCTCGGCGCCGGAACCGGGACCTGGGCGATGTATGCCTGCGCGCTGGGCGCGCGCCGTGTGTTCGCCGTCGAGCCTGGAGATGTCATCGGCCTGGCGATCGACGCGGCGAAGGCCAACGGGTTCTCGGATCGGATCACGTTCATCCAGCGCGACGCGAGCCACGCGCGCATCGACGAGCCGGCCGATGTCGTCGTCGCCGACATTCGCGACGTGTTGCCGATCGCGGGCCGGGGTGTGGCGGGGATGATTGACGCGCGCCGATGGCTTGCGCCCGGCGGTGTGCTGATTCCGAGCCGGGACACGCTGTTCGCGGCCGTGGTGCAGGCGCCCGGCGCGTACCAGGCGAGAGTCCGGCCGTGGGAGACGCGCGGCTTTGGCCTGGATTTGTCGATCGTCCGGCGCGCCGCGCTCAGTGTGCCGCGCAAGGAGCGATTCGAGCCCGCCGATCTCGTCACGCCGGCCGCCGCGTGGGCCGATCTGGACTACCTGACGTTGACGGACCCGTCGATGTCCGGACGGGTCGGGCTTGCCGCGAGCCGGCCGGGAACGGCCCACGGCCTTGCCGTCTGGTTCGAGAGCGATCTCGATCGACGGGATCCGCCTCTCGAATCGACCCGGTGATCCGGCGCTGATTTACGGTCAGGCCTTCTTGCCCTGGCCATCGCCCGTCTCCCTGGACGAGGGCGCCCGCATCGATGTCCGCCTGCGCGCGACGAGTGCTGGATTGGACTACCTCTTCAGTTGGGACACGGTGGTCAGTGAGGCCGCAACGGGCCGCGAGTGCGCGAGGTTCGCGCAGTCGACGCTCGACGGTCTGCCGCTGTCGCTGGCCACGATGCAGCGCGCCGGCGCCGACGCCGTCGTGGTGCCGGGGCCGGAGCGCGACATCGAACGCTTCGTGCTCGACGCGTTCGACGGCGTGCGGTCGCAGGGTGAGATTGCCGCCGCGCTGATGACCCGGTTCCCGGGCCGCTTCGGAAATGGCGTCGCGGCGCTGGCCCGTGTGGCGGAAATCAGCCTGCGGCTGCTGGCGAACGGCGACGAGCCGGGGGAGCCGTGACCGGCGCGGCAACGGACCCGTCGTCGACGCGTCTGCCGGATCTGTTGGCGTCGATCGTTCGTGGCGATCCGATTGCGGCTGCGATGTGGCCAGCGATCGACAGCGACATCGACGCCTTCTGCGCCTCAGCCGAGGCGCACGGCGTACTCCCGCTGGTGGCCGATCGGATGAGGATGACGCGCGCGGCCGCGCCCGGCGCGCTCGCGGCCCGCGTCGCCCATCTCGCGGAGCAGCATGCGGTGCTCGACCTCGCACGCGAATCCGCGTTGCGCGCGGCGCTGGCGGCCCTCGACGAGGCGGGCCTCCAACCCCTGGTGTTCAAGGGCGCCCATCTGGCGTATCGTGACTATGCGCGGCCGGACCTGCGTCCCAGGGTGGACAGCGACGTGTTGATTCCGCCGGACCATCGGGCCCGCGACGCCGCGCACCGGGCCTTGAGCGCGCTGGGGTACGACAGCGCCCCCCACGTCGGCGGCGATTTCGTCATGACGCAGCGCATGTACGTGTTGCGCGACGGCGCGCACGTCCGGCACGCGGTGGACGCGCACTGGCGGATCGCGACGCCGCAGGCCTTTTCGCGGGTTCTGCTGCACGAGGAACTGGTGCGCGACGCGGAGCGCATCCCGCGGCTGGGCGCGGCGGCGCGCGGGCCGTCCGGCCCTCACGCCCTGCTGATCGCGTGCCTGCACCGCGTCGCGCATCACGCGGGCTTCGACTGCCTGATCTGGCTGTGTGACATCGATCGGGTTGCGCGCCGGCTCACCGCGGATGAGTGGGACCGCTTCGTCGGTCTGGCGCGGGACCGGCAGCTGCGCGCGGTGTGCGCGGCCGGCCTGTCGGGTGCCGCGGAGCAACTTCGCACGCCCGTGCCGGACGCCGGTACGCGCCGGCCTCGACCATCCTGGCGAGGCGCCGGAGGCGAGCGCCGGGTACTTCGAACCGCCGCGCGATTCGGTGACGGCGGCGCTGCGCGACCTGCGCGCGCTGTCGTCGTGGCGGGATCGCGCGCGCCTGGTCCGCGAGCACCTGCTGCCCCCGGTGACGTACATGCGCGGCGTGTTCGCGCCTGGCAGCCGCGCGCCGCTCGCGTGGCTCTATGTCAGGCGCCTGGCGGCGGGCGCGCGAAAGTGGCGGCGGAGCGGGCCGACGCTTCGGCACGGGCCCGACACGGCCCCGTGACTATCTGACGACGGGTTGGCCGTTCATGTCCCGGCCGTACCGGCTCCACGGCGTGCGATTCATCCCGATGTTGGCCAGCATCCGCGACGGGTTCAGGATCATCCGGGCGGCGGCCTTCGCCATCATGAACGGCACGTGCTTGTCGATGTACGTGAGGACGTACTTGTCAGCCGCATCCTCGGCCATCGTCCACAGAATTCCGCCGAGGGGCGTCCAGATGTAATCGCTCCAGCCCAGATCGGCCGGATTCAATCCGACGTTGCCGATCGACGCCTCGGACATCGGTCCCATTTCGTATTGGATGCTGAACGCGGTCGTGTAGATGAGCGCACGGCCCATGGCCTTGAAGTACTGCGGCGCGGTCGTCGTCTTTCGTTCGCGCTGTTCAATCCAGACGCGCGCGAACGCCCCGCCGGAAATGGCGTGACCGATGTAGTTCACTTCCCAATGGTCTTTGTCGCCCCAGTGATCCGGCACGTGCACCGAGTCGAAATACTCCGGCCAGAATTTGCCTTTCAGTTGTTCCCGAGTGAACTCCTGGGTCGCGACCCGCATGACGTGCTCGTAGAACGTCAACTGGAGCCCGTAGGCAATCACCTTGGTCATCTTCGTCGGCTGGAACGGCTGCGCGGACTGATTCGCGTAGACCGCTTTCGGCGGCGGCACCGAACCCTGCGTGGGTGCCCCTTTCACTGGTGTCAGCGTTGACGACGAGGTCTGCTGCGCCTGATCGTCCTGATCGACCCGGAACAACGAGGACGGCATGCGCAGCGTCCGGCTCGCGTCGATGCCCGGCGACGATGGCGGTTCGAATGACTGGCGGGCCAGGACGGTGCCTGGAACCGCCAGGCTGGCCAGAAGGGACGCCGATACCAAAAATCCGACCGCCGGTGCTCGCATGACGCGTCAGTCTAAACCAACCACCCGCTGCCGGTCACACGGCGCCCGCGCCGGAGGCGACTGCGGAGTTTTACCGCCGGGTGGGGAACCCATCCCGTCAGGCGGCGGGGCCGGACCCGGAGATTGCGCCGAAGACGGTCATCCACGCTCCGGGCGGTTCGGCCTCTGTTTTGCAGCCTGCACCAGGCGATCGGCCCGCGGAGGCAGGGAGCACGACGCATGCATGCGCTGAACTGGGGTGCGACTGACGGCGACATGACCCGCGTCATGCTGGGCGACGCGGCCGTTCCGCATCCCAACTACGAGAACACCATGGCCCTGGAGATCGAGGCGGATCCCGGGCACATCTGGCCATGGCTGGTGCAAATGGGCTACCGGCGAGGCGGACTGTACAGCTACGACTGGCTCGACCGGTTCTTTGGTACCTCGGCGGGCCGAGCGCCGATCGCGTGCTGCCCGAGTTCCAGGACCTGAAGGAAGGCGACATGATTCCCCTTGGCCGGGGCGCCGGGTTCCCGGTCCGGATGATCGACCCCCGACGAGCCTTGGTGTTGGGTGGGACCGAAAGTCGCCTTCAGTGGGTCTGGGAGTTTGGCCTGTATCCCATCGGGCCGGGGCGGACGCGGCTTGTATCCCGCAGCCGCGCCCATGTGCCGGCGACCTGGCGCGCGCGCGCGTTCATGGCGCTGCGGGCGCCGGCGGCGTTCCTCATGACCCGGCGCATGTTGATCGGCCTGCAGCGACGGGCGGAGGCGCTGGCCAAAACCGCAGGTTGACGCTATCCTTGCGGCATGCCGAACCGCACACTGGCCTTTCTGTTCGCGGTAGCCCTTCCGCTGTCCACCGCCGCCGTTCTCGCCGACAGCCGCATCGAGTACAAGGCAACCGAGGGGGGCGGGTCGTCGCTCAGTACCATCCTGATCGGCCAGGGCAAGATTCGATCCGAGACGGATCAGAACATGAGCGTCATCATGGATCCGACCGCCGGCACGACGACCATCCTGGACCATGGCAAGAAGACGTTCACGCGCATCACCCGTGCAGATTTGGCGTCGCTGGCCGACAGCCTGAAGCAACTGGAACAGATGATGGCCAACCTGCCGCCGGAGGCGCGCCAGATGCTGGCTGGCCGAATGGGTGGCGCGGGCATGGGCGGCCCCGCGCCCGTGACCGAGGACACGGGTGAGCGCGCGACCGTCGCCGGCAGGAGCTGCCGGGTGTTCCGAACGACGCTGGATGGCAAGACCACCGCGGAGCACTGCATGGCCGACGCCTCCGCCATCGAGATTCCCGCGGCCGACCGCGCCACGATGGCCGCCGCGATGGCGTGGAGCAAGGAACTCACGGACGCGCTGGCGAAGGGACCGATGGCTCGGTTTGGAGACTCCACGCCGTTCCGCGGCGGTCTGGTGCCCCTGCGCACGACGACGATTGGGGCCGACGGCACGCGCAAGACGTCCGAGTTCGTCGGCGTGACCGCGGTCGCCCTGGCGGCCGATCAGTTCGCGGTCCCGGCGGGCTACAAAGAACAGCCGCTCCCGAAGATCGGACGCTGATCGCCGGCTACGCGCCGGACGTCACCTCTTCGTAGGCCACCGTCAGCGGGTCGCGCGGATTCGCTGCGCCGAACCGGCCGAAGCTCTCGAATCCGGTCAACGGATCGCGCATCGTCAGAATCTCGTCGCGCGTGCGCCCGGCTTTGATCTGCCCGCCGACGAAGGCGAGCAGCGCCGCCAGGTAGTCGTGAAGGCGCGCCAGGTCACTTGGCCCGCCCGTCACCGGCAGGCCGGTATTGGCGTGGCCGAAGATGTAGATCGTGTCGGCCGCGTGATCGCGCGGCACGCGCTCGAGCACGGCGATCCAGTTCTTGATCGACGCCCCGGCGGCGCGGTCCACGATCGGGTGCCGCTGATTGAACATGAGGTCGCCCATGTGCGCGACGTTCGCGCGCTCGAAGGTGACCACGACGTCGCCGCTCGTGTGCGCCGGGCCGTAGAAGTTCGCGCGGACCCGTTCGTCGCCGGCATCGGCGGCCCATGTCTCCGCAAACGTCGTGTCCGGATAGAGCTGTTCGCCGGCCGGCGGCTGCGCGCCCGGCGGGTTCCGCATCAACTCCGCTGCCTTGGCCTGCGCGACGACGTGCTTCGCGGCGCCCTTGAATGAAATATTACCGCCGGTATGGTCCGCGTGATGATGGGTGTTGATCAGGACATCGACCGGCCGGTTGTTGGATCGCTGGTTGATGCCGTCGAGGCACGCCTTCCCCTCGGCGGGGTACTGGCTGTCGATGACTACCACCGCGCGCGGATCGATCAGATACCCGATGGTGCCGCCGCGCATCGTGAAGAAGCCGACGTTGCGGCGAATCGGCGTGAAGACCGGTGCGGCGGGCGGGGCCGGCGTCTGGGGATTCTGCCAGGCGCGGGCGGCGCCCGGCCGGCCGAGTGCGCCGGCCACCGCGGCCACGGCGGAGCCGGCCAGGAAATCACGGCGAGTCAGGGTCATCTGCGAGCCTCCGCCGGGAAGTGTAGCAGCGGCGAACGGGGGTATGATCCGATCAGCGCCTTCACACGGGAGGGTTCATGGTTCGCCGTCTGCTGTGGCCGTTTCTCGCGCTCACCTTCGTCGTCGCGGCGCCGCGCCCGGCGGCCGCGCAGTCTCACCTGGCTTTCTGGGACGCCACGGCGCGCAGGCCGTCGCTTGCGGCGCCCTTCAGTGCACTCAGTTTTGGTCCGGCGCGGTTCGTGCCGAAGCCGTTGGACCCGCGGGTCGCGTTTCGAACGCGATCGACGTCGGGAGTTGACTGGGTGCACACCGCGCATCGGTACGGCGGCGGAGTCGGCTTCGCGCCCAAGGTGGCGGCGAAGGGCCCGCCTGCGGGCGACTGCGCCATGGTCAAGCCGGGCGAGATGACGCTCGACCCGAGGATCGCCGTGGTGCCGCGGGCGCGCGTGACTCACTCGGGCGTGATCATTCCCGTCGCGCCCTGTCCGGTGAAATAGTCCCCAGGAAGATCGTGTGACGCGGGCCGCCTTTTTTCAGGCGCGCGCGCACCCGTTCCACGCGCACCGCGAAGCCGCCGTACCGCAACCGCTGTTCGAACTTGCGGTCTTCCCAGGCTGACCAGACGGCCAGCGCACCTCCGGGATTCAGCGCGGCGCGAATCGAGGCGAGGCCGGCGTCGCCGTAGAGTTGCGCGTTCGCCGAAGTCGTGAAGGCGTCCGGCCCGTTGTCCACGTCCAGCAGAATCGCGTCGAAGCGGCGGGTGCTCGCGCGAATCACCGACGCCACGTCCCGGGTCTCGAGGCGCACGCGCCGATCACGCAGCGGCTCATCGGCCAGCGGGGCCAGCGGGGCCAGCGGGCCGCGATTCCACTCGACCACGGCCGGCTGCAACTCGGCGACGACGACCGTGGCGTTCGCCGGCAGCAGATCGAGCGCGGCGCGCACGGTGAAGCCCATGCCCAGGCCGCCGATGAGCACCGACGGCGCGGGGAGCGCGCGGGCGCGCTCGCAGGCGAGCGCGGCCAGCGCCTCTTCGGAACCGTGCATCCGGCTCGACATCAGGAGCTTGCCGCCCGCGAAGATGGCGTACTCGGTGTCGCGGCGCTGGAGGACCATGAGCGTACCGTCCGGCATCCGGGCCTCGTCCAGCAGTTCCCACGGTTTCACAGGCGTATCCTATGGGAAACTAGGAGCCATGAAGCGAATTCCCTCCCTCATTCTGCTGTCGTGCCTGTTGGCGACGGTGTCGGCCGGCAGCGCGTCGGCGCAGACCGCCGATGAAATCGTGGAAAAGCACCTCGCGGCGCTTGGCGGCCGCGACGCGCTCGGCAAAGTCACGTCGCGTCGTTCGACCGGCACGATCATCATTGCCACGCCGAACGGAGACCTGGCCGGGCCGTGCGAAATCGACATCAAGGCGCCGAACAAGAACCGGGCCTACATGGAACTGGACCTGACCCCGCTCGGCGTGCCCCAGAAGATGGTGGTCGAACAGAAGTTCGACGGCACCGCCGGCTGGGCCCTGAACTCCCTGCAAGGTGACAACGAAATCACCGGCGGCCAGCTCCAGAACATGCGCAACAACGTGTTCCCCAGCTCGCTCCTCACCTACAAGGCCGCCGGCTCGAAAGTGGAACTGCTGCCGAGGGAACAGCTCGACGGCCGTTCGCTGATCGTGCTGCAGATGACGCCCAAGGAGGGCCCATCGGTGAAGCTGTATCTGGACGCCGCCACCTACCTGCTGGCCCGGACGAGCACCAAGTACTACTTGACCTCAGCCGCGATGGACGTCGAGCAGGTCGCCGAGTTGTCCGACTACCGGGTCGTGGACGGCGTGAAGGTGCCGTTCCACATCGTGAATTCGAACGCGGCGCAGACGGGCACGATCACGCTGACCAAGGTCGAGCACAACGTGCCGCTGGCCGACACGCTGTTCGCGATCAAGCCGCCGACGGCGCGGCAACCGCAGCGGTAAGTGGACCGGTCTAGCGCACGCGGCGCTGCCAGGCGTCGAACCCGCCCAGCACCACGGTCAGACTGGTGAGTCCCGGGCCGGCATCGGACGGCTTGATCATCAGGAACCGCTGACCGTCCTTGGCGACACTGTAGCTGCTGAATCCGGGGCTGCCGGAGATTCGTCGATAGCGGCCTTCAAACAGCACCTCGGCCTTCGACGCGCTCAACGCCGGCGTAGTCTTGATCGCCACGCGCATGAGGCTGCGGCCTCTGACGTAGAAGAGTTCCGTGCCGTCGGGACCCCACCGCGGCTCGGCGCCGCCGTCGGATGAGACCGTGACTTTGGCACCGGGGCCAGGGTAGGGTCGCACGTAGACTTCATAGCGTCCCGACGAATCGGACGCATACGCGAGCCACTTGCCGTCAGGTGAAAACGCCGGCTGGAACTCGTTGAACGGTGACTGCTCGATCACGGACGTCTTGCCGCCCTGGCGATGCCACGCCACGATGTCCCAGTTGCCGCCGACCACACCGGACGTGCGGGCAAAAGCCAACACGCTCCCGTCCGGCGACCAGTCGCTCGGGAAGTTGACGTCGCGATCGGTCGTGATGGGTTCCGCCTGGCCGCCACCGTCGGTCGGCGCCCAGAACAATGCTGGCGGCGTGCCCATGGCCGGGCGGCTGAACGCGACACGCGTGCCGTCCGGCGTCCAGACGGGGCATTGATTGACGCCCGCGAACGTGAGGCGCTGAAGGGCGCCTGTCCCCAGTTCATTGATCCAGATGTCGTTGAGGCCGTTCGAAGCGCGACGCGGCGCCCGTCGGGCGACAGCCGCACGGCTTCGAAGTCTCCGTGAATATCAGGAATGCGCTGTTCGGTGCCCTTGCGATCCACCCACACGAGATCCGCCCCGTCCGCGGCGGCCGCCGGGGCCGCATAGACGAGCGTGCCCGCGGCCGACAGCGCAAACTGCGCGGTCCCATTCGTCGCGTTGATTTCCACGTCGTCGGGCAGCGGCACGGGCATCCCGGTGACCGCGAGTGTGCCGAGGTCGAACGGCACCGCCAGGAGTGCGTCGTTTCGTGCGAAGACCAGGTGACCGGTGGCGGCGTACCGGCCGCCGCTCGCCGCGTCGAGCAACTTGTGGCGCTTGCCCGCTGGCCGCGGACCAGACCCAGAGCGAGGCCTCAGCGAAGCTGCCGCCGTTCCACACGGTGAAGATCACGGCCTGGCCGCCGGGCAGCACGTGAGGCAGCAGATGGTTCGCTTCGCCGGGGTCGAGCGTCGTCACCGGCACGAGTGGTCCGCCCGAATCAGGCATCTTGAAGATCGCGTCCGCAAACGTCGGCGCCACGTAGATCGTGCCGCCCGGTGCCCAACTCGCGCCCCGCGTGACGGGCGGCATGGCGCCCAAGACCGTCGGCGCGCCGCCGGCCGTCGCGACCTCTTTAGCTTCTCCCCGGCAAAGAACCCAATCCATTCACCGTCCGGCGAAAAGAACGGCGCGCTTGCGCCCTCGGTCCCCGGCAGGGCGATCGGTTCGAGCCGGTCGAACGATCGCAGCATGAGTTGCGTGCGGCCGTTGTGAACGACGATGTACGCGAGCTTCGAGCCATCCGGCGACAGGTCGAGCGACGCGCCGGCGCTCTGGCCATCGACTGGCGCCAGAGGTTCGTTCGAAGCCATCGTGATCGGGAAGCGCAAGACCTGGGTCTGCGCGGGAACGGCTCGTGGGCCGCGCCAGTGCATCAGACTGCCGCCGAGCAGGGCGCCGACGACGAGGGCCGCGGCGATCAGCGCTATCAGGCGGACCGGCGAACGGGAGGCGACGCCCGTGGCTTGCGCCGGTCCTGCGCCGTCGCCGCCGCGCCCACCGATCCAGCGCAACTCGCGAAGCAGGTCCACGGTCGACTGCCAGCGGTCCTCCCGGGCCTTCGCCAGGCAGGTCATGACCAGGCGGTCGAGGGCCTGGGGGGTGAGCGGTTGCTGCGACGACGGCGGTGGCGGGGCCGAATTGAGGATCGCGGCGATGATGCCCGCGGAGCTGCCGGCATCGAACGCCGGCCGTCCGGTGATCATCTCGTGCAGCACGGCGCCGAACGCGAAGATGTCGGCACGTGCATCGAGCGGCTTGCCCTCGAGCTGTTCCGGCGCCATGTACCTGAATCGTGCCGAGGACCGTGCCTTCGGTGGTGAGCGCGTCCGATTGTGTTTGTGTGTTCGCCGCCGCGGCATCATCGACCGCCAGCACCTTGGCGATGCCGAAGTCGAGCAGCTTCACACCCGCCTTGGTCAGCATGATGTTGGCGGGTTTCAGATCCCGATGGACGATTCCGGCCGCGTGTGCGCGCGCAAGGGCGTCCGCGATCTCAACCGCCGCCCGGATCACCTCCGCCATCGGCAGCGGACCGCGCGCCAGGCGCGAGGCCAGCGTTTCGCCTTCGAGATACTCCATGACGAGGTAGGAGACGGTCGACGGGGCGGCACCCGCTCCGTGCGCGGGGAGCGCCCCTTCACCCACATCGAACAGCGCGCAGATGTGCGGGTGATTGAGGCGTGACACGGCGCGGGCTTCGCGATCGAACCGTTCGCGCAGTTGGTCAACGTCGGCCGCAGGGCCGGCCAGTACCTTGATGGCCACCGTGCGATCGAGGCGAGTGTCGCGGGCCCGGTACACCTCACCCATGCCGCCCGCGCCGACGAGCGCTTGGAGTTCATATGGCCCGAGGCGGGTTCCCGGTGCTAGTGACATGCGATCCTTCGGGGCCTCAGCCGGCCGCACCACCGGCCGCTTGGCCCGCGAGACGACGCGATACTACCGCCGTTTGGGGCATCTTGGACGCCGCGCCAGCCAGGTGACCCGATACGGTAAGATGCAGGCTCCGGCGACCGTCACACGCCGGGCTTACCCCTCTCCATGCCTTCCATGCTCGGCCTGTTTCTGTCGATTGGCACGATGTTCGGCGCGCTCGCCGCGGTCTCGGCGTACCTCATCGCGTACCACGAGTACCGCCAGCGCATGCTGCGTCCCGATCAAAATGCCGCGAAGATGGCGATCGAAACGGCCGTCGTGACCTTCGCCTTCTTCGTGCTCGGATCGGTCGTGCTGTACTGGATGCTGCGACCGGCGGGGCAGTAGCGGGCACTTCGAAGTTCGAACTTCGAAGTGCGACGTTGACGCTCAGTACTCCCTGAACATCCGTTGTACTTCCGCCGGGGCGCTCGTCGTCGCGAGCGCGAGCATGAGCAGGACGCGGGCCTTGACCGGTTGCAGATCGTCGCCGCTGACGCGGCGGGACGCGCCGCGCCCGACGCCGAGGCCCCCGCCGCCCGTGCGCGTGGTCGTGACGACAAAGGCGCCCTTGTCGATCGCGTAGGTGATGCCCTCGCCCTGCGTGCCGCTCGTCGCGCCGGCGCCCGCCCCGGCAATCACGATGCCTTTCGCCCCGTTGTCCACGGCCGCCTTGATCAGGTCGCCCGGCGCGCCCTGGTAGGTGAGGATCACGTCCACGCGCGGCAGCGCGGTGATCGTGTCGACGTTGAATTCGCTCGCCGCCGTGTGCCGCCGCACGGGCTTGCGCACGTACTGCACCCGATCGAACACGGTGCCCAGCACGCCGTCCTGGCGCGCGCTGAAGGTGTTGAGCAGGCGCGAGTCGGTCTTCGTGACCTCGCGCGCGGAGTTGATTTCGTCATTGAGCACGACCAGCCCGCCCATGCCGCGCGAGGCCGGGTCGGCCGCCACCAGAAAGGCGTCCTCGAGATTCGCCGCGCCCTCGTACCCCAGCGTGCTCGGATTGCGCATCGATCCGACGACCACGCACGGCCGCTCGTCGCGCACCGTGAGGTGCAGGAAATAGGCGAGTTCCTCGAGCGTGTCCGTGCCGCTCGTGACCACCACGCCGGCCAGGCCGGCGTCCGTCCGGAAGCGGTCGTTGATGCGCCGGGCCAGGTCGAGCCACATCGCCATCGTGATCGCGCCGCTGGACACGTTGGAAAACTGCTCGCCGGTCGCGCGCACGCGGCGGTCGAGGCCCGGGATGGACTGGATCAGTTCGTCGACCGTCAGCCGCCCGCCGTTGCGGTTGGAAATCGTGCCGCCCGTCGCGAACAGATGCACGCGGGGGAGCGTCGCCTGGGCGGCCGGGGCCGGCGCGGGCGGCGTCTGCGCCAGGAACGAGACGCGTGCGCCGAAGAACACGGTAAGAACGAGGAGCGCCGTGGTGGAGGCGCGGAGCGTCGTGGCCATAGCGGCCGTACTATACCGTCTTGCGCGGGCCCCCGGCGCGATCGAGCCAGCCGGCCAGGTGCTGCGCGGCTGCATCGGCGGTCGGGCCGTAGAACGGCATGAGCGACGTCGTGCCGCCCGGCGCGCGCGCGATCTGCGCGCGCCACCGATCGGTCGCGACCGCCCGGACCTCGATGACGTAGGATCGTCCGTGAATCGTGTGAGTAATGCGAACTGTGTTCACAATGTCGTCCGTCACGCTTACGCGCGGAGAGTTGATTCTAGCGACCCCAGCGCCCGGCGCAAGCGAAGCCCGGCGCGAAGCTGCACTCTGATGGTGCGACTCGGCCGATTTCGGCACAGTCTTGGCGAAAATATCGTGGCGCCGACAGGGGATGCACAGGCCTTCCACCGGTCTTGCACAGGTTTTCCACAGATGGGGCGGCATGGCGCAGAATAGAGCCGCCATGATCAGCCGTGCGCGCGTCGGCATGCTCGCGCTTTGCCTCGTTGCGCCGGCGTTCGCGTCGCAATCCACGCCGCCGGACGCGGGCGCCGTGTTTCGCGTGTTCCTGAAGAACGGCGCCGCGCTCCCGAGCTACGGCGAGGCCGCCATCGCCGGCGATCGGGTGATGTTCACGCTGATCGTGGGCACGACCGAGCAGCCGCGAACGATGCAGCTGATTAGCCTGCCGGTCGGCACGGTCGATGTGGACCGCACCCGCGGCTACGCCAATGCGTTGCGGGCCAAGCACTACGCCGCGACTCGCGGCGAAGTGGATTTCGCCGCCATGACGCAGGAAGTGCAGCGCACGATTGCCGAAGTCACCTCGGTGAGCGACCCCAAGAAGCGGCTGGCGTTGGCCGAAGACGCGCGACGCCGGCTGATGTCCTGGGCCGCCGGCACCTACGGCTACCGCGCGACGGATGTGCGGCAGCTGAGCGAGCTGTTTGACGAGGTCATTGCGACGCTCCAGGCGTCGGCCGGCGAGCGCCAGTTCGCGATCGATCTGCGCACCGGTGCCGATCCGGCGCCCGAGGCGCTGCTGCCGCTGCCGGACCTGGGCGAGTCCGTCCGGCTGGCGCTGGAGGCCGCCAGGGCGGCCGATTCCGACAACGATTGGCTGGCCGTGCTCCAGGCGGCGTCGGCGTTGGCGGCGGCGGATCCGGCGGGCGCCGACCTGCGCGCACGGGTCGCGCGTGAGCTGGACCTCGAGTCCAGAGCCACGGCGGCGTACGGCCAACTGGCGGCGGATGTGCGCGCCCGCGCCGACCTCGCCAGGCGGAGCGGCGACGTCGCGGGCGTCTCGGCCGCCATCAGGACGCTGCAGGTCCGTGACCAGGAGCTTGGCGGGCGTCGGCCGCAGCTGACCTCGGCCCTGTTCGCCGAACTCGAATCCACGCTGGCGCGCGTGCGGTCGTACCGTGCCGCGCTGGATCGCTATACGGCGATCCGGCCGCGGCTGCTGGCCTACGAGCGGGCGGTCCGCCCGGTGATGAGCGGGTTCGACGGCCTGGTGCCGGTCTTCAACGCCGTCCGCGACACCCGCTACACGGCGTACCGAGCGGCTGGTACGCGCCGGTGTCCGCCTGGCCAGTTTCGGTGAGGCGCTGCAGGGAGTTGAACCGCCAGTGGATGTCGCGGATGTCCACGCCACCCTCATCAGCGCGATTCGCATGGCGTCGCATGCCGTCACCCGCCGGCGGCTGGCCGAGTCGTCGGGCAGCCAGTCGGTTGCGGCTGAGGCGTCGTCGGCCGCCGCGGGCGCCCTGTTGCTGGCGGCGCAAGCGCGCGACGAGTTGGTGGCCCGCTTGTACCCGCCGAAGATCCAGTGACCAGGTCGCGCACGTCATGCAGCAACGGCGGATAGTCCGGGCGCGCGATCTCGCGTCGTTCCGCGACGCGCTCGTCGATCTGGCGCTGGACGGCGCGCCGGTCGAGGCGCGGCGCCGCGTGGTGCTGGTGCCGACGCGCGCGTCGGCGGAATTGTTGCGCGAAACGATCGAGTCGCGGCTGGGGCAGACGCGCCCGGCCGCGGTGATCCTGCCCGACTTCCTCACGCGAGCCGAATGGCTGGAGCACCTCCTCTCGGCGGTGGCCGGGCGGCCGCGCCTGCTCGGCCGCGCGGAGCGCGAAGTGCTCCTCGAACGCGCGGCGCGCGCGACCGCGCGGCGATCGCGGATCGGCGGCGCGCCCTTTCAGCTGCGGCCGGGGCTCATCGGGGCCATGCTCGAGTTCTACGATGAACTCCGCCGGCGCCAGCGGACCGTGCGCCGCCTGGCCCGCGCCCTGTTCGAACAACTGGAAGGCGAGCGGGGCACGGACCGCGGCAGCGAAGGCCTGATCCATCAGACGTGTTTTCTGGGCTTGAGCTTCCTCGCCTACGAACGCGCCGTGGCGGAGAGCGGCGCCGTGGATGAGCACGCCCTCCGGCGTCTCCTGCTGGCGGCGCAACCGGCGCTGCCGTTCACCCACGTGGTGATCGCGGTGGCGGACCAGCCGTCAGACCCGCGAGGATTGTGGCCGGCTGACTTCGACCTGATTGGCCGGTTGCGCCACCTCTCCCGCATCGACATCGTCGTCACCGACGGCGCCCACGATGCAGGCTTCCGGGAGCGGCTCGAGCAGGAACTGCCGGGCATCGAGGAAGACCGCCGCACCGCGACCTATCCGCGGCCGATGGTCATCCGTCCGCCTGGCGCGGGCGCGGACGAGTGCTGCGCGGTGAGCCGCGACCGCGAGGAGGAGTTGCGCGACGTCGCGCGCGTGATTCGCGCGCGCGCCGCCGACACCGCCGGCGCCGTGCGCGAGCGCACGGCGGTCGTGTTTCACCGGCCGCTGCCGTATCTCTATCTGTCGCAGCACGTGCTGACGGAAGCCCGCGTGCCGTATCAGGCGTTCGACGCGCTGCCCCTGGCGGCCGAACCGTACGCCGCCCTCCTCGACATCGTGATGACCGTGGCGCGGACCGGCGGCACGCGCGATTCCACCGTCGAATTGCTGCGATCGCGCCTGCTGCGAATCGAGATCGACGGCGCCCGGCTGTCGCCGGCCGACGTGTCGCTGATGGATCAGGCGCTGGCCGATCGCCGGGCCGGCGGGGACGCCACGTCGTTCGCCGCGGAGATCGAGGCGCACACGCGAGGCGGCCAGGGCCGTCGCTCGGAGACCGGTCGCGCCGCCGGCCGCGCCGCACGGGCGGCCGCCGCGGTCGCGGGCGAGCTGCGCGACTTCCGCGACGGGCCGTCCGCGTCCGCGCAGGTTCGGGCGATCATCACCTTTCTGCGACGGCACGAACGCCTGCCGGATGCCGCCGATCCCTGGCGCGAGCGCCACCTGCGCGCGCGTGCCGCCGTGCTCGGCGCGCTCGAGGCGCTCGCCGAGGCGTTCGCGCGCCACGATGACGCCAGCCGGCCGCACGAAGACCTCACGTCCGCGATCGGCCACGCGATCGAGGTGCAGACGTTCACGCCGATGCGCGGCTCGGCGGGGGTGCAACTCGTCGATGCCGTCGCCGCGCGCTTCGGCGAATTTGACCACGTCCATCTGGTGGGCCTGGTCGAGACGGATTGGCCCGAGCGCCCGCGCCGAAACATCTTCTATTCGAGCGGGTTGCTGCGCGCCCTGGGATGGCCGCAGGAGACCGACCATGCGCGCGTCGAGCGCGCGGCGTTCGGGGATCTGCTGGAGCTGGCCGCCCGGACGGTCCGGCTCTCCGCCTTCCAGCTCGAGGGCGACGCCATTGTCGCGCTGTCGCCCTTGGTGGATCTGGCGCGGGACGCGGCCGCGTCTCTCGCGCCGGAGGCCGTTCGCCGGCGCATTTTCGACGATGAAGTGATTCCGACCGCGCCGATTGAGGCGCTGGCGATCGACCCGCGCACGGTGCGCTGGCTGCGGGAGCGTCACACCCGCGCCGATCTGGCGGATCCGCGATACGGCGGGTCGGTGGGGCTGCAAGCTCCGCAGCGCTACCGCGTCAGCCGCGTCGACCACTACGTGGACTGCCCGTTCAAGTACTTTGCCGAGAATGTGCTCGGCCTGCCCGAAGAGCGTGAGGAGACCGCGGGCCTCTCGCCCCTCGAACGCGGCGTCTTGATCCATTCTCTGTTTGAGGCGTTCTTTCGCGAGTGGGATCGCGATCCGGGGGGCGCCATCACGGCCGCGACGCTGCCGGGCGCGCTGGCGCGGTTCACCGCGATGGCCGAGGCTTCGCTGGCGCGGCTGCCGGAGGCCGATCGGGTGCTGGAACGGACGCGCCTGCTCGGATCGCTGGTCTCGCCGGGCATCGCGGAGCGCGTCTTTGAACTCGAAGCGGACGCCGGCCAGCCGATCGCGCGCCGCCTGCTCGAGTCCGACCTGCGCGGCCCGTTCGACTTCCCCCAGTTGGGTGGGCTCAAGACGCGCACGATCGAGATCCACGGCAAGGCCGATCGCATCGACGTGTTCGAGGACGGATCGCTGCGGGTCGTGGACTACAAGCTCAGCCGCCTGCCGGACAAGGAGACGTCCATCCAGATCGCCGTGTACGCCCACGCCGCCCGCGCGCTGCTCGAGCAGGCCGACGGCCGGCCGCATCCGATCGCGGCCGCCATGTACCTCGCCTTCGGCGACGAGGACGGATTCCAGGGCGCGCTCGGCAGCCGCGATCGGCCCGCCGCTGACGTGGTCCTGACGCGCGTCGAGGCATTTGCCGGGATCGTGGATCAGATCGAGGCCGGGGAGTTCCCGCCCAGGCCGCGGCGGGTGGACATGTGCGGATGGTGCCGGTACGCCGGCGTGTGCCGGAAGGAATACCGGGCGGAGGGCGATGAAGCAGCCGAATCTGTTTGAGGAGCCCGACGCCCCGGATGCGCCGCCAGACGACGCCGCCCGCCGTTTCTCCGTCGAACCCGGTCACGACGTCGTGCTCGAGGCCTCGGCGGGCACCGGCAAGACGCGGGTGCTGGTCGACCGGTACGTCCGCCTGATCGAATCGGGCGCGGATCCGGACAACATTCTGGCGATCACGTTCACGCGCAAAGCGGCCGCGGAAATGCGCGAGCGCGTCCTCGCGGCGCTCCGGCGGCGCGCGGCCGACGGCGCGATCGATGGGGACCGGTGGCGGGCGCTCCGCGACCGGATCGCGGACATTCAGATCTCGACGATCGATGCGTTCTGCTTCGGCTTGCTGCGCGAGTTCCCGCTCGAAGCCGGCGTCGAGCCCGGGTTCGACGTGGCCGATGAAACGGAAATCGGCCGGTTCGGCCGTGAAGCGATGGATCTGGCGATGCGGGCGTGTCGCGGCCTGCTGGCCGATGACGAAGCGCTGCGGCTGCTGTTCGCGCGGGTGAAGGCGCCGGTGCTCAGCCGCACCGTCGGGGCGCTGCTCGACCGGCGGCATCTGGCCGTGCCGGCGGTGGCCTCGTTCGTCAAACGCCGAGCCGCTGACGCCACTGCGGGGCACGCCGCGACCGCGTTCATCCGGCGTCTGCGCGACATCCTGAGGCTGTCAGACCATCGCGCCGCCCTGATGGAGCAGGGGCCGCAGGGCTCGGCCGAATACCGGTGGCTCCACGCCGATCTGGCCGCGCTCGACACGTTCACGGTGCCGGAGGACCTGCCGCGGCTCCAGCAGTTGCGGCGCCGGATCGAACGGTATTTCCTGACACAGGCCGGCAAGCCTCGGCAGCGAGTGGCCGGCCAGTTCCGGCCCGAGCACTTCGCCTCGAAGGCCGCGAAGAAGGCGCACGACGCGGCCGTGGCCGCCCTGGCGCCGGCGTTCGCGGAGGCGCTGGAGGCCCTCGAGTCCGGCATCAACGCCGTGCTCGCGCGCGGGCTGCTGCGGCTGCTCCAGATCGCCGTGACCCAATACGAGACGCTGCTCGACGACCACGCGCTCATGGATTTCGCGGGCATGCTCGATCGGTCCGTGCGCCTGCTGGCGCGGCAGGAGGAATTCGCGCGCAGCCGCCTGAAGCTGCAGGCCCGCTACCATCACGTGCTCGTGGATGAATTCCAGGATACGAGCCGCCTCCAGTGGCGCCTGATCGAATTGCTCATCGATGCGTGGGGCGAGGGGGAGGGCGTGGCGGATCGGCCCACCTCGATCTTCGTCGTGGGCGATCGCAAACAGTCGATCTACCGGTTCCGCCATGCGGAAGTCACGCTGCTCGACGAGGCCGCGAGGAAGATCGCGGCGTTGCGGCCGGGCCGAACGGTCCGCCAGGCGATCACCACCAGTTTCCGTGCGGTGCCGGAACTGCTGGCGTTCGTCAACGCGCTCGCCTCGTCGATGGAAAGCGATCGGCCGATTGCCGAACGCTTCGTGTACACCGAACGCGACCGGTTTCCGGTGCCGGGCATTGCGCCCGGCGCGCTGCGGGACGGACAGCCCGTGCTCGGCCTGGTGGCCGAGTCCTCCATGGCCGCCAGTGCAGCGGCGCTGGCGTCAGAGGTGGAACGGCTGTTGTCCGATCGGGTGCTCGTGCGAACGCGGGAGGGGGAGCCGCGACCCGCCCGCCCGGATGACATCGCGATCCTGTTCCGCGCGCGGGCCGGTCATCAGTATTTCGAAGCGGCGCTCGAAGCGCGGGGTATTCGCACCTACGTCTACAAGGGCCTCGGGTTCTTCGACGCGCCGGAAGTCCAGGACGTCCAGGCGCTCGTCCGCTACCTCGCGCAGCCGGATTCGGACTTGCGTGCGGCGGAGTTCCTGCGATCGCGATTCGTCCGCCTGTCGGACCCGGGTCTCGTGCAGCTGGCGCCGGGTTTTGCGGGAGCGTTGGCGGGCGCCAACCCTCCGCCAGCGTTCGCGTCGCTCGGCGAGACCGACCGCGCGTTGCTGGACCTGGCCCGGCACGGCGCGGCCCGCTGGATCGCGCAGGCCGACCGCGTGCCGCCGAGCGAACTGCTGGACACCGTCCTGCGCGATTCGGCCTACGTCTACGAGATGCGCGGCCGGCGCCTCGGGCAGGCGCGCGAAAACATCAAGAAGGTGCGCGGTCTCATTCGCCGCGTGGAAAGCCGCGGCTACGCCACGCTCGCCCGCATCGCCGAGTACTTCGACACGCTCCGCGCCGGCGACGAGTCGAATGCGATTCTCGAGGCGTCCGGGGCCGTCAACCTGATGACCATGCACGCCGCCAAGGGGCTCGAGTTCCCGATCGTGTTCCTCGTCAACCTGCAGATGCCGGGCCGCGGGAGGACCGGGAGCTTCAGCGTCATCGAACAGGGGCCTGACGGCGAACCGGAGGTGGCCTTCACATCGAGCGAGGCCACCGCGCTCGAGGACCAGCGCGACGACGAGGAACTCCGGCGCTTGCTGTATGTGGCCGCAACGCGCGCGCGGGACCGTTTGTACCTGGCAGCCCAGATCGATGGGCGAGGGCTGGTCCGTCGAGGGGCCAGGAGCCTGGCCAGCCTGCTGCCGGCGCCGCTGCTGGCGTCGTTCGCCCAGGCGGCCTCGGCCGGAGACCGCGTGGTGTGGGAATCTCCCCAGGGCAGTTTCGCCTTTCAGGTCTGCCGGCCCGCCGAGCCGAGGCCCAGACCCGTGCCGATCACCGCCGACGCTGAGGCGGCGGACCTGGACGTGGAATGGCTGAAGCCCGGCCGTCTCGCGCCGGTCGCCGCCACCGCCACCCCGGCGGACGGGACGGGCGACTCGCCAGCGATCGAAACCGAACCGGGTGCGGCCCGTCAGCCGGCCGGCAGGACGCTCGCGCACGAGCGGCTGGTCGGCACGCTCGTTCATCGGCTATTCCAGCGGCAGCTGCCGTCCACGGCCGATCGTCACGTCGTGGTCGCCGAGGCCACCGGCCTGCTCAGACTCGAGGAGCGTGTGGACGTCCTCGACGAAGAAGCGTTGGCCGGTTCGGCCGCCGACCTCTACTTGACGCTGGCCGGTCGGCCGGACGTGCTCGACGTCCTGTCGTCCGGGCAGGCACGCTACGAAGTGCCGTTCTCCTTCGCACCCGCGGACGAGCCCGGTCTCGTGCTGCGAGGCGTCATCGACTGCCTTGTGGTGCCTGTCGGGGGGCCGCCGGTGGTCGTCGAGTTCAAGACCGGCGGCCGGCGGCCGGAGCATTCGGCCCAGGTGGCGCGCTACGCCCAGGCTATTCGTGAAATTTTGGGCGTAGATCGGGTGGAAATGAAGATTCTCTACGCCTGAACCGGGCAAGGTGCGATACACTCGATTTCGACGGAGTGACCTCATTGCCGCTGACGTGCCCGAATTGCGGAAACGCCGAAAATTTTCTCGTAAAGACGCTGCAGATGCACCTGCTGCGCGTGGCGGATGGCCAGTTCCAGCCCCCTTCCGAAGAAGGGCGGCCTGCGCTGGTCGAACTGCTGTGCGACGAGTGCGATAGCACCCTCGACATGACCGGACTCGATGAGTCCGCTCGCCGGGAGCTGCTGAGCACGCTCGGCGCGCGCTAACGCGAGGCTGCCGCGGTGTCCCTCTTCGGCGGAGGACGCCAGGCCGACCCTGCCATGCCGATCCATCTGGACGTGCTCGGACGCCTGCATGTGATTCTGGGCGCATTTGCCGCGCTTGCCGGCGTGTCACTGCTCGCCGTCGCCTTGGGCACCCGCCTGGCGCTCGTCGAGTTGGCTGAGGCGGGCTCGGCCGGGCAGGCTGGCGCCTGGATCCTGTTCTGGTGCGGCATCGTCTTCGCTGGCGGCGGAGTGGCGCTCGCGCTGACGGGCCGGGCGCTCGCCAGGCGCCGTCCCGCTGGCCGCAAGTGGGCCCTGGCCCTCGCGGTGCCAGACCTGCTGGCCGTGCCGTTCGGCACCGCGCTTAGCGTGTACGCGTTCTGGGTCCTCCTCAACAACGAAGCGCGGCGCGAGTTCGGGAGGCCACCGAGGCTGCCGGGACAGCCGCCTCGCCAGGAGCCTGCGTGATCGATCCGCCCGGGCCGCCTGTGCGCACCTCCAACCCCCGCCTGCTGGCGGTCGCCGCGTACGCCGGCGGGCTGATCGCCGGCCTGATCGTGCTGCTGCTCGAGAAACAGAACCGGTTCGTGCGGTTCCACGCCATGCAGTCCGTCGTGACGTTCTCGGGCGTGGTCGTCGCCTATCTCGCCCTGACCAGCGTGCCGGTCATTGGCGTGGTGTTCGACGTGCCCGCGCGGGTCGCGGTCGTCATCCTGTGGGTCTTCCTCATGCTGAAGGCCTGGCAGGGGGACTCGTACAAACTGCCCTATGTCGGCGATTTTGCCGAGCACTTCCTGAAGTAAGAGAATCTACTCATGCCCATTACCGAAGCCGCTGTGCTGGACGCCCTTCGTGCCGTCAAGGACCCCGATCTCCACAAGGACATCGTCGCGCTGGGATTCGTGAAGAACATCCGAATCCAGGACGGCGCCGTCGCCTTCGTCGTGGAACTCACCACGCCGGCGTGTCCGGTGAAGGACGTGTTGCGCGACCAGGCGCGAGCGGTCGTCCTCGCCATTCCCGGCGTGAGCCGGGTGGACGTGGAAATGACCGCGAACGTGCGCGCCGTCGGCCGGCCGGAAGCTGGGCCGGGCGCCGGTGGACGGCGTGAAGAACATCATCGCGGTCGGCGCCGGCAAGGGCGGCGTCGGCAAGACCACGGTGGCGGTGAATCTGGCGATCGCGCTGGCCAAGCGGGGCAGCCGCGTCGCGTTGCTCGACGGCGACATGTACGGGCCGAACGTGCCGATCATGCTCGGCCTGAAGACGCAACTCGAAATGGACGGCGAGAAGATCCGTCCGGCCGAGCGCTACGGCATCCAGGCCGTGTCGATGGGCTTCCTGACGCAGGACGATGCGCCGGTGATCTGGCGCGGTCCGATGCTGCATGGCGCGATTACGCAGTTCTTCCGTGACGTCAAGTGGACGGACGTGGACTATCTCATCGTGGACATGCCGCCGGGGACCGGCGACGTCGCGCTGAGCCTGAGCCAGACCGTGCCGGTGGCGGGCGCGGTGCTGGTCACGACGCCGCAGACCGTCTCGCTGGCCGACACGCGCCGCGCCGTGCAGATGTACCGCAAGCTCAACATCCCGGCGATCGGGCTGATCGAGAACATGAGCTACTTCGTGTGCCCCGGATGCGGCAAAGAAAGCGATATCTTCGGCAAGGGCGGCGGCGAGCGGCTCGCGGAGGAGATGTCGGTCCCGTTCCTGGGCAGCATTCCGTTGCACGAGCCCGTGCGGGTCGGCGGGGACTCGGGTGTGCCCATCGTCGAGAGCGATCCTGATTCGCCGCCCGCGCGCGCCATCATCGCAGCCGCCGATCGCGTCGCCCAGCAGGTCTCGATCTCCGCCTACAGCCGCAAGGCGATCCCCTTGACGCAGGTCAATTGAGCGAGCGCGATCTCGCCAGCGCCTGTCATGCGGGTTGAATTCCAGAAGCGCACGCTCGCGAACGGCCTCGATGTGATCGTGCACGAGGACCATCGGGTGCCGCTGGTGGCCGTGAGCGTGTGGTATCACGTGGGGTCGAAGAACGAGCGGCCCGGCAAGACCGGCTTCGCGCATCTGTTCGAGCACCTCATGTTCGAGGGGTCCGCGCATCAGCCCCGCAGCTACTTCGCGCCGCTGCAGGAAGTGGGCGCGGCGGTGAACGGATCGACGAGCGCGGATCGCACCGATTACTGGGAGGTGGTGCCGCGCGAGGCGGCGCACCGCGCGTTGTGGATGGAGGCCGATCGCATGGGCTGGATGCTGCCCGTGCTGACCCGCGATCGGTTCGAGACGCAGCGCGGCGTCGTCATCAACGAGCGTCGCCAGAGTTACGAGAACCGGCCCTACGGATTGGCGCAGTTTGCCATCGCCCGGACCCTCTACCCGCCGAATCATCCTTATGCCTGGCCGACCATCGGCGAGACGGCCGACCTGGAAGCGGCGACGCTCGATGATGCGCGCGAGTTCTTCGGGCGTTACTACCACCCGGGGAACGCCTCGCTCGTGATCGCCGGAGATCTCACGCCGGCTGAGGCCTTCGACCGGGCCGAAGCCTGTTTCGGCGACATTCCCCGCGGACCCGATGTGCCGGCCGTGTCCGCACCGCCCGTCACCGCGCGCGCCAGCAGGACCGTGCTGGAGGACCGCGTCGATCTGCCGCGCCTCTACCTGACATGGCCGAGTCCGGCGCTCTTTGCGCCCGGCGACGCGGAACTGGATCTCGCCGGGGATCTCGATTGCGAATGGCCGCACGGCCCGGCTCTACCGGCGCCTGATCCACGATCGGCGCCTCGTGAGCGACGTCATGGCGGGCCAGGCCTCGCGCGAACTGGGCAGCGTGTTCCAAGTCGTGGCCACGGCGGCCCCGGGCGTCCCGCTGGCGGACGTGCACGCCGGCATCATGGAGGAACTCGACGGCCTTCGCGCGACGGGTCCGGCCCAGGACGAGCTGGAGCGCGGCCGCGCGCAGGCCGAAGCGGCGTTTGTCTATCGCGTGCAGGCCCTCGGCGGATTCGGTGGCCGCGCCGATCAGCTGAACGCCTACAACGTGTATCTCGGACAGCCCGACTCGTTCGACACTGATCTGGCGCGCTATGTCGACGCGACGAGCGAGTCCGTCCAGGCGGCTTTGCAGAAGTGGATCGATCCTGCCGAGGCCGCCGTGCTGTCGGTCGTGCCCGCCGGCAAGAGCGAACTGGCACGGACAAGGACCGGACGTGCGGACGCTGGACGTGGAACGCAGGACTCTGGACCCTGGACTATGGACTCTGGACTACCCTGAGCGATCGCTTTCTCATCCCCACCGTCGGCGCCCCGTCGCCCGTGGTGTTTCCCGCCGTTGACCGGCGTGTGATGGACCACGGCGCCCGTGTGTGGTCGGTCGGCCATACGGCCGTGCCGGCGGTGACGATCGCGCTGGTGATGGATGGGGGGACGGGCGGTGATCCCCGGGACCGCCCTGGGTTGACGAGCCTCGTGGCGGCCCTGATGACGGAAGGCGCGGGCCGGCGTGACGCGATTGAGGTGGCGGACGCGCTGGCGCGAATGGGCGGCCACTTATCCGTCGACCCCGGGGCCGATGCCGCGGTCGTCACGCTCACGACCTTGGCGCGGCACTTCGAGGCGGCGCTCGATCTGCTCGCTGATCTGGTGCGGCGTCCCAGGCTGATGGCCGCGGACTTCGAGCGCGTGCGCGACCTGCGCCGGAGCCGGCTGATCCAGTCCAGCCGCGTGGCTGGAACCGTGGCCGATCGCGCGATGCTGGCCGCTGTCTTTGGCGACCACCCGTACGGACACGGCGCACTGGGCACGACGCGTGCGGTGGAGGCGACGACGCTCGACGAGGTGCGATCGCATTGGGCTTCGACGTGGGCGCCTGCGCGCGCGACGCTGCTGGTGGCCGGCGATGTGGAGGCCAGCCGGGTCTGGTCCGGAGCCGTCCGGGCCTTCGGCGACTGGGACGCGACACCGGTGACGGTGGCGCCGCTCGTGGCGCCGGCCGCGGTGCCCGACCGTCGCGTTCGCGTGATCGACCGTCCCGGCTCTCCACAGTCGGAGGTCCGCGTGGGCCACGGCGGCCCGCCGCGCCGGACCCGGGACTATCACGCGTTGTTGACGATGAACGCGCTGCTGGGCGGCCAGTTCACGAGCCGTATCAACCGCAATCTCCGCGAAGTCCGCGCCATCACGTACGGCGCGCACTCGTCGTTCGAGATGCGGCGGGCCGGCGGCGTGTTTTCTTGCGATACCAGCGTGCAGGCCGATGCCACGGCGGATGCCGTGAGCGAGATCCTGCGGGAATGCCGGGAGGTGTCGGGCGACGGCGCGATTGGCGCGGCGGAACTGGCGCAGGCCCGGGCGTCGCTCGCCCGCGGCTATGCGCGCCAGTTCGAAACAGCCGCGCAGCACGCACGCGCCCTGGTGCAGATGCTCATTTACGATCTGGACCATGACGCGGTCGACCGATTCGTCCCGGCCATCGAGCAGCTCACCGCCAGCGACCTGACGCGGGTCGCCCGCACGTGGCTCCACCCTGACGACGCCTCCGTGGTGGTCGTCGGCGACCTGAGCCGGATTGGCCCGTCGCTCGAAGGCCTGGGCCGCGAAATCACGCCAACATCGGTCGAATTCTGAAAGCACGTTTCAAAGCTGCCGTCGGGCGGGGCTTCAGCGCCGCCATTGCTGCCGGGCCTGAAGGCCCGGCCTACATTTGCTAGTCTGTCTCCATGAAATCCGTCCGCTTCCACGCCCATGGAGGTCCCGAGGTCCTGGTGTATGAAGACGCGCCCGAGCCGGTGGCGCCTCCGGGTTGGGTCGTCGTCCGCGTCCGCGCCTGCGCGCTGAATCACCTCGACCTGTGGCAGCGCCGCGGCCTCGATCGCGTGAAGATTCCGATGCCGCACATCTCTGGCGCCGACGTGAGCGGCGAAGTGGTGGACGCCGGCGATACCGGCACTTCCGTCGGACAGCGCGTTATGCTCCAGCCTGGCCTCAGCTGTGGCCGATGCCCGAAATGCCTGGCGGGGGAGGACAATTACTGCGCGAAGTACGATGTGCTCGGTTATCAGTCGGACGGCGGCTATGCCGAGTACGTGACCGTGCCGGCGTCGAACCTGATTCCCATTCCCGATCACATCGGCTACGAGGACGCGGCCGCTTTTCCGTTGCCGTTCCTGACCGCGTGGCAGATGCTGTTCGCTCGGGCCCGCCTCGTGCCATCCGACACGGTCCTGGTCCTGGCCGCGGGCAGTGGCGTCGGTCAGGCGGCCATTCAACTGGCCAAGGCCGCTCACGCCCGCGTCATCGCCACGGCCGGCACCGACGCCAAGCTGGCCAGGGCTCGCGAGCTGGGCGCCGATGCGGTGGTTAACCATTACCGCGATGACCTCGTATCCACTGTGAAGGGATTCACCGCCAACCGCGGAGTGGACATCGTCGTCGAACATGTAGGCGTGGCGACATGGGAGAAGAGCGTGCGGTGTCTGGCGCGCGGCGGCCGGGTGGTGACGTGCGGCGCGACGAGCGGCTATCAGACGTCGCTCGACCTTCGGCACTTGTTCGCTCGGCAGCTCTCGCTGCTGGGCTCCTACATGGGCGCGAAGGCCGAGTTGCTGCAGGCGGCCGATCTCTTTTTCAAGGGCGTCGTCAGGCCGGCCGTGGACCGCGTGTTTCCGCTGGCCGACGCGGCGCAGGCGCACCTCAGACTCGAGTCGTCCCAGCAGTTCGGCAAGATTGTCCTGGTGCCGTGAGGAGCGGCGGCGGCCGCCGCCCTCGGTGCTAGACTGATCGAGTTCCCATGAGTGTCGTGAGATTCAGCGTGAGCCTTGTGGCGATCATCGGACTCGTGGCCGCGACGGTCGCCGGCGCCACGATCTGGCTGCTGCTCACCGATCCCATCAGGAGTGCGGACGCCGCCAGCGAACTGGTGCAGGGCAACCTGTCTCCCTTCGTGGCGGCGGTCGGGACCGTCATCTTCGACGCCCTCAAAGGACTGTTCAAATACTTGTAACCTGTTGGTCCCAGGGTCCAAGGGTCCAAAGGTCCGGAAGGGTCCAGTCCTGAAGGTCTCGTCCCAAGGGTCCGGTTCCAATCGTCCATGACTTCCTCCCTCACGCGGCTGCTTCGTGGGTGGTTCGTGAACGGTTGCAATGAGCGCCAGAGGGCCATCATGGCAGCGCCGCAGCGTTTACCAGGGATGAACTGTGACATCTCGCCTGCGGCATATCGGCGCCAGCCCTCGGCAAGGTTCGCCTCCACACTGGCGACTGCCTCGAACAACTGTGAACGATAGCGAAGATCCCGGTTGGCTTCAGCATTGCCCCGAACGAGCGTGTAAACCCCTTTCTTGAACTCCACCGCCAGCTGGTACGCTGCCAATTCCTCGAGACGCTTCACTCCCATGCCGGTCTTCGTGGCAAGTCACGTACCGCAATCCTCCGCCGGATGTGTGCGGAATCGCACCATGGGACCGAATCGATATTGCAAGAACTTCAATGGTCGACCTTGGACCCTGGGACCTTCACAATGTGTCAGAGAAGAATCTGATCAGGTGGTACGCGTCGATGAACTTGAACGGCGCCTTGCCCGTCGTGTAGTGCCCGCACGGCAGAAGGGCCGTTTGCGGATTGGCGCCGCGGCGGTGAAATTCCTCGATCAGCTTCTTTGACAGATCGACCGGGAATGTCAGGTCATAGCGCGCGTGCACGAGCAGAGACCGCCGGCCGCGAACGCGATCGATGAACGGCCACGGGCTGATCGGCATCCAGTATTCCCGCAAGGCATCCAGTTCGATGCCGCCTTCGAGGCCTTCGCGCACGTGCCGGGTGGACACCCCTCGCCAGACGACGTCGGCGAAGTACGGCGACACGTGATTGAACGCGCCGGCACGAATTCGCGGGTCATGCGACATGGTGAGCATCGACAGGCAGGACCCGAGACTGGTGCCCATGATGCCGATCCGGTCGTAGCCCTGCGCCTCCAGCCAGTCCACCGCGCGCTTCGCATCGAGCACCGCCTGCCGGTTGGCCTGCAGCGTGCGACCGATGTTGGCGCTGACGATATAGTCGGCGCGTTCGAGGTCAGGCGGGCGCCGGTGTTCGTGGTACGGCAGGACCATTCGCACGGCGGTGATGCCGAACCGGGCGAACAGCTGGCACAGGCCGACGTGCCCGCTCGCGTCCGCGTTCCATTGCGGCAGCACAACCACGGCGCGTGTGGATCGTCCGGGCTTGCGCTCCCACGCGGGAAACACCCGGAGGCCGACGACGTTATTGGCGGCGTTCGGCGTTCGGACGGCGCTCTCGAATTCCAGCCGATCGCCGCTCCGGTCGACGGTGTGCAGGCGCGGTGCGCGGTAGAACTCGTCGGTCGCCGTCATCGTGTTCGCCGCCCAGGCAGACACCGCGGCGGCCGGGTCCGGAGTGGACGGATCGATCCCCAGCCAATCCAGTCCCCATTCAAAGGGGCGGACGATGCGGTTGTCGTCGGCGAAGGCGAGCCGCCGTTCCCAGGCGTGAAAAGCGCGGGCGATCACTCGTGCGACATGATTTTCTCGCAAGCGGCCGCGATCGCCAAGAGGCCCGGCGTGTCGTCGAGCCGGCCGACGAGTTGCAGGCCCACCGGCAGACCGGCTGCCGGCAGCGGGAGCGAGATCGCCGGATGGCCGCTCATGTTGAACGGCTGCGTGTGCTTGAGCATCGCGGTGCGGACGGGCGTGAGGTCGCCCAGGGCCGGATCGATGGTGATGTCGTCCGCGCCGAGGAGCGGGGCGGTGATGGGCAGCGTGGGCAGCACGAGCGCATCGGCCTGCGCGAAGAGCGCGTCCACGTCGTGGCGGAGCCGCCGGCAGAAGTCGCGCGCCTCGACGTACTTCACCGCCGGAATCTGGCGCCCGCTTTCGAACCGGGCGCGCACCATCGGTGTGTAGTCGCGGCCGCGCGTGTCGAGATACGTCGCGTGCCAGGCCGTGCCCTCGGCCAGCGCGATGGTGACGTAGGCCTCGAGCACGCCGCGGGCGGAGGGGAGTTCGACGTCGGTCACCGTGGCGCCGGCGCGCACCAGGCGATCGAGCGCGGCTTCGAACGCGGTCCGCACGTCCGGCGCGACGGGTGTGTCGAAATAGCCGCGCAGGCGCGCCAACCGAAGCGGCGGCGCGGCGGCGCGATTGAGCGTCGGCACGGGTCTCGCCGCGAGAATCGCCCACAGCGTCGCCGCGTCGTCCACCGACTGGGCCAGAGGCCCGACGTGGTCGAAGGAGGTGCTGAGCGGAATCACGCCATCGGTCGGCACTTCACCGAGCGACGGCTTGAGTCCCACCACGCCGCACGCCGCCGCCGGGATGCGAATGGAGCCGCCGGTGTCCGTGCCGATGGAGGCCAGCCCCATGCCGCACGCGACCGCCGCCGCCGAACCACCGCTCGATCCGCCGGCTGACCGTGAGCGATTGTACGGGTGATGCACCGCGCCGAATGCCGAGTCCTCACTGGTCGTGCCGAGCGCGAACTCGTGGAGGTTGGTCTTGCCCAGAATGATGGCGCCGGCTTCGCGCAGCCGCACCACGACGGTCGCGTCGGCCGGCGCCACGCGGTCGGCCAGCACACGCGAGGCCGCCGTGGTGACTTCGCCGGCCACGTCGATCAGGTCTTTCAGGGAGATCGGGATGCCGTACAGTGGGCCGCGATCGACGCCCCCGCGCGCCAGTTCGTCGTCCACGCGCCTGCCGGCCGCGCGCGCACCCTCGGCGTCCACGCGGATGAAGGCGTTCGTACGGGGCTGGTCTCGGGCGATGGCGGCGAGGCTCGCCTCCACGAGGTCGATCGCCCTGATCTGCCCGGACCGGATCTGGCCAGCGGCCTCCCGGATCGTCATCGGCATGCTGGCATCGACTTTATCAGGACCCTGGGACCCTAGGACCCCAGGACCCTAGGACGACGAGAGTAATATGTCCCCATGCCGACCGTCCTTGCCGCCGTGATGCCTGCGCCGCGGGTGCCGGTCGAGGTCCGCGAATTCACCGAGCCGGATCTGCCCGTGGGCGGCGCGTTGCTGCGCACGGCGCTGTCCGAGGTGTGCGGGACCGATGTGCATTTGTGGCACGGACGGCTGTCCGGCGTGCCGTACCCCATCATTCCGGGGCATGTCACGACCGGCACGCTCGACAAGGTGCGAGGCGGGTTGGCCGATGTGACGGGCGCCCCGCTGCGCGAGGGCGACCGCGTGGCGTTCTTCGACGTCCACCGCACGTGCGGACGCTGTCTGGCGTGTACCGTTCACCGCACGCCGACGCGATGCTCGGCCCGTCGCGTGTACGGCATCACGGATTCGGCCGCGGAAGGGCTCTTCGGCGGCTGGGCGCAGAAGGTGTATCTCGAACCAGGCGTCATCGTGGCGAGACTGCCGGATGCGGTGACGTTCGAGGCCTACATCGGTGCGGGCTGCGGGCTGCTCACGTCGGTCCACATCATCGAGCGCGCCCGCCTCGCGTTGGGGGACACGGTGGTCGTGCAGGGCGCGGGCGCCGTCGGCATGAGCACGGCGGCGCTGGCCAGGAAGTCTGGCGCGGGGCAGGTCATAGTCATTGGCGCGCCGGTCGATCGGTTGGCCCTGGCGCTCGACATGGGCGCCGACATCGTCATCGACCTCGACACGACGACCGCAGAGGAGCGGCTGGCGAAAGTGCTGGACCTGACGGGGGGGCTCGGCGCGGATGTCGTGGTCGAGGCGGCCGGATCCCCGCGCGCGTTCGAGGAAGGCGTGCGCCTGGCGAGGAATGGCGGCGCGTACATCATCGCGGGCCACTACACCAACACCGGCGACAGCACGATCAACGCGCACGAGCACATCAATCGGAAGCATCTCGACATTCGCGGGTGCTGGGGCAGCGAGGTCGGCCATTTTCTGCGTGCCCTCCGCGCCCTCGAGCGCTACGGCCGCGAGGTGCCATGGGCCCGCATCGGCGCGCGAACATTCGGTTTGGGCGAGATCAACACCGCGCTGGAATTAGCGGGGGCCCTGAAGGTCCCGAAGGCGCTCGTCGACCCGTGGCGGAACTAGAACGGAGGGGGCATGAACCGGCAGGACATTGAAACGTTGCTCGCCAGACACCAGCAGTCGTTTGCCAGCCGTTCGGCGGCGACGCTCGCCGCCGATCACGCTGCGGACGGCTCGTTCACGAGTCCGGCGGCCGGCACGGCGCACGGACGCGACGAAATCCAGAAGGTCTACGAGTACTGGCTGGCGGCGTTCCCGGATATGGACATGACCTGGGACGCGCCGCTCATCGACGGCGACCGCGCCGCGCTGTTCTGGCGTTTCAGCGGCACGGCCGACGGACAGTTCTTCGGTGACGCCAAGCCGGGCACCCGGGTGCAGTTCGTCGGCGCCGCCGAATACCACCTCTCGCCTGACGGGATCGTCAGCGCTCGGCATCTGTTCGATTTCACGGGCGCGTTGGTCACGGCGGGTGTGCTCAAGGTCAAGCCCGCCTGAACGCCGGCTCACGTGCGCCGCGTGACAGGCCCTTTGCCCGAGGCGGGCGCACGCATTGCGGCCGCCGGTCAATTGCCGATCTGGCGTCGTCTCGTCGTCATCTACGTGGCGGCGTTTCCTATGCCTTCGTCACCCGCGGCATCCTCGCCGCGGTCTGTGCCCACGCCGGCGCGGACTGCGCGATTCAGCTGATCGGGCCGATCACGGGATAGTTACTTCGCCTTCGCGAGCGCGGCGTCCAGGGCCTGTGCAAAGACTTCGTACGGCTGGGCGCCGGTGAGTCCCTGCACGACGGTGACCTTGTCGGTCGCGGGATCGCGCAAGCCGACGAAGAACGCGGGCGTGCCCGTGGCGCCGAATTCGACGGCCATCCGGCCTGTCTCACGGATGGCGCTGTCGGATCGCTGGCTGGTGACACACGCGTTGAACGCGTTCATGTCGAGGCCGATGTCGCGCGCCAGGCCGAGCAGCTTCTCCGGCGAATGCGATCCGGCCGGTCCGAACAGGCGCGGGTGGAGGTCCCAGTAGCGGTTCTGCTCGCCCGCACACTGCGCCGCTTCATGCGCGCGAATCGACTCCGGGTGCAGTTGATCGACGGGCCAGTCGCGGAAGGCGTAGCGGATGCGGCCGGTGGTCACGTAGTTCGCCACGATCTGCGGCATCGTCTGCCGAAAATGGCGGATGCAGAACGGGCATTCGTAGTCGGAGAATTCGACCAGCGCGACCTTCGCGCCGTCGGCGCCTTGCGCCGGCGCGCCGGCCAGATCGATGACGGGGGCCCGGTCGCCACCCGCGGCCTCGGCGGACCGTGTGCGCAGGGCCGCGCGCAGTTCCTCAATTGCCGCGTCGCTTCGGTACCACGTCGCCCCAGAAACCAGCAGGGCCGCAGCGGCCACGACAAATGCGAGCAGCGCCCAATTCGGCCGTTCCATCAGAGTCCGTCCTGTTCGTCGAGGTTGTGCAACGCTCCCGGGGATTGTACGCTGCAACGGCGCTGAATCCGAGGTTCCATGGCCCACAGGTCCCAGGGTGTGAAGATGCGGGATACGGCGACCGCCGCCCTCTCGTTCATCTTCAGTAATTCGCTGCTGCTGATGGCCGGTGCCGTGACGGCGCTGGTCTGGGCGAACGCCGACGTGGAGCACTACACCCGGTTCACGAGCGTGATCCGATTCGCCGTCAACGACATCGCGATGGTCTTCTTCTTCGGGCTGGCGATGAAGGAGGTCTTCGAGGCCATGCTGCCGGGCGGGCCGCTCTCATCCCCGCGCGAGGGCGCGGTGCCGATTATCGCCGCGGTCGGCGGCATGGCCGCGCCGGCGACGATCTTCCTGCTGTCCATCCACGCGATGGGCACGCCGGAGCTGCACCGGGGTTGGGCGATTCCCTGCGCGACCGACATCGCGTTCTCGTACCTGGCGGCGCGCCTGATCTTCCCGCGCGGCAGCCCGGCGATTCCGTTCCTGCTGCTACTCGCCATCGCCGACGACGCGCTCGGCCTGGTGGTGCTGGCGATCTTCTACCCGAGCGGCCTGGTGTCGCTGACGCTCCTCGCGGCGCTGGTGATTCCCGGCATGCTGCTCGCGTGGGGCATGCGGCGGCTGGGCGTTCACAACTTCTGGTTATACGTGTTGGGCCCTGGCCTGCTCTCGTGGCTCGGCATGTTCTACGGCGGGTTGCATCCGGCGCTGGCGCTCGTGCCGATCATTCCGCTGATGCCGCACCACAAGTCCGATCTCAAGGTGTTCGGCCGGCAGGAGCCCGTCCGGCTCATGACGATGCACAACTTCGAGCAGTGGTGGAAGGTGCCGGTGCAGTTCGTGCTGTTGGCGTTCGGACTCGTCAACGCAGGCGTACCGCTCTCGGCGGTCGGACCGATCAGTTGGATCGTGGCCGCCAGCCTGGTGATCGGAAAGCCCATCGGGGTGGTGGGCACGACGTTGATCGCGGAGCGGATGGGGTTTCGTCGGCCGCACGGTCTCGATTTCCGGTCGCTGATCACGATGGGCGTCGCCGCCGGCATCGGCTTCACGGTCGCGCTGTTTTTCGCGACGGCCGCATTTCCGCCAGGCGCCGTGCTCGACGAAGCCAAGATGGGCGCGCTGCTCAGCTTCTTTGCGGCGTTTCTGGCGATTGGTGTGGGGCGGATGTTGGGACTGAGACCACGGTCGTCCTAGGGTCCTAGGGTCCTAGGGTCCTACGGTCCTACGGTCCTACGGTTCGGGTTTGGGTTTCGGCGTAGCGTTTGAGGGCGATGAGCGAGATCTGCCAGCCGCGGGACACCACGGCGTAGTAGCGGCGCCAGCGTGGGGACGGGTCGTAGCCGCTCTGGCGCACGCGCAGACGGCATCCGGCTGAGACGGCCTCGCAACTGATGTCGAGCGCCATGGGGCCGATCGGATCGCCCTCGGGCGGCACCCACCAGGCGTCGGCGACCAGGAACGACTTGTTCGGCTTCACGTCGACCACCGTGCCGTGAAACACCCCGCCTAGCGCGCCAAGCAGATCGTCCCGGTAGGGCGTGGTCGCCCATTCCACGGCGTAGACGCCCAGGGGAACGGGTGTCGTGACGGACCGGATGGCCTGCCACCACGCGCGCAACGCCTCCGGCGCGAAGAAGCACTGGAATACCGCGGCCGGCTCGGCCGCGATCACCAGTTCCTGCTCGAAACGATCGCCGGCGTCGGCGGCCGATTCACTCACTGGATTCCGGAGGTCCGTGCGCGCAACGTCTGCACGTAAGCGACGAGGGCCCAGACCTGTTCCTTGGTCAGTTCCTTGGACATCGGCTCCATCTTGGATCGCCGAGCGTCCGTTCCAGATGCGGTAGAAGAGCACGCCGTCCGGATTGCGCGCCGGCCCGCGCGGCCACCGTCAGATCCATGTCTTCCTGGTGCGATTCGTCGCCCTCGGGCCCGTCACCCTTGCCGCGCAGACCGTGGCAGCGGGCGCACTTGTCGCCGATACAATTTCTTGCCGCCGGCCAGCACCGTGTCGTTGACCGTCAGCGGGTTCTTCTCCGCCGCCGCGGTTGGCGGGAGCGTCCATCCGTTGTCGGCCTGAGCCTTGCGACACGGGCGGCGCAGACGGGCCTCCAGCCGGCCCGGGCGCCCACGGCGCCGGCGAACATGGCGATCACCACGCACAAGAGTCCATCGAAAAGACCGGCACGCTTCATCAGGATAAGGACCTCTGCCTTCAGTAAAGCAGATACCGCGCCCGGATGTCGAGAAAGGCGCCCACCTGGCCCGCCCAGGCCGCGCAAATCTCCCGGGCGCCCTCGCCGCGGTCGAGCCGGGTGCGCAAGTCCGCCGACCCGTACAGGATGTCGATGGGCGCTTTCGTGGCTCGTATTCGTACGGCGGGTTTCGCCACGCGAACTGGCCCGGTCCGGCGGCGCGAAAGGCGTCGATGACGGCGACCCCCGTGTCCACGCTGCGGAACGACGGGCGATCGGTGACGTGAATCTGGCAGCCCCCGCAGGGCACGCCTGCGTGCTTGTGGAACGTGGGTTCGAACAGCGCGGGCCGGAAATGCACGCCGGGCAGCGCGCGCGCGTTCAAGTCGGCCGCGATGGCGCTCCGGATTCGCCCACGGCGCACCCACCAGCTCGAACGGCCTTGTCGTGCCGCGTCCCTCCGAGATGTTCGTGCCTTCCAGCAGCACCGTGCCGGGATAGACCACCGCCGTGTCGACCGTCGGGATGTTGGGCGACGGGGGCACCCAGGGCAGTCCGGTTTCGTCGCCATAGGTGTCGCGAGACCACTCCGGCATCTGCACCACCTCGAGTTTGGCGCCCAGGCCGAACTCGCCGTTGAAGTACGCGGCCAGTTCGCCGATGGTCATGCCATAGCGCATCGCGATCGGGAACATCCCGACGAACGATTCAAACCCCTGCAGCCAGCATCGGGCCTTCGACCGCCTCGCCGCCGATGGGATTCGGCCGATCGCACACGACGACCGGAAGACCCTATCGTCCCGCCGCGCGGAGGCAATACGCCATCGTATAGATGTATGTGTAGATGCGGGTGCCGACGTCCTGCAGATCGATCACGAGCGCGTCAAGTCCCTCGAGCATCGCCGCCGTGGGCTCGCGGGTCTCGCTGTAGAGCGAGTAGACGGGCACGCTCCGCCGCGCGTCTTCCGTCGTGCGGCGACTCAATCATGTTTTCCTGCAGGTCAGACCGGAAGCCGTGCTGGGGTCCGAAGATCGCGCGCACGTGCACGCCGCCAGCCTCCAGGCGATCGATCACATGCCGGAACGCGGCGTCAATCGAGGCGGGATTGCACACCACGCCCACCGCGCGCCCGCGCAGCAGCTGTCGATCGAACAGAACGTCGGAGCCGAGGACACGGACAATTATTATTGATCTAACGGTCTATCGATCTATCGATCTATTTGGGAGGGCGCGGTAAACAGCGCTTGGCGCCGTTTGATCCTCATGGGGCAAATCGTTCGACCAATAGAAAAGATGTCTACGGAAGTGTCCGTATCGCTGTCTCAATGACCGCGTGGAGGCCTTGCAGCGCCACGGTGGCGACGACGGCCGCGGCGGCGAGGGTTGCGCGATGCGCGTGAGGGGGGGGCGGTCGCCGGCGCCACGCGACGCGGCGCACGGCGGCTCGAGCAGCCGACGCACGCGACCGTCCAGGTTGTGGCCGCAGTAGAGGGCGCTGGCCGGCATGACGTCGGCAGCGGCGTGACCGGTCGCCAGGCGGGCCACCTTCATGAGCGCGGACGCGAGGTGGAGTCGTCCCGCCGCGCCGGCTCGCGCGGCGTCATCGTCGGCGGCTTCCTCCGCGGCGCTGGACCACTCGGCGAAGAGCCGATCGGAGGCCGGGAGCCAGGCCACCACGTCGGGAGAGACGGCCAGCAGCAGGCGGCGTAGATTGTCACGACGGTCGATGTGCCCCTGCTCATGCGCGAGAATGGCGCGGAGTTCGTCCGGCGTGCACGCCGCCAGCACCGATCGCGCGATGACGAGCGTCGGCCGGCGCAGGCCGAGGACGGCCACGATGGGGAATGGGGCGGTGACGGCCAGCGCCGGCACGCTGATCCCGTCGAGCGCGACCGGCTCAGCTGCGGCGCGCCACGCCCGCGTCAGCCGCCGGGTGGCCGCCGCGAGTTTCGCCGAGCGCCACGCCGCCGTGCGCGAGCACGGCGAAGCCGAGCACCGCCAGCGCCTGGACGCTCCAGCCCAGATACTCCTGCGGTCGGCGCGGTTCGAACAGCAGAAACGCCGCGACCACGGTCACGGCCGCCGGCGATCGCCGCGGTGGCCGGCAGCAATCTCAGCCACGCCAGATGCCGGGCCCGCGCTGCGGGCGGACCGGCTCGCCGTGTGCGCCGGCCGGGCGACGACGACAAGCGAGGCGACCGCGCCGGTCACGGTGAAAGCGGCCAACCCGACCGTCAGCGTGCGGGGTCCGAAGTTCATGGGCGCTCCTTCGACTCTCGGCCCGGCGAGCGGAGACCAGCGACTCGAGTTCGTCCAGGAGTTCGCTTGTCCCGGTCACCGACCGCGTCGATGAGGCAGGACACGAGCGGCGCCAGCGACCCTCCGTCCGGGCCAGCGCCTCGCGGACGACGTCTGCCGTGCGGGCCCGTTCGAATTCGGAGCGATCTGCACCGCGGGCGGTACACGAACGCGCGACCCGACCGCTGCCGCGCCAGCACGCCCTTGCGGTAAAACCGGTCCAGTGTCGTCATCAGCGTGGTGTAGGCCGATATCGGGGAAAGTCGGCGTGAGATCGCGGACGGTCGCCGGGGGTCGCGCCCCCAGAGTGCCTCGAGCGACCCGCCATTCGAGCGGCCCCAGCCGGCCAAGGGCCTGGCGGATTGCTGCGGAGTACGGACATCGCAGGCCAGGGAACGGCATGGGGAGGAATTCTACAACTTCTGATCAACTTTCGAACCTTTCGAACTTCGAAGTGCTGGACTACTTCAACGTCCCCAGATACGCCACCAGCGCCTCGAGGTCGCGGGCGTGAGACGGTATTTCCGGGCCGACATGCGGATGGCCGGCAGTCGCGGCAGGGCCGCCTCCATTGCGGCGGTGTCGGTGATCCATCGGCGAATCTGATCGGCGGCAAGCGCGAGGCCGACGCCGTCGAGCGGGAATCGGCTGTTGCCTTGGCGGGCGATCTGGTGGCACGTGGCGCACTTCTCGCGGTCATAGACCCCTCGGCCAGCCTCCACCGGCGCGGATGTTCTGCGCGTGCGGTGCCGCGGCAGGCCGGCAGCTGACATGCCATCACGGACGCCCAGCCGGCGCGCACGCGGAATCCTGGCCGGACCCTGGGACCTCTGGTCCCGGCCCTACTGAATCGTCGTGGCAGGTGCGCGCAGTCCTGCCCGATGACCTTGCCGTCCTTCGTCTTGTGGTTGTCGTCGTGGCAGCGGAAGCAGCCCGGGAAGTCCATGTGCCCGATGTTGTTCGGTAGGTGCCCCAGCCGACGTTCATTTCCGGGAACACGTTGCGCGCGTAGAACTGCTGGGCGCCGGCAATCGCGCGCTCCACGTCGGGGCGGCGGCTCATGTAGACCTTGTTGTAGTTCGTCCGGTAGAACTCGCGCAGCTTCTGGGCGATCGGGTCGTTCGCCACCTGCTGGGTCGGGTACGCGGCGCCGATCGCGGCGGCCGCCTCGCGCTTGATGAACGGCAGGTCCCGCGGAATCACGCCCATCGCGAGCGCGCGATTCGACGGCCTTGTCCGCGGTCGGATCGAACGGGTGGCTGGGCGGTTGTGGCAGTCGACGCAGTCCATGATCCGGCGCTCGCCTCGACTTCGACGTTCCTCCTTCTTCACGCCGTCCGCGAGGTATTCGCGGACGTTGCCCTCGCGGTCCGTGATCTTGCACCCAGGGGATGACCTGCCGCTTGTCGTCGGTCGGGATGTACTCGACCACGTTGGCGACGTTCATGTGCCAGTGGATGCCGGTCGCGATCGAGAGCTTGTCGCTGCCGCCGCCGACGTGAATCTGCAGGGTCGTCGTGCTCTCCGTGTTGGCCTCGTCGCCGGCGAACTCGCGGATGACCTTGACCTTGTCGCCGTGGAACTTCTCGGGCCAGTGGCACTGCTCGCAGGTTTCGCGCGCGGGGCGCAGGTTGTGCACCGGCGACGGAATCGGCCGCGAGAACGTGTTCAGCGTGCACGGCCACGACCTGGCGCAGGCCGGAGATCTTGGCCTGCACGAACCACGGCGCGCCCGGGCCGATATGGCACTGCACGCAGCCGACGCGCGAGTGCGCGCCGTCCTGGAACGCCGCGTACTCGGGCTCCATCACCGTGTGGCACACCTGGCCGCAGAACTCGTTCGAGTCCATGTAGTGGACGCCGGTGTAGGCGGCCAGCGACACGATCAGAACATTGATGAACGTGGCGATCGTGACGAGGAACGCGATGTTGCGGTGCCGGGGGTTGTTGAAATCGATGCGCGGCCAGACCAGTTCCGCGCGCATGTCCCGTCCGTCGCCGCCGCCGATCCTGCCAGACGCCGATCGGGATCAGCACCAGGCCGATGATGAACAGCGTCGGCAGCACCAGGAAGAACACGATCCCCATGTAGGGGTTCGAGTGCAGGCCGAACATGTCCAGCAGGAAGAAGATCGAGGAAGAACAGCGCGCCGATCGTCGCGAGAACGACGCCGACGATGGCAATGGGGTTGCGGGGAATCGGCAGTTTCATCGTGCTGGTGAGTGTGAATCGGAGTGGAGGCTCGCGTCAACCATCAACTGAGGATGGCGTAGAGGATCAGGCCCACGATGATCAGGCCGACCGTGATGGCGATGGTGCCAATCGTCACGGCCGAGCCGGAGACCCAGTCCTGCGGCGCGTCAGCGCGCAGCGCGTCGAGGCCGCCCTTGCGTTCGAGCCGCGCCAGTTCGTCGGGCCGTTCGAGCGCGCATTTCGTCCATGCGTCACGCGGCCCGTGAAGATCACCGTGTCCATCGGGAACTTCTCCGGCCGCAGGTGCCCGTTGAAGAAGTGCATCGTGAAGATGAACCCGACGGCCAGCAGCGCTTCCTCGCCGTGGATCAGCATCGCGACGTTGAAGACCCAGCCGGGCATGACGCGGCCGAAGAACTCCGGGAACCACAGCAGCAGGCCGGACGCGCCGATGATGCCCATGCCCCAGAACACCGCCCAGTAGTCGAACTTCTCCCAGTAGGTGAACCGGTCGAACCGCGGCCGCGGGCCCTGGCCGACGAACCAGCGGATGTGCGCCGATGAAATCGGTCAGGTCGCGCGGCTGCGGCACCATGGAGTTCGGGCCCCACAGCACGGAGTAGTCGCGCCGCAGCAGGCGCCGGCCGATGCGCCAGAGATGCGATCGCGAAGACGGTGATGAGCAGCAGCGCGCAGACGCGATGCATCCAGCCGGCCACTTCGAAACTGCCCAGCAGCCAGGTCAGCGTCCGCGCCCAGGGCTGGTCGCTGAAGAGCAGCGGCAGGCCCGTGGCCGCCAGGCCGAGGAAGCTCAGCATCAGGAACGCATGCAGCGTCCGGTCGAACGCGTCGAACCGCCGGACGAAGACCGGATGCGGTTCTCGCTCATGGCTTCGCCCCTCCGGCGGCGTCTGGCGGGGGCGGCGGCGGTTCAGGCGTGCCGGCCTGGTGGCGCCGCCGCTCCGCGAAGCCGCGCGGGAACCACAGCAACGCGTGCAGGCCGAAGAACCCGAAGACCCCGATCAGCAGCCACTTCATGAACTCGCGACGCGTAGAAGAGGACCGGATTGCGATCCCGGCTGTGCTTGTCGGCGTGCGGATCGTACCCCGCGAATCCCTCGGTGGCGTTGGGATGGCACTGCTGGCAGGTCGACAGGACCCGGGCCTTGGACGTCATCGATCGCGGATCGCTGGCCGGCAGGATGCCGTGCGAGCCGTGGCAGGCCGCGCAGGTCGCCACGCGCACGAACCCGAGCGACGTGACCTGGCCATGGAACGTGTCGCGATACGTCTCGATCCGGTTCACGTGGCAGGTCCCGCATTCGCGGATGACGTCGAGTTGCCACGACGAGACGTCGGCGCGCTGGATGCCATGCGCCGAGTGGCAGTCGGCGCACACCGGCGCTTTAGTATTGCCGCGCCCGAACGCGACGCCATGCACGCCGCCTACGTACTGCGTCAGGACGCCTTCATGACACGCGCCGCACGTCGCGGGAATGTTCGCGCGATTGACGCGGCTCGCCGGATCCTTCTTCGGCCGGATGTCGTGGCTGCCATGGCAGCTCTTGCAGTTGGCGGCGACCAGCAATCCGCTCTTGCTCACCGCGCGTCCGTGGATGCTGTCCTTGTAGAGTGCCGCCACGTTGCCAATCGCGATGTGGCCCTGCTTGATGATGGCCGGATCGCCATGGCACCGGCTGCAGGTGGCCGGCAGATTGAGCGCGTAGGTCGTCGACGCCGAGTCCTTGGCGCTGCGGATCTCATGCGCCGTGTGGCAATCGACGCACGCGGCCGCGACGCTGCTGGCGGTTTGACGCCGCGCGAAGGCGTGGATGCTCTTGTTGTAGTTGGCGACCGCCGATTCATGGCAACTGGCGCAGTTCACGCGGGCCAACTTCGGCGCGTGCGGGAATTCCTGGGCGGTCTTTCAAATCGGCATGGCAGTCCACGCACGCGAAACCCATCGTCCCGTGGATCGACCCGCCGAACTTCTGCCCATCCACGGCGATGGACTTGCCCGTCGATCCGACGACCGCCGGATCGCCGTGACAGCCCAGGCACAGTTCGTTGTCAGGGGGTTTGGAGGCGGGTGGCGCGCTGCGTTGAGCCAGCGCTGGAGTCGCCAGTGACAGGAGGCCAACCGTGAGGCCGACGACCCGCCAGAGACGAGGGGGAGTCTCCATGAACAACGCCACCCGCAAAGACAAAACGCACAGGTGCTTTGCACAAACGTTGCCGGTTTCACGGTGCGTGAGAACCGCCGATTTTCGGCAGGCTGTGGGGTTATTCCGCTGGATTCGCCTGCTCAACTGGTGAATTTTCCCCAGCAGTGGAGATTCGTTCCCAGCCCGCGTAGATGTTGAACCGGCCTTCGCGAGTGAACCCGATCAGCGTCAGCCCAGCCGCGCGCGCCGCATCGACGGCCAGGCTTGACGGTGCGCCCACGGCCACCACGCCGACCACACCCGCCGCGCAGGCCTTCTGGACGATTTCGTAGGCCACGCGTCCGCTGACGGCCAGCAGGGCGTCCGTGGCCGGAAGGCGCGCCGCCGCGAGCGCGGCGCCGACGACTTTGTCCACGGCATTGTGCCGTCCCACATCCTCGCGCACCAGCCACGGGACGCCCGCCAGGTCGCACAGCGCCGCAGCGTGGAGGCCGCCCGTTTCGGCGAACACGGCTTGTCCGGCGCGAAGCCTCGCGGGGATCGCCTCGATCGCGGCCGCGTCGATCGTCGGCGCGTCCGGCGTCCGATGGCCGCCGACCGTCCGGACCGCGCGCAGCGCGAGGCGTCCGCACAGTCCGCATGCGCTGGTGGCGTCCAGCGCGCGCATATGGGCAAAGGCGGCGAGATCAACGGCCGGTGCGAGCGTGATGATGGCCCGCGGCGAGCGGGCGTCGTCGGTGTCTTCCGGAGAATGCGGGTGGGATTCGAATGACATCTCCAGGATGTCCGCGCGCGTGGTGATGATGCCCTCGCTGACGAGCAAGCCCATCACCAGGTCCCCGTCGTCTCCGGGCGTGCGCATCACCAGACCGAGCGATTGCGTCAGGGGCCGAGCGCCGGGTCGCGCGGGTTCGGCCGGATGGGTCAGCACGATCTCGAGCGGCGCTTCCACCGCGACCAAATCCTGATCGGTCGAGGCGGCGCCCGCGATGACGCGGCCAATCGCCGTCACCATCACACGGTCAGTCATCGGCGCCCCCTCCCGCGCACGAGGCCCATCGCTTGCGCCACGAAGGACAGGCCGATCCACACCGCGAACGCGGCGATCGGCACAGCGAGCACGCGCGGCTTCCAGAGGCCGACGAAGGTGAACGCCAGACAGATCAGACCAAGCGTCATGAGCGGGGCAGACTCCCAGGCCTCGAGTTGCCGCGTGCCCATCATCGCGGCGCCGACCGCATGGCCCACGCCGGTGGCGGTGCGAAGGGCGCGGCGCGCCGCGCGCTTGGCGCGATGGGGGCGCATGCCGACGGGCACGCGGCGAAGGCGGGACCGGAGGGCCAGGACCTCGGTGGACTTGCCGAGGTCCTCCTCGTAGTGCGCCTCGAGCGTCGCGCGACGTGCGATCCTCGATGGCCACGTCCAGTTCCCAGTTGCCCACCCAGCTGTTCAGGTTCAGGTTCGTCGATCCGATCGCGCCCACTCGGAGTCGGCCACCGCGGTCTTGGCGTGCATCATCGTGCCGTTCCACTCGAAGATGCGGATGCCGGACTCGATCATCGTGCGATACAGCGTACGCGAGACGGGCACGGTCCAGCCCACGTCGCTGCCTTGCGGCATGAGCAGCCGCACGTCCACGCCGTCGCGCGCCGCCAGTTGCAGGGCTTGCACGTACGGGCCGTGGCCGATGAAGTACGCGTCGGCAATCCACAGCCGGCGCCGCGCCATGGCGGCAATCAGCAGATCCGACGCGCAGCATCGCGGCGGTAAACGGTTCGGTGTAGATCAACCGGACGTCGACCGTTCGCCGGCGCGGGGCGCCGCATGTTCGTCGGGCAACTCGGCCGGATCGATCCGTGCCGCCGGCCAGGCTCCAACTCGCCGCGAAGCCCTGCTCGCCGTGCGCGCACGGCCGGGCCGATGATCTCGACGCCGGTGTCACGCCAGGGGTCCTGTTTCTTCTCGGGTCGCCCCTCCCACATCTGGCCCGATGCAGAGTCCGGCGATGTACGTCACGCGGCCGTCGACGCAGATGTACTTGCGATGGTTGCGGGTGGTCCAGCCGAGCGCGGCCGCGAAGCGCGGCGGATTGAACACGCGCACCTCGGCGCCGGCGGCGACGAGCGGGCGGAACAGGCCGATCAGCGGATTCCATCCGCAGCCAAACCAGTCGTAGATGCACCCGGACCTTCACGCCGTCGCGCGCCCGCGCGGCCAGCAGATTGAACGAAGCGCCGGCCGACCGCATCGCGGTGGATGATGTACATCTCGACGTGGATCGTGCGCCGCGCGTCGCGAATCGCCTGCTCCCAGGCGGGGTAGTTCTCGGCCGCGTCGCGCAGGACGCGCACGTGATTGCCCCCGACCAGCGGAGCGCCGGCCGACCGCCGGAACACGCGATCAGCCTGCGCGCGCAGCGTCGGCAGGTCCGCGGAGTGGGCGAAGGACATGCTGTAACAGAGTAGTCCAGAGTTCGGGGTCCGGGGTCCGGAGTTCCCAGCAGTCCAGAGTTCGGCCAGGTTCGGCAGGTTGACGCGCCGGATGACATCGCCTACCATCCGGACACCGAAAGAAGTCCGTCCGTTTCCCCGCTGGAGGTCCGCCTATGCGTGTCCGAGTCGTTCCATCTCTGTGCATTGGTTTTGCCGTGCTCGTCGCCGCTGGCGGGACGGCGCTCGTCGCGCAGTCGCTGCCGACGACCCAACCGAAGATTCTTCAGATTTCTCGCGAGCAGATCAAGGCTGGTCAGGGCGCGGCCCATGAAGCCAACGAGGTCGGCTGGCCCGCGGCCTACGCGCAGGCGAAGTCGCCGGATTACTACCTGGCGCTGGAATCGATGTCCGGCCGCGCCGAGGTCTGGTTCGTCGCGCCGTATGAGTCGTACACGGCCTGGGGCAAGTCGATGGATCGCGATGCGGCCAACCGCGACCTGTCGCCGACGCTCGGGCGCCTCGTCGCGGCCGATGCCCAGTACCTGGACGGCGTGGACAGCATTGAAGCGGTGGCCGAGCCCGACCTGAGCTACGGCGCGTATCCCGATCTCAACAAGGCCCGCTTCTGGAACATCGCAATCTGGCGCATCCGGCCGGGACACGACCAGGAATTCGCCGCGGCGACGGCGGCCTACAAGAAGATCATCTCCAAGACGGCCCCGAACGCGAGCTGGCGAACCTACCGCGTGTCGGAAGGGATGCCCGGCGGGACCTACATCATGTTCTCGTCGGTGACGACGTTCGGGCAATTCGACGCGATGATGGCCGACGACGCGGCAACTGGCAAGGCCATGACGCCGAACGATCAGATGATCTTCACCAAGTTCTTCGCCGAAGGCGTCGTCAGCATCACGTCCAACAAATACCGGCTCAGCCCGACCATGAGCTATGTGTCGCCGGAGACGAAGGCGACCGACCCGGCGTTCTGGAACAAGAAGTAGGGGGCGAGTCCGGGGTCCAGCGTCCATCGTCCATGGTCCGTCGTCCATCGTTTCCGCGGTCCCGCGCCCTTGGACGATGGACGGTGGACCATGGACGATGGACGCTGTCCTGTTTGACGCGCGGTCCGCACCACGGCTAGAGTGAGCCGAGTCATGCCCTCGCGAATCAGGCGCTTCGCCGTTTGGGCGGCACTGCTGTCGCTGCTGGGCGGAGTCTGGCTGCCGTTCGTGGCCGGATCGGCGGTCGTCGATGCCGACGGCATCTGCGGACCCGCCTTGGCGCTCGAGCATTCGGTCCGGCATTTCGAAGCCACCCCGCCGCCGATATCCGATTGGCACTGCCTGTTCTGCCACTGGCGTCACACGATGGCCAGCGCAGCCTCGTCGGCGATCGTGGATGTCGTCCGGCCCGCCGACATTGGCCCCTCCGTTCTCGCATCTTCGACGCACGGTCCCGACCTGGTCGTGATCGGCAGCCCCTCGCCGCGCGGCCCTCCCGTCAATTCCTGACGCGTTCCTACGCCCCCGCGCCGGGGGCTCAGTCTTCATCTCTCGTTCGCAACCGAGGTTGCCATGGTTCGTGTCCGGCTTGCCCTGGGTGTCGTCGCCGCCGTCGTCTTGACCAGCATGAGCGCCGCGCCGCTGATGGCGCAGACGCTTCCGCCCTCACCGCCTTCGACCGTCTCGTCGTCACCGCAGGCGCCGCCCGGCGCCCGTGCCGCCGGTGCCGCAGGCGCAGCAGGTGCAGCAGGTGAAAGACGAACTGGATCGCCTGCGCCGTGAGTTCGACACGCTGCGCCGTGCCTACGACGACCGTCTGGTCGCGCTCGAGCAGCGCCTCGCGCAAATCGGCGGCGGTCCGATGACCCCGGCCGCCGCGCCGGACGCGCCGGCGTCCGCGGCCGTTGCGGCGGCGACGCCGCCCGAACCGCCCGCCAGGACGGAGGCACCGGGCCAGAGTTCGGCCGCCCCGGCGGGATCGAGCAAGGCCTTCAATCCCGACATGTCGGTCAACGGCAACTTCGTCGGCGCGGCCGGCAACAATCCGTTTTCGACGCTGCCGGCGATGCAACTGAGCGAAGTGGAGGCCGCGTTTCAGGCGGTCGTGGATCCGTATGCGCGCGCCGACTTCTTCTTGTCCGTGAATCCCGAAGGCATCGAGGTGGAGGAAGGCTTCATCACCTTCACCTCGCTGCCGGGAAGTTCCTGGTCAAGGTCGGCAAGATGCGCGCGCAGTTCGGCAAGATGAACACGCTCCACACGCATGCGCTGCCGACCGTCGATCGGCCGCTCGTGACCCAGAACCTGGTCGGCGGCGAAGAGGGCTTCTCCGACGCCGGGTTCTCGGTGTCGCGGCTGGTCCCCAACCCGTTCATCTTCCTCGAGCTGACCGGCGAGGTGTTCGCGGGACGGCTCGGCGGTCTTCCAGAGCACGCAGCGATCCAACCTGGCCTACATCGGCCGCGTGCGTGCGTACCGGGACTTGAGCGAAGCCACCAATATCGACTTCGGCACGTCGTTCGCGTATGGACCGGCGACCATCGACACGCCGATGCCGATCGCGCTGGAGTCCGGCGCGCCCGCGATGCCGGCGACCGACATGGCCAAGCGCCTGGTCGGCGTTCGACGCGACGTTCCGCTACCGGCCGTTGCAGCGCGCGATCTACCAGCGGCTGAACCTGCGCACCGAGCTCATCTGGAGCCGGCAGGACATGCCGGGCGCGACGGCGCGAGCAGGCCTTCGGGATGTATCTCAGCGGCGAATACCAGTTCGCGCGGCGCTGGTACGTCGGCGCGCGGGCGACCGCTCCGGGCGCGCGACCGACGCGCCCGCCGATCGACAACGGCGGCTCGATGTTCCTGACGTTCTGGCCGACGCGAGTTCAGCCAGATCCGCGGCCAGTTCCGGCAGCATCCGATTCGCCGAGGGCTCGCGGCGAACGAGTTCCTGTTCCAGTTCAATTTCTCGATTGGCGCGCATGGCGCGCACGTGTTCTAAGGGGGCGTCGATGACCAGCATCGAGCAGTAGTCCTGCGCGACGCGCGGTCGTCTGCTCGCGGTGTGCGCCGCATTCATGACGGTCGGCGGCGCGGCCGCGCCGGCGCCGCTGAAGGTGGTGACGACCACCGAGGATCTCGCGTCGCTCGACGCGCGAAGTCGGCGGCGACCGCGTCGACGTCGACGGCGCTCGCCAAGGGCTACCAGGATCCGCACTTCAGGTCGAGCCGAAGCCGAGCTTCATCCTCGCGGTGAGCCGCGCCGACCTGCTCGTCGCCGTCGGACGCGAGCTGGAGATCGGCTGGCTGCCCACGCTGCAGACCAAGCAGCCGCAACGCCAAGGTGCAGGTCGGCGGCGCCGGGTATCTCGACGCGTCGGAGAACGTGAAGATCCTCGAGATCCCCACGGGACAGATCACGCGCGCGATGGGCGACGTGCATCCGCAGGGCAACCCGCACTACTGGCTCGATCCCGACAACGGGCGCCTGATGGCGCAGGCCATCCGCGACCAAGCTGCAGCAGCTGCTGCCCGCCGACGCGCCTACTTCGACGCAGCGCTACGCGGACTTCGACAAGCGCCTCGCCGCGGCCGAGAAGCGATGGGACGCGGCGATGGCGCCCTACAAGGGCGCGAAGCTCGTCACCTACCACCGGTCGTGGCCGAACTTCATGGAGCGATGGGGCCTGGACGTCATGGGCTACGTCGAGCCGAAGCCGGGCATTCCCGCCGTCGCCGTCGCACATCATCGAGCTGATCGCAGACATGAAGCGCCAGGGCGTCAAGATCATCGTCGTCGAGCCCTACTTCGAGCCCGAAGACGCCGCAGTCGATCGCCAGCCGCAGGTCGGCGGCCCGGTGCTGGTGCTGGCGCCGTCGGTCGGCGGCGACGAAGGAAGCGACCGACTACATCCAGCTCTTCGACTACAACGTGTCGCACCTGGTCGACGCGCTGAAGCAGACCACGGGACGCTGAGGCCGATGGATCCCATGGCCATTCTGCAGTTCCTGGCGCCGGCCGATCGCCGCCGTGCTCGATCATCGCCGGCATCCACGCCTATCTCGGCCTGCACGTGGTCGAGCGCGGCGTCATCTTCGTGGACCTGTCGCTGGCGCAGATCGCGTCGCTGGGCGCGACGATCGCGGTGCTGGCCGGGCTCGGCGGCGATCCCAACTCGCCCCGTCGTCTACTGGATGAGCCTGGCGTTCACGCTCTTCGGCGCGTTCATCTTCGCGATGGTGCAAGGGCCAGGACGCGCACATCCCGCAGGAGGCCATCATCGGGATCTCCTACGCCGTGGCGTCGGCCGCCGTCATCCTGGCGATGAGCAAGGCGCCCGGCGAGAGCGAGCACCTGAACGACATGCTCGTCGGCAACATCCTCGTCCGTGCAGTGGCCGGACGTGTGGATGACGGGCGCGCTCTACGCTGGTCATCGGCGTGTTCCACTACATGTTCCGGCAAGCGGTTCCTCGAGATCTCCATGGACCCGGAGGCGGTGCAGGCGCGGGGCGTCTCCGTCCGGTTCTGGGACTTCCTCTTCTACGCGTCGTTCGGCGTCGTCGTGACCCGGTCGGTCGCGATTGCCGGCGTGCTGCTGGTGTTCTGCTACCTGATCGTGCCGTCGGTGGCCGGCATGCTGTTCTCCAGACGCATCGGGCCCAGGCTGGCCATCGGCTGGGCGATGGCGACGGTGGTGTCCGGCCTGGGCATGTACTTCTCGGTGCATCTTCGACCTGCCGACGGGCGCCACGATCGTCTGCACATTTGGCCTGATTCTGGTGCTTCTGGGCCTCGGCAAGGTCCTGGTGGTCAGGGGCTTGAAACAGGCGTAGACTGGGTAACGTGCGAGGAGACTCTCTCCGGGACTTCTACGCGAAGACGCTCGCGGTCCTGGGGCTGGGTGTGCTCGCCGCCACCGGGGCGGTTGTTGATTACTGGCCCGTGAGCGAAGACTGGCCGGCCGTCACGGAAGTCTCAGGGCTGCGGCCTGAAGCGCCCGCGCTCACGCAGGATCTCAATCGACAGATTCCCGCCCCGGTGCTCACGGTGCCGAGGCCTCGTCTCGCGGCCCTTCCGGTGGTGTCGGATCCGTTCAACGGGTTCCCCGCGGCGGCCGCAGAGCCCGCCATCGCCCTCGATCCGGTCCCGGCCCCGGAAGATTTCCCGGTCGTTGATGCGGGCGTGCCCAGCGCGCTCGTGGTGGACGCCATCGATCTCGCGCCGGTACCGGCCGCGGGTTCGGCACCCGAGGAATCGCGGCGGCTGTTCGCTGATGCGGCGCGGCGCACGCGTGAATCGCTGGCGGCCGCGCGCGTGTTCCTGAACGATGCGTTCTCAGGCCTGGCCGGCGCGTTTCGACGCGTCTCGCCGTTCTTCGCGACCGGCGTCGTCCCCCCGACCCAGTGACCAGCATCGTCCGCGTCCCCGCGGCCCAGAGTCCCACGCCCACAACAGACGCCAGGATCACCGGTCCCGTCAGGGTTTCCCACGAGGGATACCAGGCGGCGGCTGACGAGCCCAGTATCGTCTTGAGGTACGGCGATGCGCCCGGGCCTTCGCTCCACATCACCATCGGCTTCGACCACAGCACGGCGTCGATGGCGATTTGCGCGACGACGAATGCGGCCGCGAGGCGCACGCCGTTGCGCGCGGCCAGCAGCAGCGGCACGCCGAGCGCCAGGAACGGCGCAATCGGCATCACGAACCGCGCGGCCGGCGACCATCCTCCCCGCCAGCCGTGAATGTTGGTCACGGGATTGACGACGAAGATGAGGTAGGCCGCGATGATCAGGAGCAGTTCGTTCGCCGCCGCGCGAGAGCGCCGCGCGAGCAGGAACCATCCCGCCGGCGCGAGCAGATAGATCGGCGCAACGGGCAGCAGGCCGTGCCCGGCGTCGAACAGGAGTCCGAGGCCCGCCGTGGCCGCGCTGGCGAGGAACGCCATCGCGCCGGTCCACGGTCCGAGATGCTCGTGCGGGGTCGTCACCATCGTGCCCCAGAACTGCAGGTTGAGCGCGAGCTTGCATCCGCCCATGACGGCGAGGCCGGCGGCAAAACCGAGGCCGCGCGCGAGGTCGCGGCGCACGCGCCAGGCGACCAGCAGCGCGAGCGCCAGCACCAATCCCAGGTTGCGGACATGGATCAGGATGAGCAGCCCGGTCAGCAATCCCAGGATCAGACCCCGCCGAGCCGGGCGTTGGCCCAGCACGGTGTCGAGGCGCGAGTACGCCAGCAGCGCCACGAGCGCACTGGGCACCTCGGTCATGAACACGTAGCCGTGGGACAGCACTGGCGGCGACAGCGTCCAGATGAGTGACCAGAAGAACGCCGCGGCCTTCTGACCGGTCAGGCGCCAGGCGGCTTCGAAGAACGTCACGGCCAGCGCGGCCGTGACCAGAATCATGAACAGGCTGACGAGCTGCCGCAGCGAGATGAACTCGTTGAGTCTGGCTGAGCGACGGATGGACGCCGGGAGGCGGTCGGTCAACGCAGCGAGCGGGTACGCGATCGCGAAATACGGCGCGGCCAGCACGGGCAGGCCCACGTCGTGCACCGGGCGCAGGACGTCGTCGCGCCCGGGGATCGCATGGCGGCCGGGCGGGTCCGTGATGAAGGTGGACGGGTCGCCGTAGTTGTTCCCGAGATCGAAATCGCGATCGAACGCGACCGATCTGGCGATCACCATGTAATGGATGGCGTCGCCGGTGCCGCCGTAATGGCCGTGGGTGATCAGGCCCAGCAGCACAAGCGCCGACGCCAGCGCCAGGATGCCGCGCAGGCGTGACGGGGCCGTCCGCTCGATCCGATCGCGCAGCCTCGTCCAGTTCAAGCGCGCCACGACAGAAGTGCCGGCCGCATGGGGGGCGAGCGTTAGCCCAGCGCGCGGATGACGTCCCAGCGCGTGACGATGAACGTGTCCTGGCTCTTGAAGTCGCGGACGAGCACCGCCGGGCTCTCCGGCGTGATCATCGTGGCGAGCGCCGGCAGGTCCATCGAGATGTCCGCGAACGGAAACGCCGGCTGCATGATCGTCTCGATCGCCCGCGTCTTGACGTCCGGGTCCTTCACGATGGCCTGGTAGAGGTGCGTATCGGTGATCGATCCGATGAACCGGCCCTCGTCCGTGATGGGAATCTGCGAATAGTCGTGCGCCGTCATGACCTCGATCGCGCTGCGAACCGTGTCGTGCCGGTCGAGCGTGAAGAGCGGCGCGCTCGGCCGCGCCGAGACCAGATCGCGCGCGGTCAGGCCGTCGGCGCCGAGATAGCCCTTCTTGCGCATCCAGTCGTCGTTGAACATCTTGCCGAGGTACCGGGTGCCATGGTCATGGAAGATCACGACGACCACGTCGTGCTTGGTCAGTCGATCGCGGAGCTGCAGGAGGCCGGCCATGGCCGAGCCCGCCGAATTGCCGGCGAAGATGCCCTCTTCACGCGCGATCCGGCGCGTCATGATCGCCGCGTCCTTGTCGGTGACCTTCTCGAAGTGATCGATCAGGTCGAAGTCCACGTTCTTCGGCAGGAAGTCCTCGCCGATGCCCTCGGTGACGTACGGATAGATCTCGTTCTTGTCGAAGATGCCGGTTTCCTTGTATTTCTTGAACACCGAGCCGTAGGTGTCGATGCCCCAGATCTTGATGGCGGGGTTCTGTTCCTTCAGGTACCGGCCGGCGCCGCAGATCGTGCCGCCCGTGCCCACGCCCACGACCAGGTGGGTGATGCGTCCGTCGGTCTGGTCCCAGATCTCCGGTCCCGTCTGCTCGTAGTGCGCCTGCGAGTTCGACAGGTTGTCGTACTGATTGGCCTTCCACGAGTTGGGCGTCTCCTGTTCGAGCCGCGACGACACGGAGTAGTAGGACCGCGGATCCTCCGGGTCGACGTTGGTCGGGCACACAATCACTTCCGCGCCGAACGCGCGGAGCGCGTCGACCTTCTCCTTGGACTGCTTGTCCGTGGTCGTGAAGATGCACTTGTAGCCCTTGACCACCGCGGCGATGGCGAGCCCCATGCCGGTATTGCCGGACGTGCCCTCGATGATGGTGCCGCCGGGCTTCAGGAGGCCCTCGCGCTCGGCGTCCTCGATCATCTTGAGGGCCATGCGGTCCTTGATCGAGTTGCCCGGATTGAACGTCTCGATTTTCGCGAGCACGGTGGCGTCGATCAGGCCCTTCGTCAGGCGATTGATCCGGACCATCGGCGTGTGGCCGATCGCATCGAGGATGGTCTTGCCGATCTTCTGCTCATTCACGGACGTTTCTCCTGCCGCGGTCGGCCGGGCGCGTAGAGTGCGTACCCGTCGGCTTCGGCGATCTTGGTCAGGCCCAGCAGCATGGTCGCGAAGTCGCGCAGGTCGGCGGTGACGCGTGACTCGTCCATGACCACATAGCCAAGGTTGGTGTCCCGCAGGAACTCGCCGGCGCCGGCCATCGCTCGATCGCGCTGGGCCGGGTCCAGTGTACGGCCCTCGCTGAGGTCCATCAGCGCCGAGGTGACCGACATTTCCCGGTACTGGGCTTTGGTGGACGGTGGTACCCGCGACAGATACCCGCCGACCAAGCCCTTGCCGTGGAACGTCTGGTTGAATTGCGCCACTGCGCTGAAATCCCCCATCGACGACAGGCCGTCCCGAACGCCGGTGGGCAACTCGAGCACGCGGACCGGCCGCGGGTCGGCTGCGATCACCTCGAACACCGCCGGCGCCTTCGCGGAGAACAACTCGCGTGGCGCGGCGATCAGCTCGGCACCCATCATCAGGCCCAGCAGCGACAGCATCGCCACCCGCCGTGCCGGAAAGCGAGCCGTGAGCGCGGCCAGCGCAAAGGCCAGGAGCAGCGAGAATCCCATCGCGGCGACCACCGCGAACCGAGCCGGCATGCGCGCGGCCCCCACCACGGGCGCGTAGCGGAGCAACGCCCACGGGGTCGGGATGAACGTGTTGACGCCGGCGATCTGCACGAACGGGCCGAGCGCGAGCAGCGCGAACGCGACCGTGATGACCAGCCAGAACCGCGGCGGGCTGAAGCCGGCGAGGCGCCAGGCGGCGATCAGGATCGCGAAGCCGACCAGGGACAGCGATGCCACCTGGTCGAGGTATCCGCCCGGACGCCCGGCCATCCAGTGGGCGAGCGCGGCCGGCGCAAGCGGGTGGTTCGGGTTCGGCACGAAGAACGCCAGCAGGTCGACACCCGGGGCGCTCGACCGCCAGAGGACCGGGACGTTCGCGACGTCACCCTGGGCCGCACGCAGACCCATCGCGTACAGCGTCGGTGACATGAGGACGCCGGCGACCACGCCGCACGCGACCGTTGCCGTCACCAGGAACCGGCGCGACGGCATCGGGACGGCCGTGATCCGGAAGTCCAAGGAGGCCGCGACGCGCAACAGGGCCAGCGTCGTGAGCAGCATCATGGGCGTGAAGAGCGTGTGCATCGAGACCCGGAACGCGCCGAGTTGCAGCGCGCCGCCCGCCAGCACGCGGATGCCCAGGACGAGCACGACCACGGTCGCAATCGCCACGTCCAGCAGGTGCCGGGCGGCGCGCAGCTGTTCGACCGGCCGCCGCACGAAGCTGACGGCCAGCAGCCGGCTCGCCAGGAAACACGCCCCCAGCATCAGGCCGTACACCGCGTAGTACGGATCGCTGAAGGCGGCCCACGCCAACGCGACGCCGGCGAGTACCGCGTCCCGGAGACGCTGGGAGTCCCACGACCGGTACAGCGCCAGCATGAAGCACGGCAGCGGCGCGGCGGCGGCCAGACTGAAGTGGCCCAAACCGCGCGTCATCAGAAACGGCGACCAGCTGAACATGACGCCCGCCAGGAACGACTCCGCCATCCGGCCCGTGAGCCGGTAGGCCAGCAGGTAGAGGCCGAAGCCGGCCAGCGCCGCGTTGATCAGATACACCACATTGAAGGTCGCGACCACGCCAAGCCAGTGGAGCAGTGGCATGGCCAGCACATCCGAGAACACCGTGTAGTTGTGCAAGCTGAGGTCCGCCGGCCCGCCCACCAACGGGAAGATCGTCAGCGTGTTCAGCGGCGTGGTGCCGGTCGCGAAGATCTCATGGCTGAAGATCCAGAGGTTCCACACGTACACGCCCGTATCGCCCGTGGGCGACCCCGTCAGATGGGTGCCCAGGTGCAGCGGCAACGGCCAGGTCTGGACCATGGCCAATGCGACGAACGCCAGGAACACGAGTCCGTTCCGGCGCCAGAGACTCGTCCGCATCGTCAGGCTCGGACTCTACCATCCGACCGCGCGGAGCGTAAACCTTCAGCCGGCAGAGCAGACGGACCCGGCGTTACCTGTCGTACCCGTCGTTACCTGTCGTTACCTGTCGTTACCTGTCGGACCCTGATGAATGGCGGGATCACCGGCGGCATTGGGCCGCCGATGATCAGCAGGGGAGGTGGACGTGCAGGGTTGTGGTGCGGGCGGCGTCGTCCGTCACGAGGACGGTGCCGCCGCATTTGGTGACGAGGCGGGTGAGTGACGAAGAGATCGCGGCGGTATGGACGCCATAGCCGCTGGCGCCGACCGTCAAGGCGGTCCGCTGGTCGAACCCGGAACGGATGGACTCGGTGGCGACCGTGATGGTGCCGCCATACGGGAGACCGCCCGCCGCGGCGAACACCAGTGCGGCCAGAAGCTGCTCGATGTCATCCTCGCTGGCGGCAACCGCGCCCACGGGCTCGAGCTGGAACTCGAGCGAGGCGATGTCGCCGGCGATTCGGCGGAGCAGGGGCTCCGCGCGGCGGACCGCGTCATAAATCGACAGCAGACCGGCCGGCTTGGCTTGATGCCGGCTGAACGCCAGTAACTGGCGCACGAGCATGGCTGCGCGTTGGCGGTCTGACGCCGCGGCGGCCGGGTCGGTCATCGCCGCCAACGCCGGCTCGATTTCGGGCGACATTTCCGCGGCGAGGCGACCCGCGGCCTCGAGCCGCCGGGCCAGCCGCAACTGTTCTTCGAGGTGCGAGCGGTCATCGATGTCGATCACCACCCGCTCGAATCCTCGCCAGACCTTCGGCGTCCGCCGCCATCAGCGCGGCGGATGTCAGCGCGCGGAACGGCCGGCCGTCCGGACGATGGAGGATGGACTCCACTCGGTCGAGGTGAACCCCGGCCTGCAGCTGCTCGGCCACGTGGGCGTGGTCGGCCAGACCCGCGAACGGCGTGCCGGAGCCGGAGACCGCGTCCGCCACACCGTCGAATCCGAAGATGCGCGCGAACGTCGCGTTGCACCCAAGGAGTGCGCCGTCCAGGGACACCGTGGCCCAGCCGAACAGCGGATTCTGAATCAGACGGTCTCGTTCTTCGAGTGTGCGCTGGATCTCTGCGCGACGCGAATCGAACGCATCGGCATCCGCCTTGACCTGTTCCTCGGTCTGGCGCAGCGTGTCTTCGAGCACGATGCGCCGCTCGCGCTCCTCGGCGAGAGCTTGCCGCAGCCGGGCCAGTTCCTCCCGGTCACGGTCGCGCATCGCGCGCTCGAATCCCTGTGATTCCTTCAGGTCCTCGTGGGCCTGCCGCTGCGCGTCAAGCCGGGCGCCAAGGGCAAGGACCTCGGCGGTCAGCTCGTGGATGCGCGTTTCGGCCGCTTCGTCGGGTACGACAGGTACGTACGAGTACGACCGGTACGACGGGTACGACGGGTTCGATCGGGTTCGACAGGTACGACGGGTTCGAGGGGGCTCGTTGGAGCATGACTCGCGTCTTCTCTTGCTTTGGAAGAACCGTCTGAAGAAGATGACTGCGTCAGTTCATTCCTCGTACCTGTCGTACCTGTCGTACCTGTCGTACCTGTCGTACCTGCGTACCTGTCGTACCTGCGTACCTGTCGTGCCCGTCGTCCCGACATGCCTCAAGTAGATCTTGTGCAGTGTCGCCACGAGGCGGCGCCGGTACGTGCCGGCCTTGCTCACGACATCGTCCGCGCCCAGATCCAGCGCGGCGCCTCCAACCTCGTGGTTGGTCGGTGGCGTCAGGACGATCACCGGGATGTTCAGTGCCTGCGCCTTCAGCCACTTGACGACTTGCAGCGCGTGACTGTCACCGGCCTGTTCGTCGACCACGACGGCGTCAGCGCGCCACGTGCCGTCCGCGTCGTCCAGATCGCACGATCCGTTGGCCGCCGCAGTCGTGCGCGCCGCCATCACAAACGGGACGTCCGACAGCACGTCCCAGGCCAGATCGTCCTGGCCCACGTAGAGGACGCGGAGCTGGGGATGGTCGTCCCGGCTCCACAGGTGACGGCTGACGCGCACCCGCCGCAACGTCTCTTCGGCGGTGATGAGGCCTGTTTCCCGCAGGACCAGCACGTCGTCCGCCCCGGCGGTCATGGCAGGCGCGAAGAACTGCCGCTGGTCGTCATTGATGATGGCAACGATGGCGACCGGTTCCCGGTCGCGCCGAAGGGTGGCGACCAGAGCCAGCGCTTCGTTCTGAGGGAGTTGCGGCGAGAGGAAGACGGCCCGGTATCCGCCGCGGGCCCGGATTTCAACCAGCGCGGCCGCTGCGCCGGTGGCCGTCTGGATCTCGAGTGCCGGCTCCAAGGCCGCCAGTTCGTCCATCGGCGAGGGGGAGTCCTCGGACAGGACGCTGAGGACGTACAGCACCCTCATCGGCGTTTGGGCTCCTGTGGTCGTGGCCTCATGACAGGACTGTCACTAGGGCAAGTCGGATGCCAGGCAGACTTCCAGCCAGGATTGTCCGCGGATTGCGGAGATCCGGGTGTTTTGCGGGGGTGGGCGCCGGCCAGGGTCGGATGGGGCTGACAAATCTGTTCATCCCTGACAATTTTGGTGAGACTGGCGAGAGTGAGAAACGGAAGTGGAGGCACGGCGTAAATACGTGGAGACCTCTTGACCCGGGGGCGGGGCCAGCCTGCCGGAACCCTGGCTGGATGGGTATGGAAACGGGGAGTGCATGGCTAGTCTAGTGGCGGTACGAAGGACGGCATCCCGCAAAGCATCGCTGTTGAACTGCCGGCGGTGCGGCCACGAGTGGATGCCGAGGATGAAGGACGTCCGGATCTGTCCCAGCTGCAAGACCGCACGGTGGGATCAACCCAAGAAGTCAGGCGCCTCGCGAGGCTAGCCGCGGCCCGAGCGGCACTCACACCTGTCGGTCATTACCGGGAGCCGTTCCCTGCCTGGGAACGGCTCCCGGTGTCATTTCGGCCCCTTTCTGGCTCGCCGTCAAAACTGAGCATCCGGCAGGCAGAAGCGTGTGGCGCCGCGCTGAGCCCGCGGGCATCCGTTTGGTAATCGCGTTTTCGCCCAGCAAAAGGCTTGCGGCACGGCTGCACTCTTTGGCACCGGGGTTGCGTATCCGTCCACCATTGGATCACCGAGCCATCTCCCACATGGGAGCAGGGGCGCACGCTCAGCGCCTGGCGGCGACAGTTCTGTTTGGAGGACGGATTATGACGCGCACCACCGACCGAGGATTCACGCTGATTGAGTTGTTGATTGTGGTCGCAATCATCGCGATCATTGCCGCGATTGCGGTGCCGGGGCTGCTCCGGGCCCGCATGACCGGTAACGAAACGTCGGCGATCGCCTCACTGAAGGTGACGACGTCGTCGCAGGTGGCGTATTCATCGGCGTGCGGCAATGGCGGATACGCCCCGACCTTCGTCGTGCTGGGAACGGCGCCGGCGGCGGGGAGTGAAGGGTTCATCTCCGCGGACCTCGGAACCGTGGTGACGCCGCAGAAGAGCGGCTATACGTTCACGATGGCTGGAGGCGCCGGGTCGGGCGCGGGGCCGAATGACTGCAACGGCACGGCGACCGTCACGTCCTACTATGCGACCGCGGTGCCGCTGAGCCTCAATACGACGGGAACGCGTTCGTTCGCCGTGAATACCGGCAACACGATCTGGCAGATTGCGGGCGCGACGGCGCCAGCCGAACCGTTCGCTGCGCCGGCGACGCCGATCCAGTAAGAACGACGGGAACGAACGGGATTGCCCGCCGAACCGGGAACGAAGGCGGGAACGAGCGGGCTTGCCCGCCGAAGCCCGAAGGGCGAAGGCGGGATACGATCAGCCGTCGTGACGGCCCAACCGAAGGTCATTCTGATTCACGGGAACGGCGGCAGTACCGCCGGCGACATTTGGCTGCCGTTCCTCGAGCGGGAATTGACCGCGCTTGGGCTGGTCGTCATCAATCGCACCTTTCCTGACAACGTCAGGGCGCGGGCGCGGTTCTGGCTGCCGTTCCTGGAAGAACTTGGCGCCGACGAGCACACGATTCTCATCGGGCACTCCTCGGGCGCCGTGGCCGCGATGCGGTACGCCGAAACGCATCGCCTGTGGGGATCCGTCCTGGTGAGTCCCTGTCACACGGATCTCGGCGATCCGGGCGAAGCGGCAAGCGGGTACTACCGGGCGCCGTGGCAGTGGCAGCAGATTCGCGACCACCAGCGGTGGATCGCGATCTACCACTCCACCGACGACCCGCACATCCCGGCCGCCGAGGCCCGGTTCATTGCGGCGCAATTGAAATGCAGCTACTTCGAGTTCGCCGACCGCGGGCACTTCGTGGACTCACGCGAATTCCCCGAAGTGCTGTCGCAGGTCACTCGGCAGTTGGGTGGCTGACCATGCCGCGCCGTTGACTTCGGCTCCGCGCCCGCTTAATGTCTTGATCGTCACGCCACACACCTTCAAGGGGTTTCCATGAGGATCGGCTTTCTCGTTCGTCTGTCGGCAGCCACCGCGCTGGCTATCGCGATTCCCGCGGCGATTCCGGTCGCCTCCCAGCAGACCGCCGCCAAGCCGGGGCCACGCTACGGCACCTTCGGCGTGGACCTGACCGCGCAGAAGCCGGGCATCAAGCCGGGCGACGACTTCTGGACCTTCGCCAACGGGAGCTGGAACGAGCGCACCGAAATCGCCGCCGACCGCACGTCTGCTGGCGTCGGCGTCCTGCTGGCGGACGAAGCCGAGGCCCAGGTCCGCGATCTGCTGACCGACCTGGCCAAGAACCCGAACCTCTACGGCGCGAGCGGCAAGCAGATCGGCGACATGTACGCCAGTTGGATGGACGAGGCCGCGATCGAGGCGCGCGGCGCCGCGCCCCTCAAGCCGTACCTCGCCAGGATCGCGGCCGTGAAGGACCTCGCCGGCTTGCAGGTGTTGTTCGCGACCAACGGCTACGCGTCGCCGGTCGGGATCGAGATCATCCCCGACCTGGCCGATCCGACGCGCTACATCGCGGCGGCCGGCCAGGCTGGCCTCGGCATGGGTAACCGCGACTACTACCTGGCGGAAGGCGCGAAGTACGACACGTACCGCAAGGCGTACCGCGACTACATGATTCAGATCCAGGGATTGGCGGGCATTCCCGGCGCCGCCGCGAAAGCCGATGCGATGATCGCGCTGGAAACGGCTCTGGCGAAGGCGTTCTGGGCGCCGGAACGCTCGCGCGACATCAAGGCGATCTACAACCCCATGAATCGGGCCCAGATGAAGGCGCTGGCGCCCCAGTTCGACTGGGAGTTGATGATGAAGACGTCGGGTCTCGCGCAGATTCCGACCGTCATCATGACGCAGACGACCGCGATCACCGCGATCGGCGCGGCGCTGGACGCGACGCCGCTCGAGACGTGGAAGGACTGGATGGCGTTCCAGTTCGTCAGCGACCACGCCCCGTACCTGTCCAAGGCGTTCGATGACGCGAATTTCACCTTCTTCTCCAAGACGCTGAGCGACGTGCCGCAGCAGCGCGCGCGCTGGAAGCGCGGCGTGCAGATCGTGAACGGCGCGCTCGGCGAGGCCGTGGGGCAGATCTATGTCGCGCGCCACTATCCGGCCGACAGCCAGGCCAAGATGGCCGAGCTGATCGTCGATTTGCGCGGCGCTCTCGAGGAGCGGCTGAAGGCGAACACTTGGATGGACGCCGCGACCAAAGACAAGGCGCTCGCCAAGCTGGCCGCGTTCGAGCCCCGCATCGGCCATCCTGACAAGTACATCGATTACTCGGCCCTGAAGGTGGATCGCGGCGATCTCCTCGGCAACGCGGTCCGCTCGGGCGATTTCGAGTGGCAGCTCCAGCTGTCGCGGCTGGGCAAGCCGGTCGATCGGTCGCTGTGGACGATGACGCCGCAAACGGTGAACGCCTATTACAACCCGCTGATGAACCAGATCACGTTCCCGGCCGCCATCCTGCAGCCGCCCTTCTTCGATCCCAAGGCGGACCCGGCGGTGAATTACGGCGCGATCGGCGCGGTCATCGGCCATGAGATCGGCCACGGCTTCGACGATCAGGGCAGCCAGTTCGACGGCACCGGCAAATACACCAACTGGTGGACGCCGGCCTCCAAGGCCGCCTTCACGGCGCGCACCGCCGTGCTCGGCAAGCAGTACGACGGCTACGAACCGATTCCCGGTGTGCCCATCAAGGGCGCGCTGACGATGGGGGAGAACATCGGCGATCTCGGCGGCGTCGAAATGGCGTACGCCGCGTATCACCGGTACCAGGCCAAACACGGCGCGGCTCCGGTCATCGAGGGGTTCACCGGCGACCAGCGTTTCTTCCTGTCGTGGGCCCAGGCCTGGCAGACCAAACTGCGCGAGGGTGCGCTGCGGCAACGCTTGCTGACCGATCCGCACAGCCCCGCCTACTACCGCGTCAACGGCATCGTCCGGAATATCGATGCCTGGTACGCCGCGTTCAACGTCAAGCCGGGCGACAAGCTGTATCTGGCGCCAGAGGCGCGCGTGCACATCTGGTAGGGATGAGGCGGCACGGGGTGAGCAAGGTATGGGCGTGGCCAGCGCGCAGGACGTGCCGGGTGGACGTGTGGTGAGCCCACGGGCGTCGGCCTGGACGCTGATCTTCCTCGCGTGGCTGGTGGCGGCCACCTCGACGCTCGGCGCGCTGTTCCTGAGCGACGTCATGCAACTGGCGCCCTGCGCGCTCTGCTGGTATCAGCGCATCTTCATGTTCTCGCTGGCCGTGATCCTGCTGGTCGGCCTCTTTCCCCTCGACCGCGGGGTGGTGCGCTACGGGCTGCCCCTCGCGGCACTCGGCTGGCTGTTCGCCGTCTTTCACCAGTTGCTGATCGCCGGGGTGATTCCGAAGAGCCTCACGCCCTGCACGCAGGGCGTGCCGTGCTCGGAGAAAGCGATTGAGTGGTTCGGCTTCGTGACGATTCCCACACTGTCCTGTGTGGCGTTTTCCGTCATTCTGGCGTTGCTGGTCGTTGTCCGTGTTCGGGAGTCCAGATGAATCGAAACACGTTGTTTGTTGGGGCGTTGGCTGGCTTGCTGCTGGCGTTCATCGCCGGCCGCTATTACTACACCACGTCCCAGAATGACCGGGCCGCGGCCTCAGCCGGGGCGACACAGGCAGTACTCGTCCGTCCCCACTCGCCGGCCCTCGGCCCGGCCGATGCGCCCGTGGTGATCGTCGAGTTCCTCGATCCCGCCTGCGAGACCTGTGGCGTGTTCTATCCCATGGTGAAGCAGTTGATGGCGGCCAACCCCGGCAAGATCCGGCTGGTGTTGCGCTGGGCGCCCTTCCACAATGGTTCCGAGACGGTCGTCGCGGCACTCGAGGCGGCGCGCCAGCAGGAGAAGTTCTGGCCGGCACTGGAGGCCCTGCTGGCCGCGCAAAGCGGCTGGGCGCCGAATCACACCTCGCAGATGGGCCTGGCCTGGCCGTATCTGGAAGGACTCGGACTGGACTTCGCCCGCATGCGTGCCGCGATGCTGACGCCGGAGATCGCCCAGGTGATTGCGCAGGATCTCGAAGACGCGCGCACGCTCAATGTCACCAAGACGCCTGAGTACTTCGTGAACGGCAAACCGCTGCCCAGCTTCGGCTTCGCGCAGTTGAAGGCGCTGGTGGACGAGGCTCTCCGGGAACGCCGATAGGCACGGCTCAGGCGGCGGCCGATCCGTCGGCGCGCTAGCGGCCCAGTTCTTTCAGCCACGCCGTGGCGGCCGCGCGCGCGGCCTGCGTCGCGTCGCGTCCCGCGCGATAGCACATCTTCCAATCGGCGGGTTTCTGTTCGTACTGCGGGTCAACGAAACGCCGCACGCCGCCGGTCGTCACCAGGGCGGCGTCGAAATTGACGTCGGCGCTGACCGCCAGGAAGTCACGGAGCCGCCTGGCGAGGAGCACGTTGTAGTCGGCGGGATACCGCTCCTGCCACCGCTTCAGATCGTCCTGGAACTGTTTGTCCTTGTCGGCCCGGTCGGCGACGACCATCTGGCGCAGGAGCGCCTGCTGCGCAGGGTCCTTGATCATCGCTTCCATCTGCTTGATCTGCGCCTCCATCGCGGGCCGATCCTTCGGATCCAATATCGGCAGCATCTTCCTGACGTCCTCGACGCTCTTCGTCTGCTCGGCGAGCTTGGCCTTCATCTCATCGTCGATGGTGCCGCGCGGATCCATTTGCGGCTTGGCGTTGTCGCGTTCGGTGGCCCACGCCTGCTTGAACGCGGGTGAATTGAAGTAGGCCTTCGCCCAGACGACGAGTTCGTTCACGACGGCGGCGCGGGCGCTGGGCGGGAGCGCCAGGAACGGCTTGGCCACGCTGCTCAGGCTGAACATGCCCTGGATCGCGGACATCACGATCTCGCGCGCGGACGTCTCGCTGGCGCCGATCCGCGACAGCCCTGTTTGCGCCCCAAGACCGTGCACGGCCAGCACCAGCACCAGGACCATCACGCCCGTCTTCATTCGATTCATCATGACCTCCGGATTGTCGGGCGGGGCGACCGCCCCGCCGCGCGCCGCGTCTATCGCTCGACCAATTCCACGCGACGGTTCTGCGCCCGGCCCGGTTCGTCCTTGTTCGAGGCGATCGGACTGTACGGGCCTGCGCCGGCGGCCTTGAGCCTCGCCGCCTCGATCCCACGCCCGACCAGGGCCTTGACGAGGGCGTCCGCTCGATCCGCCGACAGCTTCAGGTTGATCTCCAGCGTGCCCACGTTGTCCGTATGGCCCACCACGAACGCCTTCAGGGCCGGGTTCGCTTTCAGCAGTTTCACCATCTCGGCCATCGCGGGCTCCGACTCCGGCTTGATGACCGCCGATCCGGTGTCGAAGTAGATGCCGTAGACGATCGTCTTTCCCGTGGCGGTGAGTTCGCGCCCCATGACCGCCGCATCCGCCGTGACGTCCTGGCGCATCGCCTGCGTCTCGACGATGACGACGTCGTAGTTGCGGCCGTCGTTGAAGACCTCGAGGTACACCCCCGTCATGGCGCCGCCCTTGCGGATTTCGGCCGCGAGGCGCCGTTCGTCGCCGCCCAGGCGCTTGCCGCCGATCTTCGCGATCGCCGCCTCGTAGTTCCGGACGATCTGCAGCGAACTGACCACAGTCGCGCCCTCTTTGCGCGCATAGGCGATCTTGTATTTCTTGCCTTCCCAGTGCGCGTCCTTGCCGTCGATGACCGTCGGGTCAAACGCCGCGAACTCGCTGACCTCGTAACTGTCGATGGAGTAGCCGGGCATGCGGGTGATCAGCGGATGATCCTGGCTGCCCGGCGTATCCTGCTGCGCGCGCGCGGCGGGCGCCGCGAGGAACAATCCGATGGCGGCGAAGAGGGGGAGCCAATAGCGGGATCTCATGTCAGGTTCTCCAGCGCGGACACCGTGCGAGGGGGATTACCGCGAGCACATTACTGCACCTCTCGAGGCGAACCGCAGCCCGCAGACTGTATCGCAGCCGACAGGGCGCGTGCCTGCGCCAGGCTGATGCACCATCAAGGGCGCCAGGGGCGTGACGTGGATCGACCGCCGCGCGCGGTCACTTGAACTCGATGGACACGGGTTTCCAGGTCTTCGGATCGCCGACCATCCCATCGCCGAAGCTGATGATCTCCAGGCGAACCGGCGCGACGCGGATCAGGGTGTAGTCGTCGCCGCGGAACGTGTCTTTGTACAGACCAGACCAGGCATCATTCCAGCGTGCTTGTTTCTCGGCTGGGTCCTCGATGCGTGCAGCCCTTCCGATGAGCGTCACATACCCCATGTCGGCGTAGTAGTAGAGCGTGACGCGCGGGTCCTTCTTGATCTCGGCAATCTTCCGCGTCTGAGGATTGGTCCCGATCCAGACCACCATGCCGGCGTCGGGGGCGAACGGCTGGACGGTCCGCGCCTGGGGCTGGCCATCCGCTCCGATCGTAATGAACGCGCAGAAGACGGACTTCGCCATGATCGTGCGCGCCGTCTCCAGGATCTTGGCGCGGTCAGGGGCCGGACCTTGAGCCGCGGGCAGCTGGGCGGCCAGGGGAGCGCCCATGGTCAGCAGCCCGAGAAGTCCGATCGCCGCGATCGTGCTCGTTCTGTTCATGCGGGTCTCCTAAGTGAGGGCGTCCGCATCATACGGCCGATTGGCCGGCCTGCCGGGCTTTACCGGGCTTGCCTTCGCACGGGCCTAATTTCACGCTGCGCGGCGGTTGAAAACGGCCTATACTCGCGCGCAGCCACGGCTTTCATCCCCGGCGACCGTCTCGGCTCCTACGAGATCCTTGCGCTCATCGGCGCCGGGGGGATGGGCGAGGTCTACCGCGCGCGCGACCCCCGGTTGGGGCGCGACGTCGCCATCAAGGTGCTGCACGAAGACGTGGCGCGCGATCCGGAACGGCTCGCGCGGTTCGACCGCGAAGCCCGCGCCGTCGCGGCGCTCTCCCATCCCAACATCCTGTCCATCTTCGACATCGGCAATGAAGGCGGCGTGGCCTTCGCCGTGATGGAACTGCTCGAAGGCGAGACGCTGCGGGAGTTGCTGCGCGCGGGGCCGCTGCCGGCGCGGCGCGTTGTCGAAATCGGCACGCAGGTCGCGCACGGTCTCGCCGCCGCGCACGACAAAGGCCTGGTCCATCGCGACCTGAAGCCGGAGAACGTCTTCGTCACGACGGACGGGCGCGTCAAGATTCTCGACTTCGGCCTGGCGCGGACGATCCCGTTGGCCGCGTCGTCCGATAGCGCGACCGTGCTCGGCAGCGAGCACGGCACCACGCCGGGCCTGATCGTCGGCACGATCGGCTACATGGCGCCGGAACAGGTTCGGGCCGAAGCGGTCGACGCGCGCACGGATATCTTCGCGTTTGGCGCGTTGCTGTACGAACTCCTGACCGGCGAGCGCGCGTTTCGCGGCGCGACGGCCGCCGACACCCTGTCGGCCATCCTCAAAGAGGATCCCGCAGATGCTGCGTACGAGCCACGGCGCGCTGCCTCCGGCGCTCGAGCGTCTGGTGCTCCGATGTCTCGAGAAGATCCCGGCGCGGCGATTCCAGTCCGCCCACGACCTCGCGTTTGCACTCGAACAGGCACTCGGATCGTCAAGTGGCCCGGCGCTCGCGCCCAGTGGCAATGCCGCTGACCAGAGACCTGCCGCGGCGCACAGCGCGGCGCGACGTTACGTCCCGCTGGCGCTTGCAGCGATCGGTCTGGTGGCGGCCGGCGTACTCGTGGATCGCCTGTGGCGCCCGGCCGCGTCGACCTCACTGCAACCCACGTTCGCCGCGCTGACGATGGACTCCGGCGTCGAGAGCTGGCCGAGCCTGTCACCGGACGGGACCACGCTGTTGTACGTGAGCCACGCGACGGGGCACGACGACATCTACAGGCGTGACGTGGACGGACGCAACGCCATCAACCTGACGGCCGAGTTCTCCGACGGCAGCACCATGCCGGCGTTCTCGCCGGACGGCCGCCGCATCGCGTTCCGCTCCGAGCGCCAGGGCGGCGGACTGTTCGTGATGGGCGCGACGGGCGAAAACCCGAAGAAGGTGAGCGACGAGGGCTATAACCCCGCGTGGTCGCATGACGGCACGCGCCTGGCCTTCGCCACCGAGGCGACCACCACCCCGGGATCGAGGATCGGCACGAGCGAACTCTGGGTCCTGAACGTCGACAGCCCCAGCCAGGAGAAGCGGAAGGTCAGTGACGTGGACGCCATGCAGCCGACCTGGTCGCTGGACGGCCGCCATGTGGCTGTCTGGTCCAGTGACGGCGGACGCCGGCTGCTCAAGGTGATTGCGGTCGCCGACGGCTCGGCGGCGCCGGTGTTCCCGAGCGACCCCGACACTACCTATTGGAATCCGGTGTGGTCGTGGGACGGCCGCTGGCTGTATTTCGTCAGCAATGCGTCGGGCTCCATGACCGTGGGCCGCGTGCCCGTCGATGCCAGCGGACACCCCACGGGTTCACGCGAGACCATCACGGTGCCGGCGTCATCGGCGGGCCAGATTTCGTTGTCGCAGGACGGGCAGCGATTGGTGTACCAGGCGCAATCGGGACGCTACAGCCTTTCGCGCGCCCCCGTCGATGCGACTCGCGGCGAGGCGGACGCCGCGGCGTCCAAGACCATCTTCGAGGGTTCACTGAACGTCAACTATCCGTCCGTCTCACCCGACGGCAGCACGGTCGCATTCACGGTTGGCGACGACATGTTCACCATCGATCGCGACGGGCGGCACCTGCAGCAACTGACCAGGGATGCGGCGCGCGATCGCGGACCGGTGTGGACGCCGGACGGCCGTATCGCGTTCTACTCCAACCTGGGGGGACGCTACGAAATCTGGTCAATGAGGCCAGACGGCAGCGATCGGCGAGTGGTTGCGTCGGCGCCCAACCACGACGACTGGATCTACCCCAAGTTTGCGGGTGACGGCCGCTTGTCAGTCGTCAGCACGGGAAAGAATCCCGCCCTGCTCGACGCATCCACCTCGCCCGCGACGCTGGCGGAGACCTTTCCGGCCATGGACGGCGGCGATCTGTTCTGGCCCTACGCCTGGTCGCCGGATTTGTCGCGCCTGGCTGGGCTCGCGCAGTCGAACACGAAGGGGCTGATGCGGGACGTCATCTTGTACGATCCCGTCAAGCACCGCTACGTCGATCGGATCGCCGGTGTCGGCACGCCCGTCGCCTGGCTGGACGGGATGCGGCTCATCGTCGCTGCCGATGATCGCTACTATGTGTTGGATGTGACCACGCGGAAGCGTGCGCCCAAGCCCGTGGGGCCGTGGCCAACGTTCAGCTTTAGCTGGAGCGCCACGCTCGCTGACGGCGGACGAACGTTCTACTTCGCGTCGGCGACCACCGACGCGGACATCTGGATGATGACGCTGGGCCCGGCCCCTCAGCCTCGGGTGAAGTGACCAGATGAGCCTTGCGACCGGAACGAAGCTCGGCCCGTACGAGATCGTCGCCCTGCTCGGCGCCGGCGGCATGGGCGAGGTCTATCGCGCGCGCGACACGCAAGCTCGATCGCGACGTCGCGGTGAAGGTGCTGCTCGACTCGGTCGTGCAGCGACCCCGAGCGGCTCGCGCGTTTCGACGCGCGAGGCGCACGTGCTCGCGTCGCTCAATCATCCCGAACATCGCGCACATCTACGGCCTCGAGGAAGGCGCCGACGCCCGTTCGCTCGTGATGGAGCTGGTCGAAGGGCGAGACCCTCGCGGACCTGATCGGCGCGGCCCCGGGCGGTCTGCCGCTGGACGAGGCGCTGCCCGTCGCCCGCCAGATCGCCGAAGCGCTCGAAGCCGCGCACGAACAACGGCATCGTCCATCGCGACCTCAAGCCGGCCAACGTCAAGGTCCGCGACGACGGCATCGTCAAGGTGCTGGACTTCGGGCTCGCGAAAGCGCTGGATTTAGGCCGGGGTTCAGCCCGGCGGGCTCGTCGGCGCTGAACTCGGCCACATCGATCCGACACTCGCCCACGCTGACGGCCACGCGACGCAGCTGGGCATGATCCTCGGCACCGCGGCCTACATGGCGCCCGAACAGGCGAGGGGGCAGGCGGTCGACAAGCGCGCGGACGTCTGGGCGTTCGGCGTGGTGCTCTACGAGATGCTCACCGGCGAGCGCGCTGTTCGAGGGCGAGGACGTCTCGGACACGCTCGCCGCGGTGCTGCGCGCAGCGAGATCTCGCTCGTCGCGCGCTGCCGGCGACGACCCCGCCGCGTCTCAGCGCGCGCTCATCGGCCGCTGCCTCGAGCGCGATCCGAAGCAGCGGCTGCGCGACATCGGCGAGGCGCGCATCGAGCTCGCACGCATCGAAGCGGGAGCTGTGCGGATGTGGCGGCCGTCGCCGGCGGCCGCGCCCGCCGGGCGCGATTCCGATCGTGCGCGGCGCCACTGTGGCGCCGGGCGCTGCCGTGGGCGCATCGCCGTGGGCACACTGCTTGGCGCGCTCGCCGTTCGTGCTGATCGCAAGGCGGGTGTTCACCGGCGGCGCCGGCTGCGCTTACGCGCTTGTCAGAGTCACGCTCCCCACCGGGCGGCGAGCTCGTGCATCTTCTACGGTGGGCTTCAGTCATTTATCTCGCCGGACGATGCGGTCGGAGGCCATCGGCGTTTGTGGGCAACCGCGCGACGGCATTCGCCAAGTGTTCTGCGGCGGGCTCGATCAGTTGCGAGGACGTCGAGCTCGCGTGGCACCGATGAGCACGCGACATCCGTCGCCTTCTCGCCAGGATGGGCGCGAGTTGCTCGTCGGTGACTTCGGCTGCCGGTCGCTGTATCGAGATTCGGCGGTCCGACCGCCTGTCCGAGACCGTCGGTGCAACTGGCAGACGCCAGCGATTACCGGCTCGGCACGTGGCTCGCCGAACGGCCGGCGTGGTGTTCTCGACGAGGCACGACGCCGGTTGATGCGGATCGTCGGGCGCGGCGCCCGATGCGCCGCCGACCCAACTGACCCAGGCCCAGACCGGCTCAACGAGCGCATGGAGATCGCAGCCGGTGGCGGCGCCCGCGAGGCACGGCCGTGCGTGTTCGTTCTCGGCGCGCCCGGAACGACAGCCCGACAGCGGTCACGCATCGAAGCGCCTTTCGACTCAACGACCATGGCGAGGCACACGGTCGTCGGTGCAGCGCGTCGTCGCCCGTGCTCACGAGCACGGGCGATCTCCTGTTTCTCCGCGATGGCGTGCTGCTCGCCGCGCTCTTCGACGATGCAGTCACTGAAGATCGACGGGTCACCGGCGACGGGTTCCCGGTGCTCGAGCGACCTGAGTGTCGATTACCTATCGCACGGCGCCGGGTTCTTCGATCATGGCCGGTGTCCGCAAACCGCTCACCCTGGTATATGCCTCGATGACCGCGGTGCGCGGGCGATATCGTCTCCAGGCGAGGGCGCGAGGAACAGGTTCGGGCACTGAGCGCCGAAGCGATCGGCCACGAGGAGTCCTCGCATGGTCACCCGATGGAGCCGGCGCGGCTCATGCTATGGTGGTAGTCGGGAATGGGTTGTGGCTCTGCGGACTTGTGGACGTCGCCGATTCGCCTGCGCGGCGGGCTCGACCGAGGGCACATGCGTCCGCACCAGCATGTGGCCGATGTTCACTGCGCGACGGGCGTGAGGTTCATCTTCCGCACGGCGGTCGGAACATTCGATGGCAGCGCCTCGATCGTGAGCGGCGTCTCAAGGCGCTGGTGGCGGATGCGAGTTGGTCAGCGGCACCGAATCCGTTCCCTAACGCGATCGATCGTGCGAACGACGCGGAAGCGTGGTGTTCACGAAGATCACGGCCTGTCACCAACGGTCGACATTGTCGCCGATCCCGATTCGAGGGCGGTCCATCGCCGCGTGAGCCGCTCGCTCAGCACCGGCGATGCCTACTGAAGGGGGCGTCCGACATGTCTCGCCCGACGGGCACTGGATGGCCTACGTCTCCAATCGAGTTCGAGGGTCGTCAGCGAGATCTTCGTGACGCCCTTTCCCTCAGCGGTGAGCAGTCACTGACGCAGGTGTCGATCGGCGGTGGCGGCATTCAACCGCATGTGGGATCCGAATCCGAAGAGCTTCGAGTTGTTCTTCGTCAACGGAGACAAGATGATGTCGCGTGCCAGCTCAAGGTCACGTCGGCGTGGCCTCGACCCCGCGCCGCCCGTGCCGGTGTTCGCAGGACGCTACGCCTTCGGTAACGGGAACACGCTTCGCACCTTCAGCATGATGAACGACGGCGAGCACTTTGTTCTCGTGAAACAACAATCGGGCGCCAGCCTGAACGTCGTCCTCAACTGGTTCGAGACCTTGAAGAAGGTGAAGTGATGCCACTGTCTCCCGGCACCCGCCTCGGTTCCTACGAGATCCTCGCGCTGCTTGGCGCCGGCGGGATGGGCGAGGTCTATCGCGCCCGAGACACCCACCTCAATCGCGACGTCGCGCTGAAGGTGCTGCTCGACTCGGTCGTGAACGACCCCGAGCGCGTCGCGCGTTTCACGCGCGAGGCGCACGTGCTCGCGTCGCTCAATCATCCCCACATCGCGCACCTCTACGGATTCGAGGAAGGCGCGACGTCGTTCCTCGTGATGGAACTGGTCGAAGGGCGAGACACTGCGGACCTGATCGGCGCGGCCCCGGGCGGTCTCCCGTTGGACGACGTGCTCCCCGTCGCGCGCCAGATCGCGGAAGCGCTCGAAGCGGCGCACGAACTCGGCATCGTCCATCGCGATCTGAAGCCGGCCAACGTCAAGGTCCGCGACGACGGCGTCGTCAAGGTGCTGGACTTCGGCCTCGCCAAAGCGCTGGACGAGGCCGGGGTCAGGCCCGGCGGGCCCGCCGGCGCTGAAGGCGGCCCATCGATCCGGCAAACTCGCCTACGCTGACGGCGCAGGCGACGCAACTCGGCGTGATTCTCGGCACCGCGGCGTACATGGCGCCGGAGCAGGCGAAAGGGAAGGCCGTCGACAAGCGCGCGGACGTCTGGGCGTTTGGCGTGGTGCTCTACGAGATGCTGACCGGCGAGCGGCCGTTCAAGGGCGAGGACGTGTCGGACACGCTTGCGGCCGTGCTGCGCCAGGAGATCTCGCTCTCCGCGCTGCCGGCGACGACCCCGCCGCGTCTCAGGCGGCTCATCGGCCGCTGCCTCGAGCGCGACCCGAAACAGCGGCTGCGCGACATCGGCGAAGCGCGCATCGAGCTCGCACGCATCGAAGCCGGCGGCGCCGACGTGATGGAGACGACCGCGGCAGCGGTGGCCGCGCCGCCGCCCGCGGTTGCCATGCGTCGGCGGATTCTCGCCGCCGCTGGCGCGACGCTCCTCGTCGGCCTCGCGATCGCCGTGACGTGGGCGTTGACGCGATCGGCGCCCCTGGCCGCGGTCACGCGCACGTCGATGCTGCCGCCGCCGGGCGTGACCATCTACCCGGATTCGCCGGCGATTGCGATCTCGCCCGACGGCAAGATGGTGGCGTTTGTGGTCGGTGGCTACCACATTCCCTCCGCGCTCTGGGTGCGCTCGCTCGACTCGCTGACCGCACGCCCCCTGGAGGGCACCGACACGGCCAGTCTGCCGTTCTGGTCGCCAGATAGCAGCCGCATCGCCTTCTTTTCGCGGGGCGGCGAGTTGAAGGCCGTGGCGGTCGCGGGTGGGCGTCCGGAGACGATTTGCAATCTGCCGGCCAGCACGGTGGGACGAGGCGGGTCGTGGAACGAGGCGAACGTGATCGTATTCGCGGCGGGCACGAACGAGCCCATCTACCGGGTGTCGGCCAACCGCGGCGTCGCGACGCCAGTAACGACCCTCGACGCGGCGCGCCATCAATCCGGGCACCGGTTCCCGGTCTTTCTCCCGGACGGCGACCGTTTCCTCTACGCGGCCCTTCCGCCGGGGGAGGGGAAGTTCGACATCTTCGCGGGCTCCCTGAGCGGCGGCACGAGTACGTTGATCGGGGCGATGGAGAGTGGTCCCGTCTACGCCAATCCAGGATGGCTGCTCTATGCGCGGCAAGGAGTGCTGGCCGCCCAGCCCTTCGATGCGCGCGCCCTGCGCGTCACGGGCGCGGCGGTGTCGCTCGCCGACGAACCCACGAGCCGTCTCGACGCGCTACAGTCGTTTACCGCGGGTCCGTCCACGTCCGTGTCGCGTTCAGGAGCGCTCGCGTACTTCTCGGCGCCGGCCGCGAACATGACGGCCACCTGGATCGAGCCCACGGGCCGGATCGCCGACACGGTGAAGCTGCCCGCGGGCCAGTATTCCGACGTGAGCATCTCGCCCCATGGCACGCACGCGGTCTTCGTGCGTTCGGTGTCCCTGACGGAGGCGTCGTTGTGGCTCGTGGATCTCGCAAACCAGGGAGCCGTGCGAATCTCCTCTGGCCGCGGCCGCAACGAGTCGCCGGTCTGGTCGCCCGACGGCACCAGCGTGGTCTTCGCGAGCGACCGCGATGGCCCGCAGGACTTCTTCGTGAAGAACGTGGCCGACCAGGCTCCGGAGCAGCCGCTCTATCATTCGCCGGTGCTGTTCAAGAAGCCCGACGCGTGGTCGCGCGATGACCGGATCGTGTTCAGCGAGTTGGGACCCGACACGACCTATGACCTGTGGGTGCTGCCGATGTCACGTTCGGCGGTGACCGGCCCGCCCGTGGCGTACTTGCGCGGGCCAGGGAAGGACTACCTCGGCGTGCCGTCGCCGGACGGCCACCGGCTGGCCTACGTGTCGTCCGACACCGGCCGCGACGAGCTCTACGTGCAGACGTTTCCGGAACCCGGCCAGAAGAAGCAGATCTCGACAGACGGCGTGTCGGCGCGCTGGTGGTCGAGCGACAGCCGGCGTTTGTGGTTCGTGGGTGGTGACCGGACGTTGTGGCGCGCGGACGTGGAACCAGGCGCGACGCTGAGAGTGAGCGCCCCCGTGCGCCTCGGCCAGTTTCCGCCGAACATCATTGCCGTGGACGCGTCACCGGATCGCCAGCGCTTTCTCGCGCTCATCGCCGGCGCCGGATCGGTGACGGTCGTCCACAACTGGCGCGCGGCGCTCGAGAAGAAGAAAGGCACCCGGGCTCCATGATCGGACGCACGCTGTCGCACTACCAAATCATCGACGAGATCAGCCGCGGCGGCATGGGCGTCGTCTACCGGGCGCTCGACCTGCACCTCAATCGCGAGGTCGCGCTGAAAGTCCTGCCCGAGGATCTCGTCCACGACCCGGAACGCCGCCAGCGTCTCGTGCAGGAGGCCCAGGCGGCCTCCGCGCTCGAACATCCGAACATCGCCGTCATCCACGCGGTCGAGGAGGCTGAAGGCGTCACCTTCATCGCGATGGAGCTGATTCGCGGCGACAAGTTGAGCGACGTGATCCACCAGGCGCGCATGCCGGCCAAGCGCGTCCTGGACCTCGCGGTCGAGATGGCCGAAGGCCTCGCGCGCGCGCACGAGAAGAACATCGTCCACCGGGATTTGAAACCGGCCAACGTCATGGTCACCGACGCCGGCCACGCCAAGATCATCGACTTCGGACTCGCGAAACTGGTCGCGCCGATCGACCGCGATGGCGCGACCGCGACGGCGCTCCGAGGCCAGACCGATCCCGGCGTCATCCTCGGCACGGTGGCCTACATGTCGCCCGAGCAGGCCCGTGGCGCCAAGGTCGATCACCGCAGCGACATCTTCTCGTTCGGCATCGTCCTCTACGAAATGCTGACGGGCCATCCGCCGTTCCAGGGTCTCAGCAGCATCGACACGCTCCACGCGATTCTCAACCAGCCCGCCCCGCACCTGCCGGCGCTCACGGGGGTGCCGGCCGAGGTCGGCGCGGACATCCAGCGCGTCATCGAGAAGTGCGTCGCCAAGGATCCGGATGACCGCTACCAGGGCATGAAGGATGTCGTCGTCGACTTGAGAATCGCGCGCCGCCACCTGGAGTCGTCGTCGATTCCGGCGACGGCGAACGCCCCTGCCAGGGCGTCAGGCGGATTGATGGGGCGCCGGACGATCGTTGGCGCTGCCGCCGTCGTTCTCATCGCCGTTGTGGCGGGGGCGCTGCTGTGGCGATCGCGAAACGCGGCCCCGCCGGTCGCGGCCTCGTCAGACGGGAAGCCGTCGATCGCGGTGCTCTACTTCGAGAACAACACGGGCAACGCGTCACTCGACTGGATGCGCAAGGGCCTTACCGACCTGATGGTGACCGGTCTGTCGCAGTCGCCCGACATCGAGGTCATCGGCACCGATCGGCTCCAGCAGATCCTTCAGGAACTGCATCACCCGAACGGCGCGGCCATCACGGCGGACGTCGCGCAGCAGGTCGCTCTCCGCACCGGCGCGAACAGCGTGCTGATCGGCAACTTCGTCAAGGTTGGGGACACGATTCGGATCAGCGCCAGCCTCAAGGACGTCAAGACCAACAAGATCGTCGGCTCGGAGCGCGTCGAAGGCGACGGCGACGCCAGCGTGTTGAAGACCATCGACGAACTGACGCGGCTCATCAAGTCGAAGGTCGATGCGCTGCGCGTCATGCCGCCGGGTAGCCTCCTGGGCCGGCCGGGCGCCGCGGGCGCGACGACAAAGACCGGTGTCGACCGCGGCCTCACGGACATCACGACCGCGTCGATCGACGCGTACCGGTTTTACGCGCAAGGCATCGACTTGCACGAGCGGAGCCTGGAAAGACAGGCGATCCCGCTGTTCGAGAACGCCATCGCGATCGATCCCAACTTCGCCATGGCGCTGATCAAGCTGGCGGTCGCCGAAAACAACGTGCAGGACTTCGCGAAACGCGACGAGTACGCCAAGCGCGCGTTTGAGAATGTCGATCGGGTGACGCTGCGCGAGAAGTACTGACATCGAGGGGTACTGACTGATTCGGGTCGCGTCGACACCACCAGTCGCGCGATCGAGGCTGTACACGAAAGCCGTGACGCTCTATCCGGACCACCAGTCGGCGCGGCACAACCTCGCGCTCATCTACTTCAACCTCGAGCGCTTTCCCGAGGCCATCGCGCAGTACGAGGATCTGCGGCGGCGCGGCGCCATTACGGCCTCGACGTACGGCAATCTGGCGGGGTGCTACCTGACATCCGGCCAGGTGGACCCGGCGCTGGCCGTCATGCAGGAGTACGTGCGCCTCTACCCGGACGTGTCAGCCGGGCAGAGGACCCTGGGCTACGCGCTCCTGGCCGCCGGCAGACCTGATGACGCGATGGCGGCTGCCGTCAAAGCTGATTCGCTTGGCCGGGGTGACCCACAGACCGCTCAGTTGCGGTGGTTCGTCCTCGCCTCCTCGGAACGTTGGTCAGAGGCGGACGCCGTCTCGAAAATCCTGGCCGCGGCTACGACAATCCCGCCCGCACAGTGGCTCGGGCTGGGCAACCTGGCGATGGCGAGTCTGTACCCGAGGGCAAACAGCAGCGGCCCTCGCGCTGATCGACCGGTCCTGTACGCCTGAAGGGCTTGTCGGCCAGTTTGCGCGCGACCAGCCGGTGGTTTGCCGGATCGACGTTCCTCGACGTGTCGAAGCCCGCCGACGCGCTATCGCAGGGTCTGGGCGGAATGCCCGACGCCGTGAACGGAACTGGGGAATTCGGCCTGCAGCGGATGATCGCCTCGGCCCAGGCCAGCCTGGGGCGCCGGCCGGACGCGGACGTCGCCGTGGCCAGGCTCAAGCAACTGGCGGATTTGCTGCCGGGCAACGCCCAGCAGCGGACGGTACATTGGGCGGCGGGCGAGGTCGCGCTCGCGCGCGGCGACGCGGCCGCCGCAATCGCGGAGCTTGAGCAGGCGCAGGCGATGCTGCCAGCTCATGGCCTGGTTGCCAGCGGCGCGCCGCATGTGCCGATCTGGTTCGCACTGGCCTCGGCCTACCGTGCCGCCGGCAAGGACATGGAAGCGGCCCGCTGGTACCAGCGCGTCGCCGACAGCGGCTACGAACACGTCTACTCGCCGATTCCGTACATCAGGAGCTTCTATTTCCTCGGCACGATCGCCGAGAAACAGGGGAATGGCGAGAAGGCCCGCCAGGACCACCAGCGGTTCCTCGACTACTGGAAGAACGGCGACATCGACCGCGAACGCGTGGCCGAAGCCGCGCGCAAGGTCGGCTCGCCACGCGCAATCCGGTGATCGGATCACGGAGCAAGGCGCATGTGGAGGGGGCGTGATCGGCGCGATCGCAGGCGACGTCATCGGATCCATGCACGAAGGCGATGAGCCGAAGGCGAAGGACTTCGCGCTCTTCACGCCGTTCTCGACATTCACCGATGACACGGTGCTGACGGTCGCGGTGGCCAGCGCGATTCGGGGGCGTCTCGATTTCGCGTCGTCACTTCGCCACTGGGCGCGGCGCTACCCGGGCGCCGGCTACGGGGGCGGGTTCCGCCGCTGGATGGGGCAGGACGATGCCGGGCCGTATCACAGTTTCGGAAACGGATCGGCGATGCGAGTGTCCGCGGTCGGATGGGCCTTCAACGACCTCGAGGCCGCGGTCCGCGAGGCAACGCGGAGCGCCGAGGTCACCCACAACCATCCGGAAGGCATCAAGGGCGCGCAAGCGGTCGCCGCGGCGATTCTGGTCGCGCGCCAGGGCTGCACCAAGGACCGAATCGCCGCGCTGCTGTTCGACCGTTTCACGTACGACTGCAGTCTGGGAATGGACGCCTTGCGGCGGCGGGTCGGCTTCGATGTGACATGCCAGGGCACCGTGCCTGCCGCCGCGGTGGCCTTCCTCGAATCGACCGACTTCGAGGATGCCGTGCGAAACGCCATCTCATTGGGCGGTGATGCGGACACGCTGGCGTGCATCGCGGGCGCGATGGCCGAGGCGTACTACGGCCGGGTGCCGGATCCGATCCAGTCCGAAGTGCTGAGTCGCCTCGACGACGCGCTGCGCGGCGAAGTCGTGGCGTTCGCCGGCGCGTACGGCATTCCCCTTCAGCGTGGCAGCGGCGGGTGATCGACTACCGCGCGATATAGCCCCACTTGTCCTTGGAGTCGGCGGTTCCGAGCAGGGCTGCCGCAACGGTTCGCATCGGTGAGGCGCTGATTGCGACCGCCGCCAGCCCGTCGCTGAACGACCCGGCGCCACCGAACTGGGGCGTGACGACCATCCGGCCCGTCCGATCAATGAAGCCGGCCTTGGCCCGCGTGGTTTCGCCGCTGAGCGCGACGTCCTCCAGGTCGAATCGCGGACCGATAACCAGCTTGCCGAGCTTCTCGATGAACCCCTTGCCCGTCAGGTAGCCGTCCATGACCACGATCGCGAGCCCGTCGCTGAAGGCCCCGGCCCAGTCGAACCGCGGCGCGATGACCATGCGGCCCTGCTTGTCGATGAATCCTGTCTTGCCGGTGTCCCAGTCGCCGACGCGAACCGGTGCGAGTCCTTCGCTGAATGGATCTGCCCCGGCGACCTGGGGACGATGGTGATTGTGCCCCGGTGATCGATGTAGGCCCACTGACCCGTCGTCTCGTTCCCCCCGATGTGAACCGCCGCGAGTCCTTCGCTGAATGACGGCGGTTCAAGGGGGCGGACGTAACCCAATCCCGTATCGAACCTCACATCGAAGTTCGGGGCGATGACCATCGTGCCGTGTGTGTCGATGAATCCGTACCGGCCCGTCTTGTCGTCCCCGACGAGAACCGCCGCGAGCCCTTCGTGGAAAGACGGCAGCAGTGCGCGGAAGGCCCCACTCCTTCGAACCGTGGCGCGATGACCATCTGGCCGCGCCGGTCGATGAATCCGTACTGGTGGCCCGTCTTCTCGTTTCCGACGAGGACGGCCGCGAGTCCTTCGCTGAATGGCGCCGCGCCACTGAACTGCGGGGCGATGACCATCGCGCCCGTCTTGTCGATGTAGCCGTACTTGCCCGTCTTCCAGTCACCCACACGGACTTCCGCGAGCCCTTCACTGAAGGAGCCCGCCGCGTCGAACTGCGGAGTGATGACGATCGTGCCCGTCCTGTCGATGTAGCCGGACTTGCCCGTGAAGTAATCACCGATGCGGACTACCGCGAGTCCGTCGCTGAAGTGTGCCCGCCGCATCGAACTGTGGCGCGATGACGAACCCGCCCGTGTGTGCCGCCACGGGAACGGTCGCCGTCGTCTCGGGGCCTGACTTGAGTGCGGACGAGCGGGCGGTGCCGAGCGCGGCCACGACCAGCACGGTTGCGAGGAAGACAGAGCGCATGGCCGCACCTCCTGTGACGAGCGATGGCCGGAGGATTACTCAGTCCAAGAGCCGTGCCATGTGGCGCCAGCCCGGAATTCCGAGCATACGGTCGGCCGCGGGGACGTCGAGGTTCGGTTTCTGACGGCCAGAACACGAACCTCGTATCCCCGCGCGCAGCCCCTCGGACGCCTACGTCACATGCCGCCGCCTCGGCCGGCACCAGCGCCGCCGGCCGGGACCGCCAGCCGCGACAGATTGCCGCCTGCCGCCGCCGCTCCGCCTCTGCCGCCGCCGGCGCCGCCGCTGGCGGGGGCGCTCACGCCAAACACCGGCAGGATCTCCTCTCTCGTCCATCCGCTCTTGATCAACGTGAGGTAGAGCGTCCGTCTTGGCCGCATCGATCACCTCGGCCGGCGCCGTCTTGACCGACATGACCAGGTTGTCGCTGTCACCGAACTGCTGCTTGTAGCGCTGCAGCTTGCTCACGCAGTCCGCCGCTTGCGCGGGATCGCACTCGATCACCAGCACCGTGTTCTTCTGGTTCATGCGCGCGATCAGGGCCTGATCGATCGTCGCCGCGCCGGTCACCGTCACCATGAAAGGACGCGACGTGGCGTCGAGCATGTCACCGAGCAGTTTCGCCGACGGGTTGACGAGGTTGGGCGTGACGTTGCTGGTCTCCATCGCCTTGACGGCTTCGAGGCCCTGGGCGCTGATGCCGCTGCTGGAGTTGAACCAGGCCCCGTCGTTGCCGGCGATATCGACTCGTCCGAAATTCAGCGCAGCGGCCGTCTGGACGAGCAGCGGAACGCTGCTGTCGAAGACACGCGCGTCGCGAACGCCGACGGTGTAGCGCGCGGCGCCGCCGCCTCCGCGCCCGCCGCCTCGACCCTGGGCCGCGGGAGTCGCGGCTGGGGCAGCGGCCGCCGCCGCGGCAGCCGCCTGTGCGGCCGCGGCCGCCTGCTGCGCCTGGTCGTAGGCCAGCGACTTGAGCTCGGTGCTGTTGCCGGCGTTGATGTACCGCCAGCCGCCACCACCACCGCGACCACCGGCTGCCGGCTGCGGCTCGGCGCGCATGTCCGTGACCGTCAGCGCCTGGGCGTTGTAGATGTGCTGCCGATCCGGCACGAGCAATTGGGCCTCGGTCTCGTTGGCGAGGTTGAGCACGCCCTGCAGAACGAACTGGCCCGTCTTGCCCAGAATCGCCGCCTCGATCTTCTCCACGTCATCGCCCGACCCGTGATAGTCCGGATGGCCGCCGCCGCCGGCCGTCATCAGGGCGAGCGCCTCGATGCCCAGCTCGATGAAGCCGGAATGGTCACTGCCGCCGGGACCGCCCGTGCGCGCGTCCACGATCTTCGCCACGTCCGGGTCCTGGTCGCGCATGATGACCTTGAAGACGTCCGGGAAGTTCAGCGCGCCCGGCGCCCCGATTCTGTCGCCCAGCCCCACCATGTCCATGTTGAAGTAGGTCACCACGCGATCCATGGAGACGCCGTCGGTCGGGTTGTTGACGTAGTAGCGGGATCCGATCAGCCCCTGCTCCTCGCCCGTCCACAGGCCGACGATGACGGTGCGCCGCGGCTTGACCTTGGCGGCCGCGAGCAAGCGCCCCACCTCCATCGCGACGGCCGTGCCGGAGGCGTTGTCGTCGGCGCCGTTGGACACCACGCCGTTGCTGACGCCCATGTGATCCATGTGCCCGCCGAAGACGACGTACTGCGATTTCAGATTCGGGTCGCTTCCCTCAATCTTGCCGAGCACGTTGCGCGAGGTGTTGTTCTTCAGTTTCTCGGTGTACAGCGTCACGGCTTCGTAGCCGCCGATCGTGGCTTTGAGGCCGGTGTTGACCGTGCGCACCTTCTTGTCGCGGATGTCGCGCCGCATCTGGCCCATGACGGCATTCCACTCACTCGCGCTCTGCGTGGCATCGCGCCACGTGATCCACCGGAACACGCGCTCGTCGATCGTCGAGAGGACGACGAACGGCCGCGTGAAGGGGGAGGTCGTCGCTGCCGGCGGGGCGCCGCCACGGCCGGCCCCAGGAGCGGCGGCTGGCGCGGCAGCGGGCGCACCACCCGCGCCGCGGCCGCCTGCGGCGGGCGGCGGCGGGCTGTAGAGCAGGATGGCCGCGGCGCCCTTGTCGTAGGCGACCTTGGCCTTGAACGCGTCCTCGGATTCCTGCGTCCAGGCTTCTGTTTCCGCCGGCTGTGCCGATGCCGCCGGCGCCGCCGGCATGCCGAGGCCGCCGGTCCGCGGCGGGGCATCTTTGGGAGACCCTTTGAACGCCAGCACGATCTTGCCCTTCACGTCGACGTTGTATTCATCCAGTCCCTTGGCGGGCGCCGAGATGCCATAGCCGACGAACACGATGTCCGCGGTGACCTTCGGTCCGGGCGACGACATCGGATCCACGACGAAATCGTTGTCGCGGAGCAGGAACGGCCGCCCGGCAATCGTGAGTTCCGGCGTACCCGCCCGGTAGACGTAGGTCGAAGCGCCCGCGAGGATGGGAACGTTCTGGAAGTAGGTGCCGTTTTCGCCGGCCGGCTTCAGCCCCCACTGCTTGAAGAGCCCTGCGGCCCAGTCGGCCGACGCGTCGTGGCCGGGCGTGAGCGACCGCCTTCCCTTGTGCGCTTCATCCGCCATCGTCGCGATGTAGCCTTTGATCACGTTGCCGTCCACGCGGATCGACGTGGACTGGGAGGAAGTCGATTGCGCCAGCAGCGGAATGAGGGCCGCGGCTATCGCGAGTGTGCGTCGGGTCATGTGAGGGTCCTTTCCTGAGGGAGTCCCATGGGTGGGCACGGTGAGGCATCCGCATTATAGGGAGTTTCGCGGGGCGCCGCGCTACTTGATCTTGTAACTGATCGCCAGGCCCCCGCCGCGCGCATCGAGCGTTGTCTGGAGACCGGGCAGGCTCCGCAGGTAGGCCAGGTAGTCATCCTGGCCGCCGCCGCGCCGGCCGGACGAGACGTTGTGGGTGACGTAGCAGCCACCGGCCTCGAGTTTGGGCAGCACGGCGACCAGGTAGTTCTTGTACCAGTCCTTGTCGGCATCGCTGAACACGTAGTCGAACGGCCCGGCCAGCGCCGGCACGATCTGGTGCGCGTCGCCCAGCCGCGCGTCGATGAACTTCGACAGGCCCGCAGCCTCGAAATTCGCCACGGCCTGCCGGTGGCGCCGCTCATCAATATCGATCGTGATGAGCTTCCCGCCCGTCTTGCTGAGCGCCCAGGCAATCCAGATTCCTGAGTGCCCGGTTGACGTCCCGATTTCGAGCGCGCGCGTGTACTTCTTCGACAGGATGATGTCGTAGAGCGCCTGGCCGTCCACCGCCGGGACGTTCAGAATCTCTCCACTGAGCCTGATTGGCGTCAAGAAACTTCCGGACTCGCGCGTCGAGGTTCTCCTGTCCGCCGCCGGCCAGAACGCCGGGCACGAGCGCGACCAGGGCTGCTGCCGTGATGATGAAGGCCTTCATGGTTGCCCTCCTCTTGGCGAATACCTCCGGAGGGCCTGCCTCCGCTTACTTGGCCGTCTTCGCGCCCTTCACCAGAAACAGCTGGTCCTGCCGCTTCAGCGCCCAGCGCGTCTTGCCGTCGGCGCCGACGATCACGTCTTCTTCCTGCGCCATGCGGACGGGCTGACCGCCCCACTCGGGCACGGGCGTCGTCGCCTGCAGCTCGATCGAGAACCACATCGACGGAATCACCTTTGCGTCACCGCGGCCGGGCACGCCGTTCTGGTAGTCCCACAGCCCGATGAGCGGGCCGGCGCCGTGGCCGTGCATGCCAATTGGATGCGAGTACATCGTCCCGTCGATGCGCTTCGCCTTCATGCGCGAGAGCACCGCCGCCAGGATCTCGTTACCGGAGCGGCCGGGCGCGATCTCTTCCATGGCCACGTCCTGCATCGCATTGGCGTTCGCGAACGCCTGCTTCAGGCCGGCCGGCGCATCGGTCTCTCCCGGCTTCAGCACGTACGCCATGTGCTGCGTGTCGGTGTTGAGGCGCGCCACCGTGATGCCGACGTCGCAGTGCAGGACGTCGCCCGGCAGGATGACCGGATCCTCGCCCACGGGTGTCGTGCCCTGACGCTGCACGTCGATGCTCGGCTGGAACCAGGTGCCCAGCCCCTGGTCGTTCACGCGCTGGCGCCACCACCACACGAGGTCGCTCGTCCTCGTCGTTCCCGGCACGATCACGCGCTCCGAGAACATCGTCTGCGTCATCTGCCAGACGACCGCGGTCATCTTGGTGAAGAACACCTCTTCTTCGGGCAACCGCGACGCGATCAATCCGAGCGGCAGACCTTCCGCGTCCTTGAACTTCGACGTCCATGCCGCGCCAAGCGCCTCGCTCATGCCCTGCAGTTCGCCGCTCGACAGGCCGTCGGTGAACGCGAAGATCTTCGAACGGTCGATGCCGATCACGGCCGGCGTCCGATCCTCGACCACCTTCTTCAGCGCCTGCCACTGCTCGTCGCCCCAGAGTTCGGCCTGACGGCCGCCGACGGCCGCGACAACGGGGGTCGTGGAGGTCCTCGCATCGAACACGCCGCCCTGTGACGTGCCGCCGAGCGCGATGCGCTCGATGCAACTGGCGCTGACTGGCGATTTGGAGGCCGCGCACTTGTCGAAGAACACGTAGATCGTGCGGCGCCGCACGGCGAATGTCTCTGGCGCGACGATGGACGAGAACACCGGGTCCTCGTTGTATTCACGCATCGGCACCACCCACAGGTCGATGCCGTGCTGACGCATCAGGCCGGGCAGAAACGTGTCGAGGCGTGCCTTCAGCCACGCCTGCTGCATGGCGGCCTGTTCGCGCAGCGTGCCGAAGGGCCTTTCCGCGGCCGGCACCGCGTTCGGAGCCAGGCGATCCTGGGCTGCCGGGACGGCGGACAGGGCGAGGACCAGCGCGGCCAGTAGAATGCGGCGAACGATCGGGGATGACATGCGAGGCTCCTTACCGGCCAGCATGTTACCCTCAGTTTGGCCCTCATGGCCCTCACGACCGGCAGTCGCATCGGTCCGTACGAGATCCTCAGCCCACTCGGCGCGGGCGGCATGGGCGAGGTTTACCGGGCCCGCGACACGAAGCTCCATCGCGATGTCGCCATCAAAGTGCTGCCCGAGGACGTGGCCGCCGATCCGGATCGGCTGGCGCGGTTCGAGCGCGAAGCCCAGGCGCTGGCGGCGCTGAACCATCCCAACATCGCGGCGATCTACGGAATCGAGGGCCCTTCGACAGGCTCCGGGCAGGGTCGCGCCATCATCATGGAGTTGGTCGAGGGCGAGGATTTGTCAGCCCGCATCCGGCGCGGGCCGATCCCGCTTGCCGAGGCGCTGCCGTTGGCGCGGCAAATCGCCGACGCGCTCGCGGCCGCGCACGAGGCGGGGATCATCCATCGCGATTTGAAGCCCGCGAACATCAAAGTCAAAGACGACGGCACGGTCAAGGTGCTGGACTTCGGCCTGGCGAAGGCGTTCGCGCCGGATGCCGCGAGCGCGGCGGCGGACGCGATGAATTCGCCCACAGTCTCCGCGCACGCCACGCAGCGAGGCGTCATCCTCGGCACGGCGGCCTACATGAGTCCGGAGCAGGCCCGCGGACGGGCCGTCGACACACGCGCGGATTTGTGGGCGTTCGGCGTCGTGCTCTTCGAGATGGCGACGGGCCGGCCGCTGTTTTCCGGTGACACCGTGACCGATGTGCTGGCGTCCGTCGTCACGCGGGAACCAGACTGGACTCAACTGCCGGCCGGCACGCCGGCGCCGATGCGGCGCCTGCTGCGGCGCTGTCTTGAAAAAGATCCCAAACGGCGGCTGCGCAACGCGGCCGACGCCCGGATGGAGATCGAAGATGCGCAGAGCGGCGCGGCGGACGCCGGCCCAGCCGATCCCACGCCAGGCGGCCGGCGCGCCGCGGCGCGGAGCCGATTGGCGTGGGGTGGCCTCGTGGCCGGCGCGCTCGTCGCGGGCGTCGCCATCGGCGTGGTGGCGATGCGCACCCGCGCGCCGGCCGAGGCGCCTGTTCGCATTCTGAACCTCACGATTCCGCCCCCAGTGCGGCCCCCGTTGATCTCGCCGGACGGCCGGTGGATCGCCGTCGTATCCAACAGCACGCTGCTCGTGAAAGGCGTGGAGCAGTTTGCCTGGCGCCCGTTGACGGCCAGTGGCGGCGCTTCGATGCCGCTGTGCTGGTCACCCGACAGCCGCCGGATCGCGTTCGCCATCGGGAGTGCGCTCAAGACTACGGATCTGGTCGGGTCGCGCCCGCAGACGATTTGCGATCGATGCCTCCAGGCCACGGTGTTGCGCGGCGGCTCGTGGAACGCCGCGGGCGTGATTCTTCTCGGTGGGAGCCCCGACGACGCCGGGCTGGCGGACGGCGTGTGGAAGATCTCCGACGCTGGCGGCACGCTGACACGCGTCACGAGCCTTGATGCGGCCCGCGGCGAAAACACCCATCGGTTCCCGACGTTCCTGCCCGATGGCCGCCGGTTCATCTTCACGGTGCGCCGCGACAACGGCGAGCACGAGATTCGGGTCGGCGACCTCTCCGGCGGGTCCTCGCGCGTCATCGTCTCCGGGTTTTCGCAAACCGCGTATGCCTCGGGCTACCTGCTGTTCGTCAGGGATGGGACGCTGCTGGCGCTGCGGTTCGATCCGGTCACGGCGACGGCGTCCGGGGATCCGGTGAAGGTCATCGAGAACGTCTGGGAGAGCGTCGGTACCGGGTTCTCCTCGTTTGGCGCCGCCGACGACGGAACACTCATCGTCGGTCAAGTCTCCGGCACGGCTGGGTACGCGCTGTTCGATCAGACCGGACGCAAAATCGCAGATGTTACGACGCGCCAATCGCTATCAGGCGGGCGGCTCAGTGCCGACGGCAGTCGTGCCGTCATTGTGGGAGCCCGACCCGGAGAAGGCCGGAGCGGACATCTAGGTCGTTGACGTCGCCACAGGCGCGCGCCGGCGGCTGACGACCGCTCCCGGCTGGGAGCAGGACGGGGTGTGGTCGCCGGACGGGACGCGCGTTGCCTACATGGCGCAGCCGGGCGGCCGCACGTTCGTGAATATCCAGGACGCCACCGGCGGGCCTGAACAACTCGTGTACGAACACACCGCTCCTGGACGGCTCAGTCTCGACGAATGGTCGCCGGACGGCAAGTTCCTGCTCGTAACGATGTTCACGGCGACCGGCACCGACCTGTTTCGCCTGACGATCTCCGGACAGCCGGCTGGAGCCGCTGGGGCGGGGGTGGAACGCGCGGCTCTCACCAGGGGAGGGCCGATGGATGGCCTATGTTTCGGATGAGACAGGCGCGTCCGAGGTGCATGTCCGCCGGTTCCCCGACGGGGCCACGGTTCGTCTGACCACGACCGGCGGCAGCGCGCCGTTGTGGAGTCGCGACGGCAAGGAACTCTACTACCGCGATCGCGACGGCTGGATGGTCGCCATCGGCGTCCGCGTCGCTCGGCGCGGCCATCGTGCCCGGAGCGCCGCGGCGGTTGTTTCGGCCGACGGCCGTCGGTCTGGTGGACTCGGGCAAATCGCCCGACGTCGATGCTCGCGGGCGCTTCTTCCTGTATAGCCTGGGTGACGACACGAACTCCGCTGCCAACACGCTGACGGTCATACTGAACTGGCCGAAGGTGTTGACGAACGCGCCATTGGCAGGGAAGTAGCCGCGTCCCGTTATTCGTGCTTCAGCGAACCGTCACTGTCCAGCCAGATCTCTCGCCAGCGCGGCGATGTGGCCGGCATCCGTGCCGCAGCATCCGCCGAGCACCTGCAGGCCGAAACGGCTCCGCAGCGCGCACATGCCCGCAGCAAAGACCTCCGGGACCTCTCCGTCGAGTTCCTGAGAATCCGTCCAGTTCTTCGGGGCTCCTGGAGGACGTGTTCGCCTGCAGACCCAGAAGTCTTCCCGTGTCCAGCGCGCGTTGGCCCGGCGGCGCGCAAAGGGCCGCGTCCAATGTTGAGCTGTGAACACAGTTCACCAGATAGCCAATCGGGGCCGGCGCGACTTGATCGTCCACACGCATCACGGCCTCATCCAGCGGCGTCCCGTCCAGGAGGCGGCCGGAGGGGCGGACGATGAAGCTCAGCAGGTAGGGGCAGCCGGTGGATGCAAGCGCTTCGGCCATGCCGACGGCCTCGTGGATTTCGGGCATGGTCGAGGCGATGAGGAAATCGGCGCCAGCGTCAGCCAGCCATCCGGCTTGGACCGCATGAAACGCCCGTGCCGCCTCCCTGGAGAGGGCCTCCTCCGGCTTGTAAGCATCACCGCGGCAGCCCATGAGCCCACCGATGTAGATCTTCGCTCCGTAATCGCCGTAGGTCTTCCGCGTTTCTTGCAGGAAGCGAACCGCGTCCCCGTTGAGATCGCGTCCCGCGAAGGCGGACGCGGAGAGCCGATCCGGATTGGCGCGCCAGGTCGGCGTGAGACTGAGCAGCGGCAGGTCATGCATCCGCCCGATGTCCATGTACTCCCGATAGATCTGTCGCAGCAGGACGCGGCCGGCCTCGCTGTAGATCAGCGTCGCGTTCATGAGCACGGGATCGAGGAGTTGGGGCGCGCCACGCCGGACGCGTTCGACGACCGCACCCTCCATGAGCACGGGGATTCTGGCCGACAAGAGTTGGGCCAGGGACCGCTGCTGATTCGCCGATGTAGACATGCCTGGTCAGGCCGGCGGGGCCGTGGAAGCAATGGCGGCGAGGGCCGCCGCAATGTCCTCATGGGTGACGCGCGAATGCGAGGCGTGCCACGCGACCGCGCCCTTGTGCACGACGAGCGCCTGGGGCGATTCGTGCCGCACGCCGAAACGCGCCGCAATCTCGCCCGACAGGCGCGCGGCGGTCTGCACCGGCACCATGACCACGTCGGCCGACGGATCGTGCGCGACGAAGGCCTCGACTTCGTGCAGGGCCATCGCGCTCCTGCCGCAGGTCAGGCTGTGCTTGAAGATGACGACCGGCCGTTCGTGCGAACGCCGAACCGCCGTCTCGAGATCGTCAAGGGACTGAAGGACCGTCATCTGGATTCCTGCTGCACGCAAGTGTCCCATAGATGCGCTAGGATGCGGTTTCGATGATTTCGATGCGTGCGCTCAGGGGAGGGATCTGGCTGGCGTTGTTCGTCGCGTCTTCCGCGGCTGGGCCGGCCGCGGCCCAGGTGCCCTCGCTCAGCGGCCGGGTGCTCGACGCCTTCTCGATGCAGCCCATTGTCGATGCCGTCGTGTCGTCGGGCCAGATGCGCGCGGTCACCGACACGTCCGGGCGTTTCGCGCTGGCGCTGCCGCCCGGCGACGCGAAGGTCTCGATCTCCGCCCAGGGCTACCTCCCGGACGAAGTGAAAGTGACGATTGGCGCCACGCCGGTCACCCTGGAGGTGGTCCTGCTCAGTTCGGCGCACTACAAGGAAGAGGTCACCGTCAGCGGCGCCGCCGGTCGGATCGCGCAGGCGCCCGCGACCATCGAACTGAGTCCGCTCCAGGTGCGGACGGTGGCGGGGGCCGGCGAGAACATCTTCAAGGTCCTCCAGGCGCTGCCCGGCGTCAACGCCACCGCCGACTTCGGCAGCCGGATCTCGGTCCGCGGCGGCGGCCCCGACCAGAACCTCACGATCATGGACGGCGTGGAAATCCACGATCCGTACCGCCTGTTCGGCCTGGCCAGCGCGTTCAACCCCGAGACGGTGCAGAACTTCGAACTGATGGCCGGCGGGTTCAGCCCGAAGTACGGCGACCGATTGTCGTCGATTCTCGTCATCGACAATCGCGCGGGGACGAGCACCCGGCGGCTGGGCGGCACGGCCTCGGTGAGCTTCACCGACGCCAACGCGGTCGGCGAAGGCAAGATGCCCGGGCCGGTCGGCGGATTGTGGCTCGTCTCGGCGCGACGCACCTACTTCGATTCTCATCGCCAACCGGATCACCGACACGAAACTGCCGACGTTCGCGGACGTCCAGGCGAAGGGTGTGTGGGAATTCAGCCCTGGCCGCACGCTCACGGTGTTCGGGTTGACCAGCCGCGAACAGACCGACGCCGAGTTCACTGAATCGGACACCGCGTCCCGCTTCGGCCTGACCGACAGCGCCGGCAACGACCTGGTGTCGGCCTCCTTCCTCACCACGCTGGGCACGCGCGCGTCCTCGAACACCATCGTCTCGTGGTACCGCTACACGGATGTGCTCGGCGCCAACGGTGATCTGCAGAACGATGCCGCCCGGTCGAATGCGCCCGACGACAGCGGTTTCGGGCGAACGCGGCTGGCGTTCACCCGCGACCTGGCGGTGCGGGACCTGTCCGTGCGGGAAGAGGCCGCGTTTCAGGCGGGCGAGCGCCACCTGCTCGAGGCGGGGTTCGAGACGCACGACCTGGTCACCTCGGCGCGGTGGAACCTCATCACCGGGCGCAACACGAGTGAGGCGAACGGATCGAGCGCGCGCGGCGGCACCGGGCTGCCGTCCCAACTCGATTCGAACCTCGACTCGACGCGGGTCGGCGCATGGTTCGTCGACCGCTACACCATGGCCAGGCGGCTGACGGTCGAGCCCGGTCTGCGCGTGGACTGGAGCAGCATCGCGCGGGAGGCCATCGTCTCGCCACGGATCGCGGCGACGATCGTCGTGCGGCCCAACCTGCGCGTCCGCGCGGCGACAGGCCTCTTCACGCAGAGCCCGGGCTACGAGAAGCTGCTCCAGGCCGACTACTTCGTCGATCTCACGTCGCCGACCGCGCGCGGGCTCACGAGCGAGCGGGCGGTGCACGTCATCGGCGCGGTCGAGCGCGATTTGGGGCACGGCCTGCTGGCCCGTGTCGAGGGCTACTACAAGTCGTACGACCGGCTGCTCCTCGGACGGCTCGAAACGCCGGCCGAGACCGCGGCGCGCGTGGCGCTCTACGACTATCCGCCGGAACTTCAGTCGAGCGTGCCCTCGTCTCCGCAGATCACCAGCTTTCCGACGAACAACGGCGAAGGCACGTCGTACGGCTTCGACGTCTACGTGGCGCGCCGCGCGACGACGGCCACGGATCGGTTCATGGGATGGGCGTCATACGCGTGGGGCCACGCACGCGTCGACGCCTACGGCCGCCGCTACCCGTTCGACTACGACCGGCGCCATGCGGTCAGCGCGGTCGGAACCGTGAGGATCACGCGCACGATCGACTTCGGCGCGACCGTGCGCGTCGCGTCGGGCTTTCCGTACACCCCCGTCCAGGGCCTGCGCGCGGCCGCGCAGGAGATCAAGGATGAAAACGGCATCGTGACCAGCTATGTGCCGCAGTACGACCCGAACGGCCTGCTGATCTGGACGACCGACCCTGGCAACGTGGGCGATCTGAACACGGGGCAGTTGCCGGTCTTCGCCCGCGTGGACATGCGGGTGACGTTCCGGCCAGCGCGGTGGACCGACCGCGTGCAGTTCTATGTGGACGTCATCAACGTGTTCAACCGCAAGAACACGGGCAGCTACCAGACGACCCTGGAATACGACCCCACCTCGGACAAACCCAGGATCACGCAGCAATCCGGAGGGGCGCTGCCCATTCTCCCGTCGTTCGGCTTCCGGATTGTCTTCTAGGCTACAGGACCTGGACACGATGGAACGAAGATCATGGGCGATCGGAGCGGCCGTCATCGTGGCGACCCTCTGCGGGTGCGCGAGCGCCGGAGCGCAGAATCTGTTCGAGATGCGCCTGGCCGACTCGCACTACCGCTACCTCGACTGGAACTACAGCTGGAAGAGCGGCGTCGTGGTCGACCTCTTCTACATCGGCGTGCCGGGCAGCAACGAGTTCAACCTCGGTGGCGGCTACAACTTCAAGAAGGGCCCCTTCGTCGTCACGCCCCTCGTCTATGCCGTCCTCGGCAAAGAGGACGCCCAACGAGGCGTCAAGGTGGCGCTGCTCGTGGCCTTCGACAAGGACGGCTGGAAGTTGCTGTCGTTTATTGGGTCGTACTTCCCAGGCTCGGGCGAGGTCACTCGTTACCAGGTTCTCGACACCCTGGACTTCACGCGGAAGATCGGCAGCCGATGGGAAGCCGGTGTCCAGGCCGGCTTCTTTCATTCCGGGGACGCGTGGAACCCGCAGGTCGGTCCCGTGCTGAAGCTCAACGACCGCCTGGGCGGATGGTCCGTCTCGTACCGGTTCGGCACCGGGAACGAGTTCCGGGTCGGGCGAGTGTTCACCTTCTGACGAAGGCCGGCGCAGATGGTCGCGTCAGCTAGTCCTTCGCGTGGCACTTGTTGCAGAGCACCCGCTGGTAGCTCGCGAATTTGGTCACCGGACGGTCGTAGTAGGCGGCCTGCGTCTCGGCGCCGAGACGGCCGCGGGCGAACTGCGGCACGGTTGGCGTCGTGTCGAGGCCGGGGAACAGGCTGTTGTAGATGATGAACTCGCCTTCCATGTTCCACCGCAGCGCCTCCGGCCAGCCAGACGCGTGCGCCCGGTGGCACGTCAGGCACATGACCTTGTCGCTGGAGCTTGGGCCGTTCAGGTACGAATCGTCATTCTTCGCATGCGACTGAAGCGTCGCGATGTCGCCTGTGTTCTCGGCGAACGGCACGAGGGACGTGAAAGCGGTCGCCGACGTCCCCGTGAGATCGCCCGACTTGACGTAGGCGTTGTAGATGTTGGCGATTCCGCTGCCGAAGCCCTGATCGACCGGGTGCACGTACCCGCGGCTGGAGTGCATGTCCGGGTGGCAGCTCGCGCACCAATTGCCCCACGTGTCGCCCGCGTTGGCTCCATAGGCGACTCGGGTCTGCGTCGCCGCTTCGGTTCGATTGTAGGTGGCCGGCGCCACGGCGATCGCAACTCCCGGGAAGCTGGCGCCCCCAACGTGGGTGTCGCCAAGCCCGCGGAGCAGGCGGTAATTGCCGACGGCCTCGCCTGCGCCCGGCGTGGGGCTCGTGCTGTAGGACCCGGATCCGAGGACGGTGTAGTTCCCGCCGGTCACATAGCCACCGCCCGCAATCCGCTTGATGCGGGAATGCGGATCATGGCAGCTGGCGCACCCGAGAAGCGAAGATGGGAACGTGCCGCCCGGTGCCGTCGCGTTGGACGGGTCCTGATTGAACAGACGATCCGGCGCCACGATGTTGTGACCGTGGGTGTCGCCCTGCTCGGTGCTCGTCGTGCCACGGACGGTCATCGTGTAGCTCTTCTTGAGCCAACCGAAGTCTCCGGCAGGCCCTCTCTGGCGGGGAGGAACCCCGGCGAGCATGTCAGCGTCGGCCGTGGCCACGTGGTAGGACGACGGGCCGGTGTCGCCTTCATGCATATGGCACGAGAGGCATGTGGAACTCGAGCCGCCTGCAATCAGGAGATAGGAGCCACTCGGGTTGGGTGAGTGCATGCTGTGGCAGCCACCGCACTCGGCAACACCGCCCGAGTGGAAGGCTTGCGGGGTGCCGCCGGCGAACAGCACTAGAAGCGCCACCGCGAAGGCGGCAGACGCGATTTTCAGCGTTCTCATTCCCATCCTCCAGAAATCCGCGGACCGCGTCGACAGGAATTCGACCTCGACCGCTTAGAGTGCGATAGCAATTCCCGATCCAATCCCTTCCTGGCCGAGACGGGCCTACTTTCGGCGGGTCTGGGATTCGGTTGAGATGCGTCATATCACCCATGCTGGGTGAATTCACGCATCCATGTTTCGGTTCGTCGTCGCGAGAGAGCGAGCAGGGGTCCGGGCGAAACCCCGGGCGATGAGCGCGCACGAGCGCAGCGAAGTGCGCCTCGCGAGCGGAGCGCAACCTGCCTGCGCGCTTGTGACGGGAGGCGGATTGTGCGAGGGAGCGAGTAAGGGGTCCGGGGGCGAAGCCCCCGGATTAATACTGGTGCGGAAGAGAGGACTCGAACCTCCACGACCTTGCGGCCGCCAGCCCCTCAAGCAGCGCCGGATGAAGGGCAGAACGGATCGGACCCGGATTCATCGGAGTGATCTGGCGCAGACCGCGTCAGAAGCAGGCGCACGGAACGGATTCTTTGCACAAGTTTGCACAAGCGGTCGGGCGGCTCACGGACACCTCAGGTTGACTGTCCCGGACACACCCGCTTCGCGTGCTCTCCGTGGATAGGTCGGAATGTCCCGGCCACGTTGCACCGCCTGGGTAGGTAGTTGGGAAACGATAGGGAGCTTTGAGAGCGCGCATAACCGGTGTAGATTCGCGATCGTGGTGTCTTTGGGGTGGCGGCGGACGGCGGTCACGCTGGTCGTATGCCTCTGGCTCGGGCCCGCGCTTCTCGCCCAGCGCGGGGACCAAGCTCCTTCACGTTCGGCCGTTGTCGGTGTCGTCATCGACCAACTGACGGGCGATCCGGTTGAAGACGTTATCGTCGAGGCCAGGAGCGATTGGTTCTTTGACGTGGCGTCAACGGATGCGAGCGGCCGGTTCGTCCTCAGCGGGAACTTCCCGCCGGCCGTCGTCCTTACCGCCACGAGTTACAACCGCGGGGCCGTCGTTCATGGTTCGGGTGCGTTCGGACAGACGAGGTGGGATGGGGAAGCCCGGGAACTCGCCGTGCGCCCGGGCCAGATGCTGCGGGACGTCACGATTCCGTTCTGGCGAGCGGCGGTCGTGAGCGGTCGCGTAACGGACGAAGACGGTGCGCCGGTCGCCGGCGCCCGTGTGCGAGTGCTGGACCGAGGCGCTGAAGGCGGGCGGCGGCTGTTCGTGGACGCGTCCGTCATGGACGGCATCTTCACATTCACCGACGAGCATGGGAGGTACCGATTTCTTCACCCGCCCGGGCCGGTCTACCTTCGGGTGTCTTCGGCGGAATTGCGCAGGCCCGCTCCGGGCGAGGTTGGAAGCGCGAAGGCACTGGCATTTCGCCCGACGTTCGCACCTGGAGTCGCGGCCAAGGCTGATGCGGAGCCCATCCTGCTCGACCCGGCGCGTGAACATATCGTCGACCTCGTGCTTCACCGTGAGCCAGCGTTTTTCGTTGAAGGCGTGGTTTTGGACGAACGCGGCCCGGCCTCTGGAGCGCTCGTGTCCTGGGCGGAGCCAGGCACCCCCGAGTTCGAGGACTGGTACACCACAAGTACCCGACGGTGCCGGGCGGTTCGCGATTCACGGACTCGTTGCCGGTGACTACACGCTGAAGGCGGAGTCGCGATGGAACGCCGACACGCGCAAGACGAAATCTGCTCGCTATCGCCTGTCAGTGGCCGATCGTGCGCTCACCGTTTCGGTCAACCTGCGGCCTGAGCCGGTTGTCAGCGGGCGATACGTGTTTGCCGGCTCCTCTGGTCCGCCAAGGACTGTGCCATCCGACTTCGGTCTCGGCAGCGATCCGGCCGTGTGGCGCTGGTTCTGGGAGCGGTGGAGATTCCGGGGGCAGCCCGAACCACGACCAAATACGTTCGCGATCGACGTTGAACCGGGACGTCGCGTCCTGCATCTCGAGGACCCACCCGACGGCTGGATGCTGCGGTCGATCATGCTTGGGCAGCGCGATATCACCAATACGGCGCTGGACGTCACCGGAGATCTGTCCGATGTCGTCGTGACCCTGACCGACCGCGTGACGGACGTGCACGGGCACGTCACCGGCGCAGGAGCTGCTGTCGGGACCTTCGGCCGGGAGGGCATCTGGATTTATCCGGCCGACCCCGCCCGCTGGGTGGATTTCGGCCCAGAGCCCCGCGACATTCGACGGCTCTGGATCGACGAGTCCGGGAACTTCGATGAAGAAGGGCTCAGCCCAGGGGACTACTTGATCGCGACTTTTCCAAACAGACGCGGCCTGAACGGAGCCCCGCCGGACGCGACCGTCTTTCGCTCGGCCTCCGTGGATGCGACCAGGATTTCGATCGCCGAAGGTCAACGTGTCGCGATGTCGCTGACCGCGACGCCATTCCGAAGGGGCGCGGTCAGTTCCATCCCGTGGGTTGTCGACGAGTTGCCGCCGACGCACGCTGAGGTGCGGGCGGTGCTTGCGCCGGCAACCGGCGGCGGACCGACGTCAACGATTCGCGGGCAGGTCGTCGTTGACGGCGGACAGCGCCCCTCACGGAGCACCGTCGTGCATTTGGTTCCCTGGCCTTCGTCCGTTGACTTCACGGAGTACGTGCAGGTGGAGGCGGCTGGTTTGGCTGGATCGCTGGCGGTGGTTGACGCCGATGGCAAATTCACGTTCGAGCGCGTGGCTTCCGGGTCCTACGTCCTCAGGGCGATCGATTCTGCCTTCGGCCTGGCCGCGTACCCCTCGGGGTGGGCCGATGGGGAGACGAGCGTTCTCGTGCGCACCGACGCCACGACTCCGGAGGTTCAGGTGCTGATGAAGCCAGCGGCGACGCTCGTTATCGTCGCCCGTGACGAACGGGGCAGGCCCATTCCCGGCGTCCATGTCTGGCTCAATCCCAGGCTGGCCATCCTCGGCAGCTGGATCCCGCGCGTGGAGACAAAGACGGACGATCACGGTGAGTGCTTCTTTGTGGGCCTGGAACCACGGAGCTACGACGTCTTGGTATCGGCCTATCGCGAGCCCAGACGCGTAACGATTGCCGCCGACTTCGACGAATCCGTTCGAGCAGCGCTTCCCCGATTCCGCGGTAATGATTCAGTCAGTGTCGACCTCGGACGGCGTCGCGTTGAAGCCGGGCGATCGTCGAGTCCTGAACGTCGTGCTGCGACTCGCATCGACCGGACCAGAATGGATCGTCGGATCGCTGGTGAGGTGAGTCCGGCGCCAGTGATCGATGGAACTGACGCTCCCATTCTCATCGCGAGGGGGCCAGCGCTCCAGCAGCACGGTAGCCCCGGCGCCAGCCCCTGCGCTGGCCCCCACGCTGGCCCCTCGGATCTCAATAACGCCAATGTCTACGCGGTCAATCGCGAGGGGCCAGCGCACTCGCTGGGCGCCTGATAGGCGACGGACGAGGGGGGAGCGACCCCCTCCCCAAGGGCCCAGCCGCGCCCGGGCTGCGCCCAGCGCGTCCACGCCGGGGGTCGCTCCCCCCTCGTCCGTGTGCAGTCGTCGTGCTTGACGCGAGCCGTGCGTGAAGCACGCCGCGTGTCTCGACCGAGGCTCGCGGCGGGCACGGCCGCGCCGCGGGCCCTGTCAACGGTCGTGCCCGACGCACGCTTCACCGGCGACACAGCAGACGACGACCGCGTGACGCGGGCCATTGCACGTGCCGGCGCGGGCCATCAATGCTCCGATTCTCGCGCGCGCGTCGGCGGTGTCAAGGCGCTCCGCTTCGCTGCGCCCCCGCGTGCGCGGGGCTGACGGCCTTGACTCCGCCGACGCGAGCGCCGTGTAGCACTTGTTGATGGCCCGTCGAGCGGCGGTCCGCGTCTGATTGCCGGGTTTCAGACATTGTCGACAACGTGGCAGAAAGGTCGGCCGGTTGTGGGTATGGTGAAGAGCAGACAACGTGGATCGGTTGTGCACCAGTGATGACTAACACCTCGTCCGCTTGGTTGGATGCGCGCGGCGCCGCCGCCCGCGCTGCCGTATCAACCGCAACGATCCTGCGAGAACTGCGTGCCGGCCGACTCCGCGGCTACCGCGTCGGAGGCCGCAAGTGCTGGCGCATGCGGCCCGAAGACGTTGACGCCTGGTTGGTCCGCGCGGTGACGCCCGTCATCGCCGGGGTCCGGGAGGATCGGGTGTGATTCGAGGAATGCAACACGCGCGCGACGATGCTACTGTGAGTGCTGGTTTCACGCCGACGACTTGACCTCACTGTGTTGCCATCAGGATCGCTGAAAGGGAAGAAGCGATGCCGAAACGTGTCCATGATGGACTCACAAAGCGGTGTGATTGCGGGAGCCGCAAGTGGGCCAGGTGCCGCCACCCGTGGCATTTCACCTTTCATCACGGGCAACGGCACTACCGCTACTCGCTGGACGCCATCGCCAGCGTTCGAGGCGAGCAGGCGCCGGCGAGCAGGGCAGAGGCCGTGGCCTGGCGCGATCGACTTCGCAGCGAGATTCGATCGGGAGCTTTCCTCGATCCGCACGTGGCACCGCCGGCGTCGATCCGGGCCAGCGCACCGCTGACCTTCGGCGACGTCTGCGATCAGTACCTCTCGCGCCATGTGCGCATCCCAACGCGGCGTCAACGCGGTCGCAAGGAAATGGAAATCCTCGTGGCCATGCTCCGGCGCGCGGAGATTCCCGCCGGGCGCGGCACGACGATCCGACTCGAGACGAAGCCGATCCGCGACATCACGCGGGCCGATGTTGAAGCCGTTCGCACGTGGCGTCGTCAGGAACAAGCCGACGGCCGGAGCAAGCCTGGCTCAAAGAGTGGGGAAGTCGGGACGAACCGCCTGCTGTCCCGACTGCGCCATTTGTTCTTCTGGGCCATCGCTGACGGCTATCTGGAAACGACGCCATTCAAACGCGGGCCGGTGACCGTGGTGAAGATGGAGGCGAGCGTCGAAGGCGCGCGGACACGGCGCCTGGAGCCGTCCGTGACGCTTCCTGACGGCACCGAGGTCGATGGCGAGGAGGCCCGGCTTCTGAAATACGCCGGTTCCCACCTGCGGGCCGTCATCGTTGCCGCACTCTCGACCGGCTGCCGGCTTGGTGAGCTGCTCTCGCTGCAGTGGTCGCAGATCCGCAGAGATGAAAAGGGCGACGCCCGCTGGATTGTCCTGTCCGCCGCCAAGACGAAGACCGCCCAGGCTCGTGTCATTCCGATCGGGCCGAGGCTTCGCGCGGAACTGGCGATGCGGGTACACCGGCCGGATGGGAAGGAACACCTCCCCGACGCCTACGTCTTCGGCAACGAGTGCGGCGAGCAAGTCACGTCGATCCGCACCGCCTGGTCTCTCACGTGCCAGCGCGCCGGGATCAGCGGCCTGCACTTTCACGACCTGCGGCGGGAGTTCGCGAGTCGGCTGCTCGAATCCTCAGCCAACCTGCACGACGTGCAGTTGTTCCTGGGCCACGCCAACATCACCCAGACGAGCACCTACCTCAGCAGTACGCCGACGCGTCTCGAGCGCGCGCTGGTCCGAATGGAAAGCGCCGTTGGATTTGCACACCATTTGCACAAAGGCCCCTCGGAGGCCCTTCCGGAGGCCTCCGAGAATGGTGATCAATCTGACGGTAAGTTGTTGATTTGAAAACTGGTGCGGAAGAGAGGACTCGAACCTCCACGACCTTGCGGCCGCCAGCCCCTCAAGCTGGTGCGTCTGCCAATTCCGCCACTTCCGCAATGAGGAAAGAACGACTGCCTTGCTACGATGCTACTTGCCGGCGCCCTTCGGCTCCGGCGTCTTCGTTGCCACCGGTGGTGTCTTCGTCGCCACTGGTGCCTTGCCCTTGTCAGCCGGTGCGGGTGACGTCGCCGGCGATGCAGCCGGGCTCGCGGCAGGCGGCGTCACGGCTGGCGTCGGCGCGCCGCTCATCGGCAAGGCCGGAGCCGCCGGAGCTGTTTGCGCCGGGCCCTTTTCGCCGCTCACCACCGAGCTGCCAGTCCCACCTTTGCCCACGATACCGAGCGCGAACGCCCCGAGCATGAACAACGTCGCCAGCACCGTCGTCGCGCGCGTCAGGAAGGTGGCGCCAGCCCTGGCGCCGAACGCCGTCTGGCTGCTCGACCCCCCGAATGCCGCGGCAATATCCCCGCCCTTGCCCTGCTGGAGCAGAACCACGACCAGCAGGAGGAAACAGACCAATACGTACAGGCTGACCACCACGTAATACATAGACCGATAAGTATACAGGTCAGAGGGCAAAAGTCAGAAGTCAGAGGTCTTTCTGGCCCTAACTCTGACTCTTCCTGACGATTTCCATGAATGTTCGCGGGTCGAGGGACGCCCCGCCGACCAGGGCCCCGTCGACGTCGGGCAGGCCGATCAAGTCGCGGATGTTCTCGGGTTTGACCGACCCGCCATAGAGGATGCGGCAGGCGTCGGCGGCGGTCCCGCCGAACCACTGGCGCAGGCGGCCTCGGATGTGCCGATGCGCCTCGTCCGCTTCCGTCGGCGTGGCGTTCTTGCCGGTGCCGATCGCCCACACCGGCTCGTAGGCGATGAGCAACGCGCCGATCTGATCCGCGGTCAGGCCGTCGAGCGCGGCGCGAATCTGGCGGTCGAGCACGGCGAGCGTCTCGCCGCGTTCGCGCTCGGCCAGCGTCTCGCCGATGCAGACGATGGGCGTGAGGCCGGCCGCGACGGCCGCGCGCGCCTTGCGATTGACCCACTCGTCGGTGTCGCCAAACAGCCGGCGCCGTTCCGAGTGGCCGACGATGACGTGCGTCGCGCCCGTGTCGGCGATCATCGTGGCGCTGATCTCGCCGGTGAACGCACCCTCGCGCTCGAAGTACACGTCCTGCGCGGCGATGGCGATGGCCGTGCTGCGCGCGGTCTCGGCGGCCGCGGCGAGCGACGTGAACGGCGGCGCGACGATCAGTTCGGCGCGCGTCACCGAATGCGCCAATGCGCCGAACTCACGCACGTAGGCGACGGCCTCGTGCGTGGTCTTGAACATCTTCCAGTTGGCGGCGAAGACGGGCACGCGCATGGATCTAACCCCTGGCCGCAAACGCGGCCAGCGCCGCGACGCCGGGCAGCGTGCGGCCGCCCAGGAATTCGAGCGACGCGCCGCCGCCGGTGGAGATGTGCGTCATGCGGTCGGCCACGCCGGCCTGCGTGACCGCAGCCACCGAATCGCCGCCGCCGATGATTGTCGTGCCGGCGACGCCCGCCACGGCGCGCGCCACGCCCATCGTGCCCGCGGCAAACGGCGCCATTTCGAAGACCCCCATCGGCCCGTTCCAGACGACCGTCTTCGCGCGCCGGATCGTGTCCGCATAGGCCGCGACCGTCTTCGGCCCGATGTCGAGGCCCATCCGATCGCCAATCGCCGCGTCGCCGACGGCCAGCGTCGCCACCGGCGCGGCCGCGTCCATGCTTGGGCGCGACGACGTGATCGACAGGCAGCGAGATCTCGACGCCGCGACGCTTGGCCCGCTCGAGGAGCGACTTCGCCGTGTCGACGAGGTCGTCCTCGACCAGCGACTGTGCCCACGGGCAGGCCCTGCGCCTTGAGGAACGTGTAGGCCATGGCCCCGCCGATGAGGAGCGCATCGACGCGGTCGAGCAGGTTCTCGATCACCTCGAGTTTGTCCGAGACCTTCGCGCCGCCGAGGATGGCGACGAACGGCCGCTCGGGCGATCCCAGCGCCTTGCCGAGGTATTCGACTTCGTCGGCCATCAGGAATCCGGCAGCCGCCTCGGTCACGTGGTGCACGATGCCCTCGGTCGAGGCGTGCGCGCGGTGCGCCGACCCGAACGCATCGTTGACGTACACGTCGGCCAGGCCCGCGAGCGCCTTGGCGAACGCCGGATCGTTCTTCTCTTCCTCCGCGTGGAAGCGCAGGTTCTCGAGCAGGATGACGCCGCCGCGGTTGGCCGCGATCACGTCGGCCGCCGCGGGCCCGATGCAGTCCGGCGCGAACGCGACCGGCCGGTGGAGCAGCGCGGCCAGATGATCGGCGACGGGCTTCAGCGTGAACTCCGGATTGGGCTTGCCCTTGGGGCGTCCGAGGTGCGACGCGAGGATGACCGTGGCGCCCTGATCGAGCGCGTAGGTGATGGTCGGCAGCGCCGCCCGGATCCGCGTGTCGTCGCGTGATGCGCCCGTGCTCGATCGGGACGTTGAAGTCCACGCGCACGAAGACGCGCCGGCGCGGCTGAGATCCTTGATGGTCTCGATATGCGCCATTCGCATCGTCCCGCCGTCCCGTCGTTCCCGTCGTGCCCGAGTTCCGTCTTCTACAGTCCCTTCGTCGCCATGTACCGAGGAGGTCCACGCAGCGGCTCGAGTAGCCCCACTCGTTGTCGTACCAGGCCAGGAGCTTGACGAAGTCCGTGCCCATCACCTTCGTGTAGCGCCGCGTCGAGCATCGCGGAGTTGCGAGTTGCCGCGGAAGTCGATCGACACGAGCGGCGCGGTCACGTACTCGAGGATGCCCTTGAGCGGGCCGTCGGCGGCCGCCTTGAACGCGGCGTTGACCGTCTCGGCCGTGGCGGGCTTCTCGACGAGCACATTCAGGTCCACGACCGACACGTTCGGCGTCGGGACGCGCAGCGCGAAGCCGTCCAGCTTGCCCTTGAGGTGCGGCAGCACTTCGCCCACGGCCGCCGCCGCGCCCGTGGTCGTCGGGATGATCGACAGCGCCGCCGCGCGGGCGCGACGCAAGTCCTTGTGCGGCAGGTCGAGCAGGTTCTGGTCGTTCGTGTAGGCGTGCACCGTCGTCATCCAGCCCTTGACGATGCCGAACGACTCGTCGAGCACCTTGGCGACCGGCGCGAGGCAGTTGGTCGTGCATGACGCGTTCGAGATGATGAAATGCTTCGCCGGATCGTACTGCGTGTGGTTCACGCCGACGACGAGCGTCGCGTCGGGTCCCTTGGCCGGCGCCGTGATGACCACGCGCTTGGCGCCGGCCGCGATGTGCTTGGCGGCATCGTCGCGCTTGGTGAACTTGCCCGTGCCCTCGAACACCACGTCCACGCCGAGGTCCTTCCACGGCAGGGCCGCCGGGTCCTTTTCGGCGAGCACCTGGAACTCATCGCCGTCCACGGTGATGCTCTTGTCCGTCGCTCGAATGTCAGCCTTGAGGTTGCCGAGGATCGAGTCGTACTTCAGCAGATGCGCGAGCGTGGCGGCATTCGTCAGGTCGTTGACCGCGACGATGTCGATGTCATCGTGAGCCATGGCGGCGCGCATGATGTTGCGGCCGATTCTTCCGAAACCGTTGATGCCAACCTTGATGGCCATGCGGGACTCCTCTGGGCGGAAACGTGACGAACCAAACCAGCAAATGTTAGCACCGAGAGGGTATGATCTGCTGCGGTGCACGCCCTTTATACGCTGGCCATCGTCGTTCTGGCGGTCGTGCTGTCGCCGTGGTTTCTCTACCAGGCGATCCGGTACCGGAAATACCTCCCCAATTTGGCCCAGCGGATGGGGTATCTGCCGGTCAGTTTCAATCTTGATGGTGACGCCTCGATCTGGATACACGCCGTGTCGGTGGGCGAGGCGCTGACGGCCCGTGCGCTGCTCGCGGACCTGCGCGAACGGTATCCGGGGCTCAAGATTTTTCTGTCCACGACGACCCTGACGGGGCAGCAAATCGCGCGGTCGCGGTTCCAGGACGTGGACGCCGTGTTCTTCCTGCCGTTCGACCTGCCGCCGTTCGTCAACCGCACGCTGCGCCTGGTGAAGCCGCGGCTCTTCATCATGATGGAGACCGAAATCTGGCCGAACCTGCTGCGCGCCTGCCGGCGCCAGGGCGTGAAGACGATGCTCGTCAACGGGCGCATCTCGTCGCGGTCGTACCCGCGCTATCGGCTGGCGCGAGGCCTGTTCCGACAGGTGCTGGCTGACGTCGATCGGTTCTGCATGCAGAGCGAGGAGTCCGCGCGCCGCATCAAGGACATCGGCGCGGATCCGGCGCGCGTGATCGTGACCGGGAGCTTGAAGTTCGAATCGCTCGAGTCGCCCGCGGCCGCCTCCGGCCGGGGCGCGGGCCGCGTGCTGCGCTTTTTCAGGATTCCCCCCTCCCGGCCCGTGTTCATGGCGGCCAGCACCTTGAAGGGGGAGGAAGGCGCGGTGCTTTCGGCGTTCGCGGCCGTCCGCCGCGCCCAGCCGAATGCGCTTGCTCGTGATGGCGCCGCGCAAGCCTGAACGGTTTGCGGAGGCCGAAACCCTCGCGCGCGCCGAGGGCCTGCGCGTCGTGCGCCGCACGGAACTCGCCGTGGATGCCGAGCCGCGCGCGGATGTGGTGATCCTGGACACGATTGGCGAGCTCGCGCACTTGTTCCAGGTGGCGACCGTCGTGTTTGTCGGCGGCAGCCTGGTCGATCAGGGCGGGCACAACATCCTCGAGCCGGCCGTGCACGGCAAGCCCATCGTGTTTGGTCCCCACATGGAGAACTTCGCGGAGATTGCCGACGCGTTCCTCAGGGGACAGGCGGCGGTGCAGGTGTCGAGCGGCGCGGAACTGGCGACGACGGTCGTGCGGCTGATCGGCGATCCGGTCGAGCGCGCCCGTCTCGGTGCGGCCGCCCGGGCGCTCGTCGAAGCCAACCGCGGCGCCAAGCCGCGCACGCTGGCTGTGATTGAGGCGCTGCTGCCGCCTCCCGGCGCCCGCGGTGTCGTGACACCTTTTCGACGATAGGGGGACGGGTCTGTTTTCCACAGAAATGACGATTTGGGGACAGGTCTCAGGCCACATTCGGGCCGAGACCTGTCCCCGAATCGGTCATTTCTGTGGAAAACAGACCCGTCCCCCACCCTCAGTGTCGGCAATATCGCGATGGGGGGGCGGGGCAAGACGCCGCTCGTCGCCCTTGTCGCACGGTTGCTGGTGGCGGCGGGTGAGCGGCCCGCGATTCTGAGCCGGGGCTACGGCCGCCGCATTCGCGAAGACGGCGTGGTCGTCGTCAGCGATGGCACCCACCTGCTGGCTGATGTGGATCGCGCCGGCGACGAACCGCTGATGCTGGCGCGCGCGGTGCCCGGCGCCGCCGTGTTCGTCTGCGAGCAGCGCGCCGTCGCGGCCGCGCTCGCCGCGCGGGCCTTCGGCGCCACCGTCAATATCCTCGACGACGGCTTTCAGCACCGGTCCATGCGACGCGATCTCGACATCGTCGTGGTCACGCCGGAGGATCTGAACGGCCGGCGTGCGCCCTTCGGCCGGCTGCGCGAATCGCCCGCCGCGCTGCGCCACGCCGACGCCATCGTCGTGGATGGCTGGCTCGAAGACGCGGACCGCGCGCGTTTCTCGTGCCCGGTGTTCGCCCTGCGGCGCAGGCTGGGCGATCCGATCGCCATCGACGCCGATCAGCCCGCGCCGCCGCGGGGCACGCTCGTGGTGGCGGTCGCCGGTATCGCGAAGCCCGAGCGGTTCTCGCGCGCCCTTGAAGCCGCCGGATGGACGGTCGCGCGCCTCCTGTCGTTCTCCGATCATCACCGGTATTCCGCTGGCGACCTGCGCCGCATCGCGCGAGCCGTGCGCGAGACGAGCGCCGGCGGCGTGCTGACGACCGACAAGGACGCGGTGCGGATGCGAGTCCTGCGCCCGCTGCCGGTGCCCGTCGCCGCCGTGCCGCTGGCGGTCGCGATCGACCCGGCGACGGACTTCGAGACGTGGTTGCTCGACCGGCTCCGCGCGATTCGATCGGCGAACTCTGCCGGGGCTGAAGCCCCGGCCTGCACGGGTGGGGCACGCAGTGGCCGCTGACGCGCCGATCGCGCGGCTCGTCGTCCGTGCGCCCAACTGGCTGGGTGACGTCGTGCTCGCCCTGCCGGCGATGGCCGCGATTCGGCGGCACTTCACCGACGCCGACGTGACGCTGGCTGCGCCGCCGTCAGTGGCGGCGCTCTTTCGCGAGACCACGTCCGCCGCGCCGGACCACGTGCTCGAGTTGCCCGACGGATCGAGGGCGGCGACCGCGTCGCTCGCTGGCGGACGCTTCGATGCCGCGATTCTGTTCCCGAATTCCTTCCGCTCCGCCTGGCAGATGTCCCGCGCGGGCGTCCGCAGCGATGGGGCTATGCCACGTCCGGTCGCGGCCTGCTCCTGACGCGGCGCAGTCCCCGCCCACCGCGGTCCGGCTCGCGCCATCACGCCGACTATTACCGCGCGCTCGTCCGCGGCCTCGGGATCGAGTGCCCGGACGACGAACGGCCGCGCGTCGTCGCGTCGGAGGCGAGCACGCGTCAAGCGGAGGCGCTGCTCGCGCAGCGTCACGCCCCGATGGATCGGCCGCTGGTCGTGCTGCTGCCTGGCGCGGCGAACAGCCAGGCCAAGCAATGGTCGCCCGATCGCATGGCGGAACTGGCCGCGCGCCTGGTCAGCCAGCGCGGGGTGTGGTGCGTGGTCGCCGGCGCGGCGCACGATCGCCCGGCGTCGCGTGCGATAGAATCCTGGATTCGCGCGCACGCGCCGGACGCGGCCTCCCGTGTCGTGGATCTGGTGGGGCACACCAGCCTCGGGGCGCTCGCCGGCGTGCTGGCGCGAGCCCGCGTGTGCGTGTCGAACGACTCGGGCGGCATGCATCTGGCGTCGGCGCTCGGTCGGCCGGTCGTCGCGATCTTCGGACCGACCGACGAGCGCTCCACGCGGCCGACCGGCGACCACGATCTGATCGTCGAACCGGTGTTCTGCCGGCCGTGCATGCTGCGTGACTGCCCGATCGATCACCGCTGCATGAAGCGCATCACCGTGGACCGCGTGTTTGGCGCCGTGTCGGCCCGGCTGGCGGGCCGAGGAGTCGACGTGACCGTGAAGCCCGCTGTGTTTCTGGATCGCGACGGCACGATGATCCATGACGTCGGCTACCTCAGCCGCGTCGAGGACGTGCGCTGGTTTCCGTGGTCCATCGACGCGATTCGCCTGCTCAATCGCGCCGGCTTCCTCGTGTGCGTCACGACCAACCAGGGCGGCATCGGCCTCGGCTTCTACAGCCCCGATGCTCGTGGATCGCGTGCACGCGGACATGGCGGCGACGGTCGAGGCGTGCCGGCGGCCGCATCGACGGGTGGTACTACTGTCCGCATCATCCGCTGGCGGTCGTCGAGGCGCTTCGCGTCGAGTGCGACTGCCGCAAGCCGCGGCCCGGCATGATTCGGCAGGCGGCGGCGCGATCTTCGCGATCGATCTCCGCGCGGTCGTTCGTCGTCGGCGACAAGATTGCGGATGTCGGCTTGGCCGCCAATGTCGGCGCCGACGGGCCTGCTCGTCAAGACCGGCTACGGCCAGGCCGAGTTGGAGCGGCACGGCGGGCAGATTCCCGGCGCCGCGTTCGTGGCTGACACCGTTGTTCGAGGCCGTGTCATGGATTCTGGCGTCGTCGGATTTTCCGAAGGAGGCGCTGTGAGCCGGCCAGCCGTGAATCCGCGTCGTTTCCGCGACATTCTCGCCGCGCTTCAGCCGCGTCCGGCTCGTCGTGGCCGGCGACCTCGTCGCCGACGAGTTCATCTACGGCCAGGTCGATCGCGTGTCGCGCGAAGCGCCCGTGCTGATTCTCAGGTACGACTCGACGGAAATCGTGCCCGGCGGCGCCGGCAACGCCGCGCAGCAACGCCGCGGCGCTCGGCGCCGCGCGTGCGTGTCGTCGGTGTCGTCGGGCGCGACAGCGCCGGCGACCGGCTGCTCGGCGCGCTGCCCGCGCGCGCCGACGTGCAGCGGCGTGGTCCGCGCCAGCGGCTACGTGACGCCGGTCAAGACGCGCATCCTCGCCGGCGGCGTGCACTCGGCCAAGCAGCAGGTCGTGCGGATCGACCGCGCCGGCGAGGTGCGCGCCCTCGCCGGCGGCCATGCGGCAGATCGAGGCCGCGCTCGCCGCGGCGCTTCGCCGGGCGGATGCGGTCATCGTGTCCGACTACGGCGGCGGCGTCGCCACGCCAGCGATCTGGCGTAGGGCGCTCGCCGCGTCGCGCGTCAAGCGCCCGCCCCTCGTGCTCGTCGACTCGCGCTACGGCCTGGCCGGCTTCACCGGCATGACGGCGTGCACGCCGAACGAGTCCGAAGTGGAAGCGCTGCTGGGCGTCCGCATCGATGAGGACCGCGCCGTGCTGGAACGCGCCGGCCGCGACGCTGCTCGACCGGCTGCGGATGCCGCGCGGTCCTGGTCACCCGGGGCAGCCGGGGCATGGCGCTGTTCGAGCCGGATCGGCCGACCGACCACATTCCGATCGTCGGGCTCCGATCAGATTGCCGACGTCACCGGCGCCGGCGACACGGTCATTGCGACGTTTGCGCTGGCCGCTGGCGGCCGGCGCGTCGTTCGCCGAGGCCGCGCGGCTGGCCAATCACGCCGGCGGACTCGTCGTCATGAAGCGCGGCACCGCCACCGTCAGTCGCGAGGAACTCGGCCGCCTCGGTCGTGGAGTAGGCCAGGACACGCCATGGGACAGGTTGTCACCGACACGGCATTGTCGGCCCTGGTGGCCCGCGACCGCGCGGCCGGCCGCACGATTGCGTTTGCCAACGGCTGTTTCGACATCCTCCACGTCGGGCACGTGCGGTATCTGGCCGGCGCGGCGCGCGAAGGCGATCGCCTCATCGTCGCCGTGAATGACGATGAATCCGTGCGCGCGCTGAAGGGGAGCGGGCCGCCCGATCCTGGCTGCCGCGGCACGGGCCGAACTGGTGGCGGCGCTGCGCGGGTTGACTACGTGGTGCTGTTCGGCGAGCGATCGGTCGAACGCCTGCTGAACGCGCTCAAGCCCGACGTGCATTGCAAGGGCACGGACTACACCGTTGACACCGTTCCGGAACGCGAGACCGTCCGCGCGTACGGCGGCCGTATCGCCATCGTCGGCGACCCGAAGGATCATTCGACAAAGGACCTGCTCGCGCGCCTGGGTGCGGACTCTGGACCCGGACTGTTGCGGACTCTGGACGAGGGACTCTGGACCCTGGACGACAGAAGCTCTCGAAGATCCTCATCGTCCGCCTCGGCTCCCTTGGCGATCTCGTGCACACGCTTGCCGGCCGTGGCCGCGATCCGGCGCGCGCATCCGCGAGGCCGAGATCGACTGGCTCGTCGATGCGCCGCATCGTGAGTTCCTGGAACTGGTGCCGATTCTGTCGTCGCTCGTCGTGCTCGCGCGATCGTCGCGCTGGCCGCCTGGCTCGAGGCGCGGCGCGCGCTGCGTGCGCGCGGCTACGACGTGGCGATGGACTTCCAGGGCTTGCTCAAGTCGGCGGCGCTCGCGCGGTTGTCCGGCGCGAAGCGGGTGCTCGGCTTCGATCGGGCCGCCCTGCGCGAAGGCGCGGCCGCCGCCGCTTTACACCGAGCGGGTGCCTGTCGATGACGGCCAGCACGTCATTCGAAAGAACCTTCGGTTGGCCGCGGCGGTCGGCGCGGCGTCCGACGCCATCGAATTGCCCATCGGCGCGGTCGCCTCGCCGGCCGTCACGGCGTTCGTCGCCGGTCTTGCCGGTCCGTATGCGCTCCTCAATCCCGGCGCCGCGTGGCCGAACAAGCGGTGGCCGCCCGACAGGCTCGGCGCGGTTGCGCGATGGCTCCGCGACCGGCAGCGGTCTCACGTCCGTGGTGTTGTGGGGGCCGGGCGAGGGCGATGCGGCCCGCGCCGCTGTTGCCGCGTCAGCCGGGGCCGCGCAACTGGCGCCGGAGACCGGACTGCGCGATCTCGTCGCGCTGGCTCGCGGCGCGCGGTCTGATGATCTCCGGCGACACCGGACCGCTGCACATCGCCGCCGCCGTCGGCGTGCCGGTCGTCGCGCTGTTTGGTCCGACGAATCCCGAGCGCAACGGTCCGTGGGCGGCTGACGACATGTCTCTGTCCCGCTACGACGCGTGCGACTGTCACTATGAACGGCAATGCCGGCGTCACGCCGCCGAGTGGTGCCTGGGCGCGATTTCGGTGGACGAGGTGACGGCCGCGGCGGACGAGCGCCTTCGGCGCGCGGCGGCGCGGCCGCCGGCACGGGGATCGGCTGATGCTCCAGTCACGTCTGGCCCGGTTCCGTGTGCCGCTGGGATTCGCCGCGCCGCGGTGGGCATGGCCTCGCGCGGCCGACACTCCAGTCGCTCCGATCGGCGGTGTCGTCGCGGTCGTCGGCGAGACCGTCCGCGTGTGGGCGTCAGGTCACATCGAGAAGGGGAGGGAAGTCACGCGCAGCGGTCCGTACCGCTTCGTGCGGCATCCGCTCTACCTCGGGTCCGCGATCATCGGCGTCGGATTCATGATTGCTGCGCGGAACGTGTGGGTCGTGGTGCTGGTGACGGCGTACCTGGCGACGACGCTGCTCGCGGCCATGCGGAGTGAAGAGGCGGCGCTGGACGCGAAGTTCAGCGGCGAGTACTCCGCCTATCGCGACGGGCGGGCCGAGCCTGTCGATCGGCCGTTCAGCCTCGCAGCGCCTCAGCGCAAATCGCGAGTATCGAGCGATCGCCGGACTGGTGACTGGGGCTGGGACTGCTGTACTTGCGCAGTCTTCTATAGTCCAGAGTCCGGGGTCCAGCGTCCTGAGTTCACGGACCCTATCGAACTGTGCCCAGACTGGGTCCCGCGAGTGTCTGCTCCGCCCGCCGGCGGCGCGTCGGCGCTGACCGGTGAAGGGCACTTCGACCACACGTTGGCCGTCGAATTCGCCGATGGCCCAGTACGTGCCGGGCCGTTCGAACGTCAGCGTCATCTTGAGCGGCAGGACGACCATTTCGCCGGGGTCGGCCACGGTGGTATCGCCCTCGCCGATGTACTGCACGCTTCGCCCGGCCGGATCACGCCGACCCGGCAGGTGACCTGGCCAGGCCCACCGGTATTCCAGAGGCCCATGGCAAACGTGAGTTGCACCGTCGGCGGCGCCTCGGCGCGCCAGCCGCCAATCCCGGTGGTCATGTGCCGGAGGTCCGTCGGCCGCTCCGGGTCGTACTCCTGGACGAACATCGCAAAGGCGACGGTCAGCCGAGGGGTATCGGACATGGAGGCAAGAGAAATTGGCGGGGCCGACGGGACTCGAACCCGCGACCTCTGGCGTGACAGGCCAGCGTTCTAACCAGCTGAACTACGACCCCGCAGGGGACTGACGACAACTTACAACGAACAACTAGCAACTAACAGCTCTCGAGCGTACGCTCAGCCGCAGCGTCTGCCGATCTCGGAGCGCATGGCTGGTGGGCGGTACAGGACTCGAACCTGTGACAGCCGGCGTGTAAGGCCGGTGCTCTACCACTGAGCTAACCGCCCCGACCGGCAACAGGCGATTATGGCATTCAGGCCTCCGGCAGCTGCAACCGGGGCCGGCATGGTTTCGGCGTTAGCATGTCCCTGACCATGCCGTTCGCCGCCATCATCGGCCACGCGCCCGTCATTGCCCTGCTCCGACAGGCCGTGGCGCGGAAGCGCGTGCCGCAGAGCCTGCTGCTCGCCGGGCCGGAGGGCGTCGGCAAGCGCGCCGTCGCGCTGGCGCTGGCGCAGGCCGTCAACTGCCCGATCCGGCGTGCATCCGGCGGCGACGACGCCTGCGGCACGTGCCCGACCTGCCAGCGCATCGCGCGCGGCCAGCATTCGGACGTCGTGGTCTGATCGATCGCGGGCGACGATGCCACCATCAAAATCAAGACGCTGCGGGACAGGGTGCTCGACGTCATCGGCTACCGGCCGTTCGAAGCGGCGAAGCGCGTCTTCATCATCGCCGCCGACGACCTGCTCGACGACGGGCAGGACGCGCTGCTCAAGACGCTCGAGGAGCCGCCGTCGTCGGCGATGTCTGATCCTGGTGTCGGCCTATCCGGACTCGCTGTCACAGACCGTGCAGTCGCGCTGCCGGCGGCTGCGCTTCGGTCCGCTGAGCGAGCGCGAAGTCGCGCGGGTGCTGGTGGAGCGCGCGGGCGTGGATCGAGACCGCGGCCGGCGCGCTGGCGGCCGCCTCCGGCGGCAGCGTGGCGCGTGCGCTGGCCGAGCAGCAGGGCGACCTCAGCGACGATCGTGACGCCGCGCTCGGCGTGCTCGCAGGCGGCCCAGCGCGGCGTGGCCGACCAGCTCAAGGCCTCGGCGGCGCTCGCGAAGCACGACTCCGATCGTCGCGACCGCGAAGCGCTGGCGGCGAGGCTCGACGTGCTGCGGTCGCTGCTTGCGCGACCTGGGCGCCCTGGCGGCCAGACGCCCCGACGCGGTCGCCAACGGCGACCTCGACAGTGACCTGCGCGCCCTGTCGGCCCGGTTCGACCTGCCGCGCGTCGCGCGAGGGCTACGCGGCGCTCGCGCGAGCCGAGTCGGCGCTCGATCGCAATGCCAGTCCGAAGATCGTCGCCGACTGGATCGGACTGCAGCTATGAGCGGCCGCCGGCCGATCATCGCCATCACGGCCGGCGATCCGTCAGGGATCGGCCCCGAGATCGCCATCAAGGCCGTTCGCGATCCGCGCGTCATCGAGGTGTGCCAGCCGCGTGCTGTACGGGCCGCACGCGCCTGACGCGCTGCGCGCGTTTCCGGTCGGCCGCATCGATCCCGCATCTGGGCCGCGCGGCGTACGACGCCATCGTCGCGGCGACGCAGGACGCGCTCGCCGCCAAGTCGATGCCGTCGTCACCGCGCCGATCAACAAGGCCGCATTCGCGGCGGCGGGTCTGGCGTGGCGCGGGCATACCGATCTGCTTGCGCACCTGTGCGGCGTCAGCGATGTGGCGATGATGTTCTGGTCGGAGCGGCTGCGTGTCGTGCTGGCCACCGTCCACGTGCCGTTGAAGGACGTGCCGCGGGTGCTCACGTTCGACCGGCTGTTGCGCGACCATCAGCCTGACCGTGCGATCGCTGCCGGCGTTCGGCATTGCCGCGCCGCGCATCGGCGTCGCGGGCGTCAATCCGCATGCCGGGGAGCACGGCCTGCTCGGCACGGAGGACGAGGACATCGTGACGGCCGGCGGTGACGAAGGCGGCGGCGATGGGGATGGCCGTGTCCGGCCCGTTTCCCGGCCGACACGCTGTTCGTGCGCGCGGCCCGCGGGGAATTCGACGCCGTGATCGCGGCGTATCACGACCAGGGTCTGGTGCCGGTCAAGTTGCTGGCGTTCGGCCGGGCCGTAAACGTCACGCTCGGGCTGCCCATCGTGCGGACGTCCGTCGATCACGGCACGGCGTTCGACATCGCGGGGACAGGGCGATGGCGGACGAGGGCAGTCTGATCGAGGCGATCCTGCTCGCGGCGCGGCTGCGCAGGCAAAGTCAGAAGTCAAAGTCAAGCTAAGTCAGGAGTTCTGACTTCGACCCGGCCTGACTTCTAGGCGTGTCGCGCCATGTCCGCGTCGACCATCATGCGGACGAGTCCGGCGAAGTCGACCGACGGGGTCCAGCCGAACTTCTCGCGGGCCTTTGACGGGTCGCCGATGAGGTGGTCGACCTCCGCCGGCCGGAGGAACGCCGGATCCAGCTTCACGAAGTCCTTCCAGTTCAGGCCCGCGTGCGAGAAGGCGATTTCCACCAGTTCCTGCACGGAGTGCGATTCGCCCGTGGCGATGACGTAGTCGTCGGGCTCGGTCCTGCTGCAGCATCATCCACATCGCGCGGACGTAGTCGCCGGCGAAGCCCCAGTCGCGGTGGGCGTCGAGGTTGCCGAGCCGCAGTTCCTTCGCCTTGCCGCGCTTGATGCGGGCCACGCCGTCGGTGACCTTGCGCGTGACGAACTCCAGGCCGCGCCGCGGCGACTCGTGGTTGAACAGGATGCCCGACACCGCGAACAGGTTGTAGCTCTCGCGATAGTTCACCGTGATGTAGTGCGCGAACACCTTCGAGACGCCGTACGGGCTGCGCGGATAGAACGGCGTGGTCTCGCGCTGGGGCACTTCGCGCACCTTGCCGTACATCTCCGACGACGACGCCTGGTAGAGGCGGATCGACGGGTCCACGACGCGCACGGCTTCGAGCACGCGCGTCACGCCCTGTGAGTTGAATTCGCCGGTCAGCATCGGCTGATCCCACGACGCCGGCACGAACGACATCGCGGCCAGGTTGTACAGCTCCTGGGGCCTGCACCTTTTCGATGCACGCGGATCAGCGAGAGCTGGTCCAGCAAGTCGCCGGGCAGCAGCGTCAGCCGATCGCGCAGGTGGTCGATGCGCCAGTAGTTCTCCGCGGAGAGCCGGCGGGTGAGGCCGAAGACCTCGTAGCCCTTGCTCGAGCAGCAAGTCCGCCAGATACGAACCGTCCTGACCGGTAATGCCGGTAATGAGCGCGCGCTTCTGAGTCATCGGACTCATAAACATATCGCACTCGCGCGATCGCGAGAAGGCCCGAGCGCCGGTACTATGTCCCCGTGGTTGTCGTCGTCGGCGGCGGGGTCGTCGGATTGGCGTGCGCGCTGGCCTTTGCCAGGCGCGGCCGGGACGTCTGCGTGCTCGAACGCCATCCCCGGGTCGGGCAGGAGTCCTCCACGCACAACAGCGGCGTGATCCATGCGGGCCTCTATCATCCGCCCGATTCGCTGAAGACCCGGTTGTGCCACGAGGGCCGGGCGCGGCTCTACGCGTTCTGCCGCGAGTTCGACGTGCCGCACGTGGCGTGCGGCAAGCTCATCGTCGCCTGGGCCGGGCGAGGAAGCCCAACTCGACGCCCTGTGCCGTACCGCGGCCGCCAACGGCGCGCGCTGGAGCCCGTCGAGCCGGCATCGCTGCGCCGCGCAGGAACCGCACGTGCGCGCCGCGCGCGCCGTCTGGTCGCCAGACACCGGCTGGATCGAAGCCGAGGCGTACGTGCGGCGGCTGGTGGCGCACATCGACGTCACGGTGGCGTGCTGCTCGCCGGGGACACGCCGCTCGAGCGCCGAGCCGGTGCGCGCGCCGGCGGGCTCGTCGTGGTGACGCCGCGCGAGACGATCGACGCCGCGCTGGTCGATCAATGCCGCCGGCCTGCACTCGGACGCCTCGTGTCGCATGGCGGGCGGCGATCCGTTCACGATCTACCCCTGCCGAGGCGAGTACGCGGACCTGGCGCCGCGCGCGCGGCACCTGGTGCGCGGGCTCGTGTATCCCGTGCCGCATCCGTCCGGCCACGGGCTCGGCGTGCATCTGACGAGCACCGGCGGCGGCGCGTCTGGATCGGGCCGACGATCCGGTATCAGGACGACCCGGCGCGACTACGAGCCGAATCGGCTGCCGTCGACGCGTTTCTCGAGCCCACGCGGCAGCTGCTTGCCCTCGATTACGCTGGATGATTTGCGGTTCGGCGGCTCGGGCATTCGCGCCAAGCTGCATCCGCCGTCCGAGCGGTTCGCCGACTTCCTGATTCGGCGCGACACGGTCGGTGCCATCGCTGATCATGCCGCGGGCATCGACTCTCCGGGACTGACGGCCAGCCTGGCGATTGGGGAGTACGTGGCGGGGCTGGACTAACGTCGAACTTCGAAGCGAAATGTAGGCCGGGGCTTCAGCCCCGGCGTCCCGCCGGCCTCTGGATGGGCCGGCCCACGTCGGATCGAGCCGGGCCTACGACGGATCCAGACTCGACGTAGCGCCGCAGCGCGTCCTGCCACGTCGGCATGTCCACGCCCGTGCCGGTGAGTTTGGCGTTGACGAGCGCGGCGAACTTGCGGGCGCGGCGCCAGCAATCCGGCATCGCCCATCTCGATCGTCTGACGATCGCCGCATCGGGCTTGCCCACGATGGCGGCCAGTTCGCGCGCCAGGCCGGCCCACGTCGTCCATCCGCTGTTGACGCAATGGTACACGCCTGACGGGCACGCCGTGCGACAGCAGCCCGCTCGTCGCGCGGCCACGACGTCCTCCACATAGCTGGCGGGACACGGTCCGGTCCGACGAAGGCCCGCACCTCGCGGCCCGCCATCAGGCTCTGCAGAATCTTGTCCACGCTGCTGCGGGCCTGCGGCCCGCCGAACAGGCTCTCCACGCGCAGCACGTAATGATGCGGGCGCATCGGCGGCAAACCACTCGCCGAGCAATTTGGACGACCGCGTACGCCCCGCGGGGATTCGGCGCGTCGCGTCTCGGGTACGGTCGCTGGCTGGCGCCGTCGAACACGAAGTCCGTGCTGAAGTGGACGAGCGTCGCGTTGATCTCGGCGGCGGCCCGCGCCAGCGCGCGGACCGCCCAGGTGTTGACCGTTAGCGCCGATGCCGGCTCGAGTTCCGCGCCGTCGACGTTCGTGTACGCGGCGCAATTGACGATCACGTCGGGGCAGATCGCGCCGAGACCGCCGCCATCACCGCTCCGGCATTCGCCACGTCCAAATCGGCTCGGCCCATGGCCACGACTTCATGCCGCGGGGCCAGTTGCGCCGCCATCGCTTCGCCGAGCTGGCCGGAGGCGCCGGTGACGAGCACCAGCTGTTTCATCAGGCCGCGATAGAACGCCGCGATGCTCTGGACGACGTGCCGCTGCTGTTCCGCGGTGAGAGCTCGCGTAAATTGGCAGCGCCAGGACCGAGGCCGCGGCGCGGTCGGCCTCCGGGAACTCGCCGCCCGGCCGGACCACAAACTGCGAAGCACTCCTGGCGGTGGAACGGCACCGGATAGTAGATCTCCGTGCCGATGCGTTGCGCGGCCAGGTGATCGCGCAGCGCGTCGCGCCGGGCACGCGAATGACGAACTGGTTGTAGATGTGCGTGTAGCCTTCGCGGCTCGATCGGCAGTGTCGACCGTGTCCAGCAGACCGGACTCCGCGAACAGCGCGCGATACCGGTCGGCATTGACGCGCCGGCGCCGCCGTCCACGCGGCAGATGCGGCGCTTTCACGCGGAGCACCGCGGCCTGGAGCGCGTCCAGGCGGAAGTTCCCGCCGATGCGCGAGTGGTAGTACTTCGGCTCGGCACCGTGGTTGCGGACGAGGCGCATTTCGGTGGCCAGTCGCGGCTTCGTTCGTCGTGACCAGTCCGCCGTCGCCGAACGCGCCTAGATTCTTGGACGGGAAAGAACGAGAAGCAGCCGACGAGTCCCCATGCTGCCCGCCTGCCGCGCGCCGATCCGCGCGCCGATCGCCTGCGCGGCATCCTCGATCACCGGCACGCGCGCGTGGTTCGCCACGGCCAGAATCGCGTCCATGTCGGCGCACAGGCCGTAGAGGTGCACTGGCAGATGGCCGCGCGTGCGCGGCGTGATGGCCCGCGCCACGGCGTCGGGATCCGCATTGAACGTCACCGGATCGATGTCCACGAAGACCGGCGTCGCGCCGATGCGGCTCACGCAGCCGGCCGTGGCGAAGAACGAATAGGTCGGCGTGATGACTTCGTCGCCGGGCCCGATGCTCGAGCGCCATGAGGACCGCGAGCAGCGCGTCGGTGCCGGACGACATCGACACGGCGTGCCCGACGCCGAGCATCGCGGCCGCGAATTCCGACTCGAGCGCCTCCACTTCCGGCCCGAGGATGAACCGCTGGCTGTCGCACACCCGCGCGATCGCGGCCAGTAACTCGTCGCGAATGGGCGCGTACTGCGCCGACGAGATCGAGCAGCGGGACGGTGACAGGCATGATGGCGTGAGGAGCGCTGGTAGGCGTCACAACGACTGCCGGCCGCAATTATAACCGGCGGCCCTGCCGGGTCTTCACGGCCGCGCGCGTTTCGCGCTCGGCCTCGCGGCGTTTGGTCGTCTCGCGCTTGTCGTAGCAGCTTCTTGCCCTTGGCCAGCGCGATGGCCAGCTTCAGCCGGCCTTTCTTGAAGTACATGCGCAGCGGCACGATCGTGAGGCCCTTTTCGGTGGTCTTGCCCAGGAGCTTGTTCAGTTCGGTCTGGTTCAGCAGCAGTTTGCGGCGCCGGGTCGGGTCATGGCTCGCGTAGCCGCCGTGGCTGTACTGGCCGATGTGCGCGCCGAGCAGATACGCCTCGCCGCCTTCAAGCCGGCAATAGGCCTCACGCAGATTCACGCGGCCTTCGCGCGCGGCCTTCACTTCGGTGCCCACCAGCACCAGGCCGGCTTCGAACTGCTCCAGCAGGTGGTAATCGTGGCCGGCCTTGCGGTTGTCCGCGACCAGCGGCTCCTCGCGCGGCTTCTGGGGCTGGCTCATCGGCCGTCCGCGGTCGCGAAGTCGGGGTAGGTCGCGTCCCGCTCGTGGATCGACGTGGGAGGCGCCCAGCGGCCACTCGATCCCGAACGCCGGGTCGTTCCACCGGACCCCTCGCTGGTGCGGCGGCGAATAGGGGGCCGAGACGAAATAGAAGACCTCGGTGTCGTCGGCCAGCGTCTGGTAGCCGTGCGCGCAGCCCGGCGGGATGCACATGATCAGCCGGTTGTCGGCGGACAGTTCGCAGCCGACCCACTGCCTGAACGTGGGGGAGTCGGGCCGCAAATCCATCGCTACGTCGAACACCGCCCCGCGAGTGGCGCGCACGACCTTGGTCTCCTCGAATGGCGCCGCCTGGAAGTGCATGCCGCGGATCGTCCCGCGGTGCTTCGTCACGGCCTGGCTGCCCTGCGCGATGCGGGCGTCCTGCCCGCGCGCGGCGAATTCGTCGGGCACCCAGGCCCGCACGAACAGGCCGCGCTCGTCCTCGAAGACGTCGGGGGTCACGATCAGAACGCCGGAGATGCTGGTTTCTGTGAACTGCATGGGTGTGCGGGTGGCCGCGAGAACGGCCGTCGCCGATTGTAGTGCGAAACCGACGTTCGGCTTGTACCTGGCCCTCGGGCGGGTTACCTTTACGGCTGACCATGCCGGTTCGGGTGCTGCGGGTGATCGCGCGGATGAACGTCGGCGGACCCGCCATCCATGCCTCGCTCCTGACGACCGGCCTCGATCCCTCACGGTACGAATCACGGCTGGTGACCGGCAAGCCCGCCTCCGGCGAAGGCGACTACCTGGAGTTGCACGGGCAGCGGCTCGCCGACGTCATCTCCATTCCGGACCTCGGGCGCGAGATCCACCCGTGGCGTGACGTGTTCGCCTATCGCCGGCTGGTCGACATCATGCGGGAGTTCCGGCCGGACATCGTGCATACCCACACGGCGAAGGCCGGGCTCCTCGGCCGTCTGGCCGCCAGGCGAGCGGGCGTGCCGGTCGTGATCCACACCTTCCATGGCCATGTCCTGCGCGGCTACTTTTCCCGCTACAAGGAAGAGGCGTTCGTGCGCGCAGAGCGGCAGGCGGCGCGCTGGACGACGCGGCTGGTGACCGTGAGTGACGTGGTGCGCGACGAGATCCTCGCGCTTGGCGTCGGGCGTCCGGAGCAGTTCGAGGTCATCCGCCTCGGATTCGACCTCGCGCCATTCCAGGCGGCCGAACGCCACGCCGGATCCCTGAGGGAGGAACTCGGCGTCGATCCCGCGACGCCGATTGTCGGTATCGTGGCCCGCCTCGTGCCGATCAAGGCGCATGAGATCTTCCTGGACATGGCGGCGTTGGTCACGCGCACGAATCCGGAAACCGTGTTCCTGATCGTCGGCGACGGCGAACGCCACGCCTGGATCGACACCGCGGCCCGCGCGCGCGGTATTCGCGGGCAGATCCGGTTTCTGGGCTGGCGCGCGGATCTCTCCCGGGTCTATGCTGACCTGAACGTGACCGTGTTGACGTCCCGCAATGAAGGCTCCCCCGTGGCGCTGATTGAGGCGATGGCCTGCGCGCGACCCGTCGTGTCCACGCGCGCCGGCGGCGTGGCGGAGTTGGTGGGGGAGGCGGGCCTCTTGCGCGACATCGATGACGCGGCGGGACTCGCGACCGATGTGACGCGCCTGCTCGGGGATCCGGAACTGGCTTCGCGCCTGGGACAACTCGGCCGCGCGCGCGTCGTGCCCGCGTTCAGTCGCGAGCGGCTCATCAGCGACATCGACAACCTGTACCAGCGCTGCCTCGCGGAGCACGGGCGCGCATGACGCCTGAACTCGCGCGCCTGCTCGCCGTGCTGGCCGCCGCGACGGTCGTCGGATTCGGGACGACGCTGGCGTGCCGCGCGATCGCTGTCCGCCTCGGCGCGGTGTCTGCCCCGAGGCGCGATCGCTGGAGTTCCGCTCCGGTTCCGCTGCTCGGCGGGCCGGCGATTGTCCTGACGACCGCCGTGCTCCTGCTCGCGGTGCCGGGCTTGCCGGGCACCATCTGGATCCTGCTCGCCGGCGCCTCGGCCCTGGCGGTCGTGGGCTTCGTCGACGACCTCAGGCCGATCACGCCCTACGCCAAGTTGTCCGCCCAACTGGCGGCGGCGGGGGCCGTCACCGCGATGGGACTCAGGTTCCCGCTGACCGGCGTGCCGGTGCTCGACATCGTCATCACCGTCACCTGGCTCGTGGGGCTGTCCAATGCGTTCAACCTGCTGGACAACATGGATGGATTGGCGGCCGGCGTCGCCGCCATTGCCGGCGGCGTGAAGGTGATTCTGTTTGTGATGGACGGGAATTGGCCCGGCGCGGCGGCCGCGGCCGCGTTCGTCGGTGCCTGCGTCGGTTTCCTGTGTCTCAACTTCAATCCCGCCCGAATCTTCATGGGGGACGCCGGCAGTCTCTTCCTGGGTTTCTTCGTCGCGGGACTGAGCACCATCGGAGGCGTGCCGAATTCGCGCGCCACGGTGTCGGTGCTCATCGGGCCGGTGGCCGTGATGCTCGTGCCGATTTTCGACACCGTGCTGGTCACCATCATGCGGGTGCTGGCTGGGCGGCCCATCTCGCAGGGTGGACGCGACCACCTGTCGCACCGGCTCGTGACGGCTGGTTTGTCGGAACGCCACGCGGTCCTGACCCTCTATGCGCTCGCCGTCGCCTCCGGCATCGTCGGCATCGTCACGCGGAACGCCGGCCGAGGCGTCGGGCTCACGCTGTTCGCGGCCCTGGGCGTGGTGATGCTCCTGCTCGGCGTCACGCTGGCACGCATCAAGATTCACGGGGCCGACACCGGCGAGCCGGTACGCGGATTCCAGTTGCAGCACCCGCCCACGGTGTCGCTGGTCCGGCAGTTCGCCACGGCGGCGATCGACGGCGTGCTGGTGCTGGGCGCGTTCTACGGCGCCGCGGTGTTCCGCAATCCGGCGGTGACGGGCGGCGACGTCGTGGCTGCCGAAGCGCTGGCCCTGGTGATTGCCACGAAGATGGTCGCGTTCGCGGTGTTCCGCGTGAACAACCGCGTGTGGCGCTACACCAGTTCGCGCGACCTGCTCGCCCTGGCGCAGGCCAGTTCGGTCGGTTCGGCGCTGGCGCTGCTGGCGGTGGCGTCGATTGCCCGGCTTCCGCAGGATTTCGGCGCGCTCTTCTTCCTGGACTGGATTCTGCTGACGGCTCTTCTGGCCGCGTCGCGGCTGTTCCTGCGTTTGTTGGCTGAACTCCTCCGGCCCGCGCCGACCGGCGCCGCGCGCGTGCTGATCTACGGCGCCGGGGATGGGGGCGTTGCGCTCCTTCAGGAAGTGCGCAACAACCTGGCACTCGGCCGCGTCGCTGTGGGATTCGTCGACGACGATCCGCTGAAGCAGCGGACACGGGTGCAGGGCCTGGCCGTCCTTGGCGGCTTCGAGGCGTTCGAGGGCGCGTTAGGCAGCCTCCGCGTGGACGAGGTCATCGTCGCGACCACGAAGTTGACGCCCGAACGCGTGGAGGCCGTGAAGGCCGTCTGCTCGGCCGCCAACGTTCGTCTCAGCCGGTTCCGCCTGTCGATCGAATCGCTCACCAGCCTGGCGCAGGTCCGCCAGATCCGCTCGTAGGCCGGGGCTTCAGCCCCGGCAAGCGCGCCGGCCCTGAAGGGCCGGCCTACACCGTTCCAATCTTCCCCGTCACCGGACTGCTCGCCGACGCGTAGCGTCGGCGCTCGATGCGGCCCGACAGAAACGCGAGCCGGCCCGCGAGGACCGCGTGCTTCATGGCCGAGGCCATCTGCACGGGATCCCGCGCGCCGGCGATGGCCGTGTTCATCAGCACGGCATCGGCGCCCAGTTCCATCGCGACCGCCGCATCGGACGCCGTGCCGACGCCGGCATCGATGATCACCGGGATCCCGGCGTGCTCCTTGATGATGCTGAGGTTGTTGGGATTCTGGATGCCCAGGCCTGACCCGATGGGCGCGCCGAGCGGCATGACCGCGGCCGCGCCGGCCTCCTCGAGCTTCCGGCACATCACCGGATCGTCATTCGTGTAGGGCAGGACCACGAACCCGTCGCGCACGAGTTGCCGCGTGGCGACGAGCAGCGCTTCGTTGTCCGGGAACAGCGTGCGTTCGTCACCGATGACTTCCAGCTTGATCCAGTTGGACAGGCCCGCCTCCTGCGCGAGATGCGCCGTGCGCACGGCGTCCTCGGCGGTGTAGCACCCGGCGGTGTTGGGCAGCAGGAAGATCCGGGATCGATCGATCCACGACAGCAGGGCGGCGTCGCCCTTGGCGGCCAGATCGACGCGGCGCACGGCGACGGTGACCATCTCGGTGCCGGAGGCCAGGTGCGCGGCCTGCATCACGGCATGCGTCGGGTACTTGCCGGTGCCGACGACGAGTCGCGACGAGAACGTGCGTCCGGCGATGACGAGGGAATCGCTCATACCCGCCTAGCTTAGTCCGCCTCCGACGAACGACACGATCTCCACCTCCGCGCCCTCGGTCACGAGGGTGCGCTCGTGCTGGTCGCGGCGGATGACGGTGCGATTAACTTCCACCGCGACGATGCGGGCGTCAATGGCGAGTTGGTCGAGCAAGGCGCGCACCGTGAGGGGCCCCGGCAGTTCGCGACGTTCGCCGTTGAGCAGGATGTGCATACGATTCCGCCTGCCTCATAGTCCATCACAATTGACTCTGCGCGGACCGTCCGTTATCGTTGCTTGATCTTTCGGAGCACAAGCTCCGCGTGAGGGGATATTTGGACGGTTTTCTCCCAGTTCTCATCATGATCGGTCTCGGCCTCGCGTTCGGGGCGGGGTCCGTCGTCGCCTCCCAGTTTCTGGGCCCGCGCAAGCCGACGGCCGAGAAGGAAGCGCCGTACGAATGCGGCGTGCCGCCGGTGGGCGATGCCCGCGAGCGCCAGTCCGTCAAGTTCTACCTGGTGGCGATGATCTTCCTGCTGTTCGACATCGAAGTCGCGTTCCTCTATCCCTGGGCGGTGGCGCTTCGAGACCTGGGGATGACGGGGTTCGTGCAGGTCCTGACGTTCTTCGCCCTGCTGCTGACCGGCTACATCTATGTGTGGCGAAAGGGCGCGTTTGATTGGAGCGGCGAGCGGAAGAGATAGATCGCGCGAGCGGGTGAGTAGAGCAGATGCCTGAGTTTCAGATTCCGGTTCTGACGACGTCGGTCGAGAAGATGGTGCAGTGGGCGCGCCGGTCCGCGATCTGGCCGGTGACGTTCGGCCTGGCGTGCTGCGCGATCGAGATGATGGCGATGGCTGCCGGCCGCTACGACATCGCGCGCTTTGGCGCCGAGGTCTTCCGCGCGTCCCCGCGCCAGGCCGATCTGATGATCGTGGCCGGGCGCCTGTCGCGGAAGATGGCGCCGGTACTGCGCCGCATCTACGACCAGATGCCCGAGCCGAAGTGGGTGATTTCGATGGGCGCCTGCGCGAGTTGCGGCGGCGTATTCGACAACTACTCCATCGTGCAGGGCGTCGATCAGATCGTGCCGGTCGACGTGTTCGTGCCCGGCTGCCCGCCGCGCCCGGAGTCGCTCATCTACGGCATCGTGCAGCTGCAGCGCAAGATCGACAAGCAGCGGATGAGCGCCTAGGCGCGGAGACTGCATGGACGCCTCCCCGATTGCCGACATCCTTCGTCAGGCCGCGCCCGGCGCGGCCATCGAGGCCACTGGACTCCGTGGACATGCCGACGCTCGTGGTCGATCGCGAGCACCTGCTCGAGGTGTGCGGCGTGCTCCGCGACCATCCCGCCGCTGCAGTTCTCGTTTCTGGCGGACGTCACGGCGGTGGATCTGCTGGCCGGCCGAGCCGCGCTTCGAGGTCGTGTACAACCTCGCGTGCCTGGGCGAGCACTTCCTGACGGCCGGGGCCGCCGCGGCCGCGCCGGCCGCGGCGGCTGCGGGTGAAGGTGCGCCTGGCGCCGGATCCGACGCGCGCGTGCCGAGCGTCACCGGCATCTGGGCGGTCGCCGGACTGGCCCGAGCGCGAAGTCTTCGACTTGTTCGGGCATCGGGTTCGACGGGCATCCGGACTTGCGGCGCGTTCTGATGCCGGACGACTGGGAAGGGCATCCGCTGCGCAAGGACTACGCCGTCCAGATTCGCAAGGACGCCGCGGCTGGGCGGCGCCGCTGCAGGTGACGGCCGGAAGAGTTCGCGCGCAACGTGCGCGCGATCGTGATTCGGCCGCGCGCGATGCGCGGCCGTCGGGACCGAAGCCGCGGCCAGCGTGACTGAGTTCGATCTGCGTGCGGGCGGCGCTCGGGGAGGCGGCCGACCTCCACCGGCGCGTGTCGGCCGAGCAGGCCGAGGCGATCGTGCAGGCCGCCGCCGCGATGCGGAGGCGATCGACGCGCGGCCGGCAGGTGCTGGTGTTCGGCAATGGCGGCAGCGCGACGGACGCGCAGCATTTCGCCGCCGAACTCGTGGGGCGGTTCGGGCGCGAGCGGCGGGGGCTGCCGGTCATCGCGCTGACGGCGGACTCGGCGATTCTGACGAGCGTGGCCAACGACTACGGCTACGAGCAGGTGTTCGCGCGGCAGGTCGAGGCGCTGGGCCGCGCGGGCGACGTCGCGATGGGCATCACGACGAGCGGCACGTCGCGCGAACGTGAACCGCGCGCTGCGGCGGGCGCGCGAGGCCGGGCTGCTGACCATGGGCTGACCGGCGCGCGACGGCGGCGAGACCGGACGGCTGGTGGACGTGCACGTGAACGTGCCGGGCGTCACGAGCGCGCAGGTTCAGGAAGTGCACCGGACGGTCGCTGCACGTGATGTGCGAGTTGATCGAGAGAACGCATGCCTGAGCTTCGCACCGAGACGATGACCGTCAACATGGGGCCGCAGCACCCCAGCACGCACGGCGTGCTGCGCCTGGTGCTCCAGCTCGACGGCGAGAACGTCGTCACGCGCCGAGCCGACCGTCGGCTTCCTGCACACGGGCATCGAGAAGACCGCCGAACAGAAGAAGTGGCAGCAGATCGTGCCGCTGGTCGAGCGGATGGACTACCTCGGCCCGCAGTCGAACAGCCTGGCGTACTGCCTGTCGGTGGAGAAGCTGATCGGCCTGGAGATGCCGGACCGGGTCACCTGGATTCGCGTGCTGATTGCGGAACTGCAGCGGATTTCGAGCCATCTGGTCTGGCTCGGCACCCACGCCATGGACGTCGGCGCGGTGTCCGTCATGCTCTATTGCTTCCGCGAGCGCGAGCAGCTGCTCAATCTCAACGAGATGCTCGCGGGATTCCGGATGTTTCCGAGCTACATCCGCATCGGCGGCCTGCGCGAGGATCTGCCGCGCGGCTTCCTGGACGCCGTCAAGGCCTTTCTCGACAAGTTTCCGGCGAAGCTCGACGAGTACCACGGCCTGCTGACGAAGAACCGGATCTGGACGAGCCGCACCAAGGGCGTCGGCCTGCTGTCGCGCGAGCAGACGCTGGCGCTCGGCCTGGTGGGCCCGCTGGCCCGTGCCGTCGGCATCGGCTACGACGTGCGGAAGACGTTTCCGTACCTCGAAGTACGAGACGTTCGACTTCACGGTGCCGACGCGGACCGGAAGGGCGACGTGTTCGCGCGCTATCTGGTGCGGATGGAGGAGATGCGGCAGAGCGGGCGGATCTGCATGCAGGCTCTCGAGCGCATCACGCCGACCGGCATCCACGACTGCGGCGACTATCCGCTACGTGCCGCCGCCAAAGGACCGCGTCTACACCGAGATGGAGGCGCTGATTCAGCACTTCCTCATCTACTCGCAGGGGTTCAACGTGCCGAAGGGCGAGGCGTGCGTGCCGGTCGAGGGGCCGCGCGGCGAGCAGGGCTTCTACGTCGCGTCGGATGGCGGCGAACCGGCCGCTGCGCGTGAAGTCGCGCGCGCCGTCGTTCGTCGCCTGCCAGGCGCTGCCGGCAAGATGATCGTCGGCGGCCTGATCGCGGACGTGATCGCCATCATCGGCTCGACGGACGTCGTGCTGGGAGATTGCGACCGATGAGTTTTCATCCCACGATGGACTACGGCCGCGGGCACCACAAGTCCGCGCGGGCGCTGCCCGAAGAAGGGCCGGCGTTCGCCTACACCGCGGAGAACCGCGCGCGGCTCGAGGAGATCTGCACGCGTTATCCGCCGGAGCGGCGCAAGTCGGCCATCCTCTACGCGCTGTACATCGCGCAGGCAGCAGCAGGGCTATCTCACGCTGAACGCGATGCGGCACGTGGCGGAGGTCATCCGCTGCACGCCGGCCGAGGTCGAGGACGTCGTGTCGTACTACGTGATGTTCTTCACGCGGCCCGACCGGGAAGTACGTGCTGCAGGTCTGCCGGACGCTGTCCTGCGCGCTGCGGGGCGCCGAGCGGGTCACCGAGGAGCTGTCCAAGGCGCTGGGCCTCCAGCCGGGCGAAACCGACGCCGCGCGCGAGTTCACGCTGCTCGAGGTCGAATGCCTCGGCGCGTGCGATCGCGCGCCGGTCGTCGGCGTGAACGACGACTGGCACGAGTGCCAGCGGGCCGAGGACGTGCGGGTCCTCATTGAGGGGCTCCGCGCGCGCGGCACCGCCGCGCTGACCGGCTGCCATCTGAAGGTGCGACCAGTAATGGACCCCGTCCTGACCCGCTACGTGCGCGAGCCGAACTGCCACACGCTCGCGTTCTACGAGAAGACCGGCGGCTACCAGGCGCTGAAGAAGGCGCTCGGCATGACGCCCGACGCGGTCATCGAGGCCGTCAAGGCCTCGGGCCTGCGCGGCCGCGGCGGCGCCGGGTTTCCCTGCCGGCATGAAGTGGCAGTTCGTCGACAAGAAGTCGCCCAAGCCGAAGTACATCTGCTGCAACGCCGACGAGAGCGAGCCGGGCACGTTCAAGGACCACGTGCTGATGGAGCGCAATCCGCACCTGCTGTTCGAGGGCTGCCTGATTGGGTGCCATGCGATCGGCGCGAAGGTGGCCTACATCTACATCCGCGGCGAGTTCCACCACGTGCAGCATGGTGCTCGAGGCGCGAGCTCGCGAAGGCGCGCGCGGCCGGGCTACGTCGGCAAGAACATCTTCGGCACCGGCTTTGACTGCGAGATTCACGTCCATCGCGGCGCCGGGCGCGTACGAAGCCGGCGAGGAGACGGCGCTCATCGAGTCGCTGGAAGGCAAGCGCGCGCAGCCGCGCATCAAGCCGCCGTTCCCGGCCGTCGAAGGGCCTGTGGGGCTGCCCGACGGCCGTCAACAACGTCGAGACGCTCTGCAACGTGCCGTTCATCATCGAGCGCGGCGCCGACTGGTACGCGACGGCTCGGCCCCGAGAAGAACACGCGGGCCGAAGCTCTACTGCATCAGCGGCCACGTCGAGAAGCCGGGCGTCTACGAGTCGTCGATGGACGTGATCGCTGCGCGACCTCATCTACGACCCGAAGTTCGCCGGCGGCATCCGCGACGGCCACGCGCTCAAGGCCGTCATCCCCGGCGGGTCGTCCGTGCCGGTGCTGCTGCCGCATCAGCTCGACATCCCGGCCAGCTTCGACGGCATCGCGAAGGCCGGCTCGATGCTCGGGTTCGGCCGGCGTCATCGTCATGGACGAGACGACCTGCATGGTCTGGGCCGCCGAGAACCTGCTGTACTTCTACAAGCACGAGTCCTGCGGCAAGTGCACGCCCTGCCGCGAGGGCGGCGCCTGGCTGCATCGCCTGCTGGGCAAGATCGAGCGCGGCGAGGGCCAGATGAAGGATCTCGATCTGCTGCTGTCGGTGGCCAACAACATCATGGGCAAGACGCTGTGCGCGTTCGGCGACGCCGAGGCCACGCCCGTGCTTTCGACTGATCGCCGCGTTCCGCGACGAATTCGAAGCGCACATCCGCGAGGGCCGCTGCACGGTGCCGGCGCCCTGGCGGGCGACCACGCGCAACGCGGTGGCGGCGCACTGATGATGGACGCCACAGGTCATCGCCCAGCTCGTCGTCATCGGCGTCACCTTCGTGGCGCTGCTGAGTTCCGCGGCGGTCGCTCGTCTACATGGAGCGCAAAGTCGCGGCGTTCGTCCAGCAGCGCTTCGGCCCGACCCTGACCGGCCCGAGGGGCATGCTCCAGCCGATCGCCGACATCATCAAGCTGATCTTCAAGGAGGAGCTGCGGCCCAAGGCGGCCGACAAGTTCCTGTTCTACCTGGCGCCGATCATCTCGGCGACCGCCGCGTTCTCGGCGTTTGCCGTCGTGCCGTTCGGCGCGTCGCACGCACGTTCTTCGGCCTGCTCGATCAGCGCCGTCCGGCTGGCGCCCGCCGACGTCAACGTCGGCCTGCTGGTGATCTTCGCGGTCACCTCGATGGGCGTGTACGGCATCGTGCTGGCGGGCTGGAGCTCGAACAGCAAGTATTCGCTGCTCGGCGCCCTGCGCGCCTCGGCGCAGATGATCAGCTACGAGCTCTCGTACGGCCTGTCGTTCGCGGCCGTCATCATGCTGGCCGGATCGCTGTCGCTCGGCGAACATCGTCGAGCAGCAGGCGGGATACTGGCAGTTCGGCGGATTTCGATTCCCGAAGTGGTACATCTTCATCCAGCCGCTCGGGTTCTTCATCTTCCTGACGGCCGGCGTGGCCGAGACGAATCGCGCGCCGTTCGACTTTCCGGAGGCCGAGCAGGAACTGGTCGCCGGGCTACCACACCGAGTACAGCTCGATGAGCTTCGCGCTGTTCTTCCTGGCGGAGTACATCAACATGGTGACCGTGTCGGCGGTCGCCACCGACCTGTTCCTCGGCGGCTGGCATGGCCCGTTCCTGCCCGAGTAGCTGGGCTGGATCTGGTTCCTGATCAAGGTCTTCGGGCTGCTCTTCTTCTATATCTGGATGCGCTGGACGCTGCCGCGCTACCGCTACGACCAGCTGATGGAATTCGGCTGGAAGTGGCTGCTGCCCGGCGCGGTGATGAACTTGCTGATCACGACGTACGTGGCCATCAAGGTGTACGGCTGGTAGGGTCGAATCACGAACGATGGCGATTCTGTTTCTGGATTCTGGCGGCGGTCGCGGTCACCGCATCGGTGCTGGTCATCGGCCAGCGCAACCCGATGTACAGCGTGCTGCTGCTCATTCTGTCGTTCGCCGCGCTGGCGGGGCTGTATGTGCTGCTGGGATCGCCGTTCGTGGCGGTGATTCAGATCATCATCTATGCCGGCGCCATCATGGTGCTGTTCCTGTTCGTCGTCATGTTGCTGAACGTGCCGACCGAGGAGGAGCCGGCCGGGCCGCGACGCCCGGCATGATGGGCGGCGCGGGCCCGCGCCGGTTCGGCGCCGTGCTGTCCGTGCTGCTGGCGGTCGAGCTGTTCTGGGCTTTCGGCGCGCTGCGGTCTTCGGCGATGCCGGGCGACGACGTGCCCGCGACGACCGTGAAGGCCATCGGCCTGCGCCTGTTCCAGAACTATGCGTTCGCGTTCGAAGCCACGTCGCTGCTGATCCTGGTCGCGATGGTCGGCGCCGTCATTCTCGCCAGGAAGGAGCCGACGTAAGCCGGGGCTTCAGCCCCGGCAGCGTCATCATGCTGCCTGAACCGACGCTCAACTCCTATCTGATGCTGTCGGCCGTGCTGTTCGCGATCGGCACGGCCGGCGTGTTCCTCCGGCGCAACCTCATCACGATCCTGCTGTCGGTGGAAGTGATGCTGAACGCGGTCAACCTCACGTTCGTGGCCGCCGATCGGTTCCTGAACCAGATTGACGGCCAGATCATCGTGTTCTTCGTCATGACCGTGGCGGCGGCGGAGGCCGCCGTCGGCCTGGCCATCGTGATTGCGCTGTTCCGGCACAAGGAAACCCTGACGCCGGATGCGTTTACGTCGCTCAAGTGGTGATCGCGTGCTGTACCTGATTCCGCTCTTTCCGTTCCTCGGGTTCCTGGTCAACGCGGCCTTCGGGCGCCGGCTGCCGAAGGGCGTCTCCGGCCTGCTGGCCACCGGCGCGATGGGCCTGTCGTTCGGCGTCGCCGCCGCGTCGGTCTGGAAGGTCGTGCACCTCGCGCCCGGTCGACGGCGTGCGCGCGATCGCCGAGACGTATCTACACGTGGCTCGCGTCGGGCCCGGTGCAGATTCCGCTCGCGTTCCGGCTCGATCCGCTGTCGTCGCTGATGATGCTCGTCGTCACCGGCATCGGCACGCTGATTCACCTCTACTCGACGGCCTACATGCACGACGAGACCGGACGGCGAGTACGCCCGGTACTTCTCGTACCTCAACCTCTTTGCGGCGTTCATGCTCGTGCTGGTGCTCGGCGCGAGCTTCCCGGTCATGTTCATCGGCTGGGAGGGCGTGGGCCTCTGCTCCTACCTGCTGATCGGCTTCTGGTTCACGAAGCCCTCGGCGGCCGACGCCGGCAAGAAGGCGTTCATCGTCAACCGCATCGGCGACTTCGGCTTCATCCTCGGCATGCTGTCGCTGTTCTGGGCGTTCGGCACGCTCGACTTCCAGGAGATCGCGTCGAAGGTCGCGTTGCTGCCGGCGGACCCGGCGTCGATGGCCGGCGCCACCGTGCTGACGGCCGCGACGCTGCTGCTGTTCCTCGGCGCCACGGGCAAGTCCGCGCAGTTGCCGCTGTACGTCTGGCTGCCGGACGCGATGGAGGGCCCGACGCCGGTGTCCGCCCTCATCCATGCCGCGACGATGGTGACGGCGGGCGTGTACATGATTGGGCGCAACGCCGTGCTCTTCAGTCACGCGCCGTTCACGCTCGAGGTCGTCGCCATCGTCGGCGTGGCCACGGCGCTGTTCGCGGGCACGATCGGCCTGGTGCAGAACGACATCAAGCGCGTGCTCGCGTATTCGACCGTGTCGCAGCTCGGCTACATGTTCCTCGCGATGGGCGTGGGCGCGTTCGCGGGCGGCATCTTCCATCTCTACACGCACGCGTTCTTCAAGGCCCTGCTGTTCCTCGGATCGGGCGCGGTGATTCACGCGCTGCACGGCGAGCAGGACCTGCGCCACATGGGCGGGCTGCGCAAGCACCTGCCCGTCACGTTCTACACGTTCCTCATCGGCACGATCGCCATCGCGGGCATCCCGCCGCTCGCCGGGTTTCTTCTCGAAGGACGAGATCCTCTGGAAGACCTTCGCGCAGCGGCCACAGGTGCTGTGGGGCGTGGCGGTCGTGGCCGCGTTCCTGACCGCCACCTACATGTTCCGCCTGCTGTACCTGGCGTTCTTCGGCGAACGGCGGACGCGGCCGCCACCGCGCACGGCTCGGCGACGCCGCACGGCGCGCTGGGACGATGCCGCGCACGGCATGGCGCGCCATCGGCGGCCACGGCGGCGCACCTGCATGACGCGCCGCGCGCCGATGGCCATTGCGCTGGTCGTGCTGGCGATTGGATCGGTGCTCGCGGGCTTCGTCGGCGTGCCGCACGCGCTCGGCGGGCGGCAACCGGATCGAGGCGTTCCTCGAGCCGAGCTTCCAGGCGGTGGGCGCGGACGAAGCGCGTCGCGGCTGAGGCGCCGGCGGCGGAGCCGCGGCGGCGAAGTCGCCGCGGCGGGGCACGACGAGACGGCACTGAACTGTCGCTGATGGCGTTCTCGACGCTCGTCGCGCTCGCGCGGCATCGGCCTGGCCACGGTGTTCTTCCTGCGGCGGCCGGCAGCTGGCCGACGCGGCCGCGGCCCGGTTCGGCGGCGTGCACCGGCTGCTGCTGGGCAAGTACTACGTGGACGAGCTCTACAACGCCGTCATCGTGCAGCCGATCAAGCGCCTCTCCACCGGGCTGCTCTGGCGCGGCGTGGATGCCGGGCTGATTGACGGCACCGTGAACGGCGTGGGCCTGGTGGTGCGCGGCTGGAGCGCGGTGCTTGCGGCGGCTGCAGACCGGTTCGGTGCGCGCCTACGCGATGTCGTTCTTCCTGGGCGTGGTGGCGATTGTGGGTTACTACCTGTGGCGATGAGCTTGCCGATTCTGACGACTGCTCGTGCTGCTGCCGCTCGCCGGCGGCGTGGCGGTGCTGCTTCACCGGCAAGGCGCGCCCGACGCTGGCGCGCCAGCTGGCGCTGGGCGTCTCGCTGGCGACGTTCGCCGTCAGCCTGCTGCATCTGGGCGCAGTTCGACGCCCTCGTCCGCCGAGTATCAGTTCGTCGAGCGGCACGCCTGGCTGCCGGATTTCGGCATTTCGTACCACCTCGGCGTGGACGGCATCAGCCTGCTGCTCGTCGTCCTGACGACGTTCCTGACGCCCATCGCGCTGCTGTGCAGCTGGGAGTCGGTGGAGCGAGCGCGTCCGCGAGTTCTCGTTCTTCATGCTCGCGCTCGAAGCGGCGATGATCGGCGTGTTCGTCTCGCTGCGACCTGTTCCTCTTCTACGTCTTCTGGGACGCGATGCTGATCCCGATGTACTTCCTCATCGGCATCTGGGGGTACGACCGCCGCATCTACGCGTCCATCAAGTTCATCCTCTACACGATGGCCGGCAGCGTGCTGATGCTGATCGCCATCATCTGGATGGCCTACTACCACCAGGCGGTGACCGGCGTGCCGAGCTTCGACCTGGCCGATCTGCTGGCGCTCGAACGTGCCCGGCGGCGCTGCAGACGTATCTGTTCCTCGCGTTCGCCGTGGCGTTCGCGATCAAGGTGCCGCTCTTCCCGTTCCACACCTGGCTGCCGGACGCGCACGTCGAGGCGCCGACGGCCGGCTCGGTCATCCTCGCCGGCGTGCTGCTGAAGATGGGCACCTACGGGCTGCTGCGGTTTGCGTTTCCGCTCTTCCCGCAAGCCGCGATGACGTTTGCGCCGTACATCGCGATCCTGGCGGTGATCGGCATCGTCTACGGCGCGCTGGTGGCGATGGTGCAGCCCGACATGAAGAAGCTCGTGGCGTACTCGTCGGTCAGCCACCTCGGCATCGTCGTGCTGGGCCTCTGCGCGCTGAACGTGAACGGCGTGCAGGGCGCGGTGTATCAGATGCTGGCGCACGGCGTCTCCACCGGGCGGGCTCTTCCTGATCGTCGGCATGCTGTCGGAGCGCCGGCACACGCGGCAGATTGCGGAGTTCGGCGGCCTGAAGGCCGTGATGCCCAAGCTCGTGGCGGCGTTCCTGCTCATCACGCTGGCGTCGGTCGCGCTGCCCGGCACGAACGGGTTCGTCGGCGAGTTCCTGATTCTGCTCGGCGCGTTCAACGGGCAGTTCAGCCGCGAACGCGCAGTACTACACCGCCGTCGCGGCGACGGGCGTCATCCTGTCGGCGGTCTACATGCTCTGGATGTTCCAGCGCGTGAACTACGGTCCGGTGACCAACGCCAAGAACCGCGGGCTTGCGCGACCTGAGCCCGCGCGAGTGGGTCGTCATCGCGCCGATCTGCGCCATGGCCATCCTGATGGGCGTGGTGCCGGGCGTGTTCCTGCAGCCGATGGAGCCGGCCGTGCGCAAGACGGTGCAGACGATTGTCGGCACGCCGGTCGCCGGCCAACACGCAGGCGCAGCCGGGCGGCCGGGCGCGCCGCGCCGGACCTGGCCGGGCCGCCGGAACCCTGTGGACCGCGCCGCGACCGGCGCCGGACCCGCTGCCGTGAGGACTCGTTAGATGGTCACCCGGACTGATTTCGCGACCATCGTGCCCGTCCTGATCGTCACGCTGTCGGCCTGCGCGGTGCTGCTGGCCGAGGCGCTGCGCCGCAAGGGCGAGCGCATGCCGTCAGGCGTGTTCGGCCTCATCGGCCTCGCTGGCGCGGCATCTCACGTCGATCCAGCAGTGGGGGCTCAACCGCGACCGGATTCGGCGTCATCGTCGCCGACGACTTCGCGCTGTTCTTCAATGTCGTGCTGTGCGGCGTCGGCTTGCTGACGATCCTCCTGTCCTGGGGCACCGCCGAGCGCGACCACCTGCCGACGGGCGAGTACCACGCGCTCATGCTGTTCGCGCATCGCCGGCATGATGCTCATGGGCTCGACCAGCGATCTGCTGGTCGTCTTCATCGCGCTCGAGATCATGTCGCTGGGCGTCTACGTGCTGACCGGCATCAAGCGGGGCAGCGAGCAGGGCGCCGAGGCGGCTTCAAGTACTTCGTGCTCGGCGCGTTCTCGAGCGCGTTCTTCCTCTACGGCATCGCGCTCGCCTACGCGGCCACCGGCACCACCAGGCTCGACGAGATCGGGCTTGCGGTCGCATCGTCGGCCCAGCAGCCGAACATCCTGCTGTCGTGCTCGCGATGCTGCTGCTGCTCGTCGGCTTGGCGTTCAAGGTGTCCGCCGTGCCGTTCCACATGTGGACGCCGGACGCGTATCAGGGCGCGCCGACGCTCGTGACCGGCGTTCATGTCGACCGGCGTCAAGGCCGCGGCGTTCGCGGCGTTCGTGCCGCGTGTTCCTCTCGGCGCTTCGAGCCGCTGCGGGGCGACTGGGTGCCGATCGTCTCGGCGATTGCCGGCCTGACCATGGTCCTCGGCACGGTCGTCGGCGTGGCGCAGATCCAGCGTGAAGCGCATGCTGGCGTATTCCAGCATCGCGCACGCCGGCTACCTGCTGGTCGGCCTGGTGGCGGCGAACACGGCGGGGAAGGCGGCGATTCTGTTCTACCTGGCCGTCGTACGCGGTCACCAACCTCGGCGCCTTCGGCGTGCTGGCCGCGCTCTCGAGCAACGATCGGCCGCACGATGACGTGCGGGACTTCGCGGGCTTGTGGCGCGAGCGGCCCGGGCATGTCGGCGCTGCTCACCGTGTTCCTGCTGTCGCTCGGCGGCTTCCCGCCGACGGTCGGCTTCGTGGCGAAGTGGTACATCTTCAACGCCGCCGTCCAGGAGGGCCTCATCGTCGCTGGCGATCCTCGGCGTGCTGACCAGCGTCGTGTCCGTGTTCTTCTATCTGCGCATCGTCGTCATGATGTACATGACCGATGAGCAGCGCGCCGGGCCATCGCCCGGCCGCGCCGCGGATGGCGCTGGCGGGCATGCTGATCGCCCTGGTCGCCGTCCTCTATCTGGGCGTGCTGCCGGGCCGGCTGCTGTCGATCGCCAAGGCGTCGGTCGCATCGATCTTCTAAGACCGTGACATTCGCGCCCGCGGCGCAGGCCTGCCGAGAGCGTTGTCGGATACGCCGATTCGGCCGGCGCGTCGCTCCTGCGCGTGCTCATCGAGCGCGTGCGCGCCGAGCCGTTCAATGCCGTCGCGACGGCCATCTTCGTGCTGGCGATCCTGCACACGTTCACGGCCGCCCGGTTCACGGTCCTGGCGCGACGCGTGCAAGAGGCCCACGATGCGCGGCTCGCAGGCGCGGCGGCCAGCGGCCGGTGCCCGAGCGTCTGGGCGGAGGTCCTGCATTTCTTCGGCGAGGTCGAAGTCGTCTTCGGCCTCTGGGCCGTCGTGCTGCTCGTGGCCATGACCGGCTATGCCGGCTGGCCGGCGGCCCGGCACTACCTCAATGACGGCGTGAACTACACCGAGCCGCTGTTCGTGGTCGTGATCATGGCGCTGGCGGCCACGCGCCCGGTCGTCGGCCTGGCGGAGGCCGCGCTCGGCCAGGTGGCCGCATCGGGCGCGGCTCGGTGGCGGCGTGGTGGTTGGCGATCCTGATCGATCGGGCCCGCTCCTCGGTTCATTCATCACCGAGCCGGCCGCCATGACGATCTGCGCGCTGCTGCTGGCGCGGCAGTTCTACGCCGCCAGCCGTCGACGCGGTTCAAGTACGCGACGCTCGGCCTGCTCTTCGTCAACGTCTCGCATCGGCGGCACGCTCACGCACTTCGCGGCGCCGCCGGTGCTGATGGTGGCGCGCCCCTGGGGCTGGGACACGACTTCATGCTGACGCACTTCGGCTGGCGCGCGGCGCTCGCCATCGTGTGTCAGACCGCGGCGTACTGCGATCGTCTTCAGGCGTGAGTTGCGCGCGCTCGACGCTGTCGCGGCGCCGGCGCTGCGCCGGCGTGCGAGGACGCCTCGGCCACACGCCGAGTCGTCGCTGCCCGTGCCCGCCTGGCTCACGGTCGTCCACCTGGCTTCATGGCGTGGACCGTCGTCACCGCGCACTACCCGGCGCTGTTCCTCGGGCGGCTTCCTCTTCTTTCTCGGGTTCGCCAAAGCGACGGCGGCGTACCAGAGCGCGGTCGATCTCAAGGCGCCGCTGCTGGTCGGCTTCTTCCTCGGCCGGCCTGGTGATCCACGGCGGATTGCAGGGCTGGTGGATCGCAGCCGATTCTGTCGCGCCTTCCGGAGACACCGCTCTTCCTTGGCGCGCACGTGCTGACGGCGTTCAACGACAATGCGCTGATCACCTACCTCGCCACGCTCGTGCCGAACCTCGGCGAGTCCCTCAAGATCGCCGTGGTCGGCGGCGCGGTGGCCGGCGGCGGCCTGACGGTGATTGCCAACGCGCCGAATCCGGCGGGGCAGGCGCTGCTGGGGCGTTTCTTCGGGAACGCCATTATTCCCATTCGCCTGTTCGGCGCCGCGCTGGTGCCGACCGCGATCGCCGTCGTCGTGTTTCTGCTGCTGTAGGCCGGGGCTTCAGCCCCGGCGGGCCCCGGCGGGTCTGCACGAGCTCCAGCAATTCGTCTCGCGTCCATATCGAGGAACCCCAATACGGGTAGTGCTCGACGTGCTCCACGAGCCCGGCACGAACGGGATTCTCGATCAGGTAGGCGACCACCGCGACGGCCGTTTCCTCTTGCCGCAGGGCGCGGTCGTAGTACCCCTCCTGCCAGAGACGGGATTGCCGGGCGCGCGCGAACACGTACCCCGACCGCTGCTTGGCCAATGCGACGAAGCGGCGGAAATCTGACCCCGCGTCGCGTCCGCTGACGAGTGCGTGCATATGGTCGGGCATGAAGCAGTACGCAGGAATCTCCATGTCCTGATCGTGCGCTGTTTGTAGAAAATGCGACAGGACGAGGTTGACGACGTCGGGATTCCCAAAGAAGGGCCGGCGTTTGTCCGTGCACATCGTCAAGAAGAACGGTCTGCTTCCGACGTACTCCAGCGCGTCCAGTCTTGGAGGACGAGACATGCCGGCCGGGAAAAGCAACCTTCATGCCGGCCCTGAAGGGCCGGCCTACGTGACGGTCATGCCGGCCCTGAAGGGCCGGCCTACATCCGCGCGAGGGCGGCCGCGAGCGGCGCGTCCTCGTCCGGCTGCACGGTCCGCAGATCCAGTACCACGCGATCGTCGGCGATGCGCGCGATCACCGGCGGATCGAGCCGGCGCAACCGTGCGAGCAGGGCCGTCGCGGATTCATCGCGCACGGCCATGGCCACGAGTCTCGTCGGGATCGTGTGGCCCGGCGCGCTGCCGCCGCCGGCGGCTGACGCGCCGTCGATGACCGCGGCGCGAATGGCGGGCGAGACCGACAGGCGCTCCACGAGCGCGCGCGCGCGCCGATCGATGTCGTCGACGGTCATCGTCAGCATCCGGTAGACCGGCAGCTGATCGCGCGACGGCGCCTCCGACCACAGCGCGAGCGTGGCCTCCAGCACGGCATAGGTCAGCTTGTCCACGCGGACGGCACGCATCAGCGGATGCGCGCGGAGCGGTCGATCAGATCACGGCGGCCCACGATCAGGCCCGCCTGTGGGCCGCCCAGCAGTTTGTCGCCGGAGAACAGCACCAGGTCCGCTCCGGCCTTCGACGCTGGCGCGCAACCGACGGGCTCGTCCCCGAGCGCCGAGACCGGTCCCGGAGTCGCCGAGCCAGCCGCTGCCCGAGATCCTCGACCATCGGCATCGAGAAGCGCTGCGCCAGCGCGACCAGTCGGCGAGCGCGGCCGCTCGGTGAAACCGTCCATGCGGAAGTTGGACGGATGCACGCGCAGGATCAAGGCGGTGCGGTCCGCGATGGCGGCGGCGTAGTCGGCGGCGCGGGTGCGGTTGGTGGTGCCGACTTCCCGCAGGAGCGCGCCGGATTGCGCGAGCACCTCGGGCACGCGGAAGCCTCCGCCGATTTCCACCAGTTCCCCGCGGGAGACGATCACTTCGCGGCCGGCGCCAGGGCCGCGAGGGCCAGCAGCGCGGCGGCCGCGGTGTTGTTCACGACGAGCGCCGCTTCGGCGCCCGTCAGCGCCGTGAGCAGCCGTTCGGCGTGCACGTGACGATGGCCGCGCTCGCCCGTGTCGAGGTCGTATTCGAGATTCGAGTAGCCCTCGCCCAGCCGGGCGTGCGCCAGCGCGGCCGCGGCGCGAGCGGCGCGCGGCCGAGGTTGGTGTGGATGATGACGCCGGTCGCGTTGATGACGCGTCGCAGCGACAGCGCGCGCGTGCGCTGCCGCGACCGCGAGCGCGCGCGCCTCGATCCACGCCAGCCGCCTCGTCGGCGGTCTCGGCGCGGTCCGGCGTCCGGCGCGGCGAGACGCGCCGCGCAATTCCGTCGGCGGACCGGCGGGCCGCGTCGCCGACCACGTCCCGCCCATGGCGCGTCGCGGCGCGCGCAGGGCGCTCGCGCTGCAGCAACTGTTCGATCGACGGAATCACGCGAAAAGGCGTCATGGGTGGTTGCGGCGCGAAGGGCGACAGGATACCATCACGCTGACTTTTCCGATGCCGGCGCCGAAAGTCCTCCGATCGCGTGCTGCCGGATCAGCCCGAGTCGCAGTCCCCTCGAGCGATTCTGGCCCTACACGGACCTCCCGAGCAGCCCAGCGACGAGGAACTCGCGAAGTGCAGCCGGAACTGCGCGAGGCGCTGTTCGGTCCGCTCAACCTGCCGTTTTCCGTCTCGCTGGTGTTTCCGGATTTCGACGGCGAGCCGTGCGAGCGCGCCGTCCGGCTCGCGAAGGCGTCCGATGAGTACTCCGAGTCGCGAGGCGCGACGGCCGCCATTGGCATCGCGCGCGGTTCTTCACCGGCGATCGAGCCGATGCGGCTGCGCGATCTCTATCTGATCGTTCGCCGGCGTGCCCGGCAACGACGTGCTGATCAACGATCGCCGCGTGCCGTACGCGCGCGAACTGTGGCTGCCGCTGGTGTGGCTGCTGATTCGGTGACGAGGAGCGGAACGAGGCAGACGCGGGCGGGAGGAACGTGCGCCGTGCGAGGTGAGGGACCGGAACCGCGGCTCCGGCCCCCCGCGGTGGTCTAGCTGGGCTTCGTGACGTTGCCAGCCTGCGGTCCCTTCGGACCGTCGACAATCTCGAATTCGACCTGCTGGCCTTCTTCGAGCGTGCGAAAGCCGGACCCCTGAATCGCGGAGAAGTGCACGAACACGTCGTTGCCGCCTTCCCGCTCGATGAATCCGTACCCCTTCGCGTTGTTGAACCACTTGACCTTGCCGGTGATGCGCATACTACTTGCCTGCCTTACGAGAATCGCGACGAGACCCGCCGCTGTACCCCCTGCCGTCGCAGTCGCGGGCACGACAGAGTACAAAACAAAGACCGCAACTTGCGGTCTCATCCAGGACGCCGGCCCGCCCAACGTCAACGGGCGACTCTACGCGGGCCTCAGGGATTGTCAACTGAACAGGCGCTGTTTTGATGGGACGAATTCACGGGCTCATGCGTGCTTTGCTGAGTGTTTCTGACAAAACTGGCCTGGTTCCGTTCGCCGCGGCCCTCGTCCGGCCGGGGGTGGGAACTGGTGTCGACGGGGGGCACCGCCAAGGCCCTGGCTGCCGCCGGCCTGCCCGTCATCGGCATTTCCGACGTCACCGGGTTTCCCGAAATGATGGACGGGCGGGTCAAGACCCTGCACCCGAAAGTCCACGGCGGCATCCTGGCGCGCCGCCATCGCGCCGGACGACCTCGCGGCGCTGCGCGCGCACGGCATCCGCCACCGTCGACCTGGTCGTCGTCAATCTGTATCCGTTTGCCAAGGCGGCCGCCAGGCCGGACATCGCGTTCGACGACCTGGTCGAGGAGATCGACATCGGCGGCCCGAGCCTGCGTGCGGGCCGCCGCGAAGAACTTCCGCGACGTGCTCGTCGTCGTGGATCCGGCCGACTACGACGCGGTGCTGGCCGCCTTGGACTCCGGCGGGCGGACCCTCGCCTGGCGCTGCGGTTCGACCTGGCCCGGCGCGCGTTTGCCCACACGGCGGCCTACGACCAGACGATCGCCGCCACGCTGCTCGAGTTCAACGTGCAGGACGACGGACGGTTCGTGCGCGAGGCGAACGGCCGGGGTCGCGCTGCTGCCGGAATGCTGGGGGCCCATCCTGACGAAGATCCGCGACCTCCGCTACGGCGAGAACCCCCATCAGCCCGGCGCGTGGTACCGCGAGGACGCCGCGCGGCTTCGGTGGCGCCGTCCGTGCATCAGGGCAAGGAACTCTCGTTCACGAACCTGCTCGATCTGGATGCGGCCGCCCGCATCGCGCTCGAGTTCGACGAGCCGGCGGCGGTCGTGATCAAGCACACGAATCCGTGCGGCGTGGCCATCGGCGGCGACGCTGGCCGAGGCGTACGTGCAGCGCCCGCGACGCCGATCCGCTGTCGGCGTTTGGCGGCATCGTCGGCCTGAATCGGCCGATCGACCTCGAGACGGCGCGGGCGCTGACCTCGACGTTCATCGAGGCCGTGATCGCGCCGGCGATTGCGGACGGCGACGACGTGCCGGCGCGCTCGCGGCCAAACCGAACATGCGCGTGGTGACGGCGTCGTTCGAGCGACGTGTCGGTCGGCGAGGGACGCGCGGACCATCCTGGGGGCCTGGCTCGTGCAGGCGCGCGATCGGGTGATCGAGGCACGCGACCCGTGGCCGGGCGCGACGCGGCCCGGGTCGTGACGCGCCGCGCGCCGACGCGCGGAGGAGTGGGAGGCGCTCCGCTTCGCCTGGCGCGTGTGCGCGCACGTCAAGTCGAACACCGTCATCTTCACCGGTCGCCATGCGACGCTCGCGGTTGGCGCCGGACAGATGAGCCGCGTGGATGCGGTGAAGGCCGCGGTCATGAAGGGCGGCGATCGGCTGCGCGGGTCGGTGGTGGCGTCCGACGCGTTCTTTCCGTTCCGCGACGGGCTCGACGCCGTCGCCGCCGCGGGTGCGACCGCCGTGGTCCAGCCCGGCGGATCCGTGCGCGACGCCGAGGTGTCATTGCGGCCGCCGACGAGCACGGCCTCGCCATGGTCTTCACCGGCCGCCGCCACTTTCAGGCATTAGGGGACGGGTCTGTTTTCCACAGATTTCGGCAATTGGGGACAGGTCTCCCGCCAGGCGCGGGAGACATGTCCGATTGCCGATCTGTGGAAAACAGACCCGTCCCCCTCCTCTGGCTTGCGATCCCGGTCTTTTCTCGCGCTGGGGGCGAATTCGATCTGGGACGCGAACGAAGCGTTCTACGTCGAGACGCCGCGGCAGATGATCCTGACCGCGCGACTACATCAATCCGAGCTTCAACGGCGAGCCGCGTTTCAACAAGCCTGTCCTGAGTTACTGGATCGTCGCGGGCTTTTACCACGCGTTTGGCGCGTCGGTCGGCGTGAGCGCCGGCGATCGCGCTCGGCGCGATGGGCATCCTGCTCGGCGCGTTCCTCATCGGCCGCGCACTTCGTTCGGCGCCGCGACCGGCGCGCTGGCCGCGCTGCTGCTCGTGACCGCGCCGCGGTTCATGTTCTTCGCGCGGCGCATCTTCATCGACGTCTACATCACGATGTTCATGGCGCTCGCCTCGCGTGCTTGGTCCTCGCCGAGCGTCAGCCCCGAACATCGCCGCCGATACCTGCTCCTGATGTACGCCGCGCTTGGCCTCGGGGTGCTGACGCAAGGGCCCGATCGCGCTGGTGATCCCTGCCGTGGCCGGTGCTGCGCCTGGCTCGCCTCCGAGCGTCGGCTTCGGCGACATCACCCGGCTGATGCTGCCTCGCCGGCGCGCTGATCGTGGTCGCCATCGCCGCCCCCTGGTACATCGCCATTTACGCGCAGCACGGGTGGGAGTACATCCGGTTCTTCTTCGTGGATGAGAACCTCGCGCCGTTACGCCGACCCCGCTCACGACCGATCGCAGCCCGTCTCTTCTTCCTGTTCGTGCTCTTCGGCGACATCCTGCTGCCGTGGGCGCCGCTCATCGCGATTCCCGTCGCCGCGGCCTGGCGCCGCAGGGACCGCGCCGGACCCGCAGTGCCGCGATTCGACGCCTGCTCTGGTGGTGGGTGGCGACCACCGTGATCGTCTTCTCGTTCTCCGCCAGCAAAGAGGACCTGTATATCCTCCCGGCGATTCCCGCGGCCGCGGTGCTGGTGGCCGACCTGCTGGTGTCCACCGGTTACGGGGCGGCCCACCGGGGCGTGCGTGCGGTGCTCTGGGGCCTCGCCGGATTGACCGTCGTGCTGGCGGCGTCGATTGCGGTGTTCTTCACGCGCGGCCATTACGCCCTCGCGGGCGCCGCGATGCTGGCCGGGGTTCTCGCGGCCACTGGCGTGCTGGCGCTCGTGCTGTTGTGGCGCCGTTCGTGTGCCGCGGCCGTCATGGCCATCGCGACGGGATTCGCGCTGTTCAACTACCTCTTCGTGCTGCGGGCGTTGCCGGATGTCGAGCGCCTCAAGCCGGTGCCGACGCTCGCGCAGATCGTGAGGGACCGCGCGTCTTCTTCCGCGGCACTCGCGTCGTTCAACATTGAACTGCCCAGTTTCGTCTACTACGCGGGCCGCCCGGTGGCGCGCGTGTTCGACGTCGATCAGGCCTCGCGGTTCTTCGCGGAACACGCTGACGCGTGGATGCTGGCGGGCGAAGGCGAGTGGGCGGACTTGAGCGCGCGGGTGCCGGCGGCGTGCGTCGCCGGCCGCAAGCCGCTCTTCCTCTCGAAGGGCAGCGACATCATGCGGGGACAGCCGCCGCCGGACGTGCTTCTGATCACAAACAGGTGCAAGTAGGTGTCAGGGGCCTCGGCGGGCTGAAGCCCGCCGACTCCTGCAGCGCACGACTACTGCAGGACGTGGTGATTGCAGCACGCGGTTACTGCGTGCCCGCCGCGGTGCGCAGTTCGTCCAGTGTCGGCGCCGCGGGACCGAAATGCGCGACGACCAGTCCCGCCGCCAGATTGGCGAGCCGCGCCGCGGTGGAGAGCGACCCGCCGGCGGCGAGTCCGAGCGCCAGCACGCCGATGACCGTATCGCCGGCGCCGGTCACGTCCGCGACTTCGCGCGCGGCCGCGGGCATCGCCTCCTCGACCAGCGCGCCGCGGCTGTGGTCGAAGACCCACATACCGTGCTCGCCCCATGTGATCAGGACGTTCGCGCCGGTGCGCTCGTGCAGCCGCCGCGCGGCCAGGCGCGCGTCCTCCTCACTGCGAATGGCCATCTGCGTCATGACCTCCGCTTCGTGGTGATTCGGCGTGATGAGCGAGGCGCCCCGGTACCGCTCGGCCTGCGGGACCTTGGGATCGACGAGCAGGGGAGCGCCCGACGCCCGCGCGGCCGCGACGGCGGCGCCGATGACGTTCACCGTGACGACGCCCTTGGCGTAGTCCGACAGCACCAGCGCTTCGGCGTCGATGCCGGCCGCGGCGATCTGCGCGACCAGCCGGTCCTCGCTGGCGCCAGACGCGTCACCGTCGGCTTCATGGTCCACGCGCGCCACCTGCTGGTTGCGCAGCGTCACCACGCGCACCTTCCGGGTGGTCGGCCGGCCAACGTCCGTGACGAGTCCCGTGTGATCCACGCCGGCGCCGTCGAGCAACCGGCGCAATTCCTTCGCGGCGTCATCCTGCCCGACGAGGCCGATGAGCCGGACCTGGCCGCCGAGCGCGGCAATGTTGTGCGCGACATTCGCCGCGCCACCCAGGCGGTACTCCTCGCGCACGAATCTGACGACGGGCACCGGCGCTTCCGGCGAGATGCGATCGACGCGGCCGACCTGAAAATGGTCGAGCATCACGTCTCCGACGACGACGATTTTTCTGCCCGCGAAGCGGGCGAGGAGCTCACGCACGGGGCACCCCTGACACGGCCTCGGCCGGCATGCGCGCCGCCGCGTACGGCAACGTCAACAGCCCGAGCAACAGCATGAGGAACTCCGAATCGCCGAAGTTGTATTCGAACAACCCGGCCGCCAGCATCGCGACCAGCGCGGCCAGCCCCGCAGCGGCCACCGCCGGCGCGACACGCGCGCGGAGCTGTCGCCAGAGGTCCCGCCCGGCCACGACCACGAACCACAGCCACGCGGCCAGCGCCGGCAGGCCGCGTTCGGCCGCGATTTGGATCGGCACGTTGTGCAGGTGCGGATTCGTCGGATTGACGGCTTCCGGGTACTTTTCCCGGTAGCTCGGGTACACCGGCTGAATCATCTCGGGCCCCGTCCCCAGCCAGGGATGGTCGCGCACCATGTCCACGCCTATCTTCAACATGACGATGCGATCGCGGCTTGCGGGATCGGTCGGATTCAGCATCGAATTGGCGCGCTGCCGGATGGCGCCCGGGGCGATGGCGAATGCCAGGCCCGCCAGGACCGGCGCAATGATCACCAGTTTCCAGTTCCGGATGGCCAGCAGCAACGACACCGCCAGAAAGGCGCCGATCCACGCGTTCCGCGTGTTGGTCACGACCAGCGCGACGAGCAGGGCCGGCACCGCAATCATCGGCCACGGGTTCCGCGACGGCGCGAATACCAGACGTGCGACAGCCGCGCAGGTCGCCAGCATCAGCACGCCGGAGTAGGTCATCCAGTGACCGAGCGCCCCGATCGGGCGGTGGCTGAGATCGTCGTAGCCGAACATGGCGAACTGCACGATCCCGACGAGCGCGCCGGCGGCGCCGATCGCCACGATCACGTCGATCGCCTGCGTGGCTCGCGGGCCGCGCGCGAACCGGGCCACGATGGGCACCATCAGGAACATCAGCAACTGGCGCGAGTCGATGAAGCTGGCGGCGGGATTCGACGAGAACGCCGCGCTCAGCAGCGTCAATCCGGCATAGACCAGCAGCGGGAGGAAGAACGCCGGCGTCTCGGGGCGCTTGCCGTCGCGTGACGCGACCACGAGCCAGACGACGGCGGCCGCCGAAAACAGCAGGCTCTGCGCGACGAACAGCGAGAACTGCACGACGCCAAGGCACAGGGCGATCAAGACGAATCCGACCCACTCCAGTTTCGACGAACTGGTGTTCATCACGTCCTCTCCAGCAACCGCCGGGCGGCTGCCACGACCTGGTCCGAGCCGATGCGCGTGAGGCACCGGAAGTCGCCGGGCTCGCACACGCGCTGATCACAGGGCCGGCACGGCAGCGGGCCGGCCTCGACGATCGCCAGGGGCAGCCCCGCCGGCCGCCATGGCGTCCAGTGTACTGGCAGCGTGGGCCCGAACAGCGCGACAATCGGCACATCGGTCGTGGCGGCGATATGCATCGGCCCGCTGTCGCCGCCGATGAACAGCGCGGCACGATCCATCAGCGCGCGCACCTGGTCCAGCGGCCATCCCACCGCGGGCGCCACCCGTCGGGCGGCGGCGGGCTCGGCCGCCCGCGCCCCGCCAACGATCTCGGACACCACCGGTTCGTCCGATCGATCGCCCAGCACCACCATCCACCGGTCGGCGCGATCTGCGGCGAGCGCCGCGATCGCCCGCGCGAACGACGCGGCCGGCCACCGCCGAAACTCGTTGCCGGCGCTGGCGTGCACCACCACCACCTCGTCGGTCGCGCCGACCCCGAGCGCGGCGAGGCGCGCGGCCACCGGCCTCCCGGGCCTCGCGGCCGCTCGGCATTTCGACGCGGTCGCGCTCAGGATTCAGCGGCTCGACGAGTGCCGGATCGACGGGCGCCAGCAGATCCCACTGGTTCAGCACCGAGTGCCGCGGCGCGTATCCGCGCGGCCGCGGAATCCGATGCGTGTACATCCAGCGGCGGCCGGACACATCGTAGCCCACCCGCACCGGCGCGCGCGTGGCCCACGTCAGCCAGCCGCTGCGCGGGCCGCCATGCAGATCGACCGCCACATCCACCCGCGCCGCGCGTAACCGGCGAGCGAGGACGAGGTCCTCGCGCCAGCGGCGCCAGCCCCGCCGATGGTGGATGACCAGCGTGTCCGAGACATGCGGGCTCGCGGCCACGACCGGCGCGGCCAGCGCTTCAACCAGATAGAGGATCGTCGCGTCGGGAAAACGGCGCCGCAGCGCGCGAATCGCGGGGGTCGTCAGGATGACATCGCCGATCAGGCGCGGCCGGACGAGCAGGATCGTCATCATCACAAGGCGGGGTTGGGATCCCGCCGGCGTCAGTCTTCGACCTTGGCCTCGTCGATGAGCATCACGGGGATGTCGTCCTTGATTGGATAGACGCGCCGGCAGGCATCGCACCGCAGCCCGCCGCCGTTGTGCACCACTCGCACCGGCTTCTTGCACGCGGGGCAGACCAGAATCTCGAGCAGCGCGGGATCGACAGCCATGTGGGAAATATATGCCAGAATCGCTGCAGGCTACCAATGGTGACTCCCGCGCCGGTGCTGCCGTGATCGCCCGCCTGCTGCTGGGCGTGGGCCTGTGTTGCCTGGCGCTGTCGTGCAGCCGCGCGGTGTTCCAGCCTCCCGTCGGCCCTGGCGATCCCGCACCCGACGCGCCGGCCGCGTGGGCGGATGCGACCGCCGGTTGCCGGGACCTTCAGTCGTATTCGGCGGCGCTTCGCGCCTCCGGGCGTGTCGGCGACGCGCGCCTCTGGCCGATCGGCATCGAAGTCGCGGTGCTCGCCAACCAGTCCATCTACCTTGGCGCGACTGCCGCGGGCCGTGCAATTTTCCTGCTGGCTGGCGCCGGGGACGACGCCACGCTGTGGCTCCGTCGCGAGCAGCGCACAGTGACCGCGCCGCCGGCCCGGATCATGGACGCGATCATGGGTGTGCCGGTGACGCCGGCCGACCTGCTCGGCGTCCTCACAGGCTGCGTGGCCGCACAGGCCGATCTCATCCGCGCCGTGCGGCATGGGCGGCTGCTGACGATCGAGACGGCCGGCGCGCGCGTCCATCTCGCCTCACGCAGCGGCCGCTGGCGCGTCCGGGCGGCAGAGACGAGCGCATTCACCGTCGAGTATGCGGACGCCCCGGCCGCGCTGCCCCAGGAGTTGTGGTTGTGGCCGGCGTCGGGTGCCGGGTCGCCGGCGGCGATTCATCTCACGGTCAGCGACGCACGCATCAATGAACCGGTGCCGGCAAGCGTCTTTCGCGTGCCTGCCGGCGCGGCCGAGGCGACGCCGATGACCCTCGACGAATTGAGAAGCGGCGCCTTATGGAAGAATCGAGCAGCGTCTCCCGAAAGGTCCCGATGGCCCGAGCCCTGACGCTTCGTCCGCCCGCCAAGATCAACCTGTTGCTCCGGGTCGGACCGCGACAGGAGACCGGCTATCACGACGTGCGGACCATCATGCAGACGATCGGCGTGTCTGACGCCCTCACCTTCACGCCACGGACCGGCCCCTTCGGCTTGTCGAGCCGCTCGCACGGCGTCCCGGCCGACGAGACCAATCTGGTCTGGCGTGCCGCGACGGCGCTCTGGCGTGCGGCGGGGCGCGCCGGCGATCCCCGAGACGTGCACATCACACTCGACAAGGACATCCCGGTTGCCGCCGGCCTAGGCGGCGGCAGTGCCGACGCCGCGGCGGCGCTGGTCGGCTTGAATAGGGTCTGGGGCCTCGGCCTTCCGATCCGCGATCTCACGCGGCTGGCCCGCGAACTGGGCGCCGACGTGCCGTTCTTCCTCCTCGGCGGCACCGCCATCGGCACGGGGCGTGGCGATGACGTCTACCCGCTCGAAGACGCCTCCCGCCTCGGCGTGGTGGTCATCAAGCCAGCCCTTAGCGTCAGCACGGCCGACGCCTACGGCTGGCTGGATGCCGATTGCCTGGCTGGCGTCACGGGTGGGGGCAGGGCGCCGATGGACCTGGCGGTGGGCTGGGTCAGCGGGCCCGTGGCCGTCGTCAACGACCTGGAAGGGCCTGTTTGCCGCCGGCATCCCCAGGTCCAGGACGCGATCGAGGCCTGTCTGGGCGCCGGGGCACTCGCGGCAGCCATGTCGGGCAGCGGCTCGGCCGTCTTTGGCGTGTTTTCGGAGTCGGCTGCCCCCAGGGCGGCCCGCCGCCTTCGCCGGCCGGACTGGCTGGTGCTGCCGACGCGGACCCTGGCGCGGGCGGAGGCCAGACGCCGGATAGGCCTGTGATAAACTCCCGTGTTTGCGCCCAGTCGATGGGGCGTGGCCAAGCGGTAAGGCGCGGGACTTTGGATCCCGTATTCGAAGGTTCGAATCCTTCCGCCCCAACCAATTAGCGAACGACGGGACGACGGGAACTGGGGAACGATCGGGAACGACGGGAACGACGGGAATCGAGCGGGAACGACGGGAACGTCGGAACTGGGAACGATCGGAACGACGATCCCCGTCGAACTGTCGAGTTGCAGTGTAAGGCGCGCACGAGCGAAGCGAAGTGCGCCCGCGCGAACGGAGTGGGGCATCAGGGGCCCCGCGAGTGAGCGCGTCAGGGGGGTGCGGCGGGGACGAAGTCCCCCCGCGTAAAGACATGATTCACGGGCAGCTGAAACTTTTTTCGGGCAGCGCGCATCCGGCGCTGGCGCAGGAGATTGCCGAGCACCTCGGCATCCCCCTGGGCGCCGCTCGTCTGCATCGCTTTCCGGACAGCGAGGTCTCGTTCCAGATCGACGAGAACATCCGCGGCACGGACGTGTTCATCGTCCAGCCGACGTGCACGCCGGTCGATCAGCACCTCATGGAAATGTGCGTGATGATCGACGCGTTCCGCCGGTCGTCGGCGTCGCGCATCACGGCGGTCATTCCGTACTACGGCTACGCCCGGCAGGACCGGAAGGACAAGCCGCGGGTGCCGATCTCCGCCAAGCTCGTCGCCAACTTCTGAGCGCCGCGGGCACCGAACCGCGTGCTGACGATGGACCTGCACAAGGCGCAGATCCAGGGGTTCTTCGACATCCCGGTCGACCACCTGTTCGCCGCGCCGGTCATCATTGAGTACCTCGCGCGGCAGGCCTTCGACGGCCTGACGATCGTGTCGCCGGACGCGGGCGGCGCCGAGCGCGCGCGGGCCTATGCCAAGCGGCTGGACGCGGAACTGGCGATCATCGACAAGCGGCGCAGCGAGGACGGCACGGCGGAGGTCATGAACGTGATCGGCGACGTGCGCAGGCGCGTCTGCGTCATCGCCGACGACATCATCGATACCGCCGGCACGATTCAGAAGGCGGCGCAGGCGCTGATGGACAACGGCGCGACGCGCGTGCTGGCGAGCGCCGTGCACGGCGTGTTGTCGGGCCCCGCCATGGCGCGCATTGAAAACTCGCCGATCGACAAGCTGGTCGTGACGAACACGATCCGCGTTGAAGGGCGTCACGAGCGACAAGATCGTGGTGCTCTCGGTCGCCCGCCTGCTGGCGCAGGCCATCCGCAGCATTCACGAAGAGACGTCCGTCTCGAAACTGTTTGTGTAGGAACCCGAGAACCCTAGGACTCTGGACTGAATCATGGAAGCCACACTGGAAGCCGTTCGTCGTCAACCTTCGGCAAGAACGAAGCGGACGCCTTCGTCGCGCAGGGCCGCATTCCGGCCGTCCTCTACGGCGAAAAGCGGGAGTCCGAGTCCATTTCGGTCGACCCCAAGGCCCTGCTGCGCATCCTGCGGTCGCAGTCTGGCGTCAACACGCTGATTTCCCTGAAGCTCGAAGGCCTGGGCGACACCCGCGTCCTCGTCAAGGAATACCAGGTCCACCCGGTGGAGCGGTCGCTGTTGCACGCGGACTTCTACTACGTGGCGATGGACAAGGTCCTGCGCGTGACCGTGCCGGTGCAGCTGATCGGCGAGGCCAAGGGCGTCAAGGCCGAAGGCGGCGTCGTCGACTTCGTCCATCGCGACATCGTCATCGAGTGTCTGCCGGCGGATATTCCCGAGCACATCGTGGTGGACGTGACCGAACTGGGCCTCCACGACGGCGTGCGGTGCGCGACCTGCCGACGGGCGGCAAATGGAAGCCGGTGAGCGATGCCGACATGCTGATCGTGCATCGTGGTCTCGCCGAAGGTCGAGGTCGAACCTGCGCCGGCTGATGCCGCCGCGGCGGCGGCGCCCCGACGGCTCCGGCCGAGCCCGAAGTCATCAAGAAGGGCAAGGTCGAGAAGCCCGAGGACGAGAAGGACTGAGCGGGGTGAAGCTGGTCGCGGGCCTGGGAAATCCCGGCGGCGCGTACCGCGGCACCCGGCACAACGTCGGGTTCGAGGTGGTCGACGTCCTGGCGGGCCGCCACGGTTTGGCGTTCGAGAGCGCGCCGGCCGACGCGATCCAGGCGCGCTGGCGCCGAGCGGACGACGTGGTGCTGCTGGTGAAGCCGCTCACGTTCATGAATGTGAGCGGGCAGGCGATTGGCGCGCTGAGCCGCTTCTACAAGGTGGCCGTCTCGGACGTCCTGGTCGTGTGCGACGACGTCAATCTGGCCCTGGGCCGGTTGCGGATCGCGCGGCAGCGGCGGCGAAGGCGGCCACAACGGGCTGCGGTCCATCGCCGACGTGATGGGCACGGACGAATATGCGCGGCTCCGCGTGGGCGTGGGCCGAGGAGATGTGAGGCGCGACCTGGCCGACCATGTGTTGGCGAGGTTCGAGCCGGATGAGTTGCCCGGGATTGAAGCGGCGGTTGCCCGGGCCGCCGACGCCGTGGAGACATGGGTTTCCGACGGGTTGGTGAAGACGATGAACGTCTTCAATCGCAGCGACGACACCGAATGAACGGCTCCTTGCCGCCTTCACGTGAGAAGGCGGCCGTGATGTCCAGAAGGAGGCACATGAGCACCGTCCGTCAGTACGAACTGGTCTATATCGCTCCGCCCGAGACGACCGAAGAGGCGCTGGCCGAACTGCACACGCAGATCGAGGCCGTCGCCGAGCGCTTCGGCGCGACGTTCGAGAAAACCGAGAACTGGGGCCGCCGCAAGCTCGCGTACGAGATCGCGGGGCACCGGGAGGGCGTGTACGTCCTCGAGGTGATCAACGGCCCGGCGGCGATGACGGCCGAACTCGATCGCCGTCTGCGCGTGTTCGACATCGTCATCCGCCACATGATCGTGCGGGTCGACGAGGATCTGGCGGTGGCCGAGCGCGCGCGCACGCGGCGCAAGTCGTCGATGGCCAGCCGGCGGGTTCGCCGCGGGCTGCCGCCGGAACCGACCGAGCAGGAACGCAACCGCCGTCTGGAAGACTCGGATGACTTGGACGGCCCGGAGATGGGCTTTCGGGGAGGCGACCGATGAGCGAATTCGAGAGCAAGGGCCGGGGCGGACGCGGCGGAGACAAGGACAAGGACAAGGACGACAAGAAGGGCGCGAAGCGCACGTTCTTCCGTCGCCGGCGCGTGTGCAAGTTCTGCGTCGAGAAGATTGATTACATCGGCTACCGCGACGTGAAGCTGCTGGCGCCCTTCATTCCGGAGCGCGGCAAGATTCAGCCGCGGCGCATCTCCGGCGTGTGTGCGACGCACCAGCGCGCGCTGCAGGTCGCCATCAAGCGGGCGCGGCAGATCGCGCTCGTGCCGTATGTCACCGACTAGACGGGGGACCGACCATGTCGATTGAAGTCATTCTGAAGGAACACGTCGAGCACCTCGGCCACCGCGGCGAGATCGTCAGGGTGGCCAGCGGCTACGCGCGCAACTTCCTGTTTCCGCGTCAGCTCGCGCTGGTGGTGACCGAGCGAGAACAAGAAGCAGATCGAGCGCGAACGCGTGAAGGCGGAGGCGCGGGAGGCCACGAAATGGCCGCGGCCCAGGCGTTGGCCGCGAAGCTCGAGGGGCAGCCGATCTCCATCGGCCGGCGCGTCGGCGAGAACGAGACGCTGTACGGGTCGGTCACCACGGCGGATATTGCCGAGGCCCTGGCCGCGCGCGAAATCATCGTGGATCGCCGGAAGATCCAGCTGGCCGATCCGCTGAAGTCGCTCGGCGAGCACATCGTGCCCGTCAAGCTGTACCGCGACGTGACGGCGAATCTCAAGGTCACGATCGTCCCGGCCGCCTGATTCGCGCGACCCCGAGTCCGGGGCATCGCACCGTTGGGCCGTGAAGGCCGTGAAGAGGCACTGGCGCGCGGCCCTCATGCACTCGTTCACGTTTGCGATCGAACTTGTAACTTGTTCGTTGTTAGTTGTAAGCTTGTCCTTCCCCATGGCCTCCGACCGCACCCTGCCGCACAACCTCGAAGCGGAGAAGTGTGTGCTCGGCGCGATTCTCATCGACAATCCGTCGTTCAACCAGGCGGCCGAAGTCATTGATGCCCAGGATTTCTTCCGCGACGCGCACCGGCGGATCTTCGAGAAGATGGTCGGGCTGTCCGAGCGCAGCCAGCCGATCGATCCGGTCACGCTGAAGGACGAACTGGTTCGCTCGCGGCGAGCTGGACGAGGTCGGCGGGCCGGCCTACGTGGCGTCGCTCACCGACGGCGTGCCGCGCTCGGCCAACGTCGAGTACTACGCCAGGATCGTCAAGGAGAAGTCCACGCTGCGCCGGCTGATCCAGTCGGCGAATGAGGTCCTGGGCCGCGCCTACGACGCCGAAGAGGACGCCGACGATCTGCTGGACGAGGCCGAACGGTCGATCTTCCAGATTGCCGAGCACCGGCTGCGCGCGGGCTTCGTGCCGCTCGGCGCAGCTCGTGAACTCGGGCTACGAGCTGATCGAGAAGCTGCAGGAGCACAAGGGGCTCGTCACGGGCGTGCCGAGCGGGTTCGTCGATCTCGACGAGATGACGTCGGGGTTCCAGCCGGCCGACCTGGTCATCATCGCCGCGCGGCCGTCGATGGGGAAGACGAGCCTCGTGCTCAACATGGCGATGCACAGCGCCGTCGAGGCGGGCAAGACCGTGGGCGTGTTCAGCCTCGAGATGTCCAAGGAACAGCTGTTCATGCGCATGCTGACGTCGGAGGCGCGCGTGGACGCGCACCGGTTCCGCGGCGGCTTCCTCGGCGAAGACGACTACAACCGCCTGGTGTCGGCGTTCGCCCGCATGCACGACGCCAAGGTGTTCATCGATGATTCCGCGTCGGTCGGCATTCTCGAGATGCGCGCCAAGGCGCGGCGCCTGAAGCTGGAGCACGGCCTCGACATGCTCATCATCGACTACCTGCAGCTGATGCAGGGGCGCGGCCGGTTCGACAACCGCCAGCAGGAGCTCGCGTCGATTTCACGGTCGCTGAAGATCCTGGCCAAGGAGCTGCAGGTGCCGATCCTGGCGCTGAGCCAGCTCAGTCGCGCCCCGGAGACCCGAAGCGATCATCGCCCGCAGCTGTCGGACCTGCGCGAGTCCGGCGCGCTCGAGCAGGACGCGGACGTCGTCATGTTCATCTTCCGCGAGGACATGTACACGCCGGATGGCGAACGCGCCCCGGACTCGGAAGGCACGGCCGAGATCATCATCGGCAAGCAGCGCAACGGTCCGATCGGCACCGTGCGCCTCGCCTTTCTCAAGCAGTTCACCCGCTTCGAGAACCTGGCGTCCGGGTACCGGGGCTAGTCCGGATTGAGCATGATGCGGCGGCCGACCGTGGCGACCGTGAGCCTGCCGGCGCTGGCGTCCAATGTCGCGGGCCGTTCGCGCGCTGCTCGAGCGGGACCGCGAGCCGGGGCGGCCCGCGCCCGGCATCATCGCGGTGGTCAAGGCGAACGCGTACGGCCATGGCGCCGCGGCGGTCGGTCTCGCGCTGCAGTCGGCCGGGGTCGCGATGCTGGCCTGTGCCGATATCGAGGAAGGTGTCGCGCTGCGCGAGGCCGGCGTCACCATCCCGGTCCTGATCTTCGGCGCGCTCTCGGTGCGCCACCTGGATGGCGTGTTCACGCATGGGCTCACGCCGACCGTCTCGACACCCGGCGCGGCGCGCGCGCTGGAATCCGCGGCGGCGGCGCGCCACGTGCGGCTCGCGTGCCACCTGAAGATCGACACCGGCATGAACCGGCTCGGGTTCCGCCACGACAACCTGCGGCGCACCCTGCCGCCGGTGCTGCAGAGCCCGCATCTCTCGTTCGACGCGGTCTACACGCACTTCGCAACGGCGGACCTGCCCGAATCAGTGTTCATGGAGGAGCAGCGATCGCGGTTCGAGATCGCCACCGCGGCGCTCGGCGCGCTGGGGGCACGGGATCTCCGGCGGCATGCCGCCAACTCCGCCGCCCTGCTCCGGGACACGCGCACCTGGTACGACTGGGTGCGACCCGGGCTGTTGCTGTACGGCGTGGTGCCGCCGCCCCTGGCCGCCGCCGATCTCGCGCTGTGTCCCGCCCTGTCACTCACGTCCCGTATCGTGGCGGTGAAAGGCGTCCGCGCCGGCGAGGCGATTGGCTACGGTCTGCGCTGGACCGCGGAGACGCCGGCGACCATTGCGATCGTCCCGGCCGGGTACGCCGACGGGCTCGACACGCGTGCGGCCGGCCGGGCGAGCGTGCTCATCCGCGGCCGCCGCGCGCCCATCGTGGGTGCCGTGTGCATGGACATGATCTCGGTTGACGTCTCCGGCCGCGACGTCTCGACCGGCGATGAAGTCGTGCTGATCGGCCGGCAGGACGCCGAGGAGATCACCGCCCGTGAGATCGCCGCGGAGATCGGGTCGATTCCGTGGGAGGTCTTGTGCCGACTGGGGAGCCGGGTGGAGCGGGTGTATGAAACTGACAACTAACAACTAACAACTAACAACTAACAACTAACAACTGACAACTAACAACTAAGAACTAAGAACTGGCGCACGGTGGGTAGGTGCCTGCCCACGCGACCAATGTGGGGTAGAAGCTACCCGGAACGCAGTCGGCGAACAGACACGGTCAAGATGGCCACGAGTTCATCGCCCTCCTTTACAGGCCAGCCGTGGCTGCCTCGGGTGCGAGGTCGGTGGCCCGAATCAGGCGCAGCCAGAACTTGGTTTCTCGCGCTTCCTTCAGCGCAATGACGAGGCGAGCGGCCAGATCGCGGCGGCTCGATGCAGCGCGGCCTTCTTCCACGTTGGCGCCGATGGACGTGCCTGAATCCAGAATCTGACGCGCAATGCCCGAAGGGAATCCGAGGAATGGCAACGAGCGCTTGGTACAGTCGGACAATCTCACACGCGAAGACAAAGGTCCTTTCCGCCAGGTCAGGCGCTGGTCGTGTCATGACCTTCCGTTACAGCAACGGGCGTGCCAGGCTTGACGTGGACCCAAAGTTGCAGCGTGCATCGTCATGAATCGTCAGTTGTTAGTTGCTAGTTGCTAGTTGTTAGTTGTGAGTTCCATGAAGTCACCAAAGTCTGTCTTCTCATGCACGCAGTGCGGCGCCCAGTCGCCGAAGTGGCTGGGGCGCTGTGCGGAATGCGGCGCGTGGAATTCGCTGGTCGAAGAGCGCGTGTCGGCGCCGGTCGGTGAGCCGCGCGGGGCGGCGCCGGCATGGGGCGGCGGCGGGTCGCGTCTCTATCAGGACGTCCAGACCGACGTCGCTCAGCGCATCAGTTCGGGCATCAGCGAGTTCGACCGCGTTCTGGGCGGCGGCATCGTGCCGGGGTCGCTGGTGCTGCTGGGCGGCGAGCCCGGCATCGGCAAGTCCACGCTTGCTGCTGCAGGCGGCCGCGCACTTTGCGGCGCATGTCGGACCGGTGCTGTATTGCTCCGGCGAGGAGTCGGAGCACCAAATCAAGATGCGCGGTGAGCGCCTGGGCGTGGCCCGGTCGCCGCTGTACCTCCTGGCGGAAACCTGCGTCGAGCGGCTGATTGAGGAGATCGACCGCGTCAAGCCCGCGCTGCTCATCGTCGACTCGATTCAAACCGTCTTCTCGTTGAAACTGCAATCGGCGCCCGGCAGCGTCGCGCAGGTCCGCCAGGCGGCCACAGACCTGCTCTTCACGGCCAAGAGCCGGAACATGCCGACCGTGCTCGTCGGCCATGTCACCAAGGACGGCAGTCTGGCCGGCCCGAAAGTCCTCGAACACGTCGTCGATACGGTGCTCTACTTCGAAGGCCACCAGCATCATGCGCACCGGGTCGTGCGGGCGGTCAAGAACCGCTTCGGCGCCGTGAGTGAACTCGGCGTGTTCGAGATGACCGCGGCAGGCCTCCGCCCCGTCCCGAATCCTTCGGCGCTGTTTCTCGCCGAGCGCCCCGCCAACGTTCCCGGGTCGGCGGTCCTGTGCACGATCGAAGGCTCGCGGCCGATTCTGGTCGAGGTCCAGGCGCTGGTCAGCGCCTCCACGTTCGGGAATCCCCGGCGGACGGCCAGCGGCCTCGACCCGAACCGGTTGTCTCTTCTGCTCGCCGTGCTCGACAAGCGCGCCGGGCTGAATCTCGCCACCGACGATGTGTTCGTGAATGTGGCCGGCGGCATGACGATCGATGAGCCCGCGGCCGATCTGGCGATCGTGGCCGCGGTCGCGTCCAGCCTGCGCAACCGTCCGGTTCCGTCCGACATCGTCGTGTTCGGCGAGATTGGCCTGGCGGGCGAGGTGCGCGCCACGACGCAGGCCGCGCTGCGGGCGCGGGAGGCCAGTCAACTGGGTTTCCGCCGGTGCCTGATGCCGGATCGCAGCCTCTCGCCCGCGGATGCGCCAGCCGGGCTCGAGATCGTCGGCGTGCGAACGGTGGGGGAGGCGCTCGACGCCCTGATGTAGGATCGCTGTGTCATGAAGGGCTTCCATTTCGCACGCGCGCTCTTCATCGTCACGGTCGTGTACACCGCCGCGGCAATCATGCCCATCGAAGGCCACCCGCTCGCCAGTTCGTTGCTGGGATTCGGCGTCGCCATGGCGATCGTCGCCGCCGAAGCGCGGCTGAAAGACACCGCCGTCACCAGGGTGTTGGGCGGCTTGCTGGGGCTGGCCGTGGGATTGTGGCTGGCCCGAACGATCGTCCTGGCGCTCTCCTGGTCGAACACCGGCAATACGCAGGTGCAGTTCCTGCACGGGCTCATCGTGGTCGTCCTGCCGTTCCTGGGCATGATGCTCGGCGCGCGCCGCGGCGAGTGGCTCGAACCCGCCAAGTTCGCGTCGCTCTTCAAGGACGCCCGGCCCCAGCGGCGCTATCGCATCCTGGACACGAGCGCGATCATCGACGGGCGCATCGCCGAAATCGTCGAGACCGGGTTCCTCGACGGCACGCTCGTGGTGCCGCAGTTCGTACTCAAGGAGCTGCAGTTCGTCGCCGACTCCTCCGACCCGCTCAAGCGCAACCGGGGCCGCCGCGGCCTCGACATCCTGCAACGCATGCAGAAGATGGCCGGCGTCGAAGTCCAGATCTCCGACATGGATTTCCCGCAGGTCAAGGAAGTGGATCTGAAGCTGATCGAGCTGGCCCGGGCGCTGCTCGGCAAGATCGTCACGAACGACTTCAACCTGAACAAGGTCGCGCAGCTGCGGGGCGTTGACGTCCTCAACATCAACGATCTGGCGAACGTGCTGAAGCCGGTGGTCCTGCCCGGCGAAGCGATGTCGGTGTTCATCCTCAAGGAAGGCAAGGAATACACGCAGGGTGTGGCCTACCTCGACGACGGGACGATGGTGGTCGTGGACAATGCCCGCCAGCGCATCGGCAAGAACGTGGACATCATCGTCACCTCCGTGCTCCAGACCACCTGCCGGGCGCATGATCGGTCTGCGGCAGATGCGCGGACGCCGGAACCGGAGGCGCGCAGGCGTGAGCCTTCCGCCCTTTCGCTGGTGGTGGACGGCGCTCGTCCTCGTGCCGGCCATCGGTCTCTACACCATCGTGCTCGGCACGGCTTCGCTGGTGGGCGGGTTGATTGACGGGCGCGGGTTCTGGGCGCATCGCTGCGCCCAACTCTGGGCCCGGCTGATCCTCGCGACCAGCGGCACGCGCATCCGCCTGCATGGACGGCCGCTGCCGCCGGAGGGCGAGAGCTGCATCTTCGTCGCCAATCATTCCAGCATCTACGACGTGCCGATTCTGTTCACGTCCCTGCCCCGGCAGCTCCGCATCATGGCCAAGGCCGCGCTGGGCTACGTCCCGTTCATCGGCTGGCACCTGCACCGCAGCGGTCACGTGCTCGTGAACCGCCGCAATCCCGGCGCGGGCATCTTCAAGCGCATGCAGCGGATGGCGCGGTCCGGCGCGTCGCTGGTGGTGTTCCCTGAAGGCTCGCGGACGCTGGATGGCGCCGTGCACCGGTTCAAGGGCGGCATTTTTCTGCTGGCCATCGAGAACGGCCTGCCGATCGTGCCGGTCAGCGTGGCGGGAAGCCGCGTCGTGATGCCGAAGGGACGATTCATGGTGTGCCCGGCCACCGTCGATGTAACCGTGCACGAAGCGATTCCGACGAAGGGCCTGACGCGGGATGACGCGCGGGCGCTGGCCGAACGCGCGCGGGGCATCGTCGCGAGCGCGGTGCCGGGAGGAGCGGGCCATGCTGACAGTCGATCCTGACGTGACCGGTATCGTGCGGCCGGCGTGGTTCATGGCGGAGGCGGTGCGCGTGGTCGAGCAGGACGACGCGCTTGAGGCGCTACGCCGGGTCACGACCGCGCGCATGCGAACGGCGACCGGAACCCGCCGACACGATTGCGGCGGTCCGGACGATGTACAAGCGCGTGGGCATCGATCCCACCAAGACGCGGCCGTCGTCGGAAGCGCTGCTGCGGCGCGTGCGCAAGGGCGACGAACTCCCGCGCATCAACAGCCTCGTGGACATCATCAACTGGTGCTCGCTCGAAACGCAGTTGCCGTACGGCCTCTACGACCTCGACAAGATCCAGGGCGACGTCACGCTGCGCCTGGGCCGGCCGGGCGAGGAGTACGAGGGCATCCGGAAGGCGGCGGTGCATGTGGCCGGCCGCCTGACGCTGGCCGATGCGGTCGGCCCCTTCGGCAATCCGACGTCCGATTCGGCGCGCACGATGGTGACGACGGCGACGACGCGCGCGCTGGTGGTGATCTTCGCGCCCGTCTCGCAGTCCGAGGCGTCAGTCGCGCATGCGGTGAGCCTCACGCGCGGTCGCATCGCGACGGACGGCGGCAACCGCATAGAATCGGACTGATGCCGGTAGGCGCGATCATCGTGGCGGCAGGGCGTGGCGATCGCCTGGGCGCGTCCGCTCCCAAACAGCTGCTCGATTCTGGGTGGCCGTTCGCTGCTGCAGCGCAGCGTCGCGGCGTTCGACCGTCATCCCGCGGTGGCCAGCTCGTCGTCGTGCTTGCCTGCGGATCTCGTGCCGGTGGCGCGGCGCCTGGTGGGCCGACCGGCCCGGCCGTGTGCGGTCGTCGCCGGCGGCGAGCGGCGGCAGGATTCGGTCGCGCGCGGTGTCGAGGCGCTGTCGCGCCGGATGTCGACGTCGTGCTCGATCCATGACGCGGCGCGGCCGTTCGTGGATGCCGCCCTGATCGATCGCGGTGATCGCCGGCGTCGAGGCGGCTGGCGCCGCCGTGCCCGGCGATTCGCGGTGCGCGACACGGTGAAGCAGGTCGCGGCGGACACGGACCGGGTGACCGCGACGATTCCGCGCGACTGACCTGCGGCTGGCGCAGACGCCTCAGGGGTTCCGGCGCGGCATCCTGCGCGAGGCGATCGCGCTGGGCGCCCGCGGGGTCGAGGCGACCGACGAGGCGATGCTGGCCGAACAGGCGGGCCATGCCGTCGCGATCGTGGAGGGAGACGAGCGGAACGTGAAGATCACGACGCCCGGCGATCTGGCGGACGCGCGCGCGCGGATCCTGTCGGGATCGCGCGGTCGGCACCGGATACGACTTGCATCGGCTGGTCGAGGGACGCCCGCTGGTGCTCGCTGGCGTGGTGATGCCGTTCGACCGGGGGCCCCACGGTCATTCGGATGGCGACGTGGTGTGCCACGCGCTCGTGGACGCGATCTTCGGCGCGGCCGGGGCCGGGGATATCGGCCAGCATTTTCCGAACACCGATCCCGCGTGGAAGGACGCTGCCGGTCTCGACCTGCTCGCTCGCGGGCGTGGCGATCGCCGCGGCGCTGGGCTGGTCGGTCTCGAACGCCGATGTCACGGTGATCCTGGAGCGCCCGAAGCTGGCTCCGCACATCCGTGCCATCCGTGAGCGCGCTGGCGTCCGCGCTGGAGGTGGGCCTCGATCGGGTCAGCGTGAAGGGGAAGACGAACGAAGGTGTCGACGCCGTCGGCCGCGGCGAAGCGATCGCGGCGCATGCCGTCGTCGTGCTCGCGCCGGCATCTGGGGGCGCGCGATGACCATGCGGGTGCGGTTTGCGCCGAGTCCGACCGGACACCTGCACGTGGGCAATGCCCGGACGGCGCTGTTCAACTGGCTGCTGGCGCGCGGACGCGGCGGCACGTTCGTGCTGCGGATCGAAGACACCGACGCCGAGCGATCCACACGCGAGTCCGAGGCGAGCATTCTGGCGGATCTGCGCTGGCTCGGCCTCGATTGGGACGAGGGGCCCGACATCGGCGGGGGCGTACGGTCCGTACCGGCAATCCGAGCGGCTCGACGTCTATCAAGCCGTGGCGCGCGATCTGCTGGCTGACGGGCGCGCCTATCGGCTGCTTCTGCGCGCCCGATCAGCTCGAGGCTGAACGGCAGGCCGCGCTGGCGGCCGGCCTGCCGCCGAAATACGGCGGCCGGTGCCGAACGCTCGCCGCCGCTGAGCGTGGAGGCGCGGTTGGCGGCGGGCGAGTCCGCGGCCATTCGATTCCGCGTGCCGGCCGCGCGCGACGTCACGTTCCACGACCTCGTGCGCGGCGACGTCACGTTCAGCACCGACGTCATCGGCGATCCCGTGATCGTCCGGTCCGACGGACGGCCCGCCTATAACTTCGCCGTGGTGATCGACGACGTGCGCATGGCGATCACGCACGTGATCCGGGGCGAGGACCACGTGTCCAATACGCCGCGGCAGGTGTTGGTGTACGAGGCCCTGGGCGCGACGCCGCCGGCGTTCGCGCATCTGTCGCTGGTGCTGGGGCCCGACCATGCGCCGCTGTCGAAGCGGCATGGCGCCACGAGTGTGGCCGAGTTCCGCGCGCGCGGCTATCTGCCGGAGGCGCTGGTCAATTATCTCGCGTTGCTCGGCTGGTCACCGGGCGAGAACCAGGAGATCCTGCCCGCCGCGGAGATGGCGCGGCGGTTCGACCTGCCACCGTCAGCCACAGCGCGGCGGTGTTCGACATGGCCAAGCTCGCCTGGATGAATCGCCACTACATGAAGGAAGCGGATCCGGAGCGCACTCGCGCGCGCGGCGCTGCCATATTTCCAGCGCGCGGGCTACGTGACGGACGGGACCGACGCAGCACGTGGCGTTCGTGGCGGTCGCTGCTGCCGATCGCCGTGGGCTCGGTCGATCGGCTGGATGAGATTCCGGATCGGGTGTCGACGATGTTCGACTGGGATGCCGAGCGCGCGGCCGCGCTGGTGGCGGGTGAGCCGGATGGCCCGCGCGTCGTGAAGGCGTTTGGCGAGGCCGTGGCGGGTGGCGGGCCGCTCGATCGCGAGGCGTTTCGGGCGGCCGCGGCGCGGGTGCGGAGCGAGACCGGGCTCAAGGGGCGGGCGCTGTTTCATCCCATCCGCGTGGCGCTGACGGCCGCCGATTCGGGGCCGGAACTCGATTTGGCCGTGCCGGCGATCGACCGCGGTGCCGGGCTGGGCGCATCGAGCGGCGTACGTCCCGTCCTTTCGTGCGCCGCGCGCGCGTCCGAGCGTGACGCGCCGCCTGACCACCCCGTAGACCTGGGAACCTGACTCATGTCTCTTATTTACGGCATCCACGCGGTCACCGAGGCGCTGAAGGCGAGGCGGGTCTCGCGGCTCGTGCACGAGCGCGGGGCCGGCCCGCGCGTCGACGCGCTGGTCGCCCGCGCGCACGAGTTGAGGATTCCGATCGAGACCCTTGACCGGCGGGCGCTCGAGAAGCTGACCCGGGGCGGCGTGCATCAAGGGGTGGCCGCCGAACTCGCAGCCGCTGCCGGCCTACACCGTGGAGGAACTCGTGCAGCAGGCGGAAGGCGCGCCGCTGCTGGTGGTGCTCGACGGCATTGAAGATCCGCAGAACGTCGGGGCCATCCTGCGGTCGGCGGATGCGGCCGGTGCCACGGGCGTGATCCGGCAGGCGCGGCATTCTGCGCCGCTGGATGGGGCGACGGCCAAGGCGTCGGCCGGCGCCGTCAACCATGTGCGAATCGCCACGGTGGTCAACATTTCGCGGGCCATCGAGGAGCTCAAGGAACTGGGGGTCTGGACGGTCGGGTTCGATGCCGAGGCGCCGGATGCGTACGACGCCGTGGATTACACCCTGCCGACGGCGTTCGTGTTTGGGGCGGAAGGCACCGGTTTGCGCCGGCTGGTGCGGGAGACCTGCGAGCGGCTGGTGGCCATTCCCATGGCGGGCAGGTGGCCTCGCCTGAACGTGTCCGTGACGGCGGGCATCGGTCTGTTCGAGGCCGCCGCCAGCGCCGGGGTGGGCGGTGAAATGAGCCGTTCCCTTGCAAGGAGGTTGCCGGGTTGGCATGGGCACCGTGCTACCATTCCCGTTTTGTCCGGCTGGCGTAGCTCAGTCAGGTAGAGCAGCTGATTTGTAATCAGCGGGTCGGGGGTTCAAATCCCTTCGCCAGCTCCAAGTTCACGGGCTACGCCGCGCGCACGTCGCAGGGAACCTGCTTCCGTTCCAAGCTGATGGCGGACGGTCGAAGTCGGATGCTCCCGGCGCGCGTGGAGCCGGACAGGCGAGGTGGACGTCGGGAACGGAAGGCGAGGCACGAACGGATTCTGGCGAGGTAGCGAAGCGGTCAAACGCAACAGACTGTAAATCTGTCGCCCCAGCGGCTTCGAAGGTTCGAATCCTTCCCTCGCCACCAACCTTCACTGCGCTCGCTGCGCTCGCGCTTCGGCTGGCAGGCCAGGCGAGCGAGCAGTGTCGAGCTGGGAAGGGCGCAGGAGAAACGGCAGCGGGCACGCGACGTGAAGGGTAGGTTGCGTGGCGGAGTGACGCGAGCGGGCTTGCCCGTACGGAGCGTCCGCGAAGGCGAGCGAGCGGAGCGGAGCGGAGGCGGGAGTAACTCAGTGGTAGAGTCACAGCCTTCCAAGCTGTTGGTCGCGGGTTCGATCCCCGTCTCCCGCTCCAAGACTTCGCGCGCGGACGCGAGCTTCGGCTGGCGTGGCCAGCGTCTGGCGCGCGCGCGCCGGCTGGACAGGTCGAGGATCGGTGAGAGAGGTTGGCCGACTCGTCGGCCGTAGCGCGAGGGTCGGAACACAGCCGAGCGCGAAGGCCGATGTAGCTCAGTTGGCAGAGCACGTCCTTGGTAAGGACGAGGTCACCGGTTCGATCCCGGTCATCGGCTCCAGGTTGTTGAGGAATCGGGTTCGAACGACGAAGTTTGAACTGTCGGACGCTCACACTAACGGGAGAACGGAGAGCAATGGCGAAGGAGAAATTTGACCGGTCCAAACCGCACGTGAACGTGGGCACGATCGGCCACATCGATCACGGCAAGACGACGCTGACCGCGGCGCTCACCAAGGTGGCCGCTGACAAGGGCTGGGCCAAGTTCATCTCGTACGACGAGGTGGCCAAGGCCTCCGAATCGCAGGGCCGCCGCGACGAGACCAAGATTCTGACGATCGCGACGAGCCACGTCGAGTACAGCACGGCGAACCGGCACTACGCCCACGTGGACTGCCCGGGCCACGCCGACTACATCAAGAACATGATCACCGGCGCCGCGCAGATGGACGGCGCCATCCTGGTCGTGAGCGCGGTGGACGGCCCGATGCCGCAGACGCGTGAGCACGTGCTGCTCGCCAAGCAGGTGAACGTGCCGTACATCGTCGTCGCCCTGAACAAGGTCGACGCGGTCGATGACCCGGAACTGCTGGACCTGGTCGAACTCGAAGTGCGCGACCTCCTGAAGAGCTACGGGTTCCCGGGCGACGACCTGCCGGTCGTGCGCGTGTCGGCGCTCAAGGCGCTCGCAGGGCGATCCGGCGGGCGTCGAGTCGGTCACCAAGCTGATGGAGGCGCTCGACACCTACATCCCGATGCCGGAGCGCGAGATCGACAAGCCGTTCCTGATGCCGATCGAGGACGTGTTCTCGATTTCCGGCCGTGGCACGGTCGTCACCGGCCGCGTCGAGCGCGGCAAGGTGAAGGTCGGCGAGGAAGTCGAGATCGTCGGCTTCAAGGCGACCGAGAAGAAGGTCGTCACGGGCGTCGAGATGTTCCGCAAGCTGCTCGATGAGGGCGTGGCGGGCGACAACATCGGCGTGCTGCTGCGCGGCGTGGAAAAGGAAGACGTCGAGCGCGGCCAGGTGCTGTGCAAGCCGGGGTCGATCATGCCGCACACGAAGTTCAAGGCCGAGGTGTACATCCTGTCGAAGGAAGAGGGTGGCCGCCATACGCCGTTCTTCAACGGCTACCGCCCGCAGTTCTACATCCGGACGACCGACGTGACCGGCACGCTGCACCTGCCCGAGGGCGTGGAGATGGTGATGCCGGGAGACAACACGCCGATCAGCGGCGAACTGCTGACGCCGGTCGCGCTCGAAAAGGGCGCCCGCTTCGCGATTCGCGAAGGCGGCCGCACCGTCGGCGCCGGCACCGTCACGGAGATCGTCGAATAGCGGTTTCAGCGTCGTGGGCGAGGCGTGCGCTGGCGCGTCTTCATGCCGCAGGCGGTCGAGGGATAGGTCATGAGAGAAATCGTCACTTGGCGTGCACGGACTGCAAGCGCCGGAACTACAGCACGACCAAGAACCGGCGGAAGACTCCGAGCGGCTGGAGTTCAACAAGTTCTGCCGCGCGTGCCGAAAGCACACGCGCGCACAAGGAAAGTAAGTAGACGAACGTTCAGGCCAGTAGCTCAATTGGTAGAGCATCGGTCTCCAAAACCGAGGGTTGGGGGTTCGAGTCCCTCCTGGCCTGCCAGAAATGGCGAGCGGCACGACGGGCGAGGCCGAGAGTGCGGGACGTCGACGACATGAACGGCGGGGTGAAGTCGGCGATGTTGGACAACCTGAAGGACTCGCCGGACCAGGTCGCAGGGCTGGTTCGGCCGGGCGCGGCGATTCCTCTCCGAGGTGCGCAGCGAACTGGGGCGCGTGACCTGGCCGACCCGCCGCGAAGTGTGGGCGACCACGGTCGTCGTGATCCTGGTGTCGACGCTCTTCGGGGTCTATCTGTATCTGGTGGACCTCAGCCTTTCGAGATTCGTGGCCTGGGTGTTCAAGGCCCTGGGTGGATGAGGCGCGCCGGAGATCGCGCCATGGGGACCATGACCGACGACAAGACGAAGCAGTGGTACATCATCCACACCTACTCGGGGTTCGAGAACAAGGTGAAGGAATCGCTCGAGCAGCGGGTGCAGGCCTACGGCCTGTCCGATGAGATTGGCGAGATCCTCGATCCCGACCGAGGACATCGTCGAGAAGCGCGGCGGCCGCGAAGTCAAGAGCTCGCGCCGCTTCTTCCCGGGTACATCCTCGTCGAGATGCACATGTCGGACAACGCCTGGCATGTGGTCAAGAACACGCCGAAGGTGACCGGGTTCGTCGGCGCCGGCTCGAAGCCGTCGCCGCTGTCGCGCGAGGAAGTCGACCAGATCCTCCACCAGGTGACGGTCGCCGCCGAGAAGCCGAAGCCGAAGTACTCGTTCGGCAAGGGCGATCAGGTCCGCATCAACGAGGGGCCGTTCGCCAGTTTCAACGGCGTCGTCGACGAAGTGAACACCGATCGGAACACGCTGAAGGTCATGGTCACGATCTTCGGCCGCGCGACGCCGGTGGAGTTGGATTTTTTGCAGGTGGAGAAGCTGTAAGGGGCCATGGCGAAGAAGGTACAAGCACAAGTGAAGCTCCAGATTGCCGCGGGCAAAGCCACGCCCGCGCCGCCGGTGGGCACCGCGCTCGGTCCCCACGGCGCTGAACATCATGGACTTCTGCAAGAACTTCAACGCGAAGACCGCCAAGGATGACGGGCTGATCATCCCGGTCGTCGTGACGATCTACGCCGACCGGTCGTACTCGTTCATCACCAAGACCCCGCCGGCCGCCGTGCTGCTCAAGCGCGCGGCGAACATCGCCAAGGGGTCCGGGCGTGCCGAACAAGGACAAAGGTCGGCACGGTGACCGCGAAGCAGGTCGCAGGAGATCGCCAAGCTCAAGCTGCCCGATCTGAACTGCGAATCGCTGGACTCGGCGGTTCGCTCGGTTCGGGGCACGGCCCGGTCGATGGGGCTCGACGTCATCGACTAGGTTCGAACTTCGAACTTCGAAGTTCGAACTTCGAAGTAGTTCTTTGTTAGTCGTTCGTTTCGCAGGTGGGAGGGCTTCGGCCCGTTTGGACCACCGGAGGACGTAAATGCGCACGCGTGGCAAGAAATACCAGGCGGCCCGGAAACAGGTGCCGGTCAGGCCTCACACGATCGAAGAGGCCGTGCCGCTCATCCAGAAGGTCAAGTACACGAAATTCGACGAGACGGTCGAAATGGCCGTGCGGCTCGGCGTCGATCCGAAGCACTCGGATCAGATGGTGCGCGGCACCGTCGTGCTCCCGCACGGGCTCGGCAAGACCGAAGAGGTGCTCGTCATTGCCGGGGCCGACAAGCAGCGGGAGGCGAAGGAGGCCGGCGCCGACGAGGTGGGCGGCGACGACGTCGTCGACCGGATCCTCGGCGGCTGGACCGACTTCGACGCCGTGGTCGCGACGCCCGACATGATGCGGTCGGTCGGCAAGCTCGGCAAGGTGCTCGGCCCGAGCGGGCTGATGCCCAATCCGAAGACCGGCACGGTCACGCCGGACGTGACCAAGGCCGTCCGCGAAATCAAGGCGGGCAAGGTCGAGTTCCGCGTCGACAAGGCCGGCGTCGTGCACGCGCCGATCGGCAAGGTTTCGTTCTCCGCCGACAACCTGATCGCCAACGCGCACGCCCTGATGGAGAACATCGTCAAGGCGAAGCCCGCGGCGGCCAAGGGCCGGTATCTCAAGAGCGTCACGATGTCGTCGACGATGGGCCCCGGCGTGCTCATCGACACGACGCACGTGGATGAGTTGATTAAGCACTAGAGGGAACTACAACTCGGAACGAACAGCTAACAATTCCGAACCGCTGTTAGTTGTCAGTTGTTAGTTGTCAGTTTTGCGGAGCGAGTAAATGGCAGTCAGTAGAGCGGACAAGATCACGGAGCAGGGCGAACTCGAAGCGGTGTTCCGGTCGGCCGACACGGCCGTGCTCGTCGACTACCGCGGCGTCACGGTGCCCGCAGGTGACGGAACTGCGGCGGCAGATTCGCGCCGCGGGCGCGAGCTATCGCGTGGTGAAGAACACGCTGGCCAGGCGCGCCGCGACGGGCACGGCCCTCGAGTCGTGCCTCGAGGCCTTCAAAGGCAGCACGGCGGTCGTGTCGACGGCGACCGACCCGGTGGCGATGGCCAAGGCCCTGACGGCCTTCATCAAGGCCACGCCGACGATGAGCATCAAGGCGGCGGTGGTGCAGGGGCGGACGGTCGCGCCGGCCGCCGTGCAGGACCTGGCGAGCCTGCCGGGCACGGCCGGAACTGCTGGCCAAGCTGCTGTTCGTGCTGCAGGCGCCGATGCAGCAGCTGGTGACGGTATTGTCCGCCGTGCCGCGCGATCTCGTGAACGTGCTGGCGCAGGTCGAGAAGAAGAGAGCGGAAGAAACGAACAACTGACAACGAACAACGAACAGGGGGCCGCGAGGGCGCTCCGGGGTTGCGAGTTGTTGGTTGTGATTTGTTGGTTGTTAGTTCGACAGAGTCTATTCAGGGAGAAGAGCAATGGCCGAAGTGACGCAGCAGCAGGTGGTTGACTACATCAAGGGGATCTCGGTGCTCGAGCTGTCGCAGCTTGTGAAGACGCTGGAGACGGAGCTCGGCGTGTCCGCCGCGGCGGCGATGCCGATGGCGATGCCGATGGCGGGCGGCGGCGCGGCGCGGCGGCGGCCGAAGAGAAGACCGAATTCACGGTCACCCTGACGGACATCGGCGGCAACAAGATCAACGTGATCAAGGTCGTCCGCGAAGTCACCAGCCTCGGGCTCAAGGAAGCCAAGGACCTGGTCGAATCGGCGCCGAAGCCCATCAAGGAAGGCGTCAACAAGGACGAGGCCGCGGCCATCAAGAAGAAGTTCGAAGAGGCGGGCGCGAAGGTCGAGGTCAAGTAGACGTCGCTTCGCGGTTCCTGGCACGCGGGTGCCGTCGAGCGGCTGATCCGCCGGTCAGGTGATGGAGCTCTGCTGGAGCGCGTTCAGCCCGCGCGAGCTCATCGGCTTGGCGCCGGGCCTGGCTGGCCTCGGCGGGCCTCAGCGTGTTGTTTTGGCTGTCCGGCCTGCGTCCGGGCCCCGAGGTTATTGAATGTACAGCCTGCCCAAGAACGTCTATCGCGAGCGCATCGACTTCTCGAAGATCAAGACCACGGTCCCGATCCCGAACCTGATCGAGATCCAGAAGAAATCGTACGAGCGGTTTCTGCAGATGAACCGCCTGGCGTCCGAACGCGAGGACGTCGGCCTGCAGTCCGTCTTCAAGTCCGTCTTCCCGATCAGCGACTTCCGCGAGAACTCGTCGCTGGAGTTCATCGAGTACTCGATCGGGAACTGGGAGTGCAAGTGCGGCCGCCTGACGGGCCTGGAGCACCTGCGCGCCAAGTGCGACGGATGCGGCGCCGTGCTCGTGGCGGATCCGTACGGCGAAGGCGCCGTGATCTGCCCGTCGTGCGGCCGCGCGAACGACGCGAAGGGCGACATCTGCGATCTGTGCGGCACGACCGTGCAGATGAAGCTGAAGTACGACGTCGAGGAGTGCCAGGAGCGCGGCATGACGTTCGCCGTGCCCCTCAAGGTCACCATCCGTCTCGTCGTCTGGAACAAGGACCCGGAGACGGGCGTCAAGACCATCCGCGACATCAAGGAGCAGGAGGTCTACTTCGGCGACATCCCGCTGATGGGCGACCACGGCACGTTCATCATCAACGGCACCGAGCGCGTCATCGTCAGCCAGTTGCACCGATCGCCGGGCGCGTTCTTCCACACGGAAGACAAGAACCTGTACGTCGCGCAGATCATCCCGTATCGCGGCTCCTGGGTCGAGTTCGAGTACGACGCGAAGAACCTGCTGTACGTCCGCATCGATCGCAAGCGGAAGTTCCTGGCCACCGTGTTCCTCCGGGCGCTCGGGCTGCGCGGCGCCCACGAGATCCTGCGGACGTTCTACACGATCGACGAACTGGTCATGCAGAGCGGCCGGATCCTGTGGAAGGTGGCCGACTCGCTGGTCGGCCGCCGCTCCGCGCAGGAGCTGCCGATTCCCGGGCTCCGACCTCACCCTGCATACGGGCAAGAAGATCCGCCGCGACCAGATCGAGGCGCTGAAGAAGGCCGGCGTCGAGGCCATCGAACTGGCCGACGCCGAGCGCGAGGGCGCGTTCGCGGCGTCCGACATCATCGATCCGTCCACGGGCGAGGTGATTCTCGAGGCGAACGAGGAGCTCTCCGAGCGCGTCATCGCGATGGCGCAGGAGAAGGACGGTCGCGCGCATCGAGATGTTCTTCCCCGAGAAGGACGAGATCGGCCCCGTGCTCGTCCGCGACGCTGAAGAAGGACCCGATTCAGAAGCACGAAGAGGCGCTGATTGAGATCTACCGGCGCCTGCGGCCGGGCGATCCGCCCACGCTCGACAGCTCGCGCAACCTGTTCGAGAACATGTTCTTCAACGCGCAGAAGTACGACTTCTCGCGCGTCGGCCGGCTGAAGCTGAACACGAAGCTCAAGCTGAACACGCCGCTCGACGAGAAGGTGCTGCAGCCCGGCCGACTTCTACGAGGTCATCCGGTACCTGCTCAAGCTGCGCAAGAACCCGGCGCTCATCGACGACATCGATCACCTGGGCAACCGCCGCGTCCGCTCGGTGGGCGAGCTCCTCGAGAACCAGTTCCGCATCGGCCTGGTCCGCATGGAGCGCGCGATCAAGGAGAAGATGTCGGTCTACCAGGAAATGGCGACCGCGATGCCGCACGACCTGATCAACGCGAAGCCGGTCATGGCCGCGATTCGCGAGTTCTTCGGGTCGTCGCAGCTCTCGCAGTTCATGGACCAGACCAACCCGCTCTCCGAGGTCACGCACAAGCGGCGGCTCTCGGCGCTCGGGCCCGGCGGCCTGTCGCGCGAGCGCGCCGGCTTCGAGGTGCGCGACGTGCACCCGACGCACTACGGCCGCATCTGCCCGATTGAGACGCCGGAAGGTCCGAACATCGGCCTGATTTCGTCGCTGTCGTCCTACGCGCGGATCAACGACTTCGGCTTCATCGAGTCGCCGTACCGCAAGGTCAAGGACGGCCGCGTCGCTCGACTTCGTCAGTCGTCACCAACGCCGGCGGCAACCCGAAGTACAAGGTCGGCGACGTCGTCGAGGCGCACGAGCTCGTCGGCGCCGACGGCCGGTCGAAGAAGAAGGGCGTCGAGTTCGAGCCCTACTGCTTCTACCTGTCCGCGTGGGAAGAGGATCAGGTACATCGTCGCGCAGGCCAACGTCGAGCTCGGCGAGGACGGCCGGCTGGCAAGGCGAGCGCGTGAACGCCCGCCAGGCCGGCGACTTCATCCTGGCGCCGCGCGAGAAGATCGACTACATCGACGTGTCGCCGAAGCAGCTCGTGTCCGTCGCCGCCTCGCTCATCCCGTTCCTCGAGAACGACGACGCGAACCGCGCGCTGATGGGATCGAACATGCAGCGCCAGGCGGTGCCGCTGCTCCAGGCCCGGTCGCCGTTCGTCGGCACCGGCATGGAGTACATCACCGCGCGCGACTCCGGCGCCGTCGTCGTGGCGCGCCGGTCGGGCACCGTGGACTACGTGGACAGCAAGCGCATCGTCGTGCGCGTCGAGGGCAGCGAGACCGAGGGCCTGTCGCGCGAGATGGGCGCCGACATCTACAACCTGACCAAGTTCAAGCGGTCGAACCAGAACACCTGCATCAACCAGGACCCGATCGTCCGGGTGGGGCAGCGGGTGGTCAAGGGGCAGGTGCTGGCGGACGGCCCGTGCACGGAGATGGGCGAACTGGCGCTCGGCCGGAACGTGCTCGTCGCGTTCATGCCGTGGCGCGGCTACAACTTCGAGGACGCGATCCTCGTGTCCGAACGCATGGTGAAGGACGACTACTACACGTCCATCCACATCGAGGAGTTCGAGATCGAGGCCCGCGACACGAAGCTGGGCCCGGAGGAAATCACGCGGGACATCCCGAACGTGTCGGAGACGTACCTGCGCGACCTCGACGAGAGCGGCATCATCCGCATCGGCGCGTACGTCAAGCCGGGCGACATCCTCGTGGGCAAGGTCACGCCGAAGGGCGAGACCCAGCTCACGCCGGAAGAGAAGCTGCTCCGCGCGATCTTCGGCGAGAAGGCCGGGGACGTGAAGGACGCGTCGCTCACCTGCCCGCCGGGCATCGAGGGCATCGTCGTCGGCGTCCGCATCTTCTCCCGCAAGGGCATCGAGAAGGACGACCGCGCCAAGCAGATCGAGCAGGACGAGCTCGACCTGATGGAAAAGAACCTGCAGGACGAGATCCGCATCCTGCACGAGGAGACCAAGAAGCGGCTCGTGCAGCTGCTGCAGGGACGCACGCTCCGGACGGACCTGTTCGACGCGGACGGCCGCGAGCGCATCCTGCGCAAGGGCACCGTCGCTGACGCCCGAGGCGATGGCCGACGTGGCCGTTCTCCACGCTGGTGCGCGTCGCGCATCGAGACCGACGACCTCGGCTTCGAGGACGAGCTGCGCCAGATGGAAGACCGGACGGCGCAGCGCGTCGACGTCATCCAGCGTGAGTTCGAGGAGAAGAAGGACAAGATCCGCCGCGGCGACGAGCTGCCGCCGGGCGTGATCAAGCTGGTCAAGGTCTACGTCGCGATGAAGCGCAAGCTGTCGGTCGGCGACAAGATGGCCGGCCGCCACGGCAACAAGGGCGTCATCGCGCGCATCCTGCCCGAGGAGGACATGCCGTACCTGCCGGATGGCACGCCGGTGGAAATCGTGCTGAACCCGCTCGGCGTGCCGTCGCGTATGAACGTCGGGCAGATCCTCGAGACGCACCTCGGGTGGGCCGCGCACGCGCTCGGTCTCTACTTCGCGACGCCGGTCTTCGACGGCGCGACCGAGGCGGAGATCAAGAAGTGGCTCGAGGAGGCCGGCTTGCCGAAGAGCGGCAAGACGCCGCTCTACGACGGCATGACGGGCCTGGTGTTCGAGCAGGACGTGACGGTCGGCTACATCTACATGCTGAAGCTGTCGCACCTGGTCGACGACAAGATCCACGCGCGGTCGATCGGGCCGTACTCGCTCATCACGCAGCAGCCGCTGGGCGGCAAGGCGCAGTTCGGCGGCCAGCGGTTCGGCGAAATGGAAGTCTGGGCGCTCGAGGCCTATGGCGCGGCGCACATCCTCCAGGAGCTGCTCACCGCGAAGTCGGACGACGTCACCGGCCGCGCGAAGATGTACGAGGCGATCGTCAAGGGCGACGCGTCGTTCCAGCCGGGCTTGCCGGAGTCGTTCAACGTCCTCATCCGCGAGCTCCAGGCGCTGTGTCTGGACGTGGAGCTGATGAAGACCAAGCCGCGGCCGGCGCTCGAGCCGCCTCCGCCAGGCGAGGGCGAACCCGCGCCGGAAACCCCGGTGGGAGCGTAGGAGCAGCAATGATGAGACCGACAGATCCACGACAAGGGTCAGCTCACCGCGGACTTCGACGCGATCCGCATCAGCCTCGCGTCGCCGGAGCGCATCCTCCAGTGGTCGCACGGCGAAGTGACCAAGCCGGAGACGATCAACTACCGGACGTTCAAGCCCGAGCGCGACGGCCTGTTCTGCGCGAAGATCTTCGGGCCGGTCACCGACTGGGAGTGCCTCTGCGGCAAGTACAAGCGCATGAAGCACCGCGGCGTGATCTGCGACAAGTGCGGCGTCGAAGTCACGCAGGCCAAGGTGCGCCGCGAGCGGCTGGGCCACATCCGCTGGCCACGCCGGTCAGCCACGTCTGGTTCTTCAAGGGGCTGCCGAGCCGCATCGGCCACCTGCTCGACATCACGCTGCGCGATCTCGAGCGCATCCTGTACTTCGAGGCCTACGTCGTCATCGACTCGGGCGACACGGACCTGAAGGACAAGCAGCTCCTGAACGAGGATCAGTACCGGCAGGAGCGCGAGCGCTGGGGCTTCAAGTTCAAGGCCCAGATGGGCGCCGAAGCCATCAAGGAGATGCTGCGCCGCATCAACGTCGAGCGGCTCGCCGAGGAGCTGCGCGAGAAGATGCGCGACGAGCACTCGGCGCAGAAGAAGCTCAAGTACGCCAAGCGCCTGAAGGTCGTCGACGCGTTCCGCCGGTCCAGCAACAAGCCGGAGTGGATGATTCTCGACGTCATGCCGGTGATTCCGCCGGAACTGCGCCCGCTCGTGCCGCTCGACGGCGGCCGCTTCGCGACGTCGGACCTGAACGACCTGTACCGCCGCGTCATCAACCGGAACAACCGGTTGAAGAAGCTGATGGAGCTGAAGGCGCCGGACGTCATCATCCGCAACGAGAAGCGGATGCTCCAGGAAGCCGTGGACGCGCTGTTCGACAACGGCCGCCGCGGCCGCGTGCTGCGCGGCGCGAACAACCGCCCGCTCAAGTCGCTGTCGGACACGCTCAAGGGCAAGCAGGGCCGATTCCGCCAGAACCTGCTCGGCAAGCGCGTCGACTACTCCGGCCGCTCGGTCATCGTCGTCGGTCCCGAGCTGAAGCTGCACCAGTGCGGCCTGCCGAAGAAGATGGCGCTCGAGCTGTTCAAACCGTTCATCTACAACAAGCTCGAAGAGCGCGGCCTGGTCTCGACCATCAAGCAGGCCAAGGAGATGGTCGAACAGCAGAAGGGCGAGGTGTGGGACATCCTCGAGGAGGTCATCCGCGAGCACCCCGTCCTGCTGAACCGCGCGCCGACGCTGCATCGGCTGGGCATCCAGGCGTTCGAGCCCGTGCTCGTCGAGGGCAAGGCGATCCGCATCCATCCGCTCGTCTGCACGGCGTTCAACGCCGACTTCGACGGCGACCAGATGGCGGTGCACATTCCGCTGTCGCCCGAGGCGCAGATCGAGGCCTCGGTGCTGATGATGGCGTCGAACAACATCCTGTCGCCGGCGTCCGGGCAGCCGATCGCCGATGCCGTCGCAGGACATCGTGCTCGGGTGCTACTACCTGACCAAGTCCAAGGCGAACGCGAAGGGCGAGGGCCGCGCGTTCTCGTCGCTGGACGACGTGCTGCTGGCGCTCGAAGCGGGCGAAGTGGAGACCCTGTCGCCGATCCGGCTGCGCTACAGCGGGCGGCTGGTCGACCTCACGGTCGCGCGCGATTCGCAGGATCTGCTGGACGCCGCCGAACAGCAGGTCAACGGCACGATCATCAACACGACCGTCGGCCGCGTCATCTTCAACGAAGCGCTGCCGAAGGAGATGCCGTTCATCAACGGCCTGCTGAAGAAGAAGGGCCTGCAGCAGGCGGTGCGGTACTGCTACCTGCAGGTACGGCCTCGAGAAGACCGTCGAGATGCTCGACAGCCTGAAGAACCTCGGGCTTCACCTACGCGACCCGATCGGGCCTGTCGATCGGCATCGACGACCTGATCATTCCGGCGAAGAAGGCCGAGTTCGTGCAGGCGGCCCGCGACGAGGTCATCAAGGTCGAAGGGCAGTACCAGGACGGCGCCATCACGAACGGCGAGCGCAACAACAAGGTCATCGCGATCTGGTCGGAAGTCACCGAGAAGGTCGCCGACGAGATGTTCGGCGAGATGGAAGGCCTCGATCGCAGTCGGGCGGAACTTCAACCCGGTCTACATCATGGCCGACTCGGGCGCCCGCGGCAGCAAGCAGCAGATCCGGCAGCTCGCCGGCATGCGCGGCCTGATGGCGAAGCCGTCTGGCGAAATCATCGAGACGCCCATCACGTCGAACTTCCGTGAAGGCCTCACCGTGCTGCAGTACTTCATCTCGACGCACGGCGCCCGCAAGGGTCTGGCCGACACGGCGCTGAAGACGGCCGACTCCGGCTACCTGACGCGGCGTCTGGTGGACGTCGCGCAGGACGTGATCATCTCGGAGACACGATTGCGGCACGCTCGACGGCATCGAGGCGCGCGCCATCGTCGACTCCGGCGGCGAGATCGTCGAGCGGCTGAGCGATCGCATCATCGGGCGCGTGGCGCTCGACGACATCGTGGATCCGTCGTCCGGCGAGGTCATCGTGCCGGCGGCCGGCGAGATTCGACGAGGCGCTGGCCGACGCGGTCGAGGACGCCGGCATCGAGCGCGTGAAGATCCGCTCCGTGCTGACCTGCGCCGCGCGGCGCGGCGTGTGCGCCAAGTGCTACGGCCGCGACCTCGCGACCGGGCGCCTGGTGGAGATGGGCCTCGCGGTGGGCGTCATCGCGGCGCAGTCGATCGGCGAGCCCGGCACGCAGCTGACGATGCGCACGTTCCACATCGGCGGCACGGCTTCGCGGGTCTCGGATCAGTCCACCCTCGAGACGCGGCACAACGGCACGGTCCGGTACGACGGCCTCCTCGCCGTCGCAGGGCCGCGAGCAGAAGACCGCCGAGGGCGCGCCGCTCGATGATCGTCATGAACCGCAGCGGGTCGATCAACATCGTGGACGACAAGGGCGTGGTCCGCGAGCGCTACTCGCGTGGTCTACGGCGCGCGCCTCAAGGTGAAGGACGGCGAGAAGGTCCAGAAGGGCCAGATCCTCGTCGAGTGGGATCCCTACACGTTCTCCATCCTCACCGAGGGCGGCGGCACGGTCCGGTTCAAGGACATCATCGACAAGGTCACGGTCCACGAGGAAGTCGACGAAATCACGGGCCTCTCGCGCCTCATCATCGTCGACTCGCCGGACGAGAAGAAGCAGCCGGCGATCGAAATCGTGGGACCCGACGGCAAGGTGGTGCACAGGTACCACATGCCGTCGAACGCGCACTTGATGGTGGCCAACGGCGAGCAGGCGTCAGGCCGGCGACGTCCTCGCGAAGATTCCGCGCGAGACGACGAAGACCAAGGACATCACGGGCGGTCTGCCGCGCGTGGTCGAGCTGTTCGAGGCGCGCAAGCCGCGCGAGACGGCCGTCATCTCGGAAGTCGACGGCACCGTCCGTCACGGCGGCATCGTCAAGGGCATGCGCAAGATCCTCGTCGTGCCGGACGAGGGCGCCGACGCGCGGGAATACTCGCTGCCGCGCGGCGTGCACGTCAACGTCCAGGAAGGCGACCGCGTCCGCGCGGGCGAGCCGCTCATGGACGGGCCGCGCAACCCGCACGACATTCTCGCCGTCCTCGGCGAGAAGGAACTGCAGGGCTACCTCGTCAACGAGATCCAGGAGGTCTACCGCCTGCAGGGCGTCGGCATCAACGACAAGCACATCGAAGTCATCGTGCGGCAGATGATGCGGTGGGTGAAGGTCGAGGAAGTGGGCGACACCGAGTTCCTCATCGAGGAGCAGGTGGACAAGTTCCGCTTCCAGGAAGAGAACGAGCGCGTGCTGCCTCGCGGCCGAGGGTGGGCGGAGCGCGCAGCCGTCGAAGGGCCGGCCGCTGCTGCTCGGCATCACCAAGGCGTCGCTCTCGACCGACTCGTTCATCTCGGCGGCGTCGTTCCAGGAAACCACGCGCGTGCTCACCGAGGCGTCGATTTCCGGCAAGGTCGATTACCTGCGCGGCCTGAAGGAGAACGTCACGATGGGCCGGCTGATTCCGGCGGGAACGGGCTTCGACTTCTACCGTCGGCTGCAATTCGAGCACGACGAACCGCCGCCACCGCCGCCGCCGTCGCCTGAAGAACTGGAAGCGCAGCGGGAGATGGACGATCTCTCGGACGCGGACTACATGTTCAAGGAAGACGCGGAGTAGGTTCCGGGGTTCCGAGGTGCCGGGGTTCCGGTTCCGAGGTTCCGGGGTTCGGGTTCGAGGTTCTCAGTACACGCAGTAGCCGGCGGGCTTCAGCCCGCCGGACACTTCGGGGCGCGAGTGGATCGACCGGATCCCTCGCGCCCTTTCTCTTTGCCGGCTTCTCAGAGGGCCGGGGAGCGGTTCACGGGCGTATGATGGGTCTCACCGCATCGACTCCGCGATGGTGAGGATGAGATGAAATTCGGTGTCCTGGCGCTGCTCGCCGGTCTTGCGCTTTCCGCGCAGGTTCCGTCCCCAGCAACAGCCGCCCGTGTTTCGCGGCGGCACCATCGTGGTGCCGCTGACGGTGACGGTGGTCGATGCGAAGGGCGCGCCGGTCAAGGATCTCAAGGCGTCCGACTTCACGGTCACCGAGAACAAGTCGGTGCGGGAGATCACCAACTTCTTCCCGCAGGAGTTCGCGGCCGGGCCGGTGCCGGCCGGCGAGGTGACGCCGGCGCGGGTGAAGGAGGCCGGCGTCAAGCCGCAGACGCGGCGCATGTTCCTGATCGTGCTGGGCTACGGGCGCATCGAGCACCCGACGAAGGCGCTCGAGGGGGCGATCGATCTCGTCAACCGGCTGCTGCCGCAGGACGCGGTGGCGGTCATGGCGTTCCACCGCACCACGGTGTTCACGACGGATCACCAGCGCATCGCGCAACTGCTCGAGCGCTACCGGAAGAGAGCACGAGAAGATCGTCGGCGAGATCAACAACTACCGCTTCATGGCGCGCGCGCCGGTCGTTCTGTCACCTGGTGCCGGCGGCGTGAGCGCCCCCTCCGGCAACGCGCCGATTCCCGACAAGATCCTGAAGCGCATCGACGCGATCTTCCTCGGGCCGGCACCGGCCGGGGGAGCGGCGGCTGCGTCGCCTTCCTGCGCAACACCGCCGACCTGCTCATCGGCATGGATCGCGTGGTTCCGGTGGTCGAGAAGCCCGGGCAGCACCAGGAGACGTTCGGCAGCATTACGAAGACCCTCCGGGACAGCGGCGAGTCGATGACGGACGAGGTCCTGCTCAGCACGAAACTCAAGTTCTACGCCGGCGTCGAGTACCTGCGCCGCTTCGAGGGCGAGAAGCAGATGGTCTTCTTCTCGGGCATCGAGGGCGGTGGCACGTTGGGCGACAGCGCCTATCGTCCTGACGGCCGGGGCGGCACGGTCTGCATGCCGGCAACACCGACAGCCGGGTCGGAGCGGCCATCGAGGCCGCCAATGCAGCCAATAGCGTGAGCAACGGGAGGCATGGCCAGGGACGTGGACGAGGCCGAGGTTCTCGCCCAGCGGGCCTCGGACGCCCGCGTTGTCGTGAGCCTGATCGCGACGAACGGCACCGATCCCAAAGGCCGCAACAGCGGTGATCCAGCGGGTCGCGAGGTGGCCGAACTCACGGGCGGCTTCTACAGCAGTCTGGACATGGCGACGAAGGCCGTGGCGAAGATCGATGAGTTGACCCGGTTTTCGTACCTGCTCGGCTACACGCCATCCAATCCGGCGCTGGACGGGACCTTTCGCGACGTCGAGGTGACCGTGAATCGTCCCGGTGTCATCGTCCGGTTCCGGCATGGGTATTTCGCGGCCGACGAGCCTCCGCCGCTCGAGCTCGAAGCACTGGTGAAGAGATCGCGCATCGAGACGGCGCTGGCGTACGACCAGCAGGCGAAGGACATTCCGCTGACCGTGAACGTCTTGCAACAGCCGCGCATGGGCATTCAGTACCAGGCGCGCGTCGAGATTACGATCGACGCGGCGCCGCTCGCGCTGGACCTCAAGGACGGCGTGCGGACGGGCCGGCTGGAGGTGCAGGTCTATTGCGGCGATGCCAAACAAGCGGTCATCGGCGATGCCGGCCAGAGCGTCGATCTCAGCGCGAACGAAGCGACCTATCAACAGTGGTTGCAGACCGGGATACGCAGGGTCATCCGCGTCCCGACGTCCGAGCCGCCGAAGTACGTGAAGGTCGTCGTCTATGACTACGGATCGGACCGCATCGGCTCGGCGACGGTGACGATTAAGTAAGAGAAGACGCGGAGCAGGTTCCGGGGTTCCGAGGTTCCGGGGTTCCGGTTCCGGGGTTCCGGGGTTCGGGTTCGGGGTTCGGGGTTCGAGGTTCGAGGTTCGGGGTTGCTCGGCCAGAAGAGACGGGCGCGTGAACGTCCGGCGGGCTGAAGCCCGCCGGCTACTGCGTGTCGACGAAGAACCCCGAACCCAGAACCCCGAACCCGCAACCCCGGAACCCCGGAACCGGAACCTCGGAACCCCTGAACCCCGGAACCCCGGAACCTGCCAGAATCTGTTCCATGCCCCTCGGTGCGCTCGTCGTCCACGGTGTCGGCCGGCAGGGAGCCGGGTTCTCCGACGGCCTGCGGACGGCCGTGTCCGCGTGCCTGGGCGCCGAAGCGCGGCGCGTGGTCTGGCAGGAGGCGCTTTGGGCGCCGATCCTGGAGCCGCGCGAAACAGCGCTCTGGGACGCGATGCACCGGGCCACCGATCCGACCGGAGCCTCGATCCCGCTGGACTTCACGGCGCTTCGCCGGTTCATCCTGCACAACGTGGGCGATGCGACAGCCTACCAGCGAGACACCCACATCGAGAGCGCCGGCCAGCTCATTCACCAGCGGGTCTCGAACGCCATCGAGGCGCTGCAGTCGCGCCTCGCCGACTCGTCCGCGCCGATCGTCGTCCTGGCGCATTCGCTCGGCGGGCACATCCTGTCGAACTACATCTGGGATCGGCAACATCCGTCCGGCCGCACGCCGCCAGGGCAGCCGCTGGCGCCAGTGCCCATGTTGGCCGGCTTGATCACGTTCGGCTGCAACATCCCGCTGTTCGCGCTGGCCTACCGCGAGGCGAGGCCGATCGATCTGCCGGGTGAGGCGGTGACTGAGCCGGCGCTCGCCGACGCCGTGCGCTGGCTGAACTTCCTCGATCGGGACGATGTGCTCGGCTGGCCGCTCCGGCCGCTCTACGGGCGGCATCTCGACGCGCTGACGCCGGCCCAGCGCCGGACCGTGGAGAAGATCGAGGACCACGAAATCAACGCCGGCGGCGCGGTGACCAACTGGAATCCCCTGTCTCACGACGCGTACTGGGATGATCCGGACGTCGCGGAGCGGGTCGCCGGTTACCTCCGCTCCGTCATCGCAACTGTGAAAAAACCATGACGAAGTGAGCGTCGAACCCCGAACCCGCACCCCGGAACCCCGGAACCGGAACCCCGGCACCTCCGCCTTCGCCAAGGCTCCGGCGGACAAGCCGGAACCCCGGAACCTTTCTGATAGGATCCCCATCCATGACCGACCGTGATTCCGCTGTAACTGGTCCGCCCCGCGCCTATCTGCCGGCCGTCCTGCTCCTGTTCGTCGGCAGCGGGTGCGCGGCCCTGATCTATGAAGTCGTCTGGTTCCAGCTGCTGCAGCTGGTCATCGGATCCTCCTCGGTGTCGCTCGGCGTGCTGCTCGGCACGTTCATGGGGGGCATGTGCCTCGGCAGCTTCCTGCTGCCGCGGTATGTGGACGCACGGACCATCACCCGCTGAAGATCTACGCCTACCTCGAGTCCGGCATCGGCGTGATGGGGCTGGTGCTGCTCTTCGGCATGCCGCTGGTCAACGGCATCTACGTGTGGATTGGCGGCGGGCACATCGCCGTCCGGGCCATCGTGGCCAGCCATCTGCCTGCTGCCGCCGACGTTCCTGATGGGCGCGACGCTGCCGGCCGTGGCGCGCTGGGTGCAGTGCCACGCCGCGCGGCGTCGCGTGGCTCGGCTATTTCTACGGCGGCAATATCGCCGGCGCGGTCATCGGCAGTCTGCTCGCGGGCTTCTACCTGCTGCGGGTCTTCGACATGGCCGTCGCGACCTACGTGGCCGTGGCGCTCAACGTCGCCGTGGCGCGCCTCGGGCTGATGCTGGCGCGCGCGACGCCGCAAGTCGCGGCCGAGCGCGGAGGCCGGGGACCGGTGCAGCCGGCGCACCGGGTCGCCCGCACGGTCTACGTCGCCATCGCGCTGTCTGGCTTCACGGCGCTCGCGGCGCAGGTGCTCTGGACGCGCCTGCTGTCCCTGCCATTCGGCGCGACGGCCTACACGTTTTCGCTGATTCTCGGCGGGTTCCTGTTCGGCCTCGGCATCGGCAGCAGCATCGGCGCGGCGATTGCGCAAGGACCACCGACAGCCCGCGGGCGGCGCTCGGCTGGTGTCAGATGCTGCTGTGCGGCGCGCTCGCGTGGGCCGCCGTACATGCTGATGGCCTCGATGCCGTACTGGCCGATCAATCCGTCGATTTCGTCGGACGTCGTGGTTCAACTTCCAGATCGACTTGCTGCGCTGCCTGTGGGTCGTGCTGCCCGGGCGATTCTCTGGGGCGCGAGCTTCCCGCTGGCGCTGGCCGCCGTCGCGGCGCCCGGCCAGGACCCGGGCACGCCTCGTGGGCGGCGTCTACGCCGCCAACACCGTCGGCGCCATCGTCGGCTCGGTCGTCGAGCGGGCTCGTGCTCGTGACGCTGTCTCGGCACCCACACGCTCGATGCAGGTGCTGATTGTCTTGCTCCGCGATTGTCCGCGCTGATGTTGCTCGCGCCGGTCGCCGCCGGCGAGGACTCGCGGTCGGGGATGCGCCTGGGGCCCGACGGTGCTGCTGGTCATCGCGACCGGCGGGCGCCGGCCTGCTCGCCCGCAGCGTGCCGGACCTGCCCAAGATTCTCGTGGCCTATGGCCGCTACTCGGCGACGTGGGTGGGGCTCAGCAACATCATCTATGCGGACGAAGGCCTCAACGCGTCGGTGGCGGTGTCCGAGACGTCGACGGCGTCCGCAACTACCACAACGCCGGTAAGGTGCAGGCCTCGAGCGAGCCGCAGGACATGCGTCTGCAGCGGATGCTTGGCCACATCACGCACCTGATTCCGAAGACGCCGTCGAACGCGCTGGTCATCGGCTGCGGCGCCGGCGTCACCGCGGGTGCCGTCAGCATCGGGCCGCGCGTCAAGACGCATGACGATCGCCGAAATCGAGCCGCTGGTGCCGCGGTCGGTCGCGCGCTACTTCTGGCGAGTACAACTACACCGTCGTCGGAGACGAAACCGGCGCGCCGCCGAACCCGAAGGTCACCATCCACATCGACGACGCGCGGCACTTCCTGCTGACCACGGACCAGAAGTTCGACGCCATCACCTCGGACCCGCTGGACCCGTGGGTCAAGGGCGCGGCGACGCTCTACACGCGCGAGTTCTTCGACGCTCGTGAAGAAACAAGCTGAATCCCGGTGGCGTCGTCACGCTCTTCGTGCAGCTCTACGAGAGCAACACGGCGGCCGTGAAGAGCGAAATCGGCGACGTTCATGAAGGTGTTTCCGAACTGCGTCGTCTGGGGCAACACCAATAACGGTCAGGGCTACGACCTCGTGCTGATGGGGCAGGTGGAGCCGATCAAGATCGACATCGACGAGATGGAGGCCAAACTGCAGACGCCCGGAGTTCGCGCAGGTCGCGCAGTCGCTGCGCGAAATCGGCTTCAACTCGGCCATCGAACTCTTCGCCACGTATGCCGGCACAGCCGACGCGACCTGGCGCCCGTGGCTGGCGGACGCGCAGATCAACCGCGATCGCAATCTCCGCCTGCAGTATCTGGCCGGGCATCGGCCTGAATCTGTACCAGAGCGGGCCGATCTACGCGGACATGATCTCGCACGCGACCGAAGTTCCCGGAGAACCTCTTCACCGGATCGCCCGACAAGCTCGAGGAGCTCCGGCAGAACGTTCAATCGCGTGCGGAACGTTCGATAGACGCGGCGCCACTGCCGGATGCCCACACCGACGCCGATCGTCGCCGCTCCTGGTTGTTGTCGCCGCGCTCCTGGCGGCCGTGGCGATCCCTGTTCCGTCAGGCGGCGGTGCTTCGCCGGCGCCGCGGGCCGCGCCGACACGCTGCCGGACGCGCCTGACCGATCAGGAGTTCTGGCGCTTGAGCCAGGACTCGTCCGAGCCGAACGGGTACTTCCAGTCGGACAACCTCGTGTCGAACGAAATCTACTTGCAGTGGGTGATCCGGAGTTGCTGACGCGCAGCGCGCCAGGGCGGCGTCTACCTCGGCGTCGGGCCCGAGCAGAACTTCACCTACATTGCGGCGCTGAAGCCGAAGATGGTGTTCATCACCGACGTCCGGCGGGGCAACCTGCACATGCACCTGATGTACAAGGCGCTGTTCGAACTGACGAACAATCGCGCCGATTTCTTCGCGCTGCTGTTCAACAAGCAGCGCCCGGACGGGCCTCACGGACAAGAGCTCCGATCGCCGGAGATCGTCAACGCGTTCTGGGACGTGCCGACCAGTGCCGAGGCCGTCTACAAGGCCAACCTCAAGCGCGATCCAGGACCACCTGACGCAAGACTCGCGGCCTTGCCGCTCAGCGCAGGACGACCTGGACGGCATCGAGTACATCTACTGGACTTCTACTGGTACGGCATGCGCGATCAACTACAACTCCTCGTCGACGAACGCCCGGAACGGCCGCGGCGGGAACACATGTCGATTACGGCGACCTGATGCTGGCCGCGGACGGCGCCAGCGTCAGCCGGACTACCTGGCCAGCGAGGACACGTTCCGGGTCCTGAAGGATCTCGAGCAGCGCAATCTGCTTCGTGCCCGTCGTCGGCAATTTCGGCGGGCCGAAGGCTCTGCGGGCGGTGGGCAAGTACATCCGCGACCACGGGGCGACGGTGCCGCGATGTACCTGTCGAACGTCGAGCAGTACCTGCAACAGGACGGGCATCTGGAGCTACTTCTGCGCCAACGTCGCGTCGATGCCACTCGACGAGAAGAGCACGTTCATCCGGTCGTCACGCGGGGGCGGCGGCGGCCCCGGCGGCGGGCTCGTGAACAGCCTCGGGTCCATGCTGAACGAGACGCGGGGCTGCGGCCGTCCGGCTCCGGCCGGCGTCGAATAGGGCAGTGGCGAAGACTCCGATTCACCCTGGCCGCGCTGGCGCTCGTTGCGGTCCGTCGCCCGGCCGTTCCCGGCGGCGGTGGCCGGGAGAGTCGCCGAGGTTCCGGCGCGCCTCAGCGATGCGGAGTTCTGGCGGCTGTCCCAGTCGTTTTCCGAGCCTGGCGGGACGTTTCATTCGGACAACTTCATCTCGAACGAAGGCCGGTATCAGGACGTGATTCCGGATCTCGGTGTCTCGCGTGAAGTCCGGCGGGGTCTACCTGGGCGTCGGCCCCGAGCAGAACTTCACCTACATCGCCGCCGTGCGGCCCCGCCTGGCGTTGATCATCGACATCCGGCGCGGCAATCTCCACGAGCACCTGCTGTACAAGGCCCTGTTCGAGTTGTCGGCGGACCGCGCCGAGTTCGTGTCGCGGCTCTTCTCGCGGGCGCGGCCCGACGGCCTGTCATCGACGACGCCGGTGGACCAGTTGTTCGCGGCCTACCGGGCCGTGACGCCCTCGGCCGACCTCTACGCCGCGAACATGAAGGCCGTGGTCGATCGGCTGAACGGCCAGCATCATCTGGCGCTGTCGAAGGAGGACCTGGACGGCATCGAGTACGTCTACCGTTCCGCGTTCTACCGGGAAGGCCCGGAGTTAGGGTATGCGCTGACCGGGTCGGGCCGCGCCGGAGGCGTGCCCAGTTACGCGGAATTGATGGCGATGACCGACGCGGCGGGGAAGCCGTGGAGCTATCTTTCGACCGAGGAGCGTTTCGCGTTTCTCAAGGACCTCGAGTCGAAGAACCTCGTGGTGCCGGTGGTGGGGAATTTCGGCGGCGCGAAAGCACTACGGGCCGTTGGCGCGTACGTCCGCGCGCTCGGTGAACGCGTCAACGTCTTCTACCTGTCCAACGTGGAACAGTATCTGCGGCAGGACGGCATCTGGGACGCGTTTTGCGGCAACGTCGCGTCGATGCCGCTCGACGCGTCGAGCACGTTCATCCGATCGGTCCGCGGCGGCGGGCCAGGCGGGCGCGGCGGTGGCCGTGGCGGAACCGGCGGGCCAGGCGGGCTGAACTTCGTCTCCAGTCTCGGGGAGATGCCGGCCGAGACGCGAGGCTGCGCGGGCCAGTGACGATGTTCCGGCCCAGCCGATGGCTGCTCGCGTGTGCGTTCGCGCTGGTGTGGCTGCCGGCCGCGCAGACGGTCGGCCGCGGGGCCCAGGCGGGCGTGCCGGCCCGACTGTCGGACGCCGAGTTCCGGTCGCTGATCCAGGATTTCTCTGAACCCGACGGTTTCTTCCGATCCGACAACCTGGTGTCGAATGAGGACACCTTCCAGACCATCATCCCGGACCTCCAGCGCGTCGTGAAGCCGGGCGGGGTGTACGTCGGCGTCGGACCCGACCAGAACTTCACCTACATCGCCGCGCTCAAACCCGCCGTGGTCTTTATCCCGGACGTGCGTCGCGGCAACCTCCACATGCACCTGATGTACAAGGCGCTGATGGAGCAGTCGGCCGACCGCGCCGAGTTCCTGTCGCGGCTGTTCTCGCGGAAGCGCCCCGAGGGCCTGTCCGCCGCCTCCTCGCCGGCCGCGCTGTTCAACGCGTTCGCCCAGGTCCCCGCTTCGCGCGAGATCTTCGACCGGACGGCGGCCGCCATTCGGGCAGCGCTGGGGTCGCACGGGCTGGTGCTCGGCGACGCCGATGCCCGCGGCATCGAGTTCATCCTGGACAGCTTCTATTCGGCGGGCCCGTTCCTCACCTATTCATCCGCACAGCCGTTCGGCCGGTCACGGTACCCGTCCTTCGCCGAGTTGCAGATCGCCACCGATCTGTCCGGCGTGGAACGCGCCTATCTCGCGACGGAGGACAACTACCGCAGCGTCCGGGCGCTGCAACAGAAGAACCTGATCGTGCCGATGGTGGCCAATTTCGCCGGGCCGAAGACGCTGCGCGCGATCGGCGCCTGGGTCCGCGAGCACGGCGCGCGGGTCACGACGTTCTACGCGTCGAACGTCGAGCAGTATCTGTTCCAGGACGGCATCTGGAGCGACTTCGCCGGGAATCTCGCCGCCTTGCCCACGGACGACACCAGTTCTTTCATTCGGTCCTGCTTCACGCCATGCGCGAGCGGCAGCGGCCCGCGCGCGCTGATGCTGGTGGACTCGTTGCCGGGGATGCTGAAGGATTACCGGACCGGCCTGATTCGTGACTACTATGACGTGCTGGCTCGCCGGCGGTAGACGATGATCGTCACCATGACGATGCGCAGACGGATGCTGGCGGCGCTGGCCCTGGTGGCCGCGCTGGGCGTGAGCCTGCCGGCGCTCACGCGGCAGGCGCCCGATGTCCTCGCGCTGCCGGCATCGCTCTCGAGCGAGCAGTTCTGGCAGCTGTCGTCGGACTTGTCCGAGCCGGGTGGGACGTTCCGGTCCGAGAACCTTGTCTCCAACGAGCACACCTATCAGTACGTGATTCCCGCGCTCCAAAAGGCCGTGCGCCAGGGCGGTGTCTACCTGGGGGTGGCGCCGGACCAGAACTTCACCTACATGGCGGCGATGCGGCCGCGCATGGCGTTCATCCTCGACATCCGCCGCGGGAATCTCCTCGAGCACCTGATGTACAAGGCGGTGTTCGAGTTGTCCGCCGATCGGGCGGATTTCGTCTCGCGCCTGTTCTCGAAACCGAGGCCAGCCGGCCTTCGCGCCTCCGGATCCGTCCTCGAGCTGTTTTCCGCGTATGCCCGGGTGGAAACCAGCGAGGCGCTCTACAAGAGGAACCTGGCGGCCATCAAGGCGCACCTGACCAAGACGCGGGGCCTGCCCTTGTCGGAGGACGACTGGCAGCAGTTGGAAGCCATCTACTTCGCGTTCTACTGGGAGGGGCCTGGCCTGCGCTACACGATGTCGACCGGCGGCGGCGCCACCGGAGGGCGATTCCAGCCGGGCGCGGGATTCCGCGGCGGTGGTGGCGGCATGAGCGGCCGGTTTCCCAGCTACGAGGACTTGATCGTTCAGACGGACTACGACGGCACGCCGCGCAGCTATCTCGCCTCCGAAGACAGTTTCCGGTTCATCAAGGGCCTGGAGGAGAAGAACCTGATCGTGCCCGTCGTCGGCAACTTCGCCGGTCCGAAGGCGTTGCGGTCCATCGGGCGGTATTTGCGCGCGCGCCAGGCGCCCGTGACGGCTTTCTACGTGTCCAACGTCGAGCAGTACCTCTTCCAGGATCGCCTGTTCGACGATTTCGCGAAGAACGTCGCCACGCTGCCCATCGCGTCGGACGGCACGTTCATCAGGTCCGTTTCCACCCGATTCGGCTACCGTGGCTCGCTCCTATGGTCGGACGGCCGCGGCACCGCCCTCTACCCGTTGGCGCAATTCGTCCGAGATTTCCAACTCGGATTGCTGACGAGCTACTACGATCTGAACTCCCGCTCCAGGTAGGGTCAAGTCGGAGGGGCGATGGCAGCTCAAATGCGCTGTAAGTATCAGAGCAATAATGCTTTATTGGCATAAACTGGCTCGGGACTGTCCTTTCGTTTCGCTGGGCCGTTCAGTGGTCCTTGGACCGGACCCTCCGGAACCCATGGACCTTCTGGACCCTGGGACCGTCGGAGGTTCTGGCGCTCGTGTTGACCTGCAAGGGTCGAGGTGCTAATCTCGCAAGGTTATTTCGGGCTTAGGACACCCTATCTAGGCTCGCGTCCAGGTAGAAGCACTCTGCTTCCTGGTTGATTCCGCGCGATCGGCGCGTCGCATCCATGATGCGGCAATCGCTGATCGACAAGGCTGAGTTCAGCAATAGGGGAATGTTTCAGGTGCCGAGCTGCGGCTCCGAGGCCTGGGACGAAAGCGGCGCCGCCGGCGCGTGGGCGGGCGCTTGGGTTGTCGTTTCCGAATGGCGAGGAGATATTTGTGCCGACTATCAGCCAATTGGTTCGCCAGGGCCGCGAAGCGGTCCTGAGCAAGACCAAGAGCCCCGCGCTGCAGAGCAGCCCGCAGAAGCGCGGCGTGTGCGTGCGCGTGTTCACCCAGACCCCGAAGAAGCCGAACTCGGCCCTGCGCAAGGTGGCGCGTGTCCGGCTGACCAACGGCATCGAAGTGACCACCTACATCCCGGGCGTGGGCCACAACCTGCAGGAGCACTCGCTGGTGCTGATCCGCGGCGGCCGCGTGAAGGATCTGCCGGGCGTCCGCTACCACGTCGTGCGCGGCACGCTCGACGCCGTCGGCGTCGCGGGCCGCATGCAGGGACGCTCGAAGTACGGCGCGAAGCGGCCCAAGAAGTAGTTCGTGAAGCAAGGTCGGGGGACTGTCCCTGATCGCCGAAGGCGGGACTGTCCCCCCGAAGAGAGCGAAAGAGCGAGAACCCATGCCACGTCGCAGAGAAATTGCCAAGCGTGAAGTTCCGGCGGACCCGATTTACGGCAGCCCGCTGGTGACGAAGTTCATCAGCACGATCATGCGTGGCGGCAAGCGTTCCACGGCCGAGCGCATCATGTACAAGGCGCTCGACATCGTGAAGGAAAAGAGCCAGGACGATCCGCTCAAGATTTTCAAGAAGGCCATCGACAACGTGAAGCCGAGCCTCGAAGTGAAGTCGCGCCGCGTCGGCGGCTCCAACTACCAGGTGCCGGTCGAAGTCAACCCGAACCGCCGCCTGTCGCTGGCCATCCGCTGGGTCGTGGGCTACGCGACCGATCGCGGCGACGGCAAGACGATGCAGGAGAAGCTGGCGAACGAGTTTCTCGACGCGGCCAACCTGCGCGGCGGCGCCGTGAAGAAGCGCGAAGACACGCACCGGATGGCCGAGGCGAACAAGGCCTTCGCGCACTACCGCTGGTAGGCGACACCGGGTCTGTCCCGTTTGGCGAAAGCCGGGACTGACCCCAAGGACACTGGATTCAGGACGAGATAGAAATGGCCCGCACCGTTCAACTCTCTCGTTGTCGCAACATCGGCATCATGGCCCACATTGATGCCGGCAAGACGACCACGACCGAGCGCATCCTGTTCTACACCGGCATCACCTACAAGATTGGTGAGGTGCACGAAGGCACGGCCGTCATGGACTGGATGGAGCAGGAGCAGGAGCGCGGCATCACGATCACGTCGGCCGCGACGACCTGCACGTGGCGCGACCATCGCATCAACATCATCGACACGCCCGGCCACGTGGACTTCACGGCCGAAGTCGAGCGCTCGCTGCGCGTGCTTGACGGCGCGGTCTGCGTGTTCGACTCGGTCGCCGGCGTCGAGCCCCAGTCCGAAACGGTCTGGCGCCAGGCCGACAAGTACCGCGTGCCCCGCATCTGCTTCGTCAACAAGATGGACCGCATCGGCGCGAACTTCACCCGCACCTTCGAGCAGATCATCACCAAGCTCCAGGCGCAATCCCGTCGCGATTCAGATTCCCGATCGGCGCCGAAGACAAGTTCGCGGGCGTCATCGACCTCGTCAAGATGAAGGCCATCCGCTTGGAACGACGAGGCGATGGGCGCCGACTACGTCGTCGACGAGATTCCCGCCGACATGCTGACCGAGGCCAAGGCCTACCGCGAGCAGCTGATCGAAAAGGTGAGCGAGGTCGACGACAAGATTCTGGAGATGTACCTCCACGGCGAGGAGATTCCGGAAGACCGGATCAAGGCGGCCCTGCGGAAGCGCGCGATTGAATCCGTCCGCGGCGAAGGCGCGCCGTTCGTGCCGGTCGTCTGCGGCGTCGGCGTTCAAGAACAAGGGCGTGCAGCCCCTGCTCGACGCCGTCGTGGACTACCTGCCCGTCACCCGCTCGAGATTCCGGCGATGGTCGGGATCGACCCGAACTGCCCCGACGGGCGCCCACATCGAGCGGCCGGCGAAGGACGACGGGCCGCTGTCCGGCGCTGGCGTTCAAGATCATGACCGACCCGTTCGTCGGTCAGCTCACGTTCATCCGCGTGTACTCGGGCGTCATGACGTCCGGCATGGCCGTCTACAACTCGACGAAGCAGAAGACCGAGCGCATCGGCCGCCTGCTGAAGATGCACGCGAACAAGCGCGAGGAAATCAAGGAAGTCTACGCCGGCGATATCGCCGCCGCGGTCGGCCTGAAGTCCGTCTCGACCGGCGACACGGTGTGCGACGAGAAGCACCCGGTCATCCTCGAGGCGATGGACTTCCCGGAGCCAGTCATCTCCCTGGCGATCGAGCCGAAGACGAAGGCGGACCAGGAAAAGCTCGGCATGGGGCTCGGCAAGCTGATGGCCGAGGACCCGACCTTCCGCGTCAAGACGGACACCGAGACCGGCCAGGTCGTCATCGCCGGCATGGGCGAGTTGCACCTCGAGATCATCGTCGACCGCCTCAAGCGCGAGTTCGGCGTCGAAGCTACGGTCGGCAAGCCGCAGGTCGCCTACAAGGAAACGATTACGCGCGCGGCCGAAGGCGAAGGCCGGTACATCAAGCAGACCGGCGGCCGCGGCCAGTACGGCCACGCGAAGATTCGCATGATTCCGCGCAAGCCGGGCGAAGGCTACGAGTTCGAGAACGAGGTCGTCGGCGGCACGATTCCGAAGGAATTCATCAAGCCGATCGATCAGGGCATTCGCGAGGCCATGACCACCGGCGTGCTGGCGGGCTACCCGATGGACGACGTTCAAGATCGAGCTGTACGACGGGTCGTACCACGACGTGGACTCGAACGAAATGGCGTTCAAGATCGCCGGCTCGATGGCGTTCAAGGACGCGGCCAAGAAGGCGCACCCGGTGCTGCTCGAGCCCGTCATGCGCGTGGAAGTGGTCGTGCCCGAGGAATACATGGGCGACGTCATCGGCGACATGACCAGCCGGCGCGGCCACATCCAGTCGATGGAAGCGCGCGGCGGGTCGCAGGTGATCAATTCGCGCGTCCCGCTGTCGGAGATGTTCGGCTACGCGACGGATATTCGCTCGAACACGCAGGGCCGCGGCTCGTATTCGATGCACTTCGACCGGTACGAACCGGCGCCGGCCTCGGTGAGTGAGGAAGTCATCGCGAAGGTACAAGGGAAATAACTCGAAACTGACATCAAGTGTTCCGCACGCAGTTCGAAGTTAGTTGTTGAGAGCCGAAAAAATCATGGCGACACCATTCAGTGAAAAAATTCGAATCCGCCTCAAGGCGTATGACTACCGGGTGCTCGACCAGTCCACCACGGAAATCGTGGACACGGCGAAGCGGACGGGTGCGCGCCTGGCGGGCCCGGTGCCCCTGCCGACCGAGAAGAACAAGTGGACCGTCCTGCGCTCGCCGCACGTCGACAAGAAGTCGCGCGAGCAGTTCGAGATTCGGACGCACAAGCGGCTGATTGACATCTTCGAGCCGACGCCGCAGACCGTGGACGCGCTGATGAAGCTGGACCTGCCGGCGGGCGTGGACGTCGAAATCAAGGCATTCGGGAAAGAACACAAGTAAGGCTTACGACTATAGGCGATGGCTGTTCGGAATTCGATGCCTCAGCAGCCAGATAGCCAATAGGTTGTTATGGTCACAGGAATCATCGGCAGAAAAGTCGGAATGACCCAGGTCTTCGAGACCGACGGCACGGTCGTGCCGGCGACGGTCATCAAGGCCGGGCCGTGCGTCGTCGTTCAGGCCAAGACCGCGCAGACCGACGGCTACGAGGCCGTGCAGCTCGGGCTGGTCGCTGACAAGCCCGCGAAGGCGAACAAGCCGACGACCGGGCACTACAAGAAGGCCGACGTGCCGCCCACGAGCATCCGTCGCGAGGTGAAGGTGGCGGCCGGCGGCGACGCCCGTCAAGGCTGGCGACCAGGTGCTCGCGAACATCTTCAGCGAGGGCGATCGCGTGGACGTGATCGGCACCGAGCCGGGGCAAGGGGTTCCAGGGCGTCATGAAGCGCCATCACTTCGCCGGCGGCGCGGCGACCCACGGGTCGATGTTCCATCGCGCGCCCGGGATCGATCGGCGCGTCCTCGTTCCCGTCGCGCGTCATCAAGGGCATGCGCGGGGCCGGGCCGCATGGGGGGCGGCCGCGTGACGACGCACAATCTGAGCGTCGTGAGCGTGGACGTCGACAACCACCTGATCGTGCTGCGCGGGGCCGTGCCGGGCGCGCCCGATGGCGTGGTCGTCGTTCGCCGCGCGATCGCGCGCAAGCCTGAGCCGCAGCCGCAGGTGAGAAGGCGAAGAAGGGCAAGAAAGTAGCCATGACACTGGATGTGGTGAACAGCGACAACCAGAAGGTCGGGTCCCTGGACCTGAATGAGGCGGTGTTTGCCGGCCCCATCAAGACCGATCTGGTATGGGAATCCGTCGTGCGGCAGAACGCGTCGGAGCGGCGCGGCACCCACACGACCAAGAACCGCGCGCTCGTCAGCGGCGGCGGCAAGAAGCCCTACAAGCAGAAGGGCACGGGCCGGCCGCAGGTCGGGTCGTCCCGCACGCCCCTCTGGCGCCACGGCGGCACCGTGTTCGGGCCGCAACCGCGCAGCTACACGTATCAGCTGCCGAAGAAGGTCGAGCGCGGCGCGCTGCAAGGCGGCGCTGATGGCCAAGCTGCAAGGACGGCGCCATCACGGTCGTCGACGAATTGAAGGCGGCCGAGCGGAAGACGAAGGCCGCCGCCGAGCTGCTGAAGCGGCTGGGCGCGGCCGGGCGGACGCTCGTGGTCGACGTGACGCTCGACGAGAACTTCCAGGCGTCGGCGCGCAACATCGCCGGGCGTCCGGCTGGTTGCCAGCGGCCGTCTGACGGCGCGGGATGTGATGGACACGGCCACGGATTATCGCCACGCGCGCCGCCATCGAGCGGCTGCAGGAGGTGCTGGGATGAAGCCCACGCAAGTCATCCGGCGTCCGCTCGTGACCGAGAAGACGACGATCGCCCGTGAAAAGGGCGAGGTCGTGGTGTTCGAAGTGGCGCGCGAGGCGACGAAGATCGACGTGCGTCGCGCGGTGGAGAAGCTGTTCGGCGTGAAGGTGGCCGGTGTGCGAACGCAGATCGTGCACGGCAAGTTCAAGCGCCAGGGCCGGTTCGAGGGACAGCGTCCGGACTGGAAGAAGGCCTGGGTCCGGCTCAAGGCTGGCGAGAAGACGCCGGAGTTCATCGAAGGCACGTAGAGCGAGGATCGCATCATGCCGATTCGCAAGTACAAGCCGACGTCAGCCGGCCGACGATTCCAGAGCGTGCAGACGTTCGAGGACATCACGACTTCGCCGGCCGTACAAGCCGCTGGTCGAGACCGCTCGAGCGCTCGGGCGGCCGCAACAACAGCGGGTCAGCTGACGTCCTGGTGGCGCGGCGGCGGGCACAAGCGCAACTACCGCATCATCGACTTCAAGCGGGACAAGTTCAACATCCCGGGCAAGGTCACCACCGTCGAGTACGACCCGAACCGCTCGGCGCGCATCGCGCTCGTCACCTATGCGGACGGCGAGAAGCGGTACATCCTGCATCCGCTCGGGCTGAAGGTGGGCGACCCGGTGATGTCGGGCGAAAACTGCGACATCCTGCCGGGCAACTGCCTGAAGCTCAAGAACATTCCGCTCGGCACGATGATTCACAACGTCGAGCTGAAGCAGGGCAAGGGCGGACAGATCGCGCGGTCGGCCGGATCGGCCGTGCAGCTGGTGGCCAAGGAAGGCCTGTATGCATCGGTGAAGATGCCGTCGGGCGAGATCCGGCTCATCAACATCGAGTGCCTCGCCACGATCGGCCAGGTCGGCAATCTCGACCACGAGAACGTGTCGATCGGCAAGGCGGGCCGGAGCCGGTGGCTCGGCAAGCGTCCGCACGTGCGCGGCGTCGCGATGAACCCGGTGGACCATCCGCTCGGCGGCGGCGAGGGCAAGACCTCCGGCGGCCGGCATCCGGTGACGCCGTGGGGCAGGCCGACGAAGGGGTACAAGACGCGGCGCCGGAAGTGCACGGACCGGTTCATCGTGGAGCGCCAGAAGAAGTAACTTCGAACGTCGACGTTCGAACTTCGAAGTTTGATGAGAGTCATTTATGGGTAGATCACTCAAGAAGGGCCCGTTCATCGATCTCCACCTGCTCGAGAAGGTGGAAGCCATGAATCGCAGACCGAGAAGAAGGTCATCAAGACCTGGTCGCGGCGATCGACCGTGATTCCGGAGATGGTGGGCCACACGATTGCGGTGCACAACGGGCGGAAGTTCATCCCGGTGTACATCACCGAGAACATGGTCGGGCCACAGGCTCGGCGAGTTCGCGCCGACGCGGCTCTTCAAGGGCCACACGACCAAGGCGGAAAAGGCGGCGCAGGATCGCGCGCCGTCCGGCGCGGGCCGGCGGCGGACGCGCGCCGGCCAAGGGAGGCGCGTAATGAGCCGGGCCGGCGACGACCAAGTACATCCGCACGTCGGCGCAGAAGGCGGGCCTCGTGCTCGACCAGATCCGCGGCGCGCGACGTGACGCAGGCGCTGGCGACGCTCCGGTTCTCGCGCAAGCTCATCGCGCGCGACATCGAGAAGCTGCTGCGCTCGGCCGTCGCCAACGCCCAGCAGAAGCCGGGCTTCGGCGGCGACGTGGACCGGCTCTTCGTGGCAAGCTGCTTTGCCGATCAGGGGCCGAGCATGAAGCGGATCCGCCCGGCCCCGATGGGCCGCGCGTTTCGCGTCGTGAAGCGGATGGCGCACCTGACGGTGGAAGTGGCCGAGCGGCCGGTGAAGGCCGGCGCGACCGCGGCGGGCGCGCGCGCGCGCCGGACGGGCAAGGCCGCGGACGCCGCCGCGCGACCGTCGAGCTAGCACGACACGAGGACTGAGGATGCAACGATGGGTCAGAAAGTACATCCGTTTGGATTCCGGCTCGGGTTCAACAAGACCTGGCGATCGCGCTGGTACGCGGACAAGGACTACGCGAAGCTCCTGCACGAGGACGTGAAGCTGCGCGACGACCTGAAGACGCGATTCGCGCATGCGGGCGTGTCGCGGATCGAGATCGAGCGGGCGGCCAACAAGCTGAAGATCGACATCCACACCTCGCGGCCGGGCATCATCATCGGCCGCAAGGGCACGGAAGTCGACAAGCTGCGGCAGGAGCTGCAGAAGTCCACCGGGCGCGAGGTGTTCATCAACATCCTCGAGATCCAGAAGCCCGAGCTGGACGCGCAGCTGATTGGCGAGTCGGTGGCGATGCAGCTCGAGAAGCGCGTCGCGTTCCGGCGCGCGATGCGCAAGGCCGTCGAATCGGCGCTGCGGTTCGGCGCGCGCGGCATCAAGGTGCGCGTGTCCGGCCGGCTGAACGGCGCGGAAATCGCGCGGTCCGAGTGGTATCTGCACGGGCAGCTGCCGCTGCAGACGCTGCGCGCGGATATCGACTACGGCTTCGCGGAGGCGCGCACGACCTACGGAAAGATCGGCGTGAAGGTGTGGCTCTACAAGGGCGAGCGCCTGACGCCGAAGACCGGCCGCGAAGAGGAATACCGGCAGCCCCGGCGCGCGGCGCGGGCGTAGGGACCGTGGTCGAGCGCTTTGAGATAGACCAGTAGAGCCAGAGGTCGAGAGATCAATAGGTTGTCCTTATGTTGATGCCGAAGAAGGTCAAGTACCGCAAGCAGCAGCGCGGCCGCATGCGCGGGCTGGCGTGGCGCGGCGTCGTCGGTGGCGTTTGGCGATTACGGCCTGATGTCGCTCGAGCCGTGCTGGCTGACGGACCGCCAGATCGAAGCGGCGCGCGTCGCGCTGACGCGCGGGATCAAGCGCGGCGGCAAGGTCTGGATTCGCGTGTTCCCGGACAAGCCGATCACCAAGAAGCCGCAGGAAACCCGCATGGGCAAGGGCAAGGGCGCGCCCGAGGGCTGGGTGGCGGTCATCAAGCCGGGCCGGATCCTGTTCGAGATGGAAGGCGTGACGGCCGCCGAAGCGCGCGCGGCGATGCGCCTGGCGTCCGCGAAGCTGCCGATGAAGACGCGCTTCACGGGCCGCTTCACCGCCGAGGAGTCGATGTCATGAAGGTGCGCGAACTACTGACCGATCTGCGCGGTCTGACGGTGGATGACCTCCGGCAGCGCGCGTCCGACCTGGAGGACCAGGTGTTCCGGCTGCGGCTGCAGTCAGTCGATGGGGCAGGGCGAGTCGGGCAACAAGATCCGGCCGCTGCGCCGGGAGCTCGCGCGGGTGAAGACCGTACTCCGCGAGAAGGGTGGCAAGGACTAGCGATGGCCAAGCAGGAAATCATCGGCACGGTCGTCAGCAACAAGATGACCAAGAGCGTGGTCGTCACCATCGAGCGGCAGGTTCGCGACGAGGTGTACGGCAAGCAGTTGCGGCTGCACGTCCCGCTTCATGGCGCATGACGAGCAGAACGATGCGAAGGTGGGCGACCGCGTCGCCCTCGTCGCAGTCGCGGCCGCTCAGCCGCCGCAAGCGCTGGGTCGTGACCCGCATCGTTGAGCGGGCGAAGGAGGTCTAGCCATGGTGCAGATGCGTTCGATTCTCGACGTCGCCGACAACTCGGGCGCCCGCAAGATCGCGGTGATCAACCCGATCGGCGGCTCCACCGGGCGCTACGCGCGCATCGGCGACATCGTGACGGCCTCGGTCAAGGAAGCGACGCCGGACGCGACGGTGAAGAAGGGCCAGGTGGTGAAGGCCGTCATCGTGCGGACGCGCAAGGAACTGCGGCGCAAGGACGGCACCTACATCCGGTTCGACCGCAACGCCGCCGTGCTGATCAACGACGAGAGCGAGCCGGTCGGCACGCGCGTGTTCGGGCCCGTGGCGCGCGAGCTGCGCGAGCGCCGGTTCATGAAGATCATCTCGCTCGCGCCGGAGGTTCTGTGACCGCAACCGTCAACGCCGTCAAGAAGAACGACAACGTGGTCGTGATCACCGGGCGTGATCGCGGCAAGCGCGGCCGCGTGCTGCGCGTCGTCCCGGCCAAGCAGCGCGTCGTCGTCGAGGGCGTCAATTTCATCAAGCGTCACACGAAGCCGAACCCGCAGAAGAACATCAAGGGCGGCATCGTGGAGCGCGAGGCGCCGCTGGCGGCGTCGAACGTCCAGCTGGTCTGCCCGGAGTGCTCGGCGCCCGACGCGCGTCGGCCGGCAGCGGCTCGACAACGGGCGCGCGGTTCGCGTGTGCCGCAAGTGCAAGGGAGTGGTCGACAAATGAGCCGGCTGAAGGATCGTTACCAGACCGAGGTCGTGCCCGCGCTGCGCAAGGAGTTCGGCTACACGAACGTCATGGCGGTGCCGCAAGCATCACCAAGGTCGTCGTGAACATGGGCCTGGGCGAAGGCACGCAGAACGCGAAGATCGTGGACACCGGCGCCGAGGAACTCAGCAAGATCACCGGCCAGCGCGCCGCCGTGACGCGCGCGACGAAGTCGATCGCGCAGTTCAAGGTGCGCAAGGGCATGCCCATCGGCGCGATGGTCACGCTGCGCGGCGAGCGGATGTACGAGTTCATCGACCGGCTGGTCGCCATCGCGCTGCCGCGCGTGCGCGACTTCCGCGGCGTGTCGGCGCGGGGCTTCGACGGCCGCGGCAACTACACGCTCGGCCTGCGCGACCAGCTGATGTTCCCGGAAATCGACTACCTCAAGGTCGACAAGGCCCGCGGCATGAACATCTCGTTCGTGACGACGGCCAAGACCGACGAAGAGGCGCGGCGGCTGCTGCAGCTGATGGGCATGCCGTTCCGGCAGAACTAACGGGGTCTGGCCCCGAGGCGTAAGCCGGATGGCCCCTACAGCGAGCAAAGCGAGCGATACAATGGCTACGACGGCAAAATCCGTGAAGACGCCCAAGTGAAGTACGCGGTCCGGCACCGCAACCGCTGCAAGAAGTGCGGGCGGCCGCGCGCGTACCTCCGCAAGTTCGCGCTCTGCCGGCTGTGCTTCCGCGAGCTGGCCCTGCGCGGCGAAGTGGCGGGCGTCATCAAGAGCAGCTGGTGACGGATGAGATATGACTGATCCGATCGCAGACATGCTGACCCGGCATCCGGAACGCGGTGCACGCGCGCCATCAGCGCGTGGACGTGCCGGCGTCCAGTTTCAAGGCCGACATCGCCAGGATCCTCGAGCAGGAAGGCTACATCCAGGGCTTCAAGGTGGTCGACCGAGGGCGACGGCCGCAGCCGGTCGATTCGGCTCGTCCCTCAAGTACGGCCCGCGCGGCGAGAACGTCATCTCGGGCCTCGAGCGCGTCAGCCGTCCGGGCCGGCGCGTCTACTTCGGCCGCGACGACGTGCCGAAGGTCATGGGCGGCCTCGGCACCAGCATTCTGACCACCTCGCGCGGCGTCATGACCGGGCAGGACGCGGTCAAGGCCGGCGTCGGCGGCGAAGTGCTCTGCAACATCTGGTAGAGGCTGTCGAGGATCTGACATGTCCCGTATTGGCAAGAAACCGATTCCCGTGCCGAAGGGCGTCACCGTCACCGTCAGCCCGGACGGCGTCGAAGTCAAGGGCCCGAAGGGCACGCTGCAGCAGCTGCGTGCCGCCGGGCATCATGTTCGAGCTGAAGGGCGCGGAATTGCTCGCGCGCTCGAGCGCCCGGACCCGCAGCTCGAGCAAGTTCCACGGCCTCGCGCGGAGCCTGATGGCCAACGCGGTCGAGGGCGTGACCGACCGGCTTCAAGAAGGAGCTCGACATCGTCGGCGTCGGCTACCGCGCGCGAAGTGAAGGGCAAGCAGGTCGTGTTCGCGCTGGGCTATTCGCACCCGGTGGTGTTCGACATTCCCGGCGGGCATCGACATCGTGATCGACAAGCAGACGCACGTCACGGTGACGGGCATCGATCGCCAGCTGGTCGGCCAGGTGGCGGCCAACATCCGCCGCCTGCGCAAGCCCGACCCGTACAAGCAGAAGGGCGTGCGCTACACCGGCGAAGTGCTGAAGAAGAAGGTCGGCAAGACAGGAGCGTAGCGCCATGAAGATTCGAACCAAGAAAGATCGACGCGAGCGGATCCGGCTGCGGCAGCGCAAGCGGATTGCACGGCACGGCCGAACGGCCGCGGCTGGCCGTGTTCCGGTCCGTCGCGCACATCTATGCGCAGGTCATTGACGACATGGCGGGCCGCACGGTCGCGGCCGCGTCGTCCACCGAGAAGCGCTGAAGACGGTGTTCGCCGGCGACGTGCGCGGCGGCAACCGCAAGGGCGCCGAAGCGCTCGGCCAGGTGATCGCCGAGCGGCTGAAGGACAAGGGCATCACCCACGTCGTGTTCGACCGCGGCGGCAATCTGTATCACGGCCGCGTGCGCGCGGTGGCCGACGCCGCCCGCAAGGCGGGTCTGGAGTTCTGAAGGAGTCCTATGGTGTTCTCGCGAAAAGATCGACGCGTCGGAGTTCGAACTGAAGGACACGGTGGTGGCCATCAGCCGCGTCACGAAGGTCGTCAAGGGCGGCAAGAACCTGAGCTTCAGCGCGCTGGTCGTCGTGGGTGACGGCCATGGCGTCGTCGGGTTCGGCATCGGCAAGGCGAAGGAAGTGCCGTCGGCCATCAAGAAGGCGATCGAAGCCGCCAAGAAGGTGCTGGTGCGCGTGCCGATGAAGGGCACGATCGATTCCGCATCCGATGCTGGGCAACTTCGGCGCGGGCTCGGTGCTGCTGAAGCCGGCGCCGGACGGCACGGGCATCATCGCGGGCGGCGCGGTGCGCGCGGTCGTCGAGTCGGCGGGCATCAACAACGTGCTGACGAAGTCGCTCGGGTCCGCGAACCCGCACAACGTGGTGCGCGCGACGTTCGCGGCGCTGCAGGTGCTGCGCGATCCGGCGGCGGTGGCGCGGCTGCGCGGCAAGGACGTCGACGAGTTGACCGGGCACGGCGAGCGCCAGTAAGGCGGCAGATCAGGTACGGACATGAAGTCGCTCAAGGTGACGCAGATTCGAAGCACGATTGGCTTCGACAAGAAGCAGGCGCTGGCGCATCCGCGGCCTGGGCCTGCGCCGGATTCGGCCACACCGTCGAGGTGGCTGGACACGCCGGCGACCCGCGGGTTGATCCTGAAGGTGCGCCATCTCGTGAAAGTTGAGAAGGTGCGTGATGTCGCTGAACAATGCCATTCGCCCGCCGAAGGGCGCGAAGCATCCGAAGAAGCGCGTCGGCCGCGGCCCGGGCTCCGGGCCACGGCAAGACCGCGTCGCGCGGCGCACAAGGGCGCGCAAGTCGCGTTCGGGATTCCGCTTCAAGCGCGGCTTCGAGGGCGGCCAGATGCCGCTGCATCGGCGCGTGCCGAAGCGCGGGTTCCACAACCCGTTCCGCGTGGAGTACGCGGTGGTGAACCTGGACACGCTGGGCGAGGTGTTCGAGGCCGGTTCGGCGGTGACGCCGGAGGTGCTGCGCGAGCGTGGCCTCGTGCGCGAGTCGCGCAGCGCGGATCAAGGTGCTCGGCCGTGGCGAAATCTCCAAGAAGCTGACGGTGCAGGCGCACAAGTTCAGCGGCACGGCGGCCGAGAAGATCGCGGCGGCCGGGGGCACGGCGGAAGTCCTGAGTAGCGCGGTGCCATGGACAGTCTGAAGAACATCTTCGCGATCCCCGAACTGCGCAAGCGGGTGCTGTTTACCTTCGGCCTGCTCGCGGTCTACCGGATCGGCGGGCACATCCCGACGCCGGGTATCAACACCGAGGCGCTGCGTCCAGCTGGCGGAGCAGGCGGCGGCGAGCAACCTGTTCGGCCTGTACGACATGTTCTCGGGCTACAACCTGTCGCAGATGACCGTGTTCGCGCTCGGCGTGATGCCGTACATCAGCGCGTCGATCATTCTGCAGCTGCTCACGGTCGTGTGGCCGTACCTCGAGCGGCTGTCGAAGGAAGGCGAGCTCGGCCGTCGCAAGATCACGCAGTACACGCGCTACGGCACGATCCTGCTGAGCGTCGTGCAGGCGCTCGGCATCGCCTTCTTCCTCGAGTCACACACCAGCGTCGGCGGGCGGCCTGCTCGATCGTCTACGACCCGGGCTGGTTCTTCCGGTTCACGACCGTGCTGACGCTGACGACCGGGTCGGTGCTGGTCATGTGGCTCGGCGAGCAGATCACCGAGCGCGGCATCGGCAACGGCATGTCGCTGCTGATCTACGCGGGCATCGTCGCCGGCCTGCCGCGCGGGGCTGGGCGACGTTGGCCCAGCTCGAGACGCGGCGACATGGGGCTGTTCCGCCTGGTCGCTGCTGCTCGTGCTGATGGTCGCCGTGGTCGGCCGCGGTCGTGTTCATGGAGCGCGGCCACCGCCGGGTCACGGTGCAGTACGCCCGCCGCATGGTCGGGCGCCGGATGTACGGCGGCGCCAGCACGCACATCCCGCTGAAGGTGAACACCGGCGGCGTCATGCCGGTCATCTTCGCGTCGTCGATCCTGGCGTTCCCGCAGACGCTGCAGCCGATGTTCCCGCCGGGCGGCTTCGTGGACCGCGCGATTACTCAGTTGGGCATGGGGTACCCGCTGTACAACCTGCTCTACGTCGGGATGATCATCTTCTTCGCGTACTTCTACACGGCGATCATCTTCAATCCGGATGACGTGGCGGAGAACATGCGGAAGTACGGCGGGTTCGTCCCGGGTATCCGGCCCGGCAAGCGGACGGCCGAGTACATCGACACGATTCTGGCGCGGGTGACGCTCGCCGGCGCGCGTGTATCTGGCCGCCATCGCGCTGCTGCCGGAGTTCATGCTGACCGGGTTCAAGGTGGCGCCGATTCCGTTCATTGGCGACTGGCTCGACGCGATCATGCCGAAGTTCATTACCGAAGGCATGAACGTGCAGTTCTACTTCGGCGGCACGTCGCTGCTCATCATCGTCGGCGTGGCGATGGATACCGTGCAGCAGGTCGAGTCGCAGTTGATCATGCGGCATTACGACGGCTTCATGAAGAAGACGCGCATCCGCGGGCGTCGGGGCTAGGGGCGCATCGTGCCGGTGCGGCTGGTCATGCTCGGGGCGCCTGGGGCCGGCAAGGGCACGCAGGCGGAGATGTTCGGCCGCGCGCGCGGCGTGCCGCGAATCTCGACCGGGCGACATCCTGCGCGAGGCCGTGCAGGCCGGGACGGAGCTGGGGCGCGCCAGCAAGGCGCTCATGGATGCCGGTCAGTTGGTCGGCGACGACCTGATGATCGGCATCGTGCGGGAGCGGCTGGCGAGGCCGGATGCCGCCGCAGGGTTCGTGCTCGACGGGTTTCCGCGGACGGTGACGCAGGCGCGGGCGCTGGACACGATGCTCGACGATGGCACGCCCATTGTGGTCGTGAATATCGAGGTGCCGGAGGAGACGCTGGTCGAGCGGCTGACGCCTGCGGCGGATTTGCGGGTCGTGCGGGTGGAACGCCGTGCCGGGCCTGACGGCGTGCGCCAAGTGCGGCGGGGCGCTGGTACAGCGGCGCGACGACAACGTCGAGGTGGTGCGCGAGCGTCTGCGGGTCTACGCGCGCGATACGCGAGCCGCTCGTCGAGTTCTACCAGACGCGGCCGACGTTCCGGTCGGTCGACGGGGATCAGACGCCGGAAGCCGTGGCGGCGGACATCGCCGCGGCGGTGGCCTCGGTGGTGGGAGGGGCGCGCGTGATTATGCTGCCGGTCGGCCGCCGAGATCGCGAAGATGCGCGCGGCCGAGCCAGCTCGTGGCGACGTGCTCGCGGCACTCGAGGCCGCGGTGGCGCCGGGTGTCACGACGGCGGACCTGGATCGGCTGGCCGAGCGGCTGGTGCGCGACGGCGGCGCGGAGCCGGCGTTCAAGGGGTACCGCGGATATCCCGCGACCCTCTGCGCGTCGGTGAATGAGGAAGTGGTGCACGGCATTCCCTCGGCGACGCGGGTGCTGCGCCGAGGGCGACATCATCTCGCTCGACGTGGGCGTGAAGCTGGGCGGGTACTACGGCGACTCGGCGCTGACCGTGCCGGTCGGGCGGGTGTCCGAGAGCGGCCGGCGCGGCTGCTGCGGGTGACGCGCGAGTCGCTCGATCGCGGCGATGGCGCAGGTGCAAGTCGGCGGCCGGCTGTCGGACATCGGGCACGCCGTGCAGGCGTGGGTCGAGACGCACGGGTTCTCGATCGTGCGCGAGTTCGTGGGGCACGGGATCGGCGAGAAGCTGCACGAGGACCCGCAGATCCCGAACTACGGGCAGCCGGGCCGAGGGCCGAAGCTGGCGGCGGGCATGGTGCTCGCGATCGAGCCGATGGTGGCGATGGGCCGGCCGGAGACGAGGGTGCTGGCCGACGGCTGGACCGCGGTGACGCGTGACGGCAGCCTGGCGGCGCACTTCGAGCACACGGTCGCCGTGGGCAGCGACGGGCCCGCTGGTGTTGACCGCGCGGGCGCGGCGCGGCGCAGCCGGTCGCGTCGGCGGGGTAGGCGCCGACGCTGGCGCGCGACGGTGAGGGAACGGTGCTGGCGGTGTTGCCGCGGGCGCTCTACCGGGTGGCGCATGGAGGACGGGCGCGAGGTGACGGCGCACGCGACGTCGGGTGCGGGCCGGAATTTCGTCCGGCTGGTCGTGGGCGATCGCGTGACGGTGGAGGTGATGCCGCGAGACCTGGGCCGCGGCCGCATCGTGCGGAAGGAATGACGGGGTCTGTCCCTGGTGGCGTAAGCCGGGACTGACCCAAGAAGGGGACGATGGGCATGAAGGTCAGAGCGTCGGTGAAGCGGATTTGCGACAAGTGCAAGATCGTGCGGCGGCGCGGCGTCGTGCGCGTGATCTGCACGAACCAGAAGCACAAGCAGAGGCAGGGATAGGCGATGGCACGCATTGCAGGCGTTGATTTGCCGCGCACGAAGCGCGTCGAGATCGGACTCACCTACATCTACGGCATCGGCCGGAAGCGGTCGAACGACATCCTCACGTCGGCGGGCGTCAGTCCGAGACATCCGGGTCAAGGACCTGTCGGAAGACGACGTCCGCAAGATCAGCCGGGTGATCGAGGAAGTCGGTCGGCGTCGAGGGCGATCTCCGCAAGGAGATCTCGATGAACATCAAGCGGCTGGTGGAAATCGGCAGCTACCGCGGGTCGCGGCACCGCCGCAACCTGCCCGCTGCGGGGCCAGCGGACGCGGACGAATTCGCGCACCCGCAAGGGGCCGCGCAAGGGCGCGATCGCGAAGAAGAAGACCGAGTAGGTAGAGACCATGGCCAAGACAGCAGCCCAGGAAGGTGCCGCCGGCGCTCCGGAGACGGAGAAGGCCCCGGCCAAGAAGAAGTCGTTCAAGAAGCGCGGCGAGAAGCGCGTGGTGCACCACGGCTACGCGCATATCCAGGCGTCGTTCAACAACACGATCATCACGATCACGGACCTCGAGGGCCACGTGATTGCCTGGTCGAGCGCCGGCGGGATCGGCTTCAAAGGATCGCGCAAGGGCACGCCGTTCGCGGCGACGCAGGCGGCGATTGCCGCCGGCAACGCGGCGAAGGCGTACGGCTTGCGTCGCGTCGAGGTGCGCGTGAAGGGGCCGGGCGCCGGCCGCGAGTCCGCGATTCGCGCGTTGCAGACGGTCGGCATCGACGTGAAGTCGCATCCGCGACGTCACGCCGATTCCGCACAACGGCTGCCGGCCGCCGAAGCGGCGTCGCGTCTAGCGCGTGAGCGCCTGAGTTCGAACGTCGACGTTCGAACTTCGAGTTGTCAGTTGCCAGTTGTTAGTTATTTCGCAGAGGTCTTAGACGATGGCTCGATATATCGGTCCGGTCTGCCGGATGTGCCGGCGCGAGGGCATGAAGCTCTTCCTCAAGGGCGAGCGGTGCTACACGGACAAGTGCGCGATTGAGAAGCGCAATGTCCCGCCCGGCCAGCACGGCCGCGCGCGCAAGGCGAAGATGGTCGGCTACGGCGTGCAGCTGCGCGAGAAGCAGAAGGTCAAGCGCACCTACGGCGTGCTCGAGAGCCAGTTCCGCCGCTACTTCGAGGCGGCCGACCGGCAGAAGGGCGTCACGGGCGAACTGCTGCTGCAGATGCTCGAGCGGCGTCTCGACAACGTGGTCTACCGCCTGGGCTTCGCGACGTCGCGCGCGCAGGCCCGGCAGCTCGTGCGCCATGGGCACTTCACGCGTGAACGGCAAGAAGGTCGACATCCCGTCGTATGCCGTGCGGCTCGGGCGACACGGTTGCCGTGCGCACGACGAGCGTGGCAGAACCCGACCATCCAGCACGCGATGGAAGAGGTGAAGGGCCGCGGGATTCCGGAGTGGCTGCTGCTCGATGCGGCCGCCCTGGCGGGCCGGATTTCGTCGCTGCCGACGCGCGAGCAGATCAACCTGCCCGTGCAGGAGCAGCTGATCGTCGAGTTGTATTCGAAGTAACGTCGGACTTCGAAGTTCGAACTTCGAAGTCCGGTTCCGCCGTGCCCGCAGCCCTTCAGACCTGCGGCGGGAGGTCGGCGGTCAACAGCAGGTCTGGCCGCCGTGATCGGGCTGCGGCGAAAGGAACAGTGCCATGTTGTGGAAAGGTTTTCAGCGGCCCAAGCGGCTGGAGTTCGAGCGCGAGACTTTGACCGACCGGTTCGGCCGGTTCTCGGCGCAGCCGTTCGAGCGCGGCTTCGGCACGACCGTCGGCAACGCGATGCGCCGCGTGCTGCTGTCGTCCATCGAGGGCGCGGCCGTCACGGCCGTCAAGATCGAGGGCGTGCTCCACGAGTTCTCGCCGATCCAGGGCGTCGTCGAGGATGCGACGGACATCATCCTGAACCTGAAGCAGATTCCGCTGAAGGTGCATACCGATCAGCCGAAGACGCGTCGACGATCCGGGCGACTCAAGCCGGGCGAAGTGCGCGCGCGCGACATCGTGGCCGATGCCGACGTCGAAATCCTCGAGCCGGACGCGCACATCGCGACGGTCAGCGAGGGCGGCAAGCTCGAGATGGAGCTGCGCATCAAGCGCGGCCGCGGGCTACGTCGCCGCCGACAAGAACTTCGACGAGGATCTCGGCATCGGCTGGATTCCCGATCGACTCGGTGCACTCGCCGGTGAAGAAGGTCAACTACGTCGTCGACGCCGCGCGCATCGGCCAGACCACCGACTACGACAAGCTCACGCTCGAGGTGTGGACGAACGGCGCGGTGACGCCGCGCGATGCCGTGTCGCTGGCGGCCAAGCTCATCCGCGACCACTTCACGATCTTCGTGGGCCTGGACGAGGCCGCCGACCAGCCGCTGGACGGCCTGGCCGCCGAGCCGGCGGCGGTGCGGAACGAGCACCTCGACAAGAGCGTCGAGGAACTCGAGCTGTCGGTGCGCTCGTACAACTGCCTGAAGAACGCGAACATCCGCACGCTCCGCGAGCTCGTGCAGAAGACCGAAGGCGAGATGCTGAAGACGAAGAACTTCGGCCGCAAGTCGCTGAACGAGATCAAGGACATCCTGAGCGACCATGGGGCTCAGCCTGGGCATGCGCCTCGACGCGCGCGGCAGGATGAGCCGGCCAGGGCAGGCTAGCAGGGCACAGATCGATCGCGACGAGGATTCAGGAACGTCATGCGTCACAGAGTGGCGTATCGAAAGCTGGGCCGGGTCACGGAGCATCGCATCTCGATGCTCCGCAATCAGGCCTCGGCGCTGCTGCAGCACGAGCGCATCGAGACCACCGTGCCGAAGGCCAAGGACCTGCGGCCGTTCGTCGAGCGATCATCTCGATCGCCAAGCGCAGCCTCGACGCGCCGGCCGGCAGCTCGCGCGCCGTCATGGCGCGCCGCGCGTGGCGGCGGACATCGCCGACCGCGAGGTCGTGACGAAGCTGTTCGACACGATTGCGCCGCGCTATGCCGATCGGCCGGGCGGCTACACGCGCCTGCTCCGGCTCGGGCATCGTCGCGGCGACGCGGCCGACCTCGCGCAGGTCGAACTGTCGGCAGCGAGTACAACCCGAGCGCCGCCGCGGACGCAGGCCGGTGCAGGCGGCCGAGAAGCCCGAAGAAGAAGACCGTGGGCGGCCGCATTGCGCGAGGCGCTGGGAGGCCGCCGCAAGAAGACGACGCGCCCGAGCGGCCGAAGGGCAAGGACGACATGGCCGCCAAGGGGCCGGCAGCAAGGTCACGACGCCCAGCGAAGGCGGGCGGCGCCTGAACAGGGTCCTCAGGTTCTCGTTCGGTCAGAATATGGCCCGGCGTCGCGTGCGACGCCGGGCAATTTCTTTGGGGATGGTTCGCGTGCGCGCGGACGGAGGAGCGGGCTGATGGAGGCGTTGACGGCGGCCGATTTCACTGCGGCGCGAGCCCGCATGGGCGACCACGTCTATCGGACGCCGCTGCTGCGTCCCGCATGCTGAGCGAGCGCACGGGTTTCGAGGTGCGACTCAAGGCCGAACTCTTTCAGCGCACAGGGTCGTACAAGATCCGCGGCCCGCTCAACAAGTTTCCCGCAGCTCTCTGAGGACGGAGAAGCAGCCGCGGCGTGATCTGCTCGTCGGCCGGCAATCACGCGCAGGGCGTGGCGCTCGCCGCCCGCATCCATGGCATCAAGGCCGTCGTCTGCATGGCCGCCAATGCGACGCCGTCGAAGGTCGAGGCGACGCGCGCCTACGGCGCCGAGGTCGTGCTTCACGGCTGATCTGGGACGAGGCGAACGAGCGGGCCAAAGAACTGGTCGCCGAGCGCGGCTATACCTACATTCATCCGTTCGACGACCTGCCAGCTCATCAGCGGGCAGGGCACCGTCGGGCTCGAAATTGCCCAGGACTGGCCGGACGTCGACGTCGTGGTCGTGCCGATCGGCGGCGGCGGGTTGATTTCCGGCATCGCGCTGGCCGATGAAGGCGCACAATCCGGAGGTGCGCTGATTGGCGTCGAGTCCTCCGGCGCGCCCGGCATGAAGACGCAGCGTCGACGCCGGCCATGTCGTCACGCTCGACCAGCGTCGATTGCATCATCGACGGCCTGCGGGTGAAGCGCGTCGGCGAGCACACGTTCCAGATCGTGCGCGTCTTCGTGGACGACATCGTCACGCTGCCGGACGAGCAGATCTTCGAGGCGGTGGTGTGGACGATGCACCACGCGAAGCTGGTGCCGGAAGGGGCGGCCGCGTCGCCGGTGGCCGCACTGCTGCACGGCCTCATCAAGGCGCCGGCCGGCGCGCGCGTCGTGTGTGTGCTCTCGGGCGGGAACGTGAATCTCGATCAGCTGAAGGGCCTGCGCTGGAACTAAGTCCAGCGTCCATCGTCCGATGTCCATCGTCCGGCTTGGAGTTCGGCGCCTCGCTACCGGGCGGCGCGGAACTTACTTTTGACTTTTGACTTCTGATTCTTGACTTACTGCATCAGCCAGCAGTCCCACGCTGACCGCGTAGGCATGCGAGCAGTTGTAGGCGAGGATGGCTTCGTAGTTCCGGTAGACGAGGAAGTAGCCGCGTCTGGCCGCGGACCAGCGACGCCGGGCGTCGGGCCGTTCGGCAGGGCGCTGCCGCCGGTCAGCGTGACGCCCAGCTTCGCCCACTCCGGCGAGCGGCCGGCGACGGTGAGTTCGCCCGATCGGCGCGGCAGCCCTTCGTGCGCATCGGCGACGCGACGGTCGATCTTCGCCAGGGCGGTTCTCGAGACCGTGACTTCGCGCCCCCATCGCTCGCCCGCGCTGCCAGCCCGAGTTCCTGAGGTAGTTTGCCATCGAGCCGAAGACGTCCGGCGAGCGATGTCCAGATGTCGATCGCGGCCGTCGCTGTCGAAATCGACGGCGTGCCGAAGGTAGCTCGACGGCATGAACTGCGGCTGGCCCATCGCGCCCGCCCACGAGCCCTTCAGCGTCGGCGGGCGCGAGGCCGGCCGGCATCGACGATCTTCAGCGCGGCGAAGAGTTCGTCGCGAAAGATGGCGCGGCGACCGTCGTACGCGAGCGTCGCCAGCGCGCTGATCGTGGGATAGCTGCCGGTGAACTGGCCGAAGTTCGATTCGAGACCCCAGATCGGCGACCATCATCGCGGGCGGATACACCGTACGCCTTCTCGACGCTTGCCGAGCAGTTCGGCGTGCGTCTGGCGCGAGGGTCTCTGGCGGTCGTGATGCGCGTCGGGGTCAGGCGCTGTCCGATGTAGTCATCGAGGCTCTGCGTGAGCTTCGGGCTGCGCGCGGTCGCGGGCGACGACAACCGGGTTGGGTCGAGGCCGGTCAGCGCCGGTCGAGGGTGGCTGGCTCGGATCCCGAGCGCCAGGGCCTCTTTCCGGACGCCCGCGAGGAACCCCTCGAAGGACGGCACCGGCGCCGCCGGCGCCGGGTCCTGCGCGGGCAGGACCACTGAACGACAGCGCGACGGCCAGCGTCAGGACAAACCGCTTCAATGACCTCTGAATGTAGGCCGGGCCTTCAAGCCCAGCGGATCCGGCGGCCCTGAACGGCCGCCCTACATCATTCCTCTTCTTCCTTCACCTCGCCGCGCTCGGCCTTCGATGCCGCGATGATCTTGCGCGTGCAGGTGCGACGGGCACCTCGTCGTAGTGCGAGAACTCCATGTGATAGGCGCCGCGGCCGCCGGTGTGCGACGTGAGCGTCTGCTCGTAGGTCAGCATCTCGGCCATCGGCACCGTGGCGCGAATCACGGTGGCGTGCCCCTGCGTGTCCATGCCGGCGATGCGGCCGCGCCGGCTGTTCAGGTCGCCCATCAGGTCGCCCGCGAAGTCTGACGGCGCGTAGACCTCGACGTTCATGACCGGCTCGAGGATCGTCGGCCGGGCGCGGGTCATGCCGTCCTTGAACGCCAGCCGGCCGGCGAGCTTGAACGCCATTTCGCTGGAGTCGACGTCGTGGTACGAGCCGTCGGTCACCGTCACGCGGAAGTCCACGACGGGGTAGCCGGCCAGGTAGCCGCGCATCCGGGTGTCCTGGATGCCCTTCTCGACGGCGGGGACGTACTGCCGCGGGATGGCGCCGCCGAAGATGTCGTCGACGAACTCGAAGTCCGCGCCGCGCGGCAGCGGTTCCATGCGGATCTTGCAGTCGCCGAACTGCCCGTGGCCGCCGGTCTGCTTCTTGTGGCGGCCGTGGGCCTCGACCTCTGGCGGTGATCGTCTCGCGGTACGCGATGCGCGGCGGTTTCAGCGTGACCTCCACGCCAAATCGGCGGCGCAGCTTGGCCACGGTGACCTCGATGTGGAGCTGGCCCTGGCCGGCGAGCAGCAGTTCGTGCGTCTGCGGGTCGCGCGACGTAGCCAATCGACGGGTCTTCCTCGTGCAGCCGCTGCATGGCCGGGCCGATCTTGTCCTCGTCGTTCCGGCTCTTCGGCTCGATCGCGTAGGACAGGACGGGCTCGGGGAACGCGATCGGCGGGACGCCGAAGCCGGCCGTTCTTGTCTCCGAGTACGTCGTTGCGTGTGCGTGTCCTTCAGCTTGGCGACGGCACCCAGGTCGCCGGCGTGCAATTCGAGGCGACATGCGTCTGCGTCTTGCCCTGCATGGCGCAGCAGGTGGCCGAAGCGTTCGGGCTGGTCGCGCGTGAGATTGTGCACGTTCGTGTCGGCCTTGAGCGTGCCCGACACGACGCGGAACATCGTGATGCGGCCGGCGAACTGATCAGCAATGGTCTTCCAGACCCACAGGCCCAGCGGCGCTCTTGTCGTCGGCCTCGCGCGTCGGCGGGTTCGCCCTTCAGGTTCAGCGCCGGCGAATGGCCGTTCCGCCGGCGACGGCACATAGAGTCAGATCGCGCTCGGCGAGGGGCTGCAGCGCCGATGTTGCGGAGGCCGGAGGCGCAGAAGACCGGGAACAATCGGCCCGGCCCGGACGGCCCGCGCGAGGCCGCCGGTCAGTTCCTCCTGCGTCAGTGTGCCGTGCTCGAAGAACTTCTCCATCAGCGCTGTCGTCGGCCTCGGCGACCATCTCGATGAGCGTGTCGCGGGCGGCCTTGGCACGCCGGCCTGCACGTCTGCGGGAACGGCCTCTCCGTGTGGCTTGCCCGATCTCGTCGCCGGCGAACGTGTAGCGCCCGCATGGCTGACGAGATCGACCACGCCGCTGGAACGCACTTCTCCTCGCCGATCGGCATCTGGACCGGCACGCATCTGCGGCCGAAGCTGGCCGTCATGGACTCGAGCGCGCGAGCCAGGCTGGCGCGTTCGCGATCGAGGCGGCTGCACACGATGAGCCGCGGCAGGCTGCAGTTCGTCGGCGGCCGCCCAGACCTTTTCGGTGGACACCTGCACGCCGGAGACCGCATCGACCACGACCACGGCGGCTTCCGACGACGCGGAGCGCGGCGCGCGCATCGGTCAGGAAGTTGCCCATGCCGGGCGTGTCGATGAGATTGATCTTCTGCTTCGTCCCATTCGAGGAAGGCCAGGGAGGCGGCCAGCGTGTGCTTCCGGGCAATCGCCTCGTCGTCGTAGTCGGTGACGGTGGTGCCTTCGTCGACTTTGCCGAACCGGTTGACGGCGCCGGCATCGAACAGAGCAGCGCGGAGACCAGCTGCGTCTTGCCCGCGCCGCTGTGTCCCACCACCGCCACGTTGCGGATGCCAGCCGCGTCAAAGACCTTCATACGCAGAATCCTCCGATAGGCGAAATGATACAGGGGACTGGCACGCGTGTTGATGCAATCGCGATTGATCGACTTTGCCGGACCCGGCAGGTGTCGCCGATTAATCACGATGGATCCGCATAATCATACAGCGCAGGCGCCCTTCACTCGTATCTTAGCGCTTCGATCGGGTCGAGCCGGGACGCGCGGATGGCCGGGATCATGCCGAAGAATACGCCGACGCCGGCCGGAGAAACCGACGCCGATGGCGAACGACCACCAGGGCAGGGACACCGGGAATCCGGTGCCCCAGTGGACCGCCGAGCCCGACGCCGCTGCCGAGAATGATGCCGAGCAGGCCGCCCGCCGACGTGAGAAATACTGCCTCGAGGAGGAACTGCCACAGCACTTCGATGCGGCGCGCGCCGAGCGCCTTGCGCACGCCGATTTCGCGCGTCCGCTCCGTCACGCTGATGGTCATGATGCTCATCACCCCGATCCCGCCGACCATCAGCGCGATGGACGAGAGCACCACGAGGGCGAGGAACGTCGCCTGGCTGATCTGTGTCCCACAGCTGCAGAACCGCGTCCTGGGTGACGAGGTCGAAGTCATTGGGCTGATCCAGGCGGAGGCCGTGGCGGATGCGCATCACGTCCTCGACCTCACGCTTGACCTGCTCGACCGGCGACGCCCTCGCGGGGCAGGGCGCCGACCTGATGGGCCGCGAACTCGCCGCGGCCGAAGTTGGCCGCGCGGAGGCCGAACTGCTTCGGGTAGGTGGTCTGCGGGAATCACGCGCGAAGTCGTCGGCGCCGATAGTGAAGCCGCCCGGGCGACGGACGCTTCGCCGATGACGCCGATGACCTCGTACTCGGCCAGGCCGATCCGGACGCTTCTTGCCGATGGGGTCGCTGTTGGGGAACAGCGCCTGGTACGGCGCCTGGCCGAGCACGACGACGTTCCTGCGTCGCTGCGACTTCGCCGCCGTGAAGAACCGGCCGATCTCCACCGGCAACTGGGCCATGCGCGGGTAGCTGTCGCTCGACGCCGATGATCGGCATCGGCTTCGTCTTGCTGTCCGCCGTACGACAGCGGCTCCGCGGCGGCGCCGCCCTGGCCGCCGAGGATGATGGACGACGGCCTCGATGGACGGGGCGCCCCGCTCGATCGCCTCGGCATCGGCCGGGCGTCATGTTGGGCCGCTTCATCATGTCCTGGAAGCTGGCGCCCGGACGACATGCTGATGGCCGAGAACTTGGCCACGAAGATCGTGTTCGGCCCGATGGTCCTTGATCGAGTCGCGCAGCGACTGATCGAAGCCGCGAATCAGCGACGTCATGCCGACGATGGACATGATGCCGATGACCACGCCCAGGACGGTCAGGGCGGACCGCATCTTGTTGCCGCGGAGCGTGTCCCAGGACATGCGCACGATCTCGTCGAACAGCGACCACCGCATGCGTGTGCTACTCCTTCCTCAAGGCTTCGATCGGATCGAGCGCTCGCGGCCCGCGTCGCCGGGTACAGGCCGAAGAACAGGCCGACGATGGCGGTGACGGAAATGCCGAGCACGACCGACCAGGCTTCGACGATGGCCGGCAGCGGGCTGAAGCGGCTGATGATGTTGGCGACCAGGAATCCGAGCGCCGTGCCGCACCATGCCGCCGAACGTCGAGAGGGTGACCGACTCGGTCAGGATCTGCCACAGGACGTCGCGGCGGCGCGCGCCCGAGCGACTTGCGCAGCCCGATCTCGCGCGTCCGCTCGCTGACGGCCATCAGCATGATGTTCATGATGACGATGCCGCCGACCACGAGCGAGAGGCTGACGACCCCGATGAGGATGGCGAAGATGCCCGCGGTGGCCTGATTGTAGAGATCGAGAAAGGTATTCGAGCTGACACGACGCCGAAGTTGTCCTTCTCGCTGGCCCGCAGTCGGCGCTCGACGCGCATGGCGACGCGTCGCATCGTCCATGGCGACTTTCGTCGCCGACGGGTCCGATCGGCGTCACGGTCAGTTGCAGGGACTGGCGCGAGCCGAACATCCGCTGAAACGCGGCCGAGCGGAATCACGGCGAACTCGTCCTGGGACTGGCCGAGCATGGCGCCCTTCTTTTCGGCCGACGCCGACGACCTGGAAGTGCACGCCGGCGATCGGTGAAGGTCTTGTCGATCGGGTCGAGCGCGCCGAACAGCCGATCCGCCGCGTCCCAGCCCGAGGATCGCCACGGGCCGGCCGTCGTCGAACTCGCTCGGGGTGATGGGCCGGCCGCGCTCGAGCTTCGTGGTCGAGAGCAGGCTGTATTCCTTCGTCACGCCGCGAATTTGCAGGCTGTCGAGCGATTCGGTGCGGTACTTGGCCTGCGCCGCCGCTGCCGGCCTCGGCCATCACCGATGCTGATGTGGCCGCCGTAGTGCGCGCATCGCCTCGGCTTCGTCGAGCGTCACGCGGGGGTTGCGGGCCGGCCCGCGTCTCCTCCTGCCGTGTGAGGGTCACCGGGTTGCGGTGACCGCGAACGCATCCGGCCCCGACCTGCGACTGGATCGCGTCCTTCACCGCGGCGTTCAGGCCCTGGACCAGCGACACCACCGCGATGATGGACGTCACCGCGACGATGTTGCCCAGCACGGTCAGCAGGGACCGGAGCTTGTTGCTCCAGATGGCCTGCAGCGCGATGTTGGCCGCTTCGAGGAACTGTTGCATCAGCTTGCGGGACGACGGGCTCGTCGTCGGTGACGCGGTCGTGACCTTCACCGCATCGCCCTCCTTCAGCTTGCGGACGGAGGCGAGCGGCCCGGTGATGACTTCGTCGCCTTCCTTCAAGCCCGAGAGCACCTCGAAGTACTTCTCGCCGGCGATGCCGACCTTGACCGGGGTGAAGACGGCCTTGCCCGTCGCTCAGCAGGAACACGCCTTCGATTTCCTTGCGGGTCTGGCCGGGTTTGGGTTCGACCGGGAGCGCCGGCGTGGCTGATGGCGTCGCGCCGGTTCGGCCCGGCCCGTCGGCCGGGCCGGCGGCTTCACGATGTTGCCCGCCGTGTCCACGATCAGCTCGCGGACCGTCATGGCCTGAATGGGCACGGCCACCGCCTTCTGGCGCGTCGCGGTCGTGATCACCGCCGTGCACGTGAAGCCGGGTCGCACGTTCGGCACGACCCCGTCAATGGCACCTTCACCTTGAAGTTCGTCGCGCGGCCGGACGCGGCCGCGCCGGTCGTGATCGGGCTGTTGCCGACTTCGCGTCACTTGGCGCTGGGAACGTCCTGGTCGGGAATCGCGTCGATCTTCACCTTGGCCAGCTGGCCGATCCGGATGAACGGAATGTCCGTTTCGTCGACCTCGATCTCCGTCTCGATGACCGACATGTCCGCGATCGTCAGCAGAACCGTGCCGCGTTGTTCATCGTGCCGACGACCGCCGTTTCGCCCTCTTCGATCATTGCGCTGGGTGACGATGCCGGCGATCGGGGAGACACCTTCGGACTTTGTGCAGGTCGTATCTGGGCGCTGGCCAGGTTCGCCTCTTCCTGCTTGATGCGCTGCTCCTGCGTCCGGATGCCCTGCTCGGCTGCTCTTGACGGTTGGCGGTCTGGCGTCTTGACGTCGTTCTGCGCCCGTTCCAGCTGCTCGCGCGAAAGCAGCGCGGCCGTCATCATCGCCTCCTGCGCGCCTCAGCGTGTCTTGCGCCTGCGCTGAGCATCGTCTTGGAGTTCTCGAGCTGGGCCGGTCATCTGGTCCAGCTGCGATCGCACGGTCGCCAGGCTGGCCTCCCGGTTCTGGACCGTCGTCTCGAGGCTGCGCGGATCGATCTCCAGCAGCAACTGGCCCCTGGTGACCATGTCGCCTTCGCGCACTTGCAGCTTCAGGACCTTGCCCACCGTCTCGGCGCTGATCTTGACGGTCCGCTTGCGGCTGGACCTTGCCGCTCGCGGACACGATGGCCTCGAGGCTCCGGAGTCTGGATCTTCTCCGTGTGACGGTCACGCCCGCGGTGCGCTTCATCCCGAGATTGGCGTAGGCCAGCCAGCCCAGGACCGCCACGACGATTGACACCGACGAGAATCTTCCTGTTACGAGTCATTCACATCACCTGGGTTAGCGGCCGCATGAACAGGAGCCGAACAGCGACGTCGCGCCATACATGACAAGGAGATAGAGGCTGATGAGAGCGATGGCGATATTCCGGCCGCTGCGGCGATAGAGCACGCCCAGTCCGATGCCGGTCACGATGAAGCCCCAGAGGCCGAAGACGCCGATGGCGCCGAGGAAGTCGCCAGCGTGGATCCTTCTTCCAGCATCGGCGCCAGCGCGCCGAGATTGAACGGGCCCGACATCGTCATCGCGCCGGAGCCCAGGATGTAGATCGGCAGCGCCGCGACCAGTCCGAGCGCGCCGATGACTTGTGAGTGCGTCACGATCGCCAGCACTTGTTTGAACGTCGCCATGCCGCCCATCACCGTGTTGAAGGCCGCCCAGTAACACCGCCGCCAGGATCAGCGCCCAGATGGGGAGGCCGATGAGCGGATTCACCATGGCGAACAGCCGCCAGCCGACGCTCCGCGAACGCGCCTCCATGGCGGTATACGCTTCTGGCGGTAAGCGGCTGGCCGAACATCTCCGCGGCCTTCTCCGCGGCCTTCACCTGCATGTCGAGCATCTTCTGGCGGCCGTTCTCCGTGAACTGCGGCGCGACAGAGGCCATCCGATGACCACGGCGACCAGCAACAGCATCGCGGCGGGACGCGGCGCCGCGACGACGTTCTCGAACGTGGCCTTGGGCGAGAGCACGACACCAATCGCCCTGGCAAACAGGCCGAGCGGAGCGGCGGCGTGGCGGTCGAGGCAGGGACCGGTTCAGTCATGGCTGGGCTCCAGAAGGAATGCGCCGGACGTCGTACAATCCAGTCATTCTACGCCCGCCTTCCATTACGCAGGTGGGGAACGGAGGTTCCTGCCGGGAGCCGGCCCTGATAGGCTGACCCCCATGCGCAGATGCCTTCCGTTCGTCCTGGTCGTCGGTCCTGGGCTGTTCCGGCCTCCGGGCAGGTCAGGTTCGAAATCCTCGGCACCCGCGCTCTGGGCATGGCGGGGGCGTTTGTGGCGGTGGCCGACGATGCCAGCGCCTTCCACTGGAACCCGGCTGGAAGGCTCAAGGGCCAGGCCTGTCGGTACGACATTTGGGTGGGATGACTTACATTTTGGTGATCCGAAGCTCCCGCCGGCTCCGGAGCGGCCAGCGGTTCGAACCTGCTGACCAGCTTCGCTGGTTCCCCCCTGGGGGTGTCCTATGGGTACATGAAGCTCGCCCGGGTCGTCGGGGTGGCCGAAGACGGCACCGCCCTGGTGGAGGCCCTGACCGTTCACCATCTGGGCGCGACGTATGCCCAGGCGCTGCTCAAGGGGCTGCACCGTCGGCGGCACCGTGAAGTATCTGAAGGGCACGCCGGTGGCTGGCCTTTCCGCAGGCCAAACCGCCCAATCGGCCCTCGATGAGGCCCTGAGCTGGGGTGGGCCCTCCAACAGCAAGATTCGACATCGATGTCGGCGTCCTGGGCGAAATCGGGCCCGTTCGGGCCGGGGTGACCTTTAAAAATTTGCTGCAGCCGACGTTCGTGGGTGATGCAGGATTTGCAATCCAGCTCAAGAGACTCATCCGTGTGGGCATAGCCGTGCTTCCGACAGATGGCCTGACCCTTGCTTTTGACATGGACTTGGACACGGCCGACCCCCTGGTCGGACTCCGTCGGATGATGGCCCTGGGCGGGGAATTCAGCCTGGGTTCCAGGTTCGCCCTTCGCGGGGGCGTGCGCTGGAGCACCGACGGTGATTGGCGGCCCATCGGGGCCGCCGGCGCCAGCATCCGGATCTACAAGGGATCCTGGATTGATGGCTATGCGACCTACAGTCGCAGCGACGACCGGGGGTTCGGTATCGCGCTACGGGCCGGATCGTAACGTCCGGCCCGGGACATGACGACTCGTCGTGATCCCACGCAGCCGTGTGCCACAAGGGAGTGCATGGCTGTACGGCTCGGCGAACTGCTTCTCCGCGAAAAGCGCGTCACCCCGGCACAGGTCCAGGAGGCGCTGAACCACCAGCGCGCCAACGGCGGGCGTCTCGGGTCTACGCTCGTCAAACTGGGGTTCCTGAAGGACGAGGACGTGACCGACGTCCTCAGCCGTCAGTACGGCGTGCCGGCGGTCGATCTGCGCGACTTCGAACTGGAGTCAGCGGTCGTGCGTCTGGTGCCGGGCGAGACCGCGGCGAAGTACAACGTCATTCCGGTGGCCCGCGCGGGCAACACCCTGACGCTCGCGATGACGGATCCGACCAACGTCTTCGCGATGGACGACATCAAGTTCCGCACCGGCCTGCACGTCGAGCCGGTGGTCGCGTCCGACACCGCCATCCGCGAAGCCATTGCGCACCACTACGGCAGCATGGCTCCGTCACAGGGGCCCGTCGGCAAGGGCGTCGATCTCGTCAGCCGGGCGCTGGAAGACCTGAACCTCGACACGCATCACGAAGACCTCCAGGTCGTGGACAGCACCGAGGAGATCGACGAGAAATCGCTCGAGCGGCAGAGCGGGGAAGCGCCGGTCATCCGGCTCGCCAACGCGCTCTTTCTCGCCGCGATCCAGCGGGGCGCCAGCGACATCCACATCGAACCGTACGAGAAGGACCTGCGCGTGCGGTTCCGCATCGACGGCGTGTTGCAGGCGGTCATGACGCCGCCGCTCAAGTATCGGGATCCGCTGATCTCGCGCATCAAGATCATGGCGCGCCTCGACATCGCTGAAAAGCGGCTGCCGCAGGACGGCCGCATCAAGGCGCGGTTCAACGATCGCGGGCAGGCCCGCGAGATCGACTTCCGCGTGTCCGTGCTGCCGACGCTCTTCGGCGAGAAGGTCGTGCTCCGCATCCTCGACACCAAGGGCCTGCGGCTCGACATGACCCAGCTGGGATTCGAGACCGATGCGCTGGTGCGATTCGAGCGCGCGATCCGCAAGCCCTGGGGCATGGTCCTGGTCACGGGGCCGACCGGCAGCGGCAAGACCAATACGCTGTACTCGGCGCTCAGCCAGCTCAACCAGCCGGGCGTGAACATCTTGACCGCCGAGGATCCGATCGAATTCAACCTCGCGGGCATCAACCAGGTCCAGGTGCGCGAGCAAATCGGCCTCACGTTCGCCTCCGCGCTGCGATCGTTCCTGCGGCAGGACCCCAACATCATCCTCGTCGGCGAAGTCCGCGATGCGGAAACCGCGTCCATCGCGGTGAAGGCCGCGCTCACGGGCCACCTCGTGCTGTCCACGCTGCACACCAACGACGCGCCCAGCAGCATCAACCGCCTGGTCAATATGGGCATCGAGCCCTTCCTGGTCTCCAGTTCGATCAACCTCATCGCGGCCCAGCGCCTGGTGAGGCGCGTCTGCGAGAACTGCAAAGCGCCGCTGGAGATTCCGGCCCATCAACTGCTCGAGGCCGGGCTGCCGGAAGCGGAACTGCCGAAGGTCCGGGCCATGAAGGGGCGCGGGTGCGACCGCTGCAGCGGCACCGGCTACAAGGGCCGCCTCGGCCTGTTCGAGATCATGGAAATCTCCGAAGGCATGCGGGAACTGATCGTCGGGAACGCCACCGTCAAGCTCATCCGGGACCAGGCGATCGCCGACGGCATGCTGCCGTTGCGCCAGACCGGCATGATCAAAGTGCGCGACGGCATCACGACGATGGAAGAAGTCGCGCGCGAAACCATGTAAGGAACTGTCCATGTCCACCACTCAGACCATGACGCTGCCCGATTTGCTCACGGCCACTCTCCAGTTGGGAGGGTCGGACCTGCACCTGTCCATGGGGTCGCCGCCCCAGGTGCGCGTGGACGGCCTTCTGCAACGCCTCGACCAGCCGGAGCTGACGCCCGACGCCATCAAGGCGCTGGTCTACTCCGTGCTGACCGACGTCCAGAAGAAGAAGTTCGAGGAAACCTGGGAACTGGACCTGGCCTTCGGCCTGCGTGGCGTCGGCCGCTTCCGCTGCAACGTCTTCAACCAGAAGGGCGCCGTCGGCTCGGTGTTCCGGTTGATTCCCGAGAAGATTCGGCCGCTCGAGGAACTCGGGCTGCCGCCGGTGCTGTCCGAGCTGGCCGACCGGCCGCGCGGACTCGTGCTCGTGACGGGCCCGACGGGCAGCGGCAAGTCCACGACGCTCGCGGCGATGGTCGACCGCATCAACCAGGCCAAGAAGGCGCACATTCTCACGATCGAAGACCCCATCGAGTACCTCCACCAGCACAAGACCGCGCTGGTCAATCAGCGCGAGTTGCACTCCGACACGCAGAGCTTCAGCCTGGCGCTGCGCGCCGCGCTGCGCGAGGACCCCGATGTGGTCCTGGTCGGCGAACTCCGCGACCTCGAGACCATGGAAGCCGCGCTGAAACTGGCCGAGACGGGCCATTTGACCATGGCCACGCTGCACACGAACTCGGCGGCGCAGACCATCACGCGACTCATCGACGCGTTCCCGGCGCACCAGCAGGCGCAGATCCGCACGCAGTTGTCGCTCGTCCTGGAAGGCATCGTCTGTCAGGCGCTGCTGCCGAAGGCCAGCGGGCACGGACGCGTGGCCGCCCTCGAGATCCTGATCGCGACGCCGGCGATCCGCAACCTGATCCGCGACGACAAGATCCATCAAATCTACGGCACGATGCAGACCGGCCAGGAAAAACTGGGGATGCAGACGATGAACCAGTCGTTGTCGCGGCTGGTGGAGAAGAAAATCATCACCCGCGACGTCGCGCTGGCCTCGTCGTCGTTCCGCGATGAACTGAACACCATTCTCGAACGCGGCGCCGCGGCCGCCCGGCCCGGCATGCCGCCGGCAGGGGGCGCGCCGCCCATGGCCCGCCGCATGCCGCTGACACAGGGGGTCCGATGACGACATATGCCTGGGTGGGCCGCACCCGCAACGGCCAGATCGTGAAGGGCGAGCGCGCCGCCGAATCATCCGAGTTGCTCAGCGAGATGCTGCGGCGGGAACAGATCCTCGTGACCAAGGTGGGCGCGGCCGCCCGCAAGGAAGAGCGCTACAAGCGGGTCTCCGCGCGCAGTCTCGCCATTTTCACGCGGCAGTTTTCGGTCATGGTCGACGCCGGCCTGCCGCTCGTGCAGTGCCTCGAACTGCTCTCCAAGGAAGAGCCGGACAAGCGGCTCGCCGCGGCCATCGACTTCGTGCGCCAGGACGTCGAAGCCGGCTCCACGCTGGCCGACGCCATGGCCAAGCGGCCGTACGCGTTCGACCAGCTGTTCACCAACATGATCGCGGCCGGCGAGGCCGGCGGCATCCTCGATACCATTCTGCAGCGGCTCTCCACCTTCATCGAGAAGCAGGCGAAGCTGGTGGGGCAGGTGCGGTCCGCGATGATCTATCCGATCTCGGTCCTGAGCATCGCGGCCATCATCGTCACCATCATCATGGTGAAGGTCGTGCCGACGTTCACCGACCTGTTCGCGCGGCCTGAACGCCGAACTCCCGTTCGCGACGCTGGCCGTGATCTGGATCAGCAACAAGACGATCATCGCGCTGCCGTTCATGGTGCTGGGTATCATGGGCGGCGCGTTCCTGTTCCGGCGCTACTACGCCGACCCAGGCCGGGCGGCTGCGCGTGGACGCCGCGCTGCTTCGCACGCCCGCTGGTCGGCGTGATTTTCAAGAAGGTGGCGGTCGCGCGGTTCTGCCGGACGCTGTCGACGCTGATCTCGTTCGGGCGTGCCGATTCTGGACGGCCTGGACATCACGGCCAAGACCTCTGGCAACGCGATCATCGAAAACGCCATCCGCACGGTGCGCAGCCGCATCGAGCGCGGCGAGACCATTGCCGCGCCTCTCGCGGGCCACCGGCATCTTCCCGCCGATGGTCGTGCAGATGATCGGCGCCGGCGAGAGCACCGGCGCGCTGGACACGATGCTGGCCAAGATCGCCGACTTCTACGAGAGCGAAGTCGACGTGGCCGTGGCCGGCCTGCTGACGATTCTCGAACCCGTGCTGATTGCGGTCCTGGGCGTGCATCGTCGGCACGATCGTCGTCGCGATGTATCTGCCGCTGTTCTACTGATCAGCCAGCTGTCATGAGCCGCCGGTTGGGGTGAGCACATGCAAAAAAGGAACAACGGAGCTGACGGATCTGGCGGCTTCGGCTGATGGCCGTGGCCGGGCAGACCGAGCGGGCCTGGAACGCAAGCGGTTGCTAAGTATTCATTGAACGCAGGTTACATCGATATCGGCCCCGGACCCAAGGCTGGCACCGGGGTTGCGTGAGGAACGAGCGGCTTGAAACGCCGTCGAGAGGACACCCGGTGCCGGGGCGACAGGCACGCGACAGTGGGCTTGGTTCAGTACGTTGGCATTTCTTTGGAGGAGTGAGCACATGAAGGGCAAGAAAGAACAGGGTTTCACGCTTATCGAGCTGCTGATCGTCGTCGCGATCATCAGCATCATCGCGGCGATCGCGGTTCCAGGGCTGCTGCGCGCGCGCATGACCGGCAATGAGACGTCGGCGATCGCGTCGCTGAAGGTGACCACGTCATCGCAGGTCGCCTATTCGGCGGCGTGCGGCAACGGCGCCTACGCGGCGACCTACGTCGTGCTCGGCACGGCCCCGGCGCCCGGCGGCGAAGGCTTCATCTCGTTGGACCTCGGCTCGTCTGCGGCCCCGCAGAAGAGCGGCTACAACTTCACGCATGCGGCGGCGGCGCGGGTTCGGCGGCCGGTCCGAACGACTGCAACGGCACGGCGACCATCACGGCGTACTACGCGACGGCGGTCCCGCATGACGGTCGGCACCACGGGCACGCGCTCGTTCGCGGTGAACGCGGGCAACACGATTTGGCAGCTCACGGGCGGCACGGCTCCGACCGAGCCGTTCTCGGCGCGCCGGCGGAACGCCCATCCAGTAAGTCCACCCACACGACATACGCCGGGGTCCGTTGGGCGAAAGTCCACCGGACTCCGGTTTCGCGTACAGGTGCTCGGGTTCTCAGGTTCTCGGGTGCTCGGGTTCCGGGGTTCGTCGGGTTCGCGGGTCGGGTGCTCAGCACGAACGACACACGGCCGGAGCCTGTGCGCCCGAACCGGCGGACCCGAGGACCCGACCCGCGAACCCGAGAACCTGTGGTACAACGATTCCCGCTAGATATTCATGACCGTCCGTTCCCGCTGGCTCATTCTCGGACTCATTGATCGGGCTCGGCTTCGCGTCGGGCTCGCCGTGGGTGCACTACCGCCTGCTGACCGACCCGTCGTACGTCAGCCCGTGCGACCTCAACGCCACCTTCAACTGTTCGCAGGTCTATCGTGAGCCCCTACGGCTCTGTGGCCGGCGTGCCGGTGGCCCTGGGCGGCGTGTTCTGGTTCGGCGCTGGTGGCCCTCGTCGCCGGGTTTTCGGCTGCCGTCCGGACTCAGCGCGGTCGGCGGCCCGGCGGAGCTACCTGTTTGCGCTGGCGACGGTTGGGCTGGCCATGATTCTGCTATCTGGGCTATGCGTCGTTTGTTCGTGATGAAGACCGCCTGCATGCTGTGCCTCGGCACGTACGCCGCGCGTCGTCGGCATCTTCATCGTCTCTGGATCCACTTCCTCAGTGCCTTGTCTCAACTTCCTGCTCGTCGTTCGGTGTGTGAACTTGGCCCTGCGTCGTCCGGCAGCCGCTGATCGGCGGCGCTCCTGCTGCTCGCGGCGGCACGGTTCGGCCGTCTGCCTAGTTCCCGAAAGAAGGCGCGCCAGGCAGAACCAGGCGGCCGCCGCAAGACGCCGCTCGGCGGAACAGGCGACGCCGATGATTCTTCGAAGGCCTGGGCAGCGCAGCCTCGCGTGGACCTCGGCATTCCCGCGAACGGCGCGAAGGTCATCGTCGTCAAGTTCAATGACTACCAGTGCCCCGGCTGCGGCGCCGACCCATGAGTGGTACAAGCCGGTTCTGGCGAAGTTCGAGAAGACGCCACCCCGGCGCGGTGAAGTACATCGTCAAGGACTGGCCGTGGAACACGCCGGTGCAATTTCAACCTGTCGGCCGAGAGCGGCGCGCCGAATGCATCGCGGGTGCATGCGAGCGGCCGCGGCCGCGGTCCGGATGGCGCGCGACCGCGGCAAGGCCAAGGAAGCGGAAATGGAGGACCTGGCTCTACGGCAATCAGGCGACGTTGACCCGGCGACAGTGCAGGCCGCCGCCGAGCGGATTCTCGGGGTGAAGGACTTCGACGACCGCCTACGCGCAAAGCTGCCGGACATCCGGCAGGACGTCGCCGATGGCGGCGCGCTGCAGATCGTGTCCACGCCGACGCTCTTCATCAACGGCGTGCGAATCGACGGCCAGCAGATGATGCCGGCGGAGTACTTCGAGCTGGCGATCCAACTCGAGCTGAAGAAGGCCGCCGGCAAGTAGCGGCGCTCCGGCTCGCCATGACGGCTGTCGTCTACCACCGACCGCCTGACGAAGGACTTCTGACCGGGTTCTGGCGGCCGCGTCCGCATCGCGGCCTGGATGGCCTGTCGTTCGAGATTCCGGCGGGCGGGGTCTTCGGCCTGCTCGGCCCGAACGGGGCGGGCAAGAGCACGACGCTCAAGCTGCTGCTCAACCTGCTGCGGCCGACGTCGGGCGAGCGCCGAAGTGTTCGGCCTGGCCGCCGGGCGATGTCCGCGCGCACCGGCGGCTCGGGTTCCTGCCTGAGCATCCGACGTTCTATGACTATCTGACGGCCGACGAACTGCTGGCGTACTTCGCCGGGCTGTTCGGGTATCCGCCGGCGGAGTGCCGGGCGCGCGCGCGCGCGGCTGCTCGATCGCGTGGGCCTGGGCGCGGACCGGCGGCGGCCGCTGCGGCAGTACTCGAAGGGCATGGTCCAGCGCGTCGGCATTGCGCAGGCGCTGGTCAACGATCCCGAGCTGGTCGATCCTCGACGAGCCGATGTCCGGCCTGGATCCGGTCGGGCCGCCGGGAAGTCCGCGAGCTGATCCTGCGAGTTGCGCGACGAAGGCCGCACGGTGCTCTTCAGCTCGCACATCCTGTCGGACGCGGAGCTGCTGTGCAGCGCGGGTCGGCATTCTCGCGAAGGGGCGGCTGGTGGCCTCCGGCACGCTGACCGACTTGACCTCCGGCGGCAGCCCGCGGCTGGGAGGTCGTCGCGAGCGGCGTCCCTGAGGCGTTCGTTGAGCGTGCGCGTCGCGCACGCGGTCGCGCGTCACGCCGCATCAGCGACGGGCGTTACAGCTTCGACCTCGCGCGCCGGCGATCGGCCGGAGCCGTTCGTCGCGGAACTCGCGGCCGCCGGCGCCTCGCTCGTGTCGGTGTCGCCGCTCCGCACGACGCTCGAAGACGTCTTCCTGGAGCGCGTGCAATGACGGCGAGACGCATCGGGCTCGTCGCGTGGCATGTGTTCAAGGAGAGCGTGCGCGACCGCGTGCTGTACGGCATCGCCGCGTTCGCCGTGCTGCTCGTGGCCGGGTCGATCGCTCATCGGCCAGATCACGGCGGGGCAGGACCTCAAGATCATCAAGGACCTCGGCCTGGCCACGATCGAGATCGCCGGCGCGCTGATGACCATCTTCATCGGCGTCGGTCTCGTGTCGCGTGAGATCGACCGCCGCAGCATCTTCGCGCTTGCTGTGCCAAGCCTCTCCCGCGCTGGGAGTTCATCGTGGGCAAGTACCTGGGCCTGGTGCTGACCATTGCCGTGAACCTGTGGGCGATGGCGGCGGCGCTGTACGTGGTGCTGGCCTGGCAGCACTGGATGACGCCCGAGAACCTGCGCCTGTCGTGGGACGGCGCCGGCGATGGACCCGCGCCTTCTGATCGTGCTCGTCCTGATCACCGCTGAGATTGGCGCTGCTCACGGCCGTGGCCCTGTTCTTCTCGACGTTTTCGTCGAGCGCGCTGCTGTCGGTGATCTTCACGGTCGGCATCTTTGTGTCCGGCCTGGCTGAGCGCTGACCTGCGCCACTTCGGCGACATCGTGGAGGTCACGCCGGCCGTGGCGTCGATCGTGTCGGCGATCGGGTGGGTCCTGCCGGCGTTCTCGGCCTTCGACATCAAGAGCCAGGTCGTGCACGGGCTGCCCGTGGCTCCCGGGTTGGTGGCTGACATGGTGGCGTACGCGGCGGTCTATTCGGCGTCGGCGCTCGGTCGTGGCCGTCGCGGTGTTCTCGCGCCGGGAGTTCAAGTGAGCCGGGCCGCCTGCGTGTGCGGTCGTCGCGCTCGCGCGGGTGATCGCGGCTGGCGGCCGGGCCGTGCTGCACGCGCAGCGAGGCCGCGTTCCCGCTGCCGCCGGTGACGGAACGCCTGCTGTACCTGCGATCCGGCAGGACCGCCGATCGCCTGATGCTGTCGTTCGACGCGCTGGCCGCCGATGTCTACTGGATTCGCATCGATCCAACACTACGGGCGCGACCTGAAGGACCGCACGCGGCCGGAGCGCTTTGAGCTCCTGCAGCCGCTTGCTCGACCTGACGACGACGCTCGATCCGCATTTCCTGATTGCCTATCGCTTCGGCGCCGTCTTCCTCGCCGTCAGCCGCCCAACGGGCCCGGCCGCGCCGACCTGGCGATCGCATTGCTCGAGAAGGGGCTGAAGGCCAACCCGGCCCGCTGGCAACTGGCGCACGACATTGGATTCGTCCACTATTTCTACACGGGCAATTTCCGCGGCCGCGGCGGACTGGTTCGAGCGGGCCGCGGCGCTGCCCGCTGCCCGCCACCTGGCTGGGCCCGCTGGCGGCGGTCACCAAGGCTCACGCGGGCGGCAATCGGACCGGGCGCGCGGCAGATGCTGGCAGGGCTGCTGGATTCGCCCGATGGCTACATCCGGCGCGCGGCCGAGCGCACGCTCGAACAGCTGACGGCCCTCGACGAGATCGACGCGTTCAGCGCGCGATCGACCAATTCAACGGCACGCACGGCCGGTATCCGTCCGGCTGGCCCGAGATGATCCAGGAACGCGCGATCCCGGGCATCCCCGTCGATCCGCGCGGCATGCCGTTCGTGTACGACGCGGTCGGACACCGGTGACGCTGTCCCCGGCCTCGCCGCTGTTCCCGCTGCCCCCGGGTTTGCAGAGGGGCCGATGACGCCGGCCTTCTACGTGCTGCTGGGCATCGTCGGCCTCATGGTCGGCAGCTTCCTGAACGTGTGCATCTGCCGCATTCCCGCGGGCGAGTCCATCGTGTCGCCGCGGTCGCGCTGCCCGCAGTGCCGGAAACCGATTGCGAGCTACGACAATATCCCGGTGCTAAGCTATCTGATGCTTCGCGGCCGCTGCCGCGCATTGCGGGCTCCCATCAGCCCGCTCTACCCGGCCGTCGAACTCGTGACGGCCGCGACGTTTGTGGGTCAGGGCCTGGCGGTCGGCGACAACCTCCCGCTGCTCGCCGTCCGCCTGATCTTCACGGCCATCCTGATCGTGCTCTTCGGGACCGACCTGCAGACGATGCGGTTGCCGAACGTGATTACCTATCCGGGCATCGTGCTGGGGCTGGCGTCAGCGTGGCGCTGCCCCCGGGCATCGTCGCGAGCCTCATCGGCGCAGCGGCTCGGCGCGGCGGTGCCGTGGGCGATTCGGTGGGCGTGGTTTCGCGCGACCGGTGTGGACGCCATGGGACTCGGTGACGTGAAGATGCTGGCCATGATTGGCGCCTTCCTGGGCTGGCAACAGGTGTGGGTGGTCCTGTTCATCGCGACGTCTGTGCGGCGCGACCGTTGGCATCGCGCTGCTGGCCATGCCAGAAACGGTCGCTCGCGAGCCGCCTGCCCTTCGGCACATTCCTCGCCTTGGCCGCCTACGTGGCCTCCCTGGTCGGCGAACCGCTCGTCCGGTGGTATCTGGGCCTGTACCAAACCTAGGGGACGGGTCTCAATTGTGGAAAACTCCGCGGACCCCGGTCGCCCGCGTCCCCGGAGTTTTGCACAATCGAGACCCGTCCCCTTCGGTCTGCCGCGCCTTTTCAAAAATTGAAACCGACTCCCGGGATTGTACGCAGTTCCTGCTGTACTCGACCGCGGCCTGCGTGGATCGCAAGTTGCAGTAGGGGAGCGGCACACGAGGTTGGCCATGCGACACCTGCACCGGACCGATTCAGGCTTCACGCTCGTCGAGATCTGCGTGGCGATGGCGCTGCTGGTCGTGGCGGCCACCGGCGTCGCGCACATGTTCGGCGTGGCGGTGCGGGCGACGCAGCGTGCGCGCGTCGAGACGTCCGCCACCGTGCTTGCGAGCCAGAAGGTCGAGCAACTCCGCGCGCTGCTGTGGACCATTGCCGCGGATGGCAGTCCGCGGAGTGACTGGACGACGAATGCCGCGCTCGAACCCTTTGCGAGTGGGGGAGCGGGGCTGGCGGCGTCGCCGTCGAACTCGCTCGACGGCAACGTCACCGGCTACGTCGACTATCTTGACGCTCGCGGCGACTGGGTGGGCACCGGTGCCACGCCGCCTGTGACCGCCCGCTACATCCGGCGCTGGAATATCCGGCCGCTGCCCGAAAGCCCGGAGCACGCGCTGGTCCTCCGGGTCTTGGTCACCTCAGTCGAGCAAGACCGGCAAGCCCGCACGCCACGCGAACGCCTGGCGGGGGATGCGCTGATCACCACCGTCCTGTCGAGACACGTGCGATGAGTCCCACTCGCGCCGACGCAGGGTTTTCACTGGCCGAGCTGGTCGTCGCGCTGGTGCTGGCCCTCGTCGTGGCTGGCGCCGCGCTGTCGATCATCATGCCGGACTCGACCACCGGCCGCGCCGAACCCGAAGTCGTCGACCTTCAGCAGCGCGCGCGGGTGGGGCAGGACCTGCTGGCCAGGGACCTCTACATGGCCGGCGCCGGCATCGACCTCGGTCCGGCGACCGGCCCGCTCCAACGGTTCTTCGCGCCCGTCGTGCCGCGACGCATGGGTCTGCAAAACGCGGATGCCTTCTCCGTGGCCCGGTCCGATGCGATCACCATCCTGTTCGTTCCCCAGACGCTCTCCCAGACCACCCTGCGCGACCCCCTTCCGGCAGGAGCGGATCTGAGAGTGGATCACCCGCCGAACTGCCCGCCCGTTGGCGCGCTGTGCGGCCTGGGCGCGGGCTCGGCGGTCCTGGTGTTCGACAGGGCCGGCCACTTCGACGCGTTCACCGTGACCCAGGTATTGGTCGACACGGGCCGTCTGCGGGCCCGGCAGCCCACCCATCCGCCCTACAGCTACCCCGCCGGATCTGTAATCGGCGAGCTCGAGTGGCACACCTACTACCTGGATCCTCAGAGCCGCCAACTGCGACACTCCGACGGCTATTTGACCGATATACCGGTTGTGGACGACGTGGTCGGACTGGCCGTGGAGTACTCTCGGCGACCCGGAACCGCCGGTGCCGGGGCTGAAGCGTACTGCCGGCTCAGGGGGGCTCACTGGCGCCTTTGCCCGTGTCGCTCTTCCGCGACGGGCCGTGGCACGGGGACGGCGACAACCGATATGACGCCGACCTCCTGCGCGTTCGCCAGGTCCGGATCACGCTGCGGCTGCAGGTGGGCAACGACATGATGCGCGGGCGGTCGTCGGACTATGCCGTGGCCGGCCAGAGCCTGAGCGCCGCGCGAAGTCTGCCGGACTACTCGCTCCGCTTCGACGTGACGCCGCGCAACATGGGGTGGAGTCGATAATGGTCCTGGTCGCGCTGGTGGCCACCGTCCTGCTGAACGCGATTGGACTCGGCCTGCTATCTCTGACAACGACCGAAGCGCTCATCGCCTCGAACTACCGGCAGACGAGTCAGCTGTTGTACGCCGCCGAAGCGGCCGCGGATTGTGCGCTCGCGGATCTCGGCCGGCCCGCCTCGTGGACCAGCGTGCTCTCGGGCATCAGCCCGTCGTCATTTCGTGACGCGACGCTCACGCCGGTCCTGGCGTCGGGCGAGCGCATCGACTTGATTGCGATGACGTCGGCGCTGCAGTCGGCGTCGGATGCCAGCGCGCGCCGCGGGGCCAACAATCCCCAATGGCGGCTGTTCGTGTACCAGCCGCTCTCGCGCGTCACGCGGAGCGCGCCCGTCGCCGAATACCTGGTCGCCTGGGTCGCCGACGACGCGGCCGAGTCGGATGACGACCCATTGACCGACCGCAACGACATCGTGACCATCCGCGCGCAGGCACTGGGGCCGCTGGGCCTGCAGCGCGCGGTGGAGGCGACCGTGGTGAAAGACGCGCTCGGAGTCAGCCTACTGTCCTGGAGGGAAGTCCGGTGAACGCATTCTGGCAAAGTCCTATTGTCGTACTCGCCGTGTTGGCCTGGCTGGCGGCGCCGCCCCGAACGATTGGCGACGCCGCGCACCGTGAGGCGTTGCGCCGCCAGCTGACGCCCAAGTCCCGCATGTTCTTGACCAACGCGGGGCAGCCGCCGGAGATCCCGGTCGGCGGGGCGGCGGTGACACCGCCGTCGACGGAGCCGCCGGCCGCGGGCGCGCCTCCGGGCACGCCTCCGGGCACGGTGAAAGACGAGACGTGGTGGCGGGCGCGTATGGCGACCGTCAGCGAAACGCTGACCCGCGATCAGGCGACCGCGGAGGCCCTGCAGACGCGCATCAACGTGCTCCAGCGCGACGTCGTGAACGTGGACGATCCGGTGCGGCAGGGACAGTTGCGTCAGGAACTGCAGAAGACGGTCGAAGAACTGGACCGCGCCAGGAAGCTGGTCGACGAGGACCGCAAGGCGATTCAGGCCGTCCAGGACGACGCGCGCCGGGCCAACGTGCCGGCGGGGTGGATTAGGTGAACGACGGGAACGACGGGAACGATCGGGAACGACGGGAACGATCGGGAACGACGGGAACGATCGGGAACGATGGAACTGGGAACGATCGCGAACTGAAGGGCTGCGGAACGGGGTTTTCAGTTCCCCGTTCGTTCCCCAGTTCCCGTCGTTCCCGTCGTTCCCGATCGTTTCAGGTGTCCTTTACTCCCTGAGGCCGATCGAGGCCAGCGCTTCGGACAGTTCCGCCGTCGTGACGTCCGGCACGATCTGCGTGGCGCCGAGGCCGGCGGAGAGGACGAAGTGCAGCCGGCCCTCGGCGATCTTCTTGTCATAGGTCGCGGCGTCGAGCACGTCTGACCGCCGCAGGTCGGATACCTGCGGGAGCGGGCCCATGCGGCCAATGAGCTGCTGCAATTGGTTCTGGTCGTCGGTGGGCATCAGGCCACGCGCCACCGAGATGTGCGCCGCGGCCAGCATGCCGTAGGCGACCGCTTCGCCGTGGCGGAACCGCCGGAAATCCGTGACCGCTTCCAGCGCATGGCCGATCGTGTGGCCGAAGTTCAACACCCGGCGCGGCCCGGCCTCGCGTTCGTCGCGGCCGACGACCCCCGCCTTGATCCGGCAGCAGTGCGTGATGAGCGACAGGAGGGTGTCGCGATCGTGCGCGAACACCTGGTCGAGCGCGCCGCCGAGCGCATCGAACACCTCGCGCGAGAGCGCCACGCCGTATTTCACCACCTCGTAGAGGCCCGAGCGAAACTCGCGGCGGGGCAGCGTACCGAGGACGTCCGCATCGCACAACACGAGTGCCGGCGCATGGAACGCGCCGGCGAGGTTCTTCCCGGCCCGCAGGTTGACGCCGACCTTGCTGCCGATCGCCGCGTCCACCTGCGCCAGCAGGGTCGTCGGCACCTGCACGAACGGCAGGCCGCGCAGGTACGTCGCGGCCGCGAACCCGGCGGTGTCGCCGGTCACGCCGCCGCCGAACGCGACAATCGTGCTCGAGCGCGTGACGTGGCGCTTCGCGAACGCCTCGTAGAGCCGCGACACGGTCTGCAGCGTCTTCGCCCGCTCGCCGTCGGCCATGAGGATCGGGCCGGCCTCGCCCGCGAGATGTGCCAGCCGGTTGCCCTGGTGCCGCCACGCCGGTGACACCGTGACGACCGTCGGATCCGCGAGTCCGGCATCCGCCAGAGCGGTGGCCGCATCGGCCAGCAGCCCTGCGCCGACGAACACCGGATAGGTGCCCTGGGCGCTCTGCACGTCGATTCGGATGGGAGGCATGGTTTCGGGTTCGGCGGCCAGCCTTGCTAGGATAGCAGGGCATCGTGAACACGCGCCTCTCGGCCGACTACCTCATCATCGGCAGCGGCATCGCGGGACTGCGCGCGGCGGTCGCGCTGCAGACGCGGGGCCGTGTGCTCCTGCTGACCAAGTCGGATCCCGGCGCGGGCAGCACCGGGTTCGCCCAGGGCGGCATCGCGGCCGCTGTGGGCCCGGATGATTCGCCCGACCTCCATTTCGCCGACACGATCGCGGCCGGCGACGGCCTTTGCGACCCTGCGGCCGTGCGCGTGCTCGTGGACGAGGGGCCGCGGTTCGTCGGCGAACTCGAAACCTGGGGCGCGGTCTTCGATTGTCGTCCCGACGGCGCCCTCGACCTCGCGCGCGAAGGGGCGCACTCCGTGCGGCGCGTCCTGCACGCGCACGACGCCACCGGCCGTGAGATTGCACGGGTGCTGGCCGCTCGTCTCATGGGCGAGCCGCACGTCACCGTCATCGATCATGCCCTGGCGATCCAGGCGCTGGTCGAGGACGGCCGCGTGGCCGGCGTCCGGTTCAAGGACGCGGGCGGGGAGATCGGCGAGGCGCGCGCCCGTGCCACGTTGATCGCCACGGGCGGCGCGGGGCAGGTGTTTCGAGAGACGACGAACCCGCCGGTGGCGACCGGGGACGGCGTCACGCTGGCCTATCTGGCCGGCGCGCGCATCGCCGACATGGAATTCGTGCAGTTTCATCCCACCGCGCTGGCCGTGCCCGGCGAGCCGCGGTATCTCCTGTCGGAAGCGTTGCGCGGCGAGGGCGCCCGCCTCGTCAACGTCCAGGGCGACGCCTTCATGACGCGCGAAGATCCGCTGGGTGACCTGGCGCCGCGCGATCGGGTCGCGCGGGCGATCGCGCGCGAGTCCGAGCGGACCGGCGCGCCGGTGTACCTCACGCTCGCGCACCTGCCCGCGGCCGCCATCCGCGCGCGTTTCCCGCTGATCGCGGACCTGTGCCGCCGCGTCGGGATGGATCTGGCGACCGACCGTCTGCCCGTCAGCCCCGCCGCGCACTACGTGATGGGCGGCGTCGTCACCGACCGCGACGGACGCACGTCGATTCCCGGCCTGTATGCCGCCGGCGAGGCCGCGTGCACCGGCGTGCACGGCGCCAACCGGCTCGCCAGCAACTCGCTTGCTCGAGGGCCTGGTGTTCGGCGGGCGGGCCGCCGAGGCCATGCATGCCGATGGGTCTGCCGGCGGATGGGCCGCGGACGCCGATCGGCCATTCGCCGACCCGGTGCCGTCGGGCGCGCCGGCGCCGGAACCGCTCGCGGCCGATCGGCTGGCGGATCTCATGTGGCGAGACGTCGGCGTGTTCCGCGACGCCGACAGCCTGCGTCGGGCCCTGGACGTCATCGAGCCGGCCTGGTCCGATCTGGAGGCGGCGATCGCCCGCGGTTGTTCCGGGTCGCCGGACCACTGGCGCACGCGAAGCCTGGTGGCCGTCGCGCGCCTCATCGCGCGGGCGGCGCTGCGGCGCGAGGAAAGCCGCGGCAGCCATTGGCGGCGCGATTTCCCGGAAAGAGACGATCTACACTGGAAGCGACACGTGACAGAGTCCAGAGTCCCGAGTCCATAGTCCAGCGTCCTATTTGTTATTTGTTACTTGTTAGTTGTTACTTGTTAGTTGTTAGTTGTTATTTGCCCGAGTATCCCGATGGCTGATCAGAAGAAGGAAACGTTCGTCACCGAAATCACGCCGCGCTCCGAGGACTTTTCGCGCTGGTACCTGGATGTCGTCCGCCGCGCGGAGCTCGCCGACTACTCACCGGTGAAGGGCTGCATGGTCATCCGGCCGTACGGCTACGCGATCTGGGAGCACATCCAGCGGCTGCTCGACGCCCGGTTCAAGGCCACGGGCCATGTGAACGCGTACTTCCCGCTGTTCATTCCCGAATCGCTCCTCATGAAGGAAAAGGAGCACGTCGAAGGCTTCGCGCCGCAGGTGGCGTGGGTGACCCGCGGCGGTGACGAGGACTTCGAGGCCGGGCAACGGCTGGTCATACGTCCCACCTCGGAAGTGCTGGTCGGGACGATGTATGCCAAGTGGATCAAGTCCTGGCGCGACCTGCCGGTGCTGATCAACCAGTGGGCGAACGTCGTGCGGTGGGAAAAGGTGACGCGGCCGTTCCTGCGCACGACCGAATTCCTGTGGCAGGAAGGGCATACCGCCCATGAGACGGCGGAGGAAGCCGAGGCGGAGACGCTGAAGATCCTCGCGCTCTACAAGGACGTTGGCGGAGAACGAACTGGCGATGCCGGTCATCGACGGGATCAAGAGCGACAGCGAGAAGTTCGCCGGTGCGTCGCGCACGTATTCGATCGAGGCGCTGATGGGCGACGGCCGCGCGCTGCAGGCGGGCACGTCCCACAACCTGGGTCAGAACTTCGCGAAGGCGTTCGAGATCCAGTTCCAGGGGCGCGACAAGGCCCTGCAGCACGTGTGGACCACGTCGTGGGGCGTGTCCACGCGGCTGATCGGCGGCGTGATCATGACGCACGGCGACGACAGCGGCCTCGTGCTGCCGCCGAACATCGCGCCGTATCAGGTCGTGATTATCCCGATCCCGCGCGGCAACTGGAAGGAGACCGTCGCTGCCCAAGGCCGAGGCGATTCGCGACGAACTGGTCGCCTGCGGCGTTCGCGTGAAGCTCGACGCCTCGGAAGAGAACTCGCCGGGCTGGAAGTACGCCGAGTGGGAATTGCGCGGCGTGCCGCTGCGACTCGAGATCGGCCCGAAGGACATCGAGAAGGCCCAGGTGTTCTCCGCGCGCCGGGACACGCGCGAAAAGGCCGCCATCCCGCTGGCGGACCTCTCGACCCGCGTGCCGGCCCTGCTCGCGGAGATTCAGGCCAACCTGCTGGCGCGCGCGCGGCAGTTCCGCGACGAGCACACGAGCGACGCCGCGACGTGGGCGGAGTTCACCGCGGCGATGGAAGGCCGGCCGGGGTTCGTGATCGCGGCCTGGTGCGGCACCGCGGAATGCGAGGCCGCCATCAAAACGGAGACGCAGGCCACGCTGCGCAACATTCCGATGGACTCCCCGCGGATCGACGGCGCCTGCGTTCGTTGCGGCGCGGCGGCGCACGTGCGCGCCTGGTTCGCCAAGGCGTACTGAAGCCGCCCGCGGCGCCTACGCCTTCTTCGCCAGCGCGACCAGCGGCGCGGCCGCCGGCGACTGCGCCAGCAGCGCCCGCAGGCGCGGGTGCCGGCGGGTGACGCCCTCGCGCCGCACGATCGTGCCAAACGCGTCTTCGAGGTGATCGCGCCACCAGCGATCCTGGGCCGGCGCCGCCAGCCAGGCCCGGGCAATCGGCGTGAGGCAGGCAGCGTCGCCCAGCGCGGCGGCTGCGGCCAGGAACCCCACCGGAATCGGCCCGCGCAGCCGCTCCAGCGTTTCCCGGAGGTCGTACAAGGCCATGCGGCTGCCGCGCGTGGCCAGGTGCTGGTGCACCTGGCCGCGCACCGCCATCCATTGCGCGCGCGCCTCTTCGCCGCGATGACGCTCCCGCTCGCGGATGACGTCCACCAATCGCCGCAGCACCGTCAGCCGGGTGTCGTCGGCGTCCTCGCGAACCACCGCGGCCACCAGCGCGGCGTCGTCGGGCAATCCGCGCTCGACGAGTTCTTCGAGCGTTACCGTCAGGCCGGACTGGCGGCGCAGGACCCGCGCGACGACCCGAGAGGCCGGGTCGGCGCGCAAGGCGTCGAACACCGGCTTCACATGCCGTTCGGGCAGCCCGTCGAGCCCGCCCAGAGCCGCCAGACGGCTCGGCACGTCGGCCGTGCTGTCGAGGGCAATCGCCGCCAGTTGACCGAACGCCGAGGTCGAACCGGCGCCGTGACCATGGGCCGCGCGCGCGAGGCACTCGATCGCCGCCACGGAGAGCTCCTCCTGTCCGGAGGCAGCCACCGCGGTCGCCGCCGCCACCACGGCTGGCGCGGCCGCCGACGCGTCGAGCGCCCCGAACGCGGCAATCCTGGCGGCGGCTGGAGCCACCGGATCGCGGACCAGGGCCAGCAGGTGCGGAACCGCCCGCGATCCCGCGAGGGCCAGCCGCGCAACCGCCGTTTCGCGGCGCAGGACGTCCGGAGATGACAACTCCGAGACGAGTCGGGCGATGTCCGGTGCGGGCGTCATCGGGAGGAGAGGCGGGAAATGAAAACGCCCTGGCGCGGGTCAACCCGCGCCAGGGCGTTTTCCACGAGGCGGACTACTGGAGACGAACCACGAGGGCGGCACGACGATTCAGCCGGCGCGTTTCTTCGGCGAATTGTCGTGCTTCGGCCGCTCTTCGCCGTAGCTCACCATCGACAGCCGGCTCGCGTCGATACCGCGGCTGATCGAGGTAGTCACGGGCAGACGCGGCCCGGCGCTCACCGAGCGCCAGATTGTATTCGGCCGTGCCGATGTTGCACGTGTGGCCCTCGAGTTGGAGACTTAGGTCGGCGTTGTCCTTCATCGTCGCGACGGCTTCATCGAGGATCTTCGAGCGCGTCCGGGCGCAGGTTGAACTTGTCGAAGTCGAAGTGCACGTCCTCGAACGCGAACTCCTTCTTGGCGGCGCGACCACTTCGATGGTGATGTTGGCGTGCTCGTGCCGGTCGCGCCCTTGCCGTCAGTCACCGTCACGGTCAACTGCACCGGGCCCGGCTGCTGGGGCGCGGTCCACTGCGACTGCCGGCTGGTCGGGCTCGCCAGCGTGCCGCCAGACGCCGTCCAACGGTAGGTCAGCGCATCGCCATCCGGGTCGCGCGCGTCCGCGGTCAGGGTCGCCGGCCGGCCGACTTCCACCCGGCACGGGTCGCACGTCGCCGTGACGACCGGCGCCCGGTTGGCCGGCGGCGGAGGCGGCGGCGGGGGCGGCGGAGGCGGCGGCGGCGGCGGCGGAGGCGGCGGCGGGGGCGGCGGTGGCGCACCAAGCGGTTCTTCGCGCCGCCGGGCGAGTACCCGAGCCTCACTTGGAAGCCACCGGGGTCGGCCGTCTGGTTCGCGCTCGAGCGGCACGCCCACGCCGGCGGCTTCGCTGCGGCCGTTCATCGACATATTCCATCGTGCCGCCGCCGCCGATGAAGAAGCCGTTGCGGCCAGCCACGTCAGGCCGACCTTGCCTACACCGGATCCTTGAACGTGGTCGACGCGGGAACGAGGATCCATCCGCGCCCAGCCGCATCAGCGGTGCCGCGATGGGGTTGTCCAGGTAGTGCTCACCCGTCAGTTCCGCCGTGGCGCGGAAGCCACTGCGAAGGATGTTCGGGAACGCGATGCCCGTGCCCCAGCGGAAACCGTCAGTCAGCATGAAGTCCGTCGGGTTCCCTCGGGCGATGTAGCCGCCGAAGCCGGACATCTCAATCTCTTGGTGTAGCCCGAGACGATGCCATCGATCTGGTAGTCCGCCTTGCCGCTGGATACGCCAATCTTGTCGTCGCCCATCGGCAGCTTGACCTGGCCGCGCACGGCCACGCCAATGGGCATGTTCTTGCCGCCCCCCTCGAACACCTTGAACTTGCCGCCGACCCAGGCGTCGCCCACCTTGTTGCCGGTCCATCGCCCGGCGATCAGGGGATAGTCCGCCATGATGCCTCCGCCCGTGCCGGTGGGGTCGGCCGCAGCCGTGCTGGTGAAGAACAGCGGCCGCGTGTCGCGGTCGACCTGCACGATGGCGTCCAGCTGCCGAAGAGCTCGAAGCGGTTTCCGAGGCCGATGGCGAAGGTGATCGGGAAGCGGTTGACGTCCGTGAATCCCTGGCCGTCGTCCGTGTTGACCTCGTACAAGCTGACGAGAACTTCTTGTTGCGCAGCACCTCCGCCGTGGGCACCATCCACAGGCCGGTGTCACCGGACGTCGTGGTTGTGGTCGGACGGGTGTCGGTGGCGGGCGCCGCAGGTTTGGCCGCTGGTGCCCTGCGCGAACGCGACGCTCGCGCCGCCAAGAATGACGCTCAGAATGCTCAGTCCAAGGAATCGTTTCATAGGGGAATTCGCCTCACAGGCTAAGCGTAATGGTAGTGCCAATTTGCAGCCGACGTCAACGGAGGAAACGCCAAAAGGAGGCGCACGCCGGCCCCGGCGCCACCGGTGGATCGGGATAGGCGCGGTATACTGGAACGTCAGATCCCGATCAAGTCAGGAGCTCGTCATGGGACCCATCGGCTTTCCAGAGATGCTCGTCATTCTCGTCGTCGCACTCATTATTTTTGGGCCGAGAAAGTTGCCGGAACTGGGTCGTTCGCTCGGCCGCAGCATCAATGAGTTCAAACGCGCGTCCAACGAGCTGCGCAGTACGCTGGACGACGAGATCCGGGCGGAAGAGCGAAAGACGCCGCCGGCGGCTCCGCCCGGGTTGCCCGCCCCGCACGCCTCGGCGACGGATCCGGCGAACCTGCCGTCGCCGGCCGCACCGGAAACCGTGGCTCGAGGCCATCAGCCTTCCTAGGCTGGGCCTCATCGCGAATCCATGGCTGATTCCACGAATCCGGGCGGCGTCCTCGACGCTGACGACGCGCTCGACCCGGCGGAGGACGCTGGCGCGGCCGACGACCGGACGCGCATGGGTTTTCTCGACCATCTGGACGAGCTGCGCAAGCGGATTCTCTACTCGGTCTACGCCATCGCGGCGGCCTGCGCGCTGACGTTCTATTACTGGGACGACATGTTCGTCTACCTGGTGCAGTACTTCAGCAAGTACAACGCCACCCTCATCTACACACGGCCGATGGGCGCGTTCATGTTCAGCCTGAAGGTCGGCGTGCTGTCCGGGCTGATCATCGCGGCGCCGTTCGTGTTCGCGCAGCTGTGGCTGTTCGTCGCGCCAGGCCTGTACAGCCGCGAAAAGAAGATCGTCATTCCGTTCGTCTTCTTTTCGTCGATCCTGTTCGGCGCGGGTGCGGCGTTCGGGCACTTCGTGGCGTTCCCGTCGATGTGGCAGTTCTTCGCGAGCTACGCCGACCTGGGTGGCAGCGGCTTGAAGTTCTTCCCGACCATCGACGACACGTTCTCGTTCTACACGAAGATGATTCTCGGCCTCGGCCTCGTCTTCCAGATGCCCATGCTGGTGTTCTTCCTGGCGCGGTTCGGGATTGTCACGGCGCGGTTCCTGGTGAAACACTTCAGGTACGCGGTGCTGATCATTTTCATCGCGGCGGCGGTGATCACGCCGAGTCCGGACATGGTCACGCAGATTATCTTTGCCGCGCCGATGGTGCTGCTCTACTTGATCAGCATCGTCGTGGCGTGGATGTTTGGCGGGCGCAAGAAGCCCGCGGCCGCATGAGGGCGGCGTTCTGATGAAGGCACGAGCTATTCCCGCCGCAGCCGTGGTCGTGGTGGTGTCCGCCCTCGTGGGCGGCCTGATGGGCACGCGCGCCGGCGCGGCCCAGAGCCGCGACCGGTCAACCAGCGCTATTTCATCTACCAGAGGCGCTGGCCGCGATCGACCGCGACTACGTCGAGAAGACCGACGACGCGCAGATGGTCTACGGGTCGTTGATGGCCTGCTGCGCACCCTCGACCCGCACTCGAGCTTCCTGGACCCCAAGGAGTACACGCGCCAGCGTGAGCAGATGGCCGGCCGTTACTTCGGCATGGGCATCAGCATCGTGTCGGTCGACGGGGTCATCACGGTCACGCAGCTCTTCGAGGGATCTCCCGCCTACCGCGCCGGTATCCGGCGCAACGACGTGATCGCGCGGGTCGGCCAGCCGGTCGAGAAGGACGGCAAGAAGCAAATCGCCTGGGAAGACACCAAGGGCTGGGCCGCCGACGATATCGTCAAGCGCGTGCGCGGGCCGAAGGGCACGACGGTGGAAATGTCCATCCGCCGCCCGGGCGTTGACAAGTTGATCGACCTGACGGTCGCGCGCGACGAGATCAAGATCACGACCGTCCGGACGGCGTTCATGATCGCCCCCGGCACGGGCTACATCCGCCTGCAGGATTTCTCGGAGACGACCGACGCCGAAATGGGCGAGGCGCTGACGAAGCTGAAGGCTGCCGGCATGCAGCGGCTGGTGTTCGATATTCGCGACAATCCCGGCGGCCCGCTCGATCAGGCCATCGCCGATTGCGAGCCGCTTCCTCAAGCGCGGGCAGATGGTCGTCTACACGCGCGGCCGGATTCCGGATTCCGACGAGGATTACCGCGCGCCGGACGCAGGCCGGCTATCCGGACGTGCCGCTCATCGTGCATGGTCAACCGCAACAGCGCCAGCGCCTCGGAGATCGTGTCGGGCGCCATGCAGGACCACGACCGCGCGCTGCTGGTCGGCGAGACGACGTTCGGCAAGGCGCTCGTCCAGGGCGTGTACCCCATCGCCGAGGATGCGGGCCTCGCCCTGACGACCGGCCGCTACTTACACGCCGAGCGGCCGCATGATCCAGCGGCCGTGGGACGGCGCGTTCGACGAGTACCTGACCTACTCGCTGCGCGACCAGAAGGCCGATCGGCCGCACGACGCCAGCCAGTTGAAGTACACCGATGGCGGCCGCAAGGTCTACAGCGGCGGCGGCATCGAACCCGACCACTTCATCGCCGGGCCGGTCGAGGGATTCAATCCGTCCCGGTTCTCGCGGCTGCTGCGCGACCGGGGCGCCTTCGTCGCCTTCGCCGAGCGGTTCACCAAGGAAGGCGACAGCGCCGGCCGGCCGCGGCCTCCGGCCGCCGCACAAGGTCGCGCCGGGCTGGCAGGTGACCGACGCGATGGTCGCCGAGTTCAAGCAGTTCGTCGTCAGCGAGCGCGTCGCGGTTCGACGATGCGGCGTTCGCGGCCGACACGCCGTTCATCAAGGCCATGATCCGCTTCGAAGTCGATGTCGACCTCTTCGGCATCGAGGAGGCCCGGCGGAACCTGTCGCCGGGTCGACCCCCAGCTGCAGGCGGCGCTCGGCGTTCTTCGACGAGAGCGGCCCAGTTGCTGGCCGCCAAATAGGGCGACCGGCCAAGTAGAGCCATCTTCCGGCCCGCTGCCCCGGCGCTGTCGGCTGGCCCAAGATGTTGGGGGCACTGTTCGGGCTTGCCCAGACCCCATGGGCTTGCTAGCGACTGTCGGCAACGTACCATTCACGATGCGACTGTCAAAACTGCACATCAGCGGGCTTCAAGAGCTTTCCGGACCGGGCCGAACTGGGCTTCGACACGGGCGTCACGGCCATTGTCGGCCCGAACGGCTGCGGCAAGAGCAACGTGGTCGACGCGATCACCTGGGTGCTGGGTGAGCAGAGCGCCAAGAGCCTGCGCGGCGAACGCATGGAGGACGTGATCTTCAACGGCAGCGACGCCCGCAAGCCGACGGCCACCGCCGAAGTGCGCCTGAAGCTCACCGATGTCGCGCAGGCGGCCATGCCGGCGGCGACGAGCTCGACCGGGCGAGGCCGCCGAGCTCTGGACCAGTTACCGCTCGTCACGCGCGACGTCGAGATCGGCCGGCGGCTCTATCGATCGGGCGAAAGCGAGTATCTGATCGACGGCGAAGTGTGCCGGCTGCGGGACATTCACGACCTGCTGATGGATTCGGGCCTGGGCGTCAAGGCGTACGCGGTGATCGAGCAGGGCAAGATCGGCCAGATCCTGTCGTCGCGCCCGGCCGAACGCCGGGTGCTGATCGAGGAAGCGGCGGGCGTCACGAAGTACAAGTCGCGCCGGCGTGCGGCCGAACTGAAGCTCGAAGCGGCGCAGCAGAACCTGACGCGCGTCGACGATATCGTCTTCGAGGTCGAGAAGCAGCGCGGGGCGCTGAAGCGGCAGGCCGCGCGCGCGCGCCGGTACAGGCGGCTGCGCGAGGAGCTGCGCCGGTGGGAGCAGGTGCATGTTCGCGCGCCGGCACGCGGCGCTGCACGCGCGACATCGACGGCGCCGACGCCGGCTCGCCGAGGCGCGCGAGCAGCGAGGCGGCGGCGGCGGCGCGCGTGGCGGAACTCGAGCCGGCGCTCGAGGCGCTGCGACTCGGTCTGACGGAGGCCGAGTCGCGGCGCCACGGCGACGCGCGACGACGCGCACGCGCGGGAGCTCGAGTATCGGCCGGCGCCAGCAGCAGGTGCAGTTCGACGGCCAGCAGATCGACGAACCTGGCGCAGCAGGCGGAGGCGTTCGCCGCGGAAGTCGGCGACCTCGAGGAGCGGCGCGACCCGGCGCCGCCGGCGACCGAGGTCGCAGCGCGAAGCCGCCGACGGCGCGCGACGGCGCTCGCCGACGCCGCGCAGCTGGTGCGAGCCTGCGAGGACGACTACCGCGCGCCGCTGGCGGCTGCGCAGGCCGTGGAAGCAGGAAGCGGACGCGATCCGCGCGGCGGTCATGGCCGCGATCAGCACGCTCGCGGCGTTGCGGCAGGCGCGCGATCATGCCGCGGCCGCGCGCGACCGCGTCGCGGCCGAACGCGAGCGCCTCGAACTCGAAGTCGCGCGAGCTCGCGGCCGAGGCCGAGCGCGTCACGCGCGAGGCACGACGCGCGCGGACGCGCGCGGCCGAGGCGGCGCGGGCGGCCGTCGAGCGTCGGCAGCCGCCACGCGACGGCAGGCCGAGATCCTGCTGGCGCGGCCGCGCGCCGAGCGCGACCGCCTGCACGCCGCCGGCGTCGCGCGCGAGCGCGATCTGGCCGGCAGCCGAGGCGCGCGCTCCGCTCGCTCGAAGAACTCGATGCCAGCCGCGCGACCTTCGGCGACGCGGCGCGTTTCCTGCTCGCCGGGGCCGGCGCGAGCATCCGTCACCATGGCGCGGTCGCCGACCACTCGCCGTCGAGCGTTCCTACGAACGCGCCGTGGACGCCCTTCTCGGCGATCTGCTTCAGCACGTGGTCGTGGATCGCGCCGAGGACGTGACGAGCGCGCTTGGCGCTGCTGGCGGGCCGAACGCCGGCCGCTGCGGCTTCCTGGTGCTCGAGGAGTCGGCGTCGGAGCCGCTGCCGGATGCCGGCCGTCGTCGCGTGCCCGCCGGCGCGACGCGCGCTGTCGAGCGTCGTGCGAGGCCGCGCGGCCCGCACGCCGCGGCCATCAGCCGTCTGCTCGGGCACGCGCTCATCGTGCCGATTCGTTCGACGCCGGCCCGCGCGCCTGGCGCGGACGGTGCGCGTGCCCGTCGCCACGCTGGCCGGCGAGGTCTTCCGCGGCGCGGTGGCGTGTCGAAGGCGGTTCCCGGCAGGACGCCCGCGGCATCCTGGAGACGCGCGCCGAATTGTCCTCGCTCGCGCGAGCGTGCCGAGGCCTTCGCGACCGACGCCGAGCCGGATGGCCGCGGAGGCTGTCGGCCTCGACGATGCCGATCCTCGGCCGCGCAGGCCGCGTTGGCGCGCTGGCGGTCGCCGCAGCATCACGACCACGAGAAGTCCATCGTCGGGCTCGAGGCCGACAGTGCGCCGGACCGCCGAAGACCGCGCGCGAGTCTGCGCGGCGGCTGGAACTCGTGTCCACGACCGAGCGTGGGCGCACCGAGGAAGAGCAGGACGCGCGCAGAGCAGCGGCGCGAAGACGTCCGCTGGCCGCAATCGCGGCAGCATGACACGCACGCAGCGCGATGCCGAGGACGCGCTCAGGGCGGCGTGGCCGGCGCGGCTCGCAGGCGGCGCGCGAAGCCGCCGAAGCGCGCATGCGCCTCGTCACGCGAGGCCCGCACCGAGCAGGCGACGCTGATCGAGCGCGCTGGCCGGCCTCGAGACGGAGGTGGCCAGGCTCGAGGAGGCCGCGCGCGAACTCGAGACCGGATTCGCCAGCGCCGGCAGCGACATCGCAGCGCACCGAAGTCCGCCGCGAGCGAGCTGCGCGCGTCCATCCTCGAGACCGAGCGGCTGCTCGACGCGGACGTGCGCGCCATCGAGGACTTGCGCGCGCAGACGTCCGGACGCTGCGACGAACGCGTCGTCGGCGCTGCGCGCCGAGTTCAACGGCGGCCGATCACGAGATTCGCGGGGCGCGCCGGCGCGCTCGAGACCGTGCGCGCCGACGTCATGCAGGCGGAGCTGGCCCGCGCGACGGCCGTCGTCCGATCTGACGCACCTGGCACGCGTCCGTGTCTCGAGGCCGTTGGCGCTGTCCCTCGAGGAGGTCGTCGCCGAGGTGGCGCGCATGGAGGAAGCGGGCGAACTCGCCGCGCCGGCCAGCCGGCTGGCGGCGGCCGCCATGCCAGGCGAAGACGAGGAAGAGGACGCGCCGGACGAGGGCGCCCGTCGACGCGCGGGGCCGCACTGACGCCGCACGCTGGAACGGCGGCGCGCGACGTGTCGCCGCTCAGCCCCGAAGACATCATCGCGGACCTCAAGAAGAAGATCGAGCGGCTCGGGCCCGTGAACATGATGGCGATCGAGCAGTTCGACGAACTCGAGAGCCGGCACACGTTCCTGACAACCCAGCGGCAGGACCTGCTCGACTCGATCGCCCAGACGGGCGAGGCCATCCGCAAGATCGACAAGACGACGCGGGAGCGCTTCGAGGAGGCCTTCCATTCGATCAACGCGCATTTCGAAGCGACGTTCACCACGCTGTTTGGCGGCGGCCGCGCCGGACTCGTGCTGATCGATCAGGAGAACGACCCGGAGAGCGGCATCGACATCATCGCGCAGCCGCCGGGCAAGCGGCTGCAGAACGTGCAGCTGCTCTCGGGCGGCGAGAAGGCGCTGACCGCGATGGCGTTGATGTTCGCGGTGTTCAAGCATCGCCCCAGCCCGTTCTGCCTGCTGGATGAGATCGACGCGCCGCTCGACGACGCCAACATCGGGCGGTTCGTCGAGATGCTGCAGGGCATGCAGGACCACACGCAGTTCATCCTCATCACACACAACCGCAAGACGATGGAGATCGCCGACCGTCTCTACGGCGTGACGATGGAGGAACCGGGCGTCTCGAAGCTGATCTCCGTGCAGCTGAATTGAGGCTGGACCGTGGACCGGTGAACCTCGAACCTGAACGCAGAACCGGGAACGCCGGCCGAACGTTGTGAACCCGGATCACGCCCGATCGTTCTATGAACGAACCCAGAGCCGCCCGCTACCAGCGGTGCAGCGCCGCGCGCGGCGCCGGCGCTGGTGTCGGCGGGCTCGTCCTGCTCGCCGCGTCTGGCCTGGACGCCGCTGCGGCACGCGGCTCGCAGCGTTGGGCCGCCGGGCTCGGCAGGGCTCGCGCCCTGCGCCGTTCAGGCATCGCGGTCGCACTGGCGGCCTTTGTCGGCGGGGTCGTGCTGCGTGTGGCAGGCTGGCTGCTGCTGCCGGCCTGTCTGTCGCCCGCGCGCGGAGGCGGCAGCGCGGCAGGCGCCGTCGCGCGCCGCTCCGGACGACGATCCTGGCGGCCAGGCGCAGGCCCGTGTTCGCGTGGCCGCGCTGGCGCTGGTGGCCGCCGCGTGCGCCGCGTGCAGTCGCGGCGTCGCTGGCCGGGCCGTGGTGGTGGGCGGTGGCCGGCGCGCTCGTCGCCGGCGGCGCTCGTCGCCGCGCTGCACCGGCGCGCCCGCGCTCCTCGCGCGGGCTGTCCGGCGCGCGGTCCGGTGAACGGCCCGCGCTGGTCGAGCGGCTCGGCGCGCTCGCGCGGCGCTGCGCGTGCCCATCGCGCAGCATCGACGAATTGCCGGCGTCCGCGACCGTGAGGCCACCGCCCTGGTGGCCGGCGCCGGCGACGTCCCGGCGCGTCTTCGTGCCGCCGAACTCGTGCGGGACTGGAGCGACGACGAGATCGCCGTCGTCGTGGCGCACGAACTGGCGCATCACGCGACACCACGATCTCGTGGCAGACGCTGGCGCTCGACGTCGGCGTTGCTGTCGGCGGGCCTCTGGGCCGCGGAGCGCCTGCTGGCGACGCCCGGCGTGGCCGCTGTCGGCGTGCCGGCGGACCTGTCAGCCCTGCCGCGGTCGCCGCGGTCGTCGCGGCGCGTGTGGCTGGCGTGCGACGCCGCTGCGCCACGCGTTCTCGCGACGGCAGGAACGGCGCGCCGACGCGTTCGCGCTGGAACTGACGGGCGCGGCCGACGCGTTTCAGACCGCGCTCAAGCGGCTCGCGGCGCGCCACCTGGCCGAGGAGCGGCCCTCGCGCCTGACACGCTGGTTCTTCCATCGCCACCCGACGGTCGTCGAGCGACTGCGTTCGCGGAGAGGTGGAAGGCCGGGCGATCGGTCTAACGGGAATGACGGCGCGAGGCGCGTCCACGAGCGCCCACCAGAAATAGATCGATAGATCGTTAGTTCAATAGATCGATCTTCGCCCTGCACGATCAGCTTGCCCCGCATTTCGCGCTGGCAGCGTTCGTCGATCGCCAGCATGCAGCGGATATCGAACTCGGCCGTCCTTGACGGCCCGGAAGTGATACGTGACGGGCTTGCCGGGCTCGGCGCTTGCGGTCGATGCGGTAGTGGTCGTCGCTGATCGTGAAGCTGTGCGCGATGTCGTCGGTGGAGAAGGTGATCGTGACCATGTCGTCCTGGCTGCACCCGATCTCGCGGCCCGGCGGCGTCGGACGACCACGTAGGTGTATTTCCGGCCCGTGACGGAGATGTCGCGCTTCTCTGGGCCACCAGAGCCGCGGCGCCTGACCGACACCGCGAGGAGCAGGCCTGCCGCGAGCCACCCAACGAGCCTGAACGGATGCGCGTGGTCGTGCTGCATGTGCCGGTCCTCCCTGGAAACCAGCGACCGCCGGACGCGACCGTGTGGTCGCGCCGGCGGAGCATCATCCGATGGCTTCAGGATACGCAGTCCGCGGACGCTGGACGCTGCGACGCTGGTCTAGTGTCGGCGGGGCGGGCGGCCGCCGCGATCGCGACCGCCGGTCGCCGCGGTCACGGAGCCGCCGTCGCTCGAGATCGGGCCGTCGGGCACCGGACGCGGGTCGCGCGGCGCCGTGCCTTCGTCCGGGGCCAGCAGCGCCTTCCGGCTCAGGCGGACCTTGCCGGACGGATCGACGTTGATCACCTTGACCATGATCTGCTCGCCCTCCTTCAACTCGTCGCGCACGTCCTTGACGCGGTAGTTGGCGATTTCAGACACGTGCAGCAGGCCGTCCACGCCGGGCATGATCTCGATGAACGCGCCGAAGTCGGTGATGCGCTCCACGCGGCCGAGGTAGCTCTTGTCGAGTTCCGGGCGTGGCGGTGAGTTCCTGGATCATCGCGATGGCCTTCTTCGCGCGGCGCCCTCGTCAGCCGACGCCACGTTCACGCGGCCGTCGTCCTCGACGTCGATCTTCACGCCGGTCTTCTCGATGATGCTGCGGATCGTCTTGCCGCCCGGGCCGATGACGTCGCGGATCTTCTCGGTCGGGATGCGGATCGTGACGATGCGCGGCGCGAAGCTCGAGATCTGCTCGCGCGGCGCCGCCAGCGCCGCCGCCATCTTGTCGAGGATCTCCAGGCGGCCGTGACGCGCCTGGTCGAGCGCCTTGCGCATGATGTCCATCGTGATGCCGCCGACCTTGATGTCCATCTGCAGCGCGGTGATGCCCGTGCGCGTGCCGGCGACCTTGAAGTCCATGTCGCCGTAGTGGTCTTCGGCGCCGGCGATGTCGGTCAGCACGGCCCACTTGCCGGTCTCTTCGTTCATCACGAGGCCCATCGCGACGCCGGCGACCGGCGCCTTCAGCGGCACGCCCGCGTCCATCAACGCCAGCGCGCCGCCGCACACCGAGGCCATCGACGACGATCCGTTGGACTCGAGAATGTCGGACACGATGCGGACGGTGTAGGGGAACTCCTCTTCGGTCGGGAGGAGCGGCACGATCGCGCGCTCGGCGAGCGCGCCGTGGCCGATTTCCCGCCGGCCGGGGCCGCGCAGGAACTGCACTTCGCCGACCGAGAAGGGCGGGAAGTTGTAGTGGAGCATGAAGCGGCGGTAGGTCTCGCCCTCCACCGTCTCGATCTTCTGCGCGTCGTCCTCGGTGCCGAGCGTGGCGGAGACGAGCGCCTGCGTCTCGCCGCGCGTGAAGACCGCGGAGCCGTGCACGCGCGGCAGCACGCCGGTCTCGATCCAGATCGGGCGGATCTCGTCGAAGCGGCGGCCGTCGAGCCGCTGGCCGCGCTCGAGGATCTCGTCGCGCATGACCTTCTCCTTGAGGCCCTTGAAGATCTGCTTCGCCTCGGCTGCGCCGCTCGATCTCGCCTTCGGGGATGCTGGCCACCAGGTCCGCGAGCACCTTGTCCACGCTGGCGTAGTTCTCCAGCTTGTCCTCGATGCCGCATCGCCTCGGCGAGCGGCACGTAGACCTTCTCCTCGACCTCGCGGTAGAACTCGTGCCCGATTGCCTTGGCGGCCACGGTCTTCTTGGGCTTGCCGCACGCGGCGCTTGAGGTCGTCGATGGCCGCGACGATCTGCTTGATGGCCTTGTGCGCCGCGTCGAGCGCGCCGACCATCTCCTCCTCGGTCGCTTCCTTCGCGCCGGCCTCGACCATCATGATCGCGTCGGCGCTGCCGGCGACGACGAGGTCCATCTTGCTCGGCTTGCGCTCGGGGTAGGTCGGATTGATGACGTACTGCCCGTCCATGAGGCCGACGCGCACGCCCGCGATCGTCTTCTCGAACGGCAGCGACGAAATCGCCAGCGCCGCGGACGCGCCGGTGATGGCCAGCACGTCCGAGTCGTTCTCGGTATCGGCGGAGATCAGCAGCGCGACGATCTGCGTCTCGTAGAACCAGCCGCTCGGGAAGAGCGGGCGAATCGGCCGGTCGATCAGGCGGCTGGTGAGCACTTCCTTCTCGGCCGGCTTGCCCTCGCGCTTGAAGAACCCGCCGGGAATTCGGCCCGACGCGTAGGTGTACTCGCGGTAGTCCACCGTGAGCGGCAGGAAATCGATGCCGACGCGGGCGTTGGCGGCGCGGCACGCGGTGACGATCACCATCGTGTCGCCGGAGCGGACGATGACGGCGCCGTCGGCCTGCTTGGCCAGCTTGCCGGTTTCGATCGACATCGTGCGGGAGCCGACTGTGATGTCTCGACGATGTGTGGTTGGAATCAAGGCTGCTGTCCGGAAAAGTGGCGGCGCCGAGTGCCGGGCACCGCACGGCGTCCCGCCCGCGTCCGCGGCCTACGCCGTGCTCTACTTGCGAATCCCCAGTCTCTTGATGAGCTCGGCGTAGCGGTCGACGTCCTTCCGCTTGAGGTAGTCGAGCAGACGGCGCCGCTGGCCGACGAGCTTCAGCAAGCCCGCGCCGCGAGTGATGGTCCTTCACGTGGGTCTTGAAATGCTCGGTCAGGTAGTTGATCCGCTCGCTGAGGAGCGCGACCTGGACTTCGGGGGAACCGGTATCGGACTCGTGGGTGCGGAAGCTGCCGATGACTTCGGTCTTGCGTTCGTTTGTCAGCACCTGGGTGCCCTCCACGCACGGCCCAGATGCCCGCCGGGGAAGCGGGACCGAGCCGCCGTTGCCAGTGCCGCCGTCGATTGAAACGGCGCAAAGAAAAGATGTTAGCCGAGGACCACGACCGGATGCAAAGTGCCGCCGCGCGAATGGGCCAGCGCCACCAGAGTGGCCGTCCGGGTCCAGGACGCGGACCGGCCCGCGGTCTGCCGCCGGCGGGCGGGACCATCGGCCCGCCAAGTGCTCAGGGCTCAGCGGGTTGCCGTGACAGCGCCCGCCGCAGTCCGAGCGGCGTGACCGTGACCGCCGGCAGGTCCGCCAGCGCCTCGGCCGGCGGGATCACGCGCGTGGCAGACGGCTCGGCCCAGCCGTTCAGCCTCCGCCAGCGTCAGTGCGTCGGCGACGTCGAACCGGCCGGCCCGGCGTCCGCCGGAGGGCGGCGAGGTGCGCGCCGCAGCCCAGCGCCTCCCCCAGGTCGCGGGCCAGCGCCCGCACGTAGAACCCGGCTGTCACCGTAAGCGTGAGATGGACCTGGTCGGCGTCGCGACCCGTGCAGTCCAACCGGGACACGGTGACGGTCACCGGGGCGAGGTCCGGGGCGGCATCCTGGCGCGCGAGGTCGTAGGCCTTGCGGCCGCCGACCTTCTTGGCCGAGTGGTCGGGGGGCACCTGGTCGAAGGTGCCGCGGAAGCGCGCCAGCGCGGCTGCGATGGCCGCGTCATCCGGCAGGTCGGCGGCCGACGGGCCCCAGAGGCGCGCCCAGGGCGTCATCCGTGCCGGTGGCGAAGCCAAGCCGCAGCGTGGCCTCGTAGGTCTTCTCGCCGCCGGTCAGGTGCGCCGACAGGCGCGTGGCGCGGCCGAGGACCAGCGGGAGCAGGCCGGTCGCGAGCGGGTCGAGCGTGCCGGTATGGCCGATGCGGCGTTCGCCGGTCACGGCGCGCATGCCGCGCCACGACGTCGTGCGAGGTGGGGCCGGTGGGCTTGTCGATGAGCAGGACGCCATCAAGGGGACGGGCGCGATTGTGGAAAACTCCAGGGACCGCGGCGAAGAGACGTCCCTGGAGTTTTCCACAATTGAGACCCGTCCCCTACCGGTCGAGCGCGCGAATCAGTTCGTCCACGAGCGCGCGCTTGTTGGCGGCGAAGTCGCCCGTCAAGGTGCAGCCGGCGGCGTTCGTGTGGCCGCCGCCGTGCCACAGGCCGGCGACCGTCCGGACATCCACGGCGCCCTTGGATCGGAGGCTCACGCGCACGGTGCCGTCGGCCTGTCCCTTGAACAGCACCACGGCCGCGACTTCGCGCGCGCCCAGCGGGAGGTTCACCAGGCCCTCGGTATCATCAATCGTCGCGCCGCAGGACGCGAGCAGGGCGTCATCGAAGTGCAGCAGGGCGATCCGGCCGCCGTGCACGAGTTCCATCTGGCTCAGCATGGCGCCCGTCAGGGTGACCCGGCCAATGCCGAAGCTGTCGAAGATCCGCCGCGACAGCGCGGCCGGCTCGACGCCGGTCAGCGCGATGCGCCGGCAGACGTCGAACGTCCGCGCGGAAATCGGGCCATGGTGAAAGCCGCCGGTGTCGGTGGCGATGCCGAGATACAGGTGCGAGGCGATGGCGGCCGTCCACGGCACGCCCAGCGCGTCGATGACGTCGGCGACCATTTCGGCACAGGCCGCGGCGCTGGCGTCGAACCAGTTGGCGTCGCCGTAGAGGCCGTTGCCCAGGTGGTGATCGATGTTCACCACGAAGTAGGGCTCGAGGCCGTCCAGGCCCGGGCGGGTCAGGTCGCTGCATTCCAGCAGCACCACCGCATCGGCAGGGCCGTCCACCCGGGACGCGAACTCGATCGTGTCGACGGCGGGGAAGTCGCGGTACGGCACCGGCACGGGATCGCGGTTCACGACGCGCACCTGCTTGCCGAGCGCGCGAAGCGCCAACGCCAGCGCCATCTGGGATCCAATCGCGTCGCCGTCCGGACGCGCGTGCGAGGTCAGGACGAACGAACGGCGCTCGGCGAGCGCGGCGGCAATCACGGCAGCCGACATCAGCGACGCTCCTTGTCGTCGTTCTCGCCTTCGCCCTTCGGGCTTCGGCGGGCAACCCCGTCGTTCTCGACTTCCCGTTCGTTCCCGTCGTTCCCCAGTTCCCGCTCGTTCCCGGCGTTCCCGTCGTTCCCGTCGTTCCCGTCGTTCCCGTCGTTCTGTTGCGCGGCTCGTTCTTCCCGTTCCTTCTGCAGGTCGATGATGATGTGCTCGATGCGGTCCTGGTGTTCGACGCTCTTGTCGAATTCGAAGCGAATCTCCGGCACCCGGCGCAGGCGGATGCGGGCGCCGATCTGCCGGCGCAGGAACGGCGTGGCGCGCTCGAGGGCTTTGGCGGTCGTCTTGCGCGCCGCCTCGTCGCCCATCATGGTGTAGAACACGCGGGCCAGTTGCAGGTCCGGCGACACCGTCACGCGCGTCAGCGTCACGAAGCCGATCCCCGGGTCGTGCACGTCGCGGGAGAGCAGCGACGCCAGTTCGTGGCGAATCTCCTCGCCCACACGGTCCGGTCTGTTGCCTTGAGCCATGTCAGCGAAGGTACTCCACTTGGTGAGCGGTGACGAGGCCCGGCTCCAGCCGCTCGATTTCCGCCAGCGCCGCCTCGAGCGTCCTCGACGCGGCGTCGTCCGACGTCGCCACGGTGACCACGCCGAGACCGGCGCGTTGCCACAGGTCCTGGTGCGCGACTTCGGCAATCGCCACGTTCATCGCGCCGAGCCGGTCCTTGATCCGGCGGAGCACCATGCGCTTCTCCTTGAGCGACTGCGACATCGGCAGGTAGCACTCGAGGGACAGCAGGGCGACGGTCATGGCAGAAACTTCGAACGTCGAAGTTCGAACTTCGACGTTCCCGTTACGCGGGCTGCGGGACCCTCTCCATCGAGAAGATCTCGACGATGTCGCCCACCTTGATGTCGTTGAAGCGGTCGAGGGAGAGGCCGCACTCCGATGCCGGCCTTGACCTCGCTCACATCGTCCTTGAACCGGCGCAGCGAGGCCAGCCGGCCCTGCCACACGACCGCGCTGTCGCGGAGCAGTCGGGCCTGCGCGTCGCCGGCGCGGGTGATCCGGCCGTCGAGGACCATGCAGCCCGCAATCGTGCCGAACTTGGGCGTCTTGAAGGTCTGCCGGACTTCGGCCGCGCCGATGCGCGCTTCCTTGAAGACCGGGGCCAGCAGGCCCGACATCGCCTTCTTCATCTCATCGGTCACGTGATAGATGACCGAGTGCTGGCGGATGTCGACCTTCTCGCGCTCGGCCACCTCGGCCGCGTTGCGATCCGGCCGGACGTTGAAGCCGATGATGATCGCGTTCGACGCCGCGGCCAGCAACACGTCCGACTCGTTGATCGCGCCGACGCCGGCGTGGATGATCCGGATCTTGACCTTCTCGTCGGTCAGCTTGGCCAGCGTGTCCGCCAGCACTTCGGCCGAGCCCTGCACGTCAGCCTTGATGATGAGCGGCAGTTCCTTCATGCCGCCTTCCGACATCTGCTGCTGCAGCGACTCGAGCGTCAGGCGCGGCGTCTTGCCGCCGAGCGTGCGTTCCTTGTGCTGCGCCTGCCGGTAGGCCACCACCTGCCGCGCCTTGGCCGGGTCGTCGATCGACCTGGAAGGTGTCGCCGGGCTGCGGCAGCGCCGAGAGCCCGAGCACTTCGACCGGCGTGGACGGGCCGGCCTTCTTCGATCTTCTGTGCCGAGATGGTCGAACAGCGCGCGGACCTTGCCGTCCACCGACGCCCGCGATGAAGAGGTCGCCGTCGCTGAGCGTGCCGTCCTGCACGAGCACCGTCGCGACCGGGCCGCGGCCGCGATCCAGCTTGGCCTCGAGCACGGTGCCCGAGCGCGTGCCGCTTCGGGTTCGCCTTGAGGTCGGCAAGATCGGCGACGAGCAGAATCATCTCGAGCAACTGATCGAGGTTCTTGCGCTGGCGGGCCGAGACTTCGACGGTGACGGTGGTGCCGCCCCACGCTTCGGGCATCAGGCCGAGTTCCGACAGCTCGCGCTTGACGCGTTCCGGCGTTGGCGTCCGGCTTGTCGATCTTGTTGACCGCGACGACGATCGGCACGTTGGCCGCGCGCGCGTGGTCGATCGCTTCCTTCGTCTGCGGCATCACGCCATCGTCCGCCGCGACGACGAGCACGACGATGTCCGTGACTTTGGCGCCGCGGGCGCGCATCATCGTGAACGCCTCGTGACCCGGCGTGTCGAGGAACACGACGCGGCGCCCGTTGACGTCGACCGAGTACGCGCCGATGTGCTGCGTGATGCCGCCGGCCTCGCCCTCGGCGACCTTGGTGGCGCGGATGCCATCGAGCAGCGTCGTCTTGCCGTGATCGACGTGGCCCATGACCGTGACCACGGGCGCGCGGAGCATGAGGTCCTTCGGGTCGGACGCTTCCGTCTCGACTTCCGTCAACTCCTCCTCGAAGCTGCGAATCAGCACTTCGGCGCCGAAGTCGCGCGCGAGCACCTGCGCGGTTTCCGAGTCGAGCGTCGAGTTGATCGTCATCATCATGCGGCGGTCAATGATCTTCTTCATCAGATCCTTGACCTTCATCTCGAGCTTGTCGGCCAGTTCCTTGACCGTCATGCCCTCGGCGAGCGTGATGAGCTTGGTGACGGGCGGCAGCGGCTCCTGCGGGATCGCCATCGACGGGCGATCGTCGCGGCGCCGTGGGCCGCCGGGACGCGGGCCGGCCGGCCGGAATTGGCCGGAGCCGGGCCGTGCCGGATAGCCGCCCGGGCGCGGTGCGCCGGGCTGAGTCGGGCGCACGGGCTGGGACGGCAACGGCCGCGGGCCGCCGAGCGGCGGTCGTGCCGACGGCGTCATCGGCGGCCGGGCGGCCGGCGGACGCTGCCGGGGGCGGCCGGACGCGTCGGCGCCGGCGGGCGCCTGCTGCGGGCGGATCACCGGGCGCTGGGGCACTGGCCGAGCGGCGGGTGCTTCACCCGGTCAGCGGATCTTCGATGCGCAGCCGCCGCGTGGGCGGCACGATTCGTCCCGGAAGTCGCGGCGTGACGAGCGGCGCAGCCGGCGCGGCCGGCGGCGGCGCGGCGGCCGTTCAGCCGGCGCGGCCACCGGCGGTGGCGTCGGCTCAGGCGCTTCGGCCACCGGCGGCTTCCACCGCGGCTGGAGCGGCCGCGGCGGCGGGCGTCTCAACCGGCGCGGCGGCCACGGCGGCCGGCGCGGCGGTCTCCGCCGGCGCGGATTCGACGATGGGCGGCTCGGGCGCCTCGGGCTCAGCGGCCACTGGCGTCGACACTTCGCGAGGCTCCTCCTCGAGGACCTCCGCGGCCGGCTGCAGGGGCTTCCGCTGCTGCGGGCCTGATCGTCTTGATGAGCCGGGGCCGAAGCACCGGCCCGGCGGGCTTGGGCGGCTCGGGCGCCTTGCCGCCTTGCCTCCCGGCTTCTTCTGCGCCGGTGCATCGGCAAACAACGGGCCGTGCGGCAGCGAGATCTGGCGCGTCGCGCGCCTGCCGCTCGACGAACTGACGGGCCACGATTTCCTCGATGGAACTCGACGCGCTCTTCACGTCGATGCCCGTTTCCTTCTTGAGCAGATCCATCGCCTCCTGGCTCGAGAGGCCCAGCAATTCGGCGACTTTGTAGATCCGGACGGTGGCCAAATCGGCTCCTTAGTTCGCGGGTTCGTCAGGCGTCGCCAGGTTCGCGCCGACGGCTCGTCGTGCACGGCGTTCGACGGGTTCGACGGGTTGCGACGCCATCGCGGCCTGTTCGGCGCGCGCGGCCGCCAGCACCGCATCGAGCGTGTCCTGATCGAAGCCGGGCAGCGCCAGGAGTCTGCGCTCGAGGCGGCCAGGATCTTCTCCACGGTGTCGAAGCCGCCCGCGCGCAGCGCCGCGATGACGTCCTCGTGGATGTCCGGCAGCGCCAGCGGCGCGCGCCTCGGGCGCGGGGCCGCGCCGAAGTCGATGCCCTCGAGCGTGCAGCTCGACTTCCTTCTTCTTGTCTTCGTCGCTCTTGATGTCGATCTTCCAGCCGGTGAGCTTGGCGGCCAGCCGGACGTTCTGGCCCTTCTTGCCGATGGCGAGCGACAGCTGCCGATCCTCGACGACGACCTCCATCACCCGGTGCTCGTCATCGACGATGCTGACGCGCTGGACGCGGGCGGGGGAGAGGGCCTTGGTGACGAACGTCACCGGATCCTCGGACCATTCCACGATGTCGATTTTCTCGCCGCGCAGTTCGCGGATGATGGCCTGCACGCGCGTGCCGCGCATGCCGACGCAGGCGCCGACCGGATCCACGTCGCGCTCGCGCGAGAAGCACCGCGACCTTCGCGCGGTCGCCGGCCTCCCGCACGCAGCCGCGGATCATGACGGTGCCGTCGTAGATTTCCGGCACTTCCTGTTCGAAGAGCTTGACCAGCAGCGCCGGATCGGTGCGCGACAGCACCACCTGCGGGCCCTTGGCGTTGCGGGTCACGGCCTTGATGACGGCGCGCACGCGATCGCCGATCGCGTAGTTCTCGGCGCGCGACTGTTCCTTGCGCGGAATCTGGCACTCGACGCGGCCGATTTCCGCGATGATGTCGCCGCTCTCGAAGCGCTTGACCGTGGCGGTCACGACCTCGCCGATCCGCTCGCCGAACTCGCCGTGGATCTTCTCGCGCTCCGCCTCGCGCACCCGCTGGGCGATGACCTGCTTGGCCGTCTGCGCGGCGATGCGGCCGAGCTTCTCGGTTTCCTTCGGAAACTCGATCTCCATGCCGGCTTCGGCTTCCTCGCCGTAGAGCGTCCTGCGCCTCGCCGCAGCGAAATCTCACGCTGGCGGGTTGGTCACTTCCGCCACGATGGACCGCACGGCGTAGAGTTCCACCTGCCCGTCTCGGGTTGAAGCGGCTGCGAAGATCCTCGTCGCCCTTGAACACCTTGCGCGAGCCGCCGCGACATAGGCGTCTTCGATCGCGCCAATGACGATGGACGGGTCGATGCCCTTGTCCTTGGCGACGACGTCGATCATTTGTTTCAGTTCGGAAGCCATGATTTTCTCACTCGTTCAGAGCGCCTCGCGGCGCGCCTTCGTTCAGAACTCCACGTCGAGTCGCGCGCGCCGGATCGCCGCGAGCGGCACCCGGTGAGTCCGCCGCCCCTGCACCACCAGGGCCGCGCCGTCCTCGACCCCCGCCAGCCGGCCTGCGAAATGCGACTGGCCGTCCACCGGCGCGGTCGTCACGATCTTCGCCAGCCGGCCCGCGAACCGCCGGTAGTCCTCTTCGCCGCGCAGCGGCCGATCCAGTCCCGGGCGACGACACCTCCAGGGTGTACGCCTGGTCCACGCCGCCCAGCAACTCCGGCTCGACGTCCAGGATCGCGCTGAGATCCCGGCTAACGCGCCCGCAGTCGTCCACGGTGACCGATTCCTCGGTCCCGCCCGACCGGCGGCCGCCTCCGGCGTCCACGGCCGGTCGATCATCACGCGCAGCACCCAGCCGGTCGACTCGCGGCGGAACTGCAGGTCGAACAGCACGAGGCCGTAGCTCTCGATCACTCGAGCGGCGGCGGCACGAAGCGGATCGGACGCGGCGTCTCTGGTCGTCACGGGCCGGTCGCGGGAAAAGATGCCTAAAACACGAAAAGTGGGCACGGGCCCACTTACCATCTGCAGTCTTTCCCCTCTAGACCGCCCACCAGTATAGCGTAGGCGACAGGCGAAGCAAACCGCGAGACCGGCGCGTCCTTCAGGCCGGGCGAAGCGGCGGGCTCCTTGGCACAGGCCCCGCTAATAGCTATAATAGACATATGAAGAGGGTCAAGATAGCCGATCTGAAGAATAACCTGTCGCGCCACCTTGCCCACGTGCGGGCTGGCGGCGATCTCGTGGTGTTGGACCGGGACACGCCGGTCGCCAGGGTCGTGCCATTCGCTGCCGCGCCGCCCCGGTCGGGTCGGCAGCCGGACGCCTACTGGACTCCAGAACGGCTGGCGGAACTCGAGCGAAGGGGGATTGTCTCGCGTCCCGCGTCGGCCGGGAGGGCGACGTGGCTGCAGGCGATCCGGCCGGTCAAGCTCCCAAAGGGCGCGCCGAGTGCGGTCGCGTTGCTGCTGGAGATGCGGCGCGAGAGCACGCGGTGAGGTTCTGGGATACGTCGGCACTCGTGCCGCTGATCGTCGATGAGCCGACGACGGAGGGCGCTCGCGAGATGCTCTCCCGCGACGCCGAGGTGGCCATCTGGGTGCTGACCAGCGTCGAACTCCTGTCGGCCGTCAGCCGGCTCGGCCGGCAGGCCGCTGGGCTGGATGACCTCGTGCCGGGGCTGCGATTGGCGGCCATCGACCTGGTCAGTCGGTGCACGGTCGTCACGGAAATGGACGGCGCGCGCCGCCGCGCCGAGCGTCTGGTCGGCGTCCATCCGATCGCCGCCGCCGATGCCCTGCAGGTGGGCGCGGCCCTGGTCGTGTGTGGTGACCGGCCGGAACGGCTGGAATTCGTGACGCTTGACGCTCAGCTGGCCCGCTGCGCCCAACTCGAGGGCTTCCGCGTCATCGCGCCGTCTGTGGCGTGACCACCAGGTCGTAACCCCGCGCGGCGGTAATCACGACGTCGACGCGATCTCCCGCCTGGAAGGCCGACGGATCGCATTCGTCGAAATACACCAGGGCGTCGATGTCCGGCGCCTGGCCTTCGAGCCGGCCGCTCAGCACCAGGTCCGATTCCGCCGACGGGCCGTCCACCATCACCGTCGTGCGCTCACCGATGCGCCGGGCGAGCCGCTCGGCGACGATGGACTGCTGCAGCGCCATCACGGCGTCCCGGCGCGCCGCCTTCACCTCAGCCGGCACATCGTCGTCCATCGCGAAGGCGCGCGTGTCTTCCTCGTGCGAATACGTGAAGACCCCGACGTGATCGAAGCCGGTGTCGCGCACGAAATCCAGCAGCGCCTGGAAATCCTGCTCGGTCTCGCCGGGGAACCCCACGATGAAGGTGGTGCGAAGCGTGACGCCGGGCACGCGGCTCCGGATCCGGGCCAGCAGCGTGTCGTAGGCCTCACGATTGCCCGGCCGCCGCATCCGGCGGAGCACGTCGGCCGAGGCGTGCTGCAGCGGCAGGTCGACGTAGCGGCACACCTTCTCGCACTCGGCCATGGCGTCGAGCACGTCGTCGGTGATCGTGGTCGGATAGAGGTAGAGCAGCCGGATCCACGTGAGGCCCTCGACGGCATTGAGCCGGCGGAGCAGCCGAGCCAGCGCACCGCGCTCGCCGCGATCGATGCCGAAGAACGTCGTGTCCTGCGAGATCAGCAGCAGTTCGCGCACGCCGCCCGCCGCGAGCCGTTCGGCCTCGGCCACGATCGAGTGCGCCTCGCGGCTGCGGAACTTGCCGCGGAGCGTCGGGATGATGCAGAACGCGCACGTGTAGTCGCAGCCTTCGGCGATCTTGACGTAGGCATAGTGGCGAGGCGTGGTCAGAACCCGCGGCGTATCGGCGTCGTAGAGATACGTCGGAGTCCCTCGTCCAGAGTCCAGAGTTCCCGGTCCAGCGTCCGGTCGTTCGGAGTCCTGCGTCGAAGCTCGCGCCGGACGGAACAGCGTCATCGGCACCGGCTTGGGCTGCACGCCGTTCAACGCGCCGACGATCTCGGGCACCTCGCCGGTGCCGAGCACGACGTCGATCTCGGGAATCTCCGCCTTCAGCTGGTCGCGATAGCGTTCGGCGAGGCAGCCGGTGATGACGAGCCGTTTGCAGGATCCGTCACGCTTGAGCTGGGCCATCTCGAGGATGGCGTTGACGGACTCCTCTTTGGCCGTGTCGATGAACGCGCACGTGTTGACGACGATGACGTCGGCGTCGCGGGCGTCGGCGGTCACCTGGTGCCCCGCCTCGCGCGCGAGGCCCAGCATCACTTCGCCATCGACCAGGTTCTTCGGACAACCCAGCGAAACGAATCCCAGCTTCATGGGTAGATGCGGTTCAGCATGCGCGGGTAGGGAATGGCCTCGCGCAGGTGATCGAGACCGCAAATCCACGAGACGACCCGCTCGATGCCCATGCCGAAGCCCGACATGCGGCACGCTGCCGAAGCGGCGCAGGTCGAGGTACCACTCGAACGCCTCGCGCGGGAGCTTGTGCTCCTCGATGCGCTGCAGCAGCAGGTCGAGGTCCTCGAGTCGCTGGCCGCCGCCGATGATTTCGCCGTAGCCTTCGGGCGCCAGGATGTCCACGGACATCGACACCTCGGGCCGCCCGGCCATCGGCTTGAAGTAGAAGGCCTTGATCGCGCTGGGATAGCCGGTGACCGCGACCGGGCCGCTGAAGTGCTCGGACAACGCGGTTTCGTCGGGGCTGCCGAAATCGCCGCCCCATTCGAACGGCAACCCCTTCGATTTCAGCAGCGTCACCGCGTCGTCGTACGTGATCCGCGCGAACGGCGTGGTGATCGACGCCAGCTTCGACGTGTCGCGTTCGAGCGCGGCGAGTTCGGACTTCCGCCGGTCGAGCACGCGGGCGATGACGTGCGCGACCAGGCCTTGCGCCAGCGCGATGGCATCCTCGAGATCGGCGTACGCCATCTCCGGCTCGACCATCCAGAACTCCGTGAGATGACGGCGCGTCTTGGATTTCTCGGCGCGGAACGTCGGCCCGAAGCAGTACACGCGGCCGAGCGCCATGGCGTTCGCCTCGTTGTAGAGCTGGCCGCTCTGCGTCAGGTACGCCGTGCCGTCGTCGAAGTACTGCACCGGGAAGAGCGTCGTCGTGCCCTCGCAGGCCGATGGCGTGAAGATCGGCGTGTCCGCCAGGATGAAGCCCCGGCTGTTGAAGTAGTCGCGAACCGCGTCAATCACCTCGTGACGAATGCGCAGAATGGCCTGCTGGCGATGGGACCGAATCCACAGGTGCCGCCGGTCCATCAGGAAGTCGACGCCGTGTTCCTTCGGCGTGATGGGGAAATCCGCCGACGGACTCACGACGTCGAGGCCGGTGACGTCGATCTCGAAGCCGCCGGGCGCCCGCGTGTCCGCGCGAACCGCGCCGTGGACGATCAGGGCCGATTCCTGCGACAGGTGGTCCGCCACGCGAAACGCGTCGTCGCCGACCGTGGCCTTCGACATGACGGCCTGGATGAACCCGGATCCGTCGCGGACCTGCAGGAAGTGGATCTTGCCGCTCGAGCGCCGGTTGACCAGCCAGCCCTTGAGGGTGACGGTCTGGCCTTCGTGTTTCGCGATGTCTTCGATGTACACGTGCATGGCGTTGTCCAAGGGATGGGCGCGTGCCAGGTCACTCCGGGAAGACCATGGGCTGCGCCAAGTCATCCAGTATCGCCTGAAGGCGGGTGCGCGCGCCAATCACACGGGCCAGCGCGGTCGCGGCGTCAGGGGTCGCGCTGACTTCGAAAATGGCCGGGCCCGTGAACCCGGTCTTCCACAACTCCATCAGGGTCGCCGGCCAGTCGATCGCACCCGAGAACGGCGCGCGATGGCCATCGTCCCGGCCGTGGTTGTCGTGCAGGTGGGTCGTCAGGATGTAGCCGGACAGGCACTCGATGGCTTCGGGTGCGCCCTCGCCGAGATGCGCGTGACCGGTGTCCAGGCAGACGCCGATCGGCGCGCCGTCGAGAGAGTCCACCAGTGCGACCGCATCGTCGGCCCGCAGCGCGGCCGGAAACTCGATCGCCAGCGCGATTCCGTGCTCGGTGGCGTGCTCCGAGACGTGCTCGATGGCGCGCCGCAGGGCGCCAGAGTCGGGCATCGTCTGGACCGCCGGGTGTCCGTGGGCCGCGCAGCTGCCGGCGAGCGCGACGAGCAACGGGCAGCCGAGTTCGACGAGGGCAGGCACCGCCAGCGAGGCATCGGCCAGCGGGACGGAAACCCCGGCGATGTCCAATCCGGCCGAGGCGATCGACGCCCGGACCTCCGCGACGCGTGACGGATCGCGCACGTCGAAGCGGCCGGGCCCGGCCGCCAGCTCGACCAGCCGGAATCCGCTCGCCGCGATCAGATCGATCTCGCGTGCGCCCAGCCGCGTGCCGCCAAAGACCGTCGTGGACAGGCCGAATCGTGTCATCGCAGTTCGGGCACGTGGCTGGACAGCAGATCCGCCAGCCGGCCGAAGCGGGCATACCGGCGGAGATTCTCGCGAACGTAGTTCAGCGTGCGCGGCATGTACTGGATGTAGACGGGATTCCCGCGCGCCGTCGTCTGGTAGCCGAACGTGCCGAGCGCCTTCAGGTTGCGCTGCAGCGCCATGAGATCGAAGCGGCGCCTGAACTCTGCGGACTCCGCCGCGCGGCCCTGCAGCGCGAGGAAGTAGGCGATCAGGTCGTCCACGACCGCCCAGGGGAGATCCACGTACGAATCGCGCAGCAGCGAGGCCAGGTCGTAGGTGTCGGGACCCAGGCGCGCGTCTTGAAAGTCGATGATGAACAGCCTCTCGTCGCGCAACATGAGATTGCGGCTGTGGTAGTCGCGATGGCAGAGCACACGCGGCTCGGCCGCGAGTTCGGCGACGATCGCCGCGCCTTCTTCGCGACCGCTTCGCCTTCGGCCGGGTCGAACGTCACGCCGCGATAGGCGCCGAGGTAGTGCTTGACGAAGAAATCCAGCTCCCAGGTGAGCTTCTCGACATCGAACGCGACGCCGTAGGGCACGAACCGGGGATCGGCCAGCTCGCGCCCGCGTTTCTGGACGGTGTCGATGAACGCGACCGCCTCGCGGTAGAGCGCGGCGTGCCGCGCGGGCGGCGCCGAGCCCAGGTGCGCCTGCAGCGTCACGTCGCCCAGATCCTCCAGGGCCAGCACGCCCAGATCGTCTTCATGCCCCAGGATGCGCGGCACCGGCACCGGCATGGCCGCGAACAGTTCGGCGATGTTGACGAACGGCAGCGACGCGTACGTGAATGGCGCGGCGGACACTGCCAGCACGAAGGTGTCGCCGTGCGCGGGCAGCACCCGGAAGTAGCGGCGGTCCGACGCGTCGCCGGTCAGGGCCACCACACGGGCATCGGTCAGGCCTCGGCGACTCAGATAGGACTGGACGGGGGAAGGCAAAGACTCTGACATTGATCTATTGGTCTATTTGGCTATTGATCTATTTGGAAGCACGCGATCTCACCGACGATGATCGCCTTCTCTCCAGGCTGCCACACGGAGGCCGGCACGAGCACGCACCGCTTCGCCTGGAAGCCGGGCGGGACGTTGACGTTGGTGACGATGCACTCGTCCAGGACGGCGTGCGCGCCGATCGCGGCGCCGGGCCAGACGACGCTCGTCGTGACCCGCGCGTCCGGCGCGATGACGGCGCGCGGATCGACGGTTGCGCTGCCGGCGAGCGCCAGCGCCGCGGCCAGGTAGTCACGCGGCGTACCCACATCCACAAAGGGCGCCGTGACACGATGCGCCCGGATGCCGCCGGGCCCGGGCCGCGTGAACGCCCGGTAGATGCCGTGAATCGACTCGGCCGGCACGCCGTCGGGCAGTGTCTCGAAGACCGACGCCTGAGCGACCTGTACGCCGGTGAAGTGCCAGCTCGGACTCGCGTGACCTCGCGGCACGAATCCGGTCACGCGGTCGTGGCCGTCCAGTTCGATGCCGTTGTAGTGGCCGGGTGCCGGATTCGGCACCACGGCCATCGTGACATCGGCGCCAGACACGCGATGCGCTTCAAGCATCGGCGTCAGGGCGATGTCGCACAGCGTGTCGCCGTTGACGATGAGGAACGTGTCGGTATCGAGCAGCGGCAGCGCGTGGCGTGGTCCGCCGGCCGATCCCAGCAACGGCATCTCCCACGAGTACCGGACGCGAAGGCCGAGGTGAGCGCCGTCCCCGACGATTGACGTGATGGTCTCCGGCCGGTGATGCAGATTCAGCACCGCATCGGTCACGCCCTGCGCCACGAGCCAGGCCGAGCACGCGCTCGATGAGCGTGCGCTCACCCAGCGGCACGGCGCGCCTTGGCGACCAGTCGGGTAATCGGATCGAGCCGGGTTCCGAGACCGGCCGTCAGGACCAGCGCAGGCAGCACCCCACGATGGTATTAGAGATCAGGTCACACGGAGGCACGGAGCGACGGAGGCGCGGAGAATCTTGGGTCATCGCACGCCGGACACCGTGCAACCCCAAAGGAGTCCTCCGTGCCTCCGCTGCTCCGTGCCTCCGTGTGAGAAAGGTCCGCTATCGCTTCCGCACCAGCGCGAGCACTTCACGCCCGCCCCTGAACACGACGATCCGGGCCGTGCGCCCTTCGGGGATGGCGTCGAGCGCCTTGCCAATCTGATCCACGGACGTCATCGGCCTGGCCGTTGATCTGCGAGGATCACGTCGCCGGGACGAACGCCGCCGGCCTCTGCCGCGCCGCCGGTGTCCACGTCGCTCACGACCGCACCGCCCTGGCCGGTCGGCACCGACAGCCGGCGCGCCAGGTTCGGCGTCAGGCCTTCGATTGTCATGCCGAATCCGGTGTCCTTGGGCTCGGCAGGATTCGGCTGGGCGCCGGCCACTTGCGCCTGCTCGGCGGCGACGTTCAGTTCCTCCACCTTCACGTTGAGCGTGAGCGGCTTCTTGGCGCGCATGACCTTCACCGGCACGGTCGTGCCGGGCGTCGTCGCCGTGACCATCGACACGAGTTCATCACTGCTTCTCACCGGCCTTCCCGTTGAATTCCACGATGACGTCGTCCACGCTGATCCCCGCGCGTCTTGGCCGGGCCTCTCCGTCACGTCCGCGACCAGCGCGCCCGTCACCCTCGTCGAGTCCGAGGTCCTGCGCGTCCGCCGTGGTCATCGGGATACGCGACACCGTGCACGCCGATGCGGCCCCGCGACGACCTTGCCCTTCTCGAGCTGCGGCAGGATGTGCCTCGACCGTGTTGATCGGCACCGCGAAGCCGATGCCCGAGGTTGCCGCCGCCCTGATCGCTCGACGATCTGGCGTGTTGATGCCGACGACTTCACCGCGAATGTTGAGCAGCGGCCCGCCGGAGTTGCCCCGGTTGATGGCGGCGTCGGTCTGGATCATCTCCTCGTAGCGCCCGCTCACCACCGTCTGCTGCGTCCGGCCCACGGCGCTGACGACGCCGACCGTCACGGTGTTGGTCAGGGCGAACGGATTGCCGATCGCCATCACCCAGTCGCCCGGCGCGATCTGCGACGAATCGCCGAACTTGCGACACCGCCAGCGGCGCGTCGGGCAGCTGCGTCAGCTGGATCAGCGCGGTGTCGGTGAGCACGTCCGTGCCCGACGACCTTGGCCGGCAACCCCGCGCCCAGCTCGGTCATGCCGGCCAGCTGACTTCGATCTTCGTGGCGTCCTCGACGACGTGGTTGTTCGTGAGGATGAAGCCGCTCTTGTCGATGATGAACCCGCTGCCGGCGCCCTGGATGAACTGCTGTGGGGCCTGGCGGCGCGGCGCGCCTGGCGATTCGGCGGCGTTTGGAGCCCGAAGAAGTCCTCGAGCGTGCCGGCCTGCTGCGCGACGGTCGTTCGGATGCTGACGACGGTCGGACTGGCTTCGTGCGCCAGGGTGCGGAAGGTCGAGGCATCCAGGACGCCGGTCAGCGGCGCGCTGTTGGTCGGCGGCACGGTCAGGGAGCCGGCGAACGACGCGGGAGACAACCCCAGGCGGGACGCCAGCACCATGCCCACGACGACCGATGACAAGGCAATCATGACGGTGTAAAAGACCTTTGATCTGCTTGTCGACATATCAATCACTCCGATGAAAGGGGTCCGTATGCTTGGGTTGGACGTCGGTCCCGGCTCGAAAGTTTTCTGCCCCGGCGCCACCTAGATTTCGCCGTTCCAGGCCTCGGGTTCGGCGCCGGCGGCCCGGAAGACTTCCAGATGCCACTTGCCGCCGCCCCAGGGCTCGACGATGTCGGCCACCAGAATATCTACCAGAATGTGGTTGAACGTGCGCAACTCAGGGTCGCTGTCCAGGTGATAGGCCTGGTCGTCCCAGCCGAAGGTCGGGTAGAGCAGCAGCGTCATGAACAGATCGTAGCCATCGTCGATCACCTGGACCTGGCCGACCGGCGCGCGCTGGGTGGAGTGGAACAGCAGGAGCTTCTCGGCGTTCTGCGCGCGAATGAAGCGCTTCACCGTGAACTCGCGCGCCACGATCTCCTCGACCGCGATCTTCTTGTCCCAGCAGGCGCGGCAGTACTTTGCGTCGCCCCGCGGCTCGGACACGTCCTTCCCGCCGCAGATCGGGCACTTCGAGATGTCGGCGGATTTGCGGGCCATGGGACAAGTATAGCGGGTGACGACAGGTACGACAGGTACGACGGGTACGACAGGTGACGACGGGTGAGATAGCTATTCAAGCGGGAAAACTGCTACACCCCTGCGTCCTGGCTCGCGTGACGGTTGGGGGGCGCTCGCTGAGGGAGAATTCGCTTGGCTGGCGCGGTTGTGCGAACAGCGCGCCAGGGCGATTTGGCACGGCGCGCGCCAAATTCGCACGGCGGCTAGCCGATTTCGCAGAGTGAGCGTGAAGCCTGGCGGTAGGGCGAGAAGAGGGTGACGGCACTTGAAATTAGATGACACCGAGGACGCAGAGGAACCTCGCCTCCGGCCGTTCCTCCGTGACCTCGGTGCTGTCTATTCCTCGGTGTCGTCTATTTACCAACGCGCAGCGGAAACTCCCTGCGCTCGCCGTTGGTCAGCGTAACGGCAGCTGCGCCCGACATCAGCGTCCGCAGGAATGCCGGATCGAACCACTCGCCCGTCTCAACGTCTGTGACGGCCGCAAGCCGATACTCACCGGCCGGCAGATTCCTGAACGTGAACCGCCCATCGGTTGCTGGCCGCACGCCCTGCACACGGCGGGAGGACGGAATCCAGTGCCTAGAGTCGAGCGGAAACACGATCACCGTGAATCCCGGCACAGGCTTGCCGTTCGAGTCTTGCAACAGGCCGGTGATTTCCGCGAATCGTGGAATCGCGGTGAGCAGGCCGCCGGACACGTTCTCGCCCGGTTTCACTTCGATCGGCACGTCGAGCGTATCGACGCCAGCGAACACAGACGACGTGATCACGCCGCCCGTCGAGCCTGACGCAGATCCGATGCGGTGCTTGCCCGGCACGACGCCAGTAATCGTGAATCGTCCGTCAGCTTCCACCTTCGCCGCAGGAGTGCTGAACTCGCCGTACTGTGGACCCGCGAACCGCGCGGTGAGCCGCAGACGCGAGAGATCGACCACCGCGCCTTCCGTCACGACGCGACCGCTCACCGTCATCCCATGCGCCATCGAAAGCGTGAGGTCGGAAAGTGACTGGCCCGAGACCGAAATCTCCTGACTCGCCCACAGTGGCGTCATGACCGGCGCCACGCGCTGGCCGGGCGCGGCCGGCCCGGTTTCCATCGGCACGTCCGCGTGCGCTTCGAGGCGGTACAGGCCAGGCGGCACGTCCGTGAATGAGAACGAACCATCTGTCTTCACGTGAATCACTGGCGTCAGTGAGTACAGGCCCGCAGGCCCCGCCTGATCGACGAGATGCACCTGGGTATCGGCGGTCGTCCCGCCCAATCCGCTGGCGGTTGGCAGCTTGCCGTCGTTCCAGACGACACCGGCCGCTCACGCGCGCGATAGGCACCAATTGCAGTTGAAGAGTCTGGCCGGGCCGTTCCTCGGCGACGTCAAGCGTTATCGTCGTCGCCTCCGACATGCGGGTCGTGCCAGGCGCGCACGTCACGATGTAGGAATCCCTGGGATCTTCCGGCCTGGGCCCGTACGAAGCGTTGGTCCGCATATTAGGATCGGTGACGCCGGCCGCACGCTGCTCCGCGCGTATTCTCTCAAGCATCGCGAGTCCAGATTTGTACCTGCTGGACGGCCGTCAGCACTTCGTCACGCGGCGCCGCGCAGACCACGTAATCGCCCGGCACGAGGCCCGACACACGGTATTGCCCGCGGTCATCGGTTGTGTCGGAATTGGAGATTGCCGTCAGTTCACGGACGCCGTTCCGGCTGAGGTACCGCCACACGCGCACCGGAACACCGAACATCGGATCGCCAACTTCGTCCACCACCAAGCCGCTGATTACGGCGCCACGCGGCATCTGCATTTGAATGTTGTCGATCTTCTGCGCGGCGGCGAGCTGAATCGGCGTGCCAGGCCTTCCTGAGCCGAGCTTCTTCTGTCCAAAGATTACATCGAGATAGCCCGACTTGGACGCTTTGAGCGTGAGTGGTCCCGTAGGCAGCGCAGAAAATGTGAATCGCCCGGAGATGTCGGTCACGGCCATCCCGAAGTTTGCGTTCGTCTCACTGTTGGTCAGCGTCACACGCACACGGCGCATCGGCCGCCCCGTGTCGCCTGCTGTCATGACGCCCGATAGCACCCCGGTTCCAACGGTCGGCGCCGGAGCCTGCTCCGCGCGCGGATCGGGAGCGGGCGCGGCACGAGGCAGCAGGCCCGGCGGTGGTGGAGGCGGAGTCGGCGGCGGTACGGCTTGACTCTGGGCGATAACAGCCGCGGCGCCTATGCTGCCCAAGGTGATCAAGATCACGCGGCCAAACTGGCGCACACTAGTCACTGGGCTCATAGTCAACGAAAGTTAGACACCGGTCAGGTGCGAATCGGCCGTTGGCTTAATTGCTTCGCTCAGCGTGCCGCCGCATCGCGGACTGTCGATTCGCCCGTTACCTGAAAGACCAGTAGGTAGTTACGTTTTGGGGTGGTATCCGACCAAAGCCGGGTACGACAGGTACGACAGGTACGACGGTGCGCAGTACGCAGGTACGACGGGTACTGGGGTCAAATGCCGTTGTGGTCTCCGGCCCTCGGTGCCTTGGGGCTTGGGCGACTCTGGATGTATCGCAACTGGCTCTGCTTCAGGCGCACGGTGGCTGTCAGGCATCGGCGCGCCAAGCTGAAGGCTTCTTGGCAATCGCTGGCGTTGAAATAGCCAAGCTGAATGCCATCGCGAAGACGCTGCTCGGCTTCGCCGAGTGAGCCAAGGGAATAGTCGAGGAACCTGGCGAAGTCGCCTGGGGACCGCCGGAGGAATCCTTCGGTGATATTCGACGTTACGCTGCTGGCAGCGTCGAGAATCTGGGATTTGAAGCGCAACTCTCGTTGGGCTTCGCGACTGCCACTCACCAGCCGAAAGACCTCTATCTTGAACCCCTCGGCAAGCTGCCACGCGATTAAATCCTGAGGACGTCGAACCGCCATCCTCAGGTCAACTGCACGCTTCGTTCCAACCGATTTGGCGCCCTCTGGCGTAATTCAAGCTGCAGGTGTTGCCAAATCTCCGTACCCCTCGGTCGCGAGTTCGCAAAGTCTTCGTACCTGTCGTACCTGTCGTACCTGTCGTACCCGTCGTACTCGTTGTACCTGTCGTACCTGTCGTACCTGTCGTACCCGTCCCTACCTCTTCCTAAACGCCGGCAGATACGCATTCTCCGCGTAGTCCTTGAGCATGCGACGGCTCGAGAATCGCGGCGTGACGGTGAGAATCGCCTGCTTGACCATGGCGAGCCAGCGTCGCGGGAGGCCCCGGGTGTCGCGTTCGTAGAAGGCGGGCACCACGTCGGTTTCGAGCAGCGAGTAGAGCGCGTCGGCGTCGGCGGCATCCACCGCATCCAGGTCCGTGGACGCGGGCTTGCCCTCGATGACCCAGCCGTTGAGGAACGTGTGGCCCTCGGCCCACCAGCCGTCGCCGATGCTCAGATGCAGGGTGCCGTTCATCGACGCTTTCATGCCGCTCGTGCCGCTGGCTTCGAGCGGCTTGCGCGGAGTGTTGAGCCAGACGTCGCACCCCTGGACGAGCAGATGCGCGATGTGCAGGTCGTAATCGTCCACGAACGCGATGCGGCCGGCCATGCGCGAGTCGAGCGCCTGCCGGAAGATGTGCTGCAGGTGATGCTTGCCGGCCTCGTCGGCCGGATGCGCCTTGCCGGCGAAGACGAACTGCACCGGCCGATCGACATCGGTGACCAGGCGCACGAGCCGGTCGATGTCGCGGAACACGAGGTCGGGCCGCTTGTAGCCGGTGAATCGGCGCGCGAAACCGATCGTGAGGGCCGTCGGATCGAGCATCGCGCCGTAGGCCACGACGCGTGAGGCGCCGGCCTGGTCGGTGGTCCAGCGCTGCCGCGCGCGCTCGCGGATGAACTGGAACAGGTGCGCGCGCAGCCGTCCGCGCGCGGCCCACAGATCCTCGTCCGGGATCTCGAGGATGCGGGTCCAGAACGCCGGATCTTCGTATTGCTCGCGCCAGGCCGGACTGAGGTGACGTTCGAACAGCGCGCCCAGATCCCCGGCCATCCAGGTGGGCACGTGCACGCCGTTGGTAATCGTGCCGACCGGCCGATCGCCGGCTGGCTGGTCCGGCCAGAGCGGCGCGAACATGTCGCGCGTCACCTGGCCGTGGAGTTCGCTGACGGCGTTGATGGCGCCCGCGCAGCGCATGGCCAGCGCGGTCATGTTGAATTGCGGGCCGTGTCCGTTGTCGTAGGTGCCGAGCGCGAGGAACTTCTCGCCGTACCCGTCCATCGATCCCCAGCTGCCGGACAGGTGTTGCTCGACGAGATGGAACGCGAACGCGTCGTGGCCGGCCGGGACCGGCGTATGGGTCGTGAAGACCGTCGTGCGCCTGACCTCGACGAGCGCCTGCTCCCAGGTGATGCCGGTGACGAGCAAATCACGCATGCGCTGCAGCGTGACGAAGGCGGCGTGGCCTTCGTTCAGGTGCCAGACCGCGGGCTGATGTCCCAGCGCGCGCAAGGCGAGCACGCCCCCGAGCCCGAGCACGATCTCCTGTTGCAGGCGGGTGTCGGGCCCGCCGCCGTAGAGCCGGGCGGAGAGCTCGCGGTCCCACGGCGCGTTCTGCGGGAGATCCGTGTCGAGCAACAGCAGGCGCACGCGGCCGAGCTGCACCTGCCAGACCTGCACGAGCACCGATCGGTCGCCGAGCGGGACGATGACCATGCACGGCTGGCCGTCGACCGTCTCCGCGCGCGCGATGGGCGCCGTGTCCCAGTCGATCTGTTCGTAGTGCTCCTGCTGCCAGCCTTCCGGCGAGATCCGCTGGCGGAAGTAGCCCTGCGGATACATGAATCCCACGCCGATGATGGGCACGCCCAGGTCGCTGGCTTCCTTGCAGTGATCGCCGGCGAGCACGCCGAGGCCGCCGGCGTAGATCGGCAGCGACTGGTGCAGCGCGAACTCCGCGCAGAAGTACGCGATCACGTCGGTCGACGCGGTCCCGAGGCGCTGCTGCCACCACGTCGGCGTGTTCCTGGCCAGCATCGCGTCGCGCGCGGCCACGGCGGCGTCATAGACGGCGAGGAAGCCGGGATCAGCGGCCGCACGCGCGAGCCCCTCGGCGGAGATCTTCTGCAGCATCATGACCGGGTTGTGCGCCGTCTGCTGCCACAGCGGGTAGTCGAGGCGGCGGAACACGCCGCGGGTCGAACTCCACGTCCAACCGAGGTCGTGCGCCAGTTCCCGCAGACGCGCGAGACGAACGGGAACGGGCGGGGGCGTCAATGAAGACATCAGGACCAACTTCCGGAATCAACCGCAGGCGCCGGTGAGCGAGGCGAACCGGATAAATCAATGTTACCGCCGGACACGACGGCGACGATCTGGCGATGGCCGGCGGCGGCCATGCGCGGGGAACACGCGGCGGCGACCGCGCACGCGGCCGCGCCCTCGATGATGAGGTGGCGCCGATCGGCCGTGAGCGTCATGGCCTCGGCGGCTTCCGCGAGCGACACGACGATGGAATCGCTCACCACGGACGACAGCAGCGGCCACATCGACGGCAAGCACCGACTTGCCGCCGGCGCCGTCGACGAACGACGCCGTCCAGCCGTCGAATTCGCACCGGCGCATTGGCCCTGAGGGAGGCGGCCAGCGGCGCCGCCGTCTCCGGTTCCGCGCCGTAGAGCCGCGCGTCCGGCCGGAGCGCCTGCAGCACGCAGCCCAGGCCCGCCAGCAGGCCGCCGCCGCCAATCGGGGCGATCACGGCGTCCACATCCGGCACGTCCTCGAGAATCTCGAACGCGGCCGTTCCATTCCCGCTGATGAAGTCATCGTCGTCGAACGGGTGGACGAAGCGGCCGGTCATGCGGTCCGAGCGATGCGACTCGACGGTGCGCCAGCACTCGTCGTAGGACGCCCGCACGATCGTCGCGCCGAGCCGCTCGATGGCGGCGATCTTGGCGGCGGGCGCCGTGTCCATCACCAGGACCGAGGCCGTCGCGCCCGCCTCACGCGCGGCCAGCGCCACGCCCTTGTGCCGCGTTGCCGGCGCTGACCGTCCAGACGCCGTCGGCCAGCTCCGCCGGGGTCAGCTGGGCGATCGCGTTCATGGCGCCGCGAATCTTGAACGAGCCGATCGGCTGGAAGACCTCCAGTTTCAGGAAGATCTCCGGCCTGCGGCGGCTCCCGGGATCGAGGCGGATGAGCGGCGTGCGGGCCGACCGACTAGATTCGGATCCGGGCGCACGGTTTCGATGGAGATGTGCCGTGCCATTGTCCAGCCGAAATCGTATCGGTCGGCGCCATCGTGTCGACCCCGGCGGCATCCGTGTCGTCCGCGCCATCCGCGGTCAATGCGAGTAGACTAGGCGGCGCCGCCCGCGGCGCACGCCGGGCTTCGACGAGGGATCAGCGATCATGGCGGACAAGATCAACAGGCGGGAATTCATGGCGACAGACAGCAGGCGCGGGATCCTGGCCGCATCGCGGCCGCTCCGGCATCGGCGTCGGCGGCGCGAGCGGGCCGGCCGTCATCGTGCAGGGCAGCACGCAGTCCGGTCATCATTTCGTCGGCAACGGCCACCAGTTCAAGAACGGCGGCGCGAAGACCTGCGTCGAGACGGCCTTCGAGAAGATGATGAAGGGCGACGGACGTGCTCGACTCGCTCATCGCGGGCGTCAACATCGTCGAGCTCGACCCGCGGAGGACAGCGTCGGGTTCGGCGGGCTGCCGAACGCGGACGGCGTCGTGCAGCTCGATCCTGCTGCATGCATGGCCCGCGGAAGAAGGCCGGCGGCGTCGGCGCGCAGCGAGAGCGTGAAGACGCCGTCGCTGCTCGCCAAGGCCGTGATGGAAAGACCGATCACCATCTGCTGGTCGGCAAGGACGTGACCACGTTCGCGCGGAACCTGGGCTTCGAGATCTTCGCCGACCTGAACACGCCCGAACTCGCAGGGCCAAGTGGCTGCAGTGGAAGCAGCAGACCGACCCCAGCACTACATCAAGGACCCGATCGAGCCCGCGAGGACGCCATGCGCCGGGTGATGTTCGACATGATGCACGGCCGGGCTCATCAACGAGAACCACATGTACGGCACGATCAACTGCAACGGCGTCAACGCCCAGGGCGATGTCTGCGGCATGACGACGACGAGCGGGCTGGGCGTTCAAGATTCCGGGCCGGCTCGGCGATTCGCCGATTCTGGGCGCCGGCCTCTACGTGGACAACGAAGTCGGCGCCGCCGGATCCACCGGGCGCGGCGAAGCCAACCTGTACGGGCTGTGCTCGTTCCTGATCGTCGAGGAGCTGCGCCGCGGCAAGAGCCCGAAGGACGCGGGCCTGGAGGCGTGCCGGCGCATCAAGGCGAACACGATTGACATGCGGCTGCTGAACAGCCGCGGCGAGCCGAACTTCGGCATCAACTTCTATGTGGTGAACAAGCGCGGCGGAGTATGCCGGTGTGGCGCTGTACGGCACCGCGCAGTTCGCGGTGTGCGACGCCAAAGGCGCCGCGCTTCGAACGGTCGAGCCGCTGCTGGCCGGAGGACCCGGGGACTGATCAGGGTGGATCAATTCGCACGGAGGCACGGAGTATCGGAGGCACGGAGGGCGCTTTTGGGGACGGCGTGCACGCAGCCGCCCTTCCAAAGAACTTCTCCGCGCCTCCGTCGCTCCGTGCCTCCGTGTGAACGGCACGTGACAAGGAGGCTGTCGTGAAACGCGTATGGATGGGCGTGGGCATGGTGGGGCTGGCGATCTGGACCATGACGGGCGTGGCGGCCGTCGGGCAGGAACCGCCGGGTGGACGGGCGCGCTCTATCGGGTCGGCGGCGGGACGCGCGATGGTGCCTCGGTGTTTCCCCGCGCGACCTACGCCCAGATGAAGCCGCTTCGCGAAGGCGAAGTGGACTTCAAGCACTACCACACCTACGAGGAAGCGACCGCGCTGTTGCGGATGTGGGCGGCGCGCTATCCCAACCTCGTGCAGCTCTATTCCGTGGGCCAGTCGCTCGAGGGACGCGAGATCTGGCAGATCACGCTGACGAACCAACGGACCGGGAAGGCCACCGACAAACCGGCGTTCTTCATCGAAGGCGGGCGGCACGCCGGCGAGATCTCCGGCATCGAGACCACGCTCTACTTCGTCAACTACGTCTTGGGCAACTACGGCAAAGACCCCGCAATTACCAAGCTCGTGGACACGAAGACGCTGTACGCCAAGCCGATCAACAACCCTGACGGGGCCTCGCTCTACCACTACACGGCGCAGTCGCTGCGATCGACGGTGCGGCCGTTCGACAGCGATGGCGACGGCCTGCTCGATGAGGATGCCGCGGAGGATCTGGACGGCGACGGGTTCGTGCGGCAGATGCGGAAGTTCGTCGGCGCCGGCAAAGGCACCGCGGCCGTCGATGAGCGCGATCCCAAAGGGCGCCTGATGCGCACCGTGGGCGCGGGGCAGGGCGACTACATGCTCTACAGCGAGGGCTTCGACAACGACGGCGACGGGCGCGTGAACGAAGACGGCATCGGCGGCCTGGATCTGCACCGCAACTACCCGGAGAACTGGCGGCCGATGTCCGAGGCGACCGGGCGGGGTTACGAGCAGGGCGGCGCCGGCGAGTACCCGCTGTCGGAACCGGAGACGCGCGCCGTCTTCACGTTCCTGATGACGCATCCGCACGTGAGCATCGTGCAATCACTCGATACGTCGGTCCCGATGATCCTGCGCGGCCCGTCCACCAGCAAGTCGGAAGAATCCGTGTTTCCGGCGGACCTCGAGATCCTGCGCAAGTTCGACCAGAAGGGCATGGAGATCACCGGCTATCCGTGGGCCGGCGACACGTTCTTCGTCTATGCGAACCGCGGACGCGCCGGCGCGCCGCCATCGCCCGATGCGTCCGGCTCGCCGCTGTTCGGCCACGGGCCCGACTTCGGCTACCTCTACTACGGCGCCGTCTGGTACGGCGACGAGATCTGGAACGGCGGCCGCCTCAAGGAGGCCGACGCGGACGGCAACGGCACCACCGACGACATCGAACTCCTGCAGTGGCTCGACAAGAACCGCCCGGGCAAGAATGACTTCCAGCCGTGGACCAAGACCACGCACCCGACGCTGGGCGAGGTCGAAGTGGGCGGATGGAACCCGAAGTTCTGGTCGCAGAATCCGCCGCCCGAGATGATTGAGACGTGGGCGAAGAACGAAGCGATGTTCAATCTGTATCTTGCGCAACAGTTGCCGCAGGTACGCATCGTGTCGGCCACGTCCAAACCCGCCGCTGATGGCGCGTTCGACGTCTCGATGACCGTGACGAACGAGGGCGCGATGCCGACGGCGCTCGAGATGGCCAAGCGCGTCAAGATCGTCCGCGAGGACAGCGTGGCGATTACGTTTGGCGCCGGGCAGACCGTGACGCGCGCGGGCGCCCCGGCGGCCGGATCGGGCGGCGGGCGCGGCGGGCGTGGCGGCGGCGGGGGAGGCGGCGGCCGCGGCGGAGCGGCGCGGCACCGGCGACGCCGCGCCAGGCTCAGAACATTGGCTGGCTCAACGTCGGCGAGCAGCGGACATTCTCCTGGACCGTGCGCGGCGCGGGGCCGATCACGGTGTCGATCGAATCCACGCGCGGCGGGGTTGATTCGCGGACGATCACGATCAAGTAACGAGGGGTAACGACGGGTCACGACAGGTGACGACCGGTCACGGGGTGGGAGGCGGGATGAGGTCGATGCTGGTGGCGCCGTTGTTGTGCGCCGCGCTGCTGGTGCCGAGGATCGCGCACGCGACGTGGTCGATCATCGCGATCGATCAGAAGACGAACACGGTGGTCATCGCGTCTGCCACGTGCGTGTCGACGGCCGGGCTTGCGAGCCGCGGCGGCCTCAAGAACATCCAGGCGATCGTCGTGCCCGGCATCGGGATCGCCGCCGCGCAGGCCAACGTCGATTCGTCGCGCCAGAACCAGCAGCGCATCTACGACGAACTGAAGAAGGGCACGCCGCCGTCGGACATCCTGATCCTCCTGAAAGCGGATCCGCAGATCGCCTCGCGGCAGTTCGGCATCCTTGATTTGCAGGGCCGTTCGGCCGGCTTCTCCGGTTCGGGCAATCAGGCTGTGTCCCTCGATGCGCAGGGACAGGTGCCAGGTACCGGCATCGTCTTCTCGATTCAGGGCAACATCCTGAAGAGCGAAGCGGTGGTCCGCGAGGCGGTCAGGGCGTTCCTGGCCAGTGGAGGCACGGTGACCGATCGCGTGATGGCCGCGATGGAGGCCGCCGACGCGAACGGCGGCGACAGCCGGTGCTCGTGCGACAACCCGGGCAATCCGCCGGTCGCGGCGCCCTGCACCACCAAGAGCGCGCACGTGGCCTACCTGCTGCGCGCCGAAGCCGGCGACAAGTCCGGCCCCGCCTACAACGAAGGTCAGTACTCGCTGTTCATTGACGTGACCGACCGCAACATCCTCGCGACGGAGGACGCGAATCCGGTGAAGACCTTGAGAATGCGCTACGCGGCCTTCAAGAAGTAGCCGAAATCAGTTCGCACGGAGGCACGGAGCGACGGAGGCACGGAGTTCTCCTGGGGACTGCCAGCGGGCACCAGAAGAGCCTTCTCTGGGCCTCCGTCCCTCCGCGCCTCCGTGTGAGGAAGACGACGACGTAGCGGGAGACCGTTCTGCCCTCCGGACCTCCCTCACCGGTAACACCGCAACTGCACGACCACGGAATTCTGCGCCGAGCCGTAGGCGCTCTGGGGCACGCCGGCAGCGGCGGGGCGCCCGTAGGCGAGGTACCCGCTGGCCAGCACGGACCAGCGATCGCCGAACGTCAGCGTCAGCGACGGCGCGAAGACGCCCGAGCCATCGGTGGGCTCCTGCACGACCGACGCTGATGCAGCGACGGTCGGCGACCATTCGTACGATCCGACGACGGCGACGGCGTGACGGGTCAGGATCTGCGTATCGCCGCGAACGACTCGCGTCACGAACTCCGGATCGAACAGCGCGGGCGAGGTCCTCGGCGTCCGGCACCCCGAAACCTGAATAGTGATACTCGGCGTAGAGCAGCAGGCCCGTGCCGACGGGCACACGCGACGAACCGCCGACCACGACCTTGACGATGGTGCGCGGCCCGCCGAACTGGGCCGAACCGCGGACGGCCGGGATGTCGAACACCGCCACCTCGCCGTGCACCTCGGCCGTGCCGAGCACGAACGAGTCGCGGCACCGCCGAACGCATCGCCGGCCCGCCAGCCGCCCACCGCTTCCACGTCCACCTCACGGCCGTAGCCGCGCAGCCGCGCGGCATACGCCGACTCGCCCGGCCGTTCGCCGAACGCCGCACGAAGTCGGACGACGGCCGGCTCGACAGTCGCGTCTCCACCCTCACCGCATCGACGCCGCGCCGCCATTCGCGGTCCACCTCGAATGGCGAGAACGGCGAGAACAGATCGATCGCGCCAAAGAGCACGCCGCGGCCCCAGCCGATCGCCTGCCGGCCCACGTTGATGTCCACTCGCGATGACATGCAGCGCACGGCCGCCCGGTCGATCTCATGACGCCACGCGCGTGGTCGTCCGAGGCAATCTCCCAGTCGAGCGGCGTCAGGCGATAGGGCGGTGGCGCCTCGGAGGGCAGCACGCCAAGCGCTGAGCCGGAGGATGGCGCGTTCGTGGAGGAAAACCGCAGGCGCTGTTCGTACGCCGCGTCGAACGTGGCGCGAGTCCCGATGCGGACACTCGGTTCAATTCGCCCGCGCACCAGCCCGTCGCGGCTCGGGTCGGAGAGGACGCCGGTGCCCTTGAGCGACGTCCGCACCGTGAATCGAGGCTCGCCGGTGGTCGTCGATGCGGGGGCCTGCTCAGAGCCGGACGTCTGCGCCGCAACCGTCGTCGCTCCCGCGACGACGGCCGCCACCAGGGCGCCGACGCACCAACTCAGCCGCAGACACACGCCTTTTCCCTTCGTTCCTCTTCCTTACCTTTGCCCTTTGCCCTCTGCCTTTTGCCCTGAAGCCGTGACAATGTCGTGCGGCGCTTCGCCCGGCCGCGGCTCGTCGCGCGCCACCCGCCCGTCCACCAGCGTCACCACACGGTGCGCGTGCGCGACCACGCGCGGATCGTGCGTGGAGAACACGAACGTCATGCCGTGCCGATCGCGCAGATCGCGCATGAGGTGCATCAGGATCTCGGCGTTCTCGCCGTCGAGGTTGGCGGTCGGTTCGTCGGCCAGCACGAGCGGCGGATGCGCGGCCACCGCGCGCGCCACCGCCACGCGCTGCTGCTGGCCGCCGGAGAGTTCGTTGATGCGGCGATTGGCGAGGTCGGCCAGGCCCAGTTCGTCGAGCGCCGCCATCGCGCGCGCGTGCCGCTCGGCGCCCAGGCCCTGCAGTTCGAGCACGAACTCCACGTTCTCGACGGCGGTCAGCACCGGCACCAGGTTGTAGGCCTGGAAAACGAAGCCGATGCTGCGTCAGCCGCAAGCCGCGCGCTCGTGCTTGGACAGCGCGGCGATCTGCCGGCCCAGACACGACGAGCTCGCCGGCCGTCGGCGCGTCGAGCGCGCCGACGAGATTGAGCAGGGTCGTCTTGCCGCTGCCGGACGGGCCGACGAGCGCCAGGAACTCGCCCGTCGCCGATGTCGAGGTCGACGCCGCGCAGCGCCCAGACCTGCTGCGCGCCGTCGCCAAAGGCCTTGGTCAACCCGTGCGCATGCACGATCGACGTTCGCTCATTGGGCCACCCGCAAGCGCGACCGCCGGATCGGTGCGCGCGGCAAACGACGCCGGGTAGAGCGACGCCAGCATCGTGGCGCCGATCGCGACCGCCAGCACGTACGGCAGAACCCACCAGCCGAAATCCACGAAGAGGACGGGTTCGATGAGCGCGCTGCCGAACGCGTATCCGCTCGCCCATGTAGCCTGCTGAATCGATGCCCGTGATGGAGAGCCGCCACACGATCGGTACGCCCACTGCCGACACCGGCGGCTCCGCCAAACACCCCGAGCGCACCGGCTTCCAGCAGCACCAGCCGCACCATCGTCCAGCTCGACATGCCGAGCGCCGACAGCACGGCGAACTCGCGCCGGCGCTCGAGCACGGCCGCCAGCTGCGCGCTGGTGACGCCCAGCAGCACGATGAACAGGATGATGCAGCTCACGAAGCGCGCGGTCAGCTCGTCCTGCTTCAGGTGCCCCTTGAAGTCCGGATTCAGTTCCGCCCACGTCATCACGTCGTCGCCCGCTGCCACGTGGAGCGGCGAGGGCGTCGCGTACGGGCGCCGTGAGCCGCCAGTCGGCGAGCGTGACCGCCACTTCGCCGATGCCGGGCCGGCCGCGTGAGCGCTCGCATGTCCGCGAGCGCGACCTGGCAGATCATCGCGATCGGCGACGTCGCTGCCGGTGCGCACGATGCCGACGATGCGGAACATGGCGTTGTCGATGTCGCCGTCCGGGCCGACCACGGAGGCGAGGATGTCGTCGTCGAGGTCGGCGCCGAGGCGCCGCGCGATGGCGGCGCCCATCACGATCGCGCCGGTGCTCGTCCGGCGTGAGATAGCGGCCCTCGTGGACGGTGCGCACCAACCGGTTGGTCGGCCGGCTCGCGTCGCGGGATCGACGCCGACCAGTTCCACGCCGGTCACGCGCGTGCCGATGGCGAGCAGCGCCTGCGCTCGCGTGCGCGGCGTGACGGCGATGACGGCGGGATTGCGCGCGGGCGGCGGCCAGGTCCTGCGATCGCCGTCGGCCAGGCGCAGCGTCGGCTCGCGCGACTCACGCCAACCAGGCGGGACGATGCGCAGATGGCCGGCGCCGCTGTACGCGCCGGCTCGCGCGAACATCTCGTCGCGGCCGCGGTTGACGCCCTCCATGACGAGCGCGAGGATGCACCCGATCGCGATGCCGGCGATGGCGAGCACCGTGCGCCGGATGTTGCGCCGAACGCTGCGAGCAGCGTAGCGCCCTGCGACCCAGGCCATCAGTTCCTCCCTCAAGCGCGCGCGCCGGCTGCGAGGCGCGCGCTGCGAATCGCGGGCCACGACGCAGGCCAGCAGCGACGTCACGACGACTGCGCCGACCACACGGATGATGTCGATGACCGCCAGTGTCGGGATAGAAGCGTCAGCGACCAGTTCAGGCCGAACGCCGCGATCTCGGACGGCCCGCCGCCCGTCAGCGCGGCGTAGTCCACGCCGGTGTGGTGCGTCCCACGCCACGAGCGATCCGCCCACGGCCGTGCCGACCACGGCGCCCGAGCAGGCCGAGCGCCAGCGCCTCGAGCGCGATCATGCCGACCAGCCGCCGCGGCGCCGTGCCGAGCGCGAGCAGCATGCCGAACTCGTGCGTGCGCTCGTAGGTCGCCATCAGCATCGTGTTGGCGACGCCGGCCGCCGCGGCGACGAAGACCAGCAGACAGGACGAAGATCCAGGCCGTTTCGACGATCTTCGAGGATGTCCACCATCTCCGGCGCAAGCGCCTGCCAGTCGAGCACCTCGGCGCCGGCCAGCTCCGGGAGCTTCGCCAGCCGCCGCGGCGAGCGCCTGCGGCCTGTTCGCGGATCGCTGGCGTACACGACGATCTCGTGCGCCTCGTCGGGCATCGCGAACAGCTGGCGCGCCGCCTCGAGCGGCATCAGCACGCCTTCGCGGTTGACGAAATCCACCGGCGTCGTGACGAGCGCCGCGACCGTGAAGAGTCGTTGGCCATCGAACCGTCGGCGCCCTGGCCGACGATGGCGATGGCGTCGCCGGGCTTTGACGCGCATCTGCGTCGGCCAGCAGGCGGCCCATCAGCACCTGGCCGGCCGGCGGCGCCGCGGCGCCGGCGAGCAGTCGATTCGGCCCGGTTTCGGACGCCATGTCCACGCCCATGACGAAGACGGCGAATCCCTCCATCGCCCACGGCCGCGAGCGCCGGCGCGTAGACGCGCGCCTCGGCGCCGGTCGACGCCCGGCTGCCGCCGGAGCGCGCTCGAGCGTGCGCGCGGCGTGGGGCAGCGTGCGATCCATCGCGCGCGTGTCGCGCCACTCGGGCGCGTGCGCCTGCACGTGGCCCAGCATCGGTCCGGTGATGGTCTCGATCAGCCAGTCGGAGTAGCCGCGCAGCATGCCGTTGTAGAGCAGCACGAGCGTCACCGACAGACCGATGGCGCCGCGAGCGCCAGCGCCGTGCGCCGGCGGTTGCGCCACAGATTGCGCCACGCGATCCGCCAGGTCGTCACGGCCGCCCGCCGTTCTTGCCGCGCTCGAGGCGCGCGAGACTGAAGGTGTCGTCCGGGCAGCGTCACGTCGAACTGCAATTCGAGGTAGCGCATCTCGGTGCGCTGGCCTTCGGCATCGGTCGGCACGAGCGTCAGGTGCGTCGGCAGGCGCCGGCCGCCGAGCGTCTTGATCTCGTCGAACGTCATCGTGCGCGCGAGCCGGCCCTGCGATCGAAGTGCTTCTCCTCAATCGGCAGCGTCTCGTCGGAGACGAGCAGTTCGATTCGGGCCCAGCGGCCGACGACGCCCGGCTTCACGTCGAGCAGCAGCCACCAGCCGGCCGGCGTCGTCGAGCGCGGGCCCAGGCGCGACGTGAAGTCCTTGAGCAGCGACGATTCCTTCACGAGATCGTCGTTGGTGAAGTCGGTGCCCATCCACGACCCGAGCATCATCGAGGGCGGCACGCGGATCGTCCGGGCGATGCGCGGCAGGTAGTTCCAGAGGTTCTCGCCGACGCGCAGCGTGGCGATGCCCTCCTCGCGCGGCGGCGCTTCGATGATGACCAGCGCCTCGTCCTTGCCGCGGGACCAGGCGCGCATGCGCAGGCTGCGCGTGCGTGCGCGGGGACGTCACGGTGATCTCGATGCGCGCGATGCTGCTCTTCGAGCGATACAGGTCGTCGATGCGCGCGAGCAGGGCGGCCACGTCCGGGGCCTGCTGGGCTGGGGCGGGGGGCTGGGCGGGGCGCCCGGTCGGGGCCAACGCGGCCAGGAGGACGACGCCAGCGATGGTGAGTGCACCGAGACTGGCGGCGCCGCGGGTCATGATTCGTCCAAGCAGCAAGCTTGCTGCCATCGGAATACCGGCCCGTTCAGCGGGTGCGGACGCGCGGGCTGCGGGAATTTCGGCAGTCGCGCAGGAAACCGACCCCCCGGGGTCGGTTTCCCTAGCCCACGATCATTGCCGCCGACGCGCCGACCCAGGCGAGGCCCTTGTTGTGGTCGACGCCCATCATGCGCCCGCGGCCCATCCGCACGAGTGGCAGCACCAGGCGATACGCGCCGGCGTCGCGCACGAGCATCAACCGCAACTCGGCCTGGGTCGGACCGTGCGGCGTCTCGATGACCGGCGTGAACGCCACGCGCTCCTGCAGCACATAGAGGTGCCGCTCGGTCTCCGGGATGGCCGCGATGTCCGCATCGGTCGGCGCAAAGATGATGCCGCCGCCGGCATAGGAGAAGAGCGGCTTGAGCAGCCAGTTGTCACGATCGTCCGGCAGGCGCGTGATCTCGTGCAGGAAGAACGTCCGCGGCACCCACGGATGCCGCAGAAACGGGATCGAGAACTTGCTGACCTGGAAGAACCAGTCGGGGGACCCCGTCCACTCCACATCCAGGTCGTCCCGATAGTCGAAGGGGAGTGTGATCGGCAACCGCTCCAGGTCATCAGGGATCACGCGGTTGTACACGCGGGCGATCGGCGTCCGAACGCCGTCCCGATCGTAAAAGAGCCGCCGACCCTCGCGGATGACTTCGCGGACGTCCACCGCGCGCACGCCCCAGAGCTGCTCGGTCGCCGCGAAGTCCGGCCGCGTCTTCTGGTGGACGGGATCGATCTCCATCAGCACGACCTCGTCGGGGTCGTGCTGGCCGACGATGGCGCGCGCCCACGGTGCGGAGGTAGGTCTCGCGATCGAGCCCGGCGGGAAAGGGCGAGACGCCCTCGAGGCCCCAGGCCTCTCGGCTGGCTTCCGCGAGCAGCAACTGGAATCCGTAGAGTGACGGGAAGGCCTGCAATTCCACCAGGCGGCCTTCGACTCGATCGCCCGACGCGCACGAGGCCGAAGTCCACCTGGACGAATGTCGGCATCGCCTTCGCTGCGAGGGAGCCGGAAACGATCGGGGACGATGCCGGCCGCGGCCCGGTGGTAGGCCGGGTCGGCGAGCAGGTCGGTGACCATCGCGAGCGCGGCGCGCGTCAGATCCCGGATCAGATCCTGGGGGAAGAAGCAGGGCGTCTCCGACAGGCGAAACTCGATCGGCACGCCGCACCGGCGCACCAGCTCCTCCACGAACGCCTGATAGCGCGCTCAGTGAACGAGGCGTTGAACGCGCCGACGGCTCGATCATGTCAACACGAGGCACCGTGAAGGCGTGAAGGAGTGAAGCTCCATATCCTCACTTCTTCATGCCTCATGGTGATGTCTCAGATCAGGAACTTGCCGCCGGCCATGATCTGCACGCCGTCCACGAAGATGTCGAACCGCAGGCCGACCACGTCGATGTGGGTGGACGAGTACCAGTCGGCGCCGGTGTGGGCGCCGTAGGGATTGCCGAAGGCGATGTGCACGCCCGGGAACTTCTCGTCCTGGAGGATGTGGCCGATGACTTCGTGCAGTTCGACGTTGGTGCCGATCGCGAATTCGCCGACCCGGTCGCTGTTCTCATCGGTGTGGGTGTACGCCCAGAAGTCGTCGCGCAGCGCCTGGTTCGTCGACTGCGCGTCCGAGACGAGCCGGCTGTCCTTGATCCGCACGGTCAGCGGCGTCTTCGACAGCAGCCCATACCGGTCGCACAGCCAGTCGCCGACGACGCCGTCGATGACGAACGTCCCGTCGACGTTGCCGGGCGTCGTGAAGACCTCGCCGCCCGGGCAGGTTGCCCCACTTCTCGCGCGTGATGAGCCCGCTGGTCTTGATCCAGCGGTAGGCGGGGTTGAGCGTCGCCGTGATGTCCGTGCCCGCCGGCCGTCGTCGCGCGAATCGTGCCGCGCCGGTGCGCACGCGTGTCGATCACCTTCTGGCTGATGCTGATCCACCGCGCGGAAGTCGGCGCGCATGCCTTCCGTCATGATGCGCGGCGTGATGTTCACCATGTGCGCGTGCCGCATGCGGCGGCGATTGACGATGTCCGTCATGGTCCATGCGGGAGCCGAGTTCGTTGGGCTGGACCCGCGCCGCGAAGATGCTGACGTCGCTGTGTTCCATGTCCGCGGCGATGCGATGCGGGCAGCGCCGCGAGCGGCCGCGGCGCCTCGTCTTCGAGCACGAACGACGCGTAGCTCGCGCCGACGGCCTCGATTTCGCGGATGAGCGCGGCGCCGATGTCCCGGCACGCCAGGTCGCTGATGACCGTCACGCGCTCGTGCGGCTGGATGTTCAGGCACACCCGAACGGCGTTGGCGGCGCCGGGTTGAAGGTCGTTCTGCATCATCGTTCGTCCCATGCCGGGGCTGAAGCCCCGGCCTACAGTCCCTGTTTCGTCTCCTGCAATCATGAACTCGACCGACCTGGCAGGTCGCGGCCCGACGCCTCCCAGGCCGGCCAGCTGGCGGTCGGCGCCCGTGCCGTGGTCGAGAATCCAGCGCACGTGCTCCATCGTCCTCCCGCGACTGCCCAGTTCATCCACGCACGTCGTCCACCCACTCGAGGTACTCGAGGATCAAGCGCGCGCTCGTCCACCTCGCGTTCGTGGCCGAAGTCGATGAGCGAGCCGTGGATGCCGTAGCGGGCGGCGCGCCACTTGTTCTCCATGAGCAGCGCGCGGCTGTACTGACGCCAGCTCTGGTTCTGCTCGTGCAGGCGATACAGCTTGACCGCCGTCGCCTGGATCAAGCGCCGCCAGCGCCAGCGTTTCCTCGACGCGCATCGGGATGTCGCAGACCCGGATTTCGAGCGTGGTGAAGACCGGGATGCGGCCGGATGTCCCACCAGATCTTCTTGGCGTTGTCGATGCAGTTGGTGCGGACGAGCAGATTGACGAAGTTCTCGAAGTCCGCCCAGGAGGTGAACGTGTCGGGGATGTTCGTGCGCGGGAACCGGTCGAAGACCTTGCAGCGGTAGCGACTTCAGCCCGGTGTTCATGCCGATCCAGAACGGCGAGTTCGTCGAGAGCGCCAGCAGGTGCGGCAGGAAGTACCGCATCTGGTTCATGAGGTGGATCAGCGTCTCCCGATCCTCGATGCCAACGTGGACGTGCAGGCCGAAGATCAGGTTGGCGCGCGCCACGATCTGCATGTCCTCGACGACCTGGAGGTAGCGTTCATCCGGGTAGATGTCCTGCGCGCGCCAGTCGGCGAACGGGTGCGTGCGCGCCGGCGACGAGACGCAGGCCGTTCTCCTCCGTGAGGCGCGATCATCTGCCGCCGCAGATCGTAGCAGGTCTTCGTCGGCTTCCTTGATGTTCTGGCAGACGCCGGTGCCGACCTCGATCACCGACTGGTGCATCTCGGCCTTCACCTTCTCGTTCATGCGCCGCTTGCCCTCCTGCGACGATCTCGGTGGCGATGTGCGAGCGCAGGTCGTGCGTCCTGCGGATCGACCGTCTGGTATTCCTCTTCGATGCCGATCGTGAAGGAGGGCGTCTCTCACAGCAGCGTCTCCAGCTTGCATCCGGCGGCGGCGCCGGCGGCGCCAACGCCTTCTTGCACGCGCCATGTCCGCCACGGCGTCCACGATCCAGGCGAAGTTGGCGGGCCCGATCGACCGGAGCTCCGCATCCGGCGCCGGGTTCATGAAGTCGATCGCGTACGGCACGCCGTCCTCGACGGCAAACTCGACCGTGTTCAGGTCGTAGCCCAGCGCGCGGCACACGTGAGCGCGTCGCGCCGCACCCGATCGATGCAGCGCCGGATCGTACGGCGGCGGGTCCTGCACGTAGCGCTCCGCGTGCGGCCGGCGCGGATCGTAGGGCATGATGCGGACCTGCTCCTGCCCGATGACATAGCAGCGGAAGTACTCGCGGAAGTTCACCGCCGCCTGCAGCGTCATGCAGAGCGCGCCGGTCTGGTCGTACGCCGTCGAAGAACTCCTCGGGCGATCGCACCTGATACACGTCGCGCCAGCCGCCGCCGTCGAACGGCTTCAGGAACGCCGGGAACTCCACGTAGTCGAACACGTCGTCCCAATCGCAGCGGGTACTGCAGATTGCGCATCGACTGGTCGGTCGTGTTGGGCGGGTGCGACTTGTGCGGCAGCAGGACCGTTCGGCGGAATCGCCACGCCGAGTCGCGGCGCCAGCGCGTAGTTGAAGAACTTGTCGTCGGCGCTCCACCAGAACGGATTGTTGATGACCGTCGTGCCGGCGAGCACCGCGTTCTTGAGGAACGCGCGATAGAACGGGATGTCGTGCGAGATGCGGTCGATGATGACCCGATACCGCGCGGGCTCGTCCATCCGCACCGCGCCCGACCTGGACGAACTCCGCCGAGAGATCCGGGCACCCCCATCGCGTTGATTCGCTCCACCAACGCGGGCGGAAAGCTACTCTTCCATGCCGAACAGGACGCCGATGCGCATATCGGAGGATTTCTCACACGGAGGCGCGGAGGGTTCACGGAGGCACGGAGGCAAGGTCTCCAGTTCAAGGTACCGGTTCACGGTTCACGATCTGGGTCCTTGGGTGCAGGTCCCCCGTTCCCGACGCGTTCCCGTCGTTACCGCGTGCGCTCCAGGAAAAGACGCTCGTTCTCCGTGCCTCCGTCCCGTCCGCGCCTCCGTGTGAACTGACGGGCTACGGCAGGTAGGCCCTTGCCATCTTGGTCCACTCGGGCCAGTCGTGGTGCGAGCCGTGGCCCCAGACGTGGAGGCTGTGCGGAATCCCTTTCGCGCCCAGCAGCGCGGCGGCCTGCTCCGTGGCCTCCCGGCAGATGTCGGCCTCACCGGTGACCAGCACCCACTTGTTGCTGGCGGCACCGATCGAGGAACCAGTCGTCCGAGGCCCGGCAGGAAATGCGGCGGGCAGAGCAAATACGCATCCTGATTGTAGTAGCCGTCCAGGAAGCGGGTGACGTCGAACGCGCCGCCCATGGCGACGCAGGACGTGAACACGTCGGGATGACGCAGCGCCATCGTGAGCGCGTGATAGGCGCCGAAACTGCAGCCCGTCACGCCGAACGTCCGTGCCCCGTCACCGCCTTCGCGAACGGCACGACCTCCGTCAGCAGACTGTGCTCCCACGTGAGATAGCGGTCGATGCGTTCGCGCGGCTGGCGGTTCGCGTAAAAGGTCTCGCTGTCCACCGTCTGCACGCAAAACAGCCGAACGCGCCTGCCTCCAGCTTGTCCGCGACCGCGCCCACCATGCCGCGGTCCTCGTATTCGAAGAAGGCGCCCATCGAGGTCGGAAACACGAGAGACGGCGTGCCGCCGTGGCCGAACACCAGCATTTCCATCCGGCGCCCGAGCACGGGGGAGGACCACGAGTGATAGTCGCGTTGCATCGGTGCGTCGTCGCCGCAGCGGGTGTGCCGCGGGGAACGATGATACTACGATAGTTCCATGGCCTTTGCGCTGGAGCGCTTCACCATTGCCTCCCGGAACTCGCCGGCGCGCGAGATCACCGTGTACCTTCCGGCGCGCATGCCGACGGCCGGCGCCTGGCCCGCTGCCGCTGCTGCTGCTGCATGACGGCCAGAACCTGTTCGACCCGGACCGCGCCCATGTGCCCGGGCACCATTGGCGCGTGGCCGAAACCGCCCACGCCCTCATGCCGAGCCGGCCGGATGCCGCCGCTCCTCATCGCCGGCATCGACCATGCGCGGGAACAGCGCATTGACGAGTTCACGCCGACACCATGGCGACCGGCCGGGCCGGCGGCAGCCGCCCGGTACGGGCGGTTCGTGTGGACGACCTGCGTGCCCTACCTGGTTCGTGCGTTCGGCGTCGGGCAGATGCGACGAGGTGGCCTTGGCGGGTCGTCCATGGGCGGCCTCGCGACGCTCGCCATCGCGCGCCAGTTCCCCGGCCGCATCGGACGCTTCATCGCCATGTCGCCGTCCGTCTGGTGGGACGACCGCGTCATTCTGAGCCGGCTGCGACGCGTCGGCTGCCACCCGCGGCCGCGGGTGTGGCTGGACATCGGCCGGCGCGAAGGCGCGCGGGCCCTGACAGACACACGCGCCCTGCGCGACGTGCTGGTGTGGCAAACCTCGGCGCTTCATTACTGGGAAGACCCGGAGGGCCACCACTCCGAGGCGCATGGGCGAGCCGACTGCCGGACGCGTTCACGTGGCTGTACGATCGTAAGTCCAGAGTCCATCGTCCCGAGTCCAGAGTCCGAGGTCGCATTGGTCGGGGCGGCCACGGCACCGGCACTGTCCTGTGCGTGGGAGCGCTGCCGTGGCGGCGCCGCCGGCGCCCGCGGGCACGTGCCGCCGGCGGGCGGCTCCAGACGACCGTATCCCATCGAGCCGTTCAGCGCCGTGACCTCGATGGGCATGCCGTCTCGCTGGCGGCGTGGAAGGGCCGCGTGGTCGTTGTGAATGTCTGGGCCACTTGGTGCGGGCCGTGCCGGCGTGAGATGCCGGCGTTGGCCGCGCTGCAGGAGACGCACGCGGAAGGCGTGCGCGTCCTGGGCGTGCTGCAGGACAACGTCACGGCTGATTTCGCAAGGGAATTCGCGCGGAGCGCTCGCATCACCTATCCGATCGTGCGCACCACGTTCGACATCGAACGGCGATTTCCGACGGTGCTGGCCTTGCCGATGACCTATCTGATTGACCGGGCCGGCCGTCTGGTGGCGATGTATGCCGGCGAGGTCGATCCCGCGCCCTCGAACGGGAAGTCTGCGTCTGCTGGCCGGCGCGACACCCCCGGGCTATCGCCCGCCGGCTGCGTCCCCGGGGTCAGCCCGGAGCTGCGGATCCGGACGCTGGACCGACGGACGATGGACTCTTGTCAATGCCCCTGTCGCTGCGGCTCCACCGCCTCGGCCGCACCAGCGCACCGAGACTATCGGCCGCCCCGATCACGCCCGCCCGGTCCGACCCTCCTCATTAACCAGCAGGCTTCGAGTTCCCGACGGACCCGGCAGGGCCGAGTAGTGCTGGGGATAGAGCACCCGCGCGACGCCGAGGCGCTCGACCCTGGCGCGCGTTGTCCGGCTGGTCGTAGGCGAAGGGCACGACCAGCATCGGCCGGCCGGCGGCGAGCGCGGTATGCAGGGTGCCGGCGCCGCCCTGATGGACGATGGCGGCGGCCCGGTGGAAGAGCTCGGAGTGCGGCGCCCAGTCGGCCACCAAGACGTCTCCGGACACGGTAGCCGGGCGATTCTCCAGCGTGTGACCCACCAGCAGGATGGCCCGATCGTCCGATCGCGGCTGCCGCGGCCGCGCTGATCTCATAAAAATGCGCCGCCAGCGGCCAGCCCGACCGCCGAACTGCCGAGCGTGAACACGACGGGCGGCCGGGCCATTGTGGAGGAACTGCTCGATCTCGTCGCTGAGCCCGCCGTGCACGGCGTCGTGACGGACCGGCCGGTCACCACCGTGTTGGCGCGGCCAGTCGGGCTGGGGAGCCGCGATCACGCGGGAAAACAGCGCGAGATTCAGATGCGGCGAGAACTGGCCTGCAGTCATCGGGTTGCGGCCGCGCGGCAACCCGAGCGACGCACGCAGTCGCGAACGGGTTCGACTCCAGCCGTGTGCGATGCGCTGGCCGATCGCGTTCAGCGGCCGGCACACGCCCCGCCAACGGCGATGGAGCGCGGCGAGCGCAGGTCTCGGCAGCGCCAGCGGCGGGTCGAGGGCGGAGAAGAAACTCAGCGGCGCCAGGACCGAGGCGGCCCAAGGCAAGTCCCGCTGTTCACAGATCATCGGGGCCGCGAAGCTCAGCGGGATGGGAGACGACGAGGTCGGCGTTTCGGGCGGCGTCGGGGAGGTCGTCGTACATGTCCCGTAAGTTCGGCATCATCAGGTCGCCTGATCAGGAACTCCGGGCCCCGCATCGGGTCCATGATGCGGGCGATCAGATCTCGATCCGATGGGTTGCCGTCGGGTCGCGTCGCGTGGAAGGCGAGGCCGGCATCCTCGACGTGGCGCTGGTAGGCGGCAGACCCGCCAGCACGGGCTGGTGCCCCTTCGACTTCAGCGCCAGACCGAGGCCCAGGTACGGGTTCAGGTCGCCGTACGATCCGAATGAGGTGAGCAGGACACGCATGAAGCCACTTCGAAGTGTGAACTTCGAAGTTCGAACTTACCTCAAAAACGCCGACGAAACCCGCGAAAAACGTTGTACACTACGTTCCGCTCGTTCGGCATGTAGCCGATCGCGTTAGCTGATAGGACTCTCCACATGGCCAAGACCGCTAAGAAGAAGGCATTCAAGATCGTTCCGGCGAAGGCGCGCCGCACGCGGGGCGACGTTGTCAAGCAGATCTCCGCTGCCACCGAGCTCAAGACCGGCAAGGTGCGCGAAGTGTTTGATGTGCTCTCGCAGTTGATCGCGGCAGACCTCGGCAAGGGCTGCGGCGAATTCAACTTCAATGGTTTGATGAAGCTTCGCACCGTGAAGAAGCCGGCGACCCCCGCGCGCAAGGGCCGCAACCCGTTCACGGGCCAGGACATCATGATCAAGGCCAAGCCGGCCAGCCGCAAGGTGCGCGTGCGCGCGCTGCGGACGCTCAATGGAATGATCTAAGTCTCGACGTGCCGCGGGGCCTCACGGCTCCGCGGCACCGCTTCCGCCCCTCACTCGCGCCCACCGAAATAGATCAATAGATCAATAGACCAACAGGCAGATAGCTCAATTCTGCAAGATTCCGTCGTCCGTGCGTTCTAAGTCCAATGGCGGGCCATTGGGTGTCTAATCCACTTGTGCGGCGTTCGGTGTTCGCCCTCGCTCTGATCCTGGCGCTGCTGTGGCACGCCAGCGACCATGTGCGGTCGCAAGCCAGGCCGTTGTTGGTCGTGAGCGCCAGTCCTGTTGGCGAGGTCGCACAACTCATCGACGCCAACGAAATCCGCATCGTCTTCTCCGAACCCATGGTGGACGTGGGCGCCCCCGTGACCGCTGCACCCGCATGGCTGTCGGCGACGCCGGCGCTTCGCGCCAGTTACTACTGGTCCGGAACCCGCACGCTGATCGTCACCGCGGATCCGGACACGCCGCTGCCGTTTGCGACGAAGTACACGGTGACGGTCGCCGCCACGGCGCGAAGCGCCGCCGGCCATGCGATCGCATCGCCCTACAGTTTCGCCTTCACGACGCCCACCGTACGTCTGCTCGGCGCGGACTGGTACCGCAAGACCGGACGGGCGGACAGTCCGGCGGTGATCGCGCTGCGGTTCAACCAGCCGGTGCGCCCGGCCGACGTGCTGGCGCACGCGACCGCTCGCTATGCGCCGCATCAGTGGACCCGGCCGACGCTGAGCGCGCCAGCGCGCGCCCGGCTGTCGCGTGACGACAAGGGCGGGCTCGCGCGATTCGACGACAAGGTGGAGCGGATCGCGCGCGTGGCGGCCTCGACCGATCAAGTCGCGTTGCAGGCGGCCGCGAGTTGGGACGAGAAGCGGTTTCCGCCCGCACCAGGCATCGTGGTGCTCGAAACACAGCGCGCGCCGTCCACGGACGGCTGGCTGAACGTGACCGTGGACGGCGGCATGCCGAGCCCGGATGGTCCGGAGACGCACGCCGAGCAATCGAGCGTCGTGCGTTTCGAGCCGACGTTCTTTGTCGAGGGGGTGGGCAACGACGTCATCCTCTTCACACGTGGCGTCGCCATTGACGAGGCGACCCGGGTATTGAGCGTATCCGTGCTCGATGGCGGTGGCTCCGCCACGCCCGTCGCGCGCATCCCGCCCGCGCCGCCCCTCTATTCCAGCGCATCGGGCTATACGAACGTGAGCCTCCTGCAAATCGGCTATCCGAGACAGCCTCCTGCCTGCGTGCGGATGTACCGTGTCGATCCGTCTCTCACCTCGACGGACGGTCAGGTGCTGGGCTATCCCTGGCTGGCTATCGTCGAGACCCTGCACGGGACGCCGTATGCGGGGTGGACCGGTCAGGTCTGGGAGGCCGGAAACGGCACCACGGTACCGTTCATGACGCGCAACGTGACCGGCACGTCGCAGTGGATCGCGCCGATGGCGCCAGCTGACGTGCTGCCCCGACTGCTCAGGATGCGCGAGCGATACCCGCAACTCGCGCCCGACGTGTCGCGGTCCGATCGCCGATTGACGATCGCGGCCGACGCGTTCGAGGCGCACGGCGTGGATCTGGCGCGCGTGCTGTCCGGCGGTCGAACCGGCTTGGCATGGACCGCGATTGCCGCGACCGATGCGCTGCCCGGCAGCGCGATGCCGACGGACTTCGGCCGCGTCCAACCGTCGCTGTTGCAGGTGACCAATCTCGGGTTGACCGTGAAGGACAGCCCGCAGTCCACACTGGTCTTCGTCACGCGCCTCGATACCGCCCAGCCCGTCGCCGGCGCGCGGGTGACGATTCGCACGCCGGCCAACAGCGCCTTGTGGACCGGTACCACGGACGGTGAGGGCATGGCGATGGCTCCCGCGCTTGCGCTGCGCTCGCCGCGCGACTACTCGCAGCTCAGCTACGTGGTGACGGCCGAAAAGGACGGAGACGTCGCCTGGGTGGGGTCTGATTGGACCGGCGACGTCCACCCGTTCTCGTTCGGCATGCGGTACGGGCTCGACGAGGCGTCTGACGTGCTGCGCGGGTCGGTGTTCACCGACCGCGGCGTCTACACGAGGGGAGAAGACGTTCGCGGCAAGGCCGTGCTGCGAAGCGACAGGCCAGAGGGCATGGGCCTGGTGTCGGAGGGCACTCGAATCCTGCTGACGGTTCGCGACAGCCGCGGCGCCGAAGTCGATCGCCAGACGCTGCCGCTCAATCGGTGGAGCAGCCTCGACTGGACCGTGCATTTGCCGGCGGACGCGGCGCTGGGAAACTACGCCGTGGCGGCGACCGTGGACACCGGCGTGGCGCTGGCGCCGAATGGCCCGCGGCCGGCGGGCGCTTACGGCAGCTTCATGGTCGCCGCGTTTCGGCGGCCCGACTTCGAGTCGATGCGACCCTCACGACGGCAATACCGATTCTCGGCGCGACGATCGCGGCGACTGCCGAAGCGAAGTACTTGTTCGGCGCGCCAATTGGCGCGCAGCCGGTCCGCTGGTTCGCCAATAGACAGGCGGTCGCGCGTGTGCCGGACGGGATCCTCCAGAAGTTCCCAGACCGGCAGTTTGCGTTCGGCTATCGCCCGGAGGCCACTCCGACCCGTCGGCTCTTCCAGGAGGTCGCGCAGAAGACCGAGACGCTCGATGCACAGGGGCGTCTCAAGACGGAGCTGCCAACAGAAGCCGGCGATGACTACGCGTCGCTCTTCCGCTTCGAAGCGGACGTGACCGGCGCGGCCAATCAGCACATCGCCAATCGTGCGGATCTCGTGGCGCATCCGGCGTCGTTCTACGTGGGCCTCGGCCGGCCGGCGTTTTTTGTGGACGTGAAGAACGGGTTGACGACGTCGGTGGTCGCCGCTGAATTGTCTGGTGCTGCACGACCGGGCGTTTCAGTCACCGTGTCGTTGTGGCGCGAGCAGTGGACCAGCGAGGCGCAGCCGCAGTACCCGGGCAGTGTGACGTGGGTCCGCAAGGAACTGGCGGCGGGGGAGTGGGCCGTGACGACTGGCGCGCAGCCGGTGGCGTTGCCGGTGCCGCTGCGTGACGGCGGCGCCTACATCCTGCGCGCGACCGCCACAGACGAGCGCGGCCGCCCGACGCGCACCGACGTCCGGTTCTACGCGCTGGGCGGCGGGGCGTCGTCGTGGCGCGCCGACGGCAACAAGATCACGCTCGTGCCCGAACGTGCCACCTGGAAGCCGGGCGAGACAGCCCGCATTCTCGTGCAGTCGCCCTGGGATCGCGCGACGGCGCTGGTGACGAAGGAGCGCGAGGGCATTCGCACGCACACGCGCGTGGACATCTTTCGTCCATGCAGGATGCGATCGACGTGCCGATCGCCGAGGCCGACGTGCCGAACGTGTTCGTGTCCGTCGGTACTGATCAAGGGGCGCACGTCCGAGGCGGCCGGTGCCGACATCGACGATCCCGGCCGGCCCGGATTCCGGGTGGGCAATGTCGAACTCACGGTTGACGATGCCTCGAAGCGGCTGAAGGTGGACGTGAAAGCGGACCATGAGGAATACCGGCCGAGGCAGTCGGCGACGGTGTCGGTGGCGGTGAGCGACGCGGCGGGACGGCCGCGCGCCAGCGAGGTCACGCTCTGGGCGGTGGACTACGGACTGCTGTCGCTGACCGACTACAAGGCACCGGATGTGGCGCGCGCGATCTACGCGCAGAAGCAGTTGCAGGTGCAGACCCAGGACAACCGGCTGCGCCTGATTGCGAAGCGCACCGTCGTCAACGACCGCCAGGTGCAGGGGCAACTGGGCGCGGGTGCCGGGGGGCGCGGCCTCGGCGCAGGCGCGGATGCGGCGGACGTTCTGGCGGCGGGCATTCCGGCGCCACCGCCGGCCACGGAACTTGTCCGCACTGACACGCCGACCCTGACCCAGACGCTGCCGCGGTCGGATCGCGCGGAAGCAGGCGCGCTGCAGCCTGGGGAAATCCGCACGGACTTCCGGTCGCTCGTCTTCTGGCTCGGCTCGGCGACCACCGACGCCAATGGCCGCGCGACCACGACCGTGACGTTGCCGGACTCGCTGACGACGTCCGCATCATGGCCGTGGCCGGCGACCTGTCGTCGCACTTCGGCGCCGGCGACGCCGAGGTCCGCGCGACCAAGCCGCTGACGCTGCTGCAGGCGGTTCCGCGATTCCTCTCCTTCGGCGACCGCGCATCCTTCGGCGCCATCGTCACGAACAACACCAGCCAGGCTGGCGACGCGGTCGTCACCATGCGGAGTCTCAATCCGACGCGCCTCGCGAATCGGTGCGGAGACCACGCGCACGATTCATTTGGCGGCGGGGGAATCGCAGTCCGTGCGATTCGAGGCGACGGCGCGGGCGGACGGGCCGGCGCGTGTCCGCATGTCGGTCGCGCTGGGCGCCGAGTCGGATGCGTTCGAGGTCGCGTTGCCGGTCACGATGCCGCTTCGTATCGAAACGGTCGCGGCCTATGGCGACACGATCGCGAGTGCGACGGAGAAGCTCCGGTTGCCGGCCAATGCGCGGCCGGATAAGGGCGGTCTCGGCGTCAGTCTCGCGTCGACCGCACTCGTGGGCCTCGGCGAGAGCGCGCGGTACCTCGAGGAGTATCCCTACGACTGCGCGGAACAGAAAGCCTCACGCGCGCTGGCGCTCCTGCTGTCGGCCGACCTCGGCGGCGCGTTCCCGATGGCCAACGTGAAGCCGGACGACCTCAGGACGGCCGGCCTGGCCGCGCTCAAGGACCTCGCCGCGTATCAGTGTCCGGATGGCGGGTTCGGCCTGTTCCCCGGTTCCTGCAACGGGCCGTCGTCGATGTATTTGACCGCGTACATTCTCGATGTCATGCAGCGCGCCGGCGGTCTGAACGCATCCACCGACCGGTTTGCGATCGATCGCGGACTGAACTTCCTGCAAAGCCAGTTGCGGCAGGCGCCGCCGGAAGCGCAGTGGTGGCCGGCGTGGGCCGCCTCGCAAGCCTATGCGGTCAAGGTGCTCGCGGCTGGCGGGCGCAACGTCCAGGCGGACCTCACCCGGTTGCTCCCGATGGCGGAGCGGATGCCGGTGTTCGCGCTGTCGTATCTCGCCGACGCGCTTCAGGCCACCGGCGACCGCGGTTCGCGCTATCAGGATCTGATTCGGCGCATCACGAATGCGCTGCGCGTGGACGCCGACCGTGCGCACGTCGAGGAAATCGACGATGCGGCGCTGCTGTGGCTGTGGAACACGAACGTGCGCGCCACGGCGGTCGTGCTGGATGGCCTGTCGCGCAGAAGCGACGACGCGACGTTCGTGGCGCCGCTGGTGCGCTGGTTGCTGGCGGCACGCGAGAACGGACGCTGGGGCACGACGCACGAGAACGCCGCGGCTTTGGGGGCGCTCGTCAACTACTACAAGGCGTTCGAGACCGACGTGCCGAACATGACGGCCTCCGTCACCCTCGGCGGGCGCGCGCTGGGGCAGGCGACCTTTGCCGGCAGAACGACAACGGCGCAGCAACTGCGGATCGAGATGCCCGAACTCGTGAAGCAGGTGTCGGGGGCGGTCGCCCAGGACCTTGTCGTCGCCCGCACCGGCACCGGCCGCGTGTTCTACACCGCACGCCTGCAGTACACGTCCACCGCGCCGCTCCAGCCGGTCGATCGCGGCATCCGAATCGAGCGCCGCTATCAACGCTATTCAGCCGACGCGCTGGGCCCGGCGGCCACGACGTTCGCGGAGGGCGACCTGGTCCGCGTGACGCTCGCCGTGACGCTGCCGCACGAAGGACGGTTCCTGGCGATTACCGATCCGATTCCGGCCGGCTTCGAGGCCGTGGACGGCTCGCTCCGCACGACCGCGACCGACTTGGGTGCGGCCTCGACGACGCAGTCGAGCGACGTGGATCGCTACGCCTGGTGGCGGCGTGGCGGCTTCGATGTCGTGGAGAAACACGACGACAAGGTGGTGGCGTTTGCCACCCGCCTCGCCGCCGGCCGTCACGAGTTCACGTATCTGGTTCGCGCGACGACGGCCGGCACGTTCGGCGCCGCCGGCGCGTCCGGCGAGGCCATGTATGCGCCGGAGGTCATGGGGCGCGGCGCGGCCGTCACCATCACAGTGAAATGACCAACAGACATTGATCTATTGGTCTGTTGTTCGATTGGTCTATTTGAAAATCAGCGAAAGACGGCGCCCAGCGCCCCTCACTCGCGCCCACCGAAATAGATCAATCGCAAATAGATCAATAGATCAATTCATCGCAGCCTGTACGTCAGCCCCGCGAGCACCCGCATCTCGTGCGTATCGTCGTCGGTGGTGCGCGTGAGGTTGGCGAAGAGGCTGGCGCTTCGGCTGACGTTGATCGTGGCGGACCCGCCGAACTGGCGGGTCGAGGGGCGCGTTTCGATCGTCAGGCCGTCCAGCCGGGTGTAGCGCACGATCGACACGGCCGAGGAGTAGTCGCCGCTGACGTACACCGCCCGCCCGAGCTGGCGCCCGGCCGACAGGTAGAACGACTGGTAGTTGCCGGTCATCCGCTGGATTTGCGAATCCGACACGGTCACGTCCACGCCGCTGTGCGCGACGTTCTGCGCTGACGCGCCGAAGGTCAGGCGCGTGGTGGCCTCGCTGTCGTGGTTGTTGCGGTCGTGCGTGTAGCCGACGTACGCGCGCAGGCCCGACGCGACCGTGACGGTCAGGCGCGCTCCCGCGGACTGATACAGCAGGCCGTCGAGCGCGGCCGGCGTGACGATGCGGCCGTTCAGCACATCGTCGGTGATCGTCCGCGCGTCCACGGAACGCCCGCGGTTGAACAGGCCCTGCACCTCGACGCGCTTGGCGAGGGCCGCGCGCGCGTTCACGAAGAAGTAGCTCAGGCCGCCGGATCCCTGGCCGCCGGGCCCGGTCAGGTCGTATTCGAGGACCTGATAGAGGAAGACCTTCGAGCGGACGGGCAGGAAGTTCGTCACGCTCATCACGGAGCGTTCCGCGAGGCCGCTGTGGTCGATGCGGACGAAGCCCGCCACATGGCGCCGGCCCGCGCCGCCTTCGAGGACCGCGTATCCGCCGTACTTGCGTACGCCAGGCGTGTAGCCGACCTGGTACATGTCCGGCTCGATCCCGCCGAATCCGCCGACACGCAACCGGCCCGCCGCGGAGATCGATTTCTTCTGATACTCGAACAGCCCCCCGGCGACCGCGCCGAGCGCGCCGAGGTCGGTCAGCCACATCTGGCCTGCGCGCACCCGCATCGCGCCGCCGTTGAACCGTCCGCCCACGTAGCTGTCGTAGACCGAGAGGCGCGCGTCGCGCCCGGCCACGGTCGGCTGCGCATAGCGCATGTCGACGCCGTATTCCACGCCGTTCGCGGTCCGATCGGTCAGACCGTAGGTGACGGTCGTGACGAACTCGCCCGAATTGTAGCTGCCGGTGTCGGTCGTCAGTTGCGCGGCGTTGACGAAGAACGACAGGCGTCCGCCCGGCCGCGGCGCCGCGACCTGCGCGAGGGCAGGCGCGACGCTGCAGAACCAGGCGATCGCGGTGAGTGACGCGAGGGAACGGATGCGCATGGGGTTAGCCCGCCCTTCCGGTGGGGTGACAGCTGTAGCAGGCCGCCGAGTCGTAGCGATACCCGGCGCGGCCCTGATGGTGGGAGTCCGTGACGGTCTTGCCGTGGCAGGTCAGGCACGTGAACACGGTGAAGTTCGTCGGGTTCGTGTGGCACGCCGAGCAGGCATTGCCGGCGTGCTTGCCCGACGTGATGGGGAACCACGAGTGCGTGAACTTGCCCTGGGTCCAGGCCGTGTCGGTCGCCTTGTGGCACGCCTCGCAGGTCGTCGGGAAGTTGGCCGCCACGTGGTTCGGGTTGGTCGTGTTCTGGTATTTCGTCACGTGACACGGGTAGCAATCCCGCGGCGTGCCTTTGTAGACGTTGTTGGCGTGGCAGGCCACGCAGCTGACGGTGGCGTGCATCGCCCACCAGCGCGAAGAACTGGCTATGGTTGATCGACGCGCCCTTCCAGGTGCTGTCGGTCGCGCGGTGACAGCCTTCGCACGCCGTGGAGTAGCCCGCGGCGGCGTGATTGGGACTCGTCGTCCGGTCGTAGTTCGTGCGATGGCAGCCGATGCACGTGTTCGGGGTGCCCTGGTAGCGGTTGTTCGTGTGACACGTCAGGCAGGCGACCGTCGCATGGATGCCCACCAGCGGGAAGAACGCGTTGTGATTGACGGCCACGCCTTTCCACGCGGTGTCACTGGCGCGGTGGCAACTGGCGCACGCGGTCGAATAGCCCGCCGCCGCGTGGTTCGGGCTCGTCGTCCGGTCGTAGTTCGTGCGATGGCAGCCGATGCAGTCGGTCGGCGTGCCCGCGTAGCGGCCGCCCACGTGGCAGGTCGCGCAGTCCACGGTCGCGTGCAGGCCGACCAGCGGGTAGAACGAGTTGTGATTGACGGTGGCCGCCGCGCCTTTCCACACCGAATCGGTCGGCTTGTGGCAGCCGTCGCAACTGGTGGAGAAGCCCGCGGCCGCGTGGTTGGGGTTGGTGGTGCGGTCGTAGTTGCTGCGATGACAGCCGATGCAGTCCCGCGGCGTCCCCGCGTAGCGGCCGCCGACGTGGCACGTGGCGCAATTCTGGACGGCGTGCAGGCCCACGAGCGGGAAGGACTGATTGTGGTTGAACCGCGTCTGGTTGAACGCCGCGTCGGACGGCTTGTGGCACTCCGTGCACTGCGTCGAGAACCCGGCCGCCGCGTGATTTGGCGTCGTGGTCGCGTCGTAGTCCTTCTGATGGCACGTCACGCACTGTCCGTTGGCGCCCGTGAAGACCCGGTTCTTGTGGCAGCTTGCGCAGTCGAGCGCCTTGTGCGCCGGGTTGAGCGGCATGCCGGTGGCTTCCGCGTGATTCCAGCGCGCGGCTGACCAGGACGTCGTGCGATGGCACTGCTCGCACTGGCTGCCCAGGCGCGGTCCGGTACGGATCGTCCTGACGTCGCACCCAGTGGCAGCTCGCGCACGTTTGCGGCGTGCCCTTGGTGACGCCATTGATGTGGCAGGACGCGCACGGCACCGCCTGGTGCTTGCCGTCGAGCTTGAACGCGGTGTCCTTGTGAAACGCCCGGTTCGGCGTGTCCCACTGCGCGAACGCGGTCGCCGGCAGGAGGACCAGCAGGGCTGCGGCGAGAAGCACGGCATGGGGTCGGCAGTATCTGGTCATGGGTATCACCACGTGGCCGACGGACGCGGTCCGGCCGGCCGGCTGGGCATCGAGGTGGACGGCTCGGGACGATGGCAGCGAGCGCAGTCGGCGCCAAGCGTCCCGTTGTGCGGGTCTTTGTGGCAGTTCGTGCAGGTCTTCTCGATCGCGAACTTGATCGCCGTGCCGCGGCCGGCGGGGAATTGCTGGGTCGCCGACGCGTGGCAGGCGCGGCACTCCGCGCTCACGTGCCGGCCGGCGAAGAAGTCCCGCGCGGGCTCACGGTGTTTGTAATTCATGACCTTGAAGCTGGCGGCGCTGTGGCAGGTGTCGCACGTGGCGCCGACTTGCCCGAGGTGCACGTCCTGATGGCAGCTCGCGCACGCCGTGCCCAGGCCCGAGAACTGCGTGGCGGTGCCGGTGCCGGCCGGGAAGGCCTTGCGTGATCGGGCTTGTGGCATGCGGCGCATGCCAGCGGCTTGTGCTTGCCGGCGAGCGGGTACTTCGTCCGGTCGTGCGAGAACCGATCGGCGGCGAACTTCGCGGCGGCCACGCTGTGGCAGGTCGCGCAGTCCGCCTCGAGCTGACCGAGGTGCGGATCCTTGTGGCACGACGCGCACGCGACCGACGTCCCGGCGTATTGCGGCACGCCGACGGGCTGGGAGGCCGGCGGGGGCGTCCCGACCGTGCCGGGTCCGGTCGCACGGCCCAGGGCCGGAGCGGTCGCGCGGCCCGCCGGCGCCGCCGCCGGAGCGGGCTTCGGCGGCACATGGCAGCCCGTACAGGCCACGCGGGCATGCTGGCCTGTGAACAGATCGAGCGCCTTCGCGTGCGTGTACGACGCCACCTTGAAGGTCTTGGCGCTGCTGTGGCACCGCTCACACGTCGCGCCCAACTCCGTGCGGTGCGGATCGGCGTGACACGAGGCGCACGCGGTCTTGAGGCCGCGATAGTCGAGTGACAGCGCGGCCTTCGCGGCGCCGGGCGCGCTCATCGTCGAGTGGCACTGACGGCATGTGAGGGCCGCGTGCCGATCGGCCAGGCCATAACCGGTTGCCGCGAGGTGATCGAACGTCGCGCCCGTAAAGCCGCGCTCCGTGTGGCAAGACTTGCAGTCCTGCTTGAACTTGCCCTTGTGCGGATCCGCGTGGCACGTCGCGCACGTGGCGGCCGCCGGCTTGACCTTGGTCGCGGGTTGCTTGTGGCAGCCCGCGCAGTTCGGTTCCGACGTGCTTGCCCACGAGCGGGAACGCCGTGCGCGCGTGATCGAACGTCTTGGTTCTCCAGGTCGCCGTCGTGTGGCACGAGGTGCACACGGTCGAGACCTCGCGCCGTGTGCGGCGTGACGTGGCAGCTCGCGCACGCGCGAGAACTTCGCGACCTTGTAGTTCGGCGTCTTGTGGCAGGACACGCACGTCGCCGTCTGGTGTCCGCCGGTCAGGGCGAACGCCGTGCGGCCGTGGTCGAAGCTCTTGGACAGCTGACTTGAACGTGACGTCCAGGCGCGTGACACCGCTCGCAGCCCGGGCCCAGCGCGCCCTTGTGCTTGTCCTCGTGGCACGTCACGCAGCGCCGGCTTCGCCGTCAGGAACGAGCGGGTCTTGTGACAGGACGCGCAGTTGGCCGTGGCCGGCGGCGTGCTTGCCGATCAGCGCGTAGCCAGCCTCGGTCGCGTGGTTGAACCGCGCCTGGTCGAACGGCCGCAGCTCGCCGTCCACGCCCGCATGGTCCGCGTGGCAGCTGACGCACTCGTCCGTGACGTCGCGATGCACGCCCGACCTTGCGCGCGATGCGCTGCGCGACCGGCGCGTGGCACGACAGGCACTTCGCGGCGCGTGACCCTGTTGCCGCGCCTCGTGGCACTTCTGGCAGTTGGCCGCGCCTTCGAGCGTGCTGTGCGCCTTCGCCAGCGGGCCTGGCGACAGGAGGGCGCCGAGCTGCGCGTCGGCCCGGGCCGCGCCGAGGAGGCTGAAGACCGCCGCCGCGGCGATCGACCACACGAGTTGCCGGCCGGTGCGCATCACATCACCACCGGAACGGCACGTAGCCCAGGTAGAGCGCCACGCCCACGTGCACGACAGACGATGACGAGCATCAGGTACACGAGCGGCAGGTGAAAGACGTGCCACAGGCGAAAACGCCTTCTTCGTCCGTTGCAGATACTCCGCGCGCCGCAGGAGCAGCACGCGTTCGGTCGTCAGCCGCAGCAGGGCGTCGCGGTCCCCCGGCCGGAGTCCGCTGGCGGCCAGCGCCGACCGGAAGCGGCGCAGGGCGAGCCGCACGCCAATTTCACCGAACAACAGGCCGGTCCACGACAGCGGCCGGCCGTGCGCGGGCACGGTCCGCCGCTCGAGCGCGTCAATGTGCGCCATGATCGCGGCGCCACCGGCGCGGGCTTCCACGTCGTCGTGCAGGTGCTGCGCCTGCGCGTCGAGTTCGGCGCGCGAGAGTTCCACGCCGCGAAGGCTGCGCGGAATGCGGACGTACAGATACCGTCCGACGAAGCCGGACAGCATCACGATCATCATCGACCAGTAGGCGGCCGAGACGATGCCGTTGAACTTGAACGACGTGTGCAGCGTGACGAGGACGGGGCCGACGATGCCGCAGAACAGATGCACTTCGAGCCAGCCGCGCAGCGCCGCGCCCGAACTGCGGCGCAGGCGCTTGCGGCCCATGTAGACGAACGGCACCAGCATCATCACGCGCGCCGACCACGCCGAACGTCTGGCCGATCGGCCCGGACGGCCGCAGCGCGCGGTGCGAGTCCGCGTACGCCGCGCACGGCCAGCGGCGTCGTGTAGTACGCCCAGCCGCCGAGGCCCCCGAGCGCCCACAGCGTGAGCAGCGCCGACACGAGGAGTCCCATCGCGACGCCGACTGCGAAGGAGCCCCGTCAGTCCCTTCGCCGTCATCAGACTCGACCACGCAGTCACTCTGGACGTGGGCGACGCACGCCAGAACATGGCCGGTGGCCCGGTCGGATGCATCGAGCAGGGTCGAGTCGCACGCGACGTCGCCCTCGAGGACGCGCGTGCGGCAGGTGCCGCAGACGCCGGAGCGGCAGAGCGAGTCGATCGGCACGCCCAGCGGACTCGGCGGCCTCGAGCAGCGTCTGTCCGGCGTCAGCGCGCACCGCCGTCTTCGATCGCGCGTAGGTTACGTCGTGCGCCGCCGCTGGCGCGTGCGCCGGGCGAGGCGCTGGGCTGATGGCCCGCCGCGGCCGCGACGGCGGCTTCGAACAATTCGGATCGGATCTGCGCGGCCGGCATGCCGAGCGAGGCGAGCAGTTCGCGGATGCCGTCGATCATGGGCTGAGGCCCGCACAGCATCGCGATGGCGCTGGCCAGGTCGGGCACCGCCGCGCGCACCAGCGCTTTGTCGATCCGGCCGGCGTAGAACTCCGGCCCGCCCGCGCCCTTCGTCACCGCGAAGAACGCGCGGGCCTGCGGGTGGCGGCGCGTCAGCCCGCGGATCTCATCGCGGAACGCAAAAGCGTCTTCGGTGGCCGCCGAGTAGAGCAGGGTGACGCGTCGGGACGGCTCCGCTTCCACGGCGTGTCGAAGCATGCTGAGCAGCGGCGTGATGCCGATGCCGCCGCCGACCAGCAACAGCGGACGATCGTCGCCAGACGGGTAGGTGAACGATCCGCCGGGCGACCGCACCGACAACGGCGTGCCGGGTCGCGCAATCGTGTGCAGCGTGCCCGAGACCAGGCCCTGTCGCTTGACGGAGATCTCCAGATACCCGCGCGCGGCCGGTGACGAGGAGATGGAGTAGCAGCGGACGTGGTCGCGGCCATCGGCCTTGACCCGAACCGGCAGGAACTGGCCTGCAACGAAATCGAATCCGTCCGGCCGCGCCAGCCGGAACGTGCGGATGTCTGTCGTTTCCTCGAACACCGCCAGGTCACCGGCGTCTGCGCGAAGCTCGAAGCCCGGCGGTCGGTGTTCGCTCGCCGGTCGGTCCCCGCGCGGCGTTCGGCGGTGGCCGTTGACGGCGGGCGGCCGGCGGGTCGGGCTGGTTGCTCGGGTTTCGGCGGCGCATACCGTTCGCAAGCCCAGAACCACCCGGCATGAATGGCCAGGCCGGCCGCCAGGCCCAGGCCGGTGGGGAAGACCCAGGGTGTGGCCGTGAGCGTGAGGGAAATCAAGGCCAGGACGCTGAACGCACCCGGTCCCGGGCGTCGGTGATGCCGCAAGGCCGACAGCGCCAGATGAACCGTCGTGGCCAGTGCCAGGACCGATGACGAGAGGGCGGACGAGTATAGATATGCAGTCACTTGGGTCGAGGTAGCCTGGAGCTTCGCAAGAACTGTTCCGCTGGCAGGAAGATTTCGCGCGAACCGCTGCGGCCTCAAGGCTCAGGTAAACCTACAGATTTGGCCGGCCCGCGGCTGGGGTGTGGAAATTCACGACATCGGTCGACCGCCACCGGGGGCCGCCCACCTGTCAAAAGTACATAGGGCGGTTACAATATTGCACGGTCGAGTAACCAGCCGATTTCCCCAATGGCAACAGAGTCCCGTCGCATCCCCTTGGTTCTGGGCGTTCTTGGTGTCGGCTGCCTGGTGGCCGGACTGTTCATGTACGTCCGCCAGTCCACCCACACGCCGGCGTCGGGGCCGACTCCGTCGGCGACACCGCCGGGGCCGCCCGTCGACCTCACCGTCTCGCTTCCGTTCGACTCGTCCATCGCAACAGGCAGGCTCAAGAACGGCGTGACGTACTTCGTCCGGGCCAACGGGCAACCGCAGCATCGAGCCGAACTGCGCCTGGTCGTCAATGCCGGGTCCGTCCTCGAGGACGACGACCAGCGCGGGCTCGCGCACGTGGTCGAGCACATGGCGTTCAACGGCACCAGGCGGTTCCCGAAGCACCAGATTGGCGCCTTCATGGAATCGATCGGCATGCGGTTCGGGCCCGGCGTCAATGCGGCGACCGGCTACGACGATACGGTGTACCGGCTGCAGATTCCGACGGACCAGCCGGGCGTGCTGGAGCGGGCGTTGACGATCCTGGAAGACTGGGCGCATCAGGTGACGTTCGATCCGGTCGAGATCGAGCGGGAGCGGCCGGTGATTCTCGAGGAGTGGCGCGCGCGCCGGGGCGCCGGGGCGCGCCTGCAGGATGAGTTGTTTCCGATCATGGTGAAGGGGTCGCGCTACGCGGACCGTTCACCGATCGGCACGACGGAATCGATCGCGACCTTCAAGCCCGAGCGCCTGAAGCAGTTCTACCAGGACTGGTACCGGCCGGATCTGATCGCCGTGGTTGCGGTCGGCGATTTCGATCAGGCGGCCGTCGCCGCGCTCATCGAGCGGCAGTTCGCGGCCGTCCCGGCTCGGGCCAATCCGCGTGCGCGGCCGGCGATCGAGGTGCCCGCGCAGCCCGGGACCGCATTCGTGGTGGCCGCCGATCGCGAAGCGACGGCGACGACCGTGTCGATGGCCCACAAGCGGACGCCGGTTGAAGCCGTGACGGTCGGCGACTACCGGCGGGACACGATCACGCAGTTGATGACGGGCATGCTGGCGCTGCGGCTGACCGACGTGGCGCAAACGCCCTCCGGGCCGCTGCTGGCGGCGGGCGTCGCGAGCGCGCCGCCGGTGCGCGCGCTGGCGGTCACCTCACTCGCGGCGACGGTCAAGAACGGCGCGGCCGACGCCGGTCTGAAGCTGCTGGCCGTTGAACGGGCGCGCCTTTTGAAGTTCGGGTTCACCGCGCCCGAACTCGAAAAGCAGAAGGACACGACCCTCCGGGGATTCGAGCGCGCGATGGCGGAGAAGGACCGGCAGCAATCCGCGACGCTGGCCGCCGAGTACATCCGGCATTTCACGACCGGCGAGTCCGTCCCGGGTCTGCCGTGGGAATTCGAGACGACGTCACGGCTGCTGCTGGGCATTTCGCTGGATGACGTGAACGCCGCGCTGAAGACGTGGCTGCCCGAGGAGAACCGAGTCGTGTCGGTCGGCATCCAGGAGCGCGGCGGCACGGCGCTGCCGAGCGAGGCCACCCTGGCCAAGGCGATGGCGTCCGCGTCGGACGTGCGGTTGACGCCCTGGGTGATGCGCGCCACCGCCGACGCCCTGCTCGATCGTGATCCCGAAGCCCGGCTCCATCGTGAAGTCGGCGACACGCGCCGGGATCGGCGTGACGGAATGGACGTTGTCGAACGGCGTCCGGGTCGTGCTCCTGCCGACGACGTTCCAGCAGGATCAGGTTGTCTTCAGCGCCGTTTCGCCCGGCGGCCTGTCGCTGGCGAGCGACGCCGATCTGGTGCCCGCGCAAACGGCGACGCAGGTCGTCAGCAGCATGGGCTTCGGCCGGTTCAGTAGCGGCGACCTGCGCCGCTGGCTTGCCGGACGCGCCGTGAACGTGCAGCCGGTCATCGGGCCGTTCGAGCAAGGCCTGTCCGGCGGCAGCTCGCGCCAGGATCTCGAGACGATGTTCCAGATGATCTACCTGATGGTGACATCGCCGCGGCGCGACCCGGTGATCTTCGACTCCGTGCGGTCGCAGATGCGGGACGCGCTGGCGAATCAGGCCGCGTCGCCCGACTACGCGTTCGCGCAGGCGATGGCGGACGTCATGACGCAGGGGCATCCGCGCGCCCGGCCGGTGACGGCCGCGTCCCTGGACCGGATGGATCTCGACCGGTCGCTGGCGTTCTACAAGGCCCGGTTCAGCGACGCGGGCGCCCTGACGTTCGTCTTCGCCGGCAGTTTCGAGGTGGACGCGATCCGGCCGCTCGTCTCGCGCTACCTCGCGTCGCTGCCCGGTTCCGGGCCAGGCGAGCGCTGGACGGACCCCGGCATCCGGCCCCCCCGTGGCGTCGTGACGCGCGTCGTCGAACGGGGCGTCGAGCCGAAGAGCCGAACGGTGGTGGTGTTCACCGGGCTGGCCGAGGCGGATCGGGCACGGGCGGTGGCGGTGGTCGCGCTGGCTGACGTGCTGCAGATGCAGATGGGCGACGCGCTCCGCGAGGAACTGGGCGGCACCTACAGCGTCAACGTCGGTGGCAGCCTGTCGCGCGTGCCGGTGGGGCAGTTCACCGTGTCGATCGATTTCACCAGCGACCCGGCGCGCGCCGACGCCTTGACCGAGCGGGTCTTCGCCGAAATCGCGAAGTTCAAGAAAGCCGGGCCCACGGCGCAGCAACTGAACGACGCCCGCGCCGCGCTGCTGCGGAGTTTTGAAACCAGCGTCCGGCAGAACGGGTTCCTGGTCGGCCAGCTCGCGCAGCGCTACCAGTCCGGCGAGCCGCCGGAATCCGTCTGGCAGTTGCCGGAGATCTACAAGGCGCTCACGGCCGTGACGCTCCGCGACACCGCACGGATCTGTTTGGATGAGAAGAACTACGTGAAGGTGACGCTGCGGCCGGCAAAATAATGATTTATTGATCTATTTGCTATTGATCTATTTCAGGTGGGCGGCTTTGCCGCCGTCTGATTAGCTGGATGGCGCCCGAAGGGCGCCCACCTCAAATAGATCAATAGACCAATCGATCAATAGATCAATTCTCGCGCTCTCTCTTCACATCGACGCGCTTCCCCCGCAGCTTCGTCGCCTTCAGCGCGCGGATGATGTGGTCGGCCATGGCTTCCGGGATTTCGACCAGGGCGTGCGCGGCCTCGATGCGGATGGCGCCGATGTCGCGCGAGTCCATCTGCGCCTCGCCGGCGATCGCGCCCACCAGATCGGCGGGCCGGATGCCCGCGTCTTTGCCGGCGCCGATCCGCAGCACGGTCATGGGGCCGGCGGCGCTTGGGCCCCGGTCCGCACGTGGGCCGCGGTCCGCAGTTCGGCCGCGGTCTGCACCCCGGCTCCGGTCGTCGTCCCGCCCGCGCGGGGGTCGTTCGCGGCCACGGTCGCCGCGGTCGTCGTAGCGCGGCCGCTCGGGCTCGGGTTCGCGCGCCTCGTCCTCGTCGTCCGCGCCGCCTTCGTACAGCATGGCGATGGCCGCGGCCGCCACATCCATCAAATCGTGGTCGTGCGCGATGGAGGCGACGAACGTCTTCACCTCATCGAGCTGGCCGGCGACGATGCGCGCCTTCACGGCCTCGCGCATGGCCTCGAGGCGCCTGGCCCGGAGCGCCGCCTCGGTCGGCAGCGGCACCATCTCGATCTTCTGCTTGGTCAGCGCTTCGATGTGGCGCAAGACCCGCTGCTCGCGCGGGTCCACGAGCGTGATCGCCACGCCCTCGCGTCCGATGCGGCCCGTGCGGCCGATGCGGTGCACGTAGACTTCGGGTGACGTCGGGATGTCGTAGTTGAACACGTGCGAGACGTGGTCGATGTCGAGGCCGCGTGCGGCGACGTCGGTGGCCACGAGCACGTCCGCGCGCCCGGATCGGAACGCCTGCATCACGCGATCGCGCTGGCGCTGTTCCATGCCGCCGTGCAGCGCCTCGGCGCCGTAGCCGTGCGACTTCAGGATGTCCGTCAGTTCGTCCACTTCCACGCGCGTGCGGCAGAAGACCATGGCCGACGTGGGCGCTTCGAACTCCAGCATGCGCCCGAGCGCCTCGGCCTTGAGCGCCCGCGACACGATCGTCGCGACCTGGCGCACTTGCGGCAGTTTGCCCGGCGCGCGCTTCTCAGCCTTGATGTGCAGCCGCGCGGGCGATCTCAGGTGCCGTTCCGCGATCGCCCCGATGCGCGGCGCCATCGTCGCGGCGAACAGCGCCGTCTGGCGCGTCGGCGGCGTGGCGTTGAGGAGCGCCTCGAGATCCTCGGCGAAGCCCATGTCGAGCATCTCGTCCGCCTCGTCGAGCACGAGCACCTCGAGGGCATCGAGCACCAGGGTCTTGCGCCGCAAATGATCGAGCGCGCGGCCCGGCGTCGCCACGACCACGTCCGCGCCGCGCTGGAGCGACCGAATCTGCTGGGACATCGGCGCGCCGCCGAACACCGGCACCACGGTCAGCGACGTGCCCTTCGCGTACTTGTGGATGGCTTCGGCCACCTGCATGGCCAGCTCGCGCGTGGGTACGAGGATCAGGCCCCGCACCGCGCCCTTCGCCGAGGCCGGCCGGCTGATCAGACGGTGGAGCAGCGGCAGGGCAAACGCCGCGGTCTTGCCGGTTCCCGTTCCGGCTTGACCGATCAGGTCCTTGCCGGCGAGGAGCAGCGGAATCGCTTCGCGCTGGATCGGCGTCGGTTCCTCGTATCCCAGCGCCGCGACGGCCTTGACGAGGGGGTCGGCGAGATTCAGGGCATCAAAGCGGACAGGAGGCGGCGTTGCGGATACACTCACTCAAGCATCATAGAGGAAACCCGTCCGTTCCGGCGGGGCACACTTCCCGGGGAGTATCCATGACTGTCATTCGGCGTTTCTCCGCGTTCGCGATTGTCGTCGCCGTGCTGTCGGCGACCGGCCTCGTGCTGGCCGGCCAGCAGGGCACCGCCCCGCCGGCCTCGTCCGCGGCCCTGGCCCAGAAACTGCCGACCGATGCGGACGTCACCACCGGCACGCTCCCCAACGGCCTGAAGCTACTACGTCCGGCACGAACGGCGTGCCGATGCGGCGCGCGGAACTCCGGCTCGTCGTCAACGCCGGGTCGCTGCTCGAGGAGAACGACCAGCAGGGACTGGCGCACTTCGTCGAGCACATGGCGTTCAACGGCACGAAGAACTTCCCCAAGAGCGACATCGTGACGTTCATGGAGTCGATCGGCATGCGCTTCGGGCCGAGCGTCAACGCCTTCACCAGCTTCGACGAAACGGTCTACATGCTGCAGATTCCGACCGACAAAGCCGAGGTGATCGACCGCGTCGCTGCTGATCCTCGAGGACTGGGCGCACAACGTCACCTTCGATCCGGTCGAGATCGACAAGGAGCGCGGCGTCATCATGGAGGAGTGGCGGCTGCGGCGCGGCGCGCAGGCGCGCATGCAGGACCAGCAGTTCCCGGTGCTGCTCGAAGGGATCGCGCTACGCGGAGCGCCTGCCCATCGGCAAGACCGGACATCCTCCAGACGTTCAAGCCCGAGCGGCTGAAGCAGTTCTACGCCGACTGGTACCGGCCCGACCTGATGGCGGTCATCGCCGTCGGCGACTTCGACAAGGCGGCGATGGAAGGCCTGATCAAAAAGCACTTCGCCGGCCTTCCCGCCGCCTCCAAGCCGAAGCCGCGCCCGGTGTACGACGTGCCCAAACAGCCCGGGACGCTCTATTCGATCGTGACCGATCCGGAAGCGCCCATGACGGTCGTCTCGGCCTACAGCAAGATGCCCGTCCGCGACCAGTCCACCGTCGGCGCCTATCGCCAGATGATCGTCGAGCGTCTGTTCAGCTCGATGCTCTCCGCGCGCCTCGGCGAGCTGGCGCAGAAGCCGGACGCGCCCTTCATGGCCGCCGGCGCCGACCGCGGAATCTTCGTGAAGTCGGCCGAAGCCTCGACGCTGAGCGCGATGGCCAAGGACGACGCGATCGACAAGCGCTGGAGGTGCTGCTGTCGGAAACCGAGCGCGTGACGAAGTTCGGGTTCACGGCCACGGAACTCGACCGCGAGAAGGCCTCCTACCAGCGCAACATCGACCAGGCGGTGGCGGAGGCGGAAAAACGCCAGTCCTCGCAGCTCGCCGACGAGTACGTCCGCAACTTCACGCAGGCCGAACCGTTTCCCGGCCTGGCCGACGAGGCGGACGTCACGCGCCGCATGCTGCCCGGCATCTCCCTGGCCGAGGTGAATAGCCTCGCCAAGGAGTGGATGCCGGAGGGCAATCGCGTGATCCTCGTCAGCGCGCCCAAGAAGGCCGGCGTGACCGTGCCGGACGAGGCCAGGCTGGCGGCCGCGATCGCGTCGGCCTCCACGAAGACGCTCACGGCGTACACCGAAACGGCCGTGGGCAAGCGCTCATCTCGGCCGCCCCGCGCGCGGGCTCCATCGACAAGGCCAACCTCCGCGCCGACGTGGGCATCGTCGGAATGGACGCTGTCCAACGGCGTGAAGGTGATCTTGAAGCCGACGACGTTCAAGCAGGACGAAGTGGTGTTTCGCGCGTTCAGTCCGGGGGGATTGTCGCTGGTGGGTGACGCCGATGTGGTGGCCGCGCAGACCGCCGCGTCGATCGTCGCCAGCGGCGGCCTGGGCGACTTCACCCGGGTCGAGCTCCGCAAGATGCTCAACGACAAGGTCGCCGGCGTCAGCCCCGTACATCGACGATCTGGACGAGGGCTTCACCGGTTCGGCGTCGGTGAAGGATCTCGAGACGCATGTTCCAGATGATCTACCTGTCCTTCGTGCAGCCGCGGGCCGATGCGGAGGCGTTCAGCGTCGGCAAGGAGCAGTTGAAGTCGGTCCTCGGGAACATGCGGTCGCAGCCCATGTTCGCCTTCCAGGAAGCGTTGAACGAGGCCCTGACGCAGAATCATCCGCGGCAGCGCACGCCGACGCCGGAGATGATCGACCAGATCGACTTGGGCAAGTCGATGCGTTCTACAAGGACCGGTTTTCGGACGCCAGCGACTTCACGTTCGTCTTCGTCGGCACGCTCGATCCGGCCGCGATGAAGCCGTTCGTCGAGACGTACCTGGCGTCGCTGCCGTCCACGGGCCGCAAGGAGACGTGGAAGGACCACAATGTCACGCCGCCCGCGACGGTCGTGGAGCGGCGGGTGGAGAAGGGGCTCGAGCCCCAGAGCCACACGCGCATCGTCTTCACCGGGCCGTTCACCTACAGCCAGGAGCAGCGCATCGCCATTCGGGCCGTCGCCACGGTCCTCCAAACCCGGCTGCGGGAGATCCTGCGCGAGGAACTCGGCGGAACCTATAGCGTGTACGTCTCGGCGGATATGAGAAGGTCCCCCGGCAGGAGTATTCCATGACGATCGACTTCGGCAGCAGTCCGGATCGCACCGACGAACTGGTGAAGCGGGTGTTCACCGAGGTCGACGCGTTCAAGGCCGAGGGGCCGACCGACAAGCAGGTCGCCGATGCCAAAGAGGGCTTCGTCCGCGACCACGAGACGAACATCACCAGCAACAACTACCTGCTCTCGCAGATCGCGATGAAATACGAATTCGGCGAAGCCAATGAGGTGGGGGTGCTGTTCGACCTGCCGGCCTGGTACCAGCGGCTGACGGGCGCGTCCATCCAGGCGGCGGCCCGGCAGTACCTGAACACCGAACCGGTACGTGAGGGTGTCGCTGTTCCCGGAAAAGCGCTAGCGGGCGTCGGGTTTTCTGCGATAATAGGGGACTGGAGATAACCCGGTTGAACGCACTGATTCCCTCATCCGTCAGACTTCGCCCACCCCAGCAAGATTCACGGTCAGGCGCACGTGGGCCGCGTGATGGTCCATGCCTTTCGCCTGATTGAGGCGACCGGCATGGCCGACGAGGCCTCCCGGCTTGTGGGGCGCGGTCTACCTGCACGACATCGCGCGGACCCACGACGGCTTTGACGAAGTGCATGGCATGCACGCCGTCATGCGCGTCAACGAATCCACCGACCTGCAGGAACGCCTGATCGCGCGAGGCGTGCAGTCCGACGACCCGTCGATGCTCCTGGCGGTCATGATGCACTGCCTGCCGGATGACCATTCGGCGTTCGGCGGCAAGCCCGTCTGGCCGTTGCTGGCCTGCTGAAGGACGTGAACGGACTGGACCGCGTCCGCTTCGGCGACCTGGACCCCTCGTACCTGCGGTTTCCGGAATCGCGCGGGATGGTCAAGTTCGCGGAAGATCTCTACTCGCAATCGCATCGGCGGGTGAAGGAAGGGCCCAATTACTTCTCGGACCTGCTGAAGGTCGCCGAGCGCATCCTGGGCAAGCCCGTGGCCATTCCCTCGAGCGTGCTGGGCGACTCGGTCAGGCGGGCTAAAGCGCGAGGCAAAGTGCCGGTGCCGGCGGCGAAGCCAGCGTCGGCGCCGGTCAAGCCCGGGGCGAAATCCGCGAGCGCGAAGCCTGGTGCCGCGAAACCCGGTGCGGCGAAACCCATTGGCGCGAAGTCGATTGGGGCGAAGCCGGTTGCCGGGAAACCGGGTGCGGTGAAGCCGGTTGGCGCCAAGCCCGTTGCGGCGAAACCCGCGGCTGCGAAGCCAGGGCTCGCGAAGTCCGCGGCAAAACCGGCCGCCAAGCCAGTCGCCAAAGCGCGCCAGCGCTAGCGCTTCGGGCGTATGCTGGCGCGGAGCCAGATGTGCGGGTCCGCATCCGCAAGTGGTACCTCGACTGTTCCGCGCCCACGGGTGCGGCCGCGGTCGTTTATGTCGGCCGCGTGATCCTCGGCCGCGTCAGCGTGCCCTACGCCGAAGTGCTGGTCCGCGACCCGTCGTCGGCTGACGTGCACGCCAAACGACTCGCCGCCGCGTCAGTCATCTCGGACCTGTCAGATCGCATCGTGTTCGAGTCTCCCGTGCTCGATGTCTCTGGCACCTGGCGCCAGCGGGCGCCCGAATTCAGCGCCATCCTCATTGACGATCCCTCGCTGCGCATCGAGTGGCGGTGTCGCATGCCCCGCGCCGACGTGTCGATCCGCTTGCCCGGCGGGCGCGTGCTCGAAGGCGCGGGCTACGCGGAGCACCTGTCATTCGACGGGACCACCGCCGGCCTGCCGTTCCGTCGATTGCGGTGGGGCCGCTTCATTGGCGGCGACCGCCATGTGATCTGGATTGACTGGGACACCGGGGTACAGCGGCGCTGGGTGTTCGTGGACGGCCACCCGGTTCAGGCCACGGTGGTCACCGGGCAAGCCGTTGAATGGCCCGGCGGCCGGCTCGAGATCGATCCGGGCCTCACCATGCGCAACGCCCCGGTTGCCGACACGATCGCGGGCAGATGGGGACGCTGGCTGCCGCGCGGGTTGGCGTCCGCGACGGAATCCAAATGGGCCGGCCCGGCCAGGCTCATCGAGGGCGCGGCCACCGTCGGCGGCCGCGTCATCCACGAGGTCCTGCAATGGCCGTGACCCCGCCGCGCCGCTCCGGGGCGATTGGCCCCCTGGCCTACGGCGCGCTCTTTGTCGCGGCGCTTCCGGCCGGCCTGATCTGGTGGGCGATGGCGCTCGATGCCCAGCTCCACCTGCCGGTCGTGCACCAGCCCATCATCGGCGGGCTGCTGGTGGCGGCCGGATCGGCGACCTGGATCGCCGGTGTCATCGAGATCATCCGCCGAGGTGACGGCCTGCCCATGAACGCCTTTCCGCCGGCTCGCTACGTCTCGTCTGGCATCTACGCTGTGGTCGCCCATCCGATCTACGCCGGATGGACGATGGCGTGCGCGGGCGTGTCGGTGCAGACCGGTTCCGCCGCGGGACTGTGGATTGTGACGCCCGCCGTGGCGATCGGGTGCGCGGCGTTGGTGCGGGGCTACGAGCGACCCGATTTGCGGCGCCGGTTCGGCGCGTCGGCGATGGTCCGTCCGTGGCTGAGCCTCCCGGCAGAGCAGCCTGTGCCGCCGCGCCGATCCGAGCGCCTGGCGGTCTGGGTTCTCACGGTGCTGCCGTGGTTCATCGTCTGCCAGATGCTGGCGGGTGGTCCCAGATGGCCCGATGCGGCGAGTGCGACGCTCGCGGTCCTGCTCGCGCCGACGCGCGGGACCCTCCGGCGGTTTGGGGTTCAGGGACTGACCACGACCACCGCCGTTCTGCTCGCGCCCGCGCTCGGTGCCGGACCCGCACTTCATCTCCTGTGGGCGGCGTTTGCCGCCGAGACGATCGGCGCGCGGTCACGGGCCTGGTCGGCAGTGGCATGGCTCTGGCTGGTCCTCTGTGCAGCCTATGCGGGCGCCACGGTTTCCGGGCCGATCGCCGGCCGTGAGCTTGTCGTTTTTCTGGCGTGTGGCGCCATTCTGTGGCGCCCCATGGCGACGGTTCGGCTGGCGCTCGACGGAGCGGAGTGGCTGGCGAACTCATGGCGCGCCTGGCGGTTCGGACCGGTGCGCGTCATCAGCCACGGCGTGTTTGCGGGTCTCGCCGCAGCGGTAGGCGTCGTCATCGTTGCCGCGCTTGCCGGCGCGTCCTCGCTGCCAGGCATCGTCGCGCTGGCGCTGTCGACGCTGATTGGCGCCGGGCTGTGGGCGCAGTTCGTCGAGGGATCGCCGCGGCTCCTGCGGCCGTTCGGTTACTACGGCGGCGTCATCGGGGGCCTGTTGGCGAGCGGGGTGATGGCGTTGATGGGGCAGCCGATTGGGGTCATGCTCGGCGCGGTCGCCGTCGCGGCGCCCTGGGTCCATTCGATCGGCCGGGTGCGCTGTCTGGTGCAGGGATGCTGCCACGGACGGGTGACCGACGACCCTCGCTCCGGCATCCGCGTCAGCAATCCGCATTCACGCGCCGTGGCGCTCGCCGGTCTGGAGGGTCAGCCGATTCATGCGACGCCGCTCTACTCCATTGCCGGCAACCTCGTCATCGGCGTACTGCTGCTGCGGGCCTGGACATCCGGCGCGCCCGTCTGGTTTATCGTGGGGCTGTATCTGATTGGCGCAGGGCTCGCGCGTTTCATCGAGGAAGGCTATCGCGGCGAGCCGCAGACGATCGCCTGGTTCGGCCTGCCCGTGTATCAGTACCTGGCGGTCGCGAGCGTGCTGACGGGCGTCGTGTTCACGACGTGGGGAGGCCCTCCGCCGCCGCACGGGTCATGGCCCGACGCGGGCATTCTGGCGGTCGCGTTCGGGATGGGGGCGGTCTACTGGTTTGCGATGGGTGTCGACTTTCCGGAATCCTCGCGACGGTTCGCGCGTCTCTCGGGCTGAGCCATTCGTGCCTCGGCGCCCCGGCCCGGCATGAGCCTTGCTCTTCGATCACGCCATGGATGCAGGCCCCGGACGGCAGGCGCTCGGAACACTCGGCGAATCATTGGCGAGCGACGCGCTGCGACGCCAGGGGTACGCAATTCTTGCCACCCGCTACCGCACCCGCTTTGGAGAAATTGACATCGTCGCCGAGCAGGGCGGCGTCATCGTCTTCGCGGAGGTCAAGGCGCGACGTACGGCTCGGCACGGTACCGCAGCCGACGCCGTGTCGCCGGCGAAGCGACGCCGGGTCGCCGCGATGGCGCTCGACTACCTCGCCTGGACCGGCCGCCTCGATGAGCCGTGCCGCTTTGATGTGGTGGCGATTGACCGGATTGGCACGGACCAGATGACCGTCCGCATCATCGAGGATGCGTGGCAGGTCGACCGGTAGGGCGCTCGGGAACCGCTATAAGATAGGTCCCCGAGGGAGGAACGAATGACCCGACTGTTTCGTGTGACGACCGCGGTGTGGCTGGTGGCGGCTGTGGCGGTGTTGGGGGCGCAGTCGCGCGCCGGCGCGCCGCAACCGGTCAGCGACTCGATTCGCAAGGCGTGGGCGACGGCCAAGAAGAACATCAAGGACTCGGCCGTGGATGTGCCCGAGGCGCTCTACAGTTTCAAGCCGGTGGAGACCGTGCGCACGTTCGGCCAGATTGTCGCGCACACGGCCGGCGCCAATTTCGAGTTTTGCGCGGCCGCGAAGGGCGAGAAGACACCGAAGGCGGAGACCGCGTTCGATTCGCTGGTGACCAAGGCCGCGATCATCGAGGCCTACGACCAGTCCGTGGCCTATTGCGACTCCGTGTACCAGGCCCTGACCGACAAGACAGCGGCCGAAACGATCACGATGCCGTTCGGGATGGGCCAGGCCGCGCGCGCGTTTGCGCTCATCGAGAACAGCGGGCACCTGAGCGAGCACTACGGCAATCTGGTGACGTACATGCGCCTGAAGGGCATCGTGCCGCCAACCTCTCGCAAGTAGATGGACGACGTCTCCGACATTCGCCGCGACTACGGCCGCGGCACCCTCGACATCGGCGATCTGCGGCCCGATCCGATCGAGCAGTTCAAACACTGGTTCGACGAAGCGGTCGCGGCGAAGATCGTCGATCCCAACGCGATGAGCCTGGCCACCGCGACACCGCAGGGCGAAACGACGTTGCGGACCGTGCTGCTCAAGGGCTATGGCCACGACGGATTCGTGTTCTTCACGAACCTCGAGAGCACGAAGGCCCAGCAAATCGCGCAGAACCCGCACGTGTCGCTGCTGTTGCCCTGGCTGCCCCTGGAGCGGCAGGTGATCATCAACGGCACGGCCGCGCGGATCTCGATGGTGGAGGTGGCGCGCTACTTCGTGTCACGGCCGCGCGAAAGCCGCATCGCCGCCTGGGTTTCGCCGCAAAGCAAGGTCATCGACGCGCGGCGCATGCTCGAAGCCAAATTCGAGGAGATGGTGCGCAAGTTCGGCGAGGGCGAGATTCCGCTGCCATCCTTCTGGGGCGGATTCCGCGTGACGCCCAGGACCATCGAGTTCTGGCAGGGCGGCCACCATCGGCTGCACGATCGGTTTCTCTACAGCCGGGCCGGCGACAGCTGGACGATCGCGCGACTGGCGCCGTAGATCCGTTCACACGGAGGCACGGAGCGACGGAGGCGCGGAGCTTCCCTTGGGGGGCTGCGGATCACGCGGGCACTCCCGAAAGGAACCTCCGTGTCTCCGTGCCTCCGTGTGAACTGATCCTTGAAAGCTTCGTGATCGCCGAATTACAGCCCGAACTGCTTCAGGTGGTAATCCAGGTGTTTGGCCTGAAGCCGGCTCTGGTCGCGGCCGGTCATGGCGCCGAACATCGGGTGGATGGGCTGGGCCTGGTCGATGGGCCGCGCCGCGCACTCGGCGACCAGCGCCAGGCACCGCGCGCGCTCGGCCTCGAAGTCGTATGGCCCACGCGCGATGAACGACGGGTTGGTCGGCGCGTTCTTCGGCCAGGGCAGGTTCAGCACGATCCACCGGATGACCGGGCGCGGCAGCGGCGCCTTGTCCACGGGCGGCGTGATGTGGCCGAGCGCGGTGCCAAGCCCCTGATTGAGGTGCCACAACACCTGGTCGGCCGACATCTTGCCCCACGCGGGTCTGGAGTCCGGGCGCAACTGCTTCAGACGAGACTCGATCGACGCGCGTACGGCGGGATCGTGCAGGAACGGCATAGGATTACCAGTATATGTCCAGGTTTCTTCGCGTCATCGCCCTGTCGGTGGGCGCCGTGGCCTCGCTGTCCGCCCAACAGCAACCCTTCATCGTCCACGACACCAAACCCGTCATCATGCACGGCCCGTATCTGGTGGACCCGTCCGAGACGGGCGTCACCGTCGTGTGGGCCACCGACACGCCGAGCCAGGCGGCGGTGAAGTTCGGGGCGGGGGAGACGCTCGACCAGTTGGCGGACGCGCCGCAGCACGGGTTGCTGCCGGTCGGCACGCTGCACGCCGTGCGGGTGGACCATCTGGAGCCGGGCAAAACGTATCGCTACCAGGCCGTGGCCACGCGCGTCGTGAAGCTGAACGCGTACTGGCCCGAGAAGGGCCTCGCGGTCGAGAGTCCCGTCGCGTCGTTCACCACGCTGGACCGGGCCAAGTCCGCGGTGTCCTTCAGCGTCGTCACGGACACGCACGAACTCGTGTCGAGGATTGACGCGCTGATGAAGGCGATCGACTGGCCGACCACGGATTTCCTGGTGCATGACGGCGACGCGTTCGATTCGCTTCAGAGCGAGGACCAGTTGTTCAGCCGCTGGATCGATCCCCTCAACAAGGGGCTGGCGAAGAGCAAGGCGCTGGTCTATGCGCGGGGCAACCATGAGTGGCGCGGCCCGTTCGCGCGGCAGCTGTTTCCATATGTGCCGGTCCAGGAAGGGCGCTTCTACTACATGCGCGATCACGGCCCGCTGCGCCTGGCCGTGCTCGACACGGGCGAGGACAAGCCGGACGACACGAACGTCTATGCACGCCTGAACCGGAGCGAGCCCTATCTGGCGACCGAACTCCGCTGGTTCGCCGGCGAGGCCAGGACGGATCCGCGCTTCCGGGCGGCGCCGTTTCGCGTGGTGCTGATGCACCAGCCCGAGTGGGGATCGATACCGGACGGGCACGCGCGCTGGATTGAGACGGCGAACGCGGCCGGGGTCGATCTGGTGATTTCCGGCCACGAGCACACGTTCAAGCGCATCGCCGCCGGCACCGACGGCGCCACGTTTCCCACGCTCGTGCTCGGCCAGGATCAAGTTGCGCGCGTGGACGCCACCGCCCGCGAGATTCGCGTGACGGTCAAGAAGGCGACCGGCGAACTCGTCGATGCGTTCGTCGTGTCGCCGCGAAATAGATGAATAGACAAATAGATCAATAGATCAATAGGGCGATAGATCAATACAGTGTCATTTCACTGTGATCGTCCCTTTCATTCGCCCGTGTCCCATGCCGCAGAAGTGGCAGCACTTGAACTCGAAGGAGCCGGCCTTCTCGGCCTTGTACTCGACGACCTTCGTTTCGCCCTTCGGGATGCTGACGCAGCTGTCCTTGACGCCCTCGATCTCGAAGCCATGTTCAGTGTCCTCGGCCGTGACCTTGAACCGGACCAGGGTCCCCACCGGGACCTCGACCTTGTTGGGCGCGTATTCGTATTTCTTGGCGGTGACGGCGATTTCTTTGGCGGCGGGCGTCGGCGGCTGCTGCGCCGCGACCCCAACGAGCGCGACCACGGAGACCATGAAGACTGGCAGCACGAATCGGTGTAGCCTCATCTGACCTCTCCTCCCGAACCGATCACTCGGTCAATCGATCACTCGATCAATATTTGAACCCGAAGCTCTTGACGGCCTTCTCCTCGTCGTCGAAGGTCTCGAACATGAGGAGCAGCTTCGCCATGCCGAACACGCGCTGGCCCTTCGTGGTGAGGTGGAGCAGTTTCATGTCGCCACCGCTCTCGCGGAGGGTCTTGAGCTTGCCGGCGACCATACCGATGCCGGCGCTGTCGATGTAGGTGACACCGCCCATCTCCAGCACGACCTTGGTCCGGCCGCGTTCGATGAGTTCGTGAATCCGCTTGCGGAACGCGAGGTCCCCGTCGTCGAGCAGCATTTGCCCGGTGAGGGTGAGGATGGTCACGTCCCCCGATTCACGTTCGTCGATGGTCAGCTTCGAGTCGGCCATAAGGGTCTCCGGTCCCCCCTGCGACGGGGATGGGGCCTGCTTCCGGGAGCCGTGACCGCAGGGGATTGCGGACAGTGTAATGCAGAGTTGGGGCCCGTGCAGGATTGGGGATTTGCCGCTGTCCCACTGGTTTGCTAGACTCACATGTCTGGCAGGGCGGGAATAACTCAGTGGTAGAGTGCGACCTTGCCAAGGTCGAAGTCGCGGGTTCGAATCCCGTTTCCCGCTCCATTTTTGTCGCCGGGGCCCCCTGCACCCCGGCTAGCGCGCTTCACTCCGCGGGGCCCATGGCGGCCCGCTCCGCTTCGCGCGCAATCTTTCTGCGGGCATTTGGGTTGAGTCGGCAAGGCAGTCACGTGCAGCGTCGCGGTACGTAGCCCGCGGGTTTCCTCATCCTCTGCCCTTTGCCCTCTGACCTTTGACCGGTTGTCTCAGGGGCGCCGTCGCCAAGTGGTAAGGCAGAGGTCTGCAAAACCTCCATCTCCGGTTCAAATCCGGACGGCGCCTCCAATTCTCGATCCGGGGACTTCGTCCCCGGACCCCTTACACGCTCACTCGCACGACCCGGCGCCGGTCAAGAACGGACCACCAGGCCGTGCTCCGTGCGTGGGGCGCGTCGCTCTCGCTCGCGCCTTGCGATCCGGGAACTTCGTCGCTCGTGCCCAACGCACACGTAGAAGATGGCCAGCGGCAGCGCGTTCCTCACCTCTGACCTCTGACCTCTCACCTCTGACCTGCCGTCTATTTCTTCTTCGTCGCCGCCTCCAGAAGCGCCTTGAACGTCGCATCATCGGTCTTGAAGTCGCGCGCGGCCTGGCCGACGCGCGTGATCCGGATGCTGCGGATCGGATCCGCCTTCTTGATGTCGTTCAGCGATGCGGCGCCGCCGATCACGCGTCCGATCGCCGTGTATTTCTTGTCGAGCGCCGCGTTCTTCTCGAGCGTGATGTAGAACGCGTTCGGCGCCGACACGCCGATGACGCCAGCCGCGTCGTGACTCAGCGCGGCGTTGGTCGCCTTCGGCAGAGTGGGCACCGCGACGGCCTTCTGCGTGGGCGACGCGATGACGCTCTGAATCAGGCCCTTGACGACGTCCATCGTGCCGATGCCCGGCGCTTCGGGTTGCCCGGCCGCGCCACCACGCCCGCCGCCTCCGCCTCCACCGCCACGGCCACCAGCGGCCGGCGCGGGCGCGTTGCCTTCGACGATGCGCAACAAGTTGGCAACGTGCACCGGCGCGTTCGCATAGTCCAGCGACGTCATGATCTGCTTCTGCGTGTCGCCGCTGCCAACCGTGATCGTGGCATAGAGCCCGTCAGCCAGGTACACGCCCTCACGGGTCAGCGGCTTGTCGAGGTTCGCCACGCCATACGCGACCACGGCGGTCACGAGCGCCGATTGCTGTTGGTGCTCGGTGTAGGGCACCAATTCGGAGTAGAGGTCGTTCAGCGTGTGCCAGGCGTAGTTGTACTGGTAGGTCACGTCTTTGCCATCCGGTCCCGGTCTGGCCGTGGTCGTCGCGAAGTTCAGCGTGGGCACGCTCATCATCTCGAACGAGGATGAGTCGGTGCCGCCCGGGCTGGTGGCGTGGGCGCGCGGCAGCGTCTTCTGCAGCCTGAAGGGCCACTTCGGATACAGGGTTGCCAAGGGCGCGGTGATGCGCTGGAGATCCTCGTACCACGTCTCCGGCACGGTCGCGCCGGTGATGGCGCTTGGGCTGCCATCGCGGTTGATCATGGCGACGATCTTCGGCTGCAGCTCCGGGTGCTTCTTCAGCCACGCCTGTGACCCCACGAGGCCGTTTTCTTCCGCCGCGAAGCCAATGAAGATGATCGAGCGTTTCGGTTTCGCGCCCGATGCGGCAATCAGACGGATCGCTTCCATACCCGGTCCGTATCCCGATCCATCGTCGACGCCGCCGGTGCCGCTGCTGAAACTGTCGAAGTGGCCGCCGATGACGATGTACTCGTCGGGATAGGTCGTGCCGCGCAGCGTGGCCACGACGTTGTGGTACTTGATCGGGCCCATCTTGAACCAGTTGCGGATGTCGAATTCGAGTTCGACCGGCTCGCCCTTCGCGACGAGCGACGCGATCTCCTTGTATTGCGTGTCGAGCAGCTTGATGTCCGGCAGCACCGGCAGCGTGTCCCACGAGGCGGCATAGCCGTCGAGCAGACTGAGCGGCGGCTCCGAGTTGTTACCCGGCTGGGCCGGCGATGGCGGCGTCGAGGACTGGATGGTCCCGAGCGCGCCCGCATCGATGAGGGCTTTAGTGAGCGGCGGAATCGCCTCGGCATCCAGGTATTCCGGCGATCCGTCGGCGAGCTTCGTGCCGCGGCGGCCGTCGCGGCCGAAGCCTGACGTGCCGCCAATCAGCACCCACGCGCCCTTGAACGCCGCCTTGTTGGCGTTGATCTCGGCGATGCCTGCCTGCACGGCGGCGCGCTTCTTGTCCACGTTCTCCTTCGCCACGGGCTGACCGCCGGTGGCGCGGCTCGGCACCGAGAACGGGTCGGCTTTGAGGATGACGACGCGTCCGCGCTGGATGCCTTTGGTGCCGGCGGTGAAGCTGGGCGTCCCGAAGCGCAGCGCCTTCTCGGTGGGCTTGAGCATCTTGCCGAACCAGGGGCCGCGGTTGAATCCAACCGGGACTTCGCCGACTTCCTCGAGCTGCGCATCGAGCCCGAACTGCTTGAACTGCCACACCGCCCATTGGGTCGCATCGGTGTAGGCGTTGGTGCCGGTCTCTCGTCCGCCGAACCGGTTGCTGGCGTAGTCGTTCCAGGTCATCACCTGGTTGTCCTTGGTGCCGAGTTCGATGATCCGGGCGACGACCGGGTCGGTTTGCCCCTGCGCGAGCGCCTGGAAACCGATCGCGGCGCCGGCCACGATCAGGAGAGCCATCAGCGATTTCGAGGTCCGTGTCTTCATCACTCCTCCGAGGCCATGGGTGCGCTAAACAGCGCCAAATGCGGCCGTCAACGCGCCCAGAGCATAGCTCAGCCGGCTGCACCGGGCTTCTGACTTCTGACTTTTTCGTGCATGATCAGCCCACCATGCGCCCACTTGCCAGACTGATCGCCATTGTCCTGTTCGTACTGCCGGTCACGCTGCCGGCGCAGTCGGGCCCCATTCCCACGCCGGAGTCCGTGCTCGGCTTCCGGCCCGGCGCCGACTACAAGCTGGCCAACTACGAGCAGGTCGTGAACTACTTCCAGAAGGTGGATGCGGCGAGCGACCGCGTGATGCTCGTCGAGGCGGGGAAGAGCTCGCAGGGGCGGACGTACACCTTCGCGCTCGTGTCGTCGGCCGACAATCTGCGGCAGATCGACCGCTACCGCGAGATCGCGCGGCGGCTCGCGCACCCGGAGGGCCTGACCGACGCCGAAGCACGCCGGCTCGCGCGCGAGGGCAAGGCGTTCGTGCACATCGACGGCGGGCTGCACTCGAGCGAGGTGGCCGCACCGCAGCACGTGCCGCAACTGCTGTACGACCTCGTCAGCCGCGCCGACGAGCCCGAGACCACGGCCATGCTCGACAACGTCATCCTGATGTTGTGGCCGTCAATCAACCCGGATGGCCAGTCGATGGTCGCCGACTACTACATGGCGCGCGTCGGCACGCCCAACGAGAACCAGGGCATGAACCTGCCGCGGCTGTATCAGGAGTACGTCGGCCACGACAACAATCGCGACGCGTACATGCTGGGCACGATCGAATCGCGCGTGATGGAACACGCCTGGCGGCAGTGGGAGCCGAACATCATCTACGTGCACCACCAGTCGTCGCCGTTTCCGACGCGCATCTGGCTGCCGCCGTTTGCCGAGCCGATCGCGACACAGGCGCCGGGTCTCATCTCGTCGCAGGTGAATATGATCGGGATGGCGATCGCCCAGCGCCTCAACAGCGAAGGCAAAGTGGGCGCCACGCACATGGGCACAGGTTTCGATGCCTGGTATGCCGGCTACATCGACTACAACCCGGTCTTCAAGAACATCCCGGCATTCTGGACGGAGACCCAGGGCAGCGGTCCGGCGCCGCGGACGTCGGCGCCGGAGCAGGTTCAGGAAACGATGCGCCGCCCGCAGGCGCTCTACGTCAGCCCGTGGCTCGGCGGCACGTGGCGCCTGCGCGACGCCGTGGAGTACATGGAAACGGCGTCGATGGCGACGATCGAATACGCGTCGAAATACAAGGACACGCTGCTCTACGGCCGGTATCAGGCGGGCCGCGATCAGATCGCGCGCGGCCGCCGCGAAGCGCCGTACGCCTATTTCGTGCCGCAGACCCAGCGGGATCCCGCGGCAGCCGTCGAGATGCTGCGCCGGCTCGCGTTCAGCGGCGTGCGCGTGTCGCAACTGACGGCGCCGGTGGAGGCCGAGGGCGAGACGTTCCCGGCCGGCACGTGGGTCGTCCCGGCCGACCAGGAATTCGCGGCCGCCGCACGCGCGGTGCTCGACGTCCAGAAGTACCCGGAGATTCGTGACTACGCGGGCGGCCCGCTCGACACACCGTACGACGCCGCCGGCTGGACGCTGCCGCTGTCGATGGGCGTGCGCACGATCGCCGCGACGAAACCGCTGGACGACGCCGCGCGCGCGAAGATGACGCCGCTCGGACCGGCCTACGATCCGGCGGCCAGGCCGACCGCCTACAACAACGCCGCGGCGATCGACGCCGCGCCGTTCGACGGCGTGCCGGGCGTCGGGTTCGACGCGAGTCCGGTCGCGCACGCGATCGTGCCGCCGGCCGGCCGCATCACCGGCGCCGGCCCGGCCCTCGCCGTGAATCCGGCCGAGAACAACGCGTTCAAGGCGATCAACCGTGCGTGGCGTGCCGGAGCGTCAGTGCGGTGGAAGCCGGGCGCGACCGCCGCGGACGGGCGCTACGTGATTCGGGCTCGACCCAGCGGCTCAGGACGCGCTGGTGTCGGCGCTGGCGCTGCACGCCGAGCGCGTCGCGGCTTCGGATTCCAAGGGCCGCGAGGCCGCGCATCGGCTTGTTCCTTGGCGAGACCAGCATGGACGAAGGGTGGACTCGGCTGATTCTCGATCAGTTCGAGTTCGACTACCTTCGTGTGTCGGGCGACGACGTGCAGGCGGGTTCGCTCAACACCAAGATCGACGTGCTCGTGCTGGCCGACGACGCGCGCGTGGTGGGCGGCGGGGGAGGGCGCGGCGGACGAGGCGCCGGCGCGCCGCCCGCAGGAGCCGCGGGCGCAGCCGGAGCGGCGGCGCCGGCCGGGCCCGATCCGCGCGTCAAGGCGATCGACGACTTCGTCCGCGGGGGCGGCACGCTGGTGTGCTTCAATCGCAGCAGCACGTTCGCCATCGATCAGTTGAAGCTGCCGGTGAAGAACGCCATCGCCGGCGTCGGTCGCCAGCAGTTCTTCGTCGGCGGATCGCTGCTGACGGTGCAGACGACTCCGGCCAACCGGTTCATGGCCGGCATGCCGGAGCGCGCGGCCGTGTACCACGACAGCGGTCCCGTGTTCGAGACGGGGGAAGGGTTCAAGGGCACCGTGCTTGCGCGCTATCCCGAGAACGAGTCGCCGCTCGCGTCTGGATTCCTGCAGGGCGAGAAGCTGATTCAGGGCAAGGCCGCCGCGCTCGACGTTGAACTCGGCACCGGCCACGTCCTTCTGCTCGGCTTCCGCCCGCAGTGGCGCGGCCAGCCATTCGGCACGTTCAGGGTGATATTCAATGCGATCAATTACAAGTAGCGTGCGTGCCCGCGTCTTGACCGGCCTTCTGTTTGCGGGTGCGCTGGCATCGGTCGGGATCGCTCAGTCTGGTCCACCGCAGAAGACCGTGCCCGTCTTCGCCGACGGTCAGGCGCAGATCGTGCCCGGCTTCCAGGACGCAGCGCAGTGGATTCGGCAGACGCTGTGGGTGGAGGCGGAATTCGATTCCGATGGCGACGGCAAGCGCGACCGCCTGTTCGTGGACGTGGTGCGCCCGCGCCAGACCGACACCGAAGGCCTGAAGGTGCCGGTGATCTACGAGTCGTCGCCGTACTACGCCGGCACGTCGAACGACCGCGCGCGTCTGTGGGACGTGAACCAGGAGGTCGGCGACCCCCCGCCGCCCCGCGTGTCGCAAGCGCCGGTCGTCTTTCAGCCGGCCCGCGCGAACGTGTCCACTTCGCAAGTCAGCACGTGGGTGCCTCGGGGCTTCGCGGTCGTGCACTCCGAAGCGCCGGGAACCGGACTGTCACAAGGATGTCCCACCGTCGGCGACGCGCCCGAGCGGCTCGCGCCGAAGGCCGTGATCGATTGGTTGAATGGCCGCGCGAAGGGCTACGCAACGGTTGACGGCACGCAGGAAGTCGTCGCGACGACGTGGTCAACGGGCAAGGTCGGGATGACCGGCACGTCCTACAACGGCACGATCCCCGTGGCGGCCGCGACGACGGGCGTGGACGGGCTCATGGCGATCATTCCGATCGCGCCGAACACGTCGGTACTACCACTACTACCGATCGAACGGGCTGGTGCGGCACCCGGGCGGATGGCTCGGCGAGGACATCGATTACCTCTACGACTTCATCGCCAGCGGCGATCCGGCGCGGCGCGACTACTGCATCAAGACCTATCGCGACGGCGAGTTCGCGCAAGGGCGCGACCGCCAGCATGGCGACTACGACGACTTCTGGGCGAAACGCGACCTGCTGAACTTCGTCGGCAACATCAAGGCCGCCGTGCTGATGTCGCACGCGTTCAACGACTGGAACGTCGTGCCCGAGCACAGCGTGCGCATCTACGACGCGCTCAAGGGGCAGGTGCCGCTGCAGGCGTACTACCACCAGGGCGGCCACGGCGGCGCGCCGCCGCTCGAGATGCAGAACAAGTGGTTCACGCGCTATCTCTATGGCGTCGAGAACGGCGTGGAGAAGGAACCGAAGGCGTGGATTGTGAGAGAAGCAGGTAACGACGGGTACGACAGGTACGACGGGTACGGCAGGGACGGCCCGTGGCCGGGGAGCGGCCACGCCGGCGCCGACGCCGTATGCGGACTATCCGAACCCGGAGGCGTCGGCGGTGGCTCTGCGGCTGACTTCCGGTGGCGCCGGGCGAGGTGCGCTCGGTCTGTCCGCGGCGCCGAAGCAGGGCACCGAGACACTCGTCGACGACGTCTCGTTCACCGGCGCGCAGTTGGCGGCTGCGGAACAGTCGCCGAACCGATTGATCTACGCAACGCCAGGAACTCACCGCGCCCGTCCACCTCTCAGGGTTCACCCGCATCACGGTGCGGCTGGCGTCGAGCAAGCCGGCGGCGAACCTGTCCGTGTGGCTCGTGCAATTGCCGTGGGCGGACGGGCCGATCAGGCACGGCCAATCTCATCACGCGCGGCTGGGCGGATCCGCAGAACTTCGGGTCGCTGACCCGCGGCGGCAACTACGATTCGAAGGCGGCGGGTGTGCCGCTGGTGCCGGGCCAGTTCGTGACGATGACCTTTGATCTGGAGCCGGACGATCAGATCATTCCGGCCGGTAAACGCATCGGTCTCATGATCTTCTCGAGCGACAGGGACTTCACGCTGTGGCCGAAGCCCGGCACGGAACTGACGGTTGATCTCGACGGCACGACGCTGACGCTGCCGGTGGTCGGGGGGACTGCCGCGTTCGGAAGGGCGATCAGATAACTTCGAAGTTCGAACTTCGAAGTTCGAACTTCGGGTTGCACGGTGTCGAATGGCAGACGAAAAGCCTTTTCATAACCCGTTCGCCGCGCTAGAAGGCCTACGGGGCACGCGGCCCGACGTGCCGGCCGCGCCGCCCGTCGCGCCGGCGCCGGCTGCCCCCATGGCGAAGCCGGCGAGGACCTACGCCCGTGCGGTCGTGCGCATGGAACGTGCCGGTCGCGGCGGCAAAGAAGCCACGGTCATTGAGCAACTGGACCTCAGGGCATCCGAGCGCGACGCGTGGCTGAAGGCGCTGAAATCCGCGCTGGGCTGCGGCGGCAGCCTCGAGGGCGACACGATCATGCTGCAGGGCGACCAGCGAGAGCGGTTGAAGAAGATCTTGGTTGAGCGCGGCGTGAAGAGAGTCATTCTGCAGTAGCCGGCGGGCTTCAGCCCGCCGGACGCACGGTGGGCTGAAGCCCACCGCCTACTGCGGCACGGAATGTGGAGACACCATGAAACGAAAGAAGTACGAAGCCGCGCTTGGAACCCCTGCAGGCCGACCTGAACAATCTCGCCCGCTGGCTTCAGCACACGGGCCGACGCATGCTCGTCATCTTCGAAGGCCGCGATACGTCGGGCAAAGGCGGCGTGATTAATGCGATTGCCGAGCGCCTGAACGCGCGTCAGGTCCGCATCGTGGCTCTCGACAAGCCGTCGGAGCGCGAGCGGACGCAGTGGTATTTCCAGCGCTACGTGCCGCACCTGCCCGCGGCCGGGGAGCTCGTGCTGTTCGACCGCAGCTGGTACAACCGCGCGGGCGTCGAAAGGTGATGGGCTTCTGCACCAAGGAAGAGTACAAGACGTTCCTCGAGCAGGCGCCGGTCTTCGAGAAGATGCTCACCGACACCGGCGTCATCCTGCTGAAGTACTGGCTGTCCGTGGACCAGGCCGAGCAGGAGGAACGGTTCGCCGAGCGGGCGGCCGATCCCGTGAAGCGCTGGAAGCTCTCGCCCATCGACCTGAAGGCGCGCGACATGTATGAGGAGTACGGCCGCGCGCGGGACGAGATGTTCGGCGCCACCCACGCCAAGCACGCGCCCTGGTTCGTCGTGGACTTCGGCGACCAGCGCCGCGGGCGCCTGAATCTCATCCGCCACCTGCTCGACCAGGTTCCCGAGAAGAAGGTCCCGCTGAAGCCGATTGAACTGCCGCCGCTCAAAGGAAAGCCCGAGAAAGAGAAGTTCAAAGGGCCGGTGAAGCCCATCAAGGGGGCATACTGAACGCGGTCTATTTCCTCGATTCCAAGTGGTCCCAACGGGCGTAGGCCGTGTCGAGCTCCGCGCGGGCGTCGTCGATTCGCGCGAGCGTGGCGGCAATCGCTTCGCTGCCTGCCTTGTAGAAGTCCGCGCTCGCGATGCGCGCGTCGAGGTCGACCAGTTCGCGTTCTAACGCCGCAATCCGGTCCGGCAGCCCCTCGAGCTCACGCCGCTCCTTGAACGACAGCTTCCTGGGTGGCGCCGCGGATTCTGCCCGGTCGATCAGCGGAGCCGTGGGCGCCTTCCCCTGCGGCGTCCTGCGAGTGTTGGCGGCCGCAGCGGTCGCGGCGGCCAGGGCGGCGTCGCGCTGCCTGAGCCAGTCGTCGTACCCGCCGATGTACTCCTGCACGCGCCCGGCGCCCTCGAAGACGAACGTGCTGGTGACCACATTGTCCAGGAACCGGCGATCGTGGCTGACGATCAGCAGCGTGCCCGGATACTCCGCCAATTGCGCTTCGAGCAATTCGAGGGTTTCAATATCCAGGTCGTTGGTGGGCTCGTCGAGCACCAGCACGTTGGCGGGCCGCGTCAGCAGCCGCGCCAGCAGGAGGCGATTGCGTTCGCCACCCGACAGCGTCTTCACGAGGGACCGCGCCCGCTCGGGCGGAAACAGGAAGTCCTCGAGATAGCCATACACGTGCCGCGTGAGGCCGGCGACCGTGACGGTATCGTTGCCGTCCGCGACGGTGTCCACGACCGTGCGCTCCGGATCCAACTGCTCGCGTTGCTGGTCGAAGTAGGCGACCTGTACGTTCGTGCCGCGCACGACCTCGCCGGCGTCGGGCGCGAGTTCGCCGACCAGCATCCGCAGCAGCGTCGTCTTGCCGGCGCCATTGGGGCCGATGAGGCCGATGCGGTCCTTGCGCATGATGCGCGTGGAGAAATTCCGCACCACCGGGGTTCCGCCGTACGACTTGCTGATGCGGTCCGCCCCAAACACCAGCTGACCGCTGCGCTCGCCGGAATCGATCTGCATGCGCACCGCATCCGGCAGCTCGCGTCGGGCGCGCCGTTCTTCACGCATCGCCATCAGGGCCTTGACGCGTCCCTCGTCGCGGGTGCGCCGGGCCTTCACGCCGCGCCGCAGCCACGCCTCTTCGATGGCCATCTTCTTGTCGAACTTCTCCCGCGCGACCTCTTCGTTCGCCAGCCACGCTTCTTTCTTCGCCAGGAACGTCGCGTAGTCGCCCGGCCACGAGGTCAGTTGCCCGCGGTCCAGCTCGACGATGCGCGTGGCGAGCCGTTGCAGGAAGGTCCGGTCGTGCGTCACGAACACGACCGCTCCCCGGTACTCGAGCAGGAAGTTCTCGAGCCAGAGAATCGCCTCGACGTCCAGATGGTTGGTCGGTTCGTCCAGCAGGAGCAGGGACGGTGAAGAGACCAGGGCACGCGCCAACAGGACGCGCCGCTTCCAGCCGCCGGACAGCGTGCGCACCGCGACGTCCGGGTTCAGGTCCAGGCGCGCGAGCACCGTTTCGACCCGCTGCTCCACGGACCAGCCGTCGTGTTTCTCCAGTTCGTGCTGCAACTCGCCGAGGGCCTCGAGCCTCGCCGGCGTGGCCGCCTCGGTCAGCGCCACGACCGCGTGGTGATAGGCCTGCACGAGGTCGCGCAGCTCACCAAGCCCGTCCGCCACGGCGTCGAATACGGTGCCCGGCGAATCGAGCGGCACGTCCTGCACGAGCCGGGCGGAGGTCAGGCCCGGCTGCCGCCAGATCGCGCCCGCGTCCGGCGTGAGCTCGCCGGCCAGCACACGGAGCAGCGTGGATTTGCCCGTGCCGTTCAGTCCAATGATGGCGATCCGTTCTCCCGGCTCCACCATCATGCCGGCATCGTCCAGCAGCGGCACGTGCCCGAACGCGGTCGTGACGTGATCCAGCGAGATCAGCGGCATGGGAGTGTAGGCCGGGCCCTCAGGCCCGGCTCGAGGCGGGGCTGAAGCCCCGCCCCACGTTCGGGGCATTTACGCATGCACTCCCGGCGCCTCGTGGCCGGTTCGCTGGACGTATTCCACGTAGGACCCCGGGATAGATGTGCCGGCTGGGCATCGGTGCCGGATTCGCCACCGAGTTCGAGCACGCGGTTGCTCAGGCCGCGCAGGAACGACCGATCGTGCGACACGAAGATCATCGTGCCCTCGAAGTCCTTCAGAGCCTCGATCAGCATGTCCTTGGTCGTCAGGTCCAGGTGGTTCGTGGGCTCGTCCAGCACCAGGAAGTTCGGCGGATCGAGCAGCATCCGCGCGATCACGAGCCGCGAGCGCTCGCCGCCCGAGAGCGAGCGGATCCGCTTCTCGATCTCGTCGCCGGAGAACTGGAACGCGCCGAGCAGGTTGCGCAGCACGCCGATCGACTCGTGCGGGAAGTCGCGCTGCATCTGCTCCCAAATCGTCAGGTCGGGGTCGAGCAACTGCAGCGCCTGCTGCGCGAAGTAGCCCATCTTCAGGCTGGCGCCGAGGCGCACGTCGCCGGAGTCCGGCTCGAGCGCGCCGGCGATCAGCTTCAGCAGCGTCGTCTTGCCGGCGCCGTTCTTGCCCATGACGCACCAGCGCTCGCCGCGCCGCACCGTCAGATTGAGGCCGTCATAGACGCACGCGCGAGCCGTAGCGCTTCCGGATGCCCTTCCAGCACCGCCACGTCGTCGCCGGATCGGGGCGGCTGGCGGAACTCGAACTTGACCACCGGCCGCTTCTTTGGCAGCTCGATCTTCTCGATCTTGTCGAGCGCCTTGACGCGGCTCTGCACCTGCGCGGCCTTCGCGGCGTGCGCGGCGAACCGATCGATGAACCGCTGCTCCTTCGCCAGCATGGCCTGCTGGCGCGCGTAGGCCGCCTCGCGGTTGGCCTCGCGCAGCGCGCGCTCGCGCTCGTAGAAGTCGTAGTTGCCCGAGTACGTCGTGATCTCGCCGTCGTCGATCTCGGCGATCTTCGAGACGACGCGGTTCATGAAGTCGCGGTCGTGCGACGTCATCAGCAGGGAGCCCGGCAGCGACTTGAGGAAGTTCTCGAGCCAGACGATGGACTCGATGTCGAGGTGGTTGGTCGGCTCGTCCATCAGCAGGACGTCCGGCCGGCCCGAGCAGCACGCGCGCCATGGCGACGCGCATCTTCCAGCCGCCGGACAGGGCGCCGACGTCGCCGTCGATCCACGTCGTCGTCGAAGCCGAGGCCGTGCAGCACCTCGCGCGCCTGGCTCTCGAGCGCGTAGCCGCCCAGGTGCTCGTATTCCTCCTGCACCTCGCCGAATCGCGCGAGGATGCGGTCCATGTCGTCGGCGCGGGCCGGATCCGACATGCGCGTGCTGCAGCGCTCTCGAGCTCGTGGTGCAGGCGCCGAGCCGGCCGCTGCCGGCGATGACCTCGTCGATCACGGACCGGCCGGACATCTCCTCGATGTCCTGGCGGAAGTAGCCGACCGACAGCTTCTTCGGCACCGACACGTCACCGTCATCGGCCGCTTCCTCGCCGACGATCATGCGGAACAGGGTCGTCTTGCCGCTGCCGTTCGGCCCGACCAGGCCGACCTTTTCGCCCGGGTTGAGCTGGAAGGAGGCGTCGACGAACAGGAGCTGCTTGCCGTATTGCTTGGAGATATTGTTAAAAGAAATCACGGAGTAACTAACAACTTACAACTAACAACGAACAACTCACAACCTCAAGGGATCCCGGCCAGTTGACAGCTGTAATCAAAACAGGATACACATACGCGTGGGTCGGTGGAAGCGGGGCGGCGTGATTGTGGTGTTGTGCTCGACGGACCACGAACCACGGCATGTCCACGTGTTTGAGGACGGTAAGCGGCTGCTGAAGTTCGACATTGAGTCCTGGAAGGTCATGGAAGGGACGCTGACATCCAGGGCTAATAGGGCTTTGGACGGTCCCCGTCAGGAAGAGCACCTGGTACCTCGTTCAGTTACGTATTGCTAAGCCCGAAGTCATTCGAGGGGTGATGTCATAGACCTGCGCAGGGACAAAGTCGGCGACCAATTTTGATGGCGTCGGATGGGTGTCGTCCAATACATGTTCATCTCGTCGCTGCCGACCCGCGTTTCCGGTCAGTCAGCTTTGCTGTCATACATCGTTGATTTCAGCCGTCATATGTCTCGTACCGCGTCCATTTTCGCGATCGGGACCTGCGGCGCTACTCCGCCACCCGTGGGCTGAAGGCGCAACGCTCCTCGACCTGTCGTCGATGCGCTCCGCCGGATTCTGCTACTGCGGTGGGGAACGCATCTCCAGATCATTGAGTGAGTGCTGTTGCGTCCTGTTCTACCGAGCGTGTTGGCCGTCTGCTGGCAAGCCGGAGTAACCAAGTCCGCCCAACCCTATAAATCGGATCGAGAACAAATTGATGTCGAACGGAGACCAAGGAGAGCTGGTCACGGGTCAAAGAGCGCTTGCGCGCAGAGGTCGGTGACGACGTCTATTCGAGCTGGTTTGCACGGATGGACCTGGAAGCAATCGAGGAAGGTGCGGTCCGTCTGTCGGTCCCAACCCGTTTCCTCAAGAGCTGGATTCAATCGCACTATGCGGAACGCGTTCTGGCCTGCTGGCAGGCCCAGGACGGGGAAGGTCACCCGGGTCGAGCTGATTGTGCGCTCGGCGGTGCTGAAGTCCGCGATGCTGCCCAAGGTGAAACCTGATGTCGGGGATCGGTGAACTCGGCACGCGCTACACGAATGGCAACGGTATTGGACGGTCCCTGATACATGGGGCAACCCGAGCGTACACGAGGCCCTCGGCGGTTCGCCGCTCGACCTCAAGCCTAACGTTCGACACATTCGTTGTCGGCCGCTCCAACACCCTCGCCCATGCGGCAGCAAAGCAGGTGGCGAGCGCCAAGCGTGGCGACCCGGTGATGTTCAATCCGCTTTACATCCATTCGGGTGTTGGCCTCGGAAAGACGCATCTGCTGCAGGCGGTGACCTGGGCAGGCAACGCAGCGGGTGAGCGCAAGGTGCTCTACCTCACGGCGAGAAATTCATGTACGGCTTCGTCTCGGCCCTGCGCACGCAGACCGCGCTCGCCTTCAAGGAAGCGTTGCGCGGAATTGGCGTGCTGGTCATCGACGATCTGCAGTTCCTGCAAGGCAAGTCGACCCAGGCCGAGTTCTGCCACACCCTTAACGCGTTGATCGACGCCGGCCGCCAAGTGGTCATCGCATCCGATCGTCCACCGTCGAGGACCTCGAAAGTCTCGACGATCGCGTGCGCTCGCGGCTGGCCGGTGGATTGGTTGTCGAAATGGGCCCGCTCGGCGAGGAGCTGCGGTTTGAAATCCTCAAAGCCCGCGCTACTGACGGCGCGTACACACCATCCGGCTTTCGACGTGCCCCTGCCGGTGCTCGGCTATATCGCGAAAACCGTCACGCACGATGGTCGCGATCTGGGAAGGCGCGCTCAATCGACTGCTCGCGCACAACAAGCTCACGGGTCATGCCGTGACGCTCGAGATGGCCGAGCGCGAGGTGCGCGATCTGATCCGGCCCCAGGAACCCCAAGCGGGTCAAGATTGAGGACATCCAACGGGTCGTCGCGCGGCGATGCAATTTAAGCCGTTCCGACCTGCTGTGGTCGCGCAACGCACCGCGAATGTCGTGCGGCCTCGACAGGTCGCGATGTACCTCGCGAAGACCCTCACCTTGCGTTCGCTGCCGGAAATCGGCCGGCGTTTCGGCGGGCGTGACCACACGACGGTTCTGCACGCAGTCCGCAAGATCGAAGGCCTGGTCGGCAACGACATGGCACTCGCGGAGGAAATCGAGATTCTGAAGCGGCAATTGCAGGAATAGGCTGGCGCTTACAATGGCGGAGAAAGGCCCCATCCGCGGTTCGGGTGGGGCCTTTTGCTTTGTGGAGGGTTGTGGACACCTGGGGATATGCCACGGCACCCCAAACCCGCCCTTGCGAAAAACGCGCGCTTTCGCCACCTTTGCTCCCCGGCTTCGCATTCCGCGAGCGCCGGCTTGCCGTAGCGCCTTCGTCTCAGGTCGTTTCGAAGGCGCCGGAGCGGGATCTTTATGAAAGTTACCGTAGAGCGTGCAGAGCTTTTGAAGTCGCTGGGCCACGTCCACCGCGTGGTCGAGCGACGCAATACCATTCCAATTCTTCGCGAACGTCCTGGTGAAGGCCGACCGCGGCAAACTGAGCCTCAAGGCCACCGATCTCGATCTCGAGGTGACTGATTTCGACCGCCGCCGAGGTCTTCGCCCGGCGGCTCGACGACCGTGCCCGCGCACATGTTCTACGAGATCGTGCGCAAGCTTCCCGACGGCGCGCAAATCGTTCTCGAAGAGTCGGGCGACCGTGCCGTGCTTTCGCTGCGCCGGGCCGCTCCCGCTTTTCGTTGCAGACGCTCCCGGAAAGCGATTTCCGAGATCTCGCCGCCGGCGAAATGAGCCACTCTTTCAAGCTTGCGGCTGGCGATCTGAAGCGACTGATCGACGAGAGGCACGGTTGCCATCTCGACCGAGGAGACGCGCTACTACCTTAACGGCATCTATGTGCACACGGCGGGCACGTCGAAGTCTCCGACCCTGCGGGCGGTTGCGACCGACGGCCACCGGCTCGCTCCGGTGGATCGCCCTTTGCCGCAGGGCGCCACGGGAATGCCCGGCATCATCGTGCCACGCAAGACGGTTGGCGAAGTCCAGCGGCTGATCGAGACGGGGGAAGGAGAAGTCGCGATCGAGCTTTCCACCGGAAAAATCCGTTTCAACATCGGCAACGTGGTGCTCACATCCAAGCTGATCGATGGCACGTTCCCCGACTATGCCCGTGTAATACCCGTGAACAACGACAAGAGGCTGGTCGTTGACAAAAAGGATTTTGAGGCTGCCGTCGACCGAGTCTCAGACGGTGTCCAGCGAACGTGGGCGCGCAGTCAAGCTGTCCATCACCGGCGGGCGGCTCGTGTTGTCGGTGACCAATCCCAACTCCGGAAGCGCCACCGAAGAGATCGAGGTCGAATATGGCGCGGAGCCGCTCGATATCGGTTTCAACTCCCGCTACCTGATGGATATCGCTGCCCAGATCGAGGGCGAAGTCGCCGTGCTCAAGCTCGCCGATCCGGGCTCGCCAACCTTGATCCAGGATAAGGACGCCAAAGGCGCGCTGTCTCGTGCTAATGCCGATGCCGGTGTAGTAGAGCAGTCAAAGCGCGTATCTGCATTCCGATGGCCGGGCTTGTCCCGGCCATCGGCGTCTTTGATACTGCGCATTGAACGATGACTGATGCCCGGCACAGGCCGGCATGACGTGTATCGATGGCCGCCGCCTGCCTTCGACGTCTGATGCTGAGCAACTTCCGCAGCTACCACGCCGCGCAAGTTGCGCTTGATGGTGCCGGGCCCGATCGTGCTCACGGGCGCGAATGGCGCCGGCGAAACCAATCTGATCGAAGCCATCTCTCTCCTAGCGCCAGGCCGCGGGCTTCGCCGTGCAACCATAGAAGAACTCGCCCTTTCGCGAGGGTGACGGCGCCTGGGCGGCCTCCGCGGAAATCGAGGGCATGATGGGGCTTGCAACACTCGGCACAGGCCTTCAGCCGCCGACGGGTGGAAGAAGCGGCGTCCGCGCGTCGCTGCCGGATCGATCGCGAAAGCGTTGGGATCGGCGATGGCGTTCGCCGAACACCTGCGCGTTGTGTGGCTGACACCGGCCATGGACCCGCTGTTCAATGGCCCCGCTTGAACGTCGCCGCTTTCTTCGATCAACTGGTTCTGGCGGTCGACGCGCAACATTCGAGCCGGGTCGCGGCGCTTCGAGCGCTCGCTGCGTTCGCGCAACCGTCTTCTGGAAAATTCCCCCGGCAACTTCCTGGCTCGATGCCATCGAGCATGAAACTCGCCGAGGTGGCGGTGGCAGTTGCCGCCGGTTGCGTGCGAAACCGTCAATCGTCTGTCCGCTGCGCTTGGTGCCGCACGCGCACAAGCGCCCGAATTTCCGCAGGCGGAGATCGAACTGCAGGCTTGGTGGAACAGCTCCTGCCGGACCACAGCGCGGTTGAGATCGAGGACCGTTATCGCACGCTCCTGAAAGAAAATCGCTTACGCGACGCCGCCGCCGGGCGCACGCTCGATGGTCCGCATCTGTCCGATCTTACCGTGCGCCACGCCGTCCAAGAATATTCCCGCTGCCGACGCCTCAACGGGCGAACAAAAAGCGCTTCATTCGCCTCGTCCTGGCACACGCCGGCTTGATCAAACAGATGACCGGCTTTGCACCGCTGCTGTTGCTGGACGAAGTCGTGGCGCATCTCGATCCGACCAGGCGCGCGGCACTTTACGACGCGCTGTCCTCATTGGGCGCGCAGGTCTGGATGACCGGTGCGGACCCTGCCGCGTTTGGCGACATTGTCGGGCGTGCGAATGTGTTCGTCGTTCGCAATGGCGCAGTGGGAACCGGCGCCCGCTTGGGTTCCAAAACTAGAGCTCACGTTTTGTTAATCGCAACAAGATCAAATCTTAGATAATCGGAACCATCACGGAGCGTGCGCCTTTACTCTTACGTAGCCAGTTAGGGGTCGTTATGAGTACGGACGCAGCAGTTGACCAAGTAAAGAACGACCTCAAGCGCGCGTTCGAAATGACGCGGGCCGATCTCGAGCGCGTTGAAATTCTGGCGGCCGGCCTTGCTGGGTTCAGCGCGCCAATTCCGAGCTATGAGCCGCAATTCCATCACCTGCGGCGACCCAATCTCAACGCACGCGAGCTGTCGTCGGGCCAGAAATCTCGCCGCTAGCCTGCCTCTTTTCGCGCACGGTCTCAGCCGCTGGCCTTCGCGCCAGCGGCCGCTGAATTCGGCGCGAAAACAGGGTGTAAAAAGTGGGGATTTTTGAGGCGGCCCCTCTTTAAAAAACGCTGCTAGATCAACATATTAAAGCTACTTACTTTGTCCTGTCCGGGCCCCCCAATTCGTGTCAGACCAATCACTAGATTCCAACTCATTTTTCACCCAATTCGAGGGTGTCGCTTATGGCTGGACCGACCGCAAAACCCGTCCGAGTATGGTGCCAAGGCCTCGATCAAGGTCCTCAAAGGCCTCGATG